>NZ_CP195329.1:7500-4047500 GCF_051853085.1 Stenotrophomonas sp. T8 | reverse complement strand
ACGAGCCTTTATGGCAAAGTCACTGATACCACGCTTCCAGGAAAAGCTCCTAAGCTTCAGCTTACGCAGACCGTACCGTAAACCGACACAGGTGGGTAGGATGAGAATTCTCAGGCGCTTGAGAGAACTCGGGTGAAGGAACTAGGCAACATGGCACCGTAACTTCGGGAGAAGGTGCACCCTTTTTGGTGGCTCGTGCGAGCTATAGCTGAAGAGGGTCGCAGTAACCAGGCCGCTGCGACTGTTTATCAAAAACACAGCACTCTGCAAACACGAAAGTGGACGTATAGGGTGTGACGCCTGCCCGGTGCTGGAAGGTTAATTGATGGGGTCAGCCGCAAGGCGAAGCTCTTGATCGAAGCCCCAGTAAACGGCGGCCGTAACTATAACGGTCCTAAGGTAGCGAAATTCCTTGTCGGGTAAGTTCCGACCTGCACGAATGGCGTAACGACAGCGGCGCTGTCTCCACCCGAGACTCAGTGAAATTGAAATCGCTGTGAAGATGCAGCGTTCCCGTGGCAAGACGGAAAGACCCCGTGAACCTTTACTATAGCTTTACACTGAACGTTGAGTTCGTCTGTGTAGGATAGGTGGGAGGCTATGAAACCATGGCGCTAGCTGTGGTGGAGCCATCCTTGAAATACCACCCTGTCGTGCTTGACGTTCTAACCTGGGCCCATTATCTGGGTCGGGGACCGTGTATGGTGGGTAGTTTGACTGGGGCGGTCTCCTCCTAAAGAGTAACGGAGGAGCTCGAAGGTACGCTCAGCGCGGTCGGACATCGCGCACTGTGTGCAAAGGCATAAGCGTGCTTGACTGCAAGATCGACGGATCAAGCAGGTAGGAAACTAGGACTTAGTGATCCGGTGGTTCTGTATGGAAGGGCCATCGCTCAACGGATAAAAGGTACTCCGGGGATAACAGGCTGATACCGCCCAAGAGTTCATATCGACGGCGGTGTTTGGCACCTCGATGTCGGCTCATCACATCCTGGGGCTGTAGTCGGTCCCAAGGGTATGGCTGTTCGCCATTTAAAGTGGTACGCGAGCTGGGTTCAGAACGTCGTGAGACAGTTCGGTCCCTATCTGCCATGGGCGTTGGAGATTTGAGAGGGGCTGCTCCTAGTACGAGAGGACCGGAGTGGACGAACCTCTGGTGTTCCGGTTGTCACGCCAGTGGCATTGCCGGGTAGCTATGTTCGGAAGCGATAACCGCTGAAAGCATCTAAGCGGGAAGCGCGCCTCAAGATGAGATCTCCCGGGGCACAAGCCCCCTGAAGGAACCATGTAGACTACGTGGTTGATAGGTCAGGTGTGTAAGTACAGCAATGTATTGAGCTAACTGATACTAATGATCCGTGCGGCTTGACCATATAACCTCAAGTTGCCTTGGCTTTACGACAGCGTCGTAAGAGCATCCAAGTGCACGCTACGTCACAAGAACTATGCGAGGCTGGCGCCTTGTCCCCCAGGGACGAGTGCGACGCTCCAAAAGCTTCCCTGGTGAAATTAGCGCTGTGGAACCACCCGATCCCATCCCGAACTCGGAAGTGAAACGCAGCTGCGCCGATGGTAGTGTGGCTCAAGCCATGCGAGAGTAGGTCATCGCCAGGGTTTATACCCAAAACCCCGCTGCTGACGCAGCGGGGTTTTTCTTTGTGCGCAGGAAACGTGGGTAGTGCCGACCGCTGGCCGGCAACCCGATGGCGTTACATCGCCCGGTGGATCCACGCCATGCGTGGATGCCGTCCACGAGGAAGCATTGCGCCAACCAAGGTTGGCCGCTACCAATCGATTGCCGGCCAGCGGCCGGCACTACCGGTAGATCCACGCCGTGTGTGGATGCGGCGCCAAACAGGGCTGGCCGCTCCTCACGGCAGATCCGGAAGCGGACTTTTCCTGACCCATCACGCAGAAGCAGGCAAAAAAAAAGACGGCGCCCTGCGGGCGCCGTCTTGACCAGGATCGCATTGCAGGCCCGGATCAGGCGGCCCGCGGGACCTCGTGCGGTTCCTGCTGGCGGAACACCGATACCGCCTCGGTAAGCGTCCCCGCCTGCGACTGCAGCTCGCGTGCGGCCGCGGTGGCTTCTTCCACCAGCGCCGCGTTCTGCTGCGTGGCCTGGTCCATCTGCACCACGGTCTGGTTGATCTGCTCGATGCCGGTCGACTGCTCCTGCGACGCTGCGGAAATTTCGCGCATCAGGTGGCTGACATCCTCCACGCCGCCGGCAATGCCCTGCATCCGCTTGCCGGCGTCGGCTACCAGCTGGGCACCTTCGCCCACCTGCCGGCCTGCCTCATCGATCAGCTTTTTGATTTCCTGTGCGGCGGCGGCGGAGCGCTGCGCCAACACGCGCACCTCGCTGGCCACCACGGCGAAGCCACGGCCCTGTTCACCGGCACGCGCGGCTTCCACCGCCGCATTGAGCGCGAGGATATTGGTCTGGAAGGCGATGCCGTCGATCACGCCGGTGATGTCGCCGATCCGCTTCGAGGCGCCTTCAATCGCCTGCATGGTGTCGACAACCCGCTGCATCGCGGTGTTGCCATCACTGGCGGCGCTCTGCGTGGACGCAGCCAGCTCACTGGCCTCGCGCGCATGCGCAGCATTCTGGCGCACGGTGGCGGTCAGCTCCTCCATCGAGGCAGCGGTTTCCTGCAGGTGCGCCGCCTGGCGCTCGCTGCGCTCGGACAGCGCACCATTGCCTGCAGCGATCTCGCTGGCGGCGGTACTGATCGAGGCTGCGCACTGCTGGATGCGCCCCACCATGCGCGCCAGCTGGCCGGCGGTGGCGTTGGCATCGCGCTGGATCGCGGCGAAGGCACCGTGGTACTCACCGCGCATGCGCCGATCAAGATCGCCGTTGGCCAGCGCCGAAAGCATCTGCCGTACTTCATCGACGGTGCTGCCCAGCGTATCGAGCAGCTGGTTGATGCCACCGGTCAGGCCATCGAGGAAGCTGGCGCCTTCGGTTGCCTGCAGGCGCTGGCCCAGATCGCCGGCAGCGGCAGCAGCGACGATGCCGGCCACGGCGTTCTCAAGCGCCAGCTCCTGGGTACGGTCATGCCATTCCACGGCGAAGCCGAGGCGCATGCCCTGTGCATCGAACACCGGGGTGACCACCTGGGCGAAGTGCACCGGGCCGATCTGTACCTTGCCGTTGTGGCTGGTCTGCAGGCCATTGAGGATGGCGCGGATGCGGTCCGGGTTGGCATGGAAGCGATGGATGCTGCTGCCGACCAGGCGTTCGGCATCGAAGTCAGGGAAGGCCTGGCGCAGTGTCGCCTGCTGGTTGCGCAGCAGAGCCACCACCGAGCGGTTCACATAGCGGATCACGTGATCGTTGTCGGCGATCATCATCGCAGTGCGCGAGGCATCCAGCGCCTGGCGGATCTGCGCATTCTCGGCATGCGCCGCCGCCTCGAGTCCACGCTGGGTCTGCACGTGGCGTGCAGTGTCGGCCAGGGCGTGGGCGAGTGAACCCGGTGCATAGGCGCTGGTGTCGGCATGTGCACCAAGATCGGCACCGGTGGCAATGTCGCGTGCCAGCGCGGCAAGCCGACGCGGGCCGTGGCCAAGGGCCTCGGTCTGCTGCCGAAGGCGCAGTGCGACCTGGCCGAGGAACAAGGTCAGGCCCGCGAACATGCTGGCCTGCAGCAGCGTTGGCCACAGCGCGGCACCGTCCTGCAACGGCGCCAGCAGCGCGAGCGTGCCGATGCCACCGGCCAGCCATACCGGCAGGCGATCACGATGGCTCAACAGCACGCCCAGCAGCAGTGCAATCGGCAACGCCGGTGACAGGCCCGTGATCGCGCACAGCCCTGCCAGCTGCAGCGACAACAACAGCGCCAGGCCATTGCGGGTGACGCAATGGCCGGCCTTGGGACCGGCCAGCCATATGGCAGGCAGCACAGCGGCCGCAACCAGCGAGGCGGTCAGGGCATGAGGCCCGCGCAGGGCCAGCACCAGGCCGGCCACCGCCAGTGCCGCACTGCCGATCAGCAATCGGCGGTCAGCGCGGTGGGCGAGCTGCTGCAGATGCGGCAGGCGGGCGGTATCGGGGGGACGAGTGGATGCAGCGGACATCGGCGACTCCTGGATCAGCAGACGGCTACGGCCACACGGTGGCGCACGCACGAGTGCGTGGCCAGGGCATGGACCGGGAATTCGGGGAATGCGACGCAATCAACGTCGCGCAGACGGGGCGCCGTGACCACATCCTGTGGGTGACGGAGCAATGGAGCGGGCATGCGGACTTCCTTGCAGGACCAGACACACGCCGCAGGCCCGACCGGGCCCACGTGCTGCGGACGCAGTGGCCCGCAACCGATGTATCGGCCGCAACTGCGCAGAATGAAGTGCGCGGACGCTGCGACTCAGCCGGCGTTGTCGTTGCCGAGGAAGCGCAGGATCACCTCGGCGATGCGTGCCGGGTCTTCCATATGCAGGTGGTGGTTGCCGGGAAACACGGCCAGCCGTCCATCACGCAGGTGCTGCAGGCGATCACTGCGCATCGGCTCGGGATAGTAGGACTGCGCCGGCGTGGCATAGATCACCTGCGTCGGGCAGGCGATGGCCTGCAGCAGGTTGTCGATCTGGCCTTCGCTGAGGCGGATCGCGGTGGGCAGCATCAGGCGCGGGTCGCTGCACCAGCGGTAGCCACCTTCGACCGGTTCCACGCCGCGCTCGACCAGCAGCCGTGCGCAGGGTTCGCTGAGCTGGTTGGTCATCATCCGCGCGCGGATCGGCGCTGCCAGATCGGGAAACACGCGCAGCTGCTTGCGTGCCAACGCCCGCGTGGCGTTCACATGCTCGCGCAGGCGATGCGCCGTTTCTTCCTCGGGACCGCGCAGGCCGCCGAGTGCTTCGATCGCCACCAGCCGATCAACACGGTCGCTGACCGAGGCGGTAAGGCTGGCAATGCCGGCACCCATTGAATGGCCGAGCAGGCTGAATCGGTCCCAGCCCAGCGCGTCGGCGACATCGAGTACGTGGCAGATCGCGGCGGCCGTGGTGTAGCTGGCACCCGCCGGCAGGTGTGCGCTGTGACCGTGGCCGGGCAGATCGATGGCAACCAGCTGCAACGCCGACAGGTGCGGCGCCAGCGGCACGAAGCTGGCGGCGTTGTCGAGCCAGCCATGCAGGGCCAGCACGCGTGGGCCGCCGCCGTGGTTGCGCAGGCCGGCGACGCGTGCGCCCCCGACCTGGAGTTCAAACGGTTGCAGGCTCATGCCAGCGAGGACACGGCCAGCCGTGCCAGGGCGCGTGCATGCTCCGGCTCGGCGTTGAGGCAGGGGATGTAGCGCATCGTCGCACCGCGCTCGGCCAGTGTTTCGGTGAAGCCCAGCGCAACCTCTTCCAGCGTCTCCAGGCAGTCGGTGGCAAATCCGGGGCAGACCACGTCGATCTGCTTCACGCCGGACTCGGCCAGCGCCCACAGGCTGGGCTCGGCATACGGCTGCAACCAGCGCTCGCGGCCGAAGCGCGACTGGTAACCCATCTGCCAGTCGTCCTTGCCCAGGCCCAGTGCATTGGCGATGGCCTGCGCACTGGCCTCGCAGCGCTGCGGATACGGGTCGCCCGCGTCGGCCAGGCGCTGCGGGATACCATGGAAGGAAAACATCAGTTTCTGACCGCGACCGTGCTGTTCCCAGTAGCGGCGGATCGATCCGGCTACGGCCTCGACCCAGCCGGGATCGACCGAGTAATCCCGCACCAGGCTCACGGTCACGCCCGGGTTGCGGCGCTGCCACGCATCGACCCGGTCTTCGACCGAGGCGGTGGTGGTGGTGGAGTACTGCGGGTACAGCGGCAGCACCACGATCCGGCGCGCGCCGTCGGCGGCCAGACGGTCGAGCTCGCCGGCCAGCGCCGGTTCGCCGTAACGCATCGCATGGCGCACCGTCAGGGTCGGCAGCAGGGCCTGCATGGCCTGCGCCAGCTGGCGCGTATGCACCATCAGCGGTGAGCCGTCGGGCAGCCAGACCTGGGCATACTTGGCCGCCGACCGGCCACTTCGCAGCGGCAGGATCAGCCCGCGCAGCAGCGGCTGCCAGAGCAGTGCCGGAATCGCGACCACGCGCGGGTCGGACAGGAATTCGGCCAGGTAACGGCGTACGGCGGGGGCCGTCGGCGTCTCGGGCGTGCCTAGGTTGACCGCCAGCACGGCGGTATCGGGTGCGTCGAGCATGGGCGATATTGTCGCCTATCCGGCGCCGCACCGGGATGCAGGGTTCGGATTGCAGGCATAGCGCGCATCAATGCGGGCAGGGAACGCTCATTGGGGATTCATGGCAACACCACTAATTTCAGTCACTTGCTATATCTTCCTATGGACTGACTTCTGGAGCCTGCCATGCGTCGCCCGATCCAAGCCCTGCTGATCGCCGCCAGCCTGCTGTCCAGCCAGGCCATGGCCGGACCGCAGGAAGACCAGCGCGCCCGCAACGCCGTGCGCGTGCTGGCTGAAATCCAGGAAATTCCTGAACAGGGCATTCCGGATAAATTGCTCGACGAAGGCCGCGCGGTCATCGTCATTCCCGACACGATCAAGGCCGGTCTAGTCATTGGCGGTCGCCGTGGCCACGGCCTGATGTCGGTGCGCATGCCCAATGGCGCATGGTCCAACCCGGTGTTCGTGAAGCTCACCGGTGGCAGCATCGGCTTCCAGGCCGGCGTGCAATCTTCGGATGTGGTGCTGGTGTTCCGCAACGACCGCAGCCTGGACAATCTGGTCAACGGCAAGTTCACGCTCGGCGCCGATGCCGGCGTTGCCGCCGGTCCGGTCGGCCGCAATGCCGCCGCCGCCACCGACGGCCAGCTGAAGGCCGAGATCTGGTCCTGGTCGCGTGCCCGTGGGCTGTTCGCGGGCGTCGCGCTGGATGGTGCGGTGCTGCAGATCGACGATGCCGCCAACCTTGACGCCTACGGCAGCAACACCACGCCGCGCATGATCTTCGAAGGTCGCGCCGCCGGTGCGCCGTCGATGGACGTGGTCGCCTTCCGTGATCGTCTGGAAGAGGCCACCTACGCCGCCCGCAACAACCGCAACGGCAACGGTGGCAGTGCACCGCGTCCGGCGGCGACCCCGGCGGTTGCGCCGGCGCCTGTTCAGGCAGCGCCGGCCGCCCCAACCGAAGCCACCACCGCGCCGCTGCAGAACGTGCCGCAGAACCCGCCGCCGCAGCAGCAGGGCTTCCAGCCGGTCAACGACGGCGAAATCCGCACGGAAACGCTGGGCGGAAACTGACTTTCGTCACGCGCGCCGGCTGACACCCGGTGCGCTATGCTCGACAGCCTGATCACTAACGTAACGAGCGTCTTTATGGGCAGTTTCAGCATCTGGCATTGGTTGGTCGTGCTGGCCATCGTCCTGCTGGTGTTCGGCACCAAGCGCCTGACCAGTGGCGCCAAGGACCTCGGCTCGGCTGTCAAGGAATTCAAGAAGGGCATGCGCGACGAAGACAAGCCGAACGCGCAGCTGGGCGATGAGTCGCGTAGCCAGGACGCCTCGCGCACCGCGCAGGACGAGCACGACCGTAACGCTCGCTGATCCGGAGCGGTTGCGGTGTTCGATATCGGCTTCAGCGAACTGCTGGTGATCGCGGTGGTCGCCCTGGTGGTGCTCGGTCCCGAGCGCCTGCCCAAGGCGGCCCGCTTCGCCGGCCTGTGGGTGCGCCGTGCCCGCAATCAGTGGGATTCGGTGAAACAGGAACTGGAGCGCGAACTGCAGGCCGAGGACATCAAGCGGCAGATGCAGGACGTGCGCCAAGGCATGCAGGACACCGAGAACCAGCTGCGCGCCAGCGGTGAAGCGATCCGTCGCGAAGCGCAGCAGGCGCAGCAGCAGGGCGATACGCTGGCGCAGGAGGTTCGCGCACCGGCGCCTGCGGATCTGCCGCCGCATATGAGCGCTGCGCCCGATGCCGATGCGCCGGCACAGGAGAGCGTTGCTCCCGAGCCGACGCCGGCGACACCCCCTGAAGCCGGTGCGCCGCCGCCGCAGAGCAGCCCGGAGCGCCAGCCATGAGTGAACAGGATTTCGGCGAAAGCTCGCTGGTCGAACATCTGGTGGAGCTGCGCGGCCGCCTGGTGCGCGCATTGCTGGGCCTGGGCGTGGTGCTGCTGGCGCTGCTGCCATTTACCCAGAAGCTGTACAACGCGCTGGCCGAACCGCTGGTCTCGCAGCTGCCCAACGGGCAGACGATGATCGCGACCAATCCGGCCGGTGCCTTCTTCGCGCCATTGAAGCTGACCTTCTTCGTGGCCCTGTTCGTGGCGGTGCCGTGGCTGCTGTACCAGCTGTGGGCCTTCGTCGCCCCGGGGCTTTACGCGCGTGAGAAGCGCCTGGCGGTGCCGCTGCTGGTGTCTTCGGTACTGCTGTTCTACACCGGCTGTGCCTTCGCCTACTTCCTGGTGCTGCCGGCGGTGTTCCATTTCCTGACCACCTTCAGCCCGGACGTGATCGCGATCACCCCGGATGCGAATGCCTACCTGGATTTCGTGCTGGCGATCTTCTTCGCCTTCGGTGGCAGTTTCGAACTGCCGGTGGCGATGGTGATCCTGGTCCTGCTGGGCTGGGTGACGCCGCAGCAGTTCAAGGAAGGACGTGGTTACGCGATCGTCGGCATCTTCGTGCTGGCGGCGGTGCTGACCCCGCCGGACGTGGTTTCGCAGCTGATGCTGGCGATCCCGATGTGCCTGCTCTACGAGCTGGGCATCCACGCCGCACGCTGGCTGGTGCCATCGTCGGCGGTGAAGAAACCCGCCGCCTAAAAAAGGGGACGGAGGGGATTAAGTCGTTATCGGCACAGTGGCACAAACGACTTAATCCCCTCCGTCCCCTTTTTCGTCAGGCGTGGAAGATGTCGCTTGAGGCCGGGGTGGTCGGGACCGGCGGTGCTGCGCGGCTGCCACGGTGCACGAACATCTGCTTCCACGCGGCGTAGACCGCGCCGACATACAGCGGCATCAGCACCGTGGTCAGCACCAGCTGGGCGATGAAGGCGGCGGCCAGCGGGCCTCCGATCAGCATCGCGATCTGGATCACGATCACGAACAGGATGTAGATGCAGAACGCGGCGATCAGGCCGAGCACGGCGAACACGATCATCGCGCCGATGTTCTCGATGCAGCCCTGCAGGCTCAGGCGCAGCGCGTGCATGCCGCTCTGCTTGTCGAACACCACCAGCGCCGGCTGGGTGAACATCGCCAGCGAGAGCGCCACCGCGCTCAGGAACACCAGCAGCATCCACAGTGCGATGCGCTTGGCCGGCAGGTTGGCGACCAGCGCCGCGGCATCGTCCGGCTTGATCTGCTGGCCACTGCGGCTGATCTCTTCCATCTTGGTCATGACCTCGCTGAAGGCGGTGAAGCCTTCGCGGCCGATCATCATGAACAGCAACGCGCCCAGCAGCAGCACCGCCAGCACCTGGATCGCCAGCGGCACCAGCAGGTGGCTGACACGGTGGTCGCGGATCGGCTGCAGCAGGTGCGAGGACAGGCCCGGGCGGCCTTCGTCGATCTCACCCACGGCGTAGAGCATGCCGCCGAACATGATCGGCGAGATGGCCAGGGTCATCAGCTGCACGGCCATGCCGGCGGCGCCGGGAATCAGCGTCGACAACAGGGTGACCACCCAGCTCACCAGCAGCCAGGCCAGGCCGATCCGGGCCAGCTGCAGCGGCGCACGCCGATACAGCGAGAACGTATCCAGCAACCACTGGGCGCCCGCCGAGGCCGGCAGCTTGCGAATCTCTTTCATGGACATCCGGGAAGGACAGGAGGGGACGGGCGGTTGCCCGTGCCGCTGATTATCCCTGTTTTGCCGCCGGCTGGGCTGAAGACAGCCGCGCCTGTCGGACGAAGCGGCGCAGCAGCTGGCGGGCCAGCGGTGCGGCGCTGACTGCGCGCTCGATGCTGCGCGCACAGCCGCCGTGGCGGCCGATGCAGTCGGCGCGGGCGCGCACGTAGCCGCGCATGTGGTGGGTGGCGAATTCGGGGTGGAACTGCACGCCCCAGGCCTGGCGCCCCCAGCGGAACGCGTGGCAGCCATCCAGCGGCGAGCGTGCCAGCACCTCGGCACCGTCGGGCGCGCGCAGCACGGTCTGCAGGTGGGTGGCGTGGGCGGCAAAGTGCTGCGGCAGGCCCTGGAACAGCGGATCCTGTGCCGCCTGTGGCTGCAGCTCCAGTTCGATCGTGCCGGACTCGCGCCCGGCCGGGTTGTAGGCCACCTCACCGCCCAGCGCATGCGCCAGCAGCTGGTGGCCGTAGCAGATGCCGAACACCGGCAGGTCAGCGTGGGCGGTCTGGCGCAGCCACGCCGCGCTGCGCTCGCTCCAGTCGGCGTGGTCAGTAACGAAGGCGGCCGAGCCGGTCACCAGTACCCCGGCAAAACCGTGCGGATCGGGCAGGGCGCCACCGTGTTCGACATCGACCACCACCGTCTCATGTTCCTCCAGCCCGGCGGCGACGCGGATCCAGTGCGGAAAGCGCCCGTAGCGGCGCAGCGACGGTACCGGGCGGCCGGTTTCAAGGATCAGGAAGGGGGCTGGGTTCATCCGGGGGCGGCAGCACTGACAGGACTTCCTCGATTGTAGTCAGCCCCTGCGCCACCTTTTCAAGCCCGGCCTGGCGCAGGGTTCGCAGCCCTTCAGCGCGCGCGGCACGGGTGAAACCGGCCAGATCCATGTCGGCGCGGATCTGCCCGCGCAGCCGCGAGCCCAATGGCAGCAACTCATACAGGCCGATGCGGCCGAGGAATCCGGTGCGCCGGCACTCCAGGCAACCGACCGGACGACAGGGCGTGGCGGCATCTGGATATGCAGCCTGGCTATCAGCCAGCACCGCCCAGTCGGCCGCACCGAGGGTGTGCGGCTGCTTGCAGTGCGGGCACAGGGTGCGCACCAGGCGTTGGGCGAGGATGCCGTTGAGGGTGCTGGCCAGCAGGTAGTGCGGCACGCCCAGGTCGAGCAGGCGGGTGACCGCCGACGGTGCATCGTTGGTGTGCAGGGTGGACAGCACCAGATGGCCGGTCAGCGAGGCCTGCACCGCCATCTGCGCGGTTTCCAGGTCGCGGATCTCGCCGATCATGATGATGTCCGGGTCCTGCCGCAGCAGGGTGCGCACGCCGCTGGCGAAGTCCAGGTCGATGTTGGCCTGCACCTGCATCTGGTTGAACTCGGGGGCGATCATCTCGATCGGGTCCTCCACCGTGCACACGTTCACGTCCGGCGTGGCCAGCCGCTTCAGCGTGGAATACAGGGTGGTGGTCTTGCCCGAGCCGGTCGGGCCGGTGACCAGCACGATGCCGTGCGGGCGCTCGACCAGGGCATTCCAGCCAGCGGCCTCCTGCGGGCTGAAACCGAGCTGGTCGATGCTCTTGAAGGCGGCATCGGGGTCGAAGATGCGCATCACGCACTTCTCGCCGAAGGCGGTGGGCATGGTCGACAGGCGCATCTCGACCTCGCGGCCACCCGGCGAGCGGGTCTTGATGCGGCCGTCCTGCGGGCGCCTGCGCTCGGCCAGGTCCATGCGGCCGAGTACCTTGATGCGGCTGACCACCGCGGTCATCACTGCCGGCGGCACCTCGAACACCTTGTGCAGCACACCATCGATGCGGAAGCGCATGCGTCCCATCTCGCGGCGCGGTTCCAGGTGGATGTCCGAGGCGCGCTGCTCATAGGCGTACTGCAGCAGCCAGTCGACGATGTGCACGATGTGCTGGTCGTCGGCATTGACGTCGCCGGTGCGGCCCAGCTCGACCAGCTGCTCGAAGCTGGGCAGGGTGGTGTTGGCCTCGCCGCGGACGTCGCCGCGCGCGCCACGCACCGAATGGGTCACCCCGTAGAACTCCATGGTGTAGCGGTGCAGGTCGAGCGGATTGACCACCGCCAGCTCGATGCGGCGGCGGGTCAGGTGCTGCAGGTCGCGGCGCCATTCCTGCACCAGCGGCTCGCTGGTGGCCACCAGCACCCGTTCGGCATCCACTGCCAGCGGCAGGAAGCGGTGGCGACGGGCATAGGCGTGGGAGACCAGCGCGGTGACCGCAGCGACGTCGACCCGGGTCGGATCGATGCGCAGGTAGCGGTTGCCGGTGCGTTGGGCCAGCCATTCGGTCAGGCGTTCCAGGGTCAGTTCGCCGCCGTCGCGGGTGGCCAGCTTGAGGTTGGACAGCAGCACCAGCGGGTGCACTTCACTGGCATTGCGCGCGCCCTGTGCGGAAAACCGCATGCGCTCGCCCTCGTGCTCGGCGACCAGGCCGTCGGCCAGCAGCGCCGCACCCACCTGCTCGAAATGCAGGCGGCCCCACGGCAGCGGGACGCCGCCTGGCTCGCCGGGCGTGCCCACCGGCAGCCGATGTTCCATCTGCCTGCTCCTCCCGGGTACGGAATGCCCCGCAGGTCGGCCGTTATACTAGCGCACCCCCTTGCCGGCCAAGACTCGTACGCATGTCCGCGACCCCGACCGTTCCGATCACCTTCCAGGGCCTGATCCAGACCCTGAACCAGTTCTGGGCCCAGCAGGGCTGCGTGCTCATCCAGCCGCTCGACCTGGAGGTGGGCGCCGGTACCTTCCACCCGGCCACCTTCCTGCGTGCGATCGGTCCGGAAAGCTGGAACGCGGCCTACGTGCAGCCGTCGCGGCGCCCGACCGACGGCCGCTACGGCGAGAACCCGAACCGCCTGCAGCGCTACTACCAGTACCAGGTGGCGATGAAGCCGGCGCCGGACAACATCCAGCAGCTGTACCTGGATTCGCTGAAGGCACTGGGCATCGATCCGCTGGTGCACGACCTGCGCTTCGTCGAGGACAACTGGGAATCGCCGACGCTGGGCGCGTGGGGCCTGGGCTGGGAAGTCTGGCTCAACGGCATGGAAGTGACCCAGTTCACCTACTTCCAGCAGGCCGGTGGCCTGGAGTGCCGCCCGGTACTGGGCGAGATCACCTACGGTCTCGAGCGCCTGTGCATGTACCTTCAGAACTGCGACAACGTCTATGACCTGGTCTGGACCTACGGCCCGGACGGCCAGCCGGTGACCTACGGCGACGTCTACCACCAGAACGAGGTGGAGCAGAGCACCTACAACTTCGAATACGCCGACGTGGACGAAATGTTCCACCGCTTCGATGCCTGCGAGCGTGAAGCGCAGAAGCTGGTGGAAGTGGGCCTGCCGCTGCCGGCCTACGAGCAGGTGATGAAGGCCAGCCACACCTTCAACCTGCTCGATGCGCGCCGCGCGATCAGCGTGACCGAGCGCCAGCGCTACATCCTGCGCGTGCGCGCGCTGGCCCAGGCGGTGGCCAAGGCGTATTACGAGCAGCGCGAGAAGCTGGGCTTCCCGGGTGCGAAGAAGGCCTGACCGCCTTCCTGCACCGTCGCGCTTTTCATCAACTACCCGGGGCGCCGGACGCGTTGCGCGCTGCGCCCCCACCACAGGATCGAACCGATGAGCCAATTGTCCCCCCTGCTGATCGAACTGGGCACCGAGGAGCTGCCGGTCAAGGCGCTGCCGGGCCTGGCCCAGGCGTTCTTCGACGGTGTTGTCGAAGGCCTGCGCAAGCGTGGCGTCGCGCTGGAGCTGGGCGATGCCCGCCCGCTGTCGACCCCGCGCCGGCTGGCCGTGCTGCTGCCGGGCGTCGGCCTGGAACAGCCGGAACAGCACAGCGAAGTGCTGGGCCCGTACCTGAACATCGCGCTGGATGCCGAAGGCCAGCCGACCAAGGCCCTGCAGGGCTTCGCCGCCAAGGCCGGGATCGACTGGACTGCGCTGGAGAAGACCACCGACAACAAGGGTGAGCGCTTCGTGCACCGCGCGGTGACCCCGGGCGCGAGCACCGCCAGCCTGTTGCCGGACATCCTGCGCGAGGCGATCGCGGCGATGCCGATTCCCAAGCCGATGCGCTGGGGCGACCACGCCTGGGGCTTCGCCCGCCCGGCGCATTGGCTGGTGCTGCTGCACGGCGCCAACGTGGTCGAGGCCGAACTGTTCGGCCTGCAGGCCGGCCGCGCCAGCCGTGGCCATCGTTTCCACCACGACCAGGTCGTGTCGCTGGCGCAGCCGCAGGACTACGTTGAAGCGCTGCGCGCCGCGTTCGTGCTGGTCGACCCGAGCGAGCGCCGCGCGCGCATCGTCACCGAGGTCGAGGCCGCTGCAGCCGGGGCCGGTGGCAGCGCCCGCATCACTGAAGACAACCTGGAGCAGGTGGTGAACCTGGTCGAATGGCCGTCGGCGGTGCTGTGCAGCTTCGAACGCGCCTTCCTGGCAGTGCCGCAGGAAGCACTGATCGAAACGATGGAGATCAACCAGAAGTTCTTCCCGGTGCTGGATGCCGCCGGCACGCTGACCGAGAAGTTCATCGGCATCGCCAACATCGAATCGAAGGACGTGGCCGAAGTGGCCAAGGGCTACGAGCGGGTGATCCGCCCGCGCTTCGCCGATGCCAAGTTCTTCTTCGACGAGGACCTGAAGCAGGGCCTGGTGTCGATGGGCGACGGCCTGAAGACGGTGACCTACCAGGCCAAGCTGGGCAGCGTGGCCGACAAGGTGGCGCGCGTGGCCGCACTGGCCGAAGTGATCGCAGCCCAGGTCGGTGCCGATCCGGCGCAGGCCAAGCGGGCTGCCGAGCTGGCCAAGAACGACCTGCAGTCGCGCATGGTCAACGAATTCCCGGAATTGCAGGGCATCGCCGGCCGCCACTACGCCGTGGCCGGTGGCGAATCGGCCGACGTGGCGCTGGCCATCGACGAGGCCTACCAGCCACGCTTCGGTGGTGACGACATCGCGCTGTCGCCGCTGGGCAAGGTGCTGGCCATCGCCGAACGCGTGGATACGCTGGCCGGTGGTTTCGCTGCAGGCCTGAAGCCGACCGGCAACAAGGATCCGTTCGCGCTGCGCCGCAATGCGCTGGGCCTGGCCCGCACGATCATCGAAAGCGGCTTCGAACTGGACCTGCGCGCGCTGATGGCCAGCGCCAATGCCGGCCTGGCCGCGCGCAACGTGCAGGCCGATATCGGCGAGCTGTACGACTTCATCCTCGACCGCCTGAAGGGCTACTACGGCGACAAGGGCGTGCCGGCCACGCACTTCAACGCGGTGGCCGAGTTGAAGCCGGCCTCGCTGTACGACTTCGATCGCCGCCTGGATGCGATCGGCACCTTCGCCGCGCTGCCGGAGGCAGAGGCGCTGGCCGCGGCCAACAAGCGCATCCGCAACATCCTGCGCAAGGCCGAGGGCGAGATTCCGGCGCAGATCGACCCGGCGCTGCTGCAGGAAGATGCCGAGCGCGCGCTGGCCGAAGCGGTCACCGCCGCCATCGATGACACCGGCGCCAGCCTGCACCAGAAGGACTATGTGGCGGTGCTGGCACGCCTGGCGCGCCTGCGTCCGCAGGTCGACGCGTTCTTCGATGGCGTGATGGTCAACGCGGAAGATCCGGCACTGCGTGGCAACCGCCTGGCGCTGCTGACGATGCTGGGCGAGCGCCTGGGCAAGGTGGCGGCGATCGAGCATCTGTCGAGCTGACGCCCGTATCGGTAGTGCCGGCCGCTGGCCGGCATTGCCCCCGATCTGTGGGGTGCCGGCCAGCGGCCGGCACTACCGGAACATCGCCGGCGTTGTCTATCGGGGTCATTGCCGACATCGTGGACGATGCCGGCATCCTGATTGGTCGGTTGCGACAATCGACACTTTGCGGTGTATTTTGACCGCCACTTAACAACCGATCCGCAATGACGTGATGCATTTCGCATCGTCACCTCCGGTCGGTATGCTGTGCCGCATGCAGCCAAAGAAATACGCCCTGCCGCTGATGGTCCTGTCGCTGGCCGCCACTTCCGTGGTCCATGCGCGCGGCACCATCGACAAGGTGGACATCAAGGGATTGGACAAGGGCGACGACGCCGCAATCATCGAGAACATCCAGGAATCGCTGTCGCTGTACGACACGATCGGCAAGGAGCAGGGCGAATCGCGCCTGGAGTATCTGCTGTCGCAGGCCGAGCGGCAGACCCGCCAGGCGCTGGAACCATTCGGGTACTACAACCCGGTGATCAAGGTCGAGGCGCCGCGCGAGGATGAGCACGTGCGCGTGCTGATCCATGTCGACAAGGGCGCCCCGGTGACCGTGCGCCGCGAGCACATCGACATCACCGGCCCGGCGATGTACGACCAGTACCTGCAGGACGACCTGGCCGCCTTCAAGCCGCGCAAGGGCCAGCGCTTCGAGCACACCCAGTACGAAGCCAGCAAGATCACCATCACCCGGCGCCTGGCCGAGCGTGGCTACTTCGATGCCGACTACACCCAGCGCCAGGTGCAGATCACCCGCGCCGACAACGCCGCCGACATCGACCTGACCTGGGACAGCGGCCGCCGCTACAACATGGGCCCGGTGCGCTTCGAGCAGGATTACTTCGTCGACAAGCTGTTCGATCCACTGGTGTACTGGGACCAGGGCAGCTACTACCACGAGGGCAAGCTGGACCGGCTGCGCGAGTCGCTGACCAAGCTGGACTACTTCAGCGTGATCGACATCCAGCCGCGCCCGGACCAGGCCGATGAAAACGGCGAAGTGCCGGTGGACGTGAAGCTGACCCGGGCCAAGCGCACCATCTACACCGCAGGCCTGAGCTACGGCAGCGAGAGCGGCCCGGGTGTGCGCGGTGGCATCGAGCGGCGGTTCCTGAACAACCGCGGCCACAAGATGAACACGCAGCTGGACTATGCGCAGAAGCGCAAGAGCCTGGTCACCAGTTACCGCATTCCGGCCTTCAACTGGCTTGATGGCTGGTACACCTTCGCCGCCAGCGCGTACGACGAGCAGACCGACTACATCGACCTGCGCAACTTCAAGCTGATCGCCAGCCGCAGCGGCGAGATCAACGAGCACTGGACCGCGATCGCCTCGATCAACGCGCTGCGCGAGCGCTGGCGCTATGCCTCCGGCACCGAATTCACCGACGCCGTCTACAACACCTCGACGCTGGTGTACCCGCAGATGGTTGCCGACTACGTCAACGTCGACGACGAGATGTTCCCGCGCAAGGGCATCAGCGGCGCGGCGACGGTGCGTGCCGGCGTGGAAGGCGCCGGCTCGGATACCAGCTTCGTGCAGGCCAATGCCGTGTTGCGCTGGTACATCCCGGTGGGTGAAAGCAATCGCCTGATCCTGCGCGGCGAGGGCGGCACCACCTGGACCAGCGATCTGGTGGCGATGCCGCCGAGCCTGCGCTATTTCGCCGGTGGTGACCGCAGCATCCGCGGCTACGCCTACCGTGAGGTCGGCCCGCGTACGCCGAAGCCGGACAAGTACGCGCTGGGTGCCAAGAACCTGGTGATCGGCTCGGCCGAGTACGAGCACTACTTCAACGGTGGCCCCTGGGGTGCGGCGGTGTTCGTCGATACCGGCAGTGCCTTCGACAACACCATCGACCTGCATACCGGCGTCGGCTTCGGCGTGCGCTGGAAATCGCCGGTGGGCCCGGTGCGCATCGACGTGGCGCACGGCCTGAACAACCCGGATTCGCAGTTCCAGCTGTACCTGAACATCGGAGCGGACCTGTGAGCACGCCCGCACCGACCCCGAACACCCCGCCGCCACGCGTGCGTTTCTATCGCCGTCGCCGCTTCTGGGCATGGTCCGGCGCCGGCGTGATCGGCCTGGTGCTGCTGGCCCTGCTGGCGGTGTACTGGCTGCTGCAGACCGTGGCCGGCCGTGACGTACTGCTGGCCCAGGTGGTGGCGCGGCTGCCGGTGGGTGCCAGCTTCACCTGGGACAAGGTGGAGGGTCCGGTGGCCGGACCGCTGACCCTGTACAACGTCGACTTCCGCTATGACGACATCCATTTCCACGCCGAGCGTGCGCACCTGGAGCCGGACCTGCGCCCGCTGCTGGGCCGCAAGCTGCTGCTGGACAAGCTGGAGCTGACCAACGCGACGTTGAACCTGGCCAAGAGCGATGAGCCGTTCAAGCTGCCGTCCTGGCCCGATTCCCTGCCGCAGATCGAGATGCCGCTGGCGATCCAGGCCGATGCCATCGCCATCGATGGCTTCCGCATCAGCCAGGCCAACGAACCGGTGATCGACGTCAGCCG
Organism: Stenotrophomonas sp. T8; assembly: GCF_051853085.1. Taxonomy (NCBI): domain Bacteria; kingdom Pseudomonadati; phylum Pseudomonadota; class Gammaproteobacteria; order Lysobacterales; family Lysobacteraceae; genus Stenotrophomonas; species Stenotrophomonas sp. T8. The sequence continues at coordinate 4,029,404 of NZ_CP195329.1, read as the reverse complement.
CGTGCGCGGCGGCATCGAGATCGCGAACGGCGAGTTCCAGGCGCACAAGCTGGTGGTGGACAGTGACATGGGCAACTTCACTGCCCAAGGCCATTACATCCCGGCCAAGGACTACGACACCGACGTGACGGTGACGGCGGTGTTGCCGGCACCGCGTGGGCGCACGGCCGCTACCGTCGGCCTGGTCGCCCGCGGTGACCTGTCGCACATGGAAGTGGCGGTGGCCGGGCGTGCACCGAAGCCGCTGCACGCGATGCTGGTGTTCGATGGCCGCACCGACCCGACGTGGAATGCCAGCGTGCGCAGCGACGAGCTCGATCTGGCGCTTCTGTCGCCGGCATTGGCGAGCTCGGCGATCACGCCGTTGTCGCTGGATTTCACTGCTGCTGGCAAGGGCGGCAATGCCAGCCTGCGTGGCAAGGTGAAGCAGGGCGAGCAGGAACTGGAACTGGCACCGTCCGTGGTGTCATTGCAGGACCAGGTGCTGAAGGTTTCGCCGCTGCTGCTGAAGGGTCTCGGTGGCGAAGCCCGCCTGGAGGGTACCGCCGATTTCAGCCAGGAAGACCAGCAGAAGCTCAACTTCTCGGTGGTCGCGCGTGACCTGACCTATGTACCGGCGCCTGATCCGAACACCGCCGGCAGCGCGCCGGTGCCGGTCACTCTGAAGGAAGCACGCTTCGGCCTGGCCGGTACCCTGAAGGCCTGGGCGGCGATCGGCCGCGCCGAGGTCGAACGCGAAAAGCAGAAGGCGCAGCTGCACTTCGATGTGCGTGGCAACGACCAGGCCGCGTCGATCCACCAGCTGCAGGCGCAGACGCCGGGTGGGCAGCTGCAGGTGGAAGGCCAGGTGGCGTGGGCGCCGCAGCTGGACTGGGACGCCAAGGCCACGCTGAAGGACTTCGACCCCGGCTATTTCGTGCCAGGCTGGAATGGCCGCCTGTCCGGCAACCTGGCCTCCAAGGGCCGCCAGCTGCCGCCGCCAGCAAACGCGCTGCCGGGCACCGCCGGTACGCTGGAAGCCACGGTGGACCTGCCCTCGCTGAAGGGCATGCTGCGCCAGCGCAATCTCGACGCACAGGGCAAGTTCGCGCTGCAGGGCGCGCAGGGCCAGGGTGACCTGAAACTGGCGTTGGGCAGCAGCCGGGTGACCGCGTCGGGCAAGGTCGGCGACCGCCTCGACATCGATGCGCGTTTCGAGCCATTGCAGTTGAGCGACCTGCTGCCCGGCGCCGACGGTGGCCTGCGTGGCCAGGTACAGGTGAAGGGCCCGCGCGATGCGCCGGACATCACCGCCGACCTGGTCGGCAACAACCTCGACTGGGATGGCTACGGCGCCGAGAGCGTGAGTATCAAGGGCCGCCTGCCGTGGCGCGGCGACAGCGGCACGCTGGCGGTGCAGGGCCAGCAGGTCAACGCGGGCATGCTGCTGGAGCGGCTGAACATCGACGCGCAGGGCAGTGTGTCCAACCTGCGCCTGGCTGCGCAGACCCGCAACGAGATGGGTGCGGTCGAGCTGCAGGGCAGCGTGCGCCAGCAGGGCACGCAGTGGCGTGGCGAGCTGGCGTCGCTGCGCATCGCACCGGTGAAGGGCGATGCCTGGGCGCTGCGTGCACCGGCGGCGTTCGCGATCAACGGCAGCACCTACACGCTGTCCGAAGCCTGCCTGGCCGCCGCCAGCAGCGGCGCGCTGTGCGCACAGGCCAACTGGCCGCGCGAAGGCCTGGTGGTGCGCAGCGACGCGCTGCCGCTGGCGCTGGTGCAGCCGTGGTTGCCGCCGCAGTCCGGCCGCCGCATTTACCTTCGCGGCGATGTCAGCCTGGACGCGCAGATCCGCCCGCGCGGCAACGCTTGGGAAGGCCATGTGGAAGTGCGCTCGAAGGAAGGCGGCGTGCGCCTGGGTGAGAACCGCAACACTGTGGGCGATACCACCCGCGGCGAGCTGGTGCGCTATGACCAGTTCTCGCTGAAGCTCGACATGACCCCGGCCAGCATCAAGGGCTACCTGGGCATGGGCTTCCAGGGCAATGGCTTCGTCGACGCCAGGATGCAGACCGGCTGGGAAGCCAGTGCGCCGCTGAATGGTGAGCTCTACCTCAACATGTCGCGGCTGTACTGGCTGGAGCTGTTCTCGCCGGACATCGTGCGACCGACCGGCCTGATCGAAGGCCACGTCAGCCTGCGCGGGACGCGAGGCCAGCCGTCGCTGGGTGGCGACGCACAGCTGAGCAACTTCAAGGGTGAATTCCCGGCGCTCGGCCTGACCTTCGACCAGGGCAAGGGCAGCTTCGTGGCCCAGCCCGATGGTTCGGCCAAGATCACCGCGCAGGCCAACTCCGGCCAGGGCACGCTGTACGTGGACGGTGGCCTGTCGTGGTTCGGCGATGCGCAGCCGCTGCAGCTGAAGATCCATGGCGAGAACGTGCTGCTGTCCAACACCAGCGAACTGCGCATCGTCGCCAACCCCAACCTCGATTTCACCCTGGCCAAGGCGGCGATGGAGCTGCGCGGTACCGTGCACGTGCCCGAGGCCGACATCGACCTGGAACGCCTGGACCGCGGCACCTCGGTATCCGAAGACGTGGTGGTGCTCGACCCGGCCGATCCGGAAGAGTCGCGCACCTCGCCGCTGGACATGGACCTGACCGTCAGCCTGGGCGACAAGGTCAAGATGACCGGCTTCGGCCTGAAGGGCGCGCTGACCGGCAAGATGCAGGTCTGGGCCAAGCCCGGCCGCGAAATGACCGCCAATGGCGGCCTGGAAGTGAGCGGCCGCTACAAGGCGTATGGTCAGGACCTGACCATCACCCGCGGCAACCTCAACTGGAACTACAACGCGGTGTCCGACCCACGCATCAACATCCGCGCCGAGCGCCGCATCGGTGATGTCACCGCCGGCATCGACGTGACCGGGCGTGCCCAGCAACCGCGTGCCGACGTGTGGTCCGATCCGGCGATGTCGCAGTCCGAGGCACTGGCCTATCTGGTGCTGGGACGCAGCCTGACCGGCGCCAGCAGCGACCAGGCGCAGCAGGTCAACGCGGCCTCGGCGGCGCTCTCGGCTGGCAGTGGCCTGCTCGCCTCGCAGCTGGGTGCCAAGCTGGGCCTGGATGATGCAGGCGTGAGTCAGTCGCGCGCGCTGGGTGGTTCGGTGATCGGCGTCGGCAAGTACATCTCGCCCAAGCTTTACGTGGGTTACGGCGTGTCGCTGGTGGGCGCCGGTTCGGTGATCACGCTGAAGTACCTGCTGCGCCGCGGGTTTGATGTGGAAGTGGAATCGAGCACGGTGGAAAACCGTGGTTCGATCAACTGGCGGCGGGAGAAGTAACCCGCCGTGGCATCCCTGTAGAGCCGAGCCATGCTCGGCTTCTGCGCGCAGCGCGGGATGGTGGGGCGGGCAGAAGAGCAGCCGAGCGTGGGCTCGGCTCTACAGGTACGTGCCCCCAACCATTGGCCGTTGCCCCATCCGGCCCCAGCGGCTATGGTCCCGGGCTGTTCTGTCGTACCGGATTGCCTCATGTCGCCACGCAAAGCCCTTCCCACCGCCCTGGCCCTGGGCCTGACCCTTGCCGCTGGTGCCCACGCCGATGAAGGCATGTGGATGCCGACCCAGCTGCCGGACCTGGCCAAGCCGCTGCAGGCCGCTGGCTTCAAGGGCAATCCGGCCGACCTGGCCAACGTCACCGCGCCGCCGCTGAGCGCGGTGGTGCGCGCGGGCGGCGGCACCGGCTCGTTCGTGTCCAGCGACGGCCTGCTGCTGACCAATCACCACGTGGCGATGGGCGTGATCCAGTACAACAGCTCCCCAGAGCACGACCTGATCAACGGTGGCTTCATCGCCAGGGACCGTGCCGATGAGCGCCCGGCCAACCCGGACTTCCGCGTGCTGGTCACCGTCGGCTTCGACAAGGTGACCGACCAGGTGCTGGCGCAGGCCCGTGGCAAGACCGGCCGCGCGTACTTCGACGCCGTCGATGCGGCCAGCAAGCAGATCGTGGCCGAGTGCGAGAAGGACGGCAGCGTGCGCTGCTCGGTGGCCAACATGTACTACGGCACCGACTTCTACCGCATCGCCCAGCTGGAACTGAGCGACGTGCGCCTGGTGTACGCGCCGCCGCGTGCGATCGGCAACTATGGCGATGAGATCGACAATTTCATGTGGCCGCGCCACACCGGCGACTTCACCCTGCTGCGCGCCTATGTCGGCAAGGACGGCAAGCCGGCGCCCTACAGCAAGGACAACGTGCCCTACCAGGCGCCGGCACACCTGCAGATGTCGGTGGAAGGCCCGAAGGAAGGCGACTACGCGATGCTGGCCGGTTACCCGGGCATCACCTACCGCCACCGCACCGCTGCCGAGTTCGCCGGCCAGATCGACACCGTGCTGCCGCGCCGCGTGTCCGTGTTCCAGCAGATGATCGACACCATCGAGGCGGCAACCGCCAAGGACGCGCAGGCACGCACCCGCTACGCCTCGCAGCTGCAGTCACTGAAGAACAACCGCAAGCGCGCCGCCGGCGAGCTGGAAGGCCTGCTGCGCAGCGATGCCAAGGCCCAGCGTGCCGCCGACGAGACCGCGATGCTGGCCGCCACCGACCGCAGGTACCAAGGCGACATCAAGGCGCTGCTGGCCAACCTGTCACAGGGCGCGGCGGTGGGCGAGCGTGACCTGCTGCTGGACCAGATGGCCGCACAGAGCCAGTTGCTGCGCTCGGCGCTGCTGCTGGAGCGCCTGCGCATCGAATCGGCCAAACCGGACGCGCAGCGCGAGAGCGGTTACCAGCAGCGCGACCAGGCGATGATCGAAGGCGTGCTCAAGCAGGTCCAGCGCCGCTACGCACCGGAGGTCGAGAAGGCCCTGCTGACCACCCTGCTGACCCGTTACCAGCAGCTGCCGGACGCGCAGCGCGTGGCCGAGTTCGACGCCGCCTTCGGCCGTACCCCGCAGCAGCTGGCCAAGGCACTGGACACCCTGTACGCCGGCACCCAGCTGGGTGACGAGGCGCAGCGCCTGTCGCGCTTCGCGGCTGCGCGCGAAGGCAAGGCCCTGGCCGCCGATCCGTTGATCGCTGTGGCCGGCCCGCTGGTGGCCGCGCAGCTGCGCATCGAGAACGAAAGCAAGACCCGCGAGGGCGAGCAGCTGCGCCTGCGCCCGGCCTACATGCAGGCGCTGTTCGCCTGGCGTGCCAAGCAGGGCCGCGCCGTGTACCCGGATGCCAACCGCACCCTGCGCATCAGCTACGGCAAGGTCGAGGCACTGCACCCGCGCGATGGCGTGACCTACTCGCCGGTGACCACCGTGGCCGGCATCGTCGAGAAGAACACCAGCGCCTATCCGTTCGACGCACCCAAGCCGCTGCTGGCCGCGATCGCCAAGGGTGACTTCGGCAGCACCGCCGATCCGGCACTGAACACCCAGACGGTCAACTTCCTGACCAACCTGGACACCACCGGCGGCAACTCCGGCTCGCCGGTGCTCAATGCCAAGGGCGAACTGATCGGCCTGAACTTCGACAGCAACTGGGAGTCGGTCAGCGCCAGCTGGTGGTTCGACCCGCGCTACAAGCGCGCCGTGCACGTGGACATGCGCTACCTGCGCTGGCTGCTGGCCAAGGTCTACCCGGCGCCGGAACTGCTGAAGGAAATGGGCGTGCCGGCCCAGTAAGAAGCCGGCCACGACCCACGGTCGTGGCCCGCACCGCGTAGGCCCCCACCCGGGTGGGGGTGGTTGCCCCCAACGCGCCCGCACCCCCGGCCACGCCTGGCCTACACTGCGGGTTCTTCCCACGGAAACGCACGCGTGGTCTCCAGCTGGATCCTGCTGCTGGTCTCGGTTGCCTACGCCGCGCTGCTGTTCGGCGTGGCGTGGTGGGGCGACCGTCGGCCGATGTACCCCGACCGGCCGTGGCTGCGGCCGGTGGTCTACAGCCTGGCGCTGGCCGTGTACTGCTCCTCGTGGACGTTCTACGGCGCGGTGGGTACCGCCGTGCGCAATGGCGTGGGCTACCTGCCGATCTACATCGGCCCGCTGCTGCTGCTGTTGTTCGGCTGGCGCATCATCGAGCGCCTGGCGCTGATCGCACGCAGCCAGAACGTGGTCTCCATCGCCGATTTCATCTCCTCGCGCTTCGGTCGCTCGCGGCGGCTGGCGGCGCTGGTGGCGATCATCGCGCTGATCGGCATCATTCCGTACCTGGCGTTGCAGTACAAAGCGGTGGCGATGAGCCTGCAGGTACTGACCGGCAACACCGGCCCCACCGGCTTCTTCACCGACCCGGCGCTGTACGTGGCGCTGCTGATGGCGCTGTTCGCCACCCTGTTCGGCACCCGCCAGGTCGATGCCACCGAGCACCACCACGGCATGATGCTGGCGATCGCCTTCGAATCGGTGATCAAGCTGCTGGCGATGCTGGCGGTGGGCGTGTTCGCCTACCTGTGGCTGAGCAACCGCACCGACGCGGTGGTCGAGTCGGTGCATACGCTGTTCACCGGCCTGCCGCCGGTCGGCTTCATCTCGCAGACTCTGCTCAGTTTCCTCGCCATCATCTGCCTGCCGCGCCAGTTCCACGTGGCCGTGGTCGAGTGCGGTGACGTGCGCGACGTGCGCCGCGCGCGCTGGATGTTCGGCGGTTACCTGGTGCTGATCTCGGGCATGGTGCTGCCGATCGCCACCGCCGGCGTCACCCTGTTCGGCACCGGCGGCAGCGTCGCCGACGATTCGATGGTGCTGGCGCTGCCGTTGGCCGAAGGCCGCAATGCGCTGGCGCTGATCGCCTACGTGGGCGGCTTCTCGGCGGCCACCGGCATGGTCATCGTCTCGTCCATCGCGCTGGCGACCATGGTCAGCAACGACCTGGTGATGCCGGTGCTGCTGCGTCGGAGCGGTGACCACCAGGAAGCCGCCGACGTCGCCTCGCGCGTGCTGTGGATCCGCCGCCTGGCGATCCTGCTGCTGGCGCTGATGGCCTACAGCTACTACCGCACCAGCAGCAACGACAGCACGCTGGCCTCGTACGGCCTGATGGCGTTCGCAGCGGTGGCGCAGTTCGCGCCCGGCCTGATCGGCGGCCTGTACTGGCGCGGTGCCAGCCGGCGCGGCGTCGAAGTGGGCATGCTGCTGGGCTTCGCCACCTGGCTGTACACCCTGCTGCTGCCGGCGATGACCATGGCCGGCTGGGTCGACGCCGCCTGGGTGCAGCACGGCCCGTTCGGCATCGAGTGGCTGCGTCCGCAGCAGCTGTTCGGCATGTCCGGCTGGGATCCGCTGACCCACGGCACGTTCTGGTCGCTGCTGGTCAATGCGGCGACGATGATGCTGGTGTCCGCGCGCTGGCGGCCCGGCGTCGACGAGCGCCTGCGTGCGGCACCGTTCCTCGACCCGTATGCCGAGCGCCCGTCGGTGGCCGGCGGCTGGCCCGGCCACGTGCATGTGGGCGACCTGCTGGCGCTGGCCTCGCGCGTGGTCGGCGAACGTCATGCGCGGCGTTCGTTCTTCGAGCAGGCGCAGTCACTGGGCCGTGAACTGCAATCCTCCGCGCCTGCAGACCGCCCGTGGGTGCAGTTCACCGAACGCCTGCTGGCCGCGTCGATCGGCGCGGCGTCCGCACGCCTGCTGCTGACCAGCCTGCTGCGTGGCTCGGGCATGGACCTGGGTGAAGTGGTGGCGGTACTGGACGAAGCCGGGCAGGAACTGCGCTTCAACCGCGAGATCCTGTCGACCACGCTGGAGAACATCAGCGCCGGGGTCAGCGTGGTCGATCCGGACATGCGCCTGACCGCATGGAACCGCCGCTACCAGGACATGTTCGGCTACCCCGACGGCATGCTCTACGTGGGCCGCCCGGTGGCCGACCTGATCCGCTACAACGCCGAGCGCGGCGAGCTGGGCGAGGGCGATATCGAAGTGCAGATCAACCGCCGCATCGGTTACATGCGCGCCGGTTCGCCGCACGTGTTCGAGCGCACCCGCAGCGACGGCAAGGTGATCGAGATGCGCGGCCAGGCGCTGCCGGGCGGCGGCTACGTGACCAGCTACAACGACATCACCGACTACAAGCACGCTGAAAGGGCGCTGCTTGAAGCCAACGAGACGCTGGAACAGCGCGTGGCCGAGCGCTCGCATGAGGCCGAGGTCGCGCAGCAGTCGAAGACGCGCTTCCTGGCGGCGATCAGCCACGACGTGCTGCAGCCGCTGAACGCAGCACGCCTGTTCGCTTCGGCACTGCGCGACAGTGATCACGTGAGCGACGAGCAGAAGCATCTTGCCGAGCGCGTGGATGCATCGCTGCGTGCGGCCGAAGAACTGCTTGATGGCCTGCTGGACGTGTCGCGGCTGGATGCCGGTGGCCTGCACCCGGTGATCGGCGAATTCGACGTGAGTGCGTTGATGCGCGAGCTGGCGGCGCAGTACACCCCGGTCGCTGCGGGTCGCGGTCTGCGCCTGGACCTGTTCACGCGTCCGGCCTGGGTGCGCAGTGACCGCCGCCTGCTGCGCCGCGTACTGCAGAACTTCCTGGCCAATGCGCTGCGCTACACACGCCAGGGGCGCATCGTGCTGGCCGTGCGCCAGCGCGGCGACGAGGTGGAACTGCAGGTGTGGGACACCGGCCCGGGCATTCCCGAACACCACATGCGGCAGATCTTCGACGAGTTCCACCGCTACCAGCAGCCGTTCGACTGGGGCGAGCAGGGGTTGGGCCTGGGCCTGTCGATCTGCCAGCGCATCTCGCGCCTGCTTGATCATCGGTTGAACGCACGCAGCCGCGTCGGCAAGGGCTCGATGTTCTCGATCATCCTGCCGCGGGTGGCGCCACTACCCGGGTATACCGAGTTGGCCACGCCGGTGCAGGCCGTGCCCGCACCGGTGCGCAGCGATTCGCTGGCGGGCCTGCGGGTGTTGTGCGTGGACAACGACGAGGAAATCCTCGACGGCATGCGCGCGCTGCTCGGCCGCTGGCAGGTGCAGGTGATCACTGCCGCCACCGTCGACCAGGCGCTGGAGAAGATTGCCGAGCGTCCGCAGGTGATGCTGGTGGACTACCACCTGCACGATCGCATGGATGGCCTCGATGCGCTGGTGGCGCTGCGCGAGGCGGCCGGCTATCCGCTGCCGGGTGCGCTGCTGACCGCCGATGGCCGCGACGAACTGAAGCGGATGGCACGCGAGCGTGGCTACCGCGTGCTGACCAAGCCGATCAAGCCGGCCTCGCTGCGCGCCTTCCTCGGCGCGCTGCGCGACGCCGGCAACAGCGATGCCTGATGGCAATGTAGAGCCGAGTCCGCACTCGGCTGCTGCGCGGAACATGGTGTTCCGTGGGCCGGCCGAACAGCAGCCGAGCATTGGCTCGGCTCTACAAAAATCCAGTTGCGGGGGCCCTCTGTAGAGCCGAGCCCGCGCGCAGCGACGTGCTGATATAGCCATCGCTATACAAACCAGCCCTGCCTGCGCGTTTCGATGGAAATGCGCCACGCGTGGATCGCGATGCTAAGCTTCGCGTCCCCTTGGGGAGTAGCCGGATTCCTTCGCAGGAATCGTCCACGTCAACATACTCGGCCAGTGCGCCGTGGCGTGGACAACCATGATGGTTGGCGAGACCAGCGGCCCGCGCGCGCAACGTCAGGTTGGGCGCGAGCGCCGGCCGTGCGTCCGTCCTAGCCCGACCTTCAGCAGTCGCCAATGTCCCCCATCTCGATCCTCCTGATCGGCTTTGCCATGTCCACCGATGCCTTTGCCGCCGCGATCGGCAAGGGCGCGGCCATGCGCAAGCCGGTGTTCCGCGATGCCTTGCGTGCCGGCATCATCTTCGGCGTCATCGAGGCGATCACGCCCATCATCGGCTGGCTGCTCGGCCGCGCCGCCCTGCAGTATGTCGAAGCCTTCGACCACTGGATCGCGTTCGGCCTGCTCGGCGCGCTGGGCATCCACATGATCTACAACGGCCTGCGCCCGGACAGTGCTGACGAAGACGAAGACCCCTCGCAGCACCACGGCTTCTGGAAGCTGGCGTTGACCGGTTTCGCCACCAGCATCGATGCGATGGCGGTGGGCATCGGCCTGGCCTTCATGGACGTGCATATCGGCGTGATGGCCGCGGTCATCGGCCTGTGCACGCTGACCATGGTCACCGCCGGCATCATGCTCGGCCGCGTGCTGGGCAGCATGGTCGGCAAGCGTGCCGAGATCATCGGTGGCGTGATCCTGGTGATCATCGGCGCGACGATCCTGTACGAACACCTGCACGGCGTGGGGTGAGCAGGGAAACCTGTAGAGCCGAGCCCACGCTCGGCTGCTTTGCATGGCAGCCGAGCATGGGCTCGGCTCTACATCAGGGTGTTGGCTGACAAGCATTGCGGTGTTGCACTGATGGAGAGACTGGCATGCGTGCCATAGCCTCTTCGCATGGCCAGTCCCGCACTCCGTTATGGTCGTTGGTCGCATACCGGCAATGTCTATGCACTTACCACGGTGACGCATGCGCGTCGTCCCTGGTTCAGTGACAAGGCCAACGTCGATCTGCTGATCGAAGCCCTGCGCACCGTAGAGCGGACTGGGCGGACCTCCTCCCTCGCCTGGGTGGTGATGCCGGATCATCTGCACTGGCTGTTCGAACTCCGTACCGGCACGCTCGTCGGCTGCATGCAGATCCTCAAATCACGGAGCGGGCGTTCCATCGGCAGGCGCACTGAGGCGAACGCGCCGATCTGGCAGCCGGGATACTACGATCATGCGCTGCGCGGCGATGAGTGCCTGCGCACGCAGGCGATGTACATCGCGGCCAATCCCGTGCGTGCTGGGCTGGCCACGCGCATCGGGGAATACCCCTATGTGTGGAGTCGATGGTTGCTTGAGGAGTGATTGGTATTGAGGCAAAGAGCAGCCGAGCGTGGGCTCGGCTCTACAGGGGCATCATGACGTCTGTAGAGCCGAGCCCATGCTCGGCTCCGCAGTCCGTCACCTTCAGTCTTCTTCCGGCGGCAGCACGATGGCGTCGTCGTCGATCGCCAGCTTGCCGGCCATCAGCACGGCCTGGGTGCGGTTGGTCACGCCGAGCTTGCGCAGGATGGCGGTGACGTGGGCCTTGATCGTCGCTTCGGAGACGTTGAGGTCGTAGGCGATCTGCTTGTTCAAGCGGCCGGCGCCGAGCATCTGCAGGACGCGGAACTGCTGCGGGGTCAGCTCGCGCAGGCGCTGGCCGACTTCGCGTTCTTCGCTGCCGGTGGGCGGCACGTTGTGCGCTTCCGGCGGTGCCCAGGTCTCGCCATCGAGGATGGTGCCCAACGCATGGCCGATGGTGTCCGAATCCGCAGACTTCGGGATGAAGCCCAGCGCACCGTGGTCGAGCGCGCGGCGCATCACCGTGGCCTCTTCGCGCGCGGACACCACCACCACTGGCAGCTGGGGGTGCAGTGAGCGCATGTGCACCAGTGCGTTGAAACCCTGCGCACCGGGCATGTTGAGATCCATCAGGACCAGGTCGGCGTCGTTGTGCTGGTCGGCCAGCGCGTACAGCGCTTCCACGCTGTCGGCCTCGAACAGCTGCACGCCCGGGATGACCCGCTGCACGGCGCCGCGCAGGGCTTCGCGGAACAGCGGGTGGTCATCGGCAATCAGGAGGGTGGTCATGGTCGGGGGGAACCGTGGGGGAAAGCAGATGGGGTCAGAGCCCTTTCCTTGAGCAAAGGGATCCGACCCCGGGTCGTACGTCATCGCACCTTGCGCTCGTCCACCAGCGACGCCACCACCGATGGATCGGCCAGGGTCGAGGTGTCGCCGAGCTGGTCCGGTGCGTTCTCGGCGATCTTGCGCAGGATGCGGCGCATGATCTTGCCCGAGCGGGTCTTCGGCAGGCCCGGCGCCCACTGCAGGTGGTCCGGTGTGGCGATCGGGCCGATCTCCTTGCGCACCCAGGCGATCAGTTCCTTGTGCAGCTCATCGCTCGGCGCCTCTTCGGCCACCAGGGTGACGTAGGCGTAGATGCCCTGGCCCTTGACGTCGTGCGGGAAGCCCACGACCGCCGCTTCGGCCACCTTCGGATGCGAGACCAGCGCGCTTTCCACTTCGGCGGTGCCGATGCGGTGGCCGGACACATTGATCACATCGTCGACGCGGCCGGTGATCCAGTAATAGCCGTCCTCGTCGCGGCGGCAACCGTCGCCGGTGAAGTAGCTGCCGGGGTAGGTGCGGAAATACGTATCGATGAAACGCTGGTGGTCGCCGTACACCGTGCGCATCTGGCCCGGCCAGGAGTCACGGATGATCAGGTTGCCCTCGGTCGGGCCGTCCTGGATCTCGCCATCGGCATTGACCAGCGCCGGCTGCACGCCGAAGAAGGGCAGGGTGGCCGACCCCGGCTTGAGGTCCATCGCACCGGCCAGCGGCGAGATCAGGATGCCGCCGGTCTCGGTCTGCCACCAGGTATCGACGATCGGGCAGCGGCTGTCGCCGACCACTTCGTAGTACCAGCGCCAGGCTTCCGGGTTGATCGGCTCGCCGACGCTGCCGAGCAGGCGCAGCGACGCGCGCGAGGTCTTCTTCACCGGCTCCTCGCCCTCGCGCATCAGCGCACGGATGGCGGTCGGGGCGGTGTAGAAGATGGTCACCTTGTGCTTGTCGATGACGTTCCAGAAGCGCGAGGTGTCCGGATAGTTCGGCACGCCTTCGAACATCAGCGAGGTCGCACCGTTGGCCAGTGGCCCGTACACGATGTAGCTGTGGCCGGTGACCCAGCCGACGTCGGCGGTGCACCAGTAGATGTCGTCCTCGCGCAGGTCGAACACCGCTTCATGGGTGCAGGCCGCGTACAGCAGATAGCCGCCGGTGGTGTGCAGCACGCCCTTCGGCTTGCCGGTGGAACCGGAGGTGTAGAGGATGAACAGCGGATCTTCCGCGTTCATGCGTTCCGGTTCGCAGGTGGCCGGCTGGCTGTCCACCACATCGTGGAACCAGCGGTCGCGCGGGGCCTGCATGTCCACCGCGCCGCCGGTGTGGCGCACCACCAGCACGGTTTCAACCGTGTTCGTGCCCGGCAGCTTCAGCGCGGCATCAACGTTGGCCTTCAGCGGAATCCTGCGGCCACCGCGCAAGCCTTCGTCGGCGGTGATGATCAGCTTGCTCTGGCAGTCGCTGACGCGGTCGGCGATCGAGTTCGGCGCGAAGCCACCAAACACCACCGAGTGGATCGCACCGATGCGCGCGCAGGCCAGCATGGCCACCGCAGCATCGATGATCATCGGCAGGTAGATGGTGACGCGGTCGCCCTTTTTGACCCCGAGGTTGCGCAGCGCATTGCCGAGGCGGCAGGTGCGCTCATACAGCTCGCGATAGGTCACGTGCTGGGCCGGTGCATCCGGGCCGTCCGGCTCGAACAGCAGGGCGGTCTTGTCGCCGCGCGTCTCGAGCTGGCGATCCAGGCAGTTCACGCTGGCATTGAGCTCACCATCCTCGAACCACTTGATGTGGAAGTCGGACAGGTCGTAGCTGACGTTCTTGATCTTCGTCGGCTTGCGCATCCATTGCAGGCGCTCGGCGGCCTTGCCCCAGAATCCATCCGGGTCGGTTACCGACGCCTGGTACTGCTGTTCATAGGTCTTCTTGTCGATGCGTGCCTTGGCGGCGAACTGCGGATCGACGGGGTAGATATCAGCCATGGCACCCTCACTTGCACGTTGACTTTGTATGTGCGGTCGCAGCATCGCAACGACCAATCCCCCTCAGTTTGCCCCATCCACCCCCGGCCGCGTCACCACCCTGGTTAGACCATGGTCGAAAGTGAGCGCCCTGCAGGGCCGGGTTCGACCAATGGCGAATAGCCGCTATACATAATCGCCCCGCAGTCTCGGCTCGACCGTGCCCCACGCGCGGCATCACCTTGCCACTTGGGAGAGAGGGCAACATGAGCCACCGTACGTTGAAAGCCGTGCGCACACCTTTGGCGGCCTGCCTGCTGGTCGCCCTGGTCGCACCGGGCATGGCGTTCGCAGAGACCGCCAAAGAGAAGGCACTGGAAGCACGCGTTGCCGAACTGGAACGCCAGGTCCAGCTGCTGCTGTCTTCGCAGCAACAACAACAGACCCAGATCAGCCAGACCCAGCAGGCGGTGACCGAAGTCCGCACGGTGCAGGCCGGGCAGAAGCCGGTCGCACAGGTGCCGGCCGGCAAGCAGCCGATCCAGGTCACCACCCTCACCCCGGGCGCGGCACCGGGCACGACGGTCAAGATCGGCGGCTTCATCAAGGCCGACTTCCTGGCCACCCAGACCAGCGATGGCCAGCTGGCCGATGACGCCACCGGCCGCTCGCTGTACCTGCCGGGCCAGACCCCGGTGGAAGGCGCTGGCGGCAGCGGCAAGCGGTCGGGCACCGATTTCAACGCCCATGCCAAGTTCTCGCGCTTCAACCTGGGCATCGACAACGTCAGCGAATCGGGCAACAAGGCCGGTGCGTTCTTCGAGATGGACTTCTTCGGCAACTCGCTGGGCAACCAGACCGCCACCAATACCTACGGCGTGACCCTGCGCCACGCCTACATGTACTGGAACAACTGGCTGGCCGGCCAGACCTGGTCCAACTTCATGGACGCGGCCGCACTACCCGAAGCGGTCGACTTCGTCGGCCCCACCGACGGCGTGATCTTCGTGCGCCAGGCGCAGGTGCGCTACACCCAGGGTGGCTTCAGCGTCGCGCTGGAAAACCCGGAAACCACCACCCTCACCGGCACCCGCAACCCGGTCACCGGCGCCTGGACCAACGCCAGCGCCAACTCCGACCGTGGCAGCCTGCCCGACCTGACCCTGCGCTATGGTTGGAAGGGCGACTGGGGCACCTTCGGTGTCGGCGGCATCGTCCGCCAGTTGAAGGTCGACAACCAGGCGACCGGCGCGAAGGCCGACAAGGTGGCCGGCGGCCTGACCCTGGGCGGCAAGTGGGTGATGGGTGACAGCGATTCGCTGCATTACCAGCTGACCGGTGGCGAAGGCATCGCCCGCTACATCGGCCTGGGCATCACTGCCGATAGTGCCTATGACGTGGCCCGCGACGAACTCAACCCGACCGGCGTGCTGGCCGGCTATGTCGGCTGGCGGCATGCGTTCTCGCCGAAGCTGCGCACCAACCTGATCTACGCGCGCAGCGACTACGACAACGACAGCATCCTCGGCCCGCTGGTGACCAAGAGCGTGCAGAGCATCCGCGGCAACATCTTCTATTCGCCGCTGCCCAAGGTCGATATCGGCGCCGAGCTGATGTATGGCCGTCGCGAAGTGGAGAACGGCAACAAGGGTGACATCACCCGGTTGCAGTTCACTACGAAGTACAGCTTCTAAGAGCGTGCCGGCCAGCGGCCGGCACCTACCGAGATGGGGTGCCGGCCAAGGTCGGCATCTACCGAATTGAGTGCCGACCAACGGTCGGCACCCACCAACAACGATTGCTTCGGAGGGGAAGCGTCCCATGTCCAGTACACCCAGCACCGCACATAAAGCGGGCACCCTGACCAAGGGCCACAAGAAGGTCATCTTCGCCTCGAGCCTCGGCACGGTCTTCGAGTGGTATGACTTCTTCCTGTACGGCTCGCTCGCGGCCATCATCGCCAAGCAGTTCTTCAGTGGCGTCAATGAAACCACGGGCATGATCTTCGCCCTGCTGGCGTTCGCCGCCGGCTTCTTCGTGCGCCCGTTCGGCGCGGCCTTCTTCGGCAGCCTCGGCGACCGCATCGGCCGCAAGTACACCTTCCTGGTCACCATCCTGATCATGGGCATCTCGACCTTCCTGGTCGGCGTGCTGCCCAACTACGCCTCGATCGGGTTTGCCGCACCGGTGATCCTGATCATCCTGCGCCTGGCCCAGGGCCTGGCGATGGGCGGCGAGTACGGCGGTGCCGCCACCTATGTGGCCGAGCACGCGCCGGACGACAAGCGCGGCCTGTACACCAGCTTCATCCAGTGCACCGCCACGCTGGGCCTGTTCCTGTCGCTGCTGATCATCCTGGCCTGCCGCATGACCCTGGGCAACGAGGCGTTCGAGGCCTGGGGCTGGCGCATCCCGTTCCTGGTGTCGATCCTGCTGCTGGGCATTTCGGTATGGATCCGCCTGCAGCTGAGCGAATCGCCGCTGTTCCAGCAGATGAAGGCTGAAGGCAAGGGCTCCAAGACCCCGTTCCGCGACAGCCTGAAGGGCGGCAACCTGAAGCTGATGCTGCTCGTCCTGCTCGGTGCGGCGGCTGGCCAGGCCGTGGTCTGGTACGGCGGACAGTTCTACGCGCTGTTCTTCCTCAGCAGCATGCTGAAGGTCGATGCCACCACCTCCTACCTGCTGATCGCCGCAGCGCTGGCACTGGGCACGCCGTTCTTCATCTTCTTCGGCTGGCTGTCCGACCGCATCGGCCGCAAGAAGATCATCCTGGCCGGCTGCCTGCTGGCGGCCATCACCTACATCCCGATCTTCAAGGGCCTGACCCACTTCGCCAACCCGGCCATCGAAGAAGCCCGCAGCAGCTCCCCGGCACTGGTCGTCGCCGATCCGGCCACCTGCTCGTTCCAGTTCGATCCGGTGGGCCTGCGCAAGTTCACCAGCTCCTGCGACGTGGCGACCGCCGCGTTGACCAAGGCCGGTGTGCCGTACGACGTGCAGCCCGCCGCCGCCGGTTCGCTGGCGATGGTGAACGTGGGCAGTGCCAGCGTCACCTCGTATGAGGCCGCCGGCCTGACCAAGGAAGAAGGCAAGGCCAAGGCCGATGCGTTCGGCGCGGAACTGAAGACCGCCCTGACCTCTGCCGGCTACCCGGCCAAGGCCGATGGCGCACGCATCAACATCGCCGGCACCATCTTCATGCTGTGGCTGCTGGTGCTGTACGTGACCATGGTCTACGGCCCGATCGCCGCCTACCTGGTGGAACTGTTCCCGACCCGTATCCGCTACACCTCGATGTCGCTGCCGTACCACATCGGCAACGGCTGGTTCGGTGGCTTCCTGCCGGCCATCTCGTTCGCGCTGGTGGCCGGTACCGGCAACCTGTACTACGGCCTGTGGTACCCGATTGCGATCGCACTGATGTCGGTGGTGATCGGCGGCCTGTTCCTGCGCGAGACCAAGAACGTGGATATCACCAAGTAACCGGCGTGCCGACCAACGGTCGGCACCCACCGGGTTTCAGGGGCCGCGGTGCAGACCGCGGCCTTTCTGTTTGTGGACCGTGCCCACTCGGCTCGCATTCCGGTAGTGCCGGCCGCTGGCCGGCAACCCCATGAATCTTCGCAGACATGAACCCATTGCCGGCCAGCGGCCGGCACTACCATGGCGTTGCGCAGCACCCCGTATAGTCGGCCCATGACCATCACCGCCCCAGCCGACCTTCCCGCCATCCTGCACTCCCTGCGCAGCGCCTGGCAGTCGCAGCGCCCATCGCTGCACCAGCGCGAGGCCGACCTGCGCCGCCTGCGCGAGGCGCTGAAGCCACGCCTGGACGAAATGGCCACGGCCATCGCCGAAGACTTCGGCCATCGCGCCCACGTTGAATCGAAACTGGCCGATGGCATGAGCGTGCTGTCGGCCATCGACCACCTGCGCCGCCACCTGCGGCGCTGGTCGAAGCCGCAGCGGGCATCGGCGGGCTGGAAGCTGTGGCCAGCGCGCGCGCAGCTGCGGCCGACGCCGCTGGGCGTGGTCGGGGTGATCTCGCCGTGGAACTACCCGGTCACGCTGGCATTGGTGCCTTTGGCCACCGCCATCGCTGCGGGCAACCACGTACTGCTGAAGCCTTCGGAACACACGCCGCGCACCAGCGCGTTCCTGGCCGATCTGCTGGCCAGCGTGTTCCCGCCCGATCGGGTGGCGGTGGTGCAGGGCGGGGCGGATGTGGCCGCGGCGGTGTCCTCGCTGCCGCTGGACCATCTGCTGTTCACCGGCTCGACGGCCGTGGGCCGCAAGGTGATGGCCGCCGCCGCCGAGCATCTGGTGCCGGTCACGCTGGAGCTGGGCGGCAAGTCGCCGGCCATCGTCTGCCGCGATTTTCCGCTGGACAAAGCCGCCGCGCGGCTGGCCACCGGCAAGTGGTTCAACGCGGGCCAGACCTGCATCGCGCCGGATTATGTGCTGATCGATACGGTCCGCCAGCGCGAGTTCGTACAGGCGCTGCAGCAGCAGGTGCGCGAACGCTATGGCGACTTCAGCAATGCCGACGACTACACGCGCATCATCAACGAGGGCCAGTACCAGCGCCTGCAGGGCTATCTGGTGCAGGCGCGCGAACGTGGCGTGCCGGTGATTCCGTTGGCGCAGGTGGACGAGGCGCGCGCCGACCGCGAGCGCCTGCTGGTGCCGACCGTGGTGCTGGACCCGCCGGACGACCTAGACCTGATGCGCGAGGAGATCTTCGGGCCGATCCTGCCGGTGCGGGCCTATCCGGACCTGGAGGCGGCGCTGGCCGACGTGCTGTCCCGCGACCGGCCGCTGGCGCTGTATCCCTTCAGCCATGACACGGCCACGGTGGAGCGCATCCTCGGCCAGGTGGTGGCCGGTGGCGTGACGGTAAATGACACGTTGCTGCACTTCGCCGCCGATGGCCTGCCGTTTGGCGGGGTGGGGGCCAGCGGCATGGGCGCCTACCACGGCCGGGCCGGGTTCGATGCGATGAGCAAGCGGCTGCCGGTGCTGTGGCAATCGCGCTGGGCGGCCAGCGACCGGCTGCGGCCGCCGTATTCGAAGATTGCGGGTTTGTTGAAGCTGCTGCTGCGGTGAACCCAGGCAGGGCGTGGCTCTGCTGAATCAGGGCCCGGCCCGATTCTTCTGTAGAGCCGAGCCCACGCTCGGCTGCTCCTGGCTGGGTGCCTGGTCAATGCAGCCGAGCGTGGGCTCGGCTCTACACGGGAATCCGGCCCGAGCCCCATCCCGGCCACCCGGGTAGAATGCCCGCATGAAAATCGCCTCGTGGAACGTCAATTCGCTCAATGTCCGCCTGCCGCACCTGGAGCAGTGGCTCAAGGACTTCGGCCCGGACATCGTCGGTATCCAGGAAACCAAGCTGGAGGACCACAAGTTCCCCGACTCTGCGCTGATGGCCGCCGGCTACCGCAGCGTGTTCGCCGGCCAGAAGACCTACAACGGCGTGGCGCTGCTGTCGCGTGAGCCTGCACAGGACGTGCAGATCGGCATTCCCGGCTTCGAGGACGAACAGAAGCGTGTCATCGCCGGTACCTTCGGCGACCTGCGGGTGATCAACCTGTACGTGGTCAACGGCCAGGACATCGGTACCGACAAGTACGAGTACAAGCTGCGCTGGCTGGACGCGGTGCATGCCTGGATCGCCGAAGAACTGCAGCGGCACCCGAAGCTGATCGTGATGGGGGACTTCAACATTGCCCCGGACGCCCGCGACGTGCACGACCCGGAGGTGTGGAACGACAACCACATCCTGACCTCCACCGCCGAGCGCGGCGCGCTCACCAAGCTGCTGCAGCTGGGCCTGCACGATGGCTTCCGCCTGCACAACGACGAGGCGGGTACCTTCAGCTGGTGGGATTACCGGGCGGCCGGTTTCCGCCGCAACCTCGGCCTGCGCATCGACCTGACCCTGGTCTCCGATGCGCTGAAGAGCGGTGCGGTGGCCTCGGGCATCGACCGCGAGCCGCGCACCTGGGAACGCCCGAGCGACCATGCGCCGGCGTGGGTACAGATCGGTTGAATGAACGAGGCCCGGCGATTGCCGGGCCCGTTCTGAAAGGCCCGCCGGCCAGCGGCCGGCGTTACCGCCGCGTCAGCGTATGCTCTTGCGGGTGAACAGGTTGACGATCGCCAGCAGGATCACCGCACCGATCAGCGAGAACAGGAAGGTTCGAATGGTGATCGCTTCGTTGATGCCGCCGCCGAACAGCCAGCCGGAAATCAGCGCGCCGACGATGCCGACCACGATGTTGAGGATGATGCCCTGCTGGGCATCGCGCTTCATGATGATGCTGGCCAGCCAGCCTACGATGCCGCCGACGATCAGCCAGATGATGATGCCCATGATCGAACCTCCGGTGGGGAACGGTGACCAGTTGACGCGCACGGCCGTGAACCCGTCGTGCAATCGTGTGACGGGCGCGTGCGCATGAGCCTGCCAGCCACCCTCGACGGCCCGTGGCGCTTTGGTCCGGTGACGGTCTGGCGGCGCCCGCACGTGCCCGGCCATCGCGGCGAACCGCAGGCACGGCAGGTGCTGGCGCAGGCCCTCGGGGCCGATCCGGAGACGCTGCCGCTGGTCCGCGATGACAAGGGCCGGCCGGAACTGAGCGGCGCATTGGCCCACTACGGCACTGGCTGGAGCCACAGCGGCGAGGTGCTGCTGGTGGCGCTGGGCGAAGGCGTGCGGCTGGGCGTGGACCTGGAACTGCTGCGGCCGCGCGCCCGCCTGCTGGAGATCGTGCAGCGCTTCTTCCACCCGGAGGAGGTGGCGTGGCTGGAAAGCCTGGACCAGGCCGACCGCGAACACTGGTTCTTCCGCGTGTGGTGCGCCAAGGAAGCGATGCTGAAGGCGCACGGCCAGGGTATCTCGTTCGGCCTGCACCGCCTGCAGCTGGCGCCGGGGGCCAATGGCGCCCTGCACCTGCGCTGGTGCGACCCGGAACTGGGCGAGGCCGCGCGCTGGCACCTGCACGAATGGCAGGCCACCGGTCAGTTCCGGGCGGCGTTGGCCTGGTATCCGCACTGAGGCGGGGAATCAGCGCGCAAAACCGGCGATAATGCCGGCATGAGCGAACACCCACTTCCCGCCAGCGTGGCTGCCACGCTGGAACAGGGCCTGGCCAGCATGGGCCTGGATGCCGCGCTGGCGCTGCCGCTGCTGCGCTACCTGGCCCTGCTGCACCGCTGGAACGGCACCTACAACCTCACCGCCATCCGCGACCCGCAGGAGATGGTCACCCGCCACCTGCTCGACTCGCTGGCGATGCAGCCGTTCGTGGCCGATGGCAGCCTGGCCGACCTCGGCACCGGGCCCGGGCTGCCCGGCATCCCGCTGGCCATCGCCTGCCCGGGCCTGCAGGTGACCCTGGTCGAGAGCAATGGCAAGAAGGCGCGCTTCATGCGCGAGGCCGTGCGCCAGCTCGGCCTGGGCAATGCCCGCGTGGCCGAATCGCGCGCCGAGGCGCTGGACGAGGCCGGCCGTTACGACCAGCTGACCGCGCGCGCAATGGATACCCTGGCCGGCATCGTCCGCGTCGGTGGCCATCTGCTGCGCCCCGGTGGCGTGCTGCTGGCCATGAAGGGCGTCTACCCGCATGAGGAGATCGCGGAACTGCCGGCGGGCTGGCAGGTGCGCGAGGTGACCCCGCTGAGCGTGCCCGGCCTGGCCGGCGAACGCCACCTGGTCACCGTTACAGGTCCCTGATTCCCGCCGCCAGCCCTTTGTGGAACAACGGGTTGGCGATCCACGATTTCCGCAAGGGGCCGGTTGTACGCATAATGACCGGTCCCAACCATCCGTCGACGAGGCACACCCGCATGGCCCGCATCATCGCCATCGCCAACCAGAAGGGTGGCGTCGGCAAGACCACGACCGCCGTCAACCTGGCCGCTTCCCTGGCCAATGCACCCAAGCGTGTGCTGCTGGTCGACCTCGATTCGCAGGGCAACGCGACCATGGGCAGCGGCGTGGACAAGCGTGAGCTGGCCGCCTCCACCTACGATCTGCTGCTGGGCGAGTCCAGCGCCGCCGATGTACGCGTGCAGACCGCCGAAGGCTACGACCTGTTGCCCGGCAACATCGACCTGACCGCCGCCGAGATCCAGCTGATGGCGCAGAGCGAGCGCGAGCAGCGGCTGAAGCGCGCGCTGGCACCGATCCGCGACGAGTACGACTACATCCTGATCGACTGCCCGCCGGCGCTGTCGCTGCTGACGCTCAACGCGCTGGCCGCCGCCGATTCGGTGATCGTGCCGATGCAGTGCGAGTACTACGCCCTGGAAGGCCTGAGCGCGCTGGTGGAAACCATCGAAGCGCTGCGTGCCGACCTCAATCCGGCGCTGGAGATCGAAGGCGTGCTGCGCACCATGTTCGATGTGCGCAACAACCTGGCCAACGCGGTGTCGGCCGAGCTCACCGAGCACTTCGGCGATCGCGTGTTCCGCACCATCGTGCCGCGCAACGTGCGCCTGGCCGAGGCACCCAGCCATGGCCAGAGCATCGTCGGCTACGACCGCGCCTCGCGCGGTGGCGTGGCCTACCTGGGCCTGGCCGGCGAGATCATCCGCCGCAACAACGAACGCAACAAGGCCACCAAGGCCGTGGAGACCGTCTGATGACCAGCAGCAAGCCGGCAGCCAAGAAGCGAGGCCTCGGCCGTGGCCTGGACGCGCTGCTGGGCCCGAAGGGCGCGGTCAGCCAGGTGCAGGCCACCACGGCGGTGATCGAGCCGCTGCCGGGGGAAGTGCTGCGCAAGTTGCCGGTCGGCCAGCTGCAGCCGGGCAAATACCAGCCGCGCCGCGAAATGGACGAGGGCAAGCTGTCCGAGCTGGCCGACTCGATCAAGTCGCAGGGCGTGATCCAGCCGATCCTGGTGCGCCAGCTGCCGGCGGGCAACTACGAAATCGTCGCCGGTGAACGCCGCTGGCGCGCATCGCAGCTGGCCGGGCTGGACGAAGTGCCGGTGGTGGTGCGCGAGCTGGAAGACCGCACCGTCATCGCGATGGCGCTGATCGAGAACATCCAGCGCGAAGACCTCAACCCGCTGGAAGAAGCCGAAGCGCTGCAGCGCCTGATCAGCGAGTTCACCCTCACCCATGCCGAGGCCGCCGAGGCCGTCGGCCGCTCGCGCGCGGCGGTGTCCAACCTGCTGCGCCTGCTGGAACTGCCGGTGGCGATCCGCCTGCTGCTGGAAACCCGCCGCCTGGAAATGGGGCATGCCCGTGCGCTGCTGACCCTGGCCCCCGAACTGGCCGGCAAGCTGGCCCAGGAAGCGGCCGACGAAGGCTGGTCGGTGCGCGAGGTCGAGCGGCGCGCGCAGGCCTTCGCCGCCGGCAAGGTGCCGAGCAGCCGTCCGGTGGCCACGCCGAAGGTGCAGCAGGCCGACATCGCCTCGCTGGAAACCGAGCTGTCCGAAGCGCTCGGCGCCAAGGTGGCGATCAGCCACGGCCGTGGCGGCAAGGGCAAGCTGATCATCCACTACACCGACCTGGACACCCTGGACGGCGTGCTGGAAAAACTGCGCACGCGCCAGGGCTGAGCCCGGCGCCACATCACGCCGGCCGACGCATCCCCGCGACGTCGGCCACGCCGATGGCAGCGGGGTGCTTTGATCGAGACCCGCGATGACCATCCTGCTCACCGGCGCTGCCGGCTTCATCGGTGCCTACACCGCCCGCGCGCTGCTGGAGGCCGGCCGGGCCGTGGTCGGTCTGGACAACTTCAACGATTACTACGACCCGCAGATCAAGCGTGACCGCGTGGCCGCGCTGTGTCCGGCGCTTGACCTGCGCACCTTGGACCTGACCGACCGCGAAGGCCTGGCCGCGCTGTTCGACGAGGTGCAGCCGACCGCGGTGATCCACCTGGCCGCGCAGGCCGGCGTGCGCTATTCGCTGGAAAACCCGCATGCCTACGTCGACAGCAACCTGGTCGGCTTCGTCAACATGCTCGAGCTGTGCCGCCACCGTGGCGTGCAGCACCTGGTGTACGCCTCCAGCAGTTCGGTCTACGGCGATTCGGCCACGCCGCCGTTCTCCGAAGACCAGCGCGTGGACCAGCCGCGCTCGCTGTACGCGGCGACCAAGGCCGCCAACGAGCTGATGGCCTACACCTACGCGCAGCTGTACGGCCTGCATGCCACCGGGCTGCGCTTCTTCACCGTGTATGGCCCGTGGGGCCGGCCGGACATGGCACCGCTGCTGTTCTCGCGCGCGGTGCTGGCCGGTCGGCCGATCGACGTGTTCAACGAAGGCCGCATGCAGCGCGATTTCACACATGTCTCCGACATCGTCTCCGGTATCCTCGGCGCCCTCGCGCATCCGGCCGACGGTCCGGTGCCGCACCGGGTGTTCAACCTCGGCAACCATACGCCGGTCGAGCTGGAGCGCTTCATCAGCGTGATCGAGCAGGCCGCCGGCCGCCCCGCGCAGAAGGTCTACAAGCCCATGCAGCCCGGCGACATGGTGCGCACGATGGCCGATACCCGGCGCGCACATGACGCTTTCGGCTTCGATGCGGTGACCCCGATCGAACAAGGCCTGCCGCCTGTGGTGCAGTGGTGCCGCGAGTATTTTGGTGATCGCGCCTGAGGACGGATCCTCACGCCGCCGGGTTCATCTTCGGATAACCTCGGTTTCGGAGAATGCGCGGTCTTTGTCCCCCTTTGGCCGAGTGCCTTATGAGCCAACCCGAGCTTTCCGTTGTCGTCCCGGTGTTCAACGAGCGCGACAATGTTGCCCCGCTGGTCGCCGAAATCACCGCTGCGCTGCGTGGCCGGCTGCCGTTCGAGATCGTCTACATCGACGATCACTCACGCGATGACACCCTGGCCGTGTTGCAGGGACTGAAGGCGACCACGCCGGAACTGCGGGTGCTGCACCACGTGAACCAGAGCGGGCAGAGCACCGCCGTGCGGACCGGCGTCAAGCATGCGCGGGCGCCGTGGATCGCCACCCTGGATGGCGATGGCCAGAACGATCCGGCCGATATTCCCAAGCTGCTCGCCGCACGCGACGCCGCCGAGGCGCAGGTGAAGCTGTTCGCCGGCTGGCGCGTCAACCGCCAGGACAGCGGCAGCAAGCGCTGGGCCAGCAAGTGGGCCAACGCCATCCGTGCGCGCATGCTGCGCGACGACACGCCCGACACCGGTTGCGGCATCAAGCTGTTCGAACGCAGCGCGTTCCTCGACCTGCCGTACTTCGACCACATGCATCGCTACCTGCCGGCGCTGATGCAGCGTGCCGGCTGGAAGACCATCAGCGTGCCGGTCAACCACCGCCACCGCACCGCCGGCGTGTCCAAGTACAACAACCTCGGCCGTGCGCTGGTCGGCATCCGCGACCTGCGTGGCGTGGCCTGGCTGATCACCCGAAGCAAGCGCACCGCGGTGGAGGAGCGCTGATGGATCTGGAGCTGCACTGGCTGGATCAGCCCTTGACCTGGCTGTACTGGACCGGCCTGCATGTGACCGGCTGGAAGCTGATCGGCTACACCGGCGCACTGATGTTCGGCGGCCGCTGGCTGGTCCAGTTCATCGCCTCCAAGCGCGCCGGCAAGCCGGTCATCCCGCGCCTGTTCTGGTACATGAGCGTGATCGGCAGCCTGATGACGCTGAGCTACTTCCTGTTCTCGGCCAAGCAGGACTCGGTGGGCGTGCTGCAGAACCTGTTCCCGGCGTTTACCGCCCTGTACAGCCTGCACCTGGATATCAAGCACCGCGGCTGGAAGCGCGACAGGGCCAGCCACTGAGGCTGCGCCGGGATGCGGTCTGCCGTGGGTAGAGTCGACTGTCAGTCGACTTTCGCGCGGAGCGCGGGCTTTGCCACGTCTGGCCGAAGAGCAGCCGACTAGCAGTCGGCTCTACCACGCGCCTTCGGCGCTGGGGCCCCGGCCTGCGGCCGGTTCCCGGTCCTGCCTAAGCTGCAGGCAGGACCTTCGTCCCATGCCATGAGCCGTGGGCGGTGCCATCATCGGGGCCTGCCTTCCCGGGAACCTGTGCTCGTGAAAACCCGTCTTGCCGTTGCCCTGCTGATCGCCCTGTCCGCTCCCGCCGTGGCCCTGGCCGCGCCGCCCGCCGCCGCCGCGCCCGCCAGCGTGGCCACCGAATCGCCCGCGGATGCCACCTTCCGCGCGCTGTACGAGAAGGAATGGAAGTGGCGCCAGCAGGGAGGTGGTGAAGCCAGCGAGGACGAAGACGCGCCCGCCAACGCCACCCGCATGCCCGACGTCGGCCCGGCCGCGCAGCAGGCACGCCTGAAGGTGTGGGACGAGACCCTGGCCGCGCTGAAGAAGATCGACCCGAAGACCCTGTCGCCGGACAACCAGGTCAACTACGCGATCTACCACGACCAGGTGTTCAACCTGGCCGAAGAGACGCGCCTGCGCGGCTACGAAATGCCGTTCAACGCCGATTCCTCGTTCTGGTCCAACCTGTCCTTCATGGCCCGGCGCGAGATGAAGACCGTGCAGGACTACCAGAACTACATCGCACGGCTGAACGACGTGCCGCGTTACTTCGGCCAGCAGACCGAGAACATGCGCGCCGGCCTGAAGCGCGGCTTCAGCGTGCCGCGCGCGGTGCTGGATGGCCGCGAAGTGTCCATCGCCACCGTCGCCGAGCTGAAGGACCCGACCGAATCGCCGCTGTACGCGCCGTTCAAGAAGCTGCCCAACACCATCCCGGCCGCCGAACAGGCCAGGCTGCAGGCGCAGGCGCGTGAAGCGATCAGCGGCAAGGTAGTGCCGGCGTTCCAGCAGCTGCGCACCTTCTTCGTCAACGAGTACGTGCCGCAGGCGCGCACCACCCTGGCCGCCGAAGCGATGCCCGATGGCAAGGCGTACTACAGGCAGCAGATCCACGAGTACACCACGCTGGACCTGTCGCCGGACGAGATCCATCGCATCGGCCTGGAGGAAGTCGCACGCATCCAGGGCGAGATGAACGCCATCATCAAGCAGGTGAAGTTCAAGGGCAGCTTCGCCGAGTTCCTGACCTTCCTGCGTACCGATCCGCAGTTCTATGCGAAGACGCCGGAAGAGCTGCTGTCGCGCGCCGCGTGGATCTCCAAGCGCGCCGATGGCCAGCTGGGCAAGTACATGACGTTGCCGCGCGCGCGCTTCACCATCGTGCCGGTGCCGCCGGACATCGCACCGTTCTGGACCGCCGGTCGCGGTGGCATGGGCACCTACTGGCTCAACACCTACAACCTGCCGTCGCGCCCGCTGTACAACCTGCCGGCGCTCACCCTGCATGAATCCGATCCGGGCCATTCGCTGCAGGGCGCGATCGCCGCCGAGCAGAAGAACCTGCCCGAGTTCCGCCGCAACGCCTACATCTCCGCCTATGGCGAAGGCTGGGCGCTGTACTGCGAGAAGCTGGGCGTGGAGATGGGCATCTACGAAACCCCGTACGAGGATTTCGGCCGCCTGACCTACGAGATGTGGCGCGCCGCGCGCCTGGTGATCGACACCGGCGTGCACAGCAAGGGCTGGACCCGCGAGCAGGCGCTGGCCTACCTGCGTGACCACACCGCGCTGAGCGAGCATGAAGTGACCACCGAAGTGGACCGCTATATTTCCTGGCCGGGCCAGGCGCTGAGCTACAAGCTGGGCGAAATCGCCATCGTGCGCCTGCGTGCGCAGGCCGAGAAGGAGCTGGGCGACAAGTTCGACATCAAGGGCTTCCACGACACCCTGCTCAAGCAGGGCTCGGTGCCGCTGCCGGTGCTGGAACAGCAGATCCAGGCCTACATCGCCGAGCGCAAGAAGGCCTGACCGGTACCGGGTAGTGCCGGCCGCTGGCCGGCAATCCGACCCGGTCACCGGGTCGGATCCCTTTCCCGTGGAAAGGGCTCCAACCCCCTCTCACCTCAGCCTACCGCCCGCGGCTTGGCCACCCGTGCTGCGAAGGTCGGCAGCACCAGCAGGGTCAGCACGGTGGCGGTGATGAGGCCACCGATCACCACCGTCGCCAGCGGCTTCTGCACCTCCGCACCGGAACCGCTGGCGATCGCCATCGGAATGAAGCCGACGATCGCCACCAGCGCCGTGGTCAGCACCGCTCGGATGCGGCTGGAGGCACCGTTGATCGCCGCCTGCAGCGGCAGGTCGCCGGCATCCAGACGTTCGCGGATCGCCTGCATCAGCACCAGGCCGTTCAACGTGGCCACGCCGGACACGGCGATGAAGCCGACCGCTGCCGATACCGAGAACGGCATGCCCCGCAGCAGCAGTGCGAGGATGCCGCCGACCAGCGCCAACGGCACGCAGCTGAACACCAGAATGGCTTCCTTGCCGCTGCGCAGGGCCATGAACAGCAGGCTGCCGATCAGCAGGAACACTACCGGTACCACCGTCGCCAGCCGCTTTTCCGCGCGCTGCAGGTTCTCGAACTGGCCACCCCAGGTCAGATAGGCACCCGGCGGCAGTGCCACGTCGGCTACCGCGGCCTGCGCTTCGCCGACGAAGCCGCCCAGGTCGCGGCCACGCACGTTGGCCTGCACCACCACGCGGCGGCTGCCGTTGTTGCGGCTGATCTGGTTCGGCCCTTCGCTGACCGTGATGCGGGCAACCGACGACAGCGGAATCACCAGCCCCGACGGCGTGGCGATCGGCAGCGAGGCCAGCTGGTCCGGATCGTTGCGCGCGGCATCGTCCAGGCGCACCACCACGTTGAAGCGGCGGTCGCCTTCGAAGATCTTGCCGGCGGCGGTACCGCCGATGCCGGTGGACAGTGCATCACTCACATCCGCTGCAGTCAGCCCGTACTGCGCCGCCGCCACATGATCGATCGCCACGTTCAGCGTGGGCAGGCCGGAGATCTGCTCCACCCGCACGTCGGCCGCTCCCTCCACCGCACGCAGCTTCAGCGCCACCTGGTCGGCCACCTTCTGCAGCTGGCCGAAGTCATCGCCGAAGATCATTACGGCCAGGTCGGTACGCACGCCGGAAATCAGCTCGTTGAAGCGCAGCTCGATCGGCTGGCTGAACTCGAAACTGTTGCCCAGCTGCTGCCCGGCCAGCTTTTCGAAACGGGCCACCAGCGCGTCCTTGGCCAACTTCGGATCGGGCCAGTCCTTGCGTGGCTTCAGCACGATCACGCTGTCGGAGATGTTGGTCGGCATCGGATCGATCGCCGCCTCGGCGGTACCGGTACGCGAGAACACGGTCTCCACTTCCGGCTGCTTGGCAATCACCTTTTCCAACGCCAGTTGCATGGCCAGTGACTGCTCCAGCGACGTCGACGGCACGCGCAACGCCTGCATCGCCACGTTGCCTTCGTCCAGCGTCGGCATGAACTCGCGGCCCAGCAGCGAGAACGAGCCGATGCCCACCACCACCATCATCACCGCACTGGCCACTACCGTGCGCGGATGCGCCACGGCCTTGCGGATCACCGGCTCGATGCGCGCGCGCAGCACGCGTATCAGCCTGGTCTCGTGCTCGCCGTCGTCCGCATGTGCATCGGCGTCCTTCAGCTTCGGCTCGCGCACCAGCAGCGCCGTCATCGCCGGCACGAAGGTGAAGGAGAACAGGAAGGCACCGACCAGGGCCAGCATGAAGGTCGCCGCCATCGGGTGGAACGTCTTGCCCTCCACACCTTCCAGGGTGAGGATCGGCGCGAACACCAGCAGGATGATCAGCTGGCCGAACGCCGTCGGGCGCGCCATCTTCAGCGCGGAATCGGCGGCCACGCGCAGCCGTTCCATCGCGGTCAGCGTCCGGCCCAGTTCGGCGCGGCGCTGGCCCAGCATCAGCAGCGTCGACTCGACCACGATCACCGCACCGTCCACCAGGATGCCGAAGTCCAGTGCACCCAGGCTCATCAGGTTGCCGCTGATGCCGAAGCGGTTCATGCCGATCACCGCGAACAGGAACGACAGCGGAATCACCAGCGCGGTGATGGTGGCCGCGCGCAGGTTGCCCAGCAGCAGGAACAGCACCACCACCACCAGCAGCGCGCCCTCGGTGAGGTTCCGGGCCACGGTCTTGATGGTGGAATTGACCAGCACACTGCGGTCCAGCACCGGTGCGGCCACGATGTCGGCCGGCAGCGAGGTGTTCACCTGTTCCAGACGTGCGGCCGCGGCCTGCGCGACGGTGCGGCTGTTGCCACCGGCAATCATCAGCGCGGTGCCCAGCACGGCCTCGTGGCCGTTGCGGCTGGCTGCACCCAGGCGCGGCGCGCGGCTCAGTTCCACGGTGGCTACATCGGCCACGCGCACCACCACGCCATTGCGGGTGGCCACCGGCGCCTGTGCAAGATCCTCGGTGGTCAGCGCCAGGCCATCGGCACGCACCACCAGGCCTTCGCCGGCCCGCTGCACGAAGCCGGCGCCGGCCTGCACGTTGGAACGCTGCAGGGCAGTGACCAGGTCGGCCAGGCCGAGGCCATGCGCGGCCAGTTTGGCGCTGTCCGGATGCACGCCATATTCCTTGACGTAGCCGCCGACCGTATCGACACCGGCCAGCCCGGGGCTGGAGCGCATCTGCGGCGCGATGATCCAGTCCTGCACGGTGCGCAGGTAGGTCGCGCGCTCTTCCGGCGTGCGCAGCAGGTTGCCTTCCGGCGTGCGGTAGACCTCGCCGGCCTGCCAGCCGGCTTCACCGGGCTTGGCCAGCCTGGCCGGATCGAACGCGGTGAAGTCCACCGTCCACATCAGCACCTCGCCAAGGCCGGTGGTGACCGGCGACAGCATCGGTGATGCACCATCGGGCAGGTCTTCCGATGCCTCGCGCATGCGTTCGGCCACCTGCTGGCGGGCGAAGTAGATGTCGGTGGCATCGGTGAAGATCGCGGTGACCTGCGAGAAGCCATTGCGTGACAGCGAACGCGTGGTGGTCAGGCCGGGAATGCCGGCCAGCGCGGTTTCCAGGGGATAGGTCACCTGCCGTTCGATCTGCTCTGGGGTCAACGCTGGGGCCACCGTGTTGATCTGCACCTGGCGGTTGGTGATGTCCGGCACGGCGTCGATCGGCAGCTTGCCCAGCTGGAACAGGCCCACGGCGGCGATCAGCGCCGCCATGAACACCACCAGCCAGCGGTGGCGCACCGCTGTTTCAATGATCAGCTTGAACATGGTTGCCTCCTCAGTGGCCGTGCTCGGCTTCGCCCTTGGCCAGCTCGGCCTTGAGCAGGAAGGCGTTGGCACCGACGATGCGCTCGTTGCCGCTCAGGCCACCGAGGATCTCGATGCGGTCACCGGCACGGCGCCCGGCCAGTACCGGCTGCGCCTTGAAGCCACCTTCGACGGCGACGAACACCGCGCTGCTGCCATCAACGTTCTGCACCGCATCGGCGGGCACGCTGAGCGAGCCGTCCTGGCCTTCGGTGACCACCACGGCCGATACCGGCGAACCGGCTGGCGGCAGCGACGCATCCACCGGCGTGGCGCGGATCACTGCGACGCCGCCCTGCTGCCGTACATCGGCGGCCGAACCGGTGACGGTAGCGGTGAAGCTGCCACCCGGCACGCTCACTTCCAGCGTCATGCCGGGCATGACCTGTGCAGCCAGCGCTGGCGGTGCGGTGAACACCAGCTCGTTCATCGACGGGTCGGCGACGTCGGCCACCGCACTGCCGGCGGCGACCACACCGCCCGGTGTGACCTGCACGTTGCCGACGATGCCGGCCACCGGGCTGGTGATGCGCACGCGTCCACTGGCATCGGGCGCGCCGTTGGCGGCGGCCTGTGCCTGCGCGGCAGCGGCCTGGGCCTGTGCCGCCAGCGAGCGTGCACGCGAGGCTTCCAGCTCCTGGCGGGCGACCACGCCCTGCTCGACCAGGGCCTTGTCGCGGCCATAGGCCAGGCGTGCGGCCTCGGCTTCGGCGGATGCGGCCAGCGCATTGGCGCGGAACACCGCTGCCTCGCCACTGACCACGATGGCCAGCGCCTGGTTCTGTTTCACCGCCGTGCCCGGCGCGACCAGTACGCGCTCGACGCGGCCGGTCACGGTCGAGGCCACCGAGGCACGGGCACCGACCGAGGGTTCCACCCGACCGGCGAGGCGGGTGGAACCGCCACCGCCGCGACCGACGGCAACCACTTCGATACCGGACGCCTTGATCTGCTCGGGCGTCAGCTGCACCACGCCTTCGTCGGCGTCAGCAGGCGCCTTCGCGATTTCTGCCTTGGCTTCCTTGCTGCTGCCGGCGTGGCCATGGCCATCGTCGGTGCCGGCCTTGGTCGCAGCCGGATCTTCATTGGCAGGTGTCTGCGCGTTGCCGGCGCAGCCGGCCAGCAGCACAGTCAGCAGCATGCCGCCGATGAGCGGAAAAGTACGGGAGAGAGTCATGGGGCCTCCACAAAGGGTGCGCGCCCTTCAAGGCGGGCAAGATCGATTTCCGCGCCGACGCGCGACAGGCGCGCATCCACGGCGGCGGCGCGGGCGGCGATAAGAGCGCTGCGCGTGCTGCGCAGTTCCAGCTGCGAGATGCGTCCGGCGTCGAAGCCGATGCGGGCCAGGCGATACGCCTCTTCGGCGGCGACCACGCTTTCATCGGCGGCGCGGGTTCGGCTGCCGGCGGCCTTCAAACCGGCCACGGCCGAGAGGCGTGCCGCCTCGCTGTCGCGGCGCTGCTGGTCCAGGCGCGCCTCGGCCGCGCGCTGGTCGGCATTGGCGGCGCGGATGCCACCGCGGTTGCGGTCGAACAGCGGGATGCTGATGCCGACGCCGAGGTTGTAGGCACGCTCGCCGCCTTCGCGGAAGCGTGTCTGCGCGGCGGTGACGCTGAGGTCGGGCAGGGCGCGCTTGCGCTCCACCTCGACCAGTTTGCCCGCCGCATCGGCTTCGGCTTCGGCGATGCGCACGGCCAGTGCTACATCGGTGGCACCGCGCGGCAGCGGCGGCGCACGGTCGAGCAGGCTGTCGTCGATCGACTGCACCGGCGCATCCAGCAGTGCAGCACCGGCCAGGCGGGCCAGCGCGGCATCGCGGAAGGCCTGCGCTTCATCCAGCGCGGCGTTGGCGTTGGCCACTTCGCTCTGCGCCTGCACCGCGCGCAGTTGCGGTTCGCGGCCCTGCTTGACCATCGCGTTGACGGCGTTGGCGTCATCGCGGGTGAGGCTCAGTGCCTCTTCGGCCAGGGTGTAGCGGCGCAGTGCACTTTCCGCCTGTGCGTAGACCGCCGCCAGCTGGCTGGCCACATCGCTGCGGCTTTGGGCACCACGCAGGTTGGCGGCCTGTGCTTCGGCCCGGGCTGCACGGACGCGCGCGCCACGCTGGCCCCAGATCTCCAGTGGCTGGGACAGGGTGAGCACAGTATCGGCCCTGCCCATGCCGCCATAGGAGCCGGTACCCCAGGCGTTCTCGGCCGACCAGGACAGGGAAGGGTTGGGCAGTGCGCGGGCCTGGTCGGCGCGCGCATCGGCGGCCTCGGCCAGCGCCGCACCGACGCGGGTGCCGGGCAGCTGGTCCAAGCGTTCAAGCAGGGTGTCATAGGAAGGGGCGGCTTGCGCCATCACCGATGCCGCCGGGGCCAGGCCCAGCAACACGGCGACGACCCGCCCGGCCGCACGCAGCGACCGAGGTGTCAGGATCGACATAGGGGGATTCCGGTTGTGAGTGAAACGGGAGCCCGCAATCGCGGGACGCGCTCAACTCACGCCCGGGGGGGACGCGTCAATTCATCCTGGGCGACCGCATAGGTCGCCGCGTCGCCGGCATTCATCCAGCGCGCCGGCAGCGGCGCACCGAAGGCGGCGAGGCTGCTGGCCGGCAGGCTCAGGTTCGAGTGGTGGCAGTGGTTGTGGCTGCAGGCACCGGCGTGCTTGCTGTCACTGTCACCCTCGGCATCGTTGGTGTTGCTTTCCACGTGCACCGCAGTGGTGTCGTGCGGTTCGACCGCGCAGGCCAGCACGTCGGCCACCGGCACGACCACGAATGCCGCCATCAGCAGCAGCATCAGGTACGTACGCAGTTGGCGGGTGATCCGGCGCATGGAAGGGAGGCTAGCAAGCGGTTTTCGCCGGATACAATATCAATGGCCGCTTCGGGAATCCGTCGGATTCTCCCGTTCAGGTGGACCGGGCGCGGGGTCGGATCCCTTTCCTCCGGAAAGGGCTCTGACCCCACCGCGTTGCCGGCCAGCGGCCGGCACTACCCGGGTCACGGCAGCTTCGCGATCACCTTGATCTCGAACTGGAACCCGTACAGCCAGGTCACACCGATGCCGGTCAGGGTCGGGTGCGGCGCCTGGCCCCAGTACTCGGGCACGATCGCCCAGGCCTTCTCGAAGTTCTTCTCCGGATCGACCAGGAACACGGTCACGTCGATCACGTCATCGAACGTGCAGCCTGCGGCAGCCAACACCACATTGAGATTCTCGAAGGCGCGGCGCACCTGCATTTCGAAGTCCGGCTCGGGCGAGCCGTCCTCGCGGCTGCCGACCTGGCCGGAGACGAACAGGAAACCGTTGGATCGGATCGCCGGCGAGTAGCGGTTGCGCTCGTACAGCGCTTGGCGGCCGGCGGGGAAAACGACATCACGCTGTGACATGGGGAAGATCCCGTGGGAGAGGACGCCATCCTCCCCGCCAGCGGTGTCTGGATAAACCGCGATGATCGGCCTAGATTGATTGCCAATTCCAAACAATCACGGCCAGCCATGGACCGTTTCGAGGCGATGCGGGCGTTTGCCCGGGTGGTGGAGACTGGCAGCTTCACCCGTGCGGCGCAGACCCTGCAGATCAGCCGCACCACGGCCACCCAGCTGGTGCAGCAGCTGGAGGCACACCTGCGGCTGCGCCTGCTCAACCGCACCACGCGCCGGGTCAGCGTCACCGCCGACGGTGCGGCCTACTACCCGCGCATCGCCCGCCTGCTGGCCGAGCTGGAAGAGGTGGAGGGCGGGCTGGGTGACGCAGCCAGCCAGCCGCGCGGCCGCCTGCGGGTGGATGTGCCGGGGCCTTACGCGCGGCTGCGGCTGGTACCGGCGCTGCCGGAGTTTCAGGCGCGCTACCCGGAGATCCAGCTGGATATCGGCGTCAGTGACCGCGAGGTCGACGTCATCGCCGACAACGTCGACTGCGTGATCCGCGGCGGCACCCCGGCCGACCCGGCACTGGTCGCGCGGCCGCTGGCGGCGCTGCCGATCGGTTTCCACGCCAGCCCCGGCTATGTGAAGCGTTTCGGCGTGCCGACCGACCCGCGCGCGCTGGAAGGGCCGGACCACCACATGGTCGGCTTCCTCAGCCCGCGCAGTGGTCGCGCACGCGTGTTCAGCGCGCAACGTGGCGATGAGCGCATCGAGGTGCAGGGCCGCTACACGGTCGGTTTCGACGACGGCAACGCCTATCTGGCGGCGGCGCTGGCGGGGCTGGGCGTGGTCGCGCTGCCCAGCTACATGGCCGCGCCGCACGTGGCGCGCGGCGAATTGCTGCCGCTGCTGCAGGACTGGCAGCTTCCACCCATGCCGATGCATGTGATGTTCCCGCCGAACCGGCACATGAGCCAGCGGCTGCGGGTGTTCATCGATTGGGTGGTGGAAGCGTTGGGGTGATGCACACGCACCTGTAGAGCCGAGCCCACGCTCGGCTGCTTCTCGCTCCAACGCTCAAGGCCCGCGCTTCGCGCGTGAGCCGAGCACGGGTTCGGCTACAGGGAGGGCTTCCTGCTGCAGGCATGCGAAAATCATCGCGGCACGCAACAGGAAACATCGCCACGCATGAATCGCATCGTCGCACTGGACACCGAAACCACCGGCATCTCCCACCGCCTGGGGCACCGCGTGATCGAAATCGGCGCCGTCGAACTGATCGACGGCCAGCTCAGCGGCCGCCAGTTCCACACCTACCTGCAGCCGCAGCGCAAGGTGGACTGGGGCGCACAGCGCGTGCATGGCATCAGCGATGCAATGCTGGTGGGCAAACCGCTGTTCTCCAGCAAGGCCGCTGAACTGCTGGACTTCCTGCGCGGCAGCGAGATGGTCGCGCACAACGCCACCTTCGACGTGGGTTTCCTGGACAACGAGCTGCGCCTGGCCGGCATTCCCGGCACGCTGGCCCAGCACTGCCGCATCACCTGCAGCCTGAAGCTGGCGCGCGGGCGCTGGCCCGGCCAGGGCAACAAGTTGGACGATGTGCTGCAGCGCCTGCGCATCCCCGGCAACCGGGGCCTGCACGGTGCGCTCAAGGATGCCCATCTGCTGGCCCAGGTGATTCCGCACCTGCGCTGAGGCTTGCCCGCTGTTACATCGGCCGTAACCAGCGCTCGATCATCGCCACGCCACAGGCCACCCCGTCTTCATCGCTCATCGCCACGCCCAGGGCCGCCGCGCGTGCGCGTACTGCGTCGGCTTCTGCGAAGGTGATGGCTGCTGCCAGCGTTGCTGCATCCAGTCGCTTCGGTGACAACGGTGCCGGTGCCACGCCCAACCGACACAGGCGATCGGCCCAGAAGAACTGATCCGCAGCGAACGGCATCACCAGCGAGGGAATGCCGGCCCGGCAGGCCGAATGCGTGGTGCCGCTGCCACCGTGGTGGATGGCGAGTGCGCAACGCGGGAACAGCGCTTCGTGTGGGGTCGGCCCCAGTACGAAGACCGAATCGGGCAAGCGCATCGCAGGCAGTCCCACCCAGCCAGGAAACAGCAGCACCCGGCGTGGCGCCAGCGCCTGCAGCAGGGCCGGCAGCACGCGTTCGCGATCAAAGCCGGTCATGCTGCCGAAGCCCAGGTAGACCGGCGGCGGGCCGGCATCAAGGAAGACCCGCAGATCGGCCGGGGGCGTCCAGGGCGCATCAGGAAGCCGCCATTGGCCACAGACGATGTGGTCGGCCGGCCAGTCCGCCGGTAGCGGCAGCAGCTGCGGTGAGATGCCATAGAGCATCGGCAGGCCGGACCACAGCGCGCGGCGCGGCGATTGCCCCAACTGCTGGCGTGCCGCGTTGATCGGCCGGCGGAACTGGCGCCAGATCAGGCCGTTGACCAGCCCATAGCTGGCGCGGTTCAACCAGCCCGGCGAGCGTCCCGGTGGCAGGAACGGAGAGCGGAAGGCCCGCGTCGGGGTCAGCGGAATCATGCCGCTGCCGATGACGGGAATCCTGCGGCGTTCGCCCACGCTCATGCCGACGAAGGCCGCCAGGCCACCGGTCAGAATCGCATCGCAGCCTTCGGCGGCGGCATCGGCTTGGCGCATCCAGCTGCTGACATGCTGCAGCGCCATCCGTGCCAGGCCGGTACTGGCGGCGGCAACGCCGTTGCCACGCGAGACCAGGGCGACCACGTCGTCATGGATGTCACCCTCAAGGGCCGCGTGGGGCACATCCAGGGCCTGCGCGCTGCCCAAGGTGCCGCCATCGGCCAGTAGCGTCACCTCGTGGCCCGCGCCGATCAGCCCATGGCAGAGCATGGCCAGGGGACGTGTGTCGCCTTCGGTTCCGTAGGTCAGGGCCAGCAGCCGCATGGGAAGCTCCGCAGTGGTCCGGGCCAGTATGCCGGTTGGCGGAGTGCCCCCGGTCCTGCCGGTTCAGTCCCCGCCTGTGGGTAACTTGCGCAAGTGCTTGAACCGGTGCATAATGCGCGGCTCGCTGTGTCCGGTTTTCTACCGGGCGGCGTCCCCGGGAGCACGTCCCCGGCCGCCCAACGCCAGCGTAACCCTTTGATTCTCTTGACGTGTGGTGGGCAACCATCGAGGCCGCCGTCTCCCGGGCTACGGGCTGACAACTACTACTATCGAGGTGCGCAATGTCCCGCGTATGCCAGGTTTCCGGCAAGCGAGTGCAGACGGGTAACAACGTCTCGCACGCCAACAACAAGACCCGTCGTCGTTTCCTGCCGAATCTGCACGAGCGCCGTTTCTGGGTGGCCAGCGAGAACCGCTGGGTCAAGCTTCGTGTTTCCGCGCATGCACTGCGCACCATCGACAAGAACGGCATTGATTCCGTTCTGGCTGAGCTGCGTGCGCGCGGCGAAAAGGTCTGAGGAGTAAAGCATCATGGCAGGCAAGCGCGATAAGGTCCGTATGATTTCCTCGGCCGGTACCGGCCACTTCTACACCACGGACAAGAACAAGAAGAACACCCCGGGGAAGATGGAATTCCTGAAGTACGATCCGGTCGTGCGCAAGCACGTCCTGTACAAGGAAGGCAAGATCAAGTAATCCGCACGGATTGCTGGTCCCCGCGAAGAAACCCGCCCCTGTGGCGGGTTTTTTCATGTCTGGCATTCGGGTGGTGGGAACTTCCTGCATTGCCGTGGTGGGTGCCGACCGTTGGTCGGCACTGGGCAGTCCCTGCGCACGCTGTCGCCAATGGCACCATGCCTGGAGCGAAGGGCTGAATGCGATAAGTGATTGTTCCTACCGGTTCCGGCGCCTCGCACGGTTCAAATCGATTGGAACGACGGGCGTGGCCGTGCCCATGATGGCGAGCCGCTGCGGTTGCAGCGGTCGGGCTTGCAATCCCGAGGAATCGAGTAACGGTAAATTCGCCAGCCGCTGTCTCTGCGTGTGCAGCGGCTGGCGACCCGCTCTGCCTTATGGCGGGCGGTGCGTGGGGGCCGCGTGCCCGCCGGTTTGGTTTCCGTTGCTTGTTCCCCGGTATTGCAACCACGCATCGTCCGCCACCTTCACCGGTGGCCAGATCCGTTGAAGGAGGTTGCATGAACACCCCATCACACCGCCAGGACCTGGAACTGGGCTGGCTGCGCCTGCAGCGCATGTTGCAAGGCATCGAGGGCATGGCGCTGCTGCTGTGCGATCACCACTTGGCACTGGCCAACGGCGCACCGTCGCCGCTGCCGGAGGCGCAGCTGGAGCGGGCCGCGCAGGCCATTGCCTGCATGGCGCTCAACGGCCGCCGCCATGCCGATTCGGTACGCCAGCTGTGCGAGGTGCCGGTGCGGCACTGAGCCATTCTGTAGAGCCGAGCCCACGCTCGGCTGCTCTGCGGTCGGGCCGAAAGGCAGTCGAGCATGGCTCGACTCTACAAAGGCCACTGGGCAGAATGGCCCATCACCTCCCGACGGGCGACACGATGCTGTTCGAGTGGTTGCTGGGTTCCTACCTGCTGCTGATCGACTGGCTGATCCGGCTGGTCGCGCTGTGCTGGATCCCCACCCGCACCACGCCGGGGGCGGCGCGCAGCTGGCTGCTGCTGGTCGGCTTCGTGCCGCTGCTGGGGCTGCCGTTGTACCTGCTGTTCGGCCACCCGTGGCTGTCGCGCGAGCGCATCCGCCGCCAGGCCGAGGCCTCGCAGGTCATCCGCGAGGAACAGGCGCTGCAGCATCGCCTG
Organism: Stenotrophomonas sp. T8; assembly: GCF_051853085.1. NCBI lineage: Bacteria > Pseudomonadati > Pseudomonadota > Gammaproteobacteria > Lysobacterales > Lysobacteraceae > Stenotrophomonas > Stenotrophomonas sp. T8. The sequence continues at coordinate 3,990,521 of NZ_CP195329.1, read as the reverse complement.
CGCTGGACACCGCAGCCGGACACCGCCAGCGCCGAAATCGTGCCGCTGGTGCAGCGCCAGGGCGATTTCATGCCGGTGCACGGCAACGCCGTCGATCTGCTGACCGACTACGACGAATCGCTGCACACGCTGATCGCCGACATCGACCAGGCCGAAGACCGGGTGCACCTGCTGTACTACCTGATGTTCGACGACGCGGTCGGCGAGGCTATCGTCGAGGCACTGCAGCGTGCGGCTGCACGGGGCGTGCAGTGCCGCGTGCTGCTGGATGCGGTGGGTGCCAAGCGCGGCCTGCGCGCCTATCGCAAGCGCCTGCAGGCGCGCGACATCGAGGTACGCGCGATGCTGCCCGGTGGCCTGCGCTGGCGCCGCAGCGGGCGCATGGATCTGCGCAACCATCGCAAGATCGCGGTGATCGACAACGAAGTGGCCTATGTCGGTTCGCAGAACCTGGCCGGCCCGCAGTTCGTGCCCGGCCACCCGAACCGCGAGCTGGTGGCGCGCGTGCGTGGCCCGGCCGTGGCGCATTTGGAAGCGGTGTTCGCCAGCGACTGGTACATGGAAACCGGCCAGCGCCTGGACGTCATCGCCGATGTGCCCGAGTGCAGCGACGACATCGCCACCCAGCTGCTGCCCAGCGGCCCGGCCTATCCGTACAGCAACGCGCGTGATGCGGTGGCGGCGCTGATCCACCTGGCACGGCGACGGCTGGTGATGGTCACGCCGTATTTCGTGCCTGACGAAGCCACGCTCAGTGCGTTGCGCATTGCGGCCTTGTCCGGCGTGCAGGTGCAGCTGATCCTCTCGGCCAGCAACAACCAGCGGCTGACGTCGTGGGCGCAGGAGGCCTACTACGACGAGCTGCTGCGCTGTGGCGTGCGCATCGCGCTGTACGAGCCGCAGTTCCTGCATGCCAAGCACATGAGCGTGGACGAGGAAATCGCCGTGCTCGGCTCGATCAACATGGACATCCGCTCATTCGCGCTGAATGCCGAGATCGACCTGGTCTGCTACGACCGCGCGCTGGTGCAGCAGCTGTGTGCGATCGAGGATGGCTACCTGCGTGAGTCGCGGCAGCTGGACCTGCAGCAGTGGCGCAGCCGCCCCACGTGGCGGCGCAGCCGCGAAGGCATCGCACGTCTGGCCGATGCGTTGATGTGAGATGGCGGCAATCGCCCGCTTCGGCAACCCGGCCCGTCATCGCCGATGGCCTACAATCGGCGCATGACTGATTCACCGCGTAATGGCGAACTGGACCTGGCAATCATCGGCGGTGGTGCGGCCGGGGTGCTGGTGGCGATCCAGGTGTTGCGCCAGGCCCAGGCGCCGCTGGCGATTGCCATCTTCGAACCCGCCTCGCAGCTGGCGCAGGGCATCGCCTATGCCACGCCGTGGCCGGAGCACCTGCTGAACGTGCCGGCGGCGAAGATGAGTGCGTTTGCCGACCAGCCTGGCGATTTCCTCGACTACCTGATGGCCGCCAACGCCTACCCGGGCGAGGCGCGCGAGGTGCTGGGCGAGCGTTACGTATGCCGCCACTACTTTGCGGCCTACCTGCAGCAGCGCCTGCAGGAGGCCGCTGCGGCCAGCCCGGCGCAGCTGCAGGTGATCGCGCAGCCGGTGCTGGGCCTGCAGCCGGATGACCATGGCTACCGGCTGACACTTGGCGATGCCCAGACGCTGCACGCCGTGCAGGCGGTGCTCGCCACCGGCAACAGCATGCGGCCGCTGCCGGTGGCCGGTGCCGAGGCACTGCCCGCCGATGATGTGATCGAGGCCTGGGACTACGACGGCGTGCGTACCCTGGCCGGTGAGCAGGCCGTGGCCATCGTCGGCTCCGGCCTGAGCATGGCCGACACCGTGCTGGCGCTGGTTGCCGCCGGCCACACCGGCCCGCTGCACGTGATCTCGCGCCATGGCCTGCTGCCGCTTCCGCATGCGCATGGTGGCCTGCCCACGTTCGACCCGGCTGCGCTGCTGCCGATGAGCCTGCGCCAGCGCCTGCGCGCGTTGCGCGGGTTCGCTCGCCAGGCGCAGGCCGACGGGCTGCCGTGGCAGGGCGTGATGGACCGCATCCGTCCGCATGGACAGGCGCTGTGGTGCAGCCTCGACGCGGCCGACCAGCGCCGCTTCCTGCGTCATGTGGTGCGCTACTGGGACGTGCATCGCCACCGCATCGCCGAAGAGGTCGACGCACAGCTGCAGGCGCTGATCGAAAGCGGCCAACTGCGCATTCACCGGTCCCGCCTGCAACGCGTCGGCCGCGAAGGCGATGCCCTGCGGCTGTCGGGTCGCGATGCCAACGGCAATGAACAGCACTGGACGATCGGCGGCGTGGTCAACGCCACCGGCGTGGAAACCCGCGCCAATGCGCTGCGCAATCCGTTGCTGCAGCAGCTGCAGGCCGAGGGCCTGGCACGCCCCGGCCCGCATGGGCTGGGCCTGGACAGCACGGTGCCGGGCGACCGCCTGCGTGCTGCCGGTGGCCAGCCGCAGGCACGGCTGGGCGTGCTCGGCAGCCTGCGCATCGGCAGCCTGTGGGAAAGCCTGGCGGTGCCTGAACTGCGTCAGCAGGCGCAGGCGCTGGCCAGCCAGGTGGTCGCAGGAGCCGCGACGGCGATGCCGTAAAATGGAGGCATGGATGTCTCCCACCTGCTTGATGGCCTGAACCCGGCCCAGCGCGAAGCCGTCTCCGCTCCCCCCGGCCACCACCTGGTGCTGGCCGGTGCCGGTTCCGGCAAGACCCGCGTACTCACCCACCGCATCGCTTGGCTGCATGAAGTCGATGGCGTGCCGACCCACGGCATTTTCGCGGTGACCTTCACCAACAAGGCGGCCGGCGAAATGCGCCACCGCATCGACGCCCAGCTGCCCCATGGCAGCCGTGGCATGTGGATCGGTACCTTCCACGGACTGGCCAACCGCCTGCTGCGCCTGCACTGGCAGGACGCCAAGCTGCCAGAAGGCTTCCAGGTGATGGACTCGGACGACCAGCTGCGGCTGGTCAAGCGCGTGGTGCAGGCGCTGGAGCTGGACGACGGCAAGTACCCGCCCAAGCAGATCGCGTGGTGGATCAACGCGCAGAAGGACGAAGGCCGCCGCCCGCAGCACATCCAGCCCGAACCGCACGATGCGTGGCTGGAAACCATGCGCCAGGCCTACATCGAGTACCAGGCACGCTGCGACCGCGCCGGCCTGGTCGACTTCGCCGAGCTGCTGCTGCGCGCGCATGAACTGCTGCGCGACAACCCGGCCCTGCTGGCGCATTACCGCGCGCGCTTCCGCGAAATCCTGGTGGACGAGTTCCAGGACACCAACGCCATCCAGTACGCCTTCGTGCGCGTGCTGGCCGGCGATTCCGGCCACGTGTTCGTGGTCGGCGACGATGACCAGGCCATCTACGGCTGGCGCGGTGCCAAGGTCGAGAACGTGCAGGGCTTCCTGCGCGACTTCCCGGGCGCACAGACCATCCGCCTGGAGCAGAACTACCGCTCCACCGCCAACATCCTCGGCGCCGCCAACGCGGTGATCGCGCACAACCCGGATCGCATCGGCAAGCAGCTGTGGACCGACAGCGGCGACGGCGAGCCGATCGACCTGTATGCGGCGTACAACGAGATGGACGAGGCGCGCTACATCGTCGAGCGCGCCCGCCAGTGGGTGCGCGACGGTGGCAGCTACACCGAAGTGGCCGTGCTCTACCGCAGCAACGCGCAGTCGCGCGCGCTGGAAGAAGCGCTGCTGAGCGAACAGGTGCCGTACCGCGTGTATGGCGGCATGCGCTTCTTCGAGCGCGCCGAAATCAAGGATGCGCTGGCCTACCTGCGCCTGCTGTCCAACCGCAACGATGACGCCGCCTTCGAGCGCGCGGTCAACACCCCGACACGTGGCATCGGCGACCGCACGCTGGACGAAGTGCGCCGCGAGGCGCGCGCGCAGGGCATTTCGTTGTGGGAAGCGACCATGCTGGTCACCCAGGGCAACGCGCTGGCCGCACGCGCGCGCAATGCGCTGGCCGGCTTCCTGGGGCTGGTCAACGAGCTGCAGGCGCAGACCGTGCACATGACCCTGGCCGAGCGCGTGGACCACGTGCTGGCCCGCTCGCAGCTGCGCGAGCACTGGAGCAAGGAAAGCCGCAACGCGCTGGACTCGGAATCGCGCACCGACAACCTCGACGAACTGGTCTCGGTCGCCTCGCGCTTCGTGCGCCGCGCCGACGACATCGAGGAAGTGGGCGAGGACATGGACGAGCTGGTCGCGTTCCTGGCCTATGCCGCGCTGGAGGCCGGTGAAGGCCAGGCGCAGGCCGGCGAGGATGGTGTGCAGCTGATGACCCTGCACTCGGCCAAGGGCCTGGAATTCCCGCTGGTGTTCCTGGCCGGCCTGGAAGAAGGCCTGTTCCCCAGCGCACGTTCGCTGGAGGAAAGCGGGCGATTGGAAGAAGAGCGCCGCCTGGCCTACGTCGGCATCACCCGCGCGCGCCAGAAGCTGGTGCTGAGCTATGCCGAATCGCGCCGCATCCACGGCCAGGACAACTACAGCCTGCCGTCGCGCTTCCTGCGCGAGATCCCGCGTGAACTGCTGCACGAAGTGCGCCCCAAGGTGCAGGTCTCGCGACCGGCCTCGATGGGCGCCAGCCGAGTGATGGGTCATGCCTCGATCGAGGCGCCGCCGATCAAGCTCGGCGCGCTGGTTACCCATCCCAAGTTCGGCGAAGGCATGGTGACCGACTACGAAGGCAGCGGCGCGCACGCCCGCGTGCAGGTCGAATTCGCCGACGCCGGCAGCAAGTGGCTGGTGATGGCCTACGCCAACCTGACGGTGATCTGATCACCGCCGAGGGGTCGGATCCCTTTCCGTTGGAAAAGGGATCCGACCCCGATTAGGCTGCGCTCATGACCCGCAACGTGCTCTTCCTCTGCAGCCAGAACCGCCTGCGCAGCCCCACCGCCGAGCAGGTCTTCGCCGATTGGCCGGGCATCGAGACCGCCTCAGCCGGGTTGCTGGCCGACGCCGAGGAAGTGCTCAGCCCCGAGCTGCTGCAGTGGGCCGACCTGGTGTTCGTGATGGAGAAGGCGCACCGCAACCGGCTGTCCAGCCGCTACAAGCCGTGGCTGAAGGAGAAGCGAGTGATCTGCCTGGATATCCCGGATGACTACGAGTACATGGACCCGGTGCTGGTGGAGCTGCTCAAGCGCAAGGTGACCCCGTACCTGCGCTGACGGGCTGTTGTAGAGCCGAGCCCATGCTCGGCTGCTTCTGGCGGGAAAAGCAGCCGAGCATGGGCTCGGCTCTACAATAGGCGGCACTTCTTCCAGGAACGTCCCATGACCGAACCTACGCTGCACGTCACCGTGAAGTTGAACGCCCGGCTGCAGCCGGAGCATCGCCACGAACTGTTCGAGGACCCACTCGATGCGCTGCTGCAGGCGGCCAATGTCGGCGAGATCACCGGCGGCGGCACGGCGATGTCCGATCTGGGTGAGGTCGAATACGGCGATATCGAAGTGGCGCTGGTCGATGCCGATGGCGTGCCCAAGCTGATCGACCTGCTGGAGCAGCTGGGTGCACCGAAGGGCTCGAAGATCCAGGGCGCGGGTGAAGCCGATCGCAGCTTCGGCGTGACCGCGGGCCTGGGCATCTACCTGGATGGCCTGAACCTGCCGGACGAGGTCTACGAACAGTGCGATTCCAACCACGTGTTCGAGCAGCTGTCCGAGCGCATTGATGGCCTTGGCGAGATCTGCAGCTGGTGGCAGGGCCCGAGCGAGACCGCGCTGTACATGTACGGCCAATCGTTCGAGGCGATGCGCGATGCGATCGCTGAATTCGTGGGCAGCTACCCCCTGTGCCAGAACGCACGCGTGGTGCAGATCGCCTGAGGGCGGAAAATGTGGAGCCGAGTCATGCTCGGCTCATGCATCCGAAGCCGAGCATGGGCTCGGCTCTACAGAAGGGGGGCGGGCAAGCGGGTGGCGCGCACGGGCCGCTGCACGGCGCCGGATTGATCCTGCTCAAGGCGCCGCCTCCACATCCGGTGTGTAATGGTGTTGTTCCCATCTGGCAGACCGCCACGGAGCCCTACCATGTACAAGCGCATCCTGATTGCCACTGACGGGTCCGAGCTGGCCGACAAGGGCCTGGCCAAGGGCCTGGAGCTGGCCAAGGACCTCAATGCCGAGGTCGATATCGTGACCGTGTCCGAGCCGTGGGCCGTGGGCATGTATGACGCCATGGGCTGGAGCGTGGGCTACATGAACAGCCCGGAATACAAGGCTGACCGCGAGGAAGGCGCGCAGAAGGTGCTGCAGCCGGCGCTGGCCAAGGCCGCCGAGCAGGGCATCACGGCCAACCCGGTGCACGTGCTGGACCGCTACGCGGCCGACGGCATCATCGAGACGGCGGCCGAGCGCAACAGCGACCTGATCGTGATGACCTCGCACGGCCGCCGTGGCGTGACCCGTGTACTGCTGGGCAGCCAGACTGCCGAGGTGCTGGCGCGCAGCACGCTGCCGGTACTGGTCATCCGCTGATCCATACCCGCTGATTGAAGCGTTCCCCGGGGAGGGGACCCGACGCCGGTGCGCAGGATGCGTGCCGGCGTTGTTTTTTGTAGGGGGCTGGGGTGAATCCACGCATGGCGTGGATCTACTGGATCGCAGGGATCCGACCCGGTCACCTCACCAGCTGTACAGCTTCCAGTAGACCGGCGACACGCCATCCTTGTCGTTGTCGAATCGGCCATCGCCGTTCTTGTCGTACATGTAGAACGGGGCACCGCGCGACGGGGTCACCTTGACCATGCGCAGCTGGCCGGACACACGGTATTCCTCGATGACATCGCCGTTGTCCATGGTACGCCTGGACACATCCGCGCCCTTGACGTCCACCGGGGGAGCACCCGCGCCACCCATGCTGGCGCAGCCAGCGAGCAGGAGCAGGGAAGCCAGCATCAGGGTCTTCATCGGCGGGGGCCTTTGCCTGGAAAGAGCCCTGATTATGCCCCATCGCGGTGTGCGCGCCGTGTCGCCGCGGTGCAGGCACGGGCGCGTAGAATCGGCGCATGAGCAGATTAGTCCTGATCGACGGGTCCAGTTACCTGTACCGCGCGTTCCACGCGCTGCCGCCCCTGTCCAATGCACAGGGTGAACCCACCGGCGCGCTGTTCGGCGTGGTCAACATGCTGCGTTCGACGCTGAAGGAACGCCCGGCCTACGTCGCGTTCGTGGTCGATGCGCCCGGCAAGACCTTCCGTGATGACCTGTACGACCAGTACAAGGCCAACCGCCCGCCGATGCCCGATGAACTGCGCAGCCAGGTCGAGCCGATGTGCCGCATCGTCGAAGCGCTGGGCATCAGCATCCTGCGCATCCCCGGCGTGGAAGCCGACGATGTGATCGGCACGCTTGCGCTGCAGGGCCTGGCGCAGGACCTGAAGGTGACCATCTCCACCGGCGACAAGGACTTCGCCCAGCTGGTGCGGCCGGGCATCGAGCTGGTCAACACCATGACCGGCAGCCGCATGGATTCCGACGCGGCGGTGATGGACAAGTTCGGCGTGCGCGCCGATCAGATCATCGACCTGCTGGCGCTGATGGGCGACGCGGTCGACAACGTGCCGGGCGTGGAGAAGTGCGGGCCGAAGACCGCCGCCAAGTGGCTGGCCGAGTACCAGCACCTGGACGGGGTGATGGCGGCCGCGCCGACCATGAAGGGCAAGATCGGCGAGAACCTGCGCGCTGCACTGGAACGCCTGCCGCTGAACCGCGAGTTGGTGACGATCCGCACCGATGTGGAACTGGAGGCCAGCCCGACCACGCTGGCGCTGCGCGAGCAGGATGTGCCGGCGCTGACCGAGCTGTATACGCGTTACGGTTTCACCCAGGCCCTGAAGGAGCTGGGCGCGCCTGTGCCGGCACCGGTGGCTGCCAGCGAGGCGACCCCGAGCCTGCGCGGCACTGCGGCCGGCTTCGCGCGTGGCAGCGTCGAGGCGCCCGCCGCCGGCACGCTGGATCCGGCACTGTCCGCGCCGGGTGAATACGAGACCGTGCTGACCAGCGGGCAGCTGCAGGCCTGGGTCGAACGCCTGCAGCAGGCCGAGCTGATCAGCTTCGATACCGAGACCGACGCGCTGGACGCGATGCGCGCGCGCCTGGTGGGCATCAGCCTGGCCGTCGAGCCGGGCAGGGCGGCGTACATTCCGGTCGGCCACGATTACCCGGGTGCGCCGGCCCAGCTGCCGATGCAGCAGGTGCTGGACGCACTGCGCCCGGCGCTGCAGGACCCAACGAAAAAGAAGCTGGGCCAGCACGGCAAGTACGACCTGCATGTGCTGCGCCGCCACGGCGTGGCGGTGCAGGGCTACCACGATGACACCATGCTCGAGAGCTTCGTGCTCAATTCCACCGCCACCCGCCACGACATGGATTCGCTGGCCCTGCGTTACCTGGGCTACAGCACCATCAAGTTCGAGGACGTGGCCGGCAAGGGCGCCAAGCAGATCCCGTTCTCGCAGGTAGGCATCGACGAAGCCAGCCGCTATGCGGCCGAAGACGCCGACATCACCCTGCGCCTGCACCACGCGTTGCAGCCGCAGCTGCTGGCCGAGCCGGCGCTGGACAGCGTGTACCGCACCATCGAGATGCCGCTGGTGCCGGTGCTGACCACGATCGAAGCCAACGGCGTGCGGATCGACACCGACGAACTTCGCCGCCAGAGCCAGGACCTGTCCTCGCGCATGCTGGCCGCGCAGCAGAAGGCCACCGAGCTGGCCGGCCGCAGCTTCAACCTCGATTCGCCCAAGCAGCTGCAGGCGGTGCTGTTCGACGAGCTGAAGCTGCCGGCAGTGGTGAAGACCCCGAAGGGCCAGCCCAGCACCAACGAAGAGGCGCTGGAAGCGATTGCCGACCAGCACGAACTGCCGCGGGTGATCCTCGACTACCGCGGGTTGGCCAAGCTGCGCAGCACCTACACCGACAAGCTGCCGGAGATGGTCAATCCGGACACGGGTCGGGTGCACACCAGCTACCACCAGTCCGGCGCCGCTACCGGCCGCCTGTCCTCGTCGGACCCGAACCTGCAGAACATCCCGATCCGCACCGAGGACGGCCGCCGCATCCGTCGCGCGTTCGTGGCGCCGGAAGGCTGCCAGCTTCTGGCCGCTGACTATTCGCAGATCGAGCTGCGGATCATGGCGCACCTGTCCGAGGATCCGGGCCTGGTGCGCGCCTTCGAGCAGGGCGCCGACGTGCACCGTGCCACCGCCGCCGAGGTGTTCGGGCGCACGCTGGAGGAGGTGACCCCGAACGAGCGCCGCGCCGCCAAGGCGATCAACTTCGGCCTGATGTACGGCATGAGCGCCTTCGGCCTGGCCCGCAACCTGGGCATCGACCGGGGCCAGGCGCAGGACTATGTGGCGCTGTACTTCAGCCGCTACCCGGGCGTGCGCGACTTCATGGAGCGGATGCGCCAGCAGGCCCGTGACCAGGGCTATGTGGAAACCCTGTTCGGCCGCCGCCTGTACCTGAACGACATCCACGCCCGCAACCAGGGCCTGCGTGCCGGGGCCGAGCGCGCCGCGATCAACGCGCCGATGCAGGGCACCGCCGCCGACATCATCAAGCGTGCAATGGTGGATGTGGACCAGTGGCTGCGCGACAGCGGGGCACCGGCACGGATGATCCTGCAGGTGCACGATGAACTGGTGTTCGAAACCGAAAGCGGTTTCTTGGAAAACTTGCGTTTGCAGGTGGTGGAGCGCATGTCGCAAGCGGCCAAACTGCGGGTGCCTCTGGTGGTCGACACGGGCGTCGGCAACAACTGGGACGAAGCGCACTGACGGCATTTCAGGCCGAAAACGACGTGAATGTGTTCATGAGTCGGGGGTTTCTGACTCGACCATGAATGTTGCCCCGATTGAATTTCATTAAATGGGGCCCCTTCACGAACCGTTAGTGTTCGGAGTGCTTCTATAACTCCCGACAGGCGCAATGCCTGTTGTGGATCTCTCCCATCCCCTGGAGCAGATCTCGGAACGGGGACTCCTCCCCAAGTGCCCGTTCCCCGGCCCCGTTGACCTCCCCCTGGTCAGCGGGGCTTTTTATTTGTGTCGCCGGAACCTCGGATGGGGTCAGATCCCTTTGCCCGACGGGCAAAGGGATCTGACCCCAGGTGCTAGGCTGGGCCACCGCTCCGCAGGGAAGACGATGCCCGATCTGTTCGCACTGGCGATGCCGTGGTGGGAATTCATCCTGCGCGCGGTGGTGGTCCATGTCGTGGTGCTGGGCATGGTCCGGCTGGGCGGCAAGCGGGCTCTGGGGCAGATCACGCCGTTCGACGTGCTGCTGATCGTGCTGCTGGGCAACGCGGTGCAGAACGCGCTGCTGGGCACGGATACCTCGCTGGGCGGCGAGCTGCTGCTGGCGGCGACCCTGATCCTGCTGAACTACGGGGTCAGCTGGCTGACCACCCGGAACCGGCGCATGCAGCGGTTGATCGAAGGAGAACCCAACGTAATCGCGCGCGATGGTCGCCTGTTCGAGGCGGTACTCCGCCGCGAGCTGACCAGCGCCGAGCCCACGTCCCGCGCGACGACACCCCTCACAGCCAGTCGCGTGGCACCAGGTAGTCGGCCAGGCGCGATTCGGCACTGCCGGGTTCAGGCGAGAAGCCGTATTCCCAGCGCACCCGCGGCGGCAGGCTCATCAGGATGCTTTCGCTGCGGCCACCGCTCTGCAGCCCGAACAGGGTGCCGCGGTCGTAGACCAGGTTGAATTCCACGTAGCGGCCGCGGCGGTACAGCTGGAACTCGCGTTCGCGTTCGCCATGCGGGGTGTCCTTGCGCTGCTGCACGATCGGCAGGTACGCATCGAGGAAGCCGTCGCCGACCGCGCGCAGATAATCGAAATCGCGCTCGAAATCGCCGTGCAGGTCGTCGAAGAACAGACCGCCGACGCCGCGCGTTTCGTTGCGATGACGCAGGAAGAAGTATTCGTCGCACCAGCGCTTGTGCGCGGCGTAGCGTTCGTCGCCGAACGGCGCACACAGATCGCGTGCGACCCGGTGCCAGTGCTGCACGTCCTCGTCGAACGGATAGAACGGGGTCAGGTCGAAGCCGCCGCCGAACCAGCTGGCTACCACTTCACCGTCGCGCTGCGCCTGGAAGAAGCGCACGTTGGCATGGGTGGTCGGCACGTACGGGTTGAGCGGGTGGAACACCAGCGACACGCCGGTGGCGCGCCAGGAGGCGCCCGCCAGTTCCGGGCGGTTGGCCGAGGCCGACGGCGGCAGGCGACTGCCAGCGACGTCGGAGAAGCCGATGCCGGCCTGCTCGAACACCGCACCGTCGCGCAGCACGCGGGTACGCCCGCCACCGCCCTCGGCACGCTGCCACAGGTCTTCCTGGAAGCGGGCCCGGCCATCGACGGCCTCGATCGCCGCACAGATGCGGTCCTGCAGCTCGGTGAGGTAGGCGCGAACGCGCTCGAATTCGTTCATGTCGCGTACTTTACCGCAGGGCCCGGCCAACGCTGCGGACAGGACCTGGCAGGCTCAGCGCTTGCGATTGGAAGTGCGCGGCGCCGGAGCGTCCTCGGCCGTCGCTTCGTCCACCGCCTCCTGCAGGACGCGACCCAGCTCCAGGGCGCTCCAGTTTCCGGTGTCCAGCACATCGCAGGCGACGTGGCGCCCGCTGCGGTCGGCGGCGCACAGCCGCTCCAGCGTCGCATGGGCGTCGACGTCGCTGCTGCGGCCCTGCGCTGCGACCAGGTTCTCGCAGCCCTCGCGCACGCCGGCACGGCACACGGTGGTGTAGTGCTCTGCCGCCTGTCGCCACTGGCCGGACAGCGCAAGACGGTTGCCAAGAATGTTGCAGCCCTGCAGCTTGCCCTGCGCGCAGCAGGCTTCGGCACCGCCGCTGGCCAGCGCTTGCGGGCAGTCCTGCGGCAGCGGCAGCACCGTGTAGTGTTTCGGCGGGCTGCAGGTGCTCGCGCCCTCGCCGGTCGGCACGAACACCTGGAAGCGTGTCCACGTGTCCAGGCCCAGCAGCTGGCCGCCGTGCAACGGCCGCAGCACGAAGTCGCCGCCCTTGTCGTGGCGGATGCGGACGTCGCCGTCTTCGACACGGGCACGCAGCTGGCTGTCCCAGCCGATGCCGACCCGTCCTGCATCGCCGAAGTCCAGCGTATCCATCAGGCCACCTGCGGCGCGGAAGGTGCCGCAGGGCAGCGCCGTAGCCGGCTGCGGCCGCAACGAGGCGCCCAGCGCCTGCAACGCAGGCAGGCGCTCACAGGCGGCGCTGTCATTGCCGGGCGCGCACGCTGTGGCCAGTGCCTGCACCGCCTGCAAGGGGTCGCCGGATTCCCACGAGAGCTCGGCCACGCGGCTGCAGAAGCCGCCATGGCCGACCTGCTGGCACAACTGCAACAGCTGCTGGCGCTGCGCGGCCGGCACCACCACCGGCGTGGAGGGTGACAGCACGGAGCTCACGGCTTCGACCATCGCCGCACCCATCGCGGCCTTGACGATCTGCTCCTGCAGCGCCGGATCCGCTTCCAGCGCCGCTGCACAGGCCGGTGTCTCGTTGCTGAAGCCGCCATTCCGGCACGGCACAGGCAGTTCGATGCCGGCCAGTGCGGTATCGAGGATGGCCTGTTGCTGCGCCTCATCCGGCGTGGCCGGCGCCCTGGCCTCGTCATGCCAGCGATCGGCCAGCTGCAGGCACATGCCGGGCACGCCTTCCCGGCACGCCGCTGCCAGCGCGGTGGGGGTCGCCTCGTGGCGGTTGTCCAGGCAGGCCGCCGCATCGGCCAGGCAGCTGCCCGCAGCCGGCGCGGCGGCTGCGGCGCACTGTGCAGGGGCCTGCAGGGTGTAGACCGTGCCGTCCACCTCGAGGGTGCGGCCACGGTCGCGCACCTGCAGCGCGCTGGGCAGGCCATATTCCAGATTCACCAGCTGCAGCTTGCCTTCGATCTGCTGGAACGCGACCGGGGTCGGTGCGCTGCCGAAGTGCTTCTGCTCGCCACGGTTGGATGAGCTGACGCGCAGCGTGCTGCTGCCTTCGTCGGCCTTGAACAGGCCGCATTGCGGTGACTGTGCCGCGGCCACCGGCGTGGCCAGCAGCAACGCCCAGGCCAGCCAGTGGCGGTACGGTGCGAGTGAGAGCATGTCGTCTCCTTGACGATCAAAGGCAAAACGCCGGGTGCTGCCGGAGGCCCTGGCCCACGCCCGGAAGAACTCAGTGGAAGCGCGCGCGCACGTCGGGGCGCAGCAGGCGCCAGGCCAGCCAGCCCTGCAGGCCGAGAAGCACGAACGACATGCCGACCACGGTCAGCGTGATCAGCCAGCGTTTCAGCTGCAGTTCCTGCAGCAGGGCCGGGTCATCGGCCAGCAACGGAATGAAGTCGCCCATGAACAGGTCCAGCCACCAGGCGGCTGCGAAGTTGGTCAGGGCACTCAGCAGCAGCAGTACCACGAAGCTCCACAGGCCCCAGCGACGTTCACGCAGCAGGCCCCAACTGGACACGGTCGAGGCCAGGCACAACAGCGCGACGATCATTGACGCGGCCACCGGGTGCGCCAGCAGCCAGACCAGGCTGTGCATCTGCTGGAGCTGCACTTCGCTTTCCACCAAGCGCCACAGCGTGAGGTTCTGCAGCGGCCACAGCACCAGTCCCTGCAGCACGAAGTAGATCGTCAGCAGCAGTGACAGCCAGAACGAAGCCTGTGCGACCGGGCGCACCCAGGCGTGATAGGCCGGGGAAAGCGGCGAGGGGATCGACGGGATCGACATTGACATCCGATGTCCTTGCAGTCGGCGCCCGCCTGCTCAGCGGGCCGTCGCCCGGGTGGCGACGGCCGGCAGGATATGGTGTTCGCTCAAGGGTGCCAAGGGCAGGCCATGCGGCGGTTGCAGCGGCACCCAGGCCAGTTCGGCAATTTCGGCGCGCGCCTGCGGCGTGCCGTCCACCTGCACCCACCACGCCTGTGCCTGCACGCGGTGGCCGGGCTCGTTCACCGCCCAGTCCTCGAACGTGCCCAGCGCGATGGCGGCATCGGCGCGCAGCTGCACGCCCAGTTCCTCGTCCAGCTCGCGGGCTAGCGCCTGCAGGGGCGCCTCGCCGGGTTCGGGCTTGCCACCGGGCTGGATGAAGCGGCGCGCACCCTGCTTGCGCACCACCAGCGCCCGGCCGCGGTCATCCAGGATGACCGCAGCCACGATCCGGATCGTGGCTGCGGCGTTGCTCACTTCAGGTTCTGCTCGAACAGCTTGAGGATGCGCTTGTACTGGTCCAGCCAGGAATCGGCACGCACATAGCCGTGGCGTTCCAGCGGGTATGGGGCGATCGACCAGTTGTCCTTGTGCAGTTCGATCAGGCGCTGGGTGAGGTTCACCGAGTCCTGGAAGAACACGTTGTCATCCATCATGCCGTGGGCGATCAGCAGGTTGTCCTGCAGGTTCTGCGCGTACTCGATCGGCGAGGACACGCGGTACGCCTCCGGGTCGATGTCCGGGGTGTTGAGGATGTTGCTGGTGTAGCCGTGGTTGTAGTTGTGCCAGTCCACCACCGGGCGCAGCGCGGCGCCGGCCTTGAAGGTGCCCGGCGCACGGAACAGCGCCATGAAGGTCATGAAGCCGCCATAGGAACCGCCGTAGATGCCGGCGTGGTCGCGGTCACCCTGCTGGGTGTCGACCAGCCAGTCCAGGCCGTCCTTGTAGTCTTCCAGTTCCGGGTGGCCCATGTTGCGGTAGATGGCCGTGCGCCAGTCGCGGCCGTAGCCCTCGCTGCCGCGGTAGTCCATGTCCAGCACGATGTAGCCCTTCTGCACCAGCAGGTTGTGGAACATTTGCTCGCGGAAATAGGCCGGGTAGCGCTGGTGCACGTTCTGAAGGTAGCCGGCGCCGTGCACGAACATCACGATCGGATACTTGCGGCCCGGTTCCTTGTTTTCCGGTTCGTAGTACTTGGCCCAGACCACGCCGGCACCATGCTTGGACGGCACTGCCACCAGCTTCGGCTGGATCCACTGGCGTGCCTTGTAGTCGGCGGTGCGGGTGTCGGTCAGCACGCGCGCCTGGCCACCGGCACTGGGCAGTACCGCCAGCTGCGGCGGCAGGTAGGCGCCGGAGTAGCGCACCAGCAGCTGCTGGCCGTCGGGCGACAGCGAGAAATCCTCCACGCCGTTGAGGCTGGTCAGCTCGCGCACCTGGCGGCTGCCGGTGTCGACCGCGCAGACTTCGTAGTCATGCGGCGCCTGCTGGTTGCACAGGAAGTAGAAGCCCTTGCCATCGGCCGACGGCACCGGCGCCGAGGTTTCCCACTTGCCGCTGGTCAGCGCCTGCGGCTTGGCGGTGCCGGCCTGGGTGTACAGGTGCGAGAAGCCCGATTCCTCGGACAACAGCCACAGCGTGCGGCCATCGGCCATCCAGCCGAAATCGTTGAAGCCCCAGTTGATCCAGGCGTTGTCGGTCAGGCGGTGGCGGTTCTGCACGCGGCCGTCGGCAGCATTGACGCTGATGATCCAGCGGTCCTTGTTGTCGTTGGCGCGCAGCATCACCGCGGCCTGCTGGCCGTCGGCGCTCCAGCGGATGCCGCCGCCCATGAAGTCGCTCATCACCTGCACGCTGCGCTCGCCCTTCAGCGCATCCTTGCCGGCCTTGCGGCGCAGTTCGGCCAGCGGGTCGGTGCTGATGCCCGGCAGGCCGGACAGCGAAACCTTCTCGGCCTTGCCGTTGCGCACGTCCACGTACCACAGGGTGTGTGGCTCGAAGCCGTTACGGCCGACGCGGGTGCGGGTGTCCTCGGTTTCCTCGTAGCCCGACTCGGTCACGTACAGCGGCATCTTGCTGGTGCGGCCGTCGTCGAAGTCCTTCGGCTTGGTCACCACGATCAGGTGGGTCAGGTCCGGCGACAGCACGCTGTCACCGATCTCGACGTCGGCGCCCAGGTAGACCGGGCCCGGTGCGCGGGTCGGATCAGCCTGGCGCCAGCGCTGGTCCTGGTCCTTCAATGCCTCGCGCTGCTCGCGGTCGCGGCGCAGGGTTTCCAGCGTGCGCAGCTGCTGGTCGCGCAGCACGTCGGCCTTCGGCGGCGTGCGCGGGTCCTTTTCGGCCTTCAGGCTGGCCACCTGCTGCACGCCGCTGGCGGCGGTCCAGTGGAACCAGTTCTGGCCGACGCGCCAGATCACGCCGTTGTCCGCGGCAAAGTTCACATTGCCCGCGCGCTCGTTGCTGCGGGTCAGCTGGGTCAGCGCGCCACTGCGCAGGTCGCGCACGAACACATCGCCATTGCGCACGAAGGCGCTGCGGCTGCGGCTGCGGTCGTAGACCGGATCGGCGACGTCCAGGGTACCGCGCTGGTCATCGGCCACCTGCGCGGCCGCGCCGCCGGCCACCGGCTGGCGGAAGGTGTCGCGCACCGGGCTGCCGTTGCGCTTGAGCTGGTATTCCACCTGCTGGCTGTTCCACGACCACCAGGCCTTCTCGACCGGCGGACCGATCCAGTCCGGGTCGGCCATGGCCTGTTCGATGGTGATCGGCGTCGGCGCGGCATGCGCGGCCGGTGCGGCCAGCACGGCCGACAGCAGGAGGGACAGGGGCAGCACTCGGGACATGGGCGGACGGCACCAGAAGAGGAAACCGGGCAAGGGTAGCAGCCGTCCGGGCCGGGGGCAGGGGCCACAGGTCATGGCAGCGGAATCGGCAAAACGGCACCGCCCGGGTTGCTGCGACGGCGTGTGCGGCATGATGGTCATTCCGTTCGGATGGAACCGATATGTACCGCTACGACTACAGGATCTCTCTGGGCGTGCAGCACCCGACAGAGGCCGGCGCCGGAATTGCCGCCCGGCTGGATCTGGAACCGGCGTTTTCCCGTGATGTCGGGACCGGATATCGGGATCGCGACGGTACCTTGATCCGGGTTCATGCGGCGACCCGCGTGGTGTTCGTACTGGAGAGGGGCAAGGACGGCTGGCTGATGGATGCCTGGCCGGCGTTGGTCGATCTCCTGCGGGCACACGCCGACGTGATCAGGGAACTGCTGCAGGAGGGGGCCGGGATCGGCCTGCGTGTTGGCATCTTTGGAAAGACGGCATGGGCGGGTTTCGAGCTGGATCCGCAGTTGCTGCGGCTGATGGCGGACCTGCAGCTGGATTTTCAGGTGGAGACCTATTTCCCCGACCCGACGGACACGACCGGCGCCAGCGAAACGTCGGCGGACACCTAGTGCAACCGGTTGCCGTGGTCGCGCATCCATTCTCCTGAACCCGCATCATCCATCGAACAGGAGCCCGACCATGCAGGAACTGATCCCGATCACCCTTTTCATCTGCATCGCCTACGCGATCCATGCCATTGCCGATGCGCGCGCGCGCAGCAAGCTGGTGGCCCCGCACGTACCGGAGGAAGTGATCCGCTCGCTGGCCGTGCTGGAAGAAGAGCGCCGCCGCCAGGGTGCGTTGCGCTGGGGCATCAGCCTGGTCTGCCTGGCCCTGGTCATGGCCCTGCTGGAAGCCATTGGGGCCCGTGACCTGACCTTTGGCGCCGCTGCCGCGCTGGTCGGCAGTGCCGGCCTCGGCCAGCTGCTGGCCTGGCACTTCACCCGGCCTGCCGCGCGCAAGGGCTGAGGCAGGCATGCCACGGGCACAGGGGGCGCCCCGCGCATGAGCCTGCTGGGCGAAGCGCTGTCGGCACTGCGGGGCCGTCGCCGCGAGGATACGGCGGCGACGGCGGCCCCCGCCAAAGCGCTGGACGCGGACCAGGCCCTGGTGCGGGCCATCATCGATGGCTCGCAGTCGGCCTTCGCGCAGCTGGTGCAGGCCCACCAGCGCACCTGCGCGCATGTGATCGGACGCATGGTGGGCGACCGCGACCAGGTCGCCGACCTGCTGCAGGAAACTTTCCTTGCCGTGTTCCGCCAGCTGCATCGGTTTCGTTTTGAATGCTCGCTGCGCACCTGGGTCTCAAGGGTGGCCTACACCACGGCGTTGCAGCACCTGCGCCGGCGGCGACTGGAAGCGCAGTGGATGGTGGCGGTGGAGGCGCCGGAGGAACTGGGCATCGGCGATGAAGGCCCCGGGCCGGCCGAGTTGAGCGAGGCGCTGCAGGCCGGGCGCCAGCTCGGCGCGGCACTGGAACGGCTGAGTCCGCCGCAGCGCCTGATCGTCGGCCTGCATTACCTGGAGGATTTCGATCTGGCCGAGATCGAACAGGTGACCGGGCTGGCGCGCGGTACCATCAAGAGCCATCTGCACCGCGCGCGCCAGATCCTGAAGCAGGAACTGACGCGGCATGCCACCGCCGGAGAGCTGCTGTGAATCCACCGACCGACCCTCGCGATGCGGAAGCGCGCGCGCTGGCACAGGCGTTGCGTGAGCAGGCACAGCAGGAAGACACGCCGGATGTGAGCGAGGCGCTGCAGAAGCGCATTGCCGCTGAGTCGCGCGACGGTGGCGTGGGTTATGTGGTGGTGCAGGTGCTGTTGTTTGGCGCCCTGCTGGCTGCGGCGGCCTGGTATTTCTGGCACTGAGGCACCCGCCGGGCAAGGGGCCGCTCCAATCGCGGTGGGTAGAGGCCGACCTGGGTCGGCGTTTGGGCGTGTGTGCCAACCAAGGTTGGCAGCTACCAGAACGGTTGACCCCTGCGACAAAGTGAAGCAGCGCGTCACCCGGTCGCATCCCATTTTAACGAAATCCTCCTAAAGTGGTCCGGTATCCCACCGGTCGCAGGCAGGAGGCGTCCCTTGGACGCGTTGTTGTTGTCCCGGATCCAGTTCGGATTCGTCATCAGTTTCCACGTGCTGTTCCCCGCCTTCACCATTGGCACGGCCAGCTGGCTGGCCTTCATCGAATGGCGCTGGCTGCGCACGAGGCTGCCCGTGTGGCGCGAGCTGTACTTCTTCTGGCAGAAGATCTTCGCGGTGTCGTTCGGCATGGGCGTGGTCAGCGGCATCGTCATGGCCTTCCAGTTCGGTACCAACTGGCCGCGGCTGAGCGAGGTGGCCGGCACGGTCATCGGCCCGCTGCTGACCTACGAGGTGCTGACCGCGTTCTTCCTCGAAGCCAGCTTCCTCGGCGTGATGATGTTCGGCTGGGGCCGGGTCTCGCCGCGCCTGCATTTCCTGTCCACCTGCATGGTTGCGCTGGGCACGCTGTTCTCCACGTTCTGGATCCTGTCGTCCAACAGCTGGCTGCACACGCCGGCCGGCTACGAGATGGTCAACGGCATCGTGCATCCGGTGGACTGGTGGCAGGTGGTGTTCAATCCCTCGTTCCCCTACCGCCTCGCGCACATGGCGCTGGGTTCGTTCATCACCACCTGTTTCGTGATTGGTGGCGTGGGCGCGTGGTACCTGCGCAAGGGCACGCACGTGGAAGCGGGCCGGCGCATGCTGATCGCCGCCGTGGCATTCGCCGCGCTGACCGTGCCGGTGCAGATCTTCGTCGGCGACATGCACGGCCTGAACACGCTCAAGCACCAGCCGATGAAGATCGCGGCGGTGGAAGCGCATTGGCATGAGACCCGGGAAGGCGAGGGCGTACCGCTGGTGGTGTTCGCGCTACCCAACGAGAAGGAGGAGCGCAACGATTTCGAAGTGGCCATCCCGAAGCTGGGCAGCGTGATCCTGACCCACAGCTTGGACGGCACCTTCGACCCGCTGACCTCGGTACCGGCCAGCGAGCGGCCGCCGGTGACGCCGGTGTTCTTTGCCTTCCGCATCATGGTCGGGCTGGGCACGCTGATGCTGCTGCTGGCCTGGGTGTCGGCCTTCCAGCTGTGGCGCAACAAGCTGCTCGATTCGCCATGGCTGCTGCGCGGCTGGAACTGGATGCTGCCCAGCGGTTTCATCGCGCTGCTGTCGGGGTGGTTCGTCACCGAGATGGGGCGCCAGCCGTGGGTGGTGTATGGCCTGCTGCGCACCGCCGATGCGGTCGGCCCGCAGAGCGCGTGGATGACCGCGCTGTCGCTGGGCGTCTACGTGGTTGGCTACGCCTTCGTGTTCGGCTGGGGCATCTGGTACCTGGTGAAGATCCTGCGCCACGGACCGCAGCCCTACGCCGAAGGGCCGTCGCTGGACCACGGCAGCCACACCCCGGCGCGCCCGCTGTCGGCAGCCGACGAACCGCTGGAGGAGCGCTGACATGGACCTGATGACCTGGCTGCCGGTGGCGTGGTTCGCGGTGATCGGCTTCGGCGTGCTGATGTACGTGGTGCTGGACGGCTTCGTTCTTGGCATCGGCATCCTCGCCCCCTTCGCCGAGGACGAGGAGCAGCTGGACCTGATGATGAACACCGCCGCGCCGATCTGGGACGGCAACGAGACCTGGCTGGTGCTGGGGGGTGCCGGCCTGCTGGCGGCCTTCCCCAAGGCCTATGCGGTGCTGTTGTCGGCGCTGTACCTGCCGGTGCTGGTGCTGGTGGTGGCGCTGGTGTTCCGTGGCGTGGCCTTTGAATTCCGCTTCAAGGCACATCGGTCACGCCGGCTGTGGAGCGTGGCCTTCGGCCTCGGTTCGCTGCTGGCGACGTTCGCCCAGGGCGTGATCCTGGGCACGCTGGTGCAGGGCATCCCGCTGGTGGACGGTGTCTATCAGGGCGGGCCGTTCGCCTGGTTCAGCCCGTTCGCGATGCTGACCGGTGCCGCGCTGGTGGCCGGCTATGCGCTGCTGGGCAGCACCTGGCTGATCCTGAAGACAGAGGGACGCGTGCAGGCGCTGGCGCGGCAGATGACCCGGCCGCTGGTGGTGGCGGTGATCGCGGCGATGGGCCTGGTCAGCAGCTGGCTGCCGTTCCTCGATTCGCGGCTGATGGCGCGCTGGTTCAGCGACGGCAACTTCTGGTGGCTGTCGCCGGTGCCGCTGCTGACCCTGGCGGTAGCCGCCGCGCTGTGGCGCAGTGCCAACCACCCGCGCCATGACCTGCCGCCGTTCCTGCTCAGCCTGGCCCTGTTCGTGCTCGGCTTCCTCGGCCTGGTACTGGGCATGTGGCCCTACCTGCTGCCACCGTCGATGACCTTGTGGCAGGCCGCCGCGCCGGCCTCCTCGCTGGGCTTTACCTTGGTTGGCCTGGTCATTCTGCTGCCGGTCATCCTCGGCTACACGGCGTGGTCGTACCGGGTGTTCCGTGGCAAGGTGCACGCCGATACCGGTTACCACTGATCTTTTGAAGCGGGGGCCGCCGGTGCCGGCTCCCGTGTTGGGGAATGTGAAACCTGCACACCCCGTGCAGGACGTGCTAGCGTGCGCTCCTTTCCGGCAGCCAGGGGGGCAGCCGGCGACGTCCTGGACGGACGCACGGCTGCAGGACTGGGGGGCCGCCGCGCGTCGCCGTAATGGCTCGTGCCTATCGTTCTCCCGTTGAAGCACCTTCGCTAAATGATCGAATTCTCCATCGTCGACTGGGCTGCCTGGGCGCCCGGCCTGAGCGAGCGTAGCCAGTGGCTGGGCTGGGCCGATGCGCCGTATCCGCCGGTTGGCGAAGACACGCCGGCGCTGGCCGAGATCCCGGCAATGCAGCGCCGCCGCATCGAGCGGCTGGGCCGGATGGCGATCCAGGCCGCCTGCTGGTGCGAGGAGGGGCAGGGGGCGGACAGCCAGGTCCCGCTGGTGTTCGCCAGCCGCCACGGCGACGTGGCCCGTTCGATGGAGCTGCTGGGGGCGCTGTCCAATGATCAGCCCTTGTCACCAACGGGGTTCGGCCTGTCGGTGCACAACGCGATCGCTGCGTTGTACTCGATCGCGCGCGGCCACCGTGGCAACTACCTGGCGCTGGCCGCCGGCCAGGCCACGGTCGAAACCGCCTGCCTGGAAGCGGCCGGTCTGCTCGCCGATGGCGCCCGCGAAGTTCGGGTCGTGGTGTATGAGTCGCGCCTTCCCGAGATTTACGCGACGTTCGCCGACGAACCCGACCCGTTCTTTGCCTGGTGTTGGCGTTTGACGGCGCCGATGCCGGGCCAGCCGACCCTCTCCCTGCAGTGGGAGGCGGCGCCGGAGGCCCCTGCCACCGCCCCGGGCGCGCTGCCGCACGCGCTGGACCTGCACCGCTTCCTGCTGTCCGGTGCGCCGGCGCTGGAGCACGTGGCCCTGGGCCAGCGCTGGCACTGGGGGCGCCGTGGCTGAGGCGCTGCGCCGCCTCGATCATGCCTGGCGGGTGCTCGGCACCGGCCTGAGCTTTGCCGCATTCGGCATGGGTGGCCTGCTGCTGGGCGTGCTGGTGATGCCGGTGCTGCTGCTGATGCGCGACCCGGTGGTCCGTCGCCGCCGGGCGCGCCGGGTGGTTCAGGTTGCCTTTGCCAGCCATCTGCGCCTGATGCGCGCGCTGGGGGTGATGACCTACCAGATCGAGGGCGGTGAACGCCTGCAGCGCGACGGTTTGCTGGTCCTGGCCAATCACCCGACCCTGATCGACGTGGTCTGCCTGATCTCGCTGCTGCCCAACGCCGATTGCGTGGTGAAACGGGCCGTGGCCCGCAACCCGTTCATGCGCGGTCCGGTGCGGGCGGCCGGCTACATCTCCAATGACGATGGCGCTGGCCTGGTCGATGACTGCGTGGCGGCGGTGCACGCCGGCGGCACCCTGGTGATCTTCCCCGAAGGCACCCGCAGCGTGCCGGGCCAGCCGCCGCGGCTGCAGCGCGGGGCCGCCAACATCGCCGTCCGCGGCCGGCTGGACATCACCCCGGTGCGGATTACCTGCACCCCGCCCACGTTGACCAAGGGACAGAAGTGGTATCGTGTCCCCTCACGTCGCTTTCACGTTCGGCTGCAGATCGGCGAAGATATCCCGATCGCGCCCTTCCTGGCCGATGACGACTCGCCAAGGGGGGATGCCTTGGCAGCCCGCCGCGTCACCGAGCACCTTTCTCGTTATTTCGACCTGTCTGGAGATCCGCCCCGTGCAAGCACTTGAGCACGAGATCAAGGAATTGATCATTTCCTCCCTTTCGCTGGAGGACATCACGCCGGAGGACATCGATCCGACCGCGCCGCTGTTCGTCGAGGGCCTCGGCCTGGATTCGATCGACGCGCTGGAGCTGGGCCTGGCGCTGCAGAAGAAGTACGGTGTCAGCCTCTCGGCCGATTCGGAAGAAACCCGTCGCCATTTCTCCAGCGTGCGCGCGCTCGGCGAGTTCGTCGCCGCCCGCCAGTCGTAACGGCGCCAGGAATTGCCATGACCAAGAATGAACTGTTCGAACGCATCGTCAGCATCCTGACCGACAGCTTCGAGATTGAAACCGCCCGGATCACCCCCGAGGCCCGCCTGTATGACGACCTGGACATCGACAGCATCGATGCGGTCGACCTGATCGTGCAGCTCAAGCCACTGCTCGGCCGCAACCTGCAGCCGGAAGCGTTCAAGGCCGTGCGCACCGTGCAGGACATCGTTGATGTCGTGCATGGACTGCTGCCGGACCAGGCAGCCGCCTGACCGCAGCGCCGGCGGCTTCGCCATGGCTCGCGCACGTACCGTCGTGGTGGCAGCGATTTCGCTTGCCTACCCGCTGCTGGTGTACCTGGCGATGGGCCGCTTCGAGCCGCGCTGGCTGTCGCTGCTGCTGTTCACCCTGGCCCTGCTGCGTGCGCTGAGCACGCGCCAGCCGTTGTGGTGGGCCGCCGCCGCCGGCACCGGCCTGCTGGCGGTGCTGGCCACCGTGCTCAACCAGGCCCTGCCGCTGAAGCTGTATCCGGCGCTGGTCAATGCGGTGATGCTGGCGGTGTTCGGCACCAGCCTGCGCTTCGGGCCGCCGTTGGTGGAGCGTCTGGCGCGGCTGCAGGAGCCGGACCTGCCCCCGTTCGCGGTGGCCTATACCCGCCGCGTCACCCAGGTGTGGTGCGGCTTCTTCGTTCTCAACGGCAGCCTGGCCCTGCTGACCGCGCTGTACGCGTCGGACCGGGCCTGGATGCTCTACAACGGATTGTTGGCGTACGTGATGATGGGCGTGTTGTTCGCAGGTGAGTGGCTGGTGCGGCGGCGGGTGAAGGCGGCGCACGCGCATGGCTGAGTGGATTGCCCTGGACCGGCTGCTGCTGGAGGCGCGGCCGCAGCGCAGCGTCGGCCTGTGCGACGGAGACATGGTTGACCACGCCTGCTTCCGCCAGCGCGTACGGGGCTGGCGCGCCGCCTTTGCGGCGGCTGAAGGCCGCGACTGGGCCCTGTATTTCGATGACGCCGTGGCCTTCGCTGCGGCGCTGTTCGGCGCCTGGCATGCCGGCAAGCGGGTGTTCCTGGCCGCTGACAACCTGCCGGCCACGCTGCAGGCGCTGCAGCCGCAGGTGAGCGGTTTCGCGGGCGACGTACCGGCCGACTACCGCCCGCTGGCGGCGCTGGACGCCACACTGGACGACGAACTGCAGGCGCTGGACGAGCGCGCCTGCGAGCTGTGCGTGTTCACCTCCGGCAGCACCGGCCAGCCCAGTGCGATCGGCAAGCGCCTGGACCAGCTGGCGCGCGAGGTGGAAGCGCTGCAGGCCGCGTTCGGTGCGCAGCTGGATGGCGCGCAGGTGCACGGCACGGTGTCCCACCAGCACATCTACGGGCTGCTGTTCCGCGTGCTGTGGCCGCTGGCCGCCGGCCGCCTGATCCATCCGCGTCGGTTCTTCCACGAAGACCTGGTGGGTGCGCTGGCCGGTACCGACACGGTGCTGGTGGCGACGCCGGCCCATCTCAAGCGCCTGCCCGAGCAGCTCGACTGGGCCAGCCTGCATGGCCGCCTGCGTGCGGTGTTCTCCTCCGGTGGCCCGCTGCCGGAGGACGCGGCGCGACAGGTGCGGCAGTGGTTGGGCGTGGCGCCGACCGAGGTCTATGGCAGCAGCGAGACCGGCGGTATCGCCTGGCGCCGCTGGGACACCGACCTGCCGCCGTGGCAGCCGCTGCCGGGTGTGCAATGGCGGATCGACGACGGCTGCCTGGCGGTGGCCTCGGCGCATCTGGAAACTCCCGGCTGGTGGCGCACCCAGGACCGCGTGGAAGCCTTGGCCGATGGCCGTTTCCGGCTGCTGGGCCGCGCCGACCGCATCGTCAAGATCGAAGAGCGCCGCGTCTCGCTGGATGCTCTGGAACGCGCGCTGCGCGAAGACACCGAAGTGGATGACGTGCGCGTGCTGGTGCTGCCCGGGCAGCGCGAGCAGCTGGCCGCCGTGGTGGTTCCGGCCGATCCGGCGCTGCTGGAGGGCGGCGACGCCGCGCGCCGTGCGCTGGGCCAACGCCTGGGCGCGCGCCTGGCGCATGCGCATGACGCGGTGACCCGGCCGCGCCGTTGGCGGCTGGTGCAGGCGTTGCCGATCAACGCGCAGGGCAAGGTGACCCAGGCGGCATTGGCGGCGCTGTTCCAGCCACTGATGCCGGTGCCGGTCTGGGACTGCCGCGACGCCGCCAGCGCCACGCTGCGCATGACCCTCGACCCGGCGCTGCGGCCGTTCCAGGGCCACTTCCCGCAGGCGGCGATCCTGCCCGGTGTTGCGCAGCTGGACTGGGCGATGCGTTTCGGCCGCCAGGCATTTGCGATGCCGCGCGCGTTCCTGCGCATGGACGCGGTGAAGTTCCAGCACGTGGCCCGCCCCGGCGATGAGTTGACCCTGCAGCTGGACTGGGATGCCGCACGCAACGTGCTGGCCTTCCGCTATACCTCCAGCCACGGTGTGCATGCCAGCGGCAAGGTGGTTTTCGCCGATGCGGACTGACCCGGCCGTTGCCGGTGCCGCGTTCGCGCCACTGGTGGTGATTCCCGTCTACGACCACGAGCACGCCATCGTGGCGGTGGTCGACGGTGTGCAGGCCGCTGGCCTGCCTTGCCTGCTGGTCGACGATGGTTCGCATGAGGCGTGCGCGGCGGTGCTGCGCACGCTGGCACAGCGCCAGGGCGTCGACCTGCTGCGCCTGGACGCCAACCAGGGCAAGGGTGGGGCGATGCTGGCCGGTTTTGCTGAAGCCGGCGCGCGTGGCTACAGCCACGTGCTGCAGATCGACGCAGACGGCCAGCACGATACCGCTGACCTGCCACGCTTCATCGAGGCCGCGCGTGTGCATCCCGACGCGGTGATCTGCGGCATTCCGGCCTACGACGCCAGTGTTCCCAAGGCACGCCTGTATGGCCGCTACGCCACCCACGTCTGGGTCTGGATCAACACGCTGTCGCTGCACCTGCGCGACACCATGTGCGGATTCCGGGTGTATCCCCTGCCACCGGTGCTGCGCCTGATCGGTGAAGAGACCATCGGCCGGCGCATGGATTTCGATACTGAAGTGATGGTGCGCCTGTACTGGCGCCAGCTGCCGGTCGAGCACCTGGCCACGCGCGTGACCTATCCCGCCGATGGCGTGTCGCACTTCGATGTGTGGCGCGACAACGTGCGCATCAGCCGCATGCACACCCGCCTGTTCTTCGGCATGCTCTGGCGCGCACCGCGGCTGCTGTGGCGCCGCCTGCAGGGGCAGCGCTGAGATGGCGACCGCGCAGGACGCCCCGCACTGGGCCGACATCGGCGAATCGACGTCGGTGGCCGGCGTGCTGTTCCTGTGCTGGGTGCACCGCTGGTTCGGGCGCTGGCCATTCCGCCTGTGCGCGTGGCCAGTGGTGGCCTGCCATTGGCTGGGTAACCGTGTGGGGCGACAGGCCTCGATGCAGTACCTGCAGCGGCTGCAGGCATACAGCGGCGTGCTCGGCCGCGCGCCAACCCGGCGCGACAGCCTGCGCCACTTCTTCGCCTTCGCCGACACGATGCTGGACAAGATCCTCGGCCTGGGCGGGCGCTATCCGGCCAACCGTATCCACCTGCACCGCGACCTGGTGCTGCAGAAGATCGCGCGCCGCGAAGGCGGTCTGATCCTTACCGCGCACATCGGCTGCCTGGAACTGTGCCAGGTGCTGGCCGAACAGGTGCCGGGGTTCCGCATCACCGTGCTGGTGCACACCGCGCATGCGCAGCGCTTCAACCGCCTGCTGCAGCGGCTGGACCCGCTGGCGGCGGTGGAGCTGGTGCAGGTGACCGGAATGGGGCCGGCCACAGCGATGATGCTGGCCGAGCGCGTGGCGGCGGGTGGCTTCGTCGCCATCGTCGGCGACCGCACGCCGGTGCAGGGCGGTCGCAGTGTCACCGCCGATTTCCTCGGCCACCGCGCACCGTTCCCTATCGGCGCTTACGTGCTGGCTGCGGCGCTGGGCTGCCCGGTCTACACCATGGCCTGCCTGCACCAGGGCGAGGGCTACCGCGTGGCTTTTGAACAGTTCGCCGAACGCATCGTGCTGCCGCGTGGCTCGCGCGACGCGGCACTTGCCGAACAGGCACAGCGCTTCGCGCGCTGGCTGGAACTCCAGGTCATCCAGTCCCCGTTGGACTGGTTCAATTTCTTCCCCTTCTGGGATCAGGCTCCGCATGACGACTGACGCCGTACCCGTGTGCCGCTTTGGCGATGCACCGTTGACCATCGAAGACGTGGTTGCCCTGGCCCAGCGCCAGTGCGAGGCCGCACTGAGCGACGCGCCGGCGTTCCGCGCGCACATCCAGCGCGGTGCCGACTTCCTTGACCGCCTGCTGCGCGAAGATGGCGTGATCTACGGTGTGACCACCGGCTATGGCGATTCGTGCACGGTGAACATCCCGCCGGCACTGGTGGCTGAACTGCCGCACCACCTGTACACCTACCATGGCTGCGGCCTGGGCCGTTACCTGGACCCGGTCGAGACCCGTGCGGTGCTGGCCGCGCGCCTGGCGTCGCTGGTGCGTGGCATGTCCGGTGTCAGCGTGCCGCTGCTGGAAGGCCTGGCCACGCTGCTGCAGCACGACGTGCTGCCGATGATCCCGGCCGAAGGCTCGGTGGGGGCCAGTGGTGACCTGACCCCGCTGTCCTACGTGGCGGCGGTGCTGTGCGGCGAGCGCGAGGTGCTGCACGATGGCCGCGTGCAGCCTGCTGCCGAGGTGCTGGCGAAGATCGGCATGACCCCGCTGAAGCTGCGGCCGAAGGAAGGCCTGGCGATCATGAACGGCACCGCGGTGATGACCGGCCTGGCCTGCCTGGCCTGGCAGCGCGCCGACTACCTGGCACGGATGGCCACGCGCCTGACCGCGTTCAACGTGCTGGCCAGCGACGGCAACGCGCACCACTTCGACGAAACCCTGTTCGCGGCCAAGCCGCACCCGGGCCAGGGCCGCATCGCCGCGCGCCTGCGCAGCGACCTGCACAGCGAGCGTCCGCCACGCAATGAACAGCGCCTGCAGGACCGCTATTCGCTGCGCTGCGCGCCGCACGTGATCGGCGTGCTGGAGGACAGCCTGCCGTTCCTGCGCCAGCTGATCGAAACCGAACTGAACAGCGCCAACGACAATCCGCTGATCGATGCCGACGGCGAGCGCATCCTGCATGGCGGCCACTTCTACGGCGGCCACATCGCGCTGGCGATGGACACCCTGAAGAACACCGTGGCCAACGTTGCCGACCTGCTCGACCGGCAGCTGGCGCTGGTGGTGGATGCCCGTTACAACCATGGCCTGCCGGCCAACCTGTCGGCGGCCACCGGCCAGCGCGCGGCCATCAACCATGGCCTGAAGGCGCTGCAGATCAGCGTGTCGGCCTGGACCGCAGAAGCACTGAAGCAGACCCTGCCGGCCAGCGTGTTCTCGCGTTCCACCGAGTGCCATAACCAGGACAAGGTCAGCATGGGCACCATCGCCGCGCGCGACTGCCTGCGCGTGATCGAGCTGACCGAGCAGGTGGTGGCCGCGATGCTGATCGCCGCCCGCCAGGGCCTGGCGCTGCGCGAACGGGTTGGCCTGAACGCGCAGCTGCATGGCAGTCTGGCCGGCATGTACGCCGACCTGGGGCAGCGCATCGCCCTGGTTGAAGAAGACCGCGCGCTGGATCGCGAACTGCGGGAACTGCTGGTGGAGATCCGCGCGCAACGTTGGGAGCTGTATGCCGGTGAATGAGGCTATTGAACGGGTTGGCGAAATTGCGTTGACCCCCGCCTTCCATGACTGCGATCCGATGAACGTGGTCTGGCATGGCAACTACTTCAAGTACTTCGAGATCGCGCGCTGCGCGCTGCTTGGGCGCTACGACTACGACTATCCGCAGATGCTCGAATCGGGCTACCTGTGGCCGGTGGTCGATGCGCGGGTGAAGTACGTGCGCCCGCTGCTGTTCAACCAGGCGCTGCGCGTGATTGCGCGCATCGTGGAATGGGAGAACCGGCTGAAGATCGAGTACGAGATCCTTGATGCGGAAAGCGGCCAAGTGCTGACCCGTGCGATGACCATCCAGGTCGCGGTGGACGCGACCAGCAGGGAAATGCTGTACCAGTGCCCGCCGGTACTGTGGGAACGCCTGGGAGTGCCTGCGCCGTGAACATGCTTGTCCGTCTTTCCAGCGTGCTGCTGTGCGCGCTGATGTTCATTGCCGCACCGCAGGTGCAGGCCGCCGACCCCGCCATCGATGTGATCACCCAGGCGGTGGCGCGGCCGGACGTGCTGCGTGGCCAGTTCAGCCAGGAAAAGCAGGTCAGCGGCTTCAAGAACCCGCTGCGCTCGCAGGGCCGCTTCGTGGTCGCGCGCCAGCATGGCGTGATCTGGACCACGCTCAAGCCGTTCCCCTCCGAAGTGGTGGTCACCGCCGACCGCATCCTCAGCCGCCAGCGCGATGGCAGCACCCGTGTCGAGCTCGATGCACGGCAGCAGCCGGCGATGCGTTCGGTGAACGCGATCATGTTCGCGCTGATGAGTGGCGACGTGCAGGCGCTGTCCGGCCAGTTCAACGTGGCGGCCAGCCGTGAAGGGCAGGGCTGGCGGCTGCGGCTGACGCCGAAGTCGGCGATGCTGGCCAAGGCGTTCCAGTCGCTGACCCTGCAAGGTGACCGCTACGTGCGCCAGGTCGAGATCGTCGAGGCCAACAAGGACCGCACGCAGATCCAGTTCAGTGCACTGAGCGAAGCGCCGGCCACGCTCACCGCCGACGAGGCACGCCGCTTTGAGTGAGGGGGCAGCATCGAACGGGCCGGACCGGTTGCGGCGCTGGTGGCACTGGCTGGGCATCGCCTGGCTGGTGCTCCTGCTGGTGTTGGGTGCGCAGCAATGGCGCCTGTGGAGCCAGCAGTCGCGGATCGACACCGACATCCTCGCCCTGCTGCCGCAGGACGCGCATGACCGCCTGTTGAGTGACGTCACCCGGCGCATCGCCGACGGCAGCTCGCGCCAGGTGGTGGTGCTGCTGGGCAGCAAGGATGGCGCCGCCGCCAAGCGCGCACAGGCGGCGTTCGCTGCGGCGATGGCGGCGGATGCCGACAGTGCGTTGCTGGTGCCCAGCGGTTCGGTCGAAGGCTGGTTCGACGAGGCGCGCGCGTTCTACGCGCCGTACCGCGACCGCCTGCTGACCCCGGCCCAGCGCGAGCAGCTGCAGGGCAGCGAGCCGGGCGCGTTGGCCGAGCAGGCGTTGGCTGCGCTGTACGGTCCGATGGGCGCCCCGCGCCTGACCGATTGGCGCCAGGACCCGCTGTCGCTGTGGCCGCAATGGTGGCAGCAGCAGGCGCAGGGGTCGGGGTTGCGGCTGGGCGATGACGGCCTGCTCGAAGCCGAGGGCAGGCATTGGGCCGTACTGCAGTTCGACACCCCGGGGTCGGCGTTCCAGCTTGACGGCGAGCGCCATCTCGACGGCCTGCTGGAACGTGCCGGGCTGGCCGCCAGGACGGCGGCGCCAGAACTGGAAATCCTGCATGCGGGTGTGCCGCTGCACGCCGAAGCGGCGGCGGTGCAGGCCAACCAGGAGATCAACACGATCGGCTGGGGCTCGCTGGCCGCGGTGCTGCTGCTGGTGTGGCTGGCGTTCCGTTCGCTGCGACCGATCCTGCTGGTTGCCGCCTCACTGCTGATCGGCTGTGGCGTGGCGCTGGCGGTGACCGTGCTGGTGTTTGGCAAGGTGCATGTGCTGACCCTGGTGTTTGGTGCGTCGCTGGTGGGCGTGGCCGAGGACTACGGCATCCACTGGTTCGCTTCGCGCCAGGCCGAACCGGCTGATCGTCGCTGGAAACTGCTGCGGCACCTGCTGCCCGGCCTGTGGCTGGCCCTGCTGACCAGTGCGCTGGCCTACCTGGCACTGGGCCTGGCCCCGTTCCCGGGCCTGCGCCAGATGGCATTGTTCTCGGTGGTCGGCCTGGCCGCCGCCTTCCTCACGGTGATTTTCTGGTTCCCGTGGCTGGATGGCGGAGAGATCCGCCAGACCCGTTTCTCGCAGTGGCTGGGCAACACGCTGGAGCGCTTCCCGCGCCTGCATGGCCGTCGCCCGGTGACGGTGTTCGTGGTGATCACGCTGGCACTGGCTGCAATCGGTATCGCCCGCCTGCACAGCAACGACGACCTGCGCAGCCTGCAATCGTCGCCGCCCGCGCTGATGGCGCAGCAGATCCGCCTGAGCCAGCTGCTGGGCATGCCCAGCCCGGCACAGTTCTACCTGGTACAGGGCACCGACGCGGCGCAGTTGCTGCAGCGTGAGGAAGCGTTGACCGAACGCCTGCGCGTACTGGCCAACCAGAAGCGCATTGGGGGCTATCGCGCGATCAGCGATTGGCTGCCGTCGCCGTCGCGCCAGCAGGCCGACGCGGCGCTGACTGCGAAGGTTGAACCGGGTGTGCTTGCGGCCGTGTCCGAGGCCGTGGGAGAGCCACTGCAACGACCGCCGTTCGCGGACGCGCCACTCACCGCCGAAGCGTTCCTGGCCTCGCCGGCCTCGCAGCCGTTCCGGCACCTGTGGGTGGGCGAGGTCGGCGGGCAGATGATCAGCGTGGTGATGGTCGATGACCTGTCGCGCGCGGATACGCTGGCCACCCTGCGCGGTGCCGCCGAAGGCCTGCCCGGCGTTCGCTGGGTGGATCGCACCGCCGACTTCTCGCAGCTGCTGGGCCACTACCGCAAGCTGATGGGCGGGCTGCTGCTGGTCGGCATCGTGCTGGTGTTCGGCGCGCTGTGGCTGCGCTACCGCCGCCAGGCCTGGCGCGTGTTCGCGCCGACCCTGATTGCCGGCGCATTGACCTTGGGCCTGCTGGGCCTGTTCGGCCAGCCGCTGCAGCTGTTCAACGTGCTGGCACTGATGCTGCTGCTGGGCATGGGCATCGACTACGGCATTTTCCTGATCGAGCACCGCGGCGACGCCAGTGCCTGGCTGGCCGTGTGCGTGGGCGCGGCCAGCACCTGGCTGTCGTTCGGCTTGCTGGGCCTGTCGCAGACCCCGGCGTTGCGCGCGTTCGGCCTGACCCTGCTGTTCGGCATCGGCCTGGTCTGGCTGATCTCGCCGCTGTTCCGCCCGCCGCCGCACGATCTGCCGCCGGCCTGAGCCTGTTTTCCGACTTCCTTCTTTCCACTTGATCGAGCAACAAGGACGCACCGATGAACACTGCTGTGGATGCTGTCGAACGCACTGAAATCCTGATCATCGGCGCCGGCCCGGCCGGTTCCGTGGCCGCGGCGATGCTGCGCCAGCAGGGCCGCCAGGTCCTGATGCTGGAGCGCCAGCAGTTCCCGCGCTTCTCCATCGGTGAAAGCCTGCTGCCGCAGAGCATGGAGTACATCGAGGCGGCCGGCCTGCTGCAGGACGTGGTCGAGGCGGGTTTCCAGTACAAGAACGGTGCCGCCTTCGTGCACGGCGAAGCGCGTACGGCGTTCGATTTCAGGAAGAAGTTCTCGCCGGGTTGGGGCACCACCTACCAGGTGCAGCGCGCCGACTTCGACAACGTGCTGGCACGCGGCGCCGAGCGCATGGGCACCACGCTGCGCTTCGGCGACGAAGTGCTTGCGGTCGAGCCGGGCGAGCAACCGGCGGTGACGGTACGTCGCCCGGACGGCAGTGAATACCGCATCGAGGCCGATTTCATCCTCGATGCCTCCGGCTTCGCGCGGCTGCTGCCGCGGCTGCTGCAGCTGGAGTCGCCGTCCAACTTCCCGGTGCGCGGCGCGATCTTCTGCCACGTGCGCGACAACATTCCGGCCGAAGCGGACTTCGATCGCAACAAGATCCTGATCACCACCCACCCCGAGCACATCGACGTCTGGTACTGGACGATCCCGTTCTCCAATGGCTGCTGTTCGCTGGGCGTGGTCGCCGAGCCGTCGTTCTTCGAGCGCTACGAGGGTGACGACCTGCAGAAGCTGCAGGCCATCGTCGGCGAGGACCCCAACCTGACCCGCCTGCTGGTCAACGCCGAATGGGCGGTGCTGCCGGTGCGCCGCATCACCGGCTATTCGGCCAACGTCAGCTCGCTGTGGGGGCCCGGCTACGCGTTGCTGGGCAACGCCGGCGAGTTCCTCGATCCGGTGTTCTCCTCCGGCGTGACCATTGCCTTCAAGTCCGCGCAGCTCGCCAGTGAATGCCTCAAGCGCCGCTATGCCGGCCAGGCCGTGGACTGGGAGGCCGAGTTCTCGATCCCGCTGCGCGCGGGCGTGAAGACCTTCCGCCGCTTCGTCGAAAGCTGGTACCAGGGCGGCTTCCAGAAGATCATCTACCACCCGCAGCAGCAGCCCGAAGTGCGCGACATGATCAGCTCCATCCTGGCCGGTTACGCCTGGGACACCAAGAATCCGTATGTGGCCGATGAAAGTGGTCGCCGCATGCGCGTGCTGGAGGAATTGTGCAGCGCCTGATCTTCCGTACTGCGGCCCTGCTGCTGTGCCTGCTGCTGGCCGCCTGTGCCGGCCGCATGCCGAAACCGCAGGTGGAACTGCCGCCGCTGCGCCTGGCGCCAGCCAGCCTGCCGGCGCCGCTGGCGCTGCAGCAGCAGCTGCATTTCCGCTTCGGCACGCATGAGCGCGATCTCGACGCGCTGCTGGAAGCCGACGCCCAGCAGGTGCAGCTGGCCGTGCAGGCGATGGGCCAGACCGGCGTGCGCCTGCAATGGGACGGCCAGCAGCTGACCCAGCAGCGCGCGCCATGGCTGCCACCGCAGGTGCGCGCCGAGCGCGTGCTGGATGACCTGCAGTTCGCGCTGTGGCCGACCGCGGCCATTGCCGCCGTGCTGCCGGCGGGCTGGCAGGTCAGTGATGATGGCCATCAGCGCAGCCTGTCGCGTGAGGGCACCGTGTGGCTGCACCTGCAGCGGCTGGACGATGGCAGCGTGCAGCTGGACAACCGCGCCGAAGGCTATGCGCTGCGCATCGAATCGATCGACATGGCCGGGCCGGACCGATGAGCGCACCGATCTACCTGAACGACCTGGGTGTGGTCTGTGCACTCGGCGCTGGCCGCGCCGCAGTGACGTCGGCACTGTTCGCCGACGCGCCGGGCGGGCTCAGCGACAACGACAGCCTGTTGCCGGGGCGCACCCTGGCGCTGGGAGAAGTACGCACGCCGCTGCCGGCGCTGGATGATCTGCCGGTGGCCCTGCGCGGGCGAAACAATGCCCTGCTGGACGTGGCATTGGCTCAGATCGCGCCGGCAGTGGCCGCGGCGATCGCCCGCCATGGCGCCGAGCGCGTGGCGGTGGTGCTGGGCACCAGCACCTCGGGCATTGGTGAATCCGAGCAGGCATTGCGCAGCCATGCCGAACAGGGCCAGTGGCCGCAGGGCTTTGACTACGCCCAGCAGGAAATGGGCACCGCCGCGCAGTTCGTGCGCCAGCGCAGTGGCGCACAGGGGCCGGCATGGACCCTGTCCACTGCCTGCTCGTCCAGTGCCAAGGCGCTGATGTCGGCTGCACGCATGCTGCGCGCCGGCATCGTCGATGCGGTGATCGCCGGTGGCGCCGATTCGCTGTGCCGCTTCACCGTGGCCGGCTTCAGCGCGCTGGAATCGGTCGCGGCCCAACGCTGCAATCCGTTCTCGCAGCATCGTACCGGTATCAACATCGGCGAAGGCGCCGCGCTGTTCCTGCTCACCCGCGAACCCGGCCCGGTATGCCTGGCGGGGTGGGGCGAGTCGGCCGACGCCCACCACATGTCCGCCCCGGACCCGCAGGGCCTGGGCGCCATCGACGCCCTGCAGCAGGCGCTGCAGCGTGCTGGCTGGGCCGCCGGCGAAGTGGACTATGTGAACCTGCATGGGACCGCGACCGGCCACAACGATGCGATGGAAAGCCTGGCCGTGTCGCAGGTGCTGGGCTGCCACGTGCCGGCCAGTTCGACCAAGCCGTTGACCGGCCACACCCTGGGTGCCTCGGGTGCCATCGAGGCGGCGCTGTGCTGGATCGTGCTGGCCGAGAACCCGCAGCAGCTGCTGCCGCCGCACTGGTGGGACGGCGTGGCCGACCCGGCACTGCCGGTGCTGCCGCTGGTCGCACCGGGCACGCGCCTTGCGCAGCCGCCGCGGCGGGTGCTGAGCAATTCGTTCGCCTTCGGCGGCAGCAATGCCGTGCTGGCACTGGAGCGTCGATGAACACGTTGTACGCGATCGAAGACGTGGTGCCGCACCGCCAGGACATGTGCCTGCTGGAGCGCATCACGCAATGGGACCAGGACGCCATCGAGGCCGAACTGGTGGTGCCCGAGGCCGGCCTGTTCGTCGAGGATGACCAGGTGCCGGCATGGGTCGGCATCGAGTACATGGCGCAGGCCATCGCGGCCTGGGCCGGTTGCCGCGCGCGTGCGGCCGGCAGGCCACCGCAGCTGGGCTTCCTGCTCGGCAGCCGCCGCTACAGCAGCGCGCGCAGCAGCTTCCCCAGCGGTTCGCGGCTGCGCGTACAGGCGCGCTGCGAGCTGTTGGGTGACAATGGATTGGGGATGTTCGCCTGCCGCATCCTGGCAGGCGAGGAAGAATGGGCGACAGCCAACGTCTCGGTGTTCGAACCGGCCGACGCGATGGCCTATCTGGAGAGTGGACAGGCATGACAGGGAATCGAAGCGTGCTGGTGACCGGCGCCAGCCGGGGCATCGGCCGGGCCATCGCGCTGCGCATCGCGCGCGATGGCTTCGACGTGGTGGTGCATTGCCGCAGCCGCGTGGATGAAGCACAGGCGGTGGTCACCGAGATCCAGGCACTGGGCCAGCAGGCCCGCGTGCTGGTGTTCGACGTGGCCGACCGCGCGTCTGCGCGGGCCGCTCTGGAGGCCGATGTCGAAGCGCACGGCGCGTACTACGGCGTGGTCTGCAATGCCGGCATCGCCCGCGATGGCGCCTTCCCGGCGCTGTCAGCGGACGATTGGGACCAGGTCATCCACACCAACCTGGATGGCTTCTACAACGTGCTGCATCCGCTGATCATGCCGATGGTGCGGCGGCGCAAGCCGGGCCGCATCGTCACCCTGTCGTCGGTCTCCGGACTGGCCGGCAACCGCGGGCAGGTCAACTACAGTGCCGCCAAGGCCGGCATCATCGGCGCCACCAAGGCCCTGGCGCTGGAACTGGCCAGCCGCCAGATCACCGTCAACTGCGTGGCCCCGGGCCTGATCGAGACCGAAATGCTCAATGACGAAGTGGTTGAACACGCGCTCAAGCTGATTCCCGCCGGCCGCGTTGGCCGCCCGGACGAAGTGGCGGCTACCGTGGCGTTCCTGCTGTCCGAACCGGCCGGCTACATCACCCGGCAGGTGATCTCGGTGAACGGAGGCATGCTCTGATGGCCGCCGATCGTCGCGTGGTGGTCACCGGCGCCGCCGCCATCAGTCCAATCGGCCACGACTGGCCGACCATCGAGGCACACCTGCGCAGCTGCCGCAACGCGGTGCGTGCGATGCCCGAGTGGGATGTCTATGCCGGGCTGAACACCAAGCTGGCCGCGCCGGCGCAGGACTTCGAGCTGCCGCCGAACTACAACCGCAAGACCACCCGCTCGATGGGCAAGGTCGCGATCATGTCGGTGCGCGCCACCGAGGTGGCGCTGCGCGAGGCCGGCCTGCATGAGCATCCGGTGCTGCGCAGTGGCCGTACCGGGGTGGCCTATGGCTCCTCGTCCGGCAGCCACGAGGCCACCGGCGAATTCGGGCGCATGCTCAACGAATTCACCACGGATGGCATCAGCGCCACCACCTACCTGAAGATGATGAGCCACACCGCGCCGGTCAACATCGGCGTGTTCTTCGGCCTGTCCGGGCGCGTGTACACCACCTCCAGCGCCTGCACGTCGGGCAGCCAGGGTGTGGGCGCGGCCTATGAAGCCATCCGCAGCGGCAAGCAGACGGTGATGGTGGCCGGCGGTGCCGAGCAGCTCGATGCCACCGCTGCAGCGGTGTTCGACACGCTGTTCGCCACCAGCGTGCGCAATGACGCGCCGCAGACCACGCCTCGCCCGTTCGATGCCGGCCGCGATGGCCTGGTGCTGGGCGAGGGCGCGTGCACGCTGATCCTGGAAGACCTGGAACACGCGCAGGCGCGCGGCGCCACCATCCTTGCAGAGGTGGTCGGCTACGGCACCAACAGCGATGGCCAGCACGTCACCCAGCCCAGTGCCGACACCATGGCCCAGGCCATGCGCCTGGCATTGGAGGACGCCGGCTTGGACGCGGCGCAGATCGACTACGTCAACGCCCATGGCACCGCCACCGACCACGGCGACATCGCCGAGAGCCAGGCTACCGCACAGGTGTTCGGCAGCCGCGTGCCGATCAGCTCGCTGAAGAGCTACGTCGGCCACATGCTGGGTGCCTGTGGCGCGTTCGAGGCCTGGGTGAGCATCCAGATGATGCGTGCCGGCTGGTTCGCGCCCACCCTGAACCTGGCCGAGGTCGACCCGCGCTGTGGCCAGCTCGACTTCATCGCCGGGCAGGGCCGCGAACTGCAGGCCGAGTACGTGATGAGCAACAACTTCGCCTTCGGCGGCATCAACACCTCGCTGGTGTTCCGCCGCTGGAGCGAGTGATCCACTGCGCCAACACACCGTTCCCGTTACCCCCGCACCCTCGACAAGGAGATGTTCCGATGCGCCGCACTCTCATGATCGCCACGGCTACCGCGCTGCTGGCCCTGACTTCCACCGCTTCCGCCCGCGACACGCGTGTCGAACAGTCCCTGCAGGAACTGGTCAATTCGCAGGCCGCCAAGGACGCCGGCATCGACGGCAGCGTGCGCTTCTATCTGGCCGGCCAGCCGGTCAGCGTGCAGCAGCGCCTGGGCGAAGACGTGACCAACAAGAAGACCAACGCCGCCAACAAGAGCGATGCCGAGGCCTGCCGCTGGGTTGCGCTGTCGGCACTGCGCGCGCTGCAGGACGGTGCCAAGTCGCGCGGCGCCAACGCCGTGGTCGACATCGTCAGCTATTACAAGAAGAACGAGTTCAAGAGCAGCACCAACTACGAGTGCTACGCCGGTGCCATCCTCGCGGGTGTCGCGCTGAAGGGCACCTACGCCAAGGTCAAGTAAGCGCCCGTGTGGCGGCGGCGCAGCCTGAACGTCGCCGCCACATTGCTGAACCCCGCAGGCGAAACGCCGCCGATCGCGCCGCCATCGTCGGCTGACGGCTTTCCCCGGTGTCGGCTTTCCGACACAATCATGGCTCTTCCCGGGTTATCGTCCCGCGGACATGCACGCCTACGTCTATAAAAGCCAACTCAAGCCGGACACCTACGTCTACGTTCCCCGACGCGATGATTTCAGCGCGCTGCCCGCGCCGCTGCTCACCTCGCTGGGGACGCTCGCCTTCGTGCTGGAGGTGGCCCTGGATGCCCAGCGCCGCCTGGCACAGGCTGACCCGGAAAAGGTCCGCAGCGAAATGAGCGAGCGCGGGTTCTACCTGCAGGTGCCGCCGTCGGTGGCCAGCCTGATGCCGCGCCACTATGACTGACGCCTCCCGTCCGCGCATTCTGTCAATTGCCTTCGCCGCGGGCGCCGTGCTGGCGCTGGGCGCCGCCGTGGGCGGCGTTCCGGGTGCGGTCCTTGCCGCACTGGCGCAGCCCGCGTTCGCGTTGGCGATATCGTGGTGGCGCCGCAGCCGCGCGCTGCTGCCGCTGAAGGTGGTCGCACGCCAGGACCTGCCGGCGCTGCTGGCCTTGTGGGCAGCCGCCCCGCTGTTGCTGGCGCTGCTGCTGGCCTGGCCGCTCGCAGCACTGCGTGACAGCGGCAGCCTGGCGGCAGTGCTTGGCCTGAGCGTACTGGTCAGTGCCGGCCTGTTGGCGGCCTGGCGCACCTGGCCATTGTGGAACGATGTCGAACGCCTGGATGGCAGCCTGGCCCAGCACTGGCAGGCGCTGGCGGGGCGCGACCTGACTGCCTGGCGTGGCCTCGGCGTGGCCGCGCTGGTCATTGCGCTGGCCGCGCTGGTGGTGCTGCCGGCCTGGCCGGGCCTGTTGCCGGAAAGCGCGCGCTGGCCCGCCGCACTGGCGGTCGTACTGCTGTCGCCGGTGCTGCACCTGCTGCTGCAGCGGGTCGCGCCTGCGCCGCTGGTGTCGCTGCGCTCCAGCCCGTTGGCGGCGTCCAGCGCTGAACCCGAACCGATGTTCGCAGCGGCGGCCGAAACCGTGCCGCTGGAGGCGATGGCGCCGCAGGAACTGACACCGGCGCTGTATGAAGCCGCCCGCCAGGGCCGCATCGACCGGGGCCTGCAGCTGCTGCAGGCCGGTGCCGATCCGTATGCGCTGCCGGACCCGAACTGGCGTGACCAGCGCAGCCTGGCGGTGCTGGCTGCGGTGCTGCCGGACCTGCGCCTGCTGCGCGAACTGATTGCCCGCGGCGTCGATGTGAATGCGCCGCACCGGGGCATGACCCCGCTGCTGGCGGCGACCCGCGACAGCTGGCATGGCCGCCCCGAAGCGGTGATGACCCTGCTCGCCAACGGCGCCGACTCGCGTGCCACCGACAGTGATGGCAACACCCCGCTGCACCATGCCGCACGCAGTTCCGACCCGGGGGT
This sequence comes from Stenotrophomonas sp. T8, assembly GCF_051853085.1. Classification (NCBI taxonomy): domain Bacteria; kingdom Pseudomonadati; phylum Pseudomonadota; class Gammaproteobacteria; order Lysobacterales; family Lysobacteraceae; genus Stenotrophomonas; species Stenotrophomonas sp. T8. The sequence continues at coordinate 3,950,779 of NZ_CP195329.1, read as the reverse complement.
GGCCGCGCTGCTGCGCGATGCCGCTGCCGAAGTCGATGCGCTGAACCGTGATGGCTGGTCGCCGCTGGCGGTGGCCTGCCAGGTGGGCAACTGGCGTCTGGCCCGCTTCCTGCTCGAACGCGGTGCACGCTGCGAACCGGCCGATGGCACCCCGGTGCTGCTGGCCGCCGCCGCCACCGAGGATGATGATCCGGCGGGCGTGCAGCTGCTGCTCAAGCACAAGGCACGGGCCGACGCCCGCGATCGCCAGCGCCGCAGTGCGCTGCATGAGGCGGCCCTGGCCGGCCATGTCGAGATCATCGGCGTGCTGCTCGGCGCGGGCGCCAATCTGGAGGCGCGCGATGCACTGGGGCGTACGCCGTGGCTGGAAGCGGCCCGTGCCGGTCGCGCCGCCGCGATCGAGCACCTGCTGCCGCACAAGCCGGACCTGGTCGCGGTGGACGGCGAAGGCCGCAATGCGGTGCAGCTGGCGGCGATGGCCGAGGATGTCTCGCCGCTGCTGATCAAGCGCCTGGTCGAACTGGGCATCGCGGCCGATGCCACCGATCCGCTCGGCCGCCGTGCGGTGGACTACGCCGCCGAGGCCGGCCGCTGGGCGATCGTAGCCCTGCTGGACCCGTCCTATCCGTTGCCGGCCGCGGTCAGTGATGGCCTGGCCGATCGTGGCGAAGCGGCCAGTGCCAGCGGCCTGCTGCCGGATCGTCCGCCGCTGACCCTGCTGCGCGAGGCCCTGGGCTTCGGCAATACCGACGGCATGGCGGCGCTGGCCAGGCTGTGCCAGCCGGAGGAACTGGGCGGGCTGCTGCTCGATCCGGAGTTGGCGCTGGAACCGCGTGCGGTGGACTGGCTGCTGGGCCACGGCGCCGATCCCTATGTGCGTGATGCCTGCTCCGATACGCCGATGTTCGCGCTGTTGTCGCGCGGCATCGATGCGGTGCCGGCGTTGCAGGTGATGCTGCAGCGTGGCCTGTCGCCGGCCGGCCGCGGTGGCCTGGCGCGCTTCCTTGCTGCCTGCGCACAGCACGACCAGGCCGCGCGCGGCCTGGAACAGCTGGCACTGGAACTGCTTGAGCGTGGCGCCGATCCGTTCGCCGCCTCGCCGGCGGGCGATCCGCCGCTGTCGCTGGCGGTGCGCCTGGGCTGGCTGCGCCTGCAGCAGGCCCTGCTCAAGGCGGGCGTCGATCGTGAAGCGCGCGACAGCCATGGCATGACCGCATTGCACCTGGCCACCGCATTGGCCCGCGAAGGCGCGCTTAAGCTACTGGTGCAGCATGGTGCCTCGCCCGAAGCACGTGCCGCCGACGGCCAGACACCGCTGGGCGTGGCGCTGTCGATCGGTCGCCGCGATCTGGCCGACTGGCTCGATTGGCGGGTGTGGCCGTTGCCGCGCCGGACCCTGCGCGAGGCCGATCTGCCGGCCGCCGCAATGGCCGGTGACGTCGATGCAGTGCGCCGCCTCATCGATCTGGGCTTCGCCGTCGACGCGGTCGACGCACAGGGCTGCACCGCGCTGCTGCGTGCTGCCGGTGGCGGCCACCTGGCGGTAACCGACCTGCTGCTGGCGCGCGGCGCCGATCCGCAGCACGCGGCGGCCAGTGGCGCGACGCCGCTGTCGGCGGCGGTCAGCATGCGCCAGGTGGACATCGTTTCGGCCCTGCTCGACGCTGGCGCCAAGCTGGAACACCGCCTGCCGGGTGGCGTGACGGTACTGATGCTGGCCTCCGCGCTGGGCCTTCCGGACATCGTCGCGCGCCTGCTCACGGCGGGTGCCGACGTGCATGCCGGTGACGCGCAGCAGCTGGGTCCGCTGCACTGTGCCGCGCTGTACGGTTTCAGTGCCCGCGACCGCTCGCGCCTGCTGGCCCTGCTCGACACCCTGCTGCTGGCCGGTGCCGAACCGGACCAGGCCGCCGCTGGTGCTGTCACGCCGCTGCTGCTGCTGCTGGGCGCGCGCGCCGAGCCGGGTACCGCCTGCGACGAGCAGGTGGTGATGGCCGCAGTGGAGCGCCTGCTGGACGAGGACGTAAGCCTGGACGTACGCGACCCGCGCGGCTTCGGCCCGCTGCACCTGGCCGCGCTGCATGGCCTGCCGTTGCTGGTGCAGCGCCTGCTGCGCGCCGGCGCCGATCCTGAAGCGCGCGACAGCCTCAACCGCAGTCCGCGCGAGATCGCAGTGATGCGCGGCTTCATCGACGTGGCTGGCGAGTTCGAGCCGCGCGTGCCGGGCGTCTCCTCGATGGCCCGGTTCCTGCGCGACAACGGCTGATCCCTGGAAAAGCGTAGTGCCGGCCGCTGGCCGGCTACCTCATGACATCTCCGGGATCACGGGATTGCCGGCCAGCAGCCGGCACTACCGGGTCCGCCATCGATCAGGTGGATGCCGACCGTTGGCCGGCACACCTACTCGCCGTCGCTTTCCGCGTCAGCTTCGAACAGGTGCATCAGGTCGTTGCGTGCATCACGCGAGGTCTGGATCACCGCGGCCTCGTCGTCGTACACCAGGTACTGGTCGCGCAGCAGCTGTTCATCATGCTCACGGAAACGCTGCACATGGCGCTCGGCCACGTCCGGTGCCACGCCCAATGCGGTCAGCACGCGCCCGCTCATTTCCAGACTGGTGCCGAACACTTCGCGGAACGGCTCGGCCGACATGTCCATCAGTCGCCAGGCATGCTGGCGGTTGCGTGCACGCGCCAGCACCTTCGCGTCCGGGTACAGCCGGCGCACCATGCGCACCGCGCGCAGGTTGGTCTCCGGGTCGTCCACGGTGATGACGAACACATCGATGTGTTCGCCACCCGCTGCACGCAGCATCTCCGGGCGGGTCGGGTCGCCGTAGTACAGCTGGTTGCCGAAGCGGCGCAGGTCGGCCACGGTGTCCGGGTTCGCCTCCAGCGCCACGAACGGCACCTTCTGTGCGGTCAGCAGGCGTGCGATCACCTGGCCGAAGCGGCCCATGCCGGCGATCAGCACCTTGGGCCGGTTGTCCGGTGCCACCTTGTCGGCCTCGGCGGTCCCGCGCGGTGGAGCCTTCTCCTGGCCGAGCAGCTTGAGCAGCGCGATCATCAGCAGTGGCGTGATCGCCATCGACAGGCCGACGATCGCCACCAGTCGATCGTGATTGGCGTTGCCGAGCAGGTGCGCGCGCTGCGCTTCGTTGAACACCACGAAGGCGAACTCGCCCCCCAGCCACAGCACGCTGCCCAGCAGCAGCGACTGCCGCGGACTGAGCTTTGCAATACGGCCAATCACATACAGCAGGCTGAACTTGACCACCAGCAGGATCGCCACGCCGGCGGCGATCAGCCACGGCTCTGCGGCGATGCGGTCGAGATCGATGCCCATGCCCACCGCGATGAAGAACAGCCCCAGCAGCAGGCCCTTGAACGGCTCGATCTGCGCTTCCAGTTCGTGCCGGAACTCCGAATCGGACAGCAGCACCCCGGCCAGGAACGCGCCCAGGCTGGGGCTGAGGCCCGCTTCCTGCATGAACCAGGCAGTGCCCAGCACCACCAGCAGAGCGGTGGCGGTGAACACTTCCGGGCTACGGGTGCGCGCGATGATGCTGAACACCTTGCGCAGCACCGGTCGCCCGCACAGGATCACCACGGCCAGCGCGCCGAGGGCCACGGCGGCGTCTTCCCAGCGCAGGGTCTCGTTCTTCGCCCCGCCCAGCAGCGGGATGGCCGCCAGCAGCGGGATCGCGATCAGGTCCTGGAACAGCAGGATGGCAAAACCCAGCCGGCCATGGTCGCTGTTGATCGCCTTGTGCTCGGACAGCAGCTGCAGGCCTACCGCGGTGGATGACAGCGCCAGCGCAACACCGACCACCAGCGCGCTCTTCCACTGGAAGTGGTCGAGCAGCAGCAGGCCGCCCAGCACCAGCCCGGACATCGCCACCTGCGCCGCGCCCGCGCCGAACACCGAGCGCCGCATCACCTTCAGGCGTGCCGGCGACAGCTCCAGGCCGATCACGAACAGCAGCATCACCACGCCGATCTCGGCCGCGCCGAGGATGCGGTCGGCGTCCTGCACGAAGCCCAGCCCGTCCGGGCCCAGCACCACGCCGGCCGCCAGGTAGCCCAGCACCGCGCCGAAGCCGAACTTCTTGAACACCGGCACGGCAATGACCGCCGCCAGCAGCAGCACCAGGGCCAGTTCCAGACCGCCGCTATGCATGGGAATACCTGGTCATCGGGGAAGCCCGCAGTGCGTCCGTTCGGGTGGGGAAAGCGTGGCGAGCGCCACCCGGCCATTATGCGCGCCGGTCGGTGTATGCACGAGAACAACCGGCCGGCCGGCGCCCGGCGCAGGGATGCCGGGTTGACCTGCATGGCCCGCGGGTCCAGACTGCCCGCCGCTGGCGGCGCGTCCGCCGGCACACGCATCCCGGAGTCCCCAACCCATGTCCAGCGACAGTAGAAGTCGACCTCGTTCGACGCCAGCGATGGCCACCGCCTGACATCGGGACGGTTTGCCTGCGTTGGCGTTGCGCGAGGTCGCACCCCCACAAGGCAAAACCGATGAACCAGAAGCAATTGCTGCGCCCGGTGGCCGATGCCGCCGCATTGGCCGCACCGCTGGCGAACTACAACACCGCCGATGCGGTGGAATTCCTCAACACACTGGAACTGGCCCGCGCTGCGGAAACGCTGGCCGCGCTGCCGTTGCCGCGTGCAGTGAAGATGCTGGAAGCGCCGGAACTGCACCGCAGCGGTGAGCTGGTGGCCGCGCTGCCGCCGGCACGCGCCGCTGCCCTGCTCGGGCTGATGGCTGACGATCGCGCCACCGACATCGTCCACGAGCTGGATGAGGAAGAACGCGCGCGGCTGATCCCGCTGCTGGGCACCGACGCCCGCCAGGCCATCCAGAAGCTGCTGAGCTATCCGCCGAACACCGCCGGCGCGCTGATGACCACCGAGTACGTGGCGGTACCCGCCAGCTGGACCGTGGCGCAGACCCTGCAGCACATCCGACAGGTCGAGCGTACCCGCGAGACGGTGTACGCGATCTACGTGCTGGAGCCGGCCAGCCAGCAGTTGCAGCAGGTGGTGACCATGCGCCGGCTGATCACCGGCCTGCCCGAGGAATCGATCCTGGACGTGGCCCAGGTCAATCCGCCGGTGACGGTGGACGCGCTGATGGACCAGGAAGAAGTGGCGCGGCTGATCCGCCGCCACGACCTGCTGGCGATCCCGGTGGTCGACGCGCAGCAGCAGATGCTCGGCATCGTCACCGTGGACGACGTGCTCGATGCGCTGATCGAGGAATCCACCGAGGACGCGCACAAGTTCGGCGGCATGGAAGCGCTGGACAAGCCGTACATGCAGATCGGCTTCTTCGAGATGCTGCGCAAGCGCGCCGGCTGGCTGAGCGTGCTGTTCCTGGGCGAGATGCTGACCGCCAGCGCGATGCAGCACTACGAGGACGAACTGGCGCGCGCGGTGGTGCTGACCCTGTTCATCCCGTTGATCATGAGTTCGGGCGGCAATTCCGGCTCGCAGGCCACCTCGCTGCTGATCCGCAGCCTGGCGCTGCGCGAACTGCGCCTGCGCGACTGGTGGAAGGTGGCCATCCGCGAGATCCCGACCGGCATGGTGCTGGGTGCCATCCTCGGCTGCCTGGCGATCGTGCGCATCGTGATCTGGCAGCTGGGTGGCCTGCATGACTACGGCGAGCACTGGATCCTGTTGGCGATCACCATCGGTGCCGCGCTGGTCGGCATCGTCACCTTCGGTTCGCTGTCCGGCTCGATGCTGCCCTTCATCCTGAAGCGGCTCGGCTTCGACCCGGCCAGCGCCTCGGCCCCGTTCGTGGCCACCCTGGTGGATGTGACCGGCCTGGTGATCTACTTCAGCATCGCCGCGCTGATCCTGCACGGCACGCTGCTGTAACAGAAAAAGGGGACGGAGGGGATTAAGTCGTTTGTGCACAAACGACTTAATCCCCTCCGTCCCCTTTTTTGGGTACCGTAGGCGCATGAGTACCTACCACCTGCAGTCTGTGTTCCGTCCGCAGTCGGTCGCGGTGATCGGCGGCAGTCCGCGTGAGCGTTCGGCCGGCCGCGCGGTGATGCGTAACCTGCGCGGCACCGGTTTCCCCGGCAAGGTGGCGTGGATCAACCCGCGGCATGCCGAAATCGATGGCATCCGCACGGTCAAGCGCTTGAAGGATCTGGACTGGGTACCGGACCTGGTCGTCATCACCGCACCGGCGGCGATCGTGCCGCAGGTGGTGCGTACCGCCGCCGAGCGCGGCGTGCAGGCGGCGATCATCCTCACCGCGCACCTGGGCGAGGGCCCGGGTTCGTTGTCCGCACAGGTAGAGGCGGTGGCGCGCAAGCATGGCCTGCGCATCCTCGGGCCGCACTGCCTGGGCGTGATCGCGCCGCACGCGCGACTGAATGCCAGTATCGCCGCACATTTCCCGCAGGCAGGCGACCTCGCGCTGATTTCCGAATCCTCGGCGATCGCCGCCGCGCTGGTGGAGTGGGGCGTGGCGCGCTCGGTCGGGTTCTCCGCCGTGGTCTCGCTGGGCGACACGATGGACGTCGACTTCGGCGACCTGCTCGATTACTTCGCCACCGACTACCGCACCCGCGCCATCCTGCTCTATGTCGAGCAGATCAAGGACGCGCGCAAATTCATGTCGGCCGCGCGTGCCGCCGCCCGCGCCAAGCCGGTGGTGGTGGTGAAGTCCGGCCGCGCCGAGCGCGTGCAGCCGGGCAGCCGCGACACCCATGTGCAGGCCCTGGCGCGTGCCGATGATGTGTACGGCGCGGCCTTCAACCGCGCCGGCCTGCTGCGCGTCGGCGCGCTGGACGAGCTGTTCACCGCCGCCGAATCGCTGGGGCGGCTGGGTACCTTCCCCGGTCGTCGCCTGGCCATTCTCAGCAATGGCGGCGGTGTCGGCCGCCTGGCCGTGGACCAGCTGATCGCGCTGCGTGGCACGCTGGCCACCCTGTCCGACAGCACGGTGCAGAAGCTCGATTCGGTATTGCCGCAGGGCTGGTCGCGCAGCAATCCGGTCGACATCGTGGTCGATGCCGATGGCGAGCGCTATGCCGCGGCCATCGAAGCGCTGCTGGCCGACAACGAGAACGACGCGGTGATGGTGGTCAACGTGCCAACCGCGTTCACCTCGTCCGCAGACGCTGCGCAGGCACTGACCCGCACGCTCGGCCTGCGCCCGCGCCATCATCGCGACAAGCCAGTGTTCGCGGTCTGGCTGGGCAACGATGACCAGGCCACCGCCACGCTCAACGCGGCGCGGGTGCCGACCTATCCGACCGAGGCGGAGGCCGTACGCGGCTTCCAGCATCTGGTGCGTTACCGCGAAGCGCAGAACGCCCTGATGGAAACGCCACCCAGCCTGCCGCAGGACTTCAATGTCGATGCGGCGGCCGCGCGAGCGTTGGTTGATGCTGCGCTGGCCAATGGTCAGCAGTGGTTGGACCCGCTGGCCACGCATGAGCTGCTCAAGGCCTACGGCATCCCGTCCGCGCCGGTGATGCACGCGCGTGATGCGCACGAGGCGATGGACCTGGCGCAGCCGCTGCTGGAACGCGGTGCCACGGTCGCGTTGAAGATCCTGTCACCGGACATCCCGCACAAGTCGGAAGTGGACGGCGTGCGCCTGAACCTGTCCACGCTGCCGGCGGTGCAGAGCGCGGCCAACGCGATCCTGTCGCGTGCGCGCCAGCTGCGGCCGGATGCGCGCATCGATGGCCTGCTGGTGCAGCCGACCATCGTCCGCCCGAAGGCGCGCGAACTGATTGTCGGCATCGCCGATGACGCGACGTTCGGCCCGGTGATCGTGGTCGGCCGTGGCGGCACCGCCGTCGAAGTGATCAACGACAAGGCGCTGGCCCTGCCGCCGCTGGACCTGCGCCTGGCCCACGAGCTGATCGGCCAGACCCGCGCTTCGCGCATCCTCAAGGCCTACGGCGATGTGCCCGCCGCCGACGAGCGCGCACTGGCGCTGGCGCTGGTCAAGCTGGCACAGCTGGCCGCCGATATTCCCGAAGTGCGCACGCTGGACATCAACCCGCTGCTGGTCGACAGCAAGGGCATCCTCGCCCTCGACGCGCGCGTGGCAGTGGCACCGTCGCGCATCCTGCACAAGGGCCGTGGCCATCCGCGATTTTCGGTGTTTCCGTATCCGAAGGAGTGGGAGCGCACCATCGAACTGTCCGATGGCGGCCGGGCCTTCGTGCGCCCGGTGCGGCCGGAGGATGACGCGCTGTTCCGTGCGTTCTTCGCCCGTGTCAGCGACGAGGACCTGCGCCTGCGCTTCTTCCAGTCGGTGAAGCACTTCAGCCACGAATTCATCGCGCGCCTGACCCAGCTCGACTACGCGCGCTCGATCGCGCTGGTAGCGATCGAACCGCGCAGCGGCGAGATGCTGGGCGCAGTGCGCCTGCACGCCGATGCCGATTACCACCGTGGCGAGTACGGCATCCTGATCCGCTCGGACCTGAAGGGCCACGGCATCGGCTGGCGGCTGATGGCGATCATGATCGAGTACGCGAAGTGGCTGGGCCTGGACGTGGTCGAAGGCCAGGTGCTGCGCGAGAACAGCACCATGCTGGCGATGTGCCAGAGCCTGGGATTCAAGACCAGGCTGGACCCGGACGACCCGACGGTGATGATGGTGACCTTGCCGGTGCAGCAGGTCGAGGTGCCCGACGTGCCGCCGGTGGCGTAATTCCTGTAGAACCGAGCCTACGCTCGGCTGCTTTTGCGTAGGCTTGGCGGCTGCATCACCGCACCGGCTCTACCACCACCGCCGTGCCATAGCACAGCACTTCGGTCAGCCCGGTCATCACATCGGTGGCGTCGTAGCGCATGCCGATGATCGCGTTGGCACCCAGCTGCCGCGCGTGCTTGACCATGTCGCGGTAGGTTTCCTCGCGAGCCTGTTCGCACAGCTCGGTGTAGATGGTGATGTTGCCACCGAAGAGCGTCTGGATACCGCCCAGGAAGTTGCCGACGATCGAACGCGAGCGCACGGTGATACCGCGCACCACGCCGAGGTTGCGCACGACGCGATGGCCGGGCAGCTCGAAGGCGGTGGTGACCAGCGCATCGTCGAAGCGCAGTGCCGGCGGGGAAGGGGTGCCGCTGTTGTAGGGGGCTGCCATGGTCGCGTCCGTGTCGCTGCCTTCTGTAGAGTCGAGCCATGCTCGACGGGCTGTGCTGCAGTCGAGCATGGCGCGACTCTACAACGCAATCGCCCGTTGCGGCATGGTTCCGTCACCGTGCTGGCGCGACAATATCCCCATGACCGACCGTATCCCCCTGTTGCTGCTGCCCGGCCTGCTCAACGATGCCGAGCTGTGGCGCGCGCAGCTGGCCGACCTGGCCGATATCGCCGACTGCACCGTGGGCGACCAGACCCGTGGCGAGACCCTGCAGGCGGTGGCCGAAGACGTGCTGGCGCAGGCACCGGAGCGCTTTGCGCTGGCCGGGTTCTCGCTGGGCGGCTTCGTGGCCCAGCAGATCCTGCGCATCGCGCCGGAACGGGTGCTGCAGCTGGCGCTGATTGACACCTCGATCCACGCCGACTCGCCGGAGCGCGCCGAGCAGCGGCGCAGCCAGCGCGCCAGCGTGCGTCTGCCGGGGAAGTTCCACGGCTTCGGCGATGTGCTGATGCGCAGCTACATCGACGCCTCGCGGCTGGACGACTACGTGCTGGTGCAGCGCGTGCGCGACATGACCGCTCGCCTGGGCGCGGAAGTGTTCCTGCGCCAGAGCGCACTGGAACGCCGCGATGGCCATGATGTGCTGGCCGGTTACCGCGATCCGCTGCTGATCGTATGTGGCGCCAACGACCGCATTACGCCACTCGCGGTGAGCGAGGAAATGCACGCGATGGTGCCGCACTCGCAGCTGGTGGTGGTGCCCGATTGCGGGCACCTGGCGCCGATGGAGAAACCGGACGAGGTCAGTGCGGCAATGCGTCGGTGGTTGTTGCAGGGCAGGGGATGATCCCCGCGTTCTGGTAGGTGCCGACCTTGGTCGGCACGGCGTTTCATCGATCGGTCAGACGTCTGCGCCGACCAGGGTCGGCGTCTACCAGAGCAGTTGCGCGCCGTCGTTGGAATCAATCCCAGGCCGGCGCGATGCCTTCCGGGTTGGCCAGGCGATGGCCGCGGTCGAGCTTGGCGATCTGTCCCATGTCTTCGTCGGTCAGGCGGATCGCTGCCGCTTCCAGGTTGCTGGCCAGGTTCTCGCGCCTGGTCGAGGACGGAATGACCGAGAAGCCCTGCTGCAGCGCCCAGGCCAGCGCGACCTGCGCCGGCGTGGCCTGGTGGCGGCCGGCAATGGCCTGGATCACCGGGTCCTTGATTACCTCACCATAGGCCAGGCTCATGTAGGCGGTGATGTGGATGCCGTTGTCCTGCAGGAATTTCACCAGCAGGCGGTTCTGCAGGTACGGGTGGATCTCGATCTGGTTGGTGGCGATGGCGCCGGCACCCAGGATGCCGATCGCCTTGCGGGTCTGCGCGATGGTGAAGTTGGAGATGCCGATCTCCTTCGTCAGGCCCTGTGCCTTGGCCTCGGCCAGTGCGGTCAGGTACTCCTCCATCGGCACGTCGACCTTGTCGTTCGGCGACGGCCAGTGGATCAGCGTCAGGTCCACATGATCGGTGCGCAGCTTTTCCAGACTGGTACGCAGGCTGGCCAGCAGCGCTTCGCGCTTGAACTCGGTGATCCAGATCTTGGTGGTCAGGTAGATCTCATCGCGCGGCACGCCGGAATCGGCGATGGCCTGGCCGACTTCGGCTTCGTTGCCGTAGATCTGCGCGGTATCGATGGCGCGGTAGCCGACCTCCAGCGCGTTGCGCACGGAATCGATCACGGTCTGGTCTTTGAGGCGGAAAGTGCCAAGACCGAAGGCGGGGACTGTCATGAGGGGCTCCAGCAGTGGGGGAGGGAGACGGGACTATCCACGAAAGGGTAGGCCAGCGGCCGTGTGCATGCCGGCAACGGTGCATTGCACTGCCGTGTACGACCACAGGCCGTAATGAGTGCGGAACGTTGGTCCGCACTGTTCATGCCGCCACCCATGTAGCGTTGGACGCTGCCGGCCAGCGGCCGGCACTACCCCAGTCCGCGCTCCACGGTGGTGCCGGCCGCTGGCCGGCAACCGGATCCCTCAGGCCGCGCGCGCCAACGCGTCCTTCGCTGTCGCCGTGGCCGACAGGTCGAACACATCGACCGCATCGATCAACCGGTTCGCCTGCTGTTCCAGGCTGCGCGCCGCGGCGCTGGCTTCCTCCACCAGCGCGGCGTTCTGCTGGGTGGTGCCGTCCATCTGGATCACCGTCTGGCTGACCTGTTCGATGCCTGCGCTCTGCTCCTGCGACGCCGCAGAGATCTCGGCCATGATGTCGGTCACGCGCTGCACCGAGGCGACGATCTCGGCCATGGTGTCGCCGGCCTCGCGCACGCGCTGCGCACCCTCACCGACCTGTTCCACCGACGCCTCGATCAGCGACTTGATCTCCTTTGCCGCCGCCGCAGAGCGCTGCGCCAGCGTGCGCACTTCGCTGGCGACCACCGCGAATCCGCGGCCCTGCTCACCGGCGCGTGCCGCTTCCACCGCCGCGTTCAGCGCCAGGATGTTGGTCTGGAACGCGATGCCATCGATCACGCTGATGATGTCGGCGATCTGCCGCGACGACGTTTCGATCGCACCCATGGTCGCCACCACCTGGCCGACCACGCTGCCACCGTGTGAGGCGACACCCTGTGCACCGATCGCCAGCTGGTTGGCCTGGCGCGCGTGTTCGGCGTTCTGGCGCACGGTGGAGGTCAGCTCTTCCATGGATGCCGCGGTCTCTTCCAGATTGGCGGCCTGCTGCTCGGTACGGCGCGACAGGTCATTGTTGCCGGCGGCGATCTCCGCGGCGGCGGTGTGGATGTTGCCGGAGGCGTGCTTGATGTCGGTGACGATGGTCGCCAGCTGCGTGGCGGTGGTATTGGCATCGCCGGCGATACGCGCGAACACACCCTGGAAATCACCGTGCATGCGTGCACCGAGGCGGCCATCGGCGATCGCGCGCAGCATCGTCGAGACTTCGCCGAGGTTCAGTTCTGTGGTCTGCATCAGGCGGTTCAGGCCATCGACCATCGCGCGGAAGTCATGCTCGAAGCGCGCGCTGTCGCCGCGCTGGCTGAAGTCACCGGCGGCCGCCGCTTCGGCCAAGCGGCGGATTTCGCCGTTGATCGCCCCGAGGTTGTGCTTGACCGCATCCAGCGCTTCGGTGATCACTGCCTTCTCGCCGGGCAGGCGTTCCATGTCCTGGCTGAGGTCGCCGACGGCGTAGCGGCCCATGATCGAGATCGCGCGCATCTTCACCCGGATGTGCGCGTCGACCAGCGTGTTGCAGTCGGCCACCATGGTGCCGAACGCGCCGGGGAAGGCAGCGGCGTCCATGCGATGGCTGATGGTGCCGGCCTCGTGCGCCTGGGCCATCGCGGCCTGCGCATCCAGCACGCCGCGCAGCGTGGACTGCAACGCCTGCATCGCCTGGGCGAGGCGTCCGATCTCGTCGCGGCTGCGCACCTGTACCACATGCTGCAGGTCGCCGGCAGCCACTGCGCGTGCAGCGGCTTCCACCGCCAGTACCGGCTGCACCACGGCGCGCCGCAGCCACCAGGACAGGCCGATCAGCAACAGCACGGCGGCCAGCACCGTCAGTGACGCGCACAGCAGCAGGGTCTGCCGCGCCTGCTGCGAACGTGCCGCCAGCGCCGCTTCGGCCACCTGCGTGGCATGCGTGCTCAATGCATCCAGTGCGGTCGCCACCGCGCGATCCTTGCCGCGCACGAGGGTGTCGCCGGCGGCGGGATCGTAGCCTGCCGCGGCAAATGCCTGCAGCGCCGCGTGATAGTCCTGCTGCAGCTGCGCGTGCAGGCCGATGAACGCCTGCGCCAGTTCACGCGTGCGCGCGTCCGGGCTGGTCACCAGGCCCTTGGCCAGCCGTTCGACCAGGCGGCCTTCGTTGTCGAAGGCGTCCAGATGGCGCTGACGCAACGCGTCGTCGTGACCACGCAGCAGCACGTTCTTCCATTCCTGCACCTGGCCGCGGAACTCACGCTGCAGGCGTTCGGCGTCGCGGCTGTGCGCGACTTCGGGTGGAACCTCGGTGGACAACTTGAACCAGGCGGAGGCCAGGCCAGCCAGCGCGCACAGCAGGACCACGGCCAAGCCAACAGAAACCGCGCCGAGCAGCTTGGACTGCAGGCGCGGAGCACGGACAGACGCATTCATCGGGAAGCACTCTCGGGAAGGGGCAATGCGGTATCGACCCGCCAAGCTCCCGCTGAAGTGCGACCAACATCACATTAGCGTTTCGTTTAGTGATGTGAAGAAAGTGTTTCATAGGACAAATGTGTCCATATGGAACGAATACGGACCCTGGACAGGGGATATAAATGTAACTAATGTAGTTACATGAAATCCGCGAACCTGCTCTCTGACGCCCTGCACGTGATGGCGCACCTGGTCGGCCAGGACGGCCCGCGCACCTCCGAGCAGCTGGCGTCCTGCCTGCCGACCCATCCGGTGGTGATCCGCCGCCTGCTGGCGCAGCTGCACAGGGCGGGCCTGGTTCACAGCGCCCGTGGTCATGGCGGTGGCAGCCAGTTGGCCCGCGATGCCGCAGCCATCACCCTGCATGACGTCTACCTGGCGGTGGGCGCACCGTCGCTGGTGCAGGTCGGTACCCGTGATTCCGGCGGTGGCTGCCCGATCCAGCAGCTGGTCAACAGCGCTTTGCTGGAGGGTGCACGCGAAGCACAGCGCCTGCTCGAACAGCGCCTGCGGGCGACCACGCTGGACAAGCTCGGCGCCGACTTCGCCCGCCATCTCGCCCATCACCGTTCCCTGGAAGGTCACCATGAATCCTGATGTGCTCATCGTCGGCGGCAGCTATGCCGGCATTGCTGCGGGCCTGATCCTGGCCCGTGCCCGCCGCGCGGTCACCGTCATCGACGCCGGTTTGCCGCGCAATCGTTTCGCCAGCCATTCGCACGGGGTGCTGGGGCTGGATGGCATCAGCGGTGCCGAGCTGCTGAAGGCCGCGCGCCAGCAGCTGCTGGACTACCCCAGCGTGCGCTGGGTGCATGCCGAGGCCGTGCAGGCCAACGCCAGCGCAGAGGCCGTGGAAGTACGTACCGCCGATGGCCAGGTGCTGGCCGCGCGCAAGCTGCTGCTGGCCAGCGGCATCGCCGACCAGCTGCCGGCGCTGCCGGGTCTGGCCGAGCGCTGGGGCAGCACCGTGCTGCACTGCCCCTACTGCCACGGTTACGAAGTGGGTGGCGGCGCCATCGGCCTGCTTGGTGGCCATCCGATGTCCGCCAGCAAGGCGCCGCTGTTTGCCGACTGGGGCAATGTCACCTTCTTCAGCCAGGGCCTGCCGATCACCGATGAGGAACGGGCTGCCATGCAGCAGCGCGGCGTGCGGATCGAGACGTCGCCGGTGCTGGGCGTGCAGGGCGACCAGCCGACCTGGCTGGAAGTGGAGCTGGCCGATGGCCGCCGCATCGCCCAGCGTGCGCTGTTCGTGCCGGCCACCCAGGTGATGGCCACGCCGCTGGTGCAGCAGCTGGGCTGCACATTGGCCGAGAGCCCGCTGGGCGAGCTGATCGAGGTCGACATGATGAAGCAGACCTCGGTGCCTAACGTGTACGCCGCAGGCGATGCGACCACGGTCGGCAACATCACCCTGGCCATGGCCGAAGGCGTGCGCGCGGGCATCGGCGTGCACCACGCGCTGGTGGCCGAAGACAGCAGCGCGCGCTGAACGTTGCACAGGTAGAGGCCGACCCTGGTCGGCGCCGTTCCATCCACGCATGGCGTGGATCTACTGCAATTGGGTGCGGTGGGTGCCGGCCTTGGCCGGCACCGCCCCATTTACCCCTTCACGCACAACACCTGGCGCAGGGTGTGCACCACGTCGACCAGGTCCAGCTGCGCGGCCATCACATCGTCGATCGACTTGTACGCGGCCGGTGACTCGTCCAGCACGCCGCTGTCCTTGCGGCATTCCACGTGCGCGGTGGCCTCGCGGTGCTGGGCCAGCGTGATCTGCTGGCGCGCGGCGCCACGGCTCATCACCCGGCCGGCACCGTGGCTGCAGCTGTGGAAACTGTCCGCGTTGCCCTTGCCACGCACGATGTAGCTGCGCGTGCCCATGCTGCCGGGAATGATGCCCAGCTCACCCTCGCGGGCACTGACGGCCCCCTTGCGCGTCACCAGCAGCTCCTGCCCGTGGTGCGTTTCCTTCTGCACGTAGTTGTGGTGGCAGTTCACTGCCATCGCCGCCAGCTGGAACTTCGGCAGCCGGTGGCGCATCTCGGCCAGCACGCGCGACATCATCGCCTCGCGGTTCTGCCGGGCGTAGTCCTGCGCCCACGACACGGCTTCGACGTAGTCATCGAACAGCGGCTCGCCTTCCATGAAGAACGCCAGGTCCTTGTCCGGCAGGTGGAAGCCGAGCACGCGCCGGGCCAGTTCCTCGCGCGCCTTCTCGATGAAGTAGGTACCGATCAGGTTGCCGGTGCCGCGCGACCCGCTGTGCAGCATCACCCACACCGTGTCGGTCTCGTCCAGGCACAGTTCGATGAAGTGGTTGCCACCACCCAGCGTCCCGAGCTGGCGGTCGAGCTTGTCGGTACGGATCCTGCGGTGCCTGTCCTTGATCTTCTCCAGGCCGGCGGCCAGCCCGGACTGCACCAGCCGGGTATGGATGCTGTCGGGCATGCGCTGATGCTCGCCGCCGCGCCCGTTGCCGACCGGGATGCTGCGCTCGATGCTGTTGCGCAGCTGCCGCAGGTCATCGGGCAGGTCGTTGGCGCGCAGCGTGGTGCGCACGGCCGCCATGCCGCAGCCGATGTCGACGCCGACCGCCGCCGGGATGATTGCACCGCGGGTCGGGATCACCGAGCCGACGGTCGCGCCCTTGCCCAGGTGCACGTCCGGCATCACCGCCACCCACGGCCCGACGAACGGGATCGCGGCGATGTTGCGCAGCTGCTCATGCGCCTGCGCCTCCAGTGGCACGCCGTTGACCCAGCCCTTGATCGGCGTGCTGCCCTCGGCATGCAGCCATTGATAATTGTGTTGAGTGTCCATGTCTTCGTGTATGTCCTTGATGGGCCGGCGGCGCGTCCCTGCGCCACCGCGACCCCCTACCTGATCGTCACCAGCTGCTTCAGCACGCCGTCCAGGCCGCCGAACACGGTGAGCGTGTCGATCTTCTCGGTGACCTTCTCCAGCGCCTCCAGCTCCTTCAAGCGCATCAGCACCGGGTTGTCCTCGATCAGCTTTGCGGTGTTGAGCTGCGAACGGGTGGCATTGGCCTCCTCGCGGCGGCGGATCACGCTGGCCTGGGCCTGCTTCTCGGCCAGCACCACGCCGTTGAGGATCTCCTTCATCTCGCCCGGCAGGATCACGTCCTTGATGCCCACGCCAAGCAGACGTACACCGTGGCCCTCGATCGCCGCCTGCACATGGGCGGCGATCTCACCGTCCAGTGCTGCCTTGTCGCCCAGCAGCTCGTCCAGGCTGCGCGCGGCAATCGCCTGGCGCAGGCCGAACTGCAGCTGCCGGTAGACAAACTCATCGGCATTGCTGAGCGTGCGGTGTGCCCGCACCGGGTCGACCACCTGCACGGTCGCGGCCAGGTTCACCCGCAGGGTCACCTTGTCGCGGCTGAGCAGCTCCTGGCCGGATACGTCCAGTGACCGTGCACGCAGTTCCACACGCTCCACCGACACGTTGCCGTTGAAGTTCCAGAACGCGTGCAGGCCGGCGTCCAGCGTCTGCCGCAGCGTGCCATCGATGAACAGCAGGCCCACCGACTCGCTCGGCACGCTGCTGATCACCGCCACACGCGGCAGCACGCCCAGCTGGCCCAGGCGCTGCTGCACGTCCGCCGGAATGCGCGGCTCGTCACCCAGCGCCATCACGCGCACCTGGGTGTCGACCGAACCGCGCCAGTACAGGCGACGGCTGCCCGGCGGCAGCACTTCATCGATGCGGCCATTGCGCAGCAACAGGCCAACTTCGCTGGCGCCGACGTTGGCCAGCACGAAGTGCGTCTCCAACTGCGCGCCCAGTGCTTCGATCAGGCTGTCCTGGTCGCTGCCGGTGTAGGCCGCGCCCTTCGATGCGGTGTGGATGTCCACCTGCGGGCGGCCGCCGAACGGCGACAGGCGGTGCACGCCCGGCAGCAGGATCTGCTGGAAACGACGGTTGCGATACACCAGGCCGCGCTCGCCGTCGCCGATCACGACCTTGATGGTCCAGAACATGGGAGTCTCTCCTTGTATGGCTCTGGTGGTTCGACCCGTTGCGGATGAATCACCATGACCCGGGTCGATCAGGTCGTGGCGAGGCCGCCTGCACACCACGTGCAGGCAGCGGAAGAGGGCGGCCATCGGCGGACGGTCCGCGCGCGGAGCCTTCGGTGCACCGGCAGTGCTGCCATCGTCGTTCCCGGCAGGCAGCACCGGGGCGGAACGTGGCTGGCATTGACGGCGGGCCGAGGCCCGGCGTGCGGTCCGCTGCCTTCCACGCCCCCGCCCGAAGGCAGTGACCGTGGACGGCGACGATGGCCGCTGGGGCTTGCGCCCCGGGTGTTGCTTCAATTCATGACGTGACAGGTCATGTGGTTGGAGTGGGAGTCGAACCCACGACAGACGGAATCAGGATCCGTTGCTCTACCCGACTGAGCTATCCAGTGGTGAACCGCGCGGAATCGAACCGCGTACCGGCGAACCGGCGCCTGCCTCCAGCAGGCGATCCAGGCGATGGCTTGTCCGCGACCTCCGGCATACGCCACGGCAACGCCGCGCGCACCAGCCCGTGGTGGAAACGGGACCGTTGGAGAATCGAGGGTGCAGGCCACCGACATTATCGGCGAGCGATAATGTTTGGCTGCAATGCAGATAATGTCCAGGCGTTGCCGTGCACGCGGAGAAAATCCTCCGGCGCGGCAGAAAAACCTGGATCAGTGAGCGGCGGGTTGCCGCGCGGGGTGCAGTTCTGGCATCGCGGGTCCTTGTGCCGACGCAAACGAAAACGCCCCCGGGACTTGCGTTCCGAGGGCGTCGTCAGGCCTCGGAGATCGGGGTGGCCGATCTCCGCAGGGCGGGTATCAGGCCGTTGTCAGCTGGTCTTCCTTGCCGAACGCGCGCGCCGGCCGGTCCATGCGCAGGCATGGCAGCAGTTTGGCGATGGCGACGGAATGCGCGTTCAAGGGAAGTTTCCAGTGGGTGTTGAAGCGAGGTGCGCACGATAAACCACGATTTAGTCGCGTGCAACCATTTTGTTGAATTATTTTCTTCGATGTACGTGTCATGCCGGCCAGCGGCCGGCACAACCGGGTCTCATGATTCGGCGCTGGCGGCATCCAGCTGCGCGACATCCTGCACGCTCAGCGATACGTTGGCTGCGGCCAGCAGGTCGTGCAGCTGTTCGACGCTGGTAGCGCTGACGATCGGCGCGGTGATCGACGGCCGCGCGATCTGCCAGGCCAGTGCGATCTGCGCAGCGCTGGCGCTGTGCTTGCTGGCTACGTCATCCAGCGCCTGCAGGATGCGCAGGCCGCGCGGGTTCAGATAGCGCTTCACCACCGTCTCGCCACGTGCCGGGCTCTTGGCTGCATCGGCCGGCGTGCGGTACTTGCCACTGAGGAAGCCACTGGCCAGCGCGTAGTAGCCGATCACGCCGATCTGCTCGCGCTGCACCAGCGGTTCCAGTTCCTTTTCGTAGCCGGCGCGGTCATACAGGTTGTACTCCGGTTGCAGGGTTTCGTAACGCGGCAACTTGTAGTCGGTGGACACCTTCAGCGCATCGGCCAGGCGCGTGGCGCTGTAGTTGGAAGCACCGATCGCACGCACCTTGCCGGCCTCGATCAGGCGGCCGAACGCGGCCAGCGTGGCTTCCAGCGGCGTCGACTCGTCATCCTCGTGGGCCTGGTACAGATCGATCACGTCGGTCTGCAGCCGGCGCAGCGAATCCTCGACCGCCGCATTGATGTTGTCCGGGGTCAGGCCGGGGCGTTCGGCCCACTTGGCCACCTTGGTCGCCAGCACCACCTTGTCGCGCTTGCCGCTGCGGGCGAACCACTTGCCGATCAGCGTTTCCGATTCCCCGCCCGAATTGCCCGGCACCCAGGCCGAGTAAACGTCGGCGGTGTCGACCAGGTTGAAGCCGGCATCGACGAAGGCATCAAGCAGGGCGAAGCTGGCCTTCTCATCGGCGCTCCAGCCGAACACGTTGCCACCGAAGGCGAGCGGACGTACATGCAGGCCGGAACGGCCCAGTTCGCGGGTTGCCGTCATGGGCACGGACTCCTTGGGGGAAGTGTTCCAGAATAGAACGCGATGTGTGACCGTGCTGCGGCGACGACCACAAAACAGTGTTCCGCGACGCGCACGCCGCTAACGTTTTGTGAACACCTGGGACGCTGCGACTGCTAGTCTCGCCGCATCTTCCGCTGGAGTCGTCCCGATGATGCCTGCTTCGTCCCTGCGTGGTTGCCGACTGCTGCTTGCTTCGGCCCTGCTTGCTGCTGTTCCCGCGTTCGCCGCACCGGCCACGGTGGCACCGGCGAAGATCGAGGTCTTGCCGGCCATCGACGCGGCGGTGAAGGCGCCCACCCGCGATGCCAACAACGTCAAGCGCGATGGCTTCCGCCATCCGGCGCAGACGCTGTCGTTCTTCAAGGTAGCGCCGGAAAAGACCGTCATCGAGATCACCCCCGGCAACGGATGGTATTCGGAAATCCTGGCGCCGCTGCTGCATGACAAGGGCCACTACGTCGCTGCGGTGGTCGATCCGATGGCGGTGCCCGAAGGCCGTGGCCGTGACTACCAGCAGCGCAGCCGCGACAGCCTGGAAAAGAAGTACGCCGGTGCACCCGCGCAGTTCGGCAAGACCGCCGTGGTCGCCTACGATCCGGCCAAGCCGGTGTTCGGCCCGGCCAATTCAGCCGACGTGGTGCTGACCTTCCGCAACGTGCACAACTGGCGCAAGGCCGGCCAGGCGCAGGGCATGTTCCAGGGCTTCTTCAACGTGCTCAAGCCGGGTGGCGTGCTGGGCGTGGTCGAGCATCGCGCCAAGACCGACGTGGCCGACGACGATGACACCGGCTATGTCGGCCAGCAGCAGGTGATCGCGATGGCCGAGGCCGCCGGTTTCAAGCTGGATGCGCGCAGTGAGGTCAACGCCAACCCGCGCGACACCAAGGACCACCCCAACGGCGTGTGGACGCTGCCGCCGACCAACCAGCACGACAAGGCCGATGATGCGAAGTACCAGGCGATCGGCGAAAGCGACCGCATGACCCTGCGTTTCATCAAGCCGTAAGCCGGCACGCCCTGTTGCCAGCGCGGAGTGCCCCGTAGAGCCGAGCCGATGCTCGGCTCATTGCGCGCAGCGCGACGGAGTACAACAGCAGCCGAGCGCGGGCAATGCCGGCCGTCCTGACCGGCACCCTTCGGACCGTCGCACGCGACGTTGGCAGCGGCTCCTGCCGCTGCCTCCGGTTCTACAGTTGCCTGGGCGCGAGGCGTGGGACAATGCCCCACCCGCCGCCCGCCGTGCCTGCAATGCTGATCGCCTTCAACAAGCCCTTCAACGTGCTCTGCCAGTTCACCGACCGCAGCGTGCCGCCGCGGCCGACCCTGGCCGGGTTCGGCCTGCCGCCGCGCGTGTATGCCGCCGGCCGCCTGGACCATGACAGCGAGGGCCTGCTGCTGCTGACCGACAACGGCACGCTGGCGCACAAGCTCACCGACCCCAGGCACAAGGCCGACAAGACCTACTGGGTGCAGGTGGAAGGCACGCCCAGTGACGAGCAGCTGCAACAGCTGCGCGACGGCGTGGTACTCAACGATGGGCCGACCCTGCCGGCGAAGATCGAGCGCCTCGATCCAGCACCATTGCTGTGGACGCGCGATCCGCCGGTACGCTTCCGCAAGACCGTGCCGGACAGCTGGTTGGCGATCACGATCCGCGAAGGCCGCAACCGCCAGGTGCGGCGGATGACAGCGGCAGTGAACCTGCCGACGTTGCGGCTGGTGCGGGTGTCGATGGGACCGTACCGGCTGGAGGACCTGCAGCCCGGACAGTGGCGGCAGATCGGTTGAAACAGAAAGGGCCGGAGGCCTCTCGGCATCCGGCCCTCATGGAGTGCCTTGGGGTCAGAGCCCTTCCTGTGGAAGGATCCGACCCCGGCAGGCTCAGGCGTCGCTGCCGATATCGCTGTGCTCGTCCACGACGGTGTCGTTGCGGCGGTCACGCGCGCTGATGCGCTGCGCCTGCCCATTCACCACATGGCCATTGGCAGCCTTCTTCTTCTGCTGCTTGCGGTACAGCGCATAGCCGAGCAGGCCGACACCCACCGCAGCAGCGGCCACGGCCACGGCCGGATTGCGGCGCACGAACTTGGTGGCGACCTTGCCGCCGGTCTTCACTGCGCCGAGGGCGGCGCCGGTCTTGATCCAATCCGCGTTGCGCAGGCTGCCACCGGCGCTCTTCAGGCCATCGCCAGCGGTGTGGGCCAGCTCCAGGGCGCGCTCCAGAGCGCGGTCGGTGATTACGGTCAGCTTGCTCATGCGGGGGTCCTTTGCCTCGGGTCGAAGTCCAGTGTCGCGCGTTGCCCGTAAACGGTATGTCAGTCGGGGACGCACGTGGTGTGACTCTACCGCAGCCATTCAGGATCAGGCAGGGTCCCAAACCGGTAGCCGGCCGCTGGCCGGCAGTCCCGGGCACCCTGTGGAATGCATTGCCGGCCAGCGGCCGGCACTACCCGTCAGGTTCCACGCGGCTTGGCGCGGTGCGTGGCTGTCGCGGTCCACGGATCGTCCGGCCACGGATGGCGCGGGTAACGGCCCTTCATTTCCTTTTTCACTTCGGCGTAGGTGTTTTCCCAGAAGTTGCGCAGGTCCTGGGTGACCTGCAGCGGGCGGCCGCCGGGGGAGAGCAGGTGCAGGGTCAGCGGCACGCGGCCATCGGCGATGCGCGGCGTGTCGGCCAGGCCGAACAGTTCCTGCAGTTTCACCGCCAGCACTGGCGGCAGCGGATCACCACTCTCGCTGTCCAACGCGTAGGTGATCGGCCGCTCCAGCCCGGACGGCACGGTGATGCGGGTCGGCGCATTGCGCTCGACCAGCTGCCGTTGTGACCATTCCAGCGGCGACTTCAGTGCCTCGCCGAAACTGGCCTCATCCAGCGCGTCCAAGCGGCTCTTGCCGGCGAACGCGGGTTGCAGCCACTGCGTGAGATTGGCCAGCAGGGCCGCGTCGCTGCAGTCGGGCAGGTCCAGCTCCGGCATCCAGCGCCGCAGTGACTCGACGCGCGCCTGCCACTGGCGCAGGCCCTCGGTCCACGGCAGCGCCTGCAGACCGAGTTCAGCCACCGCGTCGGTCAGTGCCTGCGCGGCGTGCTGCGGATCGACCCGGCCGGCCGAGCGGCTGTCCAGCACGATGCGGTCGAAACGGGTCTCGCGCAGCGCCACCAGGGCGCGTCGTTCGCTGTCCCAGCGCACCACGTCTTCAGTGACGAAGCGCTCCGGCCACGCCTTGCGCAGCCGATCCTCGTCCACCGGTGCGGCGCGCAGCAGCAGTGCATCGCGCGCCTCGAAGCGCAGTTCGCTGGCCACCAGCCACGGCTCACCGCGCAGGTCGCTCAGCTCGTGCAGGCGCGCGCTGCGGCCATTGGCCAGCAGGTAGCGCAGAGGATCGCTGGGATGCTGGAAGCCAATCCGGTCAGGGAAGGCATGAGCGAGCAGGTCGCCCAGCTCATGGGCCTCGATGCTGGCCGGCGGCGTGGCTTCGCAGCGCAGGCGGCTACGCCACTGCTTGGCGGCGGCATCGATCGCGGCCAGCCCGCTGCGGTTGGCATCGCCCGGTGTGCGGCCATTGCGGAACGCGGCCAGTGCGCGCCAGCGGGCCGCCAGCGCGTCGCCGCCCTGGCGCAACGGGTCGCGCGCCTCCAGCAGCGCGGCCAGGTCGGCAGCCAGCGCCTGGGCGCGGGCATCGGGCGCTGCCAGCAGCATCGCCGCCATCCGTGGATGCGTGCCCAGCGCCAGCACACGCCGGCCCAGTTCGGTGATCGCGCCACTGCTGGACAGGGCGCCGAGCCGCTGCAGCAGTTCGCGCGCGGCACCCATCGGGCCGGCCGGTGGCGGATCGAGGAAGCGCAGATCGCTGCTGCCCCAGGCCGCCAGCTCCAGTGCCAGTCCGGCCAGTTCCACCTGGTAGATCTCGGCGCGGCGCTGCGGTTCCAGCCGCTGCGACTGTGGCCACAGCCGCCAGGCCACGCCCTCGGCGACGCGGCCGGCGCGGCCCGCGCGCTGGTCGGCCGATGCCTGCGCGATGGCCACCACGTCCAGCCGGGTGAAACCACTGTTGGGGTCGTAGCGCGGTTCGCGTGCCTGGCCGCTGTCGATCACCACGCGCACGCCGGGCAACGTCACCGACGACTCGGCGACGTTGGTCGCCAGCACCACGCGCCGGCGGCCATCGCTGGCCACCTGAAGTACGCGCGCCTGTTGTTCCACCGGCAGTTCACCGTGCAGCGCCAGGACCTCGACATCGCCATTGAGCGATTCCTGCAGGCCCGCCTGCACCCGCGCGATCTCGCGCTGGCCGGGCAGGAACACCAGCAGGTCACCGGGGTGCTGGGCCAGGGCCTGCTGCACCGCGCGGCGCACCTGCAGTTCCAGCGCCTCATCGCGGCGCGCCGGGAAATGGCTGATCGCCACCGGGTAGCTGCGGCCCTCGCTGCTCAGCCGCGGCGCATCGAGAAAACGTGCCAGCCGCTCGCCGTCCAGCGTGGCCGACATCACCACCAGGCGCAGGTCATCGCGCAGCTGCGCCTGCACATCCAGCGCCAGCGCCAGGCCGAGGTCGCCGCTGAGATGGCGCTCGTGGAATTCGTCGAACAGGATCGCACCGACCTCTTCCAGCATCGGGTCGTCCTGCAGCACGCGGGTCAGGATGCCTTCGGTGACGACCTCGATGCGCGTGCGCGCCGAAACCTTGTTTTCGAAGCGGATGCGGTAGCCGACCGTGCCACCGACCTCCTCGCCCAGCTGCCGCGCCATGAACAGCGCGGCGCTGCGGGCTGCGACCCGCCGTGGTTCCAGCAGGATGATCTTGCGGCCCTGCAGCCACGGTGCGTCGAGCAGTGCCAGTGGCACCTGGGTGGTCTTGCCGGCACCGGGCGGGGCCTCCAGCACCAGTCGCTGATGCGCGGCCAGATGTTGCTGGATCTGCGGCAGCAGCGGGGAAATCGGGAAGAGCGGGGCGTTCATGTGCAAAGGATAAGGGGGCACGGCGGGCGCAGGTACAATGCGCGGGCACTTTTCCCCCGCGATGACCATGCACCTGATCGATATCGGCGCCAACCTGACCCACGACTCCTTCGACCGCGACCGCGATGCCGTGCTGGACCGCGCGCGCCAGGCCGGCGTGGTGCAGATGGTCATCACCGGCGCCAGCCGCGAGCACTCGCCGCTGGCGTTGCAGCTGGCCCAGCAGCACCCCGGCTTCCTGTACGCCACCGCCGGCGTGCACCCGCACCACGCGGTGGAATACACCGAGGAATGCGATGCCGAGATGCGCGCGCTGCACGCGCATCCGGAAGTGGTGGCGGTGGGGGAGTGCGGGCTGGACTACTTCCGTGACTTCTCGCCGCGCCCGGCCCAGCACCGCGCGTTCGAGCGCCAGCTGCAGCTGGCGGCAGACAACGGCAAGCCACTGTTCCTGCACCAGCGTGATGCGCATGCCGACTTCATGGCACAGATGAAGAACTTCGAAGGTCGCATCGGTCCGGCGGTGGTGCATTGCTTCACCGGCGAACGCGGTGAGCTGTTCGATTACCTGGACCAGGATTGGTACATCGGCATCACCGGCTGGCTGTGCGACGAGCGCCGTGGCGCGCACCTGCGCGAACTGGTGAAGAACATCCCGGCCAACCGCCTGATGATCGAGACCGACGCGCCGTACCTGCTGCCGCGCACGCTGAAGCCGATGCCGAAGGACCGGCGCAACGAGCCGATGTTCCTGTCGCACATCGTGGAAGAGCTGGCACGTGACCGTGGCGAGGACGTTGCGGTGACCGCGGCCAATGCCACGGCGGCCGCCCGCGCGTTCTTCCGCCTGCCCGACGCGGGTTGATCCGTAGAGCCGAGCCCATGCTCGGCTTATCGCGCGCAGCGCGAAAGACGCAAAGAGCAGCCGAGCATGGGCTCGGCTCTACAAAGCGCTGTCCGGTAGCGCCGGGCCATGCCCGGCGAGCGAAGCGGCAAGGTCCGTCAGGCCTTCACGGTAACTCGGGAAGCGCGGCTGCCACCCCAGCGCTTCACGCGTGCCACGGCTGTCGATGCGCTTGTTGCTCTCGTAGAAGCGCCGCAGCGTCGGGCTCAGTACCGGGTCATCCCAGGCCACGGCGGGCGGCAGCGCAAACCCGCCCAGCTTCGCGGCGAAGGCCAGCACATCCTGCGGCGGCGCCGGTTCGTCGTCGCTGGGCAGGTAGAGACCCTGCCGGGCCGGGCGCCGCATTGCGGCGATGATGACGGTTGCCAGGTCATCCACGTGCAGTCGGTTGAACACCTGGCCCGGGCGAACCACGTGGCGCGCACGCCCCTGCGCCAACTGCACCAGCGCATTGCGACCCGGCCCGTACAGGCCGGGCAGGCGGAATACCGCCGAGGCGATGCCGCGTTGTCCGGCCAGTGCGCGCCACTGGGCTTCCGCGAGCAGGCGCTGCACGCCAGCCGCTTCAGTGGCGTCGGCCGCGCTGCGCTCGTCGATCCAACCGCCGGCGCGGTCGGCATACACCGAGGTCGACGACAGATAGCCGACCCAGCGCAATGCCGGGCTGGCCTGCAGCGCGGGCAGCAGCAGGCGCAGTGCCGGGTCGCCCTCCGCGTCGGGCGGCACGCTGCACAGCACGGCATCGGCCTGCGCGATCACATCGAGCAGGGCAGGCGACGGTGACGTGTCGGCGTGCAGCTGATGCCGTGGCAGGCCATCGTCCGGCGCGAACGAGGGATCGCGCACTGTGCCGGCCACGCCTATGCCGTGCGCCTGCAGCTGCGCGGCCAGCACGCGTCCGCTCCAGCCCAGCCCGAGAATCAGTACCCGCGCGGGCAATAGGCTGGCCTGCAAGGCGGGACTCACGCGACCCGCAGTGCCTGGTAGGCCTGCAGACTGCTGTAGGCAACCTGCAGCAGCAGGGCTTCCTGATCAGCCCTGCGCGCACGCACCAGCATGTCGCCAACAATCTGTTCGGCCTCCACCTGCTGGCCGGCCTCCAGATCACGCAGCATCGAGGCCTTCAACGCCGAGCCGGCCTGGGTCAGCGTGCCGCGCGCAGTGTCCTGCGCTGCCTCCGGAACCGGTTCACCGGCGGCTTCGGCGACGGCCAGGCACTCGTCGTAAAGGCCACGTACGATCGCCTCGCCATCATCGGTGGCGACGATGGTGCCGATATCCGCACGCAGCAGGCAGGTGGCTGCGGCCAGCGCGGTCAGGAAGGTGTACTTGATCCACTGTTCCTGGCCGATACGTTCGCTGGCAAGGTGATCAAGGTTGGCCTTCGCGCAGACCGCAGCCAAGGCGCGCACGCGCGCGGAGATCGCGCCGCCGTCGCGCTCGCCGAAGGTGAGCTTGGCCGGCTTGCCCAGATGCAGCACCGCGCCATCGGGCGCCTTGGTGGCGCTGATGAAGCACAGGCCGCCGAGCACCGCGTCGCGGCCAAAGCGCATATCCAGTGCGTTGTAGTGGTGCAGACCGTTGAGGATCGGCAGCACGGTGGTGTTCGCTCCGACTGCCGGGGCGATGGCATCGATCGAACTGTCCAGGTCGTAGGCCTTGCAGCTGAGGATGACCAGATCGAAGGGCTTCTGCGCGGCCAGTGCGGGCAGTGCATCAGCAGTGACGTGCTGAACCGGGAAACGCGCATCACCCAGTGGGCTGCGGATGACCAGGCCATCATGGTCCAGCTGCGCGGCGCGCGCGGGGCGCACGAGGAAGGTCACGTCCACGCCGGCCTGGGCCAGGCGGCCACCGAAGTAACCGCCGGTACCGCCGGCGCCGAGGATCAGGATGCGCATTGCACGTTCACCGTTTTCTGGGGGGGAATCAGAACTGCGATTGTGCCGGAGATTGCAGGCAAAAAAGAGCCGAGCATAGGCTCGGCTCTACAGACTGCTGCATCCACGCATGGCGTGGATCTGGTGTTGCCGGCCAGCGGCCGGCACTACCACGCAGGTCTCAGCTGCGCATGCCCACACCACGGCGCAGCAGCCACAGGGCCAGCGCCGTCAGCACCACCACGAAACCGATCATCAGGCCGTAGGCCACCGGCAGCGGCACATCGCTGCTACCCAGCAGGCCATAGCGGAACGCGTTGACCATGTAGAAGATCGGGTTCGCGTGCGTGGCCGCTTCGGCCCAGCCCGGCAGCAGCTTCACCGAATAGAACACGCCACCCAGGTAGGTCAGCGGGGTCAGGATGAAGGTCGGCACGATCGCCACGTCATCGAACTTCTTCGCATACACTGCATTGATGAATCCGGCCAGCGAGAAGATCGTCGCGCCGAGGATCACCGTGGTCAGCATCACGATCGGATGCGGGATTCGCACCGGGGTGAAGAACATCGCGATGATCAGCACGATCACGCCGACCATCAGGCCGCGCAGCACGGCACCGGCCACGTAGCCCCACAGGATCACCCAGTTCGGCATCGGGCTGACCAGCAGTTCTTCGACGTGGCGGCCGAACTTGGCACCGAAGAACGAGGAACTGATGTTGCCGTAGCTGTTCTGGATCACGCTCATCATCACCAGGCCCGGCACGATGAACTGCATGTAGGTGTAGCCGCCCATGTCACCCACGCGCGACCCGATCAGGTTGCCGAAGATCAGGAAGTACAGGGTCATGGTGATCGCCGGCGGCACCAGGGTCTGGCCCCAGATGCGCATGATGCGGGCGACTTCGCGGCGCACGATGGTCATCAGCGCGATGCGGTTGCGCTGGCCGTCGGTCAGCTCGGTGGTGCTCATGCAGGCTTCTCCATGTTGCCGGTGAGGCGCACGAACAGCTCCTCCAGGCGGTTGCTCTTGGTACGCATCGAACGCACGCGGATACCCGCCTCGTTCAGCGTGGCGAACACGCGGTTGAGGTCCATCGCGCGTGGCATGTCGATGTCCAGCGTGTGCGGATCCGGCGCGGTCAGCGTCGCGCCCTCGATCACCGGCAGCTGCGCCGGCAGGTCACCGTCGATGTCCAGCAGGAAGCCTTCCACGTCCAGCTTGGCCAGCAGGGTGCGCATCGGCCCCTGCTCGACGATCTGGCCATGGTTGATGATCGCCAGGTGGCGGCACAGGTACTCGGCCTCTTCCAGGTAGTGGGTGGTGAGGATGATCGTGGTGCCGGCACCGTTGATCTCCTTCAGCACGCGCCACATGTCGCGGCGGATCTCGATGTCCACGCCGGCGGTGGGTTCGTCCAGGATCAGCAGCCGCGGGCGGGTCATCATCGCGCGGGCGATCATCAGCCGGCGCTTCATGCCGCCGGACAGCGTGCGGCTCATCACCTGCGCCTTTTCCCACAGGTGCGCGCGCTTCAGTTCTTCTTCGGCGCGCTGCTCGGCTTCCTCGCGCGGCACGCCGTAGAAACCGGCGTAGTTCACCAGGATGTCGAAGGGCTTTTCGAACAGGTTGAAATTGATTTCCTGCGGCACCAGGCCGATCAGGCGCATGGTGGCGCTGCGGTTCCGCACCAGGTCGCTGCCGAACACTTCCACCTGGCCCTCGCTGAGGTTGACCAGGGAGCTGATGATGCCGATCAGGGTCGACTTGCCCGCCCCGTTGGGGCCGAGCAGGGCGAAGAAGTCGCCCGGGGCCACTTCCAGGGAAACGCCCTTCAGGGCCTGGGTGCCGTTGTCATAGGTCTTGCGCAGGTCGCGCACGCGCAGGGCGGGCGCCGTATCGTTCTGGGATGCCAAGCTCGAAGCCTTCGCGCCCATGGGCTGGCGCTGGAGAGGGGCGGGGAGGGGCTATTATAGAAGACCCCGAGGGCTTGCCCCGGCTACACACTGTCCCGAAAAGTCGTGCCTGTTCAATTCCCCCTCAAGCTGGTCGGCTGCCGCATGCTGGCCCCGACCGTCGGCCATTACCAGTTCGTGCGTGACGATGGGCAGCCGCTGGATTTCCAGCCCGGCCAGTTCATCCAGGTCCATTTCAGCTACGCCGACGGCACCGAAACCAAGCGCAGCTACTCGCTGGCGACCATCCACGACCATGCGCTGGGCCCGGGCGAGGCGGTGGACATCGCGGTCAGTTTCGTGCCCGGTGGCGCCGCC
Organism: Stenotrophomonas sp. T8; assembly: GCF_051853085.1. NCBI lineage: Bacteria > Pseudomonadati > Pseudomonadota > Gammaproteobacteria > Lysobacterales > Lysobacteraceae > Stenotrophomonas > Stenotrophomonas sp. T8. The sequence continues at coordinate 3,921,381 of NZ_CP195329.1, read as the reverse complement.
ACGGCCCTGTTCGAGGCACTGGAGCAGGGCAGCCAGATCAGTGCGTCCGGCCCCTATGGCCGGTTCTGCCTGAATCCCGGTGACCACAACGCCCGTTACCTGCTGATCGCCACCGGTACCGGTGTTACCCCGTACCGCTCCATGCTGCCGCTGCTGGAGAAGGCCATGGCCGAACGCGGCGTGCAGATCGTGCTGCTGCAGGGCGCGCGCAGCCCCGGCGAGCTGCTGTACAGCGAAGATTTCTACAGCTTCGCCGAAAAGCACGCGAACTTCCGCTATGTTCCGTGCCTGTCGCGTGAACTCCCGGCTGATCCGCACCCGGACGTACAGCACGGCTACGTGCAGCAGGCGCTGGCCGGCTTCACGCCGGACCCGGCCACCGACATCGCCTACCTGTGCGGCAACCCGGACATGGTCGATGCCTGCGCCGAGCTGCTGAAGGCCGCCGGCCTGGGCAACCCGCAGATCCGCCGCGAGAAGTACGTCAGCAGCAAGTAGGCGGGGCGTGCCGGCCGCTGGCCGGCAACCCCGCGAACCGGAGGCGGCACCCTGCCGCCCCCGGTGCCTGCCTCAGTACGCGACCCAGGCATCACGCCAGGCATAGCCGGTGCCCGGGCGATAGGCATCGGCATTGATGTTGCACCACGCGCCTTCCGGGAACGGGCGGCAGGCGTACAGCTTGCCGTCGGTGCCCTTCACCACGGTCTCGCCCGGCGTGTAGCTGCCGAGGCCGGCCGGGTACACGAAGTCGAAATCGCCACCCGGCGGGTCGACCGGATCAACCGGGCCCGGCACCTGGGTTTCCAGCTGGAAGCGATTGCCCGGCTTCAGGTACACGCGGTTTTCGGTGGCCGATGCGACCGGCGTGATCACGCCGTTCTTCATCACACCGACGCGGGCGTGCTGCGCACTGGCATTGACCTTGCGGGCCAGCGCCAACGGCCACTGTGCGGGAGCGGTCTGGCCGGCCGCCAGCGTGGTCTCCACGCGCTCCAGGTCATTGCCGTTGGCATTGAACACACGCAGGGTCACGGTGCTGTCCACGTCCAGTGCACCGTTGGCGGTCACAGCGCCGGCATCCTGCCACTGCGGCGGCGGAACCACGCCATCGCCGCCTTCGAAGCGCACGTCCATGCAGGTATAGAACGCCTCCTGCGAATCCGAGCGCTGCCAGGTGTTGTAGATGATGTGCTGGCCACTGCGCTTGGGCAGCGGGCAGTCCAGCTTGTAGACACCGCCTTCGGACAGCGGCGTGTTGCCCAGCGTGCAGAATTCCTGCAGGTCGGCCCAACGCAGCGGGCTGCCCGGCTGCCAGCCATCGCGGGTGACGTAGAACTTCCATTCGCGGGTGGCGTGCGGCGCCGGCGCGCGGAACTCGAAGGTGTAACGGCCACGGGCGTCGGCGCGGATCGGCGTGGTCGGCCAGTCCGTGCGGTTCAGGTCGAGCCCGCGGTACTTGGGAATGCTGGCACTGCACAGTTCGCCATCGCGCACCAGTTCGCGATGGTTGCCATTGGCATTGCCGTGGGCAATCGCGCTCCAGTCGTAGAACGGCTGCGAACCACCGATGGCCTTGGCGGCGGCGCAGGCCGGGTTGGTCGGGTTTTCCGGATTGCCCTCGTGGCACTGCTTCACGCGGCTGAGCGGCTTGGTCATGGTGCCGTGGGCGAAGGCGCTGCCGGACAGGGCCAGGCCGGCAACGACGGACAGTGCGAGGACTGCCCGATGGGACAGGTGCATGCAGAGACTCCTTTGCGAGGTATGGGAAACCCCATGAAGTCTTCACATGCAGACAGGCCGGCAATATCGGACAAGTTTGATTTCAGTGGCTGTCGTGCCTGATCTGCAGCACGCTGCTCAAAGCACTGCGGCTCAGGCAGAAGGCGGCGCGATGCGCACCGCCTTCTACAACGGGTCAGTAGGGCACCCAAGCATCGCGCCATGCACTGCCCATACCGGGGCGATATGCCTCGGCATTGACGTTGCACCACGCCCCTTCCGGGAATGGGCGGCAGGCGTACAGCTTGCCGTCGGTGCCCTTCACCACGGTCTGGCCCGGGACGTAACTGCCCATGCCTGCGGGGTACACGTGGTCGAAATCACCGCCCGGCGACGGCGTGCCCGCGTCCGGCACCCGGGTGTCGAGCTGGAAGCGGTTGCCGTCCTTCAGGTACACCCGGTTGTCGGTGGCCGAGGCCGCCGGCGTGATCACGCCGTTGCTGAGCACGCCCACGCGTGCGTGCTGCGCACTGGCATTGACCTTGCGTGCCAGCACCAGCGGCCACTGTGCGGCGGCAGTCTGGCCGCTGGCCAGCGTGGCTTCCACGCGTTCGACATCATTGCCGTTGGCATTGAACACACGCAGCGCCAACGTGGTGCCGACCGGCAGCTCGCCGCGCGCGGTGACCGGGCCGGCATCCTGCCACTGTGTTGTCGGTGCCGTTCCGCCGCCGCCCTGGAAGCGCACATCCATGCAGGTATAGAACGCCTCGGTCGAATCCGAGCGCTGCCAGGTGTTGTAGATCACATGCTGGCCGCTGCGCTGCGGCAATGTACATTGCAGCTTGTAGGTGCCATCGGCCGACAGCGGTGTATTGCCCAGGGTGCAGAACTCCTGCAGGTCGGCCCAGCGCAGCGGGCTGCCCGGCTGCCAGCCTTCGCGGGTGACGAAGAAGCGCCAGTCACGGGTGGCGTGCGGTGCGGTCGCCTTGAACACGAAGGTGAACCTGCCATTGGCATCGGGCTGGATCGGCGTGGTCTGCCAGTCACTGCGGTTCACGTCCAGCCCGCGGAAGGTCGGGTTGTTGCCGCTGCACAGCTTGCCGTCGGGTACCACGGCCTGGTGGTTGCCATTGGCATTGGCCTGGTTGATGCCGTTCCAGTCGTAGAACGCCTGCGAACCGCCGATGGCCTTGGCGGCGGCACAGGCCGGGTTGGTCGGGTTCTCGGGGTTGCCCTGGAAACAGGCGTAGACGCGGCTGACAGGCGTGGTCATGGTGCCGTGGGCGAACGCGTTGCCGGCCAGGCACAGGCCCGCAGCCACGAACGAGGTGGCCAGCAACAGCGGTGTGGATCGGAATGACATGGCGCATCCTTGTGGTCGTCGAAAGGGAACGGTGACCGCAGGCGCTGCGCTGCGCGGCGGACTTCCGGCGGCACCACGGCGAGTATCGAGTCGCGATGCAGGCGACGGAACCATCGAAGTGCCGATCCGTGACTGCGCATGTGAAGCCCTTCCCGCAGGCTTCACGCAGGACTGAACAGATGCGCTGTATGTCACGTGATCGGCGTGGCATCGATCACGTCATGGAGACCACGCTACGCGGTCCCGGTACCCACCCGATCTGCCTGGCACGAGAAACAGCCATGCGCCGCGTTGTGCAGCTGGACGAACGCCACCGACGGGTCGGCAAACAGTGCATCCAGATGGTCGGCCACCTCGGTGCCCGCACAGACCTGGGCACCGCACATCAGCGCGGCGTGGTCATAGGCACGCATCGAAATCATCCGGCGCTGCACATACGGGGGCACCTCGCCCGGCGTCAGGACGCAACGGGTCACGCCGCGCTGCACGAAGATCGGGCCGGCGGCGCGGTACGGCGAATGCAGCGGCAGGTGGACGTGGGACAGCAGGAGCAGCTCGCTGCCAGGCGCGGGATCGCTCAGGCTGATCCGGCAGGGATGTCCGCCGTTGGCGCCGGCCCAGCGACGCTGGATGCCGAGCGCGGCGAGCGCGCTGTCGCTCATCTCGAACAGGTGCAGGAAGGGGCGATGGTCGATGCCACCGAGGTACCACGTGTGCATGGGCGTCTCCTGGGTCTGCGGCGGATTCTGCGCGCGCGCCGGCGGCCGTGCTCGCCGTTTTCAGACCCCGCATCGCCGTCGGGCCGGGGCACTGGCCCATGGGGCGCTGCGGTCCGCCGCCGATGCCGCCCTGTGCCGGCCGAGGCCGAGGGGCGGGACCGCCTGGTCTGCGCGCCGTTGGCGGCGGATTCGTCATTGCCCATCGCCGTCGGCGCGCTGCCCGTGTAAGTTGGGTCACATCTTCCGCGGCAGCCCGTCGTGGTCGACAGGAACGTCCTCCAGGGGAAACGAGCACGATGCAAAGACACCACCTCGCGCTGGCCGGGATGCTGGCCAGCCTGATGCTTGCCGGGTGCAGCCAGCCGCCGCCGGCCGACGCCGGAAGCGCCAGCGATGCACCCAGCCGCCGCTTCGGCACGATCGACTTCCAGCCCTGCACGCTGTCTACCGAAGGCGCCAGCGCCAACGTGGAGGCGCAGTGCGCCACCCTGCAGGTGCCGGAGGACCGGGCCCAGCCCGGCGGTCGCCGGATCGGCCTGCGTATCGCCTGGCTGGAATCGGGCAGCAGCGGCGCCAGCCAGCCGGACCCGGTGTTCTTCCTGGCCGGCGGCCCCGGCCAGGCGGCCAGCGAGGTGGCGGTCATCGTCGACACTGCACTGCGCCAGGTGCGCAAACAGCGCGACGTGTTCCTGATCGACCAGCGCGGCACCGGCGGCTCCAACCCGCTCAGCTGCCTGGGCGCGGACGGCAAGCCGCTGCAGGTGGACGAGGATGCCGCGCCTTCCGAGGCAGCGTTGCGCGACTACGCCCAGCGCTGCGCCGCATCGCTGCAGGGGCGTGCCGATGCGCGCTTCTACACCACCACCGAGGCGATCGCCGATCTGGATGCGGTGCGTGCGGCGCTCGGTGTGGACCAGCTCAACCTGGTTGGCGGCTCCTACGGTACCCGCGTGGCCCAGCGCTATGCCGGGGCCTACCCGCAGCACACCCGCAGCATCGTCATCGATGGCGTGGTACCGAACGAGCTGGTGGTCGGTGGCGACTTCGCAACCACCTTCGAGGATGCGATCGCCCTGCAGTCGGCGCAGTGCCGCAAGGATGCCACGTGCAGCAAGCGTTTCCCGACCGATACCCGCGCGCAGCTGCGCAGCGTGGTCGACTCCCTGCGCCGTGCACCGGTCTCGGTCGAGTATCGCGACCCGGGTACCAACGCACCCCGGCAGGATGTCCTGACGCCGGACAGCGTGGTCGGCCTTGCCTTCGCCTTCTCCTACGTGCCGCAGTATTCCTCGCTGCTGCCACTGGTGCTGGATGAAGCCGCACAGGGGCGCTATGCCCCGTTGGCATCGCTGGCGCGCGGCGCGAACCGCAGCATGGATTTCCAGATCAACCGCGGCATGCAATGGTCGGTGATCTGCAGCGAGGATGCGCCGCGCTACCACGCGCCGGCCGAAGATCCCGAACGCCTGTTCGGCAACGAGGTCGCCAGCGCGTTCTTCGCGGCCTGCCCGGTGTGGCCGCACCGTCCGGCGCCGGCAACCGATGCCGTGCCGCTGCGCAGCGACGTGCCGGCACTGCTGCTGTCCGGTGAGCTGGACCCGGTGACGCCGCCGCGCTACGCCGCACAGGTGCTCAAGGGCCTGCCCAACGGCCGTGCGCTGGTCGCCCGTGGCCAGGGCCATGGCACGTTGACCGCCGGCTGCATGCCGCGGCTGCTCGGACAGTTCATCGACAAGACCGATGCCAAGGCGCTGGATGCCGGCTGCCTGGACACGCTGAGCTACGTGCCGGCGTTCACCTCGTTCAACGGATGGGAACCATGATCGTCGCCGACAACCTGCACAAGGCCTTCGATACCCGCACGGGCCGCATCCAGGCGGTCGCCAACGTCGGCTTCCGCGCCGGGGATGGGCAGATCACCGGCCTGCTCGGCCCCAATGGTGCCGGCAAGACCACCACCATGCGCATGCTGTACACACTGATGACGCCCGACCAGGGCAGCATCAGTGTCGATGGCATCGATGCCGCCCTCAATCCGGTGGAGGTGCGCCGCCACCTGGGCGTGCTGCCCGATGCGCGTGGCGTCTACAAGCGCCTGACCGCGCGCGAGAACATCGCCTACTTCGGCGAACTGCATGGCCTGTCTGCCGAGCGCATCCGCGAACGCATCGAGGTGCTGTCGCACGCGCTGGACATGGGGGACATCCTCGACCGGCAGACCGATGGTTTCTCGCAGGGCCAGCGCACCAAGACCGCGATTGCCCGCGCGCTGGTGCACGACCCGCGCAACGTCATCCTCGACGAACCGACCAACGGCCTGGATGTGATGACCACGCGCGCGCTGCGCCGCTTCCTGCTGGGCCTGCGCGAAGAGGGGCGCTGCGTGATCCTGTCCAGCCACATCATGCAGGAGGTGGGCGCGTTGTGTGACCACATCGTGATCATCGCCAAGGGCACGGTGATGGCTGCCGGCAGCGCCGACGAGCTGCGTGCGCAGGCCGGCGAAGCCAATCTTGAGGACGCGTTCGTGAAACTGATCGGCAGCGAAGAGGGCCTGCACGCATGAGCATGATGTCGACCCTGATGACGGTGATGCGCAAGGAACTGCGCGACCTGTCGCGTGACCGCCGCACGCTGCTGCTGACCCTGCTGTTCGGGCCGCTGCTGTACCCGGTACTGCTGCTGGGCATGGGCAAGCTGGCCGAGAGCCGGGTACGCACCCAGATCGAAGAGCCGTTGCAGATCCCGACCATCGGCGCCGGGAACGCGCCGAACCTGGTGCGCTTCCTCGCCGCACAGGGCCTCAATGCCGCACCGGCACCGAAGGACCTGGCCGAGGCCATCCGCACCCAGGACATCGATGTGGCGCTGCGCATCAGCGATGACTTCGGCAAGGACTGGGCCGAGGGCAAGCCGGCGCTGGTGGAGGTGATCAAGGACAGCACGCGTCGCGCGGCCGAAGTACCCAGTGCACGCCTGGAAGCGGCGCTGGCCACCTACAACGGCCAGGTCGGTGCACTGCGCCTGATGGCACGCGGCATCGACGCACAGGTGGCACGCCCGCTGGACGTGGCGCGCCAGGACCTGGCCAGTGCCGAGGCCAAGCGCGGCATGATCCTGTCGATGCTGCTGCCGGTACTGCTGACGCTGACCTCGTTCATCGGTGGCGCCTACCTGGTGATGGACGCCACCGCCGGCGAGCGCGAGCGGCAGTCGCTGGAACCCCTGCTGGCCACGCCGGGTTCGCGCAGCGCGATCGTCAGCGGCAAGATCGCCGCCGCCTGCGTGGTCGGTTTCGTGTCGCTGCTGCTGACCCTGGTCGCGTTCAAGGTGAGCGCGCAGATCGCACCTGGCAACATCGGCCGCCAGTTCAACATGAACGTCGGCTCGATGCTGCAGATGCTGCTGGTGATGTTGCCGATGCTGCTGATCGGCACCTCGCTGCTGACCTTCCTGTCGGCCGCGGCCAAGAGCATGAAGGAAGCGCAGAGCCACATGACCTGGCTGATGCTGCTGCCGATGCTGCCCGGCTACGCACTGGTGGCCTATCCGCTGAAGAGCGAGCTGTGGCAGTACGCCGTGCCGTTCCTGTCGCAGAACCAGATGCTTCTGAAAGTGATCCGCCACGAGATCATCACCCCGGCGATCTGGGCGATCTACCTCGGCGCCAGCCTCGGCCTGGCCGCCGTGCTGTGGTTCGCCGCCGTGCGCCGCTATCACAACGAACGTCTGGCGATCTCTGGCTGACCAAAAAGGGGACGGAGGGGATTAAGTCGTTTCTGCCTCTCCCGTCCCCTGCTTGCGCGGGCGCCCTCGTCTGCGCATCACCACGGGGCGTCCCAGCGTCTGTTCCACCATCCGCAGGAATGCAGCGTCCCCCATTGGGCTTTGCCTGGCACTGTGGTTGCGGATCGCAGGTACGTCGGCGGATGCATTCACGTCGCGCAGGAACTCGGCATACAACGACGCCCTTTTCCGAGCGGTCGCTGCCAGTGCTTTGAACGCAGGATGCGGTGTCAGCATCGGATCATCGCGTCGTTGAAGGTTGCCGTGCACGCTGGACCACGGATGATCTTCGGCGCTGACCGCAATTCCGGCACGAACCGGATTGCGTTCGATGTAGCGGTATACGCTGAGAAGATAGGCATCGCTGTCGATCATCGAGGAATGGAAGCGACCCTGCCACAGCGGCCCACTGCGTCCGTGCCGCTGGTTGAACGCCTGCACGTAGTTGTTGCCCTGCATGCGCATTGCGCCCGCCAGTCCCTGCTGTGTGGACGGCGTGGCGAGCAGATGGATGTGGTTGCCCATCAGGACATAGGCATGCAGTGCGACGTGGTGCTTGAGGAATGCGCTGTGCAACAGATGCAGGAACAGTTGGCGGTCGACGTCGTCGATGAAGATCGCGCCCTTGTTCACGCCGCGCTGGATCACGTGATAGGCCTGGCCTGCCAGCATCAGGCGTGCTTGTCGGGGCATGGGATCTGGAGACTGGACGGGGTTTCAGCCTGTCATTGCGGCCGCGAAGCCGGACATCAGGCAACGCCGCGAAGCCGCGTCGGATGAGTCAGAAGCGACTTAATCCCCTCCGTCCCCTTTTGCGTCTTTTGCGTACCGCGCAGGCGTCACCCCCATCTCGCGCTTGAACACGGTGATGAACGCGCTCGGGGTGTCGTAGCCCATCGACAGCGCAACGCTGATCACCGGCTCGCCGGCCAGCAGGCGTGGCAGCGACAGCAGCACGCGCAGGCGCTGCCGCCAATGGCCCAGGGTCATGCCTGTTTCGGCCTGCCACCGGCGGGCGAGGCTGCGGCCGGACAGTCCGTTGGCGGCTGCCCACGCTTCGACGCTGCGAAGGTCGTCCGGCGACCGTGCCAGCGCCGCCGCGATCCGCCGCAACCGTCGATCCTGCGGTTGTGGCAAGGCAAGCGGCAAAGGCGTGCTGGCGGCGATCTCATCGGTGATCACGCCGGCCAGGCGTGCCTGCGCGGCGTCCAGCGCCTGATGTGGCCAACTCAGTGCGCGCATCATCGCCGCCTGCAACAGCACGTTCGGCTGGAAAATGCGCGGCACGGCGGGCAGCTCCAGACAGGCTTCGGCGTTGAAGTACAGGCTCCAGCCATCGAATGCCTCTGCCCCTACCAGGGCGTGGGGCAGCAAGGGCGGTATCCAGGCAACGTGCCCCGCCGGCAGCAACCAGTGCAGATCGCCGGCCTCGATCCGCAGCAGGCCGTGGTGGGCACCCAGCACTTGGCCGCGCACGTGCTGGTGGCGTGCGGTGCGGCGCCGTCCCGGCACCCGCAGCTGCGAGGCCAGGATGAGGGGACCGTCTTCGGCGTTCGCCAAAGCGGGGTCAATCAACGCGGGTGATGTCTGATCTGCCATATCCATTGGCAGTTATACGGCAGAAGTGCCGCTGGCTGGGCGGCACACTGGGCTCCCGATCCCACAGGAGCATCACCCATGCAGCCACACGACATCCTTCCCGACCATCAGAACGAGGTGCAGGTGAACGGCCTCACCGTGCGCAAGGGCAGCGTCGGCGCCTTCCTCGCCAGCGTCCGTGACTGGCAGGACCCCGCCAGCGATGACGCCACCCGCGCCACCGCCGAAGCCGACCTGCGTGCGCTGCTGCCGGGCCTGCATGCGCTGGGCCTGTTCCAGGTGTTGGCCGCGCGTGATCCGGCACTGCAACGCCTGATCGACAGCCTCTCCTGAAACGAACACGGCCCGGACATGCCGGGCCGTGTGGTCATTGCGGGGCGGAAACGACTTAATCCCCTCCGTCCCCTTTTCGTGGTCAGCTGCCGCCCGGGGCGAACACCAGGGTGCGGCGGGTGGTGACCGGTGCGCTGACCGGCTCGAAGCGCCAGCGCTTGACCGCGTTCATGGCCTCGCGATCGAAGACGCGCGACGGTGTTGCGCGCAGCACACGGGCGTTGGTCACCGAACCGTCGGTGCCGACGGTGATCTCCACCAGCACCTCGCCGGAGGTGCCTGCACGCAGCGCCTCGGACGGATAGCGCGGCGCCGGTGTGCTGACCGGGCGCAGGTTGGGCGCCGCAGCGGCCGCCGGAGCTGCAGCCTGGCGTGCGGCGCTGGCCTGCTGGGCGGCAGCCTGCTGCTGCTTCTGCTCGGCTTCGCGGCGGGCCGCAGCCTGGCGCTCGGCTTCCTGGCGCTCGTTGTCCCGGCGGGCAGCGTCCTGTTGGGCAGCGATCTGCTTGGCTGCGTCGGCTTCCTTGGCACGCTGCTCGGCCAGGCGCTGCTGTTCGGTCTGCTGCTTGCTGCGGTCCTCGGCGTCCTTCTTCGCCTTCTCGGCTTCGGCCTCGGTGCGCTTGGCCGCGTTCTGCACGCCCTTGGCCAGGCCGTCCTTCAGGCGCGGCAACGCCGGCGCAGAGGCGTCCACCTTCTCGATCAGTGCCACCAGGCGCTGCGCTTCGGTGTAGTCCTCGCGGCCCAGGTGCTGTTCGGCGGCAATCAGGGTGTAGGGCAGCAGGTCGGTCAGCGCGCTCTTCACCGAGGCGTCGTCCGGCGTCTTGTCGCGCAGGGCGAGGTAGTACTCGATGGCGTTGTCGCCGGCCGGCGCGTACATGCGGTTCTCGCGCAGGGCCTGGCTGGCCGACTCACGCAGCTGCTCGGTGCCCATCGACTGCACCTTGGCGGCAACCACCGGTGCGGCCGGTGCAGCGGCGGTGGGTGCGGCGGCCGGGGCCGGTGCGGCAGTTTCCTCCTTGCCCGAGCAGGCAGCCAGTGCCAGTGCCAGGGCAACCGGCAGCCACCGGCGCGCGGCGGTGATCGTTGAGACGTGCGACATCCTGCTCCCCTCTAGAAGACGACGTGACGTAAATCATTGATATGCATGGCCGGGACCTGCGGTCCGGGCGCGGCAGGGTGACGTTTCCCGACGCCACCGCCGGCAACGGCGAGGGTGCAATCTAGCATCCCGGCCGCCGCCGCGTACAAGAGCAGTGGCCGGGATGGGCAACGGCGGCCGTGCCGTTGCTGGCGCCGACCTCAGTGGTCGTGCGCCTTGTCGTGCGACTTGCTGTGGCCGTTGGACATCAGCTTGTCGGTCCAGGCGATGCCGATCGCCGACAGGATGAACACGCAGTGGATGATGGTCTGCCACAGCACGCCTTCCTGAGTCAGCATCGAGCAGCGGGCGACACCGATGTTGGCGGCGGCCACGCTCATCTGCTCCGGCGTGCACAGCGGGATGCCAGTCAGTGCGCCACTGGCGATGAAGGTCTTCAGCAGGTGGATCGAGGAGATGCCGATGATCGCCATCGCCAGCTTCACCTTCAGCACGCTGGCGTTGACGTGGCTCAGCCATTCCGGCTGGTCCGGGTGGCCTTCCAGGCGCAGGCGCGAGACGAAGGTCTCGTAGCCGCCGACGATCACCATCACCAGCAGGTTGGAGATCATCACCACGTCGATCAGGCCCAGCACGATCAGCATGATCTGCTGCTCGCCCATCGACACCGAATGCGAGATCAGGTGCCACAGTTCCTTGCCGAACAGGAACACGTAGACGCACTGCGCCACGATCAGGCCCAGGTACAGCGGCAGCTGCAGCCAGCGCGAGGCGAAGATCAGCGTGGACAACGGGGAGAGCGGCGGGCGGTTTGCACTCATGCGGGGGATGCTGCGTTTCGGGGGAGAGGCGAGGTTACCGGCCCGCCATGACGGTGCCAACCCAACTCACGCACTAGACTTCAGGTTCCTTTCCACACCCCGAGCCGACGCCATGATCGACCTGTATTACTGGCCCACCCCGAACGGCCATAAAGTGACCCTGCTGTTGGAGGAAACCGGCCTGGAATACCGCATCCACCCGGTCAACATCGGCTCGGGTGACCAGTTCAAGCCGGAATTCCTCGCCATTTCGCCCAACAACAAGATGCCGGCCATCGTCGACCACGCCCCGGCCGACGGCGGCGCCCCGCAGAGCGTGTTCGAGTCCGGTGCGATCCTGCTGTACCTGGCCGAGAAGACCGGCCGCTTCCTGCCCAGCGATCCGCGCGGCCGCGTCACCACACTGGAATGGCTGTTCTGGCAGATGGCGGGCCTGGGCCCGATGAGCGGCCAGATGGGGCATTTCAATGTGTATGCTCCGGAAAAGATCCCGTATGCGATCGAGCGCTATGACAACGAAGTGCGCCGCCTGCACGGGGTGATGGACAAGCGCCTGGCCCAGCACGCCTTCCTGGCCGGCGACGCGTACACCATCGCCGACATGGCCAGCTACCCGTGGGTCGGCGCCTACGACACGCTGCCGGTGGACTTCGCCGCGTTCCCCAACCTCAAGCGCTGGCACGAGGCCATCGCCGCGCGCCCGGCCACCCAGCGCGCCTATGCGCTGCGCCAGCAGGTGAACCCGAACGCCGGCAAGCCGCTCAGCGACGAAGAACGCAAGCACCTGTTCGGCCAGCGCTGACCCCGGCATCTGAAGGTGGGTGCCGACCGTTGGTCGGCACTCGTCCGCACCGCTTATGGGCAGAAGGTCATGCTGCCTTCCCGCACGGGCTTGGTTAGGATGAGGGACGACCGTCCCGCGCCCCGCGTGGAGGCGGACCTGCCGTTTGCCGGGATCCTCCATGCGCCATCTGTTCGCTTCGCTCGCCCTCATGCTCGCCACCAGTACCGCCGCCCACGCCGAAAAGCTGACCCTGGAAGCCATCACCGGCCCGCTGCCGCTGTCCGGCCCGACCCTGATGAAGCCCAAGGTGGCGCCGGACGGTTCGCAGGTCAGCTTCCTGCGCGGCAAGGACAGCGACCGCAACCAGCTGGACCTGTGGACCTACGACATCGGCAGCGGCCAGACCCGCCTGCTGGTTGATTCCAAGGTGGTGCTGCCCGGCACCGAGACCCTCAGCGATGAGGAAAAGGCCCGACGCGAGCGCCAGCGCATCGCCGCGATGACCGGCATCGTCGATTACCAGTGGTCGCCGGACGCGCAACGACTGCTGTTCCCGTTGGGCGGCGAACTCTACCTGTACGACCTCAAGCAGCAGGGCCAGGCGGCCGTGCGCCAGCTGACCCACGGTGAAGGCTTCGCCACCGACGCCAAGCTGTCGCCCAAGGGCGGTTTCGTCAGCTTCATCCGCGGCCGCAACCTGTGGGTGATCGATCTGGCCAGTGGCAAGCAGCTGCAGCTGACCCGCGACGGCAGCACCACCATCGGCAACGGCGTGGCCGAGTTCGTCGCCGACGAGGAAATGGATCGCCATACCGGTTACTGGTGGGCGCCGGATGATTCGGCCATCGCCTTCGCCCGCATCGACGAGGCGCCGGTGCCGGTGCAGAAGCGCTACGAGGTCTACGCCGACCGCACCGATGTGATCGAACAGCGTTACCCGGCCGCCGGCGACGCCAACGTTCGCGTGCAGCTGGGCGTGATCGCACCGGCCGCCGATGCGCAGCCGCGCTGGATCGACCTGGGCAAGGAACAGGACATCTACCTGGCCCGCGTCGATTGGCGCGATGCGCAGCACCTGAGTTTCCAGCGCCAGTCGCGTGACCAGAAGCAGCTGGACCTGGTCGAAGTGGCGCTCGACTCCAACCGCCAGCGCGTGCTCGTACACGAGACCAGCCCGACCTGGGTGCCGCTGCACAGCAGCCTGCGCTTCCTTGAAGATGGCAGCGTGCTGTGGTCGTCCGAGCGCACCGGCTTCCAGCACCTGTACCGCATCGACAGCAAGGGCAAGGCCACTGCGCTTACCCATGGCAACTGGCCGGTGGACGAACTGCTGGCGGTCGATGAGAAGGCCGGCAAGGCCTACTTCCGTGCTGGCATCGAGACCTCGCGCGAAAGCCAGATCTACGCGGTGTCGCTGCAGGGCGGTGAGCCGCAGCGCCTGTCGAAGGCGCCGGGCATGCACAGCGCCAGCTTCGCCCGCAATGCCAGCGTCTACGTGGACAGCTGGTCCAACAGCACCACGCCGCCGCAGATCGAACTGTTCCGCGCCAACGGCGAGAAGATCGCCACGCTGGTCGAGAACGACCTGGCCGATCCCAAGCACCCGTATGCGCGCTACCGCGATGCGCAGCGCCCGGTCGAGTTCGGCACGTTGATGGCTGCCGACGGCAAGACCCCGTTGAACTACAGCCTGATCAAGCCGGCCGGCTTCGATCCGTCCAAGCGCTACCCGGTGGCGGTGTACGTCTACGGCGGCCCGGCCAGCCAGACCGTCACTGACAGCTGGCCCGGCCGTGGCGACCATCTGTTCAACCAGTACCTGGCCCAGCAGGGCTACGTGGTGTTCTCGCTGGACAACCGCGGCACCCCGCGCCGCGGCCGCGACTTCGGTGGTGCGCTGTACGGGAAGCAGGGCACGGTGGAAGTGACCGACCAGCTGCGCGGCGTGGCCTGGCTGAAGCAGCAGCCGTGGGTGGACCCGGCGCGCATCGGCGTGCAGGGCTGGTCCAACGGCGGTTACATGACCCTGATGCTGCTGGCCAAGGCATCGAACCAGTACGCCTGTGGCGTGGCCGGCGCACCGGTCACCGATTGGGGCCTGTATGACAGCCACTACACCGAACGCTACATGGACCTGCCGGCGCGCAACGAAGCGGGGTACCGCGAAGCGCGCGTGCTGACCCATATCGACGGCCTGCGTTCGCCGTTGCTGCTGATCCACGGCATGGCCGATGACAACGTGCTGTTCACCAACTCGACCAGCCTGATGAGCGCGCTGCAGAAGCGCGGGCAGCCGTTCGAGCTGATGACCTATCCGGGTGCCAAGCATGGCCTGTCCGGCGCCGATGCCCTGCATCGCTACCGTGTGGCCGAAGCCTTCCTGGGACGCTGCCTGAAGCCCTGATGCACAAACGGGAAGGAGCCCGCCGATGACACTGCCGCCGCCGATTCCCACCCATGGCCCGAAGCCTGCCGGCTGGTGGTCCCGTCACTGGCGCTGGGCGATGCCGCTGGCCGTGCTGCTGGTGTTGGCCGGTGCCGGTGGCGTGGTGGCCTGGAGCGTGCTGCGCTGGAGCGAGGCGGCACGCGAGAGCCCGCCGATGCGCGAGGCGATGCGCCGCGCCGGATGCAGCATCGAACTGGTGGAAGCCTTCGGCGAGCCGCTGCGTGCCGAATCGATGCCGCTGGGCAGCATGCAGACCGCGATCAATGGCCAGCGCGACGTCGGCCTGACCGTGGCCCTGGAAGGCCCGCGCGCGCACGGCCGGCTTTTCGTGAAGGGCACCCGCAGCGACGACGTCTGGGACTATCCGGTGATGTATGTGCTGGGCGAGAACAAGCAGACGTTCGACCTGACCGCGCTGGATGATGATGAGGCCGCGCAGGAATGCGAGCTGCAGGCCTGCCGCGAACGCGGCG
Organism: Stenotrophomonas sp. T8; assembly: GCF_051853085.1. Lineage (NCBI taxonomy): Bacteria > Pseudomonadati > Pseudomonadota > Gammaproteobacteria > Lysobacterales > Lysobacteraceae > Stenotrophomonas > Stenotrophomonas sp. T8. The sequence continues at coordinate 3,906,239 of NZ_CP195329.1, read as the reverse complement.
AATGCCCGCTGGCCGCGGCGTTGTGACCTCCGGCCGATTGTCGCCACAGCGCTGAGCGCGTAGGGTGCGGGCAACCCTGTCCTGGAGTGCACCATGAAGCCGATCGCGTTGGCCGTTGCCCTGGCCCTGACTGCCGCCCCGCTGATGTCCGCACCGCCGGCGCTGGCGGCACCCGCCACCAAGGCCGCTACTCCGGCCAGCCCGGCCTGGGTGGCCCGCAGCAACGCATTGGCGCAGATCCTGCTCGATGCGCAGGGCCCGTTCCAGCCGGAAGAAACCGGCTTCTTCGGCGTGCCCGGCTATGACGACAAGGTGGCCGACCTCGGTGCGGACAACGGCAAGCGCTACCGCGCGGCGATGGCCAAGGCGCGCGACGAACTGAAGGCGAAGCTGGCCACCGAGCAGGATCCCAACGTCCGACAGGACCTGGAGATCATGATCCACGCCGCCAACCAGAACATCGAAGGCAGTGAGCTCAACGAGAAGTACCTGCTGCCATGGAGTGACGCGCCGCAGACCATCTTCAGCGGCCTCAACCTGCTGCTGTCCGACCAGGTGCCGGCCGAGCGCCGGGCCAAGGCGATCGACCGCCTCAAGGCCTACGCCGGGCTGCAGCCGGGTGGCACCGCGTTCACCACGCTGGCCCGCCAGCGTTACGAAGAGCGCTTGAAGGACGGCAGCCTGCTGCAGCCGACGAAGATCGAAGTGCAGCAATCGCTGGACAACGTCGAGACGTACATCACCGGCATCGAGTCGCTGCTGAAGAAGTACCAGATCGCCGGCGCCGATGAGGCAATGAAGGCCCTGGCCGGGCAGATGAAGGATTACGCCAGCTGGACGCGCACGACCGTGCTGCCAAAGGCACGCACCGACGCGCGCCTGCCGGCGCCGCTGTACGCCTACCAGCTCAAGCAGGTCGGCATCGATATCGACCCGAAGCTGCTGATGCAGCGCGCGCAGCTGGAGTTCATGGAAACCCGCTCGGCGATGCAGCAGCTGGCGCCGCTGGTGGTGAAGGACAAGGGCCTGAAGGTGGCCGATCCGAGCGACCCGGTGGCGGTGATCCGCGCGCTGAAGGCCGACAAGATCGCCGACGACCAGCTGGAAGGCCACTACCGCAAGGTGATCGATGCGATCGATCCGCTGATCCGCGAGCATGCCATCGTCGATGTACCCAAGCGCGCCATGCAGATGCGCCTGGGTTCGGCCGCCGAGAGCGCGGCCAGCCCGGCCCCGCATTTCCTGCCGGCGCCGCTGGTCAACAACACCGGGCAGCAGGGCACCTTCGTGCTGCCGCTGGGCAACCCGGCGGCGGGCCCGGGCGCACAATACGACGATTTCAACTTCGGTGCGGCGGCGTGGACGCTGAGCGCGCATGAAGGCCGCCCCGGCCACGAGCTGCAGTTCACCGCGATGGTCGAGCGTGGTGTCTCGCTGGCGCGCACCATGTTCGCGTTCAATTCGGTGAACGTTGAAGGCTGGGCGCTGTATGCCGAGGCCGAGATGGTGCCGTACGAGCCGCTGGACGGGCAGATGATCGCCCTGCAGTTCCGCCTGCTGCGGGCCGCACGCGCAATGCTTGACCCGATGCTCAATCTCGGCCTGACCGACCGCGCCAACGGCGAGCGCGTGCTGATGGAGCAGGTCGGCCTGTCCAAGGCGATGGCCACCCAGGAACTGGACCGCTACATGGTGCGCATGCCGGGCCAGGCGGGCAGCTACTTCTATGGCTACACCCGTATCCTGGAACTGCGCATGCAGACCGAGCTGGCACTGGGCGCGAAGTTCGACCGCCTGGCGTTCAACAACTTCCTGCTCGACCAGGGCCTGCTGCCGCCGGACCAGCTGGCCGATGCGGTGAACAAGGTGTTCGTGCCGAAGTACAAGCGCTGAACCCCTCCGGTAGTGCCGGCCGCTGGCCGGCATTCCCCTGGCGTAGAGAGGATTCCTGAGGTTGCCGGCCAGCGGCCGGCACTACCCGCGGTGAGGCTGCCGCGTCACCGCTGCGGTTGCGGCGTGATCACCTGGGTCGGCAACCGTGCCGGCGGTTCCGGATTGGGTACCCAGATCGCCACGCCGGCGGCGCGCTTCTGCGTGGTCGGAATACCGATGCCGACGCCACCCCCCACATGCGAGCCAAAGGTGCCGGCACCCACCGACATGCCGACCGGCGAGCCGCTGCTGCCCACGCCCATCAGCACCACGCCATTGGCGCCCAGTGCCGCCGCTTCACGCTTCAGGCGTGCCACCGCGGCATCGGTCTGGCCCTGCGTGCCGAAGCCCACGGCAGATGCCGATTCCAGCTGCGCGATTTCCTGCGAGCCGGCCGGTGGCGTGGAATAGATCTGCACCAGTGCCGGATCGATCGGCGCGCGGGCGCGCCCCAGCATGACCTTGGAGGTGCTGGCACAACCGGCGGCGACCAGCAGGATGGCCGCCAGCGCGGCCCAACGGATGTTCATGGCACGACCCCTGTAGGACTGGTTGCGATCTTCGGTGGGCCACTCTGAATCGGCGCCAACACCCGGGCCCGGGCACCCACGGCAGCACGCTAGCACGCGTCGGGTGACAGCCCCGCCAACGGCAGTAGGCGGCGACCGCGTGAACGACTATGGTGGACAGACAGGAACCAACTGCGGGAGAGCGGAATGGGCGTGATCAGTCTTTTGTGGGGCGTACTGGCGCTGTTGTGGATGATCCTGGCGCTGATTCCGCTGCTTGGCTGGGGCAACTGGTTCCTGATCCCGTTCGCCGCCGTCGGCGCGGTGATCGCCGCGCTGGGCATCCTGTTTACCCACCCGACCAAGCGCGGTCGGGCCTGGGCCGGGCTGGTGCTGAACGGCATCGTGGTGGTGGTCGGCATCCTGCGCCTGGGCCTGGGCGGCGGCGTGATCTGAATCCCGGCGCCGGGTGCGACAGGGCGTCGCAGGCGCACGGCCGGTGGCCGGGCAGGGGCGTACAATGAGCGGCTGCGCGAGCCCCCCGCGTGCCTGTGATTCCGCGCCTGGCGCGGCTGCCCGATGATCATCCGACCCCGTCCCCACGGCTGGCAACTGCTGTACATCCTGCGCGGCTCGATCGTCAAAGCGATCGCGCCGAAGGTGCTGGCCATCCTGATCCTGTCCATTGCCGTGGCGGCCGTGGTGGAACTGGCCCCGCCGACCGGCATCGAACGCGTGTCGGTCACGCCGTTCACCCTGCTCGGCCTGGTCCTGTCGATCTTCCTCAGCTTCCGCAACAGCGCCTGCTATGACCGCTGGTGGGAAGGCCGCAAGCTGTGGGGCCAGCTGGTCTACGAATCACGTTCGCTGGCCCGCCAGGTGCACCTGCTGCTGGCCGATGACGGCGGCCGCCGTCGCCGCATCGCGTACCTCACCACCGCGTTCGCCCATGCGCTGGCCGCGCGCCTGCGTGGACGCATCGTGGCCCTGGCCGCCTTGCCATGGCTGGACAATCCGCAACGCGAGCAGCTGGGCCAGCGCGAGAACGTGCCGGATGCATTGCTGTCGATGATCGCTGCCGAGCTGGCCCAGGCGCTGCGCGCCGGCGAGCTCGATCCGATTCTCTACACCCAGCTGGAGGAGCGCCTGCACGCGATGTCGTCGATCCAGGCCGGCTGCGAGCGCATCCTCACCACGCCGCTGCCGTTCGCCTACACCCTACTGCTGCATCGCTGCGCGTGGATGTTCTGCGTGCTGCTGCCGTTCGGCCTGGCCAGTTCGCTGGGCTGGGGCACGCCGGTGCTGTCGGCGGTGCTGGCCTATGCCTTCTTCGGCCTGGACCAGCTGGGCGAAGAAATGGAAGACCCGTTCGGCCTGGAGCCGAACGACCTGCCGCTGGACGCGCTGGTGCGCACGATCGAGATCGACCAGCTCGACGCGCTCGGCGAACGCCCCTTGCCCGAACCCCTGCTGCCGCAGGGTTACCTGTTGCAATAGCCACTCCTCGGAGCCTGCCATGTCCCATCCGCTTTACCGCCCGCGCCGCATGCGCCACGACGAGTTCTCGCGCCGCCTGATGCGCGAGAACACGCTGACCACCGACGACCTGATCTACCCGGTGTTCGTGCACGAACTGGCGGGCCGCACCGCAGTGCCGTCGATGCCGGGCGTGGAGCGGCTGTCGATCGAAGAGCTGCTGAAGGTGGCCGAAGAAGCGCTGGAACTGGGCATTCCGGTGATCGACCTGTTCCCGGTGATCGACCCGTCGCTGAAGTCGCTGGACGCGTCGGCGGCGTGGGCCGAGGACGGCCTGGCGCAGCGTGCGATCCGCGCGCTGAAGTCGCGCTTCCCGGAACTGGGCGTGATGACCGACGTGGCGCTGGACCCGTACACCACCCACGGCCAGGACGGCATCATCGACGACAAGGGCTATGTGCTGAACGACATCACGGTCGAAGCGCTGGTCAAGCAGTCGGTGTCGCACGCCGAGGCCGGTGTGGACATCGTCTCGCCGTCGGACATGATGGACGGCCGCATCGGCGCGATCCGCCGTGCGCTGGATGCCGACAACCACATCAACGTGCGCATCATGGCCTACTCGGCCAAGTACGCCTCGGCGTTCTACGGCCCGTTCCGTGATGCGGTGGGCAGCGCGGCCAGCCTCGGCAAGGCCGACAAGAAGACCTACCAGATGGACCCGGCCAACGGCGACGAGGCTCTGCGCGAGATCGCGCTGGACCTGGAAGAGGGCGCCGACATGGTGATGGTCAAGCCGGGCATGCCGTACCTGGACCTGGTGCGCCGGGTGAAGGACACGTTCGGCGTGCCGACCTTCGCCTACCAGGTCAGTGGCGAGTACGCGATGATGAAGGCCGCCTTCGCCAACGGCTGGCTGGACGAGCGCGCCTGCGTGCTGGAGTCGCTGCTGGGCTTCAAGCGGGCCGGTGCCGATGGCGTGCTGACCTATTTCGCGCCGCAGGTGGCGCGATGGCTGCGCGAGCGCTGACAATAGCGCCACGATAGACGGAGGACTGCGCGATGGGACCCGAACTGGGATGGATGCAATGGCTGATCTGGGGTACCGGTGTCCTGGTGTTCGGTGCCATCATCGTCGGTGTCTTCATCGCTGCCTGGCGGGCGGGCAAGCGCCCGCCGGAGCAGCTTTCCGCCGCTCGCCACGTGGCCCGTGAGCAGGCCCTGCCGGACAGCGTGCAGGCCGAGCTGGCTGCGTTGAACCAGCGCAAGGACAACGGCCAGCTGAGCGAGATGGAGTACGAGCAGTTGCGCGCCAAGGTGCTGTCGCGCTGACGGGCAATCCCCGGGGTCGGATCCCTTTCCGCAGGAAAGGGCTCTGACCCCTTCGCGGGCGCCATCCACGCATGGCGTGGATCTACCGCACGCACCCGGCCACCGCCGCCACCTTCGGCACCGCCAACCGGTACACGTCCACGCCACCGGCGCGCGGCGCCTTTGCCGCGCTGCTGGCCACCATCATCTCGCCGGGCCTGGCGTTGTCGATCACCGGCGCGCCGGTCCAGCCGCCGGCCTGGTTGAACGATAGTCCCAGCGGCTGCAGCGCCACACCGCTCCACGCACAGCCGCTGCTCCAGACCTGCGCGGTACTGCCGTGGCCGCGGCTGAACACCACGGCGCCGTCATGGCCCAGCCAGTCGCCGTCGGTCTCGTCGTCGGCGCTGTTCAGCGCGCTCAGTGCGGTGGCCGGGCCACGCACGCCCTGCGCATCCAGCGTCGCCACGAACAGGTCCCAGCCGGCGCCATGGCCCTGCTGGCGGGCAAACAACAGCTGCTTGCCATCCGCGCTCAGGGCCGGTCCGCGCTCTTCCCGGCGCCCGCCGTCACCGGCCAGCGGCTGCGCCGGGCCCAGCCGGCCATCGGAGGCCAGCGCAGCGCGGTACAGCGCCAGCGCGCCCTCGCGACCGGCCGCGAACAGCAGCCAGCGGCCGTCACGGCTGAAGTAGGGATCGCGGGCTTCACCGGCCACGCCGACCGGCAGTGCCTGTGCCTGCTGCCAACGACCGTCGACCACGCGTGCCTCCCACAGGCTCCAGCCGGCTTCGCCGCGGCGGGCGAACACGATGCGCTGGCCATCGGCGCTGATCGCGGCGCGGCCCTCGTCGGCGCGGGTCGAGACCACGCCCATGCCTTCGATGCCGTACTCGTTCAACGCCATCGCCACGGGGGCAGAGAGTAGACTGGCGGCAAGCACCAGCAGGGGCGGGGTGATGCGCATCATCCGGTTCCATGCACGAACAGAGCATCAGTCTAGCCAGCTTGAGGATTCCATGACCGACCGTTACGCCGTCTTCGGACACCCCGTCGCCCATTCGAAGTCGCCGCAGATCCATGCGACGTTCGGTCGCCAGGAAGGCATCGCCATCGACTATCGCGCGATCGACCTGGCCCCGGAGGCGTTCCTGGCCGGCCTGGAGGCCTTCGCTGCCGAGGGCGGTGTCGGCGCCAACGTCACCCTGCCACACAAGGAAGCCGCGTTCTCGGCATGCACCACGCTGACCGCACGGGCGCGCCGCGCCGGCTCGGTCAACACGCTGCTGCGCAAGGGCGACCGCTGGCACGGCGACACCACCGATGGCATCGGCCTGGTGCGCGACCTGACCGACCGCCACGGCCTGGACCTGCGTGGCCGCCGCGTGCTGATGATCGGCGCCGGTGGCTCGGCGCGCAGCGTCGCCCCGGCGCTGCTGGATGCCGGCATCACCGAACTGGTGGTGGTGAACCGCACACCGGAGCGCGCCGATGAACTGATCGACGCGATGGGCGAGCCGGGCCGCGCGATCAGCCGCTACTGGGAAGACCTGCGCGAGCTGGGCGACTTCGAACTGATCGTCAATGCCACCTCGGCCGGCCGCGACCGCGACGTCGAGTTCAAGCTGCCGCTGTCGCTGGTCAATTCGATGACCACTGCCGTCGACCTGAACTACGGCGAGGCCGCCATCGCCTTCCTGGCCTGGGCCCGTGCGGCGCAGTGCCGTAACACCGTCGACGGCTTGGGCATGCTGGTCGAGCAGGCTGCCGAGAGCTTCCTGCAGTGGCACGGCGTACGCCCGCAGACCGACGAGGTCTACCAGGCGCTGCGCCAGGGCCCGGCTGTGTTGGCCGGCGAGGACTGATCGATGGACGGCACGACCCTGATGGTGACCGTGCTGAGCATGGTCGGTGTGCGCCTGCCGGTGCTGATCGCGCTGTGCGTCGGCCTGGTCTGGGTGGTCGGTGCGCCGCGCGATGCCACCCGCACCGGCGCGCTGGTCGGCCTGCTGCTGTTGCTGTTGTCCAGCCTGGGCGGCCTGGCCGCGGGCCTCCTGCCGATGTGGCTGGTCAGCAGTGGCAACTTCAGCGCCATCTCGGGCATGAGCGCCATCTTCGGCGTGCTGCACTTCGCGCTGGCGATGGTCGAGGCCATCGGCGTGGTGCTGCTGGTGTGGGCGCTGGTGCGCCTGCTGCGGCTGCGCGGCAACGCGGTGCAGTGACACCCCGGTGACGGCCCAGGGCCGTCGCCAGCAGCGTACGGTGTGTTCATCCAGCAGCCGGGCGTCGCCGCTGCCCCGTTCAGGCAGCCAGCGGCGGCGGACATGGCCGGCCATGCGACAATGACCGGCCCGATCCAGCCACGGTAATTCCCGGCGTGACCGAAACCGTCGCCGCTCCGCGCACGCTCGATGACACCTTGAAGGACGCGATCCGCAAGGCGTACACGACGCTGCAGGCCAATACTCCCGGCTTCTCCACCCGCCGCTCGCAGAGCCAGATGATCGGCGTGGTGTCGCGCGCGCTGTCGAAGAGCGGCGGCGTTGGCGTGGTCGAGGCGCCGACCGGCGTCGGCAAGAGCCTGGGTTACCTCACCGCGGGCGTACCGATTGCGCTGGCCACCAGGAAGAAGCTGGTGATCAGCACCGGCACCGTGGCGCTGCAGTCGCAGCTGGTCGAGCGGGATATCCCGAATTTCCTCAAGGCCACCGGCCTGGAAGCAACCGTGGCGCTGGCCAAGGGCCGTACCCGCTACCTGTGCACGCGCAACGCGGCCGAAGCACAGGGCGAGGGCTCGCAGGGCGGCATGTTCGAGGAGGATGCACCACTGTTCGACCGGCCGCTGGCGCCGATCGAGATGGACATCGCCAAGCGCCTGACCGATGCCTTTACCGGCGGCAGCTGGGACGGCGATATCGACAATGCGCCGGAGACCATCAGCCCCGGCCTGCGCAGCCGCATCACCACGCCGGCTTCGGGCTGCGCCGGGCGCCGTTGTGCGTATTCGGCGCAGTGCGCGGTACTGCGTTCGCGCAACACCGTGCGCGATGCGCAGATCGTGGTCACCAACCACGCGCTGCTGCTGTCGGCGCTGTCGATCGGCGACAGCGACAATGGCCAGCCGTTGATCGCACCGCCGTCGGACATGCTGCTGGTGCTGGACGAAGGCCATCACATCGGCAACGTGGCGATCGACCAGGGCGCGGCCAGCCTGGCGCTGGACGAGATGGCCAAGCGCACCGGTCGCCTGCAGATCCTGATCGCCGGCGCCTACCGCGCGGTCGACAAGGATCGCCTCGGCAACCTGCTGCCGAACGAAGCGATCGAGGTGGCCAGCAACGTGGCCAAGCAGCTGCGCGCGTTCCGTGACCACATCGAGCGCGTGTGGATGCCGGCGCCAGCCGATGAGGAACCGATGTGGCGCGCCGCCAATGGACGCCTGCCCGAGGCCTGGCGCGAGCCGATCGAGGCGTTGGCTGACGATACCCGCAGCCTCTACAACTGGGCGCATGCCGCTACCGCGCAGGTGGCCAAGGGCAAGCCGGACGATGCCGCGCGCGAGCGCCTGCAGCGCAACCTGGGCATGGCGCTGGAGATGATCGAGCAGCAGTACAACCTGTGGCAGGCCTGGCGTCGCGAAGACAAGGACGGTGCGCCGCCGATGGCGCGCTGGGTCACCGCCACCCGCGACGGCGACCTGGTGCTGCACGGCTCGCCGGTGTCGGCCGCGCACGTGCTGCGCAAGCTGCTGTGGGATGAAGTAGATTCGGTGGTGATGACCTCGGCGACGCTGACCGGCGGCGGCGATTTCCAGTCGCTGGCGATCGACAACGGCATCCCCGAAGAGGCCGAGATGGTCTCGCTGTCGTCGCCGTTCGACCTGCCCAACCAGGCCGAGCTGATCGTGCCGAAGTTTCCGGTCACCCCCGACGATCGCGAAGGCCATCCCCGCGAAGTGGCGCGCTACCTGGACACCGAGCTGGACTGGGCCAAGGGCTCGATGGTGCTGTTCACCTCACGCTGGAAGATGGAAAAGGTGGCCGGCCTGATGCCGGCCGCGCGGCGCAAGCAGGTGCTGGTGCAGGGCGAGATGTCCAAGACCCGCCTGATCGAAGAGCACCTGCGCCGCGTCGCTGCCGGCGAAGGCTCGGTACTGTTCGGCCTGAACTCGTTCGGCGAAGGCCTCGACCTGCCCGGCGAAGCCTGCACCACGGTGGTGATCACCCAGGTGCCGTTCGCGGTGCCGACCGACCCGCAGACCGCCACGCTCAGCGAATGGTTCGAAGGCCGCGGGCTCAATGCGTTCAACCTGATCGCCATTCCGCACGCGCTGCGCACGCTGACCCAGTTCGCCGGCCGCCTGATCCGCACCTCCACCGACACCGGCCGCGTGATCATCCTCGATTCGCGGCTGCTGACCCGCCGCTACGGCAAGCGCATCATCGACGCGCTGCCGCCGTTCAAGCGCGTGATCGGCTGAGACGGGGTCGGATCCCTTCCGAAGGAAGGGCTCTGACCCGACCACGCCCTCTGTCGCTCAATCGCCCTCCGGATTCCGGCAGGCCTGGTTGCCCATCGCATTGTGGTAATCGCGATCAAAGCAGCGCAGGAAGCCATCGAGCACGTCCAGGTTGGGCGGCCACGGCACATCCACCTTCTGCCCGCCGGCGGTCGTGAAATGATAACGCCCATCCTTCAGCGCCTTGGCAATCTGCTCCGGCGCAGGAATCGCAATCAACCTTGCTCGCGCTTTCTCCAGCGCCGCACGATCACGCTGCAGGAAGGCGATCGTGCCGTCCACGTAGGCGTTCCAGTAACCGGGGTCGGTGGCGGTGGGCTTGTAGGTGCGCTGCATCAGCGCCACCGCCTCCGGGTACTGGCCCGCCTCCGCACGCATCTGGCTTTCATGCCACAGAATCATGGTGTTGCCCGCAGCCTTGGGCAGCACAGCATAGGCGGCGAGCAGATCAGCGGCTTCACGGTGGCAGCCACGGTCGGCCAGCGTTCGCCAGCCACCTTCCAGGTCCTGATCGAACGCATCCGGTTCCATCGCCAGCATCGCTGCGCGGTCGTAGCTGCAGTCGGGTGCTTTGGGTGGTTCTGCTGACGTGCCCATGGCAGCGGCCAGTGCAAAGAAAAGCAACATCCTCTCAACCTCCGTGTTGATGACCTCCTGGCCACCATAACGGATCACGACGGGTAGTGCCGGCCGCTGGCCGGCAACCTCAATGATGTGGGACGCGGCGTGCAGATGCCGGCCAGCGGCCGGCACTACCGGATCGGGATCAATCGCCGAGCAGGGCGGTGTTGCGTACGGCGCCCTTGTCGGCACTGGTGGCGAGCAGGGCGTAGGCCTTCAACGCGCTGGTGACCTTGCGCGGGCGCGGCGCACGCGGTTTCCAGCCGCGTGCATCGGCCTCGCTGCGGCGCTGGACCAGCGTGGTCTCATCCAGCAACAGGTCGATGCGGCGGGCCGGGATGTCGATGCGGATGCGGTCACCGTCTTCCACAAGCCCGATCGCGCCGCCACTGGCCGCTTCCGGCGAAACGTGGCCGATCGACAGTCCCGAGGTGCCACCGGAGAAGCGGCCGTCGGTGAGCAGCGCGCATTGCTTACCCAGTCCTTTCGACTTCAGGTAGCTGGTCGGGTACAGCATCTCCTGCATGCCAGGGCCGCCCTTCGGGCCCTCGTAACGGATCACCACGACGTCGCCCGGTTGTACCTCGTCGGCGAGGATGCCGGCGACGGCGGCGTCCTGGCTTTCATAGACGCGCGCGGGGCCTTCGAACACATGGATCGATTCGTCCACGCCGGCGGTTTTCACCACGCAGCCATCGACGGCCAGATTGCCGCGCAGCACAGCCAGGCCACCTTCCAGCGAATACGCATGCTGCAGCGAGCGGATACAGCCCTCGGCGCGGTCCAGGTCCAGCGCGGGCCAGCGCGTGGCCTGGCTGAAGGCCTCCTGCGTGGGGATGCCGGCCGGGCCGGCCTTGAAGAAGGTATGCAGGGTGTCGTTGTCACTGCGCACCACGTCCCAGCGTTCCAGCGCTTCGGCCAGGCTGGCGCTGTGCACGGTCGGCACTGTGGTATCGAGCAGGCCGGCGCGATCCAGTTCACCGAGGATGCCGAACACGCCGCCGGCGCGGTGCACGTCCTCGATGTGGTACTTCGGTGTGTTCGGCGCCACCTTGCACAGCTGCGGGACGCGTCGCGACAGCGCGTCGATGTGGGTCAGGTCGAAGTCGACCTCCGCTTCCTGCGCTGCGGCCAGCAGATGCAGGATGGTGTTGGTGGAGCCGCCCATGGCGATGTCCAGGGTCATCGCGTTGGCGAACGCGGCCTGGGTGGCGATCCCGCGCGGCAGCGCGCTCGGGTCTTCGCCGCCGTACCAGCGATGGCAGAGCTCGACGATCAGGCGGCCGGCGCGGCGGAACAGCGCCTCGCGGTCGGCATGGGTGGCCAGCGTAGTGCCGTTGCCGGGCAGCGACAGGCCCAGCGCTTCGGTCAGGCAGTTCATCGAGTTGGCGGTGAACATGCCCGAGCAGGAGCCGCAGGTGGGGCAGGCGCTGCGCTCGAACGCGGCGACTTTCTCGTCGGAGGCGCTGTCATCGGCGGCCACCACCATCGCATCGACCAGGTCCAGCTTGTGCTCGGACAGCTTTGTCTTGCCCGCTTCCATCGGCCCGCCGGAGACGAACACCACCGGGATGTCCAGGCGCAGCGCAGCCATCAGCATGCCGGGGGTGATCTTGTCGCAGTTGCTGATGCACACCAGCGCGTCGGCGCAGTGCGCGTTGACCATGTACTCCACGGCGTCGGCGATGATCTCGCGGCTGGGCAGCGAATACAGCATGCCGTCGTGGCCCATCGCGATGCCGTCGTCCACGGCGATGGTGTTGAATTCCTTGGCGACGCCACCGACCTGTTCGATTTCGCGCGCGACCAGCTGGCCGAGGTCCTTCAGGTGCACGTGGCCGGGCACGAACTGGGTGAAGGAGTTGGCGATGGCAATGATCGGCTTGTGGAAGTCGCCGTCCTTCATGCCGGTGGCACGCCACAGGGCGCGGGCGCCGGCCATGTTGCGGCCGGCGGTGGAGGTGCGGGAACGGTATTCGGGCATGGCGGGCGGAACGGGCGGGCCGTACGACGTGGGGGTCAGCCGATCATGGCCAATTTTTTCGGTTGCTGCTGCAACCACCGGAGATGGTCCGGCCGGGCTGCGCCCGGCACCCGCAGAGGCAACGTCAACGTCAAAGGCGGGCATTCCGTGGGACAGCGGGGTGGGTCCGGTTGCGGGGGACGGCGCAAGTACATCCATGTAGCCTCGGTCGCGCCATCCATGGCGCTCACGCCCCCGCAACCGGACCCACCCCGCCTTCGACAGTTTGCTGCGATCTGTTGGGGCCGGCGCTCTGCCCTTGGTAGGTGTCGACCTTGGTCGACACGATGGATCCACGTCATGCGTGGCTGATGCGGAACGACGAGAATGAAATTCCGTTCATCTTTCCCACTTTGCCGATTCCGGTTGTTGGTGAGGATTTGGCATCATTGGGGCATTGATCCGTCGACAGGGCAGAAGGCCATGAAACGTTCCCGCACCACCGCGCTGCTGCTGATGAGCGCTGCGCCGCTGCTGTTCACCGCCTGCCAGAAGGAGCCGGAGGTGAAGGTGCAGGAAGGCCTGTACACCTCGGTCGAGGCCTGCACCGAGGCCACCGGTGATCCGTCGTCGTGCCGCAATGCCTTTGCCGAAGCGCAGAAGCAGGCCGCCGATGCGGCGCCGAAGTACGCCAGCAAGGAAGCCTGCGAGAAGGATTACAAGCCGGAGCAGTGCGTGCAGCAGCACACCTCGGCCGGCACCTCGTTCATCGGCCCGATGATGATGGGCTTCTTCATGTCGCAGATGCTGAGCAACCGCGGCGGCCTCGCCCCGCAGGCGCCGGCGTCGGCACCGGCATACCAGGACAAGAACGCTGGCTGGGCGCGCCCGGCACCGGGCGGCACCGGTGGCCTGAACACCGCCAGCGGCATCGGTGCCGGCAAGGCCGGCCTGGCGCCGGTCACCAGCGAGCCGAACCGTGCGGTCACTGCCAGCCGTGGTGGCTTCGGCAACACCAGCGCACGCCGCAGCACCAGCGGCAGCTACGGCGGCTGATCGACCCATGCAGCGCATCCGGATTGCCGAGCGTGCCCAGTGGCGGGCACGCGCGGAGGAAGCGGGTTTCCGTTTCCATACCATCGATGGCCAGCCCTACTGGGATGAAAGCGCGTACTACGCGTTCACCCTGCGCCAGATCGAACAGGACATCGAAGACCCCAGTGCCGAGCTGCACCAGATGGCGCTGGATCTGGTCGGTGATGTCATCGGCAGCGAGCGGTTGATGGACCAGCTGGCGATTCCGTCGCATTACCGCGACTGGATCGCCGACAGCTGGCGCCAGCGCCAGCCGCACCTTTACGGCCGCCTGGACCTGGCCTACGACGGCACCGGTCCGGCCAAGCTGTACGAGCTGAACTACGACACGCCGACCTCGCTGTTCGAGGCCAGCTTCTTCCAGTGGCAGTGGCTGGAAGACCAGCGCAACGCCGGCCGCCTGCCGCAGCATGCCGACCAGTTCAATGCGATCCATGAGGCACTGGTCGAGCGCTTCGGCGAACTGGCCACGCAGCTGCCGCCGCCGCTGTACTTCAGCGCGGTGGGAAGCTCGGAAGAAGACCGTGGCACGGTCGAGTACCTGCGCGACTGCGCGTCGCAGGCCGGCCTGCATGGCCAGGCCATCGCGATCGAGGACATCGGCCTGTCCGAGGACGGCCGCTTCACCGCGCTGGATGATTCGGTGATCGGCACGCTGTTCAAGCTGTACCCGCTGGAAGACCTGATGGCCGAAGAGTTCGGCCGCGCGCTGCCCGGTTCGGGCGTGCAGTTGCTGGAACCGGCGTGGAAGGCAGTGCTGAGCAACAAGGGCATCCTGCCGTTGCTGTGGCAGCGCAACGTGGGCCATCCGAACCTGCTGGAGGCGCACTTCGATGACGGCAGCACGCTGGCCCCGGGCTGGGTGCGCAAGCCGCTGTTGTCGCGCGAAGGTGCCAACATCGAGATGCACCTGGCCGATGGCAGCACCCAGCGCAGCGACGGTCCCTATGACGGCCCGGCGATCATCCAGCGCGCCCATCCGCTGACCCGCTTCGAAGGTGGCTACCCGCTGATCGGCAGCTGGGTGGTGGGTGACCACGCCTGCGGCATCGGCATCCGCGAGGACGACAGCGCGATCACCCGCGACAGTGCGCGCTTCGTGCCGCACGCGATCGTCGACGAGGCGCCGACGCGGATCTACGTCTGATGACGGTGCGGCGTTGGCCTGGCCGGCATGGACGTGCCACGCCCGCGCCGGGCCGGCATTTCGATGACGGGCGCAGCCTGCAGGCCGTCGCGGACCGCGTCGCGGTGCGTTGCCACCGCTGCGATGCCCCCGGTTGGGTGATCGCCCGCTGGGAACCCTATCGATGGACCGCGCGTTTCCGCTGCACCGCTTGCAGCGCTGCATTGGACAGCGGCGACTGGGTGGGTGCAGTCCGCATTCTGGGCCGCCAGCCCTGTGGATTCTGCGGGCATCAGTGGCTGCATGTGTGTCGGCCGATTCCCGCCGGCATCCCCGCGCCTGCATCCTTCCCCGCCCGATGCGCACAGTGCGATCGCAGCACCGAGGTCACGGTGTTGACGCGTCCCCTGCGTGACGCCGAGCCTGCCGATCCGCATTTCGGTCTGCCGCTGCGCCTGGTCGAATCGACCCGCGCGGGCCTGCTGTGGGCCTACAACGCCGAACATCTGCAGGCACTGCACGAATACGCGGGCGCGACGCTGCGCGAGGGCCGCGGCCATCATCGATCCATGTTCTCGCGCCTGCCGCAGTGGATGAAGCTGGCCCGCAACCGGGTGCTGCTGCAGCGTGCGGTGGAGCGGTTGCAGCGGCGCTTGCTGCAGGGGTAGGTAGTGCCGGCCGCTGGCCGGCAGCCGAGCATGGGCTCGGCGCTACAGACAACCCGATTCTTGTAGAGCCGAGCCCGCGCTCGGCTCAGAGCCGCCCTTCGCGCTTCACCGCCAGGTAGCGCTCCACCAGCGCGCCGGGCAGGGCGTCGGCGGTGACGTCCAGCACCATCACCTTCTCGCTGCGCAGCGCTTCGTGCGCCTTCGCGCGCTGCTGCAGGTACAGCGCGGCGGCACCGGCCTGGGTGGCGTCTTCCAGTGTCTGCACTTCGCCCTCCAGCACGCCGTCCAGCTCGCGCTCGCGCAGGCTGGCCACGCACACCAGGTGGCGCCGCTGCAGCAGGCGCACCGCCGCCAGCAGGTCTTCGATGTCCTCGTCGCGCACGTTGCTGACCAGCATCACCAGTGCTCGCCGGCGCTGGCGCAGCGACACCTCGGTGGCAGCGGCCAGGTAATCGGTGGCCACCGCGCGTGGCTGCAGGTCGTAGCTTGCGCGCAGCAGGTGCTCGACCGTGCCCATGCCGCGCTGCGGCGCGACCCAGCGGCGTTCGCCACCGGCAGCGAACAGGCCGGCGGCATCGCCCTGGCGCAGCGCCAGGTAGGCCACAACCAGCGAGGCATTCAAGGCATGGTCGAAATGCGAGAGCCCGCCTTCGCTGGCCAGCATGCGCCGGCCACTGTCGAGCATCAGCAGCAACTGCTGGTTCTTCTCGTCCTGGTACTCGCGCGAGATCAGCTTGCGCGCACGCGCGGTGGCCTTCCAGTCCAGCTGGCGCAGGCTGTCGCCGACGCGATACTCGCGCATCTGGTGGAAGTCGGTGCCTTCACCACGGCGGCGCTTCACGTGTGCACCGACCAGCCGCGAGGCCTGGTCGGCACTGAACAACGCAAAGCGCGTGAGCGGGACGAAGTTCGGATAGACCCGCACGTCCAGTACGGGCGGCAGCGTGCGTTGCTGCCACCACAGGCGCCACGGCGAGCGCATGCGCAGGTGCACGCCTTCGAAGCGGAAGTGCCCGCGCTGCAGCGGCTGCAGGTGATAGTGCAGCGTGGAGGCGCTACCGGCCCGCAGGCGCACGCGCTGTGGCAGCGATTCCAGCGGCCAGCCGCCGGGGACCAGGTCGAACACCTGCACCGTCATCGCTTGCTCGGCCTGCAGCCGCAGCGCCGCCTCGCGGCGCACGCCCAGCGCCAGCGCTTCGGGCAGTTCGCGCTGTACCTGAGGCGACGGACGCCGCGATTGCCGCCACAGGTCGAACAGCGCAGGCAACGCGATGGCCGCCGCGGCCAGCGCCCAGCTCCAGCGCGGAAGCAACCCGCCCAGCACCAGGCCGCCCAGGGCGGCCCAGGCCAGCAGCAGCGCCAGCAGCAGCGGGGCAGGCCTCATCGGCGCGGTGCTTCCACCTTGGCCAACAGTGCGCCCAGCACGTCGTCGGCGTCCTGGCCTTCGATCTGCAGCTCCGGGGCCAGTGCAATGCGGTGGCGCAGCGCCGGGCGTGCGATGTCGCGCACGTCGTCGGGCGTGACGAAGTCACGGCCGGCCAGCACCGCCTGCGCACGCGAGGCACGCACCAGCGCGATGCTGCCGCGTGGGCCGGCGCCGACCGCGACGCCCGGCCACTGCCGGGTCGCCGCCACAATCCGCACCGCGTAGTCGATCACTTCGTCATCGACGGTGATCGCCGCGGTCGCACGTTGCAGTTCCAGCAGCTCGCCAGCCCCCAGTACACGCGGCACCTGGCTCAGGTCGAAGTCGCTGGCGGCACGGCCACTGGTGATCGCGGTCACCATGCGCTTCTCGTCCTCCAGTTGCGGGTAGTCGATCAGCACCTTCAGCAGGAAGCGGTCCAGCTGTGCCTCTGGCAGCGGGTAGGTGCCTTCCTGCTCCAGCGGGTTCTGCGTGGCCAGCGCCATGAACGGCGGCGCCAGGGTGAACGCCTTGCCTTCGATGGTCACCTGGCCTTCCTGCATCACTTCCAGCAGTGCCGACTGGGTCTTGGCCGGCGCACGGTTGATCTCGTCGGCCAACAGCAGGTTGGTGAACACCGGGCCACGGCGGATCCTGAAGCTCTCGCTCTTCGGGTCGTACACCGCATGGCCACTGACGTCGCTGGGCATCAGGTCGGGGGTGAACTGCACGCGGCCATAATCCAGCTCCAGCGCCTGCGCGAGTGCCCGCACCAGCAGGGTCTTGCCCAGCCCGGGCACGCCCTCGATCAGCACGTGGCCACCGGCCAGCAGCGCCACCAGGATCTGGTCCAGTACATCGGCCTGGCCAATGAAGGCGTGGCCGACGGCATCGCGGATGGCATCGACGCGTTCGATCAGGCGGGCGTTGGCGGCCGCCGGCAGCTCGGGGACTTCGGTCATAGCAGGGATCTCATCTGGAGCAGCAAGCGGATGCGCTCGCGCAGGGCGGAGGAATCGTGCGGCGGAGGGGGCGTGAGCGCGCTGGCAACGCGGTCTTGCGGCCACTTCAGCAGTTCGGCGATGGCCTGTTCGCGGGGGGCGCCCTCCAGTGCTGCAGCCACCGGTGCGCGCAGGCGCAGGCGATGCAGGAACAGGGCGAGCACGGCGTGGTACAGGCGCGCGCCGTGGCCGAAGCGCAGCAGCAGCTCGCCGCTGGCCCGCACGTGTTCCAGCAGCGAGCGGCGTTCCAGCACCGGCGACGGCAGGCGGCTGCCGAAGCGTTGCGAACGGCCCCACAGCCAGCCCAGCAGGGCCAGCAGCAGCGGCGCCCACACCGGCCAGCCCTGGTAGAACAGGCGCGCCCACAGCGACGGCGGGCGGCTGGCGTAGACCAGCCAGAAAGTACCCTTGCCGTAGTTCGGATCGAGCAGATAACGGGTCAGGTCGCGGTGCGAGAGATCGTGCAGGCCGTCGCTGGCCTTGCCCGCAGCCGACGCCAGGCGTGCTGCCGGCGAATCCACCTCGCCGCGCATGAACTCCATGTCGGCCAGCACGCTCACCTTGCCCTGCCCGTGGCGCAGTCGCGCGAACACCAGGTTGCGCTCGTTGCCCCAACGCCGTTCGGCTTGTGTACGGGCGGCAAAGCCCAGCGTGAAGCGGCGACCACCGCAGAACTCCACATGGCTGGGATCGTCGATGACGTGGAACGGCTGGCAGTCGCTCTGCTGGTACAGGCTGTCCACGCCGAGCTGGTCCAGCAGCGGTCCCTGCGTACTGCTGGCGTCGTCCTCTGCGGGTGGCGGCGTACGAACCAGCAGATGGCCACCACCATCGACCCAGGCCAGCAGGGCCCTGGCCGCCGGTGCCGGCAGTTCGCTGCTGTCCTGCAGCAGCACCACCGTATCGCGCGGACCCAGCGCCATCTGCTGCAGGTCCAGCCGCGGCCGCGAGTGCACGTCGATGCCATCGGCGCGCAGTGCCTGGCCAAGCACGTACAGCGGGTTGTAGCCAGCTTCGCCCTGCGGCGGCAGCTGCACGGTCTCGGTCACCCGCTCATGCGTGCGCAGAAAGAGGATCGTCAGCGGTACGCCGAGCAGCACCAGCCCGCCCAGCAACAGCGACCAGAACAGGCGCGGGCTCATGCCAGCCACCGGTATTGCTGGCGCAGCGTGTCGGCCAGTGCATCGAAATCGGCGCGGCTGGGCAGGCGGCCACCGTAGGCGGCGTACTGCCACATGCGCACGATGCGCGCGAACAGGTCACGGTCGGTGGCAT
Organism: Stenotrophomonas sp. T8; assembly: GCF_051853085.1. Taxonomy (NCBI): domain Bacteria; kingdom Pseudomonadati; phylum Pseudomonadota; class Gammaproteobacteria; order Lysobacterales; family Lysobacteraceae; genus Stenotrophomonas; species Stenotrophomonas sp. T8. The sequence goes on along the minus strand of NZ_CP195329.1, from coordinate 3,887,341 downwards.
CGGGCATGCGCCGCGACGCGCGCAGGCATTGCGCTTCGGTGGCACCGGGCGGAAGCGCGATGCCGCTGCGCTCGCCCACGGTGCGTACGCTGGCGCGGTACAGCAGGGCCAGCGCCTGACGTGGCCGGCCCTGGTCCCACAGCAGGCCGGCCTGGGTGGCCACGTCCGGCGGCAGCACGACCGGCAACTCCACCTGTTCCACCACTACCTGTGGTGCAGCCTCGGCCTTGCGCCGGCCACTGCCGCGCAGCCACGGCAGCCACAGACGGGCGGTCAACAACAGCACCAGCAGCAGGACGCCCAGCAGGCCCCACAGGCCCCACTCGGCCAGGCGCGCCAGCCAGGCAATGCCGGCCTTGCGGTTGCTGCGCTCGCCCTTGCTGCTGCCGTCGCTCTGCAGCGTCTTGTCTTCCTTCTTTTTTTCCTCGGCCTGTTCGATCGGCTTCCAGCGCGTGACCTGGCGGGTCGGGCGCTGCAGCGGATCCTCATAGGCGCGGTTCACCGCCTGGCGGAAACCGGCGGTGTCCACCGGCGCCGCACCGAAGATCATCGTCGGCGTATTGGCCGGATCGTTGGCCGCAGTGGCGGGTTCTTCCGCACGGTCCTCGTCCTCTTCGGCACCGTCGGCCTGCTCAGCGACTGTCTGCGCGTCCTGCGCATGCACTGGCGCGGAGGCCAGCGGCAGGGCAAGGCACAGCAGCAGCGCCAGCGTCGATGCTGCCGGCAGCAGCCGCTCGCGCAGGCGGCGCAGGGCGATCTCCACATCCCACGCTTCCATCTGCGTACGCCGGTTCAAGTACAGGCCGAAGCCGGCGCCGACATAGAACGGTCCGATCAGCACCGATGCCAGCCAGCACGCCAGGTTGAAGCCCAGCTGCGCCCAGGCAGGCGTGTCCTGGCCGATCATGTCCCATGCGGCACGCCATGATTCGGACATCAGCTCCAGTGGCATGAACATGAACACCGCGCCGATCGCGCCGGACACCAGCACGCCTTCAAAGGCCATGCAGGTCACGGTCAGCACGACGGCGGCGCCCGCGGCACCGGCCGCCACGGCGCGGCGGCGTGCACCGCGCTGGGCCGGCGCGTTGCCTTCCAGCAGGTTCACCGGCAGGCACAGGCTGCGCAGCACGCTGAAGCGGCGCCAGCCCAGGTAGCCCCAGAAGCCTGCATTGCCCCAGCTGCGCTGCGCGCGCAGCGCTGCCAGCGCGCCCACCGGCTCACCGAAGATGCCGCGCGACAGCACGTACAGCGGTGCGCGCTCGAACAGCGGCTTGCACCACCACATCGCCAGCCAGGCCCAGCCGAACGCATCCAGCCACCAGCCCAACGCGTTGAAGATCACGAACAGCGGCGCACTGGCCAGCAGCCAGCTGCCCCATACCGCACGTGCGTGGCGGCGCGACAGGGCGCTGCCCAGCTCCATTGCTTCCCAGCCACTGCGCGCGCGCAGCGCCACGTCCAGGCGGTCAATGCGCATTGCCGCCTCCGCGCCCGCCGCGCCACAGCCACAGCAGCACGCCGGCCCACAGCACGCCGGCCACGCTGAACTTGCCCCACGCCGGCACTTCGGCAATCGACGACCAGAACGCTTCGATGAACGCGGCCACCAGCAGCATGAACGCCACGCCCAGGCACAGCCGGGCCCCGATGCGGCCGCCTTCGACCAGGGCATCCAGGCGGCAGCGCCGGCCGGGGGCCAGCAGTTTCATGCCCAGCTGCAGGCCGGCACCGCCGGCGATCACGATCGCGGTCAGCTCGAACGCACCATGGCCTGCGACGAAGCGCCAGAACGGATCGCCATGGCCGATGTGCTGCAGGTGGCCGGCCACTGAACCGATGATCACGCCGTTGAACAGCAGCACCAGCAGCGTGCCCAGGCCGGCCAGCAGGCCACTGGCGAAGGTACGCAGGGCGATGCTGATGTTGTTCAGGATGTAGTGGCCGAACATCATCCAGTCCGTGCCGCTGTCACGCCCGAGGCGTTCGGCCGCTGGATCGTACATGCGCTCCATCTCGGCGATCTGGCGGTTGTCCATCACCATGTGGATCAGGTCCGGGTAGAGCTGCGCCAGCACGAAGCATGCCACCGCCGGCAGCGCGAACATCGCCAGTGCCACCCACATGCTGCGCGCCTGGCTGCGCACCAGCAGCGGGAAGTCGGCCACCAGGAATTCCAGTGCACCGCGCCAGCGCGTCGGCGGCGTGCGGTACAGCACACTGTGGCCCTGCTGCATCAACTGCTGCAGGCGCTGCACCAGCTGCGGGCTGTAGCCGCGCTCGCGGGCCAGTGCCAGCTGCTGGCATAGGCGCCGGTAGCGCTGCGGGAAGGCGGCGTCGTCCACTGCCAGCGCACTGGCCTTGCGCCGCGTGCGGCGCGCAGCACCAGCACGCAGCAGCAGCCAGTGTTCCAGGTCCTGCCATTCCTGCTGGTAGCGGGCGACGAACTGTTCCTGCTTCATCGCCGCCCCAACAGCCAGTTGGCCATGGCATACAGGCGCAGTACGCCGACCTGGCCGTGGGTGCCGGTCAGCGGTTCGGCGATGCCGGCCAGTTCCTGCTGGCGGGCCGCCGACAGCCGTGGCGCGCGCTCGGCGAAGGCCATCAGCGCGGCCTGCTCTTCCGGTCGCAGCGGCTGCGGCGGGGCCAGCACGCTGTCGATGGTGGGCGGAGGCGGCAGGTACAGCGCGGGCGCATGCACCACCACGGTGCCGGCCACCAGATCGCCCAGGCGACGGCCATGGGGATCGAACAGGCTGCTGATCAGGCCCAGTGCATAGCCGAACGGCAGCATGTCCACGGTGCGCAGCAGGTTGCGGGTGATGGCAGCCATCCAGCCTACCGGCGCGCCATCGCGCGCAAGCACGCGCAGGCCCAGCGCGCGCTTGCCGAGGGTACGGCCCCACAGCGCTTCGCAGACGATCGGGTAGGCCCAGTACACCAGGAACATCAGCACCAGGCCGAGCCCGGAGCCGAACGAATCCAGCAGTGCCAGTGGAATCGACATCACCACCAGCACCGCGATGCGCACGCCCAGATCCACCAGCCACGCCATCGCCCGTGGCACCGGGCCGGCTGCCGGCAGCTGCAGCGGCACACCCTCCGGCGTCACCACCTCGCGGTAGGTATCGAGCATCGGTGCGGCCATCAGTGCGATAGCCTTCGTTGTGGGCGCCGGAGTCCTCTCCGGCAGGCAGCCACAGGCATGGGGGTCTCGACAGGTCCTGGTCGGGCCCAGACTTTAGCAGAGCCGCATGGCGGCGTTGGCTGCTCAGCCCAGGTATTCGTCCTTCAGCCGCACGTAGTGGTCGGCCGAGTAGTGCAGCGACTCGATCTCCTTGTCGCTCAGCGTGCGCGCCGGGCGGGCCGGATTGCCCACCCACAGCTCGCCTTCGCCGACCACCTTGCCCGGGCCGACCACCGCACCGGCGCCGACGAAGCCATGGCGCTCGACGCGCGCACCGTCGAGGATGCAGGCGCCCATGCCGATCAGGCTGTAGTCGCCGATCGTGCAGGCATGGATGATGCAGCCGTGGCCGACGGTCACGCCTTCGCCGATCAGGGTCGGGTAGCCGGCCTTGTTGTAGGGGCTGTGGTGGCTGACGTGGATGATGGTGCCATCCTGCACGTTGGTGCGCGCGCCGATGCGCACGTGATTGACATCACCGCGGATGACCGTGCCCGGCCACACCGATACGTCCTCGGCCAGCTCCACGTCACCGATGACGGTGCAGGCAGGATCGATGTACACGCGCTCGCCGAGGACGGGCATCTTGTCGCGGAAGGGGCGCAGCGGGTTCATCGGTGTCTCCGGAAATCAGGGCGTTCGCGACGATGATACCCGTGTGGTAGTGCCGGCCGCTGGCCGGCAACCACGGAAATCCAGGCGTGCCGCGCGGTTGCCGGCCAGCGGCCGGCACGACCGGAAGCAGCTGCGGCTCTTCATGCCGGCGCGTGCCTGGCCAGCACCTGCCGGAACAGCTCATCCAGCCACGCCGCATCACCGCGTCCAACGGGCAGCTGTGGCGCCTGCGCAGTCCGGGTGGCCAGCTCACGATCGATGAAATCGCTGATCGCCGCGATGCGTGGTCCGGCATTGACCTCGGCACTGGCGCGTTTCACTACCAGCAGGGCATCGATGGCGTCACGCACCGGGCCATGCGGCAGCAGTCGATCCAGCAGATCCTCGAAGGCCATCGGCGGAGGTGTCTGCTCGTGCTCGATCCACTGGCAGGCCAGCAGTGGGCGCAGCACGTACAGGTACTTCTTGGTGCGTACCATCTCGCCACGCAGGTACCCGCGATGGTTCGAGCGTGCCATGCTGAAGTAGTGCCACCACGTGCCCAGCGGCGAATAGAAGGACTTTGCGGCCTCCCACAGCTGCGCCACGGCGGCGTCGTCCTGCCGGTACACGATCGGCGAACGCAGCCATTCGATCAGTGTCGGATTGGATTTTGAGACCAGCCGCAGTGCCTTGCGCAGGTCCCAGCCGCTGACGTCGAGCTCATCGTCGATCGGCAGTTCGATCACATCGCGCTGCGCTTCGCCGGGACCGGTGCTCTCGTTGACGCTGAGATACCACGGCTGGCGATGCACGTAGATGAAGCGTGCGTCGTAGTCGCTGTCCGGGGAGGAAAAGCCCCAGCCACGGCTACCCGACTCGCAGGCCAGCAGCACGCGTACGTCGTAGCGCTGTTCGATGTCGGCCAGGGTGGAAAGGATGGCGGCGCGCTTGTCCGGCGCGATCGGATGAATGTCGTCCATGCAGTCGTGTTCGTAATGTCGAGCGTGCTCGACTGTAACGCAGGTGCGCACGGGTAGTGCCGGCCGCTGCCTGGCAACCACGGAAATCCAGGCGTGCCACGAGGCTGCCGGCCAGCGGCCGGCACTACCGGCTAGGGTTCGTAGCTGTAGCCCATGCCATACACCGAACGGATCGGTTCGCCTTCCATGCCGGCGTCGGCCAGCTTGCGGCGCAGGTTGCGCACGTGGCTGTCGACGGTGCGGTCGACCACCACGCGATGGTCCAGATAGAGGCGGTCGAGCAGCTCGTCGCGCGCCCAGATCCGGCCCGGCGTGGCCAGCAGCGTGCGCAGCAGGCGGTATTCGACCGGGGTCAGGTCCAGGCCCTTGCCGTTCCAGGTGGCGCGGGCTGCCGGTTCGTCGATATGCAGCCCGCTGTTGGCCCGCGCAGCGGGGTCCGGGCGGTAGCGACGCAGCACCGCCATCACCCGTGCGACCACTTCGCGAGGACTGAACGGCTTGCAGATGTAGTCGTCGGCACCGACTTCCAGGCCCAGCAGGCGGTCGATCTCTTCCACCCGTGCGGTGACCATGATCACCGGCACATCGCTGCTGGCGCGCAGTTCGCGGCACAGGTCCACGCCATCGCGCTGCGGCAGCATCAGGTCCAGCAGCACCAGGTCGGGCTGGTAGCGCGCGAATGCGTCGATCACCTGGCCGCCATCGTCCACCCATTCGCTGGTCATCCCGGCGGCGGCCAGGTAGTCGCGCAGCACCGAGGCCAGGCGTGGCTCATCCTCGACGATCAGGATCTTCGCGGACGCGGCGGGGGACGGGCTCATGCAGGCTCCGGCAGGGTGATGACCACGCGCAGCCCGCCCAGCGACGAGGGCTCGGCGTGGATGAGGCCGTGGTGGGCGAGGATGATGTTGTGGCTGATGGCCAGGCCCAGCCCGCTGCCGCCGCTGGCCCGGTTGCGCGAGCTCTCCACCCGGTAGAAGCGCTCGAACAGCAGCGCGCACTTGTCGGCCGGCACGCCTGGCGCGGTGTCTTCCACGATCAGCTGCACACCGGCAGGCGCGCGCGCTGCCTGCACGCGTACGCGGCCCCCGGCGTGGGTGTAGCGCAATGCGTTCTCCAGCAGATTGGCCAGCACCTGCTGCAGGCGCCGTTCGTCACCGGATACCTGCAGCGGTGTGGCGGGCAGGTCCTCCTCCAGTGCCAGCCCCGCCGTGGAGAAGCGCACGCGCATGCCATTGAGCTCGCTGCGCAGCAGCGCCGCCAGGTCCAGCGGCGCGAAGCGGTAGGCCAGGCCGCCGGACTGGGTCATCGACAGGTCGTGCAGGTCGTCGATCAACTTGCCCAGTTGGCGGATCTCGCCCTGCAGGGCACCGAGGTTGGCGCGGTCCAGCGGGCGGATGCCGTCCTCGATGGCTTCCAGTTCGGCACGAACCACCGCCAGCGGCGTGCGCAGTTCGTGCGAGATGTCGGCGATGAAGGCACGGCGGTTGCGCTCGGTGTCGTCCAGCGCCTGCGCCATCCGGTTGAAGTCGTTGACCAGTGCATCCAGCTCGTCATCGCTGGTGCGCTCGATGCGGGTGGCGTAGTCACCGGCGGCGAGCCGGTGGGTGGCCGCCGCCAGTTTGGCCAGGCGCTGGCGCAGCGCGCGCGATACCAGCCAGGCCAGCAGTACCGTCACCAGCAGCAGCGCGATGCCGATCACCCACCACGCGCGCATCTGGGTGTTGTAGAAGTTCAGGTCGTTGGTGGCGATGACGGTCTGGAACGGCACCATGCCCAGCCAGCCGACCGTGTGCCCGTCCACCTGCACGGCGTGCGGCTCGTCGTCGCTGGTGGCGTCCGGGTTGCCGGCCACGAACCGATGCTGTGCATCGAACAGGCCCAGGCGGGAGGGAACGCCGGTCTGGTCGGACAGCGGTGGCACGGGCCCCTCGTGCCCATGGGCCAGATCCGGGCGCAGCAGCCGCGCCCAGCGGTCACTGTCGCCGCGCAGATGCTCCCAGCCGCCGTGTGCGCTGTACTCGCGCTGCAGGTGCGGCATCACGCGCTGCATGCGCAGATCGCCCTGGTCATTGAGGTAGTCCAGGAAGCCGGTCTGGAACGCCACTCGGCTGGCAATGCCGTTCACTGCCAGCACCAGCAGGCAGGCGGTGAAGATCGCGAGGAAGGTCTTCGCGGTCAGGCCGAATTTGAGTCGAATCTTCGCCATCGCGTGGCCATTAGCGGCGCATGCGGCGCCGAAAGCAAGCGCCCGCTGAGCCGGTCGCACAATCTCCATATTCTCTGCACAGTTCCACGGCAGCGTGCACGGGTCAACGCAAGGCCCCCACACCTCCCATGTCACTCCTGCGCCCGCTGTCCCGTTCTCCCCGTCCGCTGTTGCTGCCCCTGCTGCTGGCCCTGGCGGCCTGCTCGGCGGGCAGGGCCGAGGCCCCGGCCACCCCTGAAGTGGGCGTCATCACTGCCAGCGCACAGCCGCTGGCCCTGCAGCAGACCCTGCCCGGTCGCGCCGTACCGTTCGAGGTGTCCGAGGTGCGCCCGCAGGTCGGTGGGTTGATCCGCCAGCGGTTGTTCACCGAAGGCCAGCAGGTCAAGGCCGGCCAGCTGCTTTACCAGATCGATCCGGCGCCCTACCAGGCCGCCTTCGATACCGCGCGTGGCCAGCTGGCGCAGGCCGAGGCCACTGTGTTGTCGGCGCAGCCGAAGGCCGAGCGCACCCGCACGCTGCTGGGCATGGATGCGGCGAGCAAGCAGGACGCCGACGACGCTACCTCGGCGCTGAAGCAGGCCCAGGCCAATGTGATCGCCGCGCGCGCCGCATTGCAGGCCGCGCGCATCAACCTTGACTACACCCGGGTGACTGCACCGATCGCGGGCCGCATCGGCACCTCCAGCGTTACCGCCGGCGCGCTGGTTACCGCCGGCCAGGACGCGGCGCTGGCAACCATCCAGCGGTTGGACCCGGTGTACCTGGATGTCACCCAGTCCAGCACGCAGATGCTGGCGCTGCGCAGGCAGCTCGATGCCGGCCTGGTGAAAGCCATCGACGGCAAGGCACAGGTGAAGGTGCTGCTGGAGGACGGCAGCACGTATGCGCATGAAGGCACCCTGGAGTTCGTCGGCAGCGCAGTCGACCCGGGCACCGGCAACGTGGTGCTGCGCGCGGTCATTCCGAACCCGGAGGGCCTGCTGCTGCCGGGCATGTACCTGAAGGCGGTGCTGCCGATGGCCACCGATGCGCGCGCCCTGCTGGTGCCGCAGAAGGCGGTGCTGCGCAATGAACGTGGCGAGCCGTTGCTGCGCCTGCTCGACGCAAAGGATCGCGTGGTCGAGCGCCGGGTCAGCACCGGCCAGGTAGTGGGCAACCAGTGGCAGATCACGCAGGGGCTGAAGGCTGGCGAACGGGTGATCGTCAGCAACGGCAGCGCGGTAGCGCTTGGCCAGCAGGTGCAGGCGGTGGCGGCCACCACCGCGCAGCTGGCCGCAATGCCGGCGATCGACCCGACCGGCAACACCGACGAAACGTCGCACTGAGGCCTGCCGCGCATGGTTCGTTTCTTCATCGACCGGCCGATCTTCGCCTGGGTGATCGCCATCGCGGTCAGCCTGCTCGGCCTGCTCGCGATCCTGATCCTGCCGGTGGACCGCTACCCGCAGATCGCCCCACCCACCATCACCATCCGCGCCACCTACACCGGTGCCTCGTCGCAGACCGTGGAAAACGCGGTGACCCAGGTCATCGAGCAGTCCCAGCAGAGCCTGGACCACCTGATGTACATGACCTCCACCAGCGCCTCCGATGGTTCGGCGCAGGTCAACCTGGTGTTTGCCACCGGCACCAATCCGGACACCGCGCAGGTGCAGGTGCAGAACCAACTGCAGGCGGCGATGGCGACGCTGCCGCAGGCGGTGCAGCAGAACGGCCTGACCATCACCAAGTCCAGTGGTTCGATCTTCGAGGTGCTGTCGTTCACCAGCGAGGACGGCAGCATGGACAACTTCGATGTCGCCAACTTCATGGAAGCGCGCATCGACGACCAGATCAGCCGCGTCAGTGGTGTCGGCAACATCCAGCCGATCGGCCAGGAATACGCCATGCGCATCTGGCTGGACCCGGAGAAGATGCGCCAGTACGCACTGATGCCATCGGACATCGAGACCGCACTGCAGGCGCAGAACACCGACGTTTCGGCCGGTGAGCTGGGTGGCCAGCCGGCGCTGAAGGGCCAGCAGCTGGACGCCACGGTCACCGCGCGCAGCCGCCTGCACACGCCCGAACAGTTCGCGCGGGTGGTGCTGAAAGCCGATGCCAGCGGCAGCGTGGTGCACCTGGGTGACGTGGCGACGATCGGCCTGGGCCCGGAGAGCTACGACAGCATCAGCACCTTCAACGGCAAGCCGTCGGCGTCGCTGGGCATCGAGCTGAATGCGGGTGCCAATGCCATCGCCGTGTCCAAGGCCATCGAGACCCGCCTGCAGCAGTTGCAGAAGCACTGGCCGCACGGCTACACCTACCACGTGGCGTTCACCACCACGCCGTTCGTGACGATCTCGCTGAAGGAAGTGGTGATCACCCTGATCGAGGCGGTCATCCTGGTGGTGCTGGTGATGTACCTGTTCCTGCAGAACTGGCGCGCCACCCTGATCCCGACCATCGCAGTGCCGGTGGTGCTGCTGGGCACCTTCGGCGTGCTGGCCGCGTTCGGTTATTCGATCAACACGCTGACCATGTTCGCGCTGGTATTGGCCATCGGCCTGCTGGTGGACGATGCCATCGTGGTGGTGGAGAACGTGGAGCGGGTGATGACCTTCGAAGGGCTGGCGCCGAAGCCGGCCACGTTGAAGGCGATGGGCCAGATCACCGGCGCGCTGGTGGGCATCGTGCTGGTGCTGACCGCGGTGTTCCTGCCGATGGCGTTCTTCAGCGGTGTCACCGGCGTGATCTATCGCCAGTTCTCGGTGACGATTGCCGCCGCGATGGTCCTGTCGGTGCTGGTGGCGATGACCATCACCCCGGCGCTGTGCGGCAGCATCCTGCACCAGATTCCCAAGGGCGGCCATCCGCATGGCGACCACGGCGGCGAGCCGAGCCTGCTGGGCAAGTGCTTCATCTGGTTCAACCACCGTTTCGAGCGCACGTCCAACGGCCTGCGTCGCCGGGTGGATGGCTTCCTTGGCCGGCGCACGCTGGGCGTACTGTTCTACCTGGCGCTGAGCGTGGCCACCGGCCTGCTGCTGTGGCACCTGCCCGGCGCGTTCCTGCCCGACGAGGACCAGGGCATGCTCAACGCGCTGGTGAAGCTGCCGGCCGGTGCCACCCTGGAGCAGACCCGCGCGGTGATGGATCGCCTGAGTGCCGCCGCGGTGAAGGACGACGGCGTGCTGTCGATCCAGGCCACCGCTGGTTTCAGTGTCACCGGCAGCGGCCAGAACGTCGGCCAGGCCTTCATCCGCCTGAAGGACTGGGATGACCGCAAGGATGACGCCGACACCATTGCCGCGCGGTTGACCGCGGCCACGGCCAGCGTGCCCGATGCGCAGGTGTTCATCACCTCGCCACCGGCCATCCTTGGCCTGGGTGACGCGGGCGGCTTCACCCTGGAACTGCAGGACGAAGGCGGCGCCGGCCATGCCGCCGCCGTGGCCGCGCGCAACACGCTGTTGAAGGAGGCCGCCAGGGATCCGAAGCTGGTCAACGTGCGCTACGCCAGCCTGGAAGACGCGCCGGTGTATGCAGTGAAGGTGGACGACGCCAAGGCGCAGGCGATGGGCGTGAATCCGCAGGACATCAATGACACCTTGAACGCGGCGCTGGGTGGCGACTTCGTCAACAACTTCATCCACAAGGGCCGCATCAAGAAGGTGTTCATCCAGGGCACGGCCGAAGCGCGCATGCAGCCGCAGGACATCGAGCGCTGGAGCGTGCGCAACCAGGCAGGGCAGATGGTGCCGCTGTCGTCGCTGGTCAGCGCGCACTGGTCCAGCGCGCCGGCCGCGCTGCAACGCTACAACGGCATCTCGGCGATGGAGATCACCGGCCAGCCCGCGCCCGGCGTCAGTTCCGGCGAGGCGATGGCCGAGATCGCGCGCCTGGCCGACAAACTGCCGGAAGGCTTCAGCCATGCCTGGTCGGACATGGCCTACCAGGAACAGCTGTCGGGCAATCAGGCGCCAATGCTGTACGCCATCTCGCTGCTGTTCGTGTTCCTGTGCCTGGCCGCGTTGTATGAAAGCTGGGCGGTGCCGTTCGCGGTGATGCTGGCGGTGCCGGTGGGCGTGTTTGGTGCGGTGCTCATGATGAATCTGCGTGGCCTCAACAACGACGTGTACTTCCAGGTCGGCCTGCTGACCACGATTGGCCTGGCGGCCAAGAACGGCATCCTGATCGTCGAGTTCGCGCGCATCCTTGAACAGCAGGGCAGGAGCACCCGCGAGGCGATCCTGCAGGCCGTCTATCTGCGCCTGCGGCCGATCGTGATGACCTCGCTGGCGTTCCTGATGGGCGTGCTGCCGCTGGTGTTCGCCACCGGCGCCGGCTCGGCCGCGCGCCGCTCGCTGGGTACCGGCGTGGCCGGCGGCACGGTCGCCTCGATGGTGCTGGGCATGTTCTTCGTGCCGTTGTTCTACCTGCTCGTGCGCCGCCTGTTCCCGGGCCGCGCGCCGGCCCACGCCGCTGCCCCGGAGGCAAGCCCATGAAGCCGATGCTGCTGCGCGCCCTGGCGGCCGCAATGATCACCACGGTGCTGGGTGGTTGCGTGAGCATGGCGCCGCATTACCAGCGGCCCGAGGCACCGGTGCCGGCACAATTCGGCAATGCCGCCACGGGCGAGGCCGAGCCAGCACTGGCGGTGCCAGCCTGGCGCGAAGTCTTCCTTGAGCCACGCCTGCAGCAGGTGATCGCGCTGGCGCTGCAGAACAACCGCGACCTGCGCGTGGCCGTGCTGCAGGTGGAGAAGGAGCGGGCGCAGTACCGCATCCAGCGCGCGGCGCTGCTGCCGTCGGTGGATGCCAGCGGCAGTGTCACCCGCTCGCGGGTAAGCGATGCCAACAGCGAGACCGGTGCCACCCAGGTGACTGAATCCGATGCCGTGCAGGTGGGTATCAGCAGTTGGGAACTGGATCTGTTTGGACGCATCCGCAGCCTGAAGAACGAGACCCTGCAGAACTGGCTGGCCAGCGCCGAGAACCAGCGCGCCGCGCGCACCAGCCTGGTGGCCGAAGTGGCCGCGGCGTGGCTGGCGCTGGCAGCGGACGAGCAGTCACTGGCGTTCACCCGGCAGACCCTGGACAGCCAGCAGCAGACCCTGCAGCGCACCGAGGCCCGTCATGCACAGGGGCTGGCCTCGGGGCTGGATGTCTCGCAGGTACAGACCAGCGTCGAAGCCGCGCGCGGTGCGCTGGCCAAGCTGCACACGCAGCAGGCGCAGGATCGCGATGCATTGCAGTTGCTGGTGGGGGCGCCGCTGGATGCGGCCCTGCTGCCAACCGCGCAGGCGCTGGATGGCAGCGTGGCACTGGCGCCGCTGCCGGCCAACCTGCCGTCCAGCGTGCTGCTGCAGCGCCCGGACGTGTTGTCCGCCGAACACGCACTACAGGCGGCCAATGCCGATATCGGTGCCGCGCGCGCCGCATTCTTCCCGACGTTGACCTTGACCGCCAACTACGGCCACAGCTCCACCGCGTTGTCGACGCTGTTCTCGGCCGGCACCCGTGGCTGGTCGTTCGCGCCCAGCATCACCGCGCCGATCTTCCACGCCGGTGCGCTGAAGGCCTCGCAGGATGCCTCGAAGATCGGCAAGGACATCGGCATTGCGCAGTACGAGAAAGCGATCCAGCAGGCCTTCAGTGAAGTAGCCGATGCGCTGGCCACGCGCGATCACCTGACCGTGCAGATGGACGCACAGCGCGCGCTGGTGGCCGCCAGCCAGCGCAGCTACACGCTGGCCGATGCGCGTTACCGCACCGGGCTGGACGGCTATCTGCAGGCACTGGATGCGCAGCGCAGCCTGTTTGCCGCACAGCAGGACCTGATCGCGCTGCAGCAGCAGGAAGCGGGCAACCGGGTGACGTTGTTCAAGGTGCTGGGCGGCGGTGCCGACGCACGGTAGCGCGTTCGCCAAGGTGGGTGCGTGTTCCGCTCCGGTGGGTGCCGACCTTGGTCGGCACACATGCACGGAGTATCGCTATCGGATGATTCGTGCCGGCCGAGGCCGGCACCCACCAGAAGCGGACGGTCCCGCGTTACGCCACGCGGCCGCGGCGCGCGCGCTCCAGGTGCACCAGCAGCAGTGAGATCGCTGCCGGGGTCATGCCCGGAATACGCTGCGCCTGGCCGATGGTCTGCGGGCGCACCCGCTCCAGTTTCTGCAGTGCTTCGGCCGACAGCCCGCGCACGGTCGCATAGTCGAACGCCTCGGCGATCGGCGTGGCCTCATGCCGCTGCTGGCGCTCGATCTCCTCGCGCTGGCGGTCCAGGTAGCCGGCGTACTTCACGCCGATCTCCACCTGCTCGGCCACCTTGGCGTCGGCCACGGCCGGCCCCAGCGATGGCACCTGCATCAGCTGCGCGTAATCCAGCTCGGGGCGCTTGATCAGGTCCAGCACGTTGGTCTCGCGGCTGACCGCCACGCCCAGCGTGTCCTGCACTTCGCGGCCCAGCGCATTGGCCGGGGTCGCCCACAGCGCGCCCAGGCGTGCGCGCTCGGCAGCAACAGCGGCCTGCTTGGTCTCGAATGCACCCCAGCGACGGTCATCCACCAGGCCCATCTCGCGGCCGGTCGGGGTCAGGCGCTGGTCCGCATTGTCCTCGCGCAGCTGCAGGCGGTACTCGGCGCGGCTGGTGAACATGCGGTACGGCTCGTTGGTGCCGTGGGTGATCAGGTCATCCACGAGCACGCCCAGGTAGGCCTCGTCGCGGCGCGGGCACCAGCCGTCCAGCCCACGCACCTGGCGTGCGGCGTTGAGGCCGGCCAGCAGGCCCTGCGCGGCGGCTTCTTCATAGCCGGTGGTGCCGTTGATCTGGCCAGCGAAGAACAGGCCGTTGACCAGCTTGGTCTCCAGAGACGCCTTCAGCCCGCGCGGATCGAAGAAGTCGTACTCGATGGCGTAGCCTGGGCGGGTGATGTGCGCGTTCTCGAAGCCACGGATGCTGCGCACCATCTCCAGCTGCACGTCGAACGGCAGCGAGGTGGAAATGCCGTTGGGGTAGATCTCGACGATGCCCAAGCCTTCGGGTTCGACGAAGATCTGGTGGCTGGCCTTTTCGGCGAAGCGCACCACCTTGTCCTCGATGGACGGGCAGTAGCGCGGGCCGATGCCTTCGATCTGGCCGCTGTACAGCGGCGATCGGTGCAGCGCGTCGCGGATGATCTGGTGGGTCTGCTCGGTGGTGTGGGTGATCCAGCAGCTGACCTGCTGCGGATGCTCGTCCACCGAGCCGAGGAAGGACATCACCGGCCGCGGCGAATCGCCCGGCTGCTCGTCCATCACGCTGTAGTCCAGCGAGCGGCCATCGATGCGCGGCGGCGTGCCGGTCTTCAGGCGGTCCACCTGGAAAGGACGCTCGCGCAGGCGCGCCGCCAGCGTGGTGGCCGGCGGGTCGCCCATGCGGCCGGCGGCGTACTGGGTCGGGCCGACATGGATCTTGCCGGCCAGGAAGGTGCCGGCGGTCAGCACCACGGCCCCGGCGTCGAAGCGCAGGCCGGTCTGGGTAATGACCCCGCGCACGGCGTCGCCTTCAATGACCAGGTCATCGACGGCGGCCTGGAACACGGTCAGGTTGGCCTGGCCTTCGACGATGGCGCGGATCGCCATGCGATACAGGTTGCGGTCGGCCTGGCAGCGGGTGGCGCGCACGGCTGGGCCCTTGGAGGCGTTGAGCGTGCGCCACTGGATGCCGGCGCGGTCGGCGGCATGCGCCATCGCACCGCCCAGGGCGTCGATTTCCTTGACCAGATGGCCCTTGCCGATGCCGCCGATGGCCGGGTTGCAGCTCATCGCGCCCACTGTTTCGATGTTGTGGGTCAGCAGCAGGGTGCGCACGCCGGTACGGGCCGCGGCCAGCGCGGCTTCGGTGCCGGCGTGGCCACCGCCGATGACGATGACGTCGTAACGATGGAAGGACGGGTTCATGGGGCTGTTCAGCTGGGGGCGGGCGCGGCCGGGGCGGCACCGGGGTGGCGATTTTAGCGCCATTCGGGGCTGGGACGTCGGCGCCAGCCGGCTCCCGTCGAAATCAGCCCTAAAGTTGGCAGGATTTTTGCAGATAACCCAATAGCACCCACCGTGGCTGGCGCCGCAGGCGCCCGTGACCGGAATTGGAACAGGGGCCGGTACAGGCGCACGGTGGGGGAGCAGGGGCCGGCAGTCGGGGGACTGCGCGGCCCTGTTTTTTTCTGGAGGCTATCGGGAGAGCTCCATCCACGCATGGCGTGGATCTACTGATGACGGGCCTTGGGTAGATCCACGCATGCGTGGATGCCGTGGCGGCGGCACCAGAACAACGTGCCCCAAAAACAAACGGCCCCGCACTGCGGGGCCGTCTGCCTTCAGAGGTGCCGACATCCGACAGGGCCGGAACAGGGGGGATCCAGATGTTCCTGTCGGATATCGACGTAGAGCTTTTTGCGGCGGCCCGTGTCGTTTTTGTCACTTTGTGACGCGGGCCGTCACTGGCCCCGTAGAGTGCGGCTTGGACCGTGTGAAATGCAATACGGTTCAGCGCTCAACTGTGCGCTGCGTCCCACGATCCATGTTGCGCCAGGGGGAACCGTTCATTCTTGGCGCACTCGGCGCCGGAGCCGGACGGGCCGGCGGCGGGGGCGCAGAGGGCTGGCTGTTCGATTGCGGCGGGCGGCGCATCGAGTCCATGTTCCGCCACGGCGAACCGCCGTTGTACGACGGCCGCGACGGCGGCGGCGGCGGGCGGTTCTCGCCGCCGTTGCCGGGTGGGCGCGGTGGCGGGCGGTGGTTGTGCGGCGGGCGGTAGATCGGGCGCGAGTAGTACGGATTGCCATAGCCGCCGTAGTAGCCGCCATAGCCGCCGTAGTACGGGTAGCCGTAGTTGTAGGGATAGCCGGCGGGGTAGCGGTACTCCACCGACGGCGCACCGTGGTAGTAGCTGCCGCTGCGGCCACCGCCGACATAGTCGTAGGTGGTGCAGCCGGTCAGGGCCAGCATCAGGCCACCGGCAAGCATCAGGCGCGTTTTCATGGTGGGTCCCCCCAGAGGACGGGTTTGTACAGTGAGCTTCATGCGCAGGCGTTGAATCGGCCCTTAACTTCACTGTCCAGGATGAATGGAGGTGAAGGCTGCCATGCTGGCATGACCTGTGCCGGGGTCGCCAGCAGGGAGCCATACGTTAATCTTGCGTCATGAGCGATTCACTGTTGCCCCGTGCCGATGATGTCCTGGCTGCCGCTGCGCGGATCGCGCCGCACGCCAGCGTGACCCCGGTGCTGCGCTCGCGCACGCTGGATGCGCTGGCCGGCGCGCAGCTGGCGTTCAAGGCCGAGCATCTGCAGCGCGGTGGCGCATTCAAGTTCCGCGGCGCCTGCAATGCGGTGTGGTCGCTGGATGCCGATCGCGCCGGCGCCGGCGTGGTCACCCATTCCTCCGGCAACCACGGCGCCGCCCTGGCCCTGGCCGCGCGCACCCGTGGCATTCCCTGCCACGTGGTGGTGCCCGAAGGTGCAGTGGCGGCCAAGCTGGCCAACATCGCCCGCCATGGCGCCACGCTCTGGCGCTGCCCGCCGACCGTCGCTGACCGCGAGGCCAGTTGCGCCAAAGTACAGGCTGATACCGGCGCGACCCTGGTCCATCCTTATGCGGACCCGGCGGTGATGGCCGGGCAGGGCACCGCAGCACTGGAGCTGCTGCATAGCGACGGCCCGTTCGACGTGCTGGTGGTACCGGTGGGCGGCGGTGGCCTGGCCAGCGGTACCGCCCGGGCCCTGCAGCTCGCCAGCCCGCAGACCCGGCTGGTGCTGGCCGAGCCGGCCGGCGCGGACGACACCGCGCGCTCGTTGGCCGCTGGCGAGCGCCAGGGGCCGTTCACCCCGGACACGATCTGCGACGGTCTGCGCACCCTGATCGGCGCGCCCAACTTCGAGCTGCTGCGCGCGGCCAACGCCGAGGTGATCGTGGTCGATGACGCGGCGACGGTGGCGGCGATGCGCTTGCTGTGGGAGGTCCTCAAGCAGGTGGTCGAGCCGTCATCGGCGACCGTGCTCGCCGCGGTGCTGGCGCAGCCGCAGCGTTTTGCCGGCCTGCGCGTGGGCCTGGTGCTGTCCGGCGGCAACGTCGACCTTCCCGCACTGCGCTGGGGCGCGCCGTGAGCCGCGACCGGCACCGGCATCGCACTGGCCTGCTGGGCTGGCTGTGGCGGTTGTTTGTCCTGCTGGTGATCTGGCTGCTGGGCGTGACTGCCTGGATCGTCTGGGTCGGCGAGCGTGACCAGGCGGCCAAGGCCGACGCCATCATCGTGCTCGGTGCGGCGGCCTATGACGCCAAGCCGTCGCCGGTATTCGAAGAACGCATCCGTCATGGGCTGGATCTCTATGAGGCCCGGTTCGCGCCACTGCTGATCTTCACCGGAGGCTATGGTGGTACCGGCGCGCGCTTTTCCGAGTCACAGGTGGCGCGGCGCTATGCGCTCAAGCACGGCGTGCCGGACGATGCGATCCTGATCGAGACTGCCTCGCGCAACACCGTGCAGAACCTGGTGGAAGCCAAGCGGCTGATGGACCAGCGCAACCTGCACCGCGTGATCATCGTCAGCGACCCGCTGCACATGGCGCGCGCGCTGCGCCTGAGCAAGGCGCTGGGCATCGATGCACTGGCCTCGTCCACGCCCAGCACGCGCTTCCGCAGCTTCCACACCAGCTGGCGCTTCCTGGTGCAGGAAATCTACTTCTTCCACCGCGACCTGGTGCGGCCGCCGCTGAGTTCGCCGGCCAATACCTGAGGCGGGAGCCTGATTTGGGCGGCTACCATTCGGTAGTGCCGGCCGCTGGCCGGCAGATGCCCATCATGGAAACGTGAGGTTGCCGGCCAGCGGCCGGCACTACCAGGCGATCAGGTCTGCTTGCGCCGGATCGGAATCGCCGAAACCGGCACTGAGGCCACGTCATGCCCGCCTTCGCGGATCGGTGCGCCCGGGTCCGGTGCCCAGGCATGGGCATAGATCACTTCCCAGCTGCTGGGCAGCTTGCCGTCGGCGCGGCGCATCGGTTCATACGCCGCTGCCGCCGCAGCGAAACGGCCACGCCCGGTCAGCGTGTGGCGGCGATCCACCCGCGCATTGGTCGCGCCCATCGCGCGCAGCTCGCGCATCAACGAGGGCAGGTCGTCGTAGGTCAGGGTGAACAGATCGCGGTCCAGCACCGGGTCGCGGAAGCCCGCCATCATCAACGCATCGCCGAACTGGGCGATCTGCGCGAAGCGGCTCACATGCGGGCGGTCATCGGCGGCCGCGAAGGCCTCGTTGAGTTCGATCAGGGTTTCCGGGCCGAAGGTGGAACACAGCAGCAGGCCACCGGGCTTGAGCACGCGACGGAAGCCAGCGAACACCGCCGGCAGATCGTCCACCCACTGCAGGCACAGGTTGCTGAAGATCACGTCCACGCTGTTGTCGGCCAGCGGCAGCGCGGCGGCGTCGCCGCACAGGCGCTGGAACGGCTTCCACCAACCGGCCTGCCGCTTGGCCTGGTCCAGCATCGGCAGTGCCACGTCCAGCGCGATCACCTGCGCCTTCGGCCAGCGCTTCTTCATCAGCGCACTGGCGTGGCCGGTTCCGGCGCCAATGTCCAGCACCACCTCGGGCTTGCGTGCTTCCAGGTAGTCCAGCGATTCCACCAGCCGCGCCTGCACCTCGCGCTGCAGGGCGGCGGCGGCGTCGTAGCTGGCGGCGGCGCGGGCGAACGCGCGGCGGACATGGCGGGCATCGAAGTGGGACGGCATTGCGAAAGTCTCTTAGAACGTACCGGGGTAGGCGCCGCCGTCGATCAGCAGGTTCTGCCCGGTGAGGTAACCGGCGTGTGCGCTGCACAGGAAGGCGCAGGCGGCGCCGAATTCGTCCGCCGTGCCGAAGCGGCCGGCGGGAATCTGCTGGCGGCGGCGTTCGGCCACTGCGCCGGCATCGCCGTCCTTGCCCGCAGCGTGGGCGAAGTTGGCGCGCAGGCGGTCGGTGTCGAACTGGCCGGGCAGCAGGTTGTTGATCGTGACGTTGTGCGCGACGGTGCGGCGCGACAGGCCGGCGACGAAACCGGTCAGGCCGCTGCGTGCACCGTTGGACAGCGCCAGGATGTCGATCGGCGCTTTCACCGCCGACGAGGTGATGTTGACGATGCGGCCGAAGCCACGCGCAATCATCGCGTCCACGGTGGCGCGGATCAGCGCGATCGGCGCCAGCATGTTGGCGTCCAGCGCGGCGATCCAGTCGTCGCGCTCGAAAGTGCGGAAGTCGCCTGGCGGCGGGCCACCGGCATTGGTGACCAGGATGTCCACCTGCGGGCACGCGGCCAGCGCCGCGGCACGACCGGCGTCGGTGGTGACGTCGGCGGCGACCGCGCGCACCTCAGCGGCACCGGGCAGGGCGCTCAGCTCTGCGGCGGCAACCTGCAGTGCCTCCTCGCCACGGGCCACGATCACCACGTTGACGCCCTCGCGCACCAGCGCACGCGCGCAGCCCAGGCCCAAGCCCTTGCTTGCGCCGCAGACCAGTGCCCAGCGGCCGTTGATACCCAGATCCATGCGTCAATCCCGTGGAATGGAGGAAGGCGCTCATTGTCCGCCATCGGCCGGTGACAGGCCGGCAACGAAGTGTTGCAGGGCGCTGGCCACCTCGTCGGCATGGCCGAGGAAGGGCGCGTGGCCGCCATGGGCGATGGTCAGCGCCTGCGCACCCGGGGCCAATGCCGCAGCGGCCTGCATCGCCGCCGGAGACACCAGCCGGTCGCGCTGGCCGGCGATCCACAGGCTGGGCCTGGCCAGCGTCGGCAGTGCGCCGCGCAGGTCGGTGCTTTCCAGCAGGCGCAGGCCTTCCAGCAGAGCGCGTTCGGTGGGCGCGCCGCGCTCGACCAGGCGCTGACGCAGCGTGCGCAGCTCCTCGCGGGCGTGCGCCGAGCCCATCACGTCCAGCGCCAGGAAACGCTCCAGGGTGCCACCGAAATCGGTCGCCAGCGCGCGCCCGAACTGCTCGAACACCGCCGGCTCCACCGCATGCGGCCAGTCGTCGCCACGCACGAAGCGCGGCGTGGCCGCGATCATCGCCAGCCCGCGCACCTTCGGCAGCGTCGCGGCGGCGTGCAGTGCGAACAGCCCGCCCAGTGACCAGCCGCACCACACCGCCGGCGGCGTGGCCGCGGCAATGGCGTTGACCACAAATGGCAGGCGCAACGGTGTGGTGTCTTCGCGGCTGTGGCCATGGCCCGGCAGATCAACCAGATGCAGGGTGAACCGCTCGGCCAGGCGCTGCACCAACGGTGCGAACACACCGCCCTGCAGGGCCCAGCCATGAATCAGTACCAGGTCCGGCCCCTGGCCGGTGACGTCGATATGCATGGGAAAACGACAGCTGGCTCAGGCAAAGACAGGCAACGGCGGTGGCGCGGCGTCACGCACCGCCAGATCCACGCGATCGCGCGCGCTGGCGACCGCGTCCACCAGGCCACGCACCTGTTCCGGCGTGTGCAGGGCGGACAGGGTGACACGCAGGCGCGCCTTGCCTTCGGGCACCGTGGGCGGACGGATCGCGCCGACCAGCCAACCGGCCTGTTCCAGTGCCTTGGACATCGCCACAGCGCGGTGATCGTCACCACACAGCAGCGGCTGGATCGGCGTTTCCGAAGCCATCAGGTCCAGGCCATGGCGGCGTGCCTCGCTGCGGAACAGCGCGATCAGGTCGGTCAGTTTCGAGCGGCGCCAGTTGTCACGGCGTGCCAGGCGCACCGCTTCCAGTGCAGCGGCGGCCAGCGGTGGCGGCATCGCCGTGGTGTAGATGTAGGGGCGTGCGGTTTCGGCCAGGTGCTCGACCAGATCGTCGCGGCCCAGCACCAGCGCGCCGGAACCGCCCAGTGCCTTGCCCAGCGTGACCAGCTGCAGCGGCACATCGTCCACGCCCAGCCCGGCGGCGGCCACGGCACCACGGCCGTCACCGACCACGCCTACGCCGTGCGCATCGTCCACATAGAACAGCGCCTGCTGCAGGCGTGCCACAAGCGACAATGCACGCAGCGGTGCGATGTCGCCATCCATGCTGAAGACACCATCGGTGGCCAGCATCGCCGCGCCGTCGGGCGCGTGCTTGAGCTGGCGCATCGCGCCTTCGGCATCAAGGTGCGGATAACGGCGCAGGCGCGCACCGGCCAGGCGCGTCGCATCGAGCAGGCTGGCGTGGTTGAGCTTGTCCTGCACGCAGACGTCGTTCTCTTCGCTCAGCAGTGCCTGCTGCACGGCCAGGTTGGCGGCGAAGCCACTACTAAACAGCAGCGCGCGCGGGTAGCCCAGCCACTCCGCCACTTCGCGCTCCAGCGCGTCATGCAGGGCGTGGTGGCCGCAGACCAGGTGCGATGCACCCGCGCCGGTGCCTTCGCGTGCGGCGGCATCCTGCAGCGCGTTGACCACGCTGAACTGCTGGGCCAGGCCCAGATAATCATTGCTGCAGAAGCCGGTCAGCCACTGGCCGTCCACTTCCAGGCGCACGCCATCACGGCGGTTGACCGTGCGCCGCGTGCGGCGACGGCCCTGGGCATCGCGCAGGGCGCGCTGGGCGTGGAGGCGGGCGGTCAGGTCGGGGCGGGCCATGGCGGCTGAATGCGGCGACGGGGCGGCTAGGGTAGCGCGTTGCCGCGACGCCTGCTTGCGGCCTGTCTCAGGCCGCGTGAGCACAGCCACAGCCGGGCGCTTCGGCGCTGATATCGGCGTGCACGGTGCCACCGTGGTCGTGGCCCTCGGCGTCCACCTGCATCGCCATCGGTTGCAGGCCCAACCGCGCGAACAGGGCCAGGTCGCGCTCGCTCTCCGGGTTACCGGTGGTCAGCAGCTTGTCGCCGTAGAAGATCGAGTTGGCACCGGCCACGAAGCACAGCGCCTGCAGTTCGTCACTCATGGCTTCGCGCCCGGCCGACAGCCGCACCATCGAACGCGGCATGGCGATGCGTGCCACCGCGATCATGCGCACGAACTCGAACGGGTCCAGCTCGGCACTGCCATGCAGCGGGGTACCCGCCACCTGCACCAGCCTGTTGATCGGCACCGAATCGGGATGCGCCGGCAGCGTGGCCAGCGCCAGCAGCAGGCCGACGCGCTGCGCGCGCGTCTCGCCCATGCCGACAATGCCGCCGCAGCAGGTCTTCAGGCCGGCCTCGCGCACGTGCTCCAGCGTGTCCAGGCGGTCCTGGTACTGGCGCGTGTGGATGATCGAATCGTAGTAGTCCGGCGCGGTGTCGAGGTTGTGGTTGTAGTAGTCCAGGCCGGCGTCCTTCAGCGCACGTGCCTGCTCGCCGCTGAGCATGCCCAGCGTGGCGCAGGTTTCCAGGCCCAGCGCCTTCACCCCGGCGATCATCGCCGCCACCTTCGGAATGTCGCGGTCCTTCGGCGAACGCCACGCCGCGCCCATGCAGAAGCGCGACGCACCGGCGGCCTTGGCCTGGCGCGCCTTGGCCAGCACCGCGTCGGTGTCCATCAGCTTCTGCGCGTCCACCCCGGTGGTGTAGCGCTGTGCCTGCGGGCAGTACGCGCAGTCTTCAGGGCAGCCGCCGGTCTTTACCGACAGCAGCGTGGAGACCTGTACCTGGGCCGGGTCGAAGTGCTCACGGTGGACCGCAGCGGCGCGGAACAGCAGCTCGGGGAACGGCAGATCGAACAGCGCCTGCAGTTCGTCGTGTTGCCAGTCGTGGCGGATGGCAGCAGCCATGGCGGACCTTGGGTACGAGTGGAGCGAGGGCGGCAGTGTGGGTGGGCTGGTGAGCGCTGTCAACTTAATTTTATAGGTAAAGGTTTACATTGAACGGCCGCCATGAACGGGCGTTACGGTGTAAGTTCATTGCTGCATACGGACGCGCGAACACATGCCATGAACAGCTACCAGTCCTATTCGATCCGCCGCGACGCGGTGCTGTGCAGCCTGGCCGAACTACCTGACGGCGGCCTGCGCGTGGTGCTGGATGATCTGCGTCAGGCCGATGCGCCGGGGCAGTGGAAGAATCACACCTTCGTGACCTTCAAGGACTACCCGGCGGGGGAGCTCGATCCGGCGATGCTGCCGAAGGAGGAGCTTGAAGCATTCGGTCACTATGTCTTGGTTCGCTTGTTGGCGATAAACGGTTGCCTGCGTGATACGGACGAAGGCCCTGACAGCGATGTCCCTCTCACCGACCAGTAGCGGCAAAGCACCGCCGCGCTGACCGACGAAGGCAATCGCCCGGATCGATGCGCAACTGCGTTCCCACTGCGATGGACAGTTCCGAAACATCGCCTGCATCGAGGGGATGGCGATGTCGCTGGACCCGCAGCGCCACCCCGGCATTGCTGATGTCTTCTACGCCCAGCGTGTGCGCGAACGGGTCGCGCGCGGCGTACTGGAAGTGCGGGGTGCAAAAGCGCCGGTGGCGGGAGCGCCTGCGCGTCCAGCGATGTACGTCGGGGCATTTCACCGCATCCTGCAAGGCCTTCAGCCACAGTAGCCGCTGTCCGCCTTCCTCCGCAGCGTCCAAACTGCCCGCATGACCGATCTCCATCGCCTCCGCGGCCGCATCACCGCGCTGGTTCTCAGTGAGGCCTGGCGCCGCCGTGCCGCGCTCTGGGGCGGGGCTGTGGCCGTAGCGCTGGTGGCCATCCTGTTCGCCAAGGCCAGCGACGCGGCCTTCCATCTGTTCCAGCGCATCACCGCGCGCTCGCCGTGGTGGGCCCTGCTGCTCACGCCCGGCATCTTCGCGTTGCTGGCCTGGCTGACCAGTGGCGTGCTGAAGCCCACGCGGGGCAGCGGCATTCCGCAGGTCATCGCTGCGTTGGACAAGCCCGATGAGCCGTTCCGGAAAACCAACCTTTCCCCAGCGGTTTCGGCCGGCAAGCTGTTGCTGACCTCGCTGTCGCTGCTCGGCGGCGCGTCGGTTGGGCGCGAAGGTCCCACGGTGCATGTGGGCGCGAGCCTGATGTATCTGTTCGGCCGCTGGTTCGGCTTCAAGGATCCACGCGAACTCTCGCACTTCCTGCTGGCGGGTGGTGCAGCGGGCATCGCCGCGGCATTCAACACGCCGCTGGCGGGCATCGTGTTCGCCATCGAGGAGCTCAGTGGCCGTTTCGAACATCGCTTCTCCGGCACCCTGTTGACCGCAGTGATCGTCGGTGGCGTGGTGTCGCTGGGCCTGCTGGGCAACTACACCTATTTCGGCCATGTGAGCGCGCGCCTGCCGCTCGGCCAGGGCTGGCTGGCGATCCTGCTGTGCGGCGTAGTGGCCGGGTTGCTGGGCGGATTGTTCGCGCGCGCGGTGCTGGCCAGTGCGGCGGGGCGCCCCCGTTGGCTCGGGCAACTACGGCAGCGGCATCCCGTGTTGCTGGCCGCAGGCTGCGGGCTGGTGGTGGTGCTGCTGGCCCTGGCGTTCGGAGAAGGCGCATTCGGCACCGGCTACGAACAGGCGCGCAGCCTGGTGCAGGGGCAGGCGATGGTGGGCCACGAGTTCGGTCTGATGAAGCTGCTGGCGAACCTCGCATCGTACGTAGCCGGTATTCCCGGCGGCCTGTTCTCGCCGGCGCTGGCGGTCGGTGCCGGCCTTGGCCACAACCTGGCCGTACTGATGCCGGGCGTGGACCCGCGCGCGTTCGTGCTGCTGGGCATGTGCGCCTACCTGACCGGCGTCACCCAGGCCCCGCTGACCTCGGCGGTGATCTCGCTGGAGCTGACCGACAGCGGTGATCTGCTGTTGCCGATCCTGGCCACGGTGCTTATCGCGCGTGGTGTGTCCGGGCTGGTGTGCAGGGTACCAATCTATCGCGGGCTGGCGGAGTTGTTGATGGCGCCGCAAGCAGAATCAGCTGATAGGCATCGCTGATTACCTTGATCGACAGGATCAATTAGGCCGCAATCTTCACTTTTGCAGTGAAGCTGATTCCGCGCTGCACCGTCTACCCGATGCCACGCGCGACGCAGAAGATGCATCGACACCGGGGCTGCACCCGGACCCGCATCGAGAGCACCATGATCAACTGCCGTATCCGCAGCCTGGCGGCTGCCCTCCTGGCTTTGACCAGTTCCCCCGCGCTGGCGATGTCCGGCGCGCCCCTGCTGCCCAGCGAGCGCAGCATCGGTACCCTCGAACCGGTGGCGCGTTTCGAAGGTGCCATGCCCACCAGCGTGGCGGTATCAGAAACCGGGCGCATCTTCGTCAACTTCCCGCGCTGGGGCGATGACGTGAGCTACAGCGTGGCCGAATGGCGCGACGGCCGCGCCGTTCCCTATCCGGATGCGCGCATCAACAGCGCGGACGGAGCCGACCCGGCTGCACACTTCATCAGCGTGCAGAGCGTGGTGGCCGATGGTCAGGGCCGGTTGTGGGTGCTGGATACCGCCGCGCCCGCGTTCTCTACGCCACAGGCCGGCGGTGCCAAACTGGTGGCGATCGACCTTGCCACCAACACCGTGGCCAAGACGCTGGTGTTCCCGGCCAACGTCATCGACGCGCGCACCTATGTCAACGATGTGCGCTTCGATTTCCGTGTTGGCCGCGAGGGCGTGGCCTACGTGACCGACTCGTCGCTGAGCGGTATCGGCGGCATCATCGTGATCGATCTCGCCACGGGGGCTGCATCCAAGCGCCTGGTCGGGCATGTGTCCACCTCGGCCGATCCGGCCTTCGTGCCGATCGTGGAAGGACAGCAGATGCGGCTGCGCAATGCGGATGGTTCGACGCAGCCGTTCACCGTAGCCGCCGATGGCATTGCGTTGTCGCCTGATGGCAGCACGCTGTTCTACACCCCGTTGTCCAGCCGTCATCTGTACAGCGTACCCACTGCCTTGCTGCGCGACCCCAAGGTGAGTGAAGCGGCACTGGCGGCAGCCGTGGTCGACCTCTGCGACAAGGGCGCCTCCGATGGCATGGAAATGGACGCCAACGGCCGGCTGTATGCCAGCGACTACGAGCACAACGCCATCCATGCCCGTGATGCGGACGGACGCTGGACGACCGTGGTGCACGACCCGCGCATCCTGTGGCCGGATACGTTGTCGATGGGGCCGGGCGGCTATCTGTACTTCACCGCCAACCAGCTGCACCGGCAGGCCGGATTCAATGGCGGCGTTGATCGGCGGCAGGCGCCGTACATGGTGTACCGCACGCGGGTGGATGCCGCGCCGGCGCCCACGAGGTGAAGTGATCCGTAAACGGGTAAGGATGCCTACGGGTTGAAGGGCGAGCGTCTGATGGCCCCAGGGCCGGGGTGCGATCACGCTGTAGTGCATGCCGGTCCTGTTCAAGTCCACTCGCCTCCTGCAGGCGGCGCTTCGCGTGCTGCTGCCACTGCGCTGCCTGGTATGCGGCGATCCGGGCCATGATGATCTCGACCTGTGCTGCGCCTGCCTCGCCGAACTACCCTGGGCCGGCCGCGCCTGCCTGCGTTGCGCGCTGCCGTTGCCGGACGCCGCCCTGATCGTCTGCGGCAGCTGCCGCGAGGAGGCGCCGCCGCAGGCCGCCACACATGCCAGCCTCCTGTACCTTCCACCCGTCGATCAGCTGCTGGTGCGTTACAAGTTCCACCAGGACTTGGCGGCCGGGCGCTTGCTTGCCCAGCTGATGCAGCGCGCACCACCGCCCTGGTCGTGCGCGCCGCTGGTGCCGGTGCCGCTGCATGGGCGGCGCCTGCGCCAGCGCGGCTACAACCAGGCCGGCGAGCTGTGCCGGTTGCTGCCGATGCCGGTCTGGCAGGGGGTGTACCGACGACGCCACACCGCGCCGCAGTCCGAGCGCAGCGCAGAGCAGCGCCGGGACAATCTCTTTGACGCATTCGGCACGCGCTTGTCGCCACCGACACGGCTGACCGTCGTGGACGATGTGATGACCACCGGCAGCACCGTGATGGAAATCGCCGAGACGTTGCGGCTGGCGGGTGCCAGGGACGTGCGGGCATGGGTGTGCGCACGGGTGCCGTGACGACGGGAGCGATTGACATCGCATGACGGCAGCTGAAGGATGCCCATCCTTCAGCGCGCGGTGCTCGGCTGCATCGCCGCAATGGGTGCACGGATGCAAAGACCCTAAAGTTCCGCGCACTCCCGCCGATAGCGGTTGGCGGTCGACTCGGTGCTGGCCGCACGTTCTCTCTGCACGATGTCTGTTCACAGCTTCAGGTCTGTACCAATGCTGGACAAGGAAGTCGTTGATGGGTAACAGAAAAGCAGGATTCAGCATGCGTGCCGTTCTGGGCACTGCGGGGCTGTTGTTGATCGGCGTCGTGCATGCGCAGTCGGCCAGTCCCTCGTTCGCCGAGCAGCAGGAACTGCGCGAACGCGCCGAGCGCGAGGCACGCGAGCGTGAGCAGCGGCAGGCATTGCCGGATGTATCACGCGAACAGCCGGCCGCTGCCACCGATCTGCATTCGCTGGCACTGCCGGACGAAGAACCGTGCTTCACCCTGCAGCAGCTGCAGCTCGACGGTGCGCATCTGGCGCAGTTCGCGTTCCTGCAGCGCTATCTCGACCGCTACCGTGGCCGCTGCGTGGGCCAGCAGGGCATCGCGCTGATCGTGCGGCGTGCCTCGGATCTGGCGCTGGCCAAGGGCTACGTGACCACGCGCATCGGCCTGCCCGAGCAGAGCCTGGGCAGCGGAACCCTGCGCCTGCAGCTGGTGCCGGGCGTGATCCGGCAGATCCGCTTCAACGCGGAAGAGGTTCCCGATTCGATGTGGAAGAGTGCGTTTCCCGCGCGGCCGGGGGACGTGCTTAATTTGCGCGCGTTGGAACAGGGCCTGGAGCAGCTCAAGCGCGTTCCGTCGCAGGACGTGAACATGGAGCTGGTGCCGGGCGAAGGGCCCGGCGAGTCGGACGTGGTCATCAGCATCCGCCACGGCAAGCGATGGCGTGCCTCGGTGTCGCTGGATGATGCCGGCAGCCGTGCGACCGGAAAGCAGCAGGTCGGCGCGACCGCGTGGGTAGACAACCTGGCTCGCGTCAACGACCTGCTCAGCGTTGGCGTCAGCAGCGACGGCAGTGCCGACAAGGGCCGGGGTACCCACGGCTTCAATGCGTCGTGGTCGGTTCCGGTGGGCAACTGGCGTTTCAGCACCAGTACCTACAGCTCGCGCTACAAGCAGACCATCGCCAGCAACGCCGACACGTTCGCCAGCACCGGCACCTCCAGCAACGTCGACCTGGCCGTGGAACGGCTGCTGGTGCGTGGTCAGAGCTATCGCAGCGGCATCGAGCTGCGCGTGGCGCAACGGTCGTCGCACAGCTACGTGGAAGGCGTGGAGATCGAAGGCCAGCGCCGGCGTACCACCTCGGTCGAGCTGGCGCTGCTGCACCGCCAGTACCTGGGGCGGGTCCAGGCCGATATCCGCCTGGCGCACCGCCGCGGCGTGCCGTGGCTGGGAGGCGATGATGACGCCGTGGGCCGTGATGACCTGGCGCCGACGTTCCGCTATGGGCTGACCACGCTGGATATCGGCGCCGGTGGCGCCCTGACATCCGGGCCGCGTCCGCTGGCATGGAACACCGCGCTCCGCTACCAGTGGAGCAAGGACACGCTGTACGGCTCGGAGTTCATCAGCGTCGGTGGCCGCTATACCGTCAACGGCTTCGATGGCGAGGTGCCACTCGGCGGCAGCCGTGGCGGCTACTGGCGCAACAGCATCAGCTGGATGGCACAGCGCGCCATCGCGCCCTATGCGGGCATCGATATCGGCCACATCGAGCGCGACGACCGCCAGGGTATCGGCGGCGGAACCCTCAGCGGCGCCCACCTGGGTGCACGTGGCGAGCTGGGCGGACTGGCGTGGGATGGCTTCGTCGGCGTACCGATGAGCCGCCCGGCTTGGCTCAAGCATGAGGCACGCGGTCACGTGATCGGATTCCGCGCGTCCTGGCAGTTCTGATTCGACTGGAAGCACCGTCGCCACGTGGCGACGTGATCGGGTTGTTGTGTGTGCAGTTCCCCCCTGGGTTGATGGAAGCACCTGGCATGAAGAACGTATTCCGCAGTCTGTCCCTGTCCACTTCGGGCGCCGGTTGGGCCACGCGCCTGCGCACCGCGATGGCGAGCGCCACCCTGGCACTGGCGTTCCTGGCCCCGGGCAGCTCGTTTGCCCAGGTGCAGGTACAGGCCGGCGAGCAGGCGCGGGCCGACCAGGCGGCGAACGGCGTGCCGGTCATCCAGATCAACCAGCCCAACGCGGGCGGCGTATCGCACAACCGCTTCCAGGACTACAACGTCGGGCGCGAGGGGCAGATCCTCAACAACAGCGCGAGCACCGTGCAGACCCAGCTGGGTGGCTACATCCAGGGCAACGGCAATCTGCAGCCGGGCCAGTCGGCACGATTGATCCTCAACGAGGTGACATCCACCAACGCATCGCGCCTGCAGGGCCACATCGAGGTGGCGGGGCGCTCGGCGGCGGTGATCGTCGCCAACCCCAATGGCATCACCTGCGATGGCTGCGGCTTCATCAATACCACCCGTGGCACGCTGACCACCGGCACCCCGGTGTTCGGCAACGATGGCAGCCTGTCTGCGTTCCGGGTGTCCCGCGGAACGATCCGCCTGGAAGGCAACGGCCTGGATGCCGGCAACCTGGAAGGCGTCGACCTGCTGGCGCGCGCCGTGCAGCTCAACGCGGGCCTTTGGGCGCGCCAGGTGAACGTGGTCACCGGCGCCAACCAGATCGATGCCCAGACCCTGGCGACGCAGGCGATCAGCGGAGAAGGCGAACGCCCGCAGTTCGGCCTGGATGTTGCCGCCCTCGGTGGCATGTACGCAGGCAAGATCCGCCTGGTCGGCACCGAGGCCGGCGTGGGTGTGCGCAGCACGGGCCAGATGGTGGCCGACGCAGGCGACTTCATCCTGACCCAGGCCGGCGATGTCCGCCTGAGCGGACGCACGGCGGCTGCAGGCCGCCTGCAGATCGAAACCGACGGTGACCTGAAGGCCGACGGTACCCAGTACGCGCAGGGAGATCTTCAGATTCGTGCCCGGCAGGCGTCGCTTGCCGGTTCCACGTCGGCGGGCGCTGCGTTGGCCGTACGCGCCAACCAGAATCTGGACCTGGCCGGCAGCGCGCAGGCCGCACAGATGCAGCTGGACGCCAGTGGCACGCTGACCCTGGCTGACACGGCGAAGAGCGCGGGCAGCATCGCGCTGGCTGCCGCACAGGTGCAGAACCATGCACAGGTGACCGCAGGCGCCGGGCTTGCCGTGCGCGCCGACACGCTGGCGCAGGACAAGGGCGCGCGCCTGGGCGCACAGGCGCTGGACGTGCAGGCCCGCCAGGTGGACAACGCCGGCCTGCTGCTGGGCAACCAGGGCGTACGGATGCAGGCCGCGCAGCTGCACAACGCCGGCCAGCTGTACAGCGACGCCGACGTCGAACTCGATGCGGCCAGCATCGACAACGAGGGCATCATCGGTGCCGGTGCCAACCTGCGTGCAGCGGCCGACCGCATCACCCAGCTGAAGGGTGCCGAGCTGTCTGCGGGCGGGCTGCTGAAGATCCAGGCGCGCCAGCAGCTGGACAACGCCGGACGCATCCTCTCGGAGCAGGCGCTGGAACTGTCTGCCGGCGGCGTGGACAACCAAGGCACCCTTGAGGCCCGCCAGGCCGCGCTGGCGGTCGATCGTCTGCGCAACAGCGGCACGCTGCAGGCGGTGGACCTGCTGGCATTGAAGTCCAACGCACGCATCGACAATGGCACCACCGGCAGCATCCAGGGGGGCAAGGGCCTGCAGGTCGACGCCGATGTGCTGGACAACGCCGGCATCATCGGCAGCGCAGCCGATGCCCGTCTGTCCGTTGCCACGCTCGACAACCGCAACCGGCTTGAAGCCGGCGGCACCCTGACCCTTCAGGGCAGCGTTCTGCGGCAGCAGGCGGCCGCCACGGCGCTGGCACGCGTGGTGGCCGTGGACGTGCAGAAGGTCATCAACGACGGTCGCCTGCATGGCCAGCAGGCAATGGATCTGCGCGCCACTGAGCTGAGCAACAGTGGTGTGATCTACGGTCGCGACCGCTCACAGCTGCGCACCACCACATTGGACAATGCCGGCGTGATCGCCAGCGATGGCGCGCTTGACGTGCGCACCGACGCGCTGCACAACCGCGCCGGCGGCAACCTGTCCAGTGCGCAGTCGCTGCAGCTGGATGCGGTGACGCTGGACAACGCCGGTAACGTGTTCGCCAAGGGAGCACTGACGGCCAAGGCCGATGTGATCGACAACCGTGGCGACCTCTATGGCGTCAGCGATGTCGATGTCACCGTGCGCGACTCGCTGGACAACCAGGGCAGCCTGGTGGCCGGCCAGGCGTTGCAGGTGCGGGGCCGGACCCTGCGCAGCGAGGGTGAACTGGGCAGCGAGCGTGGCAACGTGCAGCTCAGCAGTGACCAGGCCCTGGTGCTGGGCGGGCGCACGTTGGCAGCCGGCACACTGACCGCGCACGCGGGCGGCAGCCTGGAGCAGTCGGGCAAGGTCTTTGCGCAGCAGGGCGTCGTGCTGTCCGCCGATGCCGGCGTGACGCTGAAGGGAACGATCGACAGCGCCGCTGATCTGCAGGTGCGCAGCGACGGCGACCTGGACAACCAGGCGGCGTTGTTCGCCAGCGGCGCGCTGTCGCTGCAGGCTGCGCAGGCACTGCGCACTGCGGCCAACGTTCAGGCGCGCACGGTCACGCTGCAGGCCGCCCAGGCCAGCAATCGCGGGCGCGTGCTGGCCTCGGGTGACATCGAATTGCGGGCGGGGCAGATCGACAACAGCGGCGTGATCGTGGCGGGCCTGCTGGCCGACGGCAAGGTCGGCAGCACCGGCAGCGTCACCCTTGATGCGCGTCAGCAGCTGCGCAACGCCGGCCAGATCAACGCCGGCCAGCAGGTTCACCTGCTGGGCGACAGCCTGCTGCTGGAGGGTGGCCAGGTTTGGTCCGGTGGCACCCTGCTGGCGCAGGCGCGCAGCGGTGAGTGGCGCAATATCGGCGGCAGCCTGACCGCCATCGGTCTGCTCGACCTGCGTGCCACCGACCTGCTGCGCAATGCGGGCAGCCTGCAGGGCACGCGCATCGGCCTGTTGGCGGCCGCGCTGGACAACAGCGCCGGCGAACTGCTGCAGACCGGCACCGATCCCTTTGAACTTGGCCTGACAGGTGCCCTGCGCAACACCGGCGGGAGCATCGCCGCCAATGCTGGCAGTGTCCACCTGAAGGCTGCGCAGCTGCTGAACCAGGGTGGCCGCATCGAGCATGCGGGCACGGGTGTGCTGAAGATCGAGACCGGCACGCTGGACAACAGCAATGCAGGCCTGATCGTCGGCAACGGCGAGGCGGACGTGGCCGTTGCCGGTCGCCTCGACAACAGCGGCGGTACGCTCACCGCAGGCAGCGGGGCACGCGTAGCCGGCACGGAGATCGTCAACACCGGTGGCCGGCTCGATGCTGGCGGCAACCTTACCGTGGACGCTGCCGGGGCATTGGACAACCGCACTGGCACCATCGTGCAGCGTGGCGCCGGCCAGCTGCAGGTGCTGGCCTCCCAGCTGGACAACAGCAATGGCCTGCTGGGCGCCGAGGGCAATGCGCGCGTGACCAGCCGCACGGGCGACCTGCGCAACGTGGATGGCAACCTGTACGCCCGCCAGGAACTCGCGCTCGACGTGGCCGGTGCGCTGGCCAACCAGCGTGGCCTGGTCCACGGCGGCACCTCGCTGGATCTGCAGATCCGCCAGGCACTGGACAACAGCCAGGGCAACATCGAAGCACAGGGCCCTGGCGAACATCCGCGCTGCCTCAGTGGGCAACCGTGGCGGCCGCATCGTGGCCAACGGCACCGGGCAGCTGTCGCTGGAATCGGCCGCTGCGCTGGACAACCGTGGCGGCACCCTGGGCAGCACCGGTGGTGCGCTGACGCTGACCGCAGGCAGCGTGGACAACGGCGCCGAAGGCGGCCAGGCCAAGCTGGTGGCCGGAACCGACCTGCGCCTGCAGACCGCATCGCTGGACAACGCAGGCAGCATGGTCCACGCCGCCAATACCCTGTACCTGGAGCGCGCAGGCGCGCAGGTATTCAACGTTGGTGGTCAGCTCAGCGCAGGCAACCTGCTGCGCCTGGATCTTGCCGCGCTGGACAACAGCAACGGCCGGCTGCTCAGTCGCCAGAGCCAGCTGACGCTGGGCAGCCTGGCCAATGGCGGCGGCGAGATCAGCGCCTATGAAGCACTCGGCGCACGCCTGCAGGCCTTCAGTGGCATCGGCCGCCTGTTCGGCGGCAGCGAGTTGCGCCTGACGCTGGCGGGCGATTACGTGCATGGCAACGGCCAGCGCCTGGAGAGCAACGGGCTGCTGAAGCTGGACGTGGCTGGCGCACTGGTCAACCAGGGGCGCCTGGAGAGCAAGGGCACGCTTGAAGTCTCGGCGGCGCGGATCGAGAACACCGCTGGTGGGCAGTTCAACGCCACGGCAGGCAATGGCAGTGGTCGTGTCGCGCTGAGTACGGCCGGCGATCTCAGCAATGCCGGTCGCGTGGACGGCGATACGGTGGAGGTGTCGGCTGCCAACATCACCAACACCGGCACCGTGATGGGCAACGCGCTGGAACTGCGCGCCTCGCGCATCACCAACGGCCGCGACCTGGGCGACACGCTGGTCGCACGCGACTACAACGAAGGGCTGATGGCGGCCACCGGCCGCATCAACCTGTATGCCAACTACATCGACAACCTCGACGGCGAGCTCTTCAGCCTGGGCGACATCCGCCTGCAGGGCTGGAACGGCGGCAACGCCCAGCAGATCCGCAACCGTTCCGGGCGCATCCAGGCCGAGAACGATCTGATCCTGGCTGCACTGGGCGTGGCCAACGAGCGTCGTGTGCTGGTCACCCAGCACAAGGTCTACAGCGGCAACGAAGGCGCTGCCGACCCGGACAGCGGGACGTTCAGGGTCGACGGCATCGACGGCCCCGCACCGCCGGGCAAGCTGTGCCCGGGCGACTGTGCCGTGCTGGAAGTCTGGACCGAGCACAAGGATCTGGTGCTGGAAGGCACCACCGTCATTGCCGCCAGCGCGGCATCGCAGCTGATTTCCGGTCGCGACATGCAGATGTCCGGCGGCTCGGTCGACAACCGGAACTCGGCCATCGCCGCCGGTCGCAACCTCTCGATCAACGGCCGCGGCTCGTCCAACAGCGAAGACCCCAATGACTGGGCCGGCGTGGTCAACAACGAGGCGCTGGCCGGCTACAAGGTGGTCCAGCGCACGTCGACCATCGACTACACCTACCGGCCTTGCCCCAGCCGCTGCGACTTCGAGATCTATGGCGGCAGCCGCGCGCTGGGCACCAGCACGGTCACCAAGCAGGTCACGCTGGCCGGCGGCAATGCCAGCATCACCGCCGGCCGCAAGGTGCAGATCGAAGCGCGCGAGGTCAACAACGCCGTGGTCACCGCGCACAGCGGTGGCACACCGCTGGACGTTGCCGGTTGGCAGGGCAACAACGCCTACGCACCCGAACTGGGCCAGCAGCAGGGCGCCGGCGCGGTCGGCGGCAATGCTGGCGCACCGGGTGCACAGCAGGGCGTGGCCACCGGGCCTGCCAGCGCGCAGGCGCAGGGTGCGGGCACGGCCGGTGATACCGGCTCTCCGGGCCCTGGCCGTGTCACCACGGTGCCGCCGCCGCAGGTGGTGGGCAGCCCGCAGAATCCGCTGCCGGGCCTGTCGCTGCCCAGTGGCGGCCTGTACACGGTCAATCCGGGCAACCAGCGCTGGCTGGTGGAAACCGATCCGCGCTTCGCCAACTTCGGGCAGTGGATCGGCTCGGACTACATGTTCCAGCGCCTGAACCTGGACCCCGACAAGCAGCTGCGTCGGATGGGTGACGACTTCTACGAGCAGCGCCTGGTGATGGAACAGATCACCGGCCTGACCGGGCGTCGCTACCTGGATGCCGACCAGGGCGATGGCATGGGCCAGTACCGCGCCATGATGGATGCCGGCGTGAGCGAAGCCGCGCGCCAGCAGCTGAGCGTGGGCGTGGCGCTGTCGGCCGAACAGGTGGCCGCGCTCAACGAAGACATCGTGTGGATGGTCGCCCAGGAAGTGGACGGGCAGAAGGTGCTGGTGCCGGTGGTGTACCTGTCCCAGGCCACCGCCAACCGCCTGCAGCTGGGGGGCGCCGCCATCGCCGGCGAGTCGGTGGAGATCCGCGCCGGCAATGTGTCCAACCAGGGCATGATCCGCGCCGATGATCGATTGACCATCGATACCGGCAGCCTGCTCAACGACCGTGGTGGCATTTCCGCTGGCGGCAATGCCCGCATCACCGCAGTGGAGGACATCCTCAACAACAGCGGCCTGATCCAGGGCGGCAACGTGGCCCTGGTGGCCGGCCGCGACCTGAAGAGTGTCAGCGGCATCGACGTGGCCAGCATCCGCAGCGGCGGCAGCCTGGCGCTGGAAGCTGGACGTGACCTGGCACTGGTCGGTTCGCAGACCCGTGCCCGCGGCAACGCGGCGCTGGAGGCCGGCCGCGACCTCAACCTCACCACGCAGATGCAGGGTGATGGAAGCCTGCGTCGCACCACGCTGGACGTGGGCGGCGGCCTGTCGCTGGACGCCGGCCACGATCTGAACCTGACGGCAGTGACCGCCAAGGCCGGCGGCAGCGTCCATGCCACGGCCGGCAACGACATCAGCCTCAACGCACTGACCACCACCGAACAGGGCGGCTGGGGCGGTAACCGCTACACGCGCGAAACCCTCAACGCCAGCGGCATCGAGGCCGCTGGCTCGCTGGGCATGCAGGCCGGGCAGGACGTGAACCTGCAGGCCGCGCAGCTGAAGGCCGGCGACGGCCTGGCCGTGGTGGCCGGGCGCGATCTCAACCTGCAGGCCGAAACCACCACCAACACCAGCCAGCAGCAGAGCCGTGGCAAGCGTTTCTCGCAGACCACGCAGAGCATGGACGAGACCGTGCACGGCACTTCGCTGCAGGCCGGCGGTGACATCGCGCTGGTGGCCGGGCGCGATGCCAACCTCACTGCCACGCAGGTGGGCAGCACCGACGGCGGCATCAGCATTGCCGCTACGCGCGACGTGAACCTGCTGGCGGCGCAGGAGGACCACAGCTGGGAGCAGGAAACCACGCGCAGGAAGAAGGGCCTGCTGTCGAGCAAGACCACCACCACTTACGACGCAACCCGGGACAGTCTGGTGGTGGGCACCACGCTCAGCGGCGAGACGGTGACCATCGGCGCCGGACGTGACGTCGTCGCGCAGGCGGCGCAGGTGGCTGCCACCGGTGATGTGGTGGTGGCCGCCACCCGCGACCTCACCATCGGCACGGCCACCTCCACGCACAGCGAAGAGCATGACAAGACCGTCAAGCGCTCGGGCGTGTTCGGCGGTGGTGGCTTCAACCTGACCATCGGCCAGAGCAAGCTGGAAAAGGGCCTGGAGATCGAGCAGAGCGCGCCACAGGGCAGCCTGATCGGCTCAACCGATGGCCGGGTCAACCTGAGCGCCGGCAACACGCTGCACATCACCGGTTCGGACGTGCTGTCGAAGACCGGTACGCAGCTGGTGGGCGGGCAGGTGGTGATCGACGCGGCACAGGGCACCACTGACGTACACCAGAGCACCAAGCAGAAGAGTGCCGGTATCAACGTCGGCTTGACCGGCGGTGTGGTGGATGCCGCCCTGGCCGCCTACGGTGCGGCCAAGGCGGCCGGCAATGCGCAGGATGATCGCCTGAAGGCGCTGTACGCGGTGCAGGCGGCCAATGCCGCCGCTGGCGTCGGCGGCGCCATGCAGCAAGGCGCTTCCGGCGCCACCGACGGCGTGAGCCTGCGCATCGGCATCGGCGCCTCCAGCTCCAGTGCCAGCCAGACCAGCCACGACCAGTCGGCGGTGGGCAGCACCATCCGCAGCCAGGGCGACGTCAGCATCGTCGCCACCGGCGGTGACCTGAACATCATCGGCAGCCAGGTGAAGGGTGACAACGTGGCGCTGGCCGCGCGGGACAACATCACCCTGCGCAGCGAAGCGGAAGACCACACGCAGTCGTCGAAGAACAAGAGCGGCAGCGGTGAGATCGGTTTCAGCATCGGCGCGCAGACCGGTTGGTACGTGTCGGCCAGCACCGCCAAGGGCAAGGGCAGCGGCAACGGCACCACGCATGTTGAAACCGTGGTGGACGCCGACCGCAACCTGACCGTCATCAGTGGCAAGGACACCACGCTGCAGGGTGCCCAGCTGAGTGGTGACAAGGTGGTGGCCAGCATCGGCGGCAACCTGTCCATCATCAGCGAGCAGGACACCGACGACTACGCCAGCAAGCAGACCCAGGCTGGCGGCACCTTCGTGTATGGCAGCGGCGGCAGCGTCAACATCGGCCAGCAGAAGGTCGAGAGCCACCTGCGCAGCGTGCAAGAACAGAGCGGCATCGTTGCCGGCAGTGGTGGCTTCAACATCACTGTAGGCGGCAATACGCACCTGGAAGGCGGTGTGATCGGCAGCACCGCCGATGCCTCGAAGAACCGCCTGGATACCGGCAGCCTGACCGTTGTCGACATCGAGAACGAATCCCGCGCCAAGACCAGTGGCGGTGGCATCGGCACCGGTATGAGCAGCGGCGGTGGCATCAGTAACCCGCTGGGGAGCGCGGCCGGCGCGGGGCTGAGCCTGCTGGGCGGCACGAAGAAGAACGACAGCAGCACCACCCGCTCGGACATCGCCGCCGGCACCGTGGTGGTACGCGATGGCAATGAGAGTGCCTTGGCCGGTCTTGATCGGACCGCGACCGGGTTTGATACCGACAGTGCGCTGTCGGCCGTTGACCTGCGCAAGATGCAGGAGCGTGCCGAGGTGATGCAGCTGGGTGGGCAGCTGCTGTTCAAGGGCGTGGGCGACCTGGGCGGCTACCTGAGCCAGAAGGCGGAGACCGAGGAAGGCAAGGCGTTCTGGGCCGACGGCGGCAATGGCCGCGCGCTGCTGCACGGCATGGCCGGTGCAGCGATGGCCGCATTGGGTGGTGCGGATGCGCTGAACGGCGCGGTGAGTGCTGCCGGTGCGGAGAAGGCCAAGATCGCGATCTCGGAATTCCTCGAGAACAACAAGGGCAGCCTGAGCTGGGAGGACTACCAGTCGCTGATGGAAGTGGGCAGCGCGATGGTGGGCGGTGCTCTGGGTGGAAGCACGGGCGCCAACATTGCGGTGACCGGGGACCGGTTCAATCGGCAGCTGCACCCGGACGAGGTGAAGTGGATCAACATGAATGCTGCCGCGTTCGCCGCCCAGGAAGGTATCAGCGAAGCAGAGGCGGTACGCAGGCTGACCACGGAAGGTGCCGCGCGTGTTGATGCAAAGGTCAACCGGTTGGTGGGCAACGAGAACGTTGATCTCGAAGCAACCGCGTTCCTGAGCAAGATGGGTGGGACGTACGGGTTCACCGCGACGGAGGCTGAGTACAACAACTTCAATCTCTATGGCAACGAGCTTCTCAACAACGATGCGCTGTACGGGCAGGTCATCGGATCCCTGCAGTCCTCCGGCGTATCCAAGGATGCCCTGCAGCTCAAATTCTATGATCTGAACAACCTCCGCGGAACGAAGATCCGGGGTGGTGACGGCTGGACGATGATGGGGACCTTCAGTGGCGACATTGGCGCCGCTGGTACCGTGATCGTCAGCGTAGCCAAGGGCGACGGCAATGGTGCTGCCATCGGCGCAGCGTCGTTCCTGATCCCGATCCGGTTGCCTGGAGCGAAGATCGTTGGTGAAGTGGGCGCGGAGATCGCCGGGGCCGCGACCAAGCAGGGTGTGCTCAGATCGGAGGAGATCCTGAAGTCGGTGCAGAATGCAGCGGCTGAGACGACTGAGCGAGCAGTTAAGAGTAGTCCGAGCTGGAAGGGATCTGGCCCGGTAGATGGTGTTCTAGCCTTGGAGCCGGGCTCTGTATCGTCTACAGCAATCCAAAACTATTTCCCTGGCACAAGAAGTAAGGCGATCGAGTTTGTTTTCGATCCGAAAACAAACAAATTTGCAGTGGGTAAGCCTAAGGCGAATCTGGGCGGCTCCCCTCATGAGCAGCTGGGCGCTAGTATTGGTGGGAACCCCCAGGAGCTAGTAGGGGGCATGTTCTCCAGGGGCAAGAATGGCGAGATAATAACCAATGAGCATAGCGGGCACTACTGGATGAACTGGAGTCCGGAGGTTCGCGCTCAGTTTGAACAGGCAATGAAAAATTATGGGATTGATATTAAGCATGGTGCTGGAATGTAATTTATGAATACTCCGCCGGAGAAAAAAATCCTGGGTAACGGTCTCGTCATTTTTAGTGACGGGATGGGGGTGTGGCGACTTGAGGGGCCATCAGTATCATTTTCCCTTGAGGGAAAGGAGGCGCTCAGGCGTGCGATTACTCTTCTTGAGTTTCCATTTGAAAATGTAATTTCGGATTTGGGTCGGAATTTCCCATATCCTCTTTTGGTTCAAATTGGCTTGAATCATGACTCTGACTACTGGATAGGGTTGGCGCTTTCTTGGGTTCCATTCTTGGCTAAGCAAGACGTTGAACTAATTATCGATGACTTGAATTCTGTTGCCTTCGACAAAAAAGTTTCACAGAAAAATAGGGTCATGGCTAAGAGGGAAATAACAAGGGTGAGAAACATGTAGAAGCTAGGGATCCTCTGAACAATTCCGCCCCTAGTCTGGCGCGATCACTTTTGCGGCCCGCTGCGCATCTGACGGGACGGAAAATCAATGACGTACAGCGCAGCGACACCCGTCCATCAGCTTTCAATGGCCCGTCTCGGGATTTGTTCAGGGCATCCCTAGCGGCCGCGGCAGCGTCAACATCGGCCAGCAGAAGGTCGAGAGCCACCTGCGCAGCGTGCAGGAACAGAGTGGCATCGTTGCCGGCAACGGTGGCTTCAACATCACCGTAGGCGGCAACACACACCTGGAAGGCGGCGTGATCGGCAGCACCGCCGATGCCTCGAAGAACCGCCTGGATACCGGCAGCCTGACCGTTGTCGACATCGAGAACGAATCCCGCGCCAAGACCAGTGGCGGTGGCATCGGCACCGGTATGAGCAGCGGCGGTGGCATCAGTAACCCGCTGGGGAGCGCGGCCGGCGCGGGGCTGAGCCTGCTGGGCGGCACGAAGAAGAACGACAGCAGCACCACCCACTCGGACATCGCCGCCGGCACCGTGGTGGTGCGCGATGGCAATGAGAGTGCCTTGGCCGGTCTTGATCGGACCGCGACCGGGTTTGATACCGACAGTGCGCTGTCGGCCGTTGACCTGCGCAAGATGCAGGAGCGTGCCGAGGTGATGCAGCTGGGTGGGCAGCTGCTGTTCAAGGGCGTGGGCGACCTGGGCGGCTACCTGAGCCAGAAGGCGGAGACCGAGGAAGGCAAGGCGTTCTGGGCCGACGGCGGCAATGGCCGCGCGCTGCTGCACGGCATGGCCGGTGCAGCGATGGCCGCATTGGGTGGTGCGGATGCGCTGAACGGCGCGGTGAGTGCTGCTGGTGCGGAGAAGGCCAAGATCGCGATCTCGGAATTCCTCGAGAACAACAAGGGCAGCCTGAGCTGGGAGGACTACCAGTCGCTGATGGAAGTGGGCAGCGCGATGGTGGGCGGTGCTCTGGGTGGAAGCACGGGCGCCAACATTGCGGTGACCGGGGACCGGTTCAATCGGCAGCTGCACCCGGACGAGGTGAAGTGGATCAACATGAATGCTGCCGCGTTCGCCGCCCAGGAAGGTATCAGCGAAGCAGAGGCGGTACGCAGGCTGACCACGGAAGGTGCCGCGCGTGTTGATGCAAAGGTCAACCGGTTGGTGGGCAACGAGAACGTTGATCTCGAAGCAACCGCGTTCCTGAGCAAGATGGGTGGGACGTACGGGTTCACCGCGACGGAAGCTGAGTACAACAACTTCAATCTCTATGGCAACGAGCTTCTCAACAACGATGCGCTGTACGGGCAGGTCATCGGATCCCTGCAGTCCTCCGGCGTATCCAAGGATGCCCTGCAGCTCAAATTCTATGATCTGAACAACCTCCGCGGAACGAAGATCCGGGGTGGTGACGGCTGGACGATGATGGGGACCTTCAGTGGCGACATTGGCGCCGCTGGTAGCGTGATCGCCAGCGTAGCCAAGGGCGACGGCAACGGTGCTGCCATCGGCGCAGCGACGTTCCTGATCCCGGTGCGGTTGCCTGGGGCGAAGATCGTTGGTGAAGTGGGCGCGGAGATCGCCGGGGCCGCGACCAAGCAGGGTGTGCTCAAATCTGAGGAGATCCTGAAGTCGGTACAGAATGCGGCTAGCGAAGCTGCCAAAGAAGGGCATGTAGCATTCGCTAATGATGTCGTAAATCTGCCGCTCTCCAACATCGGTCGAATTGATCACTCTGCCAGGCATTTGATTGAAGCTGGAATAATTACGGAGAATTCTGGGTCAAAAGCCGCTCGGCAGGCATTTCAGGATATTGGGCGGGCTATTCTTACAAAACCAATAAAAACTTTTGATCACGTAATGGTTCAAGGCGGGCAGCCGGTTAAAGGCTTTTATGGGAAAATTAACGGAGAGGACGTTGTTATCTTTGTGGCGAAGGAGCCTCGCGGCAAGATAGCGGCTGGAGATATTGTTACAGCGATCAAGCCATCCCCGCAGCAGATCAAGAATTTCGGACTATGATAACGAAAGACAGCCTCGGAATATATTGGGCCATTCCAGACCAGTCTGGTCGTGTTGTTTATCAGGAGGAGGTGTGCGGAATTATTTTCTACGGGTATTGGAGTTGTGGTTCGATTGGCGAATTTGGCAAGAATAGCGCCTCGTTTGAGGACATATGGAGTGGTCGCGTCGATGTGAGATTCAGGGAGTGGGAGGGGCAAGGTATGAGCAATTTGTCCGCCGAAGTTAAGATAAATTCCTGGCCTGATGAGGACGAGTGGTTGATATGCATTAGGCGATCACTGGAATGGTTTGTTGAGGGGGGCGCAATCATTTCCTGGTGTGGATCGGAACTGAGTAGCCCCTCCTTGGATGTGTTCTCATCAGTGGATAGCTCTGGTTCGGTATATGCCGCATATAGTGAACGTATCGGCTTTGTTTGTGGTTCGGGATTGAATTGTGAGTATCAGGATGTAAGTCCTTCGGAACTTGAACGTTTTAATAGGCTTGTTCTGGGGGCGGTGTAGATCTACTCATATTCTTGCATTTAGGGCTGCGCAAGTAGTTTCATCCGGGGCGATCGAGGACTCTTTTTATCTTTTGCTCGCATCATTTGCATCTAGAGATGGAATTGTGCGGCTTGGGCGTGAATGGCTGAGCGCGCAGGCGTCAATATGAAGGGAGATCGGTGATGTAGAGATCTCCGAGATCTGTGCTGGTGCGATTGTGATATTTGTTTTGGCCGATGATCTGGACTCTGCGCTTCGCCAAGACATTCCGCAGCACTGGATTTTTGATGAGGTTGGAGATGCATTGAGGGCGAGCAAAGTATCTGATTCAGATCAGATGTA
Organism: Stenotrophomonas sp. T8; assembly: GCF_051853085.1. Classification (NCBI taxonomy): domain Bacteria; kingdom Pseudomonadati; phylum Pseudomonadota; class Gammaproteobacteria; order Lysobacterales; family Lysobacteraceae; genus Stenotrophomonas; species Stenotrophomonas sp. T8. The sequence goes on along the minus strand of NZ_CP195329.1, from coordinate 3,844,864 downwards.
CGCCCTGCTTGAGGCGCTTTATGGGTTGGCTGCTGATTATTGTTTGGCTTGGTATATTGCTGGACCGCTGTTTGAAATCAATATTGATCTTGAGCCTTGCTTTCACTTTTGGAGTGCTGGTGGGTGCTGTGCGCTCACGCGTAATGGGTTTATGGTCTCCAGCCGGACGGCACCTCTCAACTAGAGTGTGTTACGAACCTTGCCATGATCCCGCTGCCGTAAAGGGATGGTCGCATTTCCCCTTTCGCGAGGTCGTACGGGATGGTTCAGAGGCGGGAGTCCGCGTTGTCTTTGATATCTATGGCTAAAATTCAGAGGCCATGGTTATATTTGAGCCTGATTTGAAGTGTCGATGATGGGCTTTGCGTAAAACGTAGCTGCGATCCTTCAGTTTTTCTGCCAGTGATCTGGACTATGCACTTCGCCATGGCATTCCGCAGAATTGGACTTTTGACGAGGCGGGAGATGCATTGAGAGCGAGAATGATGTCTGAACTAGATCAGATGTGCGCCTTCGAGGTAGTTTATATGCCTGTGGAAACAAATGATGTCGTGCGCCTGCTAGAAGACATTCCTTCGGAGGAGATTTGTCGTGGCAGTACCGGGGTAGTGGTTGCCCTCTTCTCCGAGCCAGAGGAGGCCTATGAGGTTGAGTTTTGCGACGAGCATGGCGCCTCAACTGTACAGGTTGCACTGCGGCCATCGCAGTTTGAGATCGTGATGTAGTAGCTCGTCGATGTCGCCTTAGCGGCCAATGTCGCCGCTGGCGTGGGCGACGCCATGCAGCAGGGGCTTCCGACGCCACCGACGGCGTGAGCCTGCACATCGGCATCGGTTCCTCCAGCTCCAGTGCCAGCCAGACCAGCGACGACCAGTTGGCGGTGGACCGCACCATCCGCAGCCAGGGCTACTTCAGCATCGTCGCCACTGCCGGTGACCTGAACAGCGCGCTGTCGGCCGTTGACCTGCGCAAGATGCAGGAGCGCGCCGAGGTGATGCTGCTGGGCGGGCAGCTGCTGTTCAAGGGTGTCGGCGACTTGGGCGGCTACCTGAGCCAGAAGGCGGAGACCGAAGAAGGCAAGGCGTTCTGGGCCGACGGCGGCAACGGCCGCGCGCTGCTGCACGGCATGGCCGGTGCGGCGATGGCCGCATTGGGTGGGGCCGATGCACTGAAGGGCGCGGTGAGTGCTGCCGGTGCGGAGAAGGCCAAGATCGCGATCTCCGAATTCCTCGAGAGCAACAAGGGCAGCCTGAGCTGGGAGGACTACCAGTCGCTGATGGAAGTGGGCAGCGCGATGGTGGGTGGGGCTCTGGGTGGAAGCACGGGCGCCAACATTGCCGTGACCGGGGACCGGTTCAATCGGCAGCTGCACCCGGATGAGGTGAAGTGGATCAACATGAATGCTGCCGTTCGCCGCCCAGGAAGGTATCAGCGAAGCAGAGGCGGTACGCAGGCTGACCACGGAAGGTGCCGCGCGTGTTGATGCAAAGGTCGCCCGATTGGTGGGCATCGAGAACGTTGATTTGGAAGCCACTGACTTCCTGAGCAAGATGGGCGGGGCATACGGGTTCGGCGCGACGGAGGCGGAATACAAAAACTTCAACCTCTATGGCAACGAGCTGCTCAACGACGATGCACTGTACAGGCAGGTCATCGGATCCCTGCTGTCCTCCGGCGTATCCAAGGACGACGTGCAGCTCAAATTCTATGATCTGAACAACCTGCGCGGAACGAAGATCCGGGGAGGTGACGGCTGGACGATGATGGGGACCTTCAGTGGCGACATTGGCGCCGCTGGTACCGTGATCGCCAGCGTAGCCAAGGGCGACGGCAATGGTGCTGCCATCGGCGCAGCGTCGTTCCTGATCCCGGTGCGGTTGCCTGGAGCGAAGATCGTTGGTGAAGTGGGTGCGGAGATTGCCGGCACTGCGACCAAGCAAGGTGTGCTTCGGTCTGAGGAGATCCTGAAGTCGGTGCAGAATGCTGGTGTCGACGCAATAGAAGTTGGCGAAAGTGCTATTCGGGCGGGCGCTGCGGGCCGCCCGGCAGATGCTCTGAGGCTCTCAACCCAACTGCTTATGAAGAAGCTGGAATTCTGACGCGAGGAGGCAACGCGCTAACCAAGGAGGCCGTAGGGTCCTCGCGAGAAATTCCAATCTCAGGCGGGAAGCTCACCAATCCGGCCGTCGTCAAGGAGCTCACCTCGGATGGGTCTAGAATTGAGGACTGGGGAAAATTTACTACCCAAACCATAGTTCTGCCGAGTGGTCAAAGATCTCAAATCCACTACTACATGAATAAAGTTACCGGAAAGCTCAATTTCAATATCGATTTCAAGGTCAAAGGAAGGGTGAAGTGAAAGTTGTGGTCAAGCCAGGCGCTGAAAGCGCGCGCGGTTGGTTGTGCGAAGATGCTGAAGTAACGGTCCTTGCACTCATGATTTCTCCATCTGGTGAAGTTAGATTGGTATTGTGGTCCGACGCGCAAGAGTCGGTGGCACTATTTCCAATTGGAGATTTTAGTGTGTCCGACAGTACGCTCTCGGTCGCTTGGGTAATCAGTTTCGATCCGAGTGGAGCTGTTTCCATAGCGCCGAAGTCCTGGCAGACCGCTGACTTTTGGGATCTTTACAATGAGGGAGATTCGGCGGCGGAAGAAATTTTCAGGCTGGAAATGAAAAGAATGATGGATGAATAGGAATGGGCCTTTTGCAGTCGATATGCTGTCGATATTCCTGTTTTAGGTCCGAAAGGGCGCGGGGTCGTTAGAGGTGGATGGATCTATAAGCTCGGATCAGATGCTCCAGAGCTGACAGCAGGATTTGTGAAGTAATTTATATATGAATTTTAGAATCAATGAAGGTGTACGCTTGTTGGAGGATATTCCTTCAGTGGGAATTTATCGTGGCAGTCTCGGGGTGGTAGTTGCCGTACTCTCCGAGCCAGAGGAAGCCTATGAGGTTGAGTTCTGCGATGGGGGCGGCGCAACAATTGCGCAGATTTCACTAAGGTCAGCGCAGTTTGAGGTCATGAGGTGATGAGCCTTGTTCTGCTGACCGATCCCGCGCCAGGATCGATGGCAGTGGCATCAGCCCCACCCGGCTCACCGTCGCTGGCGAAATGGGGCGCCGGGCGACGCGAAGAAGAACGACAGCTGTTGTCTATTGATGAGATCGGAGCAATTTCGTCCATGGCAGCGCCGGCCCACGACGAACCCGCCAACGATCACCGTCATCTCCCCCTTCATCTCGAACGGCTACGATGAACCCGGTTCCGGATCGAAGGAGTGGCCATGAATTCCCCCTTGTCTCCCCTGTTGTCGGCGGTTGGCCGTAGCTGGTGGATCCTCCTGCTGTATGGCCTGGTCGCTCTCGGCTTCGGCATCGTCGCCATCGGCTGGCCATTGTCGGCGGCCATGGCATTGGCCTGGACGCTGGGCGTGATGGCCATCATCGAGGGCGTCATCAGCCTGTTCGCATTGATCAATGGCGGCAGCGGCGCGTCCCGCGGCTGGCTGGCGCTGTACGCCCTCGCCTCGCTGGGCTTCGGCATCCTGGCGGTGATCAATCCGCTGGCCACCGCCAGCGTGCTGGTGCTGTTCCTGGCGGCGTGGCTGCTGGTGGCCGGCATCTATCGCATCGTGTTCGCGATCCGCGTGCGCAAGCAGATCCAGGGCGAATGGTTGCTGATCCTCAGCGGCGTGCTGGCGGTGGTGCTGGGCCTGCTGTTTGCGGCGAATCCATATGCCGGCGTGGCGGTAACTACGCTGTGGATCGGCATCGGCAGCCTGCTGTACGGCCTGCTGCAGGTGCTGGTGGCATTCAAGCTGCGGAAGCTGAAGTGAGGGCTGCGCTTCCGCTGTTGCTGGGCGTGGCCTTGACCCTGGCCGGCTGCATGCCGGGCGCCACGCCCGGTGGCTTGGCAGGGAAGGATCACGTGCCGCGCCCTGGCGTGGATGTGCGCCTGAGCGCGGTGGACGCCTCCGGCAAAGGCAAGCCGGCGCAATGGCAAGGCGAAACCCTGGCCCTGCACGAGCCGCCGATCGCCGGCAGCGCCGACATTGCCGATGTGCGCTACGTGCTGGATCAGGACAAGCAACCTGGCCTGCAGATCCGCTTTCGACACGAAGCGCACCAGCGCATCCACGATGGCACGGAAGCACTGGTGGGCCAGCGCGCGGCGCTCAGCGTGGACGGCCGCGTGCTGATGGTGGCGACGGTGAAAGGCCCGTTCGGTGAATCGATGGTGCTGAGCGGATTGCCGAGCATCGCCGAGGCGCAGGCGTTGGCGAAGCACATCACCGGTCAGTGACGGGCGCGCCAACACCAACGCGTTGCGCGCGGAGGTCGACCAAGGTCGACTGCTACCGGGCGAACCGTGCCTCGATCTCCTCCAGCGACTTGCCCTTGGTCTCCGGCAGCCAGAACGCGGCTACCAGGAAGAACACGAAGGTGCACGCCGCCCAGAACACGAACATGCTGGCGTAGCCGTAGTGGCCCACCGTGGGCAGGAAGATGGCGGCGATGGTGGTCGACACGAACTGGTTGATCAGCAGCGCGATGCTCATGCCATTGGAACGGATGCGGTTCGGCATCAGCTCCGACAGCGCCAGCCACACGCACACGCCGGGGCCGACCGCGAAGAACGCGACGAACACCAGGATGCAGGCGGCCACGGCCCAGCCGTGTGCCGGCGGCGGCACCGGGCCGATGCGCGCCTGCTCGATGCGCAGCGGCGCGTGCGCGGCACTGGCCGGGTCGGCGAACGGGTTCAGGTGCAGTTTGCGGAAGAACGCACCAATGACGCTGTCGGGCTGCACGGTGCCGGCGCGCTCGATTCGCAGTTCGCGATCAATCAGGTTGTCGCTGCGCAGGGCGCGCACGTTGGTAAAGTCACCATACGCGTACGACACGGTCAGCTGCATCGGTCGGCCCTGGCTGTCGATGCCATTGCTCAGGCGCTGCCACTGCGCGTCATCCAGAACCAGCTGCAGGCCATCGCCGCTGACCGCCGCCTGCAGCTGCGGTTGCACATCGGCGCGGCCACGCTCGGCCTGGAAGAACAGCGTGGCCGCGGCCAGTAGGGCCACGCAGATGCCACCACTGCCGAGCATCAGCAGGAACTTGCGGCCCTTGCGGTCGACCAGCAGCAACGCGACCACGGTCATCACCGCATTCAGCAGCTTGATCGCCACATCGGCGCCGTTGGCGACCGAGCCGGACAGGCCGGCCTGGTTGAGGATGTTCACCGCGTAGGCCAGCACCGAGTTGATGCCGGTGGCCTGGGTGCAGGCCAGCACGACGCAGGCGAGCAGGAATGGCACCACGTAGCGGCGGCTGAGCAGTGGATCGCGCTTGCTGTGGTTGCTGCTCGATTCCGGCGCCTGGATCTGCGCAAGGGTGGGCTCCACATCGGCAGCGGGCAGTACGCGCTGCAGGCTGCGGCGGGCTTCATCAATGCGGCCCCGGCGTACCAGCCAGCGTGGCGATTCGGACAGCCAGAAGATGCCCGCGCAGAACAGCAGGCCCGGCGCCAGGCAGGTCCAGAAGATGGTGCGCCAGGCGTGGTCCTTCACCGTGAACAGCTCCTGCGCCTGCTGTGCCAGCGGCAGCGAGCGCACGGCTTCGGCGGCGGCATCCACGGCGTGGGCGTGGTACAGGCCGATCAGGGCTGCCAGCACCAGGCCAACGGTCAGCAGCAGCTGGAACATCGCGGCGCCGCGCCCACGTCGCTCGGGGCTGAGCACTTCGGCCAGGTACAGCGGAATCACTACGCCGATCAAACCGCCACTGATGCCCTGCAGCAGGCGCCCCAACAGCAGCGGCGTGTAGCCGGAGGCCAGTGCCATGATCGGAATCGAGGCGGTGAACAGCAGGCCGGCCAGCAGCATCGCGCCGCGGCGGCCGATCAGGTCGGCGATCATGCCGGCGAACAGCGAGGACAGCACGCTGCCCAGCAGTACCGCGGCCACCACGAAGCCAAGCTGCTGGCTGCTGAGCTGCCAGGCGTGGCTGGCAGTTGCTTCAAGATAGGGCAGGGCGCCGGCGATGATGCCGATGTCGATGCCGTACAGCAGGCCACCCAGCCCGCCGATGAAGAGCAGGTAGCGTACGGGCCAGCGCGGAGCGGTGGAAACGGGTACGGCAGTTGCGGCGGCTGCGGTCATCGGCGTATTCCTGGAATAACGGGGATGGTGCGGGGCTGAGGCATTGCGCTTGCGCGCTTCATGTAGAGCCTAGCCATGCTCGGCTTGCCGCGCGAAGCGCGGCACGGACGTCATCGATGTCGGTATGAAAAGCAGACGAGCATGGCTCGGCTCCACAACAACGCAGATATCAGGCGTTTGCGGCGTTCAAATCGACCACGCGCCCACTCACCACCACCTGCTGCAGGCGCAGTTCGGCGTCCAGCACCACCAGGTCGGCACGGGCGTCGGGCGCGATGCGGCCGCGATCGCCCAGGCCCAGGTAGTCGGCCGGGAACGTGGAAACACGCTGCGAGGCATCGGCCAAGTCCAGGCCCACACGCACCAGGTTGCGCAGCGCCTGGTCCATGGTCAGCGCGCTGCCGGCCAGCGAACCGGTCGCCAGGCGCACGCAGCCGCCGCACTTGTGCACGCGCTGTTCGCCCAGGGCGTACTCGCCATCGGGCATGCCGGTGGCGGCCGTCGCGTCGGTCACTGCGTAAAGGCGTGGGATCGCGCGCGCGGCCAGGCGGATCACGCCGGGATGGATGTGCTGCAGGTCGGGAATGATCTCGGCGTACTGTGCATGCGCCAGCGCCGCCGCGGCGATGCCGGGTCGGTAATGGTCGACACCGGTCATGCCATTGAACAGATGGGTGAAGCCGGAGGCGCCGGCCTGCAGCGCGGCTACGCCTTCCTCGTAGGTGCCGGCGCTGTGGCCGAGCTGCACGCGGATGCCCATCGCCGAAAGCGCCGGAATCAGTGCGGTGTGCTCGCCGATTTCCGGTGCCAGCGTCATTACCCGGATCGGCGCCAGTGCGTGCAGTTGCTGCACCAGCGCCAGCGTCGCCTCGATCGTACGGTTGGGCTGTGCACCGAGCCGCTGCGGGCTGATGAACGGTCCTTCCAGATGCACGCCGACGATGCGGGCGGCGTCGGCATCGGGCGCCGCCATCGTCGCAGCCACCCCCTGCAGCGCGTGCTCGATCTCATCCAGGCCGGCGGTCATGGTGGTTGCCAGCAGCGTGGTGGTGCCGAAGCGCAGATGGGTGCGCGCGATGGTGCGCGCCACGTCGCCGCCCTGCATCAGGTCCACCCCGGCCGCACCGTGTACATGCAGGTCGATGAAGCCGGGCAGGATGACCGGCAGCTGCAGGTCGTCAGCACCACTGTGGTCATCCACCTGCAGCTGGCGCACGTGTGAATCGAAGTGGACCTGGCCACGCCGCCAGCCCAGCGGGGTGAGGATGCGGCCATGCAGGGAACGGATGTCGGTCATGCGGGAGGCTCGGCAATGATCACTTCGATACCCAGCCGCTGCAGCCCTTCGCGGGTTGCGTCGTCGATGCCGGCGTCGGTGATGATGGCGTGGATCTGGTCGAGGCGGGCGATGCGGTGCAGGCTGACGCGGCCGAACTTGGAGGCGTCGGTCAGCACCACGATGCGGCGCGCGCGCTCGACCATGCGGTGGTTGAGGCGGGCTTCGGCCTCGTCGTGGGTGGTCAGGCCGAACTGCAGGTCCAGGCCATCCACGCCCAGGAACAGGGTGTCGAAGCTGTACGAGTTGAGGCTGGCCTCGGCCTGGCTGCCCTGCAGCGACAGCGACTGCTGGCGCAGCAGGCCACCGGTCAGCAGCACGGTGATGCCCGCGGCATTGGCCAGTTCCCAGGCGATGTTCAGGCCATTGGTCATCACCGTCACATCGCGATGCGCGCGCAGGTGGCGGGCCAGCGTCATCGTGGTCGAACCGGAATCGATGATGATGTTGTCGCCTGGCTGCACTAGGCGCGCAGCGCGCGCACCGATCGATTCCTTCAACGGCAGGTTCAGCGCGTCCTTCTCATGGATGTCCTGTTCCTGCGGCGGCGTGCGCACCAGGGTGGCGCCGCCGTGGGTGCGGTTGGCCAGGCCCTGCGACTCGAAGTGGGTCAGGTCGGCACGGATGGTTACCGCCGACACGCCGAAACGCTCGACCAGATCGGCCACCTGCACCGAGCCGTGCTCGATCAGCAGCTGCAGGATCTGTTGCCGGCGGGAGCGGGTGTTGCGCATGGCCATTCTCGGTTTCGCGGGGAAAGGTAGAGATTAGCCGTTCGCAGCAACTGCGGCAGCCGAACGTGCGTTCTGTATGCGGGTTCCGGCCTGGTTGGCGCTGCAGGCGCGCGCGTACTCGCCCAGGCACAGGCCGATGCGGTGCTGCACCAGCGCGGTGGGGGTGTTGGCCAGCGTGCCCTCACGCACGGCGCGGTACTGCTCCGGCAGGTACTGGCTGAGCAGCACCAGTGGCGGCGCGTGCTGTTCCAGGTTGGCGAACAGGGTCTGCACCGCCTGCACCAGCGCGGGCTCGCCCCAGTAGTAGCGGCAACGGTCACTGAAGGAGTAGCTGCGCAGCAGGCGCAGCGCGGCGTCATCGCCCTGGTAGTAGGACTGCCAGTACTTCGGCTGCGCCACCATCACCTCGTCCAGCACCTGCGGCAGGCGCGAGCACTGTGCCGCCGGCAGCAGTTCGGCCTCGATCGCGGCCAGCGCGAACAGCGCTTCGCGGTAGGCGAAGGTGGCCGCGGGCCCGACCTTGAGGATGGCGAAGTGGTCGCGCACCAGCGCGTGCAGGCCGCTCTCGCGCTGGTAGTCGGTGGAGTGCGCTTCGAACACGATGCGTGGCTGCTGTTCGAGGAAATCGGCCAGCGTACTGGCAGCGGCAGAGTCGTACTCGTGCACGCTGCTGTGGTCGAAGTCCACGCCCGGCTGGACCACCATCGCGATCACACGCTGCCATGCATCGCGCAGCTGCGGGGTATCGAAGGCCTGCCGGTGGATGGCCAGGGTCTGCGCGGCGGCGGCCGGCGTGGTCACCTGCAGGCCCTCGGCCAGCGAGGCTTCGCCTCCGGGAATCGGCACTTCGGTACCGATCACGTAGACCGGCGGCGGCAGGCCATGTTCGGCGGCGGTGCGTTCGGCGATTTCGGCCAGCTCGGCCGAGCGCGCAGCGACGATGGCATCGGGCAGCGGCACCGGATCATCGGCGCAGGACATGCTGCAATCCAGATGGATCTTGTGGAAACCGGCGGCGACGTAGGCTTCGATCAGCACGCGCGCGTGGGTCATCGCTTCGGCCGCCGGGCGCTTCTGCCAGGCATTCGGGCCGAGGTGGTCGCCGCCCAGCATCAGCCGCTCGCGCGGGAAGCCTTCTTCATCGGCCAGCGTGCCCACGTAGTCGCGGTATTGCGGCGGGGTCATGCCGGTGTAGCCGCCGAACTGGTCGACCTGGTTGGAGGTGGCCTCGATCAGCAGCACGGTGCCATGCGCCAGGGCGACGTGCATGGCCGCGCGCAGCACCTGCTCGTTGCTGCAGCAGACGCTGTACAGGCCGACGTTAGCGCCGGCGCGGTGGGAAGCAAGCAGGGTCTGCAACGGGGACATGGTCAGGCTCCGGAGATCGGGAAAACGAGGGTTGGCAGGCGAGCAGGGCGGCACCACGTGCGCCACCGGCATCGCCGAACCGTGGCGGCACGATCGGGGGGACCTGCACGCCATTGAACAGATGGGTGGCGATGGCGGCCGGCAGCTGCTGGTACAGCGGCGCGTACTGCGACAGGCCACCGCCGAGCACGATCACGTGCGGGTCCAGCGCCAGCACCAGCGCGGCCAGGCTGTGGCCGAGCAGATCACGATGAATGTCCAGCGCCTTGCGCGCGCGGGCATCGCCGGCTTCGGCCAGCGTGATCACCGCACTGGCGTCGACGGCGCTGCCTCCGAGGTGGCGTTCGATCATGGCCAATCCGCTGCCGGACACATAGCGCTCCACGCAGCCCTGCAGGCCGCAGCCGCAGTCCAGCAGCGGCAGGCCATGGCGCTGCAGCAGATGGCCGGGCACGCTCCAGTGGCCCCACTCGCCGGCCAGGCCGTTGAAGCCGGACAGCAGCCGGCCCTGCAGGCAGAAGCCACCGCCGGCACCGGTGCCGAGGATGGCGCCGAACATGCTGGGGTAGCCATCGGCGGCGCCGCCGTGCGCTTCCGACAGGGCAAAGCACTGCAGGTCATTGCCGAAATGCAGCGAGCGTTGCAGCCGCGCCTGCAGATCCTTCGCCACGCATTGGCCGGTCAGTGCGGGCACGTTCGCGCTGAGCTGGCGGCCGCTGCGGCGGTCACGCACGCCGGGCAGGGCAATGCCGATGGCCGCATCATTCCGGCCCAGCGCGGCGTCGGCCTCGGCCACCAGCGTCACCACGGCCTGCAGGAAACCATCGTAGTCGCCCTGCGGCGTGGCCACGCGGCGGCGCCAAGTGACCTGCATCGCCGCATCGCACGCCACCAGCTCGATCTTGGTGCCGCCGATGTCGATGCCGTAGCAGGCGTGGGCGATCAGCTCAGCCATGGTGGATGGTGACGCCCTTGACGACGCGGTTGACGGTGCCATCCGGGAACGGGTTGTCCGGGGTCAGTCCCAGCGCGGCCGAGCGCTGCAGCGCGAACAGCTGCGCGAAGCCCAGCCACACCGGTGCCAGCCACGGATCGTCCAGCGCCGGTACGGTGAGGGTGTAATCGTCATCGGCGCCGATATCCGAATGCGGACCGATCGCCAGCACCTGCCCGGCCACGCCATCGCGGCGCAGTTCTTCCAGCAGGTCCTGCTCGTAGCGGCGCGCGAGCGGCTGCACGCTGCGCAGCACCACCACCAGGGTGTTGCCATCCAGCGTCGACTTGGGGCCGTGACGGAAGCCCAGCGGCGTGTTGGCCAGCGCCAGAACGCGGCCAGCGGTCAGCTCCAGCACCTTCAGTGCACACTCGCGGGCCAGCGCTTCCAGCGGGCCGCTGCCAAGGTAGATCACGCGGTTGAACGGGCGCTGCGCAAGCGTTGCCACTGGTGCGTCCCACTGCGCCTGCCCTTCGCGGGCCAGCGCGGCGATCTGCTTCAGGCGCGCCACGCGCGCATCCCACGGCGAGCGATCGAACACCGTCAGTGCGGCCAGCAGCATGCAGGTCAGGCTGCTGGTCATGGCGAAGGCACGATCGCAGCTGGCCGACGGCATCAGCAGGGTGCAGGTATCGGCACGACCGGCGCCACGGCGGGCCAGTTCGCCATCGGCGTTGCAGGTGATATCGAGGAAGCGCGCGTCGTCCACGTCGCTGCGCACGCGATCCACCGCTGCCACGCTTTCCGGGCTGGAGCCACTGCGGCCGAACGACACCAGCAGGGTCGGGCGGTCACGCTGCAGGTACAGCGCCGGGTGGGTCAGCAGGCTGGTGGTGTGCACCACGTGCACCTCGGCCGGCCACTGTGCGTTGATCGCGTCAGCCACCATCTCGGCGATGAAGCCGGAACTGCCGGCGCCGGTGAACAGCACGCGCTGGTTGGAATTGTTGAGGCTGTCGCCAAGGAAGGCCTGCAGGCGGTCGCGGGCACGCGACAGGTCCTGTGCGAGTGCTTCCCACAGCGCAGGCTGCTGGGCGATTTCGGTTGCGGTGTCGGCTCCGCCAAGGCGCTGCCAGGCGGACACATCGGAAAGCAGGGTGACGTCCATTCGGAGGTTCCAGTTGGGCCAGCGCACCATCTGCGTTTTCTTTCGAAATGTCAAACATCGAAAGTAAAAAGAAAGAAAATGGCCGAGTGGCTTTCCCAGTCGCGGCATAACCAGGAAAACGAAAGGACGGGTCAAATGCCGTATCGCACAATGCTTAACAGGCGACTGCAAGCGCTTACACAAAGTATTGCGACGCAACAACTTTCGTTTCAATGGAATATATCTTCCTTTTTCCTTTCAATTTGTTGACATCTTTCGAATCGCTGCCCTAGAGTCGGCCCAATCGCTTTCGAAACGCCCGGTGAACGGGTTGGGAGTCCGCGTGGAAAACTGCGTTCGTCGCTCGCCGCTGATGCTGGCCCTGGTGCCGGCCTTGATGCTGGCGTCCATGACGGCCCGGGCCGAGCCGGTCGGCAACCTGCGATCGGTCAGCGCCAGCGCCAGCCGCGACGGCGTGCAGGGCTGGGACCTGCAGACCGACATGGGCGCGCGCATCCGCATTGAACTGCCGGCGACCGACATCATCCGCGTGCAGGCCGGCCGCAACGGCACGTTGACCGGCGCCGGCGACAAGGCCGCACCGATCGTTCTGCCGCAGCCCAAGGCGAACGTGCAGGCGCAGCTGGAAGAAGACGCGCAGGAAATCCGCGTGCGTACCGACGCACTGGTCCTGCATGTGCAGCGGCAGCCGCTGCGCCTGCGCCTGGAACGTCTGGACAACGGCCAACCCACCGCGCTGTGGCAGGAACTGCAGCCGCTGGACCTGGAGGCCACGCAGAGCGTGCAGGTGCTGTCCTCGCAGGCCGATGAGGGCTATTTCGGGGGCGGCCAGCAGAATGGCCGTTACCAGTTCAAGGGCCGCGAGCTGGAAGTGTCCTATTCCGGCGGCTGGGAAGAGGGTGACCGCCCCAGTCCTGCACCGATGCTGCTGAGCAGCCGTGGCTGGGGCATGCTGCGCAATACGTGGAGCGATGGCAGCTACGACCTGCGCCAGCCCGACCAGGCCACGCTGCTGCATCGCGAAGACCGTTTCGACGCGTACTACTTCGTCGGCGCCGACCTGCCCAAGCTGATCGAGCGCTACACCCAGCTGACCGGCCGCCCGAACATGGTGGCGCGCTGGGCGCTGTCCTACGGCGATGCCGACTGCTACAACGACAGCGACAACAGCAAGAAGCCCGGCACCGTGCCCGAAGGCTGGAGCGACGGCCCGACCGGCACCACGCCGGATGTGATCGACAGCGTGGCCAAGCAGTACCGCGCCCACGACATGCCCGGTGGCTGGATCCTGCCCAATGATGGCTACGGCTGCGGCTACAAGCAGTTGCCGGAAACGGTGAAGGGGCTCGCCGGCTACGGCTTCCGCACCGGCCTGTGGACCGAGAACGGCGTCGACAAGATCGCCTGGGAAGTGGGCAAGGCCGGCAGCCGCGTGCAGAAGCTGGACGTGGCCTGGACCGGCAAGGGCTACCAGTTCGCGATGGACGCCAACCGCCAGGCGTTCAACGGCATCCTCGACAATTCCGATTCGCGCCCGTTCCTGTGGACGGTGATGGGCTGGGCCGGCATCCAGCGCTATGCCGTGGCCTGGACCGGCGACCAGAGCAGCAGCTGGGACTACATCCGCTGGCACGTGCCGACCCTGGTCGGTTCCGGCCTGTCCGGCATGGCCTATGCCAGCGGCGACGTCGATGCGATCTTCGGCGGCAGCGCCGAGACCTTCACCCGCGACCTGCAGTGGAAGGCGTTCACGCCGGTACTGATGGGCATGAGCGGCTGGTCGTCGAACGCACGCAAGCATCCGTGGTGGTACGACGAGCCCTACCGCAGCATCAACCGCGATTACCTGAAGTTGAAGATGCGCCTGACCCCGTACATGTACGGCCTGGTGCACGAGGCCGCGCAGACCGGCGCACCACCGGTGCGTGGCCTGATGTGGGACAACCCGCGCGACCCGCACGCGCAGGATGAAACCTACAAGTACCAGTTCCTGCTTGGCCGCGATCTGCTGGTGGCGCCGGTGTACCGCAGCCAGGCCGCCAGCCGTGGCTGGCGCCGCGACATCCACCTGCCGGCCGGGGGGTGGATCGACTACTGGGACGGCCGCCGCGTGCAGGCCGGTGCCGACGGCCGCCAGCTGGACCGCCAGGTGGACCTGGCCACGCTGCCGGTGTTCGTGCGTGCCGGTGCGATCCTGCCGATGTACCCGTCGATGCTGTTCGATGGTGAAAAGCCGCTCGATGAAGTGACCTTCGACCTGTACCCGCAGGGCGATTCGCAGTACACGTTGTACGAAGACGATGGCAACACGCGCCGTTACCAGCAGGGCGAGTCGAGCACGCAGCAGATCCGCGTGCAGGCGCCTGCACTGGGCAGTGGCCCGGTGCAGGTGCAGATCGACGCGGTGCAGGGCCAGTACAACGGCCAGCTGGCGCAGCGTCGTTATGGCCTGCGCGTGCTCAGCCGGCAGGCGCCGCGTGCAGTGCAGGCCGATGGCCGCGCCTTGCCGGCGCTGGCCGATGCGGCGGCGTTCAACGGTGCGGCTGAAGGCTGGTACTTCGATGCCAAGGAGCGCCGTGGCACGCTGCACGTGCGTACCGCTACTCAGGACATCCGCCAGCCGCTGCAGCTGCAGCTGGACTTCGCGGTGGCCGCTGCGGCCGCCGACGATGCCTATCCGGCCGCGCCGGTACTCGGCCGCGAACTGCCTGCAGACAGCCTGCTGGTGGTCAACCGCCCGGCCGAGGAGCCCGGCCATGCGCTGGAGAACGCCTTCGATGACGATCCCAACACCTGGTTCCGCAGCGTGCGCAACCAGGCCGTGCGCACCGGCGCGCACGAGTGGGTGATCGGCTTCGGCGAGCGCAGGATGATCGACGGCATCGACATCGCGCCGCGCAACGACAAGAACTGGAAGCACGGCCAGGTGCGCGATTACGAGGTGTACCTGGGCGACAGCAATGGTGAGTGGGGCGAGCCGATCGCCCGTGGCCGCCTGCAGCTGAAGGAAGGCGTGCAACGCATCGACTTCCCGGCCCATGCCGGCCGCCTGCTGCGCTTCCGCGTCCTGAGCGTGCAGAACCCGGAAGGCGATGGCGCCAGCAGCACCGATCCGATGGTTACGGCCGCACAGGGCAGTGGCCGCGCCTTCGATGCGCTGCAGCCGCGCGACGTCGGCCCGATCGCACTGTCCACCTTCCACATTCTCGAACACCAGGAACCGGAGCGACCGGCCCGGCAGCGCTATCTCTCCGAGCTGCCGGTGCCGGCCGCGCTGGCCAGCCAGCTGCGTACCGACCAGTCCTTCCGTGGCGACGCCGGCATGCGCATGAACGGCCTGCAGTTCCGCCGTGGCCTGGGGGTCGGCGCCAACAGCCGCATCGATCTGCGCCTGCAGGGCGGCTGGCACCTGCTGCGTGCCGACCTCGGCATCGACGACGCCTGCCGCAACGCCGGCGGCCTGCAGTTCCAGGTATGGGGCGACAACCGCCTGCTGTACGACAGCGGCCTGGTGAAGGCGCCCGGCGTGGTCAAGCCGGAGCTGGACATCCGTGGCCTTTCCACCCTGAGCCTGCGCACGCTGGGTGCGCAGGGCAGCCAACCCGCCCAGGTCTGTGCCAACTGGGCCAACGCCGTACTGATCGGCCAGGAGGGCGACTCCGCCAGCATCGTCGCCCCATGACCCCCACGTAACACCGCTCCTCCCCCGCCCCATCCCGACTACGGCCCTCATGGCCGTGGCCCGGGAGCGTTTTGCCCGCCGAACGCCCACGCGCTCACTCAGTTGCGCCGCACCCTTGCCAGGAGAGAACCCCGATGTTGCCCGCCCGCCACCACCGCCCCCCCTGCCGCCCGATCGCTCCGCTGACGCTGGCCATTGCCGGCGCGCTGTTCTCGCTTGCCGCTCCTGCCTTCGCCCAGGAGAGCAAGGACAACGCCACCGACCTGGCCCGCATCGAGGTCACCGGCTCCAACATCCGCCGCACCGACGTTGAAACCGCCTCGCCGGTGCAGGTGATCAGCAAGCAGGACATCCAGAACATGGGTGCGCGCACGCTGCTGCAGGTGCTCGACAACCTGCCGGCCGCACGCCCTGCGCAGCAGGATGCGCGCTCGCTGTTCACCGGTTCCGATGGTGCCTCGCAGGCCAACCTGCGCGGGCTCGGCGCACAGGGCACGCTGGTGCTGCTGAACGGTCGCCGCCTGTCGTACTACGGTGCGCCGGCCGGCTTCCAGACCCAGTTCGTCAACATCGATGCGATCCCGGCGGCGGCCATCGAGCGCATGGAAGTGCTGACCGACGGCGCGTCGGCCGTGTACGGTACCGACGCGGTGGCCGGCGTGATCAACGTGATCACCAAGCGCAACTTCCAGGGTGCCGAGATCAGCTTCACCAACGACACCTCCTCGCGCATCGATTCCTACGGTGAGCGCCAGGCCAGCATCACCGCCGGCTTCGGTGACCTGGCCGAGAACCGCTTCAATATCTATGGCGCGGTCAACATGTACCGTCGCGACGCGATTCCGCTGAGCGATTTCTACGACAAGCGTCCGGACCAGTACTACGTCAACAACCCGAACTACCTCAACAACCTGCGCCTGGGCGTGGGCAGCAAGCCGGGCGAGTTCAACCCGGGCACCTACTTCGCCTTCGATCCGGTCACCGGCCGCCGCGTGCAGGAAGCCGCGCCGGGTTGCAAGAACGTGCTGACCAGTGAAGCGGCCGGCCCGCGTTGCGTCTGGGAAACCTGGATGAACAACGAGATCGATGCCGGCGCCAAGTCCGAGCGCAACACCGCCTACCTCAACGGCACCTTCCTGGTCGGTGACAACACCGAGATCTTCGCCGAGGCGACCTATACCGACATCGACCTGCGCGCCAACGGCGGCACGCCGCGCACCTATGGCACCACGACCGGCAACCCGACCAGCTGGTTCTCGCGCAACACCGGCAACACCGTCAACCAGTTCCTGTACCCGTTCCTGGGCCCGAACAACGAGTACAACCACGCCAGCCCGCAGTTAAAGGCCATGATGGGCGGCGTGGTCGGCCTGAACTACCTGCTGCAGGATGCCGGCCCGAACTACTTCGGCCAGCGCAATACCGACAAGAGCTACCGCGTGCTGGCCGGTGCGCGTGGCAACCGGGGCGACTGGAACTGGGAAACCGCATTCGCCAGCGCCGGTACCCACTCCACCACCTACCAGACGATCAACGTCAACACCAAGGGCTTCGAGAAGGCGTTCGGGCCGTACACGATCGATCCTGGTACCGGTCGGGTGATCATCTCCGACCACCCGACGTACAAGTTCGGCGAGATCAGCGAAGCCAACGCCGCGTTGATCCGTGAAGCGTTCCCGACCTTCGACATCCAGTCGTGGACCCGCCTGCATACCCTGGACGGCAAGATCGAAGGACCGCTGTTCCAGCTGCCGGCGGGCGAGATGCGCGCCGCGTTCGGCTTCAACGCCAGCCGTGAGACCTTCTACACCCCGGGCAACGCCGATGCGGCCAATGGCCTGATCACCCAGCAGGGCGGCTCGTGGTTCGACGGCAAGCGCAACACCTACGCGCTGTTCGCCGAGACCGTGGCGCCGATCACCGACAAGCTGGAACTGGATGCGGCGGTGCGCGTGGACAAGTACCCGAACTTCAGCGCCAACATCGCGCCGAAGATCGGCTTCAAGTACCAGGCGTTCGATCAGCTGATGCTGCGCGGCACCTATTCCACTGGCTTCCGCGCACCGAGCCTGGCCGAGTCCGGCAACGGCGGCGTGTTCGCCCAGCTCGGTGGCTTCCGTGACGAACTGCGCTGCGGCGAGACCAACGCCATCGCCAACCTGCTGCTGAAGTCGCAGCGGCCGGGTGACGTCGACCTCGGCAAGACCCTGCTGAACGTCGACTGCAGCCGCACCGTGGCGCGCATGACCCAGCCGAACAAGGACCTGAAGCCGGAAAAGGCCAAGATCGCTACCCTCGGCTTCGTCTACGAGCCGGCAACCTGGCTGTCGGTGTCGGCCGACTACTGGTTCATCTACCGTGACAACGAAATCGTCGCGCCGGACTATCGCCGCATGGAAGACATCATCTCGATGTCGCGCTCGCCGATCACCGACAGCGACCGCGCCAACCTGGCGCAGCTGGCGGCAATGTGCGCCGATCCGGCCAGCGGCGTGAGCTGCCCGGCCACCCTGCCGGGCTACTCCGCCGGTAACGTGGCCAGCGTGGTCGGCCAGTACAAGAACCGCGGCAAGACGCTGATCGACGGCTTCGACATCGACGCGCGCAGCCGCTTCTCGCTGGGCGACTGGGGCAACCTGAACATCGGCCTGGCCGCCACCATCGCCAACCGCAACCGCTTCTACATGGACGCCGAGAACGGCTGGTACTACGGCGACGTGGTGGGCTACTACAACAATCCGCGCCTGCGTGCCACGCTCAATGCAGACTGGACCTACAAGCAGGTGACCACCAGCATGTTCGTCAACTACGTGGGTGGCACCAAGTGGGCTACCGACCAGATCGACGAAGAGAGCAACAACAAGGAAACCTGCACCGGCGGCTACCTGGCCCTGCAGAAGAGCAAGTGCGATGGTGCACCGTCGTGGTGGACCGCCAACATGAGCGTCACCTGGCGCCCGGACGATGCGTGGAACCTGAGCTTCACCGTCAAGAACCTGTTCAACCGCCTGCCGTTCTACGATCCGAACAGCTTCCTGGGTGACTCCAGTGACTACGCCACCATCTTCGGCCGTGGTTACAGTGTGACCATCGGCTACCGGTTCAAGTAATTCCGTTTGCGTGACCTGGCGTGCCGGCTGCGGCCGGCACGCTGCCAAGAGGAGAGATGTCTGCCATGAAGCGTAGGGAATTCATCGCGGCCAGTGCCGCTGTCGCCGCCAGCAGCCTGCTGCCGCAGACCCCGGCATGGGCACGCGGGCGCAAGGTGCGCCTGGCCATGATCGGTACCGGCATGCGCGGGCTGGTGCTGCTGAAGGAGCTGGTGCGCCGCGACGACGTCGAAGTGGTTGCCCTGTGCGACGTCGAGCCGATCATGCTGGGCCGTGCCACAGAGATGGTGGCGAAGGCCGGCAAGCCCGCGCCGAAGACCTATGGCCAGGATCGTGATACCAACGCGTGGAAGCGCCTGCTGGAACAGAAGGGCATCGATGGCGTGATCATCGCCACGCCGTGGGAGTACCACGCACCGATGGCGATTGCCGCCATGCAGGCCGGCGTGGCCGTGGGCTGTGAAGTGGTGGCCGGCATCACGCTGCAGGACCACTGGGACGTGCTGAAGACCCAGCTGAGCACCGGCACCCCGTACATGCTGCTGGAGAACGTCTGCTACCGCCGCGACGTGATGGCCGCGCTGCAGATGGTGCGCCAGGGCCTGTTCGGCGAACTGGTGCATCTGCAGGCCGGCTACCAGCACGACCTGCGCGGCGTGAAGTTCAATTCCGGCGACCCCAACCAGCCCTACGACAGCGGCGTGGAGTTCGGTCCGAAGGGCTGGAGCGAAGCTCGCTGGCGCACCGAGCATTCGGTGGAACGCAATGGTGAGCTGTACCCCAGCCACGGCATCGGCCCCTGTGCGATGTACACCGGCATCAACCGTGGCAACCGCTTCACCCACATCAACGCCTTCGCGACCAAGGCACGCGGCCTGCACGAATACACCGTGGCCAAGAGTGGTGGCACCACCCACCCCAGCACCCAGGTGAAGTTCAAGCTCGGCGATATCGTCACCACCACGCTGGCCTGCGAGAACGGCGAGACCATCCTGCTGCAGCACGACACCTCGCTGCCGCGCCCGTATTCAATGGGTTTCCGTGTGCAGGGCACCAAGGGCCTGTGGATGGATGTGAACCATTCGATCCACATCGAAGGCCGCAGCCCGCCGCACCAGTGGGAAGAGTTCAAGAAGTACCAGGACGAGTACGAGCACCCGCTGTGGAAGCAGAATGCCGACACCGCCGCCAGCGCCGGCCACGGCGGCATGGACTGGTTCGTCATCCATGCATTTGTTGAAGCGCTGAAGGCCAAGGCACCGATGCCGATCGACATCTACGACGCAGTGACCTGGAGTGCGATCACCCCGTTGAGCGAGCAGTCGATCGCCAACAGCTTCCAGACGCTGGAGTTCCCGGACTTTACTGCTGGTGCGTGGAAGACGCGCAAGCCGATCTTCGCGTTCGACGGTAAGTATTGAGGTTTACACCCTTCCACGCTGTGACGGAGACGCCGGGCACTGCCCGGTGTTTCTGTTTCTGGAGGCATTCGCCTTGTAGAGCCGAGCCCACGCTCGGCTGAATTTCCGACACGCTCCCCCCCCTGCATCAGAAAACTCTGAAATCCGACCCACTCCACACTTTCTGACTTGAATGTGTAAACGACATCGGAGATAACGTCCCCCATGCGGTCAGACCGCATTCCGGACCAGGGACGATCCGAAGCATGACGTGGTGAGGCAACCGCCCCACGTTCTCGTTCCTGCCGGTGCTGTGTTTGTCCAGGAAGGAGAACAGGGATGTTGGAACGACTGAAGACCATTTCGTGTGCCGCACTGGCGATGATCGCGCTGGGGAGCTTGGCTCCTTGGGCTGCGCAGGCGCAGGAGGTGCAGAAGAAATGGGAGAGCTACCTGTCGATGGGCCAGCCGCGAGCTACCGAAGCGGCGGTGCAGAAGGACATCAAGTCGCTCTTTTCCCAGTACGAAAAGGACAAACCCTTCAATTGGCATGTCAAACGCCAACGCGTCCTTGGAAAGAAGGTCATCTACGATTACCGGGTGAGACCCGAGAAGATCGTTACTACCGACTGGGTCTACATCCACTCAGGGCAGGAGTACTCATCCGAAGATCAGATTCGTAGCGTGATCCTCGCTACCCGCGTCAGCGACCCGCAGTGCCCGGCGACTTCACTCACGGAGGATCCTTGGGTGGAGCTCCTTGGACTTGGCAGGGGCGACGACGGTAGCGTCACCAACGAGGAGAAGAATTTCCATTACACCTTGAACTTCTATCATCAGAGCACTCAAGAATGCTCGTCGATAGTGGGGTGGGAGCATGTGCGCCGGGCCAGAACGGCGCTTTGTCCGAATCGACCGTCCCTGACGTGGAATGAGGCCCTGCAGATGTGCTCTCTGGTCCAGCAGGACGAGCCGCACATGTCGCCCATGCTCTCCTACACAAGCGGGCCGCTGCCGCCGCAGCAGTGTCCTGTTGGTAACCCGTGTGATCCGACCACTGGCGATAAATCCCAGCCTGAGCCGGATTTCAATCTAGGATGGGTGAGCTTCCAACGCCACTATCACTCCCTGACAAGCACGGCGGGCGGCGCGTTGGGCACGGGCTGGACCCATTCCCACAATCTGCGGCTTACCGCAGGCGTAGACGATTCCACCTTCCCTCCCAGCTCCGAACTGAAAGTTGGGCTGATCGGCGCCGATGGCGGGCAGACCGCATTCCAGAAAGTGGGGGCAAGCTACGAAGCCATGGACGGAAGCGGCGATCGCGCGGTCCAGCAGGGCACCAACTGGCAACTTTCACGTGCCGGAGAGCGCATCTATTTTGATGCTGATGGCTTGATGCAGCGCCGTGATTTCGAAGACGGTACTTCGCTGACCTATGCACACGACAGCCGCGGTCGCCTGCTCAGCATCACCCATTCAACCGGTCGGCGCGTGGATGTCCAGTACCTCGCGCCGGGCGACGATTCACTGATCTCGGCCCTGGTAATCGCCGGCCAGCCTGTGGTGAGCTACGCCTATTCTCCGGCCGGGGAACTGATCACCGCGACCTATGCCGACGGTGCCAGCCGTACGTATCACTATGAGGACGCCCGCTTCCCGGGCTACCTGACCGGCGTGACCGCCGAAGACAGCCAGCGCTACAGCTGGTACGGCTATGACACGCAAGGGCGAGTCACCTGCAGCCGCCATTCCGGCGATTGCAGCCAAGCCGACGTGGGCATTGATGGCGTGCGCCTGGAGTACACCCCGGCAGGCACCACCATCGTCACCGACGCACTAGGCAAGCAGAGTACGTACGCATTGACCGCCAGCGGCACCAGTGGCCTTCCGCGCAAGGTCAATGGCATCACCGAGAGCAACGGCAGCATCAGTCGCACCTATCTGCCCGAGGGCACCGATTTCCGGCGTCGGCTGCAGTCGGTGACCGATCGCCGTGGCGTTGTTACCAACTACGCCTATGCGGAGGCCAGCGACGCTGCCGCAGGTGCTGTCAGTGTGACCACCACCACCGAAGCGGCCGGTACTCCGGATCAGCGCGTCAGCGAAACGCGCGTGGCCATGGACAGCAATCGGCTGGTGCAGCAGGCCATCGGTAACCGTGAGATGCGCATCGCACGCAATGCGCGCCTCCAGCCAACCACCATCACCGTGCGCGACAGGGTGACCGGTGATACCCGCATCACCACGCAGACCTACTGTGAGGCCGAAGGGCCGGAGTGCCCGCTGGTGGGACTGCTGCGTAGCGTGGATGGCCCACGCAGTGATGTGGCGGATGTGTCCACCTATGCCTACTACACTGCGGACGACGCGGGATGCGCGGCCAATGGTGCCTGCAGTTATCGCAAGGGCGACCTGCGCAGCGTGACCAATGCGCTGGGCCAGACGGTCGAGACTCTGGCCTACGACGCGTTCGGACGGCCGTTGTCGGTCAAGGATGCCAACGGCGTGGTCACCGACTACACCTACCATGCGCGCGGCTGGCCGACCTCGGTCACCGTGCGCGGTGCCACCACAGCCGAGGATCGGGTGACCCAGATCAGCTACTGGCCGACCGGCCAGGTGCAACAGATCACCGAGCCTGACGGCAGCAGCGTTACCTATGTCTATGACGCCGCCCAGCGGCTGACGGACATCGCGGACAGTGCGGGTAACACCATTCACTATGCGCTGGACAACGCCGGCAACCGCCTCAAGGAAGACACGCTGGATACTGGCGGAACCCTGCGCCGTACCCTGGCACGGACGTTCAACACGCTCGGCCAGTTGACCGCGCTGAAGGATGCGGGCAACCACGCCACCGGCTTTGCCTACGATGCCAACGGCAACCCGCAGACGGTCACCGACGCCCTGCAGCGCGTGACCAGCCAGCAGTACGACCCGCTGAACCGCCTGGCCCAGACCCTGCAGGACGTGGGTGGCGTGGCGGCGGAGATCCGCAGCCAGTACAACGCACTGGACCAGGTCACCCAGGTCACCGACCCGAAAGGTCTGCATACGACCTATGCCTACAACGGGTTCGGTGACCTGACCGGGCAAGTCAGCCCAGATAGCGGCGCCAGCAGCTACACCGTGGACGCGGCTGGCAATCGCAAGACGGCCACCGATGCACGCGGCGTCACCGCCACCTATCACTACGATGCACTCAACCGCCTGATCGGCATCGCCTATCCGGACCCCAATCTGGACGTGGGCTACAGCTATGACGTTGCGCCGGCCGCCTGTGCCGCCGACGAGCGCTTCGCCAAGGGGCGCCTGGGGCAGGTGCTGCACGCCAATGGCAGCACCCAGTACTGCCATGACCGTTTCGGCCAGGTCACCCGCAAGGTGCAGACCGTCAACGGCGTTGCCAGTACGCTGCGCTATGCGTACAGCAAGTCGGGTCGCCTGACGGCATTGACGTATCCCGATGGCAGCGTCGCCGACTACGTGCGCGATACTCAGGGGCGCATCAGCCAGATCGGCCTGACCCGGCCCGGCCAAGCCCGCCAGATCGTGGTGAACAACGTGACCTACGCGGCCTTCGGCCCGGCGACCGGCTGGACCTATGGCAACGGCCGCCAGCTGCAGCGTCCGCTGGATCTGGACTATCGCCCGCAGGCGGTGCATGACCCGGCGGCAGGCGGCCTGTCGCTGGGCTATGGCTATGATCCCGTCGGTTCGATCACCGAGTTGAAGAACGGCACAGGCTCGACGGTGCTGGCCAAGTACGCCTACGACGCGCTGGGTCGCCTGACCCAGACCCAGGACGGCGCGACCGGCACGCCGATTGAAACCTATGCGTATGACGCCACCGGCAATCGCACCGCGCTGACCACCTCGGCAGGCACTGCCAGCTACACTTATCCCGCAACCAGCCATCGCCTGACTGCTGTGGATGGCGAGGCACGCAGCCATGACGCAGCGGGCAATACCACCAGCATTGGCAGCAAGGCGTTCACCTACAACGATGCCAACCGCATGAACGCGGTGAAGCAGGGTAACGCCACACTGGAGAGCTACGGTTACAACCATCGCGGCGAGCGCGTGCTGCGCACCCCGGCTGGTGGCGATGCGCAGGTCACGATCTATGACGAAGCCGGGCAGTGGGTTGGCAACTACTCGGCGACCGGGCAGGCGCAGCAGCAGGCCATCTGGCTGGACAACTATCCGGTAGCGCTGATCAATGTGCCGGCTACCGGCGTGCCTGAACTGACCTACGTGCAGCCGGATCATCTGGGTACGCCGCGCGTGGTGATCGATCCGGTGCGCGATGTCGCGATCTGGGAGTGGAGCAACAAGAGCGAAGTGTTCGGCAACCAGATTCCGAGTGCCGACCCGGATGGCGATGGTGTGGCATTCGAGCTGGCACTGCGCTTCCCGGGCCAGCAGGCCACGGATGCGAGTGGGTTGTTCTACAACTACCAGCGTGAGTATGAACCAATGGTGGGGCGGTACTCGCAGAGTGATCCGATTGGTTTGGTTGGAGGCATCAGTACTTATTCATATGTGAGTGGGAACCCTGCGTCTGCTTTGGATCGTCTTGGCTTACAGTCCGGTGCAGCTCGGGCTATGCGATTGCCACCTCCAGCGTATCGGCCTGGAAGTGGTTACCAGCAGTGGAATCCTGACCTCCCGGGCTATGGGGAAGGGCAAGCTCCTGCGCCATACATTGATATGAGTCCGATCCACTCGCCAATCGATGCTTTCATTGGTGCGACGGTAAGTTTGCCAGTAATCGTGGATGCTCTCGCCAACCTCTACTTCAGCAAGAAAAAGGACGGTGCGCGATCCAAGCCTACGAACTGTCCAGTAGGAACACTCCCTATAGACACGGCCAAAAAATCCTTCGGGCTTGATCATGGTGCCGTTGAAACCATTAAGGAAGGTTCCGCTGCTAGCCCGACGCACTGGACTGGTATAGCCCCAAATGGCGATATTTGGGTTGGGACGCAGGACGGCAAAGGTAGAATGGAGGGGAATATTAGTGATTATGGTTTTGGGAGGTGATGCGTGAGTGGTCTTTTGGTGAATATTTCACTTAGGTTTTTCCATCCCTCTGTTTCTGCTGAATCCATTAGGGAGGAAATTGGTTTGGAGTCCCGCTTTGCCCGCAGTGCAGGTGAGCCTAGACCAGCTCGGCAGGGTGAGGATCAGCAGCTCTATGAATTTACCTATCTATCTATTCCTCTCGCGAGGAAGGTGAATGTCGAGTTGGATGAGGAGATCTCCCGTTGGTGCGATTTTCTGATAAACAAGCGTGAGTTCATTGGCCACATCACAGATACGGGAGGGAGGGCAGAATTCTATATCAGCATCTTTGTGGGCGGACTTGGCGGATTTGAACTGGATCGTGCAGTTCTCACCAGAGTCACAACTTTGGGCCTCGGTTTGGCGGTGGAAATTTACCCGCCTTCGGGCGACGAGACGTAGAGCGCCTCGGGTGCGCGGTCGAATCGGCTGCATCGGGAATGCGGTCGGCAGAGGGGATGTCATCTATCTCCCCCTGGATCCAGATGCGGTTCTGGAGGGGGAGGTCTTGGAACTGGCCGCACTGTTCAGGAGGTATCGGATTCCACTGGCCCAGCTGCGAACGCTGGAGGCAGGCAGGTACTCTCGAGCGCTGCGCGATGCCTTGCGCGAGTAGGGCGCCAAGCGGGAGGCAAGGTGCATGAGCTCCCGCACTCCTCCACAAAAGAACGCGATCGAGCTGCACGCCCTCGGAGAGGTACAAGATGAAAGCCAGGCAGATTCTTCGGTACGGGCTGGCCTACGCGGTGTCGTGTGGAGCACTCTGGCTGTTCCTGCACTTTGTGGGCAGGGCGCTTTACGCCTTCGACTCACATCAGGTTTTCTTCTGGTTGTATGCCGTCAGCCTTTTGTTGCTGGGAATCTGCGCACGGGTTCCCGCCGCGGGCCGCCTTACGATCAGGCGGCTTGCCCAGGGGGCTGGCTTGGGGCTGCTCGCGGGCCTTCTGGCCCAGGTCGTGGTGCTTGTACTGGAAGCCTATAGATTCAGCGGATTCAGCCGATCGCTGCTCTGGCAGGTACTGGTTTCGCTGACGGTGATGAGCGTCGTGCTGCTCACGCCGCTCTGGGGCGTAGTGCTGGTTGCCCTCACTGCCGAACACCGCCGCGACAACCACCCACGTCAGGCCTCGAAGCCATGAAGCACCTGAACGCCTTTTGCCTCGTGGTTGCACTGACATCCTGTGCGGCGCATCCGAGCCGCACCACGAAGTGTCCGCCGGCCCATTTCACCTACGTCGGCACCGAGAGCGTCGACGGACTGACCTACGGGCGCTTCCAGGTCACCCACAATGCTGATCAGCCGCTTCAGCTGTGGGTGGATGAGAGACGCAGGTTGAACCCAAGGACCGCTCGCGCAGAGATGAGGCGCACAGGCGAGGATGCCTGGCGGCCTTACAACGTGATCCTTGAGGAAATCACACCGGGAGCGATCGGGCTGTCGATCGGGCAGGATGAACAGCAGAGCGTTCTGTTCGATGGTGATGGCCTGTTCCTGCCCGGCGCATCCAGCGCGGGCGCGAATTACTCCATCGTGGTACAGGACGCTGCCGGTTGCGAGCATCGCTCGGCAACGTTCATTCCCTGACATTTCTGGCGGCGCGCCGGCCAGGCAACGAAGGAAAAATGGCGCGCCCGGAGGGATTCGAACCCCCGACCAATGGCTTCGGAAGCCACTACTCTATCCGGCTGAGCTACGGGCGCGTTGTAGAACCGCCGCGCCGTCGGCCAGTGCCGGGGCGGGCATCGCACCGCCATGAAGCGGTGCGGGACGGGCATTCTATCCAGTTTCGCCGAACAAATCTCCCCCCACCGGCAAAGCCCTGCCAGAAGGGCAGGAGTATCCTATCGCCATGGCTGATACCCCCCTCACTTCGCCGCAGTCGCCGGCGACGCCGCGTTGGCGGCATTACTGGAGTCTGATGCGCGCTGATCGCCCGATCGGCACGTTGCTGCTGCTGTGGCCCACGTGGTGGGCGTTATGGCTGGCTGCCGGTGGCCTGCCGCCGCTGTGGACGCTGTTCGTGTTCACCGCCGGCGTGTGGCTGACCCGCTCGGCCGGTTGCGTCATCAACGACTACGCTGACCGCTGGCTCGACCCGCATGTGGAGCGCACCAAGGCGCGGCCGCTGGCCACCGGCGCGATCAGCGGCCGTGCCGCGCTGGCGTTGTTCGCCGTGCTGATGCTGGTGGCGTTCGGCCTGGTGCTGACCCTGAACGGGCTGACCATCGGCCTGAGCTTCATCGGCGTGTTCCTGGCCGCCAGCTATCCGTACCTGAAGCGCTACACCCATCTGCCGCAGGTCTACCTGGGCATGTCGTTCGGCTGGGGCATCCCGATGGCGTTCGCCGCCGTGCAGGGCGAGGTGCCGATGCTGGGCTGGCTGCTGTATGCCGGCAACATCCTGTGGTCCACCGCCTACGACACCTGGTATGCCATGGTCGACCGCGAGGACGACCTGAAGATGGGCTCGCACTCCACCGCGATCCTGTTCGGTGATCTCGATCTGGTCATCCAGGGCGTGCTGTACGCGCTGTTCCTGGCCACCATGGCGCTGGTTGGCGTGCGCGGCGGGCTGGGTGGCTACTACCTGGCCGGCGTGGCCGTGGCCACCGCGCTGGTGGTGTACGAATTCTGGATCTGCCGCAACCGCGAGCGCGGCCCGTGTTTCAAGGCGTTCCTGCACAACAACTGGGTCGGCGCCGCGCTGTTTGCCGGTATCGCCGTGGACCTGGCGCTGCGTTGAGAAGCGCAGCCGAGCGTGGGCTCGGCTCTACAGCTGACAGTGCTTCTGTAGCGCCCGAGCCCATGCTCGGGCGGCGGCGCACAGCGCCGGGCCTTCCGCCACCTACGACCAATAGGTGGCAGACAGCCCACACCCCACCGCCCAGAATCGGTCCATCGAACCTGGGAGGGTAGGCGATGGCCTCGACGGCAGCAGTACAGGACGGCTGGATGGCGCGCGCAGCGCTGCGCTCGGCCGCCTGGGCGGAAAAGTGGTTCCCCGATGCGTATGTGTTCGCGGTGCTGGGCGTGGTCATTGTCGCGCTGGCCGCGATGGGCTTCGGTTCGACCCCTCAGGCCACCGCCAGCGCCTTTGGTGACGGCTTCTGGAGCCTGATCCCCTTCACCATGCAGATGGCCTTCGTGGTCATCGGTGGCTACGCCGTGGCGACCGCGCCGGTGGTCGCACGCTTCATCGACTTCCTGGCCCGGGTGCCGCGCACCGGTCGCGGTGCGGTGGTGTACGTGGGCCTGGTCAGCATGCTCGCCTCGCTGCTCAGCTGGGGCTTCTCGCTGGTGTTCGGTGGCCTGCTGGTCCGCGCGCTGGCCCGTCGCACCGAACTGCGCATGGACTACCGCGCCGCCGGTGCGTCGGCCTATCTCGGCCTGGGCGCAGTGTGGGCGATGGGGCTGAGCTCGTCGGCCGCACAGTTGCAGGCCAACCCGGCCAGCATGCCGCCGGGCCTGGTGGAGATCACCGGCGTATTGCCGTTCACCGAAACCATCTTTCTGTGGCAGTCGATCGCCCTGACCGCGGTGCTGATCCTGGTCTCGCTGCTGATCGCCTGGCTGACCGCGCCTGCGGCCGGCAGTGCGCGTACTGCCGAGGAATTTCCCGGCGCTGCGCAGGCCGAGCCGGAACCGCTGCAGCGACGCACGCGCCCGGGCGAATGGCTGGAATACAGCCCGTTGCTGACCGTGCTGCTCTCGCTGCTGGCGTTCGGCTGGCTGTTCAACGAGTTCGCCAACAAGCCGGTGGTCACTGCCATCGCCAACCTCAACACCTACAACTTCCTTTTCATTTCGCTGGGCCTGCTGCTGCACTGGCGCCCGCGCAGCTTCCTCAACGCTGTGGCCAAGGCGGTGCCGAGCACCACCGGCGTGCTGATCCAGTTCCCGCTGTACGGCGGTATCGCGATGATCCTCACCCACGCCGCCGGTGGTGACGGGCAGACCCTGGCGCACCGGCTGTCGAGCCTGTTCGTGCACGTGGCCAGCACCGATAGCTTCGCGCTGGTGATGGGCATCTACTCGGCGGTGCTGGGCTTCTTCGTGCCGTCCGGTGGCGGCAAGTGGATCATCGAGGCGCCGTACGTGATGCAGGCCGCCAACGAGCTGAAGGCGCACCTGGGCTGGGCAGTGCAGGTCTACAACGCGGCCGAAGCGCTGCCGAACCTGATCAACCCGTTCTGGATGCTGCCATTGCTGGGCGTGCTGGGGCTGAAGGCACGCGACATCGTGGGCTTCACCTTCATCCAGTTGCTGGTGCACATCCCGCTGGTGCTGGGCCTGTTGTGGCTGCTGGGCATGACCCTGGCGTATGTGCCGCCGGTGATGCCGTGAGTGCAGGGCTGGCGTCCGTGCGCGAGCAGGACGCCAGCTCCGTTCAGCGCGTGTTTCCAGCAGAGCACGCCATGAATGCGCGCAGTCGGGCTGACGGCATGAGCACATGCCGAACCCATATGAATCCTTCATCGGCTTGTGCCGCAAGGGGCTTTGCCCGTTCATTCACGCGCGTACACACCAATGTAGCCGCCCACCAACGCGCGATTAACTCTTCGCTGCAGACGATGGTCCCGTCCACCGCATTCCGCGTGTGGCTTTGGAGATCGGACATGGCACAGCAGAACCAGAACCCGAACCAGAAGCAGCAGGGCCAGCAGAACCAGCAGGATCAGCAGCAGGGGCGTGGCCGCGACCAGCAGCAGCAACAGCAGCAGGAACAGCAGCAGCGCAGCCAGCGCAACCAGCAACAGGGTGGGCAGGACGAGGAGGAGTGACTTCGGTACCCACTTCCTGTGATGCGCGAAGCCCCGCCCCGTGCGGGGCTTCGCTTATTCCAGCACGCCAATGCGTTGCAGCACCGGCGCTGCTGACATGTCGTTCGGATTGGTGCCCGGCTGATCCTGCGGCACCTCCATGCCCATGCCGCGGTAGAGATCGACCCAGTGCTGTGCGATCTGCCCGGTCTTCGGGTTGCGGAAGTTCATCGGCTGCAGTGCGAACACATGGTGCGCACGGAACGCGCGCTCGATGAAGTCCGAGCAGTAGTAGCTGTCCTCGTTCAACACGTATGACGTGTTGTAGGGTTTGCCCAGCATCGTGCGTGCGGTCGCGACCGCATCCTTGATGGCAGCCTGCTGCGATGCGTGCAGGCGATAGACCACGATCTGCCGCTGCTTGCCTCGGGCGTCCTCGCGGAACTGATCCAGCGCCTGCCGGCGCGAGCCTTTCTCGTCCGCATGCAGTACCTCCCAGCCGTCTGGCGCCGCAGCGACCAGGGCCACGTGATCGAAGCTGGGTGCGCCCTGCTTGCCGGTGGCATCGTCGATGGCCGCGCTCAGGCCGGCATGGCCGGCGGTGACGAACAGCAGATCGCCTTCCCGGACCTCCAGCGCGGCCGCACCACCAGGCCACAGCGTTGGCAGCAGCAGGGAGAGGGCAAGCAGGAATGCGCGCATGGGGCCAGGGTCGAAGCGTGTGCGGCGTAGTCTAACGGCTGCTGCGATGACGTTGATTTCAGTATTAGTGTGATATTAGTCTCAATTCAGCATGTCGGGATATTCCTGACAGCGGATGTTGAAACTGAATTGACCGAGGCATGGCTATCCTTGCCTCCCTACCGCGCCGGAACCGCGCGCGACCGCCCGGAATCAGGAGGATCCCGTGAACCAGCTCCGCCCCGTTGCCCTGCTTGCGCTTGCCCTGGGGCTTGCGCTGTCCGGCTGCAAGCCTGCGCCCCAGGCAGCCCCCGCTGACGCCGCCGTACCGGCTCCGACCAGCACAGCCGCCGCCACGGCGCCGGCCACGCCGGTTGCCGCAGTCCCGGCAGACGCGTCTGCCAGTTGCCCCCATCCGGTCTTCGACGACTTCCTCAAGCATTTCGGCAACGAGATCGCGCTGCAGGAAACGTCCACTGCCGATCCGCTGCTGGACAGCCACATCGACAGCGAAGCCGAGCCGGAGCCACGCAAGGTGGAGGAGAAGGTGCCGCTTGCCAAGGTCGAATGGCCGGTGATGCCGGACCCGGCCACGCTGCAGCGCCAGGGCCGCGAGATGCAGGTCACCCGCCTGCCCGATGGCCAGGTACAGGTGCAGATGCGCACTCCCGATACCAGCGACCAGCAGATCTACACCTTTGCCCAGAAGCCGTGCTGGCAACTGGTCAAGCGTGAGGACGAATCGATCTGACCCCTGAGCAACCGCCTGCGGGCGGTCGTGTGATTTACCCAAGGAGCCCCGCATGCGTCTGTCTCCCGTTGCCCCCGTACTGGCCCTGATGCTTGCTGCCTGCAGCGGCCCTGAGGCGGCTGCACCGGCGGCCCCTGCTTCCACTGACCCGGCAGCGACGCCGGCCGCACCTGCGGCTGCCGTTGCGGACCATTCCACCTCTCTTACGCGCGACGAGACCGGCATGCATATCGATTGCCAAGGCACCCGCCTGCACCTGGCGGCCCAGCCCACCCAAGACACGGACGCTTCCCGGCTGACCACGCTGGAAATTGAAAAGGACGGCGCACGCCAGGCCATTGCTGCGCCCAAGGAGATGGACGGCTATACCGCCGTTGGCCTGGCCTGCGTGCAGGACCGCAGCGGTACGCCGTACTTCGTCGTGCAGTACGGTGAACTGCCGTTCGGCTGCAGCTTCTGCGAGTGGTACTACCTGTACGACGCCAGTGGCCGCCAGTTGACCCACAGCACACCGCCGCTGCGCGGCGCGGAAGGCGAGGAGCAGGAGCCCAACAACGACGAGTACGAGAAGTTGATCGACTCGCTCGGCATCACGCACCCGGAGGTGAGCTACATCGAAGACTGAGCGCAGCGGCAGGACGTCGCACGCGCGCTGTGAACGCAGCACCGCAGTACCGCAGTACCAGAAGTACCAGGAGCAGTACCCCTTAAGGAAATCCCCCTTTTCATAGAATGGATAGCACAGACATGGCAGATATCTACCAGGACATGGTCCAGCCCCGCGGGGCGGCCTACAGCAGTGACCGCATCAAACCGTGGAGCCACTACCGCGAGCCGATCGACCAGAGCGACGGCCGCCTGCATGGCAACTCCCGCCGGTGGGGCGATGCGACCCCGGAAGTACAGTCACGGGTGATCGACACGATCATCGAGTCGGCGCGCGAGAAGGGCCTGACCCCGCGCGAAACGGCGCACGTACTGGCCATCGCCCGCGTTGAATCGGGCTTCAACCCCGATGCCGCCGCTGGCACCACCTCGGCCTCGGGCCTGGGCCAGTTCATTGACAAGACCGGCAACCACTACCACCTCAACAACCGCAACCGCTTCGACGTCGGCGCACAGTCCGATGCACTGGTTGACCATTACATCGATAACCGCACGCTGGCGCACAAGCGCGGCCAGGGTGAGGAGTACATCTACAAGTACCATCACGACGGCCCGACCCGTGATTACGGCGGCCTCGCCCTGTCTGAAAAGAAAGTGATGCCGTACGTGGACAAGTACGAGCGGTTCGTGGAGCAGCGCCTGGGACTGACCCACGGCCAGTCCCAGGGCAGCCACGCGGCCCCCGCCGTAGCTGCGGCCACGCACGCGCAGGCCAAGCCGGCAGCGGTGCATGCCGAAGGCCAGACCCGCACCTTCGAGCAGACGATGCAGGTGATGCTGCCCCCGCAAAACGGGGTCAAGCCGCACATTACCGGTGAGTTCGGCGAACACCGCGCGCACAAGCCGCACGGTGGCACCGACTTCAACTATGTCGGCGGCCAGCACGGCCGTAATCTGCAGCACCCGACCGTCAACGCGCCGATCTCCGGAACGGTGACGTTCGTCGGTGGCGACTACGGTACGGTGAAGATCAGGGATGCACAGGGCAACTCGCACGAGATCCTGCACCTGCAGTCGACCCAGGTGAAGGAAGGCCAGCCGATCAAGGCGGGTGAGCCGATCGGTACCATGGGCGGCCGTGGCCCGGGCGGTGCGGGTCAGTATGCCCAGCACGTGCATTACCAGTTGAAGGATCCGCACGGCAAGCTGATCAGCCCGCAGGACTTCTGGGACCACGGCAAGCTGAAGGAAACCGGCAAGGGTGGCCATTCGCATGACGCCGACCACAACGGTGTGCTGCGCCAGGGGGCCAAGGGCGAGGAAGTGACTGCGCTGCAGAAGGAACTCAACCGCCTGGGCGTGCGCGACGGCCAAGGCAACCCGCTGAGCGAGGACGGCAAGTTCGGTGCCAATACCAGGGACGCACTGATCGCCTACCAGAAGCAGCACGGGCTCTCCGCCGATGGCGTGGCGGGTCCGGCGACGCTGGGCAAGCTGGCCGAAGGCCGCAGCCATGCCGAGGCGGCGCCGAAGGGGCCGCAACTGGGCGACAAGGCGCATCCGGATACGCCGCTGCACAATGCGATCCGCGGCCACATGCCGGGCATGATCTGCAACGAGATGAGCGCGCATGTGACCGCCCAGGCCAAGGCCGCCGGCATCGATTCGCCGGAAAAGCTGCAGGGCGTCACCGTGCAGGATGGCAAGGCCTTCGTCGTGGGCACCGTTCCCGGCTTCCGTACTGCGGTGGACATGACCCAGACGGCACCGAGCCTGCAGGAGACCAGCGCTGCAATGCTGGCCAAGCACGAGCCTTCGCAGCAACACGTGCAGGACGAGCAGCAGCGGGTGGCCATGGGCCGTTGACCACTGCGTGTGAAGAAGTGTGTGGTAAAGGAGGCCGGCCGGAGTAATCCGGCCGGCTTTTCCGTTCATGGGGCAAGGACATACACGGATGCCGTTTCGCATGATGCACAGCACCGCCATTGCAAGGCACGGCGTCCACATGAGCCGGGTGTTGCGGTGGCGCAACGCATGGCAGTGGGGAGGGCTGGCACTGCTGCTCTGGCTGTTGCCACTGCCAGTGCTGGCGGCGGTCCCGATTCCGGCACTGGACGACCCGGTGGTGGACACCGCCAACGCGCTGTCCGCCAGCACCCGCGCAACGCTGCGCGAGCAGGCATTGCAGCTGCAGGCACGCAAAGGCGCGCAACTGCAGGTGCTGGTGGTGCCCAGTGTTGGCGATGACGGCATCGAAGCCTTTGCACAGCGTGTCTTCGACCAGTGGCAGCTGGGCCGCGCCGGTGTCGATGACGGGGTGTTGCTGCTGGTGGCGGTGCAGGACAGGCGCGTACGCATCCAGACCGGCTATGGCCTGGAAGGCACCATTCCCGATGCCTATGCCGCGCGCATCATCGACAAAGCGATCGTGCCGCGCCTGCGCGAAGGAGACCTGGACCAGGGCATGCTGGATGGCAGCAAGGTGCTGGTGGCGCTGATCGATGGCGAGCCGCTGCCGGCCCAGGAGGATTCATCCGCACGCAACCTGTTGCCAGCGGATTGGCGCACAGGGGATTCGGTCGTTGCCCTGACGTTGCTGGTGGGGTTCCTGGCCGGTCTGTGGCGATCACCGCCGCGCCTGCTGGCCACCAGGACCGAGGCCGAGTCCAGCGGTAAACGCCGTGAGCGGCGGCGCAAGGCACTGGCAGCCAATGCGGCAATGCCCAGGCCGAAACGGCCGACATTGCCTGCCTGGGTCAGGCCGTTGCTGGTAACGGCGGTGATGGTCGCTGGGTTGGTTTCGGCGACGCTGCTGCTGCCGCGGCATGTGCTGCCTGCGCTGTTCTTCGTGCTGTTACCCGCCGTACCGGTGGCGGCGCTGCTGGGGTGGTGCTGGCGTCGCAGCCGTGGTGTGCGCATCGTGCTGTGCGGCATGTTGGCCGTCAGTATCGGATTCTTTGTGGTGATGCTGGTCCGTGGTCAGTTGCCGCCCAGCCTTGCCCTGCACACGTTGCTGAACCTGGCGGTCGCCATTGCCGCCATGCTGGTGTTCTTCCTGGTGCAGGCCGGCCGCGCGCGCTGGCGGAAGAACCGCAACAGCTTCGCCGTGCGCCTGGTGGTGCTGGTGCTGTTGACCGGCGGCTATGCGCTGGGCGCGCTGCTGGCCATCGACCGGGCCAACGATGAGAACGCACGCGTGTTGGCGACGATCGTGTCCAGCGTAGGCTCGCTGTTCCTGTACTTCATCTGGGTGTTCACCCTGCTGCCCGGCGAAAAAGCACGCAGCGGACGAAGGTCGTCCCAAGGCTACCGTTCCTCGTCCAGCACCTCGTCGTCGAGTTCGTCCTCAAGCAGTTCCGGCGGCTGGTCCGGTGGCGGTGGCCGCAGCGGCGGCGGCGGCGCTTCGGGCAGCTGGTAGCTCAGGCCGCCCACACCCGCCAGCCCAGCGCGGCATCGCGCAGTTCGCCGCTGCCGCTCACATCACCCACCTGCAGCTGCACGCCCTGCGCACTGGGCAGGTCCTTCTGCTCGGGGAACCAACGACGGTCGGCGGCGACGATGATCAGCAGGCCCTCGTCGTCGCCCATCGGCGCGAACTGCGGCGACGGCGGGCTGATCGGCTGCAGGCCGAAGCGCTGGCTGGACTGTTCGCGCACCGCATCGACATCGTGGCTGGGCAGGCCAACCTCGCTCAGGCAGGTCAGCTCGCTGCCATGGAACACGCCTTCGCGCGCGCTGGCCGGCAAGCGACGGCGGCCGATCAGTTCAAGGATCAGGCCGTCCGGGCCGGTGAAGTACACCGACTGCGACTGCCAGCTGCTCTCCAGCGCGAAGTAATCCAGGCCCTCAGGATTACGTTGCAGCGGGGTACGTTCGCGCAACCAGGCCATCGCCTCGCCGAAGCGGTTGTCCGGTACGTTGAAGGCCAGGTGCACGCCACCGACGGGGTGATCACCCGCCGCCTGCAGTTCGATCGTGCTCCAGCCGATGTGCACATGGTTGCCGACCACGCGCTGCTGCAGCACATCGTGGAAATACGCGGCGACGGTGGCGACGTCGGACACCGGCAGGGTGAGGTGAAGCAGGCGCATGACCGATTCTCCATGGACGCGCTCACTGTAGCGCTGGGGCCTGCCCGGCGGCCACTAGCGCAGTGACTGGTTGAAGAATCGTATTGCGGCGTCCACTGCCTGCGCGTGGGTCTGCGCCTTCGGCACCGATGTGCTGCACAGGTCCTGCAGCCGCTGTTGTCCGGTCGGGGTGCATGCGGCGAGGAAATCGTAATGGCCGACACCGGGCAGCACCTGCAGTGCAGCGCCCGCAATCGCCGCACGCGCAGCCTCGCCATTGGTCTGTGGTGGCGCGACCGTGTCCGCTTGGCCCAGCACGACCGACACCGGCTGTTTCAGCGAGGAGAGCTGCTCGGGCGCAAAGGCCTGCACGATTGCCGGCGCCAGCAGGAACACCGCGCGCACGCCGGGAATGGCGCGTGCGTCGTTGGCGTGGGACATCCATGGCGATAGCTCGGGCGACGCCGCAGCGGCAACGCGCGCCTCCATCGTGTGCGTTGCCGCCTCCTGTTGGGGCCGGCAGACGCCGTCATCCGGATGTGCGGTACAGAAGTCCCGCAATCGCTGCAGGTCCGGTCGCGCACCGGCTGCCAGCAGCGCGGTGTAGCCACCGGCCGAGAAGCCGGCGACCCCCAGGCGCTCAGGATCGACATGCGGGCCCAGCACCGGATCAGCTTGCACGGCCGCCAGTGCGGCACGCAGGTCATCGGCGCGCAACCAGGTCAGAAGGCTGCCGGGCAGGGTCATGGTGTCAACGCCGTTGTTGCCTGGATGATCCACCGCAATCACCAGATATCCGGCCCGCGCCAGCGCGGTGCCCAGCCAGCCCATCATGCGCGCGCTGCCGCCGTTGCCATGGGAGAGCAGCAGGGTCGGCAGGCGATCTCCCGCGACCGGCGCATCCTTGGCCGACCGGCCGACGTGGAACAGCGGCGCGTCGGGTGGACCGATGGTCAGCGCGCTTTCGCGGCTGCCGGCCTGTGCCGGATACCAGACCGTGTAGCGCAGCGCGTCGCGGTGCCCTGCGTCGCGCACGGCGGCGCTGGCCAGCGTCGTCGTGCCGTGGCGCTCGCCGGCGACGCCGCTTTCGCGGGCGGCGCCGGTGATTGTAAACGCCATCAGCATCGCTCCCAGCACAGCAGCGGTCATGCGCATCTTCAACTCCTTGTCAGTGGTGACGTTCTTCCACCGGCAGCCAGATCTCCACGCCGCCGTTGCCGCTGTGCTCGTCGAACCGGGCGTCGTAGCGCTCCAGGTCCGGCGCATCGGCAAGGCTCAGGTTGGACGCAGGGAGATAATGATCCAGCAACCAGAACCAGGTCGAGCGGATGGCCGAGATGTGTCCGCCGTGCCAAGCCACCAGGTAGCGGCGCGCCGGGATGTCCACGCGTCGCCAGTGCGCAGGCACGCTCGGCACCGTGCTTGCCGGTAGTGCCGCAATGTAGTCGAAGCCACCATCGTCATCACTGTTGCAGCACACGCCGAAGCTGACCGGTGCCGGCGTCGGCCACTCGCGGTTGAGCTGGGCCCATTGGCCCGGAATCGCGCCGCTGCTGTCGCGGGTATGCCGCATGCCGACGCCTGCCAGCTGGAACGCGGGCGTATCGAGCAGCCGGGGGGCTTCAATGCAGGCTGACGGGGCCTCGTCCAGGCGGATCGCCTGCACCAGCGTCAGCCCATCGGTGCCCTGTTCGCGTACCCGTTCCGGTGTCTGCCCGAACTGTTCGCTGAAGGCACGGGTGAAGGCAGCATGGGTGGTGTAGCCGGCCCCCAGCGCCACCTGCAGGATGTCGC
Source organism: Stenotrophomonas sp. T8 (assembly GCF_051853085.1). Classification (NCBI taxonomy): domain Bacteria; kingdom Pseudomonadati; phylum Pseudomonadota; class Gammaproteobacteria; order Lysobacterales; family Lysobacteraceae; genus Stenotrophomonas; species Stenotrophomonas sp. T8. The sequence goes on along the minus strand of NZ_CP195329.1, from coordinate 3,807,234 downwards.
CCGCGCCGTTGGCCAACCGCTGCGCGGCAGCGGTCAGGCGGCGCCCGCGAAGGTAGCGCACCACCGAGGTGCCGGTGCGGGCCTGGAACAGGCGTGACAGATGAAACGGCGACAGGCCGGCCGCAGCGGCGATGTCGGCCAGCGCCAATGGCTGGTCCGCATGGGTTTCGATGTACCACAACGCCTTGCCTGCCGCGCTCATCCTGCCGTTCCCCGCATCCAATGCCGGCACAGTAGCGGATCGGCAGGCGCGGCGTTTAGCAGTTCTTGCGCTGCCGGGGCTTTGCGTCTGCCTGCGTACCGGCAACAATGCGTGCTTCATGGACGTGATGGGGGGCAGGGAGATGCGATCGACGACGGGGGATGCCAGGCCAGCGGAGCCCGGCCGATGATCGAGATGATCGAAATGCTGCTTGCCCTCTGGGTACTTCCCAGTCTGTTGACCCTGGCGCTGATGCTGCTGATGTTGTTCGGCGCGCCACGGTGGCGCGGCAACCCCTGGGTGTACCGTGTCGGCTTCGCGTTGCTGGGTGGGTTTCTGACACCGACGTTGTTGGGGGCCGGTCACGGTGGGTTGCCGTGCGCGACTATCGGCGGGCTGGTGATGATACTGACGCAGCTGCAATGGATCGGCGATCTGCAGGTCGACTTCATGGGGATCGGGATTCGCAACAGGGGCATCTGGATCATGTCCACCCCCGCCTTGGTGGTGTTCGCCGCCATGATGTTCGTTCCGCTGCGAACGGCACGGCCGGCCCGATTCGGCTTTGGCGACGACGCCAACGGCTAGCCGCTGTGTGCGGGGTGGGGCGTGGGTCTGCATTGCCACCCATGCATGGCGTGGATCTACGGATGAGTCCTGGCAGGGGCCAACCTTGGTTGGCGCATCAAGCTGTCGTACTGACGTCATGCCTCCTTCACACATCGCGCCGAGACTGCGCGCCTTGTCCAGGCCTGTTGTGTGCGCACAGGTGCTGGCCCTGTCGCGCCCTCCCGGAGCCCTGCCGTGCATCGTTCGAAGCTTTCGCGTTCCATCCTCCTTGCCCTTTGCATGGCCAGCGCAGGAGGCGCGATTGCAGCGGAGGCCGATGCGGTCGATGCCGCCGGCGGCAGCCGCGCCGTGCCCACCCAGCTCGATGCGATGCTGGTCACCGGTACCCGCGCGTCCAACCGCACCCAGTTCGAAACGCTGGCGCCGGTGGACGTGTTCACCAAGGAAGACATCAGGTCCGTTGAATCCACCGACCTGAAGGACGTGCTGGCGCAGCTGGTGCCATCGTTCGTGGTGCAGCGCCTGCCGATGGCGGACGGCCAGGTGTTCGTGCGCCCGGCGACGCTGCGTGGCCTGTCGCCGGATCAGACCCTGGTGCTGGTCAACGGTCGCCGCTTCCATCGCAGCGCGCTGCTCGGCAACCGCGGTGCGCAGGCCGCTGATCTGGCACAGATTCCCACCAGCGCGATCAAGCGCATCGAGGTGCTGCGTGATGGCGCGTCGGCGCAGTACGGCTCGGACGCCATCGCCGGTGTCATCAACGTCATCCTCGAGGATGGCCCGGGTAGCGAGATCACCGCCGGCTATTCGCAGTACGCGCAGGGCGACGGTGCCTCGCGCGATTTCAGTGCGCGCACCGGTTGGTCGCTAGGCGACTATGGCAGCCTGGTGCTGTTCGCCGAATCGTCCAACTCCGACGCTACCTCGCGCACGCGCCAGCGCCCGGACGCGATCGCCTTCCAGGCTGCACATCCGGAGCTGGACGTGCCCAATCCGGTACAGCGCTGGGGCCAGCCGGAACTGGAAAGCCACCGCGTCGGCTTCAACGTGAAGGCCCATGCCAACGACACGCTGGAGCTGTATGCGTTCGGCCTGTACAGCCACAGCGATGGCGTCAGCGATTTCAACTGGCGCAACCCGGACACCACCACCGGCGCCTATCGCACCACCGCCATCTTCCCGGGCTGGAACCTGCGCTCGCTGTATCCAGTCGGCTTCAGCCCGCAGTACGGCAACGTGCAGAACGACCTGCAGCTGGTCGGTGGCCTGCGCGGCGAGATCACGCCGAAGCTGCGCTGGGATGTCAGCGCCTCGTATGGCCGCAACGCCATCGACTATCGCCTGAAGAACTCGATCAATGCCTCGCTCGGCCCGGCCAGCCCGACCGACTTCGATCTCGGCCGCCTGACCCAGACCGAGAAGAACGCCAACGCCGACTTCAACTACGAGTGGGACGTGGCCGCGCTGTCCCAGCCGATCAACGTCGCCTTCGGTGGCGAGTTCCGCCAGGAGACCTACCAGGTGCGCGCCGGTGATCCGGCCTCGTACGCGGTGGGTCCGGGCGCGGCCGCGGGCCTGGAGGCCAACTCCAATGGCGCGCCGGGCTTCTCGGCCAGCCAGGCCGGGCAGTGGAGCCAGCGCAGCAAGGCCGCCTACGTGGACATGGAAGTGCCGCTGGGCGAGCGCTGGAGCATCGGTGCAGCCAGCCGCTACGAGGACTTCTCCAGCTTCGGCAGCACACTGGACGGCAAACTGTCGGCGCGCTTCGCGATCACCCCGGACGTCGCCCTGCGCGGCACCGTGTCCACCGGCTTCCGCGCGCCGACGCCGGCGCAGCTCAACACCACCAGCACCACCCAGGGGTTGGATACGCGCACGCTGCAGATCTTCACCAGTGGCCGTCTGTCGCCGAACGATCCGCTGGCGCAGCTGCTCGGCGCCAGGCCGCTGAAGCCGGAAGAGTCGCGTACCGCGTCGCTGGGCCTGACCTGGCGCACCGACCTGGGCCTGTCCGGCTCGGTGGATGTCTACCAGATCAAGCTCAGCGACCGCTTCAGCCAGTCGGCCAGTTTCGCCATTCCGGCCGGTACTGCCAATCCGCTGGGCTATACCTCGGTGAACTATTTCACCAACGACTTCGATACCACCACCACCGGCGTGGACGTGGTCGGCAACTACCTGCGCGACCTCGGCGCCGGCCGCATGACGCTGACCCTGGCCTACAACTACAACCGCACCCGCGTGGACAACGGCAGCACCTCGGTGGCCACCAACGAGACCCAGCGCGTGCTGTTCGAGGATCGCCTGCCCGAGCACAAGGGCAGCCTGACCGGCAGCTGGGACATCGGCGCCTGGTCGCTGATGGCACGCATGCGCTACTACGGCGCCTGGACCGATTCCAGCGGCAATGCAGTGGGCGATATCTACCAGCGCTTCGGCGCGATGAGCTTCCTCGACCTGGCCGTCGGCTATCGCATCAACGAACATCACAGCCTGCGCGTCGGTGCCGACAACGTATTCGACCGCTATCCGGACGAAGCCACCTTCCAGGCCAGTCGCGGCCTGGTCTACTCGCGCAACGCGCCATACGACACCGACGGTGCCAACCTGTACGCACAGTACCGGCTGAGCTTCTGATGGACCCGGCCCGCCGCTCCCTGTTGCGTGCCGGCACCTTGCTGCCGGCCGCAGCCGCACTTTCTTCACTGCCGGCCATGGCTGCCACGCGTTACGCTGCGTCCATGCAGATTCCCGCAACGACCGCGGCGCCGGACGTGCTGGCCCGCGATGAAAACTACTGGGCCGCCGTGGCCAGCCACTTCGATGTCACCGACGAAGTGAACCATCTGGAGAACGGCTACTGGGGCGCGATGGGCCGCGAGACGCTGGCCAGCTACCAGCGCCACACCGCGGAAGTGAACCGAGGCAATGCCTGGTATGGCCGCCGTGAGTTCCCGGCGCAGTACATGGCGGCGCAGCGGCAGGTGGCCGAACTGCTGGGCGTGGGCGCCGACGAGATCGCACTCACCCGCGGTGCCACCGAGGCGATGCTGGCGCTGATCGGCGGCTACAACCGCCTGCAGCCTGGCGACCAGGTGCTGTACGCCGACATCGACTACGACAGCATGATCGGCGCGATGCGCTGGCTGCAGCAGCGCCGCGGCGTGCAGGTCGAGCGCATCGCGCTGCCGGCCGTGCCCGACCATGCGCAGATCCTGCAGGCCTACGAGGCCGCGTTCGCGCGGCTGCCACGCCTGAAACTGATGCTGCTGACCCAGGTCAGCCATCGCCATGGACTGGTGCTGCCGGTGGCCGAAATCGCCGAACGTGCGCGCGCACGCGGCATCGACGTGATCGTTGATGCAGCACACGGGTTTGGCCAGATCGACTACGCGGTGCCGCAGCTCAAGGCCGACTTCGTTGGCATCAACCTGCACAAGTGGATCGGTGCACCGGTCGGCGTCGGCGCGATGTATGTGCGCAAGGGCCGCGTTGCGGACCTGGAGCCGTACATGGGCGAGACCGACGATGGCCGCGTGGGCAGCCGTGTGCACACCGGTACGGTCAACTTCGCCGCTTACCTGGCGCTGCCGGAAGCGATCGCGCTGCACCAGCGCATCGGCGCGGCCAACAAGCAGGCGCGCCTGCGCTACCTGCGCGAGCGCTGGACCGTGCCTGCGCGGCAGATGGCGCATATCGAAGTGCTGTCGTCGCCTGATCCGGCGCTGGCCAGCGCATTGGCCAGCTTCCGCCTGCGCGGCCACACCTCGGTAGAACAGAATCAGGCACTGCAGAAGCGCTTGCTGGATGAGCATCGGATCTTCACCACCCATCGCGATGGCCTGGAGTCGGGCGCCTGCGTGCGGGTGACACCGTCGGTGTTCACCCGGCCGGCGCAGATGGATGCGCTGGTGCAGGCTCTCGCGGCCCTGGTCTGACCCTGCTTTGGTAGGTGCCAACCTTGGTTGGCACATTCCCACTGTGCGGTGAAACCTTCCGCCGGCCAGCGGCCGGCACTACCGACCGGGTAGGGGCCGACCGTGGGACGGCACATCACCCTGCTTTGGTAGGTGCCAACCTTGGTTGGCACATTCCAACCGCACCGGGGAATCGTCCGCCGGGCAGCGGTTACCGCTCGATCGCCGGCAGCGCGTTCGACAGCAACCGGTCAATCCTTCCGTTGATGCAGAACTGTAGTGCCGAACATCGTCTGAGCTCTACAGTCGCAACGCACACCAATCCCCCGGCCGGCCAGGAGAGCCAACCGGCCAGGGGCACCACTCAACGCCTTACTTGGTCTCTTCCCACTGCACCACGTCCGGCTCGGTGGCGCGGATACCGGCGGTGGACAGCAGCCTGGTGGTCGCATCCAGCGCAGCGTTTACCGACGGGTACTCCACGATGGCCTGGCCCGAAGCCTTCGACACCTTCACCACGGTGCCACCGGTGGCCGTAGCCGCGCGCTGGGCCGAGGCTGCATCGGTGAAGAACACCTTGACCCGCGACGTCGCCACTACCGGCGCGCCGTCACGGGAGACCGCTGCGGCGAACTTGCCGGCGCCGGCATCGGCAGGTGCCGCCGTTGCGCCATCCAGCGAGCGCTTGGTGCGCGAACTGGTGGTCGCCGCCGCCTGCGGGGTGATCGTGAACTGGCCGCCGCTGGCCTGCTTCACGGTGGCCGAGGGGGACAGTTGGAATCGCGTGCCGCCCACATCGAACGTGCGGCCGGTAGCGGACGCCTTCAGTTCCTGCGCATCCACGGTCGACAGGGTCCTGGCTGGAGGGGTCTGCCCCGAGCTCTGCGCCCAGGCAGGGGAGGTCATCGCCGCGAAGGCGAGCGTGCTCAACAGAATGGTCTTCATCATCAGTGCCCCAGAACGCGGATCTTGAAGAATTCGAGGTTGCCGCGCGATGCTGCGGTCGCGGCCTGCCCCATGTCGGTGACTTCCAGCGTCCAGGTGCCGCTGGCATTCTCATCCAGGAAGGCATTGCTGGACAGCAGGTCCCAGCTGGTGAAGTTGCTCTGCGCGCCACCCGTGCCCGAACCGATCGCGGTGAACGCCGGTTGCACCACGCTGCGGGTGCCGCTGGGCGACACCAGCACGAACTGCAGCTGGCGCGTGTTGCGGTGGTTGACCCGGAAGCCCAGCTGCACGCTTTCGATGTTGCGCGCGCCGTTGGCCAACTGGAAGGTCAGGCGTGCGGCGGCAGCCGAGGTGTTGCCGATGGCCACGGTACGCGTCGTGTTGCGCCAGCCGCTGTCGACCAGCGGGCCCAGCGACTGGAAGTTCTCGGCCACCTGCACTGCACGCGCAGCGTTGACCACGCCGAAGCCATACCAGTTGCTGTAGGCACGGCCGGCAGCATTCACCGTCCAGCCCGGCACCAGCGTGCGCCCGTCGGCCAGCGTCACCGCCGGCTGGTTCGGGTGGTTGCGGGTGGCGGTGGTGGCCAGGATGTACTTCACATCGCGATAGGACAGGTTCGGATTGGCTTCCAGCACCAGTGCCGCCACGCCCGATACCATCGGCGCCGACGCCGAGGTGCCGTTCATCTTGGCGGTGTAGTTGCAGGTGCTGTCGATGGCCGACAGGTTGCTGTCCAGGGTGTTCTGGCGGTTGGTGTTCTTGTTGCTGCCCTGCGCGCACCCGGTCACGTCGGTGGTGACGATCGCCGGGTCGTACGCGCGCGCCACCAGGCCGGGCGCAAACTGTGCCTGCAGGCCGTACTCACCACCAAAGGCCGACACCCACAAGGCCGAGCCGGTGGAGGAGTAAGACGAGCGCACGCCATCGGCGCGCACCGCGCCTACCGTGATCACGTTGAACAGGTTGTTGCGCGGATCACGGCCGGCCGGCACGCAGCCGGTGTTGCGGTTCTTGGTGTCGGTGGTGCAGACATCCTGGGTCTGGCTGATGGAGGCATTGTTGAAGTTGTTGCCGGCCGACTTCACGTAGATGCCGCCGCGGCCACCGCGCGTACCCGACAGTGCCTGCTCGTACGACCGTATCGTGTTTTCGCTGTACGCCAGCGGCAGGTTCGGATTGCCCGGGCCGGCGCCCCAGCTGTTGTTGAACACCTGCACGTCGGCCGATTCCGCGCCGTCCCACCAGGCGTACTCGATGTTGCTCTGCTGGTTGCCCAGGGCCGAGCGCGAAATCGGGTTGAAGCCCTTCAACGTCGCCGCCGGGGCTACACCGCGCACGCCCAGGTTGTTGGCGCCCACCGCACCGGCGATGCCACCGACCATGGTGCCGTGGTTGTCGACATCGGGATTGGTCGGGGTGGGGTTGTTCGAGCCATTGGTGAAGTTCTTGCCGGCTACAGCGGCCACGTTGGCCGCCAGGTCCGGATGCGCGATCTGCAGGCCGTCGTCGACGATGGCGATGGTGACGCCCTGGCCACGGATGCCATTGCGGAACAGGCCATCCACGTTCAGGTCGTTGCCTGCCACCGGCAGTGTGTCAGCCGGGACCGTCTGCCCGGTGTTGAGCAGGTGCCACTGTATCCCCGCCAGTGGATCGGCCTGTTGGGCCTGGGCGGTGACGGCCAGGCTGCCCAGTACCAGGGCAGTGGCGAGGGCCAGGCGCGCAGAGCGCGGTGGCGCGGAGCGTTGCGTGTGTCGCTTCATACACGAATCCTTCTGTTGTGAATCGGCATGGCAGGACGGCGGGGCGGAACTGCCCCATCGCAACGAGCCAAACGCGACACAACGAACAACCCCCTACCTCTTCACACCCGCAATGTGCGAATGTGCCAATTGCGTCACAAACGCTTAGTACGTCAAGTTATGACGGGGCACTCGAATGCCTTCACGCCATCATCGCGTGCTTGCTTCGAGGTACGGGAAACCTGGGTAATCGCATGCAGGTGAAGTCACACATGAAGAAGGCACGCCAGCGTGCCCGTGCACGCGCGGACCAGACTCCGCTCTCGGTTGCCGTCATCCGCAAGGTGGTGCTGTCCGTGCATACGCGCAGCCACGACTATGGCGACGATGCCGATATCGCCGAGTTGCTGCCCGAACTGGCAGCATTCGGCATCACCACGGTGAAACCGCTGCGCCTGCTGATGAAGAAATACCGTCGCGCACTGCTGCAGGAGGAACGGATCGTCATGCGACGCGCAGAGACGCTGCATCTGCGCACCGAGTGGCGGCCTGGTGGCATAGACGTGCATGCCAACACCAGCCGCTACGCCATCGGCGGCCTGGTCCGCACCAGCATGGAACACGAATTCGGATTCGAGACGATGCTGCCCTTCCACGAGGTGCGCGAGGACGAGCCCGCGTAGTGAGGTGCCTGCCCGGCGGGTGCGGCAGTCCTGCCGGGGCATCATCGCGCCCCCTCACACCCGGCTGTGCTACTACAGCCCGTGCACCCTTCCGCACGGAGCACGACGATGGTCAATCCGCTCGCCCAGGCCCATCGCGGCTTCGGCACCACGCTGTTCAGCCTATTGAACCCGATACCTTTCGGCTTCTTCGTCGGCGCACTGATCTTCGACGCGATCTATCTCAACAGCGCCGAGGTGATGTGGGGCAAGGCCGCTGCCTGGCTGATCACCTTCGGCCTGCTGATCGCCATCGTGCCGCGCCTGATCAACCTCTTCGCGGTCTGGCGCCGCAACGGTACCGCCACCCGCATGGACCGCATCGACTTCTTCCTCAACCTGGTCGCGGTGGTGCTGGCCATCTGGAACGCCTTCGTGCACAGCCGCGATGCGTACGCCGTTGCGGTGCCGGGCACGATCCTGTCGGCGTTGACCGTGGCCCTGATCGCCCTGGGCCTGATCCTGCTGTCACTGCAGCCGCCGGTGCTGCAGGGAGGTCGTCATGGCTAAGCACATCCTGCCCACCGTGGGCGCCCTGGCGCTGGCCGTGATGCTGTCGGCCTGCGCCGGCAAGGCTGAATACCATCCCGCCGATCAGTCGGGCCCGCAGCCGCCGCTGCCCAAGCCGGCCAACTTCCTGATGCCGCCGATGCAGGTGCCCAAGGGCGTCGGCTGGGCTGATGGGCAGACCCCCACGGTGGCCGAGGGCCTGAAGATCGAGCGCATCGCCGCCAACCTGCAGCATCCGCGGCGCCTGCTGACCCTGCCCAATGGCGATGTACTGGTGGTGGAAGGCAACGGCCCCGGCGAAGAACCGGTCACCACGCCCAAGCAGTGGATTGCCGGCAAGGTCAAAGCGCGCTCGGGCAAGGCCGGCAAGGGCGGGAACCGGGTCACCCTGCTGCGCCGCACGCCGGGAACGAACACGTGGACCCAGCATGTCTACATCGAGGGCCTGCATTCGCCGTTCGGCATCCAGCTGATCGGCGACACGCTGTACCTGGCCAACACCGGCAACATCATGCAGTACCACTACGTGCCCGGCGAAACCCGCATGTCGGACAAGGGCCGCGAGTTCACCGACCTGCCCAGCACCATCAACCACCACTGGACCAAGGAACTGCTGGCCAGCCGCGATGGCCGCAAGCTGTATGTGGGCGTGGGCTCCAACAGCAACATTACCGAGAATGGCCTGGCCGTCGAATACCGCCGGGCGGTGGTACTGGAAGTGGACGTGGCCACCCGTGGCAGCCGCATCTTTGCGTCGGGCATCCGCAACCCGACCGGGCTGGACTGGGAGCCGAGCACTGGCCAGCTGTGGGCCGTGGCAAACGAGCGCGATGAGATCGGTGCCGACCTGGTGCCGGACTACCTAACCTCGGTGAAGGAAGATGGCTTCTACGGCTGGCCCTACAGCTACTACGGGCAGCACGTGGACGAACGCGTGCAGCCGCAGCGGCCGGACCTGGTGGCCAAGGCGATCGTGCCGGACTATGCCATCGGCTCGCACGTGGCACCCCTGGGCCTGTTGTTCTACACCGGACAGGCACTGCCGGCGCAGTACCACGGCGGTGCCTTCATCGGCGAGCACGGCAGCTGGGACCGTTCACCGCTGAGCGGCTACGAAGTGGTGTATGTACCGTTCAAGGACGGCAAGCCGACCGGGCGCCCGCAGACCGTGGTGAGCGGCTTCGCCTCAAAGGACGAGAAGACCCTGATGGGCGCACCGGTGGGCATGGCCATGGACGCCGAGGGCGCGCTGCTGGTCGCCGACGACGTGGGCGACGTGGTGTGGCGGGTGTCGGCCAAGTAATTCTGTAGAGCCGAGCCCATGCTCGGCTTGCGCGCGCAGCGCGGGGTTTCCGCGTGCAGGTTGAAGAGCAGCCGAGCGTGGGCTCGGCTCTACAGTTCCGCGGTACTGCTGCGGAACCCGCTGAACACCGATTCCGCAGCAAACCCCACGCCGCCCAGCAGCACGCCGAAATACACCACTGTGGCCACCACGAAGCCATAACCGGCCGCCACCGCCGCGCCATCGCGCTGGATGAAACCGATGGCGAAGGACATCAGCGCCAGCGCCGGCAGCGTGTTGCTGAAGGGTATCGGCCCGGCCGGCGCCATCAACAGCAGGGTCGCGAACACCAGCATCAGGTTGTTCAGGCGCATCATCTTCTTCGAGCGCACCATCACCGCAAGCCGCATCGGCCGCGACAGCCGCTCCATGCGGTGCACCCATTTCAGCGCACGGCTGAGGTTGGTCTTCAGCTTGTCGGTGGCGATCTCGCGGCGGGCCAGCTTCTGTGGCACCCACAGCGGGCGGTTGCGCACCCGGCTCAGGCCGATCAGCAGGATCGAGGCGCCAAACACCGTACTCAGCCCGGGAATCGACACCGGAATGATGAAGATGGCCGAGAGCAGGATCACGATCAGCAGCAGGCCCTCATCGCCCAGCGCGCTGAGCAGGGTGCCGACGCTCACCTGGTCGCCGGGCAGCTCGTCGATCATCTGTTCGATCTGCTGGGCCAGGGGCGCGCTGTCATTGGTTTCGGGGGCACGGTAGGTCATGCGTCGCAAGGTTCTCCAGGGAAGGGCGGTCAACGGGCCGTCCTGCGGTGGGGGACGCACAGGCTCCCGCAGTATCCCGGCCAACGTGGGCAAAGAGGTGAACCGGGCATGAGGGGGTAAACTGGCGTGCCCCGCACGAGTTGAACGCAATGGACATGGGCCGCCGGCAATCGACCATCGAACTGGTCGCCATCGACATGGATGGCACGCTGCTGGACACGTCGCACCAGCTCACCGCACGCGCTCGGCAGGCCATCGCGCAGGCGCGCGCACTGGGCGTGCACATCGTGCTGACCAGTGGCCGCCCGGTCCCCGGCCTGGCGCCGTACCTGCACGAGCTCGGCATCAACGGCAACGACGACTACTGCATCGCCTGCAATGGCGGCCTGGTGCAGCGCATCGGCACGCGCGAAACCGTGGTCGAGTATCCGCTCAGCTTCGACGACTTCCTGTTCTGCGAGCAGGTCGCCCGCGACCTGGGCGTGCACTTCCAGGCGCTGGACAGCCGGCGCATGTACACGCCCAACCAGGACATCAGCTACTACACCGTGGCCGACTCGCATCTCTCGCGGATGCCGCTGTCGTACCGCCGCGTGGAGGACATGGATCCATCGATGTCCTTCATCAAGCTGATGATGATCGACGCGCCGGACGTGCTGGATGCCGCCATCGCGCGCCTGCCGAGCGAACTGACCGAGCGCTTCGCGGTACTGAAGAGCGCGCCGTTCTTCCTGGAAGTGTTCGACCACCGCGCCGGCAAGGGCCCGAGCCTGCAGAAGCTGGCCGAGCACCTGGGCATCGACCGTGCCAACGTGATGGCCATCGGCGACCAGGAGAACGACCTGACCATGCTGCAGTACGCCGGCACCAGCGTGGCGATGGGCAATGCCATCGACGCGGTGAAGGCGGTGGCGCGGTTCGGGACCACCAGCAATGCCGACGAAGGCGTGGCACGTGCCATTGAGCGCTTCGTCCTGCAATGATCGGACGCACATCATGAGCTGGACTTTGATGATGTTTGCTCAGTCCTTCGCCAACGAGCGGTTGTCGGCGCAAGTTTTCTCCGAGTCCTACATCGAGCTATGGAAGATCGAGCGGGATCTCGACTTGCCGGCTTTGGATGACGTAGCGCTTTCAACGTGCCTGTCCAGCATCTTCTGTGCTGCTGACATGTATTGCGACGAAGATGTAGATCGCCATGCGTATGAGCTTGATGCCGCCCAGCTGCATGCTGCCGTTGTGGCTCTGATCGATGAGTGGAAGCAGTCCACGACTGCTCGCTAGCCTGGCTTGGATGTATACCTGCGTATAGCCCATACATCCCCATCACCATCTGCGCTGTACCACGGTGCAATGGCGGATGCGGCAGTGCGATGCAAGAATTTCGCACGTCGAAATCACTCCATCGAATTTTGAGGCAGAGGATCGTCTTCCTCTGCTGACCGTCGCGCACCGCGCCGTCACTCCCTCAACGCAATCGCACCGCCAGCCAGGGTACCGACACCGGTGCTGCAACGCGCTGGGCGTGCGCCTGCGCCGCTCTCTCCCTGCACCTGGATCTGCCCATGAACACCCCACCCACGACGCGCCTTGCCCTGGCCATCATCGCGGCCATCACCACACCTGCGTACGCCGCAGAAACGCACGACGCCGCGCTCGACACGCCCACCACGCTCAACGCCCTGCAGGTCATCGCCACACCGCGCGGTGCGGCCGTGGCACCGACCCAGGTGGTTGGTCCCAACCGCTACATCATCAAGGCCGAAGACCTCGACGCGATGGTCACCGGCAACAACGGCCTGGCCATGCTCAAGCAGGTGCCGGGCGCCAGCTACACCGCCACCGACGGGCTGGGCCTGGATATCTCGGCCACCAGCCTGTTCGTGCGCGGCTTCCGCATGAATGAAATGGGCATCACCTTCGAGGGCGTGCCGCTGAACGACAACGGCTTCCTCTCGCTTACCGGCACCAGCGTGGTGAACGTGGGCGTGCCCGATGGCATCGGCGCGATCACGGTCAGCCCTGGCGGCGCACCGGTCGGCGTGTTCTCCAGCAGCGTCAACGGCGGCAGCCTGGAATACCGCCTGCGCGACCTGCAGGACACGCCCAGCCTGCGCGTGAAGCAGGGTGTGGGCAGCAACAACACGTTGGTCACCACCGTATCGGGGCAGACCGGCCAGCTCGGCGAGCAGGGCCCGAAAGTGCTGGTCGACCTGCAGCGCGTGTCCGCCGACAAGTATCAGGGCGAGGGCACGCAGAATTTCCTGCGCGGTGACCTGAAGCTGCAGCAGGACGTCGCCTGGGGCGATGTCACCGTGTTCCTGTCCGACAGCAAGGCCAAGGTCTGGGGCTACAACAACATCTCCTTCGACATGATCCGCAAGCTGGGCTGGAAGGCCGACATCTTCTATCCCGATTATGCGTGGGCGTGGTACGTGGCCTCGCCGGAAAACGCGGACAAATCCTGCGGCGCCTACACCTGCGGTGAGCTGTCCGAACTGATTCCGTACGACACCGGCCAGACCACCCGCGACCGCGTGTCATCGATCAACCATCGCTTCCAGATCACCCCGGCGCTGAGTGGCAACGTGCAGCTGTACAACGCCAACAGCCACACCCAGGCCACGCTGACCGACCCGACCGTACCGTCGCCCAACGGCGCACCGTTCTCCGAACAGGTACAGACGCCGGGCCTCAACCGCCTGGGCAGCATGGTCAACCTGCAGTTCGAGACCGGCGCGCACACCTTCACCGCCGGCTTCTGGCAGGAGAAGAGCAAGGCTGCGGCCAAGACCGAGTGGTACCAGCAGCCACTGCTGGGCGAGGGCCCGCCGCTGAAGGCCACCGGTCCGTTCGATGTGTACGGTCCCGCGTTCAAGACCGACAACGCATCGAGCTGGGTGACCCGCTCGCGCCAGTTCTACCTGCAGGACGACATCGTGTTGAACGACACGCTGAAGCTGGGTGTCGGCTTCAAGGCCGTGGACTTCCGCACCCGCGGTGGCGGCCTGGGTGATGCCAAGGACCGGCCGGTGAACGGCACGCTGCGCGCGAAGAGCAACTTCCTGCCGCACGTCTCGCTGTTCTGGAGCCCGACCGAATCCACCGATGCCTTCATCGACCTGGCCAATACCATGAACGGCTATCGCGTCGCTCAGCGCGGCAACATCGGTTACACCGCCTCGGCGTGGACCATCACCGACCAGGAAGAGTTCGACCGCGTAGCGGGTACCCTGCGTCCGGAAAAGAACTGGAACCTCACCGTGGGTGCATCGCATCGCTTCGACCGGCTGACGATCACCGGCGACGTGTTCTACAACGACATCCGCAACCGCCTGCTGTCGGCCGCCATCGGCACCCAGTTCGCACAGATCAACACCGTGCGGTTGATGCCGAAGATGCACGTGATCGGTGCCGACCTTGGCACCACCGCCGACCTCACCGACCACCTGCAGTTCTACCAGGGCGTGGCCGTGGCCCGTTCGTACTACGACAGCGATTTCGCGGTGGGTGACACGGTGTACCCGATCAAGGGCAACGCCCAGCCGGGCTACCCACAGATCTCGCTGGTCAGCGACCTGTCCGCCCACTTCGGTGACTGGCGTTTCGGTGCCACCAGCACCTCGTACCTGCGCCAGCCCTTCACCTACGAGAACGACATCCGCGTGCCCACGTTCTGGCAGGTCAACACCTATGCTGCGTATCGATTCGGTGCGGACAGCCCAGTGCCCGGGCTGGAGCTGCGGCTGGACGTGAGCAACCTGTTCAATCGCCACAACATCGGCACCGCCACCATCGCCGGCTCGTCGTTCTCGGGGGACTACCAGACTCTGCAGCGCAGCGCGCCACGGCAGCTGATGTTCAGTACCTCGATGGCGTTCTGACCCCCTAGAAACGCCCAAACCCCGCCTTGCGCAATCAACAGGGATTTTCTGGCGGCGACGCAAGGTTCCCACAATGTTGCTGGGTCATCCTGTGCGCATGGCACAGCAGACCCCGCCAACCCGGTTGTTCGGCATCCGAGGCCCAGGACGGCCCCGGCAGGCGCCGTCCGTGGCACCTGTGATCGACCTGCAGGCCGAGTACCAGTTCTGGCACGTCTACGAACGCGTGGTCCGCCCGCTGCCCGGCGGTGGGCTGCGCCGGGCCTGGCTTGTGTGCCAGAAGGTGTACCGGGACCGGTGGCAGCACCCGCACGACAGCGACGAGGCGGCGTTGTCGCGGGTGTTGTTCGGCGGGAACATGACGGCTGGCCGGGCATCGGAGCTGGCGGAGCTGCACGCGCTGGTCAGCCGTCGGGTGGCGTCGCTGGCGAGGCGGGGACGGGTGCATTCGGCAGCCTGATGCCTGCCCTTGGTGGGGTCGACTGTTAGTCGACCGCTCTTCGCATCTACCTCTCAGAAGGCCGCGCTTCGCGCGAGAGTCGACCAACGGTCGACTCTACCAATAGCCAACCCGACCGGCATTTCTAAGGCTTTCCCCGGTCCAACTGCCGATAGCCGATCGCTTCAGCCAGATGCGCCGTCTGGATCACCTCGCAACCCGCCAGATCCGCAATCGTGCGCGCCACCCGCAGAATGCGGTGCATCGCACGTGCGGAAAGCTGCAGACGCTCGATGGCCTGCTCCAGCATGTCCTGATCGCCCTCGCTCAGTCGGGTACACGCCCGCAGCGCCGCTGGCGGGAGATGCGCATTGAGCCCGCCACGCGCCTGCTGCCGGGCATGGGCGGCTTCCACCCGTGCACGTACCGCAGCACTGGGCTCACCCAGTGGCGTGCTCTCCCGCAACTCCACGGCGTCCATACGCGCCACACTGATATGCAGGTCGATGCGGTCCAGCAGCGGGCCAGAAACCCGCGCACGGTAGCGGTTGATGCGCTCATCACTGCACAGGCAGCGGTTACTGCGGTCGCCGGCCCAGCCACAGGGGCAAGGATTCATCGCAGCCACCAGCTGGAAGCGCGCCGGGTACTGCACGCTGCGTGCCGCGCGGGCGATGCGGATGTGGCCGGATTCCAGCGGCTCTCGCAGGGTTTCCAACGCACTGCGGTTCCACTCTGGTAGCTCATCCAGGAACAGCACGCCGTGATGGGCCAGCGAGATCTCGCCGGGGCAGGGCGGATTGCCCCCACCCACCAGCGCCGCCGCACTCGCGCTGTGGTGCGGCGCCCGGAACGGACGCTGTCGCCAGCGCCGCGGGTCCAGCCCCTCACCGCTTACCGAGGCAATCGCGGCCAGCTGCAACGCCTCGGCTTCCTCGGTGTCCGGCAACAAGCTGGGCAGGCGTGACGCCAGCAATGTCTTGCCGCAGCCAGGGCTGCCGATCAACAACAGATGGTGCCCACCGGCAGCGGCCACTTCCAACGCGCGCCGTGCATGCGCCTGCCCGCGCACGTCGGCCAGATCGGGCAGTGGCAACGGCGTCGTGTTTACGCGCTCCACGGACGGCAACAGGCGCGGATTGCCCAACCCGGCGCAGCACTCCAGCAGCGTGCGCGCCACACGTACATCGGCGTGCTCGGCCAGGGCCGCCTCGGCGGCATTGCCCGGCGGCACCACCAGGATGCGCCCGGCATCAGCCGCCGCAATCGCCGCCGGCAGCGCGCCGGCCACCGGCCTCAGCTCGCCGGTCAGGCCCAGCTCGCCCAGGAACTCGTACTGCAGCAGCGATTGCGGATCGACCTGGCCGCTGGCCGCCAGAATGCCCAGCGCGATGGCCAGGTCGTAACGCCCACCTTCCTTAGGCAGATCGGCGGGCGCGAGGTTCAAGGTGATGCGCCGCTGCGGAAAGTCGAAGCGGGCGCAAAGAAGGGCGGCACGCACGCGCTCACGGGATTCACGCACGCTGGTCTCGGCCAGGCCGACAATCTGGGTGGCAGGCAGGCCACCGGAGAGATGCACTTCCACCCGCACCAGCGGGGCATCGACCCCGGCGCGGGCACGGCTGTGGACCAGCGCCAGGCTCATGTGTGGTTTCCTGCGGAGGGGCGCTTGATGGTGCGGCAGGCGTTCCGCGTGGGATATCGGGGATTTCAGGTGAAGCGGCTAGGGGGATTCCGGCAGACCGTTGGAGTGCGCCTGCGCGCGCTTCATAGCGGCCGGTGTCCGCGATCGAGTGTCGGAACTCAACCGATATGACGTGGAACAACGCCGGGGAATAGGCCGTTGCCGCTCGCCCGGGCCGGCCTTTCACCTCACTGGATCTGCGCCCGGGAGACTGCGGAAATCCAAGAAAATTCCCCATGAAGTGCTTTTCGTACAGGCATTTACATTTCACCAGAACTACACACATTTACTTGAAGGTAAGCAAAAGGGGCGCTAAAATTCACCCAACACACCCGCCAAGCCTCTGACGCGCTAGTTCGCGACATGCTCAAATTGGCGGGTTTTTTTTGCCTGCTGATTGGAGTCGGGATGACCCGCTACCGCAAACCGCCCCTGTCGATTCAGGAACAGTTGGATCTGCTCCAGCAGCGCGGGCTTGCCATTGGTGATACCGCCAATGCCAATCGATACCTGCAGCGTGTCGGCTACTATCGTCTTATGGGCTATCTCTACACACAGCGCATGCCCGGTAGCGACAGTTTCCGCGATCAAGCGACATTCGAAGAAGCGATAAGCCTCTATGAGTTCGATAGAGCGCTTAGAGACCTGGTGATGGAGGCCGTCGGCCATATCGAGGTCGCAACGCGGACCGTGCTCACGTACCACTTTGCGCATGCGAGCGGCGCCTTCGGCCATCTGGAAGCGTGTAATCTGACCTTCGCTGGACAGGAGCATGCAGATTGGCTGGATGGCGTCGAAAGTGAAGTGGTGCGCTCCAGGGAGACGTTCATTCGGCACTACCGGGACAAGTACACCTCACCGGCGTTTCCCAAAGTACCGGTTTGGATGGCAACGGAAGTCATGTCGCTGGGGTCGCTCTCCCGCCTCTACAAAGCGCTTCGTACCCGTGAGCAGAAAGCTGTTGCGGGTGAGATGGGCCTGGCAGCCCCCGTCTTCGCGAACTGGCTGCATGTCACCAGCGTGGCGCGAAACGTCGTTGCACATCACAGCAGGCTTTGGAACAAGGAGCTCGGTGTTTCGGCGGTTCGTCCTCGGTCGGCGGGATGGTCTGAACATGAGGCACCGTATGCGCCGAACCGCTCCTTCTTTCTGTTGCTCCTGCTTCGCAAACTTCTGGAAGCGACAACCGCTGATTCCAAGGATTGGCGTGAACGTGTCGATGCCCACCTCGCGGCTGGCCTGACGAACGAAGTTCGAGTGAAGAGCCTCGGGGCTGCGGCAGGATGGCAGGGGCACCGCCTGTGGCGCGGGTGAGACCAGGAGTCGCCTTTGCTGTCGAGAGAGCTTTCGGTGGCTTCGTGTTATGGATGGCCGGTCGGGGGGATTCTCGTCAATCGCGTTGCGGCGCCCCAAGTAGACACCGCTGCTCATCAGGCATCGCCCCATTGAAGCGCCCAAACCGTGCCTCAACCCACGAAGGCCCCGCACTTTCCACCAACAACCTTCCCCGGCTCTGGTGCAGATCCAGCCACCGCTCGAAGCTGATGCGCAGACGTTCGATGTCCGGCGCCCGCCAGCGTGCATCGGCGGGCATGCGGATCAGCACGCGCGAGGGCGCGTTCTCCACTTCCATCACCAGCACGCCCTTGCATCGGATCTCGAAGGATGTTGCGCTGGCATGGCGCGCGTGCAGTTCAAATCCCTCGTGGGCTTTCGCGCTCACGAAGCCGCGCGCATCACTGTGCAGCAGGCGGTAATCGGCCGGCTGCAGCTTCTGGTAGGCCCACACCTGATCGCCCGCGGGCTCGGGCCACTCCAGCCACATCGCTCCGATCACCGCGATGCACACCGCCGCAGCGGCAAGGCCGTGCTTCTTCATTCATCCCCCCGCAGACAGGCAGAAAAATGCGCGCCATAAGCGCGCTCAGTCCTTGGGTCGCATCCGCTCGTGGATGAAGGCGGTCAGCGCGAGATCGGCCATCACCAGCCCCTCCATCACCCGGTCGCCGACGTACTGCTCCGGCTCACCGTTCTGGCGCGTGCGCTCGGCCGCCAGCAGGATCTCCTGCACGATGCGCTGGCCGGTGAGCGCGCAGCCGGCGTCGGACAACTGCATCTGTCGGCTGCGTAGATGGTGCCGCTCGGGCCAGGGCTGGCCGTCGGCCGCAGCGCCCGCGCCGATGGCGTGCAGGATGGCGATGAGGCTGTTGGGATCCAGGGCTGGCGCGGCCGAGGGCACTTGCTGGATGTGGCGCGGGGTTGGGGAGTGCGGTTTGGTCATGGCGGGCTCCGTGCAAGCAGGCGGACGCCGCCACCGATAAAGGTGGCGGGCAGAGCGTGGCTCGAAAACCGGATGTTGGGAACCGGCGGGTACAGGACCCCCACGCCCCGCCCGCCATAGCCGGCAGACGGATTGCCAGCCGGCACCACGCGCGGTGGTGCCGGCTGGCAAGCGCAAACTACTTCCCAACAAAACGGGCTTTCGAGTCCCGACCACCGATGCACGGTGGCGCAGTAACGATTACCTGCTGTTGTTCGGAATGCCAACGGGTAGGGGTCAATGCCGCCAAAACCCGAGACGTTTTTGGCATTGTCGCATAGCGAGGAAAGCGGCGAGAGCCTTGGCGTGCTTGGCGCAGCGGCACTTCTGGGACGGAGTCGTCAGAACCTTCCGCCAGAGACGCAGGGAGCGGCAAATGCGACAGCATTGGTCCGACGGTCGCTGATGGATGCCACGTATTTCGCCTCTATGCGTGAGTGACTTTCTGCCTATTGACCCCGCGGGGCGCCACGCAGAATCTGACTACCGCTGTAGTCACTCAGAACTGTTCTGCCCGCAGCAGGAAGGTTCTGCGGCGTTTGAACGGACTCCACCCACTGGCGCAGGCCGCTACAAGGATCACTGTACGTGTTACGCCGCAATCGACTTCTTCTGTCTGCGGGTCTGCTCCCGCTCCCGTGGTTCCTGTTCTGGACCAGCGTTGCCGCCGTGTTCGCGCCGGGCTACAACCCGCTTGCACAGCACGCCAGCGAGCTGCTGCAGGCGCCGACGCTTGCAAGCATCGGCGCCAGGATCGCCGCCATCGGCTCTGGCGTAGGCTTCGTGGCGTTCTCCATCGGGGTATGGCGGGAGTCCGGTCGCCGGATTGCCGTAGGCGCGATCTGCTGGATGGTATTTGGCATCTCCATGCTGACCAACGGGCTCTGGCCCATGGGCCATCCGATGCACGGCTTTTACACCATCGGTATCGCCAACATCATTGCACCGGCGATGTCGCACATCGAACTGAGCGCGTGGTCTGCCAACCGAAGGGCGTACGCCGTGACTGCTATGGTGAGCATCGCGAGCATCGTCTATCTCTGGTTGAACGTGGTGGGGGCGGATCCGGAAGGCTTCCGGGGGCTGACACAGCGCCTGTTCTCGTCGATCAACTCGCTGTGGCCGTTCCTGGTTGCACTGTATCTGCTGCGAAGGGGTTCAAGCGCGTTGAAGGCGGAGCCTGCGCATTGATGCTGGCACCTCGGTGGCAAGAGCGGAAGGGGCGCGCGCCTTCTGCTATAAGTAGGGCAACCGCGCCCAGAGGGCCTTTTGGAAGATTGTGGGCTCATGGAGTTGTACTGGCGCTTGTTCACCAGTTGCACATCGCAGCAGGCGGCTGTCAAGGTCGCGGCGCGGATGTTTGAGCAAGCAGGTCTTGAAGTCAGCAATCTCCACGCCGAGCCATATCACAAGGGCGGCTTCGTGGTGAGTGCCTGCTCCCGTCATGCTGCGCAATCGTGGCCTGAGTTTGTGGTTCTTGCCCTGGCTTCGGCACAGTGCACCGGCCGCGGATGGCTCCTGAGTGGTTCAATTGCGGAAGAGCTGGATGCTTGGTCCAGCCATTCCTTGGTTTCCGGTGTTTCGTCTATCCATATCCAGACAGAAGGGCGGGAGTGACGAATCGCTGGAGTAGATGCCTGGTTCCGGCATGGAACTGCTCTAGAGACCACGGCCGCTAGCCGGTTATCATCTTGCGGTAGCGCGGCAAGAGTCGAGCTTGAGAATCTTGCATCGCCTATCCAGCCGGCCTGACGGGGCTCACACTTTCGTGTCGGTGCTCCACGATATGGAAGGCTCTTGCGATTGATGCCCGCTCTTGGCTGAATGCAAACGTGCCGGCGCCAGACAACGCGACCCGGAATGCTAGAGGCCGCTCTCGATCCGAAGCGGACGTTCGTCCCCTTCAGCCCTACGCGACACCTGCCAGTCCAGTGATTCGTCTACCTGAGGTTCTTGGTTCTCAATGATCGATTTGCCTTGTCCATCGTGTGGCTTCCTGACCCTGGAAGACGTCTACGGGTCCCACGCCATATGTCCGATCTGCAACTGGGAGGATGACGGAGTGCAACTTGCCAACCCCACATCCACCGGCGGAGCCAACGGCGAGTCTCTGGCGCAAGCGCAGCAGAATGCTCTTTCCAGTTTCCCCCTTGGCGTCGAGGTCGCAAGCGGCTTTCGCCGCGGATCTGGCTGGCGCCCTTTGTCCCGCACAGAAATTGGGCACTACGAAGCTTTAAGGGGCGGCAAACACTGGCACAGCAAGGGGGTCTCGCACGAGAGGGAGGCCTACTGGTCGAGCTTGGGCGCTCTATCGATCTGAAGCCACTTTGCGGCTCAACTCATGACGTTCACGAATTTCTACCCCTGGCCGAGAGCGGACATTGGCTCGCGCAGGGCACTTCCTGTGGATCACTGACCAGCCAGCGACCCGTAGCGGACATGGCCCAGGTGTCCTGAACGTGGAATTGGCGAGGCGTCTGATTCTATGCCTGGGTCCGGCCATGCGCCAGCTTGATGGCCGAACCCAGCCGCCCTAGGATCGCGCTGTATCAGGCGAAAGCACGCCGCATGGTGCTTTGTGGGCAGGTCGGCCGTAATCTGACATCAACGATGCCGACGCACTGGATTCCAATGGCCGCATTCGATCATTCCCTGGTAACCCTCCGATTCTTCGGAGACGACCTCCTGCCCGAAGAAGTCAGTGCCTTGCTCGGGGCGACCCCGACCGCTTCGCATCACAAGGGCCAGGAACTCAGAGGCAACCAATCAGGTACCCTGCGCATCGCCAGGACTGGCAGCTGGCAACTTGATGCGGAGCGTCGTGAGCCTGAAGATCTGGACGCTCAGATCTTCGAAATCCTCGATCAGCTCACCGGCGATCTCGCCGTATGGCAGTCTCTGGCACGCTTCCGACCTGATCTGTTCTGCGGTCTTTTCATGGGCAGCAGCAACGGTGGTGTCTCGCTTTCGCCTCGCGCGCTGCTCGCCTTGGGTGAGCGCGGCATTGAGCTCGGGCTGGACATCTATGAAGCCGATGAAGAGGTGTGCAACGCCCAACGCCAGTAGGTCATCAATTGATGATCTCCCCACTGCCCGAAGCAACAAACGCCTTCAACTGCCGAACGAACTCCGAGTCATACAGCTCCCACTCCACAATCTCGCCCACCACCCGCAACGGCTCTGCACTCCGATACGACCGCGTCGGGTTGCCGGGAAACTTCTTGTTGGTCACGTTCGGATCGTCCTCGAACGGCCCGGTGGGCTCCACCACATACACGCGCGGTCGCCCTTCACCGCGGGCCATCTCCGCAGCCAACCCGGCGCCCTTGGCAATCGTGGTGAAGTAGATGTGGTTCATCACCACACTGTCGCGATAGTTGGAGCGGAAGCCCGCGCTGAGCAGCTCGCCCACCGCCAGATCAGCGCGGGTGCCGTGATAGAACGGCCCGGCGATCTGGTCGCAGGTGTCATGCGAAACGGGTGTCCATTCGGTGTCCTGCGCCATCGGCACTGCCCCTGCGTGTCCTGCCGGATCGACAGGCCGGCGAGTCTAGGGCGCCCGGTGGGCCTTGCTGCAAGGCCCCATCCGGGAAATAATCTGCAAACGGGAGGCGCAGTGCGCCTCCCTTTTTTCATTCTGCGGCGCCGCGCCCTTCCAGCTCGCGCACGGCGGTTTCCAGCGCATCCAGCTTCTGGCGGGTCTTCAGCAGCACGGCGCGCTGCACTTCGAACTCCTCGCGGGTGACCAGGTCCAGCTTGGCCAGGCCGGCCTGCAGCGCGCTCTTGAAGGTGGCCTGCAGTTCCTCGCGCGATTCGCGCAGGCCCGGCGGCACCAGGTCGCTGAGGCGACGGGCGAGGTCATCGATTTGGTTCAGGTCGATCATGGGGAGGGGGCCGTGGGGTAACAGCCGGTTCGATCTTCAGCCCGCCGAGTTAAACCACGCATGAAACCTTGTGATGGCTTCCTCAGTCCATTCCCTAGGACTTTTCGAGCACCAAGGCAGTGGCTGGCGGGGCTTGTTAGGAAAAGGGCTACAGGTCATTGACCGGGCGTACGATGCGCGCAACAGGATTTCGACGCTAACGTTCCCCGATGGGAACGGAAGCCAGACTTGGAGTTACGCCGCAGATGGGCTTCCAACACAGGTAGTCACGCTCGCCAATACCAATCAGAAGGGGACAGTCACTGTCGATCTCAGCAAGGTCGACAGCCCAAAGACGGGGGTGCAGGTGATCGCCCAAGAAGATCAGCACGATATTGATACGGCGGAGCGTGGACGCGCCGCAGCCACCAGTGATGAGATTCGTGCCACAGAGCGGAGTGCTTACGGCACGGAGGCGGTTGTTGCTAAAGGCCTTGGGATCAACATCAGCAAGGGTGAACAGGCCAAGGGGGGAGGGTTCTGTTGCAAACTGGGAAGCGCGTCAGCCCAAGACCGAGAAGGACAAATGACTATGAAATCTGCGTCATTGGTGCCCATGCTGGGCCTGCTGCTATCTGCATATGCCAGTGTAGGGGCGGCAGCGGTAAAAGACGATCCTCATGAAGAAGTGCTGTGTGCCATCACTAAGAATCCCGGCAAATATGATCGGGATGAGGTCGTGTTGTCAGCTCGATATGTAACGGATAACCGCCACGAAGAGGTTCTGCGCAACTCCCGCTGTAGCGATGGCGCACGAATCCTCGATATCGGCAAGCATGGGGCCGCCAGTTCGGTCGCACGTTTTTACGCCGAACAGAAGCGCATATGCCTGGAGCGTAACAGTCCTGGCCTGTGCAATGTCTCTGCCAGCGTGCAGGTGTCCGGCCGGATTCGGCTGACGCAGGATCGTGCCGTGTTCGATCTCGAGGACGTGAGGCACTTCGCGTTTGACGATGAGCGGTAGTCTGCTTTTCGCCTCGCTGTCTGGCGAAAGTGGCGTCAACTCAAATCTGATGTCGAGCGCCTTTCCAGCTCACGCACGGTCGCTTCCAGTGCATCCAACTTCTCGCGGGTCTTCAACAACACAGCACGCTGCACTTCAAACTCTTCGCGCGTCACCAGGTCCAGTTTGGCCAGCCCCGCCTGCAGCGCGCTCTTGAAGGTGGCCTGCAGTTCCTCGCGCGACTCGCGCAGGCCCGGCGGCACCAGGTCGCTGAGGCGACGGGCGAGGTCATCGATTTGGTTCAGGTCGATCATGGGGTGCTCCGTGGGGGTGGGCCCGTGCATCCGGCGCGGGCAGGCCGTTCGCACACAAGGATACTGCTGGCACCCACTGCCCGGACAGGCCGCAGCGGCTTCGCACGGGCCACGTTCAGGCGCTATCCTCCACGCCGGAAGACAGGAGATAGACGATGAAGATGGTCATGGCGGTGATCAAGCCGTTCAAGCTCGACGACGTGCGCGAAGCACTGGCCGAGCGTGGGGTTACCGGCATCACGGTGACGGAAGTGAAGGGCTTTGGTCGCCAGAAGGGCCATACCGAGCTGTACCGTGGCGCGGAGTATGTGGTCGATTTCCTGCCGAAGGTGAAGCTGGAAGTGGCGGTGACCGATGATCAGGTGGAGGCGGTGGTTGAGGCGATCGTGAAGGCCGCCGGCACCGGCAAGATCGGTGACGGCAAGGTGTTCGTGTACGACCTGGGCAGCGTGGTGCGTATTCGCACCGGTGAGCTGGACGCGGACGCGTTGTAAGCCGTTTGGCGGGATGTTGTAGAGCCGAGCCGATGCTCGGCTGCATTTCGCGCGATGCAGGAACAGCAGCCGAGCGCGGGCTCGGCTCTACAAAGAGCGGTAACGCGGTCGAGCGAGCTCGACCTCTACCGCCGCTTGGCCCACTTGTAGAACCGCTTCCAGCCCTGGCGCACCGCGGCGACCCAGCCCGGGTCGGCCACCAGCGCGGCCTGCACGGCACTCGGAGCCTGGCCGGTCACGCGCTGGCGCATCTTCAGCAGGTTCTTCATGTCGCTGCGGCTGAGCTGGCGGCTGAGTGGGTTGCGGCGCAGCCAGCGCGGTACGCGCCAGGCCGAGGTGAAGTCCAGCAGCACCGGCACGCCTCCGCTCACCACCACGTTGGTGCCATGCAGGTCGTTGTGGGTGATGCCGGCGGCGTGCAGGCGGCTGAGCGCGTGCTGCAGCTGCTCGAACACTTCATTGCCGACGGCCTGCGCGGTGCTGAGCGTCTGGCCGGGGATGAACTCCATGCCCAGCGCCAGGCCGCCCAGGGTGCCGAGCAGTGCGGGGGCATGCTTCCAGCCGCCGAGGCGCTGCAGCATGCGTGCTTCACGGCGCACCATCAGCCGCGCGATCAGCGAAACGGGGGTGCCGCGGTAGCGGGAGTAGTCCTTGATGACCGCCTCGCGCCCGTCCAGGCAGGTGCGGTAGACATCCGGGGCCAGGAAACGCTCGCCGCGCTTGAGCAGCAGCGGGGAGGCGGCGTCATCGCCGCAGGAAGAGGATGGCAGGGCAGGAAGGTGCATGTCGGGGTCTCGGACGACCCGGTGGGTGGCGCAAAGCGTCAAGCGAACCGGTGTTACAGGGAGTTACTAAGTTTTCGTTAATTTTAGTACTCGCCAGTTCGCTATTCCACGATTTGTCGGAGAAATGTCGGGGCCGTGGCTGGAACAGTTCGTCGCGCAGAATCGGACAATTCTGTCTCACTTATTCCAGTTGGCCTTTAGTATCAACCGCTTGCGCGCTCAGCCCTGCGCCTCGTCCACAACCGGCTGAACGCGGCGCACGGGCAACTTGACCCCGGCGCACGGCCTGCCGACCATAAGCTGTTAGCCCGCGACATCGGCGGCCGCCCCCCTCCGGCACGTCCCCGTCCCCTGCCGCGTTCCCCACCGGTGCTGGCCGCCTGGCCGTGCATCGCCCCGTTTCCCGTTCCGGCCGCGGCTGGAGGAAAGTGCTTTGATCATCAAAATCGTCATTGCAGCGCTGTTCGTGGCCTGCGTGCTGTACATCCACTTCCGTGGCAAGGTCCGCGCGCGCTGGTCGCGCCAGCTGCTGGACCACTCCAGTTTCATGGCCCCGATCAACGTGGTCATGTACATGTTCTCGAAGGTGCCGACCACGCCGTTCCTGGACCCGGGCAAGGAGTTCCCGCAGCTGGAGCCGCTGCGCCAGAACTGGCAGATGATCCGCGACGAGGCGCTGGCGCTGCGCGACGCGCAGAAGATCGCCGCCTCCAGCACGTTCAACGATGCCGGCTTCAATTCGTTCTTCCGTCGTGGCTGGAAGCGCTTCTACCTGAAGTGGTACGGCCCGTCGCACCCGTCGGCGAAGACGCTGTGCCCGAAGACCACGGCGCTGATCGAGTCGATCCCGGATGTGCGTGCGGCGATGTTCGCGCAGCTGCCGCCGGGCAGTGAGCTGCGCCCGCACCGCGACCCGTTCGCCGGCTCGCTGCGCCTGCACCTGGGCCTGAGCACGCCCAACGACGATGCCTGCTACATCGAAGTGGACGGCATCAAGAAGAGCTGGCGCGACGGCGAGTGGATGATGTTCGACGAGACCTACATCCACCATGCGCACAACGAGACCCAGCAGGACCGCGTGATCCTGTTCTGCGACATCGCCCGCCCGCTGCGCTTCGGCCTGCCGGGGCTGTTCAACCGCGCGGTGGCGGCCACGCTGCTGGCCGGCGGCGCCTCGCCCAACCTGCCGGGTGACCCAACCGGTGGCGTCAACAAGGCATTCGGCAGCGTCTACAAGGTGCGCCTGAAGGCCAAGGCACTGCGCGAGCGCAGCGTGGTGGCCTACCAGCTGATCAAGTGGGGCCTGGTGGTGGCGGTGATCGCGGGTATCTGGGCGCTGTAACTGTAGAGCCGAGCCCATGCTCGGCTTGGTTTACCGCAACCTGTCCGAAGAGCAGCCGAGCGTGGGCTCGGCTCTACAGAAAGCAGAAAACCCGCGCTGTTGCCAGCGCGGGTTTTTGTTTGGATCAACCCTTCAATGCCGCCTGCACGAACGGCGGGGTCACCAGCACGCCGGTGTGCAGCGCGGCGGTGTAGTACAGGGTGTTGAAGGTCTTGGCGGCCGAGTCGGCCTGGCGGAAGTCGAAGCTGCTGTCGCCCTTGCGCGCCATGGTCACGCTCCACCAGCCGGTGGGGTAGCACGGCTGCGGGAACGGCAGGGTCTTGAACGAACCGAAGCCGGCCTTGCCCATCTCGGTGCGCATTTCGTTGATCAGCGCCAGCTGCATCAGCGGCGACTCGGACTGCTGCACCAGGATGCCGTCGTCCTTCAGGGCCTTGAAGCAGCTCTCGTAGAAGGCCTTGTTGAACAGGCCCTCACCCGGGCCGACCGGGTCGGTCGAGTCCACGATCACCACGTCCACGCTGCCGGCCGGGCAGTTGGCCATGTAGGCCACGCCGTCGTCGAACAGCAGCTCGGCGCGGGCGTCGTCGTTGGAGTCGCACAGTTCCGGGAAGTGCTTGCGCGCCATCACGGTGACCTGCTCGTCGATATCGCACTGGGTCACGCTCTCCACGCCGGTGTGCTTGAGCACTTCGCGCAGGGTGCCGCAGTCGCCGCCACCGATGATCACCACGCGCTTGGGCGCGGCGTGGGTGAACAGCACCGGGTGGCTGATCATCTCGTGGTAGAAGAAGTTGTCCTTGCTGGTCAGCATGATGGCCCCGTCGATGGTCATCAGGTTGCCCCAGTCGGTGGTCTGGAAGATCTCGATCTTCTGGAACGGCGACTGCACCTCGTCCAGCTTGCCGGTGATGCGGTAGCCGATGGCCGAGCCGGTGCGTTCGAAGTGTTCGATGTACCAGTTGTTGCTGTCAGTCATGGGAAAACAGTCCTGTTCGGAGG
The DNA here is from genome assembly GCF_051853085.1 of Stenotrophomonas sp. T8. NCBI lineage: Bacteria > Pseudomonadati > Pseudomonadota > Gammaproteobacteria > Lysobacterales > Lysobacteraceae > Stenotrophomonas > Stenotrophomonas sp. T8. The sequence goes on along the minus strand of NZ_CP195329.1, from coordinate 3,779,435 downwards.
GGTGGAGCCGGGCTGGCGGGCGGGGCCGCGTGGCACAGATGCCACATCCGGACGGATCGGCCCGTTCAGGTTGGAACCTGTCACGGGCGCGGGCGCGCATGATAACGAACCTGTGGGCACATAGGCGTTATCATGCCCCCCCTTTTATTGCCAACAAGGCCGACTGAAATGACCGATTGGTCCCTCGACCAAGCCCGCAAGACCTACTCGATCCCGCATTGGGCGGACGGTTACTTCGACGTGGATCAGGCCGGGCACATGGTGGTGAGACCGACCGGGGCGGACGGCCCGGTGGTGTCGCTGCCCAAGGTGGTCGACGCGGCGCGGGCGGCGGGCGCCAAGCTGCCGCTGCTGGTGCGCTTCCCGGACATCCTCGGCCAGCGCCTGGGCAAGCTGCAGGCGGCCTTCGCCCAGGCCCAGCAGGACTGGGAGTACAGCGGCGGCTACACCGCCGTGTACCCGATCAAGGTCAACCAGACCCGCGGCGTGGCCGGCACCCTGGCCAGCCACCACGGCGAGGGCTTCGGCCTGGAAGCGGGCAGCAAGCCCGAGCTGATGGCCGTGCTGGCGCTGTCGCGCCCGGGCGGGCTGATCGTCTGCAACGGCTACAAGGACCGCGAGTACATCCGCCTGGCCCTGATCGGCCGCAAGCTGGGCCTGCAGACCTTCATCGTCATCGAGAAGCCGTCCGAGCTGAAGCTGGTGCTGGAAGAGTCCAAGTCGCTGGACGTGAAGCCTGGCCTGGGCGTGCGCATGCGCCTGGCCTCGCTGGGCGCCGGCAAGTGGCAGAACAGCGGTGGCGACAAGGCCAAGTTCGGCCTGTCGCCGCGCCAGCTGCTGGACCTGTGGAAGTCGCTGCGTGACACCGAGTACGCCGACTGCCTGAACCTGCTGCACTTCCACATGGGCTCGCAGATCTCCAACGTGCGCGACATCGCCAACGGCATGCGCGAAGCCACCCGCTACTTCGTGGAGCTGTCGCGCCTGGGCGCGAAGATCACCCACGTCGATGTGGGCGGTGGCCTGGGCGTGGACTATGAAGGCACCCGTTCGCGCAGCTTCTGCTCGATCAACTACGGCCTGCATTCCTACGCCAGCAACATCGTGCAGCCGCTGGCCAATGCCTGCGAAGAGTTCGGCCTGACCCCGCCGCGCATCGTCACCGAGTGCGGCCGCGCGATGACCGCGCACCACGCGGTGCTGATCGCCAATGTGTCGGAAGTGGAAGAAGCGCAGGAAGGCCGCGTGCCGGACCAGCACGACGACGAGCCGGCGGCGATCCGCCACCTGCGCGAGATCCACGACGAGCTGGACGTGCGCCCGGCGGTGGAGCTGTTCCAGGAAGCGCAGCATTTCCATGCCGAAGGCCTGGCCAGCTACGCGCTGGGCCAGATCGACCTGCCGCAGCGCGCGCGCATCGACGATCTGTTCTACGCCATCGCCCACGGCGTGCGTGCGCGCCTGAGCTATGACGAGAAGAGCCATCGCCCGGTACTGGATGAACTGAACGAGCGCCTGGTCGACAAGTATTTCGTCAACTTCAGCGTGTTCGAATCGATCCCGGACGTGTGGGCGATCGACCAGGTGTTCCCGATCGTGCCGATCGAGCGCCTGGATGAAACCCCGGACCGCCGCGGCATCATCGCCGACATGACCTGCGATTCGGACGGCATGGTGGAAACCTATGTCGAGAACGAGAGCCTGGACAGCTCGCTGCCGCTGCACAAGATGAAGCCGGGCGAGAGCTACCGCATCGGCTTCTTCATGGTCGGCGCCTACCAGGAAATCCTGGGCGACATCCACAACCTGTTCGGCGATACCGACGCGGTGGAAGTGCTGGCCGATGCCGATGGCTATGCCATCACCCAGCAGCGCCGTGGCGATACCACCGACGTGATGCTGGACTACGTGGGTTACCGCCTGGACGAACTGCGGGCGACCTATGCGCAGCGCGTGGCTGCAGCGCAGCTGTCGCCGGAACGCGCGCAGGAACTGTCCGAAGCGTTGGAAGCCGGCCTGACCGGTTACACCTACCTGTCTGACGAACCGCTGGTCTGATGGAGAGCGCCGGGCTTGCCCGGCGCTACCGTTGCGATGAGCGCGCGCGCGATCTTCCACCTGTTCCTGCATGCCGCCGTGCCAGCGTTGCTGGCATGGCTGTTCTGGCGCAAACGCTTCGCCTCGGCGTGGCTGCTGCTGTTGCTGGGCTGGATCATCGACCTGGACCACCTGTTGGCCGACCCGATCTATGCACCGAACCGCTGCAGCATTGGTTTCCATCCGCTGCACACCGCACCGGCCATCGCGGTCTATGCGGGCCTGTGCGTACCGAGGAAAACGCGGTTGTTCGGCATCGGTCTGATCATCCACATCGTGCTGGACGCAATTGATTGCTGGTGGATGCATCACCGTTGATGCTTGATGCACGGCGACCGGTCGGATTGGCGCTTGGTAGAGCCGGCCGCTGGCCGGCTTGCGCAAGACGTTCCCGGTGACCACGTGGTTGCCGGCCAGCGGCCGGCACTACCCACCGTTGGGTTGGCCGCGTCACCCCACCGGCAGCCACAACGTCGCGCGTAGGCCCGGCTGTACATTCTCCAGCGCCACGCGTCCGCCATAACTGGCGGCGATATCGCCCACGATCGCCAGCCCCAATCCACTGCTGCCCACGCGCTCATCCAGCCGCACGCCACGCTGGGTGACCCGTTGCAGGGCGTCTGCGGCCAGGCCGGGGCCGTCGTCGCGGACCTCAATGCGCAACTGGCCGTCGTCGGCTTCCGCGCTGACCTGGACCTGCCGCTGTGCCCAGCGCCCGGCATTGTCCAGCAGGTTGCCCAGCATCTCCTCCAAGTCCGCACTGGCACCGGCGAACTGCAGCGCCGGTTCGATACCGGCCGCCGTGAACGTGATGCCACGTTCGCCATGCACGCGTGCCATCAGCCGGCACATCGCCTGAGCGACGGCCGCCACGCCGGTCCGCTGGCGATGGTCGGCGGCCAGTCCTGCAGCCAGGTAACGGTCGACACTGGCCTGCATACGCGCACTCTGCTCGCGCACGGTGGCCCGCCAGTGCGCGCCATCGCCGTCGGCTTCGGTGGCCAGTACGCTCAGCGGGGTTTTCAGCGCATGCGCCAGATCCTGTGCACTGGTGCGTGCGCGCGCGACCATGCGTTGCTGGTGGTCCAGCAGCGCGTTGAGTTCTTCCCCCAGCGGTGCGACTTCCGCGCCCAGCCCTTGGGTTTCGATGCGCTGCGCATCGCCGCGCCGTACCCGTTCCAGCTGCGCACCGAGGCGATGCAGTGGGCGCAGGCCGAAGTGCACCTGGCTGGCCAGCACCGCCAGCCAGGCGGCGACCAGCACGCCCAGCGCGATGGCGGTGCGCTTGCGGAATGCAGCGACATCCGCATCCAACGCACTGCGATCAGTGGCAACCACGGCCACGAACGGTTCGCTGGCGCGCGGCAGGCGCACCTGCTGCACGCGTGCGCGCAGGGATTGCTGCAGCGGCCCGGGCAGGTTGCGGGTGGTCGGCCCGGCAACCGGCGCCGGCAGGGTTTCATCCCACAGCGAGCGTGACTGCAGCAGCACGCGGCCATCGGCACCGGCGATCTGCCAGTAGGCACCGGAGAACACGCGCTGGAAGCGTGCGTCATTGGGTTCCTGGCGCAGGCGCAGCTGTCCGTCCGCATCCACTTCGGCCTGCGCCAGCAGGGTCAGCATGTCCTGCTGCAGTTCGTGGTCGAGGCGGTCGCGCGCGCTGCGCTTGAACAGCTCGCCCAGCAACGCGCTGGCCAGCAGCGAGACCAGCAGCAGGCCGACGCCGCCGGCCAGCAGCAGGCGCCGTCGCAGCGATGGTTGCCGGCTCACGGCGCGGCCAGCCGCCAGCCCTGGCCGCGCACGGTCTGGATCAGGTCGATGCCGAGCTTGCGTCGCACGCGTCCGAGCAGCACGTCCAGTGCATTGGAGTCCGGGTCGTGGCCACCGTCGAACACCTGATCGCCCAGCCGGTCGCGGCCGATCACCTGTCCGCTGTGATGGATGAAGTAGCTGAGCAGGCGGAACTCCTGCGGACTGAGCGGCAGCGCCTGCCCATCCAGCTCAAAGCGGCCGGCGTTGACGTCCAGCTGCAGCGGGCCGCAGTGCAGGCGCGGGCTGGCGTGGCCATGGCTGCGACGGATCAGTGCACGCAGCCGCAGCACCAGTTCGTCGGCCTGGAACGGTTTGGTCAGGTAGTCGTCGGCGCCGGCATCGAAGCCAGCCAGCTTGTCGTGCCAGCGCGCCCGCGCGGTCAGCACCAGCACCGGAAAGCTGCGGCCATTGCCGCGCCAGCGCTCGATCATGCTCAGTCCGTCCAGCCCGGGCAGGCCCAAGTCGACGATGGCGGCCTGCAGGTCTTCGACCTGGCCGATCTCCTCGGCCTCGCGGCCGTCAGCGACCACCGCCACCACATAGCCGGCCTGTTCCAGCAGGGGCACCAGGCGCTGTGCCAGTGCGGCATCGTCTTCGGCCAACAGGATGCGCATCAGTCGTCGAGCTCCGTCTTCAGCAGCTTTCCGCTGCGCGCATCATAGTCCAGCTCCACTACTACGCCGTCGCCGCGCAGGATCTCCACTTCGTAGACGCCGTCGTCCAGCTCCACTTCCAGGAGCTGGCCCGGGTAGCGCTTGAGCGCATCGCGCACCACGCTTTCCAGCGGCACGTAGCGGCCCTGCTGCACGGCACGGCGCGCGACCTGCTGCGCCGGGTCCTGTACGGGCGCAGCGGCGATCGGGGAGCCGGCCAGGGCCAGCAGCAGGGGCAGGGTGGGAAGCATGCGGGTGCAGAAAGAAAGAAGGAGGGGTTCAGGCGCGAGTGTGCCGGGGATGACTAACAGCCGGCTAACAGCCACGGCTAAGGCGCTGTTAACCGAGGCATGCATCGTGGCGTTGCCGGGATGGTCCGGCCACGAACACGAACAGGAGAACCCCCATGTTGAAGTCGCTCACCCTCGCCACCGTTGCCCTGCTGGCCATTGCACCGGCCGCACAGGCCGCACCGCTGGGCATGGCCCAGGTCGAACAGACCCTGCGCAAGGCCGGCTACACCCAGATCCACGAGATCGAACGCGATGACGGCCTGTGGGAAGCCGACGTGAGCCGCGCCGATGGCCGCTTCAGCGAAGTCTACGTGGACCCGAAGACCGGCGAGATCTTCGATGAGCACAGCGGCCGCGCGCTGCTGACCACCGAGCAGGTGCTGGCACGGGCGCAGTCGCATGGCCTGCGCGAGATCCATTCGCTGGAACGCGATGGGGCGACCTGGTCGCTGGAAGCCCGCAATGCCCGCAACCAGAAGGTGGAGGTGCGCCTGAGCGGTTACGACGGCCGCATCCTGCACAGCGAGCGCGATGGCTGGCTGGATTGATTCGCGCGCGGGCAGGTGCCGGCCGCTGGCCGGCAATCTCGTGATCGTTGTGCTCCGCAATCCTTGTCGTCGAAAAGTCGCAATGATTGACCTGGACTCTCGCGAGCAACTATGCGGCGCGAACCGTGCTCCTCGCTACAGAGTCATCCTGAGTAGAAGCCGAAACCATAGGACAGGAACCAGAACATGACCGCGCCATTGTAGATCCCATGCAACAATGCGCGCTGTAAGAGGCCGAACCTATGCTTCAGGGTGAGCCAGCTTAAAGTGAGCGAGAAGATAAACGCAGGGACAGCCATATCGCCGTGCGCCCACGCAAATATTGTTGAGACAATCAAGGTGGCAAGTATTCGAGGCGACACTAACCTCGAGAGCCAAGGCGGTGTAACGCCCTCGATACCCCTTAGTGCCAAGTGTCTCGCCAATTTTTCCTCAAAAAGTGGTGAAACAACCGCAGTCCCCAAAAATCCAGCAACTATGTCAAGGCGATTTAAGCTTTGAGGATCTGGAAAGGAAAAGCTCTTGGCTTCGGGGAGCGCGAAAAATACAAGCCACATGGCAAAGAATACTGCGGCGCCAGCTAATGCGATGCAGACTACTGCTACTGACCAAGGTCTGTGCGGCTCGCTAGGAAACAGCGCAACCAAGAGAGAGAACGCTGCCGCCTCAGTTACGATTTTGGCGCCATACATGCCGGCATCGGCTAAGAACATTCCAATAAAGCTCACGGCTACCCAGCTAACAGCTGCATAGATCAGGAAGTTCTCTGGGGTGGGTAGCGGCTTCCGCATTCGATCCTTGGATGGCAAACACTAAGAGAATGCCCCCGGTTGAATCGAGCCGGGGGCATTTGCGTCACCTTGCCATCAGGTTGTAAAGGTCGTACAGATCGCCAAGATAGGCAATGCCGCTGAACGGTGCAAACTGATCGTAGCGCCCTCTGCAGGTGTTGTGTCAAGGTTGAATATCGAGGAGGGCGACCATGTTCGTGTTCAGGATGGACTGCTGACAGTGAATGTTCCAAGAGTCACGTCTTCCGGTCGCGATTCTGTGTCTACCTTGCTCGATGCCCAGAAGAGCCGAATCGCAAGCGTAAGCGCAATCAGTGAGTTCCAGGATAGACAGTTTGCAGTCCAGCTGGACGGCGCCAAAGCGCAGCGTAGCGAGATGTTGCGGGAGCTAGCTCAGATTGAGTCTGAGATAAAAAGGCGCGGCGAGCAGGTTAGGATCGGTCGCGAAACGGTGTCTCGCTACAGAAGCGTGGAAGATCAGCGTTATGTGAGTCTCGTTCAGATCAACCAGCAAGAGCAATCAACACTTGAGATGGTCAACGCACAGCAGGCGCTCCAACGCCAGGCGACGTCAATTCGTAGGAGTCTGACTGAACTGGAGCAGCGCCTTGCGGAGATTCCACAGCAGAGGCTGTCGACCAAGGCCGCGTCTGAGCGTGACTTGGCGGCGCTGCGCCAGGAGGCCATTCGGATGGAGGCCGACGGTGAGCTCCTACTTCGGGCCCCCGTAGCTGGACTCGTCGCGAATCGTCTGGTTGAAGCTGGTCAGGCGGTGCAGGCCGGTCGAGCGATTCTCAGCCTGTTACCTGAAGGGTCTAAGCTGAGAGCGCAGCTGCTTGTCCCGAGTTCCGCAATAGGCTTCGTAAAGGTGGGTGATCGAGTTCTACTGAGGTACCAAGCGTATCCATACCAAAAGTTCGGTACTCATGAGGGGACCGTAATTCGTATATCCAGAAGCGCACTGTTGAAAGGCAAGGACAGCAGCGATCCAAACCAATCCCTCTATCGTGTCCTCGTTTCGCTGGACCGCCAGGACGTTCTAGCATATGGAAATCGGGAGCCGCTGCGTCCTGGCATGCAGCTTGAGGCGGACATCATGGGGGAGCGCCGAAGGCTCTATGAGTGGTTGCTTGAGCCACTCTACTCTGTCACGGGAAAATTTGGAGAATAGCCGCTGCGTGCTGCGTTCTCCTGGGGTTGCCCTCACCCCGGGCCCAGACTCGGGAAGGGGCGGGTTCCCCTAAACATGCCATGTTGCTGATCATAGACTTCACTGACTTTCGTTGGAGCGAAAATCCTGACTGGTTGATCTGGCAATTCGGCAGTGCGATCGGACGGCAGATCTATCGGCTAGCCCTTATTGGCAGCCTTCCGCTTAATCAACGGATGGCGCCGCCCCTGCTGCCCCTTTTTTTGCCTGCGCTTACACATCTGCGCCGTGGCTCTTGGCGGCGGCGTTAGGCTCGCTCGTAGTTCAATGGGCGCCGTTCCTGCCGCAGCCTCGGGTCATTCGGCGGTCGGCACTACAGTGCGGTTGCCGCCCAGGCATGTGCAGCGGTAGCAGCCGACCTTGGTCGGCTCAGGCCTGGCGCGGGGCTTACCAGCCGTACGGCGGCGGGTAGTCCCAATAGCCCGGGCCGCGGCCGTAGTAGCCGCCATACGGGCCGAAGAAGCCCGGGCCCTTGCCCTCGCTCACATGGATGTTGAGGTTGACCCCGTGGGTCTTGCCCTCATCGGTGGTGTAGTTCTTGCTCAAATTCAGCGTGGCCGCGTTGTAGTGGCTGTTGCCGCCGTTCTTGGAATAGCCGATGCCAGTGGTGAAGCTGCCCGACACCTTGACCTTGTCGTCGGTGACGTCGGCGATCTTGGCGTCGTCGTGCACGCGTGGGCCGCTCTTGTCACCGTAATAGGTGCCGGGCGGGTCCTGCTGCAGGGCCGGGTCGTTGAGGTAGCGCAGCGGCGCCTGCGGCAGCGTCAGGTCCAGGCCGGCAGCCTGCGGCGCGGTAGCGCCAGCGGCGGACTGGGCCAGCACGGTTCCCGGCAGGGCCAGGCACAGCAGCAGGGTCAGGGGGCGGATCATGACGGCGCTCCAGCGGACAGGTGGCCGCGCAACACGCGGCGGTACAGGCCGACGCTAGCAGGGGTTGCTTGAATGATGCCTGTCGGCGCCCGCTTGCGGTAGAGCCAGGCCATGCCTGACTGCACGCTACAACCGTTCGAACCCGAACAGCCCTTCCAGCGCATGCCTGCGCCGCTCGATCCGGGCCCGCAGCAGCTGGGCGCCGATCATCGAATAAGTGATGCCGTTGCCGCCGTAGGCCATGGCGAAATGGACCCGCGGGCCCCACTGCGCGTGCGGGCCGAAGAAGGGCAGGCCGTCGGCGGTTTCGGCGAAGGTGCCGGCCCAGGAAAAGGCGGGCACCGGGTCCAGCTGCGGGAACCAGTGCAGCAGCTGATCCATCAGCTTTTCGGCCTTGCGCTGCACGCGCCGGTCGCGCCGCGCCGGGATATCGATGGCGTCGTCCAGCCCACCCACCAGCAGGCGGCGGTCGCCGGTGGCGCGCAGGTACAGGTACGGGCGTGCGCTCTCCCACACCATCGTGCGCTGCAGCCGGCCCAGCGTGTCCGCATCGATCGGGTCGGTGATGAAGGCGTAGCTGCTGCGGTTGCGCGCGACCCGCTGTTCAAGCCAACGCTGGTTGGCGTAGCCCATGGCCAGGACCACGTGGCGAGCACGGACCGTGGCGCCGGCCTCGGTCATCGCGGTTACGCCCGGCGCGCCAGGCCTGAGCGTGTGCAGCACGGTGCGGTCGTGCACATGGCCGCCGCGGCGGCGCACTCGTTTGAGCAGGCCGTAGGTGAGGCAGTAGGGATCGACCCGCGCTGCCTGGCGGGTCAGCAGGGCGCCGCCGGCGTCCACGTCGAAGCGTTCGCGCAGGGCTTCGCGGTCCAGCCAACGCGCGTCCAGTCCAATATCACGGCGTGCAGCTCCTTCGGCCATCAGTCGCGGCACGTCGCGCCGCCGGCTGGCCAGGTACAGGCTGTCCATTTGGCGGAAGTCCACCTCCTTCAGCCCGCGTGCCACTTCAGCCAGTGCCGGAATCGCGTCGGCACAGGCAAGGTAGGCCAGGGCGGCGGCATCCTTGCCATAGCGCTCGGCCAGTTCCAGCAGATGGGTATCGATCTCGTACTGCAGCAGCGCGGTGCTGGCCGCCGTGCTGCCCCAGCCGATGTCGCGCTGCTCGATCACCGCCACCTCGTGGCCGTGGGCGGACAGTTCGTCGGCGATCAGCGCACCGGTGATGCCGCCACCGACCACCAGCACGTCGCAGCGCAGATCCTGCTCCAGCGGGGGAAAGGCCTGCAGCAGCCCGTTGCGCACTGCCCACCATGGGTAGCCACTTTTCAGATCCATGCGTGGTCGTGCTCAGGCGGTGGGGTGGCCGGTATGCGGGGTCTGGATCAGTTCGGACAGATCGAAGCCCTGTAGGCGGGCCGCGGCCAGATAATGGTCCTGCACGGTCGCGTCCAGGCGTGGCTCGCGCGCCAGCAGCCACAGGTACTTGCGATCCGGGCTGCCGACCAGCGAGACGCTGTAGTCCGGGGCGACCTGGATCACCCAGTAGTCGCCCTTGGCGAACGGCAGCCAGCGCAGGCCCTTGGGCAGGAAGCTGACTTCCAGGCGCGCGCTGTCGTTGTCGACGGCGCAGGCCTCGCCGGTGGCCTCTTCGATCTCGCCATCCATGCGGCAGCGGTTGGTGACGCCGACGTTGCCGTTGTCGAGCAGGGTGTAGTGCGCCGATACATCGGTGCAGCCTTCCGGCTCGTGGCGCATCGGCAGGCGCGCGATCTCGTACCAGGTGCCCAGGTAGCGCGGCAGCTTGAGGTCGGCGACGGTCTTCAGCGGCGGGTGCTCGGTCATCGGTCATCGTGGCAGGGGCGGGCCTCCACGATGCCGATGGGCTCGCCATGGGCGGGTGAAGCCGGGGCGATGGCCGCGTCCAGAACGATCCGTCGCCGATGCGACGTGCCTGTTGTCACCGGCATGGCGGTATCCTGCCGCCAGCGCCGTGTTTTCCTGATCCAACCGAGGTGGAGGTGCCGATGTACCAGGTGATCCTGTTGAAGAGTGAATCCGCGTTCGCGCGCGAACAGTGGCCGCAGGTCGACGACCTGGTCGACTACGAGGGCGTCAGCTACAGCCTGCGAGCCGGCCCGCGCCAGCCACTGCCGACCGACCACGAGTGGCACCCGGTGGCGGTATATGCGCCCGATGAGATCACCGAGGAAGAGTTCCAGGACTGGTACGCGCTGCAGCAGCCGACCGTGGAAGAGCTGCGCCTGAAGTACTGATACTGCTGCACGTCCCCCATCCGCCGTTTACCGCCTGTGCCGTATAGTCGCGCGCAGGCGCGGTGGTCCGCGCGAACCGGTGTGGCTGCGTGTCTTCTTTCCTGCGATCGATCCGTGCACGGGGGCCCTGGTGGGTCCTGCTGCTGTGCACTGCCTTCCTGCTGTCCGCGCCGGTGCTGGCACAGGAGGAGGACCCCACGCCCAAGCAGCAGCTGGCGGACATCGATTCGCGGTTGAAGGATGTCGAGCGCAAGCGTGGCGATGCGGAAGCCACCGAGACGCTGGCGATGCTGTCCGAGAATGCCTCGCAGGCACGGCGTGACGCCGAGGCACTGGAAAAGGCACTGCAGCCCCAGCTGGATCGCATCAACGAGCAGCTGGCGCAGCTGGGAACGCCTGCCGAGGGCACCACGGAGCCGCCGGAGCTGGCAGCGCAGCGACGGGCCATAACCAGGCAGCGCGACGGGCTGGCCGCGTCGGTGGCCCAGGCCAAGGCCAGTGCCGTGCGTGCACAGCAGCTGGCGACCGACATCGAACAGCAGCGCACCGCACAACGCACGGAAGAACTGGGCCAGAAGGTCGCCTCGCCGCTGTCGCCTGCGTTGTGGAGCAAGGTGGCCGAGCGTCTGCCGATCGATATCGCGCGCGTTGCGCCGTTGGCCGAGCAGGGGCGTGACGCGCTGGTCGCCGGCATCCGCGCCCATGGCTGGGGCACGCCGTTGCTGGGCCTGCTGGCCGCGCTGGTGATGATGTTCCCGCTGCGGTTGTGGCTGCGCAGGCTGGGGCGGCAGTTCGCCGCGTCCGAGCGCGCGCCTGATGGACGACTGCGCCGGTCTGGCCTGGCGATGTGGCTGCTGCTGGTGGGCACGCTGCTGCCCGGTTATGCGGTAGTGGTGCTGATGGCGGCGCTGGATGCGATCGATGCCATCGCGCCGCGCCTGCAGGTGGTGGCTGACGGCCTGGAGACCGCCACCTTCCGTGCGGCCTTCATTGCCGCGCTCAGCGCCTGCCTGCTGGTGCCCAAGCGCCCGTCATGGCGGCTGTTGAACCTGGACGACACCGCCGCGCTGAAGCTGCGCAAGTATGCCTGGGGCGCGGCGGTGCTGGCCTGGCTGAGCACGGTGCTGGTGGCCCTCGACCAGGCTACGCGCACCAGCGACGTCACCACGGTGGCGTTGGACGGCCTGATTGCCCTGACCTACCTCGGCCTGATCATGGCCATGCTGGTGACCCTGGCGCGCCTGCATCGGCGGCAGACCGCCGAGGCCGAGGCCAAGCTGGAAGCACAGGCCGATGGCGTGGGAGCAACCACGCCCGTGCGCCGCAGCAGCTGGCTGGTACTTGCCCGAGTAGCGGGCAACATCGCGGTGGTGGCCGCCATCGTTGCCACGTTGCTGGGCTACCTGAATTTCGCCAGGTTCGTGAACCAGCAGCTGATCGGCGGCAGCATCGTAGTGCTGGCCGCAACCCTGCTGTTCAAGTTCGTCGATGACCTGAGCACCTGGATCCTCAACGCCGACAGCAAGGTCGGCCAGACCATCCTGCTCAGCACCGGCCTGAGCGTATCGCGGCTGGAACAGGCGGGCGTGCTGCTGTCGGCGGCGTTGCGCACCATCGTCGTACTGATCGCGCTGCTGGCGTTGGTGGCACCGTTCGGCAACATCGGCGCGGTGGTGGAGCGCTTCTCCTCGCTGTTCACGTCTGGATTCGACATTGGCGGAACCAAGCTGGAGCCGGTGCGCATCGTGCTGGCGGTGCTGGTGCTGCTGGCTGGCCTGGCCGTTACCCAGCTGGTACAGCGCTGGCTGACCGACACCTACCTGCCCAAGACCGAGCTGGACCTGGGCGCGCGCAATTCGGTGAGTACCGTTGCCCGCTATGTGGGGATCATCATCGCGGTGATCTGGGCGCTGAGCGCGATGGGGCTGCAGCTGAGCAAGCTGGCCCTGCTGGTCAGCGCGCTGTCGGTGGGTATCGGTTTCGGCCTGCAGGTGATCACCCAGAACTTCGTCTCCGGCCTGATCCTGCTGGCCGAGCGGCCGGTGAAGATCGGTGACTGGGTGAAGCTGGGTGACCAGGAGGGCGACATCCGCCGCATCAGCCTGCGTTCGACCGAGATCCAGGTGGGCGACAAGTCGACGTTGATCGTGCCCAACTCCGAGCTGGTCACCAAGACCGTGCGCAACATGACGATGGGCAACAACCAGGGCCGCATCCAGATCCAGTTCGCGGTGCCGCCCAGCACGGATGTCGGCAATCTGCGGCAGGCGCTGCTGGATGCGTACACCGCGCACACGAATGTGCTGAATCAGCCGGCACCGACGGTCTACATCGACAGCATTGCCGGTGGCCAGATCACCATCAACAGCTTCGCTTACGTTGCCAGCCCGCGGCAGGTGTACGCCACCCGCAGCGACCTGTACTTCAGCCTGCTGCAGATCCTGGCCGAGCGGAACATTCCGCTGTCGACCCCGACCGACATCCACATCATCCGCGATCCGCAGTAGTGCCGGCCGCTGGCCGGCAAGCTCAGCAGCAACAGCAACAGCAACAGCAACAGCAACAGCGTGCATTCCGTGGGATGGCGGGGCGGTGCCGGAGTGCGGGGACGCCGTGAATCCTTCCATGGAGGCTTGGCAGCCGCATCCATGCGGCTGACACCCCACACTCCGGCACCGCCCCGCCTTCGACAGATTTCCGCGATCTGTTGGAATTGCTTTTGGGGTCAGATCCGTTTTCCGGAGGAAAACGGATCTGACCCCATTTTGATTTTCGATAACTGACAGAGTGTGTCGACCAAGGTCGACACCCACCAACAGCACACGGAATCTGTCAAAGGTGGGGCGGTGTGGGTTGGCAGGACCGTTGGCGCCATGGATGGCGCCATCGAGCCCCCATGGACGGGTTTACGGCGTGTCCTGCCAACCCACACCGCCCCGCCATCCCACGGAATGCCAGCTGTTGCTGTTGCTTCTGAGGTTGCCGGCCAGCGGCCGGCACTACCACGGGTGGCAGGGCGCAGCCCTGCAAATAGCCCTACCCCCGCGGTCGGCTGCGCGAGGGCACCAGTGCGAATGTATCCACCGCCAGCTTCTCGGCGTGGTTCAACCACGCGCGGATCTCCAGATCGTCCACTTCGTGATCCAGCCCGAACGACACGTTGATCTTGCCGTTGGCATCGGGCTGCACCCACTGCTGGGCCAGCACCACCTTGCGCTGCGAGGACACCGCTTCGATCCAGAAGCCGCGGTCCGGGCGAGTGCTCGCCACCAGTTGCAGCATGTACTGGCCGGCACGCGTACGGCGTCCCTTCTGGGTGATCATGTGTGCCTGGCGCACGCTCGGGCGCGGGCCCTGGAGCGTATCCAGCGGTGCATCCACCGCGATGCCACCGCGCAGGTCGTTGTCGCGGTACAGCTTGATGCCATTGTCGCGGTTGACGAGCAGGGCGCACCAGTCGCCGTCGGCCGAGCCGTCCTCGAACGCGGTACAACGGTCGACGTAGGCCAGGGTGTTGTCCGGGTTGGCATCATCGAACTGGCGCGAGGTGTTTTCCAGATACACGGACTTCAGGCCCCAATCCTTGTCGTACTCCAGCAGCACCGGCGGTTGCACGTGCTGCAGGCCAACGACCACCTGGTCATCGCCATCGATCTTCAGCTCGCGGGTCGGCTGGCCCAGCCACAGCGAACGGGCGAAGGCCAGGTACTGCGGGTAGTCGCGGCCATTATCGCGGCGTGCGGCCACGCTGGCGCTGGGCGCGCGCTGCGGGTCGATCAGCGAACGGCCAAAGCCCATCGTCTTCAGGTTCGGGTCCAGCAGGCTGAGCAGGGTCGCACCGGAATCCAGGGTGGTGCCAGCGTCGGCACTGAGCTGCTGCGGGGCAATGCCGTCGCCAAGGAACAGCAGCAGGTTCTCGCGCTTCTGCTTGGCCAGCACGTGGCTGAGATCGTTGGGCATCGCCAGGTGGTCGGAGGCGATCACGATCAGCGTGTCCTTCCCATACGGGCTGGCCTGGATGCGCTCGACCAGCTGTGAGATCAGGCGGTCGGTGCACTTGAGTGCATTGAGCAGGCCGATGTTGCCGTACCCGCTCCGGTAGCGCTCGCCCTTGCACGACACCGGCAGGTGGCCCGCCGGGTGGTGGGTGTCCATGGTCAGCGTGGTCAGCATGAACGGTGAACCGGCGCGCGAGAGCTGCTCGAAGCGCTGGTAGGCGGTGTCCAGCAGCACGTCGTCGTGCACGCCCCAGGCCGAGTAGTGGATGCGGCCGATCTTCTTCTGCTGCTTGAACCATGCCAGGTCATGCACTTCGTCAAAGCCATGGCTGGCCAGGAACTGGCCCTTGCCAGCGAACTGGCCGTTGGCGCCGCCCAGGTAATGGTTGGTGTAGCCCTGCTGCTTCAGGTAGTCGCCCAGGCACACCGCCTTGGGCAGGAAACTGCCCATGCGGTCCATGCTGTTCTCGTCGCCCTGCGAGGTGGTCAGCGGCACGCCGCACATTGACGACACCAGGCCGGCGATGGTCCAACCGCTGCCTTCGGCCGAGGCCAGGCCACGCACGTCAAGCGACTTGGACGCCAGGCGGTTGAGGTTGGGCATCAGGCCGGGAAACACGGCCTCGTCCAGATAGGTGCGTTCCAGGCTTTCACCGTAGATCCATACGATGTTGCGCGGGCGCTGCAGCGGTTGAGTCGGCACCTGGTACTCGGGGGCGATACGGGCGAAATCGACCGGGCGCAGCTGCTGGTAGAGGCGTTGGCCGTCACGGGCCAGCGGGCTGATCAGGATCGTGGCCACCCACACGGTCGCGAAGCCGGCGAACAGCGCGCCACCGTGGCCGGGCCGGCGCCAGCGCTTCACCCGCGTGGCAAACAGCGGCAGCAGCGAGACCAGCGCCAGCACGATGAAGCCGGCGATGTAGCCCTTGAAGTCGGAGACACCAGCGCCTTCCATGTCGGCGCCGAGGTGATAAAGCGTGGCGGCGTTGAGCCCATCACCGGACAGCTTGTCGATCAGCCACCACGCGCTGAGCATCAGCAACAGCAGCGAGAATGCACCGGCCTTCCACCACACCCACTTGTTGGACGCGAGGAACAGCCAGCACAGCAGCAACAACGACAACAGCAGTATCCAGAGCATAGGCAGCTTCGGCAGTGACGGGGTGGTGGCGATGGACGTCGTACCGACGCGTGTCCATCCGACCGGCGCTGCTGCAAGCACATCCACATGACAGGCCGATGACCCGATAGTGCATGCACGAAGCTGACTGAAATGTTTGTTGAAAGGATGCGCGTGCAATCACGCCGCGAAGGTAAAACGAGCGTGAAAGGCTTCGTTGGATTGCATTAAAAACCGCATGAATACGCGGCTTTTCGCCAATGCATCAGCGGTGCCCGCGTTCCTCGCGCGCCCGCGCGCGACGATCGAACAGCAATGCACTGGTAACGATGCCCAGCCCCAGCACCACGCCGATCAACAGCAGTATCAGTGCGATGAGGGGATAGCCAAACAGGTGCCAGCCGGTGTCGATCTTCATCATCATTGCCGCAGCCATGATCAACGCGGCGCTGATGATGCCGGCCGCCACGCGGTTGGCGATCTTCTGCAGGTTCTCCATCAGGCGTGATTCTTCCAGCCCGGTCACCTTCATCTGCAGGCGGTTCTCGGCCAGCAGCGCCATGATGTCCGACAGCTTGCGCGGCCCGTCGCGCAGCAGCTGCTGCAGCTCCATCGCCTCGCTGGCGATGTTGGCCGCCGACAGGGATTTCTTCAGGCGCGCGCGCATCACGTGCTGCAGCTGGCGCTCGACGATGCGGCGCGTGTCCAGCTCCGGCGCCAGCAGCCGGCACACGGTTTCCAGGTTGAGCAGGGCCTTGCCCAGCAGGCTCAGTTCCGGCGGCGTGCGCAGCCCGCAGGCAGTGGCGATGCGCACCATGTCCAGCACCACGCGGCCTTCCGAGAAGCTGCCACTGGCGGCGTAGCGCGCGATCAGCTGGCCGGTCTCGCGCAGGTAGCGCTCTTCGTCGAAGGCCTCCAGCCGCGTACTGATGCTGATCAGATCGTCGGCCACTTCTTCGCCGCGGCCATCGACGGCGGCGAACAGGATCTTCAGCAGCCGCTCGCGCAGGCGCGGCGGCATGTGCGCGACCATGCCCAGGTCGAAGATCGCCAGCCGGCCATCGGGCATCACCCGCAGGTTGCCCGGGTGCGGGTCGGCATGGATCTCGCCATGCACGAAGATCTGGTCCAGGTAGCCGCGGATCAGCGCCGCTGCCAGCGGATCCATGTCCTGCTCGGTGCGGCGCACGCCAGAGATCGCATCCACGCGCACGCCGGTGGCGAGCTCCATGGTCAGCACGCGCTGGCTGCTGTAGTCCCAGATCGGCTGCGGTACCCACAGGCGGCGGAAGGGCCGCAGATGCCGTCCGAAGCGGGCCAGGTTTTCGGCCTCGGTGTGGTAGTCCAGCTCCTGCATCAGGGTCTTGGCGAACTCGTTGAGCCAGTCGCGCAGGCGCACGCGGCGGCCCACCTGGGTCAGATGATCGGCGGCCAGCGCAAAGCTGCGCAGCGCTTCCAGGTCCGAGCGCAGCTGCGCGGCCACTTCAGGCTTCTGCACTTTCACTGCCACCTGGCGGCCATCGTGCAGCACCGCGCGATGTACCTGCGCGATCGACGCACAACCCAACGGCTCGGGATCGAACGAGGCAAACAGCTTGTTCACCCCCACCCCCAGCTCCTGCTCGATGATGGCGTGGATGCGCTCGACCGGGATCGGCGCCACCTTTTCCTGCATGCGTTCCAGGGCGGTGGCGAACTCCACCGGCACCATGTCCGGGCGGGTGGACAGCATCTGGCCCAGCTTGACGAAGGTCGGCCCCAGGGCCTCCAGGTCACTGACGAACTGTTCCGGGTTGCCATCGGCGGGCACGTCGGCCTGGTTGCTGGCGGCGTCCAGATTCATGCCGGAGAACACGCCCGAATGGCGGTAGCGCAGCAGCAGGCGCAGGATCTGGCTGCGCCGGTTCATGCCTTTGACCAGCGGAGGATTGCCATTGGCGGTGGGCGGATTGCTCAAGCGGAACTCCCATGCGGCAAGGACGGTAGTGCCGGCCGCTGGCCGGCTATGTCCGGATTCGGCAGTGTCGCCGGGGGAAGGTGGGCATGCGGTGAACCCCGCAGCTATCGCAGAGGCCGGCGGATCGGTCAGAATCCGCTCATTCCCATTCTTGGACGCCCCATGGCCGGTGCCAGCCTGTTTGCCCTGCTCGACGATATCGCCTCCCTGCTCGACGATGTCTCGGTCCTGACCAAGGTCGCGGCGAAGAAGACCGCCGGTGTGCTGGGCGACGATCTGGCGCTGAACGCGCAGCAGGTGACCGGAGTCAACGCCAACCGCGAACTGCCGGTGGTCTGGGCGGTGGCCAAGGGCTCGCTGGTCAACAAGGTCATCCTGGTGCCGGCGGCGCTGGCGATCAGTGCGCTGGAAGCCTGGCTGCACAGCCGCGGCTGGAACGTGCCGCTGATCGTGCCGCTGATGATGATCGGCGGTGCCTTCCTGTGCTTCGAAGGCGTGGAGAAGCTGGCGCACCGCTTCCTGCATTCCTCCGATGACGATGCCGAGCGCCAGGCCGAACGCCGCAAGGCGCTGGCTGACGCGCAGGTAGACATGGTCGCGTGGGAGAAGGACAAGGTGAAGGGCGCGATCCGCACCGACTTCATCCTTTCGGCCGAGATCATCGTGCTCACCCTGGGCGTGGTCGCCACTGCGTCGTTCACCAACCAGATCCTCACGCTGAGCGTGGTCGCACTGGCGATGACCCTGTTCGTCTATGGGCTGGTGGCGGGCATCGTCAAGCTCGATGACGTTGGGCTGTACCTGTCGCGCAAGGGCGGTGCCATTGCCGCCTTCGGTCGCGGGCTGGTGGCGTCGGCGCCGTGGCTGATGAAGTTCCTGTCGGTGGCCGGCACCATCGCCATGTTCCTGGTCGGCGGCGGCATCCTGGTGCACAACGTGCCGGCCCTGCACCACGCGGTGCAGGCGCTGGGCGGCGAAGGGCAGTGGGGCTGGCTGGTGAGCGCGGTGGGCAACATGGTGGTCGGCATCATCGCCGGCGCCATCGTGCTGGCAGCGGTGACCGGGTTCCAGAAGCTGCGCGGGAAATGATCTGTAGAGCCGAGCCCACGCTCGGCTGCTCTACGGCGCTGCGCGCCGCCGCCTGAGCATGGGCTCGGGCGCTACAGCGTCTGCACGCTGGATCATCAGCCCGCCTGCACGCGGTTCTTGCCCTGCCGCTTGGCCGCATACAGCGCGTCATCGGCGCGCCGCAGCAGGGTTTCGGTATCGTCACCGGGCTGCCACTGCGCCAGCCCGGCGCTGAAATGCACCGGCACGCGCTGCTCCTGCACGGTCAGCACGCGATGGGCCAGCGAGCGCTGCAGGCGCTGCACGGTGGCCATGCTGTCGGCGCCCTGGGTTTCCGGCAGCACCAGCACGAACTCGTCGCCGCCCAGCCGTGCGATGCCGTCGGTGGCGCGCAGCAGCAGCTTGCACACGGCCACCAGGTGCTGCAGCAACGCATCGCCACCGGCATGCCCGTGCGCGTCGTTGGTCTGGTGGAAATCATCCAGGTCGATCACCGCTACGCCCAGCGGTGAGTTGTTGCGCGCGGCTCGGGCTAGCTCGCGCTCCAGCAGTTCGTCCAGGCCACGGCGGTTCAGCGCCTGGGTCAGTGGATCGATGCGTGCCAGGTCACCAGCGGCGCGCAGTTCCTGCTCCAGCTCGGCAATGCGCTGCTCTGCACGCTCCACTTCCTGCCGCGCATTGGCCAGGTGATCGCGGGCCTGTGCGGCCTGCTGCTGCACTTTGCCGGTATCGCGCATCACCTCCTGCAGCAGCTGGTTGAGGTCGGCGATGCTGCGCGCCTCGCGCAGCTGCAATGCGTAGCTGCCAATGCGGTCGTGATACTCGCCGGTACTGGTCGCCATGCCGTCCATGCGCTCGATGAACTCGCCCATCAGCCCACGCATCGCCGCCTTCGAATCGTCGATGCCCTGGCGCAGCAGACCCTGCTTGTAGATCACTTCGCGCAACTCGGCGCGGGTGCGCTCGACTGCCTCGGCTTCCAACGGACCGTCCAGCAACTGGCGCACCGCCGCGATCTGGCCCTGCAGCCAGCTGCGGTCATCCAGCAGCTCGCTGACGTTCTCCAGCAGCAGCGCGAACAGCTCCAGCAGCAGCGCCTGCTGCTCCTGCCAGCTTTCGGCACGCACGCCGACCTGGTGGCCAAGTTCGCGCACGCCCTGTTCGATTGGTTCCAGGGCCGTGCCCGGCTGCCATTGGCGCAGGCGCAGGGCCAGCGCCTGCGCCTGCTCGCGCAGGTCCGGGTCGTGCTGCAGCAGGGCCACCACCGCACCGCCCAGCAGCAGCCGCAGCTGCTCGGACAGGCGCAGGCTTTCCGGCTGCCCGTCCGGCGAATGCTGCTCGATGGTACGGATGTACTTGTCGATCAGCTGCCGCATCGCGCGCCCATAGCGCGGCCAATCGGCGCTGGCCTGTGCCGACTGCAGGCGGTCGCCCATGTCGCCCAGTTCGCCGGGCAGGGTGGCCATGCCGTTGGCGAACGCTGCCAGCAGCGGTTCCGGCGCATCGGCGCCCGCGAACAGCTGCTGCAGGGCCACGCCACCGCCGCCCTGCAGCACCACGCGGTCACCCCGCCCATCGTCCACGACCGCGCGCACGCGTGCCGGCGGCCCAAGGGCGGTACCGGGGGCAGGGCGGTGGTCGGGCTGGTCCGTCATGGAGCGAATCCTGGGGCTGGCAGGGACTGGTTCCAGCATATCGGCGCGGCCGCCGAGGGCTTGAACGGCTAGGATGGGCGACAGGATGCCGCAGTGGAGGTGGTGATGCGCGTGATGTTGCTGGGGGCGACCGGCCTGGTCGGTGGGCTGACCCTGCGCAGGCTGCTGGACGACCCGCGCTGCGGCGCCGTGGTTGCCCCGACCCGCCGCCCCCTGGCGTTGACTCACGGGAAGCTGGAGAACCCGGTGCTGGCATTCGAAGCGTTGCCCACTTCGCCAGAATGGGCGCGCGTTGACGCGGTCATCTGCGCGCTGGGCAGCACCATCGCCCAGGCCGGCAGCCGCGAGGCCTTCCATCGCATCGATCATGACTACCCGTTGGCGTTCGCACGCCTGGCAAAAGCACAGGGGGCGCAGACCTATGTGCTGAATTCCGCAGCCGGCGCCAACCCACAGTCGTCGATCTTCTACAGCCGGGTGAAGGGGGAGCTGGAGCGGGACCTGCGCGCGCTGGGCTTCAATTCGTTGACCCTGGTCCGCCCAGGGCTGATCGGGGGCGAGCGCAACGAGGTGCGTCGTGGCGAGCGCCTGGCGCTGACGGTGCTGGGCGCTTTGGGGCCGGTCTTGCCGCGTGCGTGGCGGATCAATCCGGCCACCGAGATTGCCAGGGCGCTGGTCGAGGCTGCGTTGGCCCCGCAGCCGGGCGAGCACGTGGTGGCGTCGCGCACGCTGGTCGGCTGATGTCGCGAGCGCTGCGCCTGACCCAGCTGCTGCAGCTGCTGCGCCGTCATCGACGGCCGGTGGCCGGGCAGGCGCTGGCCGAAGCGCTGGGCATCAGCCTGCGCACGCTGTACCGCGATATCGAGACCCTGCGCGAGCAGGGCGCCGACCTGCGTGGCGAGGCCGGCGTCGGTTACCAGCTGGCACCCAGCGATACCTTGCCTCCCATGACCCTGCCACCGGCCGAGATCGACGCGCTGGTGCTGGGCCTGCGCTGGGTCGCCGCGCGCACCGAGCCGGCGCTGGCCGAGGCCGCACGTGATGCCCTGGCGCGTATCGCCCATGTGTTGCCTGCGGCACGCCGCGAGGCATTGCGTGACAGTGGCCTGCGCGTGGGACCTTCGCGTGCTGCGGCCAAGGTGCCGGCAGCACGCCTGCAGGCTGTGCGCGAAGCCGTGGGATCGCAGCAGCGCCTGAAGTTCGCTTACGAGGATGCGCAAGGCCGGCGCACTGAGCGCATTGTCTGGCCGTTCGCGCTGGGCTACTTCGATGAAGTGCCGATGCTGGCGGCGTGGTGCGAGCGCCGCGAGGATTTCCGCCATTTCCGGCTGGATCGCATCCGCCAGGTGCGTGTGCTGGAGGACCGCTACCGCGTGCCGCGCGCCACCCTACTGCGGCGCTGGCAGAAGGCCCAGGGCATCGCGCCGGACTGGCTGGATCGCTCATAACCACAGCAACAGCCGAGAGCGGGGGGAGAGTCGACTCTACCGGTAGTCCCCTCTACTGACAGAATGTGTCAGCAGGCCCATACCACCATGAATGCTCCCAACAACGGAGCTTCCCCATGTTCACACCCAGTACCCTGCTGCAGTACGTGCACGACGTCGCCACCAGCGCAACCTTCTACAGTGGCATCCTCGGCAAACCACCGGTTGAACAGTCGCCCGGCTTTGCGCTGTTCCTGCTCGGTGATGGTGCCGCACTCGGCCTGTGGCAGCGCGATGACGTGCAGCCTCCGGTGTCCGCGCAGGCCGGTGCCGCCGAACTGGCGATGGTGGTCTCCAACCCCGACGCCGTGCAGCAGATGCACGATGCGTGGCGCGCGCTGGGCGTGCAGATCCTGCAGGCACCAACAACGCTGGAATTCGGCCACACCTTCGTCGGCGCCGATCCGGATGGTCATCGCCTGCGTGTGTACAGCCGTGCCGAGGGTATGGTCGCGCGCGATTGATCGCAGGCGATCTGTAGCCGAGCCCATGCTCGGCTTGCTTCTTGCCTTCATCCACGCATGACGTGGATAAATTGCAACGCAGCCGAGCATGGCTCGGCTCTACAGTAGAGCGGCACAAAAAAACGCCGGGCATTGCCCGGCGTTTTCTCCAAGTCATGTGCCAACCAACGGTTGGCACCTACCGGTCAGGTGGCCGATCAGCTGGCCAGCGCCAGGTCGTCCATCATCGCGCGCAGGAAGCGGGCGGCTTCGCCGCCGGTCGCCGCGCGGTGATCGAAGGTGACCGACAGCGGGATTACCTTGTGCGCTTCCACGCCGCCCATCACCGGGGTCATCTGGTGGCGGGCACGGCCGGCACCGACGATGGCCACGCACGGCGGCACCACGACCGGGGTCGCGTAGCGGCCGGCGAACATGCCGAAGTTGGACAGCGAGATGGTGTAGCCGCTCAGTTCCGAGGCGGCGATCGAACGCGATTCCACCTGCTCGCGCAGGCGGTTGACGCCTTCGCGGATGCCGCGTGCGTCGAGCATGTCGGCATTGCGCAGGGCCGGCACGAACAGGCCGTCGTCGGTGTCCACGGCGATGCCGATGTCTACCTGCGCGTGCAGGGTGCGGGTCAGCGCTTCACCGTCGAACCAGGCGTTCATCGCCGGCACCTTCTGTGCGGCAACGACAATGGCGCGAACCAGGCGGGCGGTGACGTCGTTGCCCGGCAGCCAGGCGTGGATGTCGGCGTCGTCGTTCAGCGTGGTCGGCACGACCTTGCTGTGCGCATCGGCCATGACGCGGGCCATGTTGCGGCGCACGCCCTTCAGCGGTTCCGGCTGGCCCTTGGCGACCACGCCCGGCGGCTGGGTGCGCATCGGCTTGCCGGCGGCGGACAGCGGGGTGCGGGCTTCGCTCTGCACCGGGGCAGACACCTGCGCCGGGGTGGGTGCGGCATACGCGGCGGCAACCGGTGCCGGGGCGGCGCCGAGTTTGGCGGTGCCGTTGGCGGCGGCCTGCTTGACGTCGGCCATGGTCACCGCACCATCGGTGCCGGTAGCGGCCACGCGGCTCAGGTCCACGCCCAGCTTGCGCGCCATCGCACGCACGGCCGGCACGGCCTTGACGCCACCGACGGCCAGCGCCTGCTCGGCGTGCACGGCATTGGAGCTCTGCATCGCGCCGACCACGGTACCGGCGTCGTCACGCTCGGCAGCGGCGGGCTTGGCTTCTTCCGCGACCACCGGTGCGGCTGCGGCAGGCAGCGGCGGCGGGGTCGGCGCCGCCGGTGCGGCGTGGCCATGGCTGTGGCCGGTGTCCTGGCCATCGGCACGCTGCGGCAGGTTCGGGTCCAGTTCGAAGCTGGCCAGCACCGAGCCGGTCGGGATGATGTCGCCGGCGCCGCCGGACAGCTTCAGCACCTTGCCGGAGAACGGCGAGGGCACTTCCACCACGGCCTTGGCGGTCTCCATCGACACCAGCGGCTCGTCCAGCTTGATCACATCGCCTTCCTTGACGAACCACTCGACGATGGTCGCGTCCGGCAGGCCTTCGCCCAGGTCGGGCAGGTTGAAGTTCTTGGTCTGGCTCATTTGCAGTTCTCTTCCAGCAGTTCCAGTTCGCGGGCCGGCAGCCAACCCGTCGCGCCATTGGCGCGCTCGGACCACCACCACCCGCCGTGTTCGTGATGAAGCTTCACCATCTCGCCGCTTTCCACATCCAGCTCGCGGGCGTCGTAGTCGCACAGGGCTTCGGCGCGACCCTCGTCCAGCAGCTGCAACCAGGCGATGGGCGCCCATCCAGCGCGCCCATCGTTGGTGCGTACCCAGGCAAACGCCGGCCATTCCTCGTCACGTACACCTACTTCGACGATCTGGCCGGTGTGGAACCGGAGCGGGTTGGGATACTGGCTGCGGTAAGCCCCCAGAAGGCGGGCCCGCATGTCAGCCGGCCGCCACCGCGCGCTTGGCCGCCGCCACGATCCGCTCAACGCTCGGCAGGTACTTCATTTCCAGGCGGAACAGCGGAATGTGGGTGTCGTAGCCAGTGACGCGCTCGACCGGGGCCAGCAGGTCGTAGATCGATTCCTCGGCCAGGCGCGCGGCGATCTCGGCGCCGAAGCCCGCGGTCTTCGGGGCCTCCTGCACGATCACGCAGCGGCCGGTCTTGGCCACCGATTCGGCGATGGTGGCGAAGTCCAGCGGGCGCAGCGTGGCCACGTCGATGACTTCGGCACTGATGCCTTCGCCGGCCAGCTTGTCGGCCGCCTCCAGGGCTTCCTTCACCTGCGCGCCCCAGGTCACCAGGGTCACGTCGGTGCCGTCGCGCAGCACGAAGCAGACGTCCAGCGGCAACGCTTCGCCGTCGTTGACGACCACTTCCTTGTACTGGCGATAGATGCGCTTGGGCTCCATGTAGATCACCGGATCCGGCTCGCGGATCGCAGCCAGCAGCAGGCCGTAGGCACGCTGCGGCGACGACGGCAGCACCACGCGCAGGCCCGGCACGTTGGTGAAGATCGCCTCGTTGGCTTCGCTGTGGTGTTCCGGCGCGCGGATGCCACCGCCCCACGGCACGCGCAGCACCATCGGGCAGTGCAGACGGCCACGCGTGCGGTAACGCAGGCGTGCGGCATGGCAGACGATATGGTCGACCATCGGGTACATGAAGCCGTCGAACTGGGCTTCGGCCACCGGCTTCATGCCCTGTGCGGCCAGGCCGATGGTCAGGCCGGCGATGGTGGTTTCGTCCAGCGGGGTGTCGAGGATGCGGTCCGAGCCGAAGCGCTGCTGCAGGCCGGCAGTGGCGCGGAACACGCCGCCGTTGACGCCCACGTCTTCGCCCAGCACCAGCACCGACGGGTCGTGTTCCAGCTCCCAGGCCAGGGCCTGGGTGATGGCTTCGATGAGGGTGATCGGGGTGGTGGTCATGCTGTCATCTCCGCGCGCGACCGCAGCGCTGTCGGCGGCGTTGGTGTGCGCGCCGGGCGCGCCGTTCTTGATCTCATCCATGGCGCTTCTCCAGGGCGATCGCCTGGGCACGCTGGGCCAGCAGGTCCGGCGGCGGATCGGCATACAGGAAGTCGAACATCGCCTCGACCGGCTGCACCGGCGTGTTGAGGTACAGGTTCACTTCCTCGTCCACGCGCGTGCCGCACTCGGCGACCCAGGCGGTTTCCTCTTCTTCGCTCCACACACCGGCGTTGATCAGGTACTTGCGCAGGCGCAGCATCGGCTCGCGCTGCCAGGCATCCTTCACTTCGGCGTCGTCGCGGTAGCGGCGCGCGTCATCGGCGGTGGTGTGGTCGGACAGGCGGTAGGTCATCAGTTCCAGCACGGTGCCACCGTCGCCGGCCAGCGCACGTTCGCGCGCCTGTTCCATTGCCGCCAGCACCGCGATCAGGTCGTTGCCGTCCACCTGCAGGCAGTGCAGGCCGCCCGCCAGGCCCTTCTGCGCCAGCGTTTCGGCACCGGTCTGGGCCGAGCGCGGCACCGAGATGGCCCAGCCGTTGTTGACGATGCACAGAATCAGCGGCAGCTTGTAGGCGCCGGCCGAGTTCAGTGCCGCGTAGAAGTCGGTCTTGGAGCTGCCGCCGTCGCCGCACACCGCCACGGCGATCTGCGGTTCCTTGTTGAGCTTGAACTTCAGCGCAGCACCTGCCGCATGCAGGCACTGGGTGGAAATCGGCACGCAGAACGGGAAGTCCCTGGCCGCGTTGCCGCCGTAATCGTTGCCGCGTTCGTCGCCGCCCCAGTACATCAGCACGTCGTGCGGGCGTACGCCACGCATGAACATCGCGCCATACTCGCGGTACGAAGGCGCGAACACGTCGTCCTTCTGCATCGCCGCGCCGATACCCACGTGCGCGGCTTCATGGCCCAGGCAGGCGGCATACGTGCCGAGCTTGCCGGTGCGCTGCAGCGCGATGGATTTGCTGTCGAACGTACGTACGAACAGCATCTGCTTGAACAGCGGTACCAGCACCTTGGGGTCGCGCAGCGACGCGGGCAGGTCGTCACGGACGAGCGTGCCGTCCGTGTCCAGGTACTGCAGGTATTCGATCTTGAATTCAGCGGCAACCGTCATTGCGTACTGCACCTTCGACAGAGAAGTTACAAATGATATGAATCGCCATGTTAAGGAACGCGTACGGAATAGCCTTCCTGCGCCGCAACACGGAGATTCCCCGTTTTACCCCTGCCGGCGGGTGGGGGGCCAATAACAACAACGTATTCAGTCGTTGCTGCAAAGCATCAGAATACGCCTCTGGCTGACCGCTGGCGCAACGACCCGATCGGTTCCACGCGCAGGGCCCGCATCGGCCAATGCTCCACGGGGCACCGCACGCCCCGGTAATGGACGGCGCGGCTGCCCGCGCGGCTGGCAACGCGCTACCCTTGCCGCCCCCGATCTGGCCGCACCCATGTCCGTCGACAACAACCAACGCGATCTCGAAGCTGGTATCCACACCGACCTGCAGGGGCGCCTGACCTACGGCGGCTACCTGCGGCTGGACCAGCTGCTCAGCGCGCAGCAGCCGCTGTCCAGCCCGCCGCACCATGACGAGATGCTCTTCATCATCCAGCACCAGACCTCGGAGCTGTGGCTGAAGCTGCTGGGCCACGAACTGCGTGCCGCGATCGGCTTCCTGCAGCGCGATGAAGTCTGGCAGTGCCGCAAGGTGCTGGCGCGCAGCAAGCAGGTGCTGCGCCAGCTGACCGAGCAGTGGTCGGTGCTGGAAACGCTGACCCCGTCCGAATACATGGGCTTCCGCGACGTGCTGGGCCCGTCGTCGGGCTTCCAGTCGCTGCAGTACCGCTACATCGAGTTCCTGCTGGGCAACAAGAACGCGCAGATGCTGCAGGTGTTCGAGCACGACCCGGCCGGGCAGGCGCAGCTGCGCACCGTGCTGGAGGCGCCCAGCCTGTACGAGGAATTCCTGAAGTACCTGGCCCGCTTCGGCCATGCAGTGCCGGCGGTCTACGAGGCCCACGACTGGACCCAGCCGCACGTGGCCGACGACGCATTGCAGCCGGTCTTCGAGCGCATCTACCAGGACACCGACCGCTACTGGCGCGAGTATGCGCTGTGCGAGGACCTGGTGGACCTGGAGACGGCTTTCCAGCTGTGGCGATTCCGACACATGCGCACCGTGATGCGGGTGATCGGCTTCAAGCGCGGCACCGGCGGTTCGTCCGGCGTGGGCTTCCTGGCCAAGGCGCTGGAACTGACCTTCTTCCCCGAGCTGTTCCAGGTGCGCACCAGCCTGCAGGCCGTGCCCCCGGCAGCGCTGGGCTGATCCCCATTCAGCTTGGTTCCCGGCCCGCGGCTGGATCGTTTCAGATGCAAGTTCAGGGAGCAGGCTGCCACGTGCCTCAAACGGCGTGTATTTGACGTGAACGCCAGAAGTCGGTGATCCTCGCGCGTTGCTCCAACTGCACAGCGGACGTGCTCGTCATCCACCGAACCAGGAAATCCGCATGAGCGTAAACGCCACTGCGAACACCCCAGAGCCGGCACTGCCGGACTTCAAGACCACGCTGGGCCACCCGCGCCCGTTGTGGATGCTGTTCATGACCGAGTTCTGGGAACGCTTTGCGTTCTACGGCATCCGCTGGGCGTTGGTGCTCTACATCGTTGCCCAGTTCTACAACGGCAGCGCTGCCGGTGAAGGCGACGCCAGCCGCATCTATGGCGCCTACCTGGCCCTGGTGTACGCCGCGGCCATCTTCGGCGGCTACGTGGCCGACCGGGTACTGGGCTACCAGCGCTCGATCCTGACCGGCGCGATCATCATGGCCGCCGGCCTGTTCATGATCTCGCTGCCGCAGGAGCACATCTTCAAGCTCGGCCTGGCCACGATCATCGTCGGCAACGGCCTGTTCAAGCCCAACATCTCGACCATGGTCGGCAAGCTGTACGGCCTGAAGGACGAGCGCCGCGATTCGGGCTTCACCATCTTCTACATGGGCATCAACATTGGCGCGATGATCGCCCCGGTGCTGACCGAGTACCTGGCCCGCAAGGTCTTCGGTACCGATGCCATGCCGTCCTACAAGGTCGTGTTCATCGCTTCGGGCGTGGGCATGCTGATCTCGCTGGTGTGGTTCTACATCGGTCGCGCCGGCCTGAAGGGCATCGGTGCACCGCCGGCCGGCGCTGAAGGCTTCGGCCGCATCATCATGGTGCTGGCCGGTGCCGTGGTCGCCATCCCGGTCGCGTACTTCCTGCTGGCCACCGGCGCCACCGCGCTGGCCTGGATCCTGGGCGCGATGTTCACGGCCCTGGCCGTGCTGCTGCTGGTCGAGGGCATCCGCGAGGGCAAGGTGCAGCGCGACCGCGTGATCGCCATGCTGATCATCTTCGCCTTCAACGTGATGTTCTGGATGTTCTTCGAGCAGGCCGGCAGCTCGTTCACCTTCCTGGCCGAGAACATTGTCAACCGCCAGTTCGGCAGCTGGACCTTCCCGACCGCGTGGTTCCAGTCGGTCAACTCGGTGGCGATCATCACCCTGGCCCCGGTCATCGCCTGGATCTGGGTGGCGATGGGCCGCGCCAATCCGTCCATCCCGCGCAAGTTCGGCCTGGGCCTGCTGTTCAACGGCGCCGCCTTCGCGCTGCTGATGTTCGCCCTGTCGCAGATGGTCGTGGACGGCAAGATCCCGTTCTGGACCCTGTTCATGGTCTACGTCATCCAGTCCGTGGGTGAGCTGTGCCTGTCGCCGATCGGCCTGTCGATGGTGACCAAGCTGGCCCCGGTGCGCCTGGTCGGCTTCGGCATGGGTGGCTGGTTCCTGTCCACCGGCATCGGCAACAACCTGTCGGGCATCTTCGCTGGCGTGGTCAGTGGTGAAGGCGGCATGACGGTCGAGTCGGCCCTGAAGGGGTATACCTTCGGGTTCTGGGCCCTGATCGGCTCCGGCGTGGTGCTGTTCCTGATCGCCCCGCTGATCAACAAGCTGATGCACGGCGTCAAGTAATGATGAGAGGGTAGAAGGCATGCGTAGCAAGCTCGGTGGTGCAATGGTGGTGGTCTGTGCGGCGCTGATCGGCGCCTGTTCCCAACCGCAACCGCCTGCCACCGCCGAGCCCACGCAGCCGCTGGATACCCGACCCACCGAGCCACCGGTCGCTGACCCCAGCGAACCGGTGGCCTCGGGCAACACCCCGGTGGCGGCAGATATCGCCGCCATCGCCGGGCTCGGTGCGCAGTTCGACCCGGCCCGCAACCCCGCCGATGACCTGGCCACCGCCAAGGTGGAAGCCCAGCGCGGCAAGAAGCGCATCCTGCTCGAGATCGGCAACGCCGCCTGCGATCGCTGCCGGGCGCTGGACGAAATGGTCGAGGGCAACGGCGACCTGCGCCGCTTCCGCGACGCCCATTACGTGTGGGTGAAGGTCAACGCCAGCGACGAACAGCCCAACACGGCCTTCTTCGCCCAGTTCCCGGTGATGGAGCGCGACTACCCGCACCTGCTGGTACTGGACGCCGATGGCAGCCTGCTGGTCTCGCAGGCCACTGCTGAGCTGCGCAAGGGCGAAGCCTTCCAGCCTGCGCGGGTGAGCGCGTTCCTCAAGCAGTGGGCACCTGACCGGTAGTGCCGGCCGCTGGCCGGCAGGGTGGGGAGGGGCCGGCCGCTGGCCGGCACTGATGCCGGGTCGCATCCACGCATGGCGTGGCTCTACTGCGCGCGCCGTCACACTCCCTGAATCGGCATCTCAACTTCGCAACGCGCTCGCCGTTACCGGCAAGGACCTCAGTCGACATCCCGTCGATGCTACCTACCGGAACGCCCATGCACAGCGACCACGCCGAACGATTGCCCGAACCTGCCAGCCACCTGGCCGAGGGTGGGGCAGGCGAGGGCGTGACTTTGCCGGCGCAGGAAACCCTGTTGGACGACGCCGGCACCGGCGAGGACACCGTCGAACTGGCCCCGCCGCGCCATCGCCTGCCGCAGATCGCGCTGCCCGATAACGTGGTGCTGAAGGGTGCGGTGCAGAAACTGGTCGAGCAGAAGGCGCGGCTTGATGCGCTGGCCGCCGAAGGCCAGCTGGCCGGGCTGCTGCCGCCGGAATGGCAGGGCCATGGCGCGCGCGCGATCGAGCTGTCCACCTTCATCCAGGGCGTGCTGCCGTTCCTGCAGACCGGGGAGCGTGGCGAAACCGCGCCTGCCCGTCTGCCGGTGCGGCACGTGCTGGGGAATGACAGCCGATGGGGCCTGGAGGATGTCACCGAGCCGAAGTCGTTGGCGTGGTACCTGGCCAGTGACGAGCGCGCCACGGCGGGCAGCAAGGACGTGGCGGAGGCGTACCTGGTGGGTGCGCTGGGCCTGGCGTGGATGCAGGAAGGGCGCAGCCGCCCGGGCTTCCTGCGTGCGATGGGCCAGGACAGTCTGGCGGCGCGGGTGACCATGCTGGGTTATCCGCCCGCCAACGAACTGGCGCTGTACAACGTCACCGCGCAGGGACAGCCGCAGATCTGGTGCGTGCATGGCCGCCGCCGCATGCGCCCGCTGGTGGCGCCGTGGCTGAGCGTGCCGCTGCTGACCGCTTACGGCGTGCCGGCCCCGGTGGCGTGGCCGTCCAGCTTCCCACCGGTGGAGGCCGTGGCCGAACTGCTGGCGACCGCCCGCCTGGGGCGCGCGCTGCCGGAAGTGGATCTGGGCAAGGTGGTGGCGAAGATCGCCGAGGATGCCGCGTCCGACGCCTGGCAACCGGTCAGCCTGCTGCAGCTCAATACCTGGTCACCGCGCTGGCATTTCTTCCTGGGCACCTTCGTCGGCCTGCCGTCGCTGCTGCTGGTGGCTGCGGCGCTGGCGCTGCCCGGGGCCGTCGAAGCCGCCACGGTTGCCGCCTCGCTGGGCTTCGCCGGCGGCGCCATCGCAGCACTGGCCGTGCCGTGGATCCACGCAAGGCGCAAGCACTTGAGCTGAAAAAAGGGGACGGAGGGGATTAAGTCGTTTCAGGCACACCTGTGCTCATTACGACTTAATCACCTCCGTCCCCTTTTTCGTTCAGACCCCTTCGCCCATCCGCTCCAGACCTTCGCCGGCCAGGCGCAGGATCAGCTTTTCCAGCAGTTGCTCTTCCTCGTCGCTCAGGACCGACATCAGCTTGCGGGTGATCTCGATCACCATCGGCGCGATGGTCTCGTACACTTCGAAACCGGCGGCCGACAGCGCCAATACCGAGCGGCGGCGGTCGTCGCCATGCGTCTCGCGCTTGATGAAGCCGCGCTCCAGCAGGCGGGCCACGGCGCGGCTGACCGCCACCTTGTCCATCGCCGTGCGGTCGGAGACCTCGCTGGCCGAGGAGCCCGGGTACAGCGCCAGGATGGTGATCACCCGCCACTCGGGGATCGCCAGACCGTAACGATCGCCGTATAGCTTGGCGATGTTGCCGCTGACCCGGTTGGACAGCACGCTCAGCCGGTACGGCAGGAACTGTTCCAGGTCGAGCAGGACGTGCGAGGCACGCAGGCGGGTCGAGGCAGGATCGGCGGGGCTCATGTTGCGGTGCACCTTGCTGGTGGTTTCAAGTGTAACTATAAGGGGTGGGTCCAGACCCTGCATTCTCGCCGGGTCCCTACCTGCCCGCACCTGGTTTGTACCGATGCGGTACCGATTCGGAGCCACGCCATGAATACCGCAGTCCCGACCGCCTCGCATCCCAACCCCGGCATGCAGGTCACCACCTTCGAGAACCCGATGGGCATCGACGGCTTCGAGTTCGTCGAATTCGCCGCCCCGGCCGGCCGTGGCCAGGAGCTGCACGAGTACTTCCGGAAGATGGGCTTCAGCGCGGTGCTCAAGCACAAGCAGCGTCCGATTACCGTCTATCGCCAGGGCGACGTCAACTTCCTGGTCAATGAAGACCCCGCTTCGTTCGCCGCCGACTTCGCCGAAAAGCACGGTCCGTGCGCCTGCGGCTTCGCCATCCGCTTCAAGAAGCCGGGCCAGGAGGTCTACCAGGCCGCGCTGGGCAACGGCGCCGAAGCCATCGCCTTCAAGCCGGACAGCAAGGCGGTCAGCGCGCCGGTCATCAAGGGGATCGGCGATTGCATGCTGTACCTGGTCGATCGCTACGGCGCGGCCGGCAGCATCTACGACGGCGACTACGAGCCGATCGCCGGTGCCGACCTGCACCCGGTGGGCTTCGGCCTGACTTTCATCGACCACCTGACCCACAACCTGTACTTCGGCAACATGCAGCAGTGGTCGGACTACTACGAGCGCCTGTTCAACTTCCGCGAGATCCGCTACTTCGACATCAAGGGCCTGAAGACCGGCCTGGTGTCCAAGGCGATGACCGCGCCGGACGGCATCGTGCGCATCCCGCTGAACGAATCGTCCGACCCGAAGAGCCAGATCAACGAGTACCTGGACGCATACAAGGGCGAGGGCATCCAGCACATCGCCTGCTTCACCGAGAACATCTACGACACGGTCGAAGCGATGCGCGCGCAGGGCGTGGACTTCCTCGACACGCCGGAGACCTACTTCGACGTGATCGACCAGCGCGTGCCAAACCACGGTGAAGACGTGCCGCGCCTGGCCAGGAACAAGATCCTGATCGATGCCGATCCGGAAACCCACCAGCGCAAGCTGCTGCAGATCTTCACCCAGAACTGCATCGGCCCGATCTTCTTCGAGATCATCCAGCGCAAGGGCAACGAGGGCTTCGGCGAAGGCAACTTCACCGCGCTGTTCGAGAGCATCGAGCGCGACCAGATCCGCCGCGGCGTGCTGTAAGGTCCTGGGCAGCGCCGGGTCACGCCCGGCGCCTGCTTGCCTGTAGAGCCGAGCCATGCTCGGCTGCTTTCCGTTCCGGTCTTGCCGTTTTTCAGGAGCCCCCATGTCCCCCGCCCTCACCGCCCGCGGCTACCAGTCCGGCTTCGGCAACGAATTCGCCACCGAGGCCGTCGCCGGCGCGCTGCCGGTCGGGCAGAACTCGCCGCAGAAGGTGGCCCACGGCCTGTACGCCGAACAGTTGACCGGCACCGCCTTCACCGCGCCGCGCGGCAGCAACCGCCGCAGCTGGCTGTACCGGATCCGTCCGGCGGTGACCCATGGCGAGTTCACCCCGTTCGCGCAGTCGCAGCTGCAATGTGATTTCGGCGCACAACCGGCCTCGCCGAACCAGCTGCGCTGGAGTCCGCTGCCGCTGCCGGAGCTGCCGACCGACTTCGTCGAAGGCCTGTACACGATGGGGGGCAACGGTTCGCCCGATGCGCATGCTGGCGTGGGCATCCACCTCTACGCTGCCAACCGCGACATGGTCGGCCGCTACTTCTACGATGCCGACGGTGAGCTGCTGATCGTGCCGCAGCTGGGCGCGCTGCGCCTGCTGACCGAGCTGGGCGTGATCGAGATCGAGCCGCAGCAGATCGCGGTGATCCCGCGCGGCGTGCGGTTCCGCGTTGAACTGCCCGATGGCCCGAGCCGCGGCTACATCTGCGAGAACTACGGTGCGCTGCTGAAGCTGCCCGACCTTGGCCCGATCGGTTCCAACGGCCTGGCCAATCCGCGCGACTTCGAAACCCCGCACGCGGCGTTCGAGGATGTCGATGGCGATTTCGAGCTGATCGCCAAATTCGAGGGCCGCCTGTGGCGTGCGCCGATCGACCATTCGCCGCTGGACGTGGTGGCCTGGCACGGCAACTACGCGCCGTACCGCTACGACCTGCGCCGCTTCAACACCATTGGCTCGATCAGCTACGACCACCCGGATCCGTCGATCTTCCTGGTGCTGCATTCGCCCAGCGACACGCCGGGAACCAGCAACATGGATTTTGCGATCTTCCCGCCGCGCTGGCTGGTGGCGCAGAACACGTTCCGCCCGCCGTGGTTCCACCGCAACATCGCCAGCGAATTCATGGGCCTGGTGCACGGTGCCTACGATGCCAAGGCCGAAGGCTTCGTGCCGGGCGGCGCATCGCTGCACAACTGCATGAGCGGCCACGGCCCGGACGCACCGACCTTCGACAAGGCGTCCAATGCCGATCTGTCCAAGGCGGACGTGATCAAGGACACGATGGCCTTCATGTTCGAGACCCGCGCGGTGATCCGCCCGACCGCACAGGCCCTGGCCGCCGGCCACCGTCAGGGCGACTACCAGCAGTGCTGGAACGGCCTGCGCAACAACTTCCGCTGACCCGAAAAAGGGGACGGAGGGGATTAAGTCGTTTCAAGCACACGTGTGCTGATTGCGACTTAATCCCCTCCGTCCCCTTTTTCTTCAGGCCACCTCGGCGAACGCGTCGCAGTGCTCCAACGGCAGCGCCTCCAGCAGGCGTTGGCGTACACGCTGGCAATAGCCCACCGAAGTCAGGCCGGGCAGCATCTGCATCGCCGAGTGCAGCACCTGCAGTACGTCGCTTTCCGCGCGGGCCTGCTGCAGGTCGCGGAACAAGGCCGCCGCCTGCGGGTGGCGTTGCATTTCCAGGATGCCCAGCACGTAGATGCGCGCAGCCACCAGCGAGCGGCGGCGTTCGACTGCTGTGGCCGCGGCTGCGGCAGGTGTTGCGGGCTGCGGCGCTACCGTGGCTGCCGGCGGCGGTGGCGGGGCTGCGGCACCGGTACCGGTGCTCAGGTAGCCGGCCTGCACCAGCTGGATGACCATCGCGGGCGCATCCTGGCCGAGCAGGCCGGTCAGGTCGGTGATGCTGCGTTGGCCGTCGCACAGGATCAGCAACCGGCGCTGGCGCATGTCCAGCGGCGCGCGATGGGCCTGCAGCGCGGTTCGGGCGAGTTCGGTCTTGCGCGGTTGCATGGAAGGGACAGCCAGGTCGGTGCACGCCGAGCCTGAACGAGGGCGATGAAACCGCGATGACAATGCAGCGTCTGCACGCGCGCTGCGCTAGCGTGCAGCTACCTTCGTGCCAGGGAACCGCACCGATGAAGCACCTCCCGATTGCTGGTCTGTTGCTCCTTTCGCTCGCCGCCTGCAGTGGCGGCCCCGACAAGCAGGGCGCCGCCGGCAGCGGCAGCGATACCCCGGCGGAAACCGCCTCGGCGACCGGTCCGGCCCAATCGACGGATCCTGATCTGGCGGCCCGCCCGGCGAACGACCTCCGCAAGGACAGCCCGGCGCGCCTGGATGGCTTCGGCGGCGTCACGCTGGGCGCCAGCATCGCCGAGGTCCGCAGCGGCTTCGGCACGCCGCTGCAGGGGCTGGGCACCGATGCCGCCGGCAAGCCGCTGCCCGCGGACGACGGCAACGACGGCTGCTACTTCCTGCGCCCGCAGGATGCCGAGGACCCGCGGTTGATGATCGAAGGCCGCAAGCTGGTGCGCTACGACGTGCGCAGCGCCGCCATCACTGCACCGGGCGGCGGCAAGGTCGGCATGACCCTGGGCGAGCTGCAGGTGCTGTATCCCGAGCGCGCTGACGTCGGTCCCGACAAGTACGACGAGAAGGCCCAGCACCTGCGCGTGCGGCCGGTGCAGGAGGGCGGGGCAGTGATCGACTTCGCGCTCGGTGCCGATGGCCGGGTGGGGGCCTGGCGGGTCGGGCAGACCCCGCAGGTCGACTATGCGGAAGGCTGTGGCTGATCCTTGATCCACCGCCCAGCCATGCGCTCGGGCCAAGCGTAGAATCGCGCCACCACTGCTGGGAAGTGCTCGATGATCGCCATTGCCATTGCCTGGTTCCTGCTCGGCCTGCTGCTGCTGGCACTGGGCGGGGACTCCATCGTCAAGGCCGTCTCTGGCCTGGCCCAGCGCTTCGGGGCCAGCCCGTTCACTGCCGGGTTGCTGCTGCTCGGCGTGACCACCTCGTTGCCGGAACTGGCGGTCAACGCACGTGCGCTGGCGGTCGGCCAACCGGAGCTGGCGCTGGGCAATGCAGTGGGCAGCAGCATCGTCAATCTGGGCTTGACCCTGGCGGTGGCCGCCATCGCCGCCCCCCTGCTGCTGCGCGCGCGCCTGCAGGCGGTGCTGTGGTGGTCGCTGCTGGCGGCCGGCGTGCTGCTGATCCTGTTCGGCCTGGATGGTCGCCTGGTGCGCTGGGAAGGCGGCGTGCTGGTGGCGGGCTTCATCGTCATGCAGGTGCTGCTGCTGCGCCGCGGCCGCGTCGAGAGCGCCGAGGTGCAGGCAGCCATCGCCGAATCCGCGCTGAGCCGCACCAGCCTGCCGTTGAACGTGCTGCGCGTGCTGATCGCCGCACTAACCCTGTACTGGGGCGCGCGCCTGGTGGTGGGTGCTGCGGCCGACTTCGGTGCCGCACTGGGCTGGACGCCGTTGCTGGTCGGCCTGTTGCCGGTGGCGATCGGCACCGCACTGCCCGAGGTGGCCACCGCCATTGCCGCCTCGCGTCGCGGGCATGGTGACATGGTGCTCGGCCACGTACTGGGTTCCAGCGTGGTCAACCTGCTGCTGGTGATCGGTGCGATGGCGGTGTTGCAGCCGTTGGCCTTGCCGGCCTCGTTCGTGCGCCTGGAACTGCCGGCGCTGTTGGCGTTTGCGCTGGTGCTGTACCCGATGCTGCGCGGCGACCTGAAGATCAGTCGTGGCGAAGGCGGGATCCTGCTGGTCGCGTTCGTAGGCTGGTTCGTGCTGGAGCTGCTGCTGGTCGGCGCACCGGCGCTGTAGAGCCGAGCCCATGCTCGGCTGCTGTTCGTGCCGACCAGCGGTCGGCACCTACCGGGCGTCACATTGCCGGCCAGCGGCCGGCACTACCGGTTCTGCGTGGTTTCTTCTTCCCGCACCGGTTCCGGCGGCGGCAGCTGCTCCTCGGCGGCCGGCTCGTTGCCCGGCAGGCTGGGGCGGGTCTCCATCAGCAGCGACAACGCCGCCTTGGCCATCATGTGCGCGCTGATCGGTGCGGTGATGAACAGGAACACGGTGATCAGCAGCTCGCGTGGCTGCGGGTCCTGGCCGAGGAAGATGTGGTAGCACACCGAGCACACCAGCACGCAGCCCACGCCCAGCGTGCTGGCCTTGGTCGGTGCGTGCAGGCGCTTGAAGAAGGTGGACAGCTTCACCAGGCCCAGTGCGCCGACCAGGATGAAGAAGCAGCCGAACAGCAGCAGGATCGACAGGACGATCTGGATCGCGGTGATCATTCGACGATGTCCCGGCGCAGGACGAACTTGCTCAGCACCACGGTGCTGCCGAAGCCGAGCATGGCGATGATCAGCGCCGCCTCGAAGTAGATCGGTGAGTTGAGGTACATGCCGAACAGCATCAGCTCAGCGATCGCGGTCACCGACAGCGTGTCCAGCGCGAGGATGCGGTCGGGCACGGTCGGCCCGCGCAACAGCCGCCAGGTGGCCAGCAGCATCGCCAGGCCGACCACGTGCATGCACACCACCAGGGTGGTCTGGATGACTTCAAAACCGGTCATGGGAAGATCTCCATCAACGGCGCCTCGTAACGGCGCTTGATCGTATCGATCAGGTCCTGCGGGTCCTCCAGGTGCAGCACGTGCACCAGCAGGTACTTGCGGTCGTCGCTGAGCGCGGCCGAGACCGTGCCCGGGGTCAGCGTGATCATGCTGGTCAGCGCAGCGATGCCATGGATGTTGGCGATGTCCAGCGGCAGCCAGATGAAACCGGGGTGGATGTTCTTCTCCGGCCCCAGTACCTGCAGGGCGACACGGATGTTGGACATCAGGATGTCCCACAGGGTCACGCACAGCAGTTTCGGCAACGGGCGCAGGGTGCCGATGCGGGCGAACTCGCGGTCCAGGCGTGCGGCGAACAGCGGCACCACCACGCCCAGCAGCAGGCCCAGCACGATCTGGCCGAGGGTGAAGCTGTCGGACATCAGCAGCCAGAACGCCACCACCATGATGCTCAGCATCGGCGACGGAATCAGGCGACGGAACAGGGAGCGCTGGGCGGTCATGGCTGGCGGATCTCCGGTGCAGTCGCACGCAGCTGCTGCACGTACTCGCTGGGGTGCAGCAGCTGCGCGGCGGTGGCGTCGGTGTAGCGCATCAGCGGAGCTGCGGCCAGGGTCATGCCGATGCCGTAGGCCAGCAGGATGCAGGCCGCGTACAGCTCGACCCGGCGCAGCCGCGCCTTGCGCGGTACCGGCGCTTCCGGATCGACCGGCGGCACGCGCCAGAACAGGCGGATGCCCCCCCGGGTCAGGCCCATGATCACCAGCAGGCTGCTGACCAGCACAGCGGTCCAGACCGGGGCGGTGTACTGCACCGGCATGCCGGCCAGCAGCGCAGCCTTGGCCAGGAAGCCGGACAGCGGCGGCAGGCCGGCCACCGACACCGCGCCGATCAGGAACAACACGGCGGGCGTCTCCTTGCCCGGCATCGGCGCGACCACTTCCTTGCGGTCGCTGGCGCTACCGCGACGGCGGCGGATCAGATCGGCAACCAGGAACAGCGCGGCAGCGACGAAGCTGCTGTGCGGCAGGTAGTACAGGCCAGCCGAGAGCACCTGGGGCGTGCCCACCGAGAAGGCGATGAACAGCGTGGCCGCCGACACGATCACCAGGTAGGAGATCAGCACGCGCAGGCGGGTGGCGGCCAGTGCGCCGAGGCCGCCCAGCACCAGCGTCGCGACGCCCGCCCACAACATCCAGTCGCGGCCATAGCCGGCCATCGCGCCGGCATCGTCGCCGAACCACAGCATCTGGATGCGCAGCACCGAGTACAGGCCGACCTTGGTCATGATCGCGAACAGCGCAGCCACGGCCGCCGGTGCGCGCGAATAGGCTTCCGGCAGCCACAGGTACAGCGGCATCAGCGCGGCCTTGGCGCAGAACACCAGCAGCAACAGGCCCATGGTCGCCTTCACCAGGGTCAGCTGTGCCGGCGGTACCTCGGCGATGCGCTGCGACAGCTCGGCCATGTTCAATGAGCCCAGCGAGGCATACAGCAGGCCCAGCGCGACCAGGAACAGGGTCGAGGCGGTGACGTTGAACACCACGTAGTGCAGGCCGATGCGCATGCGCAGGCCGCGGCCGCCACTGAGCAGCAGGCCGTAGGAGGCGATCAGCATCACCTCGAAGAACACAAACAGGTTGAAGATGTCGCCGGTCAGGAACGCGCCGTTGAGGCCGACCAGCTGGAACTGGAACAGCGCATGGAAGTGCGGCGCGCGGCGGTCCCAGCCCGAGCAGGCGTGCAGCAGGCAGGGAATGGCCAGCAGCAGGGTGGTCAGCAGCATCCACGCCGACAGCCGGTCGGCCACCAGTGCGATGCCCAGCCGCGACGGCCAGTCGCCAAGCAGGTAGACGTTGATTTCACCACTGGCCGTGGTGGCAAACAGCAGCCCGACCGCCAGCGCCAGCGCCGACAGCGCGGTCCAGGCCACCGCCCGCTGCACCCTGGGGCCATAGCGGCGGTGTTCGACGAACAGCGACAGCGCCGCACCCAGCAGCGGAATCAGGATCGGCAGGATCACCAGGTGGTTCATGCGCGGTCCTCGCCCCGGCGCGGCGGCACGCGCTCATCCTGCAGGTCGTCATCCGGCTCGTGGGCATCCACGTGGTCGCTGTGGTTGTCGCTGCGGCTGCGCATGGCCAGCACAATGCTCACCGCGGTCATCGCAAAGGCGATCACGATAGCGGTCAGCACCAGCGCCTGTGGCAGCGGGTCGGTGTAGTTGCCCAGGTGGCTGTCCACGCCGTCCTGCAGCACCGGCGCCTTGCCCAGTACCACGCGGCCGCCGGCGAAGATCAGCAGGTTGGTGGCGTAGGACAGGAAGGTCATGCCGAGGATCACATCGAAGCTGCGCGCACGCAGCAGCAGGTAGATGCCGATGGCGGTCAGCACGCCGATCGCGGTAGCCAGGGCCAGTTCCATCAGTGCATCTCCCCGGTGCGTGCCGAGCGGCGTTGCAGGTCGATCTCACCCTTGCGGGCGGTGCGGGTTCGCGACGGCTTGATCGTGCCCATCATCGACAGCATCAGCATGGCACCGCCGAACACCACCAGATAGACGCCGATGTCAAAGCCGATCGCGCTGGCCAGCGGTACGTCGCCGATCAGCGGCAGGTGCAGGTCGAGATGGCCGCTGGTCAGGAACGGCACGCCGAACAGCATCGAGGCGCTGCCGCTGAGCAGGGCGATCAGCAGGCCCATGCCGATGCAGCGGATGTAGTCGAAGCCGAAGCGCGACTCCACCGATGCAGTGCCCTGGATCACGTACTGGATCAGCAGCGGCACTGCCAATACCAGGCCGGCGATGAAGCCGCCACCCGGTGCGTTGTGCCCGCGCAGGAACAGGAAGATCGACACGGTCAGGGTCAGCGGGAACATGATCTGCGCCAGGTCGGCCGGCACCGGCAGCTTGATCGGCGGGCCGGGCATGATCTGCTCCGGTGCCATCCGCGTACGCCGCAGCAGCGCATGCACCACCAGCGCGGCGATGCCGAACACGGTGATCTCGCCGAAGGTATCGAAGCCGCGGAAGTCGACCAGGATCACGTTGACCACGTTCTGGCCGTAGGCCTCGGGCAACGCGCGAGCGAGCAGCTCGCCGGCCATGGTGTTCGGCGGCAGGGTCATCGCCGAATAGGCCAGCGCGCCAAGCCCGGCACCGGCGATGATCGCGATCACCGCGTCGCGGCGCTTGCGCCAGCGCGGCCGCTCAGGCCCGGACTGCGCGGGCAGGTAATTCATGCCCAGCAGCATCAGCACCAGCGTCACCATCTCCACCAGCAGCTGGGTGAGGGCCAGGTCGGGCGCGGACAGGAACACGAAGGTCAGCGCCACCATCAGGCCGACGCCGCCGACCAGCAGCACCGCCAGCAGGCGCTGCTTGTAGATGCGCAGGGTGGCGACCGCGCAGGCCATCATCACCAGCCACAGGGCCCAGCCCAGCAGCGGAATCGGCTGCGGCGCGGTCCAGTTCGGCGAGGCTGGGTTGGCCACGAACGGCGCAGCGGCAACCACGATCGCCACCAGCACCAGGCCTAGCAGCATGCGCTGCAGGCTGCCATTGGCGATGCCGCTGGTCAGGCGCATGGCCAGCGCGGACACGGCGTCCAGCTGGGCGTGGAACACATTGCGGCCCGTGCTGACATTGGTCACGGCATGCAGGTTGATCAGCCTGCGCAGGCCGAAGTACAGCGCCACGCCACCGACCACGCCGATCGCGCTCATCGCCAGCGGCAGGTTGAAGCCGTGCCACACCGCCAGGCTGTATTCGGGCATGGCGGTGCCGAGGATCGAGGCCGCAGCGGCGTGCAGCACCGGCGCGACGGTCAGTGCGGGTGCCACGCCCACCGCCACACAGATCACCACCAGCAGCTCCACCGGCACCTTCATCCAGCGCGGCGGCTCGTGGGGCACGCGGTCCAGGTCGTGCGGGCCAGTGCCGAAGAAGGTGTCGTGCACGAAGCGCAGGCTGTACGCCACGCCGAACACGCCTGCCAGCAACGCAGCGATCGACACCGCCGTGCGCATGATGCCCGGGCCGCCGGCCGTAATCGCTTCGGCGAACAGCATTTCCTTGGACAGGAAGCCGTTGAGCAGCGGGATCCCGGCCATCGCCAGCGAGGCGATGATCGCCAGCGCGCTGGTGAACGGCATCAGCCTGCGCAGCCCCCCCAGTTTGCGCATGTCGCGGGTGCCGGTTTCGTGGTCGATGATGCCGGCGGCCATGAACAGCGAGGCCTTGAAGGTGGCGTGGTTGAGGATGTGGAACACGCCGGCGACCACCGCCATCGGCGTGGACAGGCCGAACAGCAGGGTGATCAGGCCCAGGTGGGAAATGGTCGAGTACGCCAGCAGGCCTTTCAGGTCGTGCTGGAAGATCGCGTTCCAGGCACCGATCAGCAGGGTCAGCGCGCCGATGCCGCTGACCGTATAGAAGAACAGGTCGCTGCCGGCCAGCGCCGGATGCAGCCGCGCCAGCAGGAACACGCCGGCCTTCACCATGGTGGCCGAGTGCAGGTAGGCCGAGACCGGGGTCGGCGCTGCCATCGCGTGCGGCAGCCAGAAGTGGAACGGGAACTGCGCGCTCTTGGTGAAGATGCCGGCCAGCACCAGGAACAGGGCGTACGGATACAGCGTGCTGGCGCGGATCTGCTCGCCGGCGGCCAGCACCACATCCAGGTCGAAACTGCCGACGATACGGCCGATCAACAGCACGCCACCGAGCAGGGCCAGGCCGCCGCCGCCGGTGATCACCAGCGCCATGCGCGCGCCTTCGCGTGCGTCCTGGCGGTGCGACCAGAAGCCGATCAGCAGGAACGAGCTGATGCTGGTCATTTCCCAGAAGATCATCAGCAACAGCAGGTTGCCCGACAGCACCATCCCCAGCATCGCGCCCATGAACAGCAGCAGGTAGCAGTAGAAGCGGTGCGCGTTGTCCTGCTGGCTCAGGTAGTAGCGCGCATACAGCACCACCAGGGCGCCGATGCCCAGCACCAGCCCGGCGAACATCCAGGCCAGCCCGTCCAGGCGCAGGGTGAAGTCCAGGCCGATCTGTGGAAGCCAGGGGACCAGGGTGCGGACCACCTGGCCATCGAGCACCGCCGGGGTCAGCCAGCCGAGGATGGCCAGCCCGCCCAACGGCGCCAGTGCCGCCAGCCAGGCAGCAGCCGAGCGCGAACTACGGGGGAAGGCCGCAACAGCCGCTGCCATCAGGAACGGCAGGGCCAGCAGCAGGGGCAGGCTGGAGAGCATGCAGGGAATCCATGATTCACGAGCAGGTCAGGGAGAATAACAGGCTGCGAAATGTCGCCGAAACCCATCAAACAGCGATCAATTGCATGTAACGTTCGCTGATTCATTTTTTCTGCGCCGCAACATCACGTTCCTGCGGTCCCTTCCGGTTGCCCTCGGGGGACACCCTACGCCCACGAAGGGACACCGCAGGCCCTGTCGCACAGGGGCTGCCGTCAATGGACGGAAGGCGGGGAGCGGGTCACCGGCGCAGGCTGGCAGGGCCGCCGTGGAGTGTGGGTGATGGAATTCGCCCGTTCAGGAAACGACGGCCGCTGTCGGCCGCCGGCGATCAGTAGCGCCAGTCGAGCTTGCGATAGAACTTGGCCATCACCCAGGCCGGGCCGATCAGCAGGTAGGTCAGGTCGGTCAGGAAGCTGGGCTTGCGGCCCTCGAACGTGTGGCCGATGAACTGCGCGATCCAGGCCACCACGAACACGCCCACCGCCAGCCAGCGCAGCGCATGCAGGCCGATCTCGGCCTCCAGCAGGCGGCACAGGCAGCCGAATACGAAGAACTGGACGAGCATGCCGATGCCCAGGGGGCGCGACAGCTTGTTGTAGAAGCACCAGGCGCTGAACATCGCGAACGCCGACCAGATGCCGTACTGGAACCAGGTGATCAGCGGCGGCAGGCACCACAGCAGGGCCACCACCGACCACAGGATCGCCGGCACCGCCACCACGTGGATGCGCTGGTTGATCACGTTGCGGTGGTCGTCGGAGTAGCTGGCGAAATAGCGGTCGATCGGCCGCGCAAGCTCGGTGGATGTCTGCATGCTGCGTCGCTTCCTCGGACAACGGTAGTGCCGCCCGCTGGCCGGCAAACCAGAGCATAGCCGAGTTCGCGACGTCGCCGGCCAGCGGCCGGCACTACCAGGACCAGGCCATGCCTGGTTGCAGGTTCACCGAAGCGCCGGCCAGCGGCCGGCACTACCGAACGCGCCCCCCGCCTTTCCGGCCAGGGGCGCAGGCGGATCAGTCGACGCTGATCCCGGCCAGGCGCTGCAGCGCCTCGGCGTACTTGGCGCGGGTGCGCTCGATGATGTCGGCCGGGATGTTCGGACCCGGGGCGGTCTTGCCCCAGTCCAGCGTCTCCAGGTAATCGCGCACGAACTGCTTGTCATAGCTCGGCGGGCTGGTGCCCACTTCGTACTCGTCGGCCGGCCAGTAACGCGAGGAATCCGGCGTCAGCATCTCGTCCATGATGTACAGCCGGCCATCGGCGTCGGTACCGAACTCGAACTTGGTGTCGGCCAGTATGATGCCGCGCTCGCGGGCGTAATCGGCGGCGAACTTGTAGATGCGCAGGGTGGCGTCGCGCACCCGCTCGGCCAGTTCCGCACCGACCTGCTTCACCATCGCGTCGAAATCGATGTTCTCGTCATGGTCGCCGACTGCGGCCTTGGTCGAGGGTGTGAAGATCGGCTCGGGCAGCTGTTCGGCCTGGCGCAGGCCGTCGGGCAGGTCGATGCCGCTGACCTTGCCGGTGCGCTGGTAATCCTTCCAGCCGCTGCCGATCAGGTAGCCGCGGGCGATCGCTTCCACCGGCACCGGCTTCAGCTTGCGGGTGACCACCGCGCGCTTGGCGTAC
Source organism: Stenotrophomonas sp. T8 (assembly GCF_051853085.1). Taxonomy (NCBI): domain Bacteria; kingdom Pseudomonadati; phylum Pseudomonadota; class Gammaproteobacteria; order Lysobacterales; family Lysobacteraceae; genus Stenotrophomonas; species Stenotrophomonas sp. T8. Next base: position 3,734,916 of record NZ_CP195329.1, on the reverse strand, counting down.
AGCGCCGGGTCCACGCCTTCGGGCAGCACGTTGGCCACGTCGATGCCGGTCAGGTGGTTGGGCATCAGGTGCGCGGTCTTGGCAAACCAGAAGTTGGAGACCTGGCAGAGCATCTCGCCCTTGCCGGGGATCGGGTCGGGCAGGACCACGTCGAACGCCGACAGGCGATCGGTGGCCACCATCAGCAGGTAGTCGCCCGGCGGGGTTCCGGCTGGCAGCCGCTCGCGCGGGATATCGAACACATCACGCACCTTGCCGCGATGGCGCAAGGGCAGGCCGGGGAGATCGGATTGCAACAGCGTGGTTGGCACGGGCACTCCTGGGGCGTTGTCGATACGGCTGCTGCCCAACGGACCCGGCGGGCCCGCTGACCAGCGGGCGGCCTAGTGTAAAGCCGTCCGGGCCCGCTGTGACGTAAAATGAGCGTCCATTTCGTCGGTCGACCCCGGAGCGCCATGCGCTGGTACGGAAAACTGCTCGGATTCATCGCCGGCGCCCTGCTGTTCCGGCCCAATCCGCTGTTCGGCGCGGTGGTCGGCCTGCTGATTGGCCACGCCTTCGATTCGGACTGGTTCCGCCTGAACAAGGAGAACCCGTACCGGGAGCTGGGGCTGACCTCCGAGGCCACCGATGCCGAGATCGAGCGCGCCTACCGCAAGCTGATCTCGCAGTACCACCCCGACAAGCTTGGCGGCGCCGCCCCCGAGCTGCAGCAGCAGGCCGAGCAGAAGTCGCGGCGGATCAATGCCGCCTACGACCGCATCAAGACCCTGCGCAAGCGCTGACCCACTTTCCCCTCGTTGCAAGGCCCGGCCATGTCCCACTGCCTCATCGCCCCCTCCATCCTGTCCGCCAACTTCGCCCGCCTCGGCGAGGAAGTCGACAACGTCCTCGCTGCCGGTGCGGACTGGGTCCACTTCGACGTGATGGACAACCACTACGTGCCGAACCTGACCATCGGCCCGATGGTCTGCCAGGCCCTGCGCAAGCACGGCGTCACCGCGCCGATCGACGTGCACCTGATGGTCGAGCCGGTGGACCGCATCATCCCGGACTTCGCCGAGGCCGGTGCCACCTACATCAGCTTCCACCCGGAGGCGAGCCGGCACGTGCACCGCACCATCCAGCTGATCCGCTCGCTGGGCTGCAAGCCGGGCATCGTGCTCAATCCGGCCACCCCGGTGGACATCCTCGACTGGGTGCTGGATGACCTGGACCTGGTGCTGCTGATGTCGGTCAACCCGGGCTTCGGCGGCCAGGCCTTCATCCCCTCGGCGCTGGACAAGCTGAAGGTGGTGCGCAAGATGATCGATGCCAGCGGCAAGGACATCCGCCTGGAGATCGACGGTGGCGTGAAGGCCGACAACATCGGTGAGATCGCCGCCGCCGGCGCCGACACCTTCGTTGCCGGTTCGGCCATTTTCAACGCCAGGACCAGCTACCAGGACGTGATCGCGCAGATGCGCGCCAACGTCGCTGCGGCACGGGGCTGAGCCATGAGTACGGTGGCCGTGTTGAACATTCGCCCGGCCACCGTGGCCGATGCTGGCCTGATCCTGCATTTCATCCGCGAGCTGGCGATCTACGAGAAGGCCGAGCATTCGGTGCAGACCGATGAGATCGGCATCGCCGAGAGCCTGTTCGGCGCCGACGCCACCGCCCGCGCGCTGATCTGCGAGGCCGACGGCGAGGCCATCGGCTATGCGGTGTACTTCTACAACTACTCCACCTGGCTGGGCCGCAAGGGCATCTACCTGGAAGACCTGTACGTCAGCCAGGAAAAGCGCGGTGCCGGTGCCGGCAAAGCGTTGCTGAAGTACATCGCACGCCAGGCCGTGGCCGAAGGCTGCGGCCGTTTCGAATGGTCGGTGCTGGACTGGAACACTCCGGCCATCGAGTTCTACACCGCCGCCGGTGCCAAACCGCAGGACGAGTGGACCGTGTACCGGCTGCAGGGGCAGGCGCTGCACGATTTCGCCAACGGGTGAGGCGTGTGGTGGGTGCGAACCGCAACCCGGTGGGTGCGAACCCTGGTTCGCACTCCCTGCGTCCCCCCCCCAAAAAAAAAGCCACGCCAATCACTGGCGTGGCCTCGCTGCATGCGTGGGAGGCTGATCCTGCCTCCATCCGTCGTCCCTGCTATGGCCTTCCATTCTCCAGCAGCTGAATGACATCTGCGTGACATTCACTGCGGGCAAACAGTGCATTGCTAGCCTGTGCCGCCCTGACCTGGAAGTACCGCATGACCACCCCGCGCTGGCGCCTGATCCTCAATGGCAAATCCGCAGGCAACGAAGAGTTGCGCGACGCCGTGGGCCATTGGCGCGGGCAGGGCGTGCAGCTGGAGGTGCGGGTGACCTGGGAAGACGGTGACGCTGAACGCTACGTTGCCGAGGCCATCCATCATGGCGTGGACGTGATCGTGGCCGCCGGTGGCGATGGCACGCTCAGCGCGGTGGCCGAGACGCTGGCCCATCGTGAGGAACCGGCAGAAGCGCTGCCTTCGCTGGCGTTGATTCCGATGGGGACCGCCAACGACTTCGCCACGTCGGCAGGCATTCCCACCGAGCCCGGCGATGCCCTCGCGCTGATCGGCCAGGTGCCGGCACGGCCCATCGACCTGTTGCGCGTGGATGCCGATGGCACGCCCTGGTGGTGCGCCAACCTCGCCAGTGGTGGCTTCGGCACGCAGGTGACGGTGGAGACCGATGCCGGCTTGAAGAAGATGCTCGGTGGGCTGGCCTACGTGATCACCGGCATCGCCAAGCTGGGCCGCATCGAGCCGATCGCCGCGCGGCTGTCCGGCCCGGACTTCGCCTGGGAAGGTGACTTCATCGCGCTGGGCATCGGCAACGGGCGCCAGGCCGGTGGCGGCCAGCAGCTGTGCCCGCAGGCACTGATCGATGATGGACTGCTGGATGTGACCGTGCTTCCGGAACTGGAAGGGGAGGTCACCGCCACCCTCGGCCAGATGCTGAAGTCCGGTACCCAGGCCGCACTGGAACAGCTGGCCACACGGGCGCGGTTGCCGTGGCTGCAGGTGGAATCCGAGCGTCCGTTGACGCTCAACCTGGACGGCGAACCCGTGCAGGCCCGTCACTTCCGCGTCGAGTGCGTGCCGGGCAGGGTGCGGATGCACCTGCCGGTCGGTTGCCCGTTGCTGGACGGGCAGGGGTAGAGTCATCGGTCCCCGCGGCCGCTGCGGGCGTCCCGTGGTTCAGTTTCCCAGGGTTCCCCTGCCGCGCAAGCTGCGATACAGTCAAGGGGTGTCCAGCCTGACGACCCCGCATACTCTTTCTTCCGCACGCCGTTGGTGGCGATGGTGGCCCGTTGCCGTCGTCCGCCCCCATAACGCTGTGTCCCGGAAGGAAAGTCGTCTTGAACTCGCACGCTCAGTTTCAGCAGCAGGCCGCTGAAGGCCACACCCACATTCCCGTCGTCCGCGAAGTGCTGTCCGACCTGGACACGCCACTCTCGGTCTATCTGAAGCTCGCCGACGGCCCCAATACCTACCTGTTTGAATCCGTCGAAGGCGGCGAGCGCTTTGGTCGTTACTCGATCATCGGCCTGCCGGCGCGCCGCGTGTATGCCTTCCACGGCCACACGCTGACCGTGCGCGAAGACGGCCAGGTGGTGGACACCCGCGAGGTAGCCGATCCCTTCGCCGAAGTCGAGGCGCTGCGCAGCGCCCACTCGGTGCCCAAGCTGGAAGGCCTGCCGGGCTTCACCGGCGGCCTGGTCGGCTGGTTTGGCTTCGAGTGCATCGGCTACATCGAGCCGCGCCTGGCCCCGCCGGCCGGCCGTGATGAGCTGGGCACGCCGGACATCCTGCTGCTGGACTCCAACGAGCTGGCGGTATTCGACAATCTCAAGGGCCGGCTGTACCTGATCGTGCACGCCGACCCGCGTGTCGACGGTGCCTTCGAACAGGCGCAGGCGCGCCTGGACGCACTGACTGCGAAGCTGCGTGCACCGGGCGCCGGCTATCCGGCACCGCTCAACAGCGACGTGCTGGACGAATCGGATTTCGTCTCCGGCTTCACCCGCGAAGGCTTCGTCGATGCGGTCCAGCGCAGCAAGGAATACATCCGCGCCGGTGACATCTTCCAGGTAGTGCTCAGCCAGCGCCTGAGCGTGCCGTTCAAGGCGCGCCCGGTGGATGTGTACCGCGCGCTGCGCGCGTTGAATCCCTCGCCGTACATGTATTTCCTCGATGTCGGCGACCTGCAGGTGGTCGGTTCCTCGCCGGAGATCCTGGTACGCCTTCAGGATGGCGAAGTCACCGTGCGCCCGATCGCCGGCACCCGCCCGCGTGGTGCCACGCCCGAGCTGGACCTGGCACTGGAAGCCGAGCTGCTGGCCGACCCCAAGGAACGCGCCGAGCACCTGATGCTGATCGACCTCGGCCGCAACGATGCCGGGCGCGTCTCCAGGGCCGGTACCGTGGAAGTGGGCGAGCAGTTCGTGATCGAACGCTACAGCCATGTCATGCACATCGTCAGCGAAGTGACCGGCCAACTGCAGCCGGGCCTGAGCTACGCCGACGTGCTGCGCGCCACCTTCCCGGCCGGCACGGTCAGCGGTGCGCCAAAGATCCGCGCGCTGGAAGTGATCCGCGAACTGGAGCCGATCAAGCGCAACGTCTACGCCGGCAGCATCGGCTACATCGGCTGGCACGGCGATGCCGATACCGCGATCGCGATCCGCACTGCGGTCATCAAGGATGGCCGCCTGTACGTGCAGGCCGGCGCCGGCATCGTCTACGACTCGGACCCGGACAAGGAATGGGACGAGACGATGAACAAGGGCCGTGCGCTGTTCCGCGCCGTCGCCCAGGCCGCCAAGGGCCTGTGACGCTCCCCGTGCCGTGGCCTGCGCCGCGGCATCTTCCGCTGTTCCCGTTGAAGACAAGGAGTACCGCATGAAGCTGCTGAGCGCATTGCTGTGGTCGTCGCTGCTGGCCACGATGGCCCCGTCTGCGTGGGCGCAGGCCAATACCATTCCGTCGCAGCCGCACCTGCTGGTGAAGGGCGAGGCGCGTCGGGTGGTGATGCCGGACCGGTTCGGCCTGCAGTTGAACATCGAAGAGACCGACATGGACGCCGACGCCGCGCGCCGCCGCGTGCAGGACAACGTGGCGCGCGCGCTGGCGCTGTTCAAGCAGCACAAGGCGGTGGACGGCAGCGTGCGTGCGGACAACCTGCGGATCGGCCCGGCGACGCGCTATGAGCAGAACCGGCAGGTCTTCATCGGTACCCGCGTATCGCGCCAGCTGCGTGCGAGCTTCGCCAGCGTGAAGGCGATGCAGGATGTGCTGGGTGCGTTGAAGGCCGACGAGAACGTACAGGTGAGCAGCCTGGCGCCAACCTATTCGGGTGAAGTGGCGCTGCGCCGCGAACTCAAGGGTGAGGCGGCGGCCCGGACCCGCGAGTCCGCGCAGGGCCTGGCCAAGGCCTACGGCACCCGGCTGCGCGGCCTGTACAGCATTTCCGACGTAGCGCCGAACTTTGCCTATGGCATCCAGGCCGGCAGTTGGCCGAGCAGTGGGGATCTGGTGACGCCGCCTTCGCCGCCCGCGCCCGAGGCACCGATGAACAGCATCGAGACCACGGGCTCCCGCCTGCCCGAGTCGGTCGAAGCCGGCCCCATCACCTACACCGAAAACGTGTACGCCATTTTCCTGATAAGCGACGGAACCTGACCATGTTGTGGATGATCGACAACTACGACAGCTTCACCTACAACCTCGTGCAGTACCTGCAGACGCTGGGCGCTGAAGTGAAGGTGGTGCGCAACGATGCAATGAGCGTGGACGAGATCGTCGCGCAGAAGCCCGAGCGCATCGTCATCTCGCCCGGCCCGTGCACGCCCAACGAAGCGGGCGTGTCGCTGGAGCTGATCCAGCGGCTGGGCCCGACCACGCCGATCCTCGGCGTGTGCCTGGGCCACCAGGGCATCGGCCAGGTCTACGGCGGCACCGTGATCCGCGCCGGCAACATCATGCACGGCAAGACCTCGCCGATCCGCCACGAAGGCAAGGGCGTGTTCGCCGGCCTGCCGGACCGCTACCAGGCCACCCGCTACCACTCGCTGGTGGTGGACAAGAACAGTCTGCCGGACTGCCTGGAAGTGACCGCCTGGACCGAGAACGAGGACGGCTCGATCGAAGAGATCATGGGCCTGCGCCACCGCCAGTTCCCGGTGGAAGGCGTGCAGTTCCACCCCGAATCCATCCTCACCGAACACGGTCACGCCCTGCTGCGCAATTTCCTGCAGCGCCCGGCGGCCTGATCCAAGGAGCATTCCCATGAGCTTCTCCCCCCAGGAAGCCCTGCAACGCACCATCGAGCACCGCGAGATCTTCTTCGACGAGATGGTCGACCTGATGCGGCAGATCATGCGCGGCGACGTGTCGCCGATGATGACCGCCGCCATCCTCACCGGCCTGCGGGTGAAGAAGGAGACCATCGACGAGATCGCCGCCGCCGCCACGGTCATGCGCGAATTCGCGCTGGCGGTGCCGGTGGCCGACAGCACCCACCTGGTCGACATCGTCGGCACCGGTGGCGATGGCTCGCACACCTTCAACATCTCCACCTGCGCGATGTTCGTTGCGGCTGCGGCCGGTGCGCGCGTGGCCAAGCACGGCAACCGCAGCGTGTCGTCCAAGTCCGGCAGCGCCGATGCGGTCGAGGCGCTGGGCGCGGCCATCGAGCTGCAGCCAGCGCAGGTGGCCGCTGCCATCGAGCAGACCGGCATCGGCTTCATGTTCGCGCCGATCCATCATCCGTCGATGAAGGTCGTCGCGCCGGTCCGCCGCGAGATGGGCGTGCGCACCATCTTCAACATCCTTGGTCCGCTGACCAACCCCGCCAGCGCGCCGTCGGTGCTGATGGGCGTGTTCCATCCTGATCTGGTGGGTATCCAGGCGCGCGTGCTGCGCGAGCTGGGCACCGAGCGCGCCATGGTGGTCTGGGGCCGCGACAACATGGATGAGATCTCGCTCGGCGCCGGCACCCTGGTGGGCGAGCTGCGCGACGGCAAGGTGCGCGAGTACGAGATCCACCCGGAGGACTTCGGCATCGCCATGTCGGCCAGCCGCAACCTGCGCGTGGACAGCCCGGAGCAGTCCATCCAGATGCTGCGCGCGGTGCTGGACAACGAGCCCGGCCCGGCGCTGGACATCGTCGCGCTCAATGCCGGCGCCGCGCTGTACGTGGCCGGCGTGGCCAGCGACATCGGTGATGGCCTGGCCCGTGCCCGTGCCGCCATCGCCAATGGCAGCGCCCGCCAGCGCCTGCAGCAGTATGTGGAGACCACCCGCGCGCTGGTTGCCTGAGCGCGCGGTTCAGCCTGACCCCGTCGATGGCCGATAATGGCCGTCCTCAGCGCCCCCGCACCGAATCGAAGACGATGAGCGACATTCTGCAGACGATCCTGGCCCGCAAGGCCGAAGAAGTGGCCCAGCGCCGCGCCCAGCGCCCGCTCGAGGAGCTGCAGGCCGCCGTGGCCAGCGCCCCGCCGGTACGTGGCTTCGTACGCGCGTTGCAGGCGGCCGTGGCCAACGGCGACCCGGCGGTGATTGCCGAGGTGAAGAAGGCCAGCCCGTCCAAGGGCGTCATCCGCCCCGATTTCCGGCCGGCCGATATCGCGGTCAGCTACGAGTTCGGTGGTGCCAGCTGCCTGTCGGTGCTGACCGACGTGGACTTCTTCCAGGGCGCCGATACCTACCTGCAGCAGGCCCGTGAAGCCTGCACGCTGCCGGTGCTGCGCAAGGACTTCGTGATCGACGCCTACCAGGTGTACGAGGCGCGCGTGCTGGGCGCCGACTGCATCCTGCTGATCGTCGCCGCGCTGGACGACACCCAGCTGGCCACGCTGTCCGAACTGGCGCTGTCGCTGGGCATGGACGTGCTGGTGGAAGTGCACGACATCGACGAGCTGGAGCGCGCGCTGCAGGTGCCGGCGCCGATGATCGGCATCAACAACCGCAACCTGCGCACCTTCGAGGTGTCGCTGCAGACCACGCTGGACATGCAGCAGGCGGTGCCGCGTGACCGCCTGCTGGTCACCGAGAGCGGCATCCTCGGCCCGCAGGACGTGGCGCTGATGCGCGATGCAGGCATCCATGCCTTCCTGGTCGGCGAGGCCTTCATGCGCGTGGAAGAGCCGGGCGAGGGCCTGCGTCAGCTATTCTTCGCAACATGACAACGCACTATCCGACGCCGCGCGAGGATGCGCCGCTGGTGGTCTTCGACTTCGACCACACCCTCTACGACGGCGATTCGGGTACCCACCTGTTCGCCTCGCTGATCAAGCGCAACCCGTTGCGCATGCTGGCGGCGCTGCTGGTCACGCCGATTGCCGGGCCGATGGTGGCGATGCTGCCGACCCGTCGCGCGGGCATCTCGGTCTATGTGTGGATCGGCAGCTTCGGCCTGCACCGTGCGCGCGATTTCAACAAGGTGATCGACGCCTACGTGCTGCGCAACCAGGCGCAGATGCGCGCCAAGCTGCTGCCGCAGGCGCTGGAGGTGTTCGCCGCGCACCGCGCCAAGGGCGATCGCGTGGTGGTTGCCACCGGCGCGCCGCCGGAGCTGGCCCGCGCGATCCTGGCCTTCGTCGCCCATCAGGACGTACCGGTGATCGGTACCGAGGTCGGCCCGCGGCTGGGCGGTGTTGGCCCGACCCGGCACTGCCACAACGAAGAGAAGATGCGCATGCTGCGCGAACGCGGCTATGGCGACATCGATATCGCCTACTCCGACAGCACCGCCGACCTGCCGCTGCTGCTGGCGGCCAAGGCGCCGGTGGTGGTGAACCCGAAGCCGGGGCGGGTGGCGTTTTTCCGCCGCGTGCTGCCGGCCGGCACCCGCATCCTCAACTGGGGATGCGTGGATCGCGGCGGCGACAAGGCCTGACCCGCGCCTGTTGTAGAGCCGAGCCATGCTCGGCTGCTCTTCGTTGCGGGATCCGTGCGTCCTCAGCCGAGCATGGCTCGGCTCTACAGGGGATGCTTCAGCGGTAGAGGTGCCCGTACACCGCATGCCCGATCTGGAACAGGCTGATGCCCAGCACCAGCACGCCGACGGCCACCAGCACCCAGCGCTCCTTCACCCGCTTGACCAGGATCGCCGCCACCGGCGCGGCCATCATGCCGCCGATCAGCAGGCCGGCGACGATCTGCAGATGCTGCACGCCCATCGACAACAGGAAGGTCGCTGACACCGTCAACGTGACCACGAACTCGGCTGCGTTGACTGTTCCGATGGTGGTGCGCGCCTGGCCGCCGCGGGCGAGCAGGGTGGACGTCGCGATCGGCCCCCAGCCACCGCCGCCGCTGGCGTCGAGCAGGCCGGCGAAGAAGCCCAGCACCGGCACCCGCCGGATCTCGCCCTTGGGCATAAAGCGCCCAGCGGCGCGGGCCAGGATGATGATCGCCAGCACCAGCAGGTACAGGTAGATCAGTGGCCGGATGATCTCGCCCGGGAGCTGCGTGAGCACGTACGCGCCCACGGCACCGCCCACTGCGCCGGGCAGGGCCAGGCGCACGAACAGGCGTTTATCGACATTTCCGGCTGCGAGGTGCGACACCCCCGAGGCGCCAGTGGTGAACACTTCAGCGGTGTGGATGCTGGCGCTGACCTGTGCCGGGGGCAGGCCCATGCTGAGCATCACCGACGAGGACACCAGGCCGAAGGCCATGCCCAATGCACCGTCCACCAGCTGTGCGCCGAGGCCGATGAGAATGAACCACCAGAATTCGCTGCTCAGCTCCATGTACCGAGCCTAGCTCAGCGGGCCGCGCAGGGGCCGTGTAGAGCCGAGCCCTTGCGCGGCTGCCTTTGACGTACCGCAGCCGAGCGTCGGCTCGGCTCTACAGGATGGCTCCGGCAGCGTTGGGTTGCCTTGCAATCAACGGGTGCCGTACAGCACCACGGTCTTGCCGCGGGCATGCAGCAGGCCGTCGGTCTGCAGCTTCTTCAACACGCGGCCGGCCATTTCGCGCGAGCAGCCGACCAGTCGCGCCAGTTCCTGTCGCGAGACGCGCAGCTGGCTGCCCTGCGGGTGGCTCATCGCCTCCGGTTCCTGCGCCAGGTCGTGCAGGGTGCGCACGATCCGGTCGGTAACGTCCAGGAATGCCAGGCGGCTGGCCTTGCGGCTGGTGTCGAGCAGGCGCTTGGAAATCTGCTGGCCCAGCGCATACAGCAGGCGCGGGGCATCGGCCGACAGCGGGCCGAGGAACAGCTGATGCAGGCGCTCGTAGCTGATTTCAGCCAGCTCGCAGGCGGTACGGGTCCGCAGGATCACCTCGCGGCGGTCCGATTCGACGAACAGGCCCATCTCGCCGACGAACTCGCCGGCACCGAAGTAGCCCAGCACAAGCTCGCGATCGTCATCTTCCTCGGCCATGATCGAAACCGAGCCGCTGATGACGTAATACAGGGTTCCCGCCGGGTCTCCGGGCCGGAAGACGTCGGTACGGGTGGGATATCGCCGCCTGTGGCTGTGCGCCAGGAAACGATCGATTGTGGCGATATCCAGGGCCAGTGGACTGCTAGCTAGGCGCACGGTTGACACGATAGGAGCGCTCCCTCTGCGCATGAACGGATTCACGGGGTCGATAGCGGAGCTTAACCAGCGCAATTGTTAAGGGCAAACAGTGTGCCAGAACTCTTGCGTCTTCACGTTCCCCCCGGGGGCAGTTTGCCCCATAATTCCCCCTTTCCCTTCTTACACAGGAATCGACCGCCGTGGTCAAGCCGTTGCCTCGCCTGAGGCTGCAGGGTTTCAACAACCTCACCAAGGCGCTGAGCTTCAACATCTATGACGTGTGTTACGCGCGCACCGAAGAGGAGCGTCAGCGTTACATTGAATACATCGATGAAGAGTACAACGCCGACAGGCTGACTCAGATCTTGACCGATGTCGCCGAGATCATCGGCGCCAACATCCTGAACGTGGCCCGCCAGGACTACGATCCGCAGGGTGCCTCGGTGACCATCCTGATCTCCGAAGAACCGGTGATCGACAAGAAGCTGGCCGGCAAGGAGCTGATCTCCGACGCCGTGGTCGCGCACATGGACAAGAGCCACATCACGGTCCATACCTACCCGGAAACCCATCCGCAGGAAGGTATCGCCACGTTCCGCGCGGACATCGACGTGGCCACCTGTGGCGTCATTTCCCCGCTGAAGGCCCTGAACTACCTGATCGAGAGCCTCGAGTCGGACATCGTGATCATGGACTACCGCGTCCGTGGCTTCACCCGCGATGTGAAGGGCAAGAAGCACTTCATCGACCACAAGATCAACTCGATCCAGAACTTCCTGGCCAAGAACATCAAGTCGCGTTACGAGATGTTCGACGTCAACGTCTACCAGGAGAACATCTTCCACACGAAGATGCACCTGAAGGACTTCGACCTGGACCAGTACCTGTTCGAGGAAAAGGCCAAGAACCTCTCGTTCAAGGAACGCATGAAGATCGAAGCGCTGCTCAAGCGCGAGATCGAAGAGCTGTTCCACGGCCGGAACCTGTCCGAGTAAGTCCCATGTGCGATGCCCGCAGGCATCGCCACCCAGGCGGGACGACCCGCCCCGTGGAACCAGTGCCCCACACACGTTACAGTTCCACGGTGATGTACCGACCCACGGCCCGGTGTGAAAACACCGGGCCGTTTCGTTTTTCTCAAGAAAGGTAAGGAGCCCCCACCCATGCCCTGGATCTACCTGCTGCTGGCCGGCCTGTTCGAGATCGGTTTCGCCCTCGGAATGAAGTACTCCGAAGGCTTCAGCAAACCCCTGCCCACCGTTGCCACGGTGGTATCGGCCCTGATCAGCCTGTACCTGATGAGCCAGGCGATGAAGAGCATCCCGGTCGGCACCGCCTATGCGATCTGGACCGGCATCGGTGCCATGGGCGTGGCTGTGCTCGGCATCTACCTGTTCAATGACAGTGCGTCGCCGGCCCGCCTGGCCTGCGTGGGCCTGATCGTGGCCGGCGTGATCGGCTTGAAGCTGGTGTCGCCCAACTGATGGATGGCCCGACCAACGGTCGGGCCCCACCGTCGCCCCCCGCACCTCCTGGTAGGCCCGCACCGTTGGTGCGGGCGACCCTTCAAATGCGGTAGGCGATGGTCTTCATCACCCTGGAGGCCAGCGCCATCACGCCCGGGATCGGGAACGGCAGGCGGCGTGCGCCGGCCTGCTCGGCGTGCTCCGCATGGCGGGCTTCGTCTTCCTTCATCACCTCGATGACCGCACGGCTGCGCAGGTCGCCGGCCGGCAGGTCGACCAGGTGCTCGTCCAGATGGGCTTCCACCTGGCGCTCGGTTTCGACCACGAAACCGAGGTTCCAGCCGTCGCCGCGCAGCCCGGCCAGGGTGCCGATGGTGTAGCTGCCGGCGTACCACAACGGGTTGAACAGGCTCGGGCGGCTGCCCAGCTCGCCCAGCCGGGTGGCGCACCACGCCAGGTGGTCGGTCTCTTCCTGGGCCGCTTCCAGCAGGTGTTCACGCGTGGCAGGGTCGCGGGCCACGGCGGCCTGGCCGAAATACAGGCCCTGTGCGCAGACTTCGCCGACGTGGTTGATCCGCATCAGCCCGGCCGCGTGGCGGCGTTCAGCGTTGTCCATGCCCGGCTCGCTGGTGTCCGCGGCCGGGTAGGGGCGGGCCGCCGGCGGGTTGCCGAACACCGTGTCCAAGGCGCGCTGCGCTTCGGTCAGCAGGTGGTCCAGCGGTGTGGTCTGGCGGAGCACGGTCATGGCGGTACGCGGTGGGACGGAAGACCCCTCGATTCTCCCCCGGCTCCGGCCCCCTGCCAACCCGGGACATGGCCGGCTTGCACCGGGGGCTTGACCTGCGTACAATCCCGCCTCTTACGCTTCACCTTTCACAACGCGTGGCAGAGTTCCGGCGAGCCGTTCGCCGCAATGAGCCCGACCTAACATAGAGTTCTTCATGAGCACTTTCACTGCCAAGAACGAGACCGTCCAGCGCGACTGGTACCTCGTCGACGCCGAGGGCAAGACCCTGGGCCGTCTCGCCACCGAGCTGGCCCGCCGTCTGCGTGGCAAGCACAAGCCGGTCTACACCCCGCACGTTGATACCGGCGACTACCTGGTCGTCATCAATGCAGAAAAGATTGCCGTCACCGGCAAGAAGCTGCAGGACAAGATGTATCACCGTTTCACCGGTTACATCGGCAACCTGAAGACCGAGTCCCTGGCCCAGGCGCTGGAGCGCCACCCGGAGCGCGTGATCGAGATCGCCGTCAAGGGCATGCTGCCGAAGGGCCCGCTGGGTCGCCAGATGTACCGCAAGCTCAAGGTCTACGCCGGCACTGAGCATCCGCACGCCGCACAGCAGCCGCAGGTTCTGGATATCTAATCATGGCTATCACTCAAAACTACGGCACTGGCCGCCGCAAGTCCTCCACCGCTCGCGTGTTCCTGCGCAAGGGTTCGGGCAACATCACCGTCAACGGTCGTCCGCTGGACGAGTTCTTTGGTCGTGAGACCGCGCGCATGATCGTGCGCCAGCCGCTCGAGCTGACCAAGAACACCGAAAGCTTTGACATCCTGGTCACCGCCGCTGGCGGCGGCACCACCGGCCAGGCCGGTGCGATCCGTCTGGGCATCGCCCGTGCTCTGGTCGAGTACGACGAAACCCTGAAGTCCGAGCTGCGCAAGGCTGGCTTCATGACCCGTGACGCCCGTGAAGTCGAGCGTAAGAAGGTTGGTCTGCACAAGGCCCGCCGCGCCACCCAGTTCTCCAAGCGCTGATCTACCGCGCCTGGTTGGGCTCCTTCAGGAGCCCGCTGGATGGGAAAGCAAAAGCCCGGCTTCGGCCGGGCTTTTGTCGTTTCGGGGGGGATGCATTTCCGGGTTGCCGGCCAGCGGCCGGCACTACCCATGGTTTCGCATCTCGGAAGGGGTGGGGTCAGAGCCCTTTCCTTGGGAAAAGGATCCGACCCCGGGCCTCTCTCTGGAGAAGAGCCCCCTTGTTGTTCAAGGGGGGGGGGGCGCGCCGACAGGCGCGGGGATAAGGTGGAATGCGCGACCAAATCAAAAGCAAAAGGCCAGATCTTTCGATCTGGCCTTTTGCTTTTAATTTGGCTGCCCCGGATGGATTCGAACCACCGAATGCCTGAGTCAGAGTCAGGTGCCTTACCGCTTGGCGACGGGGCAAAACGTGCAACTATTTTCTCACTTTTCACACTGAAAAACAACTTGATTTTCAGCGTGGTGGCTATGGGTGGACTCGAACCACCGACCCCAGCATTATGAGTGCTGTGCTCTAACCGGCTGAGCTACATAGCCTTGGTGAGCCCGCTATTCTGCGGATGTGTATCGGCCCTGTCAACACTTTTGTGCCGCGCTTGTGGGCCGACAGAGGGCATGGGATAGTCCCGACCAGTAGATTTTCTTAGGAGTCCGCATCGTGATCGATCCGGACGGCTATCGACCGAACGTCGGCATCGTGCTGATGCGGCAGGACGGCCAGGTGTTCTGGGCACGACGCGTGCGCCGGGACGGCTGGCAGTTCCCGCAGGGTGGCATGAACACCGACGAGACGCCTGTCGAGGCCATGTATCGTGAACTGCAGGAAGAGACCGGCCTGCTGCCTGAGCACGTGGAAGTGCTCGGGGCGACGCCCGGCTGGCTGCGCTACAAGCTGCCGGCACGGGCCATCCGCCGCAATGAGCGGCAGGTCTGCATCGGGCAGAAGCAGGTCTGGTTCCTGCTGCGCCTGACCGGCGATGAATCGCATGTGCAGCTGGACCATACCGACTCGCCCGAGTTCGACCACTGGCGGTGGGTGGACTTCTGGTACCCGGTGGAGCACGTGGTGATGTTCAAGCGTGGCGTCTATGCGCGCGCGCTGCGACACCTGGCGCCGTTGGCGCGTGGGGTGGCCGGGCAGGGCGTCAGCGCCATGCCCAAGAGTGCCGCCGAGGCCTGGATGCCGGGCCACGCAGCCGGCCACGACAGGCCCCGGAAGCGCACGCCCAAGCGCGGCGGCTACTGGCCGCGCAAGGCCAAGGGGGAGTCCGGGGCGGTTTGAATGGGAGGCCACGCAGGCTGTGGGCCGATTCGTCACAACGCGTCCCCCCCGGCTGTTTCCAGCAGGACCTGGCTGCCCGCCGGGCCGGTCAATCCGACTCTGAACGGTATCGAGAATGGTTCAGGTCTCTGATTGACAACCATTCTCGTTTCCATTGGAATACGCAACAGGCCGCTTCTGGCCTGTCAGCCCGGTCCCCGCCTGTGTACGTCTGCATCTGCAACGGAGTCACCGACCACCAGATCCGCGAAGCCGCCAGCCATGGCGTCAGCACGGTGGCGGAACTGACCATGCGTACCGGTTGCGGTGCCACCTGCGGTTCGTGCCTGGACATGGCCGGCGACCTGCTGGCCAAGGCACGCGCGACGCACGATCTGCCGCTGCCGGTATTGGGCCTCGCCCAGGTCGCCTGATCGTTTCCTCGCGGCCTGTTGACGCCGCGCTTTCGCGTCCTTCACCTGCAACCGCGCAGGCCAATGCGCACGATTCGCGTTCCTTCACCACCGCACGCAAGGCGTTACAGTGCCTGCGTTTTCAGCGTGCAGGAGCATCCCCATGAAGGGCGACACCAAGGTCATCGAATTCCTCAACAAGGTCCTCTACAACGAGCTGACCGCGATCAACCAGTACTTCCTGCACGCCAAGATGCTGAAGAACTGGGGCATCAAGGAACTGGCCGAACACGAGTACAAGGAATCGATCGACGAGATGAAGCATGCCGACATGCTCGCCGACCGCATCCTGTTCCTCGAAGGCCTGCCGAACTTCCAGGCGCTGGGCAAGCTGCGCATCGGCGAGAACCCCACCGAAATCCTGCAGTGCGACCTGTCGCTGGAACGCGATGGCGTGGTCACCCTGCGCGAGGCGGTGGCCTATTCCGATTCGGTTGGCGACTATGTCAGCCGCCAGCTGTTCGTGAAGATCCTCGACTCGGAGGAAGAACACATCGACTGGCTGGAAACCCAGCTCGACCTGATCGAGCGTATCGGCGAGCCGAAGTACCTGCTGAGCAAGCTGGAAGAGTGAATCAGCGGTCCTGGCCGGCGCGATGCTGTGCCAGGTAGCCCGTCAGTGCAACGCGCGCCCGGGCGAATTCCGCAACCAGCAGCGCCACCGCCACTGCGGGGCGCTGCAGGCTGCCACTACGGGTCTCGTGCTCGATCCGCTGCGCGATCGCCGACAGCGACAACGCCCCCACGTTCGCGCTTGATGATTTCAGGCTGTGCGCGACGGCCTGCATGCGCGGTTCATCGCTGTTCCGCGCGGCCAGCTGCAACTGCTGCACCATCGCCGGCGCATCTTCAAGAAATGCCGTGACGATCTGGGTGGCAGCATCGCCGATCACCGCGTGCAGTTCATCCAGCACATCGCGGTCGAGCACCGGTTGTGGTGCTGGCGCCACCTGCTTTTCCGGATTCTGTAGAGCCGCGCCATGCTCGGCTGATGGCGTGCGACTGCAATTGGCCGTCAGGCGAGCATCACCCGGCTCCACAGAAGGCCGTGCAGGTGCTGCGGCTTTACCGCCACCCCAGCGCTGCAGCAGCGCATGCAGCGTTGCGCGCGCGATCGGCTTGGACAGGTAATCGTCCATGCCGGCCTGCAGGCAGCGCTCGCGGTCGCCGGCCATCGCATTGGCGGTCATCGCGATGATCGGCAGTCGCGCACGCCCGGTTTCCGCTTCTTCGGCGCGCCAGCGGTGCGTGGCGGCGTAGCCGTCCAGCACCGGCATCTGGCAATCCATCAGCACGATGTCCAGCCCGCCTTCGCGAAGGGCGGCCAGGGCCTGTTCGCCATCGGCGGCGTTGCGCACCTCGCACTGGAACACCCGCAGCAGCTGCTCGGCCACCATCCGGTTCACCGTATTGTCCTCCACCACCAGTACGCGCAGATGCAGCGGCGGCAGCGTGGCAGCCGGTTGCTCGTGTTCCGCGCTGGCCAGCAGCGCAGCGGGGCGGGCAGAGGCGACCGGTGCCGCCAGCAGTGCATGCAGGGCGGCGTCGTCGAAGTGGGAGGGCAGCTGGCGCTGGCGGGGGCGTTGCGCAATCGCATCCTCCTGCAGCCACAGTACCTGCAGTGCATCGTCGTCGTCGCGTTCCCCCAGTGCGAGCTGCAGCGTGGCCTCGCCGTTGCGGCGTGCGCGCGCATCGACCAGCAGCCAGGCGGGTGCCGGTTTTCCGGGCCGCGCGGGAGCGCGCAGGCGCTCGACCACGCTGTCCAGTTGCGCCAGCACCTCCACCTGCAGTCCATGGTGGGCAGCGATGCGCTCGATGCGTGCCTGCAGCGTTGCATCGGCACTGAACAGCAGCAGCGGTGCCGGCGCGCGCGTCATCGCCGGCAGGTCGCCAGGAACCTTCAGCAGCGGGATCTCGAACCAGAACGTAGCACCCTGGCCGGGCGTGGACTGCACACCAATACGCCCATGCATCAGGTCGATGATGCGCTTGCAGATGGCCAGGCCCAGGCCGGTGCCGCCGTAGATGCGCGTGGTGGATGCGTCGGCCTGGCTGAAAGACTGGAACAGGCGTGCCTGCAGCGCGTCGTCGATGCCGATGCCGGTATCGATGATCTCGAAGCGCAGCTGGTGCTGCGCGGCACCTTCGCCCAGGCGCAGCACACGCAGCTGCACCTGGCCGCGGGCGGTGAACTTGATCGCATTGGCCAGCAGGTTGCTCAGCACCTGGCGCAGGCGCACCGGGTCGCCGCGCACCGGCAGGCGCACCGATGGATCCAGCTGCAGGCCCAGTGCCAGGCCCTTGGCGTCGGCGGCGCGCTGCATCAGCTGCACCACGCCGTCGAGCAGATCGCGCAGGTTGAAGCTGGTGATTTCCAGCTCCAGCGCCTGTGCTTCCAGCCGGGAGTAGTCGAGGATGTCGTCGACGATGCGCAGCAGCTGCTGCGAGCTGGCCGAGGCGGTGGCCAGCATCTGCCGCTGGTCCTCGCCCAGTGGCCCGCGTGCGATCAGCTCCAGCATCGGCAGAATGCCATTGAGCGGGGTGCGGATCTCGTGGCTCATCGTGGCCAGAAACTCGCCCTTGGCAAGCACGGCCGCCTCGGCGGCCTGCTTGGCCTGCAGCAGCTGTTGTTCCAGCTGGCCCTGGCGTTCAGTGGTATGGCGTAGCTGGTCCCGTTCAGCGGCCAGCGCGCCGTGCGTGCGCTGCAGCTGCGCCAGCGCACGGTCGCGCGCACGAAGCCGCAGGCCCAGCGCCATCAGCGCGATGGTGGCCGCGGCGAGGGCAACCAGCAGCACGCCCCACAGCGGCACGTCAGAGCACCGCGTTGTGGAAGTCGAAGTTCAGGTCGCTGCCGGCCGACTGCACCATGTTGCCCTGGATGTAGTCGACGCCGCCGACCCACATCGCCGCCGCAGCCTGCGGATCCTCGATCTGCTGGCCGATGATCTGCAGCCCGGCGGCATGGGCCTGATCGATCGCCTTGCGCAGCTCCTCGCGCGTGGCCGGATTGGCATGGCTGCTGGAAAAGCGCGCAGCCATGCGCACGAACGACAGCGGCAGCTGGTTCAGCAGGGCATCGGCCTCGCCGCTGGGTTCGAACTGGCTCAGGCAGAAGCGCACCCCGGCACTGGCCATGCGCTGGCAGAACTGCTGCAGCGGCACGGTGTGGATCAGTGCGTCCGGCAGGCGCACGTCGATCACCAGTGCACTGCCCGGCAGGTCGCGCTGCTGCAGTGATTCCAGCAGCCAGTCGGCGAAGGCGTCGCGCTGCAGGGTGCGCAGCGACTGCGAGACGAACAGGTTCAGTGGCTGCGTCGCGTGGCGGTACAGGTCCAGCAGCCCCAGCGCGTGGTCCATCACCTGCTGATCGAGATCGGCGATGCGGCCTGCGGCTTCCGCGGCCGGGATTACCTGCCCGGCCGCCAGCACGGTGCCGTCGGCCTGGCGAAGGCGCAACAGCAACTGGTACTGCGCGGTGTTGCCGCCGGCAACAGCGACGATCGGCTGATAGGCCAGTTCCAGCTGTCCTTCCAGCAGCGCCAGGTGTTCCTGTTCGGTGACTGCCTGGCGGTGCACATGGCCGGCCACCCCGGCGCTGAGCAGGCGCGCCTGCAGGGTGGTGCGCTCGACGGCTTCCAACGCACTGCTGGCATCGTCGAAGCCTGGTGACAGCGGTGCATAGCCGACTACGCCGCGCAGGTGCACGGATTCGTCGTCGCGGATCACGAAGGCACGTGCCGACAGCTGCTCGCGCAGGCTGGCAGCGATGCTGTCAAGGGCGTCCTCGTCGGCGCTGCGGGCCAGCAGCAGGAAGCTGTTGTCGTTCAGGCGTGCCAGCAGGTGCGGATGGCCGGCTTCGGCCAGGCGCTGCCCGGCCTGCACCATCAGCCGTTCAAACGCGGCATAGCCATAGCGTTCGCGCAGGCCCAGCGCGCTGGCCACTTCGATGAAGAACACGCCGCCCTGATCGCGGTGGGCGAGTGCGGTGTTGAGCTGCTGCAGCACGTGGTGGCGCGTCGGCAGGCCGGTTTCCGGATTGCTGGTGGCCGGTGCGCCGGTGGCGCCGGGCAGGGTCGCGGCCTGGGCTCGTGCGCGGCGGATGCGGTTGGCCACCGCTGCGATCAGGTGGCGGGGCCGGATCGGCTTGCTCAGGTAGTCGTCCGCGCCGCTGTCGAGGACTTCGAACTGGCGCTCCGGATCCGGATCACCGCTGAGGAACACGATCGGAAGCAGCTGCAGGCCGGGCTGCTGGCGGATCAGCGCGGTCAGGCGCATGCCGTCCAGGCCGGGCAGGTGAAGATCCATCAGGATCAGGTCGGGGCGGTGCTCCTTGATGGCCTGCAGCGCGGCATCGGCATCGTTGTGGACGATCGCCTGCATGCCGGCGCCGTGCAGCACGCTCTGCGCGAACAGGGCCTGCGCGCGATCGTCTTCAACGATCAGCACGCGGTAGGGCGAGTCCGATGGCGACGGGGCCAGATCGTTGTTGTCGGCGTCGGCCAGTGCGACCGGGCCGGGCAGCGGCGGCGGCGCGCTGTTGGCCGGCGTGGACGCATCGGCCGCGACAGGGGATGGGCTCGCCGCCATCGGTGGGACCACGGCCGGAGACGCCGTCTCGGGGGCCCAGCGTTGCCAATGGTCGGCCGGAGGGGTTTCAGCGCGTCCCGGGCGGGCGCCCGCGGGGGATTCGTTTGCGGCCATCGGTGCTCCTGGTGTTCGCGTCCATTATGCGACAAGCCCGGCGCTCAGCCGGTACCGGTGTGCCCTGGCGGTGCTGCCGATGCACCGCGCGCCAGCCAGCGCACGCCCTTCCACAGGGCGCGCCAGACCAGCCACACCAGCAGCGCACCGGCCAGGCTGCAGGCCAGCACCACGACCAGCGCGATCCACGGGTGTGCCAGGGCGAGGGCCAGGCCACCGATCACGACGGTGTCTTCGGCCGCAGAGGCGACCCAGTTGCTGGCCGGTTCCGGCGAGGTGTTGAGCAGGGCGCGGGTACCGGCCTTCAGGCCATGGCTGGCCAGGGCGACGCCGGCACCGGCGGCGAGCGCACCGGTGCCCAGCTGGCCATCCGGCGACAGCGTGGCCGCCGCAAGGAATGCGCCGGCGGGTACGCGCGCGAGCGTCTGCACCAGGTCCCACACCGAATCCACGCCAGGGATCTTGTCGGCGAAGAACTCGGCCACCGCCAGCGCCGCCGAGGTGCCCAGCACCCACCATGATTCGGTGGCCTGCAGGGCGGGGGGCAGATCGACCCAGCCAAGCAGCCCGGCCAGGCCGACACCGAACACGGTGAGGTAGACGCGGATACCGGCCAGCCAGGCCAGCAGGATGCCGATCACGAACAGGTGGGCTTCGGTCATGGCGATGCTCCGGCGACGGAACTGTGCAGGGGGCCACACTATCGACGATGGCGTGCCTGAACGCCACCGACCGTGGCCGGCCACTGCGCAGGAAACCCACCCGTCCTGTCATACACTAGCCCGTCGTTTGCCACAGGGGCCGTACCGGTGTCGCCCTTGCGATACCCCGGAAACCACCCATGACCAACCGTCCTCCCATGCGCGTGCAGGTCCGCCTGCCCGGCGCGCCGCAACCGCCTGCCGACCGTCGCCGCCTGCTGGTGATCGGCGGCATCTGGCTGCTCAGCCTGGTGCTGGCGGTGCTTGGCGGCTGCTGGATGGCCACCCCGCGCGATGCCCAGGGCCAGCGCCTGCAGGCCGCCGAGAAGCGTGCCGAGGCGCTGCAGGCGCAGCTGACCGAGCTGCGCCAGAAGCAGGCCACGCTGGAAGCCTCCGACCGCATCAGCCGTGCCGCAAATACCGAGGTGCAGTCCTCGTTGGCCGAGCGCGATGAGGAAATCGCCGGGCTGCGCGCCGATGTTGCCTTCTATGAGCGGCTGGTCGGCTCGACCAGCCAGCGCAAGGGCCTGAACACCCATTCGATCGAGTTCAGCCCGGAAGCGGCCGGCACCTGGCAGTACACCGCCGTGCTGACCCAGAACCTCAACCGCGGGGCCATCAGCCAGGGGCAGATGCGCTTCACCGTGGAAGGCGTGAAGAACGGCAAGCTGGCCACGATCAGCTGGGATGATCTGCACCAGCGCAGCAAGGTGCCGGGACAGGACTACTCGTTCCGGTACTTCCAGCAGCTCACCGGCAGCGTGATGCTGCCGGCTGACTTCACCCCGCAACGCGTGCGGGTGACATTGGGGAGTGGTACGGGGGGTACCACCCAGGTATTCGACTGGAAACAGGCCGGTGCGCCGGCCAGCAAAGGGGAGTAGGCAGATGTTCGGAAGCAGCAAATCCAACCGTGAAGGCCAGCTGGTGGTGGATGCCCTGATCGGCAACCAGGTGGTGATCCGCGGTGATGTGGAATTCAGTGGTGGCCTGTATGTGGAAGGCCGCATCCACGGCAAGGTGATCGCCGCCGAAGGCGCCAGTGGTGCGACCCTGACGGTTGCCGAGCACGGCGTGATCGAAGGTGAGATCCGGGCCCAGGTGGTGGTCATCAGTGGCCGCCTGGACGGCGATGTACACGCTACCGAGAAGGTCGAGTTGACCCCGAGCGCACGGGTCAATGGCAACGTCCATTACCAGGTGGTGGAGATGAACGCGGGCGCGCAGCTGAACGGCCGCCTGATCCATGCCAGCGCCCCGATGGCAGCCTTGCCGGCGCCGGAAGGCGAAGACGCCCATGATGGCAAGGGCGATACCGCCGCGCGTCGCAAGCTGGCCGAGGCGATGGCTTGAAAGCCGTCGTCGGCACCCCCATGCTGGCAGCATGAGCACGCTAGTCTCCCTGCCCGGCGCCACCTCGGTTGCCGCGCCCGATTACCAATCGCTGGAGCGCCCGCTGAACTTCACCGAGTCGGCGGCCGCCAAGGTCAAATCCCTGATCCAGGAAGAGGGCAACCCCGACCTGGCCCTGCGTGTGTACATCGAGGGAGGCGGCTGTTCGGGCTTCCAGTACGGGTTCGAGTTCGACGAGAACCGTGCCGAGGATGACCTGGCGGTACAGACCAGCGGTGTGACCCTGCTGGTCGACCCGCTGAGCCTGCAGTACCTGATGGGCGCGGAGGTGGATTACACCGAGAGCCTGACGGGTGCCCAGTTCGTGATCCGCAACCCGAACGCAAAGACCACCTGCGGCTGCGGCAGCAGTTTCAGCATGTAAGCAGGGCGCGGGGCCTGTGTCCCGCGCGACAAGGTGTGTGGAGCAAGCTCCACACCCACAGACGGTTTCCGCAAAGCCTGCGGCTTGCCACCTGCATCGATTGGCGGCACGCTTGGCGGATGCCCAATACTCCTTCGCCGCTTTCCGGTTTTGCCTTCGTTGGCGAACCGTTGGAGCGCGCCGATGCCCTGCGCGAAGATGCCGATGCACTGGCGCGCCTGTGGCCGGGCGCGCGCATCCTCGTCCTCGATCACGATGGCAGCGCCTTCACCGGCGATGACGACCAGCCGCTGGCGCTGACCGGCGCCGACGTCGGCGGTGGCCCGGGCGCCGCAGTTTTCCTGGGGCTTCGCGGTGATCAGGCATGGTTCTCGGTCGAAGCCACCCATGTCACCGTGAGCGCGCCACGCCGACTCGATCTGCGCCAGGCTGCATTGTTGTGGCCGATGGCCGATGCCACCGCTTTCAGCTATGCCCGTGGCATGTCCTACTGGCACTCGCGCACCCGCTTCTGCGGCGTATGCGGCGGCGCGGTGGCGTTTGCCCGTGGCGGCTTCGTCGGCCGTTGCGCGCAGTGTTCCACCGAACACTATCCGCGCGTCGATCCGGCGGTGATCGTCGCCGTGGAAAACCAGGGCCGGCTGCTGCTGGGCCGACAGTCGAACTGGGCCCCGCGCCGTTACTCGGTGCTGGCCGGCTTCGTCGAACCTGGCGAGACCTTCGAGCAGACCGTGGTGCGCGAAGTCCATGAGGAGAGCAAGGTGCGGGTGACCGCCTGCCAGTACCTCGGTTCGCAGCCGTGGCCGTTCCCCGGCGCGCTGATGGTCGGCTTCCGTGCACAGGCGCATGACGACCTGCCGACCGTGGATGGCGAGCTGGAAGACGCGCGCTGGTTCAGTGCCGACGAGGTCGGCGCCGCGTTGGCGCGCGATGTGGAGGACGACGGCCAGGGCATCCGCCTGTCGCCACCGATCTCGATTTCGCGGAGCCTGATCGAACACTGGTACCGCCAGCAGCGGGGCTGAGCCGGCGTTTCGGCCGGGCCGATCGTGGCAGCTGTATTGCCGCCACCTGAACACGGCCCGGGTTACAGTCCGGTTCACCCGCGAGGGCACCACTGCGACAGGTAAGGTAGCGGCGCCGAGCGTTCTGTTTCGTAGGGAGACCTGCCATGTTCACCACTCTGGCCGCCGTGCTGGTGGCGCTGGCCCTGGGCCACGTTGCCCCGGCCGCTGCCGCCTCGATGCGCCGTTTCGACGGCTTCCGGCGCTGGCTGGGCTGGCTGGACGCGCGTGGTGGCAAGGCCTGGCAGGGACCGGCTGGAGTGGCGCTGGCGCTGCTGCCGCCGTTGCTGCTGATGGGGCTGCTGGCGTGGCTGCTGCGCGGAGTGCTGTTCGGCCTGCCGTCGCTGCTGCTGGGCGTGGCCGTGCTGGCCTGGTGCTGGGGGCCGCGCGACCTGGATCGCGATATCGAAGCCATCATTGATGCGGACGACGCCGCGACGCGGCAGGCAGCCGTGCGCAACCTGCAGGCCGCCGGTGGCAGCCTGCGCGAAGACGTGCCGTCGCTGGTCGAAGCGACCGTGCTCAATGCGCTGCGTCGCTGGTTCGCGGTGCTGTTCTGGTTCCTGCTGCTGGGCCCGGTCGGTGCGCTGGGCTACCGCTTGCTGGCGTTGATGGCGGAAAGCCCGATGCGTGCACGCGTGCCGGTGGAGCCGCTGGCGCTGGCGCAGCGCCTGCTGGGCTGGATCGAGTGGCCGGTAGCGCAGCTGATGGCGTTCTCGATGGCGCTGGTCGGCAACTTCGATACGGCGTGGAAGGCCTGGCGCCAGGCCCATGGCGAACGCCTGGTCGGCACCATCGGGTTCCTGGGCGCGGTGGCGCGGGCCAGCGTCAACGCCGAGCTGCGCGAGGACGCGCACGATTACACCGAGGCGGGGCTGTTGCCGGTGTGGCAGCGGCTGCCGGACCTGCGTGATGCGATGAGCCTGGTGTGGCGGATGCTGCTGCTGTGGCTGGCGATCCTCGCCCTGCTGGTGATTGCAGGCTGGGTGACGTAGTTGTTTTGCAGGGCTTGCAGCCCTGCACCTGCAGAGGCAACAGCAACAGCGGCTCTGGGTTGCTGACGGTTGGGCGGGGAGGTGTGGGGCTGCAGGACACGCCGTAAACCCCCAAACCGGCCCAGCCGCTGGCGGCTGTGCGTTCAGGCGCTTGCGAAGCAGTGCTTCGCAAGCAAAGCGCCCTCACCCCTGGAGGCTCGATGGCGCCATCCATGGCGCCAACGGTCCTGCGGCCCCACACCGCCCCACCCCCGACAGTTTCCCGGTGACGGTGGGTCAACTGCGACTGCCGGTGGGTGTCGACCTTGGTCGACACGGTAGATCCACGCCATGCGTGGATGCAGAGCGAAGCGATCCGCTTCCGCTTTTGATCTTCTCTTTCTTTTCCGTGGTGGACGCACACGGAAACTGTCCGTGGCCGGGCGGGATGGGTTTGCGGGGGTGTCCGCGGCATGGATGCCGCGGCCAAGCGTCCACGGACGGATTCACGGCGTCCCCCGCAAACCCATCCCGCCCGGCCGACCCCAAGGCTTCTGCCTTCAAACGCCGCCCGCCACGAGGGGCTGCGCCGTTGGCTGGAATCCTAGACCGGTGCCAGCGCCGTGAACGGTGCCCACGGCAGGTTACGCAGCAGCGCATACCCGGGCAGTACCCAGAGCCAGAACGTGGGATTGGCCAGCACCCGCATCAGCGGGTCCAGCAGGCGCGGACGGATGCCGGCGACGTTCAGCAGCATCAGCAGGAGGAAGGGCAGGCTGATGACCAGCAGCGGGTTCATCGCCATCGCGCCGGGCAGGTCGAAATGGACCAGCGAATACAGGCAGCGGGTGCTGCCACAGCCCGGGCAGTACAGGCCGGTCAGCGCGTACAGCGGGCAGCTCGGCAAGGGATTGCCGGCGACATACGGATTGACGTTGCGCAGCACCAGCGCGGCACCGGCGGCCAGGCCGGTGGCGGCCAGCAGTGGTGCCCAGCGGGCCAGTCGGGATCGGGTGGGCAGGGCGGACATGCAGCAACGGATCCGGCGCAGGCGCCGGATCCGTCCACGCGGATCAGTAGCCGCTGTTGCTCATCGCACCCATGCCGCCGAGAGCGACGATCAGGATGCCGTACAGCACGCCGACCACGACGGCGGCAATGGCCGACCAGATGGCCCACTTCTTGGCCTTGGCCGAGGATTCCTGGGCACCGGCGATGTCGCCAGCGGCCAGCTTGCCGTTGACCTGGGCGGCGTAGACGATCGACACGATGCCGGCCGGCAGGCAGCAGAACAGGGTGCTCAGGATGGCCCAGACCAGATTGTTCGGGACCTGCGGAGTGGCGGTATTCATGGGTTCAAGCTCCTTGATGGGTGGTGGTGGTGAATCATTGGTCGGAAAGAGCGCCCAGTACGGCCAAGCCGCCGAACAGCCCGAACCACAACAGCAACAGGACCGGCAGGGCCACGGCCGAAGCCACCGCCCACCAGCCCGCCTTGCGCGACGCGCTGTAGGCCCCCGGCAGGTCGCCGGCCGCGCGGCGGCCATCGACCTGGGAGGCATAGACGATCGACACCACGCCCAACGGCAGGCAGCAGAACAGCGTCGTCAGGATCGCCCAGACCAGATGGTTGGGGATGTAGACGGGACGGCTGAGCGGTGGCGGTTGATTCAAAGCAAGACTCCATTCCTTGGTGGCCGGCCTTGGTGCATTGGCCGAACCTCCCCCCTGTGGGTGCGTAATCTACCTCAACCTGCGCTGCATGTATGCGTTTACAGTCAGATGGTGGTGTGTGTGGCCCTTGACTGGGCGCTATTTGACGGGCCTATGTCATGAGACAGAGGCCGTCATTCCGAGGATTGGGGCTATCGCCTGGAAGCGCTACCGACGGCCGCCGGGCCGATCAGGCGTGATCGCCACGCAGGGACCGCACCTGCGCCTCCAGCACCGGGGCGCGGGTGGCGTGGCCATCGACGGCCGGTGCCGCCACGACCTCGACGGTAGCGCGGAAACGGCGCGGCACCCGCATGCGGCCGAGGCGGCTGTCGCGGCGACTCCACATGCTCGACCACATGCCGCGCAGCGCCATCGGCACCACCGGCACCGGCCGGCGCTCGAGGATCTTCTCGACGCCGGACTTGAACGGCGCCATCTCCCCGTCGCGGGTCAGCGCACCCTCGGGGAAGATGCAGACCAGTTCGCCTTCGGCCAGCGCAGCGTCGATCTCGTCGAACGCCCGCTGCATCAGTGCCGGGTCTTCGCGCGCACCGGCGATCGGGATTGCCTTGGCGGTCCGGAAGATCCAGCGCATTACCGGGATGTTGAAGATCCTGTAGTACATGACGAAGCGCACCGGGCGCGGAATGGTCGCCGACAGGATCAGCGCGTCCATGTAGCTGACGTGGTTGCAGACCAGCAGCGCGGCGCCTTCGTCGGGCACGTTGGCCTCGATGCCGTGCGGGCGCAGCCGGTACAGGGTGCGCACCATCAGCCAGCTGAGGAAGCGCATCAGGAATTCGGGGACGATGGTGAAGATGTAGATCGCCACCAGCGCGTTGGCGATGGCCAGCGCCAGGAACTGCTGCGGAATGGTCCAGTGCAGCAGCGTGTGCGCGGCCAGCGACAGCAACGCCGCAGCGACGATGAAGCCCGAGTTCTGGATGTTCAGTGCGGCGAACACGCGCGACATCTGCGCCTTCGGCGTGCGGCTCTGGATCAGTGCGAACAGTGGCACCACGAAGATGCCGGTGAACAGGCCGATGCCGACCAGGTCGATGACGATGCGGATGCTGCCGGGCTGCTGCAGGAACGGCGCGATGGTCAGTCCGTGCACCGTCGCTTCGCCGCTGCGGGCGAAGTACAGGTCGAGCAGGAACGCGGTCATGCCGAACGCCCCCAGCGGTACCAGGCCGATTTCCACCGTACGGGCTGACAGCTTCTCGCACAGCAGCGAGCCGACGCCGGTGCCCACCGAGAACAGGGCCAGCGCGAAGATGTACAGGGTCGGCTCGCCGCCCAGGTTGGTCACCGCGTAGGCCGGTAGCTGCGAGGTCAGCACGGTGCCAACGAACCAGAACCAGGACACGCCCAGGATCGAGTTGCGCACGGCCTTCTGCTGGCGCGCCATGCGCAGTACCGCGAGCGATTCCGGCAACGGGTTCCAGTTGATCTTCAGGGTCGGGTCGCCTGCATCGACCCTGGGAATCAGGCGCGCGGCGATGTTGCCGCAGATCGCCAGGGCGATGATCGCGCACGCAGCCACCACCGTGCCGTGGCTCCCGGCCACGGTGAACACCAGGCCGCCGACGATCATGCCGGAGAGGATCGACATCGAGGTCCCCATCTCGACCAGGCCGTTGCCGCCGGTCAGTTCCTCGGGCCTGAGCACCGACGGCAGCACCGAATACTTCACCGGGCCGAACAGGGTCGATTGCATGCCGGTGCAGAACAGGGCGACCAGCAACACCGGCAGGCTCTGGGTGAGGAAGCCGGCCGCCGCCAGCGACATGATCACGATCTCCATGGTGGTGGTGATCACGATCAACCGCGATTTTTCCAGTTTGTCGGCGATCTGCCCGGCCAGTGCCGAGAACAGGAAATACGGCAGGATGAAGATGGCCGGTGCCAACGTGGCGTACAGCCCGAGTTCCTCCTCTGGCACGGCCATGAACAGCAACATGCTGATGATCGCTTGCCGGTACACGTTGTCGTTGAAAGCACCGAGCGCCTGTACCACGAAGAACGGCAGGAAACGGCGCTGGCGGAGCAGGGCAAACTGGTTGTGACCGGACATGGAACCTCCTTGACCGGCGCAGCCTAGCATTCCTGCCCATCCGCTGTGGGTGCGGACCTGTGGGTGCGGACCGTTGGTCCGCACACCTGCCGTCGGACTCAGACGATATCGTCGACCACGCCACCATCCACGCGCAGTGCCGCACCGGACGTGGCCGAAGCCTGCGGCGACGCCAGGTACACCACCATGTTGGCCACTTCCTCGACCGTGGCAGTGCGCTGGATCACCGAGGACGGCCGGTGTGCCATCACGAACTCGCGGCCGATCTGCTCCAGCGGCTTGCCGCTGCGCCGGCGTTCATCCTCGAACATCGCCGCGAAGCCATCGGACAGGGTCGGGCCAGGCAGCACCGCGTTGACGGTGACGCCGCTGCCGGCCACGCGCTTGGCCAAGCCGCGCGACAGTGACAGCTGCGCGGTCTTGCTGACCCCGTAATGGATCATGTCGACCGGGATGTTGCGCGCCGATTCGGACGAAATGAACAGCACGCGGCCCCAGCCGGCATCGACCATCGCTGGCAGCAGCGCACGCGACAGGCGTACGCCGGACATCACGTTGGTCTGCCAGTAGCGCTCCCAGGTGGCGTCATCGGTCTGGAAGAAATCCTCTGGGCCGAAGATGCCAGCGTTGTTGACCAGGATGTCGACCCTCGGCAGCCCAGCCAGCAGCGTATCGACACCGGCCGCATCGGAGAGGTCGGCGGCGACACCCAATACGTCGGCTCCCGGCACGGCCGCGAGCAGATGCTGGCGGGCGCGCTCGACGCTGCTGGTGCTGCGGCCATTGACAATGACCCGCGCACCAGCGCTGGCCAGGCCTTGGGCGATGGCCAGGCCGATGCCGGCGGTGGAGGCGGTGACCAGCGCGGTGCGGCCGCTGAGTTCGATTTTCATGGTGATGATCCGGGGCGGGAGCTGCCCAGTATCCGCGTGGCGGCGTGATCGAACTGCATCGCCCGGTGCAACGCGCCGTTGCACGCGGCGCAGCAGATCCACGCCATGCGTGGATGGGATGCCCGATCAGCGATGAGGGATCAGGTCAGGTTGGTCACCGCCTCATTGGCCGCGGCACGCACCTTCGGCAGCATGCGCAGTACCAGCGCCATCTGGGTACGGATCAACTGCAGTTTCGGCGGCATCGCCTCGTCGATCTGCTCCAGCTCGGCAGCCACCGCGCGGTCGGCGTCGTTGTCATCGTCCGCGACGGGTTGCCGCGCGGTCAGCGCCGTCGCCAGCTGCTGAAGTGCCTTGCGCACGCGATCGCCCGCGGCCAGCGCCAGTGGATCGCCTGCGTAGCTGTCCACCTGGTCGCGGTGCGCACCCAGCGCCGACAGATGCCCCAGCAGCGTGTTGGACAGCGCCAGGAAGCGGAAGCCGGCATCCAGGTTGCGGCGCACGTGGCCGGGTTCGCGCAGCATGTTCGACAGTGCGGTGGACAGCGCGGCGTCGGCGTTGTGCATGTCGCGGCGGGCGATGCGGTAGGCCAGGTCGTCGCGCATGCCGCTGCGGTACTGGCCCAGCACCGAATCCAGGTAGCGAGCGGCAGTGTCCAGCACGCGTGCCAGGACGAGATGCAACTGGCGGCCCTGCCAGTCGGGCAGGATCAGGAACGCTGCCGCCGCTGCGATCGCGCAGCCCAACAGCGTATCGACCATGCGCGGTACGATCAGCACGAAGCCATCGCCGATCAGGTTGAAGCAGGTCAGCGCCATCACGGTGATCGCGGCTGATGCCACCAGGTAGCGGTCGGTGCGGGTGAAGAAGAACAACAGTGCCGACAGCAGTGCGATCAGCAGCTGTACGTGCAGCTGCGGGAACAGCTGCAGCAGTGCCCAGGTCAGCACCAGTCCGGCGACGGTGCCGACGATGCGCTGTGCCAGGCGCTGGCGGGTGGCGCCGAAGTTGGGCCGGCACACGAACACGATGGTCAGCAGTACCCATGAACCGTTCTGCGCATTGAACAGCCGGATCGCTGCAAAGCCGGCGATCAGTGCCAGTGCCATGCGCAGGCCATGGCGGAACAGCACCGAGCCGGGCGTGAGCTGCTGGCGGATGCGCACGCCCATCTCGCGCAGGGTATGCGGGTTGCTGTCGCGCAGGCGGGTGTCGACGTTGTCCAGGCTGGCTTCGGAACGTTCGGCATCCAGCAGGCGGCGCTCGATGCTGCGCAGGTTGTGAACCAGCAGGTCCAGCGAGCCGAGCAGGCGCTGCCACTGCGGGCGCTGCTGGTCACGCAGGTAGGCGAGCGCGTCGGCCAGGTCGCGCCCGGCCTGCTGGTTGCTTTCGCCGTATACGAACGGACGACGCAGCCGGATCGCCTCGCCCAGGCGGGCACAGGCCTGGCCCTGCAGGTCGAGCAGGCGCTGGCAGCGGTAAAGCACATCGCTGTGGAAGAAGGCGTCCACCAGCGCGCCATACGGGTAGTGCGAGGAACTGGCGCGCTCGTGGAAATCCTGTGCCATGTAATACAGGCGCAGGTACAGGCCGGAGTTCACGCCCGGCCGCCCGGAACGGCCGAAGCGGGCCAGGATCGCGGTCTTGGCCTCGTTCAACGCACCGACCACGCGCCGGTTCTGTTCCGCCAGGTCGAGCTGGCGACGTTGCAGGTCGGCTTCGCGCACCGGCTCGAACAGCGCAGCCTTCAGCTGCAGGTAGCGGCCCAGCTCAACGTACAGCCGCGCCACGCGTTCGCGCACCGGCCGGTTGGCGAACAGCGCAGTCCACAGGATCGACAGCAGCCCGTACCAGGCTGCACCGGCCAGCAGATGGCTGACCGCGTCCAGCGCGCTGTGCAGGTCGCTGGCGCCATGCTGCTCCAAGCCGATCATGGTGTAGATCGCCAGCGTCACCGTGGCCTGGGCAATGGATGCGTAGCGCTCACCGAGCGCGCCAAGCAGGGTCAGGCCGAAGGTGGACAGTGCCAGCGCGCCGATGAAGATCCACGGCCACGGGAACAGCCAGATCACCGAGGCTGCCGCAATGCAGAAGCACAACAGTGACAACACCACGGCCTTGATCCGGCCCCACCAGTTGTCGTCCGTTTCTGCGATGGCGCTTGCGATGATGCCGAGGAATACGCCGGGCAGGGCGGTCAGCGCGTCGAACTGCCAGCACACGGCCACGGCCGCGGTCAGCGCGATGAACACGCGCAGGCCGTAGCTGGCCTTTTCGTGGGCCCACAGGCGGCTGAGGCGGGATTGGCGGGCGGACATGCAGGCTCGGTGGAAGGGTCTTCCACCATTATTGCGGGCTGCGCGTGAAATATGGAGGGCGGACCAACGGTCCGCACCCACGGTGCTGCCGGGCCCTACATGTCGAACCGCACGCTCACAGCGAACGTGCGTGGCAGGCCTGTGCCG
Source organism: Stenotrophomonas sp. T8 (assembly GCF_051853085.1). Classification (NCBI taxonomy): domain Bacteria; kingdom Pseudomonadati; phylum Pseudomonadota; class Gammaproteobacteria; order Lysobacterales; family Lysobacteraceae; genus Stenotrophomonas; species Stenotrophomonas sp. T8. Next base: position 3,703,029 of record NZ_CP195329.1, on the reverse strand, counting down.
GCGTTGGACCAGTACCTCCGGTTGGCCAGGTTCTCGACGCTGGCGCGCACGGTCACCGGATGACCGGAGGCGAGCAGGCGGTAGCCGATGCCTGCATTGACCAGCGTGTAATCGGGCAGCTTCAGGGTGTTGTCGGCGTCGTACCAGACATCGCCGTAGTAGCGCACCGCGGCGTATGTTTCCAGGCCATCCACCCACGGCAGCTGGTAGGTGGCGTGCACGGCCCCGCTCCAGCGTGCCGCACCGGCGGTACGGTTGCCCTCCTGTGCAGCGCTGGCCGGGGACAGCCTGTCGTAGGTCGGGTCCAGCCAGGTGACGCCTCCGCCAATCGTGAGGACATCGCTGAGGTGCAGGTCGGCACTGGCCTCGATGCCTTCGTACAGCGTGATGCCGTCCTGCACCAGGCGCTTGCCGGCCGGTGTGAATTCATCGATGTTGGCGCCACGCTCCAGCCGGAACACCGCCACGTTCGCGTTCCAGCGCGCGGCCTCGGCCTTCGCGCCGATCTCGTACTGCTTGCTGAGGGTCGGGTCGAGCACATCACCGGCGTTGATGTAGTTGTTGCCTACGCGGCTGCCCGCTTCCAGCGATTCGATGTAGCTGGCGTAGAGGGTGACCGCCTCGCTGGGCTTGAACATCACGGCATAGGTCGGTGTGACCGGATAGGTGTGGTAGCGGCCCTTGGTCTCGTAATCGTTGTAGCGCCAGCCCGCCAGCACCGACCAGCCGCTGCCGAGATCGACGGTATCGCTTGCGAACACGGCCTGCTGCACGGTCTCGTCGCCGCGGGTCATCACCCGTGAACCGACGGCGTCATGGCGGATGGCATGGCGCTGGTACAGGTTGGCGCGGCCGATCAGGCTCCATTCGTAGGGACGGTCCCAGCCCAGCCCGGTCTGGTGACTGATGCCTGCCACCACCTGATGCTGCAGCGGACCGGTGTGGAAGCTGCCCTACAGCATCGCCTGCGCCAGCTTCCACTCGCTCTTGCCACCCAGTTCATAGACGTTGACGTCATAGTCGCCATTGGGCGAATCGATGTAGGCGAAGATCTTGTTGACGTCATTCCACGAGGTGGTGACGCCATAACTCAGGCTGGTTTTCCAGTCGCTGTTGATCTGCCAGTCCAAGCGGGTCGACAACAGGCTGGAACGAGTGTCGTAGTAGGTGCCGGGGACACTGTTGCCGGTATTCCCGGCGATCGGTCGCGGCAACGAGGTCAGTCCGCGGAAGTAGTACTGCGGCGATTCCTCGCGCAGGTCGCGTGACTGGAACACGCCGTCGAAGGTCCAGATCAGTGCGTCGCTCAGGCGCGCGTCCAGCGACAGTGCGCCCACCTTGCGATCGACGTGGCCACCATTGAAGGTCTCACCCTTTTCCTCGAAAGCATTGAAGCGATAACCGAACATCTGCTCGTTGCCGAAGCGGCCGCCGACGTCCATCCCGGCACTGACGATGCCCTGCTCGCGCCAGCCCAGCTGGGTGGAGAAGGTGGGCGTATCGGTCGGCTTCTTGGTGATGTAGTTGACGATGCCACCGGGGGCACCGAAACCGTAAAGGAATCCGCCCGGGCCTTTCAGCAGATCGACCTGTTCCATCACTTCCAGCGGCCACTCGGTACCCCACGAGGAGACCTGCAGGCCATTGACCCGATAGCTGTCGAAGTTCAGGTCGATGCCACGGTTGCGGATCGGCGAACTCCAGCCACTGGCATAGGCGCTGACCTGGGTGGTGACCGAAGGGTCGAGCAGGAACGCTTCGCCCAGCGAGACCACTTGGCGCTGCTCGATCTGCTCGCGGCCCACGGCGGTGATCGCAAACGGGGTATCACGCAGCACGCGATCACCAAGGGCGCCAGTATCGGCGTGGGTGCGTTCGGCGGTGACCTTCACCGCATCCAGATCGGTGGCACTGCGGTTCCGATGGGTGCGCTCGGGAACGGACTGGGCATGCGCGGCGCAGGCCAGTGACAGGGAAACGGCAAGCAGGGCCGGGCGGCAGAGTGGGTGCAGGAGCATGGTTCAGTCATCCTCGGCGAACGGCCACGCGCCATCCGCCCGCATGGGGGAAAGGTTGATGGCTGGGATCACGCAGGCTTGCCGGAGAGGGCAGCGGGGCGCCGCGAAGGGGCGCAGGACCATGGCTGGAGGGGAATTGTTCTCTTTTCGTTACAGCACGTCAAACCCGGAGGCGTGCGGACCAACGGTCCGCACCCACCCTCCGTGCCGGTGGTAGTGCCGGCCGCTGGCCGGCAGATTCGCAGCCCCTAGAAGTAGATCCACGCCATGCGTGGATGGGCTCTACTACGCCCGCTGCGCGCGCTTGAGCAGCTTCGCTTCGCGCCTGCGCACGCGACGGGCGCGCCAGCGCTCGGCCAGGCAGGAGAAGATCACGTACAGCGCCGGCGTACTGAGCAGGGTCAGGCTTTGCGAGAACAGCAGGCCGCCGATCATCGCGATGCCCAGCGGGCGGCGCAGCTCGGACCCTTCACCCAGGCCGATCGCCAGCGGCACTGCGGCCAGGATCGCGACCATCGTGGTCATCATGATCGGGCGGAAGCGCACGATGCTGGCCTCGCGTGCGGCATCGCGCGGCGCCAGCCCATGCTCGCGCTGCGCCACCAGTGCGAAGTCGATCATCATGATCGCGTTCTTCTTGACGATGCCGATCAGCAGCACCAGCGCGATCATCGAGATCACCGACAGCTCGGTGTTGGTGCCGAACAGGGCCAGCAGCGCACCGACACCGGCCGCCGGCAGCGTGGACAGGATGGTGACCGGGTGGATCAGGCTCTCGTAGAGCATGCCCAGTACCAGGTACACGGTCAGGATTGCGGCGAACACCAGGATCAGCATGTCGCTGGGATCGGAGTTGAAGCCGAAGCCCGCATCGTCGGCCAGGCGGATGTCGCCGGGCATGCGCATGCCGGCCACGGTCGCGTCGATGATCGCCTTGGCCTCGCCCATGCTCACGTTGGGAGCCAGGTTGTAGCTGAGGTCCATCGTCGTGTACTGGTTCTCGTGGGTGATCTGCGATGGGGCCAGGCCAGGCATCTGCGTGGCCACCGCGGTGATCGGCACCATGTCGCCGTTGCGCGCACGCACGTACACCTCATCCAGCGCCGCCGGGGTGGCGGTCTGCGAGGGCAGGGCATTGACCACCACGCTGTACTGGTTGATGTCCGAATAGATGGTGGAGATCTGGCGCTGGCCGAACGCACCGTACAGCGCGCCGTCGATGGCGCCCACCGTGATGCCCAGGCGCGCGGCCTTTGCGCGGTCGATCTGGATGTTCTGGCGCAGGCCGGCATTGTCCACGTCGGTGCCGACGTCGCGCAGCTTCGGGTTCTTCTTCAGTTCCGCCTGCAGCTTGGGCAGCCATTCCTGCAGTGCGGCCAGGTCGTTGCCCTGCAGCGAAATGCGGTACTGCGCGCCCTGGCTGGAGCCGCCGCCATCGTTGCTGGGCAGGTCCTGGATCGCGCGCAGGCGCAGCTGCAGGTCGGGATAGCGATCGGCCTTGGCGCTGAGGCGCGCCAACGCATGCGCGGTGGTTTCGCGGCGGCCGTCGCTGCGTGATTTCAGCTCGATGCTGAACTGTGCACTGGAGCCCTGGCGGCCGCTGCCCAGGCGTACACCCACCGTCTTCACCGCCGGGTCGGCCATCAGCATGTCGGTGATGCGGCGCTGGCGCGCGACCATGTCCTCGAACGACACGGTGGCACTGGAGTTGGCGCGGCCCCAGATCAGGCCGGTGTCCTGCGGCGGGAACGCGCCCTTCTTCACCGCGCCGAACAGGAAGATGGTGACGCCGATCAGGATCAGTGGCGTCAGCGACAGCAGCAGCGCGTGGCGCAGCGAGAAATCGAGGAACACGGTGTAGATGCGCAGCATCCGCTCGTGGCCGGCGTCCAGCCAGCGGCCAAAGCGCGACGGCGGCGCGCTGTGGTCGTGCGCGCTGAGGAAGCGGCTGCACAGCGCCGGGGTCAACGTCAGCGAGACGATCATCGAGACCACGATGGCCGCCACCAGGGTGACGGTGAACTCGCGGAAGAACGCGCCCATCATGCCACTGGCGAACAGCAGCGGGATGAACACCGCCACCAGCGAGGCGGTGATCGAGACGATGGTGAAGCCGATCTCGCGCGCACCGGTCAACGCCGCCTGCATGCGCGGCATGCCCTCGTCGAGGTGGCGCATGATGTTCTCGATCACCACGATCGCATCGTCGACCACGAAGCCGATCGCGATCACCAGCGCCAGCAGGCTCAGATTGTTCAGGGTGAAGCCCATCACGTACATCACCAGCGCGGCGCCGGCCAGCGACAGCGGCACGGTCACCGCCGCGATCAGGGTGGGTGCCAGCCGGCGCAGGAACAGCGCCATGGTCAGCACCACCATCGCCAGGCTGATCAGCAGGGTGACCTGCACTTCATGCAGCGACGAACGGATGGTCGGCGTACGGTCGAAGTACGGCGTCATCGTGGTGCCCGGCTGCAGGTAGTCGCGCAGGGTCGGGATCTGCGCCTTGACCCGGTCTACGGTCTCCACGATGTTGGCGCCGGCGCGGGTGAACACGTACATCACCACCGCCGGCTTGTGGTCGAACCACGCCGCTTGGTAGGCATCCTGCTGGCCGTCGTAGACGTTGGCGATGTCCTTCAGCCGGATCACCCGGCCGTCGCCCTGGGTCTTGACCACCAGGTCGGCGAAGTCGGCGGCGCGCGCCACCGAGTCGTTGGCGATGATCGCCGTGGTGGTGTTGCCATCGCTGAGGAAGCCGGTGGGCGAGGTCACGTTGGCCGCGCGCACTGCGTTGCGCAGGTCATCGGCGGTCAGGCCCAACGCGTTCATCAGGCGCAGGTTGACATCCACGCGCACCGCAGGCGTCGACGCGCCAGCGATGTCGACCGAGGCGACGCCGCTGATCTGGCGGATGCGCTGCGCCAGCAGCGAGTCGGCCACGTTGTAGAGCTCGTCGGCCGACTGCGTCTGCGAGGTCAGCGCGATGGCGATCACCGGGTCGTCGTTCGGGTTCGCCTTCTGGTACATCGGCGAGCCCATGCCCGAGGGCAGGTCGGCCTGAGCCGAGTTGATCGCCGTTTGTACATCCAGTGCCGCCGAATCGATGTTGTGGCCGCTCTGGAAGATCATGAACACCAGCGAGCTGCCTTCCGAGCTCGACGAGCGCATGCGATCGATGCCCGGCAGCTGGCCGAGATGGCGTTCCAGCGGCGCGGTGACCGTCGAGGCCATGGTCGCCGCGTCGGCGCCGGACTGGCTGGCATGCACGAAGATCACCGGGATCTCGATGTTCGGCAGCGCCGATACGCCCAGGCGCAGGTAGCAGATCAGGCCGACCATGAACAAGCCGATGGCCAGCAGTGCGGTGCCGATCGGGCGGCGGATGAAGGGGCCGGACAGGTTCATCGTGCGGCCCCCCACGGCAGCGGGGCGTGGATCATGCCTGCGGCTCCTGCAGCGAACCGTCGCGCAGCGCACGCTGTTCGCGGCGGCGCGCCAGCCACTCGGAGAAGCGCTCCATGTACAGGTAGATCACCGGCGTGGTGTACAGGGTCACCAACTGCGACAGCAGCAGGCCGCCAACGATGGCGATACCCAGCGGGCGGCGCAGCTCCGAACCGATGCCGGTGCCCAGCGCCAACGGCAGCGCGCCAAGCATGGCCGCGGCGGTGGTCATCATGATCGGGCGGAAGCGCAGCAGGCAGGCGCGGCGGATCGCCTCGTGCGCGTTGGCGCCGGCGCGGCGGGCTTCGATGGCGAAGTCGACCATCATGATGCCGTTCTTCTTGACGATGCCGATCAGCAGCACGATGCCGACGATGCCATCCACCGACAGGCTCAGCCCGCACAGCATCAGCGCCAGCAGCGCGCCGACACCGGCCGGCGGCAGCGTGGAGATGATCGTGATCGGGTGGATGTAGCTCTCGTAGAGCACGCCCAGCACGATGTAGATCACCACCAGCGAGGCCAGCAGCAGCCACACCACGTCGGTCTGGCTGCCGGTGAACTCGGCGGCCTTGCCGATGAACTCGGCATGGAGGTGGGTGGGCATGTCCAGGCTGTCCTTGGTCTCCTGGATCGCTCGCACCGCTTCGGACAGCGAATAGCCCGGCGCCACGTTGAACGACACCGTCACCGCCGGCAGCTGCTGCTGGTGGCTGACCACCAGCGGTGCGCTGCTCACCTTGCCTTCGGCCAGCGCCGACAGCGGAATGATGTTGCCGGCGCCGACGGTGATGCCGGTGTTCTGCGCGCCGATGCCGGTGGCGGTGGACGAGTTGGAGGAGGTGACCTGGCCGAAGCTGGTGGCATTGGTGCCGGTCAATGCGCCGGCGCCGTTGGAGGCGACCGCCAGCTGTTCCATCAGCGCGGTGCTGGTGCGGAACTCCGGTGCCACTTCCAGCACCACGCGATACTGGTTGAGCTCGGTGAAGATGGTCGAAATCTGGCGCTGGCCGAACGCATCGTAGAGCGTGTCGTCGATGGTCTGCATCGGCACGCCCAGCACGCTGGCCTTGTCGCGGTCGATGTTCAGCTCCAGGGCGCGGCCCTGGTTGGACAGGTTGTTGTCGACGTCGGCCAGTTCCGGGCGCTTGCGCAGCGCTTCGGTCAGGCGCGTGGCCTGGGTCGCCACCGTCGCCGAATCCACGTCCGACAGCGAGTACTGGTACTCGGTGGCGGCCACGCGGGTATCGAGGGTTACGTCCTGCACCGGCTTCAGGTACAGCGCCACGCCCGGAATGCCGGCCACTGCCTTCTGCAGGCGCGGCAGGATCTCCTCCAGCCCATCGCGCTGGCTGCGCTCCTTCAGCACGATCGACAGCTGGCCCTGGTTGAGGGTGGGGTTCATGCTGCCGGCGCCGATGAAGGCCGACACGCCGGTCACGTCTGGATCCTGGCGCAGCGCTTCGGCCACCTGCCTGGTGCGCTGCTCCATCTGCGGGAAGGCGATGTTCTGGTCGGCCTGCACCACGCCGGTGATCAGGCCGGTGTCCTGTTCGGGCAGCAGGCCCTTGGGGATCAGCACGTACAGCAGCACGGTCAGCACCAGCGCGCCACCGGCCACGGCCAGGGTCAGCCGCTGGTGGCCAAGCACCCAGTCCAGGCTGTGCTCGTAGAGGCCGACGGTGCGCGTCCACAGGTTCTGCTTGCCGGCCGCCGCCGCGCGCTCATGCGCGTCCTCGCCCTCGGGCAGGGCATCGGGCTTGAGCAGGTAGGCGCACATCATCGGGGTCAGCGTCAGCGAGATCAGCATCGACAGCACCACGGCGATGCTCAGCACCCACGCGAACTCGTGGAACAGGCGGCCGGTGACGCCGGGCATCAGCAGCAGCGGCAGGAACACCGCCACCAGCGAGACCGTCAGCGACAGCACGGTGAAGCCGATCTGGCGTGCGCCGATCTCGGCCGCTTCCTTGCCACTCTTGCCCTGCTCGATGTAGCGCACGATGTTCTCGATCATCACGATCGCATCGTCGACCACGAAGCCGGTGGCCACCACCAGCGCCATCAGCGAGAGGTTGTCCAGCGACATGCCGGCGAAGGCCATCACCGCGAAGGTACCGGCCAGCGAGAGCGGTACTGCCACCGACGGGATGATCGTGGCCCACAGGCGGCGCAGGAACACGAAGATCACCGCCACCACCAGGCCGATGGTGAGGATCAAGGTGAACTGCACCTCATGCACCGAGGCGCGGATGGTCTCGGTGCGATCGTTGAAGATCTCCAGGTGCACGTCGGCTGGCAGCACGCCCTGCAGCTGCGGCAGGATGGCGCGGATGCGCTCGACGGTCTGCACGATGTTGGCACCGGGCTGGCGGCGCACTTCCAGCAGTACCGCCGGCTTGCCGTCGGCCCAGGCGGCAAGCTGGTCGTTCTCCACGCCATCGATCACCTCGGCCACGTCCGACAGCCGCACCGGGCGGCCATTCTTGTAGCTGATGATGGTGTCGCGGTACTCGGCGGCGCTGGCCAGCTGGTCGTTGGTGCCGATGCTGTAGGACTGGGTCTTGCCGTTCAACGAGCCCTTGGGCGCATTGACGTTGGCCTGGGTCAGCGCGCTGCGCAGCTGTTCCAGGGTCAGCCCCATGTTCGACAGCTGCGCCGGATTGACCTGGATGCGCACGGCGGGCCGCACGTTGCCGGCAATCGAGACCAGGCCCACGCCCTGCACCTGCGACAGGCGCTGGGCCAGGATGGAATCGGCGTAGTTGTTGACGTCGCGCAGCGGGCGCGTGTCAGAGGTCAGCTTCAGGGTGACGATGGCCGCGTCGGCCGGATTCACCCGGTTGTAGACCGGCTGGTAGGGCAGCGACGAGGGCAGGGTGGCCTGGCGGATCGCCGCCTGCACGTCCTGCGCGGCGATGTCGATGTCGCGGTCCATCGAGAACTGCAGGATGATCGTCGACAACCCGGCCGACGAGTCCGACGTCATCAGTTCCAACCCGGAGATCTGCCCGAACTGGCGCTCCAGCGGGGTGGTGACCAGCGAGGCCATGGTGGTGGCATTGGCGCCGGGGTACTGGGTGGTGACCACCAGGCTGGGCGCATCGATTTCCGGCAGCGCCGACACCGGCAGCTTGCGGTAACCGAGGATGCCCAGCAGCAACAGGCCCGCCATCAACAGCGAGGTGGCGATCGGGCGGCGGATGAAGATCGTCGAAAAGCCCACGGACTGATCCTTGCTGGCACTTCAATGTCGGCGCCGGCGGGTCCGCCGGCGCGAGGGAGAACCGTGGCCTGCGCTCAGCGCGGGCCACCACCGCGACGGCCACCGCCGCCCGCGTTCTTCTGTTCGGCCGCCTTCAGTTCGGCCTCGGTCGGCGCGGCCGGGGTCTCGCCCGGCTTCAGCGCGGTGACCTTGCTGCCCGGCTTCAGGCGGAACTGGCCTTCGCTGACCACCCGCTCGCCGCCCTTGAGGCCTTCGGCGATCTGCACCTGGCTGTCGCCCACTTCCACGCCGCTGCGCACGGTCTGCATCTTCACCGTGTTGTCGCCCTGCACGACATAGACGTACTCGCCGTCCGGGCCACGCAGCACCGCCTGGGTCGGAATGACCACGCCGCCGCCGATGGTGCGCAGCTGCATGCGCACGTTGACGAACTGGCCCGGCCACAGGCCGTTGTCGGTGTTGTCGAATACGGCGCGCGCCTTGAACGTGCCGCTGTCGGCACTGATCAGGTTGTCGACCACATCGAGCTTGCCGTCGCCGGACAGCACGTGCGAATCGGCGCGGTCCAGCGCCGCCACGGGCACCGTGCCGGCGGCCTGCGCCTGGCGCACATCGCCGAGCTGGCGCTCGGGCAGGTTGAACAGCACGTGGATCGGATGGATCTGGGTCAGCGTGACCAGCGCGGTACCGGCGCTGACCACGTTGCCGGCGTCGACCGCACGGATGCCGGCGATGCCTGAGATCGGCGCGGTGACCCGGGTGTACTGCAGCTGCACCTGCGCCGAGCGCATGCTGGCCTCGTTGGCGGCCACGGCGCTTTCGTACTGTGCCACTTGGTTTCGCTGTGTATCCAGATCGGTCTTGGCGACGTACTGGCGATACTCCGGCGCGTTCGAGCGCTGGTAGTTGGAGCGCGCGGTGGCCAGCAGGGCCTCGTTCTGGCGCTTGGCTGCCGCGGCCTGGTCGTAGCTGGCCTGGGCGGTGCGCGGATCGATCACCGCCAGCACATCACCCTGCTTCACTTCCTGGCCTTCACGGAAATTCAGGCTCATCAGCTGGCCGCCGACCTGCGGGCTGACAGTGACGGTGTTCATCGCGGTCACCGTACCCAGCGCGCTGGCATACACCGGCACGTCCTGGCGCATGGCCTCCACCACGGTCACCGGCACTGGACCGGCATTCGGATCTTCGCCGCCCTGGCGCGCGCCCGCAGCAGGTTTTCCAGCCTTGTCCTTGCCCCCGCCGATGACGCGCAGGCCGACCACGGCCAGCACCAGGATCGCCACGACCAGCAGCACGATCTTCCAAACACGTGACATTACGAGGACTCCGAGAGGGCTGGACCGGACGGGACGCCGGGACAATGCGCAAAGCATACCTGTGCCACATCACGTTTCCTGCATGACGGATGGGACGGGCGCTAAGACCGGATGCGGCGCCGGAGGTTCCCGTGGCGCCGGTGTTGCCCTACATTCAGCTGGAACCCTCTTGCTGTGGAGATTGCGATGCGCCGTTCGCTGCTGCTGTCCGCCCTGCTGCTGGCCCTGCCGGCGCTTGCCCATGCCCAGGACGGGCAACGCCCGGAAGTGACCGCCGCCGCGCAGCGGCTGCAGGCCCGGGTGGTCGAATGGCGCCGTGATTTCCACCAGCACCCGGAGCTGTCCAACCGCGAGGCGCGCACCTCGGCCGAGGTCGCCAAGCGCCTGCGTGCGATGGGCCTGAAGCCGAAGACCGGCATCGCCCACCACGGCGTGGTGGCGATCATCGAAGGCGGCAAGCCGGGTCCGAAGATCGCGTTGCGCGCGGACATGGACGCGCTGCCGGTGACCGAGCAGACCGGCCTGCCGTTCGCCTCCAAGGCCACCGACCAGTACCGCGGGCAGACCGTGGGCGTGATGCATGCCTGTGGCCACGACGCGCACACCGCGACGCTGCTGGGCGTGGCCGAAGCGCTGGTATCAATGAAGAAGGACCTGCCGGGCCAGGTGATGCTGATCTTCCAGCCGGCCGAGGAAGGCGCGCCGCCGCCGGAAGAGGGCGGTGCGGCACTCGTGCTGAAGGAAGGGCTGTTTGCCGATTTCAAGCCGGAGGCCGTGTTCGGCCTGCATGTGTTCTCCAGCGTGCAGGCCGGCCAGATCGCGGTGCGCGGCGGCCCATTGATGGCCGCCTCGGATCGCTTCGGGATCAAGGTGATCGGTCGCCAGACGCATGGCTCGGCACCGTGGAACGGTGTTGACCCGATCGTCGCCACCGCCGATCTGGTCGGCACCGCACAGACCATCGTCAGCCGCCGCGCCAACCTGTCCAAGCAACCGGCGGTGCTGACCTTCGGCGCGATCAACGGCGGCATCCGCTACAACATCATTCCCGATGAAGTGGAGATGGTCGGCACCATCCGCACCTTCGACGAAGGCATGCGCCAGCAGATCTTTGCCGACCTGCGCAACGTGGCCGAGCACACGGCCGCCGCGCACGGTGCGAAGGCGGTGACCGACATCTACGAATCGGAGGGCAACCCGGCCACGGTGAACGACCCGGCGCTGACCGCGAAGATGCTGCCGAGCCTGCAGGCGGTGGTCGGCAAGGACAATGTGTACGAGCCGCCGTTGCAGATGGGTGCGGAGGATTTCTCGCTGTACGCGAAGGAAGTGCCGGGCATGTTCTTCTTCGTCGGGTCCACCAGCGTGGGCATCGACCCGGCGACGGCGCCGGCCAACCATTCGCCGAAGTTCCTGCTGGATGAGAGGGCACTGGATGTGGGACTGCGGGCGTTGCTGCAGGTGAGCCTGGATTACCTGCACGGTGCCGGCACTCCTGCGGGGTAAGGGTTACCGGCAGGGCTTGCAGCCCTGGGTACGCGACATCGCATGCGCGCTGTCGCTCCCACAGTTCGCTGCGCGAACGGTGGGCCCCCCTTACCAGCTTCCAGACCCCTGCCGCTTCGCGGCCGCCCCCTGACTCAGGGGGCTTTCCTCCAGACCCGATCCCGTGGCTTGCCGGTAGATCCACGCCATGCGTGGATGGCAGACATCGAAAATGTCCGAAGGATCGGATTTTGATTTTCTGATCTTTCCCGTGGTGGATCGGCGGCAGAAATGTGTCGGGGGGCCGGGCGGGTGGGGCTGGCGGGGTATCCGCGCCATGGATGGCGCGGCTAAGCCTCCAGGGACGGATTCACGGCGTCCCCGCCAGCCCCATCCGCCCGGCCCACTCCCGGGAATCCAGGCTTTCGACGACCCAACACCCCACCACGGAGGGGGCTCCGCCGTTGGCCGGCCGGCCGAAGGCCCGCCCTCCGCGCGATACAATGCCCACCATGAACACCCCACAGGATTCCAGCCTCGGTCGCGAGGTCAGTTACCCGTCGCAGTACGATCCCGGCCTGCTGTTCCCGATCCCCCGTAGCGGTGCCCGCGTCGAGATCGGCCTCGATGACGCCGCGCTGCCGTTCGTCGGCCACGACCGCTGGCATGCCTTCGAGCTGAGCTGGCTCGATCCGCGCGGCAAGCCGCAGGTGGCCGTCGCCACCGTGCAGGTGCCGTGCACCTCGCCGCAGTTGATCGAATCGAAGTCGTTCAAGCTGTACCTCAACTCCCTCAACAGCACCCGCGTCGACAGCGCCGAGGCACTGCGCGAGCGCCTGGTGGCGGATCTGTCGGCCTGCGCCGGTGCGCCGGTCCAGGTCGAGTTCGGCCTGCCGGAGCTGCGAGAGACGCCGCTCGGCGAATCCATCGACGGGCTGGACGTGGAGATCGATTGCTACGGCCCGCCGCAGGCCGACTTCCTTGCCGCCGATGCGGGCGAGGTGGTGGAGGAGACCCTGGTTTCGGCGTTGCTGAAGTCCAACTGCCCGGTCACCGGCCAGCCGGACTGGGCCACGGTCAGCCTGCGTTACCGTGGGCCGAAGATCGACCGCGCCGGCCTGCTGCGCTATCTGGTCAGCTACCGCGAGCATGCGGAGTTCCACGAGCAGTGCGTTGAGCGGATCTTCAGCGAGGTGTCCGCGCGCTGCCGGCCGCACTGGCTCGAGGTTGAGGCCCGCTACACCCGCCGTGGTGGCCTGGACATCAACCCTTGGCGTGCCAGCCCCGGCATCGCCGCCCCGGCTGCGACCTACCGCGAGCTGCGGCAGTAACCGCCGCAGTCGGATACCCGTTGTGCCGGGCCATGCCCGGCGAGCGCCGGCCAGCGGCCGGCACTACCATGGTTCGCAGGCGGTTACGGGTAGTGCCGGCCGCTGGCCGGCAATCGGCCAAGGCCGGATCCCGTGGCACAGCCGGCCAGCGGACGGCACTACCGGGCGTCCATTCCCCCGATTGTTCAGCCGCCCCGGGGGCGGCTTCACATCTGCACCATCCCCATTTAACAACCGCCATGGCACCGTGCCAATCACGTAGTCATGCAGACGGGAGTTGTGGATGAGTACCGAGAAGAAAGCCGATTTCTCCGGCGTCAGCAGCAGCGTCGACAGTACCGCCGAACAGGCACCGAAGGCGGACTTCTCCGGCGTCAGCGCTTCGGTGGACAGCACCGCAGACGTTGTCAGCGGCGGCACCTATACCGTGCAGAAGGGTGACTCGCTGTCGAAGATCGCCAAGCAGCATCTGGGCGACGCCAATGCCTGGAAGAAGATCTTCGAAGCCAACCGCGATGTGCTTGATGACCCGGACAAGATCTTCCCGGGCCAGACCCTGAAACTGCCGCCGAAGTAAGCCGGCCAGAGTGCCGTCCAACAATCCCTGGGAGGAACCCCGAATGATCAAGACCACCCCGCTCCAGACCGCCCTGATCGCCGCCCTGCTGGGCAGCGTCGCCCTGGTCGGTTGCAAGAAGAAAGAAGAGTCGACCGACAACAATGCCGCTCCGGCAGCGACTGCTCCGGCCGAACCGGCAGCACCGGCCCCGATGACCGGCGCGCCGCCGCCGATGGCCGAAGCCGCTGCTGTCAGCGTCTCGTCGGTCACGGTCGGCAAGACCGCAGCCGCCGACAAGTCGGTTGCGACGACGGCTTTGTTCGCGCCGAAGGACGACATCATCGTCTCGGTCAAGACCGACGGTGCTGCCAACAACGTCGCCGTTGGCGCGAAGCTGACCTACCAGGACGGCCAGGTGGCCGGCGAACAGAATGCCACGCTGAACACCAGCGGTGCGGAAACCACCAACGTCACCTTCAAGAATGCAAAGGGCTGGCCGGCCGGCAAGTACCGCGCCGAAGTCACCGTCGATGGCAAGGCGGCCGGAACGCCGCAGGAGTTCGAGGTCAAGTAAGTCCAGCCGACTCTCTCCCGGCAGGGCTCACGATGGACGCAGCCGCGAGGCTGCGTCCTTTTTTGTTGGGCGATGGTTGGCTTCATCCAGGCGTCGATGGATCACAGCGTTGCCGGCATCCAGTACCGCCGCGTATGGCGTGGCTTTGCCCCGCGCGACTGAAAACGCGACAATGCAGGGGTTTCCCCGCCGCGCGCCCACCCTGACGGCGACGGGGGAAAGCGTGGGGCCCCGCCTCGCGCGCGACACGGTTGCACGTGGCCCGGCGCTGGCGCCGGCCTTCCCCTGAGCATTGCTACAGAGTCCAAGTCCCCCATGTCCAAGATCCTCTACACGCTGACCGACGAAGCACCGTTCCTGGCCACCCAGTCGCTGCTGCCGATCGTTGACGCCTACACCGCCACGGCCGGCATCGTGGTGGAAACCCGTGACATCTCGCTGTCCGGCCGCATCCTGTCGCAGTTCCCGGAACTGCTGTCCGACGCGCAGAAGGTCAGCGACGACCTGGCCGAGCTGGGCCAGCTGGCGACCACCCCGGACGCCAACATCATCAAGCTGCCGAACATTTCCGCCTCGGTGCCGCAGCTGAAGGCGGCCATCAAGGAACTGCAGGACCAGGGCTACCCGCTGCCGGATTACCCGGAAACCCCGGCCGACGACCAGCAGCGCGACTACAAGGCGCGCTACGACAAGGTCAAGGGCAGCGCGGTGAACCCGGTGCTGCGCGAAGGCAACTCCGACCGCCGTGCACCGCTGTCGGTGAAGAACTACGCGCGCAAGCACCCGCACCGCATGGGCGCCTGGTCGGCCGATTCGAAGTCGCACGTCGCGCACATGGCCGCCGGCGATTTCTACGGCAGCGAAAAGTCGGCCACCCTGGCCAACGCCGGTTCGCTGAAGATCACCTTCCACGGCAAGGACGGCAGCGCCGTCGTGCTGAAGGAAAAGACCGCGGTCAAGGCCGGCGAGATCGTCGACGCCGCCGTGATGAGCCGCAAGGCACTGGCCGCGTTCCTCGGTGAGCAGATCGCCGATGCCAAGGCCCAGGGCGTGCTGTTCTCGCTGCACCTGAAGGCGACCATGATGAAGGTCTCCGACCCGATCATGTTCGGCGTGGCGGTCAATGAGTTCTACAAGGACGTGCTGGCCAAGCACGCCGACGTACTCAAGCAGGCCGGTTTCGACGCCAACAACGGCATCGGTGACCTGGCTGCGCGCCTGCCGTCGCTGCCGGAAGCCACCCGTGCTGCGATCGAAGCCGACCTGGCTGCCGAGTACGCACAGCGCCCGGGCGTGGCCATGGTCAACTCGGACAAGGGCATCACCAACCTGCACGTGCCGAGCGACGTCATCGTCGACGCCTCGATGCCGGCGATGATCCGCGACTCCGGCAAGATGTGGAACGCCGAAGGCAAGCTGCAGGACACCAAGGCCGTCATTCCGGACCGCTGCTACGCCGGCGTGTACCAGGCCGTCATCGACGACTGCAAGGCGCACGGCGCCTTCGACCCGGCCACCATGGGTTCGGTGCCCAACGTCGGCCTGATGGCACAGAAGGCCGAGGAGTACGGCTCGCACGACAAGACCTTCCAGATCGCTGCCGATGGCGTGGTCAAGGTCACCGACGATGCCGGCACCGTGGTGTTCGAGCACGCCGTGGAAGCCGGTGACATCTGGCGCATGTGCCAGACCAAGGACGCGCCGATCCAGGACTGGGTCAAGCTGGCCGTCGAGCGTGCCCGCCTGAGCAGCACCCCGGCCGTGTTCTGGCTGGATGCCGCCCGCGCCCACGACGCGCAGGTCATCGCCAAGGTCGAGCAGTATCTGAAGGACCACGACACCAACGGCCTGGACATCCGCATCCTGCCGCCGGTGGAAGCGACCGCGTTCTCGCTGGACCGCATCCGCAAGGGCGAGGACACCATCTCGGTGACCGGCAACGTGCTGCGCGACTACCTGACCGACCTGTTCCCGATCATGGAGCTGGGCACCAGCGCCAAGATGCTGTCGATCGTGCCGCTGATGGCCGGTGGTGGCCTGTTCGAGACCGGCGCCGGTGGTTCGGCCCCGAAGCACGTGCAGCAGTTCGTCGAAGAGGACTACCTGCGCTGGGATTCGCTGGGTGAGTTCCTGGCCCTGGCCGCGTCGCTGGAACACCTGGGCAACCGCTATGACAACGCCGCCGCCCGCGTGCTGGCCAAGGCGCTGGACGAAGCCAACGGCCAGTTCCTGGACAACGACAAGTCGCCGTCGCGCAAGCTCGGCGGCATCGACAACCGTGGCAGCCACTTCTACATCGCGTTGTACTGGGCGCAGGCCCTGGCCGCGCAGGACGAGGATGCTGCACTGAAGGCACGCTTCGCCCCGCTGGCCAAGGCGCTGACCGACAACGAGCAGAAGATCGTCGACGAGCTGATCGCGGTGCAGGGCAAGGCCGTGGACATCGGTGGCTACTACCGCCCGGACCTGGCCAAGGCCAGCAAGGCAATGCGCCCGAGCGCGACCTTCAACGCCGCGCTGGAGCAGCTGCGCGGCTGATCCTGCGCCGTTCGCCTGCTGCAACATGGAAACCCGCGCTTCGGCGCGGGTTTTCTTTTTCCGGGGCCGTGGGGGGTCAGATCCCTTTTGCGCGCAAAAGGGATCTGACCCCAGGCGATGAAACCGTGACATCCGTCAGCTGTCGGACTGCCGTCAACGGGGCATGAAACTTGCCCGCGATGGCTGTCGCAGAACCGACAGAAGGGGGCGTGCAACCGCCTTCAATCTGAGTAGTCGATCACGACGGTCTTCGTCGGCTATATCCTAGCCTTGGCGACGCGAGACCACCGGGGAGGTGGTCGCCCGGGGACACGGATGGCACGCGTGCTGGTAGTGGGAACCGATATCCAGGGCGAGCAGGCCCTGCTGCAACGGCTGCGCCTGGCGTCGGCACTGCCGGACGGCCAGGTCCGCCGCAGCCGGGACCTGGACGATTGCGACCTGCTGGTCATCCGCGATACCCCGGCACTGCGCAACGCGGCCCAGCGCATGCGCCAGCAGCGACCGCGCCTGCAATGCTGGATCGAGGACAACGGCGGCCAACTGCGCGACGGCGACGGACACCAGGATGTTCTCGACGACGGTGCCATCGGCCGCGCGCTGCGTCGCATGCAGTTGGCACCGGAGCCCCTGGCCATGCCCGCACCCGCGCTGATACGTCTGGCCGATGGCGCACACGCCATTACCCGCCTGCTGCGCGAGCGGTTGCCGCTGCGCCATGGCCAGGCACTGTTGAGTGATGCGGGCGAGCCTTTGCTGCTGATGGATCTGGAGCACGACCAGGCCGTGCTGTTGCAGGAACCCGCGAGCGCGCTGGTGGAGCGCCTGGCCGATGCTTTCGAACGCCTGCAGCTGGATGCACTGACGCCAATGCGCCTGCAGGCGCTGGCTGGTGAGCGAACACGCCAGCCGCTGCGGCCGCTGTTGTGGCAATGGGCGCAACGCAGCCGCCACTGGCAGGCACTGGACGAACGCCTGCGCGGCGCTTCGGTGAAGCTGCTGCGCTGGCCGGATTTCCGCGTACTGGGACACGACCACGATGGATTCCGCCTTTGCTCGTTGCTGCTCAAGCGCGCGTGCACGGTTGAAGAATGCGCGATGCTGCTTGAGCTGCCGGCGGCGGCCGTTCGCGATTTCATCCACGCGGCCTACCTGTGTGGCTACGCGCAGCTGCAGGCCGCCCCGGCGACGCCGATGATGGCGACCGGTGGCACCCGCACCGACAACGGACTGCTTGCCCGCCTGTGGCGGCACTTGCGCGGGAGTGAGCGCAATGCGTGAGCACAAGGTGGTGGTGCTGGGCGGCATGGGCAGCGGCAAGTCGACGCTGGTGCGCAGCATCGCGGCCGGCGCGGTAGTCGACACCGATGTGGCCAACAGTGATCGCCTCGGTGCCGACAAGGCCTCCACCACCGTCGCGCTGGACTATGCAGACATCGACCTGCCCAACGGAGAACGCCTGCGTCTGTACGGAACGCCCGGCCAGCAGCGTTTCGATTTCCTGTGGCCGATCCTGCTGCAGGGTGCACGGGGCGCGGTGCTGCTGCTGGACGCACGGCGCGCCGGCATTGCCAGCGAGCTGCAGGACTACCTGCAGGTGCTGCAGCCGTTCGCATCATCCCTGGCACTGGTCGTGGCCGTCAGCCACCTGGACCAGGCACCACAGGCGGCGCTGGATGACTGGGCCACGCACGCCTGCCTTGACGACCAGCCACTGCCGTTGCTGGCCGTCGATGCCCGTGACCGCGAACAGGGACTGCTGCTGATGGATGTACTGATGAGCGAAATGGAAGCGCACGCACTGGTGGCTGCGCATGGGTGACGGGCAGATGGCGGTACTGCCCGACGCGGGCCAGCGTGAGCGCCTGCAGCCGCTGCTGCAGGACCTGCAGCAGCGGGTGGAAGGCGTGCGCACGGTGGTGCTGGCCAGCGTCGATGGCTTTGCCCTGGTCAGCGCCGGTGCCGACGGGCGCGGCGAACGGCTGGCGGCGATGACCAGCGCGATGCTGGCGTTGGCCGCAGCGGTGGGGCGCGAACTGGTGCTGGGCGATCTGCAGACGCTGATGCTGGAAGCGATGGGCGGGAAGGTGCTGATGCTGGCGATCCAGGCCGAAGGGCGTGCGCCGCTGCTGCTGATGGCGGCCTGCGACCAGCGCAGCGTGATCGGGCAGGTGCTGTGGCAGAGCAGGGAATGTGGCCAGGCGATCCTGGCCGAACTCGGCGGATCGTGAGCCCGGCCGCAGGGGAACGAGGGGCTCGAACCAACATCGACAAGGGGTGCGACGTGGCTGGATTGAATGAATCGTTGAACGCACTGATGGGCATCGACGGCGCGCAGGCAGTGGCGCTGGTCGACTACGAAAGCGGCATGCTGCTGGGCGAAGCCGGTGCCGGCATGGACATGGAAGTGGCCGCCGCCGGCAACACCGAAGTGATCCGGGCCAAGATGAAGACCGCTGCCTCGTTGAACCTCAATGACAGCATCGAGGATATCCTGATCTCGCTGGGCAAGGCGTACCACATCATGCGACCGGTCGCGAAGAAGAAGGGCCTGTTCTTCTACATCGTGCTGGACCGGACCAAGTCCAACCTTGCACTGGCCCGACGCAAGGTGCAGGACGTAGAGGCCGAACTGGCGATCTGAGCCGGTAGTGCCGGCCGCTGGCCGGCGTCTGCATCGATCCATCGACGGTCCAGGTGCTGCCGGCCAGCGGCCGGCACTACCTTCGCACTCGACGCCATTGCACACGCCAGCGTATGGTGAAGCCGGTCCTCCCGGCTGAGTCCTGCATGTCCGAGCCTGATATCGATGCCGAGCTGGCGTCGCGCATCGCTGGTGCCATCCACGCTGGCTTCGAGCAGTACCACGCCCGCTTTGCGGCGATCACCGCCCGCGCGCGGCAGCGTTTCGAGCAGCGCGACTGGGCGGGCGCACGCCGGGATGCAGTCGAGCGCATCGCGTTGTACGACCTGTGCATTGCCGAACAGATGGATGCACTGCGGCGCCTTGCCGGCGAAGCGATCGGGGAGCGCGCACTGTGGCTGCAGGTGCATGCACGCTACAGCGAATTGCTGCGGGGGCTGATCGACGCCGAACTGTACAAGACGTTCTACAACACCCTGTCGCGGCGCTTGTTCTCCACCCGTGGCGTGGATCCGGCGCTGGAGTTCATCGCCTTTGACGTCGAGCCGTCCGATGCGATCACCCATCCGGTCGCGCGGCATACCTACGCGGTTTCACCGACGCGGCCGGTGGAGGCCCTGCAGCGCGTGTTGGCCGATTACCGCTTCGACATTCCGTATGCGCACCAGTTGCGCTGCGCGGCGGCCATCGCCGTGCGCCTGCAGGATGATCTGGCCCACTGGGGCGATACGCAGGTGCGCAGCATCGAGCTGCTGGACACCGTGTTCTATCGCGAGCGCCGTGCCTACCTGGTGGGCCGCGTGTTCGGCGAGCACCGCTTCTCACCCTGCGTGATCGCGCTGGTCAACGATGAGCGTGGCTTGCGTGCCGACGCGGTGCTCACCCGGCGCCGCGACGTCGCCCACCTGTTCGGCGTGTCGCGCAGTTATTTCCAGGCCGACCTCGCCACGGTGGGCGATGCGGTGGTGTTCCTGCGCAGCCTGCTGCCAAGCAAGCCCATCGATGAGATCTACACCGTTCTGGGCCGTGCCAAGCAGGGCAAGACCGAGCGCTACCGGACCTTCTTCCGCCACTTCAACGAGCATCCGCAGGAGCGGCTGGTGCCCGCCGAAGGCACACCTGGCATGGTCATGGCAGTGTTCACCCTGCCCAGCTATCCGCTGGTGTTCAAGCTGATCCGCGACCGCTTCGCGTGGCCCAAGGCGATGTCGCGGCAGCAGGTGGAAGAGAAGTACGCGCTGGTGTTCAACCTCGACCGCGTCGGCCGCCTGCTAGATGCGCAGCCGTATCGCCACCTGCGCTTCCCGCGCGACCGCTTCGCACCGGCCTTGCTGGAGGAGCTGCTGCAGCAATGCGCGCAGACCGTGCGGGTCGATGGCGACCATGTGGAAGTCGCACTTTGCTACGTACAGCGTCGCTTCCGTCCATTGAACCTGTACCTGCGCGAGCAGGGGGGCGAGGCGGTGCGCGCAGCGGTACTCGACTACGCGCAGGCGATCACCGACATGGCGCGCAACAACATCTTCCCCGGCGACATGCTGCCGAAGAACTTCGGCGTATCGCGGCATGGCCGGGCCGTGTTCTACGACTACGACGAGCTGTGCCTGGTCAGCGACTGCGTGTTCCGCGCCTGGCCGCAGCCGCGTACGCCGGAGGAAGCCATGGCCGATGAACCCTGGTTCCATGTCGGTCCACGCGACGTGTTTCCCGAGCGCTTCGGCCCGTTCATGGGCCTGCCCGCCAGCGAACTGGCGGCGGTGAGGGAGCACTACCGGCACCTGTTCGATCCGGCGTGGTGGCAGGACCTGCAGGCGCGCTTCGCCGAGGGGAACTATCCGGATACGCCGCCCTACGCGGCGGCCCATCGCCTGGCCTGAACGGCGTGGCGTGAAGCACGTGCCGGTCCGGTCAGGACTGCGGTACGCTCGGTGCTCACTTCATCACCACGGATCCGGCAATGATGCGTTCCCCCCTGTTCCTTGCCCTGGCCCTGGCGTTCTCCGCCGGTGCCCCCCTGCTGCCAGCCGAGGCCGTCGCCCAGAACGCGCGCGCCGTGCGTGCCACCGCCGAGATGAGCATGGCGCTGTCGGGCAGTATCGACGTGGCGGCCGATGGTTCGGTCAGCGCGCTGGTCCTGGACCAGCAGGCGATGCTCGCACCGGGTATCGCCTCATTCGTGGAGGGCACCATCCGTGGCTGGCAGTTCGAGCCGACGCTGCGCGATGGCAAGCCGGTGGCGGTCCACGCACCACTGCGGGTGCGCCTGCGTGGCAAGCAGCAGGAGGACGGCAGCTACCAGGTCAGCATGACCAGTGTCGACTTCAGTGAGTATGACCCGAAGGCTACCGATTCGGTGACCCGGAAGAGCATGCCGCCACCGCGCTACCCCGAGGATGTCTTCCGCAGTGGTGGGCAGGGTGATGTGCTGCTGCTGGTCAAGGTAGCCCGCGATGGGACCGTGGCCGACGTCATTGCCGAACAGGTGAACATGACCGTGGTCGCGCCGGAGCGGACCCTGGCCAAGATGCGTGACCTGCTCGCCAAGGCCAGCATCAGCGGCGCGCGCAAGTGGACCTTCATCCCGCCGACCACCGGCGAGAACAGCACGCGCGACTTCTGGACCGTGCGCGTGCCGGTGAACTTCGCCCTGAACAGCGACACCGGCAGCAACGGCAATGCCCAGCCGGAGCGCTATGGCCGCTGGCGTGCCTACATCCCCGGCCCGCGCCAGGCCGCACCGTGGCGCAGGCCGGATGCCGTCGAACAGGCGGGCAGTGATCTGCTGCCGGCCGGGGGCGTGTACATGGTCGATGGCACCCAGCGCGGCCTGCGCCTGCTGACACCGTTGGCGCAGCGCTGAGCCCGGCGCGGTGAAGCGGTCGGCCAGGCCGGCCGCTTTTCAGTCCGCGTACGGGTAGACCACCACCCGGTTGCGGCCCTGTTCCTTGGCCATGTACAGGGCCTTGTCGGCCAGCCGCAGCGCCTGCTCGGCATCGACATGGAAGCTGGGGAAGTGGGCCACGCCCAGTGACACGGTGATGGTGCCGACCGGCTCGAACGGGTGATCGGCGATGTGCTGGCGCAGGCGCTCGCCAGCTTGGCGCGCCGAGTCGGTGCTGATGCCCGGCAACAGCAGCAGGAATTCCTCGCCGCCGGCGCGGCAGAGGATGTCGCTGTCGCGCGAGTAGCGGCGCATCTGGTCGGCGATATGGACGATGGCGGCGTCACCGACGTCATGGCCGTGGCTGTCGTTGATCGATTTGAAGCGATCGATGTCCAGCGCCAGGATCGCGAACGGAATGCCCTGCACCTGCAGCGCATCCAGCGCCTGCTGCAGGCCGCGGCGATTGAGCAGGCCGGTCAGCGGATCGGTACGGTTGGCGCGGCTGAGCGTGCCGATGCGGTCCTGCAGCGCGTTGAAGCTGTGCAGCACCGCCTGCTTGAGCTGGGCCACCTCGAAGTACCAGGCGCGGATGCCGCTGACGTGGCTGATCGCGTTGCCGGTGTCCTCGCCACCCTGCACGTTTCGCGCCAGCTGCCACAGCGGCATCGAGATGCGACGGGCGAACCACCAGGTGACCAGCAGTGACAGCAGGCCGAGCGGGATCGCATTCCAGATCACCGCGGTCATCAACCGTGACAATGGCTGCAGCGTGGCCTCGGTCGGCCGCTGGGCGATGATGCCCCAGCCGGTGGCCGGCACCGGTGCATAGCCAGCCAGCATCGATACGCCCAGGTTGTTGCGGACCTGCTGCGCACCGCGTTCACCGCGCACGACTGCCTTCACCGCCGGGTTGCCGACCACGTAGTCGCCGACCCGCTTGCCATCGGCGTGGTACAGCAGGCGGCCATTGCGGTCCACCACGTACAGGTACGAGCCGTCGCGGTAGTAGTGCTTGCCCAGCAGCGTGTGCAGCGCACTGCGCTGGCGCAGGTAGAGGGTGCCGCTGACGTAGCCGCGATAGCGGCCCTGGCGATCGAAGATCGGGTGCGACAGCGAGACCAGCAGCTTGCCGGTGGTCGACTGGTAGGGATCGCTGATCATCGGCTGGCGCGCGGCCAGTGCGGCGTTGTTGCCGGCGCTGTGCAGGATCTCGCCCTGCAGCTGCAGGGTCTGCGGCGAGGTGGCGATCACCAGGCCGTCGGCGTCGACCACCAGCGAGGAGTTGAAGCTGTTGGTCTGCAGCTGCAGCCGGCTGGCTTCATCCTGGGCCTGTGCCGGATCGAGATCATTCTGGCCGAGCCGGGTGGCGGCGTAGGCCAGCTCCTGCTGCGCGGCCAGCAGGAAGTTCTGGGTGGTCTCGGCCAGCTTGGTGGCATAGACGCGGTTGGCCTCCAGCGTGTTGCCGACCAGCTGGTCGCGCTGCACGCGGTAACTGGCCAGCAGGGTATTGGCCAGGGCAATGATGGCGCTGAGCAGGGCCAGGGCGAGGATCAGCTTGCCCAGGTTGAGGCGGGGGGACAGCGTTCGCATGCGTCGACGGATCCGGCAGGAGGCTGGACCCGACCGGTTCTCCGGAAGGGGCGACAGCGGGAATCGGTGGCCACGCCCTTGGGGCCGGGCAGGGTATGGGGCGAATTATCGCCAAAAGTCAGCGGCGGCAAAGTGAAGCAGGTCGCCCTGCAGGCAAAAAAAAACCTGCCGCAGCGGGCGGCAGGTTCTTTTCGATGCAATGGCGCGGATCAGCGCTTCATCGAACCGAAGAACTCGTCGTTGGACTTGGTGTTCTTCATCTTGTCGAGCAGGAATTCCATCGCGGCCATTTCATCCATCGGATGCAGCAGCTTGCGCAGGATCCAGATCTTCTGCAGCAGTTCCGGTTCGATCAGCAGGTCTTCGCGGCGGGTACCGGAACGGTTGATGTCGATGGCCGGGAACACGCGCTTTTCAGCGATACGACGGCTCAGGTGCACTTCGCTGTTGCCGGTGCCCTTGAACTCTTCGTAGATCACCTCGTCCATCTTCGAGCCGGTGTCGACCAGCGCGGTGGCGATGATGGTCAGGCTGCCGCCTTCTTCCACGTTGCGCGCGGCACCGAAGAAGCGCTTCGGGCGGTGCAGGGCGTTGGCGTCCACACCACCGGTCAGCACCTTGCCCGAGCTCGGCACCACGTTGTTGTAGGCGCGGGCCAGGCGGGTGATCGAGTCGAGCAGGATCACCACATCCTTCTTGTGCTCGACCAGGCGCTTGGCGCGCTCGATGACCATTTCGGCCACCTGCACGTGGCGCGCGGCCGGCTCGTCGAAGGTCGAGCTGATGACCTCGCCGCGCACGGTGCGCTGCATTTCGGTCACTTCTTCCGGGCGCTCGTCGATCAGCAGCACGATCAGGTGCACGTCCGGATGGTTGGTGGTGATGGCGGTGGCGACCTGCTGCATCATCATCGTCTTGCCGGCCTTGGGCTGCGACACGATGAGCGAGCGCTGGCCCTTGCCCTGCGGCGCCATCAGGTCGAGGATGCGGCCGGTGATGTCTTCCGACGAACCGTTGCCACGCTCAAGGGTGAAGCGGCGGCGCGGGAACAGTGCGGTCAGGTTCTCGAACAGCACCTTGTTCTTCGACGCTTCGATCGGCTCGCCGTTGATGGTGTCGACGATGTTCAGCGCGAAGTAGCGCTCGCCGTCCTTCGGGAAGCGGATGCGGCCGGAGATGTGGTCGCCGGTGCGCAGGTTGAAGCGGCGGATCTGGCTGGGCGAGATGTAGGTGTCGTCAGGGCCGGCCAGGTAGCTGGCTTCGGCCGCGCGCAGGAAACCGAAGCCATCCGGCAGGATTTCCAGCACACCATCGGCGGCGACGCCGTCACCGTGGCGGGTCAGCACCTTCAGCAGGGCGAAGATCACGTCCTGCTTGCGGGCACGGGCCACGCCTTCGGAGATCTGCAGCTGCTCGGCGATTTCCAGCAGCTTCTGTGCCGGCATGCGCTTGAGGTCGCTCAGCGAGTACACCGGGAAGCCCTCGGGCACGTTGGCGTGCGGGCGCGGCACGAACGGCTGCTGTTCGCCGCCGTCATTGGACATGCCATCGTCGCGGAAGCGGTTGTTGCGGTCACGGTCACGGTCGCGGCGGTTGCGGAAGCGGTCGCGGCGGTTGCCCTGACCTTGCCCCTGGCCCTGCTGGCCGTTCTGGTTGTACGGGTTCTGGCCCTGGTTCTGGCCACCCCCCTGGTGATTCTGCTGCCGCGGCTGGCCGGATTCGCGGCCCTCGCCACCCTCGCCACCGCCACTGCTGGCAGGGGCCTCGGCGGCGGGCGCGCTCGGCGCAGGTGCTGCGGCCGGCGCCGGTGCTTCGGGCGCGGCGGCCAGCGGCAGGGTCGGCTGCGCCGGAGCGGCGCTGGTTTCTGCGGCTGCCGGGGCGGCGGCCTTGCTCACGCGGGGCTTGCGCACGCGCTTTTCGGCGGGCGCATCAGCGCTGCCGGTTTCGGAAGTGTTATCGGACAAGAGCGTTATTCCTCGCTTGACGGTGCGAGCGCCCGGCTGGGGCGGCGAACGTTGGGAATGGGTCTGGAAGAAACTGCGTCCAGAGGGTGCGGCACGCGAACGCGGCCGGATATGCCGACACTATCATCGGCCTGCGGCGCCATGCAAGGGTCGCCGGGAACAGCATTCATCATGGGCGTGGTGCGCCCGCCGGCAGCCGCGCTCGGCGGCTGCCGGAGACCGGCAGGATCAGGCCAAGGCCTTGTCCAGCAGGCCGGCCAGCTGGGCCTTGCCCACCGCACCGATCTGCTCGCCGACCTTCTCGCCATCCTTGAACACGACCAGGTACGGAATCGAACGCACGTGGTACTTCGCGGCCAGCGCACGGTTGTGGTCAACGTTGACCTTGGCGATCTTGGCGCGGCCCTGGTAGGCATCGGCCAGCTCGTCCAGCGCCGGGGCGATCATCTTGCAGGGGCCACACCACTCGGCCCAGAAATCGACCAGCACCGGTTCCTTGGAATTCAGCACTGCGCTATCAAAGTCGGCGTCGCCGACATGTACAACCTTGTCGCTCATCTTGGTTTCTCGTCTTGGATTGCACCCGGCCATGCCGGAGGTGGGTGAACTGGGCCTTGCCCGGTGGCGCGACCCTCGTCGTTGCCTCGCGGCGCACTGCCGCGGTGCGTTCGGCGGGATGCCTGGACGCTCACGGCCGGCAGTGTACCCCTATCGCGGGGCAGGGACAGGCGCCGTCTGGAACCCAGCGTATCGTGATCGCTTCGATGGCCGGTATGTGTCGGATTTCACTGTCTTCCTGAAGATGGGGCTGGCAGTGGGCGACACCAGCGCCCCCGTGCAGGCCGTTCAAGTCCGGTGTGGCTGGGTGAAGGTGACGTCTCTGGATGCCATGAGACGTCGCATTCCGGTTTGCCTGCCCGAGTGCGTTAAACTGGGACATTGTGCGGCGCACGGACCGAGGGGTCCCGGGCTGCCAACCCGCCGCAGGGGCCGCAGTTTGCGACGGTTCCCCTAGACGCTGAAGTGCCAGCCGCCCCAAGGGCCGGCGGCCATACCAAGACGGACTCATGAGCGACAAACCGCTGACCGATTTGACCTTCTCCTCCTTCGAGCTGCACCCGGCCCTGCAGGCCGGCCTTGAAGGAGCCGGATTCACCCGCTGCACCCCGATCCAGGCGCTGACCCTGCCGGTCGCGCTGCCCGGTGGTGATGTTGCCGGCCAGGCCCAGACCGGTACCGGCAAGACCCTGGCCTTCCTGGTCGCTGTCGTGAACCGCCTGCTGACCCGTCCGGCGCTGGCCGACCGCAAGCCGGAAGACCCCCGCGCCCTGATCCTCGCCCCGACCCGCGAACTGGCCATCCAGATCCACAAGGATGCGGTGAAGTTCGGTTCCGACCTGGGCCTGCGTTTCGCGCTGGTCTACGGTGGCGTGGATTACGACAAGCAGCGCGAGCTGCTGCAGCAGGGCGTGGACGTGATCATCGCCACCCCGGGCCGCCTGATCGACTACGTCAAGCAGCACAAGGTGGTTTCGCTGCATGCCTGCGAGATCTGCGTGCTGGACGAAGCCGACCGCATGTTCGACCTGGGCTTCATCAAGGACATCCGCTTCCTGCTGCGCCGCATGCCGGAACGCACCATCCGCCAGACCCTGCTGTTCAGCGCCACCCTCAGCCATCGCGTGCTGGAGCTGGCCTACGAGCACATGAACGAGCCGCAGAAGCTGGTGGTCGAAGCCGAGACCATCACCGCTGCCCGCGTGCGCCAGCGCATCTACTTCCCGGCCGACGACGAGAAGATCCCGCTGCTGCTGGGCCTGCTGTCGCGCAGCGAAGGCGCGCGGACCATGGTGTTCGTCAACACCAAGGTGTTCGTCGAGCGCGTTGCCCGCTCGCTGGAAAAGGCCGGCTACCGTGTCGGCGTGCTGTCCGGCGACGTGCCGCAGAAGAAGCGCGAGAGCCTGCTCAACCGCTTCCAGAAGGGCCAGCTGGAAATCCTGGTGGCCACCGACGTCGCCGCGCGCGGCCTGCACATCGACGGCATCAAGTACGTCTACAACTACGACCTGCCGTTCGATGCCGAAGACTACGTGCACCGCATCGGCCGTACCGCGCGCCTGGGTGAAGAAGGTGATGCGATCAGCTTCGCCTGCGAACGCTACGCGATGGGCCTGCCGGACATCGAGGCCTACATCGAGCAGAAGATTCCCTCCGAGCCGGTCACCAAGGAACTGCTGACCCCGCTGCCGCGCCCGGAACGCCCGGCCCCGGCTGCAGGCGAGGAAGGCGAGGACAACGAAAGCGTCGGCCAGATCTTCCGTGAAGCGCGCGAAGCCCGCGCCGCCGAGGAAGAGCGTCGGGGTGGTGGCCGCAGTGGCGGTCGTTCCGGCAGTGGTGGTGGTCGTGGTGGCCGTGACGGCGAGCGCAGCGGCGAACGCCGTTCGCGCGGCCCGCGCAAGCCGCGCGTGGAAGGCGAGCAGGGGGCTGCGGCCCCGGTCGCCGGTGCTGAAGGCGCCGCTGCCCAGGCCCCGCGTCCGCCGCGCCCGCCGCGCGCCGAAGGCGCACCGGACGCTGCCGTGGATGGTGAACACAAGCCGCGCAAGCGCCGTCGTCGTCGCCATGGCCGTCCGGTCGAGGGTGCCGAGGGCGTGCAGGCCAACGCCGGCAACGGCGCGAGCCCGGTGACCCCGGTGCAGGTGGTGGCCAAGCCGGTGCGTACCGCCGCCGATACCGGCGATTCGTTCCTGACCCGCATCGGCCGCAAGATCCGCCGGATGCTGTCGGGCAACTGATCCTGTAGCACCCGACCGTTGGTCGGGTGGCTTCATGGGCGTGCCGGCCAGCGGCCGGCACTACCGATCCCGTGACCATCTCCACGCCGTCGCGCCGGTCCTGCATAATCGGGGCATGAGTGTCCTGCGCTTCGACAATGTCAGCAAACAGTACGCCGGTGGCCACGAGGCACTGACCGATGTCAGCTTCGAGGTCGCGCCGGGCGAGATGCTGTTCGTCACCGGCCATTCCGGTGCGGGCAAAAGTACGCTGCTCAAGTTGATCCACCTCGACGAGCGGCCCAGCCGTGGCGCGGTGGTGTTCGACGAGCGCAACCTGCTGAAGGTGCGCGGCGGCGACGTGCCGCGCCACCGACGCGCGGTGGGGGCGGTCTACCAGGACCACCGCCTGCTGATGGACCGCTCGATTGCCGAGAACGTGGCGCTGCCGCTGATCCTGCGTGGTACCCGCCGTGGCGACATCAACAAGCGCGTGCGTTCAGTGCTCGAGCGCATGGGCCTGGGCCATCGTGAGAAGGCACTGCCCTCGCAGCTGTCGGCCGGCGAGCAGCAGCGCGTCGGCATCGCCCGCGCCATCGTCGGCGAGCCCAAGCTGCTGGTGGCCGATGAGCCGACCGGCAATCTCGACCCGACCCTGGCAGCGGAGATCATGGCCCTGTTCGCCGAGCTGCCCTCGCGCGGCACCAGCGTGCTGGTGGTCAGCCACGACCTGCCGCTGCTGCGCCGCATGCGCAAGCGCGTATTGATCCTCGACCACGGCCGGCTGGTGGATGACATCTCGCCGCAGGACCTGGCGGAGTAACCGATGGCGAAGAACGAAAACAGCGAAGCCGCCGCCCCGTCGCGCGTGGGCGTCTGGTTCCAGCACCACGTGCACAGCGTGGTGTTCAGCCTGGGCCGCGCCTGCCGCAAGCCGTGGGCGACCCTGCTGACCGTGATGGTCATGGCGCTGGCCCTGGCGTTGCCGCTGGGGCTGTCGATCGCGCTGGACAACCTCAAGCAGTTCGCCGGCAGCGTGCAGCAGTCGCGCGACATCAACGTGTTCCTGAAGGGCAACATCGATGGTCCCGGTGCGCTTCGCCTGGCCGGCCAGCTGCGCGACCGCGATGACGTGGCCGAAGTGAATGTGCGCACACCCGAGCAGGGCCTGCAGGAACTGCGTGATGCCGGCCTCGGTGAGGCGATCGATGCGCTCAACGACAATCCGTTGCCCTCGCTGCTGGTGATCACCCCGGGCCAGGGCAAGGACGACGCACGCCTGGCACGCGCGCTGGAAAGCCTGCCCGAGGCCGATCTGGTGCAGCACGATGCGCTGTGGCGCCAGCGCCTGGACGCCTGGCTGGCGTTCGGTGCACGTCTGGTGCAGGTGCTGTCGGTGCTGCTCGGCGTGGGCGCCGCGCTGGTGGTCGGCAACACCGTGCGCCTTGACATCCAGGCCCGTCGCGAAGAGATCGGCGTGCTGCAGCTGCTCGGCGCGAGCGATGGCTTCATCCGCCGCCCGTTCCTGTACCTGGGCGCGTGGTACGGGCTGGGCGCCGGCGCGGTAGCGCTGGCCCTGATCGGCGCCGCCGGTGCCGCCCTGCGCGTGCCGCTGGCCGAACTCTCGCGCAGCTACGGCAGCCCGTTCGTGCTGCATGGCCTGGACCTGCTGCACGGCGGCCTGGTCCTGGTCGGCACGCTGCTGCTGGGCTGGCTGGGCGCCTGGCTGGTGACCGGCCACTTCCTCCGCCAGACCCGTCCGACCGACACCTGAGACCGGCATGCAACCGCAAGCGCTGAAGCACCTTGAAGGGCCCGCGACGCGGGTGATGGTGGTCGATGGTTCGAAGCTGGTCCGCAAACTGATCGCCGATGTCCTGCAGCGTGACCTGCCGGGCGTGGAGGTGATCGGCTGCGACAGCATCGAGGATGCGCAGCAGGCGCTGGCGCAGGGCCCGGTGGACCTGGTGACGACCTCGCTGACCCTGCGCGATGGCGACGGCCTGGCGCTGGCGCGGATGGTGCGCGAAGCCGCCGGCCAGGCCTATGTGCCGGTGATCGTTGTGTCCGGCGATGCCCAGCAGCACCTGGAGCAGCGACGCTTCACCGAGTACGTCACCGACTATTTCGACAAGGCGCTGGGCCATGAGGCACTGGCGACCTTCATCCGTGGCTATGTGCAGCCGCAGACCATCCCCGGCGCCACCATCCTCTATATCGAAGACAGCCGCGTGGTGGCCGAGGCCACCAAGCGCATGCTCGAGCGCCAGCAGTTGAACGTACTGCACGTGGTCAGCGCCGAAGAGGCATTCACCCTGCTCACTGCCGAGTCGCTGGGCCGCAGCCGCCACCGCATCGACCTGGTGCTGACCGATGTCACCCTGAAGGGCGAACTGAGCGGGCGCGACGTGGTGCAGCGCGTGCGCGTGGACTTCGGTTACGGCAAGCGCCGCCTGCCGGTGCTGGTGATGACCGGTGACGGCAACCCGCACAACCAGACCGGGCTGCTGCAGTCCGGTGCCAACGACCTGGTGCTCAAGCCGATCGAAGAGCGGCTGCTGGTCACCAAGGTGCTGTTCCAGCTGCGCCTGGCCCGATTGAACGATGGACCCCTGATCCGATGATGGATGAAGTAGCCGACACCCCGACGATCCAGCTGGAACCGAGCTGGAAGCAGCATGTCGGCGATTACTTGCTGCAGCCGCAGATGCGCGAGCTGTCCAGCTTCCTGCGCCAGCGCAAGGCCAGTGGCGCGGCGGTGTTCCCGCCCGGCCCGCAGATCTTCGCCGCGTTCGACGCCACGCCGTTCGAGCAGGTGAAGGTGGTGATCCTCGGGCAGGACCCGTATCACGGCCGCGGCCAGGCGCATGGCCTGAGTTTCTCGGTGCCGCCGGGCGTGCCGGTGCCGCCGTCGCTGCTGAACATCTACAAGGAGATCGAGAGCGATCTCGGCATCCCGCGCCCGGACCACGGCTGCCTGATTCCGTGGGCGCAACGTGGGGTGCTGCTGCTCAATGCCGTGCTGACGGTGGAAGAGGGCAAGGCTGGTGCCCACCAGGGGCGTGGCTGGGAGGGCTTCACCGATCACGTGGTGGACGTGCTCAACCGCGAACGCGAAGGCCTGGTGTTCATGCTGTGGGGCGCCTATGCGCAGCAGAAGGGCAAGGTCATCGACACCCGTCGCCATCGCGTGCTGAAGTCGCCGCACCCGTCGCCGCTGTCGGCCCATCGTGGCTTCCTCGGCTGCCGGCATTTCTCGATGGCCAACGAGTACCTGCAGCGCCGCGGCCAGGCCCCGATCGACTGGTCGCTGCCGCCGCGTTCGGCGCTCTGAGCACCGGCGGGCTGCCGGGCCTGAACACCGGGCAACGTCTCCGGGCCTGAATGGGCCTTCAGAACGGCCCGTTCAGCTCCGCTTGACTGAAATCGGCAGGTTTCTGCCGGGTAATTGCCTGAATTCAAAGGGATTGTGAATCCCGAAAAGCGTGCTCGCCACTGTCATCAAATCGCGTTACGGTAGGGCTCTGTTTGGGACCAGTGTTGCATCAATAGGATGCTGGAACTTTTTCCTCCTTTAGCAGTCCAAATCCCGGACTGCTAAGATGGGTGCCTATGAGCCAGAACACCTCTACTGCCCTTGTGGCAAACAATCTCCCGATTCCCAGTGCGCTCGGTTCGCTGGACGCCTACATCGGTGCCGTGCACCAGATCCCGGTGCTGTCGGTCGATGACGAACAGGACCTGGCCCGTCGCTTCCGCGACGGCAACGATCTGGACGCCGCCCGCGAGCTGGTGCATTCGCACCTGCGCTTCGTGGTGCACGTGGCCCGCGGCTACAACGGCTACGGCCTCGCGCTGGGCGACCTGATCCAGGAAGGCAACATCGGCCTGATGAAGGCGGTCAAGCGCTTCGACCCGGACATGGGCGTGCGCCTGGTCTCCTTCGCCGTGCACTGGATCCGTGCCGAAATGCACGAGTTCATCCTGAAGAACTGGCGCATCGTGAAGGTCGCCACCACCAAGGCGCAGCGCAAGCTGTTCTTCAACCTGCGCAAGTCGAAGACGCGCCTGGGCTGGATGAACGCGGCGGAAGTCAGCGCGGTGGCCAAGGACCTGAACGTGTCCGAGCGCGAGGTCATGGAAATGGAATCGCGCCTGTCCGGTCGCGATATCGGTTTCGATGCGCCGACCGACGAGGACAACGAGCACGCCCCGCCGTCGCCGGCTGCGTTCCTGGTTGCCGATGACGAAGACCCGTCGATGGCCTACGAGCGCGAGGACAGCGAAGACAACCAGATGCAGCTGCTGCGCGAAGGCCTGGCCGAACTGGATGCGCGTTCGCGCGACATCATCCGTCGTCGCTGGCTGGATGCCGACAGCAAGGTGACGCTGCAGGAGCTGGCCGACGAGTACGGCGTGTCCGCCGAGCGCATCCGCCAGGTCGAGGCGAACGCGCTGAAGAAGATGAAGGCGCTGTTCACCGCGTAAGGCGGGATGGCGTTGAAGCCAGGAAAAGGCCCGGCATTGCCGGGCCTTTTCTTTTTGGTGGCGTTCCCATCCACGCATGGCGTGGATCTACCCAGTGTCAGTAGAGCCACGCCATGCGTGGCCGCGGCGCGGCCTCAGCCCTCGCGTGCGATCGCGCGCCAGCCGATGTCGGTGCGGTGGAACGCGTTGGCCCAGGTCACCTTGGCCACGCCGGCATAGGCATTGGCCTGTGCGTCGCGCACGCTGTCGCCCAGTGCGGCCACGCACAGCACGCGGCCACCGGCACTGACCACCTGGCCCTGCGCATCCAATGCCGTACCGGCATGGAACACCTTGGCGCTGGCCGGCACGTCGCCCAGGCCGGAAATCACGTCACCGGTGATCGGCGCTTCCGGGTAGGGCTTCGCGGCCAGCACCACGCCCAGTGACGGGCGCGCATCCCACTGCGCTTCTACCTGGTCCAGGCGGCCCTCGATGGCCGCTTCGACCAGTTCGACCAGATCGGACTGCAGGCGCAGCATCACCGGCTGGGTTTCCGGATCGCCGAAGCGCACGTTGAATTCAATTACCTTCGGCGCGCCGCTGGCATCGATCATCAGGCCGGCGTAGAGGAAACCGGTGAACGGGATGCCGTCGGCGATCATGCCCTGCACGGTCGGGTTCACCACTTCGCGCATCACGCGTGCATGCACCTCCGGCGTCACTACCGGCGCTGGCGAGTACGCGCCCATGCCACCCGTGTTGGGGCCGGTGTCGCCGTCGCCGACGCGCTTGTGGTCCTGCGAGGTGGCCATCGGCAGCGCATGCACGCCGTCCACCATCGAAATGAAGCTGGCTTCCTCGCCATCGAGGAATTCCTCGATCACCACGCGGGCGCCGGCATCGCCGAACGCGTTGCCGGAGAGCATGTCACGCACCGCGTCTTCGGCCTCGGCCAACGTCATTGCGACGATCACGCCCTTGCCGGCGGCCAGGCCATCGGCCTTGACCACGATCGGTGCACCCTTCTCGCGGATGTAGGCCAGGGCAGCGTCCACGTCGGTGTGCACGGCATAGAACGCGGTGGGGATGTTGTGGCGGGCCAGGAAGTCCTTGGCGTAGGCCTTGCTGCCTTCCAGCTGCGCGGCGGCGGCGGTCGGCCCGAAGATGCGCAGGCCGGCGGCGCGGAAGCGGTCGACCACACCGGCCACCAGCGGTACTTCCGGGCCGACCACGGTCAACGCCACGCCTTCAGCCTGGGCCAGCGCCAGCAGGCCGTCGATATCGGTCACCTTCACCGCCACGTTGCGGCACTTGTCTTCGCTGGCGGTACCGGCGTTGCCGGGCGCCACGATCACGTCGGTGACACGGGAGGACTGGGCCAGCTTCCATGCCAGGGCGTGTTCGCGGCCGCCGGAGCCGATGACGAGGATCTTCATGGGACAGGGTTCTCGGATACGGAAAAGAAAAGCCGGGCAGGGCCCGGCTTGGTGATGCGGATCAGTGGCGGAAGTGGCGCACGCCGGTGAACACCATGGCCAGGCCATGTTCGTCGGCGGCGGCGATCACTTCGGCATCGCGCATCGAACCGCCCGGCTGGATAACCGCCTTGATGCCGGCGGCAGCGGCGGCATCGATGCCGTCGCGGAACGGGAAGAACGCATCGGAGGCCATCACCGAACCCTCGACCACCAGGTTCGCGTCGGCGGCCTTGATGCCGGCGATGCGGGCCGAGTACACGCGGCTCATCTGGCCGGCGCCGACACCGATGGTGCGGTTGTCCTTGGCGTAGACGATCGCGTTGGACTTCACGAACTTGGCTACCTTCCAGGCAAACAGCAGGTCGGTGAACTGCTTGTCGGTCGGCGCCAGCTTGCTGACCACCTTCAGCTCGTCGCGGGTCATGCCGCGGTTGTCTGACGACTGCAGCAGCAGGCCCGAGCCGACGCGCTTGCTGTCGAAGTTGTTCAGACCGTCGCCATGCGGGATGCGCAGCACGCGTACGTTGGCCTTCTTCTGCGCGTACTCCAGCGCGGCCGGCTCGTAGTCCGGGGCAATCAGCACCTCCACGAACTGGCGGTCCAGGATCACCTTGGCGGTGGCGGCGTCCAGCGGCGTGTTGAAGGCGATGATGCCGCCGAAGGCGCTGGTCGGGTCGGTGGCGTAGGCCAGCTCGTAGGCATCGCCGTTGCCGGCGCCGACGGCCACGCCGCACGGGTTGGCGTGCTTGACGATGACGCAGGCCGGCGCATCGAACTGGCGCACGCATTCCCACGCCGCATCGGCATCGGCCAGGTTGTTGTAGCTCAGCTCCTTGCCCTGCAGCTGCTGGAAGGTGGCCAGCGTGCCCGGGACCGGGTACAGGTCGCGGTAGAACGCGCCGCTCTGGTGCGGGTTCTCGCCGTAGCGCAGGTCCATCACCTTCACGAAGGTGGAGTTCATCTGCGCCGGGTATTCGGCACGGGCCGGCACGGCGGCGTCGGTGGCGGTGACCGCCGACAGGTAGTTGCTGATCGCCGCATCGTACTGGGCGACGCGGTTGAACGCGGCCACCGAGAACGCGAAGCGGGTGGCAGCCGTCAGCTGGCCGCTGTTGGCCTCCAGCGAGGCCAGCAGCTCGGGGTACTGCGACGGGTCGGTGGCCACTGCCACGCGGGCGAAGTTCTTGGCCGCCGAACGCAGCATGGCCGGGCCGCCGATGTCGATGTTCTCGACCGCGTCGGCCAGGGT
This sequence comes from Stenotrophomonas sp. T8, assembly GCF_051853085.1. Lineage (NCBI taxonomy): Bacteria > Pseudomonadati > Pseudomonadota > Gammaproteobacteria > Lysobacterales > Lysobacteraceae > Stenotrophomonas > Stenotrophomonas sp. T8. The sequence continues at coordinate 3,667,482 of NZ_CP195329.1, read as the reverse complement.
GCAGTCGGCCTTGGCGGTGACCGATTCGAACGGATACAGGTTCAGCACCAGCAGGTCGATGGCGCCGATGCCGTGCTCGGCCATCACCGCGTCATCCAGGCCGGAGCGGCCCAGCAGGCCGCCGTGCACCATCGGGTGCAGGGTCTTGACCCGGCCGTCCATCATTTCCGGGAAACCGGTGACCTCGGCCACGTCCTTCACTGCCAGGCCCGCCTCGCGGATCGCCTTGGCGGTGCCGCCGGTGGACAGCAGCTCCACGCCGCGTGCCGCCAGCGCAGTGGCCAGCTCGACCAGACCGGTCTTGTCGGAAACGGAGAGGAGGGCCCGGCGGACGGGCAACAGATCAGCAGTCATGGGACGGAATCGGCAGCGGAGCGGGGCCGATATTGTAGGCGGTGGGGGCCGGTGGCGGGCGCTGGTGGTGGTAATCAACCCGCACCGATGGCCTGTGGCCGCCTTCAGCACCGTCTGGCCGGGGGGGCCGCAATCAATTCGATGGGGCGCGCTGCCCCAATCGGGTAGGCTGTGCGGGAACTGCCAAGGATCAGCGGGTTCGGATCGTGTCGATCTATGCATTGAAAGGACGTTTTCAGGACCTCCTGCGTCCGGCCGTACGCGGCCTGTACCGCGTGGGGATCACCGCCAATGCGGTGACCGTGGCCGCTGCCGTGGTCTCGCTGCTGGTGGCCGGCGCCGTCTGGTGCTGCGCGCCGGCCCAGCCATGGCTGTACCTGTTGCTGCCGCTGTGGATGCTGCTGCGCATGGCGCTCAACGCCGTGGACGGCATGCTGGCCCGCGAATTCGGCCAGCAGTCGCGGCTGGGTGCCTATCTGAACGAATTATGCGATGTGATCGCCGATGCGGCGCTGTACCTGAGCCTGCTCAGCGTGCCGGGCGTGCGCCCGGAGGCGCTGTGGCTGCTGGCCTGGACCGCGGCGCTGAGCGAATACGCCGGCGTGCTGGGGCTGATGGTCGGCGCCAGCCGCCGCTATGACGGCCCGATGGGCAAGAGCGACCGCGCCTTCGTGATCGGTGCGCTGGGCCTGCTGCTGGCGTTTGAGTGGGTTGGCGCGTTGACGGTCACGGGCGTGGCCGCGGCCATGGCGGTGCTGTGCGTGCTGACGATGATCAACCGGGTCCGTCGCGGACTGCGGGAAACCGCAGTTTCGCCAAATTAATCAAGCAGATAGAAAAAGACAATCAGGAGATTGCATGCGTCAGGCGCAGGAACGGGAATTCCACAGCTTCGACCAGGTACCGCTGTTCTACCGGTACTGGGCCGGCACCACCGCCACCCCGGCCACCCGGGCCATCGTGCTGCTGCACCGCGGGCACGAGCACTCCGGGCGTGTTACCCATCTGGTCGATGAGCTGGACCTGCCTGACACCGCCTTCTTCGCCTGGGATGCGCGCGGCAATGGCCGTTCGCCGGGCGCGCGTGGCGATGCACCGGGCTTTCCGGCGCTGGTGCGCGACCTGGACAGCTTCATCGCCCACATCGGCGCCGAGCATGGCATCGCGGTGGAAGACATCGTGGTGATCGCGCAGAGCGTGGGTGCCGTGGTCGCCGCCACCTGGGTGCACGACTACGCGCCACGCCTGCGCGCGCTGGTGATGGCCTCGCCGGCGTTCAAGGTGAAGCTGTACGTGCCGTTCGCACGCCCGGGCCTGGCCTTGATGCAGAAGCTGCGCGGCAACTTCTTCGTCAACAGTTACGTCAAGCCGCAATGGCTGACCCACGATCCGGCGCGGGTGGAAAGCTACCGCACCGATCCGCTGATCACCCGGCCAATCTCGGTGCGGGTGCTGCTGGGCCTGTACGAGGCGGCCGATCGCATCGTCGCCGATGCGCAGGCGATCAGCGTGCCGGTGCAGCTGCTGGTGTCCGGCTCGGACTTCGTCGTGCACCGTGGCCCGCAGGACCGCTTCTACGAGCGCCTGTCCAGCCCGATCAAGGAGCGCGTGCATCTGCCGGGCTTCTTCCACGACACGCTGGGCGAGCGTGATCGGGCACCGGCACTGGCGCGCATCCGCAGCTTCATCCAGGCGCGTTTCGCCGAGCCGTTGCGCGAGCTGTCGCGCCGCGATGCGCACCGCCATGGGCCGACATTTGAAGAGTCTGAAATCCTGGCCTGGCCGCCCGAGCGCAACAGCCTGGCCGATCTTCGCTGGCGCGTGGTGCGCGGTGGCCTGCGCTTTGGCGGCAGACTGTCCGAAGGCATTGCACTGGGCCTGCAGACCGGTTTCGATTCGGGCAGCACGCTGGACTACATCTATCGCGACGAAGCACGTGGCAAAGGCCCGTTGGGTCGCCTGGTCGACCGCAACTACCTGGATGCGATCGGCTGGCGCGGCATCCGCATTCGCGGTCGGCACCTGCAGGAACTGCTGCGCGATGCCGCCCAGCGCCTGCGTGGGCAGGGCATGCCGGTGCGCGTGCTGGACGTGGCCGCTGGCCATGGCCGTTATGTACTGGAAGCGCTGGGCCAGGGCGAGCAACGCGCCGAGCGCATCGTGCTGCGCGACTTCAGCGGTCTGAACGTGACCCAGGGCCAGGCGTTGATCGAGCGCCTCGGTGCGTCCGACATCGCCCGTTTCGAACAGGGCGATGCGTTCGATCCGGTGCAGCTGGCGCAGGTCGACCCGGCGCCGACGCTGGCGGTGGTATCGGGCCTGTACGAACTGTTCCCCGACAACGACGCCGTGCTGCGCTCGCTGCAGGGCATCGCCGCAACGGTGCCGATGGGTGGCTACCTGGCCTACACCGGCCAGCCCTGGCACCCGCAGCTGGAGTTCATCGCCCGCGCGCTGACCAGTCATCGTGGTGGCGCTGCTTGGGTGATGCGCCGCCGCACCCAGCAGGAAATGGATGAACTGGTGCGCCTGGCCGGGTTCGAGAAAGTGACGCAGCGCATCGATGACTTCGGCATCTTCACTGTGTCGCTGGCACGCCGGACCGCGTGATGGCGACGCTGGCTGCAACTCCGCTTGCCACGGCGGGGCGCCCCTGGCGGCGCGCGCTGCTGTGGCTGGCCCTGCTGGGCCCGTTCTTCTTTGCCAGCTACGGCTTCGCCAACTGGATGGCCGGCCGCCACGCCGAACTGCCGGTGATGGCGTTCGGCTGGGAAACGCAGATTCCGTTCGTGCCATGGACGATCGTGCCGTACTGGTCGATCGACCTGTTCTACGCGGTCTCCTTCTTCCTGTGCCGGCAGCGCCTCGAACTGGACCGGCACGCATTGCGGCTGTTCAGTGCACAGCTGATCGCCGTGAGCTGCTTCCTGCTGTGGCCGCTGCGCTTCAGTTTCGAGCGGCCGGAGATCGGCGGTGTGTTCGGCTGGCTGTTCGATGTGCTGCTGGGTTTCGACAAGCCGTTCAACCAGGCGCCATCGCTGCACATCGTGCTGCTGATCGTGCTGTGGGTGAAGTTCGCGCAGTACCTGCACGGTGCCTGGCGCTGGGTACTGCATGTGTGGGCGCTGCTGATCGGCGTCTCGGTGCTGACCACGTTCCAGCATCATTTCATCGACATCCCGACCGGCCTGCTGGCCGGCTGGCTGTGCGTGTGGTTGTGGCCGGAGCAGGGCACGCCACCGCTGCGTGCCTGGCGCATCGTGCGGCATGCCAAGCGGTGGCGATTGGCTGCGCTGTACCTGCTGGGGGCCGCTGTGCTGCTGGTGCCGGTGGTCCTGCTGCGGGGTACGGCGTTGTGGCTGCTGTGGCCGGTGGTGTCGCTGCTGCTGGTGGCGCTGGCGTATGCCGGTCTGGGTACGGCGGTGTTCCAGAAGCGCGCCGATGGTCGCCTGACCATGGCGGCACGCTGGCTGCTGGCACCGTACCTGGGCGCCGCCTGGATCAACTCGCGGCTGTGGACACGGCGTGCGCCGCAGCCGGTGCCGGTGCTGGACGGCGTGTGGCTGGGCCGGATTCCCTGCACGGTATTGCCGGCACCTTTGGTGGGCGTGATCGATGCCTGCGCCGAGCTGTCCTGCCGCGCGCCGGGCGCGGCGTATGCCAGCGTGCCGATGCTGGATCTGGTGGTGCCCACGCCGCACCAGTTGTGCGAGGCCGCCGAGGCCATCGAACGGCTGCGGGTACAGGGACCGCTGCTGGTGTGCTGCGCATTGGGTTACTCACGCAGTGCCGCCAGCGTGGCGACGTGGCTGCTGCGCACGGGCCGTGCCGCGGAAGTCGAGGCGGCGGTCGCCATCGTGCGTGCGGCACGCCCCGGCATCGTGCTGGGCCCGGAGCATCTGCAAGCCATCACCGCAGCGGCTGGAGGGCGCGCATGAGTGCCGTTCCCGAACTGGCGACCATGCAGCTGCTGCTGCGCCAGGGACGCTGGCCCGCGCTGCTGTCACTCGGGCTGCTGCTGGTAGCGCTGCTGCTGCTGGGCATCGAAGCGGGGTTGGCGATGATCGCCGCCGGGCTGTTGCTGCTCAGTGTGGGCGCTGGGCTCATGCAGGCCTACCATGCATGGCGGGTCGGGCTGGACGCGAGCCTGCTGCAGCTGTTGTGCGATGAAGGCCTGGATGGCGAAGCCGCTGCACGCCGTACCGACCAGCTGCTGCAGGACAGTGGCCTGCGCCGCACACCGGCCGATGCGCCGCTGCGCGGCTGGGACGTGCGTTGGGCCGGCATGCGCCGGCTGCTGCTGCGCCAGTACCTGCTGACAGCAGTGCAGGCCGCACTACTGGTGCTGGCCGTAGTGTGGCCGCAGACGTGAACGGGAGGGGCCGATGTTCGCCGAACTGATTGCACGCGCCTGCAGTGGCGCGATCCACGTGGTGACCGGCGCCCGTGCGCTGTGGATCGGCTGTGCGCCGTCCAGCGAGCGCCGCGTGTACTACGGCAACCACGCCAGCCATGGTGACTTCGTGCTGATCTGGTCGTCGATGCCGCCCGCGCTGCGGCGACAGGTACGCCCGGTGGCCGCCGCCGAATACTGGCAGCGCGACCGCCTGCGCCGCTACCTGATCGATGCGGTATTCAACGGTGTACTGGTAGAGCGTGAGGCCGGGCATCGCCAGCAGGACCCGTTGCAGGTGCTGCGCGATGCGGTCGACGAAGAGTGCTCGCTGATCCTGTTCCCGGAAGGCACGCGCAATGTGGGCGATGAGCCGCTGCTGCCGTTCAAGAGCGGCATCTACCACCTGGCGCGGCAACGGCCGGAGCTGGAGTTCGTGCCGGTGTGGATCGACAACCTGAAGCGGGTGATGCCGAAGGGCCGGTTCCTGCCGCTGCCGCTGCTGTGCACGGCTACGTTCGGCACGCCGCTGCGGCTGCAGGCCGACGAGGACAAGGCCGCATTCCTGGCCCGCAGCCGGCAGGCGCTGCTGGACCTGGCGCCGAATGGAGGGCGCGCATGAGCTATCTGATGGACGTGTCCGGTGACCTGGCCGCGCGCAGCGTGGGCCAGCAGACCGGCCTGCTGTTTGCCGGCGTCGGCGCGGTGCTGGTGCTGGCCACGCTGGTGGCCGAGACCCTGCGCTGGCGGCAGCGTGGGCAGCCCAGTGCAGTGATCGCCAACCTGGTGTCGCGCATCCGCGCCTGGTGGGTGATGGCGATCGTGGTCGGGCTGGCGCTGTTCTTTGGTCGCGCGGGGGTGATCGTACTGTTTGCGATCATCTCGCTGTTCGCGCTGCGCGAGTTCATCACTCTGGCACCGACCCGCTCGGGCGACTACTACGCGCTGCTGGCCGCGTTCTACATCGTGCTGCCGTGGCAGTACTACCTGGTGTGGATCGACTGGTACGGCATGTACACGCTGCTGATTCCGGTCTACGCGTTCCTGTTCCTGCCGATCCTGTCCACCATCGGTGGCGATACCACGCACTACCTGGAGCGGACGGCGAAGGTGCAGTGGGGGCTGATGATCTGCGTGTTCTGCATCTCGCATGTGCCGCTGCTGCTCAACCTGCATGTGCCCGGGCATGATCCGGCGCGCAACGTGCTGCTGTTTGCCTTCCTGGTGATCGTGGTGCAGTCCTCGGATGTGCTGCAGTACATCTGGGGCAAGCTGCTGGGCCGGCACCTGATCGCCCCGAAGCTGTCGCCGTCGAAGACGGTGGAGGGCTTCGTGGGCGGCGTGCTGAGTGCCAGCGCGCTGGGAGCGGCGCTGTGGTGGATCACCCCGTTCACGCCGCTGCAGGCGTTCGGCCTGTCGCTGCTGATCAACCTGATGGGGTTCTGGGGCGGCCTGGTGATGTCGGCGATCAAGCGCGACCGTGGCATCAAGGACTGGGGCCACATGATCGAGGGCCATGGCGGCATGCTCGACCGGCTGGATTCGGTGTGCTTCGCCGCGCCCGTGTTCTTCCATGTGGTGAGGTACTACTGGAAGGCGGGCGGAGGCAGCTGATTCTGCCGGGCTTCGATCCACGCATGGCGTGGATCCACCGGTCCTGCCATCGTTCATGGGGTTGCCGGCCAGCGGCCGGCACTACCCACGCGCGCTTACGCGCTGATGCCGTATTCCTTCAGCTTCTTGCGCAGGGTGGCGCGGTGGATGCCCAGCATCGCCGCGGCACGGCTCTGGTTGCCTTCGCAGTGGTTGAGCACTTCCACGAACAGCGGGATTTCCATCTCGCGCAGCACGATCTCGTAGACATCGTCCGCGTCGCAGCCATCAAGGTCACGCAGGTAGCGGCGCACGGACTGGGCGACGTGTTCACGCAGCGGTGGCCGGGGAGCGCCACGACTGTTGTCAGGACGAGAGAGGACAGCGTTCAAGGGGATTCCCGATTCGGTTGGCCCGTGCGCGCGGAGCGCGCGGCCGGACGAGGTGGTGGCGGCCAGTCTAGCGCGAGCGTGCCCGACCTGCCACGGCTGGTCGCCTCTATCCTGCTCAGAGGAAGTCGAAGGTGAATGCGACGGTGGATGCGGCGGGTTCCTGCACGCGGAACGCAATGCGTGCACTCTGGCCCGGTTCCAGCACGGCCGCGCCGGGGTTTTCGCCAAGGTACTGCGCCGGTGCGAACACGCCACTGCCGATCACCCGGCCATCGGCATCGGACAGCGACAGGCGCAGATCCGGCCAGGCCTGTGCCCAGCGTGCATCGTTGCGGATGCTGGCCTGCACCTGCAGTACGCCGGCCTGGCCCGGCAGGGGGCGGATCTCGCGGCTGGTCATGGTGAACGCGGTGGGTTCATGCCAGGCCGGCAGGTTGCAGCGCAATACGCCGCACAGTGCGCCCAGCCAGGCGCGGTTGCCGGCGTCGGCGGCCAGTCGCGCTCGATCGGCCAGCACGCTCTGCAGGACCAGCAGCAGTGCCAGTCCGGCGACCAGCCCCCAGTGCCAGCGTGGCGTCGGCAGTGCGCGTGGCCGCGAGGTGCCCAGGAAACTGGGTGCATCCCCAGCCACGGCCTGCGGGGCCGGAACGGCAAGGACGGGTTCGATCACGGCCGCTTCGTCGGGGTTGACGATGTCATCGCTCGGTCGCGTTTCCGCCATCGGTGGCAGCGCCGCTTCGAGGGGGGCGCGGGCTTGGGCTGGCGGGATGTCCTGCATCGCCGGGTCGGGCGTGCGTGAATCGGTCGCAGGTGCAGCCTCGCCTTCCGACGTGGGGCGCAGGAAGGTGGCCAAGGGGCGGCGCGGCGGGTTCGGCTCGGACATGCTCAGGGTGCGGGCTCGGATCCAGCGGTCATTCAATCACGATCAGGCGCGGCGTATGCCGGTGATGCGCATCCAGTCGCCATCCTGGGTCCCCTGCAGGTCGTCGAACCACGCGGCGTAGCGCTGCAGCAGTTCGCCTTCCTGGCCATGCAGGATGCCGGACAGGGCGATGCGGCCGCCGGCAGCGACGCGCGCGGCCAGCAGCTCGGCCAACGCGTCCAGTGCCGAGGCAAGGATGTTGGCGACCACGATCGGGTAGGTGGCGACCGGTTCGTCCTGCGGCAGGTACACGTGCATGCGCGCCTGCTCGCCGTTGCGCTCGGCATTGTCGGCGGTGGCGACCAGCGCCTGTGGATCGTTGTCCACGCCGACCGCTTCGGCGGCACCCAGCTTCAGCGCGGCCAGGGCGAGGATGCCCGAGCCGCAGCCGAAGTCGAGCACGCGCTGGCCCTGCAACTGGCCGTCCACGGCCAGCTGGTCCAGCCAGCGCAGGCACAGGGCGGTGGTCGGGTGGGTGCCCGAGCCGAAGGCCAGGCCCGGGTCCAGCCGCACCACGGCGGCATCGGCGGCCTGCGCGGCGTCCGGCAGTTCATGGTTCCACGGCACGATCCAGGTACGGCTGCCGAAATCCATCGGCTGGAACTGGTCCAGCCAGGCGCGTTCCCAGTCTTCATCCTCGACGGCGCGGAAGCTGCCGTTGCTCCAGTCCAGTTCCGGATCGAACGATTCCAGCGCGGCCAGCAGCAAAAGCGCATTGCTGTCGGCGGGGAACAGTGCGCTCAGCACCAGGGTGTCCCACAGCGGCGTTTCACCCACGCCGGGTTCGAGGATGGCCTGTTCGTTGCTGGTGTCGGCTTCGGCATCGAGCAGGGTCACAGCCAGTGCGCCGACGTCCTCCAGCGCATTTTCATAGCGGGGCTGGGTGGCTTCGGTGCAGCGCAGGGTCAGTTCCAGGAACGGCATGGCGGTGGGGGCAATCACGGGAAAGGGGGCCATGCTAGACCATCGGAGCGTCTCCGTATCGCGTGAGATGCCATCTTGAGATGAACGGGGGCAGTTCAGACAGGCCTGCCGGGCCTTGCTAAACTCGGCACTTTCCTGTGCGCCGTGAACGCTCACCGCCGCCGATGGCCTTCGCCCCGACCCTGAAAACCTGGTTGCTCGTGCTGCCGGCGGTGGCCGTGCTGGGCGTGGCCGGGTACCGGGCCAGCGGCCATGCGGCGGGCGTGGCATCACCGTCGCCGGACCTGCCGACCGTCGTGGCCAGCCGCGACAGCGGAGCGGCGTTGCCGGTGGTGCCGGAAGCCCTGGCGCGCCGGCTGGCTACCGTCGAGCGCGGCAACACGCTGCCGTCGGGCCTGCCGCTGGACCTCCGCGCTGACATCGAAGATGCCAGCGATCTGTACGCCTACGCCCAGCGACTGCGCGTGCAGGCCGATACCGGTAACCATGAAGCGCGCTGGATGCTCAGCCGCGTGTATGACTATTGCGCGCAGTACGCACTCGATCCGGGTGGTTACCGCTTGGACAACAACGTGTTGAGCGGGTTGGGCCTGACCGCGGCGCCGGCGATGATCGAGGCCCGCGAGCGCGTGGCGCAGCGGTGTGGCGGCTTCGTTCCGGGCGACAAGCTGGGCGCTGCGCTGGTGCTGGCCGAACGCCGCAAGGCGGCCGCGCAGGGCAATCTGGCCGCAGAAGCATCGCTGTTCGCCGAGGGTGAGCCGTTGCATGACAGTGCCGAGTACCGCCGCGACCTGGTCGAGCGCGTGCGCACTTCGCGTGACCCGGAGGCCTATATGGCGATCGCGCCGGGCATGGGCGTGCGTGCCGCCGGTGACAGCGCACTCGACGGCCTGGTGGCGGGCGAACAGCTCAGTGAGCTTGCATGGCGGCTTGCGGCCTGCGAACTCGGTCTACCGTGTGGAGCGGACAGCGTGCTGGTCAACAGTTTTTGTGCGAACGGAGGGATCTGTTCGCAGGATGGAGCGCAGGATTTCCGGGATTTCGTGTATGACGCTGCGGTATCGCGGCAAGGTGCTGGGAAAATGAAGGAATGGATCAAGCGATTGATTGGAAAGAGGGACGGGCGATGAATTACCGTCGATTCCTGCATGGGGCCAAGTTCTGGTTCTGGGTGGCGCTGTTCGTGGCCTACTCTGCCGGTGCGGTCGGCCTGCTGATGATCGATACCTACGAGGATCGGTACCGGCATCTGTCGAAGGTGGAACTGACCACGGTGAAGGCGCAGGAAGACGTGCGCCGCGCCGGCGCCAGCCAGGTCGCTGCGGTCTATCGCGCGCAGACGGGCATGCCGTTCGCTTCACTGCCGGCTGGCAGCACCTTCCAGGTAGTGTGGCCGGATGGCTCGACCGAGACCATGGTGATCGTCGATCCAGCCTCGCCCAATGGCGTGCGGCCGCTGGCCAATTCGCAGATTCCGGCGACGGCGGCGGACGCGCGCTGAGGCAGCATCAGTAGAGCCGAGCCATGCTCGGCTGCACTCGCCCGCAAGCCGGGAACGGCTCGGCGCTGCCGGAAGGAAAACAGAAAAGGGCGGGGATATCCCCGCCCTTTCCTTGTCCAGCATCGGCTGACGATCAGGTCAGCGCGATCGGCTTGTTCTTGCGCTCGGCAAGGCGCTTTTCCAGGTAGTGGATGTTCTGTCCACCGGCCTGGAAGCCCTTGTCGCGCATGATCCGCTGCTGCAGGGCGATGTTGGTCTTGATGCCATCGACCACCATCTCGCTCAGCGCCACCCGCATGCGGGCGATGGCGGTTTCGCGGTCCGGGCCGTGCACGATCAGCTTGCCGATCATCGAGTCGTAGTTGGACGGCACGCGATAGCCACTGTAGATGTGGGTATCCACGCGCACGCCGGGCCCCCCCGGCGGATGGAAGCCGGTGATGGTGCCCGGGCTCGGCACGAAGGTCTCAGCGTCTTCGGCGTTGATGCGGCATTCGATGGCATGGCCGGTCAGCACCACGTCGCTCTGCTTGATCGACAGCTTCTGGCCAGCGGCGATCTTCAGCTGCTCGGCCACCAGGTCGATGCCGGTGACCATTTCGGTGACCGGATGCTCTACCTGGATGCGGGTGTTCATTTCGATGAAGTAGAAGCGGCCGTCCTCGTACAGGAACTCGAAGGTGCCGGCGCCGCGATAACCGATGCGGATGCAGGCTTCCACGCACACCTTGCCGATCTGCTCGCGCTGTTCGGCGGTGATGCCCGGTGCCGGTGCTTCTTCCACCACCTTCTGGTGGCGGCGCTGCATCGAGCAGTCGCGTTCGCCGAGGTGGATGGCGTTGCCCTGGCCGTCGGCCAGCACCTGGATCTCCACGTGGCGCGGGTTCTCCAGGAACTTCTCCATGTAGACCTCGCCATTGCCGAACGCGGCCTTGGCCTCGCTCTTGGTGGTTTCGATCGAGGTCTTCAGCGAAGCTTCGGCGTGCACGACGCGCATGCCACGGCCACCACCGCCGCCGGCCGCCTTGATGATGACCGGATAACCGATCTCACGGGCGATCTTGGTGTTGGCGACGATGTCGTCGCCCAGCGGGCCGCCCGAGCCGGGCACGCACGGCACGCCAGCGGCCTTCATCGCGCGGATGGCTTCGACCTTGTCACCCATCATGCGGATGGTGTCAGCCTTGGGGCCGATGAAGATGAAGCCCGACTCTTCCACGCGCTCGGCGAAGTCGGCGTTCTCCGACAGGAAGCCGTAGCCCGGGTGGATGGCCTGGGCGTCGGTGACTTCAGCGGCGGCGATCAGTGCCGGGATGTTGAGGTAGCTCTGCGGCGACGGCGCCGGACCGATGCAGACCGACTCGTCGGCCATGGCCACGTGCTTGAGGTTGCGGTCGACCGTGGAATGCACGGCCACCGTGCGGATGCCGAGGGTGTGGCACGCGCGCAGGATGCGCAGCGCGATCTCCCCTCGGTTGGCGATGACGACTTTGTCGAGCATGGCGCGCCCCTCAGCCGATCACGAACAGCGGCTGGTCGAACTCCACCGGCTGGCCGTTCTCGCCGAGGATGGCGACGATGGTGCCGGAGGTGTCGGCTTCGATCGGGTTGAACATCTTCATCGCTTCGATGATGGCCAGGGTTTCGCCTTCCTTGACCTGCTGGCCCACGGTGACGAAGGCCGGCTTGTCCGGGGCGGACGAGGCATAGAACGTGCCGACCATCGGCGAGCGCAGCACATGGCCTTCCGGCAGCGCCGGGCCCGGCTTGGCGGTGCCGCCGGTGGACGCTTCGGTCGGCGACTGCATCGGCATCGCCTGCGCCGCCGGCGCCGCCGGGGCGGCGTACACCGGAGCTGCGACCGGCGCGGCATAACCAGCGACCGGAGCGCGCGACAGGCGCACCGACTCTTCGCCTTCCTTGATTTCGATTTCAGCCAGGTTCGACTCTTCCAGCAGGTCGATCAGCTTCTTGATTTTGCGCAGATCCATGAGGGCCTCTTTGGTTTCTATCTAGGTGAGGAGAGCGCCGTGGGCGCCCGGGTCGACAATCAGGTGGCGGATACGCGCAGCAGCGCCGCGTCCATCGCGTAGCGGTAGCTGTCGGCACCGAAGCCGCACACCACGCCCACCGCCTTGTCACTGAAGTAGCTGTGCTGGCGGAAGGGTTCGCGGGTATGCGGGTTGGACAGATGGATCTCGATGAACGGCACCGCCACCGCTGCCAGCGCATCGCGCAGGGCCACCGAGGTGTGGGTGAAGGCGGCGGGGTTGATCAGGATGAAAGCGGTTCCGTCGTTGCGCACAGCCTGCACGCGGTCGACCAGCACATGCTCGGCATTGGACTGCAGGCTCTCCACGGCGTGCCCGGCAGCGGATGCCTGCGCGGCCAGGGCCTGGTCGATGTCGGCCAGCGTGGTGTGGCCGTACACCTCCGGCTCGCGGGTGCCGAGCAGGTTGAGGTTGGGGCCGTGCAGGACCAGCAGCTTCGCCATGGGATCCGGAAGACGGGAAAGGGCGGCAGTCTGGCGGAACCGGCGGATGCTGTCCAGTTCGGCGAAGTTTGCAGCGTTTCAATCGTCCGTTTGAAATTCGCTGCAGGGCTTGTCGCCGTACGGCGGGCGCTGGATCAAGGCGCGCTGAACGGCGTGCTTGCGGTGGTTGCGAGCACGTAGGCCGACGATCACGCCCGGGCCGCTCATCGGCAGAGCCGCACCTGCGTGGATGAGGAGGCGTAGGGCGCAGCCGCTGTGCCCTTACCAGGGAGTTGCCTGTCAGCTGATCGCTCAGGTCTCCAACGGTACCGTCGGCACCACGTTCGGGAATACCTCCTCCAACGGCTCCTGTTCCCCCGGCTGCGGCGCCGGCCAGTTGTAGGCGTTCACCGGCTGAGCGCGGTTCACCCACAACGCGTAGTACAGGTGATCGGCGCGACCGTCGCCGGTATTGGGGTGGATCAGGATGGTCAGCCCCAGGCTGTTGAGCTGCAGCCAGGGCACCAGCACCGGCAGCAGGTCGTTGGTGAAGCCGAAGTAGAAAGAGGGGGTGACGTGCGGGCCACGCGGCTCCAGGTTCCAGTTGCCCAGCTCCACCGGGAAGCGCTCGGCGGCCCAGCGCCGCAGCAGGGCTGCCTTCTCGAAGCTGTCCTCATCGAAATAGATATGGGCGTGGTAGCTCTTGATGTCGGTGTAGGCGCGCGGGGCGGTGGGCAACGTGGCCTCGCCGGGGCGCACGCTGGCCGGGCGCGGGGTCGGTTCGCTGGCCGTGGCGTGGCCCCAGGGGCTGCGGCCCTTGGACGCTGGCGGAACGATGGCGCGGAAGCCGGGTCGCCCGGGTTCGGTGGTGTTCACGGCGCTGCCGACGCGCGCGGCGGCGGTGGCGGTGGACGCGCTGGCCAGGCCGCCGGCGGCCAGGCCGGCCGACGCGATCAGGCGCCGGCGGGCGGGCGAAAGCAGGTCGGCCCGGTGGGCGTCATCGTCGCCCGCGTCGATGAGGGGCTGCGGGTCCGGGTGCATGAGGTGCTCCGTGGCGGCATTGGGGGGGCAGGCGTCCACGCTCGGGCACGGCTGCCGGTGGCGTCCAATAAGCAGCCGGCATCACTTCATGCACGGCTGCCTTCGTCGCCTTGAGCGCGACCGAACGGCGGGCTAGGGTGCAGGTTTGCCGCCCCGGAGCCCGCCATGGCCTCGCCTGATGCCGACACCCTGCGCAAGCGCGCCAGCTTCCGCCAGTTGCATGCAGCAGGATGCTTCGTGCTGCCCAATCCGTGGGACGTCGGCAGTGCGCGCTATCTGCAACGGCAGGGCTTCCAGGCCTTGGCCACGACCAGTGCCGGCTGCGCCTGGAGTGAGGGGCGACCGGACGGCGCGGTATCGCTGCAGGCCACGCTGGAGCACCTGCGACTGATGGCGGCGGCGACCCCGTTGCCATTGAATGCCGACTTCGGTGATGGTTTCGGCGCTACGCCACTCGCGGTGGAGGAGGCGGTGACCGCGGCGCTCGATACCGGCATCGCGGCGTTGTCGATCGAGGACGCCAGCGGCCTGGCCGATGCACCACTGAGGCCCATCGAGCAGGCGGTCGAGCGATTGCGCGCGGCGCGTGCGGCCATCGACCGCGCGGGCGGCGACGTGCTGCTGGTCGGGCGAGCGGAGAACTTCTTCGTGGGCGTACCGGATCTGCAGGACACCCTGCGGCGCCTGCGTGCCTATGCCGAGGCCGGAGCCGATGTGCTGTATGCACCGGGCATCAGTACGCGCGAGCAGATCAGTGCGGTGGTCGCCGCCGCGGGCTCCAAGCCGGTGAACCTGCTGGTCGCTGGCCCCACAGCACTGAGCCTGCAGGACATCGCCGCACTTGGCGTTCGCCGGGTCAGCCTGGGCGGTGCGCTGGCGCGTGCCGCGTGGGCTGGACTGATGCAGGCGACCCAGCCGATCGTGCAGGACGGACGCTTCGATGGCCTGCAGCAGGCGGCGTCCGGGGCGGCCTTGAACGCGTTGTTCCAGTAGCCCCGCGCCCTGCATGGCGGGAAGGGCCGGCGACTACAACGCCTCGATCTCCCGCTTGGGCAGGATCACGCCGGGTTCCAACGCTGGCAGCAGTTGGCGAAGCAGGCGTGGATTGTCCTGCAGCCCCGTGCCGTCCAGATATGTCCACCCGGAACCGCCAATGCGGCGCACGGCCACCATGAACGTGGTGCTGCGCATCGGGGTTTCACGCACCCGTACCAGGGATTGGCGTGGCACGAAGCAGACTTCTTCCTCCCCGGCCGCATAGGTCCGGGTCGGCACACCGACGTCCTCGCTGATGACCACCACGCCGCCGCTGTGCTGCTTCTTCAACGCATCGCGGGTGATCGCCTGGAAGGCCTCATCGCCGCCGGCCAGCCGCTTGAGGCTGGGATGCGTGCGCTCGATGAGGAAGTCCGCATCCCCGCGGGCGTAGGCAGTCATCAGGGCGCGCACATCTTCGCGCAGGGCTTTCGCGTCACTGGGACTGAGTTCACCCGCGAAGACGGATGGCAGCAACAGCGACAGCAGCAGCGTCAGTATCGCCAGGGGCAGGCGTCGATCCATGTCCGGATGTCCCACAGGGCATCGTTGCACTATACGTTGGACGCGAAAACAGCGTCCCACCGGTGGCGCTGGTTTCCCCGGAATCGCTACTTACCATTAGTAAGTATCGATTCCTGGAGATCTCCATGCACAGCCTCATTGTCATCGCCCACCCTGAGCCCGGTTCGCTGACCCACGCGATGGCGCGTCGCATCGGTGATGCCATTGCCGCGGCCGACACCGGCAACACCGTGGCCTATGCCGACCTGATGGCCGAAGGCTTCGATCCGCGCTTCAACCCGCAGGACCAGGCGTTGTTCCGCAGCACCGGCGCGGTACCGGCCGATGTCGCTGCCGAGCACGCGCGGCTGGATGCCACCGATACGCTGGTGCTGGTGTTCCCGTTGTACTGGTGGTCGTTCCCGGCGCTGCTGAAAGGCTGGATCGACCGTGTGTTCACCAACGACTGGGCCTACGCACAGGATGCGCAGGGCAGGCTGGTGAAGAAGCTGCAGCGCCTGAATGTGCATCTGGTCGGCTTGGGCGGCGCCGACGCAGCCATGGTCGAACGTCGTGGCTACGACGCGGCAATGAGGACCCAGATCGACATGGGCATCTTCGACTATTGCGGCGCGCGCGTGCTGTCGTCCCACCTGCTGTTGGACGCCGATACCGGTGCCGCTGAAGCGCATCTGCAGACCGCGCTGGCGATCGGCCGTAAAATTGGTGTTCCGATGCGCTGATCGCCGTGCTCCGCCGATGCCCGCCAACGCCACCCCCACGCGCCGCCGAATGACCCGGGAGCAACGCACCCGCCAGTTGCTGGATGTGGCCTGGGCACTGGTCCGCGAAGAAGGTACCGGAGCGTTGACGCTGGGGCGGCTGGCCGAAGCGGCGGGCGTGACCAAGCCTGTGGCCTATGATCACTTCGTGACCCGCAATGGCTTGCTGGCGGCGCTCTACGATGACTATGACGGACGCCAGACCGTGGTCTTCCACGAGCGTATCGGTCGCGCCCGGGCGCAACTGGTCGATCGGGCGGCGGCTATCGCCTCCGGCTACATCGACTGCGTCCTCAGCCAGGGCAGTGAAGTGCAAGGCATCCTCGCCGCGCTGGTGGGGGCGCCGGAACTGCATGAGGTGCGGCGGCGCTACCAGCAGGATTTCATCGACAACTGCCAGGTCTGGCTGGGCCCGTTCGCGGCCGACGGCACGGTGTCGCTGGCCGGGCGCTGGGCCATCCTCGGTGCGGCTGAAGCCCTTTCAGAGGGTGTGGCTGCCGGCGCGCTGGACAAGGCCGGTGCCGTGGCCGAGCTGCAGCGGCTGATCGTGGCGACGGTCAAGCGGCGCTGAGCCGCACGAGCGGTCAGCCGCCGGCCAGGGCGGCGAATCCCGCGGCCAACTGGTCGCGCACCAGTGCGTCGCGCGCGTCGCGGCTTGCAGAGCCCAACACCACGGTGATCAGCCGTACCGGCTGGTCCCGCCCGGGTACTGGCCGGCACGCGGTGGCGGCCAGGCAGAAGCCTGCGGCCTGGGTGTAGCCGGTCTTCAAGCCGTCCACGCCGTCTTCGCCGAGCAGGGCGTTCTGGTTGCTGCGGTTGAAGCTGCCATGGGCGAACGCGCGCTGCGCGGTGATCGCCAGGATCTGCGGATGATCGTTCAACAGGCGGGCGGCCAGCACCGCCATGTCGCGCGCGCTGGAGACATGGTGCGGTGTGGTGATGCCGGACACGCTGGCAAACCAGGTGCTGCGCAGCCCGAGCTGGCGTGCGTGCCGGTTCATGCGTTCCAGGAATGCGGCCTGCGATCCGTCCAGGTGGCGCGCGATCGCCAATGCAGCGTCATTGCCGGACACCACCATCAACCCTTCCAGCAGGCGCGCCAGGGTGATTGTCTCGCCGGGCGCCAGGCCCATGCGCGTTTCATCATCGGCCACGGCATGCACATCGTCGGCGGCGATGGTGACCGGGTCGTCCCACGAGCGTCCGTTCTCTTCGACGCACGCATAGGCGGCGTAGGCGGTCATCAGCTTGGTCAGCGATGCCGGTTGCCGCGCGGTTTCAGCGTTGTGCTGGTGAATCACCGCAGAGGTTGCCGCTTCCAGGGTGATGGATGAAATCGGTAGGGGGGCGGGCGCAGCAGACGGCATGGCGGGCGGAGATGGCAGCGACAGTCAGCAAGAATAGTTCGTGCCGGCTGCACGAAGCCGCACTGCCGGTGCGCTGCAGCGTGCACGGTAGCGCCCGGTTGCGCCCGGGCTGAGGTGGAGGCAGCCTGCGCACATGCAATCGGATATCCGCATCGATGGTCGTGTCTTTACCTACGTCTTCCCGTGTGCGTGGGAGGACTACGCGAAGATCGGCTTTTCACGTGATCCGCTCGGACGCATCAGCGCATTGCATCGGCGCTGGTTCGAGTTCTTCGACCTCGATGCCGGTGCGCTGGTGGAAGCGGAGGGCGAGCGTGATGCACGTGATCTGGAGCTGCAGCTGCGTTCGCCGTTCAAGGCGCACCGCGCACCGGCACCGATGACGATCCAGCACAAGGCTGGGGGTCGTACTGAATGGGTACGTGGTGCCAACCAGGCCTTGTCGCTCGCAATTGCTGCGTTGGGTGAACAAGGCTATCGCTGTTACCCGCTGAAGGCGTGGCTGCAGGTGGCGATGCGCCTGCGCATGGACCGGCTGCACGACTGGGCTGTGGTGCAGCTTCCGGAAGAGGAAGGACTGCGGATTTCCGGTGGCCCCGGCGAGGGCGTGCTGCGTGACACGCTCGACGGTTGCCGGGCACTGGATATCGATCCAATGCCCTGGCTGCCTGAATACGTCCAACGCTGGTACACAGGTTGAGCCGCGTTCAACGGGTCCCCGGCTGCTGAACCGGCGCGGCCGGTTGCGCCGCGCACGCAGGGGAGTCGGTGGACGGACTGGCCAGCTGGCGTGCCAGCTCGGCGTTGGCCACATGGCCGTGCAGGAACAACAGGCTGCCGAAGATGTTCATGAGCGTGCCTCCACTTGAGTGGATTGCACGATACGGGCAGCATGGGCGGGCAAAAAGCGACATTTCCGCAAGCATGCCTTGAGAGGAATTCAAGCCTGATGTCCCGTCCGCCCCTTCATGCCCTGCAGGGTTTCGTGGCCGCCGCGCGGCTGGGCAACCTGTCACGGGCAGCGGCATCGATGAACCTGACCGTCAGTGCGCTCAGCCATCAGATGCGCCAGCTGGAAGAGCGGCTCGGGCAGCCACTGCTGGTCCGCCAACCGCGTGGCGTCGCCCTCACCCTGGAGGGGCAGCGCCTGCTCGACCAGGTCGGCCCGCATCTGGATGCGATCAACGAAGCCTTCCAGCCCTATGCGGCCCGCGCCGAGCACGTGCTGACGATCAGTGCGGTGCCGTCGATGGCGTCGGCGTGGCTGGTGCCGCGCCTGGGGCATTTCGTGGCTGAGCACCCACAGATCGAGATCAACCTGCAGTCGAGTGAGCGCCTGATTGATTTCGAGCGGCAGCGCCAGTTCGACGCCGCGCTGCGGCTGGGCAGCGGGCAGTGGCCGGGCCTGGTGGTTGAGCCGCTGTTCGACGAGTGGCTGCTGCCAATGGCGAGCCCGGCGCTGATCGAACGCATGGGAGGGATCGACCGGGTGCCACTGAACCAGTGGCCACTGCTGGGGGACCCCGATGGCGCGTGGGGGGCCTGGTTCGCGTTGAGCGGGCAGACCCCGCCGTCGCGCTTCGTAGCGGTGCTGGATGATTCGGAGGCACACCACCGTGCGGCGCTGGACGGGGTGGGCGTGGCGCTGGGGCGGGTGACGCGGGCGCGCTTGTTGCTGGATTCCGGCCAACTGGTTGCGCTGTCCAACCTGCGCCTGAAAACCGCCTGGCCGCATTGGCTGGTCTACCCGCAGCGTTCGGCCCGCCACCGCGGCTTTCTTGCCTTCCGCGACTGGCTGCACGCGCAGGCTGCCGAACACGTGCGGCACATGGCGGACGCTACACTCATCGCACCAGCGTGACCGCCTGCCCGGCGCGCGCGAATGCCTCCTCCAGCAGCGAGCCGGCCTTGATCGCCTCCACTTCTTCGAACAGCGCCTGCAGCGCGTCGGCGGGGCGGGATGCCGGCGCCGCCACCGCCTGCTGGATCGCGGTGAAACGGTCAGCCAGCACGCGGTGGCCGGGATGCGCCCGCGCCCATGCTTGCAGCGGCTGGCGCACGCCGGCGGCGGCATCCAGGCGCTGCAGATCGAACAGGGTGATCGCAGCCGCCGACGTCTCGGCCCGTTCGATCGTGGCGTGGCGCAGTTCGCGGCTGAGAAACAGATCGTAGGCTGCACCGCGGCCCACCGCGATGCGCAGCCCCTCGCGGTCGAGGTCGGTCACCTGCTGCGCGGGACTGTCCTCGCGCACCAGATAGGTGCCTTCGATCTCCACGTACGGAGCACTGAAGGCGATGCGGTCGGCACGTGCCGGATCGATGGCCAGGAAGGCCAGATCCCAGCCGTCTTCGCCTGCCGCAGCGACCACCGAGGCTGCGGCATCGTGACAGGTGAAGCGTGCCTGCACACCCAGGCGCTGCGCCAATATCGCGGCCAGCTCCACCGACGGTCCGCGCGGCGAGTGCGCATCGCCCTGCGCCAGCACCGGGTTGCCCAGGTTGATCGCCACGCGCAGGAAGCCCTGCGGTGCCAGCGCACTTTGGTGATCGGCCAGGGACATGCAGGACTCCGCGAGGAAAGGGGCACCCAGCATGCCAGCGCTGCCCTGCAAGGAGTGTCATGCTGCACGACTGCAGGATGGCCTACCTTCCGTTTGCCGACGAGGCCGCAGGTGTGGGCATGGACTTGGAGGTGAGCCTGGAGCGTGGCCGAGATCTGCGAAAGTGAAGGCAACCCGATTGCGTTGCAGGCGCGCACGGTTCCGTAGAGCCGAGCCCATGCTCGGCTGCTGTTGACCCAGCCGCCCAAGCTCAGCCGGGCATGGGCTCGGCTCTACAAGGTCGCGGCGCGTGAGCGCTGCAGCCAGTCGTTGATCGCCGGATCGAGCCGCGGGTCTTCGGGCAACTGCATGCCGAAGCGTTGCTGCAGCACGTCGCGCACGTCGGCAACATCGTGCAGCGGACGCTTGTCCGGTGCCTGGCCGGGGCGGTACTCGGTGTAGTTGCCGCTGCCGATGGTGCGTCGCCAGTCCGGCCCGGTCAGCGACGCGCGCAGTTGGCCAGGGAAGCTGGAGTCGGGATGGGTGCACACGTACCAGTTGCCCACCACGTTGTCGATCGGTGCGGGCACGTGCAGGTCGAAACGGTACATCGCCCGCCAGCCGTCACCGGATTCGGCGTACAGCACGAAATCCCCCTCGCCAGGCAGCCGCTGCAGCAGATAGCGTTCGTGCGGCGTGGCCTGCGGCTGCGGATCATGCAGCCGCAGCGGCACGGTCGGGGTCAGGCTGCCGAAACCGGCATCCACCAGCCAGTCATCGCCGTCCACCTGCACGCGCAGCAGCAGGTGGGTCCGTGCGGTCAGTTCGCCGTCCTGGGCAGCCAGCAGCACGCGCGCGGTCAATGGCTGCGCATCGAAGCCCAGCGCCTGCAGCAGCGACAGCAGGCCCCCATTGAGTTCGAAGCAGTACCCGCCACGGCGCTCGTCCAGCAGCTTGCGCTGCACGCTGTCCAGGTCGATCGGTACCGCATCGCGCAGCAGGCAGCTGAGGGTCTCGAACGGCAGCACTGCGTTGTGGCGCTGCTGCAGCAGGGTCAGGCCGGCCAGCGTCCGCGGTGGCGGTGCATCCAGCTGCAGGCGCTGCAGGTAGCGGGGGACATCGAGCGTCGTCATGGCGGCACCGGGCGGGGAGGAACGTCCACTGTGCTCCCCCAACCGGGGCTGAGGTCAAGGGCGCTGGTCGTGTCACGCCAGCGTCGCCTGCACCCGGTACAAAGGCCGCGTCCGCCAATCACCGCTGGGCCAGGACGACGAAAGTTCTAAAGTTGCCTTGAATCCGGCCGATACAGGTGTGTCCTTCTGCCTGGAGTCTGTCATGTCGGCCGTTGTCTCCCACCTCCGGTCCCTGCGCACGCGGCTTGCGGCGCTGCGCCCGGCGTCCTCCGGCCTGCTGCTGTGGCTGCAACCGCATCGGCTGAGCGTAGCCAACAAGCTCAAGGCGACCTTGTGGGTCTGTGGCCTGGGACTGGTCGCAATCGCAGCCGTCTACGCCTGGACCGGGCATGCCAGCACGCAGGCTGCGCGCAGCCAGGCCAGCTACCAGCGCGGCAGTGACCTCGCCGCGCGCCTGGCCACGCGGGTGGCCGAAGCGCGCCGCCTGCAGATCCAGTATGCACGCAGTTTCGATGATGCCGACCGCGCGCAGCTGCTGGCCACGCAAAAGGCGCTGCAGCACGATCTGCAGGCGCTGCGCACGATGCCGATGGATGCCGGCCGGCGCAAGGCCCTGCAGGCGTTGACCGAAGCTGCAGGCGCGTTCTCGCAGGGTGTGGCCGCCCTGTTCGAACGGGTCGACGAGATGGGCCGTGGTGAGGCCGGCCTCGCCGCGCAGCTGCAACAGGCTGCAGACACGCTGCAGGGGCAGGTGGATGCGCAGCAGCGGGATGCGCTGGCGTTGTCCCTGCAGAAGATGCGGCGGCAGGAGGCACTGCTGCTGCTCGACGGTGATTCCACCCACGCCGACCGCGCCAGTGAAGAAAAGCTGCCGTTCGATCTCGCGCTGGCGGGCCTGCCCGCGGATGCGCAGGACACCCTGCGCACCGGAATGGAGGCGTATCAGGCCGCATTGCTGGGGTATACCGCTGCCCGTGTCGGCCTGGATGTGGAAGCGCAGTCGCTGCTGGATACCGCTGCGGGCGTAGCGCCTGCGCTGGCCGCATTCCAGCAGGCACAGGCCGCGGCACTGGCCCGTGCCCAGGCCCGCCAGCTGGCTGGTGCGCGCACGATGAGCGTGCTGTTTGCATTGACCGTGCTGCTGGTCGCCGGTGTGCTGATCACCAGCCTCGTGCTGGTGCTGCGTGCAGTGCGCCAGCCGATCCAGGACACCCTGCACTTCGCCAGCGACATCGCCGACGACCGCCTGGACACCACCCTGCGCGTCTACAACGCCAACGACGAGATCGGCCAGCTGGCGCAGCGCCTGGTCGACATGCAGCAGCGCCTCCGCGCGCGTATCGAGACCGAGCGTGCCGTGGCGCGCGGCAACACCCGGGTGCGCCAGGCATTGGACAGTGCGCAGACCGGTTTGATGGTGATCGATGCGGAAGGGCAGGTCGCCTACGCCAACCCGGCACTGCTACAGCTGCTTGACCTGCGGAACGAAGCGCTGGTGGGCAGCGACGCGGTACGCCTGCATCCGGCGTTGGCCAGCCTGGCCGGCGTGCGCCAGCGCGAAGAGCGCGAGATCGGCCATGCTGGCACGCGTTACCAGCTGATTGCCAACCCCGTCATCGATGAAGGGCAATTCCTCGGCGTAGCGGTGGAATGGCGCAGTCGTGCGCTGGAGACCCTGCTGGAAACCGAGGTCGCTGCGCTGGTCGATGCTGCAGCACACGGCGACCTGCAAGGTCGCATCGCGCTGGAGGGCAAGCAGGGCTTCGTGCGCACGTTGTCGACCAGCATCAACCGCCTGCTGGCGACGTTTGAAACCAACCTCGGCGACCTGCAGGCATTGCTGGCCGCGCTGGCCCGTGGTGACCTCAGTGTGCGCATGGAGGGTGAGCTGCAGGGCGTGTTCGCGCGCATGCGCGATGATGCCAACGCGACGGTCGCGCAGCTGGGCCGCATCGTCACCCGCATCCAGCACGCCACCTCCAGTCTCGATACCGGCGTTGGCGAGATCGTTGCCGGTCATCAAGATCTGTCACAGCGCACCGAGCAGCAGGCCGCCAACCTGGAAGAGACCGCCGCTTCCATGCACGAACTGACCGATACGGTCGGTCGCAATGCTGATGCCGCAGGCCGTGCCGACGCGCTGGTCAAGGGTGCGGCAGCGGTGGCGCAGCGCGGCGGTGAGGCTGTCGGCCAGGTGGTGGCGACCATGCAGGGCATCAGCGAGGCATCGCGGCGGATCGGCGACATTACCCAGCTGATCGACGGCATCGCCTTCCAGACCAACATCCTGGCGCTGAATGCGGCGGTGGAAGCGGCGCGTGCCGGTGAGCAGGGCCGCAGTTTCGCCGTGGTGGCCGCGGAAGTGCGCCTGCTTGCACAACGCAGCGCAGAGGCGGCCAAGCAGATCAAGGGCCTGATCGAGGATTCGGTGGCGCGTGTGGGACAGGGCAACCAGCAGGCCGAACAGGCCGGCATCACGATGGGCGAGATCGTCGGCAGCGTGCAGCAGCTGGCCGAGCTGCTGGCGGGTATCCGCAGTGCGTCGCAGGACCAGCATGCCGGCATCGCACAGGTGAACCAGACCATCGTGCAGATGGAAGCCAGTACCCAACGCAACGCCAGCCTGGTGGAAGAGGCCGGTGCCTCCACGGCGCAGATGCAGGTCCAGGTGCGTGCCCTGGCCGACGCGGTGGGCGCGTTCCGGTTGCAGTCGATGCCGCAGGCGCGCGCCGCGGCGGCCTGGTCAGCCGAGCGTAGGCTCGGCGCTACATCGGCTGCAGGAACACTGTAGAGCCGAGCCCATGCTCGGCTCACACCAGCGTTCGGCGGCAGGAATCAATACACGTCGCGGCGGTAGCGCCCGTTTTCCAGCAGCGTTTCCACCGCTTCATCACCCAGCGCGGTTCGCAGCACCTGGTCCACGCCCTCGGCCATGCCCTGCAACGACCCACAGACATGGATCACCGCACCGCGCTGCACCCAGTCGCGCAGCGTTCCGGTGGCCGCCTGCAGGCGGTCCTGCACATAACCGCCGTCGCCATCGCGCGAGAATGCCAGGTCCACCCGGGCGAGATGGCCATCGGCCTGCCACGCTTCGATCTCGTCAGCGAACAGGAAATCGTGCGCACGCTGGCGTTCGCCGAACAACAGCCAGTGCCCGTGTTCGCCTGCACGGGCGGCTTCGCGCAACAGGCTGCGCAGCCCGGCGATGCCGGTGCCGTTGCCGATCAGCACCATCGGCGCGCCAATGACGCGATGGAAACCGGGGTTGCGATGCACGCGGGCGACGATGCCGGCACCGATCGGCGCATGCAACGACAGCCAGCCCGAGCCCAGCCCGGCTCGACCGGAGGCGTCATGCACCAGCCGCACCACCAGCTCCACCATGCCATCATCCGTGCAGGAGGCGATCGAATACTCGCGACTGGGCAGCAGCGGCAGCTCGGCCAGCCACAGGCAGGCATCCTGCACCGCCAGCGCAGCATCGGCCTCGGGCAGCTCGCGTTCACTGGCCAGCGCCAGCAGCGTGCGCGGATGGCCATCGACCAGCAGGGGCTGCAGCGGATCCAGCCCATGCGCCTTCAACACGGCACCGGCGTGCTGGGCATTGTGGCGGGGCGCGATGTGCAGGATGTCACCCGCCTGCCACTGCACGTCGGCCGGTGCGGCAAGACGGATACGCCAGATGGCTCCGCCGACGCTGCCAGGGTTGAGGCGGTCGCGGCCGAGCAGGCGCCACTCATGCATCTGCGTAGCCGCAGGCAGCACGCTGTCATCGGTGACGATGCCGGTGAGCGCACCCAGCTCCTGCTGCCACCGGCGCAGCGCCGGGACCGAGGCGGCATCGACGTCGACGCGCTCGAACAGTGCACGCGCGCCGTTTCCGATCAACCAGCCATCGACCCGGCGGCCGAAGCCGCAGTAGTGCGGGTACTGGCGGTCACCCAGCGCGAGCAGGCCGAACTGCAGGCCCGAAAGGTCCAGCGCTTGTGCAAGCAACTGCCGCGCTGCGCGCCGGGCGGCATCGGGCGGCTCGCCGTCGCCGAAGGTGCTCAGCACGAACAGCGCGCTCGATGCACGCAGCAGGAGCGCGGCATCGATGCGCGCCAGCGGCAGCACCTGCACCGCATGGCCGGCCGCCTGCAGCTGGGCCGCCGCGCGCCACGCCAGCTGTTCGCCCAGTCCGCTCTGGCTGGCATGCACCACCAGCCACGCTGCGTTGCCGGCGTCGCTGGCCGGCATCGGTAGCGCCTGGCGCAGCCCGCGCGCGGCACGCTGGCTGCGGCGGCGGTCCAGGTACAGCATCCAGCCGGTGATGAAGAACAGGCTCATGCCCAGGCTGCTGAGCATCACCACCACGCGCCCGGGTACACCGAAGTAGCTGCCCGAATGCAGCGCGAACACGCTGGTGGCCAGCTGTCCGCCCGCGCCCTGGCGTGCGTACGGGCGGGCATCGAGAACCGCACCGCTGGCCGGATCGAGCTGCAGCAGGTCATGCGCACGATCGTGGTGGCCGCCGCGCTGCGACGGATCACCGGCCATCACCCGCACGTTCAGCGCCTGCCCGGGCTTCTCCGGCAGGCGCAGGTCAATGAAGCCGGCGCGCACGCCCGGCAGCGCGTACAGCGTGGCTTCAATGCGGTGCAGGTCCAGCGACGCATCGGTGGCAACCTGGTGCTTGGCCGCCGGTGGGACGCCCAGCAGCGTGCTGGCCGCACTGCGATACCCGTCGAACGACCACCACAGGCCGGTCAGCGCACTCATCAGGTAGATCAGCAGCACCCAGGTGCCGACTACCGAGTGCAGGCTCCACAGGAAGCCGCGCCCGCTGCGTTTCCACTCCACTGCCAGCCAGCTGCGCCAGTGCCACCAGCGTCGTGGCCAGCGCAGGTAGAGGCCGGACAGGGTGAAGAACAGCAGGGCGATGGCACAGCTGCCGGTGATCCACTTGCCGCGTTCGCCCGCGGCAAGGTGGCGATGCAGGTCCTCGACGAAGTCGAAGAACGCCTGGCCGCGCAGGGCGCTGAAGCGCTCACCGCTGTACGGGTCGAAGTACACCCAGTGGTCCTTGCCGCCGGCAAAGCGCGCGACCGACGGCCGCTGTCCGGTGGCATCGATACGCAGGCGTTGCAGGGGGCGTTCGCTGCCGGCCTGGAGCAGCGGCACCAGTTCACTGAGTGCAAGGGGAGGCTGTCCGTCGGCATGGTGCTCGGCGATCTCGG
Source organism: Stenotrophomonas sp. T8 (assembly GCF_051853085.1). NCBI lineage: Bacteria > Pseudomonadati > Pseudomonadota > Gammaproteobacteria > Lysobacterales > Lysobacteraceae > Stenotrophomonas > Stenotrophomonas sp. T8. Next base: position 3,641,306 of record NZ_CP195329.1, on the reverse strand, counting down.
CAAAGCCGGGATTGGCGGCGCGCAGCAGCTCGTCCTCGAAGGACAGCACGGCGCCGCTGAGGCCCATCACGGCCAGGACGGCACCGGCGGTAATGCCCAGCAGCCAATGCAGTTGGAACAGGACGTTCTTGAACATCGAAGGAGAGGGGCCCGGGAGGCTGCCGCCCGCATCCTGCGCAACAGCAAATGAGAATTAGTCGCGTAATTCTCCGTGGCGCCCCGGCTGCGGTCAAGCTGGAGGTACCGGCCGGGCGGCACCCGGCACCCGCGGTAGTGCCGGCCGCTGGCCGGCAACCTCAGAAGCAACAGCCGAAGCAACAGCGGGTTTCCTGTGAGGAGGCGGGGTGGGTCCGGTTGCGGGGGACGGCGCAAGTACGTCCCTGTAGCCTTGGTCACGGCATCCATGCCACGGACACCCCCTCAACCGGAGCCACCCCGCCTTCGACAGTTTCCTGCGATCTGTCGGAACGGCGTTCTGCTTTGGTGGGTGCCGACGGTTGGTCGGCACGGGGTCTGATTCCGTTCTGAATATCGATATCTGACAGATGTGTCGACCAAGGTCGACACCTACCAACAGCCGCGAAGATCTGTCAGAGGTGGGGCGGTGTCGGAGTGCGGGGTGTCAGCCGCATGGGCCCGAGGCATGCCTCGGGCGGGTTGGGCAGGACGCCCAACCCCGGTCTTGACGTGTGCGCAGGACAGCGCACACGAGCAAGCGGCTGCCAAGCTTACGGGGACGTACATGCAGCGTCCCCCCACTCCGACATCGCCCCGCCAACCCGCGGAATGCCCGCTTTGGCTGTTGGCGTTGCACTGAGCCGGGTGCAGGGCTGCAAGCCCTGCAAAAAACACCCTCACTTCACCCAGCTGTCGATCTCGCCGTGGGCGAACGGTCCCAGCTTCGCTTTTACCATTCGCCCCTGCGCATCGAACAACACGCTGTAGGGCAGCAGGCCTTGCGCGTTGCCGAGCTGCACGCTGGCATCGCGCGGGCCCGGTGTCTCGATCACGATCGGGTAGTCCACTGGCACCTGCTGCAGGAAACCGCGCACGTCGTCCGTGGTGTCCAGCGCCAGACCCAGCACCTGCACACCGTTGTCGCCCTGGGCACCGGCGAAGCGCGCCAGTTCGGGCATCTCTTCCACGCAGGGCGCACACCAGCTGGCCCAGACGTTGATCAGCAGCGGCCGGCCGGCGAAGTGATCGCGCAGGACCAATGGCTGACCCGCCAGGTCCGGCAGTGTCAGCGCGGGCAACTGATCGCCCACCTGCAGCGTGGGCTTCATGGCCGTCGCCCTGGAAGCCGTTGCTGGCGCGGCAGGTGCTGATGTGCCGGGTGACAGACGATGCCCGGCCCACAGGCCGAGGCCGGCGGCCAGCATCGCTGTCCACAGCAGCGCTGGCCGTTGCCACTTCATCGTGCGGTGCGCAGCAGCGCTTCCTCGACCACCGCCTGGGTCAGCAGGGTCGGCAGCACGGTCGGCGGCGCGCCGGGGCCGTACACCACGTACAGTGGTACGCCAACCGCCTTGTGCTCTTCCAGGAACGTGGTGATCTGCGGGTCGACGTTGGTGTAGTCACCGCGCATGTACACCGCATTGGTGCGCTTGAGCAGTTCCTTGAACTCCGGCCGTGACAGCACCGCACGTTCGTTGGCCTTGCAGCTCACGCACCAGTCGGCGGTCATGTTGACGAACACCACGCGGTTGTCGGCGCGCAGGCGGTCCAGCAGCTGCGGCGAATACTCGACCACGTTGTCGCTGGCGGCCTGTGCGGCCCTCGCCGGCGGTGCCAGCTGGGTCACGCCCCAGGCCGGAACCAGTGCACCGATCGCCAGCAGCACGCCGAGCAGGGTCCCCGCACGCGAGCCGGTCCAGCGGTTGCGTTCAAACAGCCACAGGCCGAACGCAAACAGCAGCAGGCCACCCAGCACCAGCGCCATGCCGTCCACGCCGCGCTGCTTGCCCAGCACCCACAGCAGCCACAGCGCAGTGGCGTACATCGGGAAGGCCAGCACGTGCTTGAGCGTTTCCATCCACGGGCCGGGCTTGGGCAGGCGGCGTGCCAGCGCTGGCACGAAGCCGATCAGCAGGAACGGCAGCGCCAGGCCCAGGCCGAGGAACAGGAACACGGTCATCGCCTTCAGCGGCGGGGCAATGAAGGCGTAGGCGATCGCACCGCCCATGAACGGGCCGACGCAGGCACTGCCGACCACGCAGGCCAGCGCACCGGTGAAGAAGTCACCGGCCGGGCCGCTGCGGCTGGCCAGCGACTGGCCAAGGTTGCCGATGCCGCCGCCGAGGGTGAACACGCCGGACAGGCTCAGGCCCACCGCGAACATGATGTAGGCCAGTGCCGCCACCACGCCCGGGTGCTGCAACTGGAAGCCGATGCCGACGGCGTTGCCGATCGCGCGCAGGCTGACCATCAATGCGCCGATCACGGCGAACGCGACCAGCACGCCCAACGTGTACCAGAGCGCGTGGCTGCGGGCGCGCTGCGGGCTTTCGCCGCTCTGCGCCAGGCTCAGCACCTTCAGCGACAGGATCGGCAGCACGCAGGGCATCAGGTTCAGCACCAGTCCACCGGCCAGCGCCAGCAGCAGCACCCAGACGAACGAACGGTCCGGGTTCGGGGTGGTCGCCGGCGGACGCGTGCGAAGCGCATTGTCACCACGCGCGTCGGTGGCGAACGCGTTGCCTGCGCCCTGGCCGCCCGTGGCGGCGGGAGTGGCGTTGCCGTCGTTGGGTACGGTCGGCAGCAGGCGCAGCGGTACGCCATTGGCGGATTCACGCGGCGCACCGGCAGCGTGCAGCGCATTGACGGCTTCCTCGCGCACTGGCGCCTGGCCGGTGCCGGCGGTGAGCTTGCCGGCCGGAATCGACAGCTTCACCCGACGGGTCATCGGCGGGTAGCAGATACCATCGGTCTGGCAGCCCTGGAAGGTCACCACCAGGGTGCTGTCGACCGCATCAGTAACAGTGCGGCGCAGCGGCAGCGGCACTTCCACCTGGTTGAAGTACACCGAGACATCGCCGAAGTGCTCGTCGCGATGCGACTGCGCGGCCGGCCAGCGCGGCTTGTCGGCGAGCACGCCGGCGCTGCCTTCCAGCTTCAGCGAAGTGCGGTCGCGGTACAGGTAGTAGCCGGGTGCCGGGCTGAAGCGCAGCAGCAGGGTGTTGCCGTCGCTGGCGATGGCATCGAAGCCGAACGCCTGTTCCGACGGCAGCGGCAGCGCCTGGCTGTTGTTGGCCGCGCCCGGCAGGCGCAGGCCACCGCTGTTGCCGGCACCGGCCAGCGGGTTGTTGAACGGACTGGCGGCACCGGTACGCGCGGCAGGCACCGCGGCCGCCGCACCGGCACCAGGCAGGGTGACCTGCACCACGCGCTTCTGCGGCGGGTAGCAGACGCCGGCATCGGCGCAGCCCTGGTAGCGGACTTCCAGGCTGATGGTGCCGGCGGCGTCCGTCGGCGTGCCGGGCAGGGTGGCCTGCAGGCGCTCCCGATAGGTTTCGACCTCGCCGAAGAAATCATCGTGGTGCCTGTCACCCTTGGGCATCTGCAGCGTGCCGGCATTGAATGCCGGATCCGCCTTGACGCTGGTGCGGTGGCGATACAGGTAGTAGCCCGGTGCGATCTTGAACTGCAGTTGCACCTGGCCCCGTTCGGGGGCCGTGGCGGTCAGCGCGAACGCCTGGTCCACCGGCAGCAGGTCCTTCTCATCCAGGGCCAAGGCGGGCAGCGAGAGCCACAACAGGGCGCACAAGGCAGCGCCACGCGCAAACAGAGTCTTCAATCAGTGTCCTCCCGGGTCTGTGCCCGGATCCAGTCCAGATACGCCGGCAGGCCGGCCCGGGTTTCGACCGCGATGCACTCCGGGAGTTCATACGGATGCAGTTCGACGATCCGGGCGATTGCGTCATCGATGCGGCTCGCGGTGGTCTTTACCAGCAGCTGCAGCTCGGCATCGGTGGTCACCTCGCCCTGCCAGCGGTAGGTGGACTGCGCGCCATCAAGGCGGGTCACGCACGCGGCCAGGCGCTCGCCGACCAGCGCGTGCGCAATGCGCTCTGCACTGGCCCGGTCCGGGCAGGTGGTCAACAGCAGCAGGACGGGATCGACGATCGGCATGACCGCCGAGTATAGGGCCGCCGCCGGGTCAGGGCCCGGCGGCGGCAGTGGACCGCTGCGTTGCGCGGTCAGTTGGCCAGCTGGCAGGTGGCTGGCTTGGCCGAGGTGAACAGGGCCGGGGTCGCCCACTCGGGGTGGTCGATGAACGGGTTGCGATTGCCCTGGAAGCTGTAGACCACGTCATTGCGGGCACGCTCGGCATCATCCGGCGGATCGGACAGGTGCCAGTCGATCAGCGTCGACAGCAGGCCCATGTAGGCCGGCGAACTGCTGGTCTTGACGATCTTGCTGCGGTCGTCGGTCAGCTCCAGGTCCGGCTCGGACTGACCGGTGGCCGCATCCTTGCCGCCCTCATAGCGGATCGCCATGTACATCACCGCACGCGCCATGTCGCCCTTGCGCTTGCCCCACACCTCGAAGGTGCCGGTGTTGCCGTCCGGCGTGCGCACCCAGTTGGAATTGCCCGGGTAGCCACCGCTGCCGCCGCCCTGCCCATTGTTGGCTTCGGTGGCACGCTCGCCGCAGCTGGCATCGCACTTGGCGAACGGCTTGTTGCCACGGTCGGCGTTCCACTGCGCGTCGGTCAGGTACAGCATGTGGGTGTCGGTGTACGGCGCGTAGGGCAGGCCCTTGTCACCGGTGGTGGTGGCAAAGCCCAGCGAGTTCGGCCAAGTGTGCTCGCGGTTGTAGGTCAGGCCGCTGCCGGTGCCCGCACGATCACTGACCTTGGCGTAGCTGCGGTTGCGGTACGCATCGAGGATGCGGTTCGGGTTGTTCGGATCCTCGTCGGCGATTTCCAGGATGGTCCAGGTGCTGGTGCCCGAGCCGCTGTACGGGTAGGCGGTATGGCCCTTGATGGTGGCGTGCAGCGAGCAGCGCAGCTGGCTGGGGCTGCTGGTGTTGACCCTGGAGTAGTAGCCGGCCGGCACGCCCGGGTTGCCCGGGTCCGGATTGCCGCCGGTGCTGGCCACGGTGAAGGCGATGCGGCTGTCGGCGGCCGGATGCGCGCCCTGCAGGTCGGTGATGCGCGCAGCGCGGATGTCGAAGCGGCAGGCTTCACCGGCCACCAGCGCGGTGTTGGTGGACAGCTTCACGCTGCGGCCGCTGGCCGGGAAGGTCAGCGGCACGGTGCCGGAGGTGCCGCAGCTCAGGGCGAAGGCGCCACTGGCCAGGTTCACCGTCTCGCTGAACACCACTTCCAGGTCGGCGGCAGCCGGGAAGGTGCTGCTGCCCTGCGCCGGGGTGGTGGTGGAGACTGACGGCGGCGTGTTGGGGCCTGGCGTGCCGCCGCCGCTGAAGGTCTGGCCGTTGTTGCAGCTGCCGAACGTCTGGCCGGCCGATTCGGCCCAGGTGAAGTGGGTGTACTGGCTGCCGCTGCCGGTCAGCTGCAGTGACGTACCCGGCGCCGTGCTGTTGCTTTCGGCCACCGGGATGTTCTGGCTGGTCATGCCCGCGGCAGGGCCACCGGAGGCGGTGATGGCGCCCTCGTAGCTGAGGAACTGGACCACCTTGCCGCTGGCATCGACCAGGGCGATGCCGTCGTTCGGACCATTCTGGAGGCCGTTGGTCGGATAGTTGACCACGGCGATGGTGGCGCTGCCGCAGCCGGCGGCGGTGCCGGCCGGGACCGGATTGTTGGCGTAGACGGTGGCGGCCGACGGGTTGCTGCCGTTGTAGAGGTACAGGCGGTAGCCGGACAGGTCCTCACCGGCAGTGGCTACGACCTCGATCGCTTCGCCGACGTCACCGGCGGCGGTGCTGTCGTCGTAGTGCAGTTCATTGATGAAGACCTCGGCCTGGACCGGCGCAGCGGCCAGCGCCAGCAGGCAGGCGGCGGCAAGCGGGGACAGCAATCGCATCGACTACTCCTTGTGATTGGGAATGCCTGACCGAGCCTAAGGCCGATCCAGTGACACTTTGTCGTAAATGAACGTCAGATATCTGACAGTGCGACGCTTGTCACCGAAATTGATCTGGACCGACGCCCTGGCCGAGGCGCGCGGGCGAAAAAATTTTTTCATTCCGCCCTTGAAAGGGGGCGGCAGGGCTCCATCTCTGCCCTGCTCCCGACGTTGTCGGGTTTCTTCACGTGCGGTTCTGGCACTCGCCTGGGGTGAGTGCTAACATCGCCGGACTTTTTTAGACCAATCAATCACTTAAGAGGTCTCCTATGAGCATCAAGCCGCTGCACGACCGCGTTGTGGTCAAGCCGATCGAAGCCGACGAAATCTCCGCCGGTGGCATCGTCATCCCCGACTCGGCCAAGGAAAAGTCCACCAAGGGTGAGGTCGTGGCCGTCGGCCCGGGCAAGCCGCTGGACAACGGCAACGTGCGCGCGCCGTCGCTGAAGGTCGGCGACAAGGTCATCTACGGCCAGTACGCCGGCAGCTCGTACAAGAGCGAAGGCGTCGAATACAAGGTCCTGCGCGAAGACGACGTGCTCGCCGTCATCGGCTGAGCTTCGGCGCGACCTGTTTCAACCTGATCCCAAACTCCCAGCCGCCGGGCCTCGTCCGGCGCTACCAATGAGGTAAATGCAATGGCTGCCAAGGATATTCGTTTCGGTGAAGACGCCCGTTCGCGCATGGTGCGCGGCGTCAATGTTCTCGCCAATGCCGTCAAGGCCACCCTGGGCCCGAAGGGCCGCAACGTCGTGCTGGAAAAGAGCTTCGGCGCCCCGACCATCACCAAGGACGGCGTCTCCGTCGCCAAGGAAATCGAACTGGCTGACAAGTTCGAGAACATGGGCGCGCAGATGGTGAAGGAAGTCGCGTCGCGCACCAACGACGATGCCGGCGACGGCACCACCACCGCCACCGTGCTGGCCCAGGCCCTGATCCGCGAAGGCGCCAAGGCCGTTGCCGCCGGCATGAATCCGATGGACCTCAAGCGCGGTATCGACAAGGCCGTTTCGGCTGCCGTCGCCGAGCTGAAGAACATCTCCAAGCCGACCGCCGACGACAAGGCGATTGCCCAGGTCGGTACCATCTCGGCCAACTCGGATGAGTCGATCGGCCAGATCATCGCTGACGCGATGAAGGAAGTCGGCAAGGAAGGCGTCATCACCGTTGAAGAAGGCTCGGGCCTGGACAACGAGCTGGACGTGGTCAAGGGCATGCAGTTCGACCGCGGCTACCTGTCGCCGTACTTCATCAACAACCAGCAGTCGCAGACCGCTGACCTGGATGACCCGTTCATCCTGCTGCACGACAAGAAGATCTCCAACGTCCGTGACCTGCTGCCGGTGCTGGAAGGCGTCGCCAAGGCCGGCAAGCCGCTGCTGATCGTGGCCGAGGAAGTTGAAGGCGAAGCGCTGGCGACCCTGGTGGTCAACACCATCCGTGGCATCGTCAAGGTCGTGGCCGTCAAGGCCCCGGGCTTCGGCGACCGTCGCAAGGCGATGCTGGAAGACATGGCCGTGCTGACCGGCGGCACCGTGATCTCCGAAGAAGTCGGCCTGTCGCTGGAAAAGGCCACCATCAAGGACCTGGGCCGCGCCAAGAAGGTGCAGGTCTCCAAGGAGAACACCACCATCATCGACGGCGTCGGCGACAAGGCCAACGTTGATGCACGCGTGGCGCAGATCAAGACCCAGATCCAGGACACCTCCTCGGATTACGATCGCGAGAAGCTGCAGGAACGCGTGGCCAAGCTGGCCGGCGGCGTTGCGGTGATCAAGGTCGGCGCCTCGACCGAAATCGAAATGAAGGAAAAGAAGGATCGCGTCGACGACGCCCTGCACGCCACCCGTGCAGCCGTTGAAGAAGGCGTGGTCCCGGGCGGCGGCGTTGCCCTGGTCCGCGCGATCACCGCGCTGGCCGGCCTGAAGGGTGCCAACGAAGACCAGAACCACGGCATCCAGATTGCCCTGCGTGCGATGGAAGCCCCGCTGCGCGAGATCGTGGCCAACGCTGGCGACGAGCCGTCGGTCATCATCAACAAGGTCAAGGAAGGCACCGGCAGCTTCGGCTACAACGCGGCCACCGGCGAGTTCGGCGACATGCTGCAGTTCGGCATCCTGGACCCGACCAAGGTGACCCGTTCGGCCCTGCAGAACGCGGCCTCGATCGCCGGCCTGATGATCACCACCGAAGCCATGGTTGCCGAAGCTCCGAAGAAGGACGAGCCGGCCATGGGCGGCGCTGGTGGCATGGGTGGCATGGGCGGCATGGGCGGCATGGACTTCTAAGTCCACGCCTCCGGCGGTCGTTGCCGGCCTCGGTCGGCACGCCTTCCCGATGTGATGTAAAGAAGAACCCCGCCGCAAGGCGGGGTTTTTCGTTGCCCGGTTGCCGTCGCCGCAGTGCATCGCTACGCTCGGTAACCATGCCTACCTCGTTCATCGTCGTTGACGACTTCCTTTCTCCCGCCGATGCGCAGGGGTTGCGCCAGGCGGCACTGGGCCTGGACTATCCCGTCCAGGAGGGCGCATTCCCCGGCCGCAATTCACAGCAGCGGCTGGAGTTGGAGGGACTGTCCGGTGCGGTCTCGCGACTGGTCAACGAACCGCTGCGGCCGGTCAACCCGCTGCAGTCGCACGGCAAGTTCCGCCTTACCCTCGCCGGCGACATCGGCCGCGCCAAGGTACACGCCGACCACTCGCACTGGTCGGGCATTCTCTACCTGAGTGCACCGGAGCACTGCGAGGGCGGCACCGAGTTCTTCCGCCATCGCCGTACCGGCACCGAGCGCATGGCCCTGGACGCGGCGGAGCTGGCCGCATTGGGCTACGCCAACGGCGGCGACATGCATCGCGACATCATCGAGCGCGACAGCAACGACGACAGCCAGTGGGAAATGACCATGCGCATTCCGATGCGCTTCAACCGGCTGGTGCTGCTGCGGCCCTGGTTCTGGCACACCGCCGGGCCAGCGTTCGGTGATCGACCGGAGAATGGCCGGCTGGTATACCTGATGTTCTTCGAGCAGGCGCGTTGAAGAGTGCCATCCACGCTTGGCGTGGATGCTCCTCTCCCAGCCGCGTTCGCCATGCAGGCGTCATCGCACCCTCATTCGACGAATGCCTTCGCCGCACCATACTCCCACTGCCACGGCACGCCGGTATCGCCCAGTACGAATGCCACCAGTGCCGGGAACGCAGCTTCCGCCCGTACATCGTTGCCCAGAATCACCACGCAGCGTTTGTGCCGTTCGATGCACACCAGCGTGTTGCCGACCGCATCGTCGTGGCCGCCCTTGTAGAAGCCTGCGCCCTGCGGGCCGCGGAACGTCACCACGCCCAGGCCCGCGGCCAGATCCTTGCGTTGCTGCGCCACGGGCAGCTCCGGCTGCAGCGTGGGGAACTGGCTGGCGGTGGTGATCGGCAGCTGCGGCCGCACCAGTTCCCTGCGCATTGCAGGCGACAGCCCATCGCCGCGGACATAGCCGGCGGCGAAGCGCGCCATGTCGGCGATGGTGGTATCCATCGAACCGGCCGCACGCACGCGGCTGCGTTCATCGTGCGGCTCGACCGTGCCTTCCGCTGTCCAGCCATCGGCCAGGTTGGCGGCGAAATCCTCACGCCACATCATGCTGGTGCGGACCATGCCGAAGCGGTCGAATACTTGCCGCTGCATCAATGCACCCACGTCCTGGCCAAGCCGTCCACGCTCGATCACGAACTGCAACAGGATCAGCCCTTCGCCGGAATACCCATAACGACTGCCCGGATCGAAGTGAAACTTCAGGCGGCCATCGGGTTCCAGGAACCCGAAGTTGGCGAAGCCACTGGAATGGTTGAGCAGCAGGCGCGGAGTGAGCTGGCGCCAGCGCGCATCATCGGCCAGTACGCTGTAGTCGGCGTACTTCTTCGGCTCCGGCGGGTAGTCCGGCAGCGGCTTGTCCAGCGCCGTGGCGATGCTGGCGTCCAGCTCGATCCGCGCGTCCTGGGCAAGCTGTGCGACCAGGTGGCCGAACGCCATCTTGGTCAGCGAGGCGGCGTACATCACGGTATCGGTGCGCAGCGGCTCGCCTGCGGCGTTGCGTTCGCCGTAGGCGGCCACGTGTACCACCTGGCCGCCATCGATCACCGCCAGCGCCATCCCGCGCGCATGCGCCGCCTGCATCAGCCGCTGTGCTTCGGCATCGATGCGCGCGGGCGAGGGTAGCGGCGGCGCGGCCAGCACGGCCGGCGGGAGCAGCGTCAGCAACAGCAGGACAGCACGGCGCATGCGTGGAACTCCTGGCGGGACGTGGCGCGATGCTACGCCTGCCAGCTCCCGCCGTCATGCGCCAGACGTCAGCCGGGTCGGCGCAGGCAGATCCGCGCGGCACCCGCACCGATGTCCACCTGGCCACCGCGCATCGCGTCGGCACCGAGGATCAAGGCCGGTCGCGCCTCCAGGCCGATCGCCCTGAACACCGGCAGTTCGCTGATCCGGACCTCCATCGGCGGGTGCTGCCAGTTGCCGCCGGTCATGCCGGGCAGGGTGTACAGCCAGGTTGCCTGTGCACCGCCACCCAGCCCCTCGGTGCCCTCTTCACGTGCACGCACCCGAGCATCGCTGCCGTCGGTGCGCAGGCCCAGTGCGCGGGCTGCTTCGGCGTTGAGGACGGTCTGCGCGGCACCGGTGTCGACCACGGCGATGGCGTCCACGCCGGGCGTACCCAAGGCAAGCGTGATGAAGCCGAACTGGCGCAGGCCGTCATCGCGGCCGGGCAGCGCATTGGGTTGGCAACCCGGCCCTTCCAGGTCCAAGCCGCCGGGTGTCCACAGCGCCAGTTGATTGCGGCCGAAGTCCCAACGGGTGTCCCAGCGCCCGGTCAGGTTGTTGCCGATCAAGCCGTCAATGGCCGGATCATCGCCCTTCGCCAGCGATGACAGGTCGACCTGCATGCCGCTGGCCTTCAATCGCCAGCTGCCCAGCTGCCACGCTGTGCTGCGCATGCGCTGCAACTGCGCCGCCTTCGCGCTCGCGCCCTGGGCCTGCGACACTGCCGCTTCCGCATCCTGCAAACCGTAGCGCCGCACTACGCGTGCATCGACCAGGGTTGCCCCGGCGGCACTGTCGACCACGAAGCGCAGCGGCTCTGAACGCCCGTCCAGCGAGACGGCCACTGCCGGATGACCGCCCTGCATCCACATCGGCAGGACGTGCTCGGCGGCATCGGAGGCGAGCGCCGGCAAGGGGATGGCGAACAGGGGCAGCAGGAACAGGCGCAAGGGGAGACTCCGCAGTGATCGTGGGCGGCCATTGGCGCGCAGCGGCGTATCACCGCGATATCGGCATTGATACCGTCCTGATACACAGGTGCGGGATACTGAGGCAATGAACACTCCCATCCGCGTCATCGTCGTCGATGACGATGCCAGCATTCGTGACGCCATCGCCGACCACCTGCTGCTGCACGGCTACCAGGTGCGTGTGGCGGCGGATGCAACGGCGCTGGACGTGTTGCTGCAGGTTGAACGTCCTGACCTGATCATCCTCGACTGGATGATGCCCGGTGAGGATGGCCTGTCGGTATGCCGCCGGCTGCAGGCGCGGGCGATCCCGATCCTGATGCTGTCGGCGATGGGGGCCGCGCCGGATCGCGTGATCGGCCTGGAGATGGGCGCGGACGACTACCTGGCCAAGCCGTTTGACCCGCGCGAGCTGTTGGCGCGGGTACGCGCGCTGCTGCGCAGGCAGGACAAGCTGCGCGCACAGGTGGCCAGCGAGCTGCGGTTTGATGGCTGGCGATTGCTGCCTGACCAGCGTCGCCTGTTCGCGCCGGATGGCGCCGAACTGGTGCTGAGCCGCGGTGAATTCTCCCTGCTGCTGGCACTGGCTGAACGTCCCGGGCGGGTGCTGGCGCGCGAACAGCTGCTGCAGTTGAGTCGCGGAGAAGCCAGCGACAGCGTGGACCGTGCCGTCGATCTTGCGATCAGCCGCCTGCGCCGCAAGCTCGGGCAGGCCGCGTCCGGCGCTGAAGCCCTTGTGCAGACACTGCGTGGCGAAGGGTACCGCTTCAACGCGGAGGTAGGGGTGTTGTGAGCAGCCGGTGGTCAACCACCCGCTGGATCGCGATGCTGGCCTTGGCCAGCCTGCTGCTGGCAACCCTGGTCAGCGTGGCGGTAGTGGGGTGGATGCCCCGGCCCGCGCCGCCACCGATGCGGCTGGACCATGCGATGCAGGTGCTGCGTGGGGAACAGGCGCCGGCGCCACTGGGATTGCATATGTCGACGCAGGACGCGCCACCCCGGGGCAGCGCCAGTGACTGGCTCACCCAGTTGGTGGCGCTGCAGATGGACCTGCCGGCCAGAAATGTACGCCTGGTGTGGACGGGGCAGGGCAGGGCGCCCGATGTGCAGGTCATCGAGGGTGGCGCGGTACTGGACGCCTCCGCTCGTGCTGGCGTGCTGAAATCGCAGGCCGCGTTGCTGACCGCCATGCAGTGGCCGCCGTTCGAACTGGGGATGCGGCAAGCCGATGGCCGATGGCGGGTGGTCGGCAGCGACCACAGTGACCTGGCGGCCTGGCGCCGCCAGGTGATGCTCGCCCTGCTGGGCGGTGCGATCCTGCTGGCCCCTCTGGCGGCGTGGGCGTCGATCCGGTTGGGGCGCCCGCTGCGACGCCTGGCTGAAGCCAGCGCACGGGTCGACCTGCAGGCCGAAACGCCATTGCCTGATGACGGTCCACGCGAAGTGCAGGTACTGGCCACAGCGATCAGCACCGGTCGCGAACGTCTGCGCGCCCAGGCACGGGACATGACGCATATGCTGGCGGCCGTGGCGCATGACCTGCGCACGCCCTTGACCGGCCTGCGCCTGCGCGCGGAGTTCGCTCCCGCGCCACAGGCCGCCAGGATGGTGGCAGACATCGAGCGCATGGATACGATGATCGAGCAGGTGCTCGACTACGCACGCGGTGAGCTGCAGCCGTTGCAGATGCGGATGCTGGATCTTTCAGCGCTGCTGGAGGACTGCGTGCAGGCGGCGCTGCTGCGCGGGGTCGACATTTCCCTTCAGGGCCCGGATACGTTGCCGTGGCATGGCGATGCGCTGCTGCTCCGGCGCGCGGTCGACAATCTCATCGACAACGCCGAGCGCTACGCGGGCGCCGTGGAGCTGTGGGTCGCCACGGCGGGTGATGGAGTGCAGCTGGACGTGATGGACCGCGGCCCTGGCATCGCCGAGATCGATCGCGCACGCCTGCTGCAACCGTTCCAGCGCAGCGAGGGCTCGCGTAGCCGCGCCACCGGGGGCGCCGGACTTGGACTGGCCGTGGCTGCCAACGTGGCGAAGCGCCACGCGGGCGAACTTCAGCTGTTGCACCGCGAGGGTGGGGGGCTGATCGCGCGGCTGCTGCTGGGACGCACTTCCTGAGTCAACTCCGATTTGCTTCCACTGGCCACTCCTCCATATGATTAGGCGCCTAATCATGAAGTGAGGAAAGGATGATCGAAGCCAAGCATCAGGCGTTGCTGGAGGAAGCGCAGCGGCGCGGCCACGCCAACATCGCGCAGCTGCGCCTGTGCTTCCAGCTGCTCTCGTTGTCCTCGTCGATCGATCGCGACTGCGCTGCACGGTTGGCACCGCACGGGCTCAGCGAGGGTCGCTTCATCGTGCTGTTCCTGCTGCACGGGGCCGGCGGCGCACTGGCGCCGCACGCGCTGGCCGAGCGCGCTGGCGTGACCCGGGCCACCATCAGCGGCCTGCTCGATGGCCTGCAGCGCGAAGGCCTGCTGCAGCGTCGCAGCGATGACGAGGATGGCCGTCGTCTGCAGATCGTGTTGACCGCACCGGGCAAGCGTTTGGCCGAGTCGCTGTTCGAGCGGCACACTCAATGGATCAGCGGCCTGTTCAACGGCCTGGATGCTGATGAACGGCAGCAGCTGTCACAACTGCTGCACAAGGTCTGGCAGCACACGGACACCGGGCGGGAAGCCGCCGCATGAGCACGCCCATTCCCGCGGAACGGCTGCGTGCACTCAACAGCGGTGGTGCCGCTGCCACGCATCTGGCCGAATGCCTGGCAGTGGATTTCGCCGCGCTGTTGCAGGGGGTGGCACCTGTGCTCGAGCCGGAAGCGCTGCAACGTATGCGCGACGCCTCCGGCAAGGGCATCACCCAGCGCATGGCGCTGGCGGCGCGGTTGCTGCACGAAGCCGGCCAGGGTGATCCCGCGCACTGGCAGGCACACGCATCAGACACCGTGCGTGGCTGGGCCTGCTACCTGATTGGCAGCGATGCCGGCGCGGCGCTGCCGGCCAAGCTGCGGGCGATGCGTCCGCTGGCTGACGACCCGCACTTCGGCGTGCGCGAATGGGCATGGCTGGCGCTGCGCAGCGACATCGTTGCCGCACCGTTGCAGGCGCTTGAGTACCTGCAGGTGTGGACGCAGGAAGCATCGCCTTACCTGCGCCGCTTCGCCTGCGAAGCGCTGCGCCCACGAGGCGTGTGGTCCACGCATATCGCGCTGTTCAAGCAGCATCCAGAACTCGCGTTGCCGATGCTGGAAGCAATGGCCAACGACCCGGAGCGCTACGTGCAGGACTCGGTCGGGAACTGGCTCAACGATGCCGGCAAGACTCAACCGCAGTGGCTGCGTGAGCTGTGCGCACGATGGCAACAGCAGCACCCTGGCGATGCCAATGCCTACATCCGCAAACGCGCCATGCGCTCGTTGCGGTAGTGCCGGCCGCTGGCCGGCAACCTCATCAACCTCAAGGAAGGCCTTCCATGTCCTACACCCTCATCGAGCTCTACACCGCTCTGGCCACCTTGTAACAGCGCCTCCGGAGGCGCATGGCACATGCGTCTGTCACCCGGACGCGGTAAACAGGACATTGCCCATGTCCATCCGCAGGGAAGTTGATCATGCAGAGCACGCTCCAGGTAACGCTGTACGGCCCGCAGGGCGATACGCCGGCACTGCAGCTGCCGCAGATGGAAGGGCCCTCGGTGGCCATCCCGGAAGCGGTACTGCGCCGGCTGGTGTCCGATCTCTACACCATCCGTTCCCTGCTCAATCCCGAGCAGCTGGACGCGGCCCGGCAGGAGCTGGACCGCGTGCTGGAGCGCTGGGCCGACATCCACGAAGGCCTGCTGCTGGACGTGGAAGTGCATGGCAGATGAGCGACCTTGCACGGCGGCCACCGCGTGGGCTGCGCGGTCAGGCGCATCACTGAACCGCGCGCCCAGTTGCGGATGAAACATTTTGCACTGCGCAAAAGCTGTGCTATCAATAGATCCCATGAACGCAGCCGCCACCCGCTTTTACTGGTATTACTTTCCGAAGCCACTGGCGGAGGAAGGACTGCGCTCACCCTGAAGAAAGCTTCAGACGCATTCCCGAAAGCCGCCAGCGAACCTGGCGGCTTTTTTCATGCCGCCACGCTGGGGACCCCCAACGTTCCGGAGATCTCCTGCAATGCCCCCGCACACCGACGACCTGCGTATCCGCACCATCGAACCGCTGACACCGCCCGCCCAGCTGCTGGCGATGCTGCCCTGTGACGATGAGGCTTCCGACACCGTCAGCGCCTCGCGCGCGGCCCTGCACCAGATCCTGCACGGCCGTGACGACCGCCTGGCGGTGGTGGTGGGCCCGTGCTCGATCCACGACCCGAAGGCCGCCATCGAGTACGCCCAGCGCCTGAAGCCGCTGCGCGACGCGCTGGCTGGCGAGCTGGAAATCGTCATGCGCGTGTACTTCGAGAAGCCGCGCACCACGGTGGGCTGGAAGGGCCTGATCAACGACCCGGACCTGGACGGCAGCTTCAGGATCGACAAGGGCCTGCGCGTCGCCCGTGGCCTCCTGCGCGACATCAACAAGCTCGGCCTGCCGGCCGGTGTTGAATTCCTCGATGTGATCTCGCCGCAGTACATCGCCGACCTAGTGGCATGGGGCGCGATCGGCGCACGCACCACCGAAAGCCAGGTGCATCGCGAGCTGGCTTCGGGGCTGTCGTGCCCCGTCGGCTTCAAGAACGGCACCGATGGCAACGTGAAGATCGCCGCCGACGCGGTGGGTGCGGCATCCAACCCGCATCATTTCCTGTCGGTCACCAAGCAGGGTGGCACTGCCATCGTGTCGACCACCGGCAACCCGGATTGCCATGTGATCCTGCGCGGTGGCAAGCAACCGAACTACGACGCTGGCAGCGTGGCTGAGGCCTGCCAGGTGCTGGCCAAGGCCAAGCTGCCGGCGCGCCTGATGATCGATGCCAGCCATGCCAACAGCCTGAAGAACCCCGAGAACCAGCCGAAGGTGATCGACGACATCGCCGCTCAGATGGAAGACGGCGAACAGCGCATCGTGGGCGTGATGATCGAGAGCCATCTGGTCGGGGGCCGCCAGGAACTGGTGGAAGGCCAGCCGCTGGTCTACGGGCAGAGCATCACCGATGGCTGCATCGACTGGGACACCACCGTGACCGTGCTGGAGCGACTGGCTGCGGCCGTGCGTGCCCGTCGTGAAGTGAAGGTGTCCGAAGCGGCGTGAATGAAGCCGCCTGATGGCGGCACGTGTGTGGATGGCGGCCAGCGCCTGCGGGGGTGCGGCCGCGATCAGGGCCGGCCGGAGTTGGAGACCGGCCCATCTGCACCGGCGATGCGCCTGGCGCTGCGCATGAGCGACAGCGCCAGGTACATCGCCGGGGTGGTGCAGTCGATCCGCGCCCAGCATGGAACCCCAGGCGAACGCGAACCTCAATGCACTTCGTCGTGGTACACGAACTTCGGCATTTCCCAGCGGTAGTGGATCGCCATCAGGCGCAGCGCGAAGCCGCCGCCGAGGCAGCACAGGATCGCGGTGGCGTCGGCCACGCCCCACTGCAGCAGCAACAGATACGCCGCGCCGGTCAGCAGCGCGATGATCGCGTACAGCTCCTTCTGGAAGATCAGCGGCACCTCGTTGCAGAGGATGTCGCGCAGCACGCCGCCGAACGCCCCGGTCAGCATGCCGGCGATCAGCACGATCGGCATCGCATGGCCGGCTTCGCGCGCGATCGAGCAGCCGATCAGGGTGAAGGCGATCAGGCCCAGTCCGTCGAGTACCAGGAAGGTGCGGCGGAAGTGGTGCATCCAGCGTGCCACCCAAGTGGCGATCAGCGCCGCGCATACGGTGAACCCCAGGTACTCGGGATGCTTCACCCAGCCCAGCGGGTAGTGGCCGAGCAGGATGTCGCGCAGTGATCCACCACCGAGGGCAGTGACACAGGCGATCATGACCACACCGAACAGGTCCATGCGGCGGCGGCCGGCAGACAGTGCACCGGTCATGGCTTCGGCGGAAATGGCAATCAGGTAGATGATGGACAGCAGCATGGAACAGGCTCCGGGCGCGGTGGGGCCGGCCATGCGCAACTGCCACCACTGCCTGCGCAATGACGGGATGACGATGACCGGTGCCGCTCCCGCTGTCCTTTTGCCTGAGAGTTCAGCGGCGTTGGCCGCGTGCCCCTTCGGCGGATCGTCCCGGGCATGCCCGGTGACCTCTCTCCAGCTCGGCGAGTCGAATGCATGGTTGGTGGGATTCCAGCCCACCGGCCTGAGCGATCATGGGAGCCTGCGCCTTCGGCGGGCGCCAGCGCGGCGCCTCTCTCCTGCATTCGGGCGCCAGTATATCCGCTGCAGTGCAGCACGGCATAATCCAGGCATGGCCCCTTCCGCCCGCCCGTGGTTCCTGTACCTGCTCGAATGCCGCGATGGCAGCTATTACGCCGGCATCAGCACCGACGTGGACGCGCGTTTCGCCGCCCACCAGGCCGGCAAGGGCGCGCGCTACACCCGGGCCCGGCCACCGCTGCGCGTGCTGGCCGTGCGCGAATACCCGGACCGGGCCGCCGCCTCACGCGCCGAGTGGCAACTCAAGCAGCAGCCCCGCGAACGCAAGCTGGCCTGGCTGCAGGCGCTCTTGTAGAGCCGAGCCCACGCTCGGCTGTTGTTGCTGCTGCCTGATGGTGAAGCCGAGCATGGGCTCGGCTCTACAGTAGATCCACGCCACGCGTGGATGGGCTACCCGGCCCATGCGATGATCGCCCCGCGCCCAGAGCTGGAGACCCGGATGTCCACGATCGCCCTGCTGTTCGCTCTTTCCGCAGCAACGAACCCTGCCGCCGACCCGGCCACCCTCGCGGCCATCGAAGCCACCTGCCACGACTACGTCGACGGCCAGCTGGAGGCCGACCCGCAGCGCGTCGCCCGCTCCCTGCATCCGGACCTGGCCAAGCGCGCTGTGCTCGGCGATACACCCGACGAACGCCTGGGCCTGCGCCGGATGTCGAAGGAAGAACTGGTCTCGCTGACGAAGCAGGGCGCGTTGAAGACCCCGAAGGATCAATGGGATCGTCGCTGCACGGTGCTGGACGTGACCGGCAACGCGGCCTCGGTGCGGCTGGAGACCCCCTGGTTCGTCGATTACTTCCACATGGGGCGCTTCGACCAGCGCTGGGTCATCGTCAACGCGTTGTGGTATCCAAAGCCGAAGGCACAGTGAGCGATGCGTGCCGCCGGCAAAGCATGGATCTCCGTCGTCGTGCTGGTCGCCGGCATCGCGCTGCTGCCTGGCCTGCTGTACCTGCTCGGGCTGGCATTGGCAGGCGGTCGGCCGAAGCCGGCCGACCGTGCGCCCAGTGGTGTGGCTGCGTGTAGCAGCGAGCCACGGGCGGGATACCAGCCGATGAACCCCTGGCGCTTTACCGCCCAGTTCTTCGACAAGGACGCGATGAAGAAGGTGCCTGAAGTGGAGCGGGAGGCCTTCTGGATTGCCCGGCGCTACCTGTGGCGGCAACCGCAGCGCGGCATGCTGCGCTGGCATCTCAGCAGTACCGCACTGACGATCTGGATCACCCGGCATTGGAGTGCCGCGCAGATTGCCGACACCGCGAGGAAGGAGGACTTCTGCCGGACCTGGTCGAAACGGCGGGTGCCCGGTGGCCCGATGAACCAGTAGATCCACGCCATGCGTGGAGGGTGTTGACCGGGTCAGAGCCCTTTCCTGTGGAAAGGGATCCGACCCCGTTGCGTGCAGCCCTACCGCCTCGGCCGCCGGTCATCCTGATCATCACCGAAGATGATCCGCGCACTGCGCTGGTAGCTCCAGTACGCGACTGCCCAGTTCAGCAGCACCACGATGCGGTTGCGGAAGCCGATCAGGAAGAACACGTGCGCGGCCAGCCAGAACCACCAGGCCAGCACGCCGGAAAGCTGCAGCCGGCCCAGGTGCACGATCGCGGCCATGCGGCCGATGGTGGCCAGGTTGCCGTAGTCGGCGTACTTGAACGGGCCGGGCTCGGGCTTGCCGTGCAGGCGCGCGCGGATCACCTCGGCCACGTACTTGCCCATCTGCTTGGCGGCCGGTGCCACCCCGGGTACCGGCTTGCCGTCGGCTTGGCTCAGTGCGGCCAGGTCGCCGGCCACGAACAGCTCCGGGTGACCGGGCAGGGTCAGGTCCGGTTGCACCGGCACGCGTCCGGCGCGGTCCAGTGGCACGTCCAGCGTGCGCGCCAGCGGTGAAGCGGCCACGCCGGCGGCCCAGACCACGGTGCGCGCCGGTACGAACTGTTCGCCGAGCTTGAAGCCCTGGCTGTCGATGTCGCTCACCGGGGTACCGGTCAGCACTTCCACCCCCAGCTTTTCCAGTTGGCGGCGCGCCTTCAGCGAAAGCACATCCGGGAACGAGGACAGCACGCGGCGCCCAGCCTCGACCAGCCGCACCCTGGCGCTGGCCGGGTCGATGTGGCGGAATTCGTTGCGCAGCGTGTGGCGCGCGATCTCGGCCAGGGTGCCGGCCAGTTCGACACCGGTGGGACCACCACCGACGATGGCGAAACTCAGCCACGCCGCCTTCTTCGCCGGATCCGGTTCAGCCTCGGCGCGTTCGAACGCCAGCAGCAGCTTGCGGCGCAGCGCGATGGCATCGTCCAGCGTCTTCAGGCCGGGCGCATCATCGGCCCACTGATCGTTGCCGAAGTAGGCGTGGGTGGCGCCGGTGGCCAGCAGCAGGCTGTCGTAGTCCAGCGTGCTGCCATCGGCCATGCGGATCTGCCGCGCCTGCTTGTCGATGGCCACCACTTCGCCGAGGCGGACTTCCACATTGCGCTGGTGGCCGAGGATGTGGCGCAGCGGTGCGGCGATATCCGGCGCGGACAGGCCGGCGGTGGCCACCTGGTACAACAGCGGCTGGAACAGGTGATGGTTGCGGCGATCGACCAGGGTGATGCGTATGCGCTCGCGGGCCAGGGCACGGGTGGCCCAGAGACCGGCAAAACCGCCGCCGACAACGACCAGGTGGGGAACGCGTTCGCGACTCATCGACTCACTCCAGTGGGGGCATCGGGGGAAGCGCCTGGCATCTTCGCACGGCGGCCACCTGTCACGTCAGCGCCGGCCCGGATCGGCGATACTCGGGTTCAGGCAACGGCCCGTGAGGAGCCCATGAGCGAACCGGAAAAGCGCATCGCCCTGTTGATCGACGCCGACAATGCGCCGGCCTCGAAGATCGACGAGGTCCTGGCGGAAGTCGCCCGCTACGGCGTGGCCAACGTGCGCCGTGCCTACGGCAACTGGAAGAGCCCGCGACTGAAGGGGTGGGAAGCGGTGCTGCATGAGTATGCGATCCGCCCGATCCAGCAGTTCGCCTACAGCAAGGGCAAGAACGCTTCGGACATGGCGATGGTGATCGATGCCATGGATCTGCTGTACGCGCGCAACCTTGATGGCTTCGCCATCGTCTCCAGCGATGCGGACTTCACCCCGATGGTGATGCGCCTGCTGACCGATGGCGTGAAGGTATATGGCTTCGGCGAGAAGAAGACGCCCGAGCCATTCGTCAATGCGTGCTCGAAGTTCACCTACCTGGAGGCACTGGGCCAGACCCATGCCAGCGTGCCGGATGCCGAACAGGCGTCCAGCGAGCAGGCCTCGAACGAGCCGGTGGCCAACGACGATGCCCGGCCACGCAAGAGCGGTGCGGAAATGCGCAGTGACACCCGGCTGGTGAAGATGCTGCGCCGTGCGGTGTCCGCGGCCGAGGGTGAGGATGGCTGGTCGCACCTCGGCCCGGTCGGCAGCCAGATCGGCAACCAGGCTTCGTTCGATCCGCGCAACTATGGCTACGGCAAGCTCAGCGACCTGCTGGCGGCGATCGGCCTGTTCGAGCTGAAGAAGGATGGCAAGTCCTCCTACGTGCGCGCGCTGCCAAAAAAGAACCGGTAGTGCCGGCAAAAGAACCGGTAGTGCCGGCCGCTGGCCGGCATGCTACAGACGCAAGATCCCGCATCCGGCACGCACACACCCGTAACGATCAGGCGTATCGTTGCCGCTCGCATTGCCAGCAAAGGAAACCCGCATGTTGAAGATCTGGGGCCGCCGCAATTCCAGCAACGTCCGCAAGGTGCTGTGGTGTGCTGAGGAAATCGGCCTGCCGTACGAATCCATCGAGGTCGGTGGCAGCCACGGCGGCACGCAGACGCCGGAGTACCAGGCGATGAATCCCAACGGCCTGGTGCCGGTGATCGAAGACCACGGCCTGCCGCTGTGGGAATCGAACGCCATCGTGCGCTACCTGAGCGCCCGCTACGCGCTGGGCACCCTGTACGCCGAGGACCCGATGGAACGCGCCCAGGCCGAGAAGTGGATGGACTGGAGCACTTCGCGGATGGCGCCGCTGTACAGCGACCTGGTCTGGGGCATCATGCGCACCGCGCCGGCCGACCGCGACGAAGCGCGGATCAATGCCGCCATCGTGCGCGCCGGTGACTACCTGGCGATGGCCGACGCCACCCTGGCCAGGCAGCCGTGGCTGTCGGGCGAGACGTTCGCGATGGGCGACATCCCGCTGGGCTCGCTGGTCTATGCCTGGTTCGAACTGCCGATCCAGCGACCGGAGCTTCCGCACCTGGCGGATTGGTATGCGCGCCTGCGCGAGCGGCCGGCCTACCAGCGCGGCGTGATGTCGCCGCTGACGTAAGCACTGCCCGGTACTGAAACGCAGCCGAGCACGGCTCGGCTCTAAGGTAGTGCCGAGCCATGCTCGGCAGTGCTCTACGGGATCAATACAGGTCCGTTGGATCCACATCCAGCGACCAGCGCACCTTGCGCGCTTCCGGCAGCGCATAAAGCTGCGGCACCAGCTGCGCGAGCACGCCATGCAAGGGTGGCCGCTGCGGCGCCGACAGCAGCAGCTGTGTGCGCTGGTAGCCCGCGCGCCGCGGCATCGGCGCCGGCATCGGGCCGTACGCCTCCACCACGTTCTGCTCGCCCAGCAGCTGCCGCGCAGCCAGCAGGAACGCATTGGCATGCTCCACCTGCTGCGCTTCGGCGCGCATCAACGCCAGGTGCGCGAACGGGGGGAACCCTGCGGCTTGCCGCTGGTTCAACTCGGCCTGCGCGAACGGGTGGTAGCCACCGCTCACCAGGGTTTCCAGCAGCGGGTGACCCGGGTGATGGGTCTGCAGCCAGACCTCGCCGGGGTCACGTGCACGCCCGGCGCGACCGGCCACCTGGATCAGCTGCTGCGCGAGTTTCTCACTGGCGCGGAAGTCAGCGGAGAACAGGCCTTCGTCGATGCCGACCACCACCACCAGGGTCAGCTTCGGCAGGTCGTGGCCCTTGGCCAGGATCTGCGTGCCGACCAGGATGCCGGGCTGGTCGCCCAGTTTCGCCAGCTGCTGTTCCAGCGCATCGCGGCGTGAGGTGGTGCCACGGTCGATGCGCACCACCGGGAAATCGGCGAAGGCGGCGGTGAGGTGTTCTTCCAGGCGTTCGGTGCCGATGCCCTGCGGCTGCAGCGCCAGGCTGCCGCAGGCCGGGCATGCCAACGGCGCCGGTTGGCGCGCGCCACAGTGGTGGCACTGCAGGCGTCGGCCGCCACCATGCACGGTCATCGGCGCATCGCAGCGCTGGCACGGCGCGGTCCAGCCGCAGTCGTGGCACAGCAGCACCGGTGCATAGCCGCGGCGGTTCTTGAACACCAGCACCTGCTGGCCACGCTGCAGGTGTTCGCCGATGCCGGCCAGCACATCGGCCGAGAGGCCATCGTGCAGCGGCCGCTTGCGTACATCGAGGATGCGCACGCGCGGTGGCCGTGCATCGCCGGCGCGCTGCTTCAGGCGCAGGTGCGTGTAGCGCCCGGCGTAGGCGTTATGCAGCGTTTCCAGCGAAGGGGTGGCACTGCCGAGCAGCACCGGAATGCCCAGTGCCTTGGCCCGGACCAGGGCGAAATCGCGCGCGTGGTAACGGATGCCGTCCTGTTGCTTGTAGCTGCCGTCGTGTTCCTCGTCGACGATCAGCAGGCCAGCCTGCGGCAATGGCGTGAACACCGCCGAGCGGGTGCCGACGATGACCCGTGCTTCGCCACGCGAGGCGGCCGCCCAGACGCGCGCGCGCTCGTTGTCGTTCAACCCCGAATGCAAGGCGTGCACGGCGATGCCCAGGCGGCCGCGGAAACGTGCCAGGGTCTGCGGGGTCAGGCCGATTTCCGGCACCAGTACCAGCGCCTGCCTGCCCTGCGCCAGGCAATGGATGATCGCCTGCAGGTAGACCTCGGTCTTGCCGCTGCCGGTCACGCCGTCCAGCAGGAACGGCTGAAAGCCGTCGGCAGCGTTGATCGCAGCCACCGCCCCGGCCTGGTCCGGGTTGAGCGTGGGGCCGGGCAGCGGCTGCGCATGCTGCGGTGCCACCGTCATCGCCACGCGCTCGGCCAGCGCGCGCTTGGCCAGGCTGCGTGCAGCGGTGCGCCAGTCGGCCATGCGTTCGCCGAGCACGTCCTCATCCACGATCGCTCCGGCCAGCAGCTCGGCCAGCTGCCGCGGACGGCTGCCGGCGCGCAGCTTTTCGCGCTGGGCGTGGCCTTCGGTGGTCAGCTGCCAACCCCAGTGATGTGTGTCGGGCAGGGCCTCGCCATGGCGCAGCGGTCCGGGCAGGGCGGTGCTCAGCACCTCACCCAGCGGCGCATGGGTGTAGCGCGCCAGCCACTGCAGGCTCTGCCAGAGTTCGCCCTGCAGCAGCGGCTGCCGGTCGCACCAGGCCAGCGCCTGGCGCAGTCCCTGGCCGTCGTCGGTCTGGCCGTGGCCAGCCACCACGCCGACCAGCTCGCGGTTGCCGAACGGCACCTTCAGGCGGCAGCCGACCGCGGCCGTGGGGCCATCGCCCTCCGGCGACAGGTAGTCGAACAGGCGCGGCAGGGGGACGGGCAGGGCGACCTGCAGGGTCGGAATGGGCGAAAGCATCGGGCCAGTGTAACGGGCCATGCGCGCGCGAATGGCAGGGGAGACGTGCCCGGGCGACGACCGCTGAATCATAAATGTCACCTAAATATCGGTGTCCATTGGAGATTCAGTCTTATCCACATGTTCTGTGGATAACGTTGTGCGTTACCGGTCGACGGCAACCCAGGAGGCCGATGGCGACGAGCTCACGCTTGTGTTGGTCAAAAAATCGCCACACTTGAAAGGCATTCAAAATCAACAACTTGAGTGTGAAACATTGCTGAAACAGAGTGAATTCAGCTGCATGCCGCAATTTCCCGCGCGGGGAGCGTGGTGCTGTGCACAACCTGCAGCACGAAGTGCCTGTGGGCGCAAGTCCTACGGGTGCCGATGGGCTGCCGCTATCATGCCGGCAGACCTTTGGAGTGACCGATGACGGCTGTGCCCGCCCCTGTTTCCTCGACCGCGGCCGGCGCGCTGTCGGCGTTCCTGCGTGGCGTCGAACGCCGCGCCCTGGTGGTGGCTGAACTGCAGTGCGGCGATGCCGCGCGTGCCGAGCAGACCCTGGTGGCAGTGATGCGCGCGTTTGCGGCGGTCGCCAGCGACCTGCCGATGGCGCAATGGCCGACCCGCTTCTGGACCCTGCTGGGCCAGCGCCAGGCGCTGCGCGAGCCGGCGGGCGGGCAGTGGGCGCCGTCGTTGGCCGCGTTGGGCGCGATGCCGCCACTTCCACGACTGGCGCTGCTGCTGCGGGTGGGCGGCAGCCTGGACGAGGGCATCGCCATGCGCGTGCTCGACCAGGACGAGGCCGGCTACCAGCACCTGCTGGCCGATGCCTGCCCGCGTGACGCCCAGGGCCGGCCCGATGCCGTGGCCTGGCGCCAGTTGGCCGAGCAGGTACAGGCGCGTGTCCGTGACCTGCCGGCCGCGCGCCTGCAGCAACTGCAGCAGCCGGCCGCACCCACCACCCACAATGAAGCACCGGCCTCCAGCTGGCGCGCACCGCAGCGGGACGAGCGTGCGGCCGCCAACGCCAAGCGCCGTCGGGCGAGTGCCAAGCCGCGCTGGCGCGGTCCGCTGATCCTGTTGGCGACCGTGGCGGTGCTGCTGGCCGCGGCGCTGGGTTGGCGCTACCTGCAGGGACATTCGTTCGGCAGCGATGCACCCTTGCCGGAGGGCGTGGTGGGCGAAGCCGGTCCGGTGACCGTGGAAGCCCTGCCACCGAGCAAGGTCGACGCCACACCGGACGCGGGCCAGGCGCAAGCCAATGATGACGCAGCGATGCTGGCAGACCGCGACTACCCGCTGGTCGCCGATGCCGACCTGTACGCGTGGACTGCCGCGGGCGGCCCGCTGCCGGTGGATGAATCGCAAGCCAAGCCGAGCCGGCCGGAGCCGGCCAGTGCCACGCTGGAAACGGCTGCCGCCGATGAATAAGTCCGTGCTCGCCAGCCTGCTGCTGGCCCTGCCGCTGTCGCTGTCCGCCGCACCGCAGCCGTTGAGTGTGCCGTTGCCGCCACCAGTTCCGGGCAGTTCGCCGGCCACGCCGGCGTCGGCCGCTGCAACAGCACCTGCGGAATTCGCCCAGCTGGATACGCAGCAGCAGCGACAGCGCCGTGCCGACTACGCCGCCTGGCGCGCATTGCCGGAAGCAGAGCGCGAGCGCATCCGTCAGGCGGCTGCGCGCTTCAATTCGCTGCCGGCCGATCAACAGCAGCGCATGCGGCAGCAATTCCAGGCGCAGGATCAGGCGTTCCGCGACGGATGGCGGCTGGGCCCGCAGCTGGGCCTGGAATTCCCCAAGCTGCACGGACTGTTCGGATTCGTGCCACCGGAGCAACGCGAGACCGCGCTGGCCGTGCTGCGCCAGCTCAACCCGGCGCAGCTGGCCCAGCTGGCCCTGGTCGCGCAGCGCACGCCGCCGCAGGAACGCGACACGGTGCGCAGCGCCTTCCTCGCCGTGCCCGCCGCCGAGCGCGACAGCTGGCTGAAGCGCCAGGCCGGCCAGTAGAAAAGGGGACGGAGGGGATTAAGTCGCATTCGGCACTGACTGGCCTGATACGACTTAATCCCCTCCGTCCCCTTTTTTGTGTGGGGCGGCTGAAACCCAGCATTCACGCCATGTCATGGGAATGCAGGCGCCGCCCGCGTAAGATGAGCGCCCGCAACCCGGTGCCTGTGCCCTTCGCGCGCAACCGCAGTTCGCGTCAAGCACCTTATGTCTACTGCAACCTCCACGCCGCGCTTCAGCAAGGAAGTCGGCGCCACCGGTCTGCTCGCCCTGCCGCTCGTGCTGGGCCATGTGTCCACCGGTCTGATCTCCTTCGTCGACAACGTGATTGCCGGCCACCACGCTACGGCGACCCTTGCCGCAGTCACCATCGGTACGGCGCTGTTGTGGCTGCCGATGTTGATTCCGATCGGCACCCTGATCTCGCTCACCGCTTCGGTGTCGCAGCTGCACGGCGCCGGCCGCGAGCGCGAGATCGGCCCGCTGTTCCGCCAGGCACTGTGGCTGGCGCTGGGGCTGGGGCTGATCATGTTCACCTTCCTCACCGTGGTGCCGCCGCTGCTGCCGGCCTTCGGCATCGCGCCGGACATCGTGCCGGGGGCGACCGCGTTCCTGCATGCGGTGCGCTGGGGCGGCCCGGCGCTGACCCTGTACTTCTGCATGCGTTATCTCAGCGAGGGCATGCACTGGACGTTGCCGACCATGCTGCTCGGCTTCGGTGGCCTGCTGGTGCTGGCACCGATGGGCTACGTGCTGGCCAATGGCAAACTCGGCTTCCCGGAGTTGGGGGCCGAGGGCCTGGGCATCGCTTCGGCGGTGATGATGTGGCTGCAGGCAACCGCATTCGCCCTGTATCTGTGGCGGACCAAGCGCTTCGCCCATCTGCAGCTGTTCTCGCACTTCGAGGGACCGCGCTGGAAGGCGATCTGGGAGCTGCTGCGCACCGGCCTGCCGATCGGCATCACCGTGCTGATGGAAGGCGGCCTGTTCATCGTCACCGCCTTGCTGATCGGCCGCCTGGGCGCCAATGAAGCGGCGGCACACCAGATCGCGATCAACGTCGCGCAGCTGTGCTTCATGATCCCGATGGGCGTGGCCGAGGCCACCACCGTGCGCGTCGGCCATGCGGTCGGCCGTGGTGACGGCTTCGGCGTGCGGCGTGCGGCCTGGGCCGGCTACGCGATCATCATGGGCACGCAGACGTTGTCAGCGGCGGTGCTGCTGTTCGGCCACGATGCCATCGTCGGTGTGTACACCAACGACCTGGCAGTGGCCGGCCTGGCCTCGACCCTGCTGCTGTACGCGGCCACCTTCCAGTTCCCGGACGGCATCCAGGTGCTGTCGGCGGGCGCGCTGCGCGGCCTCAAGGACACCCGCGTGCCGATGTTCATCGCCATGTTCGCGTACTGGGGCTTGGGCATGCCGCTCGGCGCCGGGCTCGGCCTGGGGCTGGGCATGGGCCCGCAGGGCATGTGGATCGGCCTGATCGTCGGCCTGACTGCCGCTGCCATCCTGATGGGCTGGCGCCTGCGCCGCAGCAGCCAGCGCATCGGGCAGTCCGCGCTGTCCTGATCTTCGTGCCCGCCACGTTCACCCGTGACGGGCGATCCCCTGACTTGTGTCCGATGCTGCATCACGCGGCACCGGCTATGCTGGTACCACGGCAAGAAGCCATCCGGAGCGTTCCATGAATCAACCCGTGCCCCCGCTGCCCCCGGCGCGTCGCAACCCCGTCGCCAGTTTCTTCATCGGGCTGTGGGACGTCATGAACTTCACCCGCCGGTTGATCCTCAACCTGGTGTTCTTCGGCCTGCTGTTCCTGCTGCTGGTGATGTTCGTCATCGCCGCCGGCATGGGCGCCGGTGCCAGCAAGTCGCTGCAGGACCGCACCACCCTGGTGATCGCGCCGGAGGGCCGCCTGGTCGAGCAGTTCAGTGCCGATCCGGTCAGCCGCGCACTGGCCAAGGCAGTGGGTGACAACGGTGCCGAAGAGATCCAGCTGCGCGATCTGCTGCGGGTGATCGAGTCGGCCAAGGACGACAAGAAGATCGAGCGCGTGGTGCTGGAGCTGGACAAGCTGCAGCCGTCCGGCTTCGCTTCGCTGCGCGAAGTGGCCGCCGCGCTGCAGGATCTGCGTGCCTCCGGCAAGCAGCTGGTGGCCTACAGCGAGAGCATGGGCCAGTCGCAGTACCTGCTGGCCGCGCAGGCCGACGAGGTCTACCTGGACCCGATGGGTTCGGTCGTGCTCGAAGGCCTCGGCCGCTACCGCCAGTACTTCCGCACCGGCCTGCAGGACAAGCTGGGCGTGGACGTGCACCTGTTCAAGGTGGGCGAGTACAAGTCCGCGGCCGAACCGTACGTGCTCGACGCCGCGTCGCCGGCCTCCAAGGAAGCCGACCTGTTCTGGATGAACGATGTGTGGCAGCGCTATCTGGGCGACATCGCCAAGGCGCGCCGCCTGGATCCGGCGCAGCTGGCTGCCGGCATCGACACGCTGCCGGAAGGCATTGCCGCCGCCGGTGGCGACCTGGCCAAGTTCGCGCTGCAGCAGAAGCTGGTGACCGCGCTGAAGACCCGCGAGGAGTTCGAGGATCTGATGATCGAGCGCGGCGTGGCCGACGAAGACGCCGACGGTGGTTTCCGCAACGTCGACTTCGGGCGTTACCTGGCCCTGCTCGACGCGCGCCGCAACCCGGTGGACTCGCGTCCGCAGGTGGCCGTGGTGGTGGCTGCCGGCGAGATCAGCGGTGGCGACCTGCCGGCCGGCCGCATCGGCGGCGAGTCGACCTCAGCGCTGTTGCGCGCCGCGCGCGACGACGACAACGTGAAGGCCGTGGTGCTGCGCGTCGATTCGCCGGGCGGCGAGGTGTTCGCCTCCGAGCAGATCCGCCGTGAAGTGGTGGCGCTGCAGGCTGCCGGCAAGCCGGTGGTGGTGTCGATGGGCGACCTGGCTGCCTCCGGTGGCTACTGGATCAGCATGAATGCCGATCGCATCTACGCCGATCCGTCGACCATCACCGGTTCGATCGGCATCTTCGGCATGGTGCCGAACTTCAGCCGCGCGCTGGACAAGATCGGCGTGCACACCGATGGTGTCGGCACCACCCGTTTCGCCGGTGCATTCGATGTCACCCGCCCGATGGACCCGGCCGTGGGACAGGTCATCCAGTCGGTGATCAACAAGGGCTACGCCGACTTCACCGGCCGCGTCGCCGACGCCCGCAAGAAGCCGGTCGAGGCGGTGGACGAGGTGGCTCGCGGCCGCGTGTGGAGCGGTGCGCAGGCCAAGGAACGCGGCCTGGTCGATGCCTTCGGTGGCCTGAAGGATGCCGTGGCCGACGCTGCCAGCCGTGCCAAGCTGGGCAAGGCCGACGCTTATCGCGTGCGCTACATCGAGAAGGCGGCCACGCCGTTCGCACAGTTCGTCAGCGGTTTCGCCGGCAGCCGCGCCGGTGCCTGGATGCTGTCCGATTCGGGCATGGCGCGGATGATGCTGGCACGCACGATGCCGGAAGTGGACACGCAGCTGCGCTTCGTCGAGAACGCGGCCCGCGAGAAGGGCAATGGCGCACCGGTGAAGGCGCTTGCTTACTGCTTCTGCGGGTTCTGACGGAAGCCATCCACGCAGGGCGTGGAACTACTGGACAGCGAAACGCCCGGCCTTGGCCGGGCGTTCTCGTTCATGGGGTCTGATCCCTTGGCTTCGCAAAGGGCTCTGACCCCATAGGCCACTCGTCATCGCGCCGCGTCGGCCTCGGCCTTGCGCTCGCGTGCGGCGGCTTCATCCACGGCCTTCTGCGCGCCCTTGGCGCGGTCCAGCGGCTCCTGCATCGCATGCGACATCGCTTTGGGTACCGGTGGCTTCTCCGGGTTCGGCGTCGGCGGACGCTGGCAGGCCACCAGCTGCACGATGGCCAGCAGGGACAAGAACAGGATCAGGATGCGCATGGCGGTACTCCGCGGTGGGCGTTCGCGCAGTGTCGCATCTCCGGCAACGCCCTGCCGTGAGCGCGTATCCTTGCGGCATCGAAACACAGCGGGCGCGGCCCCGGAGGACACATGACCCAGCAACGGTGGCGCCTGGACGGCCAGACTGCCCTGATTACGGGCGCCAGCGCCGGCATCGGCCTGGCCATCGCGCACGAACTGGCCGGCCTCGGTGCCGACCTGATGATCGTGGGCCGTGACATCGATATGCTGGAGACGGCGCGCGACGAACTGCTGGACGTGTATCCGCAGCACCAGGTGCACGCGCTGGCTGCCGATGTCTCTGATGACGAGGACCGCCGGCAGATCCTGGACTGGGTGGAAGACCACAGCGATGGCCTGCACATCCTGGTCAACAACGCCGGTGGCAACGTCACCAAGGCGGCCACGGAGTATTCCGAGGACGAATGGCGCAAGATCTTCGAGACCAACCTGTTCTCGGCCTTCGAGCTGTCGCGCTACGCGCATCCGCTGTTGGCGCGGCATGCGTCGTCGTCCATCGTCAACGTCGGCAGCGTGTCCGGCCTGACCCACGTGCGCAGTGGCGTGGTCTATGGCATGACCAAGGCCGCGATGCACCAGATGACGCGCAACCTGGCCGTCGAGTGGGCGGAGGATGGCATCCGGGTCAACGCGGTGGCGCCCTGGTACATCCGCACGCGGCGCACGTCCGGTCCGTTGTCGGACCCGGACTACTACGAGGAAGTCATCAATCGCACGCCGATGCGTCGTATCGGCGAGCCGGAGGAAGTGGCTGCCGCGGTAGGCTTCCTGTGCCTGCCGGCGGCCAGCTATGTCACCGGCGAGTGCATCGCCGTGGATGGTGGTTTCCTGCGCTACGGGTTCTGATCTTCCAGCGGATAGTGCCGGCCGCTGGCCGGCAACTGGAACCATTTTTGAAGATCCTGCGATTGCCGGCCAGCGGCCGGCACTACCGCATGGCAGTCACCCCGGTACCGGGCAGTTGCTGGCCTCCAGCACGCCCTGCAACCGTTCGCGTTCGCCCCGGGCCTTGTCGCGGTTCTCCGGCGAGGCGAACCGCTCGCGGCCACGTGCGTCGCGGAAGCGTTGCTGCCAGCTGCTGCAGCGCTGCGCGTCCGGCAGTTCCTCGCAGCGGTCGCGCACCACTTCGCAGCCTGCAGCGTTGACCGGTGTGGCGCCGCCCAGGCCCTGCACGGTCATCAGTTCGCAGCGGCCGGGGGCAGCCTCGTATTCGTGCAGGTAGCCACCGCCCTGGCTGTCGGTGCACTGGAAGATGGGCGGCAGCGGCGGCTTCGGCGGCGCATTGCTGTCCGGCGCGGCATCGGCCTGGCGTGGCAGCGATGCACTGTCGAGTATCAGATCGCCGCCTTCGCGTTCGACCATGCCGGCTTCCATGATCGTGCGTCCTTCGCCGGGGCGGCGGGGGCTGGGCGCGGAAGCCGGCGGCATACCCGCCGCCGCCGGTTCGGGTGGCGACGGCACAGGGGCCGGCGTGGGCGACGCACTGGCAGCGGCCGGAATCCGCACCACCTGCTGCTTGCTGCCGCCAGGGCAGGGCGTACGTTGCAGGGTGGGCACATCGCTGTTGCTGGAGGTGCAGCGGTAGATCACCCCGTCGTCGGCCACTGCGTTGCCGGCGAACAGGCCCAGGGCCAGCCAGATCAGGTTCTTCATGCGCACAGCGTACATGCCACGGCAGGTGCTGCGCTCAGCGTTCGCAGTCGCGCGACAGGCGCGCGTCGATGCCACGCTGTTCGTTGCTGATGGCGGTGCGTTCACTCTGCAGCGCGCTGTTGTAGCGGCGGTCCAGTTCCCAGCGGCGGTCGCGCAGGCGCGCGCAGACTTCCTGTGGCGGCAGCGCGTGGCAGCTGTCGCGGACCAGCACGCTGCCGGCCGGAACCTGTACACCGACACCTACCGCTGGCGGCCGGTAGCCGGTTCCTTCACCGATGGGGGGGGCGACCGGCGTGCCGAAGGCGGGGCGTGGGCCGGGATGGACCGGGCCGTGGTGCCCATGCGGGAGCCAGACGCTGGTCCACAACGGCACCCAGCGCGGATTGCCCTCGTTGTTGTCGCTGGTGTAGCGGCGACCGTCGTCGCTTACGCACTCGTACAACGGTTGTGGTGGCTGGAGGTAGACGTGGCGGACCTCACGATCACGCATCACCGGAACCTCGTCCGGCCGGGCGGGTGCCGCGTCGCTGCGCACCACCCGGGGGGCCGGGTCGCGCGGGCGCTGCAGGTCACGCACTTCCTGCCGGCCACTGCTGCATGGCTTGTCCTGCAGGGCCACGGCGCCGTTGCTGGCGACACAGCGGTACACGCGCACGTCCTCGGCGGCGGGTGCGGTCCATGGCAGCAACAGGCACAGGCCCAGGGCGGTGCGCAGCAGGTTCATGGCGGCAGGGTGCGTGATTGTCCGCGGCAGTGCAATCGTCGGTTCAGGAGCGCAGCACGTTGCCGCTTAGCGCGTCGCGGATCGGGGTTGGCTGGGCCAGGCCGCCGGTCTCGCCGTCGAGGAGGCCATCGAGCAGGCGCAGCAGGCGCGGATCGAGCTCGGCACGGCTGCGGGCCGGTGGTTCACCGGCCAGGTTGGCGCTGGTGGAGACCAGCGGGCCACCCCAGGCGCGGCACAGGGCGGCGACCAGCGGGTGGGCGCTGATGCGCACCGCGATACCGCTGTGTTCGCCGGTGACCCAGGGCTGCGCGTGCGGACCGGCCGGCAGGATCCAGGTGTTGGCGCCCGGCCAGCTGGCCAGCACCGCGCGCTGGCGGGCGTCGGGCAATGCCTGCAGGCGGACCCAGCCCTCCAGCTGCGACAGTTCGGCGGCGACCAGGATCATGCCCTTTTCGATCGGGCGCTGCTTCAGCCGCAGCACCGCGTGCACCGCGGCTTCATGTGACGGATCGCAGCCCAGGCCCCAGACCGCTTCGGTCGGATAGGCAATCACGCCACCGGCGCGGAGCGTGGCGACAGCAGAGTTCAGGGTGAGTTCTTTCATGACGGCGACCGGCCCGGCGTGGGCCTCCATTATCCCCCCGCTGCGTGCAGAAGGGGTGGAACGCGCCCGCTCGGTAGTGCCGGCCGCTGGCCGGCATCCGAGGCTTCCAGGTGTTGCCGGCCAGCGGCCGGCACTACCCCTCATCCGCGCATCGCGTGGATCTACTTCTTTGCAGCGGTCTTCTTGACAGCCTTCTTCGCCGGTGCCTTCTTTGCGGCAGCTTTCTTCACCGCCTTCTTGGCCGGCACTTTCCTGGCCGTGGCCTTCTTCGGCGCTGCTTCCTTCTTCACTGCAGCCTTCTTGGCCGGCGCCTTCTTCGCGGCGGTTTTCTTGGCGCCGAAGCCCTTGCGCACCGGCTTGCCGGTTTCTTCCATCAGCTGTTGCACTTCGGCCAGGGTCAGCGATGACGGCTCGCGATCCTTGGGGATCTTGCCGTTCATCTTTCCATCGCTGATGTACGGGCCGAAGCGGCCGTTCAGCACCTGGATGTCGCTGCCCTCGAACTCCTTGATGATCCGGTTGCGCGCGATCTCTTCCTTCTCTTCGATCAGGAATACGGCGCGGGCCAGGTCGATGGTGTACGGGTCATCTTCCTTCTTCAGCGAGGCGTAGGTGCTGCCGCGCTTGGCGAACGGGCCGAAGCGGCCGATGCCGACGCTGACCGGCTCACCATTGTCCTCGCCCAGCGCGCGCGGCATCAGGAACAGTTCCAGCGCGTCTTCCAACGAGATGGTGTGCATCGACTGGCCGGGGCGCAATGAGGCGAACTTCGGCTTTTCCTCGGCGTCCTCGGCGGTGCTGCCGATGGCAGCATACGGCCCGAAACGACCCAGCCGCACGCTGACCGGCTTGCCGGTCTTGGGGTCGGTGCCGAGCTCGCGCGCACCACTGGCCTCGGCGCGGTCGACCGATTCCTTCTTGTCTTCGACCAGTTCCTTGAACGGCTCCCAGAAACGGGCCATCAGCGGGATCCATTCTTCCTCACCGCGCGAGACGGCATCGAGCTCGTCCTCAAGCCTGGCGGTGAAGTCGTAATCCACGTACTGGGTGAAGTGGCTGGACAGGAACTTGGACACCGCGCGGCCCACGTCGGACGGGCGGAAGCTGCGGCCTTCCATTTCCACATACTTGCGGAACAGCAGGGTCTGGATGATCGAGGCGTAGGTCGAGGGACGGCCGATGCCGTACTCTTCCAGCGCCTTCACCAGCGCCGCTTCGGTGTAGCGCGGCGGTGGCTGGGTGAAATGCTGTTCGGCCAGGATGCGTTCCAGCGGGATGCGGTCGCCCGGCTTCATCGCGGGCAGCTTGCGGCCCTCATCTTCGTCCTCGGCGCTCTTGTTGTCCTTGCCTTCCTCGTACACGGCCAGGAAGCCGGGCACGACCACGGTGGTGCCGCTGGCGCGGAACACGTGTTCGCTGCCGGCCGACAGGTCGACGCTGACGGTGTTGAGCGTGGCCGGGATCATCTGGCAGGCCACCGCACGCTTCCAGATCAGCTCGTACAGGCGCCGCTCGTCGTCGGTCAGGAAGCGGGCGACCTGCGACGGCGTGCGCAGGGCCGAGGTCGGGCGCACCGCTTCGTGCGCTTCCTGGGCGTTCTTCGACTTGGTCTGGTACGTGTTGGGCTGGTCCGGCAGCGAGGCGATGCCGTAGTCGCGGGCGATCACGTCGCGGATTTCCGCCAGCGCGTCCTGCGACAGGTTCACCGAGTCGGTACGCATGTACGAAATCAGGCCGACGGTGCCTTCGTCGCCGATGGCCACGCCCTCATACAGCTTCTGCGCCACCTGCATGGTCTTGCGGGTGGTGAAGCCGAGCTTGCGCGAGGCTTCCTGCTGCAGGGTGGAGGTGGTGAACGGCGGCGCCGGGCGGCGCTTGCGCTCCTTGCTGGCCACGTCGGTGACGTGCAGCGAACCCTGCGCGGCCTGCTGGATGCGCATGCGCGCCGCTTCAGCGGTGTCGCCATCGGTGACGGTGAACTGCTCGAACTTCTGCCCGTCCAGCTTGACCAGCTTGGCATTGAAGTGCTGGGACGGGTGCGCGCACTCGGCAGCGATCGACCAGTACTCGCGGGCGATGAAGGCTTCGATCTCTTCCTCGCGCTCGACGATCATGCGCAGCGCCGGGCTCTGCACGCGGCCGGCGGACAGGCCGCGCTGCACCTTGCGCCAGAGCACCGGCGACAGGTTGAAGCCGACCAGGTAGTCCAGCGCGCGGCGGGCCTGCTGGGCGTCGACGAGGTCGCTGGCGATCGCGCGCGGCTGGCTGATCGCTTCCTTGATGGCGCGCGGGGTGATCTCGGTGAACACCACGCGCTGCATCGGCTTGTCCTTGACCAGCCCGCGTTCCTTCAGGATCTCGGCGATATGCCAGCTGATCGCTTCACCCTCGCGATCCGGGTCGGTTGCCAGCAGGATGTCGTCGGCGCCCTTGGCGGCCTTCGCGATCGCATCGACATGCTTCTCGTTCTTGTCGATCACGTCGTAGTGCATGGCGAACCCGTTGTCCGGGTCGACCGCGCCTTCCTTCGGAATCAGGTCACGCACATGCCCATACGAGGCCAGGACGGTGTAGTCCTTGCCGAGGTATTTGTTGATCGTCTTGGCCTTGGCCGGCGATTCGACGATGAGCAGGTGCTTGGGCATGGCAGCAGTGTCTGTGGGGCGAGCCGCAGGGAAGGGGCCGCTAGGGTGGAGCAAACGGCCGCATTAGTGAAGCGGCCACGGACAAATCAATACGCTGAACGCCCGGTAGTGTGCCGGGCGTTCAGGTTTCACCTTATTAGAGGAATCACGCCCGGCCAGCCCCTGTCAAGCAGCCAGACGTGAGGATGGCCGTTCATGAGGCCATCTTGGCGATGAAGCCGACCGCAGCCACCAGCAGCACCAGGCCCGCGACCGTCAGCAGGCCGGTCAGTACCAGGATCACGATGGTGACCGTACCCAGCTCATGGCGCTGCAGCTGCGGCTGGTCGGTGTAGGCCCAGCGGTCGACCACCAGGGTGTCGCAGATCATGTCGTGCAGGCCCTGCTTGCGCTCGGTGAAGGCGGCCATCAGGAAGCCGATCCCCAGGGTGAAGCTGCTCAGCAGCATGGCCCAGTAGCGACCGAAGGCGCGGCCCCGGGTCAGGCGGTCACCGTTGCTGCGCACGACCTTGATGCCGACCGCCATCTTGCCCAGCGTGGCGCCGCCCGGCGAGGAATGGAACCAGGTGTAGTAGGCCACGCCGATGGCCATGTTGATCAGCGCGCTGGCCAGCTGCGCGACGATTTCGATGGAGGTTTCGCCACTGCCCACCGCGCCCATGCTGGCGCCAAGCACCACGCCGATGATGGCGCCGATGATGCCGCCCGGCACGGCCAGCACGAAGTAGTCGATCATGTAGGCCGCGACGCGCTTCCAGAAGCCGGCGTAGACCACCTCGCCGCCGATCACCGGCCGCGCGCCACCGGCAGCGGCGGCGGCCGGGGCGTTGTAGGGCGAGCTGCTGAGCGCGCCCGTGCCAGGCAGCGGCGCAGTGCCGTTGTCGATGGCGGCGTAGTCGCTGCGCAGGTCGAAGCCGCCACTGGCAGTGGCGGTGCTGGCGTCGGCCAGCGTCTGCAGGCCCAGTTCATCGACCACCTGGCGCAGTGCAGCCCACTGGGCCATGCCTTCGCGCCAGACCAGGGTGTCCAGGTTCAGTTCGCCGCGCTGGAAGCGCTGGCGGATCTCCTGGACCGACAGCGGGCCCTGGCGTTGCTGTCCTACGGCGTAGTACCACTCAGTCATTGCATGTTCCCTGTTGGATCGTCCTTGGAGGTGCTGCCGTGCGCGTGGCTCAGCCGCGGCACGACGTCGGCAGGTA
Source organism: Stenotrophomonas sp. T8 (assembly GCF_051853085.1). Taxonomy (NCBI): domain Bacteria; kingdom Pseudomonadati; phylum Pseudomonadota; class Gammaproteobacteria; order Lysobacterales; family Lysobacteraceae; genus Stenotrophomonas; species Stenotrophomonas sp. T8. Next base: position 3,604,213 of record NZ_CP195329.1, on the reverse strand, counting down.
CTTGTCGTCGCTTTCACCGCTGCATTCCCAGCGGCCGCTGTCGCGATCATATTCCAGCCACAGCAGGTCGCCATCGAGGCTCTTGCCGGGCACGGCCAGCGTTGCTTCGATGCCACAGTGACCGTTGTTGAAGCGGCCGATGTTCACCGCCGACAGGCCGGCCTGGGTGAAGTCACCCGGGGCCGGGAAACCGGCATCGTTGGCGCCGGGGCAGCGGCCTTCATCGTCGGCGAAGTGCTGCACCTGCTGTTTCAGCGGCTGCAGGGCATTGACCGCGGTCGCGATCCTGGCACGCACGGTGTAGTCGTTGTATGCGGGCAGGGCGATCGCCGCGAGGATGGCCATGATCGGTACCAGTACCAGCAGCAGGCCGCCGCCGATGATCGCGGTCAGGGCGCAACCGGAGAGCTTCTTCTTCGGCGGTGGCAGAACCCCGGCTGCCGCTTGGGTGGCATAGGGCGTGGACGGCGGCAGCACAGGCGGCTGCGGCGGAGGGGGGGCCACCGGTTCCGGTTCCGGCTCGGGTTGCTGGGCCGGCGCAGCAACGTCCAGTGCCGGCACGATCAGGCCCAGCTCGTCGACCACGGTACGCAACGGCTGCCATTGCGGCAGGCCGTCGCGCCAGACCAGGGTGTCCAGGGAGATCTGGTTGTTTCGGAACAACTCGACCAACTGTTCCGCCGGCAGCGGGCCTTGCTGCCGGTTGCCTTCTGCATGGAACCACTCGCTCACGGGGACGCTCCTGAATGCGCTATGCCCCCAAGTGTACGGTCAGTGAAGGGGTTCTGGCTCGTCCATGAACATCTGCGTCTCCATCCAGGCATAGGCCGCTTCGGAGCCGGGCTGGTTGAACAGCACCATCAGCACGACCCATTTCAGGTCGTCCAGGTCCAGTTCGTCCTGGTCCAGGGCCATCGCCCGGTCCAGCACCAGCTCGCGCTGGTCGGCGTCGAGGATGCCGTGCTGTTCCAGGTACAGCAGGAAGCCGCGGCATTCCACATCCAGCTTGTCCAGCTCGGGGCCATGGTAGATGCGCACGGGGCCGTCGACCCGCGCCTGGGCCACGCTCGGCCGCTGGGCGGCCAGGGCATCGAGCCAGTCGAACGCCTTGTTGATCTCGGTGGGGCTGAAACCGGCCTGGATCAGGCCGTTCTGCAGCGAATCGCGGTCACGGATCAGGTCCGCATCTTCGCTGAAATAGTGTTCAAACAGGTACAGCAGTACATCCAGGATGCTCTCTTTCATTGCCCCTCGGCCTGCGTCGCGCGACGCTGTGGAGGTGAAGAAACTAGGGAGTTCGACAGTAGCGGCCGTGTACGCACACCACGATTCCCGCCAGTTCCATGGCAAGCAGCATGGAGGACACCTGGGACGCCGTCAATCCACAGCGCGTGATCAGTGAATCCATACCGCTTGGGTTGTGGTCCAGGGCTCGCCACAAGCACTGGTAGTCAGGGTCGTCGGCCCAGCGCGCCGGCAGGAGGGCCGGCAGTGCCTGTTCAGTGGGGGTGACCAGCCGCGATTGCAAGCCCGGCAGCTGCTGGCGAAGGGCGGGGGCGAGCAGTTCCAGAACCTCCTCGGGGCGCTCGACCAGCGCCGCGCCCTCGCGGATCAGGCGGTGGCAGCCCGCCGCGCGCGGGTTGAGCACCGATCCGGGCAGGGCACAGACCTCGCGGCCTGCCTCGGCGGCCAGGCGCGCGGTGATCAGCGCGCCCGAACGCTGCGCGGCCTCGACCACCACGGTGGCCAGCGCCAGCCCGGCTACCAGCCGGTTGCGCGCGGGGAAGTGGCCTGGGCGGGCCGCCGTACCCGGCAGGTACTCACTGAGCACCACGCCCTCGGCGGCGATGCGCGCCTGCAGCCGGGCGTGGCTGTCCGGATAGGCGCGGTCAGGGCCCGTGCCGATCACCGCCACGGTGCAGCCACCGGCCTCCAGCGTGGCCTGGTGCGCAGCCGCATCGATGCCTGCGGCCAGGCCGCTGGTCACCGCCAGGCCCGCCTCGACGAAACAGCCGGCAAAACGCGCGGCCAGTGCGCGCCCGCCCGGGGTGGGGGAACGGCTGCCGACCAGCGCCACCGACGGGCGCCAGGCCAGGCTGGGGTCTCCGGCGACGAACAGCGCCAGCGGCGGGTTGGGCACCTCCAGCAACGAGGGTGGAAAGGCCGGATCGGTGCAGGGCAGCAGGTGATGGTTGTCCTGTTCCAGCCAGCGCAGGGCGGATGCACACGCCCGGGCGTCGGGACGTTCCAGCGCGGCGCATTGCTCCGGCGTGCAGCCGTGCGCGCGCCAGTTCGCCGGGCCTTGCGCGATGGCGGCTTGCGCACCGCCCGCGGCCTGCAGCAGGGCCCGTCGTGGCGCCAGTGCGCCTCCCGCCATCAACAGGCGCAGCAGCGCCTCATATGCATGCGTGGTCATCCCCCACTATCGGCCGCACGCAACAAAGGCGCCCTAGGGCGCCTTCGCATGTGATCGTCAGGTTTTCCCGCAGACGCCTGCCGGGCAGCGGCCGGCACGCCCGGCAACGGTTACTTTGCGTCCGGGTGCAGCGCGTTGTAACCCACCTGCACCGGCTTCACGCCCTGCATCACCAGCGCGTAGCTGACGTTGTCGAAGGTACGGAACACCATCGCGTGCGCGGCATACTCGTCCGGCAGCGAGACCCGGCCCGCGCCGGTGCTGAGCGAGTCGTCCATGCGCGAGGAGCCCGGGTACTTCATGCGGTGCGCCACATGGCGGCCCGGGCGCCACAGCGAGAACACGGTACCGTTGTCCACGCCCTGGGCACGGCCGGCCGAGATCGCGATCACGTCGCGCGGGCCACCGGCGTTGAACATGTCGGTGACGGCCAGCACGCGCACGTCCACACCCTCGACACCGGCAGCGGGTACATGAGGGATGAACTGCAGGTCGTACGGCTTGGCTTCGACCGGCACCAGGCGGTCACCGGCGCGCACTTCGCGGCCGCCGTCGTTCTTGTCCAGCACCAGCGTGGAGGCCTCGACCTTGCCGCCGGCAATCTGGGTGATGGTGCCGGTAGCGACCTGGGCCAGCTCGTAGCCGAGCACGCCACGGCGGGCGTTGGGCGCGTTGTAGGCCTTCCACAGGTTGCCGCTGCCCGGGGTCACGTCGCCATTGGCGGTCAGGTCTTCGGTCGGCTTGGGCTGGGCGTACCGCACGGTCGGGCGTACCACGGCCCAGCGCTGGCCCACCTGGGCATCGGCCAGGCGCACGTAGACGGTGTCACCGCCGGACACGCGCAGGCGGCTGTCCTCCAGGCCGACCACGTAGGGCAGCTGCTTGATGCTGTCGACAACGCTCAGCTGCTTCAGGAACGGCTCGACCTTGGCCAGCGGAATGGCGTCGATCGGGGCCTCCTGGCGCGGGCCGGCCTGGGATACGGTCACCCGGTCCAGGTAGGCCAGGCTCAGCACGTCACCTGGATAGATCAGGTGCGGGTTGGCGATCTGCGGATTGGCTTGCCAGATCTCCGGCCACAGCCAAGGCTTCTGCAGGAAACGTGCGGCGATATCCCACAACGTATCCCCTTTTCGGACCACATAGGTGTCCGGGTGCCCGCCATTCACTTCCACGGCGGTAGCATAGGCAGCCACGGTCAGCATCGCCGCGGCGACGACCGTACGAAAACGAAGCAACATAGGTGTGAAGCCCTGATTCCCCAACAGGTCCGCGCACTATAGTCCAGAAACCGGGGCGCAAGGCAAGCGTTGGAGCTAGAATCTGCGACGTATGCCGGCGTGCCGGCCCCCTATCCGGAAACAGCCATGGCCCTTCTCCCCATTCTCGAGTTCCCCGATCCGCGCCTGCGTACCAAGGCTGCGTTGATCGACGCCGCCGAAGTCACCACGCCGGCCTTCCAGGAACTGATCGACAACATGTTCCAGACCATGTACGACGCCCCGGGCATCGGCCTGGCGGCCACCCAGGTGGACGTGCACAAGCGCTTCATGGTCATCGATGTCAGCGAAGAAAAGAATGAACCGCATGTGTTCATCAACCCGGAAATCGTCGCCAGGGACGGGGGCCGGGTGTACCAGGAGGGCTGCCTGTCGGTCCCGGGCATCTTCGCCGACGTCACCCGCGCCGACACCATCACCGTGAAGTACCTGGACCGCAACGGCCAGGAACAGCAGCTGGAGGCCGGTGAAGTGCTGGCCACCTGCATCCAGCATGAGATGGACCACCTGGACGGCAAGCTGTTCATCGACTACCTGTCGCCGCTCAAGCGCGAGATGGTCCGCAAGAAGCTGGCCAAGCAGCGCAAGCACGTGGCGTGATCGCCCATCCGGGCCGCCCTTCGGGTGGCCCGTGCCTGCGCGACGCGCGCGGGCTGCACGGCGCCGGCCGACGGCGCCGTTTTCTTTCCTGCACGAATCCATCCTGCAAGTGGGGTAGCCATGAGGATTGTCTTTGCCGGTACGCCGGAATTCGCGGTGTCGTCGCTGCGCGCCGCGGCGCGCCACCACGAGGTCGTGGCCGTCTATACCCAGCCTGACCGGCCGGCCGGCCGTGGCCGTGGCCTGGCACCGTCGCCGGTCAAGCTCGAGGCCGTGGCCCGTGGCATTCCGGTCTACCAGCCCGAATCACTGAAGGACGAGGCTGCACAGCAGCAGCTGCGCGACCTGCAGCCGGACCTGATGGTGGTGGTGGCCTACGGCCTGATCCTGCCCAAGGCGGTACTGGCGATCCCGACCCACGGCTGCTGGAACGTGCATGCCTCGCTGCTGCCACGCTGGCGCGGTGCTGCGCCGATCCAGCGCGCGATCCAGGCCGGTGACGCAAAGACCGGTGTGTGCCTGATGCAGATGGAAGCGGGCCTGGATACCGGCCCGGTGCTGCTGCACCAGGAACTGCCGATCGCTGCCACCGATACCGGTGGTCAGCTGCATGACAAGCTGGCCGAGCTGGGTGCACAGGTCCTGTCCGACGGCCTGGGCCTGCTGCGGGCCGGCATCAAGCCGATCGCGCGGCCGCAGCCGGAGCAGGGCGTGACCTATGCGCACAAGCTGGACAAGGCCGAAGCCCGTCTGGACTGGGCGCAGGGCGCCGATGTGCTGGCGCGTACCGTGCGTGCCTTCAATCCGTGGCCGATCGCCGAAGCGACGCTGTCTGGCGAACGCGTGCGCATCCATGGCGCGGTGGCGCTGGATGCGGCCCACGGCCAAGCGCCGGGCACGGTGCTGGCGGCCAGCCGCGATGGCATCGACATCGCCTGTGGGCAGGGTGCACTGCGTTTGCGTACGCTGCAGCGGGAAGGCGGCAAGGCGATCACCGCCGCCGACTACCTCAACGCCCGCCGTGATCTGCGCGTGGGAGCATAAGCGGTGTCGAAGCAGAACGATTTCTCCGTGGCCAAGGCGGCGCCGGGCGCGGCCACGCGCATGCTGGCCGCACGTGTGCTGGCACAGGTGTTCACCCGGGGCCGTTCATTGAAGGCCGAACTGGCCTGGGCGCTGCCGAAGCTGGCCGACAGCCGCGATCGTGCCCTGCTGGAAGCGCTGTGCTTTGCGGTCCTGCGTCGCCGCAGTACCTATGACGCTGCCTTGCAGTCGTGGATGCAGAAGCCGCTGTCGGCGCGCGACGCCGACCTGCGCACCCTGTTGATGGTGGGCTTCGCCCAGCTGGACGTGCTGGAACTGCCGGCGCATGCGGCGCTGTCGGCCACGGTCGATGCCGCGCGTGCGCTGGGCCGTGAGCGCCAGGCCGGCCTGGTCAATGCGATCCTGCGCCGCGCGCAGCGCGAAGGTTTCCCGGAGCAGCCGGCGCGCGATGCCTTCCCGGAATGGCTGGCCGATGCGGTGGAGCGCGATTGGCCGGCACAGGCCGACGCGATCTTCAGCGCCAGCCTGCAACCGGCACCGTTGTGGCTGCGTGCCAACCGCCAGCACGGTGGCCGTGACAAGGCACTGGCGGCACTGGCCGAGGCGGGCATTGCCGCCGAACCCAGCGCGCTCTGCGCCGATGCATTGCGCCTGGCAGCCCCCGTTGCGGTGAACCAGCTGCCGGGTTTTGCCGACGGCGCACTGTCGGTACAGGACCTGTCGGCGCAATGCGCAGCCGACGCGCTGGCGCCCGCGACCGGCGCCCGCGTGCTGGACGCCTGTGCGGCGCCCGGTGGCAAGTCGGCGCACCTGCTGGAACGTGACCCCAGTCTGCGCCTGCTGGCGCTCGACATCGATGCGCGTCGCCTCGCGCGCGCCCGCGATACCTACACCCGCACCGGTGTGGGTGAGGGCGCGCAGACCCGGGTGGCCGATGCCAGCGATCCCGGGGCCTGGTGGGATGGCACGCCGTTCGACGCCATCCTGCTGGATGCCCCGTGCTCGGCCACCGGCGTGATCCGCCGCCAGCCGGACGTGATGTTCCACCGCCGCGCCGAGGACATCGATGCGCTGGTCGGCGTGCAGGCCCGCCTGCTGGAGGCCTGCTGGTCGATGCTGCGCCCGGGAGGCGTGCTGCTGTACGCCACCTGTTCGATCCTGCGCGCCGAGAACGTCGATCAGGTGCGAGCCTTCCTGAAGTGGCATCCGGACGCAGCGGCACAGCCTCTGGATGACACATTCGGCCTCGATTGCGAGGGGATTGCGCGCCAGCGCCTGCCGGGTGACAACGATGCTGACGGTTTCTTTTACGCGCGTCTGCTAAAAACAGCCTGACCCCGCTGACGTTCCGAGTCCCATGCTGAAATCCCGCGCGTCGCGCGAGACGTGGTTGTTCGTGGTGATGGCCCTGCTGGTGCTGGGGGCCGGGCTGGGCCTTCGTGATCCGTGGCCGTCGGACGAACCGCGCTTCGCGCTGGTGGCCAAGCAGATGTTCGACAGCGGGCAGTGGCTGTTCCCGCATCGCGGCACCGAGCTGTACTCGGACAAGCCGCCGATGCTGATGTGGTGGCAGGCCACGCTGTACAGCCTGGTCGGGCAGTGGCGCGTGGCCTTCCTGCTGCCGTCGCTGCTGGCGGCCCTGGGCACGCTGTGGTGCGTGGTCGACCTGGGGCGGCGCCTGTGGACGCGGCGGGTGGGGCTGTACGCCGGCTGGGCGCTGCTGTTCGCGCTGCAGTTCACCTTCCAGGCGAAGAAGGCGCAGATCGACCCACTGCTGCTGCTGTTCATCACCCTGGCCAACTACGGCCTGCTGCGCCACCTTCTGCTGGGACCCAGCTGGCGCTGGTGGTGGCTGGGCTGGTTCTTTGCTGGCATCGGCGTGATCACCAAGGGCGTGGGGATGCTGGCGCTGCTGATGCTCGTGCCTGCGGCGATCGCCGCGGCGCTGCAGTGGCCACGGGTGGGACTGCATGCGCGCGACGCGCGTTTCTGGCTGGCGCCGCTGGCCTTCCTGCTGGCGGTGTCGTTGTGGCTGGCGCCGATGCTGCTGGCCGGCTTTGCCACCGGCTCGGACGAGTACCGGGCCTACATGGACGACATCCTGTTCCAGCAGACGGCGCGGCGCTACGCCCATTCCTGGGACCACCACCAGCCCGCCTGGTACTTCCTGGCGACGATGCCGCTGATGTGGATCCCGGCGTTCCTGGCCCTGCCCTGGGCGATTCCGGCGTGGCGCCGCCGGCTGCGCCGTCGCGACCCGCGCTACGTGCTGCCGCTGGCCTGGTGGCTGATGGTGGTGCTGTTCTTCTCGATTCCGGCCGGCAAGCGCGATGTGTACATCCTGCCGGCGCTGCCGATGTTCTGCCTGGTGCTGGCGCCGCTGTTGCCTGGATTGCTGAGGCGGCGCGACGTTCAGGCCGTGGTGGGGGTGTTCACCGGCCTGCTGTCACTGGGCCTGGCCCTGGCCGGTGCGATGGCGGTGCTGGGCGAGCCGGCCTTCGAGCTGCGCCTGACCCACAGCCGCGGGCTGGCGCCCGGCGCTGTCGACGCACTGGCCTGGACGATCCTGGCGATGGGCGTGTGGGGCGGATTGAGCCTGCTGGCCTGCGGCCGTCGCCGGCATCTGGCGCTGGTGTCGACCCTGGGGATGGTCTGGGTGCTGTACAGCCTGGTCGGCTATCCGCTGCTGAACGATTCCAGTTCCGCCCGCGGCCTGATGCGCACGGTTGGTAGCCGTCTGGGCCCGGATGCCGAATTGGGGCTGGTGGCCTGGAAGGAGCAGCATCTGCTGCTGGCCGACCGTCCTGCAGCGACCTTCGGTTTCGAGACGGACTGGGACGAGCAGCTGATTGCGGCCACGCGCTGGCAGCGGCTGGCGCCCGGACGCCGCTGGTTGCTGGTGCACGAATACGCGATGCTGTCGTGCGTCGACCGCAACCGTTCTGAACTGGCCGGCGTGGCCAACCGGCGGCGCTGGTGGCTGGTGCCGGCAGCAGCGGTGAAGGTGCCCTGCGTGGTCACTGCAGAGGAGCGCGAACGTGAACGGCGTTTGCAGGAACATGACTAGCCACCACGATTCCGGCTTGTCCAGTCTGCCCAAGCGGGCCCAAAGGCAGTAAAACAGCAGGCTGGGACGGCCCCCGTTGGTCCTTCCCGTTCTTCCCGCAGATTGCAGCGATACTTCCCGACGTGCCAGCTTCACCGGACAACCTGAACCCCTTGGCCGGCGACCCGCTGGGCGTTCCCGCCGGCGGGCGTCACGGGGTGGCCCGCGGCCTGGCCCAGCTGGGCCTGTTCTGCCTGCCGGCACTGGTGCTGACCGTGCCGATCAACCTGCTGCCGTATGGCCTGCTGCTGCTGCTCAGCACGCTGCTGGCGCCGGAGCTGCTGTGGCGCGCGCGCGGCATGGCCGGTCAGCCGGTGAAAGTGCTGGCCTGGCTGATGCTGGCGGTGCTGGCGCTCGGCGTACTGTCGGTGGTGTTGTTCGAGCAGGGCCTGCGTGACGTCGACAACCGCTCGCGATTCGTGGTGATCCCGTGGATCGCGCTCTGGGTCTGCGCGCTGCGTCCCAACCTGCGGTGGCTCTGGTACGGATCATTGACAGGCCTGCTCGCCACCTTCGCGATGTCGCTGTGGCAGGTGCTGGGTGGCGCCGCGCGCGCAGAGTTGTTCACCAACGCCATCGTGCTGGCCGACATCGTGATGGTGTTGATGGTGCTGCTGGTGTTCTGCCGCCCGTCGCGGCGCTGGTCGCTGGTGATCCTTGGCATGGCCGCTGGCTGCGGCACCATCGTGCTGACCGGCAGCCGCGGCGTGTTCGCTGCCCTGCTGGCGCTGCTGGTGGTGCTGGCACTGAGCCTGCGCTGGCGCACCGGTGCGGCGCGCCTGTCGGTGCTGGCCGGCATGCTGGCAATCGGTGCGACCCTGCTGTTGTCGGTACCGGAGCTGCGTCACCAGGTGCGCCTGAGCGAGCTGCACAGCGACGTGCAGCGGATGGAGCAGGGCGACAGTGATTCTTCCGCCGGTGCCCGCGTGGAACGCCTGCAGGTGGCCTGGGAGACCTTCCTCGATCACCCGCTGGTGGGCGTTGGCATCGGGCATTTCGACAGCGCGATGCTGCGCGTGCCGGTCTGCCGTGAGAATCCGGAAGAGTTGCGTTGCCACCTGGGGCATGCACACAACGATGTTGCCGAATGGGCAGCGACCCAGGGCGTACCGGGCCTGCTGCTGTTGCTGGCGGTGTATGGCATCCCGCTAGGGGTGTTCGTGCGGCTTCATCGCCGCAGCGGACGGACGACCTTCCGGGGGCCGGCCGCAGCCGGCATCATGCTGGTGATCACCTATGCGCTGTGCGGCCTGACCCAGTCGATGTTCGCGCACCAGATGACGGCCAGTTTCTATGTGACCCTGGTCGGCCTGCTGACCGGCCTGTCGATCGTCGAAGGCGCGCGCCACCGGGCAGTCACCGGGGCGTGACGCATCGGCGCGCCGGGCAGGGCCCGGCGATCAGGGGTTCGGCGGGTCGGCCACGGCCTGGCCGTTGCCCAGCATCCACAGCATGATGGTCTTCTGGCGCACGTAGTTGGCGCGCACATAAGCGTAGACCAGGCCATGCCAGCCGTCGCGGAAGCCGCCACGGAACACGAAGCCGCGCCAGAACCGCCAGGCCGGTGCCAGCACCAGCTTGCCCAGCGTGGCCCGTTTACCGCGCGCGAACTCGTGCTCGGCCATCATCCGCGCGTACTTCTCGGTCTTGGCCAGCTGCTGCTGCAAGGAGCGGTAGGGATAGTGGACCAGGTCGCCGCGCAGGGTACCCACACTGCCATCGACGCTGGCGGCCTCGTGGATCTCGCGCTTGCCGCGCCAGCCGCCACGGCGGCGGTCGAACAGGCGCATCACCCGGTCCGGGTAGGCATTGCCATGGCGCAGGAACTTGCCGAAGTACTCCGACAGGCGTGCGAAGCGATAGCCGGCATGGCCGGCGAAGCCACCGTCGCGGGCCTGTTCGATGGCCGCACGCAGTTCCGGGCTGATCCGCTCATCGGCGTCCAGGCACAGCACCCAGTCGTGGCCGGCCTGCTCGACGCAGTACGCCTTCTGGCTGCGGAAGCCGTCGAACGGGCGCTGCAGCACGCGGGCGCCTGCGGCCTCGGCGATGGCCACGGTGGCATCGGTGGAGTAGGAGTCCACGACGACGATCTCATCGCAGAAGGCCAGCGAGGCCAGGCAGTCGCCGATGCGGCCGGCCTCGTTGAACGCGATAATGCAGGCCGAGATGCGAGGCCGTTCGATGGGAGCGGTCGTGGAGGACATGATGGCCGGGTACCTGTTGTTTGCGACGGAGCGCTATGCGCTGCCTATTCTCGCCCCGTTGGCGCAGGCCTTGCACGCCTCCGGGCAGGAGGTGGCGGCCTGGTTCGAGGGCGGCGCGGCCGGCAGCCAGCTGCCGGGCGTGCCCAACATCGGCCTCAAGCAGGCGCTGGCAATGCGGCCGCGGGCGGTGTTCAGCGCCGCCAACTGGGTGCCGACCTTCCTTTCGGGAGCCAAGGTGCAGCTGTTCCATGGCTTCAACGTGGAGAAGCGGGACAGTGCGCGCGGCCACTTCCGGGTGCGCGGCATGTTCGACCTGTACTGCACGCAGGGGCCGGCCACCACCGGGCCGTTCCGTGAGATCGCGGCCCTGCAGGGCCACTTCGCGGTGGCCGAGACCGGCTGGCCGAAGCTGGATCCGCTGTTCCGCGACGATGGTGGCGAGAGCGCCGCGCTGCGCGCCGCCGCTGGAGGACGCCCGGTGATCCTGTTCGGTTCGACCTTCACCGAACGCCTGAGCGCAGCCCCGCACCTGCATGCGCAGATTGCTGCCGACATCGCCGAGGGCAACCGCTACTGGCTGCTGACCCTGCACCCGAAGTGCCCACCGGAATTGTTCGAACGCTACCGCGCGCTGGCCGGTGCCAATGCACGCTTCATCGAGCCGGAGCAGGTGATGGCCGCACAGCGCGCCGCCGATGTGCTGGTGTCCGATACGTCCTCGATCGTTTCGGAGTTCATCGTCCAGCACAAGCCGGTGGTGACCTTCCGCAACCGGGTGCCCAAGCCGCACATGATCGACTTCGACGACCCGGTGCAGCTGCCGGCGATGCTGCAGCGCGCGCTGCATCCCGACGCCGCGCTGCAGGCGGAGATCGTGCGCTACGCCGATGCCATCCATCCGTACCGCGATGGCCTGTCCAGCGAGCGCGTGATTGCGGCTACCGAGGATTTCCTGTCCGGTGAAATGGGCGTGCTGCGGCGCAAGCCGTTCGGCAGCTGGGTGCGCGACCTGCAGATCCGCAAGGACCTGGGGTATTGGGGGCCGTCGCAGCGGTAAGCCGAGCGTGGGCTCGGCTCTACAGTAGATCCACGCCATGCGTGGATGCGCGGCCCCCGGCCGCGGTAGTGCCGGCCGCTGGCCGGCAACCTCGGGGATGTCTGCGGTTGCCGGCCAGCGGCCGGCACTACCTACCAGCGCAGCTTGCGCCGCGCCAGCGCGGCCGCCAGTTGATCCATCACCTGTTGCGCCTGCGCCTGCGGCAGGTAGTGCAGGATCAATGCCACATCGCCATGCGCGCCGGCGGTATCCAGCTGCAGGCTGCTGGTGCCCAGCAGCTTGTCCAGTGGCGAGCGCAGCAGGCGCAGGCCCTGCACCTTGTCCAGCTCGGCCCAGCGCCACCAGCGCTTCCACCAGCCGCCGCGCACGGCGACGTAGTGGTCATCCAGATACCAGCCCATGCGCGCCATCTGCCGGTGGGCCACAAGCAGCGCCAGCGGCAGCCAGGCCAGCACGATCAGGCCCCATGATCCCCAGCGCCAGTACGCGGCGGCGGCCAGCAGGGGAACCAGCAGCAGCGCGCCCAGGCACAGCCGCCACCAGCCACGCTGCGGAATGGACTGCCATTGCGCCGGCGGCCACTGCAGTTGAGGCAACAGGTGCTGCACCAGCTGCTCGCAGCGCATTGCCGGGGCCAGCGGTGCCAGCTCGCGCAGAGCGCGGTCCTGATCCCGCGAAGGGCCGCCGGCGGCGCTGTCGACGCGCAGCTGGCGCAGGCCGAACCAGCGATGCAGGGTGGTCTCGTACAGCGTCCAGGCCTGGATGCGGCGACGCGCGACACTGCTGCGGGTTCGGCTGACCAGGCCAGCCGAGACGGTCAGCCGGCGATCCTGCTCGCTGAGAGTGAAGCCGTGATAGCGCAGCAGGGTCAGCACCACCGACAACGCCCGCAGCGCCAGCCAGCCCAGCAGCAGGGCTGCGGCCAGCAGCAGGAAGGCGCCGGCCACGCCGGGATGCAGGTGGCTTGCGTAGCCGAAGGCCTCCCTGCCGCCACGCTGGATGGCCGCGTCCATCACCGGCCGCGGCACGGTCTGGAACAGCACGCCGAAGGCGGCGATCGCCAGTGCCCATCCGCGGTTGGAGAGCAGGCCCATGCGCACCACGTCCCAGCTCGACAGGCGCAGCAGCACCTGTTCGGTGTCGGTCCCGGTGATCGAGGGCGTGGCGACGACGCCGGCGGGCTGCGGTGCCTGCCCACGCTGGCGCACCAGCCGTTCCAGCGCCAGCGCCTGGTCCAGCCTCAGTACCCGCATCTCGGCTTCCGGCCGCACGCCGCCGGCCGATTCCAGGCGCAGCTCGGCCACACCGAACAGCCGGTGCAACGGGTTCTGCCGCACTTCCACGTTGTGGATGCGGGCGAACGGGATCTCGCGGCGGTTGCGCGCCAGCAGCCCGCTGCGCACGGTGATGGCATCGCTGCCGATGCGGTAGCGGTAGCTGAGGTACTGCAGCACCGAGACCAGCACCAGTGCCGCGATCGCCGACAGTGGAATCAACTGCGCCCACATCGGGTCGCGCTCGCCACGCTGGCCGAACACCAGCAGCGCGACCAGCGGCAGGAAGTAGTGTCGCAGCTGCATCAGCAGTACGAACAGCCACGACCACGGGTGCAGGCGATGGTCCTCGCCACCGGCAGGCAGCGATGCGGGCAGGGGCGGCGGCAGGCTCACAGGGCGTCGGCGTCCTGGTCGAGCTGGTGCGAGAGGGTGTCGCGCAGGCGCTCGGCGTCGGCTTCATCCAGGCCGTTGACGGTGACCGCGCTCATGCGGGTACCGGCAGTGTGCACGATCAGCGTGGCCAGGCCGGCGCGGCGCTCCAACGGGCCCCGGCGCAGGTCCAGGTGTTGTACGCGCGATATGGGAATGCGGGTTTCCAGCTGCCACATCAGGTCGCGGCGCAGGCCCAGGCCCTGGTCATCCAGGCGCCAGCGGGTGCGGGTCAGTCGCCGGCGGCCGAGCCAGGCGCCGAAGAGGATGCCGATCAGCAGCCCCAGGGCGGCAGTCCACAGGCCGCCGGGCAGATCGAAGAACCAGGCAGCTGCGGCCAGTGGCAGACCCGGTACGAACAGTCCGCCGAAGGCGCCTTCCAGTGCGGCCAGGCGGGCGGCACGTTGCGGCAGCGATTGCCAGGCTTCGGTGGTCGGGGCGATAGGGGCGACGTCGGTCACGCGGGCTCCGTCAGGTGGCAGGGCGAGCGGCGGCGGCGGTGGCCGCACCGCGCAGACGGTAGCAGGTCGGCTGTGTTACTGGGCAGCCTGGATCAGCGCATCGACATCCAGCAGGTGACCAGCACGATCGGCCTTGGTGCGCAGGTAGTGTTCGTTTTCGGCGGTGATCTCGCCGGTGACCGGAATGCAGTCCAGCACCTCGATGCCGGCATTGCGCAGGCGCTGTGCCTTGGTCGGGTTGTTGCTGAGCAGAGCCACGCGCGAAATGCCCAGGCCATGCAGCATCGCCACCGCACTGCCGTAGCGGCGTTCGTCGGCACCGAAGCCCAGCTGCGCATCGGCGTCGATGGTGTCCAGGCCGTCGTGCTGGTAGCCATAGGCGCGCATCTTGGCGGCGATGCCGGTGCCGCGGCCTTCCTGGTCCAGGTACAGCAGCACGCCACCGCCCAGTTCCTTCAGCTTGCGCAGCCCGCGCCGCAGCTGGTCGCCGCAGTCGCACTTGAGCGAGCCGAACAGGTCGCCGGTCAGGCACGAGGAGTGCACGCGTACCGGTACCACCGACGACAGGTCCGGTTCGCCGACGATGATCGCGACCTGGTCGCGCTGGGCCACGCCGCCGCGGAACACCGCGAAGGTGGTCATGCCGACGTCGCGCAGCGGTACCGGCGAACGCGCCACCAGTTCGTAGTCGTGGGCCGCATGTGCTGCGCCTTCGGCCAGGTCGCACAGGGCCACCTCGGCGGCACCGTCGAACGTGTGGTCATCCACGTCCAGGCGCACCGCGACCATCGCCGGCAGCAGCAGGCCCAGGCGGGCCAGCTCCACCGCGCCGGCATCGAAGGCGTCGCCGGCCGCCCAGTCGTCGGGCATGGGGCCGGGCTCGCGCAGGTAACCCAGCGAGGGCAGGGTATCGAAGTCAATGCCGGCCAGCGGCAGGCGCGCGCCTTCCGGTGCTTCCACGCCGAGCACGCGGGCGCGGGTGGCGGTCAGGAACAGGTAGTGGCGCTCGCGCGCGGCAGCGGCGAACGTGGCAAAGCTGCTGGCAGTGGCGCTGTCCAGTGCAATCACCGCCAGGCGCTGGCCCTGGCCATCGTGGAGCAGTACCGGGCGACCGGCACGCAGTTCGGCCACCGCGCGTTCGCAGCGGATCGCGGCGGGGTCGCCGAACAGGGAAGAGGCAGCAGGCATGGCAGGACCGGGGGAGGCGGACATCGCAGTCTCTATGGGGGCGACGGCGTCGTATTCAACGTGGTGCGGCCGCCGGTCGCAGGGGCCGGACGGGCCCGCGTGGTGCGACCGTCAGTGCGGATGCTCTTCGGTCGCGTACGGGTCTTCCTCGCCGCTGCCCGGTGGCCGCAGCGTATAGCGCTTGTAGGTCCACTGGTACTGCGTCGGGTCGCGGCGGGCGATGCGCTCGATGCCGGCGTTGAGCGCGGTGGCCGCCACCTGCGGGTCCGGGTCGGCCACGGCCGGGTCGGTCGGCTCGATGTGCAGGGCGAATTCCATGTCCGGCCCGATGCGCTCGCACCAGCCATACAGCACGGTGGCGCCGGTGCGCTCGGCCAGCCGGTTGACCAGGGTCATGGTCAGTGCCTGCACGCCGAAGAACGGCACGAACACGCCGTCGCCGGCCTTGGGTTGCTGGTCGGGCAGGATGCCGGTGGCACCGCCGTCCTTGAGCACCTTGAACAGCTGGCGCACGGCGGGGCCCTCGGCGCGCACCTGCTGCACGTTCTGGCCGCCCCGCACCAGCTGCAGGAAGGCGTCGCTGGCCTCGTCCTCCGGTGGCTTGTAGACGATGGCGATGTGCCCGCGCGAGGCCAGCCACTGGTTCAGCAGCTCCCAGTTGCCGAAGTGGGGTGCGGCCACGATCACGCCCTTGCCGCTGGCCAGCGCCGCGTCGTACAGGGCTTCGCCGTGGCGCTGCTTCAGGTGCAGGCGCAGGTTGTCGGCGGGCCTCTGGCTCCACAGCCGCAGCGTCTCGATGGCCTGCAGGGCGGTGGAGCGTAGCAGCTCGCGGTGCAGGCGGTCGCGCGCCGGACCGTCCAGTTCCGGGTAGGCCAGTTCCAGGTTGCGACGGGTGACGCGGCTCTCGCGAGCGTTGAGACGGACCCACGTCCACGCCAGGGCATGCGCGAATCCCCGCAGCACTGGCCAGGGCAGGCGGGCGAACAGGGTGGTGGCGCGGTAGACCAGCCGGGCTTTGCGTTGCGGATTCATCGGCGCCAGTTTAGCCAAGGGCGCTGCTATCGTGGCCGGCCCTGTTCATTGGAAGCCCACGATGCTCGTCCTGATCCAGCGCGTCAGCCAGGCCGCCGTCCACGTCGACCAGGAAGTGGTGGGGCAGATCGGCCCCGGCCTGCTGGCCCTGGTCGGCATGGAACCGGGCGATACCGAGGCCCAGCTGCGACGGATGGCCGAGCGCCTGCTGGGCTACCGGGTGTTCGCCGACGAGGCCGGGAAGATGAACCGGTCGCTGCGCGACACCGGCGGCGGCCTGCTGCTGGTCAGCCAGTTCACCCTGGCCGCCGATACCCGTTCGGGCATGCGCCCCAGTTTCACGACCGCCGCACCGCCGGACGAGGCTGAACGCGGGTTCAATCGATTTGTCGAGATCTGTCGTGAAAATCACGCGCCCGGGGTGGAAACGGGCCGATTTGGTGCCCATATGGTCGTCAGCCTGGTCAATGACGGTCCCGTGACCTTCCTTCTCAGGCCCTGAGCCTGCGGGACCACCGCCCGGCAGGCGGGGCCCCGGGCTGGTATAATGCTACGTTCCCTATTTCTCCCTAGCCGGTGGCGCGAGCACTACATGGCCAACGAACGTCCTGCCCAATCCGAAATCAAGCAACTGATCAGCAAGGGCCTGGAACAGGGCTACCTGACCTACGCCGAAGTCAATGACCATCTGCCGGACGACATGGTCGACCCGGAACAGATCGAAGACATCATCGGCATGATCAACGGCATGGGCATTGATGTCCATGAAGTTGCGCCGGATGTGGAAACCCTGCTTCTCAACGATGGCAACACCGGCAACCGCGAAGTCGATGACACTGCGGCTGAAGAAGCTGCCGCCGCGCTGAGCGCGCTCGACACCGAAGGTGGCCGTACCACCGACCCGGTGCGCATGTACATGCGCGAAATGGGCACCGTCGAGCTGCTGACCCGCGAAGGCGAAATCGCCATCGCCAAGCGCATCGAGGAAGGCCTTTCGCAGGTCCAGGCCGCCCTGGGTCAGTTCCCGGTTTCGGTCGAGTCGCTGCTGAACGACTACGAAGCCCACAAGGAAGGCAAGAAGCGCCTGGCCGAAGTGATCGTCGGCTTCAACGACCTGGTCGACGAAGAGCCGGCACCGCCGGCGGTCATTGCCGATGACAGCGCCGATGCGGACGCCGAAGGCGACGAGGACGAGGACGACGATGTCGACGGTGGCGATGAAGAAGCCGCACCGACCGGTCCGGATCCGGAGGAAGTCGCCGCGCGCATGCAGGCACTGAGCGATGCCTTCAACGCTTTCAAGAAGGCCGCGACCAAGGGCGACAAGAAGAACCTGCCGCGCCTGCGCGAAGAGATGTCGGCGGTGTTCGTCACCCTGAAGCTGCCGCTGCCGCTGACCGACGTGCTGACCAAGCAGCTGCGCGACACGATGGCCGACATCAAGTCGCATGAGCGCCGTGTGCTGAACCTGGCCACCGTCACCGCGCGCATGCCGCGCAAGGACTTCATCCGTTCCTGGGAAGGCAACCAGACCAACCTGGAGTGGGTGGAAGACGCACTGAAGCGCAAGCAGAAGTGGTCGTCGGCCCTGCGCGAAGTGAAGGACCAGATCATCGCCGAACAGCAGGCGACGATCGACATCGAGAAGCTGACCCAGCTGGACCTGGAAGAGCTGAAGGAAATCAGCCGTGCCATGGCCTACGGTGAAGCCAAGGCGCGCAAGGCCAAGAAGGAAATGGTCGAGGCCAACCTGCGCCTGGTGATCTCGATTGCCAAGAAGTACACCAACCGTGGCCTGCAGTTCCTCGACCTGATCCAGGAAGGCAACATCGGCCTGATGAAGGCCGTGGACAAGTTCGAGTACCGCCGCGGCTACAAGTTCTCGACCTACGCCACCTGGTGGATCCGCCAGGCGATCACCCGCTCGATCGCCGACCAGGCGCGCACCATCCGTATTCCGGTGCACATGATCGAGACGATCAACAAGTTGAACCGCATTTCCCGCCAGATGCTCCAGCAGTATGGCCGCGAGGCTACGCCGGAGGAGCTGGCCAAGGAAATGGACATGCCGGAAGACAAGATCCGCAAGGTGATGAAGATCGCCAAGGAGCCGATCTCGATGGAAACCCCGATCGGCGACGACGAGGATTCCCATCTGGGCGACTTCATCGAGGACACCAACGTGGAGTCCCCGATCGAGAACACCACCAACATCAACTTGTCCGAAACCGTTCGCGACGTGCTGGCCGGCCTCACCCCGAGGGAAGCCAAGGTGCTGCGCATGCGCTTCGGCATCGACATGAACACCGACCACACGCTGGAAGAGGTCGGCAAGCAGTTCGACGTGACCCGCGAGCGCATCCGCCAGATCGAAGCGAAGGCCCTGCGCAAGCTGCGTCACCCGAGCCGTTCGGAGCAGCTGCGCAGCTTCCTGGATATCGATTGATAGCCAGCGGCTGTTGAAGCGTTGAGAGAAACCCCGCCTGGTGCGGGGTTTTTCTTTAGTAGCTCCCGGCCATGCCGGTCGGATCCTGACGATGTCGCATCTGCCATTTGATTACGTCCCGCGGCGGTCGCACGCTGACCGTGCAGATGCTCAACACATCGCGTAGGCAGGCCGATCTTCATCGGCGCTGATGCAAGCGCGCAGCAGGTCACGTACATCACATGCGGCCTGCGGCACTGATTCGTCATGCATCTGGAGTCACGCCATGAATGATGTGGAGCACGATATGCCTGAGCCCGTGCAAATCGATTTCCCGCCGCTGCTGAACTGGGATGAGGTGATGCGGGATGAGTGTGAGGATCCGTTGGGGTTTGCACGTCGGACGACGTATGCGCTGCTGACGCTGCCTGAAGCTGGGTTGCTTGCCGGCTTCAGCGGCGGCAACCAGAAGGGACTGGAAGAGGCCAGGCGGACGGTGGCGCTGTTCCAGGCACATCTGCGGCGGCAGATGTGGTTTGCGGAAGCGGCGGAGAAGCGGTTGGGGCGCGTTGCTGAGGCTCTTGCTGCTGCCGGGTAGCCGATCGTGGGCGGCCTCCACTACACTGTGGCGCTGCGCAGGGCCTATAGCTCAACGGTTAGAGCAGGGGACTCATAATCCCTTGGTTCCAGGTTCGAATCCTGGTGGGCCCACCATCGAATCAGGCACTTAGGATCATCCGCAGTGCCTTCCTCGTCAAGCCAGTGCCGCACGGTGACCGCTCGGTGACCGTTTGTGGGATAGTGTCCACCGGGAGCGAAGCCACGCAACCAATCTCATTCAGTATCAAAGCGGCACGAGATTGCGATGGCACTTGCGGTTGCGAGCATTTGTTGGAAGAATTCTGCGTCTTGCTTAACAGCATCGCCTTCCAGCACTTGCAGACTGCTTCAAGTTGCGCGACATTGGTTGCGAAGGCCCCACCCACCCCACATAGGAGTGTGCCATGCGTGAAGTTGTCGGCGGTTTCTAAAAAGCGTTGAGCATTCACCAACCTCCGCCCGCTTATTAGCGGGCGGAGCTATTTCTGGACTACAGGGGACAAAGGATGTTGTCGGCTATAGGGGATTTTCTTAACACGCCAGGATTCAACAGCATTGTGCTCCTTGTTGGTGTACTTGTTGCGCTTCGGCAATTGAAGCACGCAGAAGACGCTGTCAAAGCTCAGTTGCTTTCAGTAAAAGAGCAGATAGAAGCATCGAAAGGTGGACAGGAAGCATCTATCGCTGAGTCAAGATTGATCGCTAAGCGGCGCGAGACGGCTCGGCTTCTGTTGGAAAGTCGCGGTGATGAGAAGCTGCAGCGCGGATGGCGGGCGGTTGATATGTACTACAACGGTACAGAGCTAAACATCAAAGTCCTGGCCAGCCAGGAATTTAGGCCTACCCGGTTGGAAGGTGAAAGTGATGACGACTACGGTGCGCGTTGCCTGCGCATCGATGGTGATAGGTCGGACATCACCTATCTTCTTAACCATTTCGAGAATGTGGCGATATGCATTGAACGTGGAATATTCTGCCGCGACATGATTGTTGACGCTTGGAGAACGATCATGATCGACAGCTTCAGGCATTCACGTGCATTGATCGATGCATGGCGAGCAGAGTCCAAAAACACTGCGATATTGATCAAGTTTCAGACGCTCGTGCAGGAGCTTGAGGCTGAGTCGCGCTAGAGCTTATTGTTCACTACACATATTTTTAGCGGTTACGATCAGCCCGTTGTTTCGTCGAAGAGCTGCTATCTGAGCAGCTCTCTCTTGGTCGTAATCCAACGCTGTACGTCGCTTTGATACCAACGACTCCCTCCACCGATTTTGAGCTTGGGCGGAAAGGTCCCCTTCTTCATCTCGCGGTAGATGTAGCTCTTCTTCATCCCGGTCTGGGCTTCGACCTGCTCGAGCTTCAGAAGGACTTCGGGGAAGTTCTCAGCTGCGCCCATCTCGGGCCTCCGTTACTTCAGTGGTGGGCGCCAACAGCAGCGCAGTGTGCGAATCCGACCGTGCCGTGGTCACAAGGTTTGCGATCTGTGTCAGGTCCATTGTGGGGTCATCGAAAAGGGCGAGGCCGATCTGGGCTGTCAGCCGCTGGGTCGCCGTCGCCGCCAGCGGCGACGGCGTGTCGATGGTGGCGAGGGCGTATGCGCGCCAGGCGTCGCACGCGGCCAGCAGCTGAGGCTCGCCGGCAAACGTGAAGGTCAATGCGCCGCCGCCGCCACCGCTGGCGGGGCGCGTGCTGGTCAGGGCGGTTTCGAGCGCTGCTGCAACCGCTATGGCTGCGCGCTGCTGGTGGATCAGTGGTGACCGCTCGCTCGGGGCGGCCTTGATGTGCTCAACGGTCAATGTGATTTCTCCTTCGTATGCTCATCGATTGATTTACGCATCTGCGCAATTCGGAAACCCCACTCGTCCCTTTCCCGCTTGCCTTCACGCTTCAACGCTCGCTCCAGTCGGTCGAGCAGCGGGAGAACCCAGGACGGATTGAACGGCTGGGGTTTCAGCGCGATGGGCGTCGGCGGCTTGGGTGGGTTGCAGTACGGATCGGCCCAATCGAAGGGGTCGTTACAGACGGTGCAGTGCGTTCGATCCGCCGACCAGATGTGATCCCGATCTTTGCCGGCCCTGCGAACCTCGTGGAGAAGCGGCTGGGTGTAAAGAGCCCGGACCTGTTCGCCAGCTGCAAGGGCTCGGTACCACTGCCTTTCATCGATCTGATACCAGAACGATCCGCCCCATTGCTCGAGCCTGACGGCTCGCTGCTGACCGAACAGACGCATCAGCGTGGTGGCCCATCGATTCACCTGATCGGCCGGCACCGCATGACCGGCGCGGCCTGCTGCTCGCATCTCGCGCACGGCGTCACTCGCAGTCTGCGGCGGTGCTGTGCTGATGGTCGAGGCATCGCCGCTCATGCTCCGCCCTCGAGCAGCATCTTGGGATCGATGTGCCACCCTGCTTCGCGAGCAGCACGCAGCCGTAGCTCGTTCGCATCGAACTCGTCCAGCTGCAGCGTTGTGATCGCGCCCTCAACCTGATGCGGCTGCAGGGGGCGGGACGTCCGGCCGAATGCGCGCCAAACGCTGAACACCTGGCAGCCCCAGGCCGGCGCAAGGCAGGCCAGCTGTTTGCCGTGCTCCCGGCAGTGGCGGCGGATCATGTCGCGAACCGACGCGTGCACCGGCGCCGGACCGCGTAGAGCAGCCTTAGTAGCCGAGACCTTTGGGCCGGGAGTCACGCACCGGCCCCGCGGAACGAGGGAGTGGGCTCAGGTGAATCGGTCGGAGCATGCGTTGGGTAGGGAATATCCGATTGCATTAGGAGGCGGAGGCGTTTAAGAATTGTGAAAGTTAAATAGAAACTTTCGCATGGGGGGGGCGTATGGATTTCGCGTTCAACACCATTACGGGGCAGAAGCACATCGCCCTGGAGTTCTCGCTTCTGCCCCCAGAGCAGATCCAAGCACTTCGTCGTAATTTCATCTGCGACGAGTGCAAAGAGCCGGGGTACTTTCGAAAGGCCTCCGTATCCGGTCGCGGTCCCTGTTTCGGAGCAAGGCACCTCGACAATTGCCAGCTGGCGGTCCGCTCGGAAGACCCTTGGGGTGAGGCCGGAGACGACCTCGTGCAAAGGCTTGAAGCCGATAACACCAAGATCATCTTGGGGATGAGTGCTGAAGACGGTGCTGAGGGCAGAGCCGGTGGTGTGCGTGGCCACCAAGAGCGAGGTGGGGGTGGCAGGCGATTTGCCGGTGGAGGGGAGCCCGCAAAGACGAAGATTCAACGTAATGCGGACAAACTGCTGGAGTGGCTGTACGCAGCCCCCAGCTTCAAAACGAGCAACTTGGTGATCGCTACGCCTGGCGGCGATATTCCGGTGAATGAGTTTTTTGTAGAGATACCCAAAGCAGATCGTAAGAAACATGTGGGTGAGCTCCGAGGCTATTGGGGCGAATTGACGCGGACCAATCAGTACTACAACACGCAAGTTTTCAACGGCGCTCCGAAGCCGGCCTTGGGATTTGAAATCCTGCCCGCTCTCGCGAAGAAGCTCGAGGCGAGATATCAACTTGAAGCAATTACCGGGCTCGTTGGTAGAAAGGTTCTTTTCATAGGAAGGGCACGCGAAACCCAGAATGGATCCTTCATGATGGAAGTCTCGGGAATGAGCTACGTGGGGCTTCTTCCCGAGGGCTATCAGATTGGGTAGTCCTTTACAGAGTTCAGTCATGCCGCCACCGCCATGTCGGCCGGCACCCGGTCCAAGTTCGCCTCTGCGATCGCGAACATGGGGGGCGGGCTGACGCTGTTGCCGCACATTCGAACCTGCGCAGTGGTCTTCAGTACCGTTCCGTCGGCGGTGCGGTCGATGATGTAGGTCACCGGGAAGCCCTGCGCGCGGAACAACTCATGCGGTTTGAGCATGCGCAGGCCGATATCAACGATGACGTAGGGCGTGCCCTTGATGACCACGGTGACCAGCGCCAGGCGGTCCTTGGTGGTGACCGTGTCCACGGGGTCATGCAGCCCCACGGCGATGCCGCTGCCGTAGTACTTCACCAGGAACGCGGCAACTCGCAGGGCACCTGCCTCCTGCTCGGGGGACAGTTGTGCCAGCTCCGCCTGTGCCACCGCATGCCCGCCATTGCCACTGGCAGTGACCGTGCCGACCGGTGAGCGAGCATCCTTGCTGCCAGTTCCCCAGCGTTTCTGGACAAGTGTCGGGGATACCACCGAGAAGTGCCCACCCTTCACCCCGGCGCAGACGGTAGGAAGTGGCTCGCCCGCCGGCATCGTCCGCTGACGGCTTGCGTTGGCATGCTCGGTGAGGAACGGCGCCAGCTCGGGCGCCAGCAGCATCAGCTCGCCGCGATTGGCGGCGGTGATGGTGCGCATAGGGTCGCGCACGCTATGCACGCGATCGCCGCCCTGGTGCGTTGCAGGGACGATGAAGGGATCGGCCGAGTTGATGACGTGCCGCATGACGCCCTTGGCGATGCGGCGCATGGTGGCGTCGGCCAGCGGCCGATCCCGAGTAAAGATGGACGGGCAGGGGATCGAGAAGTCCAGGCAGTCAGCAGCAGTCACGCGCGGCTTCAGTCCCGGGGCTGTGCCATGGGTCGGCTCTGGCCACACGATGGGCTGGCCATCGCGGCGACCGAGCAGGAACAGGCGTTCGCGGCTGGTGCCGGCGCCGTAATCGCTGGCCACCAGCTTCCGCCACTCCACGGCGTAGCCCAGCGCCCGCAGTGCTGCGACGAACTGCCGCCAAGTGCGGCCGCTGTAGCGCTTATGGGGGACAAGAGCCTGGCGCTCGACGGGCACCCGCTCGCCCTTGTCGGCGACTCGGTTGACCATGACCGGCTTGCCGCGCCGGAACAGTGGCTTTCCCGACTCCGGATGCACGGCCTGGACCAAGTCTAGGGTGATCACCCGGCCGGTCTTGGAGCAGCGCTTTGCCACCAGCGGACCCCAGGTCAGGATCTGCCATACGTTCTCCATGGAGATGATGCGCGGCGCGGTGTTGGTCCCGTGCAGCCGATCAGCGCGCAGCAGCTGGCCAACCCACTTCAGCACCACCCACGACAGTGCGCGGGTCTTGCGGCTGCGCGGTTGGCCGCCCTTGGCCTGGCTGAAGTGGGTGCAGTCCGGCGAGGCATGGAACCAGCCGATGGGCCGGCCGGCCACGTCCACGCGTGGGTCTGCGTGCCAGATATCCTCGCGGTGGTGCTGGGTCAGCGGGTGGTTGGCGGCGTGCATGCCGATGGCCAACTCGTCGTGGTTGTAGGCCAGGGCGGGATCGATGCCAAGGGCCTGCTTGAGCCCTTCCGATGCGCCGCCACCACCGGCGAACAGATCCACAACAATCTCGCCGGGGCGCAGCCGGGAGCGCTGCGGCATTGGGAAGTTGAAAGCGCGGGAGCCGTCAGCCATTGGAATCGTCCTCGTCGTCGTCCTGGTCGCTGTCATCGGCGTCCATGCAGGTGGAGCAGGTGTGTTCGCCGCGGTGCCATTGGCCGCATTCGTTCCAGCAGAAGCCGTTGCCGCAGGTCTTGCAGACGCCAGCGTCGGCGAGGTCGAGCGGCTCATCGCAGACGCAGCACAGTCCAATGGGCATGCCTCTCATTTGCCCACCGCCTGGCTGAGCGGAGCCAGCAGCTGCACAAACGTGATCCACGGGTTTGCCTCATGCGCTTGGGCGCCCTTGCAGCCGTCAACGTGCGGGAACGGGTAGTGTGCGTAGCTGGTCAGCTGAGGCCGCTGGCAGATCCTGCAGCGTATGTAGTCGCCATCGAGTTCCCATCGCATCGAGAACGAGCAGAGCTTTCCGTTTGCCTCAGCGATAGCGTCGCCGCCGATGATCTCTGGCCTATGCATTGCGCTGCGCGTGTTTGTGGTGATCGTAGTCATCGCCAGCCCCGCAGAAACTCGCCGAACGTCACACCGCCGTCGTAGCGCAGGAACTGCTGGTAGCGCTGCTGCGACCTGGTCAGTTTCGGCGGCGGCGGAGTGTGCGCCTGCACCGCTGCACGGCCAGCCTGGGTGACGTTGAACACGTCGCTGCCGCCGGTGATCGCGTTCCCCGCGCGCCGCACCATGAATCCACGCTCGACCAGCGCCATGCAGTGCCGGTGGTCGGCGCCGCCTGGGCCGGTGACGAAGTGACTGCGGTAGCTGCGCTCCAAGCCGCCTTCGCCGACGCCCAAGGCGTGGCGAAGAATCTGCAGCTCGGCATCCGGCAGAGCTCCGGAGGTCGTCTGGTCAGCCATTGCGCACCGCCTGGCTGTCGATCAGGGCCAGCAGTCGCAGCGCCTCGGCGTGCTTTTTGGCGTCGCCACGCGGGAAGTCCGGGTTGGCGTGCCCGCGCTCCTGCCATTCCATCAGCTCAACTGCAGGCCGGAACTGCCCCAGGTCCACGGCCTGCGGGGGCGAGGCTGCGATGGTCGGACACGGACCCTCATGCCCCGCTGCCAGCGTGCACGCCCAGCCGTTCGGCGGCAGCGCGCAACGCTCGACCGGAAGGATGGACCATGCGTCCTCGTTCTCCGCTGCCAGTGCTTCGGCGTCGGCGCGACGAACCAGCCACAGCGCGGCGGACCTGTCTGCGGTCCACTCGGGGCCAACCTGCCCCCATGCCATGTACTTCTCGCCACTGCCGTTGGAGATCACAAATCCGCCGCTGCACACCGGCTCCCCCACCGGCTGGCGAGCGGCGAGCGCGGCGTCGAGTGCGAGGATTGCGGATTTCAGAGATTGAGCTTCATGCGCCCTCATGCCGCTAAGGATGTCGCTCATCAAGGCGCGGTCGTGTGCGGCATTCGCTACGATCCTCGCTGCTTCAATCAGCGCATCCCCCTGACCACCCAGGGAGGGCTGGGCGGAAAGGGCGGAAATCCTTTGGCGATCAGCCACAGTGCACCTCCCTGGTGTTGATCAGATTGAGCAACGTCGTCGCGAAGTCACTGGCGTGGTGCGCGCTACGGGCCATGTCTTTCAGCACCGACTTCAGGTGGTTTTCGGTGCTGACGGGCATCGTCCTCAGCACGGGGCCATGCCGGCGGGAAGCCTCTTCCTGGCACTGGCTTAGAAGATCAGCCAGCACTGGCTCGCGCGCTGCGGCTGCTTCACCATTCAGGGCAATGTCCAGCTGGCGCACCAGGTAGGCCTGCGCATCCTGCTCGAGCGAGAGCATGGCGTCATGGCTGATCAGTGGCGCTGCGGCGGCGAGCCCGGCGCGGATGGCCTCGGCGTAGCCCTTTTGGGTGCCATGGGTTGCGTAGGCAGCGCGGAACGCTTCAATCGCGCTATCGGGGATCGGAGTTGAAGGTTTGGCGTCGCTGGGCTGAGGCTGTTTCATTCGGGAGATCTCAGGCTGCGGTGGTGGCCGGCTTCTCGGCCATGGCTGCCAAGCGCTCAAGGCGTTCGGCTTCGGCGATGTAGTAGTCGTGACGGTCCTGTCGGACCTTCGCGGAGAAGAACGGATCGGTCAGGGCGTTCTCGGCCGCAACGCGGTTGGCCTTGGCCAGGCGGGCTGGGTCGTGGTCGAAGATGTCGAGCTGGTTGCGGAGGTCCATGGATGCCGCCGGCGAAGCGTCAGCGGAGTTGTGTGCGTGGCCAGAGGGCCGGCATCTGCCGTTGCCACGCCGCGTAGCCCACCCGGATGCCGTTTTTGAGCGAGCGCTGCAGGATCTGGCCGAACTGCACGCGCAGCGTGAACCAGCGGCACGGGTGGGCAGCAACTGCCGCCGCGTACCGCTGCAGCCTCTCTTCAGGCGTCGGCGTGGCCGTGCTGACGATCACCGCGTCCAGGCCGCCGCCGATCGGATGCAGGCCGTCCATCAGCGCACCAACCTGTGCAGGTTCGGCGCGACGCGCTGGCGCTGCTCCTCCGCCTCGCGTTGACGCTGCGCGCTCGCCTGGTGCGTGCAGTACACGCGGTAGGGATGCCGGCGGGGGCGCTTCGCGCGCTCCAAGGCCGCGCGCTGGTCCGGCGTCAGGTCAGGTGCTGGGAGCTTGATCGCGGGTGCTCTCATGCGGCACCGCCTTGTGCCCGCAGCATGCGCCGAAGGTTCTTGCGCACATCGGCGATGGCTCGGCCGGCACTGGCGCGACGCTCCAGCACTGCGCGCGCGGCAACGTCGGCGGCGGCGGCGACCAGGTTCGGGTCAAAGCCCATACCAGTGGCGGCCGTAGCGGCTGCCTTGGCGGCGACGGCCGCGCGCTGGGCGAGTGGATAGGTGATGGCGGTGATCATGCTGCACCGGCCTGGCTGATCGTGTAGCCACGGCCGCGGGTGGCATTGATGCGGTAGCCGTGCTGGGCCAGCTTCTGGCGCAGGCGGCAAATGGTCACCTCGACGGTGTTCGATTTACGACCTGCACCGCCATACAGGCTCTCTTCCAGCGCGGAGCGGCTGATCGGGGTGTCACCTGCGTTGATGATCAGCTCCAGCACCTTAGATTCGGTGGGGCTCAGGGGCAGGCGCTGTGTGCCGATCATCGCGGCGCGTGGTTCGGTAAGGAGGCCGGTGATCACGGCGCCACCTCCACGAAGGCCAGTTCGTGCATGACGCACTGCGCCCGGGCCAGCACCGGGGAGGTGCTCGGCTCTTTGCCGTCTGCGGTCGACAGGGGGACAACCGCATTGGCCCGGACGCATGCCGCCGGGGAAATCTCATAGGAGCCGCTCAGGACGGCATCGGCTGCATCGAGGGAAAGCTGCCAGCGCGCCGGCTCGAAGTTTTGCGTCAGCGCCGCAGTGACGCCTGCCGCACAGTCGGGCACCCGGTCTGCATCGCGGAAAGCGTTGAGGGTCGTGTTGGCGACGGTGGCACGCAGTGCCCAATCGTCCCCGGCGGCCAGCTCATACACAGCCAGAGCGGCGCAGATGCGGGGGCTGGTGATCACCAGCCCGTTCGGCGCGTCGTCTGTAGCCGCGGCGGGTGCATCGGTGGGGGTGGCCCAAGCAACCACGCCTAGGGCGGTGAAGCACGCCAAGGCGGCCAGGCCGACGCGGGCGGTGCGCATGGTGTTGAGGGTCAGGGGCATTGCAAGGTCTCCGTTGGCGGCAGTAGCCGACTGCGACGCTATAAAAGCACGCTAATACGGAGAATGCAAGCACGCTTATTCAGCGTACTTCTACGCTAGCCTTCCATGGAGAAGGAGACACGGGATGGAATGGCGGAAGGTGGCGGTACTGGCCGTCGGCGGATTGATCGGATCGGTGCACGCGCAGTCCGGTTCTCATCTCGAGATCAAGCGCCAGGTAATCGGGCTGGAAGTTCCCAATAAGGTCAGGAAGACGGGAGCGTCTACGGGCGTCGATGAAGCAGCGTCGGCGACTGGCTTTGAGTTTATGGGAATCACCCTCGGCGGCCCGTTGGTGCGTGAGTGTCCGCAGGAGCAGGCGTATGGTGGCAATTTGTACAACGTGGCTTCGCGTAAGTCCGCTTGCTGGGCGACTTTCAGTATGCGTCCCGACCCCCGTCTGAACACCCGCAACAACAGAACCCTTCCGATCGCGCCTATGGACAACAAAAGGCCGACCGGCACCCAAGCGGTGACGGCCATCGTGGTGGATGGAAGGATTGAAGGGTTGAACGTGGAAACCGATGGTTTCCGTCATGCCAACGAACTGCTAGGGCAGCTGAAGCAGAAGCTGGGCAAGCCCACCTTGCAGGAGACGACTGAAGTGATTAGCGGCGTAGGAGCTAGGTTCTCCAGCCCCAAAGCTGTGTGGGATCTTCCAGATGCCTATGTTCAGTTCAACGGTATCGTCGGCACTGTCGATGCAGGTCTCATCGTCGTTCTCACACAGGCGCAGAGGGCGCGCGAAATGGCTCGCCAATCTGAGAACGAGAAATCCTTCTAACTTCAGACTTCCTGGGCACTGCGCAGCAAAGCCAGGCCCAGGATCTTGCCGCCCACATGAAGCTGATCCGCTTCTTGTGGTGGCACAACTTCACTCAGGTACTTCCTGTTGGTGCTGATCACATGCAGCCCGTCCCGCAGTAGCTGCAGGCGCTTCACGTATGTCAGGCCATGTAGGTTGATCAGATACAGGCCGTCCCCGTCGAAGTAGTCCTTGGCCACGTCAACAAAAACGACGTCACCGTTCTTGATGTCGGGATACATCGAATCGCCCCGCACGGTGACGAGTCGAACACGGTCAGCTTCTGGTACGAACCCAAGCTGCTGGCGCACCTGCCACTCTGCGATGTCGAGCTCCCTGACCACATCTGGGAAATCCTGATTCATTGC
The DNA here is from genome assembly GCF_051853085.1 of Stenotrophomonas sp. T8. Classification (NCBI taxonomy): domain Bacteria; kingdom Pseudomonadati; phylum Pseudomonadota; class Gammaproteobacteria; order Lysobacterales; family Lysobacteraceae; genus Stenotrophomonas; species Stenotrophomonas sp. T8. Next base: position 3,574,879 of record NZ_CP195329.1, on the reverse strand, counting down.
GCCAAAGCCCCCTGATGCTTCGCCTTCCATAACTCGGAAGCGAACATATCCAGCGAGCGTCTCACTGGTTGATATCAAAGTGCCATGAGACTCATCCCATCGCTCGGGCAGCTCGCCAGTGATCAACCATTCCACTCGAAATGGTCGGTAGACGCGGGCGAGCTTGACTGCCGTCTCTCCACTTAGCGACTTGGTCTTGCCGTCCTCCAATTGATACAGCGCCGATGGCGTGATGCCAGCACGGCGTGCCGCGTCAGCAGGTTCGGTGATGCCGCACTCTGATCGTGCGCGCTTCAAGCGGGTGGCGAGGGCAGTAGTCATGTTAGCGAGCTTATTAGTCCGTTAAGTAAGCGTGCTTGCATGTGTAATGGAAGCGTGCTTATATAGGTGGCATGAACATGCCTCGGATCACCAAGGAAGAAGCCATTGCCGCTTACGAGGGCAATGCAGCCGCGCTCGCACGCGCTCTCGGAATCACGCCGTCGGCTGTCTATCAGTGGCCCGAGGGGCAGATCGACGACCTCTGGGCGCTGAAGCTGCGCTTTGTGCTGATGCCAGCCCATTTCCAGGCGCTTGAGCGACCTGCGGAAGGCGACCCCGACGCTGACCGGATCGTGCCAGTGGAGGTCGCCTGAGATGAGCGCCCTGAAGCGACGCCTGGCGATCCATCGCCGTATCAGCGCATTTGCGCAATGGAATGCACTCGCCCGGAAGCTGGCCGGCCTACAGGCGTTATCAGTTCCAACGCTTGGCCTTGTCCAGCTTCCGAGCGGGCAGTTCATTTGCGCGGGACTTAGGGCGCCTGCAGTGCCTCCGACCATGTCCGGGCCAATGAATCTGCATGCCCAAGGCAGACCATCCGAGGTGGTGGATCGTTCGAGAGCATCTCGTTGATGACTGCCATTGCGTTCCGGTTGGCGCTTTCGATGGAGGCTACGGCACCTGCGGGGTCGCGTCGCGAAGCCATCAGGTCCAGAACGCAGCCCTTGAGCAGTTCCACTTCGCCGATCAAACGAAAGATCAGTTGCTGTTCTGCGGTGAATTTCACTCCGTCCATGTCGCCCTCCTTGCGGGCTGTGTTGGTAGCACATCCAGCCTAGCGCAAGGAGGGCGGCTCCAAGCCTTTGAATTCCGGTCGTCCTGTCCATGGCGACCACTTTGCATCGCCTCCCGAGGTGCGTAAATGAAGCCTGATCCTCAGTACCACGAGCCGCGCTCTGCGGTGGTGTTCCGGCACACGACCGACGCCATCCGCAACAGCGGCCACACCGACAGCAGCCTTGCCCAGGCGATCGCCGAGCAGTACATGGCGGACGTAGCGCCAGCCGAGCGCATTCTGCACTTCCATGTCGGTGTAGACGCCGACAGCACCGAAAAAGCGCTGAAGTCCAACGGCCAGCTCATTGCCCGCATCCGCAACGGCACGGTCAAGATGCCTGTTGACCTGGAAGAGTCGTGGGTTCGTGCGCTGCCGCCGCACTGGCGCGACGCCTGCTCGCGCGAACTGGCCCAGCGCTATGGCTTTCTCGGTGCCCGTATTCCGATGATGGAGCCGCATGCCGGCGTGCTGGCTGTGGCCCGCCTGTCGGTGGAGTTCGGCCACACGCTCGAAGCGATCACCAACGTCCTGGCCGACGGCCGCATCTGCCCGAAGGACATACCTGAGCTGCGCCGCGCGCTGGACGAGATCGGTCAGCTCGAGGCGGAACTGGTTACGGCCAAGCGCTACGTGTCGGGTCACCTGCAGGATCTGGCGCCGCGAGCGGTGCAGGGTGCGCAGCGATGAGCGGCGGTGCAATGGTGAGCTGGGCAATCGCCGTGGTCAGCGAATTCGACAGTGCCGGCCGTCGCATCCCTGAGAGTGTGGTGCCGCTTCTGCCCATGGTGGATGTAGTCCTCTGGGCAAAAGAGCAGCCGCAGCCGGTGCGCGTTGATGCACTTCAGAAGCGATTCGGCCTTTCGCGCGCGACGGCATATCGCTGGCAGCTCGCGCTGCAGGACCTCAACGATCCGGCGGCCGCCAGGCGGCGACTTCCCGGCCAGCGGCAGCTGAGCACCGCGATGGGGCGTGAGGTTCCCGTATCGGGTCGTGCGGGGGCGACGGGATGAACATCAGTCCGACCCTCGGTCTGCGCTGTGGCCCTGCGCTCCGCACCGCTCCGGTTGAGCGAGAGCCGACCGTAGCTCCGGTAGCCGCCGCGATGTCTGAAAAGAAGCAGCGCCGCAGCGCGCCGCAGCACGCCCTTGCCGGCTACAACACCACCAGGATCGTCATGGAGTTCATGCGCTGGGCAGTCGAGCTCAGCGATTTCCCAACCGTTGAGGCCATTGTCCGGCACTTCGGCGTGAGCCGCGCCACAGCGTACCGCTGGCGCAACAGCCTGGGTGAGACATACCGGCTGGAGACGCTGCCTCCCAACGAGCATGAGCTGACCAGGATTGGCAGCCCCGGTGCTGCGGCACGCGGCAAGCACGGTGCCGGGGAACCCTGATGATCTACTTCGAGATGTATCCGGGCGACTACCTCAAGGACACGACCCGACTGTCCCTGACCGACCACGGCGTCTATTTCAAGCTGATGCTGGCGTACTACTCGGAAGAGCAGGCGCTGCCAGAGAGCCTGCCCGAGCTGTACATCATCGCCGGCGCAATCACTGCGGCGGACAAGGCTGCGGTCAAGAAGGTCGCTGAGCGCTACTTCCCCGTGGCAGAAGACGGATTGCGGCACAGCAAGCGCTGCGATGAACAAATCGCCAAGGCGCAAGGCCGTATTGCCGAGGGCCAAGGCCGCCGCGATGCCAGAAAGAGCAATGAAACCGAGCGCCAGGCACGCACCCGAGCACGCAGGACCATGCTGTTCGAAGACCTGCGCGCCGTCGGCGTCGTGCCGGGAGGAATGGTCACGATGGCACAGCTGAAGGCGCTCCATGTCACGCATGTCACGGGCGACGAGCGCGTGACATTTGATCAGTTGTCACGCGTGACATGTCACGCAGAGTCACGTGTGACATGTGGTGTGAACACAGGTGTGAACACGGGTACCCAGACCCCAGACCCCATTACTACTCCAGATACATCACATCTCACTCATGGATCTCTGGGAGGCGTGACCGACGCGGGGCGTGCGTGCTTGCTGATGCGCAAGGCCGGTTGCCATTCCACCAACCCGAGCCACCCCGACTTGCTGGCCGCCCTGAAGGAGGGCGTGACGCCCGAGACGCTGGGGCACACGGTCGCTGAAGGGCTGGCGCGATCGCCACCGGTCACGAACCCGTTCCCTTGGGCAATCAAGACCGCCCGCAATCGCCATGCGGCAGGCGCAATGCCCGCAATCCCCAATACCACCGGAGGCACCAATGCAAGCCATCAGCCAGGTTCTGCCGATCAGGTCACAGAGCAGCGGCGACAATTCGAGCAGCGCGCGGGAGTTGGCGGCTTTGGCGGAACGGGCGGCGACGTCATCGACGTCGAGTTCGAGCCCGTCCACCACTGAGCCGGACCAGCGCGCGGTGAGCATGCTGTGGACGGTGTGGGAACGGATGGCCGGCATGTTTCCGGGGAAGTGGGTGCGTGAGAACGGCTCAGCCCCAGTGAACAACGCGGGCAGCCTGACCACCGCCGGTGAACTGTGGCTCCAGGTGCTGGTTGGCATCACCCCACGACGGGTCGCTGACGGTATGGGTAACTGCCTGCGCAGTGCGCTGCAGTGGCCACCGAATCCCGGGCAATTCCGGGCCATGTGCCTGGGCGTGCCGTCGTTGGCAGAGGTTGATGGCCAGATGCGACCCGGCCAGGCTCATAGCGGGTTCACCGTGCTGGTGCGATCGAATCTGGACCTGCATGCCTACGCCACGGCCGAGAGCGGCGCGCAGCAGCAGCGCATGTTGGCCAACGCCTACGAGAGGGCGGTGAAGCACGTCATGGACGGCGGCGCCGTGCCCGAGGCGATGGCTGCATTGCCTGCACCCAAGCCAGAGCTGCACGTGGTGCGCAACCGCGACGCCGCGCGCAGCGCCATGGCGCAGGCGGCGGCGGATCTGGGTTTCGGAGGCACGCATGGAGCCGGCTGAAATCCGCGCCTACCAGCGGCAGCTGCTGCTGTTCTGCTTGGGCATCCACGGCGAGAGCACTGCAGCGGAGGCGCTGGAACTGATGGGCAACGCCGCGCTCGAGTCAGGCGCGCCGCGCGAGGTGATGCTGCTGAGCACGGCCGCCGTGGCTGGCCTACTGCGAGAGCTGGACGGTGATGGCCTGGTGCGCAGGTGCGAGAACCGCGACAGCGGCCGCGATGGGCGGCCGGTGGCGACGTGGGCTGCGACCGAGGCCGGCCGCGTGGAGCGTGCGCCGGTGCCGCCCTCGGGTCAGCAGCAGCTGGCCATGCCAATGCTCGCGCCACCATCGGGGCAGCGCACGCGCGGCGGGTTGTCCATGGAACAGCTGATGGCACTGCTTAACGTCGAATTCGACTGCATGCTCGAGCAGATGGACCGCGAGCACCAGGCCGCGCAGCAACGCGCCCGGCAGGAGTTCGACGCATTCCGGCAGCGCGCAATGCGAGTGTGGAGCGCTATGGAGGCATCTGCCTGATGCCGCCGAAGAAGACATCCAGCCGCTCCCTGCGCTACGCAACCGTGCAGGACATGCCGGAAGGCATGCGCCGCCTCGTGCAGGCCAGTGCGCCGGCAGCCGGGCCAGCACCGGCCGCGCCGCGCGCCTACCGTCCGCCGTCTGCTGGTCAGCCCTCTGGCAGCGGAAACGCCGCCGGCAAGGTCGCACGCGGCAGGCCGCGGCACGTGCCCGGGGAGATGAACAAGACCGAAGAAGCCTATGCCGCGCATCTGGCGCTGCAGCTGGCCGCCGGCGAGATCGCATGGTTCCGGTTTGAGTCCGTGAAGCTGAAGTTGGCCGAAAAGACCCACCTCACCATCGACTTCTTCGTGATGACGGCCGCTGGTGACCTGGAGGCCCACGAGGTGAAGGGCTACTGGGAGGAAGACGCCCGCGTGAAGGTGAAGGTGGCCGCCGAGATGTACCCGTTTCGATTCCTGGCAGTCCAGCGCGCCCCAGGCGGCGGCTGGAAAACGGAGGTGTTCTCTTGAACGCAATGATGATTGGCGGGGTCACTGTGCGCCGCGACGACGTGGGCAGGTTCTGCCTGAACGACCTGCACCAGGCATCCGGTGGTGCGAAGCGCCACCAGCCCAGCGACTGGCAGCGCCTGAAGCAGACCGAGGAACTGGTGGCCGAGCTGGTCAACTCCGGTGATTCCCGGATTTACCCGGTGCACTCGGTGGCAGGCCGCTACGGCGGCAGCTACGTGGTGCGCGAACTGGTCTATGCCTACGCCATGTGGATCAGCCCCAGCTTCAGCCTGCAGGTGATCCGCGCCTATGACGCGCTCACGGCCGGGGCGGCGGCGCCTGACCCGATGCAGGCGCTGACCGATCCGGCGACGCTGCGCGCGCTGCTGCTGTCTTACAGCGAGAAGGCCGAGATCCTTGAGGCGCGCGTGCAGTACCAGGAACCGCAGGTCCGCGCGCTGCTGCGACTGACCCAGGCTGACGGTGCCTTCAACATCAGCACCGCCGCCAAGATGCTGCAGGTCCAGCCGCGCCAGCTGTTCGCCTGGCTGTCCGAGCACGGCTGGATCTACCGCCGCGCGGGCAGCAAGAACTGGCTGGCGTACCAGAACCGGCTGCAGCAGGGCGTGCTGGTGCACAAGGCGTGCATACAGCGCACCGACGGTGAGCAGGAGCGCGTACACGAGCAGGTGCTGGTGACCGCGAAGGGCCTGTCGCGGCTGGCCGAGAGCATCGACCGGGGGCAGATGAGCTGGGCGCAGGCCGACGCGGCCACCGGTTTGCAGCTGGCTGCGGAGGTGGTCCATGGCTGACCATCCGAGCCTTGCGGACCGCGCAGTGCATGCCCTGGCCGAAGTTGCGGCAATGGATCGAGACGTGCGCAGCAATGATCCGGAATGCCTTGTCGTGTGGAGCCTGAAGGACGAGGCCCAACAGATTATGGCCGAGGCCTTCACCCGCGCGGCTCGCCTTGCCAGTCTGGCCCAAGCGGCACGCAGAGACATTCGCCAAGCAACTGAGGCCGCGCAGCGGCCGGAGGTGAGCTGATGGCCGGGGAAGTCGTCATGCGCCGGGAGGTGACGCCGGTCAAGCCGGGTACCGCCATGGAAGAGCAGCTGCAGCTGAAGGGTATTGGTCGGCTGCTGGCGGGCTTCGGGTATCGCTACGGCTCTGAGGTGCAGCTGCACCAGGCTCTGTCGACCGTCCTTGACCAGGCCGGCCATGCCCACGTTCGCGAGTACCGGCTCGATGCCAGCAACCGCGCAGACTTCTGGCTCGACGGCCTGGTGATCGAGGTGAAGGTAGCGGGTTCGCTCGCCGACGCCCTGCGGCAGGTTGGGCGCTACATCAGCCTGCCGCAGGTGCGCGGTGTGCTGCTCGCCACTACCGAGCGCTGGGGTGAACGCCCGCTCGTGGCCCGGCCGGCCTGGCAGGGGAAACCCTTCAACATCATTCGCCTGAAGAGGCAGGCACTGTAATGCAGACGACCTATGGAACCCTTCTGTACAGCGCCGCCGGCAGTACCTGGCGGGTGATCTGCGAGCCGCAGGTCCGCGCGCGCATGAAGCGCGTATTTCCCCGGGTGCGCCAGCACGCCGCAGAGCACATCGATCTGTCTGCCACGCCAGAGAACAGCCGGGAGCTGCAGTGGTTCACCCAGCGCTATCCGCTGGCGATGGATGCCGACACGCAGCGCGCGCTGCAGCAGCTGGCGGACGAGCACGTGGACATGGAGCGCAGCCTGGGCGAATTGCTGGCCGGTCGCGTTCAGATTCCAGAGTTCACCTTGGCCAAGCCGCCGCGGGAGTACCAGCGGGTGGCGGGGGCGCAGCTGTCCATCCGCGGCGGTCTGCTGCTGGCCGACGATCTTGGCCTCGGCAAGACAGTCACCGGCATCTGCCCGATGGCCGCGCCGGGCAACCTGCCGGCCGTGGTGGTGTACCCAGCGGCGCTGCCGAACCACTGGCCGGAGAAGCTGGCCGAATTTGCACCGCAGCTGCGCGTGCATCACATCAGGAAGAGCGCGCCTTACCCGCTCGTGCGCCAGCCGAAGCAGAGGATCAAGGACCTGTGGGACACGCTGCCGGACGTGATCTTGGTCAGCTACCACAAGCTCCGGGGCTGGGCCGAGACGCTGGGGGAGATCGCGCAGTACGTGGTGTTCGAGGAATGCCAGCAGCTGCGCAGCCCGGACAGCAGCATCCACAGCGCTTGCCGCCATCTGGCCAGCCGTGCGCGGCTCCGCATGGGCCTTACCGCTACCCCCATCTACAACTACGGCTGCGAGTTCTTCCATGTGGTCGACCCGCTGCTGCCGGGCTGCCTGGGCACCTATGACGAGTTCCTGCGGGAATGGTGCATCTCCGCACCCGGGGAGAAGGCCAAGCTGCAGGACGCAGAGCAGTTCGGCCAGTACCTGCGTCGCCAGGGGATCATGCTGCGCCGCACCCGCAAGGAAGTGGGTCGCGAGCTGCCGGCGCTGTCGAAGATTCCGCACGAGGTGGAATCCGACACCAAAGCACTGGACGCAATCACCGGCGACGCCGCGGCATTGGCGCGGATCATCCTGCGGGCCAACGAGCAGTACCGCGGCGAGAAGATGCAGGCAGCCGGCGAGTTCGACCGCCTGCTGCGGCAGGCGACCGGCGTGGCCAAGGCCCCCTACGTGGCCGAGTTCGTCAGGCTGCTGCTGGAGAGCGGCCAGAAGGTGCTGCTGTTCGGATGGCACCGCGAGGTTTACAGCATCTGGCAGGAGAAGCTCGCTGCGTACAACCCCGTCATGTACACCGGCAGCGAGTCGCCGAGCCAGAAGCAGGCGGCGAAGGACGCATTCATCAGGGGCGATAGCCAGGTGATGCTGATCAGCCTCCGCTCTGGTGCGGGCATCGACGGGCTGCAGCACGTGTGCAGCACCGTGGTGTTCGGCGAACTGGACTGGTCGCCAGGTGTCCACGAGCAGTGCATCGGCCGCGTCCACCGCGACGGGCAGACCGAGCCGGTCATGGCGTACTTCCTGCTCTCCGACAGCGGCAGCGACCCGATCGTGTCGGACGTGCTCGGGGTGAAGCGGGAACAGATCGAAGGCGTCCGCAGCCCGGGGGAACACCTGGTGGAGCGTCTGGACGTAGGCGAGAACCAGTTGCGCGCGCTGGCCCAGCAGTTCCTTCAACACCAGGGCGTGGCCCTGGAAACAACGAACGTGACAACCATGGAGACCTCCCGATGATCCCGAAATTCCCGAGCCTGGATGAGGCAACCCACCACCTGTACCTGGAGGGCAGGGAAGGCCCTATCAGGTGCCAGGTCGACGGCAGCTTGTGGGACGTCTGGCAGGACGGCCGGTCCCGCTGGGTCAGCAACGAGGTGGCCTGATGCCGGCTGTAGCCTCGCCTGCGGCGGCCCTGGTGCCGTGTGGCAACTGCGGAAGCGACGAGGTGCGCATGCGCGCGAGGGGCAGCTCCAGCAGCCGGCGCACCGCGCAGGTCGTGTGCGCGCGGTGCAGCGCCCGGAGTGAGCTGTGCGTCGGCGCAGATGCGGAAGCTCAGGCGGCCAAGGCGTGGGTACACAAACCCCACGTGCCTCCGGCGCCGCCGGCTGTGGGTCTGGTGCGCGGCAGAATGCCGATGCCGGAACCAACCCTGCAGCGCGATCCGCTCGAGCTGATCGCCCGCATGCTGGTCGGCGGAGGTTTCCGGGAGCCATCGAATGGCCGGTCAACGACGCAGCCGCTGACGTCCGCCGACGTTTCCGGTGCCGTCGGACTGATGCGGGATTCGGTCGCCAAGCAAGCCGTCATAGCTGTAGCGCTGCGGGGGCACGGGGTATCTCTGGCGTCGCTGGGCCGGTCGTTGACCAGGCAAGTAATGCGGCAGTTACAGTGGGAGCGTCGACATGGGGCAGAGCCGGCCCTTCGAATGGACGAACCTGCGGACCGATGGCGTATGCGCCTGGTGCTGCAGGATGCGGTGAACGATCTGGTGTGGCCAGAACGGAAAGTCGCAGCGCAGGAAGCTGCTAGAGCGGCCAAGATGAGAAAAGGAAACTATCTTCGGGTCTATGCCATTGCCGCAGCCTCGCTGCGGCAGGCGCTCGAAGATGGCCGTCAGGAGTTCAAGGGACGGCTGTTTGGCCACTAGCGAGTGCAGGGCACGGCCTCGAGCCGTTACGTCGTCTTGTGCGTCCCACCAGAACTGGCTCCAGCGCTTGCCATTTCGTCAAGGATGAATTTGTAGAGATTGGGCCCAGCCCCCCCGTGGGTGCGGAAGTTGAACGAGTTGCCCCCAATCAGGTGAACGGTTACGCCGCTGCTTTCGAGGCTGACGCTGGTGATTGTCTCCGCCACGATTGCTACCTGACGGACATTGTTGTTAATGAAAATGATGTGGCTCATGGGCTATCTCGAGGGTCAGGGGGGAATAATGAAGAAACGCTAAGGAACATTACCGCAGTCGCCGCGAAACTTACCGCATTCGCGCGAATGCGGTAAGGAACCTTACCGCAGTTGCAGCGGGAACCACAGTTCGTGTCCAATTGGGACCATGGGCGACAAAGTGCATAACGGGGTGTACGACTGCAATGGGCGCTGGGCCCTCGGTCGATGCTACGTATACGTGTTGATGGCTCGCGACGCGCAAGGCCCCATGTACGTGAAGATCGGAGTAAGTGACGATCCTTACTCGCGAATTGGAGCGATCCAGACGGGATGTCCAATCCCTTTGGTCAGGGCGGGCATGGTCAAGTGCATGAGTAGGGCACAGGCCAGATTGATTGAGAAGGAACTTCACGTTGAACTGGCGCCGTTCGGCTCCAATGGTGAGTGGTTCCGATTCGATTGGGCCAATGTGGCGCACAAGCAGGCACTGAACGTCGCCATCGAGGCCCATATGTCCAGAGTCAAGGACTGGGCGCTTGAGGATGTGGACCTTCAGAAGGTATTTGCCATGAAGCGTCTCATCGAGGCTCATCGGAAGAACGCATATCGCGAGAAGCGCCGACGAGCGACAGCTGTAAGGGCTGCGGCAGGAATCTAGAAGGTTGTGGCGGCCGCAGGCCTGGACTCGGGAGGTCCAGGCCTGCGGTTCGTCGTTGTTGGGCGCGAAGCCCGATCATCAAACAGAGCGACGCCCCGATGCCTGCCAGCACCGGGGCGCCGCCGCAGTACACGCGTTTCAGCCGCGTGCCATTGGCCTAAGCCCTGCCGCTCTCCGGAGAGCGCGCGCAGTTTGCTTAACGAATGTCGCACAGGTTGAGACTTGAAGACAAAGACATTGTTCCCCTGGCCGGGCGGTAAGACACGCCTGGCGAAGCACCTGCTGCCCCTGATCAACGAGCGGCCCCATACCTGCTACGTCGAAGCCTTTGCTGGCAGCGCCGCCATGCTGTTCGAGCGTGCACCGGCCAAGATTGAAGTTCTGAACGACACGCACGGAGAGCTGGTGAGGCTGTACCGAGTGGTTGCCAACCACCTGGACGAGTTCGTTCGGCACTTCCGGTGGTCGCTGACCAGCCGGGAAATGTACCGGTGGGCTCAGCTGCAGCACGTCGAAACGCTGACTGAAATCCAGCGCGCCGCGCGGTTCTATTACCTGCAGAAGCTGAGCTTCGGTGGAAAGGTGGACGGGCAGTCGCTGGGCGTTGGCCCGACAGCGGCAAAACGCATCAACCTGCTCCGGCTGGAACAGGATCTGAGTGATGCCCACCTCCGACTGCAAGGCGTGGTGATCGAACAATTGACCTGGCAGCGCTGCATCGAGAAGTACGATCGGCCCGAAACGTTGTTCCTGCTCGATCCTCCGTACTGGGAGACCACGGGCTATGGAAGCGAGTTCGGCATGGAGCAGTACGAGCTGCTGGCTGAAACCATGGGCCAGCTCAAAGGCCGGGCAATCCTGACTATCAACGACCACCCCGCCATGCGCGCGCTGTTCGATCGCTTCAGTCGGGTCAGCGTGTCCATCCGCTACACCGTGGGCGGTGGCCAAGGCGTTGCTCGGAGCGAGCTGATCTACACCACCTAGCCGGGCATTGGGTTCGGCCGGGTATCCATGCCCCGCTCAGCGCGGCGGGGCTGAACCTCCGCAGGAACCGAGATGACGCAGATCACTCCCCAACAGGCTGGCGGCGTGAACGTCGTGGCCTTCCTCGACATGCTGGCCTGGTCCGAAGGTACGGACAACGGCAAGCAGGCCACCAAGGACCGCGGCTATGACGTGATCGTTGGCGGGCAGTTGTTCAAGAGCTACGCCGACCATCCACGCGTGCTGGTGGACCTTCCGAAGCTCAAGATCCAGTCCACCGCGGCAGGCCGCTACCAGCTGCTGCGCCGCTACTACGACGCCTACAAGAAGACGCTCGGCCTGAAGGACTTCTCGCCTTTGAGCCAGGACCTGATTGCGCTGCAGCAGATCCGGGAGCGCCGCGCGCTGCCCCTGATCCAAGCGGGGAAGATCGAGGAAGCCATCACGGCCGTCCGCAAGACCTGGGCGAGCCTGCCTGGCGCGGGCTACGGCCAGCACGAACAGAAGCTTGCCGACCTGTTGGCCGTGTACCGCAAGGCCGGCGGGACGGTGGCGCCGTGACTGAGCCCGTGAGCACCTTCAAGACAATCGTCGCGACGTTCACCGCTGCGGTGGTGGCGCCGGCAACCGCTGATGCGCTGCGCGAGGCCGAGAGGATCATCCTCGGCGTTCCACAGTCTGTACTTCTGCTCGCCTTGGCGGGCGCGTTGATCGGCGTGCTGATCCTTCCGGACAAGGATGCTGGGCGAGTGGCGGCAGACGCCAATAGGCTCCGCAGGCACCGGCTGCTGCAGACCGCCGCCCGCTGGGCTGCACTGGCCGTAGCCGTCGCGGCTTACGCAGTTCTTGCTGCATGGGTGGTGGCCATCGCCGCTTGGATCTGGCCAAAGCTTGCCGGCGCCCCGCAGCTGCCGATGGCAGGCATTTCGGGTGTGCTGATCCGCCGGCTGCTGCCCGGCTACGTGCGCATGGTGGAGCGAGCCACCGGCGCCATCGGAGGCGATAAGCCATGAGCGTACTGATTCGATTCTTTCGCGCGCTGTGGACGCTGATCGTTGGCGCCGCTGCCGATGCGCTGCAGTGGCTGAGCAAGCCCGGTAGCAAGATCAAGGTGGTGTGTGCGGTGCTGGCCTTCGGCTGCATGGTCTCCGGCCTGACTGCCTACGAGAAGGAGCAGAAGATCCGCGACCTGAGCGCCCAGGTAATCAAGGTCCGGGCCGACTGGCAGGCTGATGCCGCCCGACTGCAGGCCGACGTGGACAGCCGCGATCAGCGTCTGGCCGAGGTCGCCGCCGCATTGAGGGCGGAAGCCGAGAAGCTGCAAGCCCTCCGGGACGAGAGTGCTGAGGCATTGCGGGCCTTGGCGGGAAAGGTCGAAGCTTCCGAGAAGGAGGCATCCACCTGGCGCAGTCGATATGAGCAACGGCCCGACACCTGCAAGGCAGCACTGGAGCTGCTCGATTCCGCCTGCCCGGCACTGAAGGGGTACTGACATGCGCGTCCTCGTGGTTACTACCGCTGCGCTGCTGGCGGCATGCCAAGCCGCACCGACCAAGCAGAACCCGCCGCCGGCAGCCGTCATCACGGTTCCGGTGGCCACCTACGTTCCGATCGACGCCCAGCTGCGGAAGCGCTGTAAGTGGGTGAAGGAGGCGGCGCCTTCGGCCGTGTTCGAAGTGAGCAACGGCCGAAAGCGTTGCCTGCTGCAGTACGAGGCGCAGCTCGACGGCATCGACCAGGTGCAGGGGAAGCCGGCAGCGGACGGCACGGGCGGCGGCTGAGGCCGTTTCACGCGTGCGTTTCACGGCGGGCGGGGGCCCCGGGGCTTATCCACACCAACCGGGGGGAATTCGGACCCGGTCAAAGACAGTTTTTCGGCCTCTGTGGTGCTCCACCACAGGGCACGGTTTTGGCGGGTTTTCCCGGGAGAAACCCAATTTTCATAGCTGAATAGGTTGCGCATCGAGTAGCACATGGCCGACATCCACGAATTCACCAAGGGCTGGTCCGTGGCCAGGCTGGCGGATGAGTTCGGAATGGACCGCCGAACGGCCAGCAAGCGGCTGAAGGAGGCCGGCGTCCCGCCGCTGACCAAGCGCGCTGGGCACGACGTCTATCGCCTGGCCGATGCAGCACCGGCGCTGGTGAACCCGGGTGCCGCGGCGTTCGGCGCGGAGGGCGTGGTCGATCCGCGCGACCTGCCGCCGATGGAGCGCCGCGCCTACTACCAGTCGGAGAACGAGCGCCTGAAGGTCGAGTCGACCATTGGGCAGCTGGTGCCGGCCGCAGAGGTCGAGGCCGACTACGCCGAGCTGGTGAAGAAGGTCGTGCAGTTCTTCGACACGCTACCTGACGTGCTCGAGCGCAAGGCCGGGCTCACGCCGGAGCAGGTGGTCAAGGTGCAGGACGAGTGCGATCGCGTCCGGCAATCCATGTACGAGGGCATCACCGATGACGACGTACGCGACAGCGCGTAGCGTGCGCCAAGGCGTTGCCGAGATGATCCGGCCGCCGCGCCGCATCAGGGTGAGCGAGGGAGCGCGCGTGCTGCAGGTGGCCAATGCCGCCGGCGCAGCCGGATCTTGGGATCCAGACACGACGCCCTACATGGTCGAGCCGCTGGACACGACCGGTAGCCGCCACTACGAGGCGGTGGTGTTCGTAGGGCCGGCGCGGTCTGGCAAGACCATCTCGCTGATCGATGCGCGCTTGGCCTACCTGATCACCTGCAACCCGGCCGACGCCATGGTTGTGCAGATGTCCAAGGATGCGGCCGAGGACTACAGCAAGACCCGTATCGCCCGCAGCATCGCCGCCAGCCCGGAGCTGCGCTCCAGGCTGAGCCCGCGTGCTCACGACGACAACATCCTGCTGAAGTTCTTCCGGTCGGGAATGTCGTTGCGCATGGGCTGGCCGTCGGTGTCGGTGCTGTCGGGCAAGGACATCCACGACGTCCTGATGACGGACGTGGACAACTACACCGGCGACCTGACTATCGACGAGTGCTTCGGCCTTGGCCTGAAGCGCACGCAGACCTACATGTCCGCCGGCATGGTGGTGGCCGAATCGAGCCCGGCAACCGACTACGCCGACGGTGCGTGGAAGCCTCTGCACCCACACCAAGGCCCGCCGGCGGCCGGCATCGCGGCGCTGTACGCGCGCGGCGACCGCCGACGCTGGTACTGGCCATGCCCGGAGTGCGGCGAGCGGTTTCAGGCAGCGCCAGGCTATGACGGCTTCGCGCTACCGCCGATGGAGGAACTGCTCGAACGGGTCGTGCTGGACGACGTGCAGAAGATGGCGCGGCATTACTCGCTGCTGCACTGTCCGCACTGCGGTGTGGGCCTGCAGCACCGGTGGAAGGACGGGATGAACCGCGGCGGCGTGTGGGCTGCGGAGGGCCAGGTCGTGCACGCCGACGGAACGGTCACCGGTGAAAGGCCGGAAGCGCGCATCGCCAGCTACTGGCTGGGTGGTGTTGCAGCCGCCTACCAGTCCTGGGAATCGCTGATCGAGCGCTACTTCCAGGCACTGCGGACGTTCGCCACCACCGGTGAAGAGCGGCCGCTGAAGACCACGCACAACGTCGACGGCGCGATCAACTACGTGCCGATGGCAGCGCGCTCTGCCAGTGATCCGAACGAGATGCAGGAGCGCGCCGAGGTCTGGCCTGCAGGTGCTGTGCCGGCGGGCGTGCGTTTCCTGCTCGGTGAGGTCGACGTCCAGGCCAACCGGTTCGTCGTGCTGGTGCTGGGCTTTGGCATCGGAGAATCCGGGCAACTGGAGCGCTGGGTGGTCGATTCCTTCACCCTGCGCACCTCCAAGCGGGAGGACGGTTCGGGCGGCTTCCTGCCACTGGACCCGCCGAAGTACCTGGAAGACTGGGAACGCCTGGTCGAAAAGGTCATCAGCCGGCGCTACCCGCTGGACGATGCCACCGGCCGCAGCATGCCGGTGCATGCAGTGGGTATCGACTGGGGCGGCAAGTCGGGCACCTCGGTGCGCGCGCTGGAGTTCTGGCGTTCGCTCAAGGCCAGGAAGCTGCACGCCAGGGTCAGGCTGATCAAGGGCGACGCGCGCCGCGAGGGTGGGCTGTTCCGGGAGACCTTCCCGGACAGCAGCAAGCGCCGGGACCGCAAATCAGGGTCGAAGGGCGATGTGCCGCAGCTGCTGCTCAACGTGGACCGACTGAAGGACACGGTGGACGCCAACATCAAGCGGGCCGAGCCCGGGCCGGGCTACTACCACTTTCCCGACTGGCTACCCGAGGCGTTCTACGCGGAGCTGACGGCCGAATCGAGGACGGCCCGAGGCTGGGAAAACTTGGCCAAGCGCCGCAACGAAGCCTTCGACCTGTGCGGCTATGCCGAAGGCATGGCGCTGTGGCTGAAGGTTCCGGCCATCAACTGGACCGCGCCGCCGGCATGGGCCGCGCCGTGGGACGACAACCCAGACGTGAGGGCAGACGACGTCGCGCCGGCGCCAACGCCGCGCACGCGAACCCGCCGCGTCATCCGAAGCAAGTACCTGGGACGCTGATATGGCATTTACCAAAGAACAGGTCGCGAAGCTGGAGGCAGCTATCTCGGCGGGCGTCCTGAGCGTCCGCTATGCCGACCGAACTGTGACCTACCAAAGCCTGGACTCGATGCGGCGGCTGCTGAAGCAGATGCGGGACGAGATTGGCCAAGCATCAGGCGCGCCACGGCGTCGCCGCATCGTGCGCCTCTACCAGTCGGGGACCGGAAATGTCTGATATCGCCGAAGGCCCTTACCGCGCCGCCGGCAATGGCCGACGCCTGCGCACTTTCCGGCCGACCTCGCTCGGGCCCAATGCCGCATTGACGGGCCTGTCCACATTGCTGGCCCGGGCACGGCATCTGGCCCGCAATGACCCGTGGATGGTCAGTGCGCTCAACAAGAGCGTATCCAACGGCATCGCCACGGGCATCCAGGCAAAGCCAGTTTGGGGGTCGAAGGAGCACAAGAAGAAGCTCACCAAGCTGTGGACCCGCTGGGGCAAGTACGCTGATGCAGACGGCGTGCTGGGCTGGGAGGGCCTGCAGGCGCTGTCCTGGCGCGAGTGGAACGAAGCCGGCGAGGTGTTCGCCCGGCTCCGCTACCGGCGGCCCGAGGACGGCTTGCCGGTGCCGCTGCAGGTGCAGCTGATCGAATCGGAGCAGTGCCCGCAGCACTACAACGGCGTGGCCAGCAACGGAAACGCGATTCGACAAGGCATTGAGGTCGATCGCATCGGGCGCCGCGTGGCCTACTGGATGTACCGGGAACATCCCGGAGATCTGCAGCAGACCGTCAACGGCAACGAGTTGGTGCGTGTGCCGGCGGAGCAGGTGCTGCACCTCTTCCGGCCGAGCCGCGCCGGTGCAATGCGAGGTGTACCACGCTCCGCTCCGGCTCTGTTGCGCATGTTCAACCTGGACCGCCTCGATGACGCGGTGCTGGAACGGCAGGCGCTGGCCAACCTGTTCGCAGGCTTCATCACCACCGATGCCAATTCGGATGGGGAAGAGGGCGATGCCATCGGAGACCTGATCACCGGTGAGGATGTGGACGGCACCGCCCTCGGTGGCCTTGAACCCGGCACCCTGCAGGAGTTGCCACCCGGCCGAAAGGTCACATTTGCGGCTCCGCCAAGTGCAGGCTCGGACTATGCCGAGTTCCTGCGCGGTCACCTGCTGGCGATTTGCGCCAGCCAGGACGTGCCCTACGAGGTGCTCACCGGCGACCTGCGCAACGTCTCCGACCGCGCGCTGCGCCTGATCCTCAACGAGTTCCGCCGTGTCATCGAGCAGGACCAGTGGCTCTACATGATCCCCATGTTCTGCCAGAAGGTTCGCGACGCCTTCATTGATCAGGCGGTGCTGGCTGGTCTGTTGAAGGTGCCACGGTATGCGGCCCTTCGCGACGACGTGACCGAAACCTTGTGGGTGCCCGAGGGTTGGCCGTGGAGCCACCCGGTGCAGGACGTGACGTCCGAACTCAAGGCTGTGCGGGCCGGCTTCAAATCACGCAGCAAGGTGGTGCTGGGCGCTGGCGAGGATCCCGAACAGGTCGACGCTGAGCAGGCGCTGGACAACGAGCGCGCAGACGCGGCCGGGCTTCGCTACGACAGCGACCCGAGGCGTACGAACGCCTCCGGTGCTCGGCAGGACGACAAACCCGGCGCCCCTGGCGCCAACAACGATGAAGGGAATGACGATGACGAGTAAGCCTGGCCTCTTGGCCCGAATGCTGGGTCGCGGCAGCCGTGCGCCTGTGGTGGCCTCGCTCGCGGCCGCGGTCCTCAATCAGCCGTTGCTGGTGCAGCCGACCATCGGCGAGGCACTGGTGGGCGGCTATCTGGAAGGGAAGGTCACCAGCGACGACAGCGTGCTGAAGGCCGACCGCTTCGAAGTGTCCGGCGCCGACGGGCAGCCGGTGGGCGTCGCCCAGAAACTGATCGGTGTGATCAACCTGTCCGGTGCAATGGTCAACCGGCCGATGCCCGGCGCCAGCGGCCCAGGTCCGGTGAGCTATGCCGCGGTGCGCGACACCTTCGATGAACTGCTCAACGACGATGCGGTGACCTCCATCATCCTGCGACTGGACACGCCGGGCGGCATGGCGTCTGGCTGCTTTGACCTGGTCGACCACATCTTCGAGGCGCGTGGCCGGAAGCCGGTGTATGCGCTGGTCGATGACCATGCGTACTCCGCCGGCTTCGCCCTCGCTTCTGCCTGCGACGAGATCTGGATCAGCCGCACCGGCGGTGTCGGGTCGGTAGGCGTGGTCCGCTTCCACCATGACTGGAGTGGCAACAACGCACAGATCGGCCTGAAGGTCACCCCGCTTTTCGCAGGTGCCCGCAAGGTCGACTTCAACCCCAACTTCCCCCTCAGCGAGGAAGCGCACGCAGAGGCAATGGCGGATCTGGAGGACATGTACACGCTGTTCGTCGATACCGTGGCGCGCAACCTCGACATGCAAGCCGAAGCGGTGCGCGCCACCGAGGCGGCCTGCTACCGCGGCCAGGCCGCTGTGGCGGTGGGTTTTGCTACCCGGCTCGGCACCTGGCACGACCTGATCGCGCACCTCGGCGCGGCCGAAGCGGCACCGCCGCCCGCGCCGGGCGGCGCGGATCCGGACGACGAGCCGGAGGCAGCGGCAACGCCGTTGGTACCCGAGGCCGCACTCGCGCCGCCGGCAGCCGTCTCAGAGAACCCGGCAGCCGCGCTGGCTGCCGCGGTCGCTTCCAGCGATCTACCGCCGGCGCTCGCTGTGGCATTGCTGCGTCGCCCGATGCCGCAGGGTGAGCAGGCGGCAAGCGCGATCGAGTACGCGACCGCAGTCCAGGATGCATGCGCGGCCGCACTGCGTGGCGATGACACGATCGCGGCCAGCTTCATCGAGAAGAACACCGACCTCGACACGGTGCGTGCACAGCTGTTGTCGATGAAGGCGGAAGAGGGCCGGAGTACTCAGGTCGTCACCGCACACCCGGCCTCCATGGCCGATCAACGAGCCGCCGAAATGAAGGCGCAGCTGAACCCCAACAACATCTACAAGAACCGAGGTAACTGACGATGGAAATCTCTCTGGCCGGCACCCGCACCGGCGAATTCCTGCTGTCCGAAGCAGGCGGCGAGCGCAGCCGCGAACTGATCCGTCTGCCGGCCGGGCAGGGCATGCTGGCCGCCGGCACCCTGCTCAAGGCCGACAATACCGTGGCCGCCAACGGTGCCGATGCAGTGAAGGTGCTCTACGGCCCGGTGGATACCGGTGCGAACGCTGGCGAGCTGCCGGTGAAGGGCGCAGCGATCGCACGCGATGCAGAGGTCTTTGGCGAAAAGCTGGTCTGGGCTGACGGCGTTACCGACGATCAGAAGTTGCTGGCCGCGCTGAGCCTGGCCGAGTCGGGAATCATCACCCGCTGGACCCAGCAGCCGATCGCGTCGAACGCAGCCGATCACCTGGTGTTCGTGTCCGAACCGCTGACCGGCACCGCCGGGGTTGCGCTGGGCCCGATCGTGGTACACGTCAAGGACGTCTTTGGTGCCCTGGTCACCGGCAGCACCGTCAGCGCCACTCTTGCCAAGGCCAGCGGCACCGGAAACCTGGCCGGCGGCGGTGCAAAGGCAGCCGTGGGCGGCGTCATCACCTGGGATGCCGCGACGCTGAGCGCAGCGGGCGACTACACCCTCAAGGTGACGGCCGCCGACCTGGGCGAAGCCATCAGCGACACCATCACCATCGCAGCCGCTGCCGGCGGCTGACCGCCGAGCAGCTCCCTCTTCACCCGCTGACCCCTGGCCCCGCTTTCGCGGGGCCTTTTCGTATCCCATTCCAAGAGAGAAATCACCATGGATCTGCAGACCCTTCTGGCTCTGGGCGTGCTGAGCTTCGACGCCCTGAACGCCTACATCAACAACCTGCCGCGCATCTCCACGCGGCTGGCCGACATGCGCCTGTTCCAGGAAGATGGCCTGGTCGGCACCACCATCGTCAAGGTGGGTATCAAGGGCACCAAGCTGGTGCTGGTACCGAACGTTCCGCGCGGTGCGCCCGGCCAGCCCAAGGGGCTGGAGCGTGGCAAGGTGAAGCTGCTGGAAACCACCCACCTGCCGCAGAACTCGACGGTCATGGCTGACCAGCTGCTGGGCGTTTATGACCCGGCCGACCCGGAAGGCGCCAACGTTGCCGCCGTGGTCAACGCGCTGCAGGCGGTGCACAAGCGCGACCTGGACTTCACCATCGAATACCACCGTATGGGCGCGCTGCAGGGCAAGCTGCTCGATGCCGACGGATCGGTGATCATCAACTTCTACGAGGAATTCGGTGTCAGCCAGATCGTCATCGGCATGGAGCTGAACAAGGACGCCACCAAGGTCCGCGCCAAGTGCATGGCCATCAAGCGCGCAATCGAGGACAAGCTGGGTGGCGTTCCGTACACCGGCATCCATGTGTTCTGCAGCGCCGGCTTCTTCGATGCCCTGACCGACCACCCGGACGTCCAGAAGGCCTACGAGCGCTGGCAGGACGGTGCCGCGCTGCGCGATGACGTCCGCAAGGGCTTCGTGTTCGGCGATATCACCTTCGAAGAGCTGCAGGGCAATACCGGCGGCGATCTGGCCCTGGCCGATGGCGAGGCCATCGCGTTCCCGTTGGGTGTGCCGGACATGTTCCTGACCCGCTTCGCGCCGGCGGACTACCTGGAAACGGTGCGCGGCATCGGCCTGCCGTACTACACCAAGACCGCCCCGATGCGCATGAACAAGGGCATCCAGCTGGAAAGCCAGTCCAACCCGCTCAACATCAACACCCGACCGGACGCGGTGATCCGCCTGAAGGCCGGCGCCAAGTAAGCCAACAGTGCCTGGCCCGCTCCGGCGGGCCAGGCAGGAGGGTGTATGGCCCAGATCAGGATCGGGATCGACCCCGAGAACGTCTTCGGGCGACAGCTGACCGCGCTGGAGCAGTCCCAGCTGCCCTACGCTGCATCGCAGGCTGCCAACAAGGTGGCCTACGAGATCCGCGAGCGCTGGAAGCGCCAGGCGCCCCGGGTGTTTGACCGGCCCACGCCGCTGACCGTCAACGCAGCGATGTACCGCAAGGCCACCAAGGCCCAGCCGTACGCCGAAATCTACGTCCGGGACGAGGCCTTCAAGGGCACGCCGCCGGCGAAGTACCTGCTTGCCGAGGTGGATGGTGGTCAGCGCCGCCGGAAGGGCTTCGAGCGGCTGCTGCAGAGCCGAGGCCTGCTGTCGCCGACGCAGTTTGCGGTGATGGGTCGGGGCGCTCAGGCAAACCAGTACGGCAACGTTCCGGCCGGCCAGATGACCAAGATCCTGTCGCAGCTGGGCGCCCAGCGGGACCGGTACCAGAACGAGACCAGTGTCAGCCGGAAGCGGCGACGGGGCAAAGGCAACAACCGTGATGGCGAGTACTTCGTGATCACCAAGCGCCGCGGCGTGCTGCGCCCGGGCATCTATGAGCGAATCGGACGCGGATCGGGTGTCCGATCCATCTTCATCTTCACCAACACCGCCACCTACACGCCGCGCTACGACATCTTCGGCATGGCCGAGGACACCTGGAAGCGGCTGATGCCGTTCTTCCTGAAGCGCGAGCTGGAAAAGGCCATGGAAACCGCGAGGCCCCTGCCTTGAACCAGAAAGCCTTCATGCAGGCCTTCGACGCAGTCGCGTTCGATGCCTTCCGCGCAGCCGGCGTCGCCGATGCTGCCCACTACAAAGAACCGGGCGGCACGGTTGAGGTGCCGTGCACAGTGCTGTTGGACGAGGCCGTGGAGCAGTTCACACCCGACGATGTGGCGCCCATCGCGACCACCGTTGATCGGGTGACGCTCCAGTTGGCCGAAATCAGCCCTCGCGCGGGCGGTGTGGTGCGGATTGAGGGCACTGGCCGCCGGCTCAAACTGGTCCAGAAGATCCACGCCGACGAATCGACAGCGGTGTGGGAGGTGGCCAATGTCTGATCGTGCCCCCAGCCCGCGGAAGCAGCTGCTGCAGGCGATGGGCAAGACGCTGCAGCTGATCAGCACCGACAACGGCTACCTGACCGATGCCGGTGCCGGTTGGACACTGGAGCCGAAGCCCGGTGATCAGGACACGCAGACTGTGCTGACGGCCGTGATCGAGAAGCAGCAGCGGGCGGAGAGCCCCTCGAAAGTCAACACGCACCGGCTTACCACCGTCAGCGTCATCGCCAAGGTTCCCACCGACACCGAGGGATACCAGCAGGCGCTGGACGACCTGGTGACCGATATCGAGGCGGCCATGGATAGCCGGTGCGTAGCCCGCAACTTCCCCGACGGCATCCAGGTGCCGGTGTACGTCGGGATGGAACCGCTGATGCCGGAGAAGGCCAGCGCCGGCTGGGTCGGCGTGCTGATCACCTACCAGACCCACATCCCCAAGAAATAACCCGCCGCACAGCGGCAACCCAACTGGAGAGCCATCATGGCCGAAGACTACAGCTACCTGGGCGCAGGAATCGTCCTGATCCGTGAGTGGAACACCGCTGATCCGTTCTTGGAGATCGGCAATATCTCAGCCTATACCGTGGCGCCGCAGACCAATACCATCGAGCTGGCCGACTACCAGAACCCCGGCGGCGGCACGGCCAACCGTGTCGATCGCGTGACCGGCTACAACCTCAATTACACGTTCCACGACTTCAACCCGGAGAACTTCGCCCGGGCAACTCGCGGCAAGGCCAGCAGCATCGCCGCGGGTACCGTCACCGATGAGCCGGTGCTGGCCGTGCCGGGCAGCTTCGCGCCACTGTCGCGCCTGGCCACGGAGGTGACCGCCGTGAAGCCAGCAACCGGAACCACCGCCTACGAGGCCGGGAAGGACTATCGTTTCGAGCGCGGCATGCTGTTCATCCCGGTAGGATCTGCGATTGCAGCACCGTCCGCGGTCGGCACCCCGAACATCAAGGTCACCTACAAGAACGCGGACCTGGGCCACGTTGAAGCTGCGGTCACCTCGCAGAAGTTCTACGAGATGCAGTTCTACGGTGCCAACGAGGCACGCGGCGGCAAGTTGGTCCGCCTGGTAGCGCACAAGGTGGCCGGCGGCGTCATCGAGAGCATGGGCCTGATCGGCAATGAGTTCGGCGCGGGAAGCGTGCCCGGCGCGCTGCTCAAGGACTCGTCGAAGGCCACGGGCAACGATAAGTCGGCCTACTTCTACTGGCAGCAGGAGAAGTAAGCCGTGGCCGACGATGACGTGATCGCCCCGCCGACGCGCACGGTTCTTGTACGTGGCGAGAAGGTGGTTGTGGGTCCCCTGCGCCTGGAACAGATCGGTCCGTTCATTACGGCCAGCCGCACCATCATCGCCCGAGTGGCGATGATGGCCGGCGTGGTCGAAGATGCCGATCGTGCTGCCGTCGGTGCCATCCTGCTCGACCTGCTCGAGCAGGACAGCAACGAGATCGCCGCGGCTTTGGGGGTGGCAATCGGACGCGAAGCAGAATGGGTTGCGGGGGCAACGCTGGACGAGATCGCTGACTTGCTGGAGGCGGTTGTCGGGCTCAACAGGGATTTTTTTGCCCTCCGCCTGCGGCGGCTTCTGCTGCAGGCGAAGCGTCCGGCGGAAGAGAGTACGGCCTCGCCGACCTGATCCAGTACCTCATCGCCCACGGACACTCCCGCGCTGAGGTGATGACCTACACCCTGGCGCAGCTGCGAGCCTTCACCGCCGCAGCTGCGCAGGTTGAGCGCGACCGCATCGCGGAATTCGCCGTGGCCACGCGTATGGCTATGGCCGCCCCGGCTGCCGACTGGCAGATGTACCTGGCTGCCCTGCGCGGCTAGGCCCCGGCACAGCAGCGACAAGGAATATCGAACGATGGCTGATCCTTCAGCAAATCTGCGCGTCCGCATCAGCGCGGACCTGGCCGACATTCGGCAGGGCTTGGGCGTGCTCACTCGCCAGCTGCGCGAGGTACGCACGGAGGCGGCCAAGCCGCTGCCGACGAAGAACAACATCACGGAGCTCGGGGTCTCTGCAGGGCAGACGGCGCAGGCGATGCGCCAGCTACCGGCGCAGTTCACCGACATCTTCACCAGCCTGCAGGGCGGCATGCCCTTCTTCACAGTGCTGGTGCAGCAGGGTGGCCAGATCAAGGACAGCTTCGGGGGTGTGGAGCCGGCATTGAAGGGGGTCTCGTCGGCGCTGTTGGGGATGGTGAATCCGTATACCGTGGCCGCGGCGGCTGTCGGATTGGTGGTCTACGCCTGGTATGACGCCGAGCAGCAGGCCCAGGCCTACACGAAGGCACTTGTCCTGTCGCGCAATGAGGCGGCCGCGACGACCCTGACGCTCGTCACCATGGCTCAGAAGACCAGCGACGCGCTGCAGGTTGCCGCCGGCGTTGGTGCCGAGGCAGCTCAGGCCGTCGGATCGAACGGGAAGATTGCCGCGCAGAACCTTCAGGACGTGGCCAATGCGGCCGTGGCGATGAAGGAAATCAGCGGGCAGGCGCTCGATGAAACCATCGCCCTGTACGCGAAGCTGGCGGAAGACCCGGTCAAAGGAATGCAGAAGCTCAACGAGCAGGTCAACTTCATGACCCTGGCGCTCTACGAGCAGGTGAAGGCGTTGCAGGAGCAGGGCCGGAATCAGGACGCTGTGACTGTGATCACCCGTGCAGCAGCGGATGAAACCGTCATGGCGCTCGCTCGGGTCCGCGCCAGCCAGAACCCGGTGATCCGGGGATTCAAGGACCTGTGGGTCGAGGCCACGAAGGCGTGGTCGGCGATGCAGGCGAGCGTGGGCCTCGGGCCGGCGGCAGCGCAAATGCAGCAACTTTTGGCTGAAAACCAGCGGGAACTGGAGAAGCTGAACAATCTGGCTAGTGGCACACAGCGGGGCCTGCCGTTGGCCCGGAATCCCATTGCCTTGGCTGCGATGGAGAAGTCGATCAAGGACCGGTCGGAGAAGATCAAGGCGTTGGCCGTCGACCTGATCAAAGAGCGAAAGGATGCAGAAGTAAAGGCTGCGCAGGACGCCAGCGCGGACTACGTGCAGCAGCAGGACGCGATCATCGAGGCCCAGGCCACGAAGGAGCAGAAGAAGAAGAGGGAAATTGCCCAGATCAACGGTCAGGCCGAGGTCGTCCGGCGTAAAGCTGAAGCGGCCGGGCTCGTGGACGAGGTTCGTGCCATCGAGGAACGCCGCGCCGCAGCCGTCGCCGCTATCGAGAAGAAGTATGCAGAGAAGCCGAAGGCATCCGGCGGATCGGCTTCGAGGGCGGCAGGACTGCAGGGCTACAAAGACGATCTGCTGGCAGAGCAGGCGCAGATCAATGCCGCTACCCAGATGCTGCGTGCTCAGTACTCGGCGCGAGAAATCACGGCGGGCGAGTATTACGGTCGAATGCGGGAGCTCGTTCAGAAGGGGACTGACGCGCAGGCGAAATCGTTGGAGCGGCAGATTGCCTTCCTCCAGCGACAGGCGGTGTCGGGAAAAGAAGCCATCGGCGTGAACCGACAGGTCGGGGATCTGGAAGCACGGCTCGCTAAGGTCCGCACCGAGGGGGCCGGCGCTCTGCAGGTTCTGGCGACTGAGGAAGCGGCCGCAGTTAAAACGCGCCTGAATGCTATCGCGGCGTATGGAAACGCCTTGGACGCGAGCAATCAAGCACTACAGCGACAGCTCTCAACGCAGGCCCAGCGCGTTGGGATGGGTGATCGTGAGTACGAGATTCAGCAGCGCATCAATGACGCCTACGCCGACCAAGCGGACAAGCTTCGAGAACTGCAGTTGCAGTTGAACGCGGGGCAAATCGATCAGGAAACATTCGAGTCTGAGAGAGCGCAGCTGCTGTCGAAGACGCTCGACCGCCTGCAAATGATTCGAGACGGGTACGACGAGCTCCAGCAGGCAGAGGGAAGCTGGCTGGCAGGCGCCACCGCTGCCTGGGCGAACTACCAGCAGGAGGCCGGCAATGCCGCTCGGCAGATGGGCGACGTGGTCGGAAGCGCCATCGGTGGCTTCGAAGACGCGTGGGTCAAGTTCACCACGACCGGGAAGCTCAGCTTCTCCGACCTCACCAAGTCGGTACTGGCCGATCTGGCGCGGATCGCCGCGCGGCAGGCGGCAATGGGAATCGTGAACATGTTCGCCAGTGCTTGGGGTGGCGGTGTCACCGCTGCGGGTAACCAGGCGGTCACCTCCGGCACCAGCAGCATCAATAACCAGCTGTTCCAGAACATGAGGGGCGGCTACTTCACCGGCGGGTACACGGGTGACGGTGGTGTTCATCAGCCGGCCGGGGTGGTCCATAAGGGCGAGGTGGTCTGGTCGCAGAGGGATGTGGCGCGCGCGGGTGGCGTTGAGGTGGTCGAGGCGATGCGCAAAGGGCTGAAGGGCTATGACTCGGGCGGAGCTGTGGCTACTCCGGTCGGTTCCGGAATGGCCGCCGGCGCGATCAATGTTCGCGTGATGAACGCGCCAGCGGGCACCACCGCCAGCGCATCTCGCAACAGTCAGGGCGGTTTCGACATTGAGGTTCTGCTGGGCCAGGTCGACAGCTACATCGGTGGCCAGGTCGCCAGTGGTCAGGGATCAACGTATGCAGCAATGGGGAGCCGATTCGGCTTAAAGGACTCGGTGTGATGACAGCACTACCTTCAGTGGCACGTGTCATGTTCGAAGGGCAAAAACGAACCTTCGACCCCTCAGTTCTGAGGACCGAAATGGAGCGCGGCGCGCCCAAGCAGCGCTTGGAGAACAGCCAGGTGCTGATCAAGCAGGCCATGACGCTCTACTTCGCCAGCATCGCGGACGTGAACACCTTCGATGCCTGGTACTTCGGCGAGATCAAGCGCATTGGGTGGTTCACCCTTGTGCACCCCTACACGGGGGAAGTGATCACCGCGCGCTTCGAGAACGGTGCCCTCGGCGACCTGGTGCCCGAAGAGAAGCTGCCCGAGGACTACAGGATGGATGTGGTCGTGGAGTACATGCGATGAGCAGTTTCACTGAACGTAAGCAGCGCATGACCGACACCAGTGGGACGCTGCTGTTCCTGTCCATCACCTCGCCGTCGCTTCCGGGTCCGCTGCGCATCGTCAACGACACCCAGGACTGGGTAAGCCAGGGCATTCCCTACATGGGCGTGCCCTTTGGCTTCAAATTGCCCGATGACACCCGCGGTCAGTCCCCGCGTGCCCAGCTGGTGCTGGACAACGTCGGGCGCGGCATCTCCGAGGACCTGGAGGCGCTGGGGCCGAACGAGCTGATGATGGCGCGGCTGATGGTGTCGGACCGTGCGGACCCCAACCTGTACGAGCGGGATTACTACCTGCCGATCACCAGCGTGTCGGTGGCCGGCGCCACCGCCACCGCTCAGTGCGGTGTCGACTACCTGATGCGGCAGCAGGCCGTGCGCCTGCGCGCCAACCCGTTCACGCTACCGGGGATCTTCTGATGCGGCTGGCAGACGTAGAAGCCTTGGTGGGCGTGCCGTACTGCGAGCACACGTGCGATTGCGCCGATTTCGTGGTGCTGGTCCAACGGCAGCTGTTCGGGCGCGCCGTTCAGCTCCCCAACGGCCGCCCGAGAGGCGTGGTGGGCCAAGCCGCCATCGGCGAGCTGTCGAGGCCGTATGGGACCGCGGTGACCGTGCCAACGGACGGTGACCTGGTGCTGATGGTCGAGCACGGGCAGAAGCGCGCCGGCCATGCCGGCGTCTACTTCCACCTGGCCCATGAGGGGTGGGTGCTGCATTCCAACGAAAAGAACGGCTGCAGCGTGCTGCACCGCGTTCGTGACCTGCCGGAGTTCGGCTTGAGGATTGAGGGTTACTACAGATGGGCCTGATCAAGGACGCGCCGCTGATCATCACACCGCACCCGGTGACGCTGGAGGGCCAGCGTACCTTGGCGGCGCAGTTGCAGGAGGGGGAGCGGCTGGGCGGCTTCCTGGCACGCGTGGTGCCTGACTACTCCAGCGACCTGTGGGAGGTGCGCATCAATGGGGTGGTCGTGCCGCATGAGGTCATGGACCGCGTGCGCCCGAAGGACGGAACGGTGATCGAGGTTCGAGGCGTGGTCAAGAAGACCGCGCTGATGATCGTTGCGCTGATCGCCCTGACCGTCTTCACCATGGGTGTCGGTACGGCCATCGTGGCCGCCGGCTACAGCGCAGCCGTCGCCGGCCTGGCGCAGGGCGCGATCTACGCCGCAGGGGCGCTGCTGATCCAGAAAGTGCTGGGGCCGAAGCGGCCCAAGCCCAGCGCCAGCGATGCCAGCCCGGTGTACACCATCGGCGCGGCCCGGAATCAGCCGCGCCCGTACCAGCCCCTGCCGCTGCTGCTGGGCGGGCCATTG
Source organism: Stenotrophomonas sp. T8 (assembly GCF_051853085.1). NCBI lineage: Bacteria > Pseudomonadati > Pseudomonadota > Gammaproteobacteria > Lysobacterales > Lysobacteraceae > Stenotrophomonas > Stenotrophomonas sp. T8. Next base: position 3,546,917 of record NZ_CP195329.1, on the reverse strand, counting down.
CGCATCGCACCGGACGTGGCCAGCAACCCCTACACCTGGTACGAGGCCGACGACCAGTACCTCGCCATGACCCTGACGGCGGGCATCAACGTCGGGCGCGTGGAGGCCCTGTACAACGGCGATGCGCTGCTGTCGTCTTTCGAGGGCGTCACGGTGTGGCACAACGGCTTTTCCGAGATGCCCAGCGAGGCCATCCCGCTCTACAGCAACGCCGACACGATCAACGGCGGCGCGCTGGAGGCGGAGAAGGGCCAGCCCAGCCCGTGGGTGCAGCGCACCAGCAGCCCGAACACGATCCGCCTGAAGGTGGACGTGGACTTCATGCTGTTCGACACGACCAGCAAGGGCAAGCCGAAGGACAACCGCGAGACGATTGAGATCCAGTACCGCGCCGTCGGCATCGCCAACTGGAGCTTCTTCGGGTCCTATTCGATCGTCAGCCGGTCGCAGAAGCAGCAGCGCCGCAGCTACTCCCGGGATGTACCGGAGGGCCAGTACGAAGTGCGGGTCCGCATTGCCGGTCACAACACCGACGGCAGCGGCGCCACCAGTGACTTCACCTGGTCCACCCTGACCAGCGTCCAGAAGGACACCGCCGACTACGCCGGCCTGGCCCGAATCGGCATCCGGATCAAGGCAACCGGGCAGCTCAACGGCCAGCCGGACGAGATCCGCTGCGTCGCCTACGCCGAGCCGGCATCGGTCTGGACGGAGGCGGGGTGGGCGACGAAGGAAACCAACAACCCGGGCGCACTGATCCTGGCCTATGCCCGCGGCTTCAGGGACGAGCACGGCAAGCTGATCGCCGGCATCGGCCTGGACGATGTCCAGATCGATATCGAGGCGCTGAAGGCCTTCATGCTGTTCTGCCAGGCCAACGGCTACGGCTACTCGAACTACATCAAGGATGTCCGCAACCACGATGACGTGCTCAACGCCGTCGCGCTGGCCGGGTTCGGCCAGATCACCTGGGCCGGCGGTCGCCTGTCGGTGGTGTGGGCCGGGTCGGAGCAGCCGCTGTCCGGCGTGGTCAACATGGCCACTATCAAGAAGGGGCAATTCCAGGTTGACTACACCCTGGCCAACGCCGCCGACGGGATCGAGTACAGCTACTACGATGCCACCGACTGGACGACCAAGACCCTGCGCGTGGCCGCGCCCGGCGTAACCACCATGCTCAACCCCGCCACTGTGGAGGGTGAGGGCATCACCAACGAGGCGCACGCCGCGCGGATGGCGCGCTACCACCTGGCGCAGTCCCTCTACCAGTACAAGGACATCACCTACAGCACAGACATCGAGCACCTGAGCTATCGTCGCCTGTCCCTGCTGGCCCTGCAGCACGACCTGACGCAGTGGGGCGCCGGCGGCCGGATCGTTTCGGCCACCGCGGCCAACGGCGTTGTCACGCTGCGGCTGGACGAGCCGGTCCAGGCACCGACCAACGGCAACGCCTGGATCGGCCTGCGCATTCCCGGCGAGCGGGTGTACCGCGTGTTCGGCGTGCAGCCGTTCACCGGCACCAGCGACACCATCCGCCTGACCGGTTCCTGGCCAGGCGATGCGCCGCTGCCCGGCGACACACCGGACAACCCGGCTCACGACACCATCTGGATCTACGACTTCAAGCAGACGCCGGGGTACCGGGTCCGTGTAGTTGGCATCGAGCCCGAGAGCGACCTGAAAGGCGCCAAGGTGTCCGTGGTACCCGAACCACCCGAGTTCTGGAACTACGTGCTCACCGGCGAATACGTCCCGCCGGTCAATACCAACCCCATCACCAGCCGCCCGATTGCCAGCGGCCTGGCCATCACTGAGCAGCAGGTGGTGCAGGGCGATACGGTGTTCACCGAGCTGACCGTCACCTTCGAGATCAGCGGCCCGGTCGGCAACATCGTGGTGCTGGCCGCCGGCAGCGACGGTGTGCTCTCCGAGGTGGCCCAGACCACCACCCGCACGGCCACCTGGCGCATCAGCCATGCGGATCAATACACCGTGGTGGTCCGACCGTTCAGCCCCGACGGCCGGGCCGGCGTTGCAGCGTCGGTGACCTACATCACGGCCGGTGCGGATGTCCCGCCGCGCCTGGTGGACTTCTTCGACGTGGACGAGCTGTCCGGCGGCGTGCGCATGTACACCTGGGGATTCCTGGCCAACAGCATCCAGTCGCCGGACTTTGCCGGCGTCGAGATCCGCTACATGCAGGGCGCGGTGCTGCGACCGGAATGGGAGCAGATGATCCCCATCGGGGGCAGCGGCTACCACGCAGTACCCTTTGAAGCCGTTGTGCCGGAGTCGGGCGACTGGACTTTCGCCTGCCGGAGTGTGAACACGTCGGGGGAGTTGTCCACCGAGGCTCGTGTCATCACCAAGAAGCTTGGCGCCAACCTCGGGCAGGTGATCGACAAGACCATTCAGGAACTGATCGACGCGCAGCAGCGCATTGACCGGGAGAAGATCGAGCGATTCAACGAGGACGCTCGTGTCGCGAGCGAGGCCGCGGCCGATGCCACGAAGAAGGCCAATGACGCGATGGCAGCAGCGATCGCGCATGCCGATGCCATCGGGGCAATCGTCGCGGATCTGACCGAGGCCGACGAATGGGAGGCTGGGAAGACCTACCCGGTGGGCGACTTCACCCGGCACGACGGGAAGTTGTACCGGGCCTTGCGAGAGAACACCGACGCCGAGCCGGGCACCGCCCCGGACGATTGGCAACTGGTGGGGAACTTCTCTGGCGTGGGCGAGGCATTGGCCGCGTCGATTGACATGGCCTACCAGAACGCTTCAGACCTGGCGGCCGAGGCTGGCCGCATCAATGCCATCGTCGCGCGTATGCCGGACGGTGACGGCAAGGTGGCGTCGGTCGAGGCGGTCGAGGCGGTCAGCGGCCGGGTGGAGGAAACCGAAGAGGGCCTGCGCGCAGTCGGAGATCGCACATCGTCGCTGGAAGCGCAGATGACGTACAAGCACGCTGGCGACCGCGATTGGAACGCGGGTGACCGGAACGTCTACGCCGGCGTGCGCACCTGGCAGTCGGTCATGGTCCAGGGCGATCGGGCGGTGGCCAAGACCGTCGATTCGCTCAACGTCGAGCTGGGCGACTTCAAGGCCAGTGCCACGAAGTCCATCAAGCTGATCGCAACCGAGCAGGCCAGCCAAGCCGAACAGATCGAGCACGTGGGCGCAGAGCTGGAGGGCAAGGCATCATCTGACTACGTGGAGCGCATTGATGCCCGCGTGGCCGTCACCGAGGACGGCATCGAGGCCGTCACGGGCCAGCTTGCGTCGGTGAAGGCGGAGGTGTCCGGCAAGGCCAGCGCCGAAGTGGTCCAGGGCATGGAGGCCCGCGTCGTGCAGAACGAGAACGGCCTGAACCAGGTGTTGGCCCGGGCGTTCCTGAACGTCATCGCCAACAGCGGCGGCGGACCGCTGATCGGTGGCATGGTCATCGACAACAATGGCCAGGTCATCAACACCCGTTTCGCCAGCAACACGTTCGAGGTGATCTCGCCCGGGGCCAGCGAGGGCATGGAGTGGCGCGACGGCTTCCTGCGCGTCTGGAAGGGGGCCGCCCAACGCATCATCGGCACCAACTTCGGCGCCGCCGGCGACAACCTGGTCGACTACTTCGGGCCGAACGTCGGTGCGGGTGCTGCGTCGAAGGCCAACGCTGTGATGTGGATGGACGCCAACGGCAGTGCCTACTTCGGTGGCCAGCTGTCGGCGGGCATCCTGCGCAACGCGTTCCAAACGACGACCACGCAGACCGTCGGCGTGGAGCTGGTCAACGGCCCGTTCGCCACCAACGGTCGGGTGCGGAGCGTCACTGTCAGCTTCTCCCGTCGACATGTGCGCACGAAGACGACCTATGGCACTGACGGATTCGTCGCTGGCGGGGGCCAGAACACGGCGCGCGTGGAAATCTATCGGCGAGTGGGTGAGGGCGCTGAATCGTTGTGGCAAGTCCTCAACGCCAGCGGCGGGGTGAACATCCTCAATGAGACGGATGGCCCGGACAATGCGATTTCCGGCTGGGGTGGATCGTTCACGGTGAACGACACCAGCACCAGCGCGCAGACTATGACCTACCGCGCAGTGATCACCAGCTTCACCGAGCAGACCGTGACGCACACCTCCGGCTCATTCCAGCAGCAGTCCATCACGCAGAGCCTGTCGATCATCTCGGTCGAGAACTGAAACCGCACAAGGCGCGGGCCGGCATGTCCGGCCCGCTTTGCCGTGGGCGATCAACAGCAGAGAACACACATGCCGCAGAAACTCATTAACCAAACGACCATCCAGCCGGATGGCAGGCCAGGCGACGACGCATTCACCGCGTTTGCGACCTGCAACGACAACTTCGAGGACGCCGAACAGCGTCTTTCCGCGCTGGAAGGTGGGTCATCGAACATCGGCCAGGATGTGGCCGACCTGAAAACGGGCTTGCAGCAGGAGACGCAGCAGCGCGCCGATGCCGATGCCGCCCTCTCGCAGGCCATCACTGCAGAAGTGACCGCACGCCAGAACGCCGACACTGCGCTCGGTGCACGCTTCATCGGAAAGAACCGGCTCATCAACGGTTCGATGCGCTGGTGGCAGCGCGGGACCAACTTCACTGCGCCGGGCTACTCCGTCGACCGTTGGTACTTCAACGCGGGCGGCGTGGCAACGCCGAGCTTGTCACGGAACACGGTAACGCCAGGTGCATTCGATACCGAATGTATCTATCTTGCCAAAATCGCATACGGTGCTGTGACTGATGCTGCAAACCATTACGTTGTGCTTGAACAACGAATGGAGAATGTGACCACGCTCGCGGGTCGAACGGTAACCGTGAGTTTGAAGGTGTTCAACAGTGGCGCGGCAGGCCGACAGATTGCCATCGAATTTGGTCAAAGCTTCGGTGCTGGCGGAAGTGCGCAGGTTTCGGGGATCGGTGCTGCGAAGTACAGCCTCGCAGCTGGAATCAATACCGTCACTCATACCGTGCAGATTCCGTCTATCAGCGGTAAGACTGTGGGTGCCAACAGTTCTCTGATTCTGACTCTTTGGGCAACAGGCGGAAGCAACTTCAACGCTCGCAACGCATCGCTTGGTGCGCAAGCTGGTGATGTGCATTTCACGCAGGTGCAGGTCGAAGAAGGTTCTTCAGCAAGCGCTTTCGAGTACCGACCTGATGGACTGGAATTGACTCTCTGCCAGCGCTTCTATTGCAAGTCATTCCCCGTAGGCACCACCCCCGCCGTTGCGCTTGCGGCAGCGACAGCACAAGGGGCGACCGCGTGGAGCGGCTCAGATGTACGTACAGGCACAGTCCATTTCCCGGTCGAAATGCGCGCCACCCCTGCGTTGCTGCTCTACACCAGCAATGACGCAAACTCGCAGGGTAATGGCGCGGCTTTGTGGAACGGCGCAGTGTGGAACTCTAACGCCTCTTGGAGCTTTGACAGCGCTTCAAGTAGGGGGTTTGCCGTGAATGGCGTATTTGGTTCGGGTTTGACTGTAAACGGGTCATACCTGACGCGTTTCAATTGGACTGCAGACGCGGAGATTTAATCATGTACCAGCTTACCGATGACCCGGACGTCATTCGCTGCGTCGAAACGGGTGCTTTCATCCCGCGCGGGCACTACCTGTGGCCGACCGAATGGCTGGAACGGAACACACCGCTGCCGGCGTCATCGCCCGGCCTGGGCTTCGAGCTGCACACGCCCGCACACTATCGCTACATCCGCGACCAGGCGTTCGCGTGGATGCGCGCCGAAGCGGTAGAGCGTGGCTACGACAGCATCGAGTCGTGCGCCAGCTACTACAACAGCGGCGTGGCCCGATACCGCGCCGAGGCTCGGGCGATGGTGGCCTGGCGCAATGCTGTGAACCAGGCGCTGGAGCAGCTGGTGCTGGCGCCGCCGGAAGGCATCGAGACCTGGGAGCAGGTGCGCGCGCTGTTGCCGCAGCCGGAGACGTTCGCCTGGCCGGAGAAGGCGGAGTTGCCGCTGGATGGACTGGCACCGCAGCCCGTGACTTGATCCTCACGCGGCGGCAACGGCGCTTGCGGCGAGATGGCAGCCATGTGCTATTCCGCCCAGATCACCGCCGCCTATCAGAAGCTGGTCAGGATGACCGGCGCCACCCTGTCGCTGCAGGAGTTCGCCGCGCTCTACGCGCACGACCCGGGCAAGAAGCGGCCCAAGACGCCGAAGGCCATGGATGACGCCTTCCGGGCCGGCGCGAGCCCGGCAGAGCTGGCAGTGTGGGCCGAGGTCGAGCAATGGAACAGGGCCGAGGCCGCCATCTTGGAGCAGGAGCTGTTCGCCAACCGCAAGCGTCTGGCCGACGCTGAGCGGGCGCTGCAGCTGAAGGAGACGAAGAAGGCCCGCGAGGACGTGCGGATTGCCGGCAACAAGATCGAGCGGGCCAAGGCGCGGCTGGCGGACCTGCAGCGCGTCGAGCCGAGGGATCGCGACAGCCGCATCTTCCCCGGCGTGTACGCTCCGGTGATCGTCTCCGAGGGCGGGAAGCTGGTCATCAAGCCGATGCGCTACCAGTGCCGCCTGGCCGGGAAGCCGGCCAACTACGACCAGCGCTTCCCCGGCACCTACAACGCCCGTCGCGACAGCCTGGAGAAGTTCTGGGCGCCGGCGTTCGGGCACACCCACGGCCTGATGGTGGTCGACACGTTCTACGAGAACGTCGAAGGCCCGGACGGGAAGAACCAGGTGGTGCAGTTCACCCCGCGCACGGGCGAGCCGATGCTGGTCGCGTGCCTGTGGTCGCACTGGAAGGACCCGGCCGGCAAAGAGCCGGATCTGCTGTCGTTCGCTGCCATCACCGACGACCCCGAGCCCGAGGTGGCCGCCGCCGGCCATGACCGGACCATCATCAACATCAAGCCAGAGCACGTGGATGCCTGGCTCAATCCGGATCCGGCCAACCTGGCTGCGCTCTACAGGATCTTCGACGACAAGCGGCACCCGTTCTACGAGCACCGGCTGGCGGCGTGATAGAGCAGGCGGCCTGTGGCGATCCACTCCCGGCACCAAGTATGTGGACACAACCCACGAGCTGAGCGCAGCTCACGGCCTGGCACAATCCGCAGCGCTTTCAAATTTTATTTGGTACTACCGAGAGTCTGTCACTGAAATACATGACTTCGTCTCCTACGTATCGCCGCTGTGCTGTGTAATTCAAGCCATAAGATACACCGCTAGCTTCGCCGTACATCTCGCGAATCTCTGCCGCATTGTCGTACGACACGATCCAAGGGAAGGGGAAATCCTTCGTGAGAAGAAGGCTCGCAATCTTCTTGTGATCGTCGTCTTTGTATGAATTACGGTACAGCCCTGCTCCCTTTACATAGTAGGGGGGGTCAAGATAGATGAGCGTTCTTTCTGGAAGGAATTCTTTGCTGCGATGCAGAATGGACTGTGCATCTTCTTCGTAGACGTTGATGCGGCTCGAAAGCTGGCCGATGCGCTTAAGTCTTTCGCAGATCTTTTCTCGCATAAAACGCGCATCTAGCCGGTATTTTCCGGCTTGTTGTTTCCCACCGATGACTCCACCCTTCAGGATTCCAGATCGATTGGTTCTGTTCATGAAGAGGGTCGCAAAGCCACGCTCAAGCTCCGTGCCAGCCTCCTCGCCAATCATTACCGAACGCCAATGGTGCCACGCATCCATTGAAACGTCGGCCATCTCAACCATCCTGATAAGGCTGTCAGTATCGCTGACTGCGGCTTTCCAAAAGGCGGCAACCGCTGGGTCGATATCATTGATGTGAATCGCCTCGACCACATCATCAACCAGAAGTATGAGCGCAAGCCCAGCCCCGCCCGCAAATGGCTCAAAATAATGACCTCCATGAAGGTCATTATCTCGAATAATGCGCTCTATCAAGGAGGAGAAGCGTGCTTTCCCTCCTGGATATCTTAGCGGCGTGTACAGCTTGTTGGAGTACATAGGTCCCGTTAATCAGCGTAGGCGGGTCGAGGTTACTTTTACCGCATTTTCAAATTCATCCAAAAACAAATTAACCTCAGCTTGGTGGCAGTCAGCCCACACCTCAATTACTTTCCATGCTTTCAGCTTTGGCCAATTCTTATTCCACCATTTTTTCGTCGACTCGCGGTCGGTAGATACTTTGGGGCCGTCTTGGAAAAATGTGTTCAAAATCTTGTCGGTCGAGACGTTCTTGACGTTAAGGCTCAACATCGCGTCCAAGTATACCCCGTCCTTTGCCTTCGTCATGGCGACTAGGAACTGGATGATCATGTTCTCCGGTGAGCGCGCTGTGCCAGTGGCGCCTGTGGGGCACGGCAGCTTCACCACGTTGCCACGCTTCTTGGCCTTTGCAGGCACTGTCGTGTCGGCGTCAACCACAAGCACACGATCCTTAAAGATTGGGTCGTGTTCAGGAAGCTTGAGCAGGTTAGAGCCGCCCACCTCGAGTGCAATCGGCTTCACCGTGACGTCATACTTTCTCGAAAGGCTCATACGCTTTCCGCGCGTCACGATAGCATCGAAAATCTGGACTCCCTCTTTGTCCTCGAAATAAACGCCGAGCTTGGGTTTCGTGCTGGTTTGGGGAACATTTTCCCGAAGTGCCATGTCGTCTAGGATTGCAGTGAGTGACTGATCCTCCGCGACACGCGGCCTAGCCGTGTCAAGCAAATAGACAACCGCGTCTGGGGCCAAAGCGACGCCCTTGCCATCTGGATGGATACACTCGATCAGCGCCGGTGAGTGCGTTGTCGCTATCACTTGAACTTCGAGCTTTTTCGCATGCTTTTTGAGAGCGCCCGCGAGACGTTCAAGCGCGTGCGGATGGAATCCGACGTCCACTTCATCAATTACTAGAAGGCCTCCCTGATATGCAGCCCCCTGTTCGCGCCTCAGTCGATTAAAGGAGGCGAATGCCGTGGCAATACTGCCTAGGCTATCCTGGCCTGTTGATATGGCCATCGCGTCATGCGTGTCAAACCCCGGCTGAATTGACGTTTTCCCGGCGCCACGTATAACTGTCTGGGTCATTTGATCATTGACGCGAGCACCGACGATCACCGAGCCGACGAAATCGACCATGAGTCGGCGGTCCTCTTCGTCCATCTGAAGGAGAGAGCTGGCAACGTCCTTCTCGTCGGCCTCACCAATCGGAGCTAGGCGGCGCAGTCCAAGGAAAATGGTGGGGAGCGGCACCTTGGCATCTTGGCCAACCGGATCGTCAGCAGCCTTCTCCACGGTGCGAGGTACAACGCGCGCGCGATTCCAGACTGTGCGCTGCGTCATGGCGCTACGCTTTCGGACGGTTACCTCGCCGACGGTCGAAACTACGATCGGCGCGGAGGTTGGATTATCTTTTGCATACACGGCTTCTTCGAGAGATAGGTATACAATTTTCTCGATATTGGTGTAGAAGCTCTCGCCGAAGTAAGTGCGTGGTTCCTTTGTGGTGATGCCAAACGTGTTTGCTAGAAGGCCCAGGATTGTTGATTTGCCAATACCGTTGTGGCCAGCGATAAGCGTAACGCGCTCTGCGAAATCAATTCTCAACTTGCTCAGTTTACGAAACGGCGGTTGATTGAACTCAATTGACCGCACAAGGATCCTTCCACTATTCGCAACCACAGCAGCTCCTTTCATGCACGGACGGTCGTGCTTACAGCCAATTCTATACGCAACCTTAACGAAATGCGTTGCTAGCAACGGGCGTTTGGAAGGGCTCCCAATGAAGTTGTGTAGGACGGGGACAGCATGTTCTGCCGCATGCCCCAGGCCGGTCGAGCCTGCCAGCCTGACGCACCGAGTCCCGCAGTGCCCCGCCCGAACTTCTGGTTGATTCGGTCCATGGTGGCCATCAGCCGTTCGTTGCCTACCACCGTGGGCCCGAACAGATCCGCTTGCAGCTCTTCCGGCCGGGCTAGGTCGAGCAGCGCCACACCCGCCTTCTTGTACCCGATGCCCTCCCGCAGCAGGCCGCGCAGCAGCCGGCGGACGACACCCAGCACCACCATCGTGTCGGCGGTCGAGGCCGGTAGGCTTACTGACCGGGTGGCGTTGTGCTGCCGCAGCTCCGGACGGAACGTGTCGGAATGCGCGAACACCCATACCCCCGCGGTGACAAGGCCGCGTGCGCGTAGCTTCTCGCAGGCCCTGATGGCGAAGGTAGCGAGCGCCTGAGCTACCGCGTCATGGTCTTCCACCCGATCCGCAAAGGACCGGCTCACCATGATCTGCTGCCGATCCGGCTCAACTTCCTCCAGTTCCATGCACGGATGTCCCTGCAGCTCACGTTGGGTGCGTGCCAACGTGACGCCGAAGGTGGCCAGGATGTCGTCCGCCGGCGCGTCGCGTAGTGCCGCGGCGGTGCTGATGCCCATCGATTCCAACCGCGGTGCCAGCCGGCGCCCGACGCCCCATAGATCACCGACGGGGAATGTCTGCAGCACTGTGTCCCGGTAGGCCGCATTGCCGAGGTCGATCACACCGTCAGCACCCTTGGCCACCTTGTTGGCCAACTTGGCCAAGGTCTTCGTGGGGCCAATGCCGATGCAATTCGGTATGCCGGTCCACCGGTGCACACGTTGGCGCAGATCCCGGGCGAACCGCTCGCGATCCCGGATTCCGTCCAGGTCGATGAAGCTCTCATCGATGCTGTAGACCTCCACCCGCGGCGCGGCCTCCCGCAGAACGCTCACGACCCGGGCGCTCATGTCTCCATAGAGCCCGAAGTTGGCCGAGCGCATCTGCAGGCCATGCCGGCGCACCAGGTGCTTCAGTTCGTGAGCGGGCTGGCCCATCTTGATGCCGAGCGCCTTGGCCTCGGCCGAGCGCGCGATCGCGCAGCCGTCGTTGTTGCTCAGCACCACCAGCGGAACGCCGCGAAGGCCTGGCTGGAACACGCGCTCGCAGCTGGCGTAGAAGTTGTTGCCGTCAACGAGCCCGAACACGGCCGCTCCGGCGTTTGATCTGGCGGACGACTCCAACGACAGCGAACACTTCCACCTCGGTGGATTGCTCCAGCACGATGGGGGGGAAGTCCGGATTGGCCGAGTGCAGCTCCATGTGCCGTTCGAAGAGCTGCAGCACCTTGCAGGTGGGTTGGTTCCCGTCCCAAATGGCGATGACCAGGTCCCCCGCCTGGGGGGTTACCGACCGGTCGACCACCAGGATGTCCCCGTCGCTGACGCCGGCGCCGCTCATGGACCAGCCATCGGCGCGGTACAGGAACGTGGCGGCTGGGTTGCGTACCAGCAGGCGATGCAGGTCGATCGCGTCGTCCATGAAGTCGTCGGCCGGCGAAGGGAAGCCAAGCCGAGCGCGCGCTGCGGCAAGGGGCACGAACTGCGCCGGGCCATCGATCATGGCCGGGCCGATTGGGCGGGCCAGCGTGTGGGAGTGGGGAAGGGACTGCATGGGCGTACTCTGGTAGCGGCATGTCTCACGGGTCGAGACGGGGCGCATGTTAGTACAATTACTAATTGCTGGCCGTGATCGTCGCCCTCGGATTCCTGAACGCGTTCCGCACAGAGGCCCAGGTGCCGTGGGAGTCGCGAACTGCGCGACGCTCAGCAGGCATCCTGCAGCGATGGCGAACTGGCAAAAGGACCCGGCCTCATTGGAGGCCAAGGCTGCGGCCAAGCTGCAGCAGGCGTCGGACCTCGAACGAGATACCTCCGGAAGTTGGCGCTCCCGCGCGCGCCGCCGGCAGAGCGCGCAACGTCTCCGCGCTACGGCCAGCAGTCATCAACGCGCCGCAGGCCGTCTGGTAGGCCTGGATCTTCCTGAGGACCTGCCGTTCTAACGGCTCAGGCCCTTGCGCATCGGCACCACCGTCGCACCGGCGCCGGTAAGCAGTTCGTACAGGGCCTCCACCGCAGCGCGTTTCTCCGCGTCGTACTCGAAGAAGTTGTAATGCCGCTTCTGGACGCCACTCAGGCCGTGGGATTGCAGGTGGCCACGAACTTCTTCCGACAGGCCCAGCGCAGCGAGCCGAGTCTCCACCGTGCGTCGTAGATCGCCCGGCGTGAACGGCGATGTCAGCTCGCCGGCGGCCACCATGTTAGCCACCACCGGATCCATGATCCCCCGGAACTCGTCATAGGTGGCCGGCGCCTTTCCGGCGGTGAGCGAGAACAGGTGCGGCCTGGCGCCGTCGCCGCCGCCTTCACTGTCATCATCGCCGCGCAAGACGGCGAGATCCGCAGCCATCAGCGGGAGCAGTGGCACCAGGTGCACGCGAGGCACGCGGCGACGCCCCTTGATGTCGAGCAAGCGGACGGATCCGGTGCCGGTGTCCGTGTCGTGATCGTGATCAGACCATTTCAGCCGCATCAGCTGTGCAATGCGCTGCCCGCCGGTCAGCAGGTGGAAGCGCACCAGAGCGCCCTCCCTCCCGGGCATCGCCTCGATCCGGCGCCAGTAGGCACGAAGCTCGGCCACCGACAGAACCCGGTCGCGCGGCTGCCCGCTGTCGAGCGTGGCCAGGTCGCGCGCCGGGTTTCTGGATACGTTGAGCACGCGCAGAGCGTCGGGAGCTGCCGCATCCTGCTTCGCTGCGATCGCTGCTGCATACGCCGCCCGCAGATACGACCGGATCTTGCCGCCCTCGCGCAGCTTCTTGGCGCGTACCAGTCGCGACAGGATCGGAAGCAGGTCATCCAGCTCAAGCTCGGACGCCGGGCGCGCCCAGAGGGCTGGCCACGGATCCTCGATGTGGCGCTTGATGGAAGCGCGCGTCGCGGCGGCAGAGACCTTGCCAGCGTCCTCCAAGCTCTGGACGTAGGCTGTCATCAGAGCGCCAAGCGTTGCACCAGATCGGCGTGTCGATTCGGCCAGGGCCTCAGCCTTCGCGCGGTCCGCTGCCGCTGCCTCGGCCGCGATCGCGTCGCGCAGATCCCGTTCGCCGGCCTGATACCGCCGTGACAACGCCGCCGCCGCTTCGCGTGCCGCGGTCAACGCCAGGCCGGTGCCGATCAGCAGACGGTCGCGCTGCCCGTTGGACTTCGTGTACCTGTAATAGAACCGCAGCTGCCCGCCGGCCAGCTTGCGCACGTCCAGGCAGCCCGCGCCGCGCGGCGCCGGATCTGAGGCCCATTCGCCGGCCGGCAGTGCGGCCAGTCCCTTCGCTGTAAGCATTCCCTTTGATGCGCCCATTGGTGACCGCTCGGTGACCGTTTGTCCATGGAAAGAGGTGGACGATGATGGGCGCAGGTGGTCGCACAACCTGAGAAAATCAACGACTTAGCTTAAAGTCGGGACGCCTGTGGAAGGTTGTGGAAGCCCTATAGAGGCCTCATAATCCCTTGGTTCCAGGTTCGAATCCTGGTGGGCCCACCATAAAAAAAAACAGGCACTTAGGCTTACGCCCAAGTGCCTTTTTTGTGCCGGCGGGAAAATTCGCGGGAAAACTCAACGCTTGCGAGGTGGTTTCACGACTGGCAAGTCGTGATCGTAGCGGCCCGTAGTGGTGGGCGATTGTGCCCGGCCGCATCCTGCTTGTCGCCACGGTTGCCCTCGGTGTTGGACGTGAGCCATGCGCGCCTGATGGGTGGCAGGCCCTGCGAGGACGCCATCTGGCGCCAGATCGTGACCGTGCTGGACGCGGCGGACCGTGGCTGTGACCTGTTCGATATCGAGGAACTGCGCCGTGACTACAGCGCCGAGGAGTTCGCCAACCTGCTGATGTGCGAGTTCGTGGACGACAGCGCCAGTGTGTTCCCGCTCACGATGCTGCAGCCCTGCCAGGTCGATAGCTGGGTCGAATGGGCGGACGACCACAAGCCGTTTGCCGTCCGGCCCTACGGCGACCGCGCCGTGTGGATCGGCTACGACCCGGCTGAGACCGGCGACAGCGCGGGCATCGTGGTTGTGGCCCCGCCGCTGGTGCCTGGGGGCAAGTTCCGCGTGCTGGAACGCCACCAGTTCAAGGGCATGGAGTTCAAAGACCAGGCGGCGTTCATCGAGCAGATCACCAAGCGCTATTGGGTGACCTACATCGGCGTGGATGCGACCGGCATGGGCACCGGCGTTGCTCAGCTGGTGCGCCAGTTCTTCCCCGGCGTGACTGTCTTCAACTATTCGCCCGAGGTGAAAGCGCGGCTGGTGCTGAAAGCCTATGACGTAATCAATGACGAACGGCTGGAATACGACGCCGGCTGTATCGACCTCACGCAGTCACTGCTGGCGATCCAGAAAACCATCACCCCGAGCGGGCGCCAGGTGACCTACACCGCCGGGCGCTCGCGTACCACCGGCCATGCTGACTTGGCTTGGGCACTCACGCACGCGCTGCAGAGCGAGCCGCTGGAAGGCGGACGGGCTGCGCGCGGCACCATGGAGATTTTCTGATGACCGACACCGACCAGAGCGCCATCGCCGCGCCGCCGGTGAGTATCGAAGCCTTCACCTTTGGCGAGGCCAGCCCTGTGCTGGAATCACGCGGCTTCCTCGACTACCTCGAATGCTGGCGCAATGGCCGCTACTTCGAGCCACCGGTGGATCTGCAAGGGCTGTCGCGCACAACGCGCTCCAACCCGTACCTGCACAGCGGCCTGACATTCAAACGCAACATGCTGGTGCGCACGTTCCGACAGCACCGGCTGCTGAGCCGTGAGGCGTTCTCGCAGCTGGCGCTGGACTACACCACCTTCGGCATGGGGTATGTCGAGCGTCGCCGCCCCATGTCAGGAGCCGCGCACAGTCTGGCGGTGCCGCTGGCGCAGTACGTGCGCCGTGGCGTGCAGCCCGGTGAGTTCTTCCCGGTGCGTGCCGGACGGGTAGAGCATGAGTTTCCCGCCGGTGAGGTGTTCCAGCTGCGAGAGGCAGATGCTGATCAGGAGATCTACGGCCTGCCGGAGTGGATGCCAGCCGTACAGGCCGCGCTGCTGAACGAGTCGGCCACGCTATTCCGCCGGAAGTATTACAACAACGGTTCGCACGCCGGCTACATCCTCTACATGACCGACCCTCAACCCGAGGGCTTGGACGTGGACGCGTTGCGCGACGCGCTGCGGCAGTCGCGCGGGCCGGGCAATTTCAAGAACCTGTTCGTGCACTCGCCCAATGGGAAGAAGGACGGCTTGCAGGTGATCCCGGTCAGTGAGGTGGCGGTCCGAGATGAGTTCACCGGGATCAAGAGTGTGACCCGCGATGACATGTCGGCGGTGCTCCGGGTGCCACCGCAGCTTCTGGGTATCGTGCCGCAGAACAGTGGCGGGCTTGGGTCGATCCGCGACGCGGCGGGCGTGTGGGCGGCGATGGAACTGGCGCCGCTGCAGACGCGCATGGCAGCTATTAACGAGTGGCTGGGCCAGGACGTGATCCGCTTCGAACCCTTCGAACTGGAGGCGACCGCATGATGATTCGAGAGCGCCCGAGCTGCAGCGTGGGCGCTCACTTTTGGGCCAAGGCGGTGGAATGAATGGCGCCGATAGCACAGTGACGGCTTTATCTCGAGAACGATGGCCCGTCTCGCGTATGTGCCTGCTGTGCCGGTTGTTGTTCAAGGCTCGCTGCTTGTGATTGGCTCAACGCATCAGCGCGATGGAGCGATTCCGCCTCCGGTGCGCGAAGCGCATCCATCGTATTCATATGGCCTCGACGATGGGCGGGATCGTCCATTGCTCCCTCGACTATGAAGACCCTCTCACCTCGAGCTAGGTTCTCTGTCGGGTTGTTCAAGACAACATGGTCAACCCGTGAAAGGCCCTGCTCCTTCGCCAGTACCAGCAAGCTTGCAGACATGCGCTGACTCGACTCGTCCCAGGGTTTCCCATGCTCTGCGTCCAGGCGTTCCACACCTGCCCTAATCTGCATGTAGAGAGAGCGGTCAGCATCGCCGAGTTCAGGGGCTGAGGAGGATGCTCGCTGCCGTGAGGGCGAGTCGTCGCTGTCCGAACCGACTCTTCCCGCAACCGCAATGCGCTCGGCGTCAAATTCTGGATCTGGCCTACGCCGCCGTTGCGTGGGTGCTATTTCCCGATCGTAGTAGTCGCCATAGTAGAGTTCGTATGTCGCATGAGGACCAACAGACGGCGCCTCTGTCTTGAACACCTCAGCGATCTGCCCAAGTGCTTGGTTACGGTTGATCCGTCCGGCCTGGAGTTCCGCCGCAATGGTTCCGTATTGTTGTGGACGATTACCTGTGCCGGAAACGCCAATATCTGGACCGCCAGCTGCAACGATCTCACGCTGGACCTGGACATTGCTGAGAGTCGCGGCGGCTTCTCCTCGCAGCTCGCTGTTCACATAGGCTTGCTTAGAAGTTCGATTTTCGGGTTCGGTGAAGAGATGGTGCCCAACTTCATGAGCAAGAGAACTTGCGATCCTTGAGCCTTGCCCAATCGCATTCTCGTCAATAACGATCTTGACGCCGGGTATAAGATAAGTGCCTTCACCGGCTGCCCCCCATTGGATAACGATACCTTCACGCCTCGCCTGGGTGAGGCCCGCCTGAAGTGTTGGGGATTTTGCTAGAAGCGGCGCCAAGGAGGGGTCGTCCAATGGCGATGCGGGACGCCGTGTGGCTCCTGGGCGGCCTCCCTCCTGCGGCTGTGGCAGTCCAGATTCTTCAGTACGCTCCATGCTCCGGCTCCTTCGCAATAACAGGGATCAGCGCTGACTGATCGATATGTAGGTCAGCGTCACGTTATCGGAATCGAGTCCGAGCACGACCTTTGCATCGTTCACCTGCGCAGACCAGTAAGGGCGAGAGCCAGGCGCGTCAGGCCGAGGTGGATGTTTGGTCGAGTTTTCCCAGATGATTTCCTTGAGCGCAATGCTTGGTGGTGCGATCTCAAAGATCAGGTTCGCGAGTGCAGGATCGTCAGCAGCACTTCTCAGCCTGATGTTCCGGACCTCAAGGTCGCCCAACATTCCGTGTTCTGCGATCCGTTCGTCCATCACGTCCTGGCGTGTCGGCTCTCCCAGATGCGTGTGGAGCTGTTCATTTAACGCGTCGACATCATCAAAACGTACACTAGACAGGCGCTCGATGTCGTTCTTGAATCGCTCCATACCAATTTCACTCCCTGATTTGACGGACTGTCTTTGATTAGATTTATGCGATGGGGTTGGTGAGGCACCGCTCGAACACGCTGACAGTATCAACGCTGAAACGGCTATTGAGAGGCAGCGATACGCTGCAAGCCGGAGGTGACTCCGATCTCCGCGCCTTAATGAAGTAGCGCATTTGTTGAGCCATGCATCCATGAAGGTACCTCTCGCGCCAGGAACACTGTCCCGAATCTAGCACAGCGTCTTGTGATGCACGGGTCGGAACCCCCACCTGATAGCGAATCTGGGAGATTTCGCGCAGTGTTAGATTGTTCGTTTAGTTGGAAGGGGCGAGCTATGGGGGCAAGAGGAAAACGTTGATAGGACTGCGAAGTAAGGTTGCCGCAAGTTGAGCATTCGAGCGACTTGGGATCATGAGCAGTTCCGCTTCATATCTGAGCTGATGTCGGTGATGGACGGTGGACTGGGCATCTGGTGTAGATCATGTTGCTGGAATGGAGAGGCGAGTATCGGCGGTGCTCTTCTCGAGACAAGGGCAATTATTCTGGCAGGAAGCGTGTGCACCCCAACCTTCATGCTTGGATCATCATGAGGTAGCAACGCTCGCCCCGTTCTGGAGTCACTTGCAGCGGATGCTTGCTTGGACCAGGACGGTGCGGCCAAAGTATCGTCTGGTCGTATCGGTGACCGAGGACCGGAGTTTCGCTAGGCTAGTCGAACCGCAGTTGGATGAGCGGAACGCGCTCCTCATCAATGGGTGTCGGTCGAGCTTTGATCTCTACGAACTAGAACGCGAGCCAGATGGCTGGCGCGAGCAGCGGGATCTTGAGTGGCAAAAGTGGTGATTGCGAGCATTTGGTAGGGTGATGTAGTGCACTGCGCGCACACCCATTGCCTATGCCCCCCCCCTACTTGCGGGACGTGGTGATCCCGCTTGCCTGATCTGTTCTGCGTTTCCAAAGCTACCTCGGGCGAATAGGAGTAATCGGTTTGACCGTTACCCTTCCGCTGCCGCTGCCTCCGCAGTTGCCGTGGCAGCCTCCACCCAGATTGGCTCCGCCCGTGCCACCGCTACCTCCTCCGCTGCCGGCGCCAGCGCCGCCGCGACTGGAGGGTGGACGCGTGATGGGCTCCTGGTTGGTTCCATTCCAGTCATTGCTGTCTGTCAACTCGTAGGTAGCGCAGTGCGTCGCGTTGCAGACGATGACTTTGGAACCTGCCTGAATTGAGAATTCGAATCCCCCCTTTCTCTGCTGGTTTGTTACATCTCTGTATCTATTCAGGAACGCCTTCGTGGCATTGTCTGGAATTCGAGCCTGCAACTGACACGTACCACAGCTGACTGGGCCAAAGACGGTGGGGGCAGGATCAAAGGGCCAAATCGCATAAGCCACGGGAAGGGCAGCAATTGCGACAACCAGGGAGGTTGCAATCAACCATTTCTTCGAAATAATTGCTTTCATCGTGCGCCATGTTGGGTGAGTAGGAAACTTCTGTTGGGTTACAAGCAGCAGGATCTGTATATAGCCTCAGACATCTCGTTGGATCGCTCTATCTGGTTGGGCTGCAACAGTTTGGAGAGTCTCGCAATGGATGCCGTCGATTGGCTATTGGGGTGCGCGCGCTGATATGCGAGCCAGTATGCAAGGCTATTTTCAGGGGATTTATCGGCAATGATCCCTCGGTCATGGATGTCAGCAAGGGCTTCAATCGAGTCGACGCTTCCCTGTGAAACCGACTCATTTAGATAATCAATCGCATCCCTTCGATAATTGGTTATTCGTTCCGGATCCTTGAGCGCTTCGGTCAAGTTTCCAATGATGGCTTTCGGGTCTTTGGCGAAGATCAGTCTCGCTTCGACCGACCCTTGGGCGGCAGCTAGAGAGAGCCAATTCTCATCTCCGAGTTCCGTTCGCCCTATCAGCCCTTGGCAGTGGTCAATCTCCTGATCGATTTTCCTTGAGTACTGCTCCCCCAGGCCCACTGATGCGTAGGCCTTGTACTCATCGGCATCACCTGAGTTAAGCGCTCGCTTGCAACTGGCAATGCGGTTATGGATCTCATAGCTCGACTGGGCATCGCCCGCCCGTGCAGCCGTGATGCGCCTGTCAATGTATTCCGAGGCGTCGCCTTCGTAGTGAGGTGTTTCGATCTTGAGCAGAAATGCCTTGCCACCCAAAGCCACTGTTGATTCGATGGATTGGTGTGGTGAACGCAAGGATTGATGAATGCTTGATTCAGATGCGACATGCGTTGGCGAAGTGCTTTTTTCACTGGGAGGAACCTCATCTCCTTTGCTTCCTGTGACATCGGATGGTCTGCAGGTCGACCAGGAAATGGTTGCGACTACGCCGATGACGAACATTCCATATGTGAGACTTCTACTGATCTTCACCTGATTCTTTTTCCCTTGTCGTGGCGGAGCTTTGCGATGGACTGGACCTCGGGCCGTGGTGATAACTGATTTCGGCGCTGATCCCCTGCCTCTCGATTCCCGGGGTTTCATATTGCGGGGTGAAATTCACTGTCAACCAGAAATTCGTTGCAGCTGGCTACGCTTGGCTCTTGGGTGTTCTCAATCACGCATCGGTGGACGTAAAGCGACAAATACCCTTCCTCGGAAGGCGAGCGCATGAGTGGCAAAATGGCCATTCCGTGCCGCGGTAGCAATTGGCTTGTTCTCTCGCTAGCCCGACGGCGGCCGCCGCAGTTGCGATCTCACCGCGAAGGTTGCGCCCTCCCTCGTGGTGCGGCCGCGACGCGATCGCGTTGACCGTTGGCCTTGGTGTATCTGCAGCGGAACCTGAGCCCACCGCCGGCGAGCTTCCGCACATCCGGGCAGCCCACACCATGCGACGCTGGATCCAAGGCCCGTTTGCCGATCGGCAAGGTGGCCAGTCCGTTCTCTCCGAGCATTCCCTTCATTGCGCCCATTGGCGACCGCTCGGCGACCTTTTGTCAGCGGAAGGAGGTGCACAAAGATGAGCGAAGATGGTCGCGGGGCCTGGGAATCAGCCGCGTGGACTACGGCCGGAAGGTCTGTGGAGGCGCGTGGAAGCGCTGTAGAGGTCCCATACTCCGTCGATTCCAGATTCGAATCGTGATGGGCCCCCACGCGACCTCGCACGACTTGTTGCAGATCTCATTGCCCCCGCCCCCCACGCACCCTGCAGCGTCGGTACCATCTGATCCGCACACAGGGATCGACCATGCCCAACACCGATACACCGGTGGAAGACTTCGCCACCGAAATCGAAGACAGCCGGCACCTGTTCGCCTGGTGCCTGGTCCACTATGGCCAGGTGCCCGAGGCGCAGGCGAACGAACAGGCACGGAAGCGCTATCCCGACCAGAGCCCCGGCCGCGAATACGAACACGCGCTGATCTTCCACGACGAGCCCTGGCACTGGGCGATGCTGCACGTGAAGGGCGAAGGGTATTGGCAGCAGCACCCGGAACTGGCGCATCCGTCGCTGGACTACGAAGCCGAATCGGACGCACTGTGCCTGGCCCGCGGTGAGCAGGTGCCGCTGCTGGATGAGGACGAGTACCTTGGCGCGCTTGCGCATGCACGCCACATGCGTGCATGGACGCTGGTCCATCAGGCGGGTCGTTCGCCGGATGAAGCGCGCCAGGAGGCGCTTGGCCACTACGCGTATCATCCGCGCCATCATCGCGGGCGATTTCAGGTTCACGATCCGCGTGACGGCTGGTGCCATGTGATGAGCGCGTTGCATGGCAACGACTACTGGGCGCGACCCGAGCTGCGGGAACCGCCACAGGCCTATTGGAGCGAGTCCCGCGCCTTTGTTTTGGCGCAGGGAATCCGCTTGCCGCCCCCTCCGGGCTGAGGCCTGCGCAGCCGGCGAAGGTGCAGCTTCATCGATCACCGCACTCTGTGCCGAATGACACATGGCCTGCCATTTCTGCTGGCGGGAAGATGGCGGCATCCTGAAGTGGAGTGATCTGATGCCTGGTACGCTCAGTCGTCGCACCTTCCTGGCCAACGCCGCTGCCGTTCCGGCGGCCACGCTCATGCCCACCGGCGTTGCTGCGGTGACGCAGCCAACCGTCACCACTGCGAGCCTGATCGACGCGGAACGCGGCGTGATCCGCTCGGCCATGGACGGCAGCGGCATCGGTGCCGTTGCCGTCTGCCTGGTCGAAGGCGGGCAGGTGCGCTGGACTGAAGGCTTCGGTCACGTATCAGGCCAGGGCAGCGTGCCCGTAGACGCCAGCACGATGTTCAGCATCCAGTCCACCTCGAAGAACTTCGCGGCGGTGGCGGTGCTGTTGGCCGTGCAGGACGGCATCCTTGATCTGGACGCGCCCATTACCCGCTATCTGCCGTCGTTCACGGTGCGCAGCCGCTTCGAGCATGCTCCACAGGGGCGCATCAGCCTGCGCCTGCTGCTTGCCAATCGCGCGGGATTCACGCACGAGGCGCCACTGGGCAACAACTACGAACCGGCGTCGCCGGGCTTTGATGCGCACGTCCGCAGCATCTCGCAGACATGGCTGCGCTTTCCGGTGGGTACGCGCTATCGCTACTCCAACCTGGGCTTCGACCTTGCCGGTCATGTCCTTGAGCAGGTTGCGGGCATCAGCTATCCGGCCTGGCTGCAGCGCCGGATCTTCGAGCCGCTGGGAATGCACGACAGTACGGCCGATGCGTCGGTCTACCTGGCAAGCAAGGTGCGGGCACTGGGAACCCAGGAAGGCCATACGCAGGTACCGCCGGTGACGCCGCTGGTGGTGTCGGGAGGCGTGTGGACCAGTGCCGCCGACATGGCGAAGTATCTTGGCTTCCTGCTCGGTGGCGGCCGATCCGGTGCGCAGCAACTGCTTGAGCCCCGTCTCTGGGACGAGATGCATGGTTTCGGCCTGGGCGGCGACTACGGGCTCGGTGTCATGCGCAGCGAACGCCTCTACGGCAGTACACCGGTGCGGCTGCTGCACCACCGCGGCGGGGGCTTCGGATTCGGGTGCGTGTTCACCTACTGCAGGCAGGCAAACGCTGGATTTGCCGCGATGTTCAATCGCGCGACGTCTGCGGGGTACGGCATCGGCGAGCGTCTGCTCGATCAGCTGTTGTCGGCGCGTTTCGGGCCCCGTCAGCCGCGTGTGCCCCTATCAAGCCTGGCGCCGATCAGGTTGACCCAGGACCAGATGCAGCAGATGGCGGGAAGCTGGATCGGGCGCAGCGGCAAGGCGAAGATCGGGGTTGCCGGAAACGGGGAGCTGCAACTGCATCGAGGGGCGCACGCCGAGGGTACCCGCTTTGCGGCCATCGACGGCGATCAACTTTTCACTGTGGACACCGATGGAGAGGTTGCAACGTACCGTTACCATGCGGCGACGGACATGCTGCCGGCGTACCTGGAATGCAGCAACGGCGAGGATGGCCTGGACCAGAACGATCCCATCGATGGGCCCACCGGGCCGCAGGCGCCCCATTGGCAACCCTGGCTGGGACGCTATCGCGTTGACCAATGGGGCAAACCATCGATGTTCGTTGTGCTGGAGCAACGACACGGCTGGCTGTACATCGATGGCATCCGCCTGGTTGCTGAGGTGGAGCCAGGATTGTTGTTCACCAGCGATGGCGAAGCGGTGGATTTTCGCGGCTCCCAGCCGACATGGCGCAACCTGCGCCTGCAGCGCGTCGCGCCCGTGGACCAGGGGTGATGGCGGCATGCCGCGTGCTCATCCGCGCCGCTCACGCCCATCGATGCTGTAGCGTCCCGCCCCGGTGCAGGCCAGCAGCAGGAAGCCGCCGGCGAGGCCCAGGTTCTTCAGGAACATGATCTGCTGGGTCTGGTCGGCGAAGTTGTGGTGGAAGATGAAAGCGGTGACCAGGCTGAAGCCTGCGAGCACGACCGCCACCAGCCGGGTCTGGAAGCCGAGCAGGATGCACAGGCCGCTGCCGATTTCGAACGCGATGGTCGGCCAGAGCAGGATGCCGGGTACTCCCATCGCCTCCATGTAGCCCTGGGTACCGCTGAGATCGCCGAGCTTGCCCAGCCCGGAGATCAGGAACAGGGCCATCAGCAGGATGCGTGCAAGCAGGTAGGCGAGCGAATGCGATGAAGTGCTCACGTCGAGGTCCTCGGAGATGGCCGACGCAGGCGATCGGAGCCCACCGGCAGTGAAGCCCGTGTCTACGCGCCGGGCAAGGCGCCTTGACAGCTGCCGCGCTGCAGTAGACCTTTCCCGCATGACGATCGATATTGAATCGCTCAGCCTTCGCGAGCTGGGTGCCCTGGTGGTTGCCGCTGAACAGCGGAAACAGCTCATTTCCAGCCGCCGTCCGGCCAGTGCGGTGCGGCGGATGCTGAAGGCCGCCGCCGCCGAAGCCGGCTACACCCTCGAAGAACTCTTTGGCGGCCAAGCCTCGGAAACACCTGCGCCCGCCCGCAAACCCGCCCGCCGTAAATCCGGCAAAGTCGCGCCCAAGTATCGCGACCCGGAGTACAAGCGCCTGACCTGGACCGGTCGCGGGCGCATGCCGCGCTGGTTGGCGTCCAAGGTGTCGATGGGCCACAAGGTCACCGATTTCCTGATTCCTGGTTTGGCCAGGCCGACCGCTGGCAAGACCAGCACCATCGGCAAGCGGACCGTCATCAAGAAGGGATGAGGCTGCAGCACTGCTACCCTGCCCGGGTCTTTCAACCAAGGAGCACGGGATGGCACACGCGAGTGGCATGACGATCACGCCGAAAGTCCTGCACGCCGCCGCAGGCGCGGCCGTGCTGGTCAGCCTGCTGGCCTGGGCGGTGGAATGGAGCGGGATGGCCTATGTCTGCCCGTACTGCCGCGTGCAGCGCACGGTCATCGGCGTGCTCGGCCTGCTGACGCTGTTCGCGCGCCCGGGGAGCCTCATCGTGCCCTGGTTGTCGTACACAGCGGGTGGCTTCGCCTTCGTGGTCGCAGCGATGCAGCACTTCAACGGTTGGAAGCGCATTTCCGCAGGCGACTTCAGTTTCAATGAGCAGTGGTACATCAACCCTTGGCTGTTGTCGGGCTGCGCGATGCTGATCCTGGTGGCGCAGCTGATGCTGGTGCAGGCCGCCTGCCGGCGCAGCTTGCGCTGAGTGTTTCCACGCATGGCGTGGAACTACCCGTTCTGGAATACCGCCAGCTGCGCGGCGAAGGCGCGCTGGTAGGCGGGCCGCTGCGTCGCGCGGGCCACATAGGCGGCCACCGTCGGATACTCGTCGAGCAGCCCGCTGCTCTTCAGGCGCAGCAGCACCGAGACCATCATCAGGTCGCCCACGCTGAAATCGCCATCCAGCCACGGCGCCTTGGCCAGCCATGTCGACAGTTGCGCCAGTCGCGCCCGAACCCGCTCATCCAGCATCGGCAGCCGCTGTGCGTACCACGGCTGCTCGCGCTCCAGCACCCAGGCCATGGAGCGCTCAACGATGGGGGGTTCCACCGTGTTCAGCGCAGCGAACACCCACATGATCGCGCGCATGCGGGCGTCCGGATCGCGCGGCAGCAGGCCGGGGTGCTGTTCGGCCAGGTGCAGGACGATGGCGCCGGATTCGAACAGGGTCCGGTCGCCCTCCTGCCAGGTGGGAATCTGCCCGAACGGATTCCGTGCCAGGTGCGCGGGCTGCTTCATTTCGGTGAAGGTGAGCAGTTGTACGTCATAGGCTACGGCCAGTTCCTCCAGTGCCCAGCGCACGCGCGTGTCACGGGCCATGCCCTGGCCGCGGTCGGGGGAGGTGGCGAAGGCGGTGAGGATGGGAGGCATGGGAGCAGTCCGCGGTCAAGGATGGCTTTGATGATCTGACGAGCGAGTGCGCCGTAAATCGACATGCGGGCGGTGCCCTGCACGTTGCCTGCACGTGTTCTGCACGCACGCACTGTCCTGGATACATCAGTCTGCCGGGGTCATCCGCAGAGACAGGTAACAGGCATGAATACCCCCGGAAAACCGAAGCCCAGTTGGCGCCAGAGAAACGTGCTGATGGGAGCACTCGTTGCGGTCTTGGTGATCGTGCTGATCATCCTCTTTGTTCCTTGGTGACCCTGCCCAGGATCGCTCGATGTGATCCACGCGCCACCGCCGCGTGAAAAAGTCAGTGCGGGTTGGGTGAAGTGATGTACGTATCAATCGTTGCTCACCTGCGAACCACACGAGCGTGTCCAGAGTGGATCCACAGGCAGCGCAGTCGAGGCTGCTTTTCTCCCCCGAAACGACGATACAGGAGCAACGCCATGAGCACCCAGTCCACCATCGAACATCGTCTCAACGACCTGATCGAGATCGCCCGTGACGGCAAGTCGTTCTATGAAGAGGCCGCGACCAAGGTGAAGGATGCCGAGCTGTCGGCCCTGTTCACCCGCATTGCCGGTGTCAAGGGTCGCATCGTGGCCGCATTGAGTGGCTCGGTGGCCGCCAGCGGCGGCAAGCCGGCTGAGCACGGCACCGTGGTCGGCTCGATGCAGCAGTTCTACGGCAAGGTGCGTGCAGCCTTCGGTGATACCAACTACGGCTATGTTGCCGAGCTGGAAGAATCGGAGGACCGCCTGCTTGCCGCGTTCAAGGACGTGCTGAAGGACAACGAGCTGCCGCCGGCGGTACGCCAGGAAGTCACCCAGCTGTTGCCGGAAGTGCAGGAGTGCCACAACGTGATGCGCGCGCGCAAGCATGCGATGAAGGCGGCCTGACGATCAGCGGCGTCCCACTCCCCAGGGGCGCCGCGGCCGGGGCGGCACCGCTGCCCCGGCCACCCTGAATCGGTCGCTGCTACACTCTTGCCGGTTCCGCACTGCCAACAATGAGCACCATGAACAACGGGAACGGTCCGCAGACAGTTCGCTGAGCCGCAACAACGACGCAGACGTTGTTGCGGTGAACATCCCTGCGATACATGCGAAGTGGATGGATCACCGCCGGACTCACTCTGGGCGGAGACTCCCCATGTTCAATCGACAGGCCCCGCGTTGGGCCCATACTCTGCCATCGGCCATTGCGCTGATGGCGCCGTTCGACCTCCTGGCCTCGCTGGCCATGGATATCTATCTGCCTGTAGTGCCCTTGATGCCCGGCGCGTTGGGAACATCGCCTGCGCGGGTGCAATTGACGCTGAGCATCTACCTGCTGGTGCTCGGCGTCGGCCAACTGTTGTTCGGCCCGTTGTCCGACCGGATCGGGCGCCGCCCCGTGCTGTTGCTGGGGGCGCTGCTGTTCACCGTTGCCTCGTTCGCGCTGGCGCTGTCCAGCAATAGCGGGTTCTTCCTGGCCTGGCGCACAGTGCAGGCGATTGGCGCGTCGGCAGCGCTGGTAGCGACATTTGCCACGGTCCGCGACGTATACGCGGATACACCGCAGGGGGCGTCCTTGTATGGACTGTTCGCTTCGATGCTGGCCTTCGTACCGGCGCTGGGGCCGATGCTGGGTGCACTGGTGGCTGCGGCAGCAGGCTGGCGTGCGATCTTCGTGCTGCTGGGTGTGCTTGGCCTGGTCGCCGTCCTGCGCGCGCAACGCCTGTGGCAGGAAACCCGACCCGCAGGGCGCAGAGACGCTGGACCGGCACTGCAGAGAATTCTTCGCAGTGGTGCCTTCTGGGTCTACACGCTGGGATTCAGTGCCGCGATGGGCGCGTTCTTCGTGTTCTTCTCGATCGCACCGCGCGTGCTGGTCGAGCGCATGCAGTACTCCCAGATCACCTTCAGCCTGGCGTTCGCGACGGTGGCACTGATGATGATCCTCACGTCGCGCATGGCGAAGACGTTCATCGCGCGCTGGGCGGTGCCTGGCACATTCGTGCGTGGCCTGTGCGTGATGGTGGGGGGTGTGTTGTTGATGGCGCTCGCTGCGGAGTTGCCACTGTCATTCGCCAGCGTCGTGCTGCCCATGTGGGGCATCGCGGCGGGGCTGGTGATGGTGGTTTCGGTGGCTGCCAACGGCGCGTTGAGTGAGTTTGCCGATGCGTCGGGTATGGCGGTGGCGCTCTACTACGCGATGCAGAGCCTGATCGTGGCCTGCTTCGGAACACTGGCTACGGTGCTGCTGCCGGGCGATACGGTATGGCCGCTGGTGGCCTATGGGCTGTTGCTGCCAGTGGCCAGCCTGGTCGCCGCGGCGATGTTGCGCGGCTGCCGCTAGCCTCGGCCGGTGATAAAAAAAGGGCGGCCATCAGGCCGCCCAATCCTTCATGAGAACACGTGACGGGAACTAGAAGCGCACCGACCAGCGCACATTCGCACTGTGGTCGCGGCTTTCACTGCCGTACTGGCCGTTGTAGCCCAGTTCCAGCTGCTGGCGCTCGGTCAGCCAGGCCGACAGGCCCAGTTCGGCCACCACCGCGTTGTCGGCGATCGGTGCGCCGTTGACCGCGAACGTCGCGCTTCCGTTGGCGAAGGCCAGGTTGGCGACCTGGCTGCGATCACCGGAAGCGCGGCGATAGCCGACGCCACCGCGCAGGTGCAGCCAGCTCTCCTGCTGGAACGAAGCCTTCAGTCCCTTGTCGAAGCGCAGACCGGCAGTGGCAATCGTGGTTCCGGTATCGTCCACCTTGCCCTGCAGTGCCGCTGCTCCACCGCGTTCGTTGACGCGCTTGAGGTCCACTTCGACACGTGCGACCTGCAGGTAGGGCTCCAGCCCGGCTTCCGGCCCACCGAAGCGGTAGCCGGCTTCGATGAAGG
The DNA here is from genome assembly GCF_051853085.1 of Stenotrophomonas sp. T8. Taxonomy (NCBI): domain Bacteria; kingdom Pseudomonadati; phylum Pseudomonadota; class Gammaproteobacteria; order Lysobacterales; family Lysobacteraceae; genus Stenotrophomonas; species Stenotrophomonas sp. T8. The sequence continues at coordinate 3,519,242 of NZ_CP195329.1, read as the reverse complement.
CTTGGCGGGTGTGGGCGTCGTAGCGCGCGCTCAGGCTGTCGCTGAAGCCTGCGAAGGCGACATCACGCGTGCTCTTCACCTCGTGCTTGCTCCACGCCACACCACCGCGCAGGCCGAAACCGCCCCAGTTGTGGCTGGCGTAGGCACCGAAGTGCGTGTTGTCGATCTTCGACTTGGCGCGACGCTCCTGCTGCTTCACGTCGGTGCGGCCCGCACCGGCCAGCACGCCGACCTGCCAGCCGGAGAACTCGCGGTCGATGCCGACCAGCAGGCCGTTGCTGTTGGCTTCGGTGCGGGCAGTGTTGACGTCACCGTCCAGCTTGCTGTTGCCACCGATGGCCTGCACCCATGCACCCGTCGCGTCACCCACGTCGCTACCGGGTGCGGCGGCGCCGGCACGGCGTGACAACGCGGCATCGCGCACGTAGCGGCTGCCCTCGACCAGGGTGATGGCCGTGGCCGGATGCAGCTCGCCGCTGAGGCCATCGAGCACGCCTCCAACCTGCTGCGGGAACAGCTGGGTCAGTGGTTTGGGCAGGCCCTGGGCGATCGGCAGCAGGTCGGCGGCGGCCGCCACGGCACGCTGGTTGGGCGTGTGCGCGGCGGTGGTCAGTGAAGCGCCACGGGCGACGTCGATGCGCGTGCCGTTGGTGCCGTAGGCCAGGCTGAACTGCAGGAATGGGGAGAACGCGCTGAAGTCGGTTTTGGCGAACTGGCCGTTGATGCCTCCGTCGGCACGCAGGAAGTTGAACTGCTCGCCGAGGTAGTACACACCCGGCTCCGGCAGCGCGACCAGCGTGCCGCCAAGGGTGGCGGTGCCGGTCACGTGCAACTGGTCACTGCGGCCACCCGGGGCCAGCTCGGTGGCATAGACGCCGGTGGCGCCCTGCACGTAGTTGCCGTTGATGGTCAGCGTGCCGATCGAGTTGCCCGGCGCGATGAGGCCGTCCACGCGGGTATTGCCGAGCGTACCGACGCCCTTCAGCAGGCCATTGGCGCCGACCGTGGTGGTGCCGCCGGTCTGCGTGCCGTTGAAGGACACCACGCCGCCGTTGATCACCAGGTTGCTGTTGTTCAGCACGCCGCTGGCGCTGACCGTGCTCACGCCGCCGGTAGTGGTCAGTGCGGTGGAGACCAGGCTGCCGTTGAGCAGCAACTGGCCGCCCTGTACTTCGACCGCCGATGCAAGCGTGTTGGCGCCGTTCAATTCCAGCGTACCGTCCTGCAGTACCGCGCCGTTGAAGCTGTTGTTGCCGCTCAGGCGCAGCCAGCCGATACCGGATTTGGTCAGCTTGCCAGGGCCACCGATGTCGTTGGTCCAGTTGTCCCAGGCATCGCCTTCCCAGACTTTCAGGCCGCCGGCCTTCTGGTTCATCACCACGTTGGTGTCCACGCGCAGCGAGCCGTAGCCCTCGATGGCCTTCTTCAGGTCCACCATGCCCCAGCCGTAGATCGGATCGATGCCTGCTGCACCCAGGTCGCGTGCCGTGGTCAGCAGCACGTCGCGCACCTGCGCGTTGTCCAGATAGGGGAAGCGCTCCATCAGCAGGCCGAGCGCGCCGGTGATGTGCGGCGCCGCCATCGACGTGCCGGTCTTGGTGCCATAGACGTACTGGGTATTCTCGCTGTCGATGATCAGCCGCACATAGGCGGAGGTGTTCTCGACGCGGCCCTGGATATCGCCGGACACGATGGTGCTGACGATGTCGGTGCCGGGTGCCGAGATGCACCAGTTGGCGGCAACGCCGCAGATGCTGGAACTGCCATCGATCACATAGTCGGTTTCGCCCGCAGCGGCGTTGGGCCGGCGGACGTTGGCGACCGCGAGCCAGTACGGTTCCAGTTCGGGCTTCCAGCGCGGCATGGCGGCCGTGATTCCGGCGACGGCGCCGCTGCCGTTGCCAGCCGACCACACCTGGATGAGGGTGGAGCCCGGGGTATCGCCATTGCTGGCGTAGATGCTGCCGTACACGCCGTAGTCGGCCCCGATGTTGGCGTACTGCTGGTCCAGCGCGGCGGCGGTCATGTTGCGCGTGGAGATGCCCCAGCTGTGGTTGATGGCACGCACGCCCTGCGCCTGGATCTGTGCATACATGTCCAGCGTGGCGGCGTCATCCGGATCGGTGCGGTACACCGCGCGCGGGCGATAGTACTTGTCCGGATCCAGGCGCCACTCATAGTAGGTGTCGCCGAACACGCGGGCGGCGGTGAGATCCGCACCAAAGGCCACGCCATGCATGCCGGTGCCATTGCGGTTGGCGCCGATGGTGCCAAGCACATGCGTTCCGTGGTCGGCGTAGCTGAAGCCATAGGGCTGGCCGGCCGCGATGAGGCGTGCCGCGAGTGCGGCCGGAACGCCGGCACCGAGGCCGTAGTAGTTGTAGCCGGGCTGTTCGCCGCGGGTCTGCCCGCAGGCACCGGCACCTGCAACCACACCCGGCGTCGCGCAGTCGGCACCGATGGTGATGCTGGAGGTATTGCGTCCTGCAAACTCCGGATGCGCCAGCGCGGAGCCCGAATCGAATAGCGCCAGGCGTACGCCCTTGCCGGTCAGGCCGCGTGCATAGGCGTAATCCGCGCCCATCGCAGCCAGGCCCCAATCGGCGTTGAATTCATCGCTGCGCCAGCTGGCGGGATCGCCCGGGTTGCCAAGAACGGCGGTGCTGCTGGCGGCAGGCGCAGCGGTTGTCGCTGCGGGTGCCGTGCTGGCAGCGGGCTGCACCCACGCGGCCTGCAGCTGGCGCTGCTGCTGCCAGGCCTCGAGTGATTCGCTGGCCATGGCTGGCAGTGCGGTGGCCAGCAGCAGCGAGCTGGCGACGGCAAGCGCCAGCGGGCGGTGCGACAGGGAGCGGGACGAACGGCCGTACAGCGGGTGATTCATCGGACAACTTCCTTGGTTGACGGACATCAAGGCCGTTAACGTCAAGGCGTGGCGATATCCCCCAGCAATGTGAAAGGAATTTTATGAACGCGTTAATGATTTGTGATCGGTGCATGACGTGGTTCCGCCGGGCCGGGCACCGCGACCTTTTTTTCCGAGGCCTTGGAGCCGTCCATGCGTAACGCATTGCGTAAACCACAGTTGGCGATATTGGGTAGTGCCGATCCTGGCAGCGACGCGTTCGAGCGCGCAGCTGAAGCAGGGCGTTTCCTGGCCGTGCAGGGCATCACGCTGGTCAGCGGCTGTGGCAGTGCCGCTACGCGGGTAGCTGCCGAGCAGGCGGTAGCCGCCGGTGGCCAGGTGCTCAGCGTGATCCCGGAAAGCGGCATGCCGGCAGCCGATTGGCCCGCCACGGTGGTGGTGCCCTGTGGCATGGGCGATGCGCGCAACCTGATCATGGCCCTGGCCGGTGATGCCTGCATCGTGATCGGCGGGCGCGCCGGTACGATCTCGGAGGTTTGCCTGGCCTGGCTGCACAAGCGGCCGCTGCTGCCGCTTGTCGGGGCCGGTGGCTGGTCCGATGCGCTGCCGGACAACCCGCCGGACGAGCGCGGCAATTCGCCGATCCTGCCGTGGCGCAACGTTGATGAGTTGGCCGGGCAGCTGCGTGTGCTGGGGTTGCTGCACCGCTGAGTCGAGCGGCATCGGCCTTCACCCAGCGTCCCGTGTGCAGCGCTAAGGTGGCCCGGCCTGGGATCACCAGGCTTATCAAGGAGCGATGTCGATGCGTACTTTCGGGAAAGTGATCGCCGGTGTTGTGTTCGCGTTGGCCTGCAGCGGCTCGGTGGCCCTGGCCGGACCGGTCCAGCCCTGCGATCTACCCTGCTGGAAGGCTTACCAAGCATGTGTGTCCGGTGGTGGTGATGCCATGGAATGCCAGTACGAATACGATCGATGTGTCATGGAGCGCTGCGGCGCGGTGTAAGCCCAGCCATGCTCGGCTGAAGACGGGCCCCGTCCGTGACGGGGCTCTTCTGTTCATGCGCAAGGTTGGGCAGTCTCGACACATTCTTCCTGGTGGAGTGGAACATGGCCGTCAAGCGTGTCGTCGCCAACATCGCCACGCCCGATCCCTCACGTGCCGCTGCGTTCTATGGCGAGCTGCTCGGCATGCCGGTGGTGATGGACCATGGTTGGATCGTCACCCACGGCGGGCAGGGCAGTGCGCAAGCGCAGGTCAGCTTCGCCAGCGAAGGGGGCTCGGGCACGCCGGTGCCGGACCTGTCGATCGAAGTGGACAATCTGCAGGACGTGCTGCAGCGCATGCGCGCGGCCGGCATCGCGCTGGAATATGGCCCGGCCGACGAACCCTGGGGCGTGCGGCGCTTCTTCGTCCGCGATCCGTTCGGTCGGCTGTTGAACATCCTCGCCCACGCCTGAGCGGTGGATGGTGCCTCGCCACGCCTGACGGTGCGCGCGGGACGATGACCGTCTACCGGCGTGCTGGCCCTGCTCGCGGCATCCGGGCTGCTCCGGCAGCCCAGGCGAGCCTGAACGCGCCGCGGTCAGCCCTGCTGGCGTTGTGGACCGTCCCTCGTCGGCGTCGCTTCGGCCGCTTGCCGCTGCTGCCGTGCATTGGCGTGGCGAGCGTGCCCGCCTTCGCGGCCGATCGCTGCCATGTGCTGTCGGTTGCGGCTGATCGCCTCGCCGCCCTTGCGGCCGGCCACGCGTGCCTCGGCCGGGCTGAACTCGTGTGCATTGCCGGACGCATGCGCGGCGCGTCCTCCCTTTGCGGCGATCGCGCGCTGCTTGTCCTGGTCCATCGAGGCGAAGCCACGATGGGAAGTGCCGTGGTGCTGGTCGGCCATGGGAAGGCTCCCGTTGCATGGAAGGGAAGCTCATCCTTGCCGGTGCCCGGCTAACGGAGTGTCCGCACCGGTGCGGCTGCCTTCACGCCGCACCGTACTGCTTTTCACGGCGCGCCGCTGCGCGCATCGCCCTGAGTGGCTAGGACGAACTGCACCCTTCACCCAGGCCGGCGTGATGGGCTCGACCGAAGAGGAGTACGTGCTCGGCAATACAGCCCCTTTGGCCGCGCAGTGCCGCACGATGGAGCTGCGCCTGGGCAACGGCGGCTGGACCTTCCCCAGCGAAATCGAAATGGCCGCAGAGCAGTAAGGCTTCAGCGCCGGCGGGCGTCCTGCAGGCGCTGCGCGAAGGGCCGCTGTGCGAGCGCTGCAAGGGCGTCGCGCAGTACCTGCTCCAGCGGCTGGCCCAGATCGGCATCGAGGCTGCGCGCCGCTACGGCAGTGGCCTGCCATTGCGCCTGCAGCGCAGGCATCGCGCGCTGTGCGCGGGGGCTCAACTGCAGGATGCGTTCACGACCATCGTCGCCGCTGGACGCGTGCAGCCAGCCATCGCGCACCATCGCCGCCACGGTCTGGCTGAGCGCCGAATGGCTGAGCCCGCAGGCCGATGCCAGGTCCTTGATCCGGCAGGGGCCCTGCGCCATCAGCGTGCGCAGCACCGGTGTGTAGCGGGGCCGGTAGTCCAGTTGCAGGTCCCGGTAGGCCTGCTCGACCGCCGGGTCCAGCTGGTCGAGCAGGGCGCGCAGCAACGTGCCGAGCGTGGCGTGTTGGAGATCCATGACCGGGATGATATATAAGCGCTTATATATCTTCAACGCGGAGGTGGTTGATGGCCGTGTCCTGGATGCTCGCTGCGTTGCTGGCAGGGGCCTGCCCGGCGCAGGACGGAGTGCTGCGCGCGGCGGCCACCGCCGTGCAGGCGCAGTACCTTGACGAGGCGGAGGGCGCCCGTATCGCCGATGCCCTGCGCACCTGGTCGGTGCAGCAGCGCTATACGGACAGCTGTTCGGATCCGGTTGCGTTCAGCGCACGCCTGAACCAGGACCTGGACATGTTCGATGGCCACTTCCATGTTGAACGCGTGGACGCAGCGGCCGGCCAGGACGATTGGTTGATGGCCTGGCGCGCCGATGCCCGCGGCAATGGTGCCGGCGTGCGCGAGGTGCGGGTGATGGAGGGCAACATTGGCTACCTGCGCCTGAGTACCTTCTATCCGCTGGATCTGGCGCGCCCGAAGTTCGCTGCGGCCCTTGCCCTGCTGGCCGACACCGATGGCCTGGTGCTGGATCTGCGCCAGAACGGGGGCGGCGACGATGCAAGTGCCGACCTGCTGGTACGCACGCTGCTGGACGCGAAGATCGACGCGGTGCAGCAGCTGGACCAGCGCGGCCGGCGCACGCCGGTCCCGCTGCCGCCTGCCAGCCTGCCTGCGTACCTGAAACCGCTGGTGGTGCTGATCGACCGCCGCACCGGTTCGGCGGCCGAGTTCGTCGCCTATTCGCTGCAGGCACTGGGCCGTGCGCGGATTGTCGGTACGCGCAGTGGCGGTGCCGCGCATATGTTTGGTGATCCTGTGCTGCTGCCCGATGGCTATCAGATCAGTATTCCCGACCGGCAACCCATCAATCTGCGCACCGGTGGAAACTGGGAACGTACTGGCGTGAGGCCTGATGTGGCCGGCGGCGACGATCCGCTGTTCATCGCGCGGCAACTGCTGGCGCCTGCGAAGTCGTCAAGATGAACGCACGATTGCATGGCTGTCCTATCGCGGATGCGCGATTGCATGCCTAGAATCGAAGCATCCCGGTAGTTCCCGGGCGCTTCGAGTGAATGGACTCAATGAAGATTCTGTTGACCGGCAGTTCCGGCCGCATCGGGCGCGCGATCTTCGGTGCGTTGGCGGCTGCCCACGAAGTGGTGGGGCTGGACCGCAGTCCGTTTGCCACCACGCGCATCATTGCCGATGTCAGCGATCGGCAGGCCGTCGCGCGCGCGGTGCAGGGCGTGGATGCGGTCATCCATACCGCGGCCCTGCATGCCCCGCATGTCGGCCTGGTGCCGGATGCGGTGTTCCAGCAGATCAACGTGGAGGCCACCGCACACCTGCTGCAGGCGGCACGCGAAGCCGGTGCACGGCGCTTCGTGCTGACCAGCACCACTGCGTTGTATGGCCATGCCGTGGTGGCCGGTGGCTGCCGTTGGATCGACGAAGACACCGAGCCGCTGCCGCGCACGATCTACCACCGTACCAAGCTGCAGGCAGAGACCCTGGCCGAAGCCGCCGCCACGCCGGGCTTCAGCGTTCGCGTGCTGCGCATGGGCCGGTGTTTCCCGGAACCGCCCGAACGGATGGCGATGTTCCGCCTGCATCGCGGCATCGACGCCCGCGATGTGGCCAGCGCACATGCTGCACTGCTGCTCGACGAAGGCGCCCGGTTCGCGCGCTACCTCGCCTGTGCCCCGACGCCGTTCCGGCGCGAGGACTGCCTGGAGCTGGCCACCCACCCGCGTAGCGTGCTGGCCCGTCGCGCGCCACAGCTGCTGGCCGAATTCGAACGCCGTGGCTGGCCGCTGCCATTGAGCATCGACCGTGTCTACGACAGTGCCCGCCTGCGCGGCGCGCTGGGCTGGAAACCGTGCTTCGGGCCCGACGACGTGCTTCAGCAGTATGCCGTCGGCAGCATCGAGGTACTGCCGCGGGCACAGTGGATCAAGGACCGCGTGGCCGAGTGAGGGCATCGCAGAGGGGGAGCGTTGAGCCGACCCTGAGCGGATTCAGGAATGTGCAGGCCGACCGCCTCAACCTCGTTGGCGGGCGGCCGCTAACCCAGTGCGCTTCCAGCGCCGGGCGCGCCCCGGCGGCCGGTGGCCTGCGCGACGGATCGCGCGCCTGCGCGGTGCCCTCGTGGTGCCGGTCGTCCTGAACTTCCTTGCGGACCCTCCCATGTCTTCTTCCCGCTCTGCCGCTGCCCAACGCCCGGGCAGCATCGCCCACAAGTTGATGCTGGGCACCGCCGTGATCGCGCTGCTGTGCTTCGGCCTGACCGCCTTCCTGATCTACCGGCAGGCCAGCGCCAGTCTGATCAGCGCCTCGCGCCAGACCATGACCAGCGAGGCCAACGCTGAGGCGCGCCAGGTGGCGGCTGATCTGGGCACGGCTTTCGCCAGCAATGACGCCATGGTCGAGGCCGTGCTGGCCCAGCGTGCCCGTGGTGACATACCCGACCGCGCCAGCCTGGCGGCGGTGCTCGGCGAACAGCTGCGTGCTCATCCTCAATGGCTGGGCAAGAGCACCATGTGGGAGGCCGATGCCTTCGACGGCAAGGATGCGGAGTTCGTCAATTCCGAAGCACACGATGCCACCGGCCGCTACATGAGCTACTGGGCCTGGCAAGACGGCAAACCGCAGCAGTCGGTGATGACCGACTACACCGAAACTGCCAGCGGTTCCGGTGACTGGTACATGGTGCCCAGCCGCGACAAGCTGCCCAAGGTCAGCGAACCTTACGCCTATGACATCGCCGGCCAGAAGGTGCTCATGAGCACCCTGAGCACGCCGATCATCGAGAACGGCAGATTCCTGGGCGTGTTCACCGTCGACTTCTCGCTGGCAGCGCTGCAGAAGCACCTGTCAACGCTGAAGCCGATGGGGGCTGGCCGCGTCGAACTGCTGTCGCCCAAGGGCGTGGTGCTGGCCTCGGCCAATGCCGCCGAGATCGGCAAGCCGCGCAACGATGCCCTGACCCGCAGCATGCTGGCCGACATCGCCGCCGACCGTCCGTTCGAGGCCTTCAGCCCCGACGCGGCCGGCAACGTACGCGTGTATGTGCCGCTGCGCGTGGGCGACGCCCCGCAACGCTTCGCGCTGGGCGTGGTGATGCCGCATGCGGTGATCGTGTCTGAGGCACGCCAGCTGCTGTGGCTGACCCTGCTGGTCGGCGTGATCGCCGCGCTGACCCTCAGCGCCGGCGTCTACGTGCTGCTGCGCCGCCTGGCGATCCGCCCGTTGGCCGAAGCGGTACGCGTGGCCGGTGATGTCGCCGCCGGCAAGCTGGACAGCACGCTGCCGGCGCGCAGCAACGACGAAGTGGGGCGCCTGCTGGACGCAATGCAGGGCATGCGTGGGCAGTTGCAGTCGGTGATGGCTGCGCAGGCCGAAATGGCGCGCCGGCACGATGCCGGTGAACTCAGCTATCGCATGGATGCTGCGGCCTTCCCGGGCGAGTACGGCCGCATGGTGGCCGACAGCAACCAGCTGGTGGCCTCCAGCAATGCGGTCACCCAGCGCCTGGTTGAAGTGATGCAGCGCTATGCCGTGGGCGACCTCAGCGTGGACATGGAAGTGCTGCCGGGCGAGAAGGCGGTGTTCACTGCCGCAATGGCGACCACCAAGCGCAACCTGGCCGCGATCAACGAGCAGATCCAGCAACTGGCCGCCGCCGCCGCCGCCGGTGACTTCGCCGTGCGCGGTGATGCACTGCGCTTCGAACATGATTTCCGCCGCATGGTGGAGACCCTGAACACAATGATGCAGGTCAGCGACCACAACCTGGCGGCACTGTCGACGCTGCTGCGCGCGATCGCCGTCGGTGACCTCAGTGCGCGCATGCAGGGCGACTTCCACGGCGTGTTTGCGGTGATGCGCGACGATGCCAACAGCACCGTGCAGCAGCTGACCCAGATCGTCGGCCAGATCCAGCAGTCGGCGGCCAGCATCCGCCTGGCCGCCGGTGAAATCGCCGCCGGCAACAGCGACCTGTCGCGCCGCACCGAACAGCAGGCCGCCAACCTGGAAGAAACCGCCGCGTCGATGGAAGAACTGACCTCCACCGTGCGCCAGAATGCCGACCATGCGCTGCAGGCAAACACGTTGGCCGGTTCCGCAGCGGGCGTGGCCAGCGAAGGCGGCCAGGTGGTCAGCCAGGTGGTGCACACCATGGAGCAGATCGAGGCGTCTTCGCAGCGCATCGCCGAGATCATCTCGGTGATCGATGGCATTGCGTTCCAGACCAACATCCTGGCGTTGAACGCCGCAGTGGAAGCGGCGCGCGCCGGCGAACAGGGCCGTGGCTTCGCAGTGGTGGCCAGTGAAGTGCGGGCGCTGGCGCAGCGCTCGGCGGGTGCTGCCAAGGAGATCAAGGAGCTGATCGACGCCTCGGTGGCCCAGGTCGGTGCCGGCGCGCAGCTGGTGCACGGTGCGGGGCGCACCATGCAGGACATCGTCGGTCAGGTCCGCCGGGTCAACGAGATCATGGCCGAGATCTCGGCCGCGTCGCGCGAACAGTCTGCCGGCATCGAGCAGGTCAACCAGACCGTAGTGCAGATGGACGAAACCACCCAGCAGAACGCCGCGCTGGTGGAGGAAGCCAGTGCCGCCGCCCGTGCGATGGAGGAGCAGGCCGAGCAGCTGGCAGTGGCGGTGTCGCGCTTCCGCCTGCAGGCCGAGCCGGAGGGCATGGCCCGCCGCGCGGCCTGATGCCGGAAACGAAGACGCCCGGCGGCTGCCGGGCGTCGCATGCATCCTTGCCGCGCATCCTGCGCAGGTCTGATGGCTCAGAACATTCCTTCAAACGGATTCCAGCTGGCGCGTCCTTCCACCTTTTCCAGGTAGTAGCTGTAGTTGGTGCTGGAGGCGACCAGCAGGTTCATGGCGATGAACAGCATGCGCCCGACGACATCCGGCAGGAACATGCTGACGATGGCCAGCGCGATGTTGATGCCGATCACCACCAGTGCCTTGCGCCACATGCCGAGAATCAGCAGGTAGATGGCACCGAAGAACAACGCGAAGAAGTTCAGGTTGATCTTCAGGCGGTCACCAAAGGACAGTGCCTTCCAAGCCTGCTTGAAGCCGGGGTTCTTGGGGGCGCCGTGCTGGCGGAAGAAGTTGAAGCGGAACTGCCACTTCGGGCTGAACTGGGACAGGTCGGTGGTATTCATTGGGAAACATCCCTGTGAGAAAACGTTTTCATGATAGGACAAGTCCTATTCAGGATCCAAGCGCTAGCGTCAAGAATGTGACGCCTGCCTTGTTCCCGCGCCTGCGGCCAAGCGCCGCGCCGTCACCCACCCGCCTTGTTTTTAGGATAGGGTGCGCAGTTCCGCTGCCGCCCCGGCTGAGCCCGTGCGGTGGCGGGATGTCCATGGAGGTTGCATGACCACAGCTGCTACACCGGAAAACGCACCGGGACCGGTGCTCCTGCCGACACCTGAAGTGGTGCAGGCACAACAACTGCTCGCACGCCAGCAACTGGCGGTGGCGATGGACCGTGCGCGCACGGCCGCCACGCGGGATGCGGCACCGACCGCGCTGGAAAGCGAGTAACCCGCAACACCGTCGATCGCGCTGGCATGTCGCCAGCGCGATCACGGTGCGTGCCGCCGGTCAGAACCGCGCGGTCATGCTCAGGAAGTAGCTGCGCCCGGCGACGAAGTAGTCGGTGGAGCCTTCCGCATACAGCTTCTTGTCGGCCAGGTTGCTGACGCCACCGCGCAGGGTCAGCACTTCGTTGACGTTCCATGCCGCGGTCAGGTCATACAGCGTATAGGCCTTGAGGAAGGTCGTGGCGGTGCCCGTCTGCCTGCCTGTGTACTGCGCCGACAGGCTGCCGGAAAACACCGTGCTGGGCGCCCAGTCCAGCGACGAATAGCCGGAGAACTCCGGCGTATCGATCAGGTTGCGGCCGGTGGTCAGGTTCCTGGCTTCCTTCATCCAGGTCGCCGAGGTGCGCCAGCGCCACTGCTCGCCGAAGCGGACGTTGAGGTTGCCTTCCATGCCGCGGGTGCGCGCGCGCTGTACGTTGCTCATGCGCGTCCACCAGATGCCGTTGAACCGGCCCAGCGGTGCGTACTCGATCTTGTTCCGGAAGTCGGTGTGGAAATAGGTCACGCCGACATCGATCAGATCATTGTCGAAGCTGATGCCGATCTCGCGGTTGGTGCTGGTCTCCGGATCCAGGTCCGGGTTGCCGGCCATGTAGCACCCGCCGCGGGTGTAGCCCAGCGGAATCAGCGACGTGCAGCCGCGGCCCCCGGACTGGGTAGCGGCACTGGCCGAGTTCTCGGTCAGGCTGGGCGCACGGAAGCCCTTGGAGACGCCACCGCGGATCGTCCACTGTTCGGCCGGGTGCCACACCAGGTACGCACGCGGGCTGACGTGGCCGCCGAACTGCTCGTGATGGTCCAGGCGCGCGCCCACGGTCAGGGCCAGGGTGCGGTGCAGTTTCAGCTCGTCCTCGGCAAACAGCGCCCAGGTGTCCACGTCCAGAGTGGAGCCGCTGACCGCGTTGCCGGCATAGTCGATCGGTGCGCGGCCGATGGTGTCGGTGTTGGTCAGCTCCTGCCGCTTCCATTGGCCGCCTACGGCGAACTGGTGTTCAACGCCGAGGGCGAACGGCGTGGTCAGGCTGCCCTCAATGATCGTATCGGTCGCTTCGGAACGGCCGGCAGCACCGATGTCGTTCCTGTACTCGGTCCAGTACGCACTGATCTTCGAATTGCCGAAGCGCCACTTGCCATCGTGGTTGAGCGCCAGCGAGCTGCGCTTGAGCTCACTGGCACCCCAGGCACCTTCGTCCTGCTTTTCCAGCGACGCATCGATGAAGGCCTGCTGCACGCCGTGCCCGGCTTCCAGCGACAGTTCCTGTGCGTCGCTCAGCTTCCACTGCAGCAGCGCATCGGCGTTGCGGTCCTTCTCGCCGGCATAGGCGTTGCCGTAGACACCGCCGTTGGAGCGGTCCGAATCACGGCGCATGCTGTTGGCACCGATGCGCAGGCCGAAGCGTTCGCCCAGCGGTCCGGAGAACGTGGCGCCGATCTGCTGGGTATCGCCGCGCTTGCCGTCAGCCGGGCGGGTGTAGCTGTGGGTGGCGCTGCCGTTCCATTCGTCGCCGATGCGCCGGGTGATGATGTTGATCACCCCGCCCATCGCATCGGAGCCATACAGCGACGACATCGGCCCGCGCACCACTTCGATGCGCTCGATCTGGTCCGGCGAGATCCAGTTCAGGTCCTGGCGGCCGAGGTCGGGGCGATAGTTGGTCGAGGCCGAGCTGCCCATGCGCTTGCCGTCCACCAGCACCAGCGTGTAGTTGGACGGCATGCCACGCAGCTTGATCTTGGACTGCTCGCCGACGGCGCTGAGGCCGCCGGTCACGCCCGGTACGCGGCTGAGCAGGGCGGCCAGGTCCGGTACCGGCTGGCGCTCGATGTCCTCACGACTGATCACGCTGATGCTGGCCGGGGCATCCTTGATCCACTGCTGGCTGCCTGAAGCCGTGACCACCACGGTATCCAGGTCCTTGGTGGAGGCATCGGCGGCGGCCTCTGCGGCGGCCAGGCCTGGCAGGGCCAGCAGGCAGGCGGTGGCCAGGCGGGTGCGCGGCAGGCGCGCGGAACGGGAACGGGACGACAGGGACATGACGGCTTCCATGGGAGGTGGGGTGACCCGGTGGAAGCAGCAGGCGCAGGCAGACAGCAGGCAGCCCCCCCTTCCGTGGGTCGTCGGGTGCGCGGTCTGGACCGGCGCAGCTGGGTGGGTCGCGGCCGCGCGGAAGACGGTGACCTGCCTGGTTAATTAAATGATAACCGTTCGCGTTTGTTACGATCCAGTACCGGGGGCGATGCAGTGACATCTGGCCATGCCCTGGCGTGATCGCCTGCTATTTGCTGAATGGGGACAAATCCCGGTGTAGACCTTCGCACCCGGCTTACATTCTGGGCCCTAGACTGGGCCGCATTTTCGATTCCGCCCCGTTGGAGATCGTGTGGGTTCCGGTAGTGACAGACATCGACTGTGCGGCGTGAGGCCGACACAGCCAGGACAAGTGCGGGCGCCGGGAAAGCGCGCCGGGAACCTTGGTGCATGCAGCCCGGCCGGGATGGCCGGCCGTGCCGACGGCGCGGAGTAAGCGACGATGGGGGTGCAGACCATCCATGCGGAAGCAGGAACGCCCCGGCTCGATGCCGGCTGGGCGCTGCTGCCCGCTGAATCGCCGTTGCCGATGCCCGAACAGACCCTGCGCGAAGGCGCGCTGAAGGTCCGGCGGCATCGCACCTCGCCGCGCTTGATCGGCCTGCGCCGGCTGTACCTGTTTGGTGGCACGCTCGGCATGACCGCCGTGGCTACGCGGATGATGTGGCGGGTGCTGTCGGCCAATGGCATCAGCGTGCTCGAAGCCTGCCTGCTGGTGCTGTTCGTCGGCCTGTTTGCCTGGATCGCGCTCTCGTTTGCCAGCGCCCTGGCCGGCTTCCTGACCGCTGTGTTCGACCGGGGCTATCGGCTCGGCATCGACCCGGACAAGCCGTTGCCGGCCGTGCACAGCCGTACTGCGCTGTTGATGCCGACCTACAACGAAGACCCGCGCCGCCTGCTGGCCGGCCTGCAGGCGATCTACGAGTCGGTGGCGGCCACCGGCCAGCTCGACCGCTTCGACTTCTTCGTGCTCAGCGACACCCGCCGCGAGGACATTGCCGCTGCCGAGGAACAGGTGTTCGCCGAGCTGCGCGAGCGTGTGCCGGAGGGGCAGACGCGCCTGTTCTATCGTCGACGTGGTGACAACAGCGGGCGCAAGGCCGGCAACATCGCTGACTGGGTCCGCCGCTTCGGCGGTGCCTATCCGCAGATGCTGATCCTTGATGCCGACAGCCTGATGACCGGCGACAGCATCGTGCGCCTGGTGGCCGGCATGGAACACAACGCCGACGTCGGACTGATCCAGACCCTGCCGTCGGTGATCGGCGGCCGCACCCTGTTCGCGCGCATGCAGCAGTTCGGTGGCCGCGTGTACGGGCCGGTGATCGCCCGCGGCGTGGCCTGGTGGCACGGTGCCGAGAGCAATTACTGGGGCCACAACGCCATCATCCGTACCCGTGCCTTCGCCGACCACGCCGGCCTGCCGGCGCTGCCGGGGCGCAAGCCGTTCGGCGGCCACGTGCTCAGCCACGATTTCGTCGAAGCGGCGCTGATGCGTCGTGGCGGCTGGGCCGCGCACATGGTGCCCTACCTCGGTGGCAGTTACGAGGAAGGCCCGCCGACGCTGACCGACCTGCTGGTGCGCGACCGTCGCTGGTGCCAGGGCAACCTGCAGCACGGCAAGGTGGTCGGCAGCCGCGGGCTGCACTGGATCAGCCGCACGCACATGCTGATCGGCATCGGCCACTATTTCACCGCACCGATGTGGGCCATGCTGATGCTGATCGGCATCGCCATCCCGCTGTTCCAGGAAGGCATCGATTTCAACGCCCTGCTGCACCTGTCGCCCAGCGTGTACTGGCGCGCACAGGATGAAGAGCAGGTGGTGCGCCTGTTCGCCGCCACCATGGCGGTGCTGCTGCTGCCCAAGGTGCTCGGCTACCTGGCAATGCTGCTGGACCCGATCGACCGCCGCGGTTGTGGCGGTCCGATCCGTGCCTTCGTATCGATGCTGGTGGAAACCGTGCTCGCCGCGCTGATGGCGCCGGTGGTGATGTACGTGCAGTCACGCGGCGTGGCCGAAGTGTTGTCCGGGCGCGATTCCGGCTGGGACGCGCAGCAGCGTGACGACGGCGGCATCTCGTGGATGGCGTTGATCCGTGGCTACGGTGGCTTGGGTGTGTTCGGCGCCTTCATGGGCGTGCTGGCCTGGGCGGTATCGCCGTCGCTGGCGGCCTGGATGGCGCCGGTGGTGATCGGCATGGTTCTGGCCGTTCCGGTGGTGGCGCTGACCTCCTCGCGCGGCCCCGGTGCTTTCCTGCATCGCCTCGGCCTGCTCGATATTCCGGAAGAGAACATTCCGCCACCGGTGCTGGTACGCGCCGCGCAGCTGCGGCGGGAAGCGGCCGAGCAACCGCCGCTGTACTGATTGCCCCGCGCCAGCGGCATAATGCGGCTCGAACTTGAAGGAGCCGCATCATGCTGCAAACGGTGGAACAGGAAACCGGCGCCTCGCCGCAGTGGTCGGTGATCTGGTTGCACGGCCTCGGCGCCGACGGCCATGATTTCGCGTCGATCGTGCCGGAACTGGTGCGGCCGCACTGGCCGGCGCTGCGCTTCGTGTTCCCGCACGCACCCGTGCGGCCGATCACGATCAACAACGGCGTGCCGATGCGCGGCTGGTACGACATCGTGGGCATGGACTTCCGTTCGCGCGCCGACATGGCCGGCGTGCAGGAATCGGTGGTGCATCTGGACGCACTGATCGCGCGCGAGATCGAGCGCGGCATCGCGCCGGAGAAGATCTTCCTGGCAGGCTTCTCGCAGGGTGGGGCGATCATCCTGACGGCCGCGCTCTCGCGTACCGCGCCACTGGCCGGCCTGATCGCGCTGTCCACCTATCTGCCCGAAGCCGACAGCGCCACGCGTGTTGACGGCGCGGTGCAGGTGCCGGTGTTCATGGCCCATGGCAGTGGCGACCCGGTGATCCCGCAGGCCGTCGCCGCGCACAGCGCGCAGGCGCTGCGTACGCTGGGCCTGGATGTGGCGTGGCACAGTTACCCGATGGCTCACCAGGTCTGTGTCGAGGAGATCCAGGCACTGGGTGACTGGCTGCAGGAACGCCTGGGCGCCGCCTGAGCCATGTCGCCGGCCAGCACACCGCCGTGGATGCCGGAACTGTGCCGCCTGCCACGGCTGGCGGCGATGCTCGGCCTGGCCGAGCTGGTGGTGGTGGTACTGGCGCTGGCGCCGGACGGCAGCCGTCACTGGACCTTCGGCGAACTGCTGTCGGCCAGCGGATTCGCGCTGTGGCTGGCGCTGGCGGTGACCGCCAGCCTGTGCATGCTGCGGCAGACCCTGTCGCGGCTGCCGCCGGTGCTGGGCGCCATTGCGGCGACCGTGCTGGCCACCCTGATCGCGGTGGTCTGCGCCGGCATCGTGCACGCGCTGTACGCGGTGCTGGGCGACAACTTCGCCAGTGGCATCAGCTTCTGGCGTTTCACCCTCGGCAGCGCGGCAACTACGGCGCTGATCGCCGCGCTGGCGCTGCGCTACTTCTACGTAAGCGATCGCTGGGCCGCGCAGGTGCAGGCCAACGCGCGCGCGCAGGCCGACGCGCTGCAGGCGCGTATCCGCCCGCATTTCCTGTTCAACAGCATGAACCTGATCGCCAGCCTGCTGCATCGTGACCCGGCAGTCGCCGAGCGCGCGGTGCTGGACCTGTCCGATCTGTTCCGTGCCGCGCTGGGGGCGGGCGAGGGCGATTCCACCCTGCGCGACGAATGCGAACTGGCAGAGCGCTACCTGTCGATCGAATCGCTGCGCCTGGGCGAACGCCTGCAGGTGCGTTGGCAGCGCGACGAGCCGCTGCCATGGGACCTGCCCTTGCCAAGGCTGGTACTGCAGCCGCTGGTGGAAAATGCCGTGCTGCATGGCATCTCGCGCCTGCCCGACGGCGGCACCATCGAACTGCAGCTGGCGCGCGAGGGCAATGAACTGCAGATCCGCGTACGCAACCCGGCACCCGATCCGCAGGCGCCGGGGCTGGCGCTGGCACGCGGCGCCGGCCATGCCCAGCACAGCATCGGCCATCGGCTGGCCTGGCGCTTCGGCAGCACCGCGCGGATGACGGCTGGCTGGAGCGAGGGCTACTATGCCTGCCAGGTGACAGTGCCGATCCAGTGAGGGAACGATCGTGAGGGTAGTCATCGCCGACGACGAACCGCTGGCGCGCGAGCGCCTGCGCAGCCTGTTGGCGGCACAGGACGGCGTGGACGTGGTGGCCGAGGCCGGCAACGGTGAGCAGGCCCTGCATGCGTGCGCGGAGCTGCAGCCGGACCTGGTCCTGCTGGATATCGCGATGCCCGGGCTGGATGGCCTGGAAGCGGCCCGCCATCTGGCCAGCTTCGAACCCCGGCCAGCGGTGGTGTTCTGCACCGCCTACGATGCGCATGCGCTGTCGGCGTTCGAGGCCGCAGCGATCGACTACCTGATGAAGCCAGTGCGTGCCGAACGGTTGGCGGCGGCGATCGCGCGTGCGCGCACGTTCCTGGCCGGCCGCGGTGGCCGGCCACAGGAGCACAGCGGGCAGCAGGCACGCAGCGTGCTGTGCGCACGCCTGCGCGGCAGCCTGCGCCTGATTCCGCTGGACGATATCCACTACCTGCAGGCCGAGGAGAAGTACGTGGTGGTGCACCACGCGCGCGGCGAGGACCTGATCGAGGAATCGCTGAAGTCGCTGGAAGAAGAGTTCGCCAGTCGTTTCATCCGCATCCATCGCAACTGCCTGGTGGCACGCCACGAGCTGGTGGAGCTGCGTCGGGGCTCGGGCGGGCAGGTGCAGGCGGTATTGCGGCATGGCAAGCAGCCGCTGGAAGTCAGCCGCCGGTGCGTGGCGACGCTGAAGCAGGAACTGCGGCATCTGTGAGTGGTCCGCGCGGCCTGCGGCCGCGACTGCTGCGAAATCAACAGCAACAGCAACAGCAACAGCGGGTTGTCGGCTCTGTGTTGTTGCGTGTTGGGTGAGGCGGGATGGGCGGGCGGGACACGCCGTAAACCCATCCATGGGGGCTCGATGGCGCCATCCATGGCGCCAACGGTCCCGCCCGCCTATCCCGCCTCACCCTCGCGAATTTCCCGGTGACGGACGGCAAAGGCATTGTTGTTATCGAGGGGGGAAGAGGGGTCAGATCCCTTTTCCTGCGGAAAAGGGATCTGACCCCGGAAGCCGTCGGCTGTTGCCTTTGTTTCTGCACTCTTTTTTTTTGATCTTCCGTGGCTGGCGCACACGGAACCTGTCAAAGGCCGGGTGGGGTGGGTTCGCGGGGGTGTCCGCGGCATGGATGCCGCGGCCAAGCCTCCACGGACGGATTCACGGCGTCCCCCGCGAACCCACCCCGCCCGGCCAAGCGCGATAGATCCAGCCGATGCACCAGCCACGAGGGGCTCCGCCGTTGGCCGTATCCGCGCCGAAGGCGCGATAATGACCGTATGGAAACTGTCCGCATCGCTACCCGCAAGAGCCCGCTCGCCCTCTGGCAGAGCGAACACGTCGCCGGCCGCCTGCGCCAGGCCCACCCCGGCCTGCACGTGGAACTGGTGCCGATGAGCACCCGCGGTGACGAGGTGCTGGACCGCTCGCTGGCCGCCATCGGTGGCAAGGGCCTGTTCCTGAAGGAACTGGAGCTGGCCATGCTGCGGGGTGAGGCCGACTGCGCCGTGCACTCGCTGAAGGATGTGCCGATGGAACTGGATGCGCCCTTCGCGCTGCCGGCGATGCTGACCCGGCACGACCCGGCCGATGGTTTCGTCTCCAACCTGTACGCCTCGCTGGACGCGCTGCCGATCGGCGCGCGGGTCGGCACCTCGTCGCTGCGCCGCCAGGCCCAGCTGCGCGCGCTGCGCCCGGACCTGGAACTGCTGGACCTGCGCGGCAACGTCAATACTCGCCTGGCCAAGCTCGACAACGGTGGCTACGACGCCATCGTGCTGGCGGTGGCCGGCCTGGAGCGCCTGGGCCTGGGCGAGCGCATCGTCGCGCGCCTGCAACCGCCGCAGTGGCTGCCGGCGCCGGCGCAGGGCGCGGTGGCGGTGGAGTGCGACGGAGGCAACACGCGCCTGATGGCGCTGTTCGCCACGCTTGATGACGCCGCCACGCGCGCCTGCGTGGAAGCCGAGCGGGCCATGAACCGCGCGCTGCATGGCAGCTGCCACGTGCCGGTGGCGGCGATCGCGCAGTGGCAGGGCGACGACCTGCACCTGCAGGGCCTGGTCGGCAGCGCCAGTGATGGCCGCGCCGTGCGTGCCGAAGCGGTGGGTCCGGCCCGCGATCCGGAAGCGCTGGGCCAGCAGGTGGCGAAGCTGCTGCTGGACGATGGTGCTGGCGAACTGCTGAACGTCTGAGCCATCGCAGGTAGTGCCGCGGCCAGCGGCCGGCACTACCGGAAGAAGAACGGGTGCCCTGGGCGCCCGTTCTGCTTATTTGAACTTGTAGACCACGTTCATCGTGGTCAGCGTATCGGTCTTGCGCTTGTCGACAGCGACGTCGCTGTTGTAACGCGCCTGCCAGCCGGCCTTCAGCGCCAGGTGCTCGTTCATGCTCACCGAGACACCGAAGTCGTTCTGGCCGAAAGTGTTGTACGAACCGGACTCGACCAGCAGCGTGTTCACCAGGTCGGTGTTGTCGGTCAGCGAGTACTTCAGGTCGAACAGGCCACGGCCGATCATGCCGGTACGGGTGCGGTCATCCTCGGTGCTGTGGGTACGGCGCACGCCGGGGCCGATCTGCGCGTCGAACGAAAAGCGCTCGGTGTTCCACAGGCGGGTGCCGTAACCCAGACCGAACGAGCTCTGGCGGTCGTAGGTGGCGAAGTCGTCGCGCTCGGTACGCACCGTGGCCGTCAGCTGGCGGTGCTCGCCCAGCTGCAGCGCGCTGCCCGCACTGCCGGTGTAGCGGTTGGCGGTGGTGTTGCTGCGGCGGGTGGTGGTGCCGTCGTCATTGGTCTCGGTCACCTTGGAGCTGGAGCGCAGGCCGAACAGGTCCATGCTGTGCACCCAGTCGCCGTCGGTGTAGCGCAGGCGCAGGCGGCCGTTGAAGCTCTCGGTGCTGCTGTTGCCGCGTGCCGAGGCAAAGCCGAGCTCGCCGCCGCTGCCACTCCACGGCGAGGACATCGCCGCCAGTTCGGAGGCATCCTGCGCGTATGCAAGCGGCGCACACAGCAGCAGGGGGATCAGCAGGGACACGCGCAGGGACATCGAGGCTTCTCCGGAACGGTTAACAGCCGGTGATGATACTGGAAGCGTGATGGCGGTCCGAATCGATCCAAAGCGTGCTTCAGCGAACGTTGCCGCGATCGCCTATTCAGGGCAGATCGACACGCAATGCGGGGTCGTTGAAGCGCGAATAGCGCAGGCGCAGCTGGAAGCTGCGGCCATTGCTGCTGCCGCTGCGCACGATCTGGCGTGGCAGGCCCTGGGCATCCACCCAGTACTCCAGGCGTTCGCCGGGCTGGCTGCCGCGCAGCCGGTAGTGACGGGTCTCGACCCCGTCCAGCGCCTGGCTGCCGAGGTCTTCGGCCTTCAGGTCGGCGGGCAGGGCGTCGGCCGGCAGCGGGTTGCGCCACTGCTCGAGCAGGCCGGGCGGGGCCGGCACCTGGCGGATCGCACCGTCGGCCTGCAGGAACAGGGTGTCGCCGATGATGGTCTGCGGCCCGGCCGGGGTCTCCACCCGGAAACGGTCGGGTGCAACGAAGTCCATGGCGCTGCGTACCCGCTGCGGCGCGCCCAGCACCTCCAGTTCGGCGTGGAAGCTGCGCAGGGCGGCGAAACGCTGGCTGGCGCCCAGCACCGCCTGTGCCGGATCGGCGGCGGGTACCGGGGCCTCGGGGCCCGCCGGCGCCGGCGCGCGATCGCAGGCGGCCAGCAGCAGGCAGGCCAGCAGGGACAGGGCAGGCAACCGGCGCATCGGGCATTCCACGGGGTGGGGGCGACCACGATAGCCCAAACGTTCCACACAAGACCCGCGACTCGGACATAATCGGGGGTATGGACCGATACGAACGCATCACCGCCCTGCATCGTCTGCTCAAGTCCGCGCGCTATCCGGTGACGGTGGCGACCCTGCAGGACAAGCTCGGTTGTTCCCGTGCCACCGTCTATCGCGACCTGGCCTTCCTGCGCGATGCGCTGATGGCACCGATCGAGGGCGACGGCGAGGCCGGCTTCCGCTACCAGGCCGACGAGAGCGACCGCTTCGAGCTGCCCGGCCTGTGGCTCAGCTCGGAGGAGCTGCATGCCCTGCTGGCCTCGCAGCACCTGCTGGCGCGTACCGGCGGCGGCGTGCTGTCGTCGGTGCTGGCCCCGCTGCAGCAGCGCATCGAGAGCCTGCTGGCGGCGCAGGCCGGTGTTTCCAGTTGGCCGGTCGACCGCGTGCGGGTGATTCCGCACCGTGGCCGCAAGTTCGACGAAGGCAGCTTCCGCAGCGTGGCCTCGGCGGTGCTGGAGCGCCGCCAGCTGGCGTTCGAATACCGCGCCCGCTCCACCGACGAGCCGACCAAGCGCACCGTCTCGCCGCAGCGCCTGACCCATTATCGCGACAACTGGTACCTGGATGCCTGGGACCACGACCGCGAGGCGCTGCGCAGTTTCGCGGTGGACCGCATCCACAAGGCACGGGTAATCGACAATGCCGCCCGCGATGTCGCCGACAGCGAGCTGGACGAGCAGCTCGGCGCCAGCTATGGCATTTTTTCGGGTGCCCCGAAGGGCTGGGCGACCATCCTGTTCAGCGCCAAGGCTGCGCGCTGGGTGGCCGACGAGCACTGGCATTCCAAGCAGCAGGGTCGTTTCCTGGCCGATGGCCGCTACGAACTGAAGGTGCCGTACAGCGTCTCGCGAGAGTTGCTGATGGACGTGCTGCACTATGGTTCGGATGCCGAGATCATCGAGCCGATCATGCTGCGCGAGCAGGCCAAGGCGCTGCTTGAGCTGGCCCTGAGCAACTACGAAAAATCCTGACACTCCCCCCGAGAACCCCGTCCCCCATGAAGAAGACCCTGTTGCTGTCCCTGCTCGCCGCTGCGCTGGCCCTGACCGCCTGCGGCAAGTCCGGCGAGCCCTCGCAGAAGCTGGTGGTGGCCGCCACGGCCGTGCCGCATGCCGAGATCCTCGAGGTGGTCAAGCCGATCCTCAAGCAGGAAGGCGTGGACCTGGACGTGCGCGTATTCAACGACTACGTGCAGCCCAACGACCAGCTGGTGCAGAAGCAGGTGGACGCCAACTACTTCCAGACCGAGCCGTACCTGGATGCCTACAACCGCGACCGCAAGACCGACCTGGTGAAGGTGATCGGCGTGCACATCGAGCCGTTCGGTGCGTACTCGCGCAAGGTCAAGTCGCTGGCCGAGCTGCGCGACGGTGCCGACGTGGTGATCCCGAACGATCCGAGCAACAACAGCCGCGCGCTGATCCTGCTGCACAAGGCCGGCGTGATCGAACTGAAGGACCCGGCCAACGCGCTGTCGACCCAGCGTGACATCACCGCCAACCCGAAGAACCTGAAGTTCCGCGAGCTGGACTCGGCGATGCTGCCGCGCGTGCTGGACCAGGTCGATCTGGCCCTGATCAACACCAACTATGCGCTGGACGCCGGCCTCAACCCGACCAAGGATGCGCTGGCGATCGAGAGCAAGGATTCGCCGTACGTGAACTTCCTGGTCGCGCGCCCGGACAACAAGGACGACGCCCGTGTGCAGAAGCTGGCCAAGGCCCTGACCAGCCCGCAGGTGAAGGCCTTTATCGAGACCAAGTACAAGGGCGCGGTGCTGCCGGCGTTCTGATTGCGGCTGATCTGTTGATTTGAATGGTGGGTGTCGACCTTGGTCGACACTGCCTGCCCTGTAGAGCCGAGCCCACGCTCGGCTCTGCTGTTTCCGGCATTTCACCAACGGCAGCCGAGCATGGCTCGGCTCTACCGTGTCACTCCACGTGCCGCAGCAGGGCAGGGCATTGCAGTTTCAATCGACGTGGAAGGCGAGGGTGGCGGCAACCGCCTGCTGCCATCCCGCATACAGCTTCTCGCGCCGCGACACCTCCATCTGTGGCTCGAAGCGCCGGTCCAGGCCCCACTGTGCAGCGATCTGTTCGCGGCTGGACCAGAACCCGACGGCCAGGCCGGCCAGATAGGCCGCACCGAGCGCGGTGGTTTCGGTCAACCGCGGCCGCAGCAGCGGCACACCGAGGATGTCTGCCTGGAAGCTGGCCAGGAAGTCGTTGCCGATCGCACCGCCATCGGCGCGCAGTTCGGTCAGCGCGATACCGGCATCGGACTGCATGGCATCGAGCACGTCGCGGGTCTGGTAGGCCATCGCTTCCAGCGCGGCGCGCACGAAGTGCGCCTTGCGCGTGCCACGGGTCAATCCAAACATCGCACCGCGCACATCACTGCGCCAATAGGGTGCACCCAGGCCGACAAACGCCGGCACCAGATAGGCGCCGCCGCTGTCGGGCACCTGCGCGGCCAGTGCCTGGCTGTCGCTGGCGCGTTCGATCATGCGCAGTCCGTCGCGCAGCCACTGCACCACCGAGCCGGCGATGAAGATCGACCCTTCCAGCGCATACTCCACGCGCCCGTCCAGGCCCCAGGCAATGGTGGTCAGCAGGCCGTTGCGCGACCGCACCGCCTGCGCGCCGGTATGCATCAACATGAAGCAACCGGTGCCATAGGTGTTCTTGACCATGCCCGGCTGGAAACAGGCCTGGCCGAACAGTGCCGCCTGCTGGTCACCGGCGATGCCGGCGATCGGGATCGGGTGGTCGAAGAAGAACTGCGGCCGGGTGTGTGCGTACACCGCACTGGAGTCGCGCACCTGCGGCAGCATCGCGCGCGGGATGTCGAGCAGGGCCAGCAGATCGTCATCCCAGTCCAGCGTGTGGATGTTGAACAACAGCGTGCGCGCCGCGTTGCTGTAGTCGGTCACATGCGCCTGGCCGCCGCTGAGGTTCCACACCAGCCAGCTGTCGATGGTGCCAAACAGCAGCTCGCCACGTTCGGCGCGCTGCTGCGCACCTTCCACGTGGTCGAGGATCCAGCGCACCTTGGTCGCAGAGAAATAGGCATCGATCAGCAGGCCGGTCCGCTCGCGGATCAGCGCTTCATGGCCTTCGGACTTCAGGCGTTCACAGATGGCGTGGCTCTGCCGCGATTGCCAGACGATGGCGTTGTGGATCGGCTGGCCGGTGGCACGGTCCCAGACCACGGTGGTTTCGCGCTGGTTGGTGATGCCCAGTGCGGCGATATGACGCGGGTCGATCTGCCCGCGGCTGAGCAGTTCGGTCAGCGTGGCATAGACGCTGGTAAGGATCTCGCGCGGGTCATGCTCGACCCAGCCGGGTTGCGGGAAGATCTGCGCGAACTCGCGCTGCGCGCTGCCGATGATGTCGCCGGCACGGTCGAACAGGATCGCGCGCGAACTGGTGGTGCCCTGGTCGATGGCCAGCACGTAGCGGGGCGTCATGCAGCGTCTCCGGTAGAGCAGTCAGGGTAACTTACCTTTCTCTCTGTAGAGCCGAGCCATGCTCGGCTGCATTTGCACAACGCAGCCGAGCATGGCTCGGCTCTACACAGTGGAGTGTTCCATCCACGCCTGCAGCCGTGTCACCTGCGCAGCGTCCAGCCGCAACCCCAGCTTGCTCCTTCGCCACAGCACGTCCTCGGCAGTGCGCGCCCACTCTTGCTCGCGCAGAAAGGCCACTTCCCGGGCATGCAGGCCGCCGCCAAACGCCTCGCCAAGATCGTGCAGGCCCCGTACACCCTGCAGCAGTTCCGCGCTGCGACTGCCATAGGCCCCGGCCCAGCGTCGCGCGATACCTGCGGGCAACCAGGGTGCCGATACCTGCAGATGCGCGCCCGCCTGCGCGGCGTCGCCCCAGTCGCTGCCTGGCAGCGGGTCTCCGTTTGCCGTCCACGCCGCTCCCATCTGCGGCAGGGCGGGCCGCAGCAGCTCCAGCGCTTCCTCGGCCAGCACCCGGTAGGTGGTCAGCTTGCCGCCCAGCACATGCAGCGCCGGTGCCGGGTCCACCTGCAGCTGCAGGCGGTAATCGCGGCTGAGTCTTGCCGCGCGCGGATCGGGATCGGCCAGCAGCGGGCGGACACCGGCGAACTGCCAGACCACATCTTCCGGCGCGATGGGTTCATGCAGGTAGCGATTGGCCGCTTCGCACAGGTACGCCACCTCTGAAGGCAGCACGCTGCAGCGCGCCGGGTCGCCGCGATAGTCGGTGTCGGTGGTGCCAACCAGCAGGTGGTCGTGGGCGAAGGGCAACAGGAACACCACGCGTCCATCGGGTTGCTGCAGCAGGCACGCGCTGTCATCGGGCCAGGGCCGGTGCAGGACGATGTGGCTGCCTTGTACCAGCCGCAGCGCGGGGCCGCCACTGCGTGCCTCCATCCGTTCCAGCAGGCCGCCGGCCCACGGCCCTGCCGCATTGGCGACGGCGCGCGCGGTCACCTGCTGCTGGCCATCAGCGGATTCCAGCACCGCCTGCCACCGGCCCTGCAAGGGCTGCAGGTCGATGCAGCGGCTGCGCACACGCACCTGTGCGCCCCGCTGCGCGGCGTCCAGGGCGTTGAGCAGCACCAGTCGCGCGTCATCGACCTGCGCGTCGGCGTAGCTGAAGGCCTGCCGCAGATCCGGCGAGAGCCAGGGGCCGAGCGGATCGCGCTGAAGGTCCAGGGCGCGCGAGGCGGGAAATGCCGGGCTGCGACGGCCCAGGTGGTCATACAGCCACAGTCCCGCGCGTAGCATCCAGCGTGGGCGCAGATGGGGTTCCCACGGCAGCACAAAGCGCAATGGATGGACCAGATGGGGCGCCTGCCGGCGTACCACCTCGCGTTCGCCCAGCGCCTTGCGCACCAGCCCGAGCTCGCCCTGTTCCAGGTAGCGCAGGCCGCCGTGGATCAGCTTGCTGCTGGCGCTGGAGGTATGCGCGGCCAGGTCGTGCTGCTCGCACAGCAGCACGCGCAGGCCGCGGCCGCTGGCGTCACGGGCGATGCCGGCACCGTTGATGCCGCCACCGATCACCAGCAGGTCGACGTCGTCCATCGTGTCTTCGCGTCCTGTTTGTGTAGAGCTGAGCCCATGCTCGGCTGCTTTCCGGGTCAGCCGGGCAAGCTCGACTCTACAAAAAAGCAGCCGAGCGCGGGCTCGGCTCTACACGCGGAACGCCGGTGACGGAAACGACGACGGGCCCCGAAGGGCCCGTCGCGTTGCATCAGTGAAGCGGGTGCAGCCTGGATCAGAAGCGGGCGCCGATGCCGAAGCCGACGGTCCACGGATCCATCTTGGCTTCGCCGATCTTCTCGCCGCCAACCTTGATGTCCGGGCGGGCGCGCATGTAGCGGGCGTCAGCACGGGCGAACCAGGTGGAGTTGATGTTCATGTCGACGCCGACGGTGCCGATCACGCCCTTGGCATCCTTGAAGCGGATGTCGGTGTCAGCGCCGTTGCCCAGCTTCTCGTTGCTGAAGCTCGACTGGTAGTAGCCGACGCCCACGAACGGACGGAACACGTTGTCAGCCTGGCCGAAGTGGTACTGGCCGCTCAGCGCGACCGGCTGCTGCTCGACCGAGCCCAGGCGGGCGTTGTTCGGGCCCTTGAACTTGTTGTCGAACTTGTCAGCGGCGCCCCACAGTTCAACGGCCCAGTTGTCGTTGATGTAGTAGCTGAAGCTGACGGTCGGCGCCGGGCCACCATCGGTCTTCTTCACGCCGGAGATCGGGTCGTTCTTCGGTTCCAGCAGCGAGATGCCGCCAACAACGGCAAAATGCTTGCCCGACGCGGTGTCGGTGCTGCTGCTGTCCTGGGCGAAAGCGGCCGGCGCGAAGGCGGCGGAGGTCAGCAGGGCGAGACTCAGGATACGGATGGAGCGCATGGGGGTATCTCCTAATGTTTCTTGTTTTGGGCCCCCGGTTGCGGGGCGAGCACACCGTAGTCGCCCCAACATGAATCGAATCCGACGCACGTTAAAAAAAAGTTTTCCTTGTTCAGCGACGGGTACGGAATGCCTTTATCCATGGGGTTTCTGGCGCTCGAGGACATTCATGCAGTTGGAGAAGATGTGAGCACAGCAACGTTGTGCATTGGCCTGCAAGCGCAGGTGAACCTGGAGTGCCGGGTGCTGCTGCTGGGCTCGATGCCGGGCGTGGCGTCCCTGCAGGAGCAGCGCTATTACGCCCATCCGCGCAACCGCTTCTGGCCGCTGATGGCCGACATCTGTGGTTTCGAGGCGGATCTGGCCTACGCCGCGCGGCTGCAGGCATTGAATGCCGCGGGCATCGGTCTGTGGGATGTGATCGGTCGCTGCGAGCGCCGAGGCAGCCTGGATGCGGACATCGTGCGTGGCACGGAAGTGGCCAATGCACTGCCGGAACTGATCGCCACGTTGCCTGAGCTGACGCTGATCGGCTGCAATGGCGCTGCATCATGGCAGGCGTTCCAGCGCTGGGTGCTGCCGCAGCTGGAGACCCCGCCACAGGTGGTTGCATTGCCCTCGACCAGCCCGGCCAATGCGGCGTGGTCGTTGCCGCGCCTGCGCCAGGCCTGGCAGCCGGTTGCAGACGCACTGGCGACATGAAGCGGACATCGTCCGGACAATACGCTACCGACTGGTCGCGGCCGGGACCCGTGGGCAACAGCCTGTCCCGGCTGCGTGCGTACTGAAAACACCTGTAACGGTTGGCGCTGGACCCCGCTGGCCGCACAATAGACGTTTCCCTACACCAGATTGCCGGAGTTATCCCCATGGCCGAAATCAAGGAAGCACTTGTCCCCGATATCGGTGACTACAGCGATATCCCGGTAATCGAGGTGCTTGTCGCCGTCGGCGACACGGTCAAGAAGGACCAGGGCCTGGTGACGCTGGAAAGCGACAAGGCGACCATGGAAGTGCCGTCCTCGGTGGCAGGCGTGGTCAAGGAACTGAAGGTCAAGGTGGGCGACAGCCTGTCCGAAGGCAAGGTCGTGGCGCTGATCGAAGTGGCCGAAGGCGAAGCCGCCGCACCGGCACCGGCCAAGTCCGCTGCCCCGGCTGCCGCCACCCAGAGCGCGCCGGCCCCCGCCGCTGCTGCGGCGGCCGCTCCGGCCACTCCGGCCGCCAGCGGTGGCGCAGTGGAAGCGCTGGTGCCGGACATCGGCGACTACGCCGGCATTCCGGTCATCGAAGTGCTGGTCGCCGTCGGCGACACGGTCAAGAAGGACCAGGGCCTGGTCACGCTGGAAAGCGACAAGGCCACGATGGAGGTGCCGTCGTCTGTGGCCGGTGTGGTCAAGGAGATCAAGGTCAAGGTGGGCGACAATCTGTCGCAGGGCGACGTGGTTGCCATCATTGAAGCCGAAGGCGCTGCCGCGCCGGCACCGACCAAGGCGGCGGCGGCCGCTGCTCCGGCTGCCGCCGAGACCGCCACCAAGGTCGAGCCGGTCGCTGTGCCGGCACAGCCGGACAAGCTGGCGGCGCGCGAGATCGCCTCGGCCGGCACCCCGTCCAGCCCGCCGGTGCAGTTCAACGCCGATGGCGTGCTGCCGGCCAAGGTGCCGTACGCCACCCCGGCGGTGCGCGTGTTCGCCCGCGAGCTGGGCGTGGACCTGCTGCAGATCAACGGCACCGAGAAGGGCGGCCGCATCACCAAGGGTGACGTGCAGAAGTTCGTCAAGGCCGCGCTCAGCGGTGGTGTGCCGGCTGCCGGTGGTGCTGCCGTCGCTGCCGGCGGTGGCCTGAACCTGCTGCCGTGGCCGAAGGTCGACTTCAGCAAGTTCGGCGAGACGGAAGTGCAGCCGCTGTCGCGCATCAAGAAGATCTCCGGCGCGAACCTGGCCCGCAACTGGGCGATGATCCCGCACGTCACCCAGTTCGAACAGGCCGACATCACCGACCTGGAAGGCCTGCGCGTGGCGCTGAACAAGGAAAACGAGAAGGCCGGCATCAAGCTGACCATGCTCGCCTTCCTGATCAAGGCCAGCGCCGCGGCGCTGAAGAAGTTCCCGGAATTCAACGCCTCGCTCGACGCCAGCGGTGAAAACCTGACCCTGAAGAAGTACTTCCACATCGGCTTTGCCGCCGATACGCCGAACGGCCTGGTCGTGCCGGTCATCCGCGACGTGGACAAGAAGGGCGTGGTGCAGATCGCGCAGGAAACCGGCGAACTGGCCAAGAAGGCGCGCGACGGCAAGCTGGGCCCGGCCGACATGAGCGGCGGCTGCTTCTCGATCAGCTCGCTGGGCGGCATTGGCGGCACCGCGTTCACTCCGATCGTCAATGCACCGGAAGTGGCCATCCTGGGCGTGTCCAAGTCCTCCATCCAGCCGGTCTGGAATGGCAAGGAGTTCGCGCCGAAGCTGATGCTGCCGCTGTCGCTGAGCTACGACCACCGCGTCATCGACGGCGCCCTGGCCGCACGCTTCACCACGTACCTGTCGCAGGTGCTGGCCGACATGCGCCGCGTGCTGCTGTAAGGCATCGCTTCGCCCCCACCGTGCGGCCGCTGCCCCTGGCGCGGCCGCGTGAACAGATGCAGTGACAGCCCGCCGGCCCTGCCGGCCGGGCACAAGGAAAACCACCATGGCCACGATTGAAGTCAAGGTTCCCGACATCGGCGATTACAGCGATGTTCCGGTGATCGAAGTGTTGGTCGCCGTCGGCGACACGGTGAAGAAGGACCAGGGCCTGGTGACCCTGGAGTCGGACAAGGCCACCCTGGAAGTGCCGTCCTCGGCGGCCGGCGTGGTCAAGGAGATCAAGGTCAAGCTGGGCGACACCTTGTCCGAAGGCGCCGTGGTCGTGGTACTGGACGCTGAAGGCGCCGCCGATGCCCCGGCCAAGGCCGCTGCGCCGGCTCCGGCTGCGGCCGCTCCGGCCAGCAAGCCGCCGGTGACCCCCTCGCACCGCGCCCCGGCCGAGCCGGTGGCACCGAAGCCGGCGCTGTCCAGTGGCAAGCCGGCCGACATCGAATGCGAAATGGTCGTGCTGGGCTCCGGCCCGGGCGGCTACACCGCCGCCTTCCGCGCCGCCGACGTCGGCCTGGACACGGTGCTGGTCGAGCGCTACGCCAGCCTCGGCGGCGTCTGCCTCAACGTCGGTTGCATTCCGTCCAAGGCGCTGCTGCACGCCGCCGCGGTGATCGACGAAGTGGCCCACGCCGGCGATTTCGGCGTCGAGTTCGGCAAGCCGACCATCACCCTGGACAAGCTGCGCCAGTACAAGGAAAAGGTCGTCAACCAGCTGACCAAGGGCCTGGCCGGCATGGCCAAGCAGCGCAAGGTCCGCAACGTGCAGGGCGTCGGCAGGTTCATCTCGGCCAACGAACTGGAGATCACCGCCGCAGACGGCAGCACCCAGCTGCTGCGCTTCCAGAAGTGCATCATTGCCGCGGGTTCGCAGGCGGTGAAGCTGCCGAACTTCCCGTGGGACGACAAGCGCGTGATGGATTCCACCGACGCGCTGGAGCTGGCCGAAGTGCCGGGCTCGCTGCTGGTCGTCGGCGGCGGCATCATCGGCCTGGAAATGGCCACTGTGTACAGCGCACTGGGCAGCAAGGTCACCGTGGTCGAGTTCATGGACCAGCTGATGCCGGGCGCCGACAAGGACCTGGTCAAGCCGCTGGCCGACCGCCTGAAGAAGCAGGGCATCGAAGTGCACCTGAAGACCAAGGCCTCGGGCGTCACCGCCGATGCCAAGGGCATCACCGTGACCTTCGAGGCGGCCGAGGAAGGCCAGGCGCCGGCGCTGGCGCAGGGCACTTTCGACCGTGTGCTGGTGGCCGTCGGGCGTTCGCCGAACGGCAAGAAGATCGATGCCGAGAAGGCCGGCGTGCAGGTCACCGAGCGTGGCTTCATCCCGGTTGATCGCCAGATGCGCACCAACGTTCCGCACATCTTTGCCATCGGCGACATCGTCGGCAACCCGATGCTGGCCCACAAGGCCACGCACGAAGGCAAGCTGGCCGCCGAAGTGGCCGCTGGCCACAAGAAGGAGTGGGTGGCCCGGGTGATTCCGTCGGTGGCCTACACCAACCCGGAAATTGCCTGGGTGGGCGTGACCGAGACCGAAGCCAAGGCCAAGGGCCTGAAGGTCGGCGTGGCCAAGTTCCCGTGGGCCGCCAGCGGCCGCGCGATCGGCATCGGTCGCACCGAGGGCTTCACCAAGCTGATCTTCGATGAGGAGACCCACCGCATCATCGGCGGCGCGATCGTTGGCGTGCATGCCGGTGACCTGCTGGCCGAGATCGGCCTGGCCATCGAGATGGGTGCCGAAGCCGAAGACATCGGCCACACCATCCATGCGCACCCGACGCTGAGCGAATCGGTGGCGATGGCCTCGGAAATCTACGACGGCACGATCACCGATCTGTACATGCCGAAGAAGAAGTAAGGCGCCTGCGCCTTCACGAACGAAAAGCCCTGGCATCTGCCGGGGCTTTTTGTTTCTTCGTTCGACGCCGTTGCGAGCGTTCGGGCCGCTGCGCGGGTGGCAGGCATTTGGACAAATGTCCCCCGTCGCCCGCCTGCGGCGGTCGCCTCCTCCTTTACTTTGTCCAAATGCCTGCCACCCGCGCAGCGGCTCGGCTTGCGGAAAGTCGAGAGTCGGTGCTCAGGCCGCCTGGATGCATGACACGCGGAGGGAGTGGGGCTGTGTGCGAAGTAAAGGAGGAGGCGTCGGCCTCAGGCCGGCGCCGGGGGACATTCGCACGCAGCCCCGCTCCCTCCAGCGCTCGACCCAGCTTGCATCTGCGGCAACTGCCACCGCTCGCAGCGGCTCGGCTTGCTGAAAGTAGAGCCACTGCCACTGCAAAGGCCGCGTGGATGCCTGATACGCGGGGGGAGAGGGGCTTGTGTGCGAAGTAAAGGAAAGAGGCGTCGGCCGTAGGCCGGCGCCGGGGGACATTCGCACGCAAGCCCCTCTCCCCCCGCGCTCGACCAACCTGCTTCTCTGCTCGACGATGCCACAAAAAACGCGGCCCCGATGTTCCGGAGGCCGCGCCAGGAGAGAGAGCGTGGAAGGGACGAGGGATCAGAACACGAAGCTGACGCCGGCCACCGGGCCCTTGAATTCCTGCTTCAGGCCGATGGTGCCGTCGCTGCCCTTCTTGTCCGCATCGAGCTTGAACCAGTCGTAGCCGGCGAACACACCGAAGTTCCTGGTGAAGCGGTAATCGACGATGGCGTTGGCGCGGCTCAGATCGCCCTTGTAGTCATCGAAGCTGCCCCAGCGCGTGTTGAGGTACTGGCCCTGCAGGGTGATCATCCACTTCTCGGACGGGGTGAAGCTCAATCGCGCACCGACCACCGGCGCCACGCCGTCGGTCTTCTCGTTGAGGAACTGGCCTTCGTACACGGTGCCCAGATCGGCGTAGGCCTTGGTGCTGACCTTGGCGTACTCGGCACCCAGCTGCAGGCCCAGGTCGAACGTATCGGTGTCCACCACCGAGTAGTCATAGACCAGGCTGGCCACCTGGTACTTCAGTTCGCCCTTGACGAAGCTGCCGGACGGCACGTTGACGTCACCGAAGGAGATGTCCTGGCCGAGGGTCTCGCGGCGGTCCTTGTCGTACTTGAAATAGTTGAACAGCAGGCGCTGGCGGTTGCTGATGCGGAACATGCCGTCAATGCGCGGCTCCCACTCCTTGCCACCCAGCTTGAAGTCCTCGGAGAAGCCGATGTCCTGCCCGGCGACATTGGTCTTGCCGCGGAGCGTGTTGTCCGAGTCGATGTTCATCGCACCCAAGCGCAGGGCAAAGCGGTCGTCGCCTTCGGCGGCGTGGGCAGCGGTGGCGAACGAGGCGCCGGCGGCGATCAGGGAGAGAGCGAGCAGGGTGGGTACGGGGCGCATCGAAGAGTCCTTGCAGTGGTTCATCAGAATGAAGACCACTGTGCCGGACCGGCCCGTCCACCATCCGTGAACGTATGGTCCACGGCATGTGCACGGTTCAGTGCTGTCGCGGCGATGCAAAAAGATGGCCCCGGAGACGGGCTTCGGGGCCATCGTGGGACCTGCGGGGTGGAGCCGACGAGGATGCTGCAGGCAGGTCGAAAGATTGGACCCGCGTATCCGGCGAAAGTTCCTCGCCTGCGACCAAAGTTCAATACTGCGGTGCAGCATCATGCGGACGTCATTGTCCCCCGGGTGGTACGCAAAAATGTAACCGTTACCGCAACTTGCGGCTTCCCGGGATGAACAGGCAGCGGTTGTCTCGCAAATTGTCCCATTGCTATAATTTGGCGGCTCGATGAGGCCCCCCTGCTGTAGCCGCCTCAGCCTTCCACTTGCAACCACGCGGGACGTCCTGTGCTGAACTCCGTTGATGCGGGTCGGCGACTGATGCTGCGCGCCGCGGTCTACCCGCTGGCCGCGGTCGCTGTCCTGGCCCTGGCCTTCCTGCTGGTCGGTCCGAAATATGCCCTCGGCGCGCTGGCGTCCGGTGTGGCCATTTCGGCCGGTGGCTGGGTGGCGGCAAGGATGGCGCTGGGGGGCGGTGCGGTGGCCGCAGGATCGGCGATGGCTCGCCTGATCATTGCGATCGTGGCCAAGTGGGTCGTGGTTTTCGGCGTCCTGCTGGTGGGGTTCCTGGTCTTCAAGCTGCCTGCATTGGCGCTGTTGGCCGGTATCGCCGTCGGCTTGATGTTCCAGGTCCTGGCGATGGCCAGGCGTTGACAGAATTCAATTAACTGAAGGTTCCGGACACATGGCGGGCGAGGCTCTAACCCCTACCAGCTACATCCAGCATCACCTGCACAACCTGACCGCGCCGGTCGGCAAGGGTGAGGGTATGTTCTGGCATATCCACGTCGATACCTTCCTCACTGCGGTCCTGATGGGCCTGGTGATCGTTGTCGCGTTCTGGCTGGGCACCCGCAAGGCCACCGCCGGCGTGCCGGGCAAGTGGCAGGCCTTCGTCGAGATCTGCCTGGAGTTCGTCGACCGCCAGGCCAAGGACACCTACCACGGCAAGAGCAAGCTGGTCACGCCGATCGCCATCACCATCTTCTTCTGGATTCTGCTGATGAATCTGCTGAAGATGATCCCGGCCGATTTCATCGCCAAGCCGCTGGAATGGGCGGGCGTGCACTACTGGAAGCCGGTGCCGACCGCTGACGTCAATGCCACCCTGGGCATGGCCATCAGCGTGTTCTTCCTGATGCTGTTCTTCGCACTGAAGTCGAAGGGCCTGGGCGGCTTCATCAAGGAATTCCTGACGGCGCCGTTCGGCAAGTGGATGATGCCGTTCAACCTGATCCTCAACATCGTCGAGTGGCTGAGCAAGCCGATCTCGCTGGCGATGCGACTGTTCGGCAACATGTTCGGCGGCGAAATCGTGTTCCTGCTGATCTGGGTGCTGGGTGGTGCCGGTTTCTTCGGTGCCATTGCCGGTGGTGTGTTCGGCCTCGGCTGGATGCTGTTCCACCTGCTGGTGATCCCGCTGCAGGCCTTCATCTTCATGATGCTGTCGATCGTGTACCTGAGCCTGTCGGAAGACGCTCACTGAGTTTCAAGCTTCAACGCGTTTCAACCTTCATCCGTTTCATCACCCTTAGCAACTTAAGTTCCTGGAGATAACCATGTACTTCGCCGTCCTGACCAACTTCGCGCAGATTCAGAGCTCCACCGCCCTTGCCGTCGGCATCATGATCGGCCTGGCCGCGCTGGGCGCCGGTCTGGGTCTGGCCATCATGGCTGGTAAGTTCCTGGAGTCGGCCGCCCGCCAGCCGGAACTGATCCCGGTCCTGCAGGTCCGCATGTTCATCACCGCCGGCCTGATCGACGCCGCGTTCATCATCTCGGTCGCCGTTGGCCTGCTGCTGGCCTTCGCCAACCCGCTGTCGGCTGCCTTCGCTGGCGCCGTCACCAAGGCTCTGGCCGGCTGATACAGCGGTTTGAGACGACCGGGTGCTGATGCACCCGGTTTCGGATGAAGGCCGGATGTGCCGCTTCGGCGGCGCGTCCACCCCGAAACCAGCGATCGAGCTAACCATGAATATCAATTTCACCCTTCTTGCGCAGGCGCTGGCCTTCGCTGGTCTGATCTGGATCATCGCGACCAAGATCTGGCCGCCGCTGATGAACGCGATCGAAGAGCGCCAGCAGAAGATTGCTGAAGGCCTCGCTGCTGCCGACCGCAGCCAGAAAGATCTGGCCCAGGCGCAGGAGAAGGTCAACGAAGCGCTGAAGGAAGCCCGCACCAAGGCCAACGAGATCATCGATCAGGCCCATGCGCGTGCCAACCAGATCGTTGATGCTGCCCGCAACGAAGCGATCACCGAAGCCACCCGTCAGAAGGAACTGGCCCAGGCTGAAATCGACGCCGCCGCCAACCGTGCCCGTGAAGATCTGCGCAAGCAGGTGTCCGCGCTGGCCGTGACCGGTGCCGAAAAGCTGCTCAAGCGCGAAATCGACGCCAACGCCCACAAGGCGCTGCTCGACGAGCTGGCCTCGGAGATCTAAGGATGAGCCAGGCCCTCACGCTTGCCCGCCCGTACGCCCGCGCCGCGTTCGCGACCGCGCGCGACGAAGGCGCGTTCGCGCCGTGGTCGGACGCCCTGGCGTTCTCCGCCCACGTCGCCGCCGACCCGCGCGTGGCGGCCCTGCTCGCCAACCCGGAGCTGGGTCGTGACGACGCCGTCGCCCTGCTGGCGCCGGTGTCCCACGGCGAGACCTACTCGCGCTTCCTGGCCATCCTGGCCGAATCGCATCGCCTGCCGCTGCTGCCGGAAATCTCCGGCATGTTCGACGCCCTGCGCGCCGAAGCCGAGCACGTGGTCAAGGCCACCGTCACCTCGGCTGCCGAACTGTCGGCCGGTGAACTGGACGCGATCAAGGTCGCGCTGCGCAAGCGCTTCAACCGCGAGGTCGACGTGACCACCGCGGTCGATGCCTCGCTGATCGGCGGCGCCGTGATCGACGCCGGCGACGTGGTCATCGATGGTTCGCTGAAGGGCAAGCTGGCCCGTCTGCAGACCGCGCTCGCTAACTGAATTCATTTAACGTCCGGCCCCGCTGCCGGCACTAGGACTTGACGATGGCAACCACGCTCAACCCCTCCGAAATCAGCGAACTGATCAAGAACCGCATCGAGAAGGTCAAGCTGGCCGCGGAATCGCGCAACGAAGGCACCGTGACCAGCGTGTCCGACGGCATCGTGCGCATCTTCGGTCTGGCCGACGTGATGCAGGGCGAAATGATCGAACTGCCGAACAACACCTTCGCACTGGCCCTGAACCTGGAGCGCGACTCGGTCGGCGCCGTGGTCCTGGGTGACTACGAGCACCTGCGCGAAGGCGATGTCGCCAAGACCACCGGCCGCATCCTGGAAGTGCCGGTCGGTCCGGAACTGCTGGGTCGCGTCGTGAACGCGCTGGGCGAGCCGATCGACGGCAAGGGCCCGCTGGGCACCGACCTGACCGCTCCGGTGGAGCGCGTTGCTCCGGGCGTGATCTGGCGCAAGTCGGTCGACCAGCCGGTGCAGACCGGTTACAAGTCGGTCGACTCGATGATCCCGATCGGCCGTGGCCAGCGCGAGCTGATCATCGGTGACCGCCAGACCGGCAAGACCGCCATGGCGATCGATGCCGTGATCAACCAGAAGGGCACCGGCATCAAGTGCGTGTACGTTGCGATCGGCCAGAAGGCGTCGACCATCGCCAACATCGTGCGCAAGCTGGAAGAGAACGGCGCGCTGGCCCACACCATCGTGGTCGCCGCGACCGCTTCCGAATCGGCTGCCATGCAGTACATCAGCGCCTACTCGGGCTGCACCATGGGTGAGTACTTCATGGACCGCGGCGAAGACGCGCTGATCGTGTACGACGATCTGTCCAAGCAGGCTGTCGCCTACCGCCAGATCTCGCTGCTGCTGAAGCGCCCGCCGGGCCGCGAAGCCTACCCGGGTGACGTGTTCTACCTGCACTCCCGTCTGCTCGAGCGCGCTGCCCGTGTGTCCGAGGAATACGTCGAGAAGTTCACCGAAGGCAAGGTCACCGGCAAGACCGGTTCGCTGACCGCGCTGCCGATCATCGAAACCCAGGCCGGCGACGTGTCCGCCTTCGTTCCGACCAACGTGATCTCGATCACCGACGGCCAGATCTTCCTGGAAACCGACCTGTTCAACGCCGGCATCCGCCCGGCCGTGAACGCCGGTATCTCGGTGTCGCGCGTCGGTGGCTCGGCCCAGACCAAGATCATCAAGAAGCTGTCGGGCGGCATCCGTATCTCGCTGGCCCAGTACCGTGAACTGGCTGCCTTCGCGCAGTTCGCCTCGGACCTGGACGAAGCGACCCGCAAGCAGCTGGAGCGTGGCCAGCGCGTCACCGAGCTGATGAAGCAGAAGCAGTACGCGCCGATGTCGATCGCCAACCAGGCGCTGTCGATCTACGCCGTCAACGAGGGTTACCTCGACGACGTGCCGGTCAACAAGCTGCTGGCGTTCGAAGAAGGCCTGCACGCCCACTTCGCCAACACCCAGGGCGAGCTGGTCAGCAAGGTCAACGCTACCGGCGGTTGGGACAACGACATCGAAGGTGCCTTCAAGAAGGGCATCGCCGAGTTCAAGACCACCGGCAGCTGGTAATCGCGGTCCTGTAGAGCGGAGCCCCAGGCTCCGCTGGACCAGATGACAAACGGTTGAACAACGCGGGGCATCAGCCCCGCGCCACGGGAAACAAGAGATGGCAAGCGGACGCGAAATCAAAACCAAGATCAAGAGCGTGCAGAACACCCGCAAGGTGACGCGCGCCCTGGAAATGGTCTCGGCCTCCAAGATCCGCAAGGCGCAGGATCGGATGAAGACCTCGCGTCCGTACGCGCAGGCGATGAAGCAGGTGATCGGTCACCTGGCCCAGGCCAGCACCGACTACCAGCATCCGTTCCTGGTCGAGCGTGAGCAGGTCAAGCGGGTCGGTTTTATCGTGATCTCCTCCGATCGCGGTCTGGCCGGCGGCCTGAACAACAACCTGTTCCGCAAGATGCTGGGCGAAGCCAAGGCATGGCAGGACAAGGGTGCCGAAGTGGACCTGGTGACCATCGGCCAGAAGGCTTCGACCTTCTTCCGCCGCGTGAAGGTCAACATGGTCGGCAGCGTGACCCACATCGGCGACGTGCCGAAGCTGGAATCGCTGATCGGTGTGATCAAGGTCATGCTCGACGCCTTCACCGAAGGCAAGATCGACCGCGTGTACCTGGTCTACAACCGCTTCGTGAACACCATGGTGCAGAAGGCCAGCTTCGATCAGCTGCTGCCGCTGCCGCCGGCCGAGAAGCAGGTCGCTCACCACGACTGGGACTACCTGTACGAACCCGATGCCGCGACCGTGCTGGAGCACGTGATGACGCGTTACATCGAGTCGCTGGTGTACCAGGCACTGCTGGAAAACGTCGCCTCCGAGCATGCCGCACGCATGGTCGCGATGAAGGCGGCGAGCGACAACGCCAACAAGCTGATCGGCACTCTGCAGCTCGTCTACAACAAGGCGCGCCAGGCAGCGATCACCCAGGAAATCTCCGAAATCGTCGGCGGCGCGGCAGCAGTCTGACCGCGTTCGTTCAAAGCACACATTAGAGGATGCAGCAATGAGTCAGGGCAAGATCGTTCAGATCATCGGCGCGGTCGTCGACGTCGAATTCCCGCGTGAATCGGTGCCGAAGGTGTACGACGCACTGAAGGTCGAAAACACCGAGATCACCCTCGAAGTCCAGCAGCAGCTGGGCGACGGCGTGGTGCGTACCATCGCCCTCGGTTCCACCGACGGCCTGAAGCGCAACCTGGTTGCCGTCAACACCGGCCGCGGCATCTCGGTGCCGGTCGGCGCCGGCACCCTGGGCCGCATCATGGACGTGCTGGGCCGTCCGATCGACGAAGCCGGCCCGGTCGCTGCCAGCGACAACTGGGAAATCCACCGCGCTGCGCCGTCGTATGAAGACCAGTCTCCGGCCACCGAGCTGCTGGAAACCGGCATCAAGGTCATCGACCTGATGTGCCCGTTCGCCAAGGGCGGCAAGGTCGGCCTGTTCGGCGGCGCCGGCGTCGGCAAGACCGTCAACATGATGGAGCTGATCAACAACATCGCCAAGGCGCACAGCGGCCTGTCCGTGTTCGCCGGCGTGGGTGAGCGTACCCGTGAGGGCAACGACTTCTACCACGAAATGAAGGACTCCAACGTCCTGGACAAGGTGGCGATGGTGTACGGCCAGATGAACGAGCCGCCGGGCAACCGCCTGCGCGTCGCGCTGACCGGCCTGACCATGGCCGAGTACTTCCGCGACGAGAAGGACGAGAACGGCAAGGGCAAGGACGTCCTGTTGTTCGTCGACAACATCTACCGCTACACCCTGGCCGGTACCGAAGTGTCGGCACTGCTGGGCCGTATGCCGTCCGCGGTGGGTTACCAGCCGACCCTGGCCGAGGAAATGGGCGTCCTGCAGGAGCGCATCACCTCGACCAAGAACGGCTCGATCACCTCGATCCAGGCCGTCTACGTTCCCGCGGACGACCTGACCGACCCGTCGCCGGCGACCACCTTCGCCCACCTGGACTCGACCGTCACCCTGTCGCGTTCGATCGCCTCGCTGGGTATCTACCCGGCCGTCGATCCGCTGGACTCCACCAGCCGCCAGATGGATCCGCTGGTGATCGGCCACGAGCACTACGACACCGCCCAGCGCGTCCAGCAGACCCTGCAGAAGTACAAG
Organism: Stenotrophomonas sp. T8; assembly: GCF_051853085.1. NCBI lineage: Bacteria > Pseudomonadati > Pseudomonadota > Gammaproteobacteria > Lysobacterales > Lysobacteraceae > Stenotrophomonas > Stenotrophomonas sp. T8. Next base: position 3,479,353 of record NZ_CP195329.1, on the reverse strand, counting down.
GAACTGAAGGACATCATCGCGATCCTGGGCATGGACGAACTGTCCGAAGAGGACAAGCAGGCCGTGTCGCGCGCCCGCAAGATCGAGCGCTTCTTCAGCCAGCCGTTCCACGTGGCCGAAGTGTTCACCGGTTCGCCGGGCAAGTACGTGCCGCTGAAGGACACCATCCGTGGCTTCAAGGCCATCGTCGATGGCGAGTACGACCACCTGCCGGAGCAGGCGTTCTACATGGTCGGCGGCATCGAAGAAGCGGTCGAGAAGGCCAAGAAGATGGCCGAGAAGGCCTGATCCGGGACGGGCAGGAGCGATCCTGGCCGACCTGACGCCGGCGCCGGGCAACCGCCCGCGCCGGTGGACCCCCACGGTGGCATTGCGCCACCGCGAACAGCGAAGAGATTTGCATGAGCACGATCCGTTGCGACATCGTCAGCGCCGAGCAGGAAATCTTCCGTGGCGAAGCGACCCTGGTCGTGGCCACCGGTGAGCTGGGCGAACTGGGCATCGCGCCCAAGCACGCGCCGTTGATCACCCGCCTGAAGCCGGGCAAGGTGGTGGTGACCACGCCGAACGGCGAGCAGCTGGATTTCGCCATTTCCGGCGGCATCCTGGAAGTGCAGCCGCAGGTGGTGACCGTGCTGGCCGACACCGCGATCCGCGCGCAGGACATCGACGAAGCCTCGGTCCGCAAGGCCAAGGAAGAAGCCGAGCGCATCCTGGCCAACCGCGGCGAAGCGATGGAAGTGGCCGAAGCCCAGCAGAAGCTGGCTGAAGCCGTCGTCCAGCTGCAGGCACTGGAACGCCTGCGCAAGAATCTCAAGCACTGAGGTTCGCGCGTCATCAAGCACAGGCGCCGGCTAGCTGCCGGCGTTTTTGTTTGTTCGCCACAGGAGCAGGGAATGCAGCACTACTCGACAGCGATTGAAGGCGGCAGCTCGCAGCGGCCGTGGCGCACACCGGCAGGCGTGTTCCTGATTGCGTGGATCGTTCTGTGCCTGCCATGGCTCAGTGGCATCAAGACCATCCCCTTCGATGCCGTGCAGCAGTTCTTCCCGGCGGTCAGTTTCAGTGCCGAGCAGCTGCGTCACCTGCAGGCCCCCTGGTGGAATCCGTATCTCTACGGTGGCTACCCGCAGGTGGCCGATCCGCAGATGATGACGCTGCAGCCGACGATGCTGCTGCCGATGCTGCTGGCGCCGGGCTCCCTGCACCTGTTCACGGTGGTGGTGCTGCTGCATGTGCTGGCAGGCGGCCTGGGTGCACTGCGGTTGAGCCGCGTGCAGGGCATGCCGCCGCCGGCGCAGCTGCTGTTCGCACTCACGCTGATGTTTGGAGGCGTGGCCGCGTCGCGCCTGCAGCACACGCCGATGATCATCAGCTACTGCCTGCTGCCCTGGCTGTGGCTGGGCCTGGAGCAGGTCCGCCGGCGGGGACGGATGCGCGACATCCTGCTGGCCGGTGTGGCCGGCGGTATGTGTACGCTTCAACTGACCCAGGTCACCTATTTCATCATCCTCGCGTGCGTGATCTACGCAGTAGCTGCTGTCGTGCTGGCACAGGGGCAGCGCATGCGCCTGCTGTGGCAGCTGGGCGTGGTGGCCATTCTCGCCGGCGTTGTCAGTGCGCCGCAGTGGCTGTCCACGCTGGCTTGGCTGGACCAGACCAATCGCAATGGCTTGACGTTGGAAGCCGCGCTGCCGGGTGCCATCCACTGGCAGACACTGGTGACACTGCTGTCGGGCAACGTGTTCTCGCAGGGGCGCGGCGACAGCTGGGCCTTCGGTGATATCAGCGCCGATTACCTCTATGTGGGGGCAGTGCCGCTGGCGCTGTGGCTGCTCTGGGGCGGTGAGGTGCTGCGGCGCAAGCCGGCGGCGACGCGCATCGCGCTGTGTGCGCTGACGCTGGCGATCATGGTCGCGGTGGGTGGCGCGACGCCGCTGTTTCCCTGGTTGTTTGGCTGGCTTCCGGGGCTGGACCTGTTCCGGCGCCCATCCGATGCGCTGTTCCTTACCGTGCCTCCGGCGGCGTGGCTGGGTGCCAATGCCCTGCAGGTTGCCCTGCAGCGGCAGCCATTGCGATTGCATCGGGTGTCCGTGGCGGTCGTCGCAGTGCTGGGTGCGTGCGCTGCATGGCTGGCGATCGATCATTGTCATCCGCTCGCTTTCGCCTGGCTTGCGGTCAGCGCCGCGCTGGGCGTAGCCGCGGTGCGGGTGCTGCGCCGCCACCAGGCGCCTGCGCGCTGGGTGCTGGTACTGGTGCTGTTGGACCTGCTGCTGTTCAACGTCGGCACCAGGTTCAACGCGGGCAGCGGCACAAAGTCGGTGCTCACCGCCGATCGTGCAGGTCCTGCGCAGCGCGCCTATGCGCTGCTGGCGGCAGAGCGGAATGTCGGCATACCCGAGCGCGCGGTGGTCTTCGGCATCGGCGGACTCACCAACGGCGCGGCGGTGCATGCCATTGCGCTGGCAAACGGCTACAACCCGCTGCTGGCAAGCGACTATCTGCAGATGACCGGGATGCCGGGCGAGCCGGTGGATACCTTCCAGCAGAAGGTCCCCACTGCCTGGATGCCAGACACCGCTGCTCCCCTGTACGACCTGCTGGGCGTGCGTTGGCTGCTGGCTCAGGAGCCGTTTCCGGGCTCCAGCGCGCACGGCGACCAGGTGGAACTTGCGCGGCGTGACAGCGTGCTGCCACGTGTACTGAATCCGCGGCAGGTGCGCCGCCATGAGGAGCGTCTACCGCCTGCGCCGCTGTTCAACCAGACCGATTTCAACCGGCAGCTATGGCTGCCGGCAGCCGCCAGCAGCCACTGTGCCGAACAGGATGCCGGCGAGGCCACGGTGCAGGTGCTGCACTACCAGCCGGGACGCATCGAGCTGACGGTGGTGGCCGACCACGCAGCATGGGTGGTGATCAACGAAACCACCGGTCGTGGCTGGCAGGCGCAGCTTGAGGATGGCCAGGTACTGCCGCTGCTGCGCGGCAATGGCCTCTTCCATGCGTTGTGCGTGCCGGCCGGGCAGCATCAGGTGCGGTTGCGCTACAGCGCGCTGCAGCTGTGGCGTGAGGGACTCGGCGCGCCTGTGCCAGAGCCGTGACGCTGACCGCTGACCGCGATCAGCGATACACCACATGGCGCATCAACAGGAACGACACGCACGCCAGCCCGCCTTCCACCAGCGGCTTGGCCAGCCACGTGTACTGCAGGCCCAGCGCCTGGTCGACCAGGCTGACCAGCAGCGTGCTCGCTGCCGTCAGCAGCAGCCACAGCCCGAAGAAGCGTGCGAAGCGCTTCCATCCCAGCTTGCCGGCACCGGCCTCGGCAAAGGTGTAGCGGCCGTTGAGCCAGAAGCCCAGCAGCATGCCGGCCAGGCGACCGGCGATGTTGGCCGGCGCGACCGGCATGCCCAGCGCGGTGGCGACCACGAACACCAGCCAATCGACCAGCAGCTGCACGAGCCCGATCACAAGGTAGGTGCTTCCCTGGCGGAGCAGGCTCATCGGCATGGTGAAGGAGGAGGGATGCCCATGTTAACGGCCCACGCTCTAGAATCACCGGCAACGAACTACGGACTGCTGCTCCCATGACCCAAGCCCTGCACGTCATCATCCTCGCCGCCGGCGCCGGCAAGCGCATGAAGTCGGTGCTGCCAAAGGTGCTGCAGCCGATCGCCGGCCAGCCGATGCTGGCGCACGTGATCGATGCGGCCCGCGAGCTGCAGCCGGCGGCCATCCACGTGGTTTACGGCCATGGTGGCGAGGCGGTGCGTCGGTACTTCGCCGGCCAGCCCGACCTGCAGTGGGCCGAACAGGCCCAGCAGCTCGGTACCGGCCACGCAGTGGCGCAGGCAATGCCGCAGGTTCCCGACGCTGCGCAGGTGCTGGTGTTGTACGGCGATGTGCCGCTGATCCGCGCGCAGACCCTGCGCGACCTGCTCGCGCAGCCGGGCCGGCTGGCAGTGCTGGTGGCCGATGTCGATGACCCGAGCGGGTACGGCCGCGTGCTGCGCGATGCAGAGGGCAAGGTGGGCTCCATCGTCGAGCAGAAGGACGCCACCGACGACCAGCTGCGCGTGCGCACGATCAACACCGGCATCATCGCCGCAGAGTCGACCGCGCTGCGCCGCTGGTTGTCGCAGCTGTCCAACAGCAATGCGCAGGGCGAGTACTACCTTACCGATGTGTTCGCGTTCGCCGCGCATGAGTACACCCCGGCCGAGATGGCCCTGGTCGCCGATGCACAGGAGGCTGAGGGCGCGAATGATCCGTGGCAGCTGTCGCAGCTGGAACGCGCCTGGCAGCGCCGTGCGGTGCGTGCTCTGTGCGCTCAGGGCGCGCGCGTGCGCGATCCGGCACGCCTGGATATCCGTGGCACCGTCACCGTGGGCAGCGATGTGCTGATCGATGTCGACGTTGTTCTTGAAGGCAACGTCGTGCTCGGTGACGGCGTTACCGTAGGCCCGTTCAACCGGCTGAAGGACGTCAACCTGGGGCCCGGCACCGAAGTGCGCGCGCATTGCGACCTGGAAGGCGTGGTCACCGAAGGTGCCGCGCAGATCGGCCCGTTCGCACGCTTGCGGCCGGGTACCGTGCTGGCCGATGGCGTACACGTCGGCAACTTCGTCGAAACCAAGAAGGTCACCCTCGGCGTCGGCAGCAAGGCGAACCATCTCACCTACCTGGGTGACGCGGTGATCGGCAGCAGGGTGAACATCGGTGCCGGCACCATCACCTGCAACTACGATGGCGTGAACAAGTCGACCACCACCATCGGCGACAACGCCTTCATCGGCTCCAACACCTCGCTGGTGGCGCCGATCACCATCGGCGAGGGCGCGACCATCGCTGCCGGGTCGGTCATCACCCGCACCGCGCCGGACGGCAAGCTGACGCTGGCACGTGCACGACAGGAAACCATCGATGGCTGGAAGCGCCCGGTCAAGAAGTCCTGAGCCACGGGTGCCGCGCACCGATGAGCTGGGTGTGCTGCCGACGATCGAACAGCGTGCCGGTGAACTGCTGAGGGGCCACGAGGCCTATCCGGTGTTTGCCGGCCACGGCCTGGACCTGCCGACGCTGCAGGAAGGCCGTGAGCGTGGACAGCTCTGGGTGGTGGATGGCGCCGGCGGCGGCATTGCCGGCTACCTGCTGGCCGGCGACCTGGCAGGCGAGTTCCATGTCCTGCAGATGGATGTGGATCCAGCGCACGCGCGTCGTGGCCATGGCCGTGCATTGCTGCGGCATGCCTTGGCGCAGGCCAGGGCCACCGGCTTTGCTGCAGCGGTGCTGACCACCTTGAGCGATGTACCGTGGAATGCAGCCTTCTATGCCAGCGAAGGATTCGTTGAAGTGCCGGAGGCGGAGTGGAACGATGGCCTGCGCGCCGTCATGGCCGAAGAGGCTGCGCTCGGGTTTCCGATGCACCTGCGGGTGGCGATGCGGCGGGTCTGGTAGGTGCCGACCCTGGTCGGCACATCCACGCATGGCGTGGATCTACCCGATTGGCCCGCTCACCCCACCGGCAACAGGATCGACACGCACAGCCCGCCATCACCGCGGTTCTGCAGCGACACCCGCCCACCGTGCGCCTCCACGATCTCGCGGGTCAGTGCCAGTCCCAACCCGGTACCGTTGCGCTTGGTCGAATAGAACGGCATCAGCGCGTTCTGAAGCACCTGCTCGTTCATGCCCTTGCCACGGTCCAGCACATCCAGGCGCAGCCATTGCGGCAACCGCGTCAGCTGCACCTGCACGTCATCATTGGGCGGATCGGCTTCGGCACAGGCTTCATGCGCGTTCTTCAGCAGGTTCAACAGCGCCTGCCCGAACTGCGCGATGTCGATCCGGCTGCTCAGTTCCTCGTCCGGTTCGCGTTCCATGCTGAACGGAATCTGCTGGCGCAGGCTGGACAGGAAGGGCGCCCAGTGCACGGTCTGCAGTTGCGGTTGCGGCAGCTTGGCGAAGCGCGCATAGCCACGGATGAATCCTTCCAGGTGGCGCGCGCGGTCTTCGATGGTGGTGAAGATCTCCGGCAGCCGATCGAAGCGCTCGCGCTGCACCAGCACGCCACCGGAGTGGGCCAGCGAGGCGATCGGTGCCAGTGAGTTGTTGAGCTCGTGGCTGATCACCCGGATCACCTTCTTCCACGTCTGCACTTCCTGGCGGCGCAGTTCGGCGGTGAGCAGGCGTACCAGCAGCAGGTCGTGCGGGCGGCCGTTGAGCTGGAAAGATCGGCGTGAAAGGTGATAGACCTGTTCGTCGTCCTCATCGCCGTCTTCGCCTTCCGCATGCACCGCAAACAGGCTGTCGCCGCCACGGGCGATGGCATCGCGCAGCTCCACCGGCACCTGTTCCAGCACCTCTTCCAGGCGCTGGCCTTCCAGCTTCCAGCCGCCATGCAGCAGCTTGCGCGCGGCCAGGTTGGAGAACACCACGCGGGCGATGCCATCGCCGCCGGAAGCAATCAGCAGCATCGCCACCGGGGTGTTCTGTACCATGGTGTCCAGCAGCAGTTCGCGCTGCACCAGGCCCTGCCGCTGCTCGCGCAGCACGTCGCCCAGTTCGCGGTGCGCCTGCACCAGGTCACCCAGTTCGTCGTTGCCCGGCCAGTACACACCGAAGTTGTACTCACCGTCGCGGTAGCTGCTGGTGGTGCCGGCCAAGGCGCGCATCAATGAACGTACCGGCGCGGTGGCACGGCGCAGGGTCCACCACATCAGCGACAGCAGGATCAGCGCCGACACCGTGGTCACCACCCAGCCATGGTCCATCCAGTAGGCCAGCAGCCACGGCAACGCGGCGGCCAGCGCCAGCACCGGCAGCAGGCGCAGGAACAGGCGGAAGGTGAACGAGCGCCGTTTCATTCGCGTGGGATGCCGTGCCGGTCCATGCGCCGGTACAGTGCCTGGCGGCTCAGGCCGAGTTCGGCGGCGGCCTGGGCGATGACGCCGTGGTTGCGCGCCAGCACATCCTCGATGCGCGCACGGTCGGGATCATTGCCGGCACTGGGTGCCGGTCGCGGCGCAGGTGCGGCACGCGGCAGGTTCAGGTCGGCCACTTCGATGCGGTTGCCGGTCGCCAGCAGCTCGGCCCGCTGGATCACGTTGCGCAGTTCGCGCACGTTGCCGGGCCAGGGGTGCCGTTGCAAGGCCGCGGTGGCGGCGCTGGAAAGTGGCTTGCCGGCGGTCAGGAAGCGCTCGGCCAGGGGCACGATGTCGCCCGGGCGCTCGGCCAATGGTGGCAGTACCAGTTCCACCGTGTTGAGGCGGTAGTACAGGTCTTCGCGGAAGGTGCCGTCGCGGATCATCGCCGGCAGGTCGGCATTGGTCGCGCTGACCACACGGACTTTGACCTGGCGCTCGCGATTGGAGCCAAGACGCTCGAAGCGCCCTGTTTCCAGCACACGCAGGAGCTTCATCTGGCCGCCCAGCGACAGGTTGCCGATCTCGTCCAGGAACAGCGTTCCGCCGTCGGCGGCTTCGAACTTGCCCTCGCGTGCCTTGTTGGCGCCGGTATATGCGCCGGCCTCGGCACCGAACAGTTCGGCCTCGATCAGTTCCGAGGGCAGGGCGCCGCAGTTGACTGTGATGAACGGGCCCTTGGCCACCAGCGAGTTGGCCTGGATGATCTGCGCGATCTTCTCCTTGCCGGCACCATTGGGGCCGGTGATCAGCACCGGCAGTTCGGAGCGCGCGACCTGGCAGGCCAGCGCGATGATGCGCTCGCTGGCCGGATCGGCGAAGACCGCACCACACAGCTCGTACTTTTCTTCCAGCGCATTGCGCTGGCGCAGCTCACGGCTGCGGCGGCGGTCCAGCTCGCGCCGCGCCTCGGACAGCTCGAGCAGGTTGTTGACCGTGGTCAGCAGCTTGCGGTCGTCCCAGGGCTTGGCCAGGTAGTCGGCGGCACCGGCCTTGACCAGGTCCACCGCACTGCTCAGGTGGGTCCAGGCGGTGAGCAGGATCACCGGCAGGTCCGGGTGGCGCGCGCGGATCTGTGCGAACAGGTCTTCGCCTTCTTCGCCGGAGGTGGTGTCCTCGCTGAAATTCATGTCCTGGATCACCAGGTCGACCGGCTGCGACTCGAGCAGGGCCAGCCCTTCGGCCGGGCTCTGCGCCTGCAGGGTGTCGATGTCATGCAGGGAGAACAGCACGTCCAGCGCGGTGCCCACGCTGGCGTTGTCGTCGATGATCAGGATCGAAGGCATCAAGCAGTTCTGCAGAAAGGGATGGGCGGCGCCGATGGAGCCGTGTTCGTATCCATACGCCGGGAGAGCCCGGCGCCACCCATCAAGCATAGCCAAAGCCGTGGCGACGAGGGCGGGCTGGTTTCAGCGCCGCGCTGGTGGAGGCGGTGGTGCCGGCGGTGGCGGAGCGACCAGCGCCAGCCGCCACGAGGCGGCGTCCACCGGCACGGTGAGCTCGCGTTTGTCGCGGCGCAGCAACAGGTACGCAGTCGGGGCACTGGAATGCCGCAGTGCATCGGCAAGATGCTCGATCCGCCGCACAGCCGTATCGTCCAGGCGCAGGATGCGGTCGCCGCTGCGCACGCCGAAGCGGGCTTCCGGACGCGCGGCTTCCACCCGTACCTGGCCCTCGGTCGAGCGGAGCGCCAGGCGGGCATCATCCTGGCGCCATTCCAGCGTCTGCGAGCTGCCACCGCCGGCCAGCGCCGGCAGTGGCAGCAGTGCCATCAACAGCATCCGGCAGGCACGCATCTCACGCGCCCCGCGTTGCAACTGCGGGCGGGACCGCTGCTGCGCGCCTGGCCGGCCCGAACACCGCGACCTGGCCCAGCACCCACAGCAGCAGCGCGCCCAGCGGCAGGTAGTACAGGGGCATGCGTGGCAGCTCGTACAGGTTCATCAGTGCCAGATTGATCGCGTAGGCCGCCAGCATGCCCAGCACGATCCCCAGCGAGGCCAGCAGGAAGTTCTCGGTCTGGAAGTAGCGCAGGATCTGCCCGCGGGTGGCACCGAGCGCGCGGCGGATGCCGATCTGCTTGCTGCGCTGCTGCACCCAGAAGCTGGCCAGGCCGATGATGCCCAATGCGGTGACCACCAGCAGCGAGATGCTGACGGTGATCAGCAGGCCAACCATCGCGCGGTCGTTCTTGAAGAAGTCCTTGCGCTGGTCTTCATAGGTCAGCTTGTCGCGCATCAGCCGGTTGGGGTCGTTGCGCTCCAGCGCGACTGCACCGGCGTCGAGCACTTCCTGGCGGCGTTCCGGCGAGGTGCGCAGCATGTAGGTGCCACCGTCGTCGAAGGTGCGCCGCACCGGCAGCAGCATCGAGTTGGTCCAGTTGTCATTCCAGCCATTGGGCGTGCTGAGCGTGTCGACGATGCCGACCACGTGCAGCGGCTGCTTGCCCATGTAGTAGGTCTTGCCCAGCGCGCTGCCGTTGGGTTCCATCTTGGCGGCAGTGGACTGGGTGAAGATCACCGGGATGGCCTTTTCCTTGGCGCCGCCCTTGTTGACGTCTTCGAAGTTCTGGTACTCGCCGGGCAGGAAGTCACGGCCGGCGATCAGGTTGATGCCCAACGTGGCCAACCCGTTCTCCGAGAGGGTGTACATCGAAGCGTTGGTGGTCGGCCGTTCCTGGTCGACCTCGCGCGAGATGCTGCTGCTGGACGAGCCGTTGCGGAAAGGCACCTGGTTGATGATGGTGACGTTGCTGACGCCGGGAAGCGCACGCAATGACGCCAGGTCCTCACGGGTGCGGGCCATGGCATCGGTCTGCTTGCCGATGCCGCTGACGCGGAGCATCACCAGTTCGTTCTCGGCGATGCCGCTGGGCATGCTGATCTTCTCCACGCGCTGGCTGACCAGGAACAGCGCGTTGCAGACGATGGCGCAGGTCAGTGCGACTTCCAGCACGATCAGGGCAGCGGCAGTCTTGTGCCGGCGCAGCGTGCTGAGGATGGGGCGGATGTCCATGGGAGTCCTCGTTCGGGTGCTTACTGCGACTTGAGCTGGATGGCCGGAGTGACCTGCATGGCGCGCCAGGCAGGCAGGAAACCGGCGGCAAGGCTGGCGAACAGGGTCAAGCCCAGCGCGAGCAGCAGCATGTTGCCGTCCAGGTGGGCCAGCTTTGCGTACTCCACCGGTTGCTGGCGCACCGCGAACAGGCCCAGCAGGGCCAGGCCGATGCCCAGCACGCCCCCGACCACGCCGACTGCGCCGGCTTCCACCAGGCACTGCAGGAAGATCTGGCCGCGGCTGGCACCGAGTGCGCGGCGCACGCCGATCTCACCACTGCGGCGCAGGAACTTGGCCAGCAGCAGGCCCACCGTGTTGACCAGGCAGACCCCCAGGAATCCCAGTGCCAGCCACAGCTGCAGGCGCACGTCGCTGGGCACCGCGCCGTTGAAGTCCAGCCATTCCATCACGGTGCGCAGGCGCACGTTCGGCGGGTGCTTGAAGCGGCCGGCCTGGCGCTGCTGGCTCGAATAGTTCTCCAGGTAGCGGCGGTAGTCGGCGGCCTTGGCCGGGTCCATCTCCACCCAGTACTGCAGCCACGCGCACGGCGCATTGAGCGAGTAGCTGTTGCCGTCGGGATTTTCGCCGAAGCAGTTCATGTTGCCGTTGCTGCCCAGTTTCAGGTCGAAGGACGTGGAAATCGGCAGCAGCAGGTCCTCGTTCTTGCCGTAGCTGCCGGTGGTCAGGTCGTAGAAGTGCGGCTCCGGGCTCCACTCCTTCATCACGCCGACGATGCGGTAGCTCTGGCCTTCCATGCGCAGGTCGCGGCCTACGCTGTTGGCGCCCTGGTAAAGCTTGTCGTTGAGCGCCTTGGAGATGACCACCACGCGTGCTCGGCCTTCGTCGTCCTCGCGCGTCCACGGGCGGCCGTACTGCATGGGCACCTCGAACATCGGGAAGAAATCGGCCGAGGTCCAGCGGGTGTCGATGCTGAAGGGCTTGAGGGTGCTGTTGTCCGGTTCGATGGTGCCGCCTCCGCCGCTCATCAGCGCCTGGCGCTCGCCCCTGGCTTCGCGCAGCAGGGCTTCCCCGTCGAAGCGGGTCAACTGGGTTTCCGGCTCCTCGCCCGCGACGTAGGCGCCGGTCGCGGCATCGAGCTGCACATAGAACAGCCGGTCACTCTTGCCGGGGATCGGGTCGCCGGACAGCACGTGGAACACGGTCAGGGTGGTCATCGAGGCACCGATGCCGAGGGCGATGGCCACCACCATCAGCGCAGTCAGGACCTTGTTGCGGCGGAAACTGCGTACCGCCAATCGGGCGTAGTAGGCGAACATGGGAATGCCCTCACTCGTTGACGGCGACGATGTGGCGTGGCGTGGCCAGTACCGGCTCGCGCACAAGGTCGGTGACCTGGCCGTCGACGATATGCACGTTGCGCTGCGCACGCGCGGCCAGTTCCGGGTCGTGGGTGACCATCACGATGGTGGTGCCGGCGGCATTGATCTCCTCCAGCAGTTCCATCACGCCGCGCGCCATCTGCGTGTCCAGGTTGCCGGTCGGTTCGTCGGCCAGCAGCAGGCGCGGGCTGCCGGCCAGGGCGCGTGCGATGGCCGCGCGCTGCTGCTGGCCGCCGGACAGCTCGTTCGGGTAGTGCTTCATGCGCGAACCGAGGCCGACCTGGGTCAGCGCCTTCTCGATGCGCTCTCGGCGCTCGTTGGCGCTCATCTTCCGATAGCGCAGCGGCACGTCGACGTTGTCGAACAGGTTCAGGTCGGGGATCAGGTTGAAGCCCTGGAAGATGAAGCCGATCTTCTGGTTGCGCAGGCGGCTGCGGGCGTCGTCGCCCAGCGTGCTCACATCCTGCCCGTCCAGCATGTAGGTACCGCTGGTGAAGGTTTCCAGCAGGCCGGCAATGTTGAGGAAAGTGGTCTTGCCGGAACCGGACGGGCCGGTGACGGCGACGAACTCGCCTTCCTTGACCTGCAGTTCCAGTGAGCGCAACGCGTGGGTCTCCACCTGGTCGGTACGGAAGACCTTGGCGACCGAACGCATTTCGAGCATGTACATGGGGTGTCCTCTCTCCAGGATTCAGGTATCAGTTGACGGAGACGCGTTCGGCGTCCTTGAACAGGTCGCTGCCGGAGACCACGATGCGGTCGCCCGGCTGCACACCCGACTTGATTTCCACTTCGCCCAGGCTGCTGACGCCCAGTTCCACCGGGCGGCGCACGGCGGTGCGGCCATCCATCACGTAGGCCATGCCGTTGCCCTGTTCGACGAACGGGCCGCGCTCGACCTTCAGCACGTTCTTGCGGGTATCGAGCAGCACGCGCACCGACATCCGCTGGCTCTGGCGCAGGCCTTCCGGCTGCGCGCTGGCAAAGCGCACGCGGGCGTTGACCTCGCCGTTGACCACTTCCGGCGACACCGCGCTGATCTCGCCCGGGAACGGTTGGCCGTTGCCGCCGGTCAGCTGCGCCGGCATGCCGATCGCCAGGTCGCGGGCGAAGCTTTCCGGCACCTTGATCTCGACCTCGAACTTGGACAGATCGACAACGCCCAGCACCGGCGCGTTGGCGGCCAGGTTGGTGGACTGCACGGCCTGCACCTGGCCGACCTGGCCATCGAACGGCGCGCGCAGGGTCAGCGCATCGACCTGGCGCTGCACTTCGGCCACCACCGCTTTCTGGCGGTCGGCCAGCAGGCGCTTGTTGCGGGCATCCAGGTCGGCGCCCTGGCTCTGCAGGCGCGCATCGGTGGTGGCATTGGCCAGGGCGATGTCGGCTTTCTTCAGCGAATCCTTGGCCTTGGCCAGGTCGATCTGCGGTACCGCGCCGCCGTCGTAGCCGCGCTGGTAGCGCTGCAGGTCGCGGTCGGCGGCCTGACGTTCGATGGTGGCCTGGTCGGTTTCCTTGCGTGACTTGGCACGGGCCAGGGTCGCGTCCAGCGCGGCGCGGCTGGCCTCGGCTTCCAGGCCGGCCAGCGTTGCCTGTTCCTGGGCCAGCTTGCTGCGCAGTTCCGGGCTGTCGATGATCGCCAGCTCCTGGCCCTTCTTGACCACGTCACCGGCGACGACCTTCAGGTCCACGGTACCGGCCGAGATCGCGTACAGGATCGGGCTGTTGGCGGCGATCACGCGGCCGTCGGCAGCGATGTCACGGACCAGGTCGCCCCGCTTCACCTCGGCGATGCGCACGCGGCTGCTGTCGAAGGAGCGGCTGGCATTGGACCAGGCATGGACCGCCCAGCCGATGCCGGCGAGCAGCGCGATGGCGCCCAGCGCCGGCCAGCGGTAGCGATGCCAGCTTGCGCGGGTGGTGCCGGCCGGGGCGGAGGAAACGATCTGGTCCTGTGCGGAAGTGTCGCGGATCATCGGGTGCGTGCCTGACGGTGGTAGCCAATACCAAGCACGTAGCGTGCCAACTTTATTTCCTTTCAGGTCAAGGGGTTGGGGTTTTCGGGGAAGTGTCCGGGTGTCCGCGGACACCTTTCCGGACACTTTCATTAAGCGGACAGGAGGGGGAAGCCGGACACGCAGGCTAGAATGCGGCAATCGTCTTCAAGGAAACGCGTGACATGTGTGGAATCGTGGGTGCAATCGCCGATCGCGACGTAGTACCGGTACTGATCGAGGGTCTGAAGCGCCTTGAATACCGTGGCTACGATTCCTCGGGCATCGCGGTGATCGACCAGAGCGAGCGTCCGGAAGTCCGCCGGGTGCGTCGTACCGGCCGCGTGTCGGAAATGGCCATGGCGGCCGAGACTGAGGGCTTCAATGCGGTGCTGGGCATCGGCCACACCCGCTGGGCCACCCACGGCGGTGTCACCGAGGCCAATGCACATCCGCACATCAGCCACGGTGTGGCCCTGGTGCACAACGGCATCATCGAGAACCACGAAGAGCAGCGCGAGAAGCTGCGCGCGCTGGGCTACACGTTTGAATCGCAGACCGATACCGAAGTCATCGCGCACCTGATCCATCATCATCTGAAGGATGGCGACGATCTGCTGGTGGCACTGCAGCACACGGTGAAGGAACTGACCGGTGCCTATGCGCTGGCCGTGGTCAGCCGCGCCGAGCCGGAGCGCTTCGTCTGCGCGCGCATGGGCTGCCCGCTGCTGGTCGGCCTGGGCGAGGGCGAGAACTTCGTCGCTTCGGATGTCTCGGCGGTGATCTCGGCCACCCGCAAGGTGATCTTCCTGGAAGAGGGCGACACCGCCGAGATCCGCCGCGATGGCGTGCGCGTCTTCGACGAGCACGACCAGCCGGTCGAGCGCGACGTGCATCTGTCCGACGTATCGCTGGCATCGCTGGAGCTGGGCCCGTACCGCCACTTCATGCAGAAGGAAATCCACGAGCAGCCGCGCGCGCTGGGCGACACCATCGAGGCGGCGATCGATGCCGGTGGTTTCCCGGCCGGGCTGTTCGGCAAGAACGCCGAAGCGGTGCTGTCGGGCATCGAAGGCGTGCAGATCATTGCCTGCGGAACCAGCTACTACGCCGGCCTGACCGCGCGCTACTGGATCGAAGCCATCGCCGGCCTGCCGTGCAGCGTGGAGATCGCCAGCGAGTACCGCTATCGCGCGGCCTACGCGAACCCCAAGCATCTGATCGTGACCATCTCGCAGTCCGGCGAAACGCTGGATACGATGGAAGCGCTGAAGTACGCCAAATCGTTGGGCCACCAGCACACGCTGTCGATCTGCAACGTGCCGGAAAGTGCGATCCCGCGCGCCAGCGAACTGGTCTGCTACACCCGCGCCGGCGCCGAGATCGGCGTGGCCTCGACCAAGGCCTTCACCACCCAGCTGGCCGCACTGTTCCAGCTGACCGTGGTGCTGGGCAAGCTGCATGGCCGCATCGACGCGGCGCAGGAAGCGGACTACCTGGAGCAGCTGCGCTTCCTGCCGGGCAGCGTGCAGCACGCCCTGAACATGGAGCCACAGATCGCCGCCTGGGCCGAGCGTTTCGCGCGCAAGAGCAGCGCATTGTTCCTGGGCCGCGGCCTGCATTACCCGATCGCGCTGGAAGGCGCGCTCAAGCTCAAGGAAATCTCCTACATCCACGCCGAGGCCTACCCGGCCGGTGAGCTGAAGCATGGTCCGCTGGCGCTGGTGGACGAGGACATGCCGGTGGTGGTGATCGCGCCGAACGACAGCCTGCTGGAGAAGGTGAAGTCGAACATGCAGGAAGTGCGTGCGCGTGGTGGCGAGCTGTTCGTGTTCGCCGACCAGGACAGCAACTTCAATGAGTCCGAAGGCGTACATGTGATCCGCACGCCGCGCCATGCCGGCGTGCTCAGCCCGATCGTGCACACCATCCCGGTGCAGCTGCTGGCCTACCACACCGCGCTGGCACGCGGCACCGACGTGGACAAGCCGCGCAACCTGGCCAAGAGCGTGACGGTGGAGTAAGGCATTCCCGGAGTTGTGGGATGCTGCATGCGAAAGGGGCCTGCGAGGCCCCTTTCGTTTGTGCCGGACGCAGTGCGAAGTGGGACAGCTGCCGGGCGTTCTGTCCGTCGTCGGCAGCAGGCAATCATTCTTTAATGCGCGAAGCCGCCTGTATTCAGCGGCGGTTTCAGCCGCGGTGCCATTCTCTGGATCGTCAGTTGGTTCCCACGACGAACTGTCCTATCGATGCCGGTAGTGACCGAGGGTCGCAGTCGTAGAATCGATCTGGCCGAGGTTAGGGTTGAGCGATTGAACCCGCCTCGTTCGCGTTGCAGCACATCGTCTGCCGAGTGATTCCAAGCGGCAGACGGGTGCGCCAGACGTGCGCTGAAAGGTCTGTTCCCGGGGAGGGGGCGTATCGGAAGAGCACACTTTTTTGACTTCAGTGACCTGCACCAGGAAACAAGAATGAACGTCCGCGAACTCCTGCAATCCAAGAAAGAAGCTGTCATCACCATCGATGCCGAAGACACGATCGGTGCCGCCGCCCACAAGATGAGCGCGAACAGGATCGCTGCGCTGGTGGTGATGAAGGACGATGCCCCGGTCGGCATCATTTCCGAGAAGGACATCGTGCGCACCCTGGCCGACGACGGCCCGCAGGCCGGCCGCCGGGTGATTTCCAGCCTGCCGTCCACCGGTCTGGAGGGCATTGCGCCGGAAGCCACGCTGAAACAGGCCATGTCGTTGATGACGTACTCGCGGCGCCGTCACCTGATGGTCACCGAAGGCACCCGCCTGGTCGGCATCCTCAGCCTGGGCGATATCGTGAAGAACCTGCTGGGCGAGCTGGAACTGGAAAAGGCCGTGCTGCAGGACATCTACATGGCCGCCCACTGAGGGCCGCAGCGCTGGAAGCAGAGAAGCCGGGCATTGCCCGGCTTCTTCATTCACGGCGCCGGTGATATCAGAAAGTGACCTTCACCGAATCGGCGCTGTAGTTCGCCGGCCCGTGATAGACCACTTCGATGTTGTTGCCATCGGGGTCGAGCACGAAGGCGCCGTAGTAGCCCGGGTGGTAGGGGCGTTCGCCTGGCGCGCCATTGTCGGTACCGCCGGCGGCGATCGCGGCAGTGTGGAAGGCATCAACAGTTGCGCTGTCGCGCGCCTGGAAGGCGAGATGGTGGCGGCCGGTCAACTGGCCGGCGGCGGCACGGCTGCTGGCGCTGGAAATGAACAGCTCGTCGGCCCAGAAGAAGTCTGGCCCTTCGCCGCCCAGTGGGATGCCGATCGTATCGAACACTGCCTGGTAGAAGCGGCGGCTGGCGGCCAGGTCACGCACCACCAGCTGGATGTGGTCGATCAGGCGGCCACGGTGCAGTTCCATCGTTTCCATACGAACCTCACAGAAAAAGGGGACGGAGGGGATTAAGTCGCTTCCAGCACAATAGTGCCAGAAACGGCTTAATCCCCTCCGTCCCCTTTTCGGGGTCAGACGTTGGCGATGATCTCGACCCAGTAGCCGTCCGGGTCCTTGATGAAGGCCAGGTTCTTCATGCGGCCGTCGGTCAGGCGCTTCTGGAAGGTTACCCCGAGGTCCTCGAAGCGCTGGCAGGCCGCCTCGATGTCCGGCACCGACACGCAGATGTGGCCGAAGCCGCGCGGGTCGCTGTTGCCGTCGTGGTAGACCGCGCCGTCCTGGCTCTCGGTGCCGTGGTTGTGGGTCAGTTCCAGCACGCCCGGCAGGCCGGCCATCCACAGGCGGCGCTGGCTGTCATCTTCCGGAACCGCCACGCCAGCTGGGACGTAGGCCAGGAAGTACAGGCTGAACTGGGCTTCGGGAAAGTCGCGCTTGTCGATCAGCTGGTAGCCGAGCACGCGGGTGTAGAAGTCCAGCGAGGCGGTGATGTCCTTCACCCGCAGCATGGTGTGGTTGAACACGAAGCCGGTGGTTTCGGCCGGGGCCTGGGCGGCGACGCCGGGGACATCGCGCAGGGCGGGAATGGTCATGGGGGAGGTCCTTCAGACAGGGCCGTTGCCGGCCGGATGGGGGCATTCTACCGGCCAGCACCTGACGGTACCGCGACGTACAATGGCCGGATCGCACCGTTCCGTCCTGACAACGATTGCCCGCCATGTCGCAGCGTGAATGGGTGGCCGCCGCCATCCGCAAGATTGAAGCCGATTTCAACCGCTCCGCCGATACCCACCTGATCCCGCTGGCGCTGCCCGGGTTCGATGGCATCGATGTGTACCTGAAGGATGAGTCGAGCCATCCCACCGGCAGCCTCAAGCACCGGCTGGCGCGCTCGCTGTTCCTGTATGCGCTGGCCAATGGCTGGCTGCGCGAAGGGCGACCGGTGATCGAGGCGTCCAGCGGCTCGACGGCGGTGTCCGAAGCCTATTTCGCGCGCCTGCTCGGCCTGCCGTTCATTGCAGTGATCCCGGCCACCACCTCGCCTGAAAAGATCGCCGCGATCGAGTTCCAAGGCGGCCGCTGCCATCTTGTCGAACGCGCCTGCGACCTCAACTGTGATTCGGAAAAGCTGGCCCGTGAAACCGGTGGCCACTTCATGGACCAGTTCACCTACGCTGAGCGCGCGACCGACTGGCGTGCCAACAACAACATCGCCGAGTCCATCTTCAAGCAGATGGCCGAAGAGCCCAGCCCGGTTCCGGAATGGATCGTGTGCAGCCCCGGCACCGGCGGTACCGCCGCCACCCTGGGCCGCTATGTCAGCTACCGCCGCCACGACACCCGCATCCTGTGCGCGGACCCGGAAGTGTCGGTGTTCTTCGACGGTTACCGGGCCGCCGTGGCCGGTGAACAGGACTGGCGCGACCTGACCTGCAGTGGTGGTTCGCGCGTGGAAGGCATCGGCCGGCCACGGGTGGAACCGAGCTTCATCCCGACCAGCGTCGATGCGATGGTCAAGGTACCCGACGCACTGAGCCTGGCCGCGATGCGCCATGTCAGCCGCCAGCTCGGCCGCCGTGTCGGTGGCTCGACCGGCACCAACTTCATCGGCGTGCTGCAGGCCGCGCAATGGATGCGCGAGGCGGGCCACCAGGGCAGCATCGTCAGCATCCTGTGCGACAGCGGCGAGCGCTATGCGCAGAGCTATTACGACCCGGCGTGGTACGCGCGCCAGGGCATCGATGTCGATGGCGCCGATGCACAGCTGGCCGCTGCGGTGGCCGGGCAGGGCTTGCCCGAGCTGCCATGGTGCAGCCTGGAAGCGCTGTAGCACGGACGAAGCTCGCGCCGGGCCATGCTGGCGTCCGCGACGGTGTCTCAGTACCCCGCTGCGGTGAACGCGTCGAGCACCGCGTCGCGAAGCGCATCAGGCAACGCCTCGATGTCCATCGCACGGTCATCCAGGTGCAGGGTGGGATCCAGGATGCTGGCGCGGCCCTGGGCCAATGCCTGCAACCACAGCAGCACGCAGATCACGAACTCGCGCTCATGGCCCAGCTGCAGCTGGCTGGCGCCGCGCTCGACCACTTCGAACGGGTACCACTCCTGGCTTTCATTGAACGTGCCGCCCTGCTGCAGCACCGCCTGCAACTGCTGCAGGTGGCGCGGGGCGTCGTCGCCGGCATCGCACAGCGCGGCGATCCAGGCCAGTTCGGCCGCGCTGGCAGACAGTGCCAGCGACCGCGCCGGTGAGGCGGATGCAACTGCAGCCAGACCTTCCATGTGGGGCCTCGTTCGGTACGTGCCGCTGCGGACTCCCCCGCACCCTGAGCTTCGGGGGGCATGCGTAAGGCCGATGTGAATGCCGTGCCCCCTTGTCAGCGATGCCTGGCAGCGCCATATCTACCGGGCTGCCCGCCTGCCGGGCCCGTACCCTGGAGACCTGCCGTGACCGTTGCCAACCCCCTGCTCGATTTTTCCGGCCTGCCGCGCTTCGAGGCGATCCGCCCCGAGCACGTGGCGCCGGCGCTGGATGTGCTGTTGGCCGAGGCCGCAGCCGCCGTCAGCGCAGCCGAGCAGGTGCAGCCGGTCACCTGGCAGACCTTCGTGACCCCGCTGGACGATGCCACCGAGCGCCTGTGGCGCGCCTGGGGCCTGGTCGGCCACCTGCAGGGCGTGGTCAACACCCCGGAGCTGCGCGAGGCCTACAACAGCAACCTGCCGCGGGTGACCCGCTTCGCCAGTGCGCTGGGGCAGAACCTAGCGCTTTACCGCCAGTACCAGGCGCTGGCCGCCAGCCCGGAGGCGGCGCATTTCGATGAAGCCCAGCGCAAGGTGCTGGACAACACCCTGCGCGACTTCCGCCTGGGCGGCGCCGAGCTGGCGCCCGAGGCGCAGCAGCGTTTTGCTGCGATCAAGGAAGAACTGTCGGCGCTGTCGGCGAAGTTCTCGCAGAACGTGCTCGACGCTACCGATGCCTGGTCGCTGTTCATCGAAGACGAAGCGCGGCTGAAGGGCCTGCCGGAAGACGTGAAGGCCGCCGCGCATGCCGCAGCACAGAAGGACGGCAAGGCCGGCTGGAAACTGACCCTGCAGATGCCGTGCTACCTGCCGGTGCAGACCTGGGGCGAGGACCGCGACCTGCGCGAGATCCTGTACCGCGCCAGCGCCCAGCGTGCGTCCGAATTCGGCGATGACGCACTGGACAACAGCGGCAACATCGACCGCATCCTTGCCCTGCGCGCCGAACTGGCTGCGTTGCTCGGCTTCGATTCGTACGGCCATTACTCGGTGGCGACCAAGATGGCGCAGGACCCGGCCGAAGTGCTCGGTTTCCTGCGTGACCTGGCCGCGCGTGCCAAGCCGTTCGCTGCCAGGGACCGCGCCGAGCTGGAGCAGTTCGCGCGCGAACAGCTCGGCATCGACAGCCTGCAGGCCTGGGACCTGGCCTTCGCCGCCGACCGCCTGAAGCAGGCGCGTTACAGCTATTCCGAGCAGGAGGTGAAGCAGTATTTCACCGAGCCGAAGGTACTGGGTGGCCTGTTCTCAGTGATCGAGCAGCTGTACGGCCTGCGCGTGCAGGAGGACAGCGCGCCGGTGTGGCACGAGGATGTGCGCTTCTTCCGGTTGGTCGATGCGCAGGGCGCGCTGGTTGGCCAGTTCTACCTGGACCTGTACGCCCGCGAGGGCAAGCGCGGCGGGGCGTGGATGGATGATTGCCGCAACCGTCGCGTGCGCACCGACGGCAGCGTGCAGACGCCGCTGGTCTACCTGGTGTGCAACTTCGGCCGCGGTGCCAACGGCAAGCCGGCCACCTTCAGCCACAACGAAGTGACCACGCTGTTCCATGAGATGGGCCACGGCCTGCACCAGCTGCTGACCCGCATCAGCGAACTGGGCGTGGCTGGCATCAACGGCGTGGAATGGGATGCGGTGGAGCTGCCCAGCCAGTTCATGGAGAACTTCTGCTGGGAATGGGACCACCTGCAGGCGATGACCGCGCATGTGGACAGTGGCGAGCCGCTGCCGCGCGCGCTGTACGAGCGCATGCTGGCCGCGCGCAACTTCCACAGCGGCATGGCCACCGTCCGCCAGCTGGAGTTCGGCCTGTTCGACATGCTGCTGCACAGCCAGTTCGAACCAGCGCAGGACAGCGTGCTGGCGCTGCTCGACCGCGTGCGCGCGGAAGTGGCGGTGAACCACCCGCCGGCCTGGAACCGCTTCCCGCACCAGTTCAGCCACATCTTTGCGGGCGGTTACGCCGCGGGTTACTACAGCTACAAGTGGGCCGAGGTACTCAGCGCCGACGCCTATGCCGCCTTCGAGGAAGCGCCGCAGGCACTGGCTGAAACCGGCGCACGCTTCCGTGATGAGATCCTGTCGCGCGGTGGCAGCCGCCCGGCGGCGGACAACTTCAAGGCCTTCCGCGGCCGTGCGCCGCAGATCGATGCGCTGCTGCGCCACTCGGGCATGGCGTAATCCATGGTGGTGGGTGCCAACCTTGGTTGGCACTTCACCGCCATCCACGCATGGCGTGGATCTACCGGAATGCCGGCCAGCGGCCGGCACTACCGGTGGTGGGTCATTCGGCGTAGATCATCTTCCGGGTCATGCCGCCGTCGACGATGAAATCCTGGCCGGTGCTGAAACCGGACAGTGATGACAGCAGGTACACGGCCAACGCACCGATGTCCTCCGGCTGGCCGACGCGGCCGACCGGGTGTTGCGCATGGTCGGTGGCCGAATACTCCGGTGCGTGTCGGCGTGAGGGTGCCTGCCACTCGCAGGTGCCGATCCAGCCGGGACTGATGCTGTTCACCCGCACCGCCGGGCCGCTGCTGATCGCCAGCGCATGGGTGAACGCCACCAGTCCGCCCTTGGCTGCGGCATAGGCTTCGCTGTGTGCTTCGGATTGCCAGGCGCGGGTCGAGGCGATGTTGATGATCGCACCGGCGGCGCTGGCGGTCAGCGCCGGCAACGCATGCTTGCTGCACAGGAACGCGCCGTGCAGCGAAGACAGCCGGCGCTGCCACTCGTCCCAGTCCATGTCCTGCAGCAGCGTGCCGTGCGGGCTGGCAATCCCCGCGTTGTTGACCAGCCCGTCGATGCGGCCGAAACGCTGCAGGGCCACGGCGATGAAGGCGCGCACGCTGGCTTCGTCGGTGATGTCCAGGCGCTGGAACACGGCATCCTCACCACGCTGCCATTCCGCCAGGCACGCCTCGCCGGCCTCCACGTCGAGGTCGCCGATCAGCACGCGGCCACCGGCGCCGAGCACGGCCTGCGCGATGCCACGGCCGATGCCGTTGGCGCCGCCGGTGACCAGCACCACCTTGCCCGACAGCGGCGCGGCCGGCCAAGCGGCAATCGGCGGCACCGTGCTCACGACAGGTCTTCGCCACGCAGGCGGCGATGCCAGCCGTCCACGCCGATGCGGTCCAGGGTCTGGATGTTGCGCTCGACGATCACGTCCGGATCCGGATAGACGTCCACCGCGCGCGCAACGCTGTCTTCGCGCAGCAGGTGCAGGGTGGGGAAGGGCGCGCGATTGGTGTAGTTGCTGGCGTCGTCCGCGGCCACGCCGTCGAACTGGTAGTCGGGGTGGAAGCTGGCCACCTGCAGGATGCCCTGCAGGTCCAGCGCCTCGATCGCCGCGTCTGCGTTGTCGAGGAAGTCATTGTAGTCGAGGAAGTCGGTCAGCACCTGCGGATGCACGATCAGCGTGGTATCGATCTGCTCGGCCGGCGTATCGCGCAGCAGGACCAGTTCCTCGGCCAGCTGCTCAACCAGGGCTTCCGTCGTGGTCGCATCGCTGAGCACGATGCGGACCTGGTCCTTCACGTAGACCGCCTTGGCGAACGGGCACAGGTTCAGGCCGATGACGATGCGTTCCAGCCACAGGCGGGTGGCGGCGATCGGGTCCTCGGTGGGCAGTTGGGCGTCGGTCATGGCGGGCACGTCGGCTGGCGGGGCGGACATTGTAGGCGCGTCGCTTGCAACGCGCCGTCTTACCGCAGGTGCCGGCGCCGGGCCATGCCCGGCGGCCAGATCAATCGCGGAAATTGTTGAACTGCAGCGGCAGCTCGAACTTGCCGGCCTTGAGCACGGCGATGGCGTCCTGCAGGTCATCACGCTTCTTGCCCTGCACGCGCAGCTTGTCGCCATTGATCTGGCTTTCAACCTTCAGCTTGGCCTCCTTCAGCGCAGCGGCGATCTTCTTGGCGATCTTCTGCTCGATGCCCTGCTTGACGGTGATCTTCTGCCGGGCCTGGGCCAGGTTGGTCTCGATGTCGCCGAATTCGAGGCTGAGCACATCGATGCCGCGCGCGGCCAGGCGTGCACGCAGGATGTCGTTCATCTGCTTGAGCTGGAACTCGGTCGGCGCGAACTGGTTGATCACATCGCCATCGCGTTCGAACTTGGCATCCACGCCCTTGAAATCGAAGCGGGTGGCCAGTTCGCGGTTGGCCTGGTCGATGGCGTTGGTCAGTTCGTGGGTGTCGACTTCAGACACGACGTCGAAGGAAGGCATGGGCGATGCTCCGCAGGATTCAGTGGCCGCCATTCTATCGCGAGGGCCCCATGCCCGCCCTTTGTAGAACCGAGCCATGCTCGACTGCTCTTCACAAGGCAGTCGAGCATGGCTCGACTCTACAATCCCGTGCGGTCGGCGATAATGGGCCATGAACGTGCAACGCTCCCCCTCGCGCGCAGTGGCCTGGATGGTCGCTGCGGTCGCCTGCTTCTCGCTGATGGATGCTGGCATGAAGCAGCTGTCGGCCAGCTACCCCACCCTGGAAGTAACCTTCCTGCGCGGCGCGGCCTCGTTGCCGTTCGTGCTGGTCTGGGTGCTGGCCAGCGCCGGGCCGCGTTCACTGGTGCCGCGCCGCTGGGGGCTGCACCTGCTGCGTGGTGCGCTGGGCATGGCGATGATCGGCTGCTTCGTGTTCGCCCTGCGCGACCTGCCGCTGTCCACTGCCTACACCATCTATTTCGTTGCCCCGCTGCTGATCGCCGCATTGTCGGTGCCGCTGCTGGGCGAGCGGGTCGGGCCACGGCGCTGGGTCGCCATCGGGATTGGCCTGGTCGGTGTGCTGGTGGTGCTGCGGCCGGGCGTCGATGGCTTCATCTCGGTGCCGGGGCTGATGGTGCTGGCCGCGGCCACTGCCTATGCCGTAGCCGCGATCACGGTCAGCCTGTTGACCCGCACAGATACTTCGCAGTCGATGGTGGTCTGGTTCCTGGTGATCATGGCCATCGGTGCCGGGCTGCTGGCCCTTCCCGGCTGGGTGCCACTGCAGCTGGCACATGCGCCGCTGATCGGTGGCATGGGCCTGGCCGGGGCGCTGGGCCAGATCGCCCTGACCAGGGCCTTCCAGCTGGGCGAGGCCTCGATGATCGCGCCGTTGGAGTACAGCGGGCTGGTCTGGGTGATCGGTTGGGACCTGGCCTTCTGGGGCCAGCTGCCCGATGGCTATACCTGGGTGGGCGCGGCAATCATCGTGGCTTCGGGGCTTTACCTGCTGCACCGCGAGCGGGTGAACAGGCAGGAGCCGCCGAAGCCGCTGGATCATCCCTGAACCGGTTTGGCCGGGAAGCGGGGTCAGAGCCCCTGCGGGGATCCGACCCCGGAACCCGCGCCGGAGCAGGTACGTTAGAACCAAAAGGAATAACATTCTGGCCCATGGCGCGGGCGCGCGACCGCCTGCGCTGGTAGGCTGCACGCCCCCTTCCGTCACCCAGCCGGTGAGCCACGCCCGTGATCGAGTTCCAGCGCCTGCACAAATCCTATGCCGTTGCCGGCCGCGAGATCAGCGCGCTGCAACCGTTGGACCTGACCATCGAGGCCGGTGAGGTTTTCGGCATCATCGGCCATTCCGGCGCCGGCAAGTCGACCCTGATCCGCATGATCAACCGCCTGGAAGAACCCAGCGGTGGCCGGCTGCTGATTGGTGGTGAGGATGTCACCGCGCTGGACGCCGACGGCCTGCGCGCGCTGCGCCGGCGCATCGGCATGATCTTCCAGCATTTCAATCTGCTGTCGTCGCGCACGGTGGCGGGCAATGTCGCCTTTCCGCTGGAACTGGCCGGCACGCCGAAGGCGGAAATCGACGCGCGTGTGGCCGAGCTGCTGCAGACCGTGGGCCTGGAAGCGCATGCGCAGAAGTATCCGGCGCAGCTGTCCGGTGGCCAGAAGCAGCGCGTCGGCATCGCCCGCGCGCTGGCGACCCGTCCGCAGATCCTGCTGTGCGACGAGGCCACCAGTGCGCTCGACCCGCAGACCACTGCTTCGGTGCTGTCACTGCTGTCGAAGATCAATCGCGAGCTCGGCCTGACCGTCGTGCTGATCACCCACGAGATGGACGTGATCCGCCGTGTCTGCGACCGCGTTGCGGTGCTCGATGCCGGCCAGATGGTCGAAACCGGTCCGGTCACCCGGGTGTTCCTGCACCCGCAGCATCCGACCACGCGCCGGTTCGTCAGCGAGTCGGAGCATGTGGACGAGGGCGCGCTGCACCGTGATTTCGATGCCGTTGGCGGCCGTATCGTGCGCCTGACCTTCCTCGGTGGCGACACCTACGAACCCCTGCTCGGCAGCGTCGCGCGGCAGACCGGGGTCGACTACAACATCCTGTCCGGCCGTATCGACCGGATCAAGGACACCCCGTATGGCCAGCTGGTGGTCGCCCTGGTGGGCGGCGACCAGTCCGCCGCGCAGGCTGCCTTCGTGGCCGCCGGCGTGCACGTCGAGGAGCTGCGTCGATGATCATTGCTGCTGCTGGCGGCTTCTTCCGTCACCTGGATGCGGGCAAGTGGGCCGACATCGGCCAGGCCACCCTCGACACGCTGCTGATGCTGCTCGGTTCGCTGCCGCTGACGCTGGCCATCGGCCTGCCGCTGGGCGTGCTGCTGTACCTGTTCGGCGCGCCACAGATGAAGCGGAGGCCGTTCGCCTATGGCGCGCTGGCACTGGTGGTGAACCTGCTGCGCTCGGTGCCTTTCATCATCCTGATGATCGTGCTGATTCCGGTCACGTTGTTCCTGATGGGAACCTCGCTGGGCGTGCGCGGCGCGATCGTGCCGCTGGTGATCGGCGCAGCGCCGTTCTATGCGCGCCTGGTCGAGACCGCGCTGCGCGAAGTGGATCGAGGCGTCATCGAGGCGACCCAGGCGATGGGCGCCACCACCTGGCAGCTGGTGACCCGCGTGCTGCTGCCGGAAGCGCGCCCCGGCCTGATCGCCGGTGCCACCGTCACCACCGTGGCCCTGATCGGCTTCACTGCGATGGGCGGTGCGATCGGTTCCGGCGGCCTCGGCGACCTGGCGTTCCGCGATGGCTACCAGCGTTCGCACACCGACGTGGCCCTGGTCACCGTGGTCCTGCTGCTGGTCCTGGTGCAGCTGCTGCAGATGCTCGGCGACCGCCTGGTCGCGCATTACAGCCGCAAGTAACCGCTACGCCTGCCGGTAGCCGGCCAGCGGCCGGCTCTACCCCATTGCCTGGAAACGGTAGTGCCGGCCGCTGGCCGGCAATTCCACGTGCGGTCAACGCGCGTTCGGTACTTCGTAGCCCAGCTTGCCGACCTGCTCCGGGTGCTGCGGCACGCGCTTGAGCTTGTCGGTGTTCACCCCGTACTCGTCACGCAGGCGCTCGGCCAGCTCCTTGTACAGGGCTTTGTCCATGTCCGGCGTGCGCGAGAAGATCCACGCCATCTCACGGCCCGGATAACCGATCAGCGCCCACGAGTAATCCGGGGCGACGTCCAGCACCCGGGAGTGGGTCGGCACCACGCGGTAGAACCAGGTGCGCCAGCCGTGGTTGCCGCTGTCCGGGTCGACGCTGGCGCGTGCGCGGATCTCCTGCAGGGGTTCGCCGAAGCCGTCGCGGTAGCGGTAGGTGATGCCGACCTTGTGCTCGTCGCGCAACTCGTACTCGTTGACGCTGGCGACGTGCCCGCGTTCGATGAAGTTCGGCACGCGGCCGATCACGTACCAGGTGCCCATGAAGCGCTTGAGGTCGATCGGGGCATCCGGATTGGCGCGCGGGGCGCTGGCACGGGGTGATGGCGGCTCACCGACCGCCATGGCGGGGCCCGCCAGGGACAGGGCCAGCAACACGGCGCAGAGCGGGCGGATCGAAGTCATGCGGGAGCGGGCTCAGGAGGGCTTTGCCTGAGCATGGTCGACTGAGCGTGCGCGATCCGTCAATGGTGTCGCAATCTGTGAGAAGGGGCTTGCCCAAGCTGTGTTGCATTGTCTACCGGAGAAGGCTCATGAACACACGTTCCGTCCGTCACTCTGCAACTGAACGCATCATCGAACGCGCCGACCCGCGCCTGCTGCGTGGCGTGCGGCAACTGGTGCTGGCCGGACTGGCGCTGGTACTGGTCTGGCCAGCGGCACGTGGCAGCAGCGCGTGGTTGGGCTGGCTGCCGATGTGGCTGATCGGCATGCCGCTCGCGGCCTGGTGGGCGCTGTTGCGCTTCCCGCTGCCGCGCCTGTCGCGGCTGCAGAAGGTGCGGCGTACCGGTGGACAGGCGCGTCGCCGGCGCGGCCCGGCGGCCACGGCCTGACCTTCGACACGGGGGAGGCCGCGGCATTCCGTGCTAGCGTTCCACGGCTTATGACTGCCTGGAGCTGCAATGTCACGACTCGCTTCCGCCTGCCTGTTGGCCGGCATGATGACCGCTGCCTCGGTGGGGACCGCCGTGGCCGCTGAAGATACCGACCGCTACGCCTGGCTGGAGGACGTCACCGGCGACAAGCCGCTGTCCTGGGTCAAGGAACAGAATGCCAAGTCCGAGGCGCGCCTGGCGCAGACCCCGGCCTTCAAGCAGATGGAGACCCGCATCCGCGAGGTGCTCGATTCCGATGCCAAGATTCCGGGCGTGCAGAAGATCGGCGACTACTACTACAACTTCTGGAAGGACCAGCAGCACGAGCGCGGCCTGTGGCGGCGCACCACCCTGGCCGAGTACCGCAAGGCGTCGCCGCAGTGGGAGACCGTGCTCGACCTGGATGCGCTGAACAAGGCCGAGGGTGAGAACTGGGTCTGGCACGGCGCCGATTGCCTGCGCCCGGATTACAGCCGTTGCCTGATCGCGCTGTCGCGCGGCGGCGCCGACGCCGACGTCACCCGCGAGTTCGACCTGGCCAACAAGACCTGGATCAAGGACGGCTTCTTCCGTCCGGAGTCGAAGGGGGGCCTCAACTGGGTCGACCGCGACACCGTGTTCGTCTACACCGACTTCGGTGCCGGCACGATGACCACGTCCGGCTATCCGCGCGTGGCCAAGCTGTGGAAGCGCGGCACGCCGATGGCCTCGGCCACCGTGGTGTACGAAGGCAAGCCGGAAGACATGTACATCGCGGCGATGCACGATGACACCCCGGGCTTCGAGCGCAACCTGGTCAGCCGTACGCTGGCGTTCTACAACAACGAACTCTACCTGCGTGGCGACGACGGCACGCTGACCAAGATCGACGCGCCGAATTCGGCCGAGAAGGGCCTGCACAAGCAGTGGCTGACCCTGGAGCTGCGCGACCCGTGGACCGTGGGCGGCAAGACCTATGCGTCCGGTTCGCTGCTGGCGATCCAGCTGGACGACTTCCTTGCCGGCAAGCGCGACTTCGAGGTGCTGTTCACCCCGACCGCGACCACCTCGCTGGCCAGCGCCACCTGGACCAAAAGCCACCTGGTGCTGAACGTGCTGGACGACGTCAAGAACCGCCTGTCGGTGCTGACCCCGGGCGCCAATGGCTGGCAGACCAGCCGCTTCGTCGGCGCCCCGGCCTTCGGCACGCTGGGCGTGGCTGCAGTGGACAGCAATGACAGCGACGCGGTGTGGCTGACCGCCACCGATTACCTGACCCCGACCACGCTGGCCCTGGCCGAGATCGGCCAGGCCCCGGAAACGCTGAAGACCATGCCGGCCTTCTTCGACGCCAAGGGCAAGGTGATCGAGCAGCACTTCGCCACCAGCAAGGACGGCACCCGCGTGCCGTACTTCGTGGTGCACGACAGGGCGATGAAGCTCGATGGCTCCAATCCGACGTTGCTGTACGGCTACGGTGGCTTCGAGATCTCGCTGACCCCGAGCTATTCCGGTGGCATGGGCCGCGCCTGGCTGGAGAAGGGCGGCGTGTACGTGGTGGCCAACATCCGTGGCGGCGGCGAGTACGGCCCGCGCTGGCACCAGGCGGCGCTGAAGCAGAACCGCCATAAGGCCTACGAAGACATGGCCGCGGTGGCGCGGGACCTGGTCAAGCGCAAGATCACCAGCGCCAAGCACCTGGGCGTGCAGGGCGGCAGCAACGGTGGCCTGCTGACCGGCAACATGCTGACCCAGTACCCGGAGCTGTTCGGTGCGGTGGTGGTGCAGGTGCCGTTGCTGGACATGAAGCGCTACAGCCACCTGTTGGCGGGTGCCTCATGGATGGCCGAGTATGGCAACCCGGATACCAGTGACTGGGAGTTCATCAAGACCTTCTCGCCGTACCACCTGTTCAACGCGAAGAAGAACTACCCGCCGGTGCTGTTCACGACCTCGACCCGCGACGACCGCGTGCACCCGGGGCATGCCCGCAAGATGGCGGCGAAGATGATCGACGCCGGCAAGGACGTGACCTACTACGAGAACATTGAAGGAGGGCACGGCGGCGCCGCCAACAACGCGCAGGCCGCGCACATGTCGGCGCTGGCGTACAGCTTCCTGTGGGAGCGGTTGGGCGGCAAGTAAGCAGAACGGAAAACGCCGCCCCAGGGCGGCGTTTTTCTTTGCCCGGTGGTGCCGGCCGCTGGCCGGCAAACCTGCAATGCGTGGATGATGCCGTCGCCGGCCAGCGGCCGGCACTACCGTCAACGTGATCCCTGCCAACGCTTCAATCCGCGCGCAATCCGCGCCACCGCCTCCTGCAATCGCGGTACCTCCTGGGTATAGGCCAGGCGCACGTGCTGGTTGGCACGATGGAAGCCGAAATCCAGGCCCGGGGTGAACGCCACGTGCTCGGTTTCCAGGAAATGCGCGCAGAATGCCTGCGCGTCGTCGGTGAATGCACTGACGTCGGCGTACAGGTAGAACGCGCCCTGTGGCTCGACTTCGATACGGAAGCCCAGCTCACGCAGTGCCGGCAGCAGGAAGTCGCGACGCTGGCGGAACGCGTCGCGGCGCTGCTCGAAGATCGCCATGGATTCCTCGCTGAAGCAGGCGAGCGCGGCGTGCTGGGCGATGCTCGAGGCGCTGATGTACAGGTTCTGCGCCAGCTTCTCCAGATCCGGTACTGCGGACGGCGGCGCCACCAGCCAGCCCAGCCGCCACCCGGTCATGCCGAAGTACTTGGAAAAACTGTTCAGTACGAATGCGTTGTCGTCCACCTGCAGCACGCTGGGCGCGTCCAGGCCGTAGGTCAGGCCGTGATAGATCTCGTCCACCACCAGGTGGCAGCCCCGCGCGTGCAGGGTCTGCGACAGTGCAGCCAGTTCGTCGGCGGAGAGCACGGTGCCGGTCGGGTTGGCCGGCGAGGCAACCAGCGCGCCGACGCTGTCGGCATTCCAATGCTGTTCCACCAGCGACGGCGTGAGCTGGTACGCAGTGTCCGGGCCGACCGGCACCAGCTGTGCGCCGCCTTCGACGAGGCGCAGGAAGTGGCGGTTGCAGGGGTAGCCGGGGTCGGCCAGCAGCCAGTGGCGGCCGGGGTCGACCAGCAGGCTGCTGGCCAGCAGCAGCGCACCGGACCCACCCGGGGTGACCAGAATGCGTTCAGGATCGATGTCCAGACCGTAGTGGCTGCGATAGAAACCGCTGATCACCTGGCGCAGGGCCGGCAGGCCACGTGCGGCGGTGTAGCGGGTATGGCCGGCGGCCAGTGCGGCCTGGCCGGCACGCACGACCGGTTCGGCGGTAGTGAAGTCCGGTTCGCCGATTTCCAGGTGGATCACATCGTGGCCGGCCTGTTCCAGCGCCTGCGCGCGGGCCAGCAGGGACATCACATGGAACGGGGCGATTTCATGGCTGCGCCGGCTGTAGCCCGGCGTGTGGGGCAGGGTACTCATGGATCCATGGTACGCCGGTCGGCATGGCCCATGACGATCCGCAGGGTTGCCGCTTGGCTGCGATTGGGGTCAGATCCCTTTTCGGGAAAAGGGATCTGACCCCGCCGAAGACCATTGCATTGATGCGCCAGGAACCCTACTTCATGAAGTCCACCCTCTGCCTGTTGCTCGCCAGCCTGATGACCACGACTGCTACCGCCGCCACTCCGCCCGTTCCGCCGGACGCCGCCAGGCATCCGCACGTGGTCAAGGCGCCATTCGGCGCGACCCGCAACGATGACTATTACTGGCTGCGCGATGACAAGCGCGCGGACAAGGACATGCTGGCCTACCTGCAGGCCGAGAATGCCTACGCCGACCAACTGCTGGCACCGCTGAAGCCACTGGAAGACACCCTGTACAAGGAGATTGTCGGGCGCATCAAGCAGGACGATTCCAGCGTGCCGGCGCGCGAGCGCGGCTACTGGTACTACAGCCGTTTCGAGACCGGCCAGGACTACCCCATCCACGCGCGCCGCAAGGGCAGCATGGAGGCCGCCGAGGAAATCCTGCTGGACGTCAATACGATGGCTGCCGGCAAGGGCTACTTCAGCGTCGGCTCGATGGAGGTCAGCCAGGACAACCAGTTGCTGGCCTGGGCCGATGATGATGTCGGCCGCCGCCAGTACACGATCCGCTTCAAGGATCTGGCCACCGGCAAGGTGCTGCCCGATGTGATCACCGGCAGCTCCGGCGACCTGGTCTGGGCCGACGACAACCGCACCGTGCTGTATGTCGAGAACGATCCGGAAACGCTGCTCACCGTGCGCGTGAAGAAGCACGTGCTGGGCACTCCAGCCAGCGCCGACACCGTCGTCTACGAAGAGAAGGACGACAGCTTCTACATGGGCATCGGCCGCACCCGCGACGATCGCTTCATCACCATCGGCGTGCACAGCACTGTGTCCTCGGAAGAGCGCTACGCACCGGCCAGCGATCCGACCACCTTCACCGTGCTGGCCCCGCGCCAGCGTGACGTCGAGTACGACGCCGACCACTACGACGGCCGCTGGGTGATCCGCACCAACGACGGTGCGAAGAACTTCAAGCTGGTCACCGCACCGACCGATGCCACCTCGCGTGCGCAGTGGAAGGACTGGATCGCGCATGACGATGCGGTGTTCATCGAAGGCTTCGAGCTGTTCGACAGCTACACCGCCATCGCCGAACGTTCCGAGGGCCTGGAGCGCATCCGCCTGCTGTTCAAGGATGGCCGCAGCGACTACGTGAAGGCTGATGAGCCGGCGTACTCGATGGGCCTGGGCGACAACACCGAGGCCGATACGCCGTGGCTGCGCTACGTCTACACCTCGATGACAACCCCGACCACCGTGTTCGAGCTGAACACCGCCACCGGTGAGCGTCGCCAGCTGAAGGTGCAGCCGGTGATCGGCTATGACGCCTCGAAGTACGAAACCGACCGCGTCTGGATCACCGCGCGCGATGGGGTGAAGGTGCCGGTGTCGCTGGTCTACCGCAAGGGCTACCAGAAGGATGGCAAGGGCGCGCTGTTCCAGTACGCCTATGGCAGCTATGGCATGTCGATGGATCCGTACTTCAACCAGACGGCGGTGAGCCTGCTCGACCGCGGCGTGGTGTATGCCATTGCCCATATCCGTGGTGGCCAGGAAATGGGCCGCGACTGGTACGAGAACGGCAAGCTGCTGCACAAGCAGAACACCTTCAACGACTTCATCGACGTCACCCGCGGCCTGGTCGCACAGGGCTGGGCGGCGAAGGATCGCGTCGCCGCGTCCGGCGGCAGCGCCGGTGGCCTGCTGATGGGCGCGGTGGCCAACCAGGCCCCGCAGGATTACCGGGTGATGGTGGCCCAGGTCCCGTTCGTCGACGTGGTCACCACCATGCTCGACCCGACCATTCCGCTGACGACCAACGAATACGATGAGTGGGGCAACCCGGAGCAGAAGCCGTATTACGACTACATGCTGTCCTACTCGCCCTACGACAACGTGAAGCAGCAGGCGTACCCGGCGCTGTTCGTGGGTACCGGCCTGTGGGATTCGCAGGTGCAGTACTGGGAGCCGGCCAAGTGGGTGGCCAAGCTGCGTGATCACAACACCGGCCCCTACCCGATCCTGTTCCGCACCAACATGGAAGCCGGCCACGGCGGCAAGTCGGGGCGCTTCCAGCGCTACCGCGAGCTGTCCGAGTCGTACGCGTTCGTGCTGCAGCAGCTGGGCATCGCCCAGAAGTAACGGCGAAGGGGTGCCGGGCGTTGCCGGGCACCCCGAACCGTTATCCTTGCGGCCATGAGCCTGCCCGAGCCCTCCGCATCCCGCGATACCGCCACGCCACCGCGCGTGGTGCGTTTCCGCTGGGCGTGGTGGCTGCTGGCCTACGTCAGCCTGGGCACCGGCATCGTCGGCATCTTCGTGCCGGGCCTCCCGACCACCGTATTCATCCTGATCTCGGCGTGGGCTGCATCACGTGGGTCCGAACGCCTGCACACCTGGCTGCTGCAGCACCCGCGCTTCGGCCCGGCCATCGCCAACTGGCAGGCACATGGTGCGGTCAGCCGCTACGGCAAGTGGATGGCCACGATCACCATGGCGGTGTGCGCCTGCATCATGCTGTGGTGCGTGCCGGTCGCCTGGGTGAAGTGGTTCTCGATCGGCAGCATGACCGTGGTGGCGATCTGGCTGTGGACGCGGCCGTTGCCACCGCCCGCGGATTGAGCGCCTGCGGTAGTGCCGGCCGCTGGCCGGCAACCCGATCCCCTGCACGAACCGCTCAGCCGCCAATGGCTATACTCGGGGCATGAAGATCCCCCATCGAAACGCCATCCTGATTCCGCTGGCAGCGGCCTCGCTGCTGCTCCTCGCCGCCTGCGGCAACAAGGGCCCGCTGGTACTGCCGCAGAAGCCGGTGCCGGTGGAAGAAACCGTCGAACCGGCCGCCGAGCCCGCCACCGAGGCGACCCCGGCCGAGGGCCAGGGCGCCGTTGCTCCGGCCACGACCGTCGACCCGGCTGCAACGACCCCCCAGCCGGCACCCGCGCCAGCGAAGAAGGCGGACAGCGGGAATGAGTAAGGCCGGTTCCAGGGCCTTGCGCTTCAGCAAGATGCATGGCGCGGGCAATGATTTCGTAGTGATCGACCTGCGTGACGGTACTGCGCCGCCCACGCCTGAACTGGCCGCGCGCCTGGCCGACCGCCACACCGGCGTCGGCTGCGATCAGATCCTGACCATCGAGGCGCCGCGTGCGGAAGGCTCGGTGGCCTCCTACCGCATCTGGAACGCCGACGGTTCCAATTCCGAGCAGTGCGGCAATGGCGCGCGCTGCATCGCGGCCTGGCTGGTGCGCGAGGGCAGTGCGCAGGGCGATGCGTTCGTCATCGACAGCCCGCTGGCCAGCCATGAAGTGAAGGTGCTCGGTGATGGGCAATTCGCGGTAACCATGGGCGTGCCCGCGTTCGAGCCGGCCAACGTGCCGCTGATGGGCTTCGCCCATCCGCGCGAGGAATACCTGCTGCCGCTGCAGGGGGAGAGCGTCCGCTTTGCTGCGGTGTCGATGGGCAACCCGCATGCGGTGATCGAAGTGGGCCTGATCGATGCCGCTCCGGTTGAACGCGTCGGTGCGCTGCTGCAGCAGCACGCGTCGTTCCCGCGCTCGGTGAACGTGGGCTTCGCCCAGGTGATGGGCCCGGCGCACGCCCGCCTGCGCGTGTTCGAGCGCGGTGTCGGCGAGACCCTGGCCTGCGGCAGTGGCGCCTGCGCCGCCGCCGTGACCCTGATGCAGCGCGGCCGCCTGCAGCGCGATGCGCGCATCAGCCTGCCCGGAGGTGACCTGCGCATCCAGTGGCCGGGCGATGGCCAGCCGGTGGTGATGGCGGGCCCGACCGCATTCGTCTTCGAAGGGGAGTGGATGGCATGACCGAAACCGTCGACAAGCTCGGGGCCCATGAAGTCGCTGCCTGGTTGCGGCGACATCCCGGCTTCCTCAAGCAGTTCCCGGACCTGGCCCTGACCCTGGTGGTGCCGCGCGATGACGGCCCGACCGCATCGCTGGCCAGCTACCAGCTGGAAGTGCTGCGCGAGAAGAACCGCGAGCTGGCACGACGGTTGGCCGACCTGGGCGCCACCGCCCAGGTCAATGAACGCCTGGCAGTGCGCACGCACCAGCTGACCCTGGCACTGATGAAGCAGGACAACGCGGCCGATACCCTGCGCGCGATGGCCGCATCGCTGCAGGAAGACTTCGCCGGCGACCTGGTGCGGCTGGTGGTGCATGCGCCGGTGGCCGGGCTGGAACAGGCCGACTGGCTGCAGGTGATTGCTGCCGATGATCCGCAACTGGGCCCGTTCCGCGATTGCCTGAACGACGGCGAGCCGATCTGCGGCCGCCTGCAGCCGGAAAAGAATGCCGTCCTGTACGGCGTGCGCAGCGAGGAAGTGCAGACCACCGCGCTGCTGCCGTTGCCGGGCGTCGGCCTGATCGCGGTCGGCAGCCACGACCCGAACCGCTTCTACCCGGGCATGGGCACGCTGTTCCTGCGCATGATGGGCGACGCCCTGGCCACTGGCCTGAAGCGCTTCCACGACTGAGCAGGACCGGACGACGATGAGCGCGGTACAGGCCTTCCTGCAGCATCTGCAGGTGGAGCGGCGGATGTCGGCGCATACGCTTGACGCCTACCGCCGCGACCTGGACGCGCTAGCGGTCTGGGCCCAACCGCGTGGCGTAGCGGTGGAGGCGCTCGATGCCGATGCGTTGCGCCAGTTCGTC
The DNA here is from genome assembly GCF_051853085.1 of Stenotrophomonas sp. T8. Taxonomy (NCBI): domain Bacteria; kingdom Pseudomonadati; phylum Pseudomonadota; class Gammaproteobacteria; order Lysobacterales; family Lysobacteraceae; genus Stenotrophomonas; species Stenotrophomonas sp. T8. The sequence continues at coordinate 3,443,780 of NZ_CP195329.1, read as the reverse complement.
GCCGACGAGCATCGCCGCGGCCTGTCGGCCAAGAGCCTGCAACGCCGCCTGTCGGCCTGCCGCAGCTTCTATGCCTGGCTGCTCAAGCACGGGCGCATCGAGGTCAGTCCGGCAGCGACGCTGAAGGCACCGCGCGCGCCGCGCCGGTTGCCGCAGGTCCTCGACGCCGATGAGGCGGTGCAGCTGGTCGAACTGGAGCCGGAAGGTGAGCTCGGCCGCCGTGACCGCGCGCTGCTGGAACTGTTCTATTCCTCCGGCCTGCGCCTGAGCGAAGTCTGCGCGCTGACCTGGCGCGACCTGGATTTCGACAGCGGGCTGGTCAACGTGCTGGGCAAGGGCAACCGCCAGCGCCGGGTGCCGTTCGGGCGGCCGGCACGCGAAGCGCTGCAGGCGTGGCGCGCGGAAAGTGGCGGTGGTCCGGCATCGCCGGTGTTCCCCGGTCGCAACGGGCCAATCAGCCAGCGTGCGGTGCAGATCCGCATCCGCCAGCTGGCGCAGCGCCAGGGCCTGTTCAAGCAGGTGCACCCGCACATGCTGCGGCATAGTTTCGCCAGCCACATCCTGGAATCGTCCGGCGACCTGCGTGGTGTGCAGGAGCTGCTGGGCCATGCCGACATCGCCACCACGCAGATCTATACCCACCTCGATTTCCAGCACCTGGCCAAGGTCTACGACGCCGCGCATCCGCGCGCCAAGCGGCGACGCAGCAACGAGGGCAGCGGAGAAAGCTGAACGTTGCCCCTGCGTCAGCCGGTCGCGGGTGGCTTGAAGGGCGCAGCGCAGTCCCCACCTCTGGCTCTGTCACCCCGGAGGCATCATGGACCCCAGTCAGAACCCCAACGTTTTCCACGCCACCACCATCGTCTGCGTCCGTCGCGGCGAGCACGTGGCCATTGCCGGCGACGGCCAGGTCACGCTGGGCCACACCGTGATGAAGGGCAACGCGCGCAAGGTGCGCCGCCTTGGCCGCGACGGCCAGGTGCTGGCCGGTTTCGCCGGTGCCGCCGCCGATGCCTTCACCCTGTTCGAGCTGTTCGAAGCCAAGCTGGAAAAGCACGGCCAGCTGCAGCGCGCCGCGGTCGAGCTGGCCAAGGATTGGCGCACCGAGCGCCGCCTGGGCAAGCTCGAAGCCCTGCTGGCAGTGGCTGACAAGGAGACCTCGCTGATCATCAGCGGCACCGGCGATGTGATCGAGCCGGAGGACGGCATCATCGCCATCGGCTCCGGTGGTTCCTATGCACTGTCGGCCGCGCGCGCGTTGATGGCGCACACCGAACTGGATGCACGCACCATCGCCAGTGAAGCGATCGGCATCGCCGGCGACATCTGCATCTACACCAACCGCAACGTGGTGGTCGAGGAGTTGTGACCGCTCTTCTGTAGTGCCGAGCCATGCTCGGCAGGGCTGCCCGTCAGCCGAGCATGGCTCGGCTCTACATGCATCTGAATCCGTGAGCACATCCATGTCGAAGATCGAAGTTTCCTCCGCCACCATGACCCCGCGCGAGATCGTGCAGGAACTGGACCGGCATATCGTGGGCCAGCACGACGCCAAGCGCGCGGTGGCCATTGCCCTGCGCAACCGCTGGCGCCGCATGCAGCTGGCGCCGGAGCTTCGCAATGAAGTGATGCCGAAGAACATCCTGATGATCGGCCCGACCGGTGTCGGCAAGACCGAGATCGCGCGCCGCCTGGCTACGCTGGCCAACGCGCCGTTCGTGAAGGTCGAAGCCACGCGCTTCACCGAAGTGGGCTACGTCGGCAAGGACGTCGAGCAGATCATCCGCGACCTTGCTGATACTGCGGTCAAGCTGTACCGCGAACAGGCCAAGGTGCGCGTGCGTACCCAGGCCGAGGAACGCGCCGAAGACCGTATCCTCGATGCGCTGCTGCCGCGCCGCAGCGGTGGCATCGGTTTCGATCCGGAAGCCGCCCGCAACGAGCCGTCGGCGCAGGACAACGAGACCCGCATCAAGTTCCGCAAGATGCTGCGCAACGGTGAGCTGGACGCGCGTGAGATCGAGCTCGACCTGGCCGCCAATGTCAGCATGGACATCATGACCCCGCCGGGCATGGAGGAAATGGGCCAGCAGCTGAAGTCGATGTTCGCCAATCTCGGCGGCGGCGCGAAGGCGCACAAGCGCACGCTGACCATCAAGGCTGCGCGCCCGCTGCTGATCGAGGAAGAAGCCGGCAAGCTGGTCAACGAAGACGATATCCGCACCGCGGCGATCGAGGCCTGCGAGCAGCACGGCATCGTCTTCATCGACGAGATCGACAAGGTTGCCAAGCGCGGCGACAACGTGGGCGGTGGCGATGTCTCCCGCGAAGGCGTGCAGCGCGACCTGCTGCCGCTGGTGGAAGGCTCGAACGTGTCCACCAAGTACGGCACGATCAAGACCGACCATATCCTGTTCATCGCGTCGGGCGCGTTCCACCTGGCCAAGCCCAGCGACCTCATTCCGGAGCTGCAGGGCCGTTTCCCGATCCGCGTGGAACTGGGTGCGCTGAGCAAGGGTGATTTCGTGCGTATCCTGACCGAGCCGAAGGCTGCGCTGACCAAGCAGTACGAAGCGTTGCTGGCCACCGAGGGCGTCAAGGTCAGTTTCACCGCCGATGCCATCGAGCGCCTGGCCGAGATCGCGTTCCAGGTGAACGAGCGCCAGGAAAACATCGGCGCGCGCCGCCTGCATACGGTGCTGGAGCGCCTGCTGGATTCGCTCAGCTACGAGGCACCGGACCGCGATGGCGAAACCCTGGCCATCGACAGCGCCTACGTCGATGCACACCTGGGTGAGCTGGTGCAGGACCCGGACCTGAGCCGCTACATCCTGTAACGCCCGATCCGGCCGGATCCCTCGTCACGGCGAGGGCCCTGACTCCATCCACTGCAACAGAAAAGGCCGCCGCAGGGCGGCCTTTTGTGTTGGCGCTCAGCACGATTGCCGGGCGCGGTAGTCCTGCAGTACCTGGTCGATCACCGCGCTGGTGCGGGCAGCACTTACGCCGGTCGAGGGCGAACGGCCGCTGCCGCGCAACTCGTCCACCAGATGCGCGATCAACGGTTGCTGGATCGACGACGGGTTGGGGATGTCGAACGTCTGCACACCGGCTTCGGTCTCCAGCACCACCGGTACATCCTCGAAGGTGGCAAAACGCAGCTGGCCGCGGTCGCCGGTGATCTCGATCTCATCCTGGCGGCGGAACGCGCAGAAGCTCCATTGCGCGATGCCATGCACGCCTGGCCCGATGCGGAAGCACATCGAGACGCTGTCCTCGGCGGCGTAAGCGCCGGCCAATGAACTGGCCAGGCCGCGCACATCGCTCAGCGGCCCCAGTAGATGATCGAGCAGGTCCAGGGTGTGCGAGCCCAGATCGACGAACAGCCCGCCGCCGGAGATCGCGGGATTGGTCCGCCAGAAGTCCGGCGATGCGGCATTCACCGAATGCGGCCGATGCAGGGTGGCGCGAACGCTGCGCGGTGTACCGATCGCGCCGCTGTCCAGCAGCTGCTTCACCTGCGCGAATCGGGGCAGGGCACGGCGGTAGTAGGCGACGAACACGGGCACGCCACGGCGTGCACTGGCTTCCAGGATGCGCTCGCATTCGGCGAGGTCCAGGGCCATGGGTTTCTCGATATAGACCGGCTTGCCCGCCGCAATCGCCTGCAATGCGTACTGCATGTGCGTGGAGGGCGGTGTTGCAACGTACACAGCGTTCACGTCCGGATCGCCGATCAGCGCGTCGGCATCCGTGTACCAGCGTGGCACCGCGTGGCGCCGCGCATAGTCTTCGGCCAATGCGGCATTGCGGCGCATGACCGCCGCCACCCGTGAGCCGGGTGTGCTGGCCAGGGCGGGGCCGCTCTTCTTCTCGGTGACGCTGCCGCAGCCGATGAAGCCCCACACCACGTTGTCCAGGATCATGGGTCTGTCCTCACAGTGGGGCTGCGGTGGCGGCAGCGACCCCGCTCATGCCTCGGGCAGCGGCTCGGGCACGGTGCCGGGAACGAACACGCCGTCCTTCACGTAGGCGGCCAGGGTCATGTCCAGTGCGAGCATGCCATCGCGCTTGAGGTCCATCAGTTCCGGTTCGACCATCGCACCGTGCAGTACGCCCAGTACGGTGGCATGCAGCATGCGTGCGGCGATCTTCGGGTCTGCACCCTCGCGCAGCTGGCCCAGGTCCTTTGCCCGGCGCAGGGCACGTTCCATCCGGTCCAGTCCATCGCGGAAACCGGCCTGCTGCAGTTCGGTCAGCACCCGGGTATCAGCCGACGCATCGCTGCGCAGCATGATCTCCATGGTCTTGCGCAGGCGCTCGTCCTCGGACAGTTCGATGAACGAGTGGATCATCACCGCGCGCAGGTCGTGCACCGGCGTGTCGCGCTGGTCGGTCGAGGTGCGCTCCAGCTCCTGCATGAAAGGCAGATGCACGCGCTCGACGATCGCGGCCAGCACCTCGCTCTTGTTCTTGAAGTGCCAGTAGACCGCACCGCGGGTATAGCCGGCGCGGGCACCGATCATCTCCAGCGTGGTACGGGCCACGCCGTGTTCATGGAAGCAGGCTTCGGCGGCGTCAAGGATGCCTTCCCGGGTTGCCTGGGTGTCCTCTTTGGTCTTGCGGGCCATGGATGGGTACGAGTGCGGGTGAAACGTGGCTGAATTGTACCGGTTTACAAACAAACAATCATGTATGTATATTTCGCTCCCATCATTCCCGTCGTGTGCGTGGCAGGCCGGTCCGGCTTCCACTCCCCGCTGGTGAGCGTTGCCTGCTGGCGCTTTCGGCCTGTATCAGCGCGATTTGAGATTCCTTCCCCTAAGAGCCTTTCTGTCATGTTGCTGAGCCGAATCCGACCCTTTGCGCTGTCGCTGGCGATCGCCGCGACCGTGGCTGCCTGCGGCGGCCAACCCCAGGCCCCCGAGCAGGGCCCGGGTGACGTCACTGTGGTCACGCTGAAGTCCGAGACCGTGGGCCTGACCCGCGAACTGCCGGGCCGTACCAACGCCTTCCTGGTCGCCGAAGTGCGGCCGCAGGTCAGTGGCATCGTCGCCAAGCGCCTGTTCTCCGAAGGTGGCATGGTCAAGGCCGGCGAGGCGCTGTACCAGATCGAGGACGCCAGCTACCGCGCCCAGGCCAACAGTGCCCGTGCCCAGCTGGCCCGCGCCGAGGCCACCGCCAACGCCGCCCGGCTGAGCGCCAAGCGCATCACCGAGCTGGCCAAGGTCGATGCGGTCAGCCAGCAGGACCTGGAAAATGCCGTGGCCGCGCAGAAGCAGGCCGAGGCGGATGTCGGTGCCGCGAAGGCATCGCTGGACGCAGCCAACGTCACCCTGGGCTACGCCCGCATCACCGCGCCGATCAGCGGCCGCATCGGCAAGTCCAGCGTCACCCAGGGTGCGCTGGTCAGCGCCGGCCAGGCCAATGCACTGGCTACGGTGCAGCAGCTGGATCCGATCTATGTCGACCTGACCCAGTCCTCGGCCGAGCTGCTGCAGCTGCGCCGCGAACTGGCCGCCGGCCGCCTGCAGGACAACCAGACCCTGCCGGTCAGCATCCTGATGGAAGACGGCAGCACCTTCGAGCACAAGGGCACGCTGGAGTTCTCCGAAGTCAGCGTCGATCCGACCACCGGCAGCTTCGGCCTGCGCGTGAAGGTGGACAACCCGGACGGCCTGCTGATGCCGGGCATGTACGTGCGTGCGGTGATCGGCGGCGGCGTGCGCAGTGATGCCGTGCTGGTGCCGATGCAGGGCATCGCCCGCGATCCGAAGGGTGATACCACGGCGATGGTGGTCGGCAAGGACAACAAGGTCGAAGTACGCCCGGTCAAGGTCAGCCGCACGGTTGGCGACAAGTGGCTGGTCGAGGACGGCCTGAAGGCCGGTGACAAGGTCATCGTGGAAGGCCTGCAGAAGATCGGCCCCGGCATGCCGGTCAAGGCCACCGAAAAGGGCGACGTACCGGCCAAGCCGGCGGCCGCCGCCCAGCCTGCCGCCCCGGCCGGCGACGCGAAGTAAGCGGAGAACCCCATGGCACGCTTTTTCATCGATCGACCCATCTTCGCGTGGGTGATCGCCATCATCATCATGCTCGCCGGCGGCCTGGCCCTGTTCAAGCTGCCGGTCTCGATGTACCCCAACGTCGCGCCGCCGGCGGTGGAAATCAGCGCCACCTACCCGGGTGCATCGGCCAAGGTGGTCGAAGACTCGGTGACGCAGATCATCGAGCAGAACATGAAGGGCCTTGATGGCCTGATCTACTTCTCCTCCAACAGCTCGTCCAACGGCCAGGCCACCATCACCCTGACCTTCGAGAGCGGCACCAACCCGGACATCGCCCAGGTGCAGGTGCAGAACAAGCTGCAGCTGGCCATGCCGCTGCTGCCGCAGGAAGTGCAGCGGCAGGGCATCAACGTGGCCAAGTCCAGCTCGGGCTTCCTGAACGTCATCGCGTTCGTGTCCGAGAACGGCAGCATGGACGCCAACGACATCGCCGACTACGTCGGTTCCAATGTCGTCGACCGCCTCAGCCGCGTGCCGGGCGTGGGCAACATCCAGGTATTCGGTGGCAAGTACGCCATGCGCATCTGGCTGGACCCGAACAAGCTGCATACCTATGGCCTGTCCGTCGCGGAAGTGACTGCGGCGATCAAGGCGCAGAACGCCCAGGTGGCGATCGGCCAGCTCGGCGGTGCGCCGTCGGTGAAGGGCCAGCAGCTCAACGCCACCATCAACGCGCAGTCGCGCCTGCAGACCCCGGAACAGTTCCGCAACATCATCGTGCGCGGCGCGCAGGACGGTGCCGAGCTGCGCCTGGGTGATGTCGCCCGCGTCGAACTGGGTGCCGAGTCCTACGACTTCGTCACCCGCTACAACGGCCAGCCGGCCAGCGGCCTGGCGGTCACCCTGGCCACCGGCGCCAATGCGCTGGATACCGCTGCCGGCGTGGATGCTGCGCTGGACGACATGAAGAGCTTCTTCCCGGCCGGATTGAAGGCCGAGATCCCGTACGACACCACCCCCTTCGTGCGCGTGTCGATCAAGGGCGTGGTGCAGACCCTGCTCGAAGCGATCGTGCTGGTGTTCGTGGTGATGTACCTGTTCCTGCAGAACTTCCGCGCCACCCTGATCCCGACCATCGCCGTGCCGGTGGTGCTGCTGGGTACCTTCGGCGTGCTGGCGATGCTGGGCTTTTCGGTGAACATGCTGACCATGTTCGCGATGGTGCTGGCGATCGGCCTGCTGGTGGACGACGCCATCGTGGTGGTGGAGAACGTCGAGCGCATCATGTCCGAGGAAGGACTGTCGCCGCTTGAAGCGACCCGCAAGTCGATGGGCCAGATCACCGGTGCGCTGGTGGGTATCGGCCTGGTGCTGTCGGCGGTGTTCGTGCCGATGGCCTTCATGAGCGGATCCACCGGCGTGATCTACCGGCAGTTCTCGGCCACGATTGTCTCTGCAATGGCGTTGTCGGTACTGGTGGCGATCGTGCTGACGCCGGCACTGTGCGCGACCATGCTCAAGCCGTTGAAGAAGGGCGAGCATCATGTTGCCCACCGCGGCCTGGCCGGTCGCTTCTTCAACGGTTTCAACCGCGGCTTCGACCGCACCAGCGAAAGTTACCAGCGTGGTGTGCGCGGCATCATCCATCGTCCGTGGCGCTTCATGGGCATCGTGGCGGCACTGTTCGTGCTGATGGGCGTGCTGTTCGTGCGCCTGCCCAGCTCGTTCCTGCCCAACGAAGACCAGGGCGTGCTGATGGCGCTGGTGCAGGCCCCGGTCGGCGCCACCCAGGAGCGCACGCTGGAATCGATCGCGGCATTGGAGAACCACTTCCTGCAGAACGAGAAGGATGCGGTGGATTCGGTGTTCTCCGTGCAGGGCTTCAGCTTCGCCGGCATGGGCCAGAACGCCGGCATGGCGTTCGTCAAGCTGAAGGACTGGAGCGAGCGTGACGCCAACAATGGCGTGATGCCGATCACCGGTCGTGCGATGGCAGCCCTGGGCCAGATCAAGGATGCCTTCATCTTCGCCTTCCCGCCGCCGGCCATTCCGGAACTGGGTACCGCCTCGGGCTATACCTTCTTCCTGAAGGACAACAGCGGCCAGGGCCACGAGGCACTGGTGGCCGCACGCAACCAGCTGCTCGGCCTGGCCGCCGGCAGCAAGAAGCTGGCCAACGTGCGCCCGAACGGCCAGGAGGACACGCCGCAGTTCCGCATCGACATCGACGCGGCCAAGGCGACCTCGCTGGGGCTGTCGATCGACCAGATCAACGGCACGCTGGCCGCTGCGTGGGGCAGCTCGTACATCGACGACTTCGTCGATCGTGGCCGCGTCAAGCGCGTGTTCGTGCAGGCCGACCAGCCGTTCCGCATGGTCCCGGAGGACTTTGACCTCTGGTCCGTGAAGAACGACAAGGGCGAGATGGTGCCGTTCAGCGCGTTCGCCACCAAGCACTGGGATTACGGTTCGCCGCGCCTGGAGCGCTACAACGGTGTGTCGGCGATGGAGATCCAGGGCGAACCGGCCCCGGGTATTGCCTCTGGCGATGCCATGGCCGAGATCGAGCAACTGGCCAAGCAGCTGCCTGCGGGCTTCGGCATCGAGTGGACGGCGATGTCCTACCAGGAACGCCAGGCGGGCTCGCAGACGCCGTTGCTGTACACGCTGTCGCTGATGATCGTGTTCCTGTGCCTGGCCGCGATGTACGAAAGCTGGAGCGTGCCGACGGCGGTGCTGCTGGCGGCCCCGCTGGGTATCCTCGGCGCAGTGCTGGCCAATACCTTCAAGGGCCTGGAGCGCGACATCTATTTCCAGGTGGCGATGCTGACCACGGTAGGCCTGACCAGCAAGAACGCGATCCTGATCGTCGAGTTCGCCAAGGAAAACCTGGAGAAGGGCGCGGGCCTGATCGAGGCGATCATGCATGCGGTGCGCGACCGCCTGCGCCCGATCGTGATGACCTCGCTGGCCTTCGGCATGGGCGTGGTACCGCTGGCGATCTCCACCGGTGCCGGCTCCGGCGCCAAGCAGGCGATCGGCACCGGCGTGCTCGGCGGCATGATCGTCGGCACCGTGCTCGGCGTGTTCTTCGTACCGCTGTTCTTCGTGGTGGTGCAGCGCGTGTTCAAGCGCAAATCCACGACGTGATCGAAACGGCAGTGCCGGCCGCTGGCCGGCACTGCCTCCTGCCATACGGCAGTACCGATGGAAGTCATTCCCATGAAAAGTGCATCCCTGTTCCTTTCCATTGCCGCCGCGCTCGTGCTGGCCGGCTGCTCCACTCTGGTGCCGAAGAACACCGCCGTCGCTCCGGCAATTCCGGCGCAGTGGCCGGCCGAGGCTGTACAGGGCCAGGTGGCTGATGTCGCCGCCGTCGGCTGGCGCGATTTCTTCACCGATGCGCGCCTGCAGCAAGTGATCGAGCAGTCGCTGCAGAACAACCGCGACCTGCGCGTGGCCGTGCTCAACGTTGAACGCGCGCGCGGCCAGTACCGCGTACAGCGTGCCGACCGCGTGCCCGGCGTGGCCGTCACCGGCCAGATGCAGCGCCAGGGCACCGACGCTGGCGTCACCGAGCAGTTCACCGCCGGTGTCGGCGTGGCCGAGTTCGAGCTGGACCTGTTCGGCCGCGTGCGCAACCTCAGCGAAGCGGCACTGCAGCAGTACTTTGCCGTAGCTGCCAATCGTCGCAACGCGCAGCTGAGCCTGGTGGCCGAGACAGCGACGGCGTGGCTGACCTACGGTGCCGATGCCCAGCGTCTGAAGATCGCCGATGCCACGCTGAAGACCTACGAGGATTCGTTGCGCTTGGCCGAGGCCCGCCACGAGCGTGGTGGCAGTTCGGCACTGGAACTGACCCAGACCCGCACGCTGGTCGAGACCGCGCGCACTGATGCCGCGCGCCTGCGTGGCCAGCTGGCCCAGGACCGCAACGCGCTGGCGCTGCTGGCCGGTGGCCAGTTGGATCCGGCGCTGCTGCCGGACGGCATCGAACCGCAGTTGCTGGCACTGGCGCCTCCGCCGGCCGGCCTGCCCAGCGATGTGCTGCTGCAGCGCCCGGACATCATGGCCGCCGAACACCAGCTGCTGGCCGCCAATGCCAACATCGGCGCGGCACGTGCCGCGTTCTTCCCGAGCATCTCGCTGACCGGCAGCATTGGCAGTGGCTCCAGCGAATTGTCCAGTCTGTTCGACAGCGGCACTCGCGTATGGAGTTTCCTGCCGAAGATCACCCTGCCGATCTTCCAGGGCGGCAAGCTGCGCGCCAACCTGGCCGTCGCCAACGCTGATCGTGATATCGCACTGGCGCAGTACGAGAAGTCGATCCAGGTGGGCTTCCGCGAAACCGCCGATGCGCTGGCGTTGAATGTCAGCCTGGATGAACAGGTGAGTTCACAGCAGCGCCTGGTGGAAGCGGCCGAACAGGCCAACCGCCTGTCGCAGGCACGTTACGACGCCGGCCTGGACAGCTTCGTGACCCTGCTGGACGCACGACGTACTGCCTACAACGCGCAGCAGACCCAGTTGCAGGCGCAGTTGGCCCAGCAGGCCAACCGCATCACTCTGTACAAGGTACTGGGCGGCGGCTGGCACGAGCGCGGCTGAGGGAAGGCCTGCCGGCGGCCGGCTCTACCTGGATGATCGATGGCAGTGCCGGCCGCTGGCCGGCATTGTCATTCTGGGGCCTGCTACACCGCTTCATCGTCGCGTCGCGCCGCATGGCAGGCGCGGACGCGCGCCAGCGCATCGCCTGCTTCGCGGGCCATCTGCTCGTACTCGGCACGGATCTCTTCCAGGCGCGCTTCGTCCAGTTCTTCCAGATCCAGCAGTTCGTTGTTGGCTTCGGCCGTCGCCCGGATCAGCTCGTCCAGCTTGATCTGCATCGCGGCAGTGTCGGCGTTCTGCGTGTGCTGGATCAGGAACACCATCAGGAAGGTGATGATGGTGGTGCCGGTATTGATCACCAGCTGCCAGGTGTCGTTGAAACCGAACACCGGGCCGGTGATGCCCCAGATCACCACGATCGCCACCGCAGCCAGGAAGGTCCACGGTGAGCCGGTGGCTGTCGCGGCCTTCTTGGCGATCGTATTGAACAGGTTGCGCGCTTTCATCGTCGTCGTGTGCCCACTCAGGTGACGAGGATGATCGGCAGTGACCCGTGCAGGCGCCGTGCAGCGCCGGTCAGGCGCGCATGCGCTGCAGTCGTGGCGCCTGCAGGCTGCGCACCGGGCTGCTCTGGTAGACGTGTTGCCAGCAACGGTCGACGAACTCACGGGCCTGGGCCTCGCTCAGCCGCGGCATGATCTGCAAGGCATACTGGGTCTGGAACATCTCGTCACGTTCGGCCTCGCTGGCGCGCGGCTGGGTGATCAGCGAATCACAGGCGAACTTGATCCACGGCACGTACGAGCCGAACGAGTTGTGCGGCAGTGCGCCTTCGGCATGCTGGCGGCGCCAGTGGTCAAGCTCGGCGTCTACGTTGATGACCGGAGGAATGGTGGGGACTTCAGCGTGCATGACAATCCAGTTCGGTTGAGTGGAAAGGGAGTGGGGGTTCATCGGAGTGTGGCGTATGTGGCGGTGCATGCCGCGTCAGCGGGATGTGGAGCCGGCGTGGCGATTGCCGATCAATTGCGCATGCTCGACCGCACCGAGGTCCTCGGCCATGTCGGCCATCGCATTGCACAGGCGCTCCTGATCGAGCGGATGGTCGCGCACCAGTTCCAGCTGCAGGCCCTGGTAGGCGGTCCAGAACCTGGCGCCACGCTGGTGCAGCGCGTACTGCTGCTGCAGGCGCTCGCGGATGGCATCGAGGATCGGGTCGGGCGGGGGACGTACGGCGTGCGCGCACATGGCTGGCTCCGCCGGGGAAAGGGACCCCGGTAACCCCACCCTAGGCGCCTCGGCCGGATGGGGTGTTACCGCAGTGTATGCACGCAGCGCAGCTGACTGTGCACGGGTTCACGGCATCGGCCGCAAACGCTGCAGGCACTAGAACGTGCCCGCGCTGAAGCGTTCATTAAACGGGTTCAATGACACGTTGCACGGTGCTTATTCACCGATGTCTTCGTTCCAGATCTCCGGATGCTGCGCAATGAAGCCACCCAGCAGGTCAACGCATTCCTGGTTGTCGAGGTCGATCACGTTGACGCCGTTCTCGCGCAGCCAGTCGATGCCGCCCTGGAACGTGCGCGATTCGCCCACCACCACGGTGCCGATGTTGAACTGGCGCACCAGGCCCGAGCAGTACCAGCACGGCGCCAGGGTGGTGACCATGATGGTGTCCTGGTAGCGGCGCTGGCGGCCGGCCTTGCGGAAGGCGTCGGTTTCGCCGTGCACCGACGGGTCGCCTTCCTGCACGCGGCGGTTGTGGCCGCAGCCGAGCAGGCGGCCGTCGTTGTGGTACAGCGCCGCGCCGATCGGCACGCCGCCCTCGGCCAGGCCCTGGCGGGCTTCGGCGATGGCGGTCTGCAGCAGGGCCTGGTAGTCGGGCGTGGTGATCATGCGGGGGCTCCGGTCAGTCGTGGCCCGCCATCATACGGGCAGGGGGTGCCGCTCGCCCCCGGCGGTGCGATAATCGGGGCCATGAGCGAATCCCCCTACAAAGCCGGTACCACCCATTTCGGGTTCCGCGACGTCGCCGCCAAGGACAAGCAGAAGCTGGTCGGCCAGGTGTTCACCTCGGTCGCGCGCAACTACGACCTGATGAACGACCTGATGAGCCTGGGCGTGCACCGGGCGTGGAAGCGCTACTACGTCGCGACCGCGCAGGTGAAGCCGGGCGACCGCGTGCTCGATCTGGCCGGCGGCACCGGCGACATCGCCGCCCTGCTGAAGGAACGCGTCGGCGCCGAGGGCTCGGTGGTGCTGGGCGACATCAACGCCGGCATGCTGTCGGTCGGCCGGGACCGCCTGACCAACCGCGGCCTGGTGCTTGGCCTGGACTACGTGCAGTGCAACGCCGAAGCCCTGCCGTTCCCGGACAACAGCTTCGACCTGGTCACCATTGCCTTCGGCCTGCGCAACGTGACCGACAAGGACGCCGGCCTGCGCGAGATGTACCGCGTGCTGAAGGTGGGCGGCCAGGCCCGCGTGCTGGAGTTCTCCGAGGTCACTGCGGACTGGTTCAAGCCGATCTACGACTTCCACTCGTTCAAGATCCTGCCCAGGTTGGGCAAGTTGTTCGCCAACGATTCGGACAGCTACCAGTATCTGGCCGAGAGCATCCGCAAGCATCCGCCGCAGGACGAACTGAAGGCGATGATGGGGCAGGCCGGCTTCGAGCGCTGCCACTACAAGAACCTGACCGGCGGCATCGTGTCGATCCATTCCGGCTACAAGCTGTAAGCCCGGTGTTCCGGTAGTGCCGGCCGCTGGCCGGCACCTGCGCGGGCAACCACCGGGCGACGGGGTTGCCGGCCAGCGGCCGGCACTACCGGCGCTGTGCCTGCCATTACCCCGCACCGCGCAACGCCTGCCGGGCCGGAGGGAGGTACCATTGGGGTTTGATCCCCGTAACGGTCCCGATTCATGCGTAATCCGCTGATGCTCCTTCCGCTGGCCGTGGCCCTGGCCGCCGGCTGCTCCCAGGAGGCGGCCGCGCCCGCCGCCGCCCCGACTGCCGCAAAGGCCCCTGCCGCCCCCGTGAACGCCGAGAACCGCAGCCACGACGAGAGCTCGTACGCCGAGCCGGACAAGGTCGTCATCAAGGACATCGAGCTGGATCTGAAGCTGGACTTCGACCAGAAGCAGATCGGCGGTACCGCCACCTACACCCTGGAATGGAAACAGAAGGACGCCAGGCAGCTGGTGCTCGACACCCGCGAGCTGACCGTGTCCAAGGTCGAGGCCGTTGCCGCCGACGGCGCGCGCAGCCCGCTGAAGTTCGAACTGGCCCCGGCCGACAAGGTGTTCGGCAGCAAGCTGACCATCGAGGCTGCGGAACAGCCGGCCAAGGTGGAAGTGACCTACCACACCGCACCGACCGCCTCGGGCCTGCAGTGGCTGGCGCCGTCGATGACCGAGGGCAAGAAGCTGCCCTTCATGTTCAGCCAGTCGCAGGCCATCCATGCCCGTTCCTGGGTGCCGCTGCAGGACACCCCGAGCGTGCGCTTCACCTACAGCGCGCACGTGGTCTCGCGCCCGGACGTGATGGTGCTGATGAGCGCCGACAACGATCCGAAGGCCGCGCGTGATGGTGACTACACCTTCAAGATGCCGCAGCCGATTCCGTCCTATCTGCTGGCCATCGCCGCCGGCGACCTGGTGTTTGAGCCGATCTCCGGCCGCTCCGGCGTCTGGGCCGAGCCGACCATGGTCAACAAGGCCGCCAAGGAATTCGAAGACACCGAGAAGATGATCGGTGCCGCCGAGAAGCTGTACGGCGAATACCGCTGGGGCCGCTACGACATGCTGGTGCTGCCGCCGTCGTTCCCGTTCGGTGGAATGGAGAACCCGCGCCTGACCTTCGCCACCCCGACCGTGATCGTCGGCGACAAGTCGCTGGTCTCGCTGGTCGCCCACGAACTGGCGCACAGCTGGTCGGGCAACCTGGTGACCAACGCCAGCTGGAAGGACATCTGGCTCAATGAAGGCTTCACCACCTACGTCCAGGGCCGCATCACCGAAGCCCTGTACGGCAAGGAAATGGCCGAGATGGAGAAGCAGATCGACCAGACCGACCTGCTGGCCGAAGTGAAGGACATGAGCCCGGCCGACCAGGCACTGGCGCTGCCGCCGCTGAACGAGCGTGATCCCGACGAAGCCCTCAGCCAGGTGGCCTACGTCAAGGGTGCGTGGTTCCTGGAATTCCTGGAGCAGCGCTTCGGCCGCGAGACCTTCGATCCGTTCCTGCGCGGCTGGTTCGATGACCATGCTTTCCAGAGCGCGAACACCGACCAGTTCGTCGACTACATGAAGAAGAACCTGCTGCCGAAGAATCCGTCGGCAGTGACCGAGGCCGAACTGAAGGCATGGCTGGACGAGCCGGGCATTCCGGCGTTCGCGGCCAAGGCGCAGTCGCGCAACTTCAGCAGCGTCGATACCGCGCGCATCGCCTTCGCCAGCGCCGGCACTGTGCCGAGCAGCCAGGTCATCGCCGACTGGAGCACGCAGGAATGGGTGCGCTTCATCGATGGCCTGGGCGCGACCCAGCCGCTGGACAAGCTGGCCACGCTGGACAAGGCCTTCCACTTCACCGGCACCCCGAATGGCGAGATCGCCATGCGCTGGTACCCGCTGGCAATCCGCAGCGGCTACGAGCAGGCCAATGAAGGCGCGGCTGCATTCATCGAGCGCGTCGGCCGTCGCAAGCTGATCATGCCGATCTACGCCGAACTGGTGAAGACCCCGAAGGGGCTGGAGCTGGCCAAGCAGGCCTTCGAAAAGGCCAAGCCGGGCTACCACCCGATCACCACCGCCTCGGTCCAGGACATGCTGGCCAAGGCTGAAGCCAAGTAAGCGGTAGTGCCGGTCGCTGACCGGCAACCGGTCACTGCTTCACCACCAACGGCGGGGAAACCCGCCGTTGGTGTATCCGCTTTTCGCTGCCGATAGAATCGGGATGCACTCGCAAAGGACCTCCGCCATGAAACGACTGATCCTGCTCACCGCCTGCACCCTGGCGCTGGCCGCCTGCAGCAACCCCGAGGAAGAACGCAAGGCGCAGGAAGCCGCCGCGGCCGCCGTGCAGGCGCAGAAGGAGGCCAAGGCCGAAGACCTGGCCAAGCAGTACGACATGGCCGTGGCCGCGCAGGACTGGGAGCGCGCGCGCCTGCACGGCGCCTCGCTGCTGGACCAGTACAAGGACACCGCCGCCGCCGAGCGCATCGCTGCAGGCTTCGACGAGGTCAAGGCCAAGGGCGATGCCGCGCGCGACCTGCGCCGCATGCAGGCGCTGTGGCAGTACAACCAGATCCCGGTGGGCAACAAGGGCAACCAGGTGTCGGCGCAGATCTACAGCAAGGAACGGGTGGACGTGGATGGCAGCGGCGCGAAGACGGTGCAGCTGGTGTTCCGCGATCATCCGGAGTGGAAGCGGCATGCCTACCTGGTGCTGCAGGCCGGCGATTTCCGTTGCCCGCAGTGCACGGTGAAAGTGACCGTGGACGACGGCAAGCCGGTGTCGATGGCGGCGTGGCGCCCGAAGACCGATGAAGCCATCGCCCTGTTCATCACCGACCAGAAGGCGCTGTGGAAGCTGGCGCGCAAGGGCAGGTCGATCAGCATCGAGTTCCCGGTCAAGGCCGGCGGCACCCGCACGGCGGTGTTCGAAACGGGTGGTGTAGACGCCAGCCGCATGCCGCAGTGGTGGCAGTGACGGGGGCGGCGGGCAGCGCAGTGCACGCGTTGTCCGCGATCCGGCACTGGGTGTTCGACATGGATGGCACGCTGACCGTCGCCGTGCATGATTTCGCCGCGATCCGCCGTACGCTGCAGATCGCCGCGGAGGAAGACATCCTCGACCATATCGCGGCGTTGCCGGATGCATCGGCGCAGGCCAAGCGTGAGTGGTTGCTGGATCACGAGCGCGCGCTGGCCGAGGACGCGCTGCCGGCGCCGGGTGCGGTGAAGCTGCTGCGCGCGCTGGCGGCGGCTGGCTGCCGGCTGGGCATCCTGACCCGCAATGATCATGCGCTGGCGAAGCTGACGTTGGACGCGATCGGGGTCGGGGCGTTGTTCGACGATGCCGACATCATTGGTCGCGATGAAGCGGTGCCCAAGCCCTCGCCGGAGGGCCTGCAGCAGCATCTGCGGCGATGGGGCATCGGGCCTGCGCAGGCGGTGATGGTGGGTGACCACGCCTACGACCTGGAGTGCGGCCGCGCCGCGGGCGCCCATACCGTACTGGTCAACCTGCCGGAAAACCCATGGCCGGGCCGCGCCGACTGGCATTTCGCCGATTGCCGCGCGCTGTTGGCTGCCTGGCAGGCCGCATGACCGGCGCGCGCAAGCCGAGCATGGGCTCGGCTCTACAGAGAGCAGGCAACGTGTCGGTCGGAAGTTCCGGTAGTGCCGGCCGCTGGCCGGCAGTGTCGACCAAGGTCGACACCTACCAACAGCATTCCCAGCGGCGCATCGGGTGGAAAGCCCCCTTGTTGTTCAACGGGGCGCGCTGAAGGCGCGGGGATAAGGTGGAATGCGCGAGCAATTTGGTTACGCGCCAAGCGCGTAGCCAAATTGCTGCTTGAACTGCTCGTTGAACTCATCGAAGGTGAAACGCTGGTTCTGCGTGCCCGGATGCTCGACCTTCAGCGCGCCCATCAGGTTGCCCATGCGGCCGATGGTCAGCCAGTCGTAGCCTTTCTGGATGCCGTAGATCAGGCCGGCGCGGAAGGCGTCGCCACAGCCGGTCGGGTCGACCACGCGGCGCTCGTGCGCCGGCGGGATGTCATAGCTCTTTTCCGGGGTGTGGATGACCGCGCCTTTCGGGCCACGGGTGGTGATGTAGGCCTTGACCCGGCTGACGATCTCCTTTTCGTCCCAGCCGGTGCGCTCCTGCAGCAGGTTCGACTCGTAGTCGTTGACCACCACGTAGTCGGCCTGCTCGATGAAGGCGCGCAGTTCCGGGCCGTTGAACAGCGGCATGGCCTGGCCCGGGTCGAAGATGAACGGGATGCCGTCTTCGTGGAATTCCTGCGCGTTCTGGATCATGCCTTCGCGGCCATCCGGGCCGACCAGGCCCAGGGTCACGCCCGGCACCCCACGCACGTGGTTCTCGTAGGAACGCATCATCGCGCCCGGGTGGAAGGCGGTGATCTGGTTGTTGTCGTGGTCGGTGGTGATGAACGCCTGCGGGGTGAACAGCTCATCGATCACGCGCACGCGCGACAGGTCGATGCCCAGGCCTTCGAAGTATTCGCGGTACGGGCCGAAGTCCGAACCCACGGTGCCCATCGGGATCGGCTGGCCGCCCAGCAGGTGCAGGTTGTAGGCGATGTTGCCTGCGCAGCCGCCGAACTCGCGGCGCATGCGCGGCACCAGGAAGGACACGTTCAGGATGTGCACCTTGTCCGGCAGGATGTGATTCTTGAACTGGTCCGGGAACACCATGATGGTGTCGAAGGCAAGAGAACCACAGATCAGAGCGGACATCGATGTAAGCCTATGCGGTGAATTTTGGGGTGGGCCGGCCCGGTTCATCGGGCAAGCAAACGGCGCCCTTGGGCGCCCGACGGCGCAAAGGTTACCCGCTGGTGCCGCTCAGGGCCAGAACCGGGTGAGACCCGATCAGGCCGAAAGCCTGTGAAGACGCGGGTTCAGCTAGTTTTTTCCTTGCTCGGCGGCAGGCGGGTTGCTAGGCTTGTCGGCCTCGATTTCTGCCCATTTTTTCGCCATCCCGCGGCGGGCACGACACCCCTCAGGACTCCTTCCTCAGATGTTCAAGAAACTCCGTGGCATGTTCTCCAACGACCTGTCCATCGACCTGGGCACGGCCAACACCCTCATCTACGTGCGCGGGCAGGGGATCGTGCTGAACGAGCCGTCGGTCGTGGCCGTGCGCCAGGACCGTGCCATCGGTGGCACCCGCTCGGTGGCAGCCGTCGGCGCCGAAGCCAAGCAGATGCTGGGCCGTACCCCGGGCCACATCACCACCATCCGCCCGATGAAGGATGGCGTCATCGCCGACTTCACCTATACCGAGGCGATGCTCAAGCACTTCATCAAGAAGGTGCACAAGTCGCGCGTGCTTCGCCCGAGCCCGCGCGTGCTGGTCTGCGTGCCGGCCGGCTCGACCCAGGTCGAGCGCCGCGCGATCAAGGAATCGGCCGAGGAAGCCGGTGCCCGTGACGTGTTCCTGATCGAAGAACCGATGGCCGCCGCGATCGGCGCCGGCATGCCGGTCACCGAAGCCCGTGGCTCGATGGTCATCGACATCGGCGGTGGCACCACCGAAGTGGCGGTCATCTCGCTCAACGGCATCGTCTATTCGGCCTCGGTCCGCATCGGCGGCGACCGCTTCGACGAGTCCATCACCAACTACGTGCGCCGCAACCACGGCATGCTGATCGGTGAAGCCACCGCCGAGCGCATCAAGGTCGAGCTGGGCTGCGCCTACCCGCAGGCGGAAGTGATCGAGATGGAGATCTCCGGCCGCAACCTCGCCGAGGGCGTGCCGAAGATGATCAAGATCAGCTCCAACGAGGTGCTCGAGGCCCTGCACGAGCCGCTGTCGGGCATCGTCAGCGCGGTCAAGCTGGCGCTGGAGCAGACCCCGCCGGAACTGTGCGCCGACGTCGCCGAGCGCGGCATCGTGCTGACCGGTGGTGGCGCCCTGCTGCGCGACCTGGACCGCCTGATCTCCGAGGAGACCGGCCTGCACGTGCAGGTGGCCGACGATCCGCTGACCTGCGTGGCGCGCGGTGGCGGCCGTGCGCTGGAGCTGGTGGACATGCACGGCAACGAGTTCTTTGCGCCGGAATAAGCCGTCCCGGCCGTTCCTGCCCGCCGCGCCCTTCCGGGGTGCGGCCCGCCGTGATGGCGGGCCGGCACCGGCGGGGCGCCCGCGTGTTTCCCTTCCGCCTTCTGCCAGTTGAATCGTTGCCGTGCCGCCCTACGCCGGTCCTCCCGTCGCCTCCCGATCCGGTGATGCCGCCAGCCCCCTGCGGTTGCTGGCCTATCTCGCGTTGGCCATCACCCTGATCGTGCTTGATGACCAGGCCGGCTGGCTGGCACGCCTGCGCGAGCAGGCCAACAGCCTGGTACAGCCGGTATGGGCACTGGCTGGCCTGCCCGGCAAGCTCGGCAACCAGGTCAAGGACTCCGCCGCCAGCCATACCCAGCTGGTCGCCGAAAACCGTGAACTGCGCAACCAGCTGCTGCTGGCCAACGCGCGCCTGACTCGCCTGCAGACCGCCGCGCTGGACAACGCCCAGCTGCGCGAACTGCTGAACGTGGCCGAGCGCAGTGGCCTGGACGTGCAGCTGGCGCCGATCCTGGACATCGACCTGGACCCGGTGAAGCAGCGCCTGGTGCTCGACGCAGGCAGCCGCGAGGGCGTGCACGTCGGCCAGGCGGTGATCGACGCCGGCGGCCTGATGGGGCAGGTGATCAGCGTCACCGGTGGCACCTCCACCGTGCTGCTGCTGACCGATCCCGACCACGCGGTGCCGGTCACCGTGGCCCGCAACGGCGTGCGCCTGATCGTCTATGGCCGCGGCGACACGCTGGAACTGCGCGACATCCCGCTCAGCGCTGGCGTGGAAGTGGGCGATGAGATCGTCACCTCCGGCCTCGGCGGGCGCTTCCCGGCCGGTTTCCCGGTCGGCACCATCACCGGCCTGCGCCCGGACGACACCCACGCCTTCCTGGTCGGCGAACTGAAGCCGGCGGCCCAGCTCGACCGCGGCCGCGACGTGCTGCTGCTGCGCCCGGGCGCGGCGATCCGCTTGCCTGCGGCCAGCGAACCGCAGCCGACTGCACCTTCGGCGCAACCGGCCCGCGCATCTTCCCTTACCCCCCCGCCTTCGGCGCGCCCCCCTCAACAAGAGGGGAGCTCTCCACCCGCCGGGTCCCCGGTAGTGCCGGCCGTTGGCCGGCAACCGCAACCCGCCCAGTCCATCCAACCCGCCGCGCAGGAGCCCGCACGATGAGCCGCCTGCGCGACAACCCGTGGGTGCTGCCGGCCAGCCTGGTGGTGGCGCTGCTGCTGGGCCTGCTGCCGCTGCCGGCGCTGCTGCAGCCGCTGCGCCCATACTGGCTGGCGCTGGTGCTGGCGTACTGGGTGATCGAAGCTCCCGAACGCGTCGGCCTGGGCATCGCCTTCGCCAGCGGCGTGGTGGCCGACCTGCTGTACGGCGGCGTGCTGGGCGAACAGGCACTGCGGCTGGTGATGCTGGCCTTCATCCTGCAGCGCTTCCGTGCCCGCATCCGCTTCTTCCCGATGTCCCAGCAGATGCTGGCCATCGGCGGCCTGCTGTTCAACGATCGCATCGTCAGCGCGCTGGTCCACATCGTGGTGGATGAGCCAACGCTGCCCTGGTCGTACTGGTGGGCGCCTCTGCTGGGCATGGGCCTGTGGCCGCTGGTGTTCGTGCTGCTGGACGCGGTGCGCTTCGGCAAGCGCGGGCGCTGAGCCATGATCCCGCGCCGCCAGGTCAAGAACCCGCACGCCGAAGCCGAACAGTTCCGCCGCCGCGCGGCGCTGGGTTTCCTGGGCGTGCTGGTCTGCCTGCTGGGCCTGGGCGGCTGGTACTTCAAGCTGCAGGTGCTGGACCACGACGTCTACGCCACGCGCTCGGAGGCCAACCGCATCAAGCCGCGACCGGTGGTGCCGGGGCGCGGCATGATCTACGACCGCAACGGTCGCCTGCTGGCCGAAAACGTGCCGGCCTTCCGCCTGGACGTGACCCCGGACAAGGTCAAGGACATGGATGCCACCCTGGAAGGGCTGGCGAAGATCATCAACATCAGCCCGGAAGAGCTGGAAGCATTCAACAGGTCGCGCAAGGCGCGCCGCAAGTTCCTGCCGGTCACGCTGAAGCTGCGCATGAGCGATGAGGAGATGGCGCGCTTCGCCGTCGACCGCTGGCGCTTCCCCGGTGTCGAGCTCGAACCCTACCTGACCCGGCGCTACCCGTACGGCGATCTGTTCGCGCACATCATCGGCTACGTCGGCCGCGTTGATGACAAGGATCTGGAGATCCTCGGCGAAGGCAATGCCGCGCTGACCCACATCGGCAAATCCGGCCTGGAGCGCTATTACGAGCAGCAGCTGCGCGGCAAGGTCGGCTACGAGCAGGTCGAGACCAACGTGCAGGGCCGCGCGATCCGCACCATCGGCCGCGTCGCCGCGCAGTCCGGCGCCGACCTGCGGCTGTCGATCGACGCCGACCTGCAGCGCGCGATGGTGGCCGCGTTCGGCGACCAGGAAGGTTCGGCGGTGGCGATGGATCCGCGCACTGGCGAAGTGCTGGCGATGGTCAGCCTGCCGTCCTACGATCCCAACCTGTTCGTCAACGGCATTTCCCATGCCGACTTCAAGGCCTTGAACGAAAACCCGTCGCGGCCACAGTTCAATCGCCTGGTGCTCGGTGGCGTCGCTCCCGGTTCCACGCTGAAGCCGCTGATCGGCCTGGCGGGACTGGACTCCGGCGTGCGCCGCCCGGAAGACAAGGTGCTGTCCACCGGCATGTTCTACCTGCCGGGCACCTCGCGCGGCTGGGGTGACGCCCACCGTGGCGGCCACGGCTGGACGGATCTGCGCAAGTCCATCGCCGAATCGGTCAACACCTATTACTACAAGCTGGCGCTGGACCTGGGCATCGAGCGCTTCGACCATTACATGGAGTACTACGGCTTCGGCCAGCCGACCGGCATCGACCTCACCGGCGAGATCGGCGGCATCCTGCCGTCGCCGGCCTACAAACGGAAGACCCGCAAGGAAGCCTGGTATCCCGGCGATACGGTCAACATCAGCATCGGCCAGGGTGACTGGAAGGTCACCCCGCTGCAGCTGGCGCGCGGCGTCAGCGGCCTGGCCGACGGCCAGCTGCGCACCCCGCACCTGGTGATCCAGCAGCGCGACGGCTTCGACAGCGACTGGACGGCAATGCCGGCCGGCGAAAGCAAGCCGATCAGCCCCAACCCCAACAACGTGCAGGCCGTGCGTGAGGGCATGATGGCGACCATGCGGCCCGGCGGCAGCGGCTGGCGCGTCGCGGTCGGTGCGCCGTACGTGATGGCCGGCAAGACCGGTACCGCACAGGTCATCAGCCGCAAGGGCACTGCTGCAGTGAACCCGAAGAGCCTGCCGATGCACCTGCGCCACCGCGCGCTGTTCGTTGGCTTCGCGCCGGTCGAGAGCCCGGTCATCGCGATTGCGGTGGCAGTGGAAGGTGGTGGCTATGGTGGTTCGGCCGCGGCGCCGATCGCGCGCAAGGTGTTCGACGCTTACCTGTTGGGCAAGATGCCCGAAGGCATGCAGCCGCTGGACAGCGAGCGCGGCACCACCGCCATCGGCGCCACCGCGTTCGACAACGAAGACGCGGGCGCACGTCAGGCCGGTGACCTCGCCGCTGCACAGGTGGGAGAGCATCCGGTGCTGATCGGTGCACCCGCACCGGAGCCGGCGCCTGCGCCGCAGCCGGGTGCGCCGACCGCCGCGCTGCCCGCCACGCCCCGCCCGACCCCTGCGGAGCCTGCACGATGAGAGTGTTCCTGCGCTGGGCCGGCGACATGCTGCGCCGCTTTTTCAGCACGCTGGACTGGGTGCTGTGCCTGGCCCTGGGCGCGCTGATGGTGATTGGCCTGGCGACCCTGAAGAGCGCTGGTGGCGACAGCCTGGTGATGGCGCAGGGCGCGCGTTTCGCGGTGGGCATGGCCGCACTGTGGGGCATCTCGCGGGTGCCGATCCTGCGCATCCGCTCGGCCACGCCGATGATCTACGCGATCTCGATGATCCCGTTGCTGGCGGTGTTCGTGCTGGGCACCGGTAAATATGGCCGGCAGTGGCTGGACCTGAAGTTCTTCTACCTGCAGCCGGCCGAACTGCTGAAGGTGAGCCTGCCGATGATGGTGGCGTGGTACCTGCACAAGATGCCGCTGCCGCCGCGCTTCAATACCGTGCTCGTGGCCTTGATCATCATCGGCGTACCCACCGGCCTGGTGATGCTGCAGCCGGACTTCGGTACCGGCGTGCTGATCGCCGCCAGCGGCGTGTTCGTGCTGCTGCTGGCGGGCCTGCCGTGGTGGTGGGTTGGGCTGGGCGTGGGCGGCGTGGCAGCGGTTGCGCCGGTGGCCTGGTTCTGGTTGCTGCGGCCGTACCAGAAGGACCGCATCATGATGTTCCTGGACCCGGAGATGGACGCGCTGGGCGCCGGCTGGAACATCATCCAGTCGAAGATCGCGATCGGTTCCGGCGGCTTCGATGGCAAGGGCTGGGGCGAAGGCTCGCAGTCGCACCTGAACTTCATTCCCGAGCAGACCACCGACTTCGCGTTCTCGGTGTTGAGCGAGGAATTCGGCTGGATCGGCGTGGCCACCGTGCTGGCTTTGTACCTGGTGGTGATCGGGCGCTGCCTGTGGATCGCCAGCCAGTCGCGCGATTCCTATTCGCGCCTGCTGGCGGGTGCCACCGGCCTGGCGTTCTTCGTCTACGTGCTGGTGAATGGCGGGATGATTTCCGGCCTGCTGCCGGTGGTAGGCGTGCCGATGCCGCTGATCAGCTACGGAGGTACTTCGGCGGTGTCGCTGCTGGCCGGTTTCGGCCTGGTAATGGCGGTGCGCAGCCACAACCCGGTGCACGGGGGGTACGGGTAACACCGGCTGCGCGCTTCTGTAGAGTCGAGCCATGCTCGACTGCCGGAAATGCAGTCGAGCATGGCTCGACTCTACAAACGCAGAACCACAATGACAGCTTCACGCAAGCACCCGTTGCTACCGTGCCCGCGTGAAATGGAAACGACTGCTTGGCAGCTGCCGTGAGGCGCTGCGCACGATCGATCTGCCGTTGCTGGGCGCGTTGTTGATCCTGATGGGCGCCGGCCTGGCGGTGCTGCACAGCGTGTCCGGCCCGGTGGCCGGGCAGGCGGCACGCTTTGCCGGTGGGCTGTTGGCGATGTGGCTGCTGTCGCGTGTTTCGCTGCTGCGATTGCGTGCATGGACCCCTGCGATCTACGCGCTGTCGATGCTGCCGCTGATGGCGGTGTACGTCATCGGCACCGGCAAGTACGGGCAGCGCTGGCTGAACCTCGGCGTGTTCTACCTGCAGCCGTCCGAACTGCTCAAGCTCAGCCTGCCGCTGATGATGGCGTGGTACCTGCATCGGCAACCACTGCCGCCCTCGCCGCGCACGGTATTGACTGCCGCGCTGCTGATCGGCATGCCGGCGGTACTGATCCTCATGCAGCCCAACCTCGGCACCGCCACGTTGGTCACTGCCAGTGGCGTGTTCGCGTTGTTGCTGGCGGGCTTGCACTGGGGCTGGTTGGCGACCGGGGCGGCAGGGCTGGCAGTGGCTGCACCCCTGGCGTGGTTCGGCTTGCTGCGGCAATACCAGAAGGATCGTGTGCTGACCTTCCTCGACCCGGCGGCCGACCCGCTTGGTACCGGCTGGAACATCCTGCAATCGCGCATCGCGATCGGTTCCGGGGGCTGGCAAGGACGTGGCTGGGGGCAGGGCACGCAGGCCACGCTGGATTTCCTGCCCGAGTACACCACCGACTTTGCGTTCTCGGTGCTGGCCGAAGAGTTTGGCTGGATCGGCGTGGCGACGCTGTTCGCGCTGTACCTGTTCGTGGTGGGGCGTTGCCTGTGGATTGCGGTGCACGCGCGCGACACGCACGCGCGATTGCTGGCCGGTAGCCTGGGGCTGGCGTTCTTCGTCTACGTGCTGGTGAACGGCGGAATGATTTCCGGCCTGCTGCCGGTGGTGGGCATTCCGATGCCGCTGATCAGTTATGGCGGGACATCCGCTGTCTCGTTGCTGGCCGGCGTCGGGTTGGTGATGGCGGTACGCGGGCATCGGCCCGTGCACGGGGGATAGCGTTTCCAGCCAACGGCGCAGCCCCCTCGTGGGTGGTGTCTGGGTGGTCGCGGAAAGCAGAAGCCGCGGGTGGGCCGGTCGGGTTGGGTACGCGGGGGACGCCGTGAATCCGTCCCTGGAGGCTTGGCAGCCGCATCCATGCGGCTGACACCCCCGCGTACCCAACCCGACCGCCCTCTGACAGATTTTGGCGGTCTGCCACCCACGGAGAAGCAAGAGAAAATCAAAAGCGGGTCACGGCGCTGCGCTTGCTCGTGAGCCGAGCATGGCTCGGCTCCACACAAGGCAATGAAGCGACCCGCCAAACCGCTTTTGCTTTTGATCTTCTCTTTTCTTCTCCGTGGGTGAACGCGCCCGAAAACTGTCAGCGGCCGGGTGGGTGGGCAGTGCGGGGTGTCCGCGGCATGGATGCCGCGGCCAAGCCCCCATGGTGAAGTGACCCCCGGGAGTTGGACATCAGATCCAACCCCGAGGGATACATGAACAGATACGACGCGCGTTTCAAACTGCAGGTCGCCAAAGAGGCCTGCAAGACCTCCACATCGGTCAAAGCCGTTGCTCGTCGCTACGGCCTGGAGTTCTCCACGGTCAGGCGCTGGGTGGCGACCTATCGGCTGCATGGTTGGCGCGGGTTTCGCCGCCAGGCCCAGTCCTATGACCTCGCATTCAAGCTGGCTGTCCTGAAGAAGATGGGCCAGGACGGCATGTCCGGGCGGGAGGCCACCACTTACTTTCAAATTGGCGATGCCGGCGCGGTGGGTCGGTGGCGTCGCCTGTATGCTCAAGGCGGTGCCCAAGCGCTGGCACCACCTCCGCCGCCGCCCCGAAAGCCGATGAAAAAGACCCGCTCGTCCAAGCCACCTGAGGAAATGAGCCGCGATGAGCTGCTCAAGGAAGTCGCCTATCTGCGTGCGGAGACCGACTACCTAAAAAAACTCGATGCCTTGATCCGGGAAGAGCAGGCGGCGCAGGACGCAAAGCGCAAGCCATCCAAGGATTGAGGCAGGTTCATACGCTGTCGCTTCTGCTCGAAGCGGCAGAGCTGTCACGCAGTACGTTCTATTACCAGAACCATGTCCTGGCCCATCCGGATCAGGATGAGGCAGCCCTGTGCGAGCGCATCCGGGCAATCTACGATCAAAGCCAAGGGCGCTATGGGTATCGCACGGTGACGCTGGAACTGGCCAATCAGGGCCATCGGACCAATCACAAGCGGGTACAGCGCCTGATGGGGGAGATGGGCCTGAAATCACGGGTACGCGTGAAGCGCTACCGGTCCTTCAAAGGGGCCGCCAATGTTGTGGTTGGCAATGACCTCAATCGCCAGTTCCATGCCGAGCGGCCCAACCAGAAGTGGGTGACCGACGTCACCGAGTTCAAGGTGCAAGGCATGAAGCTGTACCTGTCGCCGATCATGGACCTCTACAACGGTGAAATCGTGGCTTATCAGATCAAGCGCCAGCCTGTGTTCGATCTGGTAGGTCAGATGCTGGAGGAGGCCATCAAGAAGCTTTCGCCGGATGAGCGGCCAATGATCCACTCCGACCAGGGCTGGCAGTACCAGCATGAGAACTACCGGCACATGCTGGAAAAGCACTCGTTGAAGCAAAGCATGTCCCGACGTGGCAACTGCTTGGACAATGCGGCAATGGAAAGCTTCTTCGGGACGCTGAAGTCGGAGTTCTTCTACCTGAACAGATTTGACAGCATCGAAAGCCTGGAGGCCGGGCTGGTGGAGTACATCAAGTACTACAACCAAGAGCGAATCAGATTGAAATTGAAGGGGCTAAGCCCGGTAAAGTACCGGGAACAGGCCCAAGCAGCCGCCTGACCCCACCGTCCAAGTCTCGGGGGTCACTTCATGGATGGGTTCACGGCGTCCCCGCACTGCCCACCCACCCGGCCAGCTCCCAGCAATCCGGCTTTCTGCGACCACCCAGACACCACCCACGAGGGGGCTGCGCCGTTGGCCGGAGACTTCCTGGCGCTGCGCAATGCCCGTTGTGGAAGCGTTCTCACAACAATGCGACGCAACACGCTCTCCGACCAAAGTCCGCGAAAAACGTTAGCTGGTTCACATTTTTACACCGCGTTGATCTTGATCAATGGACTTGTCGTAATCGGCCTGCACAATGGCGGCCCGTTCGGTACGGCGCGCCGTCAATCGATGCAGCGCGAGGGGGCGTCGGGCGGGAGCAGTACTGATCCAACGGGTACAGGGAGCGCGGGGAACTGCCACTGGGGAGCGGCAGCCGCGCAGGTACCGACCGGATCCGGTCGCCGGTTGCGTCTGCGGGGATGGGGACGCAACCGGCCACCTCTATCTGAATGGGGAAGCTCGATCACGGCGTCTTCACATTTCCCGCTGAACGTGGGCAAATCGTTGTGATTCATGGTGTTAGGGGTTTTAATTCATCCATGACCTGCTAACCTGCGACGATGATTCGACGCACTCTGGCCTGCATGCTCACCCTCGGCCTGGTCGCCTGCGCGACCCAGCCGAAGTCCCCACCGTCTCCGCCCCAGGCCAGCAGTACGCCGCGCCAGCCCGCCACCAAGGCCCACGGCCCGGCCGAGGCCGCGCCCGAAGCGGCCGCTGCTACAGCGCCGCCGGTCGATCTCACCCCGGTGCCGTTCGAGGTCGCACGGGCCCGCTTTGTTGCCGATACGGCCAAGCGCTATGGCCTGAAGCCAGAGCAGATCAGCAGCGTGCTCGACCAGGCGCAGGTGCGCCAGCCGATCATCGCAGCCATGTCGCGCCCGGCCGAACGGGTCAAACCGTGGAACGAATACCGGCCGATGTTCATCAGCAAGGCACGCATCGATGGCGGCCGTGCGTTCCTGGCCCAGCATCGTGCCGAACTGGATCGCGTGCAGCAGCGCACCGGCGTGCCGGCCGAAGTGATCGTGGCGATCATCGGCGTGGAGACCAGTTACGGGAAAAATGCCGGCAACCACCGCGTGCTCGATGCGCTGTACACGCTGGCGTTCTACTACCCGCGCAGTGGCGACCCGGCCAAGCTGGAACGCGAAGTGCGTCGCGAGCTGTTCTTCCGCGATGAGCTGGCCAAGCTGTTCGAGCTGGGCCGTGAGGAAAAGCTGGACATCACCACGCTCAAGGGCAGCTATGCCGGTGCGATGGGCATGGGCCAGTTCATGCCGTCCAGCTATCTCGATTACGCCGTGGACGGTAATGGCGATGGCCGTCGCGACCTGTTCACCAGCTACGACGATGTGTTCTCGTCCATCGCCAATTATTTCGTGAAGAAGGGCGGCTGGGTCCGTGGTGGCCAGGTGGCCGTACCGGCCACGCTGGCGCCGGGGCGCGAGGAGTTCAACCCGACCGAATGGATGCCGACCTGGTCGCTGGCCGACCTGGCGCAGCGCGGCTACCAGCCCAGCGCTGCGGTGCAGCCGGGCGCCACCGCAACGCCGATCACACTTGAGGGCAGCACCGGCAAGCAGTACTGGCTGGGCTTCCAGAATTACTACGCGATCACCCGCTACAACCTCTCGAAGATGTACGCGATGGCCGTGTTCCAGTTGTCGCAGGCCATCGCCGGACAGGAGCTGCCCCCGGCATGAACATCAGATGGCTGGTCCCGAGCTTGATCGTCCTCGCGCTGGCTGCCTGCAGCAGTGCGCCGAAGAAGCCGGCCACGGCCGGCCACGGTGGCAAGCCCAGCGGCACGGTGGTGCAGGGTCGCGGCTCGCGCCCGGCGCATTGCCCGGAGGGCTCGCCCTATGCCGCGGCCAAGGAAGACCCGAACACGCGCGGCAACTACACCGCCGGGGGGCTGTACAAGCCCGGCGTGCGTGACAGCACCCCGGACTACATTCCCAACGTCGCCTGCATTCCCGAGCCGGAAGTGACCGCCGAAGAGCGTTCGGCCATCGGCAACAAGTCGCCGTACGTGGTGCTGGGCAAGTCGTACAAGGTGCTCGACGACACCCGCAACTATGTCGAGCGCGGTACGGCCTCGTACTACGGCGCCAAGTTCCACGGCCGCCTGACCTCCAACCGCGAGGTCTACGACATGTACCAGTTCACCGCCGCGCACAAGACGCTGCCGCTGCCCAGCTTCGCCCGCGTCACCAACCTGGACAACGGCGAGTCGGTGATCGTGCGCGTCAACGACCGTGGCCCGTTCCATGACGGTCGCGTGGTCGATCTCAGTTATGCCGCCGCGGTTCGACTGGGCATCACCCAGCGCGGTACCGGCAACGTGGAAGTGCGTGCGCTGCAACCGGGCGAGAGCAACCTGCTGGCCCAAAAGCCGTCGCGCCGCGAGCGCCGTGCCGCCGAAACGGCTGTCGCGGCGGCCAGTACGCGCCCGGTAACGGCTGCGCGTGCCACCGCCGACAGCGACATTGATCGCCTGGTCAAGCGCCTGCCGGCCGACGCCATGCCTGCGCGTGGCCAGCCGGCCACCACCCAGGGCGTGGCCAGCGCCGTGCCGGACGTGGCGGTCAGCAGCCTGCCGCCGAGCGCACCGCCGGCGCGCAGCGCCCCTGTGGCACCGGTTGCCGTCGCCAGCGCGGCGCCGCGCGCGGTCACGCCGGCGCCGGCGCGTACGACGCCGGCCACACCGACGGCCCCCAGCCTGTCGCAGCAGGTGGTAGGCGCGGTGATGGTGCAGGTCGCCAGCTTCTCCAGCCGCGACAATGCCAACCGCGCAATGGGCCAGCTCAACGCCGCCGGCATCGTTGGCGCGACCATCAGCGACATCGCCGCCGGTGGCCGCACCCTGTTCCGCCTGCGCGTTCCCGCCAGCGACCATGCCAGTGCCGCGGAACTTGTCGGCCGCATTGCCGGTCTGGGCCTGGGTTCGCCGCAGATCGTCAAGGATTGACCCGCCCGGGCCGGTGCTGCCGGCCCATGCCGCCCCGGCCTTACAATGGCCACTACGTTCCACCCTCCATTCCTGGCCGTCCCCTGGAGCCTGCTGTCCAATGAATTTCCGTTCCGCCGCCACCGCCCTGGCCGCCACCCTGGTGGTGGGCCTGGCTTCCGCCCAGACCCCGCTGCCGACCCCGGCCACGCCGGCGCCTGCCGCCGCCGCTGCCGCCCCGGCCACCGTTGCCACCCCGCCGGCGCCGGTGCCGAGCGTATCCAAGGCCTGGGTGCTGATGGACTACGCCACCGGCCAGGTGCTGGCCGGCGAGAACATCCACGAGCAGCTCGCGCCGGCCAGCATCACCAAGGTGATGACGTCCTACGTGGTTGCCGCCGAGGTCAAGAACGGCAAGGTCCGTGCGGATGACCAGGTGATGATGAGCGAGCGCGCCTGGCGCGAAGGCGGCGCCGGCACCGATGGCAGCTACAGCGGCTTCCCGGTCAACCAGACCGCACGCCTGGAAGACATGGAAAAGGGCATGGCGATCCAGTCCGGCAATGACGCCGCGATCGCCCTGGCCGAGCACGTGGCCGGCAGCGAAGAAGCCTTTGCGTCGCTGATGAACAGCTACGCCGCCAAGATCGGCATGAAGAACTCGCACTTCGTCAACGCCCACGGCCTGACTGCCGAAGG
Source organism: Stenotrophomonas sp. T8 (assembly GCF_051853085.1). Lineage (NCBI taxonomy): Bacteria > Pseudomonadati > Pseudomonadota > Gammaproteobacteria > Lysobacterales > Lysobacteraceae > Stenotrophomonas > Stenotrophomonas sp. T8. Next base: position 3,412,755 of record NZ_CP195329.1, on the reverse strand, counting down.
CCACCACAGCACCGCCTACGACCTGGCGCTGCTGGGCCGCGCGATGGTGCGTGATTACCCGGAAACCTACGCGTACAACAAGATCAAGGAATTCCAGGTCGGCAACATCAAGCAGCCGAACCGCAACCTGTTGTTGTGGCGCGACGGCAGCGTGGACGGTATCAAGACCGGCCACACCTCCGAAGCCGGTTACTGCCTGATGAGTTCGGCGCAGCGTGGCGACCAGCGCCTGATCGCCGTGGTATTGGGCGGTGCGTCGGAAAAGCAGCGCGCCGATGACAGCCTGGCCCTGCTGAACTGGGGCTTCCGCTTCTTCGAGACCCACCGCCTGTACGAGCCGGGCAAGGCCGTTGCCGAGCACAAGGTCTGGAAGGGCACCACCGACAAGGTGCAGCTGGGCGTGGCCCAGCCGATGCTGGTGAGCGTGCCGCGCGGCCGCTACAACGACCTGAAGCCGAGCATCGATGTGCCCAAGACCCTGGAAGCACCGTTCACCGCCGGCCAGCAGATCGGCACCGTGAAGGTCACCCTGGATGGCAAGGTCGTCGCCGAAGCGCCGCTGGTGGCCGTGGCCGCCGTCGAGCAGGCCGGCTTCTTCAAGCGCCTGTGGGACAGCTTCTGGATGTGGTGGGAATCGGAATGATCCACGCCCCGGCGTGGTGAACGAAAAGGCCGGCGAATGCCGGCCTTTTCTGTTTCGGGATGCCGGTTGCGTGCGGATGCGGGTAGTGCCGGCCGCTGGCCGGCTCCGCTTGAACCCATCCGGATGTGCCAACAGCCGGCCAGCGGCCGGCACTACCCTCAGCCGCTCGCTTACAGCGAGCGATGCAATAACCGGTGTGCCGACCAACGGTCGGCACCTACCCGCTTCACCATCAGCCCCTCGCCTACAGCGACCGGCTGATGGTGAAGCTGCCGAACACCGGCGCCTCGCGCTGGCCGTTGAACTCGCGCGTGCTGTGGTAGCGCGCGGCGGCGAACTTCCAGCGGCCGTACATCACCGCCACGCCGTACCCGCCGTAGGCCACCACATGGCGCTTGTCCACGCTGTGACTGTTGCGGAAGGTGTTGCCATCCAGGGTGATATCGCGGATCACCCAGGCAGCGTCCGAGGTCGCGAACAGGTGCCAGGACCACCCACTGGGGCGGCCGCGGCGGGTCGGCGCGGTGTTCTCGCCGGCCGGGCGCAGCGGCGTGCTGCCGAAGTCGTCTGGCAGCTTCCAGCCAAAGCGCACTTCACCGCCGAAATTGGCCTTGGTTTCCAGGTTGCCGATCGACCCGCCGTAGTGGCTGATCGCGTCCCAACCCCAACCGTCGGCATTGACGCTGGCATCGCCCGGCCAGCGGCGCATGCGCTCATGGGTCAGCATGAACAGTGGTTCGTTGTGCAGCTGGTTGTCCCAACCCTTGAATTTTTCGTCGCCCAGCACGTCGTGCACGGCATTCTGCACCTGCTTGCCCTGTGCCCACGGACCGACCACGCCCAGTGTCAGCTGGGTGGTCTGCAGGCGGTCGCCGCTGCGCGCATTGAAACCGAAGTTCGCGATCAGCACGCCGGCGTAAGGGCGGTCGTCCTCGATCAGGTCCCTGCGAGTGAAATCGGTCGGGGTGAAGATCCCCTGGCCGATGCTGAAGATCATGTTCTGCTGTTCGAACTTGCCCGGATGCAGCCCTTCCAGGTACCGGTTCACCCAGCGCGCCATGCGCGGCAGGCAGGGGTCGTCGGTGTAATCGACCAGATTGGGGGAAACCAGGGTCAACAGCGCACCGTTGGTATAGCCCTGATCCTGGTGGCGGCCGCCGAACAGGTCGTTGTCGACGCGGAAATTAACCTGCGGCGGGTGGTCGCGCATGGCGTCCGGGCCACATTGTTCGGCCGCCTGGGCGGCAAGGGGGAGGGCAGAGGCCAGCAGGCCGGCGAGCCCGAGAGCTGCGACACTACGCATGGATGGAATGCTCATGGGGAAGGGGGCGGTTTTCAGTCGTTTTCTGCAACGCTACGGTACTCGTGCCCGCGCGTCGGAACGAGCACGTCCGGATCACTTGTCTGTTCCGAAAACAACATTGTCCGGCGGGCACAATTTGTTACCCGCGTACGCGCCGCAGGCCGGGCGTGAAGGCGGTCGCGGGCCGCCCGTACGATGTTCGCGTTGGTGACGGTCAGGAGATTGCAGTCAGCTGCCGTTGGGCCTCAGGCCCGTCCCTTGGGCTGCCTGCAACGCAGCAGACCGCCGGTGCGGTCCTGGCGTTGATGAATACTCTTGGGTTTGTTGCCCTGCGGCCCGATAATGGGGCCATGGAAATCAAGTCCGACAACCCCGACCACGGCTTCCAGTTCCCCGGCCAGTTCGAGCTCAGCGCCATGGGCCCGGCCAACCGCGGCCTGGAGCATGAGCTTCCCCGCCTGTTGCTGGCCGCCGGCATCGATGTGGTGAACGAACGCATCAGCTGGAAGCACTCCTCCAACGGCAAGTACGTGTCCGTCCGCATCGTGTTCAAGGCCGGGAGCCGCGAACAGTACGACCTGGCGCACCAGGCGCTGCGTGACCACCCGGAAGTGAAGTGGACGCTGTAGCCGACTCCTGCCCGGCCGAAGCCGCCCCGGAGGACCGTGCGCCGCGTCCGGCGCTGGTCCGTGACCTCGGCCGCCAGCCGTATGAACCGGTGTGGCGCGCCATGCAGCGCTTCACCGACCAGCGAAGCGACGCCGATGCCGACGAGCTGTGGGTGGTCGAGCACGATCCGGTGTTCACCCTGGGCCAGGCCGGCAAGGACGAGCATGTGCTGGCGCCGGGCGACATCCCCGTGCTGCACGTGGACCGCGGCGGCCAGGTGACCTATCACGGTCCCGGCCAGATCGTGATCTATCCGTTGCTGCGCCTGCCACGGCTGGGCATCGGTGTACGCGATTACGTGTGCCGCATCGAGCAGGCGCTCATCGATACCCTGGCCGAGTGGAACATCGGCGCCGAACGCCGCGAGGGCGCCCCGGGCGTCTACGTCGGTGGTGCCAAGATTGCCGCACTCGGCATCCGCGTGCGCCGCGGCTGCACCTTCCATGGGCTGGCCTTCAACGTGGCCATGGACCTGGAACCCTTCCACCGCATCAATCCCTGTGGCTATCAGGGGTTGCAGGTGACCTCGGTGCTGGACTTGGGCGGCCCCTCCGGGATGGACGCCGTCAAGCCAGTGCTGCTGGACCACCTGGCCCGCCAGTTTGGCCTGCTGCTGCAGCACACGCCCGAACGGCCCGATCTTTCTGCGGCCGCCTGACCGCCCCCCGGAACTGCCATGACTGAAACCACCGCCCGTTCCATTCCCCTGCAGATCGTGCAGGGCGATTCTCCGTCCACCGCGCCGTTGCAGGCCGGGGTCAAGCAGCTGGGCGGTGACAAGATCAACCGTTCGCCGGTGCAGTTCGCCGACGCGCCGGTACTGCGCAAGCCGTCCTGGATCCGCGTGCGCATTCCTTCGGGCAATGCCGTGCAGAACCTGAAGGCCAAGCTGCGCGAGAACCGCCTGGTGACCGTATGCGAGGAAGCCAGCTGCCCGAACATCCACGAGTGCTTCGGTCATGGCACCGCCACCTTCATGATCCTCGGTGAGGTCTGCACCCGGCGCTGCTCGTTCTGCGACGTGGCCCATGGTCGCCCGAAGCCGCCGGATGCCAACGAGCCGGCCAGCCTCGGCCAGACCGTGGCCGACATGGGCCTGAAGTACGTGGTGGTGACCAGCGTCGACCGCGATGACCTGCGCGACGGGGGTGCCCAGCACTTCGTTGACTGCATCACCGCCATCCGCGAGAAGTCGCCGGGTACCCGCATCGAGGTGCTGACCCCGGACTTCCGCGGCAAGGGCCGCATGGAACGTGCGCTGGAGATCCTGGCGCAGAACCCGCCGGATGTGTTCAACCACAACATCGAGACCGTGCCGGACCTGTACCGCAACGTGCGCCCGGGTGCGGACTACCAGTGGTCGCTGAACCTGCTGAAGAACTTCAAGGCGCAGCACCCGGACGTGCCGACCAAGAGCGGCATCATGCTGGGCCTGGGCGAGGACTTCGAACAGATCAAGGCCACGATGCGTGACCTGCGCGCGCACGACGTGGACATGATCACCATCGGCCAGTACCTGCAGCCGACCGCGCACCACCACCCGGTGCTGAAGTACTGGACCCCCGAGGACTACAAGGCGCTGGAAGACTACGGTTACGAGCTGGGCTTCAGCCATGTGGCGTCCGGCCCGATGGTGCGCTCCTCGTACCACGCCGACGTGCAGGCCAAGGGCGCAGGGGTTTCCTGACACCCTCCCGGTGGGTGGGAGCTGCTTCTCCTGTGGGTGCGGACCGTTGGTCCGCACACCTCTGCCTGCGGTAGAGCCGAGCCCATGCTCGGCTGCTTGCTGCCGGCCAGCCGAGCATGGGCTCGGCTCTACATGCATTCACAATTTGCTACACCGGCCCGGCTAGGCTGGTTTTCCACCGAGCGCGGCCGGGTGACAAACCCGGCAACTTTCGGCACTGTCGGGGTGTCTGAACACCCTGCAGTCTCCCCCTTGGCAAGGCGCCTTCGAGCACGTCAATGAAATTCAAAGCCCCCGCATTCCTGATGGCCCTGGCGCTGGTCGCGCCGCTGGCGCTGGCGGCCAAGGCCGACTCGCCTGCATTGCCCGCTGCGGCAACTGCCGATCAGGTGACCACCTCCAAGCTGGTGTATGGCCTGTTGTCCGACAGTCGTTACGCCTACCGACCGCGTGCGCTGGACGAGGCCACCTCCAAGGACGTGTTCAAGCGCTATCTGGAGACGCTGGACGGCGCCAAGCAGTATTTCACCCAGGCCGACGTGGCGCGCTTTGCGCCCTTCGAAGCCAACATCTCCTCGGCCATCCGTGGCGGCGAACTGGAACCGGCGTTCCAGGTGTTCGCGGTCTACAAGCAGCGTGTCGGCGAACGTGTGGCCTTTGCGCGCAAGCTGCTCAAGCAGGAGCCGGACTTCACCACCGACGAGCGCTTCGAGTACGACCGCAAGAAGGTGCCGTGGGCGGCCAGCAGCGCCGAGCTGGATGAGCTGTGGCGCAAGTCGGTGAAGAACGACTGGCTGCGCCTGAAGCTCGCAGGCAAGAAGCCGGACGATATCCGCAAGACGCTGGACAAGCGCTACGCGACGCTGGAGAAGTCGGTCAACGAGCTGAAGGGCGAAGACGTCTTCCAGTTCTTCATGAATTCGTACACCAGCGCGGTTGATCCGCACACCGATTACTTCACCCCGCGCACGGCCGAGAACTTCAACCAGGCGATGTCGCTGTCGCTGGAAGGCATCGGTGCGCAGCTGCAGCGCCAGGACGACGTGGTGGTGATCCGCGAGATCATCGCCGGCGGCCCGGCTGCGGTGGACGGCACGCTGAAGCCGGGTGACCGCATCGTCGGCGTTGGCCAGGGCAAGTCTGGCCAGGTCGAGGACGTGATCGGCTGGCGCATCGACGATGTGGTGGCCAAGATCCGCGGCGCCAAGGACACCCAGGTCAAGCTGGAGTTCATTCCGGCTGCCGAAGGTGCCGACGGCAAGCACCACACCCTGGTACTGACCCGGCAGAAGGTGCGCCTGGCCGAACAGGCCGCCAAGGGCGAGACCATGACCATTCCGGCCGCCAACGGCGAGCCGGCACGGAAGATCGGCGTGATCAAGCTGCCGACCTTCTACCAGGACTTCGAAGGCCGTCGCCGCAACGCCGCCGACTATGCTTCGGCCACCCGCGACGTGGCCAAGCTGCTGGCTGGTTTCAAGAACGACAAGCTGGACGGCGTGGTGCTGGACCTGCGCAACAATGGCGGCGGTTCGCTGGATGAAGCCATCGAACTGACCGGCCTGTTCATCGAGCAGGGCCCGGTGGTGCAGGTGCGTGAGTCTGGTGGCCGCGTCACCGTCAACAGCGACCGCAACCAGGGTGTGGCGTGGGATGGCCCGCTGGCGGTGCTGATCAACCGCGGTTCGGCCTCGGCCTCGGAGATCTTCGCCGGTGCGATCCAGGATTATGGTCGTGGCCTGGTGATCGGTGAAACCAGCTTCGGCAAGGGCACCGTGCAGAACATCGTCGACCTCGACCGTTGGCCGAGTGGCGAGACCCAGCGCTTCGGCCAGGTCAAGCTGACCATCGCCCAGTTCTTCCGCATCAGCGGCAGCAGCACCCAGCACAAGGGCGTGGTGCCGGACCTGGCCTTCCCGGCCAGCGTCGATGCCACCGAATTCGGCGAGAGCACCTACGATAACGCCCTGCCGTGGACCCGCATCGCCGCCGTGCCGCACACCCAGTACGGCAACTTCGCGCCGCTGCTGCCGAAGCTGGAGGTCCGCCACGACGCGCGAATCGCCACCGACAAGGAATTCCAGTGGTGGAACGAGGACGTGCAGCAGTTCCGGACCGAGGCGGCGAAGAAGTACATCTCGCTCAACGAGGCCACCCGTCGCGCCGAACGCGAGCGCCAGGACGCCCAGCGCAAGGAACGCCAGCTGCAGCGCAAGGAGCTGGGCCTGGCCCTGGACCCGCTGGCCGATGACAGCAGTGATGATGGCCTGACCGGCAACGAACGCGACATCGTGAAGGATGCCGCCCGCGAGAAGGCCGCCGAAAAGCGTCCGGACCCGCTGCTGCGCGAGTCGGCCTCGATCCTGGCCGACGCGGTGAACCTGCTGGCCAATGACCGTCCGCTGTCGGCCCAGGTGCTGCCGCAGTCCACCGGCGCGGGGCGTTGGGCGGACTGAGCCGGAGGCGGCGCACGACATCCGCAGGGGCCGGCATTGCCGGCCCCTATCTGTTTGGGAAGCCCATTCCCGGTCGCGCCGGGCCATGCCCGGGCCAATGAAGTGCCGCAAACGACTTGATCCCCTCCGTCCCCTTTTACGTGCATGAACCGGGAGCAACGTGGGGGGGCATATCGACCTGCCGCACACGGGGGCCGGACTACCCTTGGTGCTTCCGTCCTCGCAGGAGTACCCATGCGGGCCTCCCGTCTTTCCCGCGCTGCCGTGGCGTGCGCCAGCGCCTTGATCCTTTCGGCCTGTGGTGGCCGCGCCGCCGACAGCACCGTGCTGCGCGAGTCTTTCGATTCCGGCGATACCTTCTCGCGCACCGTTGAGGGACGCCCCGGCGAAGCCTGCGAGGCCGCGCGCCGCACGCTGCTCAGCCAAGGCTATGCCATCGCCCGCTCCGATGACGCACAGGTGGAGGGCAACAAGAACTTCCAGCCGCGCGAGGATGACCATGAGCAGCTGGTGCTGCGCATCTCCTGCGCCCCGCGCGGCAGCCAGACGCTGGTGTTCGTCAGTGCCGTGCAGGACCGCTACGCGCTGAAGAAGAGCCCGACCTCGGCCAGTGTCGGCGTGGGTGCGCTGGGCTCGGTGTCGCTGCCGTTCGGCAGCAACGACGACTCGCTGGTGAAGGTGGCCAGCAGCACGGTCACGGATGCCGAGTTCTATCGTCGCTTCTTCCAGCGCCTGCAGCAGTATCTGCCGGCCGCGGCTGGCACGCCATCGCCATCGCCGTCGCCGGCAGCGGCGCCGGAACCCGCACCGGCGGTCACGGACCAGGGCTGAGTGTGCGCGGCAGGTGGCTGATTGCAGCCCTGCTGGCGCCCGCGTGGGTCGTGGCAGCGCCATCCCCGGACTGTACGCAGGGCCTGCTGCAGCGGTTGGGGTGGCGCTTCGAAGAAGCGTCCCTCACCGCGCCGCAGGTGCGCGGTGGTCCCGTATGTACGCGTGCCTCGCTGGCTGATTCACAGGCGGCCGGCGACCTGCAGGTGCGGTGGCCGGCGGCGCTGCCCGCTGCCGCTCGGCAGGCACTGCTGCAGCAGCTGCTGGATGACCCCGCCACCGTCTGCGCCTATGCCTTCGAGCTGGGGGCGGCCACGCGGCGCGCGACTTCGGCATTGCAGGGCAATCCCACGTTCCGCTTCTCCGGCCCGCAGCTGGGATGGATCGGCTTCGGATTGCAGGGCGCACCGGCACAGGGTTGGCAGCGTACGCGCAGTTTCGGTCGTGGCTTCGTGCCCCGCGCGGGCAACAGCCATGCGCTGCAGGCGTTCTACAGCGGTGCCGTGCGTGCCGAATGCGGTGTCGGCCGCCAGGTCGCACAGCTGGCCACCCAGCGCGAGCTGTATGGCGATGCTGCGTTCGACACCGGGTTCGCAGCGGAGGAACTGTCGATCGGCACCTTCCTCGCGCTGCACGACACCGACAGCATCCTGCTCGGCGCGCATGCGGGCGACCTCTTCGCCGATGGCAAGGCGGTGCGCACCGCGGCGATGGGGCGGCAGGCGTTCGTGGGCGTGCCCGGTTTCATCGAACATGTGTACGACAAAGGCACGCTGGACGACCTGAGCAACCAGGCCGAGAACTTCGTGGTGGTCGAGGTGGGCGAGGGCGCTGCGCAGGCGCTGGCGCTGCACGCCGGCCTGGCCTGGTACGACCAGCGCAATGCCGAGCTCTGGAAACTGGCGCAGGACATTCCGCGCGCCGGCCAGCGCTATTTCGAGCGCCTGCTGTTCGAGCGCGATCCACAGCTGCGCGCACGCCTGGCACCGCGCTACCACGCGGCTCTGGTGCGCATGGATCAGCTGCTGGACGATCCGTTCTACCAGCAGTTCGTGATCTACGTGCATCCGCGCGGTATACGTCCTATCGGCTACCACATCGTCCGCCTGCTCGATCGCAACCCGAGAACGCCGTTTTCGATCGACCTGGCGGTGCACAATCTGCATACCACGCTCTACCGGCGTTGGCGCGAGGCGCAACTGCGCCACTGCGCGGCTACCGGCAGGCCAGGCAGCCTGACCCTAGACCCCAACTGAAGGTGAAACAATGGATATTGCAATGATCGGCCTCGGCCGCATGGGCGCCAACATGGCCCAGCGCCTGCATCGCGGCGGCCACCGCGTGGTCGGCTACGACCCGGGCGAAAGTGCGCGCCAGCGCGCTGCAGAGGCCGGCCTGGAAGTGGTTGATTCGCTGGCCGCCGCCGTGGCCGCGCTGCCGGTGCCACGCGTGGTGTGGCTGATGGTGCCGGCGGGTGAAACCGTCGACCAGACGCTGGGACAGCTGACCCCGCACCTGGCCGAGGGTGACATCGTCATCGACGGCGGCAACTCCAACTACCAGGACTCGATCCGTCGCGCCAAGGCGCTGGCGGAGGACGATCTGGGCTACGTCGACTGCGGCACCAGCGGCGGCGTGTGGGGCCTGCAGGAAGGCTACAGCCTGATGGTCGGTGGCGAAGCGCCGGTGGTGGAGCAGATCGCACCGCTGCTGCGCACGCTGGCTCCGGCGGAGGATCGCGGCTGGGCGCGTGTTGGTCCATCCGGCGCCGGCCATTTCACCAAGATGGTCCACAACGGCATCGAATACGGAATGATGCAGGCCTATGCCGAAGGCTTCGCGCTGATGGAGCGCAAGCAGGAAATGGAACTGGACCTGGCCCAGGTGGCCGAAGTCTGGCGCCACGGCAGCGTGGTGCGTTCGTGGCTGCTGGACCTGAGTACCGAAGCACTCAAGCGCAATCCGTCGCTGGATGGCATCGCGCCATACGTGGAGGATTCCGGCGAAGGCCGCTGGACCGTGGCCGAAGCCATCGCGCTGGACGTGCCGGCACCGGTGATCACGTTGTCGCTGCTGGAGCGCCTGCGTTCGCGCGAATCGAATTCGTTCACCGATCGCCTGCTGTCGGCGATGCGCAATGAATTCGGCGGCCACGCCATCAAGAAGTCGTAAGCACTGCGGTGGGGTCAGAGTCCTTCGGCGTTGCCGAAGGGATCCGACCCCGGGCAGATCGGGGTCGGATCCCTTTCCGCAGGAAAGGGCTCTGACCCCATGCAGCCAGTCGAGCATGGCTCGACTCTACAAAAGCCGTCTCTGATCGTTGCCACGTCATCCACGCATGGCGTGGATCTACTGGTCAGTCCAACGCGATCCGCCGCCCTTCGCGCGCGCTGTCCATGCCGGCCTGCAGCAGCCGCATCAACTGCAATGTCTGCATCGGGCTGACCGTCGCTTCGCCGTCGCCGTGCATCGCCGCTGCGAACTGCGCATACAACCGACGATAGTCGCCGGGCAGGTTGTCGACGGTGCTGCGCAGAACATTGTCTTCTGCATCACAGCGCACCAGTTCGCCATGCCGGGGATCGATGCCCCAACCGGGCGCACCCGGCGCTACGCCGCGGCGCAGCTGGGCCTCCTGCACATCCAGGCCGTACTTGATCCAGCTGGCCTTGCTGCCATGCACGCTGAAGTGCGGGGCAGGGGCAGCCACCAGCGAACCGGCATGCACGATGGCGCGGTGCCGCGGGTAGTGCAGTACGGCGTGGAAGTAGTCGATGCCGGCGCCACCTTGGCGCTGCACGGCCAGATCCGCATCGATGGCGTCGGGCCAGCCGAACAGCACCAGCATCTGGTCCAGCAGGTGCGGGCCGAGGTCGTACCACAGGCCACTGCCTGGCCCGTCCTGTTCGCGCCAACGGTCGCGCACCTGCGGCCGGTAGCGGTCGAAATGCGCATGGCATTCGGCCACCTCGCCCAGCGTGCCTTCGGACAGCAGCGCCTGCAGCGTGAGGAAGTCGGCATCGAAGCGCCGGTTCTGGAACACGGTGGCGATGCGGCCGGCGTCGCGTGCTGCGGCCAGTACTGTTTCCGCTTCGGCCACATCCAGCGCAAAGGGTTTGTCGACCAGCACGTGCTTGCCGGCGGCCAGCGCGGCCATCGCCAGTGGCACGTGCTGTTCGTTCGGCGTGGCGATCACCACCGCATCCACCGCTGGATCGTCGAACACGTCCTGTGGCGTTGCACGCACGTGTACGTTGCTGAACGTGCGCAGCAACGTGTCGCGCTGCGAGCTGACGATGCTGTGCAGGACCAGGCCGGGCGTGTGCTGGATCAGAGGGGCATGGAAGACGCGGCCGGCGAGGCCGTAGCCGATCAGGGCCAGGTGCAGGTCGGGGCGCATGGCAGAGCTCCGGCTGGGGGGGAAGGGCAGGGTAAACGACGGATGCGGACAGCCCAAAACTGAACCGTTGCCGTTGGAAACGCTTCGATTCACGGCGGCATGACCGCGACGCCACGCCTGCTCTACGTGCGCTTGTCCAGACTGGCAGCACATCCCGAAGGAGAACGACACGATGAGCAATACCACTCGCACGCTGATTGCTTCTGCCCTGACGCTGGGCCTGGCACTGTCCTCCTCGGCCGCCTTCGCCAAGGACCCGGCCGCGAAGAGCCCGCCGGCCACCAGCGCACATCCGGCTACCCATGCGGATCGCCATGATTCCAACGAACCGGTGACCGACAGCTGGATCACCACCAAGGTGAAGGCGGACCTGCTGACCAGCAGCAACGTCCCCGGCACCGAGATCAAGGTGGAAACGGTGAACGGCGTGGTCAGCCTGAGCGGCACCGTGGCCACCCAGGCCGAGAAGGACAAGGCGGTCACCACCGCCAAGGGCATCAAGGGCGTGACCCGCGTCGATGCCGCCGCATTGAAGGTCAGCGCTGCCGCCAAGCGCTGAACCGGTTGGGCGCCCCCGCGTGGGGCGCCCGGTGACCTGTAGAGCCGAGCCACGCTCGGCTGGAACTCCAAGGCAGCCGAGCATGGGCTTGGCCCTACAGGTCTGATTGCCAACCCGTTCAGCCGACCGCGCTGGAAATTCCAGAGTTGTGACCGCCTGCGCTATATTGCCGGTTCCGCCGCAACCGGGTTCGGCCCGGCCAATGCGTCGCGGCAGAGCTGAAGAGGAACTATGGCGCTGGTTTTCAGTGACGACATCTGGGACCGCTGGCGGTTGCCGGCCTTGGCGCTGGCCGCCGCCGCGATCATCGTGGTGCCGTGGTTGACCCTGCGTAAACTGCAGCAGGACAGCGAACAAGCGATGGCCTGGGTCAACCACACCCAGGCCGTGGGCGTGGCACTGCAGCAACTGCAGGCCGATGTGCGCGACGTTGAATCGGCCGCGTTGACCCTGTCCAAGGGCGTGGATGCCCCCGGCCTGCGCGAGCGCATGGCCCGCGCCGATGAAATTCCCGGGCGCCTGGCCGAACTGGGCCGGATGACCCGCGACAATCCCGACCAGCTGATCCGCATCGGTCGGATCGAATCGATGCTGGAAGGCCGCATGACACTCGCCCGCGAGCTGGCCAGGTCCGAGCCGAACAGCGACCAGCGCGAGCTGGTGCAGGACCTGAGTACGCGCTATCCCATCCGCGGGCTGGTGGAAGAACTGCAGGCCAGCGAGCAGAAGCTGCTGGCGCTGCGCGCCGAGCAGGCGGCGCGCCAACGCAAGCAGACCGAACTGGTGTCGTGGAGTTCGCTGGTGATCCAGCTGGCGCTGCTCGGCCTGGTGCTGTGGCTGCTGCAGCGGCAGATCGGCCGTCGCCTGCATGCGGAGCGGCAATCGCTGCGCTCGGCTGCACGTGCGGCGTCGGTGCTGCAGACCGTGCGCGAACCGATCGTGCTGCTCGACCGCGACCTGCGCGTGCAGCTGCACAATCCAGCATTCGCTGAGCTGTACGGCCTGCAGGACGAGCGTGCCGACGGCCTGCTGCTGGAAAACGTTGGCGACAATGCATGGCAGGACCCGGTGGTCCGGCAGCGCCTGGCCGACGTACTGTCGCGCGGTCGCGAACTGTGGGACTTCGAGCACGAGCAGCGCACCGCTGACGGCGTGGTGCGCTACATGCTGCTCAACGCGCGGCGCATGCCGCTGCCCGACAGCGATGACGAGGTAGTGCTGCTGACCATCAGCGACGTCACCATGCAGCGCGCAGTGCAGCTGCGCGTGGAAGAGCTGAACCGCCAGCTGGAAGGCAAGGTTGCGCAGGTATCCGAGGTCAACCGCGAGCTGGAGGCCTTCAGCTATTCGGTCTCGCATGACCTGCGTGCACCGCTGCGCCACGTGGCCGGATTCTCCGACAAGCTGTCGCGCCACCTCGGCGATCAGGCCGATGACAAGAGCCGCCACTATCTGGACGTGATTTCCAGTTCGGCCCGGCGCATGGCAGCGTTGATCGACGACCTGCTGGTCTACTCGCGCCTTGGCCGTGCGGCGATGCGGCAGCAGGCGGTGGACATGCAGTCGCTGGTGGCCGACACCCGGGCCATGCTCGATTCCAACCTGCAGGCCGAGGCCGAGAACAGCGGCCATGTGCACCAGGTGGAGTGGAACATCGCGCCGCTGCCGATCGTGGTGGGCGACGAGAACATGATCCGCCAGGTCTGGCTCAACCTGCTCGGCAACGCAGTGAAGTACTCGGGCAACCGCGAGCCGGCGAAGATCCGCGTTGACTACCAGCAGCAGCCCGACGGCGGCCATCAGTTCACGGTCAGCGACAATGGTGCAGGCTTTGACATGGCCTACGCCGGCAAGCTGTTCGGTGTGTTCCAGCGCCTGCACAAGGCCAGCGACTATCCGGGGACCGGCATCGGCCTGGCCAGCGTGCGCCGCGTGCTGACCCGCCATGGTGGCCGTATCTGGGCCGAGGCCGAACCGGACGTCGGCGCCACTTTCCACTTCTACCTGCCTCCCGCGACCGACGCGGACAAACAAGGTCCCTCTGCATGACGACTCTGCGCACCATTCTTCTCGCCGAAGACAGCCCGGCGGACGCCGAAATGGCGATCGACGCCCTGGAAGAAGCGCGTCTGGCCAATCCCATCGTGCACGTCGAGGACGGCGTGGAAGTGATGGACTACCTGCTGCGCCGCGGTGCCTTCGCCAACCGCGAGGAAGGCTTGCCGGCGGTGCTGCTGCTGGACATCAAGATGCCGCGCATGGATGGCCTGGAAGTGCTGCGGCAGATCCGCGAGCACGAAGAACTCAAGCGCCTGCCGGTGGTGATCCTGTCGTCCTCGCGCGAGGAAAGTGACCTGGCCCGCAGCTGGGACATGGGCGTGAACGCCTACGTGGTCAAGCCGGTGGACGTGGACCAGTTCTTCGGCGCGGTGCAGACCCTGGGCAAGTTCTGGGCATTGATCAACCAGGCACCGGAACTCGAGTGAGCCCATGCCCCTGACCGGTCCCGCCCTGGGGGCGCTGCGCATCCTGCTGGTGGAAGACTCAGCGGAAGATGCCGAGCTGATGTCCGAACAGATGCTCGACGCGGGCCTGGAGGCCCGCTTCGAGCGTGTGGAGAGCGAGGCGGAACTGCGCCAGGCACTGGCTGTGTTCCAGCCGGACATCGTGCTGTCCGACCTGAGCATGCCGGGGTTCTCCGGTGACGACGCGCTGCGCATCGTGCGCGAGACCTCGCCGGAGGTGCCCTTCATCTTCGTCTCCGGCACGATGGGTGAGGAGAATGCGGTGGCGGCGCTGCAGAAGGGCGCCAACGACTACATCATCAAGCACCAGCCTGCGCGCCTGCCTTCGGCGGTCGCGCGTGCGATCCGCGATGCACGCAGTGCTGTCGAGCGCGCACGCGTGGAAACCGAACTGATGCGTGCGCAGCGGCTGGAAAGCCTGTCTCTGCTTGCCGCCGGGCTCAGCCACGACCTGCGCAACATCCTGCAGCCGTTGCTGATCATGCCGGACCTGCTGAAGGCCCGCACCGAGGATCCGCAGCTGCACCACCTGGCCGACGTCATCGCCGAGTGTGGCCGCCGCGGCCATGAGATGGCCGAGTCGATGCTGTCGTTCGTGCGTGGTTCGCGCAAGCCGAGCGAGCGCATCGAGATCGATGGCCTGTTCGATGCGGTGGCGCTGCTGTTGCGCAGCAACGTGCCCGATGCCGTGCGCCTGGAACTGCAGGTGCTGGACGAAGGCCTGGTAGTCGACGCCAACTACACCGAACTGCAGCAGGTAATGCTGAACCTGGCGCTCAACGCGATCCAGGCGATGCCCAACGGTGGCCGCCTGAGCCTGACCGCCAGCCATGCCGGCCAGCGCGATGGCGTGGACTGGATGCAGATCTGCGTGTCCGACGAAGGCATCGGCATGGATGCGGACACGCTGTCGCACCTGTTCAATCCGTTCTTCACCACCAAGGCCGATGGCACCGGCCTGGGCCTGATTTCCTGCAAGCGCATCGTCGAAGGCGCCGGCGGCAGCATCCATGTCAGCAGCCAACCAGGGCAGGGCACCTGCTTCGAGCTGCGCTTGCCGATGCACGAAGCCAGCGACGGCAGCGAGCCGATCGAGCAGCTGGTGGCCCTGGGCAGTGGCCAGTCGATCCTGGTGGTCGACGGCGAAGCCACGCGCCTGTCGCTGCTCGGCAACGCGCTGTCCAGCCAGGGGTATCAGCTGCAGCTGGCCTCCGATGGCCCGGCGGCGCTGCGCTGGATGCAGCAGGAGGCGATGCCGGCGCTGGTGATTGCAGACGCCGGCTCAAAGCTGCTGCCGGCCAGCCAGCTGCTGGGCGAGATGGCTGCGCTGGGCTATCGCGGCCCGGCGCTGGTGCTGGAGGACGCGGCGGTGGCGGTGCCTGCCGATGCATTCCCGGCCGGCGTGGACGTCCATGTACTGCGCAAGCCGCTGCAGATGCAGCAGGTGTTCCGGGCAGTGGCCGAGGCGCTGGGCTGATGCCGCTGGGGTTCTGTGGAGCCGAGCCTATGCTCGGCTGCTGTTCGCATTGACCTCGACAGCCGAGCATGGGCTCGGCTCTACAGGGCGGTTTCCCAGGGGAACCGCGGCAGCGCGTCCACCGCCTGTTCCAGCCGCCGCGACCAGTTCTGGTGGATGTCGGCATACAGCGTGGAATCCGCGCCCAGCCGCAGCTGCTGGCCGATGCGCAGTTCACCGTCGCGCAGCAGCGCCAGGTCGATCGGCAGGCCTACCGACAGGTTGGAACGGATGGTGGAGTCCAACGAGACGATCGCCGTGCGGGCAGCATCCTCCAGGCGCGTGGCGGGGCTGAGGATGCGGTCGAGGATCGGCTTGCCGTACTTGGATTCACCGATCTGCAGGTAGGGCGTCTCCGGCGAGGCGGCTATGGCGTTGCCGAGCGGGTAGATCATGTACAGCCCGGGCCGCTCGCCGGCGATCTGGCCGCCGAAGATCAGCGTGGCCTGGGTGTTGACCCCGTCATGGCCGTGTTCGCTGTGGCTGCTGTGCACCTGGCTGTCCACCAGCAGCTGCCCCACATACGCGGCGGCTTCGAACAGGTGGGTCATGTCGCGCAGGTTGGGCACGCGCCGCTCTGCGGCGTCGCGGCCCAGGCGCGACACCAGCAGCTGGGTGGTGGCCAGGTTGCCAGCCGCCATCAGCACGTAGGCTGCCTGGCCGGGATATTCGAACACGTGCAGCTTGCGATGCACGCGTACATCGTCCAGCGAGGCATTGGTCCGGGTGTCGGCAGCGAAGACCAGGCCCTCGTCCACCTCGATTCCAACGCAATAGGTCATGTCGGTGCCCTATCATGTGCGTCCCGGATTGTAGGCAGGCCGCCGTGACGACGGCATGTCCACGCCCCCCTCGCTGCCACCTGAACCGCATGACGACCGTGCTCCTGAGCCTGGGCAGCAATGTCCAGCCCCGCCGCTACCTCCACGCCGCGGTGGCGGCCCTGCGCGAGCGCTTCGGCGCGCTGCAGGTCTCGCCGGCCTACCGTACCGCCGCGGTCGGCTTCGACGGCCCGGCCTTCCTCAACAACGCGGTGGCGATCGAGACGGACTTGCCGCTGCAGGAACTGGACGACTGGCTGCATGCGCTGGAAGACGCGCACGGCCGCGACCGTAGTGGGCCGCGCTTCTCCGACCGGACCCTGGATATCGACGTGGTGTTCTACGGCGACCTGGTGGTGGAAGGTCCCGGCCACCTGCGCATTCCCCGTCCCGAACTGAAGCATGCCTTCGTGCTGAAGCCGCTGGCCGATATCGCGCCCGACTTCATCGATCCGGTCAGCGGGCTGGGCCTGGCCACGCTGTGGCGCGCGCACGCGCAGTTTGGCGAGGCGTTCGAGGTGGTTGACCTGGATTGATGGAGGTTGCCGGCAGCGGCCGGCATGACCGGTAGCGCCGGCCGCTGGCCGGCAACCTCTCAGCTGACCGTGCGCCCGCCATCCACGCGCAGCGTGTGGCCGGTGACGAAGCTGGCTTCGGCCACCAGCCAGTACACCGCTTCGGCGATCTCCTCGACCGTACCGATCCGCGCCAAAGGCGTGCGCGCCAGCAGGGCCTCGCGGGCGAAATCGTCCTTGCCCTGTTCCGGCCACAGGATCGCGCCGGGCGCCACCGCATTGACCCGCACCTTGGGCGCCAGCTCCAGCGCCAGCGAGCGGGTGGCCATCTCCAGCGCGGCCTTGGCCATCGTGTAGGCGATGTGGTCGCGCATCGGGTCGGTGCCGTGCAGGTCGGTCAGGTTGACGATGCAGCCCTGCTGGCGGCGCAGGTAGGGCGCGGCCGCCTGTGACAACAGCAGTGGCGCGCGCGCATTGACCGCATAC
This sequence comes from Stenotrophomonas sp. T8, assembly GCF_051853085.1. Taxonomy (NCBI): domain Bacteria; kingdom Pseudomonadati; phylum Pseudomonadota; class Gammaproteobacteria; order Lysobacterales; family Lysobacteraceae; genus Stenotrophomonas; species Stenotrophomonas sp. T8. Next base: position 3,395,347 of record NZ_CP195329.1, on the reverse strand, counting down.
AGCTCGTCCATCGCCTCGGCGGTGACCTGGCCGAGCGGGGTGGCATAGAAGTTGGAGGCGTTGTTGACCAGCGCGTCCAGGCGGCCGAAGTGGGTAACGGCCTGTTCCACCAGGTCGGGCAGGGCGTCGGCGTCACGCAGGTCGGCCTGCAGCGCAAGCACGCTGCCCGGCCGCACATTGTCGAAATCGAACGCGGCCTGCTGCAGTTCGGCGCTGGAGGTGTTGGCATGCAGTACCACCGACCAGCCACAGGCGTGGAACTGGCGGGCGATGGCCGCACCGATCCGGCGCGCGCTGCCGGTGATCAGGACCACGGGGTGGGTATCGCTCATCGAGGGTCCTCCAAGGCTCGGCTATCCTGTGCACCATTGTCACCGCATTCGAAGACGCCATGCAGCCCACCTTCCCCCTGCCCGAAGCCGATGCCCTGGCCCACAGCGACCAGCTGGCGGCCGCCCTGCGCGCCGAAATCCTTGCGCAGGGCGGGGCGATGCCGTTCTCGCGCTTCATGGAGCTGTGCCTGTACACCCCCGGCTGGGGCTACTACAGCGCCGGCGCCAGCAAGTTCGGAGGCAGCGGCGACTTCACCACCGCACCCGAGCTCGGCAGCCTGTTCGCCGGCAGCGTGGCCAATGCGCTGGCGCCAGTGTTCGCCCAGCTGGGCGCGCAGGCCCGCATGCTGGAACTGGGCGGCGGTACCGGCGCCTTCGCCGAGGCCGTGCTGCTGCGCCTGGCCGAACTGGACGCGCTGCCATCGCGCTACGCCATCCTCGAACCCAGCGCCGACCTGCGCGAGCGCCAGCAGCAGCGCCTGCAGCAGAACCTGCCGGCCGAGTTGGCCGCGCGCGTGGGCTGGATCGACCGCCCGTTCGAGGAGGACTGGGAGGGCGTGGTGTTCGCCAACGAGGTGATCGACGCGCTGCCGACCCCGCGTTTCCTGATCCGGGACGGCGAGGTCTATGAGGAAACCGTCGAGCTTGATGGCGAAGGCAACTTCATCCGTGGCGCGCAGCCGGCTGACATCCTGCTCAACGGTGCGGTGCGCCACATCGAGCGCTACCTGGAAAAGCCCTTTGCCGACGGTTACCGCTCCGAGGTGCTGCCGCAGCTGCCGTACTGGCTGCAGGCAGTGGCTGGCGGCCTGCAGCGTGGTGCGATGCTGTTTGTCGATTACGGCTACAGCCGCAGCGAGTTCTACCAGCACGACCGCGACGATGGCACGGTCCGCGCGTTCTACCGCCACCACGTGCATAACGACGTGCATCGTTGGCCCGGCCTGCAGGACATCACCGCGTCGGTGGATTTCACCGCGATGGCCGAGGCGGGCATGCACGGTGGTTTCGAATTGGCGGGGTACTGCAGCCAGGCCAGTTTCCTGCTCGGCAACGGCCTGGACCAGGTGCTGCTGCTGGCCGAAGAGCGTACGGATGAGGTCGGCCGCATCCAGCTGCGTGACCAGGTGAAGAAGCTGACCCTGCCGACCGAGATGGGCGAGCGCTTCCAGGCCATCGGCCTGCAGCGTGGTGTCGATTTCGAGCCGGCGTTCGAACTGGGCGACCTGAGCTGGCGCCTGTGAGCAATGCGTTGCCGCTGATCAAGCCGCTGCGGCGGCAGCGGCTGTGGACCGCGCTTTGGACATTGGCGGTGTTGCTGGTGATCGTGGTCTGCCTGATCCCACCACCGCCGATCCCGCTGCCGGAAAACAGCGACAAGGGCGAGCACTTCCTCGCCTACTTCCTCCTGGCCGGCAGCGCGGTGCAGCTGTTCCGGCCGGGGCGCCCGCTGCTGTGGGTGGGCGTGGGGCTGGTGCTGATGGGCGTCGGCATCGAGTTCGCGCAGGGTACGCTGACCAGCAACCGCACTGCTGACCCGATGGATGCGCTGGCCAACACGATCGGCGTGCTGGCCGGCATGGCCACGGCACTGACCCCGTTGCGCGATCTGCTGATGCGCTGGCGGGGCTGAGGTTCCTGTAGCGCCGAGCCCGTGCTCGGCTCCCTCCCGAAAGGCAGCCGAGCATGGGCTCGGCTGTACAGTAGATCCACGCCATGCGTGGATGGATTGCGCCAGGACAGGCTTGCGGTTACTTCTTCAGCGTGACCTCATCCAGCACCCACATCGCCGGGCGCGTATCGCCGGTGAAGTTGATGCACAGGTCACCCGTGCCCTGCGTGCCCTTCGGCAGCGCCGCACGCAGGGTCACGAAGCCATCGGCATCGGGCGTGGCCGGCAGCGGTACTTCAGCCAGCACCTTGCCCGTGCAATCACCGCGGCGGATCAGCATTTCGCCATGTGCGCTCCGGGCCTTTTCGAAGCGACGCTTGGGTTCATCGTGGGCCAGCTGGAAGTAGTACGGAATGCGGCCCGCGCGGACCTCCACGCTGCCGATGCCGTCCAGCTGCGCCTGCGGCCAGCGCCAGCATGGCTGGAAGATGTCGACGTTGAACACCGCACGCGTTCCCTCGCGCGGGCCGTCGTCTTCCAGGCGCAGCACCAGCCCCTTCTTGCCCACGCAGCTGAGCAGCGCATCGCTGCGGCGGCTGAGCAGCGACTGCGCGGTGAACGTGGCGATGGTCGGCTTCGCGGCCAGCATCTGGCCCTGGTAGAACGCGGCGGCCTGCACGGTGGTCGGCAGCGTCGCGGTCAGCGGCTGCTGGTACAACGGCGACTGCCCGGTCACCGGCTGGCCATCGGTGCTGTAGCGCACTTCATAGCCCAGCGGATTGGCCAGCGATAGGGTCACGGAGTTTTTCGCGCGATCATCGGTGTAGTCCACGCCCACTTCGAACGGGGTCTGCGCGTAGGCCAGGCCCCAGGCACGGTAGCGCTGCAGCTGCGCGGGCAGGCGCGCGAGGAAATCGCGGAAGTCGCGATGTTCCGGCGTACTCCAGCCGGTCTCGGCCACGGCGGCCAGGCGCGGGAACAGGTTGTGCTGCAGGCGCGCGTAGGTGCGCGTGTGCTCGGTAAACATGTTGGCCTGCAGGCCGAGAATGTGCTGGCGCTTGTCGGCCGCCAGCTCGGCCGGCACCGGCTCGAAGTTGTACAGCTTGCCGAGGTTGACCTGGGTCGGGCGGCCCGGTGGCTCGTTCGGCGAGGCCGTCTGCAGGTAATCCAGGTACAGGTACCCCACCGGCGACATGACCACGTCATGGCCGGCACTGGCTGCAGCCAGGCCACCTTCGGTGCCCTGCCACGACATCACCGTGGCCTGCGGTGGTAGGCCGCCTTCGAGGATTTCGTCCCAGCCGATCAGGCGCCGGTCGTGCTGCTCCAGGAAGGTCTCCAGGCGCTTGATGATGTGGCTCTGCATGGCCATTTCATCCTTGATGCCCAGCGCACGCATGCGCTGCTGCACCTGTTTCGAGGCTTCCCACTGGTCCTTGACTGCTTCGTCGCCGCCGACGTGGACGTACTTCGCAGGGAACAGCGCGATCACTTCTTCCAGTACGTTCTCGAGGAAGGTGACGGTGCTGTCTTCCACGTTGAACAGGTTCGGGAACACGCCCCATTCGCTGATCGGCTTCAGCGGGGTGTTGATCGAACCCAATTCCGGGTACGCGGCGATCGCCGCGGTGGCATGGCCGGGCACGTCGATTTCTGGAATCACCTGGATATGCAGCCTGGCGGCATAGGCGATCACTTCGCGGATCTGCTCCTGCGTGTAGAAGCCGCAGTACGGATGCTCCTTGCCACTGGCCGGGTCGATGCCGCCGTCGCCGGCCGGCAGGCGGCAGCTGCCCACCTCGGTCAGCTTCGGGTAGCGCTTGATCTCCATGCGCCAGCCCTGGTCATCGGTGAGGTGCCAATGGAAGGTATTGAGCTTGTGCGCGGCCATGGCATCGAGCACATGCTTGATCTCGTCCAGGCTCTGGAAGTGCCGCGCCGAGTCGAGCATGAAACCGCGCCAGCCGAAGCGCGGCGCGTCCTGGATCTGCACCGCCGGCAGCACGCCGTTGCTGCCACCCGTGGCCAGCTGGGCAAGCGTGGTTGCGCCGTAGAACAGGCCGGTTTCGTTGCCGGCCTGCACCAGCACGCCCTGCGCGGTGCTTTCCAGCGTGTAGCTCTCACCACTGTCGCGGAAGGTCGGGATGATCTGGAAGCGGATGCTGCCCGACTTGCCTGCCGCCTTGCTCATGGCCGGCATGAGTCGCGGACCGCCACTGCGGGCCAGCAGGTCGGCGAACTGGGTGGCGACGCGCTGCGCGGCTTCGCCTTCGGCGTGCAGCGCGGTATCGGCGCGTACGGTGATGCCGCTGCCCTGGCCGTGCTGCACGGTAGCGGGCGCGGGAATCAGCATCAGGCTGCCGGCACGCAGCTGCGGACCCGGTGCTTCAGCGGCCGGCGTGGGATCGGCGGCGAGTGCGGGCAGTGCCGGCAACAGGGCGAGCAGGCTGCCCAGCAGCACTGCGCTGCGCATCCGGGCGCGGGAAGGTTTGACCATCGGAACGACTCCTTGGAACGGTGCGATGAACGCTATACATGAAAAACGCCGGGCCCGGAATGACCCAGGCCCGGCGTGCGTGCACGACTCGGCGATGTTGCTGCCGCTGGATCAGTACTTGAAGCGGAAGTTGAGGTAGTACTGGCGACCGTTGCTGTAGAACGAGGTCGGGATGGCCGCGGTCTGGTAGTACTTGTAGGTCGGGTTGTTGAGGTTCAGGCCATCCAGGCTGATGCTCAGCCAATCGGTGGCCTTGTAGCTCAGCGATGCCGACAGCGTGCCGAAATCATCCTGGTAGTACGGGTTGGTGCCCGACAGGCTGATCAGGAACGAGGAACGGCGGGTGTAGCTGACCCGGGCGCCGAAACGCTCGTTCTCGAAGTAGGCACCCACGTTGTAGGTGTTCTTCGAGGTGCCCAGCAGGTTGTGCGAACCATCCGACCAGGTGTGCGAGGTGGTGCCGTTGGCGTAGGTGTAGTTGGCGTTGATGCCGAAGTACTCGCCGATCGGCTGCTCGTAGGCCACTTCCACGCCGGTGACCTTGCCGTCGGCATTGATCGGGGTGGAGATCTGGTAGGTCTCAAGCTGGTTGGTCAGTTCGCTGTAGAGCTGGCGCGAGACCACGTCGAAGGCGATGTAGTCCTTCAGCTTCATGTGGTACGCACCCACCGACAGCAGGCCGCGCGGCATGAAGTACCACTCCAGGTTGGCATCCAGGTTGGTCGACAGGGTCGGCTTGAGGTTCGGATTGCCGCCGCCGCCGGTGCGGTTCAGGTCCGAGCCGTACGAGGACGCGCCCAGTGCCGAGTAGTCCGGCAGGGTCTGGGTCTGCGAGGCGGCGACACGCAGCACCAGCGAGTCGTCCAGGTCGAACTTGATGTTGGCGCTGGGCAGGACACGGTTGCGCTTGTTCTGGAAGGCCAGGCGCTCCCACATGCCGAACAGGCTGCTGACATCGGCATCTGCGGCCTTGCTGACGGCGTTGTAGGTGTCGATGTCCTGCTTGATGTTGACGTAGCGCAGGCCGACGTTGCCGCTCCACCAGTCGCCGCGGAAGTTGGCCTGCACGTAGCCGGCGAAGTTCTTTTCCTTCACCTTCCACTCGGCGCCATAGTTGTGGCGACCGGTCGGGCCGTCATTGCCGGCCAGCCAGGTGGAGTTGTTGGTCACCGCGTCCTTCAGCGCGCCCGGGGTGAAGTACCACAGGTTGCGCGGGAAAGTGCCGCCGATGTCACCGGCAAAGCCGCTGGGATAGTTGGCCGTGGCACCGTTCTTCAGCGCGCTCCAGATGTCACCCGGGGTTGCACCTTCCGGCGACAGCGCTTCGCGCTTGTGGTCGGCGAAACGCAGGCCGAAGTCGATCGAGCTCAGTACGCCGCCATCATTGAAGTACTGGTTGAAGTCGAGCGTGGCCCACTTCTCCTTGTCTTCAGCGGTGACCTGCTGGTTGCCCCAGGTGCCGAAGCTGGTCACGCCGTTGGGCGAGAGGTCGCCGCCGACGTTCCAGTCGATCGGCGAGCCATTGCCGTGGGTGGCCCAGCTGGCGCCGCCGCCGTTGGCGAGGGTGACCTCGGCGATGTACTGGCGCGGCGTCTCGCCGGTGCCCTTGGTGCTGCCGGCCTGGAACGTGGCGGTCAGGCTGTCGCTGATCTGCCAGTCGGCATCGAAGGTGACATAGCTCGACTTGGCCTTCGACTCGCGGTAGATCATGTCGTACACCGCATAGTCGGTGCCCGGCACGCCCCTGTAGGTGGCGTTGGTCAGCACGCCGTCCTTGACCACATAGCCCGGATCCGGCGCCTGCGACTTGGCGAAGCTGTTGCCGAACATCATGAAGTTGCGGTTGTAGTTGTTGGCCTTCAGCTCGGAGCTGAAACCATTCAGGCCCAGGGTGAGGCTGTCGCTCGGCTTGAACTGCAGCGAGACCAGGCCGCCCTTGCGTTCGCGGGTCTGTTCGAACAGGGTCGAACCCAGCAGGCCCGGCACGTTGACGCCGATCAGGTCCGGATTGGTCCTGGCGACCGGGTCGCCGGCGCCGATCTTGAAGAAGCCGCCCGGGATTTCCTGCGCTTCACGGCGCAGTTCGCGCTTCTGGCTGAAGCCCTGCACCATCACGCCGAAGGTGCCTTCGTCGTTCTTGTAATTGAACAATGCCGAGTACTGCGGATCGGTCGATTTGGCCAGGTCCGAACGCACCGCACCGATGGAGCCTTCCGCGGTGAACGGCTTGGAGAATTCCAGCGGCTTGCGGGTGATGATGTTGACGGTACCGGTGGTGCCGCCGTCCTGCAGCTTGGCCTGCGAGGACTTGTTCACTTCCACCGAGCTGACCAGTTCCGACGGCAGCAGCGAGTAGCTGACGCTGCGGCCGACGTTGTTGCCCTGGCTGAGCACGAACCAGTCGGCCGAGCCGACGGTGTGGCCGTTGATCAGGGTCTGGGTCAGGCTCGGGCTGGTGCCGCGCAGGCTGACACGGTCGGCTTCGTCGAAGCCACCTTCGTCGGCGCTGGACGAGCTGATGTTCACGCCCGGCAGGCGCTGCAGGGTATCGGCAACGTTGTGCGCGGGCAGCTTGCCCACGTCTTCGGCGGTGACCACTTCCACGCGCGCATTGGCTTCGCGCTTGGTGTCCAGCGACTTTTCCATCGAGCCACGGATGCCGGTAACGGTCACGGTGTCCAGATCGGTGGCGGTCGGGGCCGCCTGCTGCGCGTGCGCACTGAAGGCGATGCAGCTGACGATGGCGGCCGAAAGCAGGGTCTTGCGGGTGTTCATGATGTCTCTCCTCATCACTCGATTGGGTGCCGGCGGCGGTGTTCGGTTACGGTTGCGATGACATGCGCGGGGCGGCGGCGAAGTCCCGTGCGTTGGCGTGCCACGTACTGCGTGCTGCGATTGCGTTGAAGCCTGTTGCGGTGTCAGGCGGCCGATTGCTGCAGGTACCAGCTGGCAGCGCCGACCACGCCCAGCTGGCCGTGTTCGACGACCTTCACCGGGATGCGTGCCAGCGCTTCGCCCATCGGCCCCTTCTGCAGGTAGCGTTCGACGAAGGTGCTGGCGTGCAGGTATTCGCGGATCTGCGGCAGGATGCCGCCGGCCAGGTAGACGCCACCGTGGGCGCCGTAGAACAGCGCCATGTCGCCGATGGTGCTGCCGAGCAGGCCACAGAACACGTCCAGCGCCTGGCGCGCATGTGCATCGGTATCGGCCATGGCGGCGGCGGTGACTGCGTCGGGGCTTGCCAGGGTCGGCGCCTGCCCCTGCAGTGCACACACCGCACGGTACAGGTTCATCAGGCCGGGGCCGGAGATCGCATGCTCGATCGACACGTGCGCGCGGTCGCGCTGCATGTAGCGGACGATGGCCATTTCCAGTTCGGTGCTGGCCGCCAGGGTCGGCTGGCCGGCTTCGGTGGGCAGCACCACCGGGCCGTGCGCGGTGGGGATCCACAGCGCGGCGCCCAGACCGGTGCCGGGGCCGACCACCAGGGTCGGGCCACGCGCGGCGGTCTCCGGCCCGCACAGGTGCAGCACGCCGCTGGCGTCCACCTGCGCGGCGGCGTAGGCCACCGCTTCGAAATCGTTGACGATGTAGACCCGCTGCAGGCCGACGTCGGCCTCCACCTGGCGCGCCGACAGCGGCCACGGCAGGTTGGCGGTGATCACCGTGCCGTCTTCGCGGGCATAGCCGGCGCTGGCGACCACGCAATGCGTGGGCCGCGGGCCTTCGCCCAGGAAGTCGGACAGGATCGCGCTGAGGCCGGCATGGTCGGCATTGCGGTACTTGCGGTACTCCAGCACCTGCACCGGATGGGCGGCGTCACCGCTGGCCTGGACCCGGGCCACGCGCACATGGGTGCCACCGACGTCGGCGGCCAGGAACGAGGGCGCGACGCGGGACAGGACATGCGACGGGGCGGGGTGGCTGGCGGTCACGCGGGCTCCTGCTGCAGGTGGGCCGGCCCGGGGATCGGGGGCGGCGATTGGGGCGGAGTCTGTAACCGCGCTGACAACGATGTCAACGAGTTCGTGACACTTTCGTTGCTGCGTCGCAACGAATGCGGCGCGCAGTAAACGTTTACACGGTGTGAGTGCGGGTTTCACATGGGAACCATTGGCGCACGGGGCTCTAGGCCTGCCGCGCATTCAGCGGGGCGTACCGCGGCGGACTTGCGCAGTGCAGCACAAGGTTCAGGCAGGCGTGCATGGAAGTTGACAAACCGCCGTTGTCCATCGAAAGAATGTGACAACGTTGTTCCCAGCCACTCTCCGACGCCGCGTTCTGCGGCCGTCGCCGCAGGAGCCCTCCTGATGTCCGCCGTCCCCGCTGCAAGCGCGCGCCCGAACGTGGCCACCTCCATCGCCATCGTTGGCGTGTTGTTCTTCCTGATCGGCTTCTTCACCTGGCTCAACGGCCCGCTGATCACCTTCGTCAAGTTGGCCTTCGAACTCAGCGAGGTCGGCGCCTTCCTGGTGCTGATGGTGTTCTACCTGTCCTATTTCTTCCTGGCCCTGCCGGCGTCCTGGATCCTGCGCCGCACCGGCATGAAGAAGGGCCTGAGCCTGAGCCTGCTGGTGATGGCCGGTGGTGCCGCGCTGTTCGGTGAATTCGCCACCCAGCGCTGGTACCCGGGCGCGCTCGGCGGACTGTTCGTGATCGGCAGCGGCCTGGCGCTGCTGCAGACCGCGATCAATCCCTACATCTCCATCCTTGGTCCGATTGAAACCGCGGCACGCCGCATCGCGCTGATGGGCATCTGCAACAAGATTGCCGGCATGCTGGCGCCGGTGCTGATCGGCACTCTGGTGCTGCATGGCATCGGCGATCTGGACAAGCAGGTGCAGGCTGCCGACGCGGTCACCAAGGCCGCGCTGCTCAACGAATTCGCCGCCAAGATCCATGCGCCGTACCTGGCGATGGCCGCGCTGCTGGTGGTGCTGGCGGTGGCCGTGCTGTTCTCGCCTCTGCCCGAGATCAAGTCCTCCGAAGCCAATGCAACGCCGTCAGGGGCACCGGGAACGGCCGAGCGCCGCAGCATCTTCCAGTTCCCGCATCTGTGGCTGGGCGTGCTGTGCCTGTTCGTGTACGTAGGCGTGGAAGTCATGGCCGGTGATGCGATCGGCACCTACGGCCACGGTTTCGGCTTGCCGCTGGACCAGACCAAGATGTTCACCTCGCTGACGCTGGGTGCGATGTTGGCCGGCTACGTGGTCGGCCTGCTGGCGATCCCTGGCCTGGTCTCGCAGTCGCGCTACCTGACCATTTCGGCAGTGATGGGCGTGGTGTTCTGCCTGGGCGCCTGGGCTACGCACGGCTACGTCTCGGTGGCTTTCGTGGCGCTGCTGGGCTTTGCCAACGCCATGATGTGGCCGGCCATCTTCCCGCTGGCGATCCGCGGCCTGGGCCGCTTCACCGAGACCGGCTCGGCCCTGCTGGTGATGGGCATCGCCGGCGGCGCGATCATTCCGCAGCTGTTCGCCGTGCTCAAGCAGCACATCGACTTCCAGCTGGTGTTCGTGCTGCTGATGGTGCCGTGCTACCTGTACATCCTGTTCTACTCGGTGATCGGCCATCGTGCCGGCCTGCCGCAGGACAAGGCCTGATCGGCGATGATGGACGGCAGCCAACCCCAGGGAAAACCCATGCGCAGAGCGACCATCAAGGACGTTGCGGAGAAGGCCAAGGTCTCGCTGAAGACGGTCTCGCGGGTGATCAACAACGAGCCCTCGGTGATGCAGGCCACCCGTGCGCGGGTGCTGCGTGCCATCGCCGAGCTCGACTACGAGCCCGATCCGTCCGCGCGCAACCTGCGCAGCGGCACTACCTTCGTGATCGGGCTGGTCTACGACAACCCGAACCCGTACCACATCATCGGCGTGCAGAACGGCGTGCTGGCCGCGTGCCGCGAGACCGGTTTCGGCCTGCAGATCCATCCCTGTGATTCGAGCTCGCCGTTGCTGGCCGATGAACTGGCCGACTGGGTGCAGCGCTCGCGGCTGGCGGGGCTGGTGCTGACCGCGCCGATGTCCGAGCGCCGCGACCTGATCCAGGCGCTGACCGCGCGTGGCATCAAGCTGGTGCGCATCATCGCCGCCACTGAAGACCCGGCCGACGGCGCCTGCGTGTTCGTCGACGACCGCGAGGCGGCCTACGAGATCACCGAGCACCTGATCCAGCTGGGCCACCAGCGCATCGGCTTCCTCTGGGGCGGCAGCTCGCACCGCTCCTCGGGCGAACGCTACGCCGGTTACGAAGCCGCGCTGAAGGACTACGGCATGACCGTGGACAAGCACCTGGTGGTGCAGGGCGATTACACCTTCGACGATGGTTTCCGTGGGGCGCGCCGCCTGCTGGCGCTGCGCGAACCGCCCACCGCCATCTTCGGTTCCAACGACGAAATCGCTGCCGGCGTGCTGGCCGCCGCCAAGTCGGCCGGCATGAACGTGCCCTACGACCTGTCCATCGCCGGTTTCGAGGACAGCCCGTTCTCGCGCCAGTCGTGGCCACCGCTGACCACCGCCAAGCAGGCCACCGAGGACATCGCCCGCCACGCCGCGCGCCTGCTGATCGCACAACTGCGCAGCGACGCCTACGACGATGCGCCGGCACCGCTGCACAACCAGGGCTTCGTGCCGCAACTGGTGGTGCGCGGTTCGACCGCGCCGATGCGCCCGGCCGGCGCACGCCCCCTTCCTTCCGATCCTGCCTGAGCCTGCCATGTCGCTGTCAGACCCCACCGCCACCCTGATGTTCGCCGAGGCCGCTGAAGCGGCAGACGTGGTTGCCCGCCAGTTCTCGCGCAACCACGCCACCATGGAAACCCTGGCCGCCAGCCTGCGCGCCGCGCCGCCGCCGTTCGTGGTCACCTGTGCACGCGGCAGCTCCGACCATGCCGCCACCTACGGCAAGTACCTGCTGGAAACCCAGCTGGGCCTGGTGGTCGCCTCCGCGTCGCCGTCGGTAGGCTCGGTCTACGCCGCACCACTGCAGCTGCGCGGTGCGCTGTTCATCGTCATTTCGCAGTCGGGCAAGAGCCCGGACCTGCTGCGCAACGCCGAGGCGGCCAAGGCCGCTGGCGCACGCGTGATCGCGCTGGTCAACGTCGAGGATTCGCCGCTGGCGCAGCTGGCCGACACGGTCATTCCGCTGCATGCCGGTGCCGAAAAGAGCGTGGCGGCAACCAAGAGCTACCTGGCCTCGCTGGCTGCACTGCTGCAGCTGGCCGCCTACTGGAAGCAGGACAGCAGCCTGCGCAACGCGCTGGACCTGCTGCCGGACGCGATGCGTGAAGCCTGGCAGTGCGACTGGAGCGCGGTGACCGAAGGCCTGGTCGAGGCCACCAACCTGTTCGTGCTCGGCCGTGGCCTGGGCCTGGGTGCGGCGCAGGAAGCGGCGCTGAAGTTCAAGGAAACCTGCAGCCTGCACGCCGAAGCCTACAGCTCGGCCGAGGTCAAGCACGGCCCGATGGCACTGGTCGACCGTGGCTTCCCGGTGCTGGCCTTCGCGCAGCCCGATGAAACCGGCGCCGGCACCCGCGCGGTGGTCGAGGAATTTTCTGCACGCGGCGCGCAGGTGTGGCTGGCCGGTGCCGGCGGCAACTTGCCGGTGGCGCCCGCGCCACACCCGCTGTGCGCACCGCTGCTGACCGTGCAGAGCTTCTATCGCGCGATCAACGCGCTGGCGCTGCGCCGTGGCTTCAACCCGGACCTGCCGCCGCACCTGAACAAGGTCACGGAGACGGTGTGATGGCAACCGTGCTGCGCAATGCCCGCATCCTGGCAGGCGATGAATTCCGCGACGATCTGGCTGTGGTGATCGAAGAGGGTCGCATCAGCGCGCTGTTGCCCGACGCCGCACCGCAGCTGGGCCACGCTGCCGAGCAGGTGGACCTGGGCGGCGGCTGGCTGCTGCCCGGCTTCATCGACGTGCAGGTCAATGGGGGTGGCGGTGCGCTGTTCAACAACACGCCGGACGTGGCGGCGCTGCGCACCATCGCGCAGGCACACCGCCGCTTCGGTACCACCGCGATGCTGCCCACGCTGATCAGCGATGACGTGGCGGTGATGCGCGAAGCCATCGGTGCGATGCGCGAGGCCATCGCGCAGGGCGTGCCGGGCGTGATCGGCATCCATCTGGAAGGGCCCTACATCGCGCCGGCGCGCAAGGGCACGCACGATGCCAGCAAGTTCCGCGTGCCTGACGAAGAAGAGATCACGCTGGCCGCGTCGCTGGACAACGGCGTGACGCTGCTGACGCTGGCGCCGGAGCGCGTGCCACTGGAAACCATCCGTGCGCTGGTCGAACGTGGCGTGATCGTGGCCGCCGGCCATACCGCAGGCACGTACGAAGAGGTCCGCGCCGGCCTGGATGCCGGCATACGCGGCTTCACCCACCTGTACAACGCGATGTCGCCGCTGCAGGGCCGTGAGCCTGGCGCAGTGGGCGCTGCGCTGGAAGACCGCGACAGCTGGATCGGCATCATCGTCGATGGCGTGCATGTGCATCCGGCCAGCCTGCGCGTGGCGCTGGCGGCCAAGCCGCGCGGTCGCCTGCTGCTGGTGACCGATGCGATGCCGCCGGTCGGTGCCGACGATCCCAGCTACGTGCTGTATGGCGAAACCATCACCGCCATCGATGGCGTGGTGCGCAATGCCGCTGGTTCGCTGGCCGGTTCTGCGCTGGACATGGCCACGGCGGTGCGCAACACCGTGCAGCTGCTGGGCCAGCCGCTGGCCGAGGCCGCGCGCATGGCCTCGACCTACCCGGCGCAGTTCCTCAACGTCGACGACCGCCTGGGCCACATCGCCGAGGGCTACCAGGCCGACTTGGTGCTGCTGGATGACGCCCTGCAGGTGCGTGGCACCTGGATTGCAGGACAGTACGAGGCCGCCTGATGAACAGTACGCCGCCGCGCCGTCTGGGCTCGATCGATGCCCTGCGCGGCATCACCGTGGCGGCGATGCTGCTGGTCAACAACCCAGGCGACTGGAGTGCAGTGTTCGCACCGCTGCGCCATTCGGAATGGCATGGCTGCACGCCCACCGACCTGGTGTTCCCGTTCTTCCTGTTCCTGGTGGGTGTGTCGATGGCCTTCAGCGTGGCACCGCGCGCGTTGGATGCCGCCGCACGCCCGGTGTTGGCGCGCGGCGTGCTGGAGCGCGCACTGCGCATCCTGGTGGCCGGCGTGCTGTTGCATCTGCTGATCTGGTGGGCGCTGCATACGCACCACTTCCGCATCTGGGGCGTGCTGCAACGGATCGCCGTGTGCGCGGCATTGGTGGGCGTGCTGGCGGTGTATGCACAGCCGCGCATGCAGGCCGGCGTGCTTGTTGGATTGCTGGTGGGATACACGATGTTGCTGCTCGGCATGGGTGACCTGGCGCCGTGGATCAACCCGGCCAGCCGCTTGGACACCGCGCTGTTCGCGCCGTGGATCTATCAATGGCATGCCGATACCGGCCTCGGCCATGACCCGGAAGGATTGCTGAGCACGCTGGGTGCACTGGCCAGTACCGTGCTCGGCCTGTTGGCCGGTGGCCTGCTGCGCAGCGGGCGTTCGACGGCACTGGCCGGGCTGGGCGTGGCGACCGCCGTGCTGGGCCTGTTGCTGGCCGGGGTGTTGCCGTTGAACAAGCCGCTGTGGACGCCCAGCTACGTGCTGTGGACCGGCGGCCTGGCCGCGCTGGCGCTGTGGCTGGGCCACGTGCTGATCGACAAGAAGGGATGGCCGCCGCTGGGCCGGCGTTTCGGGGTCAACGCGATCACCGCGTATCTGGGGGCCTCGGTGATGTCGGTGGCGTTGATGGCCAGCGGTGCCTGGGGCTGGATCTGGCAGCAGCTGGCCAACGCGATGCCGCAGGCGCTCGAGCTGGCATCGATGCTGCAGGCACTGGTGTTCGTCGCGCTGTGGTGGGGCGTGGCCTGGTGGCTGGACCGTCGCAAGATCTACCTGAAGATCTGAGCAGTCCCGGGGTCGGACCCTTTTCCGCAGGAAAAGGCCCTGACCCGATCCGCCAACGGCATCCACGCATGTGCGGCTCCCAACGCCCAGAAAAAATGAACGATTTCAGCCACATCACATTGGCGTGAGGGCCCGGCGATTTCACATCCGAAATGTGATTTTCCGCACGCAAGTTCACCTATCGAAACGATTCACATCACGGCAGACTGCATACGCAGCAGCGTGCATTTGCAGTTCCTGATTCTCTGTCCAGGAGGACTGTATGACCCGTGCCGTCCCGCGCGCTTTCCGTCCGCGCCGCCTCACCGTTTCCGTGCTTCAGGCACTGGCAGTCCCGTCCATGGTGCTGTTGACCGCCAGCGCCGCCTGGGCCGGCTGCAGCACCGTCGCTCCGGTCGCCGGCCAGACGGTCACCTGTGACGCCAACGCGCCGAATCCGCAGACGGTGCCCATCTCGGCCAGCGGCGAAGCGGGCATCACCGTCAACGTCGCCAGCGGTGCCCAGTTGCAGCAGAGCGGTGGGGCGTCGGCCGTTACCCTGGTCGGTGCAAGTGGTCACCTGTTGACCAACCAAGGCACGATCAGTTCGGTGGGGGGTGTGGCGGTCCAGCTCGGTGGTGGCAGCCGCGTCGAAAATGCGGGCAGCATCAGCACCGGCAACAACACCGCGCTGCAGTTCGTCGGTGCGGGCGACAGCGTGCTGGTCAACCGCGGAACGATCAGTGGGCGTACCGGCGTACAGTTCGATTCAGGTAACGACCGCCTGGACATGCAGGCCGGCAGCATCAGCGGCGGTGTCCTGCAAGGGGATGGCAACGACGTGCTGCTGCTAGGCAATGGCACCATCGACAGCGTCGACCAGGGCAGTGGCGATGACCGGATGACCGTCACCGGCGGCACCGTCACCGGCCTGGTAGCGCAGGACAGTGGCCGCGATGATTTCGTCATGAGTGGCGGCACGATCGGCGCGCTGCAGCAGGGCGACAACATCGATACCTTCCGCATGAGCGGTGGTCGCATCATCGGCGCGTTCGAGGATGGCGACCAGGCCTGGATGACCGCTGGCCGCATCGGCCGCGTCAACATGAAGCTGGACAAGAACCTGTGGGACCAGTCCGGCGGCACCGTGGATGGCAACGTGGTGACCGGCTTCGACACCGACACCATCATCATTTCGGGCACGGCCTACATCGGCGGCAACATCAGCGTCAGCGGCGGCAACGACAGCGTGACCATCACCGACGGCACCGTGCGCGGGCAGGTACTGCTCAGCACCGGCGATGACACCTTCAACTGGAACGGCGGTGGCATCGTCTACGGTGCGATCGACATGGGCCCGGACAACGACGTGGCCAACCTCAGCAACCTCAACCAGGGCAACCTGGGTGCGGTGCCGCTGTTTGACGGGGGCAGTGGCATCGACCAGCTCAACCTGAGCAACGTCAAGACCGCAGGCGTGGGCCGCTTCCAGAACTGGGAGGCGATCAGCCTGGCCAACAGCACGGAGCTGAGCTTCGATGGCGACCTGGTGCTGGGCGACAGCGCAACCGGCACCGGTACGCTCACGGTGGACGACACCAGCACCGTCTACGCGGGCAGTGGCGGCCATGCCATCCGCCCATTCAACAGTGCTGCACTGGTGGAGATGGTCAATGCCGGGCGCATCGACCTGACCGGTACCGGCGCCGGCGACGTGTTCACCGTGCGCGGCAACTATCGCGGTGACGGTGGTGGCCTGTACCTGCGCACCGTGCTGGGCGCGGACAACTCCCCCAGCGATCGCCTGGTGATCGATGGCGGTACCGCCACCGGAACCACCGGCATCGGCGTGCTGAATGCCGGCGGCAGCGGCGCGGCCACGCTGGCCGATGGCATCTTGGTGGTGCAGGCCTTGAATGGTGGCCGCACCTCGCCGGGCGCGTTCTCGCTGTTCGCACCGGTCGCGGCCGGCGCCTACGAGTACTTCCTGTTCAAGGGCGGTGTCAGTGCCGGTACCAGCGAGAACTGGTACCTGCGTTCGACGCTGGTGACCGGCCCGACGCCGGCACCCAACGGTGGTGGCAGTGCCGCCCCGCCGCCGCTGACGCCGCCGGTGGCACCCCCGCCCCCCATTGCCCCGGCACCTCCGCCGCCGCCGGAAGGCGCCACCGATCCGGACCTGACCGCAGGCGAGACCGCACCACCACCACCGCCGCCGGAACCGGCGCCGGTGGCACCGCCCAGCGATCCGGCGGTGCCGGACGTGCCCGTGGCCGGCGGTGCATTGCCCGGTACCGGCGCGCCGCCGACGCCGGGTGCACGCCCGGCCGAAGGCGCGGTGGTACCGCTGTACCGCGTGGAGACCGCCGCCTACGCGGTGGTGCCGCCGCTGCTGCGCGAGACCTCGCTGGCCAGCCTCGGTACCTTCCACGAGCGGCAGGGCGAACAGCGCCTGCTGTACAACCAGGGCGCATTCCGCACCGCCTGGGGTCGCCTGGTGGGGCAGAGCAGCGAGATCCATTGGAAGGGCGATGCACAGCCCGGCTTTGATGGCGACGTGATGGGCCTGCAGGCCGGCCTCGACGTATGGGCTGCGGCGTCGGACAACCACCGCAACCAGATCGGCGTGTTCGTCGGCCGCACCCGCGCGCAGGGCAAGACCACCGGCCTGGCACTGGGCTGGGAGAACGTACAGGTGGGCCAGAACCGCCTGGACGACAAGCACGTGGGCCTGTACTGGACGTTCACCGACAGCAGCGGTGCCTACATCGACGCCGTGGCGATGCAGAGCCGCTACGACGGCCGCGCGCGTTCCTCGCGCGGGCTCGGCTTCGGCCTGAGCGGCGACGGCACCAGTGTGTCGGTGGAGGCTGGCAAGCCGCTGCTGCACTTCGGGCAGTCCGCATGGTGGCTGGAACCGCAGGTGCAGGTGATCTGGCAACGCACTTCGCTGGATGACCGTCGCGATGAAATATCGAGCGTGCGCTTCGACAACGACAACGCCTGGACCGGCCGTGTGGGCCTGCGTTTGGCCGGCCATTACCAGCTGGCCGACAACGGCTGGCAACCGTATTTCAAGCTGAATTACTGGCATGGTCGTTCCGGCGAGGATCGCATCCGCTTCGACGACGACGTGATCATCAATTCGCAGCGTTCACGCGCGCTGGAAGCCGGCGTGGGTGTGGTCGGGCGCTTCAACCGCACCATCAGTGCGTACGCCGTGGCCGACTACACGCGCGAGCTGGGCGGCGACCGCAACGAGAAGCGCCGCATCATCGAAGGCAACATCGGGCTGCGCGCGGACTGGTAGCGCCCTTGCGCTCGGGGGACCCTGCTCTGGTAGGTGCCGACCTTGGTCGGCACTGAACCTACCGACGCCACGAGCACAGTGCAGCCGAGCATAGGCTCGGCTCTACGACAACGGCGCGCACGCATCCGGCTCCACCAACGCCCCGGCATGATCGGCCAACACCACCACCGCATGCAGCAACCCTTCCTCCACCTGTGGCGGACACTGCACCTGCGCATCATCCATCTCGCGCGCCGACTGCGCCGCCAGCAACACACCGCCGCAGGCGGACAATGCGGCAAGACAGCGCGTCGCCTCGGCCAGTTCCCGGCCGCGCGCCTCGCTGAGTTGCCGCTCGCGCCACGCCTGGCCGTCGGCTCCGTGGCTGTGTGCGATGCCGCGCAACCGGGCGAAGAACGCCGACTGCGGCGCCTGTTCGTCGGCTTCGGTGAGCGCATCTTCCAGCGCTTCGGCTGCCGTAGTGGACAGCTGCAGGTCGGGCAATGCAGCACCGAGCAGTGCCTGCAGGCGCGGATAGGTGGGGTAGGGCGTGTTCATGGCAGCAACCTCACAAGGCAAGGCCACCTGCGGGATGCAAGGTGGCGGGCGGTGCGGGTTGGCGTGCCGGTCAAAATCAAAGCGAAAAAGCCGACGGATCACGAGGATCCCCACGCACCGCCCACCATGGGCAAGCCGGTGCATTGTCGCGACTGCCGCTGATGCGGCAAATCGATCGCTTCGATGTTTGATTCGGGAC
Organism: Stenotrophomonas sp. T8; assembly: GCF_051853085.1. Classification (NCBI taxonomy): domain Bacteria; kingdom Pseudomonadati; phylum Pseudomonadota; class Gammaproteobacteria; order Lysobacterales; family Lysobacteraceae; genus Stenotrophomonas; species Stenotrophomonas sp. T8. The sequence goes on along the minus strand of NZ_CP195329.1, from coordinate 3,376,920 downwards.
GCCAATCCCGGTCAGCGCAGGAAGCGCCGACGGGGGCCACCTTGGCGCGTTGTGCGCCGCGATGACATGGGCAAAGTTGCAATGTAGTGACTGCACGCAAGCCGCCTTGCTGCAACCAGCGACCGGGCCGGATACGACGGTTCGCGCGTGGCGCAAGCGATCATGCCCCGGTTATGCTGCGGTCCTGACTCAACGACAAGGAAGCGTCGCATGCAGGTTCGCAAGGGAGTGCGTCGCATCGGCGCGCTGATGTTCGTGTTGCTGGCGACCGGCGCCATGGCCGATACGCCAAGCACGGTCGAGGTGCCCTCGCCGGAGGCCCTGGCCGAGATCCTCAGCCTGCTTGAACGCCAGGCGCTGTATCGCGATCGGGTGGACTGGCCCGCCATCCGCATCCGCCTGCAATCGGCGCAGGCCGACCCCGCGCAACGGCTGGCCGTTCTGCGCGAAGCCATTGCGCTCAGCACCGGCCACCATGGTGCATGGACCACGACCCAGCGCCAGCGTGAATCCCTTGCGCGCGCGCAGCAGGCCGGTGCCGCCGCCGTGGACCAGGCCAAGGCCGTCGATGCGGTGGATGCGCGCATCGGCTGGGTGGTCATCGAGGGCTATGCCCCTATGCCCGGCGCGACGCCGCAGGAGAAATTCCGCCAGGACATCCAGCGCGCCGCGCGGTGGCAGCAGGTAATCCGTAGCAAGGACGACGGCATGCGCTGTGGCTGGATCGTCGACCTGCGTGACAACAGCGGTGGCAACATGTGGCCGATGCTGCTGGGCATGGCACCGTTGCTGCGCACCTCGGTGGTGAACAACGAAGATGTGGGAGCGTTCGAAGCCGCACAGGGGCCGGAGCGCTGGACGTTGACCGCGACCGCTGTACAGCGTGCAGGCAAGTCGGTGCTGGACTTCGGCCAGTCCGGCTATGTGCTGCGGCAGCCCGGCGCGCCGGTGGCGGTGCTGTTCGGGCCGCGCACCGGCAGTTCGGGCGAGGCCTCGGTGCTGGCGTGGCGTGGTCGTCCGCAGACGCGGAGTTTCGGTCAGCCTACTGCGGGTGTATCCACTGGCAATGTCGTGCACACGCTTGCCGATGGCAGTCGCCTGCTGCTGACCACCAGCGTGATGCGGGACCGCAATGATCGTGGTGATGGCTTGAAGATCGAGCCCGACCAGCGCGTCGACGGGGACGCCGCCACCGTGGCCGCCGCCCAAGCCTGGCTGCTGGCCCAGCCCGCCTGCCAAGGCACCCGGTCATGATCCTGATCGGTCAACAGGAACGGGTGCTGATCGTCGGCCCCACCGAAGCCCACCACTGCCTGCGCTGCCAGACCGAAACCGAATTCGCCCCGCAGCTGCGCTACAAAATGGCGCGCATCGACCTGCTGTTCGGCTTCACCTACCAGCGCCGCTACGAACTGGCCTGTACCCGTTGCGAGCACGGCTGGGTGCTGGATACCGAGACCATGGACCAGCAGCTGGGTGGGGTGCCGATCCCGTGGCGGCACCGCTTCGGCCTGCCGTTGATGCTGGTGGTGGTGGCGGGGCTGGCGGTGGCCGGATGGATGTGGCGGCACCTGTAGGCCTCCTAGAGAGAGAGGGCGGGCCGACATGGCCTCAGCAGGTCGTTCCAACGGGCGCCGGCCTCAAGTAGGGCCAAGCAATCACGCTGGCCTAGCCCATGCGCATCGCGGTTCGAATCTGCTCTTGGGTTTGCTCGTGCTGGGCGACCTGCTGTGCCTGCGAAGTCTGCTCGGCCTTGGCGAGCGACTGTTCTACGGGTGTATTGACGGCCTCGCTGACCGCGATCGACGCCCGCAAGTGTGCCGGATTGTCGAGCGCTCCCTGCACGACGAACATGCGAGGGCCTGAACCATCGCTGGGAGGATCGCCCAAGACAACATGATCGACGCGTTCCAGGCCGCTGTGCTTGGCCTTTGCAAGCAGGCTGGCCGTCATTCGCTCGCTGGTTTCATCGAAGCTGCGCCCGTGCTTGGCATCCACGGCAGATACACCGTCGCGAATCTGCCGGTAGAGCGCATGGTCGGGGTGGCCGTCCGTTCGGGGATCCAGGCCTGCCTTGTCCAAGGTTGATTCGATGCTTTCCTGCAATGGACTCTTGGGAGCAAAGCCTGGGTGGCTTAGAGAGGGCGAGCCCTTTTCGGTTGTCTCATGGACCAGACGCTCCCCAGGTTTCAATGCACTTTCTGCGCGCTGCACGGCTTCGGCTTCGCGACGGGCGTACGCTCCGGCTTCCTCAGTGCCGCGAAGGTGATTGACCCCGTCGCGCAGGAGTCCAGGGCCACCGCCGACAAGTACGGTCGCCCCCAGCCGCAACTGGTGGATGTCTTTGCGATACTCCGCTATCCGGCGTAGGTCCTCGGCATCAGTGATCCGCGCCTCGGGGTCGTCCAGTACGGACTGCACTGGGCCCTTGTCGGTCATACGGTCAATGAAGTGAACCATTCGATGGGAATCACCCAACTGGACCGCAACCGCAGCGGACATGACATGGCCGCTTTTCATCCCAAGCGATACGAGCGAGGCGATGCGCTGGCCCTGCTCGGCATCGCGCAAGACTCCCAGTTCCTTGGGGAGTGCGTACATCTCAACCTTGCCGTAATGAGGGCCGGCCGCACTAACCAGGTCGCCCGCCATCACATGGTTGGTGAAGGGCGCCGCATTGGCCGGCTGGCCTTCAGGCAGGCGATACGCCAGCCCGGCAGCGCCGTAGGGGTTGAAGGCGTCGCCAGGAAGATTGTAGTGGTGGGCAGTGATCTGCGCGAGTGCGCCGCCTAGGGAATGTCCAGTGACGTACACCGGGCCATATCCGTTTTCCTCAGCTTGCTTGATTGCCTGCTTGGTCAGTACGAGGGCATCATTAATCTGTGCGTTGACTCTGGCGCTGACCATCGCTGCGTCGACGCCGCCATCAAGTATGGCCTGGCGATCAAACTCGGTGCCTCGGTGGGCGATGATGATCTCGTTGGTCTTGATGTTCCGGTACACAACGCCTTGATAGCCGCTGACTGCGTCACGTCGCCCTAGAACTTCGAAGTCTTCACCATCAACGCGCAGCGATTCCTTATCGCCTGGAGCTGGATGTGACGGTGGGGAGTAGGCTGCATTGGCCAGGGCTGCATTGGTTAGAGGTCTCATGGGACGATTCCTTTCGAAGGAGACGATATCTCTATGGCAAAGTACTTCTGCTTCTCGATATCAGACAATCTGTTGTAGCTATACTGGGACTGCGTTCGCACCCACCCAGGCGTCGAACTCTTTGTTTGCAGGGTCATTTGACTGTCTGCGTACGAAATCGATGTGAGTAGTTTCTTCAGTTCGAGATGGTGGACGGCAACTGATATGAAGCCTTCGCGTCCCTCGGAAATGACTGGGAATGAAGCTCGAATGATGCTGGGTTTCCATTCGCATGGCCCACGCCCGTAATAGTCAGCGACTGCCATGCCGTCCTCGAACACGGTGCTGCTGAACTCGGTTGCACTGACGCGTTGTACTGGGAACTCTACTGACTGCCGTTGGGGGGCGTACTGCACACCCTCGTAGTTGTTGATCGGTGGGAGGCAGAGCGGATCTATCTCGTAGGAGACGAAAACCTTCGGGAGGGTGAGCTCCACAGGCGCATCGTGGACCCGGATCACAATCGGTAGTGCATCCTTGGGTGCAGGATTCTCGCGATAGACCGGGTATGAGCGTTCCTTGTTGCATCCAGTAACGGCCAGTGTGATCAAGGCGATCAACGCCACGTGAGTGAGGGGGGGGGAGGGTTTCAGCATGAGCGGTCCATGTCGCTGATTGAGGTAGGCGCCTCTTCAGGGTTACTACGGGGCACGGTTCTCTGCGCGTGACGATACCGGCAGGATTGCCCTGATCCTTGATCGGCTGGACAGGAGGGAAGGCCGAGGAAGACGGCGCCATGTACCGCGCTACGGTGCACATCTGACAGGTTGCGCTGCTCGTGCTGCCAGCTTCCTTGGCCTTCATCCATGCATGCCTGTGGCGCGAGGCCTTGCGAGGTAGCGTTCATCGGCGTTCCGTTGCTCTACGTCATCCGACTATACGATCCGCTCCAGCCGTGCTCAAAGCTCTCGGTCATGCCAGTCTCAACGTCCTTCCAGGATTGAGTGAAGCGACGCCGGCACAGGGTCAGAAGCGAATCGGACACATTGACGATTTCGTCAAACTGTTGGAGCAGGGTCTTAACAATTACCTCGTCGAACGGCTCAGGGGGGAGCAGCGTTCGCAGAATCAGCGGCCGGCCGTATCCTGCCCGCCGTGCTTTCCTCCCAAGGCCATCAAGATTTCCGCGGCCCCGATTCCCTTTGGCTGGATCCAGACCGGTGAGCGCTGGGCGCTTTGGAATAACGGTCGCCGACGCCCTGCGTGTCCCTGCCAATGCGCTGTCGTGCCTCACCCTAGGCCTGTTAAAGTCTGCCCTGCAACCACGTACCGGAACCGACCATGGACCACGACACCCCGTTCGAACCCCTCAACGACCTCGAGGTGCGCCTGCTGCAGGCCCAGGACGGTACGCTGACCGCAGCGCAGTTCCTCGACGGCCTGCTGACCTCGACGGCGTTCGTGCTGCTGGACAAGGCCATCGGCGAAGATGGCGCCTGGGACGAGAGCATCTCGCCGCTGGTGCTGACCAGCGAGAGCGGTGAGCCGATGTTCGCGGTGTTCACTGCCCCCGAGCGCGCGGGCCTGTGGCACGAGCAGCTGCCGCAGTTCGCGCATGCCATGCCGATCGCGGTGCACGCGCTGCTGGCCGGCATCGGCGAGGGCGTCGGCCTGGTGCTGAACCCGGGCCTGGACGTGGGCATGGAGATGATTCCCGATGCCGTGGCCCAGCTGAAGCAGCGTGCGGCGGCGATTACCCGTGGGATGGCGCATTGAAGCCAGTGATATAGGGGTGCCGGCCAGCGGCCGGCACTACCAGGTGCTTCAGCGGGCGGCGGCAATCGCCTTCACCCGCGCCTTGGCCAGCGCTTCACCGATGGCCGGGCCCTTCAGATGGGTGGTATCCAGATCCCGCGCCTGCACTGACAACGCCGCCTGGTGCAGTCGCTTGAGCGTTTCGCCCTGCGGGTAGTCGGCGTCCTCGAAGCCGAGACGGCCACGCTTGTCGGCTTCGCAGCACAGTGCGATGCGCGCCACGCGCTCCGGCCGGCGCAGCGCATCACAGCGGCCCAGCAGTTCCAGCACGGTGGCATCGCGCAGTTCGTCGATGCGGTGCACGTTCAAGTGCTCGCGACACACCGCTTCAGCCAGCTGCTGGTGCTCGGCTGGAATCTTCAACCGCGCACACAGTGCCTTCAGCGGCTTGATGCCGCGCTGCTCGTGCATGATGTGGCGCGGCCATTCCTCCGGCGGGGTCAGGCCCTTGCCGAGGTCGTGGGTGAGCGCGGCGAAGCCGACCAGGTCATCGCCGGGGGCCAGCTTCGCGGCCATGTCGCTGACCATTTCCTGGTGGATGCCGGTATCGACTTCCGGGTGGAACTCAGCACGCTGCGGCACGCCGTACAGCGCTTCCAGTTCGGGCAGGATCGGGCCCAGGGCATGCGCATCGTGCAGTGTGCGCAGGAAGGCGGAGGGCCGCTCACTGACCAGCGCCTTGCGCAGTTCCTGCCAGACGCGCTCGGGCACCAGCGCGTCCAGCTCGCCACTGGCGGCGACCTCGCGCATCAGCGCCATGGTCTCTTCGGCGACGGTAAAGCCCAGCGGCGCAAAGCGCGCCATGAACCGGGCCGCGCGCAGCACGCGTAGCGGATCCTCAACGAAGGCCGGGCCAACGTGGCGCAGCACGCGTTGCTCGATATCGCGCACACCGCCATAGGGATCCACCAGCGTGCCGGTGTCTTCGTCACAGGCAATCGCGTTGATGGTGAAGTCGCGGCGCTGCAGGTCTTCGTCCAGCGTCACCGCCGGATCAGCATCGACCACGAAGCCGCGATAGCCGCGGCCGGATTTGCGCTCGGTGCGCGCCAGTGCGTATTCCTCGCCGGTCTTCGGGTGCAGGAACACCGGGAAATCGCGGCCAACCGCTGTGTAGCCCTGCGCTTCCATCTGCGCAGGCGTGGCGCCAACCACCACCCAGTCGCGGTCGCCGGCAGGGCGCTGCAGCAGGCGGTCGCGCACGGCGCCGCCGACAAGATAGATCTTCATGGGGGAATGATCGCACGCTAGGCGCAGATGTTCCGGTAGTGCCGGCCGCTGGCCGGCAACCGCAGTCACCCCGAAGCTGCCGGCCAGCGGCCGGCACTACCGATGCAGCGGCCAGCCCGAGCCAGGCCAGCAGGCTCATCGTTTCCCTCCCCACGGAATGGATACCGGGGAATGCCGGCCAGCAGCCGGCAGTACCGTGTTGCGGTCAATCGCCACCCTGCTCGGCGTCGGCCGCGCAGCTGAATTTCTTGCGCTTGTCCACCAGGCGCCCCATCAGGCGGTCGCTCAGCGGCAGGGCATCACCATTGAGGCGCCAGTCGTAGATCACGCTGAAGGCCAGAACGCGGGCAACGTACTCGCGGGTTTCCTTGTAGCTGATGGTCTCGATCCACAGGTCCGGATCGAAGCCCGGGCGCTGGCCCTGCCAGCGTGCGGTCGGGGTCGGGCCGGCGTTGTAGGCGGCGATGGTCACGTACGGCAGACCGTCGTACTTGTTCATCAGCTGGCGCAGGTAGGCGGTGCCGATGGCAATGTTGGTGTCCGGGTCGTACAGGCTGTCGGCGCCGCCGTAGCCGGTCAGGCCGATCGACTTGGCCACGCTGGCACCGGTGGCCGGCAGCACCTGCATCAGGCCCATGGCATTGGCAGGCGAGCGCGCACGCGGAGTGAAGGTACTCTCGGCGCGGATCTCCGCGGCCACCCAGGCCGGGTCGATCGCGTTGCGTGCCGATTCGCGGCGGATGGTGGCGTCGTGATGCAGCGGGAAGCGCAGGTCGTACAGGCGCTGTTCCTGCGGCTGCTTGCCGAGCGCGAACACGGCGCGGTCGAACCAGCCGTTGTCCTGCGCCACGCGCACGGCGAGGCGGCGCTGGGTGTCATCGAAGCGCGACAGCGCGCTGTTCCATTCGGCCACGGCCCAACCGGCGCGGTCGATCTGGTACAGCGCCATCGCGCGCTGGATGGCCGGGTCGCGCGCGATCACCGCCTGTGCCTGTGCGCTGTCGTTCGGCTTCCACGGGCACAGGGTGTAGCCCTGCTGCAGCTTGTCGGCGGCCAGGAAACCGTGGAAGGTCGGTGCGCGTGCGGCTTCGCGGAACAGCGGCTGCGCCTGCTGGGCCTGGCCGGTTTTTTCCAGCATGCGGCCTTCGAAGTAGCGCCAGCGCGGGTCGCTGCGCTGCTTGCTGCCCATCTTGCGGATCGCGGCCAGCGCTGCCGGCCAGTCGCCGCGCGACATCGCTTCGCGCACGCGCCATTCGTGCAGGCGCTCGTCGTAGGCCGATTCGGGTACCGCGTTGAGGCGGCGTGCCGAATCGGGCAGGTAGGAGGCCACCGTCCACAGCGCGATCTGGTACAGCACCTGGCCCTGCTGGTCGGCACTCAGGCCGAGCGCCTGGGCGTACTGCGGCAGCTGCTGCTCGGTGGCGCCGGGGTCGGCCTTGGCCAGCTTGGCCAGGCCATCGGTGGCGATGCGCCGGCTGCGCTCGTTGCGCGGCCAGTTCAACGCGCTGGCATTGGGCTTGTCGACAAAGGCTGCGTAATTGTTCGCCAGCGCCAGGTCGGCGGCGGGCAGGCCGCGTGCGGCGCTGCGCATCACCGCCGGTTGCTGGGCATCGGCGGCGGCATCGATGCGTTCCCAGCGCAGGGCGTCGCTCAGGCCACCCTGTGCCTGCAGTACGGCAAAAACGGCATCACAGCCGTCCGGCAGCGACTTGCCGTTCTTGCGCCACAGATCCTGCGCTTCACTGATCCACTGCGGATCGACCCTGCCCGTCACCTGGCGCGCGGTCAGCTGCGCACAGCGCAGGCCGGGGTTGTCGGTGGGCGCCCAGTTGGCCAGCAGGGTCGGCCAGTCCTGGCGGCGTGCGAGCGAGGGCAGCCACACGCTGCGGAAGGTGCTGGCCACGGCCTGGCCGTCATAGCGCTTGAGGAAGGCCTGCGCCTGCGCGGTATCGACGGTGTCGATGTTGCGCCGCAGGTTGGCGTACTCCAGCCAGCCATAGGCCGGATGGCGGCTGAGCGCAGCGGCCTGGCCAGGATCGTACTGGCCGCGTTCGGCGGCTGCGATCGCGGCTTTCAGCTGCGCGTTCTGGGCATCGAGGGACTGGGCATTGGCGCAGCCGATCAGCAGCGTGGTGGCCAAGGGCAGCAGGGACAGGGCGGTCGAAGTGCGTCGGGTCATGGCGACCAGCATAGCGGGCGATGGCTGAATTCAGTTTCGCATTGCGTGCACGCCCGGCGTCGGCAACGACAGCTGAATGAATCCGCGCAGGCCCCTGCCGCACGGGGTCGCAGGCGTCGTAACGTCGGCCCTGGGCGAACGGCCCGGCTGCAGGGAGCGGCACATGGCGTTCAGTAGCGCAGGAGGAAGCGGCCCGCTGGCGGACATCAATGTCACGCCACTGGTGGATGTGATGCTGGTGCTGTTAATCATCTTCATTGTGACCGCGCCGATCGTGGCCCGGCCGATTGCCGTGCAGTTGCCGCAGGCCACCGATCGCGTGGTTGACCGTCCCGAACCGCCCCCGCCGATCGAGCTGCGCCTGGACGCTGGCAACCAGCTCAGCTGGAATGGCCAGCCGATGGCGATCAGTGAGCTGCAGGCGCGCCTGCAGGCACAGGTGGGCGAACATGCCGGCAACCTGCCGGAGCTGCGCATCGCCACCGATCCGGCGGCCGAGTACGAAGGCATGGCGCGGATATTGGCTGCGGCCGAGGCGACCGGCATGGAGCGGATTGCCTTCGTGCGATAGAGCGTTGTCTCACTGCCGCTCATGCGGTGATTGCAGCATGAGCGGCGCTTGCCCTGCTGACAGTGTCGCATCCAGGATCCGCAGAAAAGCCATTTCAATCTGCGCCGGAACCGGGGTCGGATGTGCTCGCCACCTTCTGGTCTCAGGGTCATGTTCAACGTCGAAAGCGATCAACTCGGCTCTCTCGAAATCCACCACAACCGTCAACCCCTCTCCTGAGGCCGAGGCCGCATCGCTGGGAGAGAGGCAGTTGTTGCACTCGATCACGCCGCCTGCCCTCGATTCGCCTGCCAGAGGAAGAAGCAGCGTGATCACCATCATGACGCTCGGCACGGCAGTTAGTGCTTTCATGATCGATCTTCCCGCGAATGGCTGGAGGTGCGAGTCTGCACCGGGTCGATCAAGCGGGCCTTCTGAATGAAGGAATTTCAGACTATTCCTGAAATGGTTCGGCAAAGGCACTTTCATGCGCGCGGCAGTTTCCGGCGCGCGCTGTCGCGGCCAGCATCAAAGCGAAGGCGGCGGAACATTACCGTCCGGTTCTAAACGGCACTCATCTGACGCAAATGTCATGCAATTGCGTCAATTTCGCGTGAAAGAGTGTCGATCGTCACGCCGCGATTTTTACCGCTTGTTTACAAAGGAGACGCTGCCGCCATGCAGGGGGAGCACGGCAGTCCATGTCCCGACATTCCTTTGGAGAGAGAGCGAATGAATCACCTGCACCACCGCCCGTTGGCGGTTGCCGTCACGCTGTGCGTGATGGCCCTGGCCCCGTTGGGTGCCGCTGCACAATCCACCACCAACCTCGACGCGGTGGAAGTCACCGGTACCCGCATCAAGCGCGCTGAAGTCGAAGGCCAGGTCCCGATCCAGACCCTGACCCGTGGCGACATCGAACGCACCGGCCTGACCTCGATCGGCGAAGTGCTGCAGCAGCTCACCGGATCCGGCTCTGCGCTCAACGCCAAGTTCAACTCGTCCGGCAACTTCGGTTTCCCGCCCGATGGCAGTGGCGTGGGTGCCGGCTCGGCGCAGGTCGATCTGCGCCACCTGGGTGCCAAGCGCGTGCTGGTGCTGGTTGACGGCATCCGCTGGGTCAATGAGTCGTCCGCATCGGGCGTCGGTGCGGCCACCGACCTCAACACCATTCCGCTGGCCATCGTCGAACGCATCGAGGTGCTGGAAGACGGCGCGTCGTCGCTGTACGGCTCCGATGCCATCGCCGGCGTGGTCAACATCATCACCCGCCGCGACTTCGATGGCGGGCAGGTGACGCTGAACTATGGTGAGTACAGCAAGGGCGACGGCACCCAGAAGGGCGTGGACCTGGCGTGGGGCAAGAGCGGTGATCGCTTCAGCCTGTTCCTGGGCGCCAGCTGGACCAAGCAGGACCCGGTATTCGCCAAGGATCGCGAGCAGTCACGTTTCCCGATTCCGGGCACCGGCCTGGCCTTCGGCAGCGGCGGCATTCCACAGGGCCGCTTCGCCTTCGTCGACCCCAACACCGGTGCCGAGCAGGACATCGTGCCCAACAGCGGCGTGCCCAACCCGCGTTACGACGGCAGCGCCGGCTGCAACCGCAGCGATGACTACCACTGCTTCACCAGCGCCGACCGCTTCAACTTCGCCGAATACAACATGGTGCTCACGCCGTCCGAGCGCAAGGGCCTGTTCGGTCAGTTCCGCTTCGACATCACTGACAACGTGCAGTGGTACATCAAGGCACTGGGCAACCGCCGCGAGTCGACCAACCAGGCCGGCCCCGAGCCGCTGTTCTTTGGTCCCGATGGCGCCACCGGCAATCCGTTGGCCGACAACATCGTGGTCTCGCGCCTGAACCCGTACAACCCGTTCGGCTTCGACCTGGTGTCCTCGGGCAACATGAGCCTGATCGGCCGTCGCCCGGTGGAAGGCGGTGCGCGCGTGTTCAAGCAGGAGGTCAACACGACCTACGTGGCCACCGGCCTGGTCGGCAACTTCCAGGCGGCCGACCGTAGCTGGTATTGGGACGTCAACGGCATGTACAGCAAGAACAAGGCCGAACAGACCAACTACGGCAGCTACAACATCTACAACGTCAACATGGCGCTGGGTGACCCGGCGGTGTGCGCGGCTACCCCGGGCTGCGTGCCGTTGAACATCTTCGGTGGCGTCGGTTCGATCACCCCGGACATGCTGAAGTGGATCCAGCCGGTGGTGCGCGACCGCAGCCAGAACGAGCTGAGCCTGTTCACCGCCAACCTGTCCAGCGAGCTGTTCTCGCTGCCGGCCGGCCCGGTGTCCTTCGCCACCGGTTTCGAGTACCGCAAGTACGAGGGCTGGTACCAGCCGGATCCGCTGACGGTGATCGGCCACTACAACGGCGTGCCGTCGCAGCCGACCTCCGGTTCCTACGACGTCAACGAGGCCTACCTGGAGTTGAGCGTGCCGATCTTCGCCGACTCCTCGTTCGGCAAGAAGCTGGACCTGAGCCTGGCCGGCCGCTATTCGGACTACTCCACTTTCGGTGGCGAGTTCACGCCCAAGTACGGCCTGCGCTGGCAGGTGACCGATGACTTCGTGCTGCGCACCACGTACGCCGAGGGTTTCCGCGCACCGTCCATCGGCGAACTGTACGGCTCGGCCGCACGTGCCGACCTGCAACTGTTCGATCCGTGCTCGGTGGGCCTGGGCGGTACGCCGCCACGTGGCAGTGCCGCCAATTGTGCCGCGCTGGGCGTGCCGGCCGGCTTCCAGCAGGCCAACTCGCAGATCTCGGTGACCACCGGCGGCAATCGTGATCTGGAACCGGAGCGCTCGCGCAGCTTCAGCACCGGCTTCGTGTGGAGCCCGTGGTTCGGCAACAACGCGTCGTGGTCGGAGCGCTTCGATGTGGAGGTGACCTTCTACCGCCACGCCATCGATGGTGCGATCCAGGCCATCAACGCGCAGACCCAGCTGGACCTGTGCGTGGACACGCTCGACCCGCTGTACTGCGATGGCATCACCCGCGCCAGCACCGGTGCGGTCAGCAGCTTCAACAACCGCCTGACCAATCTGGGCTCGATCAAGACCGACGGCTGGGACGTGGACCTGTTCTGGACGTTGCCGCAGACCTCCTTCGGTCAGTTCAAGCTGGCGTGGAAGAACACGTTCGTCGGTCGTTACGAAGCCACCGGCGCGGCCGGGCAGAAGCAGCCGCAGAAGCCGGGCGTGGAAGTGGCCGACAGCTCCATTCCGGAGTGGACCAGCAACGCCAGCATCGCCTGGACGATGGACCGCTGGAGTGCGAACTGGACGGTGCGGCACATTTCCGAGCTGACCGAGAACTGCGGCGATGCCGTGGCATTCCCGGTGTGCAGCAACCAGGCCGACGGCACCAACACGCTCTCGGCCACCACCTTCCACGACATGCAGGTGGGCTACAAGATCGACTGGATGAAGGGGCTGCAGCTGACCGCGGGCCTGAACAATGTGTTCGACAAGGATCCGCCGATCTGCCTGTCGTGCTCGTTGAACGGGTATGACGCCTCGACCTACGACATCCCGCGTGGCCGTTACTGGTACCTGCGCGCGGACCTGCGGTTCTGATGTGAGGGGGGCAGCGCCGGTCAGTTCCGGCGCTGCCTTGCGGATGTAGCGCCGAGCCCGCACTCGGCTGATTCTCTGAGCCGAGCATGGGCTCGGCTCTACAGGTGCGGGGCGGTCGTACCCCGCGTCTGATCAGAACGCCCAGGTGAACGTCAGCGAGCCATTGCGGCCATCGCCGTACGCACCGTAGCCGTTGATCTGCGAGAAGTACTTCTTGTCCAGCAGATTGTTCAGGTTGGCCTGCACGCTCCATTCCGGCGACAGGCGGTAACGCACGAAGGCGCTGACCAGGGCGTAGCCGCTCTGTTCGATGCGGCCGTAAGCCGGCACCGCGTAGTAGATGCGGTTCTGCCAGTTGGCGCCGCCGCCGACGGTCAGTGCCTGCAGCGACTGCGGGGTGTAGCTGGTGAACAGTTTCAGCGCGGTCTGCGGCAGGTTGGTGTTGATGTCGGCGCCGTTGATGTCCTTGGCCACGTAGCGCGAAGCACCGAAGGTCGCGTTCCAGCCGGGTGCCAGTTCGCCGTTCAGTTCGAACTCGAAGCCACGGCTGACGGTGCCACGCGCGGCCACGTAGGCCGTTTCGCCGCCGGTGCCGCCGATGACCGGCTCGCCGGTGGACTGGCCGACGTTGTCCTGCTCGATGCGGAACACCGCCACCGAGGCATTCAGTCGGTTGTCGAACCAGGCACCCTTCACGCCCACTTCGTAGCTCTTGCCGTCCACCGGGTCCAGGTAGCTGCCGTTGCGGTCCTTCAGCATCTGCGGCTGGAAGATCTCGGTGTACGAGGCATAGGTGGAGTAGGTGTCGTTGATGTCGAACACCAGGCCCGCATACGGGGTGGTGACTTTGTGCGAACGGTCGGCGCCTTCGCCTTCGCTCTTCCAGTCGGTGTAGCGCGCGCCCACGATCAACTTCAGCGGATCAGCCAGCGACAGGCGTGCTGCAGCATAGGCGGCCTTCTGGGTGATGGTGCCTTCGCTGGCCAGGGCCAGCGGATTCCAGTTCGGTTCGCTGATGTTGCCGTTCCAGTTCAGGTAGCTGGAGAAGGGGTCCCAGGCGAGGCCGGCGCCGCCGATCTGGTAGTCGCCGTAGTTGGCGTACTCGCGCCTGTTGTAGCTCAGGCCGCCCATCACTTCGTGCTTCAGGCCAAACAGCTCGAACGTGCCACTGAAGTAGCCGTCCACCGCATTGACCTTGCGTTCGGTGTTGTAGAAGCCGGCCGACGGCGAAATGCCGGCACCGGTGTTCCTGTCGAAGAACGAAGCGCCGGTGACCCAGTCGTTGTAGGCCGGGTAGAACAGCTTGTCGTCGGCCCTGGTTTCGTCGTGGGTGGCGCCGATGCGGACTTTCCAGTCATCGTTGAAGGCGTGTTCCAACGTGGCGAACGCGCGCTTGCTGGTGGTGTCCCAGTAGGTCCAGCTCGGGTTCGGATTGAACGATTCGTCGTAGCCGGTGCTGGTTCCATCGGAGAACAGCATCGGGAAACCACCCCAGGTGGCGCCGTTGGCGCGCTTCTGCTGGTAGTCGTAGCCCACGCTCAGCTGGGTGTCCGGGGTCAGGTCGGCGTCGATGACGGCGTAGCCCAGCGTCTTGTGCTGGTTGTAGCGGTCCATCTGCGCGTCGGTGTCCAGGTAGCTGCCGATCACGCGGGCGCGCACCGAACCGCTCTTGTTCAGCGGGGTGGTCACGTCCACGGTGCTGCGGGTGCGGCCCCAGCTGCCGACGTTCACCGAGACGCTGCCGGTCAGTTCGGCGCTGTCGGCGTGCTTGCGCACCAGGTTCACCGACGCCGACGGGTTGCCGGCACCGGTCAGCAGGCCGGTGGCGCCACGCACCACTTCCACGCGGTCATACAGCGCCAGGTCCAGGCCGGAATCGCCGTAGCTCCAGTTCTGCACCATCTGCGTCGGCAGGCCATCGAACTGGTAGCTGTCGATGTAGAAGCCACGCGAATAGAACTCGGTGCGCTCGCTGTCGGACTGGGTGCTGCTGACGCCGGTGGTGTTGGCCAGCACGTCGATGATGTCGTCCAGGTTCTGATCTTCGATGCGCTGGTGGCTGATGATGCTGAGCGACTGCGGGATCTCGCGCGGCGCCAGGTCGAAGCGGGTACCGGCCGAGGTGCGGCGCACCGAATAGCCTTCGGCGCGTTCGCCCTTGACCACCACTTTGTCGAGCGTGGTCGGGTCGGCGGCGGTGTCGGCGAAGGCGGCCGGGGCCACGGCGCAGAGTGCAGCGAGCACGGCAACGGACAGCCGTTGCGGCTGCGGGATACGGAAGGCGGAACGGTTCATGGGGGTCCTGGACGAGCACGCGCGCTCGGCCAGCATCCAGAAGGCGAGGCGCTACGGGTGGGAAACGGGCGGGCAGGCCGTCCTGGCACCACCGGAAACGAAAGAAATGGTAATACGAACTATTCCTATTTACAAATGATGAACGCGGAAGGCGCTCGCGCAGGACTCGACGCAGCACACGGCGTTCAGCGCAGCAGCGGCAGTGGATCGCGGGCGCCGTCGGCGCCGTAGATGCCCCAGTGCAGGTGCGGCGGCGTACCCTTGGCGTTGCCGCTGTCGCCGACGTGGCCGAGAAGGTCGCCGGCCTGGACCACCTGGCCGCGCGCCAGGCCCTCGGCCCAGTCGTCCAGATGGGCGTAGTAGTAGCGCTCGCGCCCGGGCCCGATCACCCACACCTGGCGGCCACCGAGGCCGCGGTCGCTGACATCCACGACGACGCCGGCGGTGGCACTGCGCACCGGGGTGCCGCGCCTGGCGAAGATGTCGATGCCGGCGTGGGAGCGGTCACGGCCGCGCGGAGCGCCGAACGTATCGGCGATCTGGCGGGGCCGCACGCCTTCCACCGGCACCGGAAGCTCGGTGGCCGGAGGCATCCGCGACAGTGTCCACAGCAGTTTCGGTGCAGCAGCCCATGGGCTGTTCCACAGCGCCATCGCGGCAACGATCGCGATGACCAGCCACAGGCCGCGCAGCAGCCAGCGGCGCAGGCGACGGGCGGGGGAGGGCGGTATGTTCATGGTCTCCGACTGTAGCGCCGAGCCATGCTCGGCGGCTGTTACTTTGTGGTCAAAGCGCAGTCGAGCATGGCTCAGCGCTACAGAACCGGGGCCAGCGGCACTTCGAAACTGCGCTTCAACGTTCCCAGTGCCACCGAGGTGCGGAAGCGCTCGATGTTGTCATCGTCACCGAACAGGCGCTCGGTGATCGCTTCGTACTCCTCCATCGACGCGGCCGAAAGCAGCAGCAGGAAATCGCCATCGCCGGTGATCGAGTAGCACTGCTGCACGGCCGGGTCGTCCTGCACGCGGCGCTTGAACGGCGCCACGCGTTCACGCAGTTCGCTGACCACGCGCACCTCGACGATGATGGTCAGCGGCCGGCCGATCTTTGCGGCATCGATCACCGCCACATTGGCCGCGATCACGCCGCTGTCCTGCAGCCGCTTGATGCGTCGCTGCACGGCCGGGGTGGACAGGTGCACGGCCTCGGCGATCTCGCGCTGCGGCAGGGTGTTGTCCCGCTGCAGCAGGTCGAGGATGGCGCGGTCGAAGCTGTCGAGCACGGGGGCGGTGGCCATGGCGAGCAGAAGTTGCACGAACAGGCTGTCAATTGAGCCAAGTGCTCGGCGCCGGCGCAATAGACTTTGCCCATGCAGACCTCACGACTTGCGCCGATGTTGCCGGCGCTGGCGGTGCTCGGCTCGGTCACCTCGTTGGCCATCGGCACCTCCTACGCCAAACACCTGTTCCCGCTGATCGGCGCACAGGGCACCAGTGCGCTGCGCGTGGGCTTCTCGGCGCTGTTGCTGCTGCTGTTCTGGCGGCCTTGGCGCTGGAAGACCCGCCGCGTGGATGCCATCACCCTCCTGCGCTACGGGCTCACCCTGGGCCTGATGAACCTGCTGTTCTACATGGCCCTGCGCACGATTCCCTTCGGCATTGCGGTGGCCATCGAATTTACCGGGCCGCTGACGGTAGCGATGCTGTCATCACGACGCCCCATCGATTTCGTCTGGGTGGGGTGCGCGGCGGTGGGGCTGTTGCTGCTGCTGCCGATCGGCGGCGGGCCGGCACTGGATCCGGCAGGCGTGCTGTATGCGATGGGCGCAGCGGCGTGCTGGGGCCTGTACATCGTGTTCGGCAAGCGTGCCGGCCACCTGCACGCTGGGCATTCGGTGTCGCTGGGGCTGCTGGCGGCTTCGCTGGTGGTGGTGCCGGTGGGCGTGGCGCATGCCGGTGCCGCGCTGCTCGATCCGAAGATCCTGGCGGCCGGCCTGCTGGTGGCGCTGGTGTCCAGTGCGATCCCGATGTCGCTGGAGATGATGGCGCTCAAGCGCCTGCCAAAGGAAACCTTCGGCATCCTGATCAGCATGGAGCCGGCGGTGGCCGCGCTGTGGGCGATGCTGCTGCTGCACGAGCACCTGCATGGATTGCAGTGGCTGGCGATCGGTTGCACGGTGCTGGCCTCGGTGGGCAGCACGATGACGGCGCGGCGATTGAAGGTGCCGGTGGTGCAGGCAGGGTAGCGCCGGAGAGCGTGCGGACCTACGGTCCGCACCCAGCAGAGCGGCGTGCCAACCAAGGTTGGCACCTACCGGGAGCGTTCAGCGCAGGGCGTCGGCCGGGACGTCGATCTGCATCGCCAGGGCGAGGTGATCGGAAAACGCGGCCGGTATGGCTTCCACGGTGCGGGTCTGCAGGCCACTGCTGACCAGGATGTGGTCGATGGCGCGGTCGGGGCGCCAGCTGGGGAAGGTCGGCACGATGCAGCCGGGCGGCTGCAGCCGGGTCTTCTGGTACAGCACCTGCATTTCCGGGCGTTCTGCCAGGCAGTTGAAGTCGCCCATCAGCACCGCGTTGGGGTGGTCGGACAGCAGCTCGGCGATGAAGCCCAGCTGCGACATCCGCGATCCCGCGCCCAATGACAGATGCGCCACCGCCACCGCCAGGCCGTCGGTACCGTCGCCGAACTTGGCCAGCAGCACGCCGCGCCCGCCGATGCGGCCGGGCAGGGCGTGGTCCTGCACTTCCACCGGTTCGAGCTTGCTCAGCAGGCCATTGGCGCTGGACGCGACCCCGCCCATGCGCCGGTTCGGCTGGTGGCTCCAGTAGTTGAAGCCGGCGCGCTGGGCCAGGTAATGGGTCTGGTTGGTGAAGCCCGAGCGCAGGCTGCCCGGGTCGGCCTCCTGCAGGCCGACGATGTCATGTTCGCGCGCCAGGGTGGCGATCGCGTCCAGGCTGCTGCGCTTGCGACCCGCCGGCAACGCATGTGACCAGCTGCGGGTCACATAGTCGCTGTAACGGCGGGTACTTGAGCCGGCCTGGATGTTGGCCGTCAGCAAGCGCAGGGTCCGTGTACGGGGGGAATTCACGGCCGGGAAATGCTTCTCTTGGATCAGTGAGCCTGGGCCGCACCGCGTTCGCGGGCGATCAGGTGGTCGGCGATGCGCAGCATGTCCGGGAAGCTCTTGCCCTTCACCAGGTACTTGCCGTTGACGATGATCGACGGGGTGCCGCTGATCTGGCTGCGCTGGGCGAACTGCTTGGCCGAGTTGGTCTTGGCATTCACCGCGAAGCTGCCCATGGTGGCCGCGAACTGCTTCGGATCAACGCCGTAGGCGGCGTAGAACTTGGCGATGTCTTCTACCGAGTCACGGCCGCGCTCGCCCTTCAGGGTCTTCTGCGAGTGGATGGCGGCGTACAGCGCTTCGTGGGTCTTCTCCTGCACGCCCAGGGTCTGCGCGGCGTAGAAGGCACGGGCGTAGTCATCCCAGGTGCCGCCGAACATGGCCGGCACGTAGACGAAGTTCACGTCGCTGGGCAGGCCGGCCTTCCATGGGCCGACCAGCGGCTGGAACGCGGCGCAGGCCGGGCAGACGTAGCCGAAGATCTCGGTCACTTCGATCTTGCCGGCGGCCGGCTGGAACGGCTGGCCGTTCGGGATCACCTGGTAGTCGGCACCTTCCACCGGAGCCGGGCCGGTCAGTGCGGCGGTGGTCGGGGCCGGTGCGGCGGCCGGCGCCGCTTCGGCCGGGGCCTTCTCGCCTTCAGCGGCAGCCGGCGCGGCGCCTTCGCTGCCCGCTGCCGGCGCAGCAGCCGGTTCGGTGGTGGCTGCCGGGGTGGCTGCCGGTTCGGCCGGGGCCGCGGTGGTGTTGGTGCTGCCGTCGTCGGCCTTGCAGGCGGCCAGGATCGGCAGCAGCGCTGCGAGGGCGAGGGCGTAACGGATCTTCATGGAAACGTCTCCAGCATCTGGAAAGGTGGGGCCGGCGGCAAGCGCCGGCCAAGGGGAAATGATGACATGCGGCGGCGACAACGCCGTGTCGGTGGTGGGTGTTGGTTCAGCGGCCGCGGGCGGCGCGCGCCTGCGCGATCAGCGCCGAGGCAATGCGCAGCTGGTCGTCGAAGCTCTCGCCGCGCACCAGGTATTGGCCGTTGATGATCAGGGCCGGGGTGCCCGGGATCTTGGTGCGCTGGGCGAACGCGCGCGCGGCGTCGACCTTCTTCTGCACGGCATCGCCGCGCAGGGCCTGGATGTAGCGGTCCGGGGTCACGCCGTAGGCCTTGTAGAAGGTGGCGAGCTCATCGGCCGAGACGTTCTGCATCGGCAGCGACCCCTGCTCGTGCAGGGCCTTGAACACGGCGGCATGGCTGCGCTTGGCCACGCCGACTTCATCGGCGGCGTAGTAGGCCAGGGCCCAGGCATCCCAGGCACCGCCGAAGGCCGCCGGGACCGGGGTGAAGCGCACGTCGGCCGGCAGCTTGGCCGCCCAGGCTTCCAGCTGCGGTTCGAAATGGGCGCAGTGCGGGCAGGTGTAGCCGAAGACTTCGACCACCTCGATCTTGCCGGCCAGCGGCTGGAACGGGCCCGGCTGGGCGATGCGCTCGTAGTCTTTGCCCTCGACCAGCGGGGCATTGGCGGGGGTGGCGGCGCAGGCTGCCAGCGGCAGCAGCACCAGCACGGACAACAGCAGGCGGGAAATCAACCTCATCGACACGCATCTCCGTTGAAAAAAGCAACGCCGGCGCAGCCGCCGGCGTGAAGGAAACATACCGCAGCCGTGGGCCGTCGTCGCGGCCCGGGCCGACCAGTGGTGGTCAGGGGGCGGCAGCCGGTTGTGTTGGCGTGGCCGCGCCGGCCACATCGTCGGCCTTGTTGTGCAGGCCCTGCAGGTAGCTCGACAGCGCCTGCACCTCCTGCTCGCTGAGCTTCTGCGCGACCGTGGCCATGATCTGGAAGTGCGCCTTGTCGGTCTCGTTGGTCTGGCCGGCCTGGTACTCCTGCAGGCGGCGCGCGACATAGCTGGCGTGCTGCCCACCGAGGTGCGGATAGGCCGGACCGGGATTGCCGGCACCGCTGGGGCCATGGCAGGCCATGCAGGCCGGCAGGCCACGCTTGGCATCGCCGCCGCGGTACAGCTGCTGGCCGATCTCGTAGAACTTCATGCCTTTGTACGGGCCCTCGGTCACCGCCGTGTCATCGGCGATGCCGGCGTTGGCTTTCTGCGTGGCGAAGTAGGCGCCGATATCACGCATGTCCTGCGGGGTGAGGTTCTGCACGAACGGCACCATCGCCACTGCCGCGCCGGAACTGCGCTGGCCATTGGCGATCAGGGCCATCTGCTGGGCCACGTAGCGCTCGCTCTGGCCGGCAATGGACGGATACATGTCCACCGTGGAATTGCCGTCGACGCCATGACAGGCCGCGCAGGCCGAGGCCTTGGCCTGGCCGGCCTTGGCATCGCCCCAGTGGGTCTTGCTGAAATCCACCTCCAGCGAGGCGGTGTTGATCGGCCCATTGTCGGGCAGCGGGGTCAACGTGGTCTGCGCGAACGCAGCAGCGGCAACGACTACAGCAGTGGCAAGGGCGGATACGGCAAGAACGCGAGCGTGGCGCATGCTGAAGCTCCGTATGGACCGGGCCGGGCGGTGGCCGCCGGCATCGTTCGGATTATCAACGCCGTTTCCGCGCACGGTCAACGCAGCAGTGCAGCAAAATGCCCGCAAAGGCCGCCGGCACGGGCGCGCGGCGCCGCAACATGCGATCCTAGGCACATGTCATTGCTCATCGAACGCGCCCGTTACCACCTTTCGGCCCATAACGTGCGGCAGCTGCCGCCCGACGAAGGGGCCGAAGTGGCCTTCGCCGGCCGCTCCAACGCCGGCAAGTCCAGTGCGCTCAACGCGCTGACCCGCCAGAACGCCCTGGCGCGTGTCTCCAAGACCCCCGGCCGTACCCAGCAGCTGGTGTTCTTCCAGGTCACCCCGGAGGCGCATCTGGTCGACCTGCCCGGTTACGGCTACGCCAAGGTGCCGCTGGACCTGCAGGCGCACTGGCAGGCCTTCATCGACAAGTACTTCCGCACCCGCGAGGCCCTGAAGGGGCTGGTGGTGGTGATGGACATCCGTCATCCGCTGAAGGACTACGACCGGCAGATGCTGTCCTATGCCGTGCAGCGCGGCCTGCCGGCGCACGCCCTGCTGACCAAGGCCGACAAGCTCAGCCGCAGCCAGCAGATGCAGTCCCTGCAGAAGGTGCGCAAGGAGCTGCAATCGGCCTACGGTGACAGCGTCAGCGTGCAGGTGTTCTCCGGCGAAGACCGTACCGGCGTGGACGAAGCCCGCGCCGTGATCGGCGGCTGGCTGGGGCTGGAATAAGGCCTTCCCTGCCTTCCTGTAGAGCCGAGCCTACGCTCGGCTGCGGAATCCCGGCACGCTGCGCGTGGTAGCCGAGCATGGGCTCGGCGCTACACGAGGTCATTTCAACGGCGAATACTCCGCCGGGACCCACGCATAGGCCTGGCCTTCACTGCGGACGTGGCCCAGGCCGGGGAACGGCAGGTGCGCACCGGCCACCCACCAGCCGTTGGCGGTGGCCTGCTGCAGCAGCCCGCGACGGCTGGCGATGGCCGCCTTGCGGTCCGAATCGGCCTCGAACGCGGCCTCGGGGTGCGCGAACTGCACCGCATGGAAGTGCAGCACGTCGCCCCACACCAGCAGTGACTGGCCCTGGCTGTCGAACCGGTAGGAGACGTGGCCGGGGGTGTGGCCATGGGTGTCCATTGCCACCGCGCCGCCGGGCAGGGCATCGCCGGGGTTGAACGTGCGCAGGTGGCCACTGGCCTGGTACGGCGCCACCGCGTTGCGTGCCAGCGGGAAGGCGAAGCGCACACCCTTCGGCGCAGAAGCCTCGCTGGCCGGATTGAGCCAGTAGTCGGCATCGGCCCTGGACAGCCACACGGTGGCATTCGGGTAGGCCGGCTTGCCCTGCGCATCGAGCACCCCGCACAGGTGGTCCGGATGGGCGTGGGTCAGCAGCACCTCGTCCACCTCGGCCGGGTCCACGCCGGAGGCGCGCAGGTTGCCCAGCACCTGGCCCAGGCCGGGGCCGAAGCACTGCGCGGTGCCGGTATCGACCAGGGTCAGGTGGTTGCCCTGGCGCACGAGGAAGGCGTTGATCGCGGTCTGCAGGCCCTTCTTGTCTTCGGGCACGTAGCGGCCTTCCAACAGGCGGCTGACCAGTGTCGGCGGCACGTCGACCACTTCCTGCCGGCCCAGCGCGACCACGCCGTCGAACAGGGCGGTGACCTGCAGCGCACCGACGCGCTGGTGGTAGACGCCGGGCACCTGCTGGGTGGGCGCGGGCGAGGTGGCTTCGGCCAGCGCGGCCAGTGGCAGGGCGGACAGGGCCAGCAGCAGGGCGGTGCGCAGGGGAAGGTGGCGCAGGGTCATGAGGGTTCTCGGTGGATGACGGGGGTTCCGTTGGCCTAGCGTGCCGTGACTGGCGTGCGCACGGCGCTCAAACCACTGCGTGGAATGCTCAGGGAAGGGGGTGTTGTCTGCAGGGCTGCGCCCTGCACCCGCTACGAGCCAGAGCAACGGCCGAAGCAACAGCAACAGCAACAGCAACAGCAACAGCGGGCTATCCGTGGGATGGCGGGGTGGGTCCGGTTGCGGGAGACGCCGTAAACCCGTCCATGGGGGCTTGGCCGCGGCATCCATGCCGCGGACACTCCCGCAACCGGACCCACCCCGCCTTCGACAGTTTTCCGTGATCTGTTGGAAATTCTCTTGGGGTCAGATCGATTTCGATGTCTGACAGATGTGTCGACCAAGGTCGACACCTACCAACAGCCGCGACGATCTGTCAGAGGTGGGGCGGTGTCGGAGTGCGGGGTGTCAGCCGCATGGATGCGGCTGCCAAGCCTACAGGGACGTACTTGCGGCGTCCCCGCACTCCGACACCGTCCCGCCACCTCACGGAATGCACGCTGTTGCTGTTGCTTCGGCTGTTGCCGTCGCGTCTGCAGGTGCAGGGCTGCAAGCCCTGCCGAACCCCCTCAAATGTCTGTGGGAGCCAGCCCGTACTGCTCGGCGAAGCGCTTGCTGAAACTGGCCGCAGACCGGTAGCCCGCGCGTGCGGCCACGGTCTTCAGCGGCAGGTCGGTGGTGTAGAGCAACTGCATGCCATGCGCCAGCCGGGCCTCGGTGAGCAGCTGGCGCAGGCTGGTGTCCTCGGCGGCGAGCCGACGGCGCAGGGTCGCGCCGCTCAGCGCGAACAGCGCTTCCACATCACGCGATTGCCAGTCGCGAGCCGGTTCGGCGGCGATGCGGTCGCGGATCTGTTCGCCCAGGCTCGGCGCCTGCGGCAGCAGCAGGTTGCCGTGGCCCTGCCGGCACAGGGTCAGTACCAACGAGGCCAGGGCCAGCCGCGCTTCGCTGTAACGGCCGTCCTGCAGTGATTGCCGCCACTGGCGCAGCACCACGCCATGATCGATCAACGGCAGTCGCGCCATCGCATGACCGGCGGCGGGAAGCTCCCCGCTCCACAGCGTACGTGCGGCCGCCAGCACTTCGGCACACAGCGGCACGATGGCGCTGAGGTAGCGGCCACTGCGTGGGTCGGGGGTGTTGACCACATCGATGCGGCAGCGCTGGGTCAGCAGCAGGATGTCGCCGGGGATGAACTCCAGCGACTGGTGCGCGGTACGCACCTGCTTGCGGCCTTCCAGCAGGATCGCGAACTGCGGTTGTGGAATCTCCACCGAGCTGGCGCCATGTTCGCGCCGAGCGGTGATGCACGCATAACCTTCGGCGCGTGCGCAGCCGGCCAGGCTGGCCATCTCGGCCAGCAGTGCGGTGGCCGGTGGCAGCATGGCGGTCATGACACGTGGGCACCGAACAGGCGACCGACGCCGGCCGCCGCGGCCATCGCCAATGCGCCCCAGAACATCACCCGGATCGCGCCGCGAACCGGCGGTGCGCCGCCGGCCCTGGCCGCCACTGCGCCGGTCAGGCACAGGCCGAGCAGGGTACTGGCCGTGGTCATCAGTGCGACCCTGTCGACCGGTGCGAGCAGGGCGGTCAGCACAGGCAGCACCGCGCCGCAGGTGAACGCACCGGCCGAGGCCAGCGCTGCCTGCAGCGGGCGGGCGCGCAGGGTATCGGTGATGCCCAGTTCGTCGCGGGCGTGGGCACCCAGCGCATCATGGGCGGTGAGCTGTTCGGCCACCTGCCGTGCCAGCGCAGGCTCCAGGCCGCGGTGGCGGTAGATCGAAGCCAGCTCCTCCAGCTCGCTGTGCGGATTTTCGCGCAGCTCGCGCCTTTCCATTGCCAGGTCTGCGTCCTCGGTGTCGGCCTGGGTCTGTACCGAGACGTACTCGCCGGCGGCCATCGACATCGCGCCGGCCACGGTGCCGGCCACGCCGGTGGCGAGGATGGTGGTAGCGGAGGCGCCGCCGGCGGCCACGCCGACCACCAGGCCGGCCACCGAGACGATGCCATCATTGGCGCCCAGCACGGCGGCACGCAGCCAGCCGACGCGCTCGGAGCGGTGCAGTTCGGGGTGTCGTGAATGGCGGCTCATGACGTTGAGTGTACGAGGGTCAAGAGGGCGTCGGTAGGATGCTGAAACCCGTCACCGTCGCATGACGCAACGAGGTGCCACGCTATAGTGCGCCCTTGCGATGGAAGGCCGCGAGCCCCACATCCCCCGCCACCGTCCAGCGAGCCTTCCCCTTGTCGAGCCCCAGCCACGTCGCCGATACCCCCATTACCGACCGCTCGCAGCTGGTGGAGGTGATCGCCTCCGGCGAGAAGCCCCGCGCGCAGTGGCGCATCGGCACCGAGCACGAGAAGTTCGGTTTCCGCCTGGATGACCTGCGACCGCCGACCTTCGAGGGGGAGCGCGGCATCGAAGCACTGCTCAACGGCCTGGTCCGCTTCGGCTGGGAGCCGGTACAGGAGAATGGCTGCACCATCGCCCTGCTGCGCGATGGGGCCTCGGTGACGCTGGAACCGGCCGGCCAGCTGGAGCTGTCAGGTGCGGCGCTGGAGACCATCCACCAGACCTGCGTGGAGACCGGCACCCACCTCAACGAAGTGGCGCAGGTGGCCGGCGAACTGCAGCTGGGCTTCCTCGGCATGGGCTTCCAGCCGAAGTGGAAGCGCGATGAAATGCCGTGGATGCCGAAGGGCCGCTACAAGATCATGCGCGCGTACATGCCCAAGGTCGGTTCGCTGGGCCTGGACATGATGACCCGTACCTGCACGGTGCAGGTGAACCTGGACTACGCCACCGAAGCGGACATGGTGAAGAAGTTCCGCGTGTCCCTGGCGCTGCAGCCGATCGCCACCGCGCTGTTCGCCGATTCGCCGTTCACCGAAGGCAAGCCGAACGGCTACCTGAGCTATCGCTCGCACATCTGGACCGACACCGACGCCGACCGCACCGGCATGCTCGACTTCGTGTTCGAGGATGGATTCGGCTACGAGCGCTATGTCGATTACCTGCTCGACGTGCCGATGTACTTCTCCTATCGCGACGGCACCTACCACGACGCCAGCGGGCAGAGTTTCCGCGACTTCATGCAGGGCAAGCTGCCGGTGCTGCCGGGCGCGTTGCCGACCCTGCGCGACTGGTCGGACCACATGACCACCGCGTTTCCGGAAGTGCGCCTGAAGAAGTACCTGGAAATGCGCGGCGCCGATGGTGGCCCGTGGAGCCGCCTGTGTGCGCTGCCGGCGTTCTGGGTGGGCCTGCTGTACGACGACACTGCGCTGGACGCTGCCTGGGACCTGGTGCGTGACTTCACCCTGGCCGAGCGCCATGCGCTGCGTGACGGCGTGCCGAAGCATGCAATGAACCTGCCGTTCCGCAACGGCACGGTGCGCGACCTGGCCCGGGAAGCGGTCAGGATTTCCGTGGAAGGCCTCAAGCGCCGTGCGGCGCGCAATGCCGATGGCCAGGACGAGAGCAAGTTCCTGGACGTACTGCAGGAGATCGTCGAATCCGGCCTGACCCCGGCCGAGCGCAAGCTGGCGCTGTTCCATGGCCGCTGGCATGGTGACGTCGATCCGGTGTTCCGCGAGTTCGCGTACTGACCGTCATGCGGGGTTGCCGGCCAGCGGCCGGCACTACCAGAAGAAAAACCCCGGCATTGCCGGGGTTTTTCATTTCCACATCTGCCTTGGCTCAGGCCGCGTTCTTCAACGTCGCCATGTCGATCACGAAGCGGTAGCGCACATCGTTCTTCGCCATGCGCTCCCAGGCTTCGTTGACGTTCCTGATGTCGATCATCTCCACATCGCTGACGATGCCGTGCTCGGCACAGAAGTCCATCATTTCCTGGGTTTCGGCCATGCCGCCGATCGCCGAGCCGGTCAGGTGCTTGCGGCCGAAGATCACGCTGCCGCCGGTCAACGGCGGGTCCAGTTCGGTCAGCACGCCCACCAGACACATGGTGGCTTCGCGCTTGAGCAGGCCCATGTACGGATTGGTGTCATGGCTGACCGGGATGGTATTGAGCAGGAAGTCGAAGCTGCCGGCGTGCGCCTTCATCTGCGCCGCATCGCGCGAGACCAGCACCTCATCGGCGCCCAGGCGCTTGGCATCGGCGCCCTTTTCCGGGGTGGTGGTGATCATCACCACGTGCGCACCGAGCGCCTTGGCGAACTTCACGCCCATGTGGCCGAGGCCGCCGAGGCCGATCACGCCGACCTTCTGGCCCGGGCCGACCTTCCAATGGCGCAGCGGCGACCACGTGGTAATGCCGGCGCACAGCAGCGGTGCGGCCGCCTTCAGGTCGAGGGTGTCGGAGACCTTCACCACGAAGCGCTGCTCTACCACCACGTGGTCGGAATAGCCGCCGTAGGTCGGTGCGCCGCTTTCGCGTTCACGGCCGTTGTAGGTCCAGGTCGCGCCCTCGGCGCAGTACTGCTCCAGGTCGTGCTGGCAGGCGTCGCAGTGGCGGCAGGAGTCGACCATGCAACCCACGCCGGCGTGGTCGCCGACCTTGAAGCGGGTGACGTTGCTGCCGACCTCGGTGACGCGGCCGATGATCTCGTGGCCCGGCACCATCGGGTAGATCGAGCCACCCCAGTCATCGCGGGCCTGGTGCAGGTCGGAGTGGCAGATGCCGCTGTAGAGGATCTCGATGCGCACATCGTCGGGACCGACCGCACGGCGTTCGAACTCATAGGGGACCAGCGGAGCAGTATGGGAATGGGCGGCGTAACCACGGGCGAGGGACATGGGGAATCCTTGGCAGGGTTTATCGAAAGGCGCTTTACAATACGCCGCGTTCCCAATGGCAAGAAGCGTGGATATCGGCATGATTCATCAAGTGAAACTGCACAATCATGGCCACTGACAACCTTTCCCACCTGGCCGCGTTCGCGGCGGTTGCCCGCCACCGCAGCTTCCGCCGCGCTGGCGCCGAGCTGGCGCTGTCGACCTCGGCGGTGAGCTATGCGATCCGCGCGCTGGAAGAACGACTGGGCGTGGGCCTGTTCCACCGCACCACGCGCAGCGTGGCCCTGACCGAGGCCGGGCAGCGCCTGCTGGAGCGCTTGCAGCCGGCGCTGGGGCAGGTGCATGACGCGTTGGAAGAAATGAACCACTTCCGCGCCGCCCCGGCCGGCCTGCTGCGCATCAACGCCACCCGCGCGGCGGTGGCGACCCAGCTGCGGCCTCGGCTGGCGCGCTTCCTGCACGCTCATCCCGACGTGCGGGTGGAGCTGACCGAAAATGATGGGCTGGTCGATATCGTCGCCGAGGGCTACGACGCGGGCGTGCGCCTGCACGAGTTCGTGCCCGAGGACATGGTGGCGGTGCCGATGGGGCCACCGCTGCGCGGGCTGATCGTCGGCTCGCCGGATTACCTGCGGCGGCATCCGGCGCCGCTGCATCCGCGCGACCTGGCCGCGCATGAATGCATCCGCTTCCGCTTTGCCAGCGGGCATCTGTACAAGTGGCAGTTCGAGCGCGGTGGGCAGGCGCTGGAAATCGACGTGCCCGGACGGCTGACGCTGAGCGAGCAGGGCACCGTGGTCGGCGCGGTGCTTGATGGCATCGGCCTGGCCTACGTGCTGGAAGACACCGCGCGGCCGTACATCGAATCGGGGCAGATGGTGGCGGTGCTGGAAGACTGGAGCGAACCGTTCGCCGGGTTTGCGCTGTACTACCCGAAGCAACGGCAGATGCCCGGTGCGTTGCGTGCGTTCGTGGATATGTTGCGGGAGTGAGGTGCTGCAGGAGTGCCGACCAACGGTCGGCATCTACCGGATGGCGTCCACCAGGACCAGACCAGTAGATCCGCGCCATGCGTGGATTGGCGCCCGCAATGCAGACGGCAATTCATTCGACCAGCGCGTCGTAGCCTTCGCCACTGAACTGGATCAGGCAGAAGCCGTGCCCGAACGGATCGGCCAGCACGGCGATACGGCCCCAGCGGCGCTCGCGCACCGGTTGCTCGAGCATCGCCCCGGCCGCGACCGCACGCATCAACGCGGCGTCGATGTCCTCCACCACCCAGTCCAGGTGCAGCGGGGTCCAGTGGCGCTCGTAGTCACGCACGTCGCCGTCTTCGGTGGCGGCGCTGCCGGCGTCGTTCTGCAGTAGGTACAGTGGCGTGGGTCCACCGAGCAGTTCCACCGCGCCGGGGCCGAGCCGACGACCGATGCGCAATCCAAACGCGGCCAGGTAGAACGTTTCGGCGGCGGCCAGGTCGGGCACGTCGATGTTGATGATGAAGTTGCGGGCAGTGGCGTTCATGGCAGTGATTTCCTGCATCCGGTGGTTGCAGTCTAGTCCCGCCACCTGTTGCTGCCGGTTCATCTCCTGCGAGGATTCGGGCAAGCTGGGCGACCTCTATCGACAAGGACTTCCATGAGCGCACTCTCTGACATCGAACAGGCCACCGGGCAGGCCTTCCCCCCTTTGTTCAAGCAGTTGCAGACAGCAGGCCGATTGAGCTGGGGCAGTCCGCATCCGGATTGGTCCGAGGTGGTGTTCCCGACGCTGCAGGCGGATCCGCCGGTGCTGCTGTACGCGCAGGAATACGAACCACTGGAACACGATGAGCTGCTCGAAGCGTGGCAGGAGCTGACCGCCGAGGACCACTACAATCCCCTGCGTTCCGACCTGCAGCTGCTGCCGTTCGCGCGGACCGGCGGCGGCGACAGCTACTGCTTCTGGAGCAACGCGCCCGATTCTGCCGAGCCGCCCGTCGTGCTCGTGTGGCATGACGATGATCGTGCCGATGTGCTGGCCGCCAACTACCAGGATTTCCTGTTCCGCAAGATGGTCGAAGCCGTTGCCGACTACCAAGCGCCGTATACGCTGCTGTCGCATGGCGAGCTGGCCGGCAATCTGCAGCGCTGGCTGCAGAGCCACCAGTCGTTCCTGCGCGGCGACCAGTTCGCGGCGTTGCAGCGGTTGTTCGCCCGCGTTGACGATATTGAAGAAGGAAACATCAGCGAAGACGACGCACAGGCCATCGTCGCTGATGTGATCGGCTTCGAGCGGTTGGACGAGTCGTTCGCTTACGTGCGCGAGGAGGCCTGAACCCGGTAGGCCGGAGCGCC
Source organism: Stenotrophomonas sp. T8 (assembly GCF_051853085.1). Lineage (NCBI taxonomy): Bacteria > Pseudomonadati > Pseudomonadota > Gammaproteobacteria > Lysobacterales > Lysobacteraceae > Stenotrophomonas > Stenotrophomonas sp. T8. The sequence continues at coordinate 3,347,543 of NZ_CP195329.1, read as the reverse complement.
GCCATCGGTCGTGCTCCAGCTACCTATCATCGAACGACCAGATGGCATGGGCCGGCGGCAGCTGGGCCAGCTCGCGGCGGATGACGTGCATCTAGGACAGTGCGGTGGCTGCATCTGGTTTCTGCAGGCACCCGGCGTAGAGCTGCCAAGCAGCCTATTGCGTCAACCCTTCTGCTTTTTGCGTATATACTATCCCCCAGTATAGTTCCGAGCTGGCCCGCCATGCCGCACTCCCCCGAAGAGAAGAAGAAGGTCCTGGCCCGCGTGCGCCGCATCCGCGGCCAGTGCGATGCGCTGGACCGCGCGCTGGAAGCCGGCGCCGACTGCGGGCCGGTGCTGCAGCAGATCGCCGCCATCCGTGGCGCGGTCAACGGCCTGATGTCCGAGGTGATGGAGGCCCATCTGCGCGAGGAATTCGGCCAGCCCGCCGCCTCCGACGAACAACGCGCCGAACGCGTGCGCGACATGAGCGCGTTGATCCGCTCGTACCTGAAATAACGACGGCGCGACGTCGCGCCGCTCACGCTGTATCCCATTTCCGCCTGATCCTGGAGAAGCCATCATGAAGTCACGTGCCGCCGTCGCCTTTGGTCCCGGCCAGCCGCTGCAGATCGTCGAGATCGACGTCGCCCCGCCGAAGAAGGGCGAAGTGCTGGTGAAGATCACCCATACCGGTGTCTGCCACACCGATGCGTTCACCCTGTCCGGTGATGACCCGGAAGGCCTGTTCCCGGTGGTGCTGGGCCATGAAGGCGCCGGCATCGTGGTGGAAGTGGGCGAGGGCGTGACCAGCGTCAAGCCGGGCGACCACGTGATTCCGCTGTATACCGCCGAGTGCGGCGAGTGCCTGTTCTGCAAGAGCGGCAAGACCAACCTGTGCGTATCGGTGCGTGCCACCCAGGGCAAGGGCGTGATGCCCGATGGCACCAGCCGCTTCAGCTACAACGGCGAGCCGCTGTACCACTACATGGGCTGCTCGACCTTCAGCGAGTACACCGTTGTGGCCGAAGTCTCGCTGGCGAAGATCAACCCGGACGCCAACCCGGAGCACGTCTGCCTGCTCGGCTGTGGCGTCACCACTGGCATCGGCGCGGTGCACAACACCGCCAAGGTGCAGGAAGGCGACAGCGTGGCGGTGTTCGGCCTGGGTGGCATCGGCCTGGCGGTGATCCAGGGTGCGCGCCAGGCCAAGGCCGGCCGCATCATCGCGGTGGACACCAATCCGTCCAAGTTCGAACTGGCGCGCGAATTCGGCGCCACCGACTGCATCAACCCGAAGGACTTCGACAAGCCGATCCAGCAGGTCATCGTGGAAATGACCACCTGGGGTGTGGATCACAGCTTCGAGTGCATCGGCAACGTCAACGTGATGCGCGCGGCGCTGGAATGCGCGCACCGTGGCTGGGGCCAGAGCGTGGTGATCGGCGTGGCCGGTGCCGGGCAGGAGATCTCCACCCGCCCGTTTCAGCTGGTGACCGGCCGCAAGTGGATGGGCACTGCCTTCGGTGGCGTGAAGGGCCGCAGCCAGCTGCCGGGCATGGTCGAGGACGCGATGAAGGGCGACATCGAACTGGCCCCGTTCGTCACCCACACCATGGACCTGGACAGGATCAACGACGCCTTCGACCTCATGCATGAAGGCAAGTCGATCCGTTCGGTGGTCCATTACTGAGCCGCAGCGTGGGCTGGTTCGATGCCTTGCGCAGGCCGCGTGCGGAAGATCCGCGCGCGGCCCTGGTTGATCCGATCGAGCAGGCGTTGCGCGTGCTGGGTTGGGTCGAAGGCGTCGTGGGTCCGCCGCGCGCAGTGGACTCACCCTTCGGCATTGATGAAATGCCGTTCGAGCACTGGCTGGCGCAGGTGTTCCTGCCGCGCCTGCACGAAGCCCGCGCCGATGGCCAATGGCCACCGCGCAGTGACGTGGCGGTCGCGGCGTACCGCAACCTGGACGGCCAGCCTGGCGTCGAATCGTTGCTGCGCCTGCTGGCACAGCTGGATGAACTGATCAACCAAGGCGTCCACGCCGGGCGTGGATAAGCCGACCAAGGTCGGCATCTACCAGAAGCACGCGTGCGCTGACGCGCCGCGCAGGAGAGCACCATGGAACGCATTGAACACCGCGCCAGTTTCGGCGGCTGGCAGGACGTCTACCGCCATCATTCGACCACGCTGGGCTGCGACATGCAGTTCGCCGTGTACCTGCCGCCGCAGGCGGAAACGCAGAAGCTGCCGGTGCTGTATTGGCTGAGCGGGCTGACCTGCACCGAGCAGAATTTCATCACCAAGGCCGGTGCGCAGCGCTATGCAGCCGAGCACGGCGTAATCATCGTCGCGCCGGATACCGGCCCGCGCGGTGATGACGTGGCCGATGCCGAGGGCTATGACCTGGGCAAGGGGGCGGGGTTCTACCTCAACGCCACCCGTGCACCGTGGGCGAAGCACTACCGCATGCATGACTATGTGGCGCAGGAACTGCCGGCGCTGATCGAGGCGAACTTCGCGGTGACCGATGCACGCGCGATCAGCGGCCATTCGATGGGCGGCCATGGTGCGCTGGTGATCGCGCTGCGCAACCCGGGGCGCTACCGCAGTGTGTCGGCGTTCTCGCCGATCGTCGCGCCCAGCCACGTACCGTGGGGGCAGAAGGCGTTCACGGCTTATCTGGGCGACAACCCAGCCGACTGGGCGCAGTGGGACGCGTGTGCGTTGCTGGCGACGGCCAGCGAGCGCCTGCCGTTGCTGGTCGACCAGGGCGAGGCGGACGAGTTCCTGCAGACCCAGCTGCAGCCGCAGCGCCTGCAGCAGGCCTGCGCCGCAGCCGGCCATCCGCTGACCCTGCGCCTGCAGCCGGGCTACGACCACAGCTACTATTTCATCGCCAGCTTCATCGGCGAGCACGTCGCCCACCACGCCCGCGCCCTGCACGCCTGAGGGCTTTCCGGTAGTGCCGGCCGCTGGCCGGCAATCCGCAGCCCTGCAATTCCCTGGGATTGCCGGCCAGCGGCCGGCACTACCATGGTGATGCACGCGGAGTGTCGTTTTGCCGCAGTGGATCACGCCGCTGTGGCGTGCCGGTCCATCACCCCCACGCGCTCCACGCCTGAGGCCTTTCCGGTAGTGCCGGCCGCTGGCCGGCAACCTGCCGCCGCGTGATTCCCACGGATGCCGGCCAGCGGCCGGCACGACCCTGGCGATGCACGCGGAGCGTCGTTTCGCCGCAGTGGATCACGCCGCTGTGGCGTGCCGGTCCATCACCCCCACGCGCTGCACGCCTGAGGGCTTTCCGGTAGTGCCGGCCGCTGGCCGGCAATCCGCAGCCCTGCAATTCCCTGGGATTGCCGGCCAGCGGCCGGCACTACCATGGTGATGCACGCGGAGTGCCGTTTTGCCGCAGTGGATCACGCCGCTGTGGCGTGCCGGCGCGCTATCGTGCGCTCAGACGGCCTTGCGGATCGGGGGGATGCATGCCGGTAGTGCTGGCGCTGCTGTACGTGCTCTGCCATGGGCTGGCCGTGGCGTTCTGGCCGAGCCCGGCGGGCGTGGGTTCTTTCCTGTTCCTGACCGGCGCACCGCTGCTGGCCGCCGCCGCGTGCCTGCTGCGGGCGCAACGTGACCGCGCCGCTCTGGGCTGGCGTTCTACCGCGATGGCACTGCTGCTGTGGGCCGGTGGCATGACGTTCAACATGGTGGATGCGCTGGGTGCCGGCCGGGCTGACTTCACCCCACGCGTCAGCCTGTTGTTGTACGTGCTGTATGGCGTGCCGCTGGTGTTCATCCTGGCCCGGGCACGCCGCGAGCGCCCGAGCATCAGCCTGATCGACGCGGCGATGGCGGCGCTGCTGGGTGTGCTGTTCTTCGTGCACACCGCATCGTTCGCCGCCCGTGTCGAGGTCGACGCCCATGCCATGTCCAACATGCAGCGCATGTTCGACATCCAGAACCTGTGTATCGCCGCGTTCGCCGTGGTGCGATGGCTGGCCGGCGACGTGCCCGAACGGCGCAGGTTCTTCCGTGCACTGGCGCTGTACGCACTGGCCTATCTGCTGGTGGCCTACTACATCAACCACTACACCTCCGATGATGCATTCGGTGCGTTCAACGACCTGCTGATCGACGTACCTTTTCTGCTGATCGCCTGCATGGCGCTGGACACGGCGCCGGACACAGGCACCACGGCACACCCGCGGCTGGCGAGGACGGTGCAAGCCGCCGGTCCGATCATCCTGCCGTTGCTGCTGCTGGTGGTCGGCACGCTGGTGGTCGATCATGCGCGGCCGTTGGCCGTCGCGGGCTTCGTCGTAGCCACCCTTGGTTTCGGCCTGCGCAGCGTCCTGCTGCAGACCGATCTGCTGGAGCGTCAGGCGGCGCTGGATCAACTGGCGCGGCAGGATGGCCTCACCGGCGTGGCCAATCGCCGCGAGTTCGACGCGCGGCTGACCTCCGAGTGGAATCGCGCGCGGCGCAGCGGCACCGAGCTGGGCCTGCTGCTGGTGGATATCGACCACTTCAAGGCCTTCAACGACCGGCACGGCCATCCGGCCGGTGATCGTTGCCTGCAGGCGGTGGCCGGGGTGCTGAAGGGCGTCGCAGGTCGCGGCAGTGACAGCGTTGCGCGTTATGGCGGTGAAGAATTCGCTGTCATTGTGCCTGGAAGCCCACTGTCGGGCGTGCTGGCGCTGGCCGAGCGCCTGCGCGAAGCGGTCGAAGCGCTGCCATTGCCGGAAGGCCCGGTCAGCATCAGCGTCGGCGTGGGCTACCTGCACCCACCGGCGCTGGCCAGTGCCGACCAGCTGCTGGCCGATGCCGATGCCGGCCTGTATGCCGCAAAGCGTGCCGGCCGCAACCGGGTGGTCCTGCATGCGCGCGTGCTGGATGACGAGGGCAACGCGCACGGCACCATGGACTGTTGAGCGGACCAGCCCATGGCGTGCCGCCCGTCCAGGGACATCGCACTGGGTAGTGCCGGCCGCTGGCCGGCATCACCTCGGTTGCCGGCCAGCGGCCGGCACTACCACGGCGTGGCCTCAACGCACGTCGCGCAGTTCCCAGTGGTGGCCGGCCAGCAGGCGCAGGCGCTGCTTGAACACGTCACTGTCGATACGGGTGGTGGCGACCAGGTTGATGCGCAGGTCCTTCTGCTCGCCGGTCACGGTGGCGTCCGGATCGGTCACGCCCCACTGCGGTTCCACCGCATCCGGGTCGGGTTGCTTGGCTTTCCAGCGCTCGAACAGCGTGCCGCTGCGCAGGGCGTCCTGCAGCTCTTCGGCGAAACCGGCGGCGCCCTGCGAATGGAAGGACAGGTCAGGGTCGTTGCCGCGGGCCTTGGACGGGTCGGGCAGGCTGATGTGGTACTGCGCAGGCATGAAGTTCTCCTTGAAGTGCGGCAAGGCTGGCACAACCGTGGTGGAATCGATGTGCAGATTCCAGCCACGGTCGGCCTTCATTCAAACCGATGTGGCCCATCGGCGAAACCCACCGTGACCGCGCCCTTGCCGACATTGACCATGCCGGTCAGGCTCATCACCGATTCGTACACGGTCACGCCATGGCCGGCGCAGACCTCCTTCATCTGTGCGTAGCCGGGCAGGCTGCGCAGCTCATCCAGCTCACCGCCGTAGCTGACGCATACCGTCGGCGTCATCAGCCCGGCACGCACGCGCTGGCTGACCACCGCGAACAGCTTCTGCACGGCACTGTCGAAGCCCTTGATCTTGGCCACCGGCCCGGTCTGGCCACGGTAGCCGTGCAGCACCGGCTTGATGTCCAGCGCGCTGCCCAGTGCGGCGCTGAGCAGGCCGACGCTGCGGTCACCCTTGTGTCGTGCACGCGCGCGCATGTAGTACAGGTCGCGGGTGATCATGTAGCCGTGCACATTGCCGGCCAGTTCTTCCAGCCGCTCGCGGATCTGCTGCACGCTGGCGCCACTGTCACGCAGGCGAACCGCCTCCACCGCAGTCACCGCCTGCGCGGCGAACAGGTTCTGGGTATCGAGCACGCGCAGCGCGAACGGCGAGTTGTAGCCCGCCGCCTGCCGCACCGGCTTGTAGTCGTTGAGGATGGCGAAGCTGGCCTGCAGCGCATTGTCGTGGATCGGGCTGCGGGTCTTGGTGATGGTCATGCAGAACACGTGGTCGTAATCGATCACCAGCTGCTGCAGGAACAGGTCGCGGATCTGGTTGACACTGAAGGGGATGGTCTCCGCCTCGGCACCGTGCTCGGCCACGTGTGCATGCAGGAAACTCAGCGTGGCCTGCTCATCGCGATGATCAGCCAGCACGGCTTCGCCGATGCGGACGGTGATCGGCAGCAGCACGATGTTGTGCTCGGCAATGAAGTCCTGCGGCAGGTCGCAGGCCGAGTCGACGACGATTCCGATGCGCATCCGCGGCTCCCCCTCCAGGGCGGTTGTAGGTTCGGAAACGTGAAATCTATCTCAAATTCTGGCGTGGCGCGCGAGGGAAACGCGCCAGGCCCTGTTCAGCGACTGCGCTGCACGGCCACCGGAAGTTCGGCCAGGCGCTGCCATTCGGGCTGCTGCAGCAGGGCGGGATCGGCCAGCACGGCGGCCATCAACGGATGGGCGTCGTTGCCCCAGAACAGTTCGTCATCGATGGCCAGGGTTGGTACGCCGAACACGCCGGCAGCAATGGCGGCCTCGGTGTTCCTCCGCAGCTGCTCCTTGACCGCGGGGGCCGCGATGGCGCTGGCGACATCCTCGATCCCCAGCCGCGCAGCCGGTTCGCGCAGGGCCTCGGCGCTATCGGCGGCATTGCCGTCGCGCCAGATCCAGTCGAACAGCACGTCCACCGCCTGCACGCTGCCACCGGCGGCCAGGCACAGCCGCAGGGCAGACAACGGGTTGAACGGGTGGCCCGGCGGGAACCGCAGCCGTGTTCCTTCGGCCTGCGCAGTCCACAGCAGCTGGCGGTACATGAAGCGGCGCTTGGCCGGAATCTCGGCCGGCCCGAGGTTGCCCAGGTGATGCAGCACGGCACCGAAGGCGATCGGCACGGTCTGGATCTGTGCGAACTGGGGTAGCTGCTTCAGCTTCTGCCAGTGCAGGTAGGAATAGGGCGAGACGAAGTCGAAGTACCAGCGCAGGGTGGCCATGCAGGTTTCCTTGAATAACTGGAGGTCAGGGCTGCGCGTTGCGCTGCAGGTAGCGGTCGCGCAGTTCGGTCTGGCGCGAGCGCATCGGCATCGCCCGGCCGCCCAGCCAGACCTGTTCGGCATAGTGCGCCACGTCCAGCGGGTCGCCCTCCCACAGCACCAGGTCGGCACGCTTGCCCGGCTCGATGCTGCCGATCTGGTCGGCCACGCCGAACGCCTGCGCCGGCACCCGGGTCAGGCCGGCCAGGCCGTCGGCCCAGGGCAAACCGTTGGCCACGGCATTGCCGGCCAGCTGGCGCATCTTGCGGGCGTTGTGCGAGGCGTCGCCACGCTGCACGAACGAGACCGCCACGCCGGAACGTTGCAGGCGTGCCGCATTTTCCAGCGTGGCGCCGATCTGGTCGAAGCTGGCCGGCAGGTTGGACAACACATCGACGAAAACCGGTACCTGTGCGGCGGCCAGCTCCGGCGCGAGCTGCCAGGCTTCGCTGCCACCGGCGATGGCGATCTTCACCTTTTCGCGGGCGGCCCAGCGCAGCAGCTGGCGAATGTCCGCCGCGCGGTCCACCTCCACCACGATGCGGCCGTGCCCGGCCAGGTAGCGGCTGAGCGTGCGGCGCCCGGCCGGCGTCAGCAGCGCGTGCGGTGAGTCCGCGGCAACCTGGCCACGCGCCTCGTCCACCATCTGCTGCAGCAGCATCCATTGCGCTGCACGCGACTGCCCGGTCAGCTCCACTACGGCCGACCCCAGGCGCAGGAACAGCGCGCGCGGCCCGAGGGGATCGGCGCTGCCGTCCAGCCGCATCACGCCACCCTGGCCTGCAACGAAGCCGCCACCGGTGGCCGCCCCCAGGGCGGTGAAGCCGATGCCGTCCAGGCGTGCCACCGGGATCAGCACCGAGGCCGGGTTGTACGCCAGGGTGACATCGAACTCGGGGCGCAACGGTTGTTCGCCGATCTTCAACGTGCTGTCGACCGTGCTCGCTTCACCGGAGACCTCTTCGATGCCGATCTCGGTGATGCCCCCGAACAGCGCCGGTGTCAGCGGGCGGCCATCGGCCTCGACCACGCTGGCGCCGGCCGGGGCGGACAGCCCGCTGCCGACTGCGCGGATGATCCCGCCCTGCACCAGCACATCGGCGTGCTGCAGGCTGCCGCGCGTGCTGGCCGTATGCACGGTCGCGTTGCGCACCAGCAGGTCCTGCGCCTGCGCGGATGCGGAGAGGCAGGCCAGCACCATGACCGTAGCGCCGAGCCATGCCCGGCGACGCTTGTTCAACGCGCGCATCAGTGCACCTCCTGGCCAAGCTGGAAGTCGGAACGTGGCGTGGCCGCAGGTGCGCTGCGGTCGTACAGGCGGCGGCCGTCGATGAAGACCTGCTCGGCCAGCGCGTACGAGCTGAAGGGGTTGCCGTTCCACACCACCACGTCGGCCATCTTGCCGGCCTCCAGGGTGCCGGTCTGGCCTTCAATCCCCAGCGCCCTGGCGGCGTTGGCGGTCATCCAGGTGATGGCGTGTTCGGGGGGGATCTCCGGCATGCGTGCGCGGCGCGCGGCGGCAATCACCTTGGCCGCTTCCTGGTTCAGGCGCTGGATGCCTTCGGGGGAGTCGGAATGGACGATGGCGCAGCTGTTCTTCGGCCGATCGACCAATGCGATGTTCTCCGGAATACCGTCGAAGGCTTCCATCTTGAAGCCCCACCAGTCGGCCCACAGCGCGCCGCAGACGCCGTCGGCGGCCAGCCGGTCGGCCAGCTTGTAGGCCTCCACGCCGTGGTGGAAGGCGGCCACCTTGAAGCCGAATTCCTTGGCCAGGTCGAGCATGGTGGCCATCTCGTCGGCGCGGTAGCAATGGATATGCACGCGGATGTCGCCCTCGATCGCACCGGCCAGCGTGTCCAGCTTGAGATCGCGCTTGCCGCCAGCATCACCGGCGCTGTCGCCCTTGTCGCTGCCGAACCAGCCCTTGCGCTTGGCCGGCTTCGGTTTGTTCTTGGCGATGTAGTCGGCGGCATCGATGAAGGCGGCGCGGTAACCGGCAACGTTGCCCATCCGCGTGGCCGGAGCGACGCCCTTGCCTCCGCCGTAGACCCGCTTCGGGTTCTCGCCGCAGGCCATTTTCAGCCCCCACGGCGCGCCGGGGAACTTCATCGCCTGGTAGGTGATGGCGGGGACGTTCTTCAGGGTCACACCACGACCACCGACCAGGTTGGCCGAGCCCGGCAGCACCTGCATGCTGGTCACGCCGCCGGCCAGTGCGGTGGCGAAACCCGGGTCCTGCGGCCACACCGAGTGTTCGGCCCAGACGTTGGCGGTGACCGGCGCGGTCATCTCGTTGCCGTCGCTGTGCGCGCCGACGCCCGGGCTGGGGTACACGCCCAGGTGCGAGTGCACGTCGATCAGGCCCGGTGTGACCCACTTGCCCTGCGCATCGATGCGGGTGACACCAGCATCGGCCTGCAACTGGCGGCCGACGGCAACGATGCGGCCCTCGCGCAGCAGCACGTCGGCGTTGTCCAGGCGCTGGCCGGTGCCGGTCAGCACGGTCGCGTTCTGGATCAGCACCGGTGCATCGGGGTGTGCCTGGTAGGTGCTGGGGTAGGGATCGGCGACGAAGCGCGAGGCGCCCACCGCCGGTGCCGTGCTCAATGAAAGCAGCGCCAGTGCCACCCCGGTGCGCAACAACGTCGATGCCATGCAGTTCCCCTCACCAGAAACATGAATCCACGGACGCTAGCCGGGGCCGATGTGGCTTGCCAAGTGACCTTGGACAGGGGCGTGGGGGGGGGTAGGAATTTTCTGATGGAGGATTTGTGAAGGAAATATTAACGTTGGATGAAGCGATGGGCTGATTACGTCTTGCGCTGACCTGTATCACCAGCTTACGCACCTGCTCCAACGACGGAGCCGGGCCCGTACCTTTCATGGAATCAAGGACGCAACCGATGACTGCTGCAAAGCTCCGCCGTTCGACCGTTTCGCGCCGTTCCTTCCTGCCCTCGCCGCTGGCGTCGGCCATTGTCGGTTCCTTGCTGGTGGCCACCGCACTACCGGTCCTGGCCCAGGACAGTGACGACGCCCTGGCCCGTTACCAGCTGCAGCGCAGCCTGCAGTCGGCGTTCGCCGCGCAAAGCGGGGTGAGCGCCTCCGCTCCCGCGATGATCGCTCCCTCGGTAGCGATTCCGGTGGCGGCGCTGGCTCCCAGCGCCGGTGCTTCCGCGAAGCCGGTCATGGGCAAGCCCGGCGACGCAGCGAGCTGGCGTACCAGTGAATTCGAACTCGACTGGGGCCTGGCTGCGATCAATGCCGACGTGGCCTATGCGCGCGGGCTGACCGGTGCGGGCATCCGCCTGGGCGTATTCGACAGTGGCACGGGTCTGGACCATCCGGAATTCGCCGGCAAGGACAACCGCAGCATCCGCATCGCCGATCTGATGGCTGACGGCACGCGCTGCACCAACACCACCGCAGTGCGTGGGCCGGCGGCCTGCTTCGCCAGTGATGGCGATGACGTCCAGATCAGCTATGTCGGGTACAACGCCAACGTGCCCGACAACATCCGCAGGATCATCGAGTCGGGCCCCTATGTGCAGCCGGGGATGCAGTTCGAGATCCATGGCACGCACGTTGCTGGCACCATCGCGGCGAACCGGGACGGAAGCGGCATGCACGGTGTGTCCTTCGGTTCGGACCTGACCGTTGGCCGGCTGTTCTCCGACAGCATCCGCGAGTGGCAGCGCACGGCGACTGGCTACTCGGTCGTGACACTGGGCGCGATCGGCCCGAAAGTCAGCGCCTTCCAGGACCTGTATGCCCAGATGAACGCGCAGGGCGTGCGTGCCATCAACCATAGCTGGGGCCTGGTCACGGAACCGACGACAGCGACGGACATGGACGCGATCTACAACGACCCGGACGACCGCCAGTACCTGAACACCTTTGCCGACGGATCGCGTGCGCGCGGGATGATCCAGGTGTGGGCGGCCGGCAATACCAGTTCGGTCATTCCGGCGCCTGCGCAGAGCCCCATCGCCGGCCTCTACGCCACGCTGCCGCGCGCATTCGCCGACATCGAGCCGTACTGGTTGAGCGTGGTCAACGTCGGTACCAATCTGACCCTGAGCAATCGTTCCAACAAGTGCGGCCTGAGTGCCAACTGGTGCCTTGCCGCACCGGGTTCGGACATCGTATCGACCGCCTATGGTGATGATTCCAGCCTGGCCGGCAGCGTCGGCATCGACGCCAACGGCAACGTCAGCCTGGACATCCAGCAGCGCGTGCCTACCTATGGCTATGCGCTGCTGAGTGGAACCTCCATGGCCGCGCCCCACGTCACCGGCGCGCTGGGCCTGCTGTTTGAACGCTTCCCCTATCTGGACAGCGCTCAGGTGCGCGATGTGCTGCTGACCACGACCACCGATCTGGGCGCGCCCGGCATCGACGACATCTACGGTTGGGGCCTGTTGAACCTGGCCAAGGCCATCGAGGGTTACGGTTCGCTGCGCGTCGACACCGACGTGGTGATGAACCAGCGTGCCGGTGGCCTGAAAGTGTGGGAAGGCGATGCCTGGGACAACTGGACCAACGACATCGGCGGCCCCGGCAAGCTGACCAAGAGCGGCATCGGCTGGCTGCGCTTGAGCGGCGACAACAGCTTCAACGGTGCGCTGGTGCGCGAGGGCGTGCTCGAACTGGATGGTGTCAATACGCTCACCGGAGCGGTGGACGTGGCCGGCGGCAGCTTCCTGCTCAATGGCACGTTGAAGAACACTGCGCTGAACAGCCAGGGGGGCTCCAGCCACATCAACGCACGCGGTGTGCTGGATGGCTCCGACCTGAACGTCAACGGTGGCGTGGTCATCTTCGACGGCGTGCAGCGCGGCGCCCAGACCTCGGTGGCCGCGCAGGGGACGTTCGAATTGAACGGAAGGCTGGAAAACAGCGCGTTGACCAACCTGGGCAACAGCCGTGTGAATGCAGGCGGGTTACTCGCAGGCTCCGACCTGACCGTCAACGGTGGCGTGCTGTCGTTCAACGGCACGCAGACCGGTGGTCACACCCTCGTTGGCCGCAACGGCACACTGAAGGGCATCGGCCAGCTGGGCGATACCACCGTGGCCGGTATCGTTGCACCGGGCAACTCGATCGGCACGCTGACCATCAACGGCGACTACGTGCAGACCGCCACCGGTGTGTACCAGGCCGAGCTGGCCCCGGGCGGGCACAGTGACCAGTTGCGCGTCACCGGTACCGCCACCCTGGGCGGCACCCTGATCGCCCTGCCGGAAGCGGGCACCTATTACCTGGGTGAGCAGTTCAACTTCATCCGTGCCGACGGCGGAATCCGTGGCCAGTTCGCCACCACCGACTTCAGTGCGTTCTCGCCGTTCCTGGAATTCGGGCTGTCCTATGGCACCGGTGGCGCGCGCATTGAAGTCACCCGTGGCAATCCGCTCGCCAGTGCCGCCAGTACCGACAACCAGCGCGCGGTGGCCATTGTGGCCGACCGGCTGGCGGTCAACCAGGGCCTGCCGCGCCCACTGACCCTGCTGTTCCCTCAACAGGTAGGCGCTGCACTGGACGGCCTCAGCGGCGAGCTGCATGCGGCCACCGCGATGGCCCTGGTCGAGGGCAGCCGCTACGTGCGTGATGCCGCACTGTCGCGCCGCGTCGGTGTACGCGCGCCGGGAGCAGACGGCGACGCCGCCGCGGGGGTCTGGGTACAGGCCATCGGTGGCAGCACCACGCTGGACGGCAATGGCAACACCGCACGCACCGAAGCCAACAGCAGCGGCCTGCTGGCAGGCGTGGACCGCGAGATCAACGGCTGGCAGGTGGGCATGCTGGCCGGTACCGGCCGTACCGATGCCAAGCAGCAGGAAGGACGCCGTGCGCGTGCCAAGGTCGACAATACGCACCTGGGGGCCTATGCCAGTCACGACTGGGGCGCCTTCGGCCTGCGGGGTGGCCTGGCCTGGAGCGAGCATGAGGTGAAGAGCACCCGTGAGCTGGCCTTCTCCGGTTACAGCGATACGCTGGCGGCACGCTATGACGGCCGCACCCGCCAGGCGTTCGTCGAGGCAAGCTATCGCTTCGGCGGCCGCGAGGCGGGGCTGGAACCTTACCTGCAGCTCGCACGTGTGGAAGTGGACATGAAGCGCGTCAACGAGCGCGGCGGTGCGGCTGCACTGCAGGGTGAGGTGGACGATCTGCGTACCACCGTGGCCACGGCCGGCCTGCGTTTTGACAAGGGCCTGAAGGCTTCGTTCCAGCAGGACAGCTGGCTGCACCTGCGCGGTGGCGTCGGGTACCGCCATGCCAGCGGGGATCGCGACCCGGCGGCCCGCTTCGCCTTTGCCACCGGCAGCGACAGCTTCGTGGTCAGCGGTGCCCCGATGGCTGACAGGACGGTGGTGGCCGAACTGGGGCTGTCGGCATGGTTGACCGCACGCCAGCAGCTGGAGCTGGGCTATAGCGGCCAGTATGGCGACGAAAGCCGTGACCACAGTGCCAACCTGCGCTGGTCGGTGCGCTTCTAAGCCGCCGGTGACTGCAGGGAAACCAGGAGGGCGGCCGCAGGGCCGCCCTTCTTCGTTGCCGGCCCAGGTGTGGGTTGGCCCGTGCACGCCTACAATGGCGGCCCCCACGCCGTACCGGACCGCCCATGAAGAGCAAGCAGGAAATCGTCGACAACTGGCTGCCGCGCTACACCGGCGTGCCGCTGGACCAGTTCGGCCAGCACATCCTGCTGACCAACTTCGGCGGCTACCTGCACACCTTTTCCGAGCTGACCGGTGCGCCCATCATCGGCCTGGACCGGCCGATGGCCAGTGCCACCATCGACGGCATCACCATGATCAACTTCGGCATGGGCAGCCCCAATGCCGCGATCATCATGGACCTGCTGTCGGCAGTGATGCCCAAGGCGGTACTGTTCCTGGGCAAGTGCGGTGGCCTCAAGCGCAAGAACCAGCTGGGTGACCTGGTGCTGCCGATCGCGGCGATCCGCGGCGAAGGTACGTCGGGCGACTACCTGCCGCCGGAAGTGCCAGCCTTGCCGGCGTTTGCGCTGCAGCGTGCAGTCTCGACCATGATCCGCGACCTCGGCCACGACTACTGGACCGGCACCGTCTACACCACCAACCGCCGGGTCTGGGAGCACGACGAGGCCTTCAAGGAGCGGCTGCGGGCGATGCGCTGCATGGCCATCGACATGGAAACCGCCACCGTGTTCGCGGCCGGTTTCGCCAACCACATTCCCAGTGGCGCGCTGCTGCTGGTCTCGGACCAGCCGATGATCCCCGACGGGGTCAAGACCGAGGCTTCCGATGCCAAGGTCAGCTCCCAGTTCGTGGAAAACCATATCCAGATCGGTATCGAGGCGCTTAAGCTTATCCGGCGCAACGGCAAGTCGGTCCGCCACCTGCGCTTCGATGAATGATGATGATGGCCTGGCGCGGCGCGCCGGCCCTGGGGAGTAGGTGATGGACGTTGCCGCGCAAGTGGTGGATTTCTGGAAAGAAGCGGGCCCTGCGAAGTGGTTCGCCCGCGACGATGCGTTCGACGCGCAGTTCCGCCAGTTGTTCCTGGATGAGCATTTCGCCGCCGCTTCGCGTGGGCGTGAACACTGGCTGGGCAGTGCCGAGGGCGCACTGGCGCTGATGCTGCTGCTGGACCAGTTCCCGCGCAACTGCTTCCGCGGTACTGCCCATTCCTATGCCACCGATGGCCTGGCCCGGCACTACGCCATGCGCGCCATCGAGGAAGGCCTGGACCTGCAGCTGGTGCCGAAGCTGCGCGCCTTCATCTACCTGCCGTTCGAGCACTCCGAGGACCCGTTGGACCAGGACCGTTCGGTGGCGATGTTCGATGTGCTGGGCGACAAGGAATACCTGCAGTACGCCGAGCTGCACCGCGACATCATCCGCCGCTTCGGCCGTTTCCCGCACCGCAACGCAGTGCTGGGGCGCATTCCCTCGCCGGAGGAACTGGACTACCTGGCCGAAGGCGGTTTCGCCGGCTGAAAAAAGGGGACGGAGGGGATTAAGTCGTTTGTGGCATAAACGACTTAATCCCCTCCATCCTCTTTTTTCGGGGGCCAGATCCGCTTTCCGCAGGAAAGGGCGCTGACCCCGCGCCGTCAATCAGTACTTCGGCACGCCGTTGTCGACGTCTTCCGACCAGGCGTTGATGCCGCCGGTCACGTTGAACACCTTGGTGAAACCCAGGGCGCGGAACTGCTCGGCGGCCTGCGCGCTGCGGCCACCGTGGTGGCACATGAAGGCCAGTGCAGTGTCCTTCGGCAGGGCTTCCAGCGCGGCACGGCCGTTGCCGTCGAAGGTCTTGAACGGCACGCCGACGGCGGCGATCTCACGTTCGTCGGCGGGGCGCACGTCGACCAGGGTGATGTTGCCGGCACGCACCAGGTCGTCGGCATCGCGCACGCTGATTTCCTGCACCGGCTTGGGCGCATTCGGGTTGTCGATGGTCAGGCCCTTGCCGCGGATGTCGTCCACCCAGTCGATGGTGATGCCGTTGGCGCGACGGGCACTGGCCAGGTCGAACTGCACGCGCAGGCCATTGGACTCGGCAGCGATGGCGCCTTCGTCGTGCGGGGCCAGCTGGAAGTTCGGCTGGAAACCGGCGTCGATGGACAGCTGCAGGGCCGCGCCCGGGGCATCGGCCAGCGCGCCCTTGAGCATTTCCACGGCGGCCGGGGTGACGGTGATGCTCGGCGGGGTACGGTCCGGCGCAGCCAGGCCCAGCACGCTGCTCAGCTCGCCGCTGGCGGCCATCTGCAGCACGATGTCGCTGCCGCCGACCAGTTCGCCGTCGATGTACAGCTGCGGGATGGTCGGCCAGTCGCCATAGGCCTTGATGCCTTCACGGATTTCCTGGTCGGCCAGCACGTTGACGTGGGCGAACTCGACACCCAGGTCCTGCAGGGCGCCCACGGCCTTGGCCGAGAAACCGCACTGCGGCATCGACGGCTGGCCCTTCATGAACAGCACGACGCGGTTGGCGTTGAGGATGGATTCGATGCGCGAACGCAGGGCGGGATCGAGGGACATGGACGTCGGGGTTCCGGGAATTCGAACCATCGATTCTACCCCTCATGGCATCATGGGGGATGAGCAACGCAGGAACATTGCATCGCATTCCGACCCGGCCCTGGCGCTGGCTGCCCTGGCTGGTGGCGTCGCAGCTGCTGGTGATCCTGGTCTGGGCCCTGGCGGGCTGGCACTGGGGGGGGCCGCTGATGGTGGCCAGCCACGCACTGTTTTTGGTGCCGGTGTTCCTGCCCAACAGTCGCTTCTATGCGCCGGTGCTGAGCCGGTTGCCGGATGCCGGCAACAGCGTCTGGTTGACCATTGATGACGGTCCTGGCCCGGAAACCCGTGCCGTGCTCGACCTGCTGGACCGCCACCAGGCCCATGCCACCTTTTTCCTGGTGGGCGAGCGCGCGCTGGCGCAGCCGGAACTGGTGCAGGAGATCCTGCGCCGCGGCCACGACCTGGGCAACCACAGCCACAGCCATCCGCAGGCGCGCTTCTGGCGGCTGGGCCCGGCGGCGATGCGCGCCGAGATCGAGGGCTGCCAGCACGCGCTGCAGGCGGTAAGCGGTCGCCCGGTGCGCTGGTACCGCTCGGTGGTGGGCATGACCAATCCGTTCGTGGCGCCGGTGCTGCAGCGGCTGGGCCTGGTCCGGGTCGGCTGGAGCGCGCGCGGCTTCGACGGCATCGGTTGCACGGCGCAGGGGGTGCTCGACCGCCTGCTGCCGGATCTGCGACCGGGGGCCATCGTGCTGCTGCATGAGGGGGCCGCCCACGGCCACAACCTGGCGATCATCGAGGGCGTGCTGCAGGCACTGGACGAGCGCGGGCTGAAAGCGCGGCTGCCGGTCCCGTAGCGCCGGCCCTGGTGATGTAGAGCAGCCGGGCATGGGCTCGGCTCTACAAGGGGGGCGCTACTGTAGCGCCCGAGCCGATGCTCGGGCGGCGGTGCGCAGCACCGGAAAAAGGTCGCAGCGCAGCTCTACAGCGCGGGGCGTTGGGCCACCAGCAACCAGCTGTTGAATGGCGTGCGCCCATGCAGGGGACGCGGCGCCGTCACCTGCAATCCGGCCTCGGCCAGTGTCGCTTGCAGCACGTGCGGGTCGGGGTAGTGGCGCGGCCGCGTGCCCATCCAGCCGACCAGCCAGGCCAACCGGTCCGCCACCCGCGTGGTGCGGTCGCGACCATCGCCGGTGGCCAGTGGCGTGCGCAGCAGCAGGCGGCCACCGGCGGCCACCCGCGCGCTGGCCGCACGCAGCAGTGCCAGTTGTGGGCCCGCGTCCAGGTACTGCAACACATCCAGCAACAGGACGTGTCCGGGCTGCGCCGGCAGTGGCGCCTGCACGTCCAGGCAGTCGAAGCGCACAGCGTGCAGGCCGGTGGCGGCACGCTGGGCACGGGTGATCTTGCTGGCATCCACGTCCACGCCGAGGTAGGGGTGGGTGCCGCCGCGCTGGCGCAGCACATGGGCGAACAGCCCCAACCCGCAGCCCAGGTCCAGCACCGGCTGCCCGTCGTCGCGCAGATGCTGCAGCACGCCGTCATACAACGGGTCGCTGCCGAGCTTGCCGCGGGTGTAGTAGTAGTCGCGACGGCTGCCCCAGGCCCGTGCCGGGCGGAACGCTTCGGCGATCGCGCGGGCCTGCGGGGCGGTCAGCGGTGTGCAGGGCAGCGGCGGGCCGTTCCGTGGCGTACCATCCATCGTATCAGTCCGTTCCACCGAGCAGGCGTGCGGCGACCGGCAGCGCGCGCGCGCTCCACAATGCGTACATCCGCGCCGACGGGTGCAGGCCGTCTTCGGCGATCATTGCCGGGTTGCCGCCCTGGTCACGGCTGATGTCGGTGATGTCGACGAAGGCCACGCCCTGCTGGGTGCTGATCACCTCGGCAGCTGCGTTGAACTCGTCGGTCTCGATCTCGATGGTGGCCAGGTCGCGGCCGCTGCCGGCACCGAACGGCGTCGCGCCCCAGTCGGGGAAGGACAGCACCAGCACGCGCCCGGGGCGGCCCCCGGCAAAGCCGATCGCCCGCTGCAGCAGGGCCTGGAACTGTACGCGGTACTCGTCCAGCGGCCGGCCGCGGTACTGGTTGTTGACGCCGATCAGCAGGCTGACGAAATCGAACGGGCCCTGGGGTGCAGCCGCATCGATGCCGGCGTCCAGCTCGTCGGTGGTCCAGCCGGTGGTGGCGATGGTCTGCGGGTCGGCCAGCGCCACATCCTGCGCACGCAGGGCGGCGGCCAGCTGGTGCGGCCAGCGGCCTTCGACAGCAACGGCTTCTCCGACGGTGTACGAGTCGCCCAGCGCCAGGTAGGACAGCGCCACCGCTCAGGCCACCGAACGGCGCGGCTTCAGCGGCACGACCTTGGTCGCGTCCTCGGCACGCCGGGCCAGCACGCGGTCGATGCGGGCGAACACATCGCGCATCACCGAGGCTTCCGGCAACAGGGTCACGCGGAAATGGTGGCGGTAGGGCACGTTGAAGCTGGAACCCGGTACCACCAGCACGCCTTCGTTGTTCATCAGGTCCAGCGCGAAGGTGTGGTCGTCAAAGCTCTTGGCAGCGGCACCGACCACGGCCGGGAACGCATACAGCGCACCGGCTGGCGCGACCAGCGACAGGTGCTCGCTGGCTTCGCAGGCGTCGATCACCGCACGGCGGGTTTCATACAGGCGGCCACCCGGGGTGCACAGTTCGGAGATGGTGTCCGGGCCGTTCACTGCGGCCTCGATGGCGTACTGGCCCGGCACGTTGGCGCACAGGCGCAGCGCGCCCAGCAGGTCCAGCGCGGCGCGGAAGTCGCCCAGGCGCGCGTCGTCGCCGCTGAGATGGGCCCAGCCCACGCGCCAGCCGCAGGCACGGTGCACCTTGCTCAGGCCGCTGAAGGTCAGGCACGGATGGTCGCCGGCCAGCGGCGCGACCGGTTGGAACACCGCATCGTCGTACAGGATCTGGTCGTAGATCTCATCGACCAGCAGCAGCAGGTTGTGGCGGCGTGCGATCTCGACCACGCGCTCCAGCAGTTCGCGCGGGTAGCTGGCGCCGCTGGGGTTGTTCGGGTTGATCAGCACGATGGCGCGGGTGCGCGAGGACACCAGCGTCTCGATCTCGCTCGGGTCCGGCTGGAAGCCGTTCTCGGCGGCGCAGCGGTAGTACACCGGTCGGCCATCGTTGAGGATGGTGGAGGCCGACCACAGTGGGTAGTCCGGCGACGGCACCAGCACCTCATCGCCCGGATTGAGCAGTGCGCGCAGCGACAGGTCGATCAGCTCGCTGACACCGTTGCCGACGAACACGCGGTCCGGGTGTGCATCCGGTGCGCCGCGGCGGGCGTAGTAATCGGCGATGGCTTCACGCGCCACCGGCAGGCCCTGCTGGTGGGTGTACGGGTCGGTGCGGCCCATGTCGTCGGCGATTGCGCGCTGCAGATGCTCGGGTGCGCGGAAACCGAAGTTGCCCGGGTTGCCGATGTTGAGCTTGATCAGCTTGCGGCCCTGCGCCTCCAGCTCCCGCGCTCGCCGGGCCAGTTCTCCGCGGATTTCGTAGCGCACTTCGGAAAGGCGCTCGCGGATGGCCAGGGGCTTGGGCGAAAGGGTGGACATGGGGGCTGGGCCGTCAAAAGGCATGGGGATTCCATCCTACCGGAATTGCTGCAGTGCATGGCAACGGCTCCGCGCCTGCCATTGCTGGGCTGGCCGGGGGCCGTCACAGGTAGAATGGCGGCGATGACCCAGACCCCCGATTTCATCGCCCTGCAGACCATCGGCTGGCCCTGGCCGGGCCCGGCGCAGCAGGCCGACTGGCAGGCCATGATGGCCGCGCACCCGCAGGCCCGCCCGGCGCGGGTGATCGAGCAGCACCGGACCCATTACGTGGTGGCCGATGGCCCGGATGCGGCGATCAAAGCGGAGTCACTGCCGGAATGGCAGCGCCCGCGCTTCCCCAGCCACGAGCGGCCTGCAGTGGGCGACTGGGTGCTGCTGGACGGCATCCGCATCGTTGCGCTGCTGCCGCGTCGCACCGCGATCAAGCGTGGCGCGGCGGGCGAGCACTACCACCAGCAGGTGATCGCAGCGAACATCGATACGGTGTTCATCGTTTGTGGCCTGGATGCCGACTTCAATCCGCGCCGCATCGAGCGCTACCTACTGCTGGTCGGCGGTGGCGGCGCCGAACCGGTGGTGGTGCTGACCAAGGCCGACCAGACCGAGTACAGCGAGGATGCGCTGGCGGTGCTGGAAGAACTGGAGATGCAGGGCATCGCGTTGCATGCGATCAACGGCCTGGATGCCGACAGTGTGGCGGTGCTGCAACCGTGGCTGGGCCCGGGCCGCACGGTGGTGCTGGTGGGCTCCTCCGGTGCCGGCAAATCCACGCTGACCAACACCCTGCTCGGCGAGCAGCGGATGAAGACCAACGCGGTGCGTGCCAACGATTCGCGCGGCCGCCACACCACCACCCATCGCGCGTTGATGCCGCTTCCGACCGGCGCCTGCCTGATCGACACCCCCGGCATGCGCGAGCTGAAACCGACCGGCGAAGAAACGCTGTCCGAAGGTGGCTTCGCCGACATCGAAGCGCTGGCCACGCAGTGCCGTTTCAACGACTGCAAGCACCAGCAGGAACCGGGCTGTGCTGTCCGCGCAGCGATCGACGCTGGCGAGATCGAAGAGAGCCGGCTGCTGAACTATTTCAAGCTGAAGGAAGAAGTGGCCGCCGCTGCCGCCAAGCTGGCGGTGCGCCAGGCCGAGACCGCGCAGGAACGTGGCGGCAAGAAGGGCAAAGGCCAGCAGTTCCGCCCGGCCGGAAAGCCGCGTAGGCGCTGACAGTGCAGCCGAGCGTGGGCTCGGCTCTACAAGAGATGCATCCCGGGACACCCTGTAGCGCCCGAGCCAACGCTCGGGCGGCGGCGCGCAGCGCCGGACATGGCAGGGCGCTATAGTCCGCGCATGGAACCGACCGCGACGCTGGACCGTGAGGTGGCCCACCATGCAGCGCTCGATGCGCGCCTGGTCGAGGCCGTGGGAGGCATCCGCCTGCTGGGGCTGACCAGCTGGCCGGCCACGGTGCAGGTACCGTTCCTGGACAGCGTGGCGCGCGGCCAGCCGGTGCTGCCGAAGGTGGATTACCCTCGGCTGGACTTCAGCGAAGAGCGCCGCGCCCTGGCCGCGATCGCTGCCGACTGCGATGACAGCCACCCGCTGGGCCACTATGTGCAGCAGTCGGCGCAGAGCTGGGACCTGGCCGCGCAGCTGCTGGAAGGGCTGGGCACTGCCGCCGTCGATACCTGTTCGGTGCAGCTGTTCGGTGCCCCCGAGCAGCCACTGCCGGGCAATGGCCCGAGCACGCGCGACGCGGCACGCCACTTCATCCAGATTGCCGCAGAACTGGACCACGAACTGCTGGCACCGGAAGAGCAGGTACCGGTCTCGGCCATCGCCCTGCAACTGCAGTTGCAGAACGACCTGGATG
The DNA here is from genome assembly GCF_051853085.1 of Stenotrophomonas sp. T8. Classification (NCBI taxonomy): domain Bacteria; kingdom Pseudomonadati; phylum Pseudomonadota; class Gammaproteobacteria; order Lysobacterales; family Lysobacteraceae; genus Stenotrophomonas; species Stenotrophomonas sp. T8. Next base: position 3,325,908 of record NZ_CP195329.1, on the reverse strand, counting down.
CGTTCTTCGAATCGCGCATCATCCAGGTACAGCTGGATCCGGAGCTGGTGTCCAAGGCGGCTGCCGGCCCGACCCGTATTCGACTGCGCACCAGTGCCCGCTTCAGCGCCTACGACCGCGCGCAGCTGTTCCACCACGAAGCGCTGGTGCATTCGCTGACCGCATTGAACGGCCGCGAACAACCGGTGTTGCCCAGCCTGGCGTTGTCGTCGCCGCGGGTGACGGCCACCCAGGAAGGGCTGGCGACGTTTGCCGAGCAGATCACCGGCAGCATCGACATCGAGCGCCTCAAGCGCATCAGCCTGCGTACCGAAGCGATTGCCATGGCACGCGAAGGCGCCGACTTCATCGAGGTGTTCCGCTACTTCTGCGACGCGGGACAGAACGCGGAAGAGAGTTTCGCCTCGGCGCAGCGCGTGTTCCGCGGCGTGCCGCCGAGTGGCGGCCTGGCCTTCACCAAGGACACGGTGTACCTGCGCGGCCTGGTGTCGGTGCACACCTTCTTCCGCCACATGCTGGCCGAGGACCGCCTGCAGGTCTGCCGCTGGTTGTTCGCCGGCAAGATGAGCTTGACCGATGCGATCGCGTTCGCGCCGCTGTTCGAGGCGGGGGTATTGAAGCCACCGCGCTGGCTGCCGCACTGGGTGAGCCGGGCGAACGGCTTGGCCGGCATGCTGGCGTTTTCGCTGTTTGCCAACCGGATACGGATGGACCAGCTGGCACCGGAATGAAATGCGTTGGCGGTTTGTGGCGTCTTGATTGATATCGGATAGAGCGGGGGGCTTGCGCTGGCCAGGACACGCCGCAAGTACGTCCCTGTAGGCTCGGCCACGGCATCCATGCCGTGGACGGTCCTGGCCAGCGCAAGCCCCCCGCTCTGGACAATTTCCGCGAGACGGCCAGCAATCCACCAGAGGGATTGCGTTTGAAAAGCTTGAAAAGCAAAGCGCCGGGCACTGCCCGGCGCTTTGCTTTGCTCTTGCTTTCCATTGCCTCCGCGCCGGCGCAGGGGATTGTCGAGCGAGGTGGGACGGGCCGAGGCAGGACCGTGAGGCGCATGGATGCGCCGACCGAGCCTACATGGACGTACTTGCGGCGTGTCCTGCCTCGGCCCGTCCGACCTCGCCCCGCTGCGGCTCTGATGCGCCGCAGCGCCCGCTTTTGACTTAGAACTCCGCCGCCACCGTCATGAACAGCTGCCGCGGTGCGCTCGCATGGATCGCATAGCGCGTGCCCTTCGGATCGGTCGGTGCGAACGAGCTCAGCTGGCCGGCGTAGCGCTTGTTGGTCAGGTTGGTCGCATTCAACGACACCCGAACGTTGCGCAGGCCCAGGCCCGGGCCGAAGTCGTAGCCTGCACCGGCGTCGAAGGTGGTCACGCCCGGCACCGACTGGTCGTTGGTGTAGGTGTAGTAGCGCTTGCCGGTGTACTTGGCACGCAGGCTGGCGAAGAAGCCATCGCGGTTCCAGCTGATCTCGCTGGAGGCCATGCGCTGCGGCGTATCCACCGTGATCTTGCCGGCCACCGGCACGATCGCGCCGCCCGAGGTGTAGTCATCCTCGTAGGTGGTCTTGTTCCAGGACAGCGCGTTGTACCACTGCAGGCCGTCGATCGGCTTGAGGATGAAGGTCAGTTCCGCGCCGTGGCTCTTTACCGAACCGACGTTGATGAAGCGCGTCACGCACTCCGGACGCGTGCCGACTTCGATGCTCGAGCACGGGTTCAGCGACAGCAGGCGGTTGTCGAATTTCACGTTGTAGGCGGCGATCGAGGCCTGGTACTTCTCGCCGAAGGTACGGAAGCCGGCTTCCAGGCTCTTGGACTTCTCCGGTTCCAGCCCGGCGCTGGCCGCGAACGATTCCGGCGACACCTGCAACGGGCCACCGCTGCCGCCACCGACAAAGGCGGCGATGTTCTCGGCGTACGAGGCGAACAGTTCATTGTTGGCGTTGAGCTTGAAACCCAGGCCCACCTGCGGCAGCACCGACTTCTTGGCGGTCAGCGTGCCCGAGGCGATGCTGGTTTCCACGCCCGGCTGGGCGGTGGCGCGCATGCGGGTGTTCGGGCTCTTGATGCCCACGTCCACGGTCAGGCGCTGGTCCAGGAAGCGCATGCGGTCCTGCACGTAGAACTGGCGCGTGCGGATGTCGAAATCCTGGTTGAACAGCAGGCGGTCCGGGTTCTTCAGGTACAGGTCGTCCAGGAACGGGCCGCTGATGTAGTAGAAGTTGCGCGACACGTTGTGGTCGTTCTGCTCGTACCACAGGCCCGCCTCCAGTTCGTGGATGCCCACCGTCCACGACAGCGCGGCGGTCACACCATCGCGGTTGATCGTGTAGTTGGTGCTGCGGATCGAAATCGGCAGCATCCTGTCGGTGCCCGGGTAGGACGGCTGGCCCGGTGCCCACCAGTGGCCCTGGCCACGGTTGTCGTGGTGGTAGGCCAGCAGCTTCAGGCGGCCCTGCTCGCCCAGGCGCAGGTCGGCATCGACCGAATAAAGGTTGTCGTCGCGCAGTGCACGGCTCTGGTAGTACGCATCGTCGATGCTGTTGACGCCGCCGCTGAACCTGCAGCGCGCCTTGTTGTAGGTGCCCGGCGCGCAGTACGCGGCGGCGACGGCGCGATCCCAGTCCGGCGCGTAGATGTTCCAGTCATAACCCAGGCCGCGGGCCAGCATGTCCTTGGACAGGTAGGCGTAGTTGGCCTGGCTGGCGCGCGAGGTCGCCACGAACGCACCGAAACGGTGGTCGCCGACATTCCACACGGCCTTGGCGTTGAACTGGCGGGTGGTCTGGTTCTGGTACGGCGCGGCCCACATGTCCTGGTCCTGGTGCACGCCGGACACATAGGCCGAGAAGCCGTTGAGGTCGCCGGTATCCACGCGCAGGTAGCCACGGCGCTGGTTGTTGTCGCCGACGGTGACGCTGGCACGGCCACCGAATTCAGTGGACGGGTCCATCGAGAAATACTGGATGGTGCCGCCCAGGTTGCTGGTCGAAGCCACGCCCAGCGAACCGATGCCCTGCGACAGCTCGGCACCGGCCAGGTTCTCGGCAATGATCGCGCGGGCAATGCTCAGGCCGTTGTAGTTGCCGTAGCTGTTGTCACCCAACGGGATGCCGTCCAGCGTATAGCCGAGGCGGCTCTTGTCGAAGCCGCGCAGGCTGATGGTCTGCGATTCTTCGTTGGCGCCGAAGGCATCGTTGGACTGCACCGACACGCCCGGGAGGCGGTCGAGGATTTTCTGGCCACTGGTGCCCGGCGGCAGCACCTGCTTGTCGACGGTGGCGATGCGCTGCACCTGGCGGGTCTCGCCCTGGCCGATCACGGAGACGGTATCCAGCGTCTGCGCGCTCAGCGCGGCATCGGTGCTGGCGCCGGTATCGGCAGCGGTGGCGGCATGGGCGCTGGTGGCGGCGGAGAGCGCGATCGCCACGGCGATCGTCAGGTGTCGGGTCTGCATGGTGGTCCGTTGCATGGGGGATGGTCACCGGCACACGTGCGCGGTGCATGGCCACTATGCGAACGGAACATGAAACCTTCTTTACGAGAAACCAACGAACGACGCAGGCCCCCGTGCGTGTCCTGCAACCCGATAGAAAAAGGGGCCGGATCCCCCTCGCGAACGAAGATTCACCGGCCCCGCGCACTCCGTGGGGGAGGGCTCAACCCATGTACAGGCCACCGTTGACCGGATAGTCGGCACCGGTCACGTACGAGGCTTCATCCGAGGCCAGCCACGCGCACAGGCCGGCCACTTCCTCGGGCCGACCCAGCCGGCGCACCGGCACCGAGGCGGCCAGCCGATCCAGTACATCCGGCGGGAAGCTGCTGATCGCCTGGCTGGCGATGTAGCCTGGCGACAGCGTGTTGACAGTGACCCCGCGCGAGGCCACTTCGGCGGCCAGTGCACGGCTGAAACCGTGCATCGCGGCCTTGGCGGTGGCGTAGTTCACCTGGCCGATCTGGCCCTTGTGGGCGCTGACCGAACCGATGTTGATGATGCGACCCCAGCCGCGCGTGGCCATGCCATCGACCACCTGCTTGGTCAGGTTGAACAGCGCATTGAGGTTGGAGGCGATCACCGCGTTCCAGTCTTCCACCGTCATCTGCCGGAAAAGAAGGTCGCGGCTGCCGCCGGAGTTGTTGACCAGCACGTCCACTTCACCGACTTCTGCACGGACCTTGGCGAACGCGGCGCTGGTCGAGGCCCAGTCGGTGGCGTTGCCTTCGGAGGCGATGAAGTCGAAGCCCTGTTCGCGCTGCTCGCGCAGCCAGTTGGCCTTGCGCGGCGAGCTGGGCGCGCAGCCGGCGACCACGGTGTGGCCGCTGCGGGCCAGGCTCTGGCAGATGGCAGTGCCGACACTGCCCATTCCACTGGTGACGTAAGCGATTCGAAGCGTCATTGCAGAAGGCTCCTTGGTAAAGGGTCAGGCGGCGAGGGGATACAGGCCGAACAGCAGGCTGCCGATCATCAGCAGCATCGAGATGGCGATGGCCCACTTCAGGGTGAACTTCTGGTGGTCGGCGAATTCGACCTTGGCCAGGCCCACCAGCAGGTAAGTGGACGGCACCAGCGGGCTGAGCAGGTGCACCGGCTGGCCGGCCAGCGAGGCACGCGCCATCTCCACCGGGGTGATGCCGTAGTTGCCGGCGGCCTCGGACAGGATCGGCAGCACGCCGAAGTAGAACGCGTCGTTGGACATGAAGAAGGTGAACGGCATCGACGCCACGGCGGTGATCACCGCCAGGTACGGGCCCCACGACTCCGGAATCACCGCCAGGAAGCTGTGTGACATCGCCTCGACCATGCCGGTGTTGTTGAGGATGCCGGTGAAGATGCCCGCGGCGAAGATCAGCGACACCACCGACAGCACGTTGCCGGCGTGGTTGACCACGCGGCGGCGCTGCTCGGCCAGGTTCGGGTAGTTGATCACCAGGGCGATGGCGAAGCCGACCATGAACAGCACCGGCATCGGCAGCACGCCGATGATCAGCGCGGTCATCAGCGCCACGGTCAGGGCCAGGTTGACCCACAGCAGCTTCGGGCGCTTGATGTCCTCGGCGTCTTCCACGGTCGGCAGCGGGTTGCTGTCGTCGGACACGCTGTTGTCCACCCAGCTGCCGCCCTTGGGCAGGGTCACCACGCCAAGGCGACGGCGTTCCTTCAGGCCCAGGTACCAGGCCAGCAGCAGCACGCCGGCACAGGCGATCACCATCGACGGGATCAGCGGCACGAACACATCGGCCGGGTCCACGTGCAGCGCGGTGGCCGCGCGTGCGGTCGGGCCGCCCCACGGGGTCAGGTTCATCACGCCGCCGGCCAGGATGGTCACGCAGGTCATGTTCAGCGCGTTCATGCCGAGGCGCTGGTACAGCGGCAGCATCGCCGAGACGGTGATCATGTAGGTGGTCGAACCGTCGCCATCGAGCGAGATCAGCATCGCCAGCACCGCGGTGCCGAGCACGATCTTCATCGGATCGCCCTTGACGAAGCGCAGGATCACCCGTACCAGCGGATCGAACAGGCCGGCGTCGATCATCACCCCGAAGTAGAGGATGGCGAACATCAGCATCACGCCGGTCGGCGCGATCTTCTTGATGCCCTCCAGCATCATCTCGTCGATGCCGGCACCGAAGCCGCCGATCAGCGCGAACAGGATGGGGATGGTGATCAGGGCCACCAGCGGCGACAACCGCTTGCTCATGATCAAGTACATGAACGTAATGACCATGCCAAAGCCGAGGATGCTCAGCATCATCTGCGGACTCCTTGCGAAAACAGGATGTGGGGGAGTGGAAGGGGGCCGGGTGGTTTGCCCGGCACAGCTGGCTTAGAAGTCGTACTGCAGGCGGCCGGTGACCGCGCGCGTGCGGTCCACCGTGACCCCGGCCAGGCGGTCGCGATTGCGGCTTTCGATCACGTTGAGCATGAAGCGCAGGTTGTCGCGCAGGTACCAGTTGCCACCCAGCGTCCACGCTTCAGTGCTGCCACGGCGCAGGTCCGGCGCGCCATCGAGGTGCTGCGCGCCCCACATCTGGTCGTAACGCAGCGCCACTTCGAAGGCCCCAGCCTTGTGGCGGATGTCCTTGACCCGTGCGAAGCGGCCGGTCTTGCGGTCGTAGGCACGGCTTTCGCCGGTGACGAACCAGCTGAGCATGCCGTAGGCCGCCATCACGTCGCCGCGCTGGGCGCCATCATCGAAGGTGGCGCCACTGAACTCGCCCTGCCACGACAACGGGCCGCGCACCTGCGCGTATTCCAGCGACCACTTGTTGACGTCGGTATCGCGGCCGGCGGAGAAGTCGACCAGGGTCAGGCGGCTGTTGTCGGACAGGTGGCCGGCCGGGCGCGGGCGGATACGCAGGCCGGGCACGCCGTTGGCCCCCGGGTTGTCGTAGGCCTCGCGGGCCAGCGACAGGCCCAGGTGCAGCACGTCACCGTCGCTGGGCGAGGGCGCCCAGGTGACGCGACCACCCGCCGCGCGGCCCTTCACCTGCCAGGCGTCGATGCTCTCCAGGCTGTAGATGCTGGCCGCCCAGGTGAAGTCACCCGGGTTGGCCTGCCAGGACGCACCCAGGCGGTACAGCGGCGCCAGCGTGGTGCCGGCGTTGCCGCGCTCCAGGAAGCTGCCGTAGTTGGAGCTGGTACGGTCATCCAGCGAGAAGTACTGCTTGAACTGGCCCACGGTCAGCTTGCCGGCCTTGCCGAAGCTGCGTGCCAGATAGACATCCTTGGCCTCGACGCGGTCGCCGGAGAAATCGGCTTCCAGCTTGTAGTCGACCACGAAGAACTTGCCCGACACGTCCAGCCAGGCGCGGCGGACCTCGGTGTCGTCCTTGTTCGGGGTGCCGCGGTTGTCGTTGTCGAAGGTGGCGAAGTCCAGGTGCAGGCGGCCACCGAGGATGGCGGTGACCGGGCGGTCGTCTTCGGCAGCGAAGGCCGGCGCCGACAGGGCAGCCAGCGCCATCATGGCGGCAGGACGCCGCCAGGCAAACGTGAATTCCACAAACCCTCCCAGGTGCGCGCCAGGCGCGCGGCAATCGTGGGCACCGGACGGTGCGCGGCCGCAGTCTGGGTCGGGCAAGCTGTCATCGTCCTGTCAGCGGTTTGTGCGGTGCAGCGAAAAGCGTGTCGTCGATCTCGCCGTGCCGTGCCCGGCAAGCGCGGCGGCGGCATGCGGTAGCATTCGGTTCCCCTCCCACCCGTGTGCCCATGCGCCTGCTGCTGGTCGAAGACAACCCGGATCTGGCCGATGCGATCATCCGCCGGATGCGCCGTAGCGGGCACGCTGTGGACTGGCAGGCTGATGGCCTGGCCGCCGCCAGCGTGCTGCGCTACCAGAGCTTCGACCTGGTGGTGCTGGACATCGGCCTGCCCAAGCTCGATGGCCTGCGCGTGCTGGCCGGCATGCGCGAGCGCGGTGACAGCACGCCGGTGCTGATGCTGACCGCGCGCGATGGCATCGAGGATCGCGTGCAGGCGCTGGATGTCGGTGCCGACGATTACCTGGGCAAGCCATTCGATTTTCGCGAGTTCGAAGCGCGCTGCCGTGTGCTGCTGCGGCGTGCGCGTGGCCAGGCCAGCGAAGTGGTGCAGATCGGCGGCTTCCAGTTCGACAACGCTGCGCACCGGGTCAGCCTCGACGGCGAACCGATCGAACTGCCCAACCGCGAGTACCGCCTGCTGGAGATCCTGGTCGGGCGCCTCGGCCAAGTGGTCGGCAAGGATGAGATCGGCAACGGCCTGTTCGGTTTCGATGACGAAGCGGGCCCGAATGCCATCGAGTTGTATGTTGGCCGCCTGAGAAAGAAGCTGGCGGGCGCACCGCTGCGCATCACCACGGTGCGCGGTGTCGGCTATCTGCTGGAGGCCAGCGATACCCATGCCGACGCCGATGGCTGACGCGCGCGCTGCGACTGCGGCGCCGGGTTCGCTGCGGCGAACGCTGCTGCTCTATCTCGGCGTGCTGCTGGCGGTGTTCGCAGTGGCCCTGCTGTTCGCCGCGCGCGATTACGGCCAGCGCGCCGCCAATCGATCCTACGATCACCTGCTGGTGTCCTCGGCGCTGTCCATTGCCGATTCGGTGGCCCTGGTCGATGGGCAGTGGCAGGTCGATCTGCCGTATGCGGCGTTGGACCTGCTGGCGATGGCGCCCGAGGACCGCGTGTTCTATCGCGTGGCCGACAGCCGCGGCACCCTGATCACCGGCTACGGCGACCTGCCGGCACCGCCGCGCCGGCCCGGTACCCAGCCGCAGCTGTTCGATGCCACCTACAGCGGCGAGACCGTGCGCTTCGTGGTGGTCGGTCGCAGCTTCGCCGCTGCCTCGGCGCAGGGCGAGGTGCAGGTCCAGGTCGGCCAGACCCGGCGTGCGCGTGAAGCGGTCGCGCAGGACATGGTCAATCGCGCATTGCTCGCGATCGGCGTGCTGTCCGGGCTGCTGCTGGCACTGGTGGCGTTCGGCGTGCATCGCGCATTCCGGCCGCTGGTGCGGGTGGAGCGCGAGCTGTCGCGACGGGAGCCGTCCGACCTGAAGCCGCTGGATGCCCGCGTTCCGCGCGAGATGGACCAGATGGTGGCGGCGCTGAACCGCTTCATGGAACGCCTGTCCAGCAGCAACGAGACACTGCGCGCGTTCATGGCCGAGGCTGCGCACCAGATGCGCACGCCACTGGCTGCGTTGCGCGCACAGGCACAGCTGGCGCTGGATGATGACGATCCGGAGGACATGCGGCGCAGCCTGCAGGCGATCGAGCGCAACGCCACCCATATGAGCCGGCTGCTGAACCAGCTGCTCAGCGATGCCAGCGTGATCCATCGTTCGCATCTGCAGCGCTTTGCAGCGGTGGACCTGGCCGAGACCGTGCACCAGGCCTTGCATGAAGCGCTGCCGCAGGCCGGTCCGGCGCCGCGCGTGCAGTTGGCGATGACCGCCGAACCGGCACTGGTGCACGGCGATGCGCTGCTGCTGCGCGAGGCGATCAAGAACCTGGTCGACAACGCACTGAAGTACGGCGGTGACGGCGACTTGCAGATTGCCCTTACCGTGGAAGGCGAGCAGGCCGTGCTGACCATCGCCGACCACGGCGCAGGCATCGCCCCGGCCGATGCCGAGCGCGTATTCGAGCGTTTCGCCCGTGGCGAAGGCGCGCCCTCAGGTGGTGCGGGGCTGGGCCTGGCCATCGTCAAGCGCGTGGTCGACAGCCATGGCGGCAGCATTGACCTCAGCAACCGCCCGCAGGGCGGGCTGGTCGCCACCATCCGCCTGCCCCGGAGCAGTCCATGATCCGCTTGTTCGCGACGGCCGTTGCCCTGCTGCTGGCCCTGCCGGTGTTGGCCGCGCCCGGCGATGTGCGCCGTTTTCCCGCACAGGGAGCGGCCACCGCTCAGCTGCGCATCCACGGCACCACCGACATCGAAGTGTTCGCGGTGGTCATCGCCGACTACCAGCGCCTTCACCCCGGCACCGAAGTGGTGTACGAGGACATCATCACCCAGGACCTGTACGCGCGTTACCTGCACGACCGTGGCGGGCCGGCATCACCGGACCTGCTGATCTCCAGCGGCATGGACCTGCAGACCAAGCTGGTCAACGATGGCCATGCGCTGCCGCACCGCTCGGCGCAGACTGCGGCGCTGCCGGCGTGGGCGCAATGGCGCAACGAGGCATTCGGCATCAGCTACGAGCCGGTGGTGATGGTCTACAACACCCGCGCACTGCCGGCAGCGAAGGTGCCGCACACGCGCCGCCAGCTGCTCGACCGGCTGCGTGCTGAAGGTGCACCGCTGCGCGGCAAGGTCGGCACCTATGACATCGAGCGCAGCAGTGTCGGCTACCTGCTGGCCACCCAGGACGCGCAGCGCGGCAGCATTGCCGGTGCGCTGCTGGGCGCGCTCGGCGACAACGACGTGGTGCGCGAGGAGCGTACTGGCGTGCTGCTGGACCAGGTGGCCAGTGGCCAGCTGTCGCTGGTCTACAACGTGCTCGGCTCCTACGCGCAGGCACGTGTCGATGCCGGCGCGCCACTGGCCATCATCGAGCCCGAGGACTACACGCTGGTGGTGCTGCGCACCGCAGTCATCCCGCGCACCGGCCCACACCCGGAAGAAGCGCGGCGCTTCCTCGATTACCTGCTGTCGCCGCGTGGCCAGCAGGTGCTGTCGCGCGAAGCGCGGCTGATGCCGATCGTGACCGGCAACGCACGCGGTGACGATGCGCCCGGCCGCAGCCGCCGTCCGATCCAGCTCGGCCCGGGCCTGCTGGTGTACCTGGACGCGCTCAAGCGTCGCCAGTTCCTCGATGCCTGGCGCAGCAGCGTCGAGCCGGCCGGGCGCTGAGGCGGCGACCTGCCCGTACAATGGCGGTATGAGCGAATACACCATCCTGATCGCCGATGACCACCCGCTGCTGCGTTCGGCGGTGGTGCAGTCCTTGCGGCAGAGCCTGCCATTGGCACAGGTGCGCGAGGTTGCGAGCGCCGAGGCATTGGCCGAGACGCTCGACGCGCAGCCGGACGTGGACCTGGTGCTGCTCGACCTGACCATGCCTGGCGCGCACGGCTTTTCCGCGCTGCTGCACGTGCGTGGCTCGCATCCGGACATTCCGGTGGTGATCCTCTCGTCCAACGACCACCCGCGGGTGATCCGCCGTGCCCAGCAGTTCGGCGCGGCCGGTTTCATCCCGAAGTCGGCCCCGGCCGAGACCATCGGCGAGGCCGTGCAGGCGGTGCTCGACGGCGGCCTGTGGTTCCCGGCAATGGCCGCCGAGCGCTCGGAGGCCGATGCGCTGCTGGCCAGCCGCCTGGCCCAGCTGACCCCGCAGCAGTTCCGCGTGCTGCTCTGCCTGGCCGATGGCCTGCTCAACAAGCAGATCGCCTACACGCTGGGGCTGGCTGAGAACACGGTGAAGGTGCATGTCACCGCCATCCTGAAAAAACTCGAGTGCCATAGCCGCACCCAGGCCGCGGTGCTGGTGAAGGCGCTGGAGCCTGAAGGCGACGCCGGCATCGGGCTGTAATTTCCAGCCAACGGCACAGCCCCTCGTGGGTGGACACGTAGAGCAGTTCATGGGAGAGGCTGGGCAGGTTCCGGGCGCGTCCACCCACGGAAGAGAAAAGAGGATCAAAAGCAAAGGCAGCCTGGCAGGCCGCTTTTTGTAGAGCCGAGCCCACGCTCGGCTGCTTTGCGGCCGGTCCGCGAAGCCGAGCATGGGCTCGGCTCTACACAAGCAAGCGCAGCGCGCGACTCGCTTTTGATCTTATTTTCTTCTCCGAGGGTGGACGCGCACGGCACGTGTCCGTGGCCGGGTAGATGGGCTGCACAGGGGCGTGAGCCGCATGGATGCGGCGACCGAGCTTACAGGGACGTACTTGCAGCGCCCCCTGTGCAGCCCATCTACCCGGCCCCACCGATGAACTGCTTTGCGCGTCCACCCACGAGGGGCTGCGCCGTTGGCTGGAAACTACCCGCGATGCCGGATCAACAACTGACTCATCAGCGCCCGCAGCGCCGGCGGCTTCACCGGCTTGGCCATCATTCCCCAGCCGCGCTCGGCGGCCATCTCACGCAATCCCGCATCGCGCTCTGCAGTGACCAGCACCACCGGTGGGCGTGCCTGCCACAACTCCGCCAGCGTCTCGTACAGCACCGGCCCGTGGTGATCGCCCATGCGCACATCCAGCAGCACCAGCTCCGGAACCGTCTCGGCACTGGCCAACTGCAGCGCCGCCTGTGGCCCATCGGCCAGCGCCACCTCGCAGCCCCAGCGCTCCAGCAGCGCACGGCTGGCCGCACACACGTGCGGATCGTCGTCGATCACCCACACCCGACGCCCACGCAGCGGGTTGTCCGCGCCCGGTTCCTGCGCCAGTACCGGCGCAGGCGCGGTGGCCGGAATCGCGCTGGCTTCGCCGAACGGTACGCCTACCGCGAACACGCTGCCCCGGCCCAGCTGCGAGCGCAGCCGGATCGGATGGCCGAGGAGGCGGCCGATGCGGTCGACAATGGCCAGGCCAAGGCCGGCGCCGCGCTGCTGGCCGTCGTGCAGGCGACGGAACTCCTCGAAGATCTCGCCCTGCAACGCGTCGGGAATACCCGGGCCCTGGTCGTGCACTTCGATCCACAGCAGTCCTTCACGGCGGCGGCAGCCAAGCAGCACGCGACCGCGTTCGCTGTAGCGCAGCGCGTTGGACAGGAAGTTCTGCAGGATGCGGCGCAGCAGCGCTTCATCGCTGACCACCACGGCATGACTATCGACCCAGTCCACCACCAGCCCGCGTGACTGCGCGGCGATGCCGAACTCGCGCGCCAGTGTCTGCAGCAGGGGGCCCAGCCGGAACGCCTGTACGCGGGTGGGCAGGCTGCCTGATTCCAGCCGCGCGATATCCAGCAGGCTGTTGAGGATCGCGTCCTGCGCCGCCAGCGCGGCATCGATATGATCGGCAGTCTGCTGCTGCGCCGGGTCGCCCAGCTTGCCGCGCAGCACTGAGACGAACATGCGCGCAGCGTTGAGCGGCTGCAGCAGGTCGTGCACCGCCGAGGCGACGAAGCGGGTCTTGTATCGGTTGGCCTGCTCGGCCTCGCGCCGCGCCTCGTCCAGGTCACGGGTGCGCTCGGCGATGCGGTGTTCCAGCGCATCGGCCAGCGAGCGCAGTTCGCGCGCCGCATTCTTGTAGCTGGTGATGTCCGCATAGCTGGTGACGAAGCCGCCGTCGGGCAGCGGATTGCCGCGGATCTCCAGCACCGTGCCGTCGTCCTTTTCGCTCTCGCGCATGTGCGGGCGGCCACTGCGCAGGTGGTTCAGGCGGCGCTCGATGGCCTCGTCCACCGGGCCGGGACCGAGCAGGCCACGACGGGCATTGAAACGGAACAGTTCCTCGATCGGCCGGCCGACGCGCACCAGGTCTGCCGGGAACCGGAACAGTTCCAGATAGCGCGAATTCCACGCGACCAGGCGCAGGTCGCGGTCGATCACCACCACACCCTGCGGCAGGTGTTCGAGGCTGCGGCTGAGACCACTGTCGGCGTCGGTGGCGGCCTGCAGCAGGCCATCCTGTGCGGTGCGCAGCTCCTGTGCGTGCTGCTTGAGCAGGGTTTCCAGTTCGCGGCGGCTGCGCAGGCGATGCTTGGCCAGGCGCCTGCGCTGCTGCACGAACAGCACCAGGAAGCCCAAGGCCAGCCACGCGGCACCGCCGGTCAGGGCGGCCGCGCGACCTGCTGCAGTAGCGGCGCCGGCGTCGTGCAGCAGGTGCAGGTTCCAGCCCTCGGCGGGCAGCGCCAGGCTTTGCCACAGCCTCGGCTGCGGCAGCGCAGGATCCAGCAGCCGCACCATGCGGCCGCCATCGGACAGCACGTCTTCGGTACGTGCACGCAAGGGCTGCAGGGCACGGTCGGCGTACTGACGTGCATCGAGCATTTCGCGGCGCTCACCGGCACGCAGCGGACGCAGCAGCCGGTAGCGCCAGCTGTCCCGGTTGGACAGGAATACGACGTCATGGTCGTCGCTGGCCAGCACCACGTCCGGGCTGCTCAACCATTCCTGTTCCAGCGCGGACAGCTCGACCTTGATCACCACCACGCCGAGCCGCTTGCCGTCAGCCTCGATGGCCTGCGAAAGGTAATAGCCGGGCACGCCGGTGGTCATGCCGATGCCGTAGAAGCGGCCACGGCCCTGCGCCAGCGCCTGGCGGTAGTAGGGGCGGTAGCTGTAGTTCTCGCCGACGTTGCTGGTCGGTTGGTCCCAGTTGCTGGCCGCCACCGCCACACCATCGTGGCCGACCAGGGTCAGGGTCGAGGCCCGGGTGACTTCATTGGCACGTTGCAGCTTGAGGTTCAGTCGCTGACGTTCGCCGGGCGAGGGCGGCACACGCAGTGCGTGCAGCAGATCCGGATCCAGCGCCATGACCTGCGGCAAGGTGCCGAAGCGGTCGATGCGCTGTTGCAGGCCCTGGCCATACAGCTGCAGCTGGCGTTGCACCTGGCTGCTTTCGTCGCCGAGCGCGCGCCGCCAGGCGTAATGGCCAGCGGCGACCGCGCACAGCACGGTGCCACCGACCATCACCAGGATGGTCAGCAACAGCATCCGGTGGCGGCTGAGCCAATACATGGCGGCAGTCTACGCAGGGCCGGCGGGCGCGGCGTGCACGCCCGCCGGGCTCTGACGTGGAAGGGGTCAGAAGTGCATCTGCGCGCGCAGTTCGAAGATCTCCGGCGTGCTGTGCACGCCACGACGGCTGGCGTCGACCTTCACGTAGTTGGCCTGGAACTTGAAGTGGCTGGTCAGGTACCAGTTCGCACCCAACGTCAGGTCGTGCTGGCGGCCACCCAGGATGTCACCATCGTCGAGGTCCAGGCGGCTGTAACGCGCCACCAGTTCGACCGCACCGTAGTTGTGCGCCGGCTTGATGTTGGCCACCGCGCCGGCGTTGTACGGCCGCGATTCGCCGGTCAGCACCCAGCTGGCCATCGCGTACTGGCCGCTGCCGGTGAAGTCGGGCTTGCCGTCATGGCGGGTGACCGTGGCGCGCAGCGCTTCGGCCTGCAGCGAGAACGGGCCGCGGACCCAGATGCCTTCCAGGCCGGTGCGGCGGATCTGGTCGGCGGTGACCAGCGCGCCGGAATCGACGTAGCGGATGTCGGTCAGGCCGGCTTCCGGGCGCGCGCGCAGGCGGGCGCTGGCCTCGTGGTGCACGTCGCGGCCGTCGCTGTAGCCGCGTGGGTTCTCCTGCGAGTAGGCCAGGCCCAGGTGGATAACGTCACCCGGTGCCTTCACCGGCGTCCACACCGCCCGCACCGCCTGGGTGGTTCCGGGGTTGTCGCCCTGCAGGTCCTTGCCGCCATAGGCGCCTGCCTGCAGCAGGTACTGCGGGCGCTCCAGCACCCATTCCACACCGGTACGGCGGCCTTCGTAGAAGGCCTGCACCGGCAGCGAGGTTTCCAGGAAGCTGCCGGCACGCGAAGAGGTGTTCGCATCCAGGCCGACCGGGGTCTTCATGTAGCCGAAGCGGAAGCGGCCGACGTCACGGCCGAAGAAGGCCTTGCTCTCGAAGCGCACGAACACGTCCAGCCAGGTATCGGCCTGGAAGTCGTAGTAGACCATCGCGTCGTACACGCCCTTCTTCTTCAGCGTCGCACCGAATTCCTTGCGCCGCACAGCGTCGTCGTCCTCGAGGCCGCTGGCCGAGGAGAAGTCGTTGTAGTCGTAGGCGATGTTGGCGGTGGCCGCCAGCTCGGTGCCATCGCCGAAGGTGTACCTGGTCGGCCAGTTGTCGAAATCGGCGGCCGAGGCGAAGGCGGGAAGGGCGGCCAGCGACAGGGCCAGCAAGGTGGGATTCGGGCGCATGTTGGGTGCGGCTCTCTCAGATTGCGTGTGGACAGGACATCAACGGCCGCAGGGGCCGAAACTTTCGCAGGGACATGCCCAGCCGTTCAGCCCGGGCCACCGGCCTTCCCGTTTCCGGGCGGTGCGGCGCCAGTGTAGGCACCTGTGCCACCTGAACCGGGGGGCTAGTACCAATAGGTTATCTGCGCCGGCGTGCCTGGCGCGTACAAAGGCGTCCATTGGTCGCACCCCCTGTGCGTGCAGTACAGGGCCTGCGATCAGTTTCCACGGTAACGGCTCCCGTGCAGTCCCGGGGCCGTACGTGCCTGAAAACGCCCCTTCCGGAGTCCGCCATGCACATCCCGACCGCAGCACCGGTGCCTGCAAAGCCGTTGCCGATCTATCGCCAGCTGTACTTCCAGGTGATCGTGGCGATCGTCCTGGGTGCCATCCTCGGCCACTACGAACCGCTGGTCGGCGAGAAGATGAAGCCGCTCGGCGATGCCTTCATCAACCTGGTGAAGATGATCATCGCGCCGGTGATCTTCCTCACCATCGTCACCGGCATCGCCAGCATGACCCACCTGCGCACGGTGGGCCGGGTGTTCGCCAAGGCGATGGCGTACTTCCTGTTCTTCTCCACGCTGGCGCTGATTGTCGGCATGATCGTGGCGCACGTGGTGCAGCCCGGCGCCGGCATGAACATCAATCCGGCCGAGCTGGACCAGACCGCAGTGCACAGCTACGTCGAGAAGTCGCATGACCTGACCCTGGTCGGCTTCCTGATGGACATCATCCCGAAGACGCTGCTCAGCGCTTTTGTCGATGGCAACATCCTGCAGGTGCTGTTCGTGGCCGTGCTGTTCGGCATCGCGCTGGCGATGGTGGGCGAGAAGGGCAAGCCGGTGCTGAACTTCCTGGAGGCGCTGGTCGCCCCGGTGTTCAAGCTGGTGCACATCCTGATGAAGGCCGCCCCGATCGGTGCCTTCGGTGCGATCGCCTTCACCATCGGCAAGTACGGCGTCGGCTCGCTGATCAACCTGGCCTGGCTGGTGGGCTCGTTCTACCTCACCGCGTTCCTGTTCGTGGCGGTGATCCTCGGTGTGGTCTGCCGCCTGTGCGGGTTCTCGGTGTTCAAGCTGGCGCGCTACCTGAAGGCCGAACTGCTGCTGGTGCTCGGCACCTCCTCGTCGGAGTCGGCGCTGCCGTCGCTGATGGAGAAGATGGAACGCGCCGGCTGCAGCAAGTCGGTGGTGGGCCTGGTGGTCCCGACCGGCTACTCGTTCAACCTGGACGGCACCAACATCTACATGACCCTGGCGGCACTGTTCATCGCCCAGGCCACCAACACCGAACTGACCCTGGGCCACCAGATCGCCCTGCTGCTGGTCGCCATGCTCAGCTCCAAGGGCGCGGCCGGTGTCACCGGCGCCGGTTTCATCACCCTGGCCGCCACCCTGGCCGTGGTGCCGGAGGTACCGGTGGCTGGCATGGCGCTGATCCTGGGCGTGGACCGGTTCATGAGCGAATGCCGCTCGCTGACCAATTTCATCGGCAATGCGGTGGCCACCGTGGTGGTCTCGCGCTGGGAAGGCGCGCTGGACCGCAACCGCCTGCAGCTGGCGCTGGATGGCCGCGAGAGCGAACTGCCGCCGCCGGTCGATGCGCTGCCCGAGGCGCTGCCGGCCAAGGGCTGATCCAGGTGTGTGGTACCGCGGGGCCGATCACGTCAGTGGTACGGCCCCGCGGCGTTTCAGGGCGTCCCATGGCTGTCATGGGCAGCGCCGAAGCTGGTATCGCGGTACCGTCGCATACGGCACGGAATTGTGCGGTCGCAGCATGCTTGCGACAGGATTGCGACAGGTCCGGACGCTCCAACGGGGGTATCATCCCCTGTCCCTTCTGCCCATTCATGTAACCCACATCGATGTCCAACGAAGATTTCAAACAGGCCGCCCTCGATTACCACCGGATGTCCCCGCCGGGAAAGATCAAGGTTTCCGCTACCAAGCCCATGCTGACCCAGCGCGACCTGTCGCTGGCGTATTCGCCGGGCGTGGCGTACGCCTGTGAAGCGATCAAGGCCGACCCGCAGCAGGCCAGCGAGCTGACCGCCCGCGGCAACCTGGTGGCGGTGATCTCCAACGGCACCGCGGTGCTGGGCCTGGGCAACATCGGCGCGCTGGCCGGCAAGCCGGTGATGGAAGGCAAGGGCGTGCTGTTCCAGAAGTTCGCCGGCATCGATGTGTTCGACATCGAAGTGGATGAGACCGACCCGGACAAGCTGGTCGACATCATCGCCTCGCTGGAACCGACCTTCGGCGGCATCAACCTGGAGGACATCAAGGCGCCGGAATGCTTCGTGGTCGAGCGCAAGCTGCGCGAGCGCATGAAGATCCCGGTATTCCATGACGACCAGCACGGCACGGCGATCATCGTCGGCGCGGCCGTGCTCAACGCGATGGCGATCACCGGCAAGAAGATCGAGGAAGTGAAGCTGGCGACCACGGGCATGGGCGCGGCCGGCATTTCCTGCGTGAACATGCTGGTGCAGCTGGGCCTGAAGCCGGAGAACATCCTGGCCTTCGATCGCGAGGGCGTGATCCACACCGGTCGTACCGACCTGGACCCGGAAAAGCAGCGCTATGCGCGCGACACCGACAAGCGCACCCTGGCCGAGATCGTCGACGGCGCGGACATTTTCCTGGGCCTGTCGGCACCGGGCATCCTGACCGCCGACATGGTCAAGACCATGGCGCCGGATCCGGTGATCTTCGCGCTGGCCAACCCGACCCCGGAAATCATGCCGGAGGTGGCGCGCGCTGCGCGTCCGGACGCGATCATCGGCACCGGCCGTTCGGACTACCCGAACCAGGTCAACAACGTGCTGTGCTTCCCCTACCTGTTCCGTGGTGCGCTGGACGTGGGCGCCACCGCGATCAACGAGGAAATGAAGATCGCCTGCGTGCGCGCCATCGCTGCACTGGCACGCCGTGCAGCCACCGACATGGGCTCGGCCTACGGCGGCGAGACCCCGAGCTTCGGCCGTGAATACCTGATCCCGCGCCCGTTCGACCGCCGCCTGCTGGTGGAACTGTCGGCCGCCGTGGCCCAGGCCGCGATGGATTCGGGCGTGGCCTCGCGCCCGATCGAGGACATGGGCGCCTACCGCGACAAGCTGGCCCAGTTCGTCTACCGCACCAGCCTGATGATGAAGCCGGTGTACGACCGCGCGCGCAGCGACAAGCAGCGCGTGGTGTACGCCGAGGGCGAAGAGGAAGTGGTGCTGCAGGCAGTGCAGAACGTGGTCGATGACGGCCTGGCGCATCCGATCCTGATCGGTCGCCCGGAAGTGATCGAGTCGCGCATCGAGCGCCTCGGCCTGCGCCTGAAGATCGGCGAGAACGTTGAAGTCACCAACATCAACGACGACCCGCGCTTCAACGAATACTGGCAGTACTACCACGGCCTGACCGGCCGTCGCGGCGTGACCGTGGCCGCGGCGAAGAACCTGATGCGTTCGCGCCCGACCCTGATCGCAGCGGTGATGGTCGCCCGTGGCGAAGCCGATGCGATGCTGACCGGCATCGTCGGCCGCTTCCACAAGAAGCTGGGCTACGTGCGCAGCGTGCTGCCGCTGGAGCCGAAGGTCACCTCGACCTCGGCGATGACCGGCGTGATCAACCAGCAGGGCGTGTTCTTCTTCGTCGATACCCACGTGCAGGAAGACCCGACCGCCGAGCAGCTGTGCGAGGCGACCCTGCAGGCGGCCTATCGCATGAAGCTGTTCGGCATCGAGCCGAAGGTGGCGCTGCTGTCACACTCCAACTTCGGCAGCC
Source organism: Stenotrophomonas sp. T8 (assembly GCF_051853085.1). Lineage (NCBI taxonomy): Bacteria > Pseudomonadati > Pseudomonadota > Gammaproteobacteria > Lysobacterales > Lysobacteraceae > Stenotrophomonas > Stenotrophomonas sp. T8. The sequence goes on along the minus strand of NZ_CP195329.1, from coordinate 3,306,745 downwards.
ATGATTCGAAGGATGCGCTGAAGATGCGCCAGGTGCGCGAGCTGCTGCTCAAGCGCAACCCGCGCCTGAACGTGGATGGCGAAATGCAGGGCGACACCGCATGGGATGAAGCGCTGCGCCAGAAGCTGCTGCCGGGCTCGACCCTGCAGGGCCGCGCCAACCTGTTCGTGCTGCCGAACCTGGAAGCGGCCAACATCGCCTACAACCTGGTGCGCGTGTTCACCGACGGCGTGGCGATCGGTCCGATCCTGATGGGCGTGAACAAGCCGGTGCACATCCTGACCACCAGCGCGACCTCGCGCCGGATCCTGAACATGACCGCCATTGCGGCGGTCGATGCGCAGATCAGGAAGCAGCTGGAAGCGGAAAAGAAGGCATAAGCCTTCTTTCCAGCGACAGCTGCGGAAACGCGCCCCACGGGGCGCGTTTTTGTTTCCGCGCAGCGGAAACGGGTAGTGCCGGCCGCTGGCCGGCAACCTCAATCATGTCCAGATACACGACGACAGCCGGCCAGCGGCCGGTTCTACCCCGGGCTGTGCCACACGCGCTATGCAACCCGGTCATTTCCCTGCAACGCCACTGCGGCCCAATACGCCCACGCGGCCCGGCCGTGGGAAGGGACCGGACCGGCCTTCCCACCCTGGGCCCGACCAACTTCCCATCGGCGAGGGTGTCATGCGCAATCGAGTGACGCGGCGGTACTTCCAGCAGCTGTTCGCGCTGTACGCCGGTTTCGTGCAGTCGCGCTGAGGCGCCGGCGACAGCGTGGGCGTCAGCGCCGCTTGCCGCGGCGTGCAGGGGCCGGCGGCGGAGCGTCGGAACGCGGCTTGGCGTACTGCGCCCACAGCGCCGGCAGTGCCTTGCCGGTGTGCTTCTGCCACAGCGCCGGTGCATAGCGGCCGTCGCGCAGGGCCTTGTCCAGTGCCAGCACCAGGCCTGGATGTTCGGCGTCGGCCCATTTCAGGAACGCACCGGTGACACGGTAGCCGCTGTCGAAGTTCTGCCCCTTCTCGACCTTGCCCGGCAGTGCCCAGCCCGCGGCGGCATTGTCCATGCCGTAGCGGTCGCGTGCGTAGTCGGCGATGCCCTCCACCAGCCAACCCGGCACCCGTGCGTCGCCATAGCCCGGATAGCCCTGCACGATGTGCATGGCCTCATGGGTGACCAGGTCGATGTCGTTGGGGTGCTGCGCCAGCCAACCCGGGTTGATGGTGATCGTTGCGGCCTGGTCCTTGTCACCGACGAAGGCGATCCCGGTGTAGGCCGGGTCGATCACGATGCGCACCATCGACGGCGCGGCCGGGTGGAAGTCCGCACGTTCGCGCAGGTAGGCGAAGTAGAACGTATCGATCACCCGCTTGCGCTGCGGCGCGGCCAGGGCGCCACGGGCGTCCTGGTAGTTCAGCGTCACGCCGTCGCGGATCAGCTGCGCATCAAAGGCCTGGGTCTGGCCGAAGCTGGAGAAGGAAAGGGCAACAAGGGCCAGAGGCAGCAGACGGTAGCGCATGGGGCTCATTGTACGGCGCTGGGCGCCAACAGTTCGATCTCCGCCAGCGGCAGCCGGCCCGGTGCGGCCAGGCGCAGCCGATACTCGCTGTAACGACCGGGTTTGGCGATGTGGAACGGTCGGGTCTGGCGGGCAGACTCGAAGGCTTCGCCGCTGCGCTGGTCGAGCACGATCCAGCGGCCGTTGCCGCTGCGCGCTTCCAGCGTCCATTCGCCGCCCTGGATGCGGCCGTCACCGCTGGTGAGCGTGTACATGGTCGGCACGCCGTCGCCCAGGCCGGTCAGTGCGATGGTTGCGCCGCCGCCCAGGCCGACGGTCGTGGCGGCATCGTCGTCGACCAGCGCTGGCAGGGCGCGACCATCGGCCAGCGTCGCCTTGGCGCCACTGCCGAGCAGGTCGTGCAGCAGCTGCGGGCGCTGGCCCCGCGCGGTCAGCGAGCGCGGCACATCGTCCACGCCGCTGCCCCAGCGCGACGGCTGCGGCCCCATCACGAAGTCCAGCGTCGCGCCCTTGGCGATCAGCTCGTGCGGCACCCAGGTCTTCGTCCACGGCTTGCCATTGATCTTCAGCGACTGCACGTAGACGTTCTCGCGTGAGTTGTTGGCCGCGTTCACGGTCAGCACCGCACCGCCCTGCAGTTCCACCCTCGCATGTTCGAACGCCGGTGAACCGATCACGTACTCCGGGGCGCCCATGCGCAGCGGATACAAGCCCAGCGAAGCCAGCACGTACCACGCGGAGGTCTCGCCGTTGTCCTCGTCGCCCGGATAGCCCTGGCCGATCTCGCTGCCCACATACAGCCGCGACAGGATCTCGCGCACGTGCTGCTGGGTCTTCCACGGCTGCCCGGCGTACAGGTACATCCATGGGATGTGGTGCGCCGGCTGGTTGCTGTGCGCGTACATGCCCATGCGCACATCGCGCGCTTCGGTCATCTCGTGGATGGTGCCGCCGTAGGATCCGGCAAACGCGGGGTCGGCGGTTTCCGGCGTGGCGAAGAAGGCATCCAGCTTCGCTGCCAGCTTGTCACGGCCACCATAGAGCGCGGCGAGTCCTTCGCCATCGTGGGCGGCGGTGAAGGCGAAGGTCCAGCCATTGGATTCGGTGTAGTCGTGGCCCCACACGCGCGGGTCGTAGGCCCTGGCGTCCACGCGCCACTGGCCATCGGCCTTGCGGCCCTGGAAGAAGCCGGCGGCCGGATCGAACATCGTCGCGTAGCTGGCGGCGCGATGGCGGAAGTAGTCGGCCTCGGTGCTGTAGCGCTCGCGTGCCGCCGCCGTGGTCGCGCGCTTGGCCAGGGCCTCGGCCATGTTGGTGATGCCGAAGTCATTCAGTGCGCCTTCCATCGTCCACGACATGCCTTCGTGCACGTCCGCGCTGGCGTAGCCACGGAAGGTCGAACGGTCCATGCCCTTGCGGCCGACATGGCGGTCGGGGGGTACCACGGTCGCGTTCTTCAGCGCGGCGGCGTAGGCCTCGGCCGGATCGAAGCCGCCGATGCCCTTCAGCCACGCATCGGCGAAGGCCACGTCCGAACTGGTGCCGACCATCAGGTCGGCGTAGCCCGGCGACGACCAGCGTGCGATCCAGCCACCGGCACGGTACTGCTCGATGAAGCCCTGCACCATCTGCCCGGCATCGTCGGGCGTGAACAGCGCATAGGCTGGCCAGGTAGTGCGGAAGGTGTCCCAGAAGCCGTTGTTGACGAATACCTTGCCATCGCGCACGCCGGTGAAGCTGCGGTTCGCGCTGCCCTCGGTGTTGTCGTCGCTGGCGCTGGCCTGGTTGGCGTAGCGCCAGTCAGGCGCGGCCGCGCTGCCGGCATTCTCGTGGCCGGAGTTGGGATACAGGTACAGCCGGTACAGGCTGGAATACAAGGTGGTCTTCTGGTCGTCAGTGGCATCGCCGATGTCGAAGCGGGCCAGGCGCGCGTCCCATGCATCCTGCGCACGGCCGGCCACGCTTTCCAGCGTGTCGGCGGCGGCGATTTCCAGCGCCAGGTTGTGACGCGCCTGTTCCACCGAGATCAGCGAGGTGGCGATACGCATCGTCACCTGCCGGTCGCTGCCGGCATCGAACTTGATGTAACCGGTCGGGCGGCCGGTGTCGAGGCGGCCGCTGCTGCGCCACGGCTTGTCGAAGCTGGCCACCACGTACATGCGGCTGGCGCCGTTGGACAGGCCACTGCGCGTATCGGTGTAGCCGCTGAGGGTCTGCGTGGCCGTGTCCAGGGTCAGGCCACCACGCGCATCGACATTGTCGAACAGCAGGTTGGCGTCGCCGCCCTCGGGGAACTGGAAGCGGAACAGCGCGGCATGGTCGGTCGGTGCGATGGCAGCAGCGATGCCATTGTCGAAGCGCACGTCGTAGCGGTAGGGGCGCGCGCTTTCATGACGGCGGTCGAACGACAGCGCGCGCTTGCGGCGGTCGGCGTCCGGCACGCCACGGCTGGCCGAGGGCATCACCTGGAAGGTCTGGCGGTCGCCCATCCACGGGCTGGGCTGGTGGCTCAGTGCCAGTGCCTGCAGCTGCGGGCGGTTCTGCGCATCGTTCTGTTCGTTCCAGCGGTACAGCCAGTTCAGTGCGCCGGCGTCGGTCACCGGGGTCCAGAAGTTGAACCCGTGCGGCACCGCCGTGGCCGGGAAATTGTTGCCGCGCGAGAAGGTGCCGTTGGCCTGGGTGCCGCGGGTGGTCAGCACCCAGTCGGAGACGCGCTGCGGCCGCTGCCGCGGTTGGGCATCCAGGCGCACGTCATCAATCCAGCCAGAGACCGGCGCACCCTCGGCGCTGGCCACCTCCAGCTCGATCGCCACCACGCGGCGGCCCTTCAGCGTGGGCACGTCGCCCAGCCGCACCGCCTTGCGGGCCCACTGTTGCGGGTACAGCGTCTTCGATTCGCCCTGCGCGCGCGCGCCGATCGCCACGCCATGCTGGTCGCGTGCCGCACCGGCCGAAACGCGGCTGCCATCGTCCAGCAGCAGGTCCAGCGATACATAGGTCGAGGCGACGGTGTCCTTGCCGACGATTTCCGGCAGCACCAGCCACGACAGCGTGGTATCGGCCTCGATGGGCAGGTCGGCCTTGAACAGTTCGCGCCGCGCGCTGCCGCCTTCGCTGCTGTAGCGCAGCGCATGCAGGCCGCTGTAGCCGGCATTGCGCTTGGCGGCGTAGGGCGCGGCCGGTCCATTGCCGATCGTGACCTGAAGCGCACCGGTGGCCTGCGCCGGGACAGGTTCGCCCGGTTCGAACGAGGTCTGCAGCCCCTGCGCCCGCGCCGGCATCGCAGTGGTCGCACAGGCCAGGGCCAGGGCGAGCGGAAGCAGGGCGCGGCGCGGATCGGACAGGGTCATGCAAGGGTCTCCCGGAAGGGCTGGCGGCGGGCGAACCCGCATCGGCGGACACCACGGACAGCATCGCTCCGCCCGCCAGGCTGGCAGTGGAAGAGGCGATGCCGGTCCGGTGGGGGCGGGCCATGCGATCGGGTTGGATTGGGTGGGTCGAGGTGCGACCTGGCCCGATCCTGCAACAGCCGCCGCGCGCTGGCAAGTGCCATTTAGTTCGATCCAAATGCGGGAAATATCGCTGGAGCCGATTCTGGCGAGCGAACCTGCCGGAACGACCGCGAAATCCCCGGAATCACCGCCGCCCGGCGTGCGGCGGGGAGATGCGAGGCATCGGCGGCGGCGTGCAAAGGCCCGTTGCGGGGCAATGTCGTTGCGGCCCAGATGCTAGAATCACAGGCCTCGCAACCCGTTCACCGAATCCGCCATGAGCCATACCGCCACCGCGCCCGCCAACGCCGAGAAGCGCTACACCGTGCACCGCAGCGATCTGCCGTTGAGCTGCCCGACCCCGGAAATGGCGCTGTGGAACTCGCATCCGCGCGTGTACCTGCCGATCGAGGACGAGCCCAACGGCGAAGCGCAGTGCCCGTACTGCGGGTCCGTGTTCGTGCTGGCCGACTAAACGGCGGCCCCTTCGATGCGCCGATTGACCGTGGTGCAGTTGCTGCCGGCGCTGCACTCCGGTGGTGTCGAGCGCTCGACCCTGGAAATCGCTGCGGCCCTGGTTGCCGCCGGCCATCGCGCGCTGGTGGTGTCTGCCGGCGGCCGCCTGGTGCAGCCGCTGCTGGACAGCGGTGCCGAGCACCTCACCCTGGATATCGGCCGCAAGTCGCTGCTGACCCTGCGCCATCTGCCGACCCTGCGCCGGCTGTTTGCCGAAGTTGGTGCGGACATCGTGCATGCCCGTTCGCGGCTGCCGGCCTGGTTGGGCCTGTACGCGATCCGCGCCATGCCCGCCGCACAGCGCCCGCATTGGGTGACCACCGTGCACGGGTTGAACTCACCCAGCCGCTACAGCGCGGTGATGACCAGTGGCGAACGCGTGATCTGCGTGTCCAACACCGTGCGTGCCTACGTGCAACGCCATTACCCGACGGTGCCGGAAGAAAAACTGCGGGTCGTACCGAGAGGTGTCGACGTCAACCAGTTCCCGCGCGTGGCGCGCGCCGACCGCCGCCCGCGGCTGGCCCTGGCGGCCGACTACCCTTGGCTGGCGCAGGTTGAGGGCCCGCTGCTGCTGCTGCCGGGGCGCGGCACCCGGCTGAAGGGCCACGCCCACGCGCTGCAGCTGCTGGCCGACGTGCGTGCCGCCGGCGTGCCTGCCCAGCTGTGGATGCTGGGCACCGACGAACCCGGGCGCGAGGCCTACGTGGCTGGCCTGCGCCGCCAGGCCGCGGCGCTGGGCGTGGCCGAGGCCGTACAGATCAGCACGCCTACCGTCCGCATCGCCCAGGCCTACGCCGCCAGCGATCTGGTGCTGCAGCTGTCGGACAAGCCGGAAGCCTTTGGCCGCACCGTGCTCGAGGCGCTGTCGGTCGGCCGCCCGGTGCTGGGCTGGGACCACGGTGGCGTCGGCGAACTGCTGCAGCAGCTGCAGCCCAGCGGTGCGGTGCCGCTGGGCGACGCGCACGCGCTGGGTGAACGTGCGCTGGCCCTGCTGGCGCAGCCGCCGTCCCTGCCGACCCGCATCCCGTTTACCCTGCAGGCCATGCAGCGCGACACCCTCCGCCTCTATGCCGATCTCGCCGGCTGACCCCGCTGCCATCGTGCGCGACGACCGTGCCGGGCGCTGGGCGCCCTGGTGGGTGCTGGCGTACGTGGCGATGTGGCCGCTGCCGGGCATTGCCGAAACCGTGCTGGGCCTTGGCGCGGTCTATGCTGCCGCGCGCATGGTGATGCGCCGGCTGCAGCGCCGCCCGCACCTGTTGAGCACGGCGGCGTGGGCGCTGACCTCGATCCTGTTCCTCGGCTACTGGCTGCCGCAGGCGATTTCGGCCATCGATGCGATCGACCCTTCGGCCTCGTGGACCAAGGCGGCCGCCGGACTGCGCTACCTGCCCTTCATGTGGCTGGTGGCGATCGCGGTGGCCACGCCGGAACGGCGGCGCTTGACCTTCGGTGGCCTGGCGCTGATCACCGGCGTGTGGACGCTGGACGCGCTGGTGCAGGCGCTGGCTGGCACCAGCCCGTGGTTCTGGTCGCTGGAACACCTGAAGCTGGCCGTGAGTGGCCACGCGTTGTGCCCGGCCGACGAAGCCGCACTGGCCGACCGCCTCAGTGGCGCGCTTGGGCCCTGCAATCTGAAATTCGGCCAGGTGCTGGCCAGCCTGTCACCGTTCCTGCTGCTGCCGATGGCGCGGCGTTTCGGCAATGCAGGGTGGCTGCTGGCCGCTGCAACACTGGGGTGCGTGCTGCTGCTGGCAGGTTCGCGCGCCTCGTGGATCACCTTTGTGCTGGTGCTGGCCTACAGCGGCGTGCGCCAGTTCGGCTGGAAGCGGCTGCTGCTGCTGGCCCTGGTGGCAGCGCTGGGTACGGCCGCACTGGCAGCGGGCGTGCCGCAGCTGCGCGAGCGTGTCGCGCGCACGGCGCAGGCATGGAACGAAGACGGGCAGGGCGTTGACGAGGCGCTTTCGGGGCGCGCGCGCATCTGGACCGCAGCGGTGTGCATGATCGAGGAGCATCCGGTCAACGGTGTCGGTGCGCGCGGCTTCCGCGATGCGTATCCGGCCTGCGTGTCAGATGAGGGCCCCGCCGTGTGGGGCAACCAACCGGCGTTGCACGCCCACCAGATCGTGCTGGAAATCCTTGCCGAGACCGGCGTTCTGGGCCTGCTGCTGTGGTTGGCGGCGGTGGCGCAGGCCTGGCGGGCCTGGCGCTATGCCCCGGCGGCTGCGCGTGATCGCGCCCGGCCGGCGATGCTGGCGCTGGCGGTCACGGTGTTCCCGCTCAATACGCACCTGGCGTTCTATTCCGCTTTCTGGGGTGGCCTGACGGTGCTGCTGGCAGCCCTGTTCGCCGGCAGCCTGCTGGCGCGGGACGCGGACGACACGCCGACGGTGCTCTGATCGTCCATCCACGCATGGCGCGGCTCTACTGCATGTACCGAACGGAGCGTGCTTTGGTAGATCCACGCCATGCGTGGATGGAGCATTCCCGACGCGAATACCGGTCAACCACCACTACCGGTGTTTCCATGCGTATCGCACGCTGGAGGCATGGCCAGCCCCAGACTTCGCTACGGTCGGTATTCCCGATCCGGCAACGTGTACTCATTGACCACAGCAACCCTCGGCCGCGAACCGTTGTTCGCCGATGCGGCAAACGTTGCGATCCTTATCGACACACTGCGCTTCGTAGAGCGCAAGGGCTTCAGCCATAGCCTCGCCTGGGTGGTCATGCCCGACCATCTGCACTGGCTGATGGAGCTGCGCGGAGGAACCCTGGCCGAGTGTATGGCCCTGCTCAAATCACGCAGCAGCCGTCTGTTGAACCGGCGATTGGAGCGACAAGGGCCGCTGTGGCAGCGCGGTTACCACGATCACGCCGTACGCAGCGATGAATCCCTTCATGAGAAGGCGATGTACATCATGGCCAATCCGGTCCGTGCGGGCCTGGCCAGCACGTTGGGTGAGTACCCGCACGCATGGTGCCGTTGGCCGTTGTAGGTGCCGCCATCCGGATGTAGAGCATCCACGCATGGCGTGGATCTACTTCAGAATGCTCCGCGTCATCAAATCCACGCCATGCGTGGATGAAACCCTCCCGCCGCACCGCTATTTGTAGAAATCACTCCGGCCGCCGGGCTGGCGCTTGAAGCGGCGGTGGATCCACAGGTACTGGTCGGGAGCCTCTCGCACCATCGCTTCGATGGCCTGGTTGACCCGGGTGGTATCGGCTTCCACATCCTCGCTGGGGAAGTTCTCCAGCGGCGCGCCGATCTTCAGGAAGTACTTTCCGCCTTCGCGCCGGTGGAAGTACGGAATCACCGCACAGCCGGTCATGCGCGCCAGCTGATGGGTGGCGGTGATGGTCGAAGCGGTGTGGCCGAAGAACGGCACGAATACCGTGTCCTTGCCTCGCATGTCCTGGTCTGGCGCGTACCAGAGGAAACCGCCCTTCTTCAGGTGGCGCACGGTCGCGCGGATGTCCTCGTTGGCGAACATCGCCTTGGCATAGCGCAGGCGGCCGAACTTGACCGCCCACTCGTACACCGGGTTCTTGTGCTTGCGGTACATGCCGGAAAGATCGACGTAGTCGCACAGCAGGCGGCCGCACATCTCCAGGGTCATGAAGTGGCCGGAGACCAGCAGGACGCCGCGGCCTTCGGCCTGCATCTGCCGCAGGTGTTCCAGGCCTTCGACCCGTACCTGCGGGCGGATGCTGTCGATGCTGCCCCACCAGGCGCGGATGCACTCGAACACGCCGACGCCCAGCGCATCGAAACTGTCGCGCACCAGGCGCTGCCGCCACGCTTCGTCCTTCTCGGGGAAGCACAGCTGCAGGTTGACCTCGGCGGCGCGGCGGCGGCTGCCGAGCAGGCGCCAGGTGATCCAGCCGACGCCCCGGCCCAGCGCGCGCTGCAGCATCCACGGCAGGCGGGCGATGGCGAAGGCGCCGAACATGGCGGCGAACATCGGCCAGTTGCGCGGATCGCGCAGCGACGGGCGGACGGCGGTGGAGGCATCTGACATGGGGCCATTCTACCAAGGCGGCCGCGTGTCTTTCCCGGGGGGCTCCCGTATCCTTGCCGCATGCGTAAAGACCCTGTCGAATGGATCCTGCGCGGCCTGTACTCGGTCGTGCTCTATATCCTGCTGCCGATCACCGTGTACCACCTGGTCTGGCGCGGTTTCCGGGTCCGTGAGTACTTCCGGCGCTGGGACGAACGCTACGCCTCCTATCCGCAGCCGACCGGCCAGCCACGGGTGTGGCTGCACGCGGTCTCGGTGGGCGAGGTCAATGCCGCCGCGCCGCTGGTCAATGCCCTGCGCCAGCAGCGCCCGGACATCCGCTGGGTCATCACCACCATCACTCCGACCGGCTCCGAGCGCGTGCGTGCGCTCTGGGGCGACGCGCTGGACCATGTCTACCTGCCGTACGACGTGCCGGGCAGCGTCAACCGCTTCCTCGGCCATTTCCAGCCCAGCCTGGCGCTGATCCTGGAAACCGAGTTGTGGCCGAACATGCTGTTCGGCTGCCGTGACCGTGGTGTTCCGGTCTACATCCTCAATGCCCGCTTGTCGGCGCGTTCGCTGCGCGGCTACCGGCTGCTGGCCGCATTGATCCGCCGCGCCCTGCGCACCGTCACCTGCGTGGCCGCGCAGTCGCAGGACGATGCCGAGCGCTTCGTGCAGCTGGGGGCGGAGCCCGGCCAGGTGCAGGCACTGGGCAACCTGAAGTTCGACATCACCACGCCGGACGTGCAGGGCTTCGTCGAACAGTTCCATGCACGGGTGCCGGGCGCGCGCCCGGTATGGATCGCCGCCAGTACCCATGACGGCGAAGAGCAGGCGGTGATCGACCTGCACCGCCGCCTGCGCCAGCAGCATCCGGATCTGCTGCTGCTGTGGGCACCGCGCCATCCCGAACGTTTCCCCAAGGTGGAAGCGCTGGCGCGCGAACAGGGCTGGAGCGTGGCGACCCGCCGCGTGGACCAGTGGCCGCACGCCGCCACAGACGTGTTCGTCATCGATACCCTCGGCGAGCTGATGCCGTTCTACGCCTGCGCCCAGGTCGCCTTCGTCGGCGGCAGCCTGCAGGCCATCGGTGGCCACAACCTGCTGGAGCCCGCTGCGATGGGAACCGCGGCGGTGACCGGCCCGCACCTGCACAACTTCGCGGAAATCTCCCGGCGCATGCGCGAGGCCGGTGCGCTGCTGATCGGCGAAGATGCGCAGGCGGTGGGCGACCTGCTGCAGCATCTGCTTGAAGATGCGCAGGCCCGCGAAGACATGGCGCGTGCGGGCTGCACGTTGGTCAGCAATGGCCGTGGCGCGCTGCAGCGCACGCTTGCGCTGGTCGCACCGCACCTGCCACCGCCACGCGAGTGATCCCGGCGTTGCGGCGTCGGCGGCGCTGCGCTGCGTTGTCGTGATCAACTTCATCAATTCTGCTTAGCGACGATTTTTCTGTCGTTGCTGGACCGACCCTGCCGATGGCAGCGTGCCTGCCATCACATCGTGGCGCACGCAGCACCGATTCCGATTCCGCAGGACGACGCAGGCTGCCAGCCTGCTGTCGACCGCGCTTGGGCGGATATCAAGGGAACTTGCGATGGACGGCGACAGGGGCAGGGACGGCACCGGTGGGGCGCGCTTGGGGATGGACCACCTGGCTGTGGTGGCACTGACGCTGCTGGTGGGCGGCAGCGTGATCGCGCTGGTGGGCCAGCACACGGCGGCACAGGCGGGCCCCGCCATCGTACTGAGCCTGTTGCTGGCCGCACTGGGGGCTGGCCTGGTGCTGTGCTGCCTGCAGGATCTGGTGCTGCGACTGCCGGCGGCCGATGGCCTGTACGGGCTGCTGGCCGCCAGCTGGGGGCCACGGGTGGCCGTCGTTCTGGGCACGATCCTGTTGCTTGAGCTGACGGCGACCACGGCGGGCGCGGCACAGTCCATGGCCCGCCATGTACATGCGGTGCTGGCTACCGGAGGCCTCCATGCCAACGACTGGCTGCCCGTGCAGATAGCGGCGGCCGTGGGCCTGCTGACGTTGAGCGCGCTCGCGTTGCTGCCGCCGCGGGGTGTGGCCCTGGCGGCCTGTGCGCTGCTGACGGTGAAGATCGGTGTGGGGGTGTTGCTGCTGGCGCTGGCGGCACGTCACGTGCACTACGGGCATTGGATTCCCTGGCTGCCTCCGGCGACCGCGCCGTATCGCTTCGGGCTGGGGGGCGTGCTGGCGGCTGCGGTGCCGCTGCTGGGCATATTTGCCAGCGTGGGCCTGGCACTGGGCTTTCCTGCGCTGCGCCGCCAGGGCGCGATGTGGCAGCCGGCGGTGCTGGCGCTGGTCTCGTTGCTGGCGATGCTGCTGCTGATCGTGCTGGCAGCATTGCAGGCCGGGCTGGTCGAGTTTTCCGCGCTCGCCAGTACCCGGCCACTGGCGGTGGCGCTGCAGGTGCACCCCGAGCTGCAGTGGATGCTGCCATTGTTGCCCCTGGCCGGGGCAGCGGGCCTGGCCGCCCTGCAGTTGGTGCTGCTGATGCTGGCCGTCCGGTTGGCCACATCGTTGTGGCTCCGCGCAGCTGACGCGGCGGGACGATCCCGCACGCGCCTGAGCGCAATGGTGGTTGCGCTGCCGGCGGTGATGCTGGTGTTGTGGCTGCCGCAGGGCACCTTGCCGGCGCTGCCGGGTCCGGCAACGCTGGCGGTGATGGCGGCGCTGTGCCTGGCGGTGCTGCGGCGGCGTCGGGATGACACCCGGCAAGGCGCAGCCGGCTGCGGGCTGATGATGTCGATGCTGGCCCCTTTGGCAGCCGCGCTGTGCGTGCTTGCGGCGTTGGAACGCCTGCGCGCGTGGCCGGGCTGACGGTTCGTGGGGCCACGCCGGGGGGGGGGGCGCGTGTGTGGATGCAGCACCTGCAAAAAAGCCACCCTCGCGGGTGGCTTTTTCGTTGCAGGGGCGGCGACTCAGTGCGTGGTCGTGGCCGGGTTGCCCGCGTCCTGGGTCAGCAGCCGATTGACGTCCTGCAGTTCGGCCACGTCCAGCGCACCCAGCGACTGGCTCAGCAGCAGGCGGTTCTGCAGGAAGGTGTAGCGGGCCTGGGCATAGTCCAGCTGCGCCGAGAACAGGATGCGCTGGTTCTGGATCACATCCAGCACGGTACGGGTACCGACTTCCAGGCCCACCTGCGAGGCGTCGTACGCGCTCTGCGCCGAAACCACCGCCAGGCGGCGGGCTTCCACTTCGCTGATGCCCTGCACCAGGGTCTGGTAGGCATTGCGGGTATTGCGATCCAGGGCACGCTTCTGCTGCTCGTAGCCGTCCTGGGCGATGTCACGCTGCGCCAGCGCCTGGCGCACGCCGGACTGGGTGGCACCACCGGAGAAGATCGGCACGCTCAGGGTCAGGCCGATGCTGTTGGTGCGCGCATCCGGCGACAGCGAGCCGGCACCGGTGCTGTCGCCCCAGGTGGCGCTCTTGCCCCAGCTGCCGCCCAGCGACAGGGTCGGGTAATGACCACCACGGGCAGCCTGCACGCCGGCTTCGGCGGCACTGACCTTCAGCTCCTGCGCCTTCAGCGCCGGATTCTGGGTGGTGGCCTGCTGCACCAGCTCGTCGATGTTGCCGCGGTTGGCCGGCACTTCCGGGCGGAAGTCCGCCGGCAGGCCACGCAGGTTGGTCACCGGCTGGCCGGTCAGTTCGGTCAGGGCCTGGTAGTTATCGGCCAGGGTGTTCTGCGCGATGATGGTGTTGGCGCGCGCCTGGTCGTACTGGGCGCGTGCTTCGTGCACGTCGGTGATCGGCGCCAGGCCCACTTCCAGGCGCTTGTCGGCGAAGTCGAACTGCTTCTTCGCGGCCGCTTCATTGGTCTGTGCGGCGTTCAGCGATTCGATCGCCACCAGCACATTGAAGTAGGCCGCCGAGGTGCGCACGATCAGGTTGTCGTTGGCCGATTCGAGGGTGAAGTCCGCCGCCTTGCTCAGCTCACGCTGCGAGCGCAGGTTGTTGATCTGGGTCCAGTTGAACAGCGTCTGGCTGCCGTCGATCGTGTAGGTGCGGCGCTTGTTGGTGAACGAGCCGGAGTTGGCGTCGGCGTTCGGCTCGCTGCGCGTGCGGTTCAGCGCGGCCTGGCCGTTGATCTGCGGCAGCAGGGCGGCACGCGCCTGCACGGCGCCTTCCTTGTCGTACAGCCGGGTCGATTCGGCGGCCGACAGCTGCGGATCGCCGTTGCGGGCCATTTCGTAGACCTGCAGCAGGTCGGCGGCATGGGCGGACAACGGCAGCAGGGCAGTGGCCAGCGCAACAGCGAGGGATCGGCGGATCATTGCGGCTTCCTTGGACTCAGAGGTGGAACTGGGGGGCCGGGGCGGCACCACGCAGGTAATCGATATCGGTCTCGAACAGCGACTCGGAGCTGCCGTCGGCCTTGACCAGCAGGGCCTCCATCGCCGGCGAGCGGCCGTGGATCACGAACAGGCGGCCACCCGGACGCAGCCACGAGGCGAACTGTGACGGCACCACGTCGACCGCACCAGTGACACAGATCACGTCAAAGCGGCGTTCGGTCTGCCAGGACAGGGCATCGGCCACTTCCACGCGGACGTTGCTGCCCAGGCCGGAGGCGTCCAGGCGGGCACGCGCAGCGGCGGCCAGCTCCGGGTCGATTTCCAGGCTCAGCACATCGCGCGCCAGCGCGCCGATGCAGGCCGACAGGAAGCCGCTGCCCGTGCCGATTTCCAGTACTTCGTCACCCGGCTGCAGGTCCAGTGCCTGCAGGGTACGGCCCTCGATGACCGGCTTCATCATCTTCTGGCCGTGGCCGATCGGCAGTTCGACATCGGCGTAGGCCAGTGCCCGGTGCGCGTCGGCGACAAAGGCCTCGCGCGGCAGGCGGGCCAGGACGTCGAGCACCTTGATGTCCAGCACGTCCCAGGGACGGATCTGCTGTTCCACCATCAGTTCGCGGGCGTGGGCGTAATCAATCGTCATGAGGTTCAAATCCAGCGCAGTGGGCCGGCCATTTTACCGGTGCCGGAGGCCGGCGGCGCGCCCAGAGCATCAGCTGCCGGGGGCCGGGGTCGCAGTGCCGGAAGTCATCGCGACCTCCGGTTCGTTCAGTTTTGGTTATTCAGCCGTTCCGGCCCCTCGCGGCGCGTAGGCGCGCAGGAAGAAGTCGATGCTGGCGGTCACGTGGGCAACAGGGTCGCATTCCACGGGCGACAGTGGCATGCCGCACATCATATGCATGTGCACTTCGCCCTTGACCAGGGTCAGGAACTGCTCGCCGGCCAGAGCACAGTCGGTGATCTCCAGTTCGCCGCGTTCGGCGCGGGCGCGCAGGAAATCGGCCAGCGCCTCGCAGGTACGCTCGGGGCCGGCTTTCCAGAACAGCGCGCGCAGGCGTTCGTCGGTCTCCGGCGCCATCATCATGCGCTGGATCGAGATCGCCGCGTCGGAGGTGATCAGCTCGAAGAAGGCCAGGCCGATACCGATCAGCTGGTCGCGCAGCGGGCCGTCCGCGTCGGCTACGAACAACGCGTCGGGCAGCATTTCAACGCACTTTGACTGCACCGCCTCGGAGAACAGCGTCTCCTTGTCGCCAAAGTGGCTGTACACAGTCAGCTTCGAGACGCCGGCCTGAGCGGCGATGGTGTCCATGCTCACGCCGGTATACCCCTGTTCGATGAACAGTGCCTTGGCTGCTTCAAGGATCGCCGCGCGCTTGCCGAGGTCCTTGGGGCGCCCGGGTCCGGCGGCCTTGGCAGCGGGCTTGGCCGACGGCTTGCGGGAAGTGGGAGAACTCATCGCAACAATACTAGACCAAGCGGTTCGATATTTATACTATACCGGCCGGTTTATTAAATTGGGCCGGCAGTCGCGGCTCCCTCCTTAGTTGCAACCCTGCGTTTCAGGACGTTGACCGATGAAGATCGTGCGCTGGATGGGCGGTATGGTGTGGATGGCTGCGCTGGCAGCCTGTTCGGGGCAGGAACAGGCGCCACCGGCGGCCGTGCCGGTGCTGGTGGTTCACCCCGGCGAGCAGGCCGGGCAGGCGCCGGCGGCGTTCCCGGGCACGGTGCGTGCCCGGCAGGAAAGCCCGCTGTCGTTCCGCGTTGGCGGCAACCTGGTCAAGCGCCACGTCGATGCCGGGCAACGGGTGAAGAAGGGCGACGTGCTGGCCGAGCTGGACGTGGCCGACTTCGCGCTGCAGGCCCGTGCCTCGCAGGCGCAGCTGGCGGCAGCCGAAGCCGATCTGGTGCGTGCCCGCGATGACCTCAAGCGTTACCAGGTGCTGGCCGACCAGCAGCTGGTCAGCCGCTCGCAGCTGGACCAGCAGTCCGCCGCGTTCAAGGCCGCGCAGGGCCAGGCCAACGCCGCCCGCGCCAACCTCGATGTGTTGCGCAACCAGGCCGGCTACGCACAGCTGCGCGCGCCAGCCGACGGTGTGATCGCCAGCCGCGAGGCCGAGGCCGGGCAGGTGGTGTCCGCCGGGCAGACCATCTTCAACTTGGCTGCCGACGGTGGCCGCGAAGTGCTGATCGACCTGCCCGAGGCCACCATCCGCGACTATGCGGTGGGCCAGCCGGTCGAGGTGGAGTTGTGGAACCGCCCCGGCCAGCGCCTGCCGGGCACGATCCGGGAGATTGCCGCCGCTGCCGATCCGCAGGCTCGCACCTATGCGACCCGGGTCAGCCTGCCGGCCGATGCGCTGGCCGACGTCGAACTGGGCCAGAGTGCCCGCGTCTACAGCAGCGCCGGTCGCCACGGCACCCTGCAGCTGCCGCTCGGCGCGCTGCAGCGCGGTGTCAACGGTGCCGCCAGCGTATGGGTGGTCGATCCAGCCAACAGCACGCTGAGGGCCGCAACGGTTACCACCGGTGTGTTTGGCAGCGAGACGGTACCGGTACTGTCGGGCGTGAGCGGGGGGGACTGGGTAGTTGCTGCGGGTGGCCACCTGCTGCGGGCCGGTCAGCCGGTGATCGCCGTGGACCGGCAGAACCGTCCCGTGCTGAAGCCGGCTACGCCGGCCGCTGCCGCCAAGGCCAGGGAGTAAGCCGGTGCGCCGCTTCAATCTTTCCGAGTGGGCGTTGTCCAACCGCCCGCTGGTGCTGTTTGCGATGCTGGCCTTCGCGCTGATCGGCGCATGGTCGTACAAGCATCTGGGCCAGTCCGAGGACCCGCCGTTCACCTTCAAGGCGATGGTGGTGCGCACATTGTGGCCCGGGGCCACTGCCGAGCAGGTCTCGCGGCAGGTGACCGAGCCGCTCGAGAAGGCGCTGATGAATACCGGCGAGTACGAGTTCATCCGCTCGTACTCGCGTCCGGGCGAATCGCAGATCATCTTCATGGCGCGCGACAGCCTGCGCTCCAGGCAGATCCCGGACCTGTGGTACCAGGTGCGCAAGCGCGTGGGCGACATCCGCCCGACGCTGCCACGCGAGATCGTCGGTCCGTTCTTCAACGATGAGTTCGGCGACACCTACGGCAACATCTATGCGTTGACCGGCAAGGGCTTCGACTATGCGGTGATGCGCGACTACGCCGACCGCATCCAGCTGGAACTGCAGCGGGTGCCCGACGTCGGCAAGATCGACCTGGTCGGCCTGCAGGACGAGAAGGTGTGGATCGAACTGTCCAACACCCGGCTGGCCACGCTGGGCGTGTCGATGCAGCAGGTGCAGCAGGCGCTGGCCGACCAGAATGCAGTGACCGGCACCAGCTTCTTCGAGACCGCCACCGATCGGGTGCAGCTGCGGGTGACCGGCCAGTTCAACGACATCGAAGCGATCCGTCAGTTCCCGATCCGCGCCGGTGACCGCACCGTGCACCTGGGCGACATCGCCGAGGTCAAGCGCGGCTTCGCCGATCCGGCGTCGCCGAAGATGCGCTTCATGGGCGAAGAGGCGATCGGCCTGGCGGTGGCGATGAAGGATGGCGGTGACATCCTCAAGCTCGGCGCCAACCTCGATGCCGAGTTCGAACGCCTGCAGAAGACCCTGCCGGCCGGCATGCAGCTGCGCAAGGTGTCCGACCAGCCGCAATCGGTAGAAGAGTCGGTCGGCGAGTTCGTGCAGGTGCTGACCGAGGCGGTGGTGATCGTGCTGCTGGTCAGCTTCTTCTCGCTGGGCCTGCGCACCGGCCTGGTGGTGGGCGTGACCATCCCGCTGGTGCTGGCGATGACCTTCTTCGTCATGCACTACTTCGACATCGGCCTGCACAAGATCTCGCTGGGTGCATTGGTGCTGGCGCTGGGCCTGCTGGTGGATGATGCGATCATCGCGGTGGAGATGATGGCCACCAAGATGGAGCAGGGCTACGACCGCCTGCGCGCCGCCAGTTTCGCCTGGGAGTCGACCGCGTTCCCGATGCTGACCGGCACCCTGATCACCGCGGCCGGCTTCCTGCCCATTGCCACTGCGGCATCGAGTACCGGTGAATACACCCGCTCGCTGTTCCAGGTGGTGACCATCGCGCTGGTGGTGTCGTGGATCGCAGCGGTGCTGTTCATCCCTTACCTGGGCGACAAGATGCTGCCGGACCTGTTCAATCCGCAGCCGCCGAAGCCGGGCAGCCTGTCAGCGCGCTGGCACGCCAAGCGCCAGCAGTGGGCCGACCGCTATCCGGCGCTGGCCAATCTGATCGCGCCGCCGCAGCACGGGCACGACCACGATCCGTACCAGCGCCCGTTCTATCGTAGTTTCCGTCGCTTCCTCGATACCTGCCTGCGGCATCGCTGGTGGGTGATCGCGGCGACCATCGGCCTGTTCGTGTTCTCGCTGATGATGTTCCGCTTCGTGCCGCAGCAGTTCTTCCCGGATTCGACCCGGCCGGAACTGATGGTGGACATCGAGCTGGCCGAGGGCGCCTCGCTGCGCTCGACCCAGGCCCAGGCCGAGAAGCTTGAGAAGCTGCTGTCCAGCCGCGAGGGCATTGCCAACTACGTGTCCTATGTGGGCACCGGTTCGCCGCGCTTCTACCTGCCGCTGGACCAGCAGCTGCCGGCGACCAACTTCGCCCAGTTCGTGGTGCTGGCCAAGGACATCACTTCACGCGAAAGCACCCGCGACTGGCTGCTGCACGAGGTGATCCCGAAGTTCCCGGACGTGCAGATGCGCGTGACCCGCCTGGAGAACGGCCCGCCGGTCGGCTATCCGGTACAGATGCGCATCTCCGGCGAGCACATCGAGAAGGTGCAGGCGATCGCGCGCCAGGTCGAGGCCAAGGTGCGGGAGAACCCGCACGTGATGAACGTCAACCTGGACTGGAGCGAGCCGAGCAAGGTGGTGCGCCTGGTGGTCGACCAGGAGCGCGCCCGCGCGCTGGGCGTGAGCAGCGCCCAGGTCAGCCAGTTCCTGTCCAGTTCGTTGGCCGGGCAATCGGTCAGCGTGTATCGCGAGGGCAATCGCCAGATCGAGATGCTGCTGCGCGGGCCGGCCGATGAGCGCAATCAACTGGAGCTGCTGTCCAGCCTGTCGATGCCCACCGCCAACGGTGGCAGCATCACGCTGTCGCAGGTGGCGACGATGGAGTACGGCTTCGAGGACGGCATCATCTGGCACCGCAACCGGTTGCCGACGGTGACCGTGCGCGCCGACATCAGTGATGGCATGCAGGCGCTGGACGTGGTGCATCAGATCCTGCCCACACTGGACGGCATCCGTGCCGAGCTGCCCAGTGGTTACCTGCTGGAAACCGGCGGTACCGTGGAGGATTCGGCGCGTGGCCAGAACTCGATCAAGGCCGGCATGCCGCTGTTCCTGGTGGTGGTGGCCACGCTGCTGATGCTGCAGCTGCGCAGCTTCTCGCGTGCAGCGATGGTGCTGGTGACCGCGCCGCTGGGCATCATCGGCGCGACCCTGTTCCTGCTGCTGTTCCGGGCGCCGTTCGGCTTCGTGGCGCTGCTGGGCACGATCGCGCTGGCCGGCATGATCATGCGCAACTCGGTGATCCTGATCGACCAGATCCAGCAGGACATCGATGCCGGGCATGACCGTTGGCATTCGATCATCGACGCCACGGTGCGCCGCTTCCGCCCGATCGTGCTGACTGCACTGGCAGCCGTGCTGGCGATGATTCCGCTGTCGCGCAGCGCGTTCTACGGATCGATGGCGATCTCGATCATGGGCGGCCTGATCGTCGGTACGGTGCTGACCCTGGTGTTCCTGCCGGCCTTGTACGCGGCGTGGTTCCGGGTGAAGCCCGATGAATCCGGGGCGTGATGCCCCGGGTTCTGCGGCCGCGGCCCCTGGTAGGTGCCAACCCTGGCTGGCACATCTTCCAGTAGAGCCACCCCATGGGTGGCTGCGGATTTCCAGGCTCCGTCATCCACGCATGGCGTGGATCTACCGCGATTCGCCATCGCTCGGTAGGTGCCAACCTTGGTTGGCACGGATGCATGCATCCACGCATGGCGTGGATCTACCGCAGCTGCAGACCGATCCGTAGCACCGGCAGCAACCATTCGATGAACACCTGCACGCGCAGCGCACGGTGCTGCCGATGCGGCTGCAGCAGGGTGACCGGCAATGGCTGTGCGACGTGCTGTGGCATCACTTCCACCAGCGCGCCGGATTGCAGCTCGGCCTGTACGTCGTAGCGCGGAATCTGCAAAAGACCCAACCCCGCCACACAGCACGCAATCGATGCCTCGGCGCTGTTCACACGCACCCAGCCAGGCATCGGCAGCGTGCGCAGTTGGCCGCCGTCCTGCCACTCCCACGGTTCCACCCGTGCCGTGGTCGGCGACGCGTAGTTCACCGCGCGGTGCTGCGGCAGGTCGGCAGGATGCTGCGGCACGCCGTGTTCGCGCAGGTAGGCCGGCGCCGCAACGTTGACAAAATCCAGTTGGCCCAGCGTGCGCGCCACCAGGCTGGAATCGCCCAGTTGGCCGACCCGCAGCACCGCATCGCAACCGTCTTCGATCAGGTTCACCGCGCGGTCGGTCATGCCCAGGTCGACTTCCACCTGCGGATACTGCGCGAAGAACCCGGGCAGCGCCGGTGCGATGATGCGGCGGCCGATGCGGCTGGGTACGTCGATCTTCAGCAGGCCCGACGGCTGGGCGTCGACCTGGAGGAACAGCGATTCGGCGTCTTCGACCTCGGCGATCAGGCGCAGGCAGCGCGCATGGAACACGTCGCCGTCGTGGGTGGTGGACACCCGGCGGGTCGAGCGCTGCAGCAGGCGGGTGCCGAGCCGCTGCTCCAGCTCCGCAATGGCTGCCGAGACCGTGGAACGGGGCAGGCCCAACTGGTCGGCGGCGCGCGTGAAGCTGGCGCACTCCACGACCCGGGTGAAGATGCGGAAGCGATCGATCCGGTCCATTGTTCGCTGGCTCTGGAAAGTTAAGTCAAAGTGGCGGGCTTTATCCGCATTTTCTGCACGATATCGTCGTCAGGGCAGGGTTGCCACCCCGGGCAGCCCCCTCCCGAGACCGAAGCCATGACCGAGCATTCCCTCAAGGGCAAGACCGTGCTGATCGCCGGTGGCGCCAAGAACCTGGGTGGCCTGATCGCCCGCGACTTCGCCGCACAGGGCGCCAAAGCCATCGTCATCCACTACAACAGTGCCGCTACCCAGCCCGACGCAGAAGCGACGGTAGCCGCGGTGCAGGCCGCCGGCAGCAAGGCGGTGGCCCTGCAGGGCGACCTGACCTCGGCGGCAGCGATGGAGCGCTTGTTCGCCGATGCCGTGGCCGCAGTCGGCCGTCCCGACATCGCCATCAATACGGTCGGCAAGGTATTGAAGAAACCGCTGCTGGACATCAGTGAAGTGGAGTACGACGAGATGAGCGCGGTCAATGCCAAGGCCGCGTTCTTCTTCCTGAAGGAGGCAGGTCGCCACGTCAATGACGGTGGCCGCATCTGCACCCTGGTCACCTCGCTGCTGGGTGCGTTCACGCCGTTCTATTCCAGCTACGCCGGCACCAAGGCGCCGGTCGAGCACTTCACCCGCGCGGCGTCGAAGGAGTTCGGCGAGCGCGGCATTTCGGTGACCGCGATCGGTCCCGGTCCGATGGACACGCCGTTCTTCTATCCGGCCGAGAGCGCCGATGCGCAGGCGTATCACAAGACTGCGGCGGCGTTGTCGGCGTTCACCCGCACCGGGCTGACCGACATCGCCGATATCGTGCCGTGGATCCGCTTCCTGGTGACGGATGGCTGGTGGATGACCGGGCAGACGATCCTGGTCAATGGTGGGTACACCACCAAGTAACGCAGCCACGCATGGCGTGGGTCTACCAGTAGAGCCACCCCATGGGGGGGCTGCGCACGATATCCGACGGGAAGCGCGCCACGCATGGCGTGGCGCTACCGGATCAGCCCAGCTTCGCCAGCACCGCGTCGGTCGCTGCCGCGGTGCTCACCGCCTTGCCCTTTGCAGCCAGATCAGCAGTGAACACGCCGTCATCCAGCACCGCATGCACGGCGGCTTCCACGGCTGCCGCTTCGGCCTCCAGCCCCAGCGAATGGCGCAGCAGCATCGCGGCGCTGAAGATTGTCGCGTACGGATTGGCAATGCCCTTGCCGGCGATGTCCGGGGCCGAACCGTGGATGGGCTCGTAAATGCCCACCGCACCCGGCTCGCCCAGCGAGGCCGACGGCAGCAGGCCCAGCGAACCGGCCAGCATCGAGGCCTCATCGGTGAGGATGTCGCCGAACATGTTCTCGGTGACGATCACGTCGTACTCGCGTGGCTTGGCCAGCAGGTGCATGGCCATCGAGTCGACCAACTGGTGCTCCAGCGCCACGTCCGGGAACTCCTCGCGGCCGATGCGTGCGGCCACGTCGCGCCACAGGCGCGAGGTTTCCAGCACATTGGCCTTGTCCACCGAAGTGACCTTGCCGCGACGCTGCTGGGCCAGGCGGAAGGCGCTGCGCAGCACGCGCTCGATTTCGGCCACGGTGTAGCGGCACAGGTCGCTGGCGCTGTCGGCGTCGCGGGTCTTGTCGCCGAAGTAGATGCCGCCGGTCAGTTCACGCACCACCACGAAGTCCACGCCCTGCAGCAGCTCGGCCTTGATCGGCGAGGCGTGCAGCGCGGCCTCGTGGGTACGCACCGGGCGCAGGTTCGCATACAGGCCCAGCGCCTTGCGGATCGCCAGCAGGCCCTGTTCCGGGCGCACCTTGGCGTTCGGGTCGGACCACTTCGGGCCGCCGACCGCGCCCAGCAGCACCGCATTGGCGGCCTGGCAGGCGGCGAGGGTCGACGCCGGCAGCGGTTCACCGTGGCGGTCGATGGCAATGCCACCGATGTCGTGCTCGCTGAAGGTGAAGGTGTGGTTGAAGCGTCCGGCGACCGCCTTCAGGACGGCAACTGCCGCGGCGGCCACTTCCGGGCCGATGCCATCACCGGGCAGGACAACAATTTCAGCGTGCATGCTCACTCTCGTAACGTTCGATTTCAGGGACACGGCCCAGCAGATACCCCAACTGGTCGACGCCTTCCAGCAGGCAGGTCTGCGAGAAGCCATCCAGCGGGAAGGAATAGACGCGGCCATCGGGGGTGCGCAGTTCGCGCGCAGCCACGTCGATGGTCAGCGCATCGTCCGGGCGCTGCATCAGCGCCTGCACGTCGGCCTCGTCCAGCACGATCGGCAGCAGGCCGTTCTTCAGCGCGTTGCCGCGGAAGATGTCCGCGATCTCGCTGCTGACGATGGCACGCAGGCCCAGGTCGGTCAGTGCCCAGGGAGCGTGTTCGCGCGACGAGCCGCAACCGAAATTGCGGCCCGCCAGCAGGATGCTGCGGCCGGCGTTGTGCGGTTGGTTGAAGGCGAAGTCGGCCACCGGCGAACCATCAGCTTGCCAGCGCCAGTCGTTGAACGCGTTGCGACCCAGCCCGGCACGCTCGGTGGTGGACAGGAACCGCGCCGGGATGATCTGGTCGGTGTCGATGTTGGTCTGGCGCAGCACCACGCTGGCCGAGGTCAGGGTACGGAAACCGGCCATCACGCCACCTCCTGTGCGAACAGTTCGCGGGTATCTGCGACGTGCCCGTTCACCGCCGCCCATGCGGCGCTCATCGGCGAGGCCAGCAGCGTGCGCGAACCGGGGCCCTGGCGGCCTTCGAAATTGCGGTTGCTGGTGCTCACGGCCAGCTGGCCGGGGGCGACCAGATCGCCGTTCATCGCGATGCACATCGAGCAGCCCGGCTCGCGCCATTCGGCACCGGCCGCGCGCACGATCTCGTGGATGCCCTCGGCCTCGGCCTCGCGCTTGACGATCTCCGAGCCCGGTACCACCAGCATGCGCACGCGCTCGGCGACACGACGGCCGCGCAGCACCTGTGCGACTTCGCGCATGTCGCTCAGGCGGCCGTTGGTGCACGAACCAACGAACACTACGTCCACCGGTGTGCCCGCCAGCGCCTTGCCGGCCTGGAAGTGCATGTAGTCCAGGCCCTTCTGTGCGGCGGCATCGTTGGCGGCGGGAATCGGCGCATCCACGGCGATCGCGGTACCCGGATGCGTTCCCCAGGTCAGGGTCGGGCGGATGTCGGCGGCGTCGATGTGCACTTCGCTGTCGAAGCGCGCGCCATCATCGCTGCGCAGCTGTTGCCAGCGCGCCACGGCAGCGTCGAAGTCGGCGCCCTTGGGGCCGCGCGGCGTAGCGGCGACGAAGTCGAAGGTGACCTGGTCGGGCGCGACCATGCCGGCGCGTGCACCTGCTTCGATCGACATGTTGCACAGGGTCATGCGCTGTTCCATGTCCATCGCTTCGATGGTGCTGCCACGGAACTCGATCACGTGGCCGGTGCCGCCGTTGACGCCGATCACGCCGATGATGTGCAGGACCACATCCTTGGCGCCGACGCCGGGTGCCAGCGCACCGTCAACGGTGATCGCGAAGGTCTTGGCCTTGCGCTGCAGCAGGCACTGCGTGGCCAGCACGTGGCCGACCTCGCTGGTGCCGATGCCGAAGGCCAGCGAGCCGAATGCACCGTGGGTGGAGGTGTGACTGTCACCGCAGACGATGGTCATGCCCGGCTGGGTGAAGCCCTGTTCCGGCGCAATGACGTGGACGATGCCGCGGTTGTCCGAGGCCATGTCGAACAGTTCGATACCGTGCTCGGCGCAATTTCGCGCCAGGGTGGCGACCTGTGCCTCGGAAGCGGCGCTGGCGTAGGGCAGCGTGCCGTCGGCCGCAGCCGGCAAGGTCGGCGTGGAGTGGTCCATCGTCGCCTTGGTGCGGTCCGGGCGGCGCGGCGCCAGGCCGCGCTCGCGCAGTTCGGTGAATGCCTGTGGCGAGGTCACCTCGTGGATCAGGTGCAGGTCGATGTACAGCACGGCGGGCGCGCTCTCGGATTCGGGAACCACCACGTGGGCGTCCCACAGTTTGTCGTACAGGGTGCGGGGTGCGGAAGTCATGCGTATGCCTGGCAGAAGTACGAGATAGCGAACATCAGTAAAGAAAGCGGAACGGTCAAGTCAGCGACGGCGGGCGAGCACACGCAGGCGCACGTAGTCGGCCAGCGGCTGGCCGGCGGCATTGCGTGGCAGGTCGGCCAGCAACGCGGTGGCCGCCTCGCGCACGGTGGCGCGGGCCTCGGCGGGCAGGTCATCCAGCAGCGGCGCGGCGAATACCCGCAGCCAGCCGGCTACGCCGGTCGGCAGTGGGGTCGGGCGCGGCGTGCATTCGGTCAGTTGCACCTGGAAGCCATGCTGGCGCAGGCGGTCGGCATAGGCATCGGCGCTCGGGAAGTACCACTGGAAGGTGCTGGCGCCATGGCCGTGGGCCACGCGTGCGGCCTGTACCGCCGCGACGATCGTGGCCACGTTGCCATGGCCGCCGAACTCGGCGACGAAGCGGCCACCGGGGCGCAGCGCGCGACGCACGCCTTCCAGCACGCGGTCCGGGTTGCCCATCCAGTGCAATGCGGCATTGCTGAAGACCGCATCGAACTCGCTGTCGAACGACAACGCGTGGCCGTCCATCACCTGCGCGTCGACGCCACGTGCACGGGCGGCGATCACCAGTTCCGGCGACGCGTCCACGCCGTGGATGCGCGCGCCGCTCAGGGCCAGTTCGGTGCTGAGCACGCCGTCGCCACAGCCCAGGTCGAGGATGCGCTCACCGGCGCGCGGATCGAGCAGGCGCGCGACCGCGCCACCGAGCAACGGTACGAAGCCGGCATCGATCGCATAGTCCTGGGCGTTCCACTGCTGGCCAGCGGCTGCGGTAGGAGTGTCGAAGGCGCTCATCTCGGGTTCCTCAGGCGGTTGCGGGGGTGGGAACGTCGGTGCTGCTGTGGGCGGCGGCGTGGCGCTGGCGCAGCAGGCGGTTGGCCACGTCCAGCCAGGCCAGCGCGGAGGCTTCGATGATGTCCTTGCTGGTGCCGGTGCCGTCGTACTCCACGCCGTCGTGGCGCACGCTCAGGTTGGCCTCGCCGCGCGCATCGGCGCCGATGCCCACGCTGTGCACGTGGTAGCTGTCCAGCATCAGCTGTACGCCGGTGGCGGCCGACAGCGCGCCGAACAGCGCATCGACCGGGCCGTCGCCCTGCGCGGTCTCGGCCACGCGGTTGCCGTCGGGGTCGGACAGTTCCACCAGCGCGTTGGCGCGGCTGCCGACATCGCTGATGGTCATCGACGCCAGGCGGTAGCCCTGTGCGTTGGAGCCGCCGCCCTGCATCAGCGCCTGCAGGTCGGCATCGGTCACCACGCGCTGCTGTTCGCACAGGCCCTTGAACTGCTCGAACACCAGCTTCAGTTCGTCTTCGTCCAGCCAGAAGCCCAGCGCGCGCAGCCTCGCTTCGACGGCGGCGCGGCCACTGTGGCGGCCCAGCACCATCTGCGAATCCTCCCAGCCCACGTCTTCCGGGCGCATGATTTCGTAGGTGCCGCGATGGCGCAGCATACCGTGCTGGTGGATGCCCGATTCGTGGGCGAAGGCATTGGCGCCGACGATGGCCTTGTTGCGCTGCACCGGCATGCCGACCAGGCGCTGCAGCAGCTGCGAAGTGCCGACGATGCGCGGGGTGTTGATCGAACTGTCCTGCTCGTAGAAGGCCTGGCGTACCTTCAGCACCATCGCGATCTCTTCCAGCGAACAGTTGCCGGCACGCTCGCCGATGCCGTTGATGGTGCACTCGACCTGGCGCGCGCCGCCTTCGATGGCGGCCAGCGAGTTGGCCACGGCCAGGCCCAGGTCGTTGTGGCAATGCGCGCTGAAGATCACGTTGGCGGCATTCGGCACATCGGCGACGCCGGCGATGACCTGCTGGAACATCGCGCGGATCTCTTCCGGCGTGGTGAAGCCGACGGTGTCGGGCAGGTTGATGGTGGTGGCGCCGGCGGCAATGGCCACGCGCGAGACTTCGATCAGGTAGTCCAGCTCGGTGCGGGTGGCATCCTCGGCCGAGAATTCGACATCGTCGATGTACGAGCGTGCCAGCGATACATGCTTGCGTACCGATTCCAGCACCTGCTCGCGGGTCATCCGCAGCTTGTGTTCGCGGTGCAGCGGGCTGGTGGACAGAAACACGTGCAGGCGCGGGTTGGCCGCAGCTTCCAGGGCACGCGCCGAGGTTTCGATATCGGCCTGCAGGCAGCGCGACAGCACGGCCAGGCTCAGGCTCGGGCGGCGCAGCTCACGGCCGATCAGGGCCATCGCCTCGCGGTCGGACTGCGAGCTGGCCGGGAAGCCGGTCTCGATGATGTCCACGCCCAGTTCGTCCAGCGCACGCGCCATCACCAGCTTCTGCGGCGGGCTCATGCTGCAGCCGGGGGACTGCTCGCCGTCACGCAGGGTGGTGTCGAAGATGCGGATGCGCGGGGTGGTAATTCGTTCGATGGTGGTCACAGGGAAATCTCCTCGACAGCGGGTGCGGCGGCTTGCAGGGGGGAAGGGGAAGAGGTGGGGGACGCGAGGGCGCTGGCCTTGCCGGGCGAGCGTGGGGTTTCACTACGCCGTCGCCGTGGTTTGCGCGGCGGGCGCGGCCGGATGTCGGTGAGCAGGCCGGCCAGGACACCCGCATCGATATTCCCGCCGGACACCACCGCGCACTTGCGGCGGCCAGCGACACGGCGGCCGGCTGCCAGCGCCAGCGCACCGGCGCCCTCGGCGATGATGTGTTCTTCCAGTGCCAGCCGGACCAGGGTTTCACGCAGTTCGGCTTCGCGCACGATCACCACGTCGTCCAGCAGCGAGGTGCACAGGCGTCGGGTCAGGAATCCAGGGATCTTCACCCGCACGCCGTCGGCCAGCGAGGCGACGGGGGCGATCTCGCGCACGTCGCCGCGGATGGCGCGCGCCATTGAGTCAACGCCTTCCACCTGGGCGCCGATCACGCGCACGCCCTGTGATTTCAGCGCCAGTGCAACGCCTGAGGCCAGTCCGCCACCACCGATCGGCACGATCACCACGTCCGGCGCGTGCGCGGCCAGCTCGATGCCGACCGTACCCTGGCCAGCAATCACATCGGCGTCGTCGAACGCGGACAGGAAGCGGTAGCCATGGCGCTGTGCCAGTTCGACGGCGAAGGCGTAGGCCTCGTCATAGCTGGTGCCATGCTGGCGCACGGTGGCGCCCCAGTGAGCGACGCCGGCGATCTTGGTGGCCGGTGCGCCATGCGGCATCACGGTGATGGCCGGGACGTCCAGGCGGTAGGCCGCCCACGCCACGCCCTGGGCATGGTTGCCGGCCGAGGCGCAGATCACCGGCCGGGTATCGCCGCGCTCGCGGCCGGCCAGCAGCGCGTTCAACGCGCCGCGCACCTTGTAGGACCCGGTGCGCTGCAGGTTCTCCAGCTTCAGCCAGGTGCCGAAGCGCTCGGCATGGTGCAGCGGGGTAGGCGGCAGGAAGCGGCGCAGCCGGGCCTGCGCCGCCAGTACGTCGGCGACGCTTACGTCGCCGACATCGCTTTCCTGGCTGGCATCAGCGGCCGGCATGGGCCACCAGCGGGGTGCAGGCGACCGCCGCATGCGGGCACGGGCGGCGAAGAAGACGCCTCCGTACCGGCACCGTGGTCACTACGGTACGGGTGTTCATACGGATGCTCCTTCCACGGCGGTGACCTGCACGGACACGCAGTCGTAGATCTTCTCGATCTGCCGGCACAGCGTTTCCGCCGGGCGCTGGCCATCCACCACCAGCTGCAGGTGCCAGCGGCCATCGTCGGCGGCCACCGGCGCACCGCTGATCGCACGCGGCGCGAAGCCACGGCGCTCGGCCATGCCGATCACGCGCAACAGCGCGCCTTCGGCCGGGTGCAGCACCAGGTCAAGCCGGTAGTGCATTGGGGATCTCCTGGCGGGCATGGGCGGGGTTGCTTTCCAGCATCGTGCTGTTGGCGGTGTTCGGTGGCACCAGCGGCCATACGTTGGCGCGTGCATCGATGGCCACGTGCAGCAGTGCCGGGCCGGGTTCGGCCAGCAGCGCGGCCAGGCCACCCTCGACGTCATCCCGCGCGTCGATGCGGGTGGCGGAAATGCCGAACACCTGCGCCAGCGCCACGAAGTCCGGGTTGTCGGACAGGTCGATCTCGCTGTAGCGCTCGGCGAAGAACAGCTCCTGCCACTGCCGCACCATGCCCAGCGAACTGTTGTCCAGCAGCACGATCTTCACCGGCAGGCGGCAGCGGGCAATGGTGGCCAGCTCCTGCACGTTCATCATGAAGCTGCCGTCGCCGGACACCAGCACCACGGTGCGATCGGGGCAGGCGAACTGCGCACCCATCGCGGCCGGCAGGCCAAAGCCCATGGTGCCCAGCGCGCCACTGGTCAGGTGATTGCGCGGGTGGTTGAAGCGGCAGTGCTGGGCCACCCACATCTGGTGCTGGCCAACGTCGCAGGCGATCACCGCATCGGCCGGGGCCAGCTCGCTCAGGCGCTTCAGCAGGGCCGGCGCGTAGATGTGCTGGCCCGGTGCGTCGTAGCGCGCGGCGAAGCGATCGCGATGCTGCGCACAGCGCTTGCGCCACGCCTCCTGGTGGGCCTTGGGCGAGGGGAAGGCCGCACGCAGGGCGCGGATGGCATGGCCGACATTGCCGGGCACGGCGACATCGGCACTGCGCAGCTTGGAGATCTCGTACGCATCGGCATCGATGTGGACGACACGGGCGAACGGTGCGAACTCCGCCAGCTTGCCGGTGGCACGGTCGTCGAAGCGTGCGCCCAGCACCAGCAGCAGGTCGCTTTCCTGCACCGCCATGTTGGCCGCGCGGGTGCCGTGCATGCCCAGCATGCCCAGCGACTGCGGATGGCTGGCCGGCAGTGCACCCAGGCCGCGCAGCGTCATCACGGTGGGGATGGCACTGGCCTCGACGAAGTCGCGCAGGTCCTGTACGGCGTCGCCCAGGGCGATGCCACCGCCGGCGTAGACCACCGGCTTCTCGGCCGCGGCCAGCGCGGCAATGGCCTCGGCAATGGCGGCCTCGGCCGGCGCCGGCGGTGGTTCGACGCTGCTGGGCGCATGCGCCGGCAGATGGCTGGCGTCGGCCAGCTGCACGTCCTTGGGCAGGTCGATCAGCACCGGGCCGGGGCGACCTTCGCGGGCGATCCGGAACGCATCGGCCACCACGCGCGGCAGGTCATCGACGCTGCGAACCAGCCAGCTGTGCTTGACGATCGGCATCGTCAGGCCGAACACATCCAGTTCCTGGAAGGCGTCGGTGCCCAGCAGCGGCGTGCCGACCTGGCCGGTGATGCAGACCATCGGTACCGAATCCAGCATCGCATCGGCGATGCCGGTGACCAGGTTCGACGCGCCCGGGCCGGAGGTGGCCACGCAGACGCCCACCTGGTTGCTGGCGCGGGCGAAACCGTTGGCGGCCAGCGCCGCGCCCTGCTCATGGCGTACCAGGATGTGCTTCAGCGACGAATCCACCAGCGCGTCGTAGAACGGCATGATGGTGCCGCCGGGATAGCCGAACAGCGTGCGGACGCCTTCGGCCTCCAGCGCCTGGGTCAGCCAGCGCGCGCCGTTGGGCGGCGCGCTGCGGTGTGTGGAAGAGTTCATGGGGGAACCTTGCAAAGCGGGTGGGGGAGGGCCGCGCGGTTACGCGGCCTGTCCTTGCAACCAGACCATCTTGGCGCGCAGTTCCTTGCCCACCTTCTCGATCGGGTGCTCCAGGTCGGCCTGCTTGAACCTGTTGTAGTTCGGCAGGCCCGCTTCGTACTCGGCCACCCAGTTCTTGGTGAAGGTGCCGTCCTGGATGTCCTTCAGCACTTCCTTCATGCGCGCCTTGGTGCTGGCGTCGATCACGCGCGGGCCGCTGACGTAGTCGCCGTACTGCGCGGTCTCGGAGATGAATTCCAGCATGCGCGAGATGCCGCCTTCATAGAACAGGTCGACGATCAGCTTCAGCTCGTGCAGTACTTCGTAGTAGGCGATCTCCGGCTGGTAGCCGGCTTCCACCAGGGTCTCGAAACCGGCCTGCACCAGCGCCGACGCACCACCACACAGCACCGCCTGCTCGCCGAACAGATCGGTCTCGGTCTCTTCCTTGAAGGTGGTCTGGATCAGGTTGGCGCGGGCACCGCCGAGGCCGGCCGCATAGGCCTGGGCATGCTGCGCGGCCTTGCCGCTGACGTCCTGGTAGACCGCCCAGATGCACGGCACGCCACGGCCGATCTCGTACTCACGGCGCACCAGCGCACCCGGGCCCTTCGGCGCGACCAGCACGACGTCCAGATCGGCGCGCGGCTCGATCATGCCGTAGTGCACGTTCAGGCCGTGGGCGAACAGCAGGCACGCCCCCTGCTTCATGTTCGGCGCCAGCACATCGTTGTAGAGCTTCTTCTGCACCATGTCCGGGGTCAGCACGGCGACCAGGTCGGCGTCCTTCACCGCATCGGCGGGCGCCACCACGGTGAATCCATCGGCCTGGGCCTTGGCTTCGGTCGGGCCGCCCGGACGCAGGCCTACCACCACGTCGAAGCCGGATTCGCGCAGGTTCAGTGCGTGGGCGCGGCCCTGGCTGCCGTAGCCGACGACGGCGATCTTGGTCTGGGGCAGGTCGTTGGTGCTCATGGGGGAGGTTCCTTGCGGTGGGAAGAAAAAAGAACGGCCGGTCGTCGAGGTGACGTGCCGGCCGGTCAGGGGAAAGCGGTGGAGGGGGCGCCGCGCATCGCACAGGCACAGCCACCACGAGGCATGGTGCTGCAGGTCCGGGTTGTGCGATGAGCGTTGGTCATGGTGGTTGCGTCTGAAACCAGGTTCTGAAATGAAAAAACCCGCACCGGGGCGGGTGCGGGTTTTTGAAGAGTTCCGGTGTGTCTGTTGCTTACACGCTGGCTCGTCCCGCACCTGTGGGTTGGGTAATAAGTACGAGCACAAGAATCGAACGCAGCGAGGCGGCGCCGATGGCGGCGGCTTCAATGTGGGTTCGCGGTGGCGTGTTGTGATGCAACATGCGATCGAGAGAAACACAGGCGTTTTGGCGGTGTCAACCCTCACGACAGTTTTTTTATCGGTTTCCAGTGAGTCCAGCTAAATCGCTTGCGGCACAAGGATGGTTGCCGCTGAAAGTGTTTCAGTGAACCCGAATTCACTCTTTTCAGAGCGGTTTTTGCGCGGAATCCGGCGGCTTTCTGGCTTCCTCCGCATCTAACCCAGGATCAACGTCCATGACCTCTGCCCGATACCGTAGGAAGGTCGCAGCGGCGAAGATCAGGCGATCAGCCTTCCACCGGAACCCGACCGTGTCCCGACGCCTTGCCCGCTCCCTGCTCGCCGCCGCCGTGCTGGCTGCCGTGCCTGCACTGTCCATCGCCGCCGACCGCATCACCGGCCACACCTTCGCGACCCGTTCGGAGGTGATCGCCCCCCATGCGATGGCCGCCACCTCGCAGCCGCTGGCCACCCAGATCGCGCTGGACGTGATGAAGGGCGGTGGCTCGGCGGTGGATGCCGCCATCGCGGCCAACGCAGCGCTGGGCCTGATGGAGCCCACCGGCAACGGCATCGGCGGCGACCTGTTCGCCATCGTCTGGGACCCGAAGACGCAGAAGCTCTATGGCTACAACGGCTCGGGGCGCTCGCCGAAATCGCTCACCCTGGCCGAGTTCCAGCGCCGCGGCCTGAAGGACATCCCGGCCACCGGCCCGCTGCCGGTGTCTGTGCCCGGTGCGGTCGACGGCTGGTTCGCCCTGCACGATCGCTTCGGCCGCAAGCCGATGGCCGACAACCTGGCGCCGGCCATCCGTTACGCCCGCGAAGGGCACCCGGTGGCCGAGGTGATTGCCTACTACTGGGATCGCTCGGTGCCGAAGCTGTCGCAGTACCCGGGCTTCAAGGAGCAGTTCACGATCAACGGCCATGCTCCACGCAAGGGCGAGATGTGGAAGAACCCGAACCTGGCCAGCACCCTGCAGAAGATCGCCGACGGCGGGCGCGACGCCTTCTACAAGGGCGAGATCGCCCGCACCATCGGTGACTACTTCAAGGCCAACGGTGGCTACCTGAGCTACCAGGACATGGCCGAGCACCACGGTGAATGGGTCGAGCCGGTCAGCAGCAACTACCGTGGCTACGACGTCTGGGAGCTGCCACCCAACAGCCAGGGCATCGCTGCGCTTCAGATCCTCAACGTGCTGGAAGGCTACGATTTCTCGAAGATCCCGTTCGGCTCACCCGAGCACGTGCACCTGTTCGTCGAAGCGAAGAAGCTGGCCTTCGCCGACCGTGCGCGCTTCTACGCCGACATGGCATTCCAGCCGGCGCCGGTGCAGAAGCTGATCTCCAAGGAGTACGCCGCGCAGCGCCGGGCGCTGATCTCGATGGACAAGGCCTTGAAGGAAGTGCAGCCAGGCACACCGAAGCAGCTGGAGGAAGGCGACACGATCTACATGACCGTGGCCGACGCCGACGGCATGATGGTCTCGTTGATCCAGTCCAATTACCGCGGCATGGGCAGCGGCATGGCGCCGCCGGGGTTGGGCTTCATCCTGCAGGACCGCGGCGAGATGTTCGTGCTGCAGAAGAACCATCCCAACGGATACGCACCGGGCAAGCGCCCCTTCCAGACGATCATTCCGGGGTTCATCACCAAGGGTGGCAAGCCGTATGCCAGCTTCGGCGTGATGGGCGGTGCGATGCAACCGCAGGGCCATGCGCAGATCGTGATGAACCTGGTGGACTTCGGCATGAACCTGCAGGAAGCCGGTGACGCACCGCGCATCCAGCATGAAGGCTCGACCGAGCCGACCGGCCAGGCCACGGCGATGACCGACGGTGGTGAAGTGAATCTGGAAACCGGCTTCCCATATGAAACAGTGCGTGCGCTGATGCGCAAGGGGCATCGCATCGTGTTCGCAGATGGGCCGTATGGCGGTTACCAGGCGATCATGCGCGATCCCGAGACCGGGGTTTACTACGGGGCTTCGGAGAGCCGAAAGGATGGGCAGGCGGCGGGGTACTGAGGTTTACCGGCCACCGGGCTGAGCCCCCTCGCGGCTGAGCGCTGGAGCAGGTTCATGCGCTGGGGCGTGCGGGTGGGAGTGTCGGGGGACGCCGTAAATACGTCCTTGTAGGCTTAGCCGCGCCATCCATGGCGCGGATACCCCCGCCACTCCCACCCGCACGCCCCCCGAAAATTTCCGTGCGCGTCAGCCACGGAAGAGAAGGAAGAAGATCAAGAGCAAAGGCAACAGCAACAGCCGCGCGCTGTGGGTTGGGGTCGGATCCGTTTTCCGAAGGAAAACGGATCCGACCCCTTCTTGTTTTCCGATACACCTGATCCACGCATGGCGTGGATCTACTGCCGTCACTGGGAGATCGTCGGAGGCGGGGAGGGGGCAGATGGCGGGACCGTCCACGGCATGGATGCCGTGGCCGAGCCTACAGGGACGTACTTGCGGCGTGTCCCGCCATCTGCCCCCTCCCCGTCAAGCAAGCAGAAGCCCAGAGCCGCCTTGGCTTCTGCACTTGCACTTGCACTTGCTTGAAAAAGCGGTGCAGCCGCAGGCTGCAAAACACCCTCAATCCTGATCGTGCGCGCGTGCGGCCTCGGCCTGCGTCTCCTCCTGCGCCGCCATCTCGCGTGCGATCCACGCATCGATCATGTGCCGCTGGCGCTGCGCCTGCCGTCGCTCACGCGTGTACTCCTGGTCGAGCACGCGGTACAGCGACACCATCACCAGCACCATCAGCAGCGCGAATGGCAACGCCGCAATCGTGATCATGCCCTGCAGTGCATCCAGGCCACCGGCCAGCAGCAACGCCGCTGCGATCAACGCCACCGCGATGCCCCAGGCCAGCTTGCGCTTCAACGGAGGATCGCCTGCTTCGTCAGTGGACATGCTGGCCAGAACCAGTACCGCCGAGTCGGCCGAAGTTACGAAGAAGATCATCAGCAGTACCAGTGCGATGCACGACAGCAGCAACGGCAGCGGCATGCTGTCGAACAGCGTGAACAGCACCGTCTCGTAGCCATTGCCCAGCGCCTGCACCAGGTCGGCATGGCCGAAGATCTGTGCCCACAGCGCGGTGCCGCCGAACACCGCGAACCAGAAGAAGCCCAGCAGCGTCGGCGCGAGCACTACGCCAATCACGAACTCGCGCACGCTGCGGCCGCGCGAGATGCGTGCGATGAATGAGCCCACGAACGGTGCCCACGAGATCCACCAGGCCCAGTAGAAGATTGTCCAGTCCGCCACCCAGGTGCTGCCGGAGAACGGTGACATGCGCAGGCTCATTGTCACCAGCTGGTTGAGGTAGGAGCCCAGCGTGGTGGTGAATGTATCGAAGATGAAGCCGGTCGGCCCCAGCACGAGCAGGATGGCTGCCAGCAGGGCAGCCAACGCCAGGTTGAAATTGGACAGCCACTTCACACCCCGCTCCACGCCACTGGCGGTGGACGCCATATACAGCACGAAGGCGACGGCAATGATGGTCATCTGCACTGGGACGGTAGCCTGCACGCCGAACACGCGCTCGATGCCGGCGGCGATCTGGATGGTGCCGAAGCCCAGCGTCGTCGCGACACCGATCGCGGTGGCGACCACTGCAGCGATGTTGACCACCCGACCGATCCAGCCGCGATGGTGGCGGCCGATGATCGGCTGCAGCATGTCGCTGACCAGGCCACGGCCGTTGCGGTTGAACTGGAACCAGGCCATTGCCAGCCCGATCAGCGCGTAGATGGCCCACGGGTGCAGGCCCCAGTGGAAGAATGCATAGCGCATCGAGGCGCGTGCCGCGTCCAGGCTTTGCGGAGCAAGCCCTTCCGGTGGCTTGCTGAAGTGCGAAATGGGCTCGGCGGCGCCCCAGAACACCAGGCCGATGCCCATGCCGGCGGCGAACAGCATCGACATCCAGCTGGCCCGCGAGAACTCCGGCTCGGCGTCTTCGCCGCCGATGCGCAGGTTGCCGAAGCGACCGAAGGCCAGGTACATCAGGAATACCAGGGCCAGGAACACGACCAGCAGGTACAGCCAGCCGATGCCGCGGATGAGCTCGCCGAGGATGCTCTGCACCACGGTATTGAAGGGGCCGGGTGCAATACCGGCAAGCAGCACCAGCATCAGAACCAGTGCGATGGAAACACGAAACACCATGAAGGAGCTTCTCCGATCAAGGGATTGAGGGGAGCGAGCAGAGCTTGCAGCGAAGGGCCGGCGGTATACAGCGGAACCGGGCAGGGGCCGCAGGGGCGGCAAGGGAAGCACCGGTCGCAGCGACACGATGCGCGTGCACGTTACTGAACGGGACGTCATGATTCCGTTAACGAACGGCGATTGGGGGCAACTCCGGAGGCGGGCGGTCTATGCTCTAATGCACGCCAAGAAGCGGGGGTACCGCGGCCATGTGGCCACGGTTGAGACAGTCCCTTGGAACCTGATCCGGCTCATACCGGCGTAGGGAAGCTTTGCAATGCAGCCATTCCCGGACTCCGCCCAAGGACCGTCCGGGCGCGGTCGCAGTGCGCCGCCGCTTCGTCCCTGACCTTCCTGGACGATGCCCGATGAACGCACAGCTCTCCGCCCTGCAGCAACAGGCCCAGCAACTCTCCGAATCCGTGACCCGGCCCATTCCCGGCTCACGCAAGATCCACGTGCCCGGTTCGCGCCCGGATCTGCAGGTGCCGATGCGGGAGATCGCGTTGACCCGCACCCCGACGCTGTTCGGCGGCGAAGAGAATGCACCGGTCACGGTCTACGACACGTCCGGCCCCTACACCGATCCGGGCGTGCGTATCGATCTGTCCGCCGGCCTGCCGGCACTGCGTCGCGGCTGGGTGGAGGAACGTGGCGATACCGAGCAGCTCGAAGGCCTGAGTTCGTCGTTCGGGCGTGATCGCGAGCATGACCCGAAGCTTGATGCCGTGCGCTTCCCCGCGCGCAGCCTGCCGCGTCGTGCACGGGCAGGCGCGAACGTCACCCAGATGCACTACGCGCGCCGCGGCATCATCACCCCGGAAATGGAGTTCGTTGCCATCCGCGAGAACCAGCGGCTGGAAGCGATCCGCGATGCGGGCCTGCTGCAGCAGCATCCGGGCGAGGCGTTCGGCGCCTCGATCCAGAAGATCATCACCCCGGAGTTCGTGCGGGATGAAATCGCGCGCGGCCGCGCGGTGCTGCCCAACAACATCAACCATCCGGAAAGCGAGCCGATGATCATCGGCCGCAACTTCCTTACCAAGATCAACGCCAACATCGGCAACAGCGCCGTATCTTCCGGCATCGCCGAGGAAGTGGAAAAGCTGGTGTGGGCGATCCGTTGGGGCGGCGACACGGTGATGGATCTGTCCACCGGCAAGCACATCCATGAGACCCGTGAATGGATCATCCGCAACTCGCCGGTGGCCATTGGTACCGTGCCGATCTACCAGGCGCTGGAAAAGGTTGATGGCCGCGCCGAGGCACTGACCTGGGAAATCTTCCGCGACACCCTGATCGAGCAGGCCGAGCAGGGCGTGGACTACTTCACCATCCACGCCGGCGTACTGCTGCGCTACGTGCCGCTCACCGCCAAGCGGGTGACCGGCATCGTCAGCCGCGGGGGCTCGATCATGGCCAAGTGGTGCCTGGCGCATCACAAGGAGAATTTCCTCTACACGCATTTCGAAGAGATCTGCGAAATCATGAAGGCCTACGACGTGACCTTCTCGCTGGGCGATGGCCTGCGCCCGGGTTGCATCGCCGATGCCAACGACGCCGCGCAGTTCGGTGAGTTGGAAACGCTGGGCGAGCTGACGAAGATTGCCTGGAAGCACGACGTGCAGACCATGATCGAGGGCCCCGGCCACGTGCCGATGCAGCTGATCAAGGAGAACATGGACAAGCAGCTGCGTGAGTGCGGCGAGGCGCCGTTCTATACGCTGGGGCCGTTGACCACCGATATCGCACCGGGCTACGACCACATCACCAGCGCGATCGGCGCGGCGATGATCGGCTGGTTCGGCACGGCCATGCTCTGCTACGTGACGCCGAAGGAGCACCTCGGCCTGCCTAACCGCCAGGACGTGCGCGACGGCATCATGGCTTACCGTATTGCCGCGCACGCGGCCGACCTGGCCAAGGGCCACCCGGGTGCGCAGGTGCGTGACAACGCGCTGAGCAAGGCGCGTTTCGAGTTCCGCTGGGAGGACCAGTTCCATCTCGGGCTGGATCCGGAGAAGGCCAAGGAGTTCCATGACGAGACGCTGCCGAAGGATGCGCACAAGCTGGCCCACTTCTGCTCGATGTGCGGCCCGCACTTCTGTTCGATGAAGATCACCCAGGATGTGCGTGACTACGCCGAGGCCGGCATGAAGGAGAAGTCGGAGGAGTTCCGCGCGGCTGGCGCAGAGGTCTACCACCAGGGATGACGAGTAGCCGGGTGCCGGCCGCTGGCCGGCAGCCGGTTGTGCGGGGGCCGGGAAGCGTGCTGGCCAGCGGCCGGCACCACCGCTCATCGCGCCTCTCCCGGCTATGCTCCGCGCATCACCCTGGGGAAAGGACACCATGCCTGTTGCCATGACCACCCGTTGGCTGGCCATCGCCCGCCGTCATCCTTCGGCCTGGCTGCTGGGTGCCCAGTTGATCGCGGTGCTGCTGTACCCCGCGCTGGATGACACCGCTGCCGGCCGCGCGGCGCTGGGCATGTTCGGCATGGCGGTACTGGGCCTGGCGCTGTGGGTGGTGCAGCGCAGCCCGCTGGGCACCTGGCTGGCACTGGTGCTGGCCCTCCCGTCGGTGGTGTTCTCGCTGGCCGGTGCATTGCTCGACCGCAGCGCATTGCTGACCACCGCGCAGTTGCTGGAGAGCCTGCTGTACTTCTACACGGCCGGCGCGCTGATCGCCTACATGCTCCAGGACCACAAGGTCACCCGCGACGAACTGTTCGCCGCAGGCGCGACATTCACCTTGCTTGCATGGGCATTTGCGTTCGCATTCGCGGTATGCCAGCAGTGGTACCCGGGCAGCTTCCAGGGCACCGGCGGAGGCGCGCAGCGCAGTTGGATGGAGCTGCTTTATCTCAGCTTCAGCTTGCTGTCTGGCGTCGGCTTGAGTGACGTCGTGCCGTTGCATCCACAGGCACGCGCACTGGTCATGCTGGAGCAGTTTTCCGGCGTGATGTACGTGGCTTTGGTGGTTTCGCGGCTGGTCGGATTGACCATGTTGCGGCGCATGTGAAAATGAACGCCAGATAAAAATTTCGCGCCCGAAAGGGCGCGAATGATGTCGCAAATTATGTGAATGCGTCGGCGAGAGAGAGCCTGATGTCGACCACGCGATAGGCGAGGTAACTTGCATAGGCTAGTATTCGCGCGCTCGATTGTTTTTGCGGTATGCGCCGATGCTTTGTGCGGAGTCTGGCTTTTCGCTGTTCCCAGGACGGGGCGGTATCGAAGGCAAACACTGCCCGGGACCTGTCTCTACTGTGTAGCAGAAAATGAACAGCAGCGAAATCCAGCCCCCGGTATCCGATCGGATACGGATAGGAGAGTGCACCGTCACTCTGTCCTCGCGCGAAGTCGAGGTCGTCGGTGCGCGTCGCCCGCGCCGGCTGACGCCGAAGGCGCTGGGCGTGCTGCGCGTGCTGCTGCGGCAGCCGGGCCGCGTTGTCACCCGCGACGAGTTGTTCGCCGAGGTATGGCCGGACACGCTGCCGACCAACGATGTGCTGACCCAGGCCGTCACCCAGCTGCGCAAGGCGTTCAGCAACGACGACGACAACGGCCAGGCCTACATCGAAACCATCGCCAAGACAGGCTATCGGCTTCTGGTCCCGGTGCAGGTGCTGGACGA
Organism: Stenotrophomonas sp. T8; assembly: GCF_051853085.1. Classification (NCBI taxonomy): domain Bacteria; kingdom Pseudomonadati; phylum Pseudomonadota; class Gammaproteobacteria; order Lysobacterales; family Lysobacteraceae; genus Stenotrophomonas; species Stenotrophomonas sp. T8. The sequence goes on along the minus strand of NZ_CP195329.1, from coordinate 3,267,063 downwards.
TGCCGAGCCCGTGGCCGCAGGCGTCCGCGACGACGAAGGCATGACCGCGCAGCCGGTGACCACTGCTGCGTTGCCTGCGCATCCACAGGCAGCGCGCCGCCGCTGGCGCCATATCCGTCGGCGCGTGCTGCTGGCGCTGGGCGTGTTGATGCTGGCCACGCTGCTGGTGTTGACCACGCTGCTGCTGCGCCGTGCACCGGCCGGCAGTTCGCCGGTGGAGGCTGCCGTGGAGAACGGTACGCGGGTGATCGGCAGCCCGCAGCGGCCGTATCGGTTGATCACCGCGACCAGCGGCTTTGAAACCTATCCCACGCTGTCACCGGACGGTTCGCTGGTGGCCTATGAGGGCGCCAACGAGGATGGCAACGGCGGTGGCGCGATCAAGCTGCAGACCTCCGGCAACGCGCCGGCGCGCCAGTTGCTGGCGCCACCAGCCGGTGCCGTCGATCGCTTCCCGAACTGGTCGCCGGATGGCCGCGAAATCGCCTTCGCGCGATTCTCCGCCGACGGCGGGTGCCAGGTACTGATCGCCAGCGCCACCGGTGGCGCGCTGCGCCAGGCCACACGCTGCGATGGCACGGAGCTGCTCAGCTTCGACTGGACGCCGGATGGGCGTGGCCTGGTGTTCGGCAGCATGGTCGGTCGCTACGCGCACCGTGGCATCCGCGTGCTGGACCTGGCCAGTGGCCAGTGGCGCGCGCTGGCCTACAGCGTCGATCAGGATGACTTCGACTACGCACCGCGTTATTCGCCTGATGGGCAATGGCTGGTGTTCGTGCGCAACCCGCAGCTGGGTGATCTGTGGCGGGTGCCAGCCGCGGGCGGTACGCCCGAGCAGTTGACCGATGAAGCGGCAGAGCTGCGCGGCTGGGCCTGGCTGGACGATGGCCGAACCATCGTGTTCGGCCGCCGTGTCGATAGCGAGGCGCGGCTCTATTACCTGGACGTCGAGCGGCACACGTTGCGCGATGCCGGCCTGGATGATGCGCAGTGGCCAGCGGTGTCGCGACGCGGTGGCATGCTGGCGTTCGTCCACCGGCGCGCGCAGTTCGGCGTGTTCAAGGTGCCGATGCAGGGCAGCGGCACGCCCGAGCGCCTGTTCGCCTCCAGTGGCCGCGATGGGCAGCCGATGGCAGCGCCTGATGGCCGCCAGCTGGTCTTCACCTCCGATCGTTCCGGCAGCTTCGCCCTGTGGTGGGCGGACATGCAGCGACCGGATTCGCTGCGTCCCATCGAAGGGCTGCGGCCGGAGGCGCGGCAGGCGCCGGACTGGTCGGCCGACAGCCGGCAGTTGCTCGTGGTTGGCCGCGATGCGCATGGGCGCACGGTGCTCTATGAAATCGCGCCACGCGATGAACGCCTGCAACCCTTGCCGGTTCCGGCCGAACAGCCGTTGCAGGCACTGTATGGCGCCTCGCCGCAGCAGCTGTTTGTGGTCGAGCGCGATGCCGACCAGCGCACGCGGTTGAGCCTGTTCGATCGCAGCGTCCAGCCCTGGCGCCGCTTGGCCAGCATCGATGGGGTGTCGCAGGCGCGCTTTGACCGGAGCAGTGGCCGCGTGTTGTTCACCCGCTTGGCCGCCGGAGGCCTGTGGTCGGCGGATGCCGCGTTGTCCCCGGCCAGTGTGCAGCAGATCAGCGATGACCGGCCCAGCCGCTGGCGATACCGGGCCTGGACCGTGACCGGCAACAACGGCATCGGCTACCTCGGTACCTCGACCACGTGTGGCACCACCTTCGTGCGCATCCAGCCCGGCCGCGAGGAGGCGGAACGCTGCCTGGACGCAGAACGGCTCAGCGCCGGCAACGGGCTCAGTGCCAGCGCCGACGGAAAGGACCTGTTCGTGGCGATGGCGGTCAGCGATGGCGCTGACATCGGCGTGATGCGGTTGCCCGAACGCCCGCCTGCACTGTTCCCCGCATTCTCCAAGTTGTTGTTGTTCAAGGGAAATGGGCCTTCGTAATTTCTTCGTCGGGATCTCGTCGCGAATTCGTGGCGATCTCGTCGGACCTTCCTGACGCGGTGCCGCCTGATTTGGCAAAACGGAGTCCTGTACTAGGCAAATCCGTGGTGCCCCCATGCGTCAACTCTCGCTGGCCGATCGCGGCCAAACTGTTTCCCTGGACCGGTCGCTCGACGACGTCGCACCGACCTGCCTGGGCGTGGCCCGGCTGGGCAGCCTGCAGACCGCCGGCTCCAGCTTCACTGTCTGGATGCAGGTGCGTGGCAGCTCGTGGGTCGAGGCCAAGGAAGGGCGCTTCCGCCTGCGCCAGGGCGAGTGGATCGCCTTCGAGAAGGAATCGCGGCCGCTGGTGCAGGCCGGTCGCAACGGGTTGTGCGTCGGCCTGAACCTGAACATCGAAGCGCTTCGCGTGCTGACCGAGATGGCCGACTGCGGCCTGTATGCAGGTCGTGGCCGGATGAACCGTACTGATGCCCGCGTGGCGCTGCGCCTGTGGCGCGATGCGCTGGCCAGCGGCCAGCCGGCGCAGGCCCTGCGCCCGCTGCTGCTGCACCTCGCGGGCCTGCAGCGTGGCCTGGCCGACAACGTGCAGCGCTGCCCGGGCCGCTCGCGCAGCCGCAAGCGCCAGGTGTTCGGCCGCATGCAGCGCGCGCGCCTCTATCTGGAAGGCAACAGCCACCGGGTGGTGCGCATCGGCGAACTGGCCGAGCTGACCAACTTCTCCAGCTGGTACCTGTCCAAGACCTTCCAGAGCCTGTACGAGGAAAGCCCGCAGTCGCTTTCGGCACGACTGCGCCTCGAACGCGCCGCTGATCTGCTGCGCGACACCGACATGATGGTGGGCGAGGTCGCTGCCGCCAGCGGTTTCGACAACTGCTGCAGCTTCGCGCGTGCGTTCCGCGCCCGCTACGGCCAGTCCGCATCGCGCTTCAGGGAGAACGGCGGCTTGCTCCCGCCACAATCCGCAAAGTCTCCGGTTGGTTCGCGCAAATACAGCGCTGCAACGCAATCGTAACGTGCTGGGGTGTTTTAACACGCTGCTAACACGTACCTTGGAGAGATAGATGAACGTTCGTAATCCCGCAGTGCGGTTCGGCTTGCTGCCGGCCGGCATTGCGCTGGCGCTGGCGCCGGCCTTTGCTTCGGCGCAGGAAGCAAAGGGCACCACCGACCTGGACCGCATTTCGGTCACCGGCTCGCGCATCCGCGGCGCCTCGGTGGAAACCCAGCAGCCGATCCTGACGATGACCCGCGAATCCCTGGAAAAGCAGGGCTTCTCGAGCGTCGCCGACGTGCTGAACAACCTGACCTCGGCCGGCTCCCCGGCCATCTCGCGTTCGGAGTCGCTGGCTTCGGGCGAGAACGTGGGCGGCTACTACGTCGACATCCGCAACCTGGGCGCCCAGCGCACCCTGGTGCTGATGAACGGCAAGCGTCTGGGCGCAACCACTGCGGGCTACCAGGATCTGAGCCAGATCCCGATGTCGGCCGTTGAGCGCATCGAAATCCTGAAGGACGGCGCCTCGTCGATCTACGGCTCTGACGCCATCGCCGGCGTGGTCAACGTGATCACCCGCAAGAACTTCGACGGCGGCGAAGCCAACGTCTACGTCGGCCAGTACGGCAAGGGCGACGGCGACACCGAAACCTATTCGATGACCCTCGGTGCCCGCGGCGAACGCGGCAGCCTGACCCTGTCGGCCGAGTACTCGAAGCAGGATCCGGTGTGGGCCAAGGACCGCTGGTACAGCCGCGACGGCTCGCTGGGTCCGAACTCGACCTCGGCCACCTGGAGCCCGATCAGCCAGAACGGCAGCTGGTGCAACCCGACCCAGGTCAACTGCGGCGACTCCAAGCAGGCTGTCTGGAAGACCCTGAACGCCGGCGGCAACCCGAAGAACCCGAATGACTACCATGTCATTACGCCGGACGAATTCGCCAACTCCAACGAGCAGATGACCCTGCTGACCGGTGTGAAGCGCAAGTCGGTCTACATCAACGGCACGTACGACTTCACCGATTCGATCAGCCTGAACACCGACGTGCTCTACAACGAGCGCCAGACGTTCCAGCAGATCGCCGGCTACCCGTTCCAGTCCAACTCCTTCGGCACCCCGCTGGAGGGTTCGAGCGCCTTCAACCCGGTCGGCCAGGACGTCAGCTTCCGTCGCCGCCTGTGGGAAGTACCGCGTACCACTGACAGCCAGCTCAAGACCCTGCGCTTCGCTCCGACCCTGACCGGCTTCTTCGAGCTGGGCGGCAAGACCTTCGACTGGGACGTCGGCGCGCTGTGGAACCGCAACGAGTCGATCAAGAGCAACCGCGGCGACATGAGCCTGATCGCTGCAGGCCAGGCCCTGGGCCCGTCGTTCATCGATGCCGGCGGCGTTGCACGCTGCGGCACCTCGGCCAAGCCGATCCTGGGCGACTGCCGCCCGTGGAACCCGCTGCTGCCGTACGGCGTTGATGGCCAGGGTTCGCTGGCGAACCAGGAGCTGCAGGACTTCCTGTTCCCGACCTTCACCACCCGCGGCGTCACCAAGACCACCAGCTTCACCGCCAACCTGTCCGGTTCCATCGTGACCCTGCCGGCCGGCGACCTGGGCTTCGCGCTGGGTGTCGAGCACCGCAAGGAAGAAGGCAATTACGTGCCGGACGCCTTCGCGCAGTCGGGCCAGTCCACCGGCCTGGGCCAGAAGCCGACCCGCGGCCAGTACGATCTGAACGAGGTCTACCTCGAACTGAACGTGCCGCTGCTGGCCGACATGGCCTTCGCCAAGGAACTGACCCTGAACGTTGCCAGCCGTTACTCGGACTACAGCAACTTCGGTGGCACCACCAACAGCAAGTTCGGCCTGACCTGGCGTCCGCTGGATGAACTGCTGGTCCGCGGCACCTACGCCGAGGGCTTCCGCGCTCCGACCATCAGCGACCTGTACGGTGGCCTGAGCTCGAGCTTCGAGTCGTACATCGATCCGTGCGGCGTGAACGCCCCGGGCAGCGTTGCCGGCAATGCCGCGTGCACCGCCGCTGGCGCTCCGGCCAACTATGTGCAGCTGGGCCAGGGCAACCTGCCGTGCTCGACCCTGCCGTGCCAGTCGGGTGACCAGTTCGTCTCGGGTGCCAACCCGAACCTGAAGCCGGAAACCTCCAAGAGCACCACTTTCGGCCTGGTGTGGAGCCCGCGCTGGGTGCAGGGCCTGGACGTCTCGCTGGATTGGTACAAGTACGAAATCAGCGACATGATCATCGCTGACAGCGTCGACCGCATCCTGCGTGACTGCTACGTGCTGGGCAACTCCGAGCGTTGCTCGAGCGTGACCCGTGCGGCTGACGGCCACGTCAGTGCGATCACCTACGGCACCGCCAACCTCGGCAAGATGGAAACCGAAGGTTACGACCTGGGCATCAAGTACCGCCTGCCGGAACTGGCCATCGGTCAGTTCAGCATCGACTGGACCACCAGCTACACCGCCAAGTACGACGAGCAGGGCCAGAACAGCGCGGGTGACAACATCATGATCGGCCGCGTCGGCGAGCCGGGCCTGTTCCGCGTGCGTTCGAACCTGGGCGTCAACTGGCAGTACGGCGATTTCGGTGTGAACTACACCGCGCGCTACTACTCCGGCATGAAGGAAAGCTGCATCTCGCTGGCTGATGGCTGGTGCGATGCGCCGAACCACATGGCCAATGGCGAAACCGATCCGCTGCGTCACACCGGCTCCAACACCTTCCACGACCTGCAGGTCAGCTGGAAGGCACCGTGGGATGCGACGATCGCCCTGGGCGCGAACAATGTGTTCGACCACAAGGGTCCGCTGCAGTACTCGGCTCCGAACTCGGCGTTCGCCTACTACGGCGGCTTCGATGTGGGTCGCTTCCTGTACATGAAGTACACCCAGCGCTTCTGATCCATCGAAGTGCGGTAGCAACACGAGGAGGGCGGACCGCTAGGTCCGCCCTCTTTTTTGTAGGGGAATTCCGGAAACTGTTGGAAGGTGAGCGCAGTCACGGTCCCGTCGTGTCGTAATCGACACAGTCAGGAGGTCCAATACCGGACGCTCGCATGTGGAGAGGGGTATGAAGAACACGTTGCTGCGCCAGGCATCGGCGGCTGCATTGATCTATGCAACGCTGGTGGGCGCGGTGTTCGCGCAGGGCCTCGGTGTCTGTGGTGGCGGGCTCTATTGCGAAGAGTTCCGCCAGCAGTGCCTGGCCAGTGGCAAGTCACCGGTCATCTGCGAGTCGCAGTACCGGCGTTGCGTGCAGGATGCCTGCGGTACCCGCTGACATGGAAAGGGCGCACCGTGCGGGTGCGCCCTCTGTCGTCCGGACATCATCCAGCACGCTCAGGCGTCGCTGGGCACCAGTCCCATCAGTGCATTGGCGTGCTCGCGCCATTGCGGAAGTTTGTTCAGCACGCCTGCACGCTGCAGGTAGTCCTCGTCCACTGGATCGCCATTGACCAGCGCCAGGGCCACGTGCACCGCGCCGGTCACCCAGAAGCTGCGGGTGTTGGCGCGCTGCGGCTGCAGGTGGAAGGCCACCGCTTCGATGATCGGCATCGGCAGGCCCCACAGGCCCAGCAGGTAGGCGCCGGCCTCGGCATGGCCTGGGCGGGTATCGCCGGCCAGCGCGGGCTCGCTGCGCTCGTTGCGCACGCCGGGCAGCAGCAGGCCGATGTCGGCCAGCAGTGCGGCGGTCGCCCCCAGTTCGGCGCTGGACTCGGGCAGCAGGCGTGCGGCCAGCCGGGAGGCGAGCAGGGCGCGCTGCTGCAGTGAGTTGCGCTCGGCAGCCGACAGCGTCGGCGCGGAGAACACTTCGCTGGCCAGCACCAGGTCACGCAGCGTGGCCAGGCCCAGCCGGGTGACCGCAGTGCGCAGGTCGGCAATGGTGCGGCCCTGGCTGAAGAAAGCCGAGTTCGACAGCTGCAGCACCTTGGCCGCGATGGCCGGATCGGCGGCGACCAGCTTGGCCACATCGGCACTGTCGGTATCGTCGTCATGTTCCAGGGCCTGGGTCAGGCTCAGGTACAGGTGCGGTGGCGATGGCAGTTTCTCGATACGGCCGATGGCATCGCGCAGGCGCGGGCTGTCCAGCACTTCGCGCAGTTCTTCCAGGCTGGTCAATGCCTCCAGCAGCACTTCCGGCGCCAGCGGCAGCGGCAGGAAGCGGTGGGCGACACCGATCAGGCGCGCCGGCGGCGGGCGGTTGCCATGGTGTGCATCGACCAGCGCGATGCGGATGGTTTCCGGGCGCAGTGTCCGGATCTGGCCCAGCAGCGTGGTGGCATTGAGATCGGGCAACTGCGGGCAGACGATCACCGCGTCCACGCCCTGCGTGGCCACCGCGGTCATCGCGGTCTGGCCATCGGCGGCGGTCAGCGGCTGCCAGTCTTCCCCAAGATCGGCAATGAATTCGGTCAGCTCAGCCGGCAGGCTGGCTGCATCCCCAACAAGCAGAATACGCACGACACGTTCCCCTGGCTGTCTCGACGATGGATGTCGATGACGTGTGAAGTGACGCAATTTACCTAATACGGCAGCAAGAGTGATGTGCCGTCGTCATGAAACGTGACCCGCATCGCTCCGGCAGGGTATCGCCGGAGCGATGCGGTTCAGGCTCAGGCCTTGCTGTCGAGATGGCGCTGGTGCGCCTCGATCAGGATCTGCTTGGCCTCAGCGGCGCCACCCCAACCGTCCAGCTTGACCCACTTGCCCTTCTCCAGGTCCTTGTAATGCTCGAAGAAGTGGCCAATGCGCTCCAGCCAGTGGCTCGAGACCTGGGCGATGTCTTCGACGTGGGCGTAGCCGCTGAAGATCTTTGAGACCGGCACGGCCAGGATCTTCTCGTCGCTGCCTGCCTCATCGCTCATCTTCAGCACGCCGACCGGACGGCAGCGCACGACCGAGCCCGGCACCAGCGGCAGCGGCAGCACCACCAGCACGTCGGCCGGATCGCCGTCGCCACACAGGGTGCTCGGCACGTAGCCGTAGTTGCACGGATAGCGCATCGGGGTGGACAGGATGCGGTCGACGAAGATCGCGCCGGTTTCCTTGTCCACTTCGTACTTCACCGGTTCCGAGTCCTTCGGGATCTCGATGATGACGTTGATTTCTTCCGGCGGGTTCTTGCCGGGCGAGACGAGTTCCAGGCCCATGGTGTGCTCCAGGTGGGGATATAGACGGATAGCTCACCATTTTATGCCTTTGCCGGGCGCTGTGCAGGGTAGGGCTGGACCGACCTGCGCGCCCGCCCCTGGCGGAGCGAATGGGGCGGGGTTTCCCGATGGGTTCCACCCGGTCCCCGCGGCAGGCTGGACGTCCTTGCCAAGGAGACTTGCCATGAACTGGAACCGCTTGGGCTGTTGCGCCTTGTTGCTGCTGGCGCCGTTGCCTGCGCTTGCGCGCGGGGCGCATGTCAACCTGATCGACTATCCCTCCGACGAAGCCGGATGGGACCGGGCCTTTGCGCTGGAGGACGCGGTAGCCGGCGAATTCGCCGCATGGTGTGCCGACACCTTGTGTGAAGGTGATTACAGCAACTACCGGGTGATGGAGTTCCGCTGCGCCGTGCTCGCCCACCGCGGCACCGTGCAGCGCTGTGTCTGGGTGGTGGCCGCCAGCGAGCTGGAGGTTGAGCCCGACACGGGACACGTGCGGATCGACAACGGGAGCTGGGTCTGTCCGGTCGAAATGCAGCCCGGGGTGCCCGTCGACGCGTTCTACGCCTCCCTGGAAGCGCCGGGCGGCCTGACCGCGCCTTTGCCTGGGCTTGACCACGGCATCTTCGATGGCTTGCCTGAATGCCTGCGCACGCAGGGGAGGGTGGGCTGATGGGGAGCTTCCGTAGATGCTGGCTGTTGTGTGGCGTGCTGTCTGTCAGCCTGCCGTGCGCCGGTGTCGCGCAGGCTGCGCCTGCGTTCGTCGATGCGCGGGATTACGCCGGCCCGGGGGGCGGCAACGAGCGTTTCCTTGCTGCCGAGCGGCAACTGGTGCGTGGCTTCGATGAGGTATGTGGCGATACCTTCTGCGAGGGCGAGTACCTCAATCTGTGGGCTATGCGCCTGCGCTGTTCCGTGGAACAGGCCACGGGGGTGGTTGTCCAGTGTGTATGGACCTTCGCCGGTAGCAACACCAGGGTAAAGCCCAGCGGCCTGATCACGGTCAACCGCGGACGCTATGCCTGCGTGCTGCCGCTGGCAACAGGAACACGCCTGGAAACCCTGTTGCAGGTGTGGGAAACGGGGGACGGGTTCGATGCGTTGCACGCGCCGCTGCCCGGCACGAAAGCCAATACCTACGACGCACTGGTTGATTGCCTGTAGTTCCGGCATAGACAAGAATGTGACTTATTCGCATTACCGGAGTAGCATGCGCGGTGCCTCCCGTCTGTCGTCCCGGCTCCGCGCATGTCCTCCAATGCTGCCTCCCTCACTGAGCTGCTGATCCGCGAGCGGCCCGCGCTGCTGCGCCGGGTGCAGCGCATCCTCGGGGGCGACAACGGCGCCGAGGACGTGATCCAGGCGGTGTGGTTCAAGGCGCGAGGGGTCGATGACAGCCAGGCGATCGACAATCCGCGGGCCTATCTGTATCGGCTGGCCGCCAACCTTGCCACTGACCACGGCCGCGAATCGAGCCGCCGCAACCGGCTGCTGGCCGACCGCTACCTGTGGGGGGGCGACGAGGTGATCTCCACCGAGGAGCAGGCCATGGCACAGGATGAGCTGCAGCGGGTGCTCGATGCGGCGGGCCACCTGCCGGAGCCGACCCGCACCATCTTCCGGCTCAACCGCCTGCAGGGCCTCACCCAGGCCGAGATCGCACGCCGCCTGGGGGTGTCGGTGACCACCGTCGAGAATCATGTGCGCTCCGCGCTGCAGCGCCTGGCCTGGGCGCGCAGCGGTCGATGAGCGCGCCGGCTTGGGGCTGGCCTTCGCGCAGACGTCTTGATCACTGGACCGTGGATGCGGTCCAGTTCCCCCGCTTGCGCTTGAATGCGCCTGTCCGCCAGCCGATGAGCCCGCCGAACATGCAGCCCGCCGCCAATGACGATGCCCTGGCCGAACAGGCCCGGGACTGGATCGCGTGGCTGGCCTCGGGTGACATCAGCGATGCACGCATGCAGGCGTTCGAGCACTGGCTGCAACAGCCGGGGCACCGCAGGGCCTTCGAACACGAGCGCGCGTTGTGGCGCAGTGTCGGGCCGCGCCCACAGGCCGCCGGGGCCAGCGGACGGCGTGGGCCGCATCGACTGCGCTGGGCGATGGCTGTGGCGGCAATGCTGGCGATGCTGGTGGCATGGCCGGAGGCGTGGCTGCGCCTGCAGTCCGATCATCGCAGCACGCATCAGGTGCAGCACGTGCGGCTGCCCGATGGCAGTCGGGCGGTGCTGGATGCGGACAGTGCGATTGCCGTGCGCTTCGATGCGGACGCCCGCGAGGTCGAGCTGCTGCGCGGGCGCGCCTGGTTCGAGGTAAGCCCGGATGCACAGCGGCGTTTCAGCGTGCGCGCCGGCAATGGCCTGGTCGAGGACATCTCGACCGCGTTCACCGTGGCGCGTGGAGACGAGGGGGTGGAAACCCAGGTTGGGCAGGGCAGGGTGCGCGTGGCCAGCCCGGCCGACGGTGGCTGGACCTACCTGCAGCAGGGGCAGCGTGCCGTCTACACTGAACGTGGCGGGGTCATGCGACGGGCTGACGTGACCGCCGACAGCGTCGGCGCCTGGCGCCAGGGCGAGCTGCTGCTGGAGCAGGCCAGCGTCGCCGATGCCGTGCAGTGGGTGGGGCGCTATCGCGCGGGGCCGACCTTCGTGCGCGGCGATCTGTCACGTCTGCCTGCAGTGAGTGCTGCGTTGCGCATCGACCGCCCGGAACAGGCGCTGGACGCGCTGGCGGTAACGGCAGGTCTTCAGGTTACTCGTCTTCCATTCGGCGTCGCCATCGTGCAGTAGATCCACGCCTCGCGTGGATGAGCGTCCCTGTGCCGACCATCGGTCGGCACCCACCGCTACCACCGGCCGACCAACGGTCGGCACCCACCCGCGCCGCGTCGGCATCCCCCCGCGACCGCAAATCGCTCTTGGGGTTGTCGCGTGCCCAGCCGTCTTACCCGGCGAACGTACCCGCCGTCGCCACGTACGTCGCCGTGTCCGCCCGTGTTGCGGATGACGCCGCGTTCGCGGCACCGATTACCTGACAGGTTCTTCCATGTTCGACTCCCACCGCTCGGGCCGCGTACTGCGCCCGTCCCGTCTGTGCATTGCGTTGCTTGCCGCCGGGCTGGCCAGCACGACGCCACCCGCACTGGCGCAGAGCGCCCGCAGCGACCACGCGGCCGTACTGCGCTTCGAAATTCCTGCACAACCGCTGGATGAGGCGCTGCGCAACTACATGCGCCAATCCGGCGTGCAGGTGGTGTATCCCGCATCGCTGGCACACGGCGCAACCTCCCACGCGGTCAGCGGCAGCCTGTCGGCCAACCAGGCGTTGCAGCACCTGCTGCAGGGCAGTGGCGTGGCGGTGCGCCGGGTCAGCGCCGATGCGGTCACTCTGGAGTCAGCAACGCCGGTGCGGGCCGACAGCGGTGTGATCGTCACCGGCACGCTGCGTGTGGCCGGCGACCGCGTCGACAGCGGTGCGAACAACGATGAAGCGCGCCTGCTCGACAGCTACCGCAGCGTGGGTTCGACCACCACGCTCGACCGCGCGCATCTGGAGCGCTTCCGCGGCACCTCCAACGGTGACATCGTCAAGGGTGTGGCCGGTGTCACCGCCGGTGATCCGCGCGTCGGCAATGGCTTCGACGTCAACATCCGTGGCATCCAGGGCCAGGGCCGCGTACCGGTGATCATCGACGGTGGCCAGTCCAGCATGGACACCTACCGCGGCTATGCGGGCCAGTCACAGCGCACCTACCTCGACCCCGACCTGATCTCCAGCCTGACCATCACCAAGGGCCCGAGCCTGCAGGCCAACGCCTCCGGTGGCATCGGCGGTATGGTCGAGATGGAGACGCTGAAGATCGGTGACGTGCTGCGCGAGGGCCGCGACTTCGGCGTGCGCGTGCGCGGTGGCCTGGCCAATGGCAGTGCCAACAACCTGCCGTCATACAGTGCGACGCCGCGCACCGATCGCAGCGCCACCGGCAGCCAGTTCTTCAACGTGGCCGGTGCCGGTCACTGGGACCGCTTCGACCTGGTTGCGGCCTACGCGTACCGGGACAACGGCAACTACTTCTCCGGCAAGCACGGCTACGATGATTTCCCGCAGACCCGTCGTACGCTGGCGCCGCTGAATCCGCCGCGTACCGAAGTGTTCAATACCTCCTCGCGTTCGAAGTCGGCGCTGCTCAAGGGCACCTGGCGCATCGATGACACGCAGAGCCTGGAAGCCGGCTACCGCCGCTATGAAGGCACGGCCGGCGAGATCATGGCCTCGCAGATCATCCGCGTCGACCGTGACCGCATCCCGCAGTGGGACCCGGGCCACGTCGACATGGACAGCTACACCCTGCGCTATCGCTTCGATCCGGACAGCGAGCTGATCGACCTGCGCGTCAATGCAGCGTACACCGACACCGACAGCGTGATGTACAACAGCCTGACCGGCATCACGCCGTGGTACTTCGATCGCCGCACCGAGTGGTACGACGCGCCCAGTTTCAGTGGCGATCCCGGCTACAAGGATGCCTACCGGAACCCGCTGCGGCAGAAGCGCTTCAACCTGGATGCCAGCAACACCTCGACGTTCGGCACCCGCGCCGGTGCGTTCACGCTCGACTATGGCCTGTCCTACAGCGACGAAGACATCGCCCCGGGCGGCTCGGGCCCGATCAAGCATGACGACCTGGTCAACAACCGCTTCCTGCGCAACGCCGAGCGCAAGGAATACAGCGCCGTGGCCTCGCTGAAGTGGCAGCCCGACGAACACTGGGAGCTGCTGGCCGGTGGCCGCTGGAACCGGGTGGATGTGCATGACCGCAACCGCCTGGCCACGCCTGATACCTATGAGGTGCAGGGCCAGTACCGCTACACCGAGCTTCTCAACGGCAACCCGGCACTGCCGTCGTGGCGTGCAAAGCGCATTGCGCTGCTGAACTGGTATCCGGATGCCAATGGCAATTTCACCCAGGAATCGCTGCTGGCCTCGCCGTACAAGAAGGGCACGGTGGGCGACATCGGTGGGTGGAACTTCTATGACGCCGGCAAGCCGCAGGATCTGGAAGTGCCGGTCAGCTGGACCTGGTCGCAGCCGATCCGCCGCCGTGATACCGCGTTCTCGCCGACCGCCAGTGTGGCCTACCGCTTCAGCGAAGACACTCTGGTCTATGTGAAGTACGCCGAGGGCAGCAAGCTGCCGAGCCTGTTCGAGACCACGCTGGGCCTGTTCACCGCCGCCAAGCCGGTGGTTGAGCTGAAGCCGGAGCGTGCGCGCAGCTGGGAAATCGGTGCCAGCACCCTCCGCTACGACCTGTTCACCGCCGGCGACCGCCTGGCGCTGAAGCTGGCGTACTTCGATACCCGCATCGACGACCTGATCACCCGTGACTACCGCACGCTGTCGGCCGGCCTGATCCGCAACGTCGATCAGTTCAAGGTCGCGGGCATGGAGTTCCAGTCCAGCTATGACAGCGGCAAGGTCTTCGCCGACCTGTCCGCGCATTACTATGTCAAGGCCAAGACCTGCGCGCCTGACATCGCCGCCGAGCGTCGTGCCTATGGTGCGCAGCGCAGGAATGATGAGCTGGCCAATACGCCCAACTGCGTGGACGGTGGCTTCGAGGGCTCGTACACCAACACCCAGAACCCGCCGCGCTACACAGTCAACCTGATCCTGGGCTCGCGCCTGTTCGACGAGCGCCTGACCTTCGGCACCCGCATGGTCCACAACGCTGGCCCGATCAGCAGGCTGGACAAGGACTGGAACGTGGGCCTGTCGGCGATCCAACAGCTGTACCGGCCGAACACCTTGGTCGACCTGTTCGCCAGCTGGAGCTTCAACGACCAGCTGTCGGTGGAAGCCGGCGTGGACAACCTGACCGACCGCTATTACCTGGACCCGCTGGCTCTGGGCGTGATGCCGGCGCCGGGTCGCACCGCAAGGCTGGCGTTGACCTGGAAGTACTGATCTGCGGGGTCGGATCCCTTTCCTGCGGAAGGGCTCTGACCCCAGCGGGAGACAACGGTAGCGCCGGGCCATGCCCGGCGCCCCCATCAGGGCACTTACAGCCCGCTCGACGCCTTCACCGCATCTTCGTGCAGCGACTCGTTCAGCTCATCCACCACGGTGGTCCATGCCGCATCGGCCTGCAGCGACTCGGACAGGAACTGGCGCTGGGCATCATTCCAGTACGGCGCCTCGACCACTTCGACGTCGGTGGCCAGCTGGTGCTCGCGGATGAAGCGGGCGATGCCCTCGGCGCTGGCGTCCAGGCCCAGCTGCAGGAACAGGTTGGTCATGCGCGGTTCGGTGGTGATCATTATCGGTTCCGGGTGGAAGAAGGGGATGGCCCATTATCGGCACACATGGGCTTGGGGAAACCCCTGCGGCGGACGTCTACAGCAGGACGACCCTCCTGGCATTCCCCCATGAACGCACACATCGCTCCCGAAGACAGCCGCAGCCTGCGGCTCAAGGCCGCCACCCGCGACAGCCACGGTGCGCTGGACAAGCGCATCATGGCCGGTGACATCTTCGCCGACCGCAGCAACTTCGCCCGTTTCCTGCGCGTGCAGTATCGCTTCCACCGCAGCATCGATGCGCTGTATGCCAATCCTGCGCTGGACGCATTGCTGCCCGATCTGGGCGCGCGCCGCCGACTGAGACAGGTCGCGCGCGACCTGCAGGATCTGGAGCAGACGCTCCCGGGCGCGGACATCGACGCGCTGCCCTCGGACCTCGCGCTGCCGACTGCGTTGGGTTGGCTGTACGTGGCCGAAGGCTCCAATCTGGGCGGCACCATTCTGTACAAGATGGCGGCCAAGCTCGGCCTGGACCGTGATTTCGGCGCCCGCCACCTGGCCGCCCATCCCGATGGCGCAGCGCGCCACTGGCGCGAGTTCACCGCTGCGCTGGACGCGGTGCCGCTGAGTGCCGAGCAGGACCAGCAGGTGATCGATGCAGCCGACGCTGCGTTCCGCAGCGTGCATCGCCACGTCGAAGTGGAATTCGCCTGATGCGCGGCGCGCGCCCACAGGTGCAGCGCTGATGCGCTGGCTCTGGTTCGCGCTGGGCTGGCTGATGGTCGGCCTCGGGGTGATCGGCGCATTGCTGCCAGTCATGCCGACCACCATCTTCCTGATCCTCGCGGTGGGCTGCTTCGCGCGCAGCTCGCCGAAGTTCGAGCAGCGCCTGCTGACGCATCCACGCTACGGCCCGTCGCTGCGGCTGTGGCGCGAGCAGGGCGCCGTGTCGGGCAAGGGCAAGGCGTTTGCCAGCGCAGGCATGGCGGCGGGCTTTGCCCTGTTCTGCTGGGGCGCGCATCCGTCGTGGCGCCTGTTGCTTGGCTTGGGCCTGTTCTTTGCCGCCAGCGCCGGTTACGTGCTCAGCCGGCCGGCACCGCGACCGGAGCCCAATCCGGTCGTGGAAGTGGACGACGCCAACGATCCTCGCGCGGCCCGCCGCCGCGCCGCATCCCCCGATACCGCTGGAACCCGAGACGATGCTGCCTGCTGACCGGGCCCGGGCGGTGGCCGGCATCGGGGTCGGATCCCTTTCCGCAGGAAAGGGTTCTGACCCCGTCGAGCCCGCCATCCACGCGTCGCGTGGATCTACAACAGCGGCACCAGCAGCAGCGCCACGATGTTGATGATCTTGATCAGCGGGTTGATCGCCGGGCCGGCGGTGTCCTTGTACGGGTCACCAACAGTGTCGCCGGTCACTGCGGCCTTGTGCGCTTCGCTGCCCTTGCCACCGAAGTGGCCATCCTCGATGTATTTCTTGGCATTGTCCCAGGCGCCGCCGCCGGTGGTCATCGAAATGGCCACGAACAGGCCGGTGACGATCGTGCCGATCAGCAGGCCGCCCAGTGCGCGCGGCCCCAGCAGCAGGCCGACCACTACCGGCACGGCGACCGGCAACAGCGAGGGCACGATCATTTCGCGGATCGCCGAGCGGGTCAGCATGTCCACCGCCTTGTCGTACTGCGGCTTGCCGGTGCCCTGCATGATGCCGGGGATCTCGCGGAACTGGCGGCGTACTTCTTCCACCACTGCGCCTGCCGCGCGGCCGACCGCTTCCATCGCCATCGCACCGAACAGGTAGGGAATCAGGCCGCCGATCAACAGGCCGATGATCACCGTGTGGTCGCTGAGATCGAAGCGGAACTCCTGGCCGGGATTGGCTGCCTGCAGGTTGTGGGTGTAGTCGGCGAACAGCACCAGTGCCGCCAGCGCCGCCGAGCCGATCGCATAACCCTTGGTCACGGCCTTGGTGGTGTTGCCCACCGCATCCAGCGGATCGGTGATGTCGCGGATCTCCGAAGGCAGCTCGGCCATTTCGGCGATGCCACCGGCGTTGTCGGTGATCGGGCCGTAGGCATCGAGGGCGACGATCATCCCTGCCATCGACAGCATCGCGGTTGCGGCGATGGCGATGCCGTACAGGCCGCCCAGTGCGAACGCACCCCAGATCGCCGCACACACCGCCACCACCGGCAGCGCGGTGGATTTCATCGAGATGCCGAGTCCGGCGATGATGTTGGTGCCGTGGCCGGTGGTCGAGGCCTGCGCCACGTGCTGCACCGGCTTGTACTGGGTGCCGGTGTAGTACTCGGTGATCCACACGATCAGGCCGGTCAGGACCAGGCCGATCAGCGCGCAGCCATACAGCGCCATCGGTCCATGCACGTTGTCGGACATCAGCCCGGAGGTGATCGGGTAGAAAGCGATGGCGGCCAGCACGCCGGAAACGATCACGCCCTTGTACAGCGCGCCCATGATCGAGCCGCCGGGCTTCACCTTGACGAACAGCGCGCCGATGATCGACGCGATGATCGACACGCCGCCCAATACCAGCGGATACAGCACGGCATTGGCACCGGCTTCGGCCAGCATCAGGCTGCCCAGCAGCATGGTGGCGATGACGGTGACCGCATAGGTTTCAAAGAGGTCGGCCGCCATGCCGGCGCAGTCGCCGACGTTGTCACCGACGTTGTCGGCGATCACCGCCGGGTTGCGCGGATCGTCTTCGGGAATGCCGGCTTCGACCTTGCCGACCAGGTCGGCGCCCACGTCGGCGCCCTTGGTGAAGATGCCACCGCCCAACCGCGCGAAGATCGAGATCAGCGAAGAGCCGAAGGCCAGGCCGACCAGCGCGTGCAGCGCCTGTTCCATCGGCAGGCCCATGCGCAGCAGCAGTGCGTAGTAGCCGGCCACGCCCAGCAGGCCCAGCCCGACCACCAGCATGCCGGTGATCGCACCGCCGCGGAAGGCGACGTCCATCGCCGCGCTGATGCCGTTGCGCGCCGCCTCTGCGGTACGAACGTTGGCGCGTACGGACACGTTCATGCCGATGTAGCCGGCCGCGCCGGACAGCACCGCGCCGACTGCAAAACCAATCGCGGTGTACCAGCTGAGGAACACACCGACCAGCACGAACAGCACCACGCCGGCCACGCCGATGGTCAGGTACTGGCGGTTGAGGTAGGCACGCGCACCTTCCTGGATCGCGGTGGCGATCGCGATCATGCGCGCATTGCCGGTGGGTTGGCGCAGGATCCAGCGCGCCGAGACGATTCCGAACAGGATCGCGAGAATGGCGCAGCCCAGCGCCAGTGACAGCCCGTGACGTTCCAGCATTAGACCCCTCCGCAGAATGGATGTAGGCATCCAGTGGCGATGAACGGCACCACGAGGGGGACGACGGGCTGCAGCCTGGAACCAACCCGTACCGACCTGGGCGGTCGTCCGACGTATGGCGGTGTTCAGCATTCCCTGGTGCCCGCAGTATGCGTGCCGCCACTTGTAGAGTCGAGCCATGCTCGACTGGCTCCTGGGAGCCGCGGCGCATGCCGTCGGGCCCTGGGCATGATTGGCGAGCCAACGGCCTTTGCACCCCGTTAAGGCAGCCTCTGCAAGCCTGCGCACAGCCCCGTAGGAGATCCCCCATGCGCCTGTCCCTGTTGATGCTTGCCGCCCTGGTCCCGGCCGCACCGGCCTTTGCTGCGGAAACGCCGGAACTGCAGCGTGCGGTCGGTGCGCCGCAGGCGGTGGGCGCGGTGCATACGCTGCGGCAGATCCCCGAGGCCTGCGCGCGGCTGGAAGGTGCGTTCACCGGTGATGCCGCCGCGCCATATCGCTTCTCCGCCGTCCGGACCAGCGAGCAATGCCAGCCACGCGCGCGCTTCGTCGATTACACCAAGGCGCAGCCGAGTGCCGACAAGGGCTGGAAGCTCAATGATGTGATCCGCGTGCCCAACGCCGCATGCCCGGCGCAGCAGGCGGTGGTGCGGGTGTGGCGCCTGCCGTCGAGCCACAAGGTCGAGCTGGATGGGCAGGGCCAATCGCGCATTTATCTGGAAGAGGCGAAGAAGCAGGCCGCCGCCGGCCAGATTCCGCAGGTGACGATGTTCGCCGCGCAGCTGCAGATGGAAGGCAAGGCTTGCAATTGAGGTGGCGTGGGCGCTGCGCCCGCGCCGCCATCCACGCGTGGTAGTGCCGGCCGCTGGCCGGCATCCGGCTGATCAATCCGCCAGCATTGCCCCGCGCGCCACCAGCAGCTCGCGCAATGCCTTGCGGTGGCAGTGCGCTTCATCCTCGCAGTAGCAGCCCACACTGATGTCGCTGTGCTGTGACATCGCGGCCAGAAGGTCCAGCGCGTGGGCGGCATCGGGCGCCTTCATCTCGGCCTTGTAATGGCGGAAGAAGGCGGTCCAATCGGCCGCCGTCGTTGCCTCATGTGCCCGCTTCACCAGCTCCGCGCTGGGTGAAAGCGTAGGAAACCAGACGTCGTACCAGTCCTGTCGGGCGAACTCGCTGCGCGGCACGCCGCGCGGTGGGCGCCGAACGGTGCCGATGCGCAGTCCCTCGCCGGGTTGGCGCGGCGTACCGAGTCGAACAACACGCAGTGCCATTATGACCTCCGTGAAAAGGGGACGGAGGGGATTAAGTCGTATCCGACCCACTGCTGATGCTGTTGGAGATGACAGAGGGGCGTATGCGACTTAATCCCCTCCGTCCCCTTTTTCAGGTCAGCCTTCGAAGGCCGGCAGTTTCTGCTTCACCGACACGTTCTTCAGGGTGACGTACTTCGGCAGGCCATCGGTGCCATAGGGAAGCGGTGCTTCGCCCTTGATCAGTGGTGACAGGTAGGCGCGTGCCCTGGCCGTGATGCCGAAGCCATCGCGGCGGATGAAACCAGCCGGCATCTTCTTCTCGTGATTGGCGATCTTCGACAGCGGCGCGGCTTCGATCTTCCAGCGATACGGTGAATCGCTGCTGCGCACGATCACCGGCATCACGCCATTCTGACCCTTCAGGGCCAGCTGCACCGCGGCCTTGCCCACCGCCTGCGCCTGCTCCCAGTCGGTCCTGCTGGCCAGGTGGCGGGCCGAGCGCTGCAGGTAATCGGGCAGTGCCCAGTGCACCTTCAGGCCCAGCTGATCCTTGACCCGGCCGGCCAGGTGCGCCGCCACGCCGCCGAGCTGCGAATGACCGAACGAGTCCTTGCCACCGCCGGCATCGGCAACGAAGCGGCCATCGGCGGTGGCAATGCCTTCCGACGCCACCACCACGCAGTAGCCGACGCGCTCGACCACGGCTTTCACCTTGGCCAGGAACGTGGCCTCGTCGTAGGCGCGCTCAGGCAGCAGGATGATGTGCGGCGCTTCGTCATCACCGTTGCCGGCCAGGCCGGCGGCGGCGGCCAGCCAGCCAGCGTGGCGACCCATCGCTTCGTAGATGAAGACACGGGTGGAGGTTTCGGCCATCGCCGCCACGTCCAGTGCCGCCTCGCGGACCGAGACCGCGGTGTACTTGGCCGCTGATCCGAAGCCGGGGCAGGTATCGGTAACGGCAAGGTCGTTGTCGATGGTCTTGGGCACGCCGATACAGGTCAGGTCGTAGCCGGAGGCCTTGGCCAGCTGCGAGACCTTCAGTGCGGTGTCGGCCGAGTCGTTGCCGCCGTTGTAGAGGAACCAGCGCACGTCGTGGGCCTGCAGCACCTCCAGCAGGCGGTCATAGCGGGCGCGGTCGGCGTCCAGCGATTTCAGCTTGACCCGGCACGAGCCGAAGGCGCCGCCCGGGGTATGGGCGAGGGCGCGGATCGCGGCGGCACTCTCCCTGCTGGTGTCGATCAGCTCCTCGCGCAGCGCGCCGAGGATGCCGTTGCGGGCGGCCAGGACCTTGATGCCCTTGGCCCGGGCCTGCTCGATCACCGCTGCCGCCGTGGCATTGATGACGGCGGTGACACCGCCGGACTGGGCATAAAGGAGAGTACCGTTGCGCATGCTTCTACCTGCTCGGGGGAGGGGACATTGCAGGGACATTACCCGGATGCGGTAAAGTGGCGCTATTGCGGTGCAGCGATACCGGACCGTCCGGGACGCGAACCTTCTTTGTTTTCAACACGTTGGAGTCAGGTCAATGCGATTGGTTCTGTTGGGACCGCCCGGTTCGGGCAAGGGGACACAGGCGACGCGCCTGAAGGAAAAGCTGGGGATCGCCCACATTTCGACCGGTGACATGCTGCGCGCGGAAATCGCCGCCGGCACCGAGCTGGGCAAGCAGGCCAAGACGGTGATGGATGCCGGCAACCTGGTGTCGGACGACATCCTGCTGGGCATGCTGGAGTCGCGCCTGACCCAGGCCGATGTCGCCAAGGGCTTCATCCTTGATGGTTATCCGCGCAACGTGGCCCAGGCCAATGCGATGGACGGCCTGCTGGCCAAGATCGGCCAGCCGCTGGACGCGGTGGTACAGCTGGATGTGCCCACCGAGCTGCTGGTCGACCGCATTGCCGGTCGTGCCAAGGAGCAGGGCCGCGCCGATGACAACCCGGAAGCGGTGCGCCAGCGCCTGCAGGTCTACAACGACCAGACCGCCCCGGTGGTCGATTTCTACGCCGGCCGTGGCACCCTGGCCCGCGTCGATGGCGTCGGTGAGCTGGACGAGATCGAAGCCCGCATCTTGGCAGCGATCAAGGCCTGATCCGGCGGGGCCGGCACGCGTCCGGTCCTTCCGGCGCAAAAAGCACAGGCCTGGTCCGCGAGGATCAGGCCTGTGTCGTTTGATAGGCGCCAGCGAAGGGCTTGCTCAGGGCCCCGCAGCATGAGCTCCCTTGGGGATGGCCTCTTGGGGAGTAGGACCGGTTCGGGTACTGCGGCTGGCAGTTCGAATTGTGTCCGGGTTCACAGAACATCGCTATCGGGAATTCCCTGACAGTTGATTGGAGTTTTCTCACATCCCGTGTAGGGGTTGTCTTACCCGATAGCGGACATTGGCCCTATACAGCCGTCATCGGTCACAATCCTCGGTCATGAGCAGCGTACATATCCTTGCAATTGCCGGCACCTTCATGGGCGGCGTGGCCGCCCTGGCGCGGGAACTTGGGCATTCCGTCAGCGGCAGCGACCAGGCCATCTATCCGCCGATGTCGACCCAGCTCGAACAGCTGGGCATCACCCTTGACCAGGGCTACCGCGCCGACAGCGTGCCGGCCGGCACCGACGAGGTAGTGATCGGCAACGCGCTGTCGCGCGGCAATGCCGCCGTGGAAGCCGTGCTCGATGCCGGCCAGCGCTATATCTCCGGCGCGCAGTGGCTGTCCGAGCAGGTGCTGCCGGGCCGCGACACGCTGGCCGTGGCCGGTACCCACGGCAAGACCACCACCACCACCATCCTCACCTGGCTGCTGGAAAGTGCAGGCCGCTCGCCGGGCTTCCTGATCGGTGGTGTCGCCGAGGATTTCGGTGTCTCCGCCCGCGTGGGCCGGGGCCGCGAGTTCGTGGTCGAGGCCGATGAGTACGACACGGCCTTCTTCGACAAGCGCAGCAAGTTCGTGCACTACCGGCCGCTGGTGGCCATCCTCAACAACCTTGAATACGACCACGCCGACATCTTCCCGGACGTGGCCGCGATCCAGCGCCAGTTCCACCATCTGGTGCGTACCGTACCCGCACGTGGCCGGCTGATCGTCAACGGCGAGGATCAGTACCTGGCCGAAGTGCTGGCGATGGGCTGCTGGACCCCGGTCGAGCGCTTCGGCTTCGATCCGGCGCTGGAATGGCATGCCGAGCTGCTGGCTGCCGACGGCAGCGCGTTCCGCGTGCATCATCGTGGGCAGGCGCTGGGTGATGTGCAGTGGTCGCTGCTGGGCCGCCACAACGTGCTCAATGGACTGGCTGCGCTGGCCGCCGCGCATGCAGTGGGCGTGGCACCTGCCCAGGTTATTCCAGCGCTGGCGCGCTTCCGCAGCGTCAAGCGCCGCATGGAAGTGATCGGCAGCCATGACGGCATCACCGTCTACGACGATTTCGCCCACCATCCGACTGCGATCGCCACCACGCTGGAGGGCCTGCGTTCCAAGGTGGGTGATGCGCGCATCGTGGTCGCGATGGAGCCGCGCAGCAACTCGATGCGGCTGGGCGCACATGCGCAGGCGCTGGCTCCCTCGCTGGCGCTGGCCGATGAAGTGGTGTTCCTGCATCGCCCGGAACTGGCCTGGGATGCTGCGGCGGTGATCGCCGCGGTGCGTGGCCAAGCCCACGCGGTGCCCGATACCGACGCATTGCTGGCGCAGCTGCAGGCCAGCGCGCGCAGCGGTGACCACGTGGTATTCATGTCCAACGGTGGCTTCGACGGCGCGCCGCGCCGCTTCCTCGCCGCGCTGCACGCCCGATGAGCGGCGACGGCTCGCTGCCGCTGTTCCCGCTGCACACCGCGCTGGTACCGGGTGCAGCGGTGGGCCTGCGCGTGTTCGAGCGGCGCTATCTGGACCTTGTCCGCGACAGCGGCCGCAGTGGTGAGGGATTTGGCGTCTGCCTGATCCTCGAGGGCGAGGAGGTCGGCGCACCGGCGACACCGGCCGCCTTTGGCGTGCAGGTACGCATCGAAGACTTCGATGTCGGCGCCGACGGCGTGCTGCAGCTGCGCCTGCGCGGCACCCGTCGCTTCCATGTCGAGCGCACCCGCGTGCGCGACAACGGCCTGGTGGTGGCTGATGTGCGCTGGTGCGAGGAAGACCCCGATGACGAACTGCGGCCGCAGCATGCACTGCTGGCCACGGTGCTGGGGCACATCATCGAGCAGGCCGGCGAGGCCTATGCGCCGGCCAATCCGGCGCTGCTGGACCAGGCCAGCTGGGTCGGCTGGCGGCTGGCCGAGCTGCTGCCGCTGAGCGAGCAGCAGCGGTTGCAGCTGCTGCAGCTGGATGACCCGCACCAGCGTCTGCAGCAGCTGCTGGGCTGGATGCCGTAGACGCCATCCTCGGGTGGGTGTGCACCTTGGGGCACACGCTGGGGTATCCGTGGAATCCGCATCCACGCATGGCGTGGATCTACTGTAGAGCCGAGCCTATGCTCGGCTTGTTGGATCGCGCACCGGTACCGGTCAGGGCGTTGTAGTCTTCAGCCGCAGCACCGGCAACCCGGTTTCGCTGTGCACGTCCTCGCGCTGCGGCAGCTCCTGCACGGCGTCCTTCACGGCATTCAATGCCGGGTCGACGCCACGCAGCGGGTGCCACATGCCGATCCACTCGAAATGGCGTTCGTAGCGCAGGGTCTGTGCACTGCCCAGCCACAGCGGCGTGTTGCCCGGCTGCAACTGCGCAGGGGCCGGCCACAGGCGCAGTACGTAGCGCTCATCACGGTGTGTACCCGGGCGTACCATCAACAGCGCTTCCACGCGGGTTTCCAGCGTCGCCGGCAGCACCGGCAGTTCATCGGCGCCGGTGTTCTTGTCCAGCATCAGCAGCGCCTGCTGCCAGCCGGCCTGCTCCTGCCGCTTCCAGCCGCGCGCTTCCAGTTGCGCCTGCAGCGGTGCCAGCGGACCGGCCACCTGCACGTCCAACGGCCAGCGCTGGTCGTCATCGAACTCGTTGCGGCGCGCCGGCAGTGTCGCCCAGTCGTGCTGCCACCAGGCCTGCGTGTCCATTGCCTGCGGGGCCGGCAAGGTCGGCTCGAAGCGTTCCAGCTTCACCGGGATGTTGCGCGGTGCGTACCACATCGCGGCGACGGCGAACACGCCGTAGAACAGCCATGCCACCGGCTTCACCCAGAACGAGCGGTTGAAGCGGCGGCGGTAGGCGATGCCCAGCACCAGCAGCCAGAACGTGCCGAACAGCATGCCGCCGATCACATCGCTCAGCCAATGCGCGCCCAGGTACAGGCGCGAGAAGCCGATCAGGCTGACCACGATGCCCGATACCAGGTACGGCCAGACGCGGGTACGGCCGGGCATCTCGCGGGCGATCAGCACCGCGAAGAAGCCGAAGGTGATGGTGGCCATCGTCACCGACACCGACGGGAAGCCGAAGCCACTGCTGGCATCGACCGGGCGCACCACATCCACGGTGGCGCCCAGCAGCATGGTCAGTGCCAGGCCGAAGGCGAGGGCGGCCAGCCAGTGCGCGGCCGCCATCCAGCGCCGGCGCCAGACCAGGTAGCCCATCGCCGCCGCAGTGGCCGGCAGCAGTACCTGCCAGGCGCCCAGTGAGGCCAGCGCGGCCATCGGGTAGTCGGCCAACGGATTGCGCAGCGCCAGCATGGCCTGGTGCACCAGCAGGTCGATCGCCAGCGGCTCGCCATGCGCAACCACCACGGTCAGCAGCGCGAACCAGCCCCAGCCCAGCACCAGCAGCATCAGCGCCAGCATCGCCAGCGGCACCGACTCGCGCCGCTTCGGGTCCAGCACACCGACGGTGTAGCGGCCCAGCGTCGGATGGCGGTTGGACCAGTCAAGCAGGCGTGCCAGCCAGTTGTCCATGCGCGCGGCCGACCAGCGGTAGCCGTACAGCACGATGGCCCAGACCAGGCCGAGGATCACCGCCAGCAGGCCGACCACCACCACCAGCCGACCGGCTACTGCGGCCACCGCGTCATAGGCCTCGCCAAGAATCCAGCCCGGGGCCAGGAACAGTACCGCCCATGAAATGCTGGCGATACCACTGGCCTGTACATAGCGGCTGGCTGGCATCTTCATCATGCCCGCGATGGCCGGCACGAACGGCCGGATCGCGCCGACGTAGCGTGCCACCAGAATGCTCTTGAACGCATTGCGACGGAACAGGTTCTCGCCGCGGTCGAGCAGTTGCGGGTAACGGCTGAACGGCCACACGCCACGCAGGCGGTCGCCCCAGCGGCGCCCGATCCAGTAACTGATGCCATCGCCGGCGAATGCGCCCAGTGCGGCCGCCGCCACCGCGTACGGTCCGGAGATCTGGCCCAGGCCGATGAACACGCCCACCGCAAACAGCAGCGGCAGCGCCGGCACGATGGCGCCCAGAATGATCACCGCATCGCAGAAGGCGATGAGGAAGATAACGGCACCCGCCAGCACGGGGTGAGCGGCAATCCACGCAAGCGTGGCGTCGATCCATGAAGAGTCCATTGCCCGATTATAGGGGCGTGAAGGTGACTGGTTCCCAGCCGCTTGGTGACCGTTTGCAACCGGCGCCATCGCCTAGAATGGGCCCATGCCGCATACGCCAGACACGCCACCACATGCTTTGAAGGCCGACAGCTTCGGTCGCATCCTCCGTGTGGAAGGGCCTGCCGGCCCCTTCGTACGCCGTGACCTGGGCGCCACGCCGCTGTGGTTGCGCCTGCCGGCCTGGTGGCTGGCCCGCCGCGAAGCGCGCGCGCTGCGCCATATCCATGGCATGGCCGACGTGCCGCAGCTGCTGGCGTGGAATGGACATCATCTCGACCGCAGTTTCATGGCCGGCGACGCCATGTACCAGCGCCCACCGCGTGGCGACCTGGCCTGGTTCCGCGCCGCGCGTCGGCTGCTGCAGCAGCTGCATCGGCGCGGCGTGGCCCACAACGACCTGGCCAAGGAAGCCAACTGGCTGGTGACCGAAGACGGCCGCCCGGCATTGATCGACTTCCAGCTGGCAGTGATCGGCAACCCGCGCTCGCGCTGGATGCGCCTGCTGGCCCGCGAGGACCTGCGCCACCTGCTCAAGCACAAGCGCATGTACTGCCGTGAGTCGCTCACCCCAGTGGAAAAGCGCGTGCTCAAGCGCACCTCGTGGGTGCGCGAACTGTGGTTCGCCACGGGCAAGCCGGTCTACCGCTTCGTTACCCGTCGCATCCTGCATTGGGAAGACAACGAGGGGCAGGGGCCCAAGCCGTGAGTCCACTGCAGGTAGTGACCGGCCCACCGAGTGCGGGCAGCGTCCTGCGCCCACAGCTGGCCGGTGCCGACTTCGTGCACGCCTGCCAGGCAACAACCCATCGTGATGGGCGCTCGGCCTTGCAGGCCTATCGCGATATGGCCGCGACCATTCCCGGCTGGTTCGATGGGCTGATGGCGCTGCGCAATCGCGGCATGCGCCTGCTCGGCATGAAGCACCTGGGCTCGTTGCGCGCGGTGCAGGATGTTGCGGATCCTCAACCCGGGCAGCGGTTGGGCATCTTCACCCTGCAGTCGCTCAGCGACGATGCCATCGTGCTGGAAGACGACGACCGCCACCTGCGTGTGCAGCTGGCCCTGCAGTGGCAGGGCGACGTGCTGGAGGTGGTGACGGTGGTGCATACGCACAACGCGTTCGGCCGCGTGTACATGCTGCCGGTTGCGCCGGTGCATCAGCTGATCGTGCCGCATCTGCTGAGGAAGCAGGTGCAGGTGTACCGGTAGATCCACGCGATGCGTGGATGCGCAGGGGAGAACCGTATTGTAGAGCCGAGCATGGCTCGGCTCTACAGAGGCTTGTGATCTTACGGCGTTGCCGGCACTACCTGCTGGCCGATGAAGTTGCGCTTGGCGTCGAAGTCGTAGGCGATCTGCAGCTGGCCGACATCCGGGCAGGCGTGGCAGTCACGCAGCGGCGTGCGGTACAGCAGGCGGATGCCGCCGTTCTCCAGCGGCGTGGCCCCGGCCGACCGCGCCGGCGCGAACGGCGTGGCCTGCGGGTGGTCCTTCAGCAGGGCCTGCACGGCGGGGTCGGCACGCAGGGTGTCGTCCAGCTGCACGGCATCCACATCGATGCGCTTGCCGGTGGCGTCGACCAGGCGGGTACCCTCGTTGGTGTTGGCGCGGAACGGATACTCGACCGTGGCAATGCCCAAGCCTTCGTTCTCATGCCAGGCCGTCACGTAGGCCAGCTCGCCGCCGGTGGACAACTGTTCGGCGGCAGCAATGGCATCGGCGCTTGCGCCACCAGCGCGCATCGCATCGCGCAGGCACTCACGCGTGGCCGCATTCTCGCCCTGGCGGCAGGCGTTGAGGTCGCCATCCCACACCACTGCATCGCTCCAGCGCAGCTTGCCGTCCGCGGCGGCTTTTTCTGCGCTGGGCGTGTCACCGGCCGACGGTTCCTTGCCGGGTTCGGGCGAACGGCCCTGGCAGGCAGTCAGCAGGGCAAGCCCCAGGGCAGGCAGCAACAGGCGGGAACGGCGCATGGCGTGAACCTCGTGCGTTGACTGGAGGCGCCAGTATCGTCAAGGCCGGGTGAACTCCACGTCGGCGCGGCATACTAGCGGCTCATTGCATACGCTGGAGTGTGGAACGTGGGCAGTCTGCAGGGCAAAACGCTTTTCATCACGGGTGCCTCGCGTGGCATCGGCCTGGCCATCGCACTGCGCGCTGCGCGTGACGGGGCCAACGTGGCCATTGCGGCCAAGTCGGCGGTGCCGAATCCGAAGCTGCCGGGCACCATCCACAGCGCGGCCGAGGCCGTTACCGCCGCCGGTGGCCAAGGGCTGGCGCTGAAGTGCGATATCCGCGAGGAAGAGCAGGTGCAGGCCGCGGTTGCGGCCACGGTCGACACCTTTGGGGGCATCGACATCCTGATCAACAACGCCAGCGCGATCTGGCTGCGTGGCACGCTGGATACGCCGATGAAACGCTTCGACCTGATGCAGCAGGTCAATTCGCGCGGCAGTTTCCTGTGCGCGCAGGCCTGCCTGCCGTACCTGCTGCAGGCGCCGAATCCGCACATCCTGACCCTGGCGCCGCCGCCGAGCCTGGAACCAAAGTGGTGGGGCGCGCATACCGGCTACACGCTGGCGAAGATGGGCATGAGCTTCGTCACGCTCGGCCTGGCCGCGGAATTCGGCCCGCAGGGGGTGGCGGTGAACGCGCTATGGCCGCGCACGGTGATCGCCACCGATGCAATCAACATGATTCCGGGCGTGGATGCAGCGGGCTGCCGTACGCCGCAGATCATGGCCGACGCCGCGCATGCGGTGCTGGTGCGTGAAGCGGCAGGCTTCCACGGCCAGTTCCTGATCGACGATGAAGTGCTGGCACAGGCCGGCGTCAGCGATCTGTCCGGCTATGCCGTGGACCCGTCGCGGTCGTTGTTGCCGGATCTGTTCCTGGACTGAGTGCTTCGTTGCGCAGGGCCGAGGGCTGCGGCCCTCGGCCTGCTGCGCTAGAATGCAGGGCTGTAATCGTTTTCAACAGGGATGTGAACACATGTCACGTACGCTTTCCGTCGCGGCGCTGGCCGCTTCGCTGTCGCTTGTCCTGGCCGCCTGCGGTGGCAAGGGCCCTGCAACCGCTGGCGACGCCGGCACCTCGGGCAAGCCGGAGGCCAACACGGTGCCGTCCGACGCACAGCAGCAGTTGACGGCGAAGCTCAACGCCTACATCGGCTGCTTCAACGCGCTTGATTCGAAGACGCACGACAGTCTCCAGTCCTATACGCGCTGGATCAAGGACGTCGAGACCGGCCCGACCGGGCGCGAGACACAGGTGTACGGCCCGTTCGAGATCAGCGATTACGACATGAAGCAGTGCGATGGCCCGGTGACCGAGGCGATGGCTGCCAAGCCGGCGCTGGCCGAACTCGATGCTGCTGCCAGCCATTATCAGCAGGCGCTGAAGGCGCTGGTGCCGATCAGCAAGGAGGCGCACGACTACTACGATCGCCAGGACTACGAAGACGACCAGTTTGCCAAGGGCAAGCAACTGCACGCGCCCTTGATGGCCGCATTCAAGGACTTCGTGGCTGCCAGCGAAACGTTCAACGCCGAGCTGGAGCGCCAGAATGACGCTGCCCAGCGCGAGCAGCTCAAGGTATTGGAACAGGCCGAGGGGCGAACGCGCGAGTACTACCGTCTGGCGATGATGCTGGAAGCCAAAGCGATCGTGGAGCTGATGAGCGACGACGACTTTGATCCGGCCCAAGCCCGTGAACGACTCGACGCCTTCAACCGTATTTCCGACGAGGCGCATGCCAAGGTGGCCGATCAGGAGCCGGGCAAGCTGGACTGGAACAGCTTCGAGCGCGAAGCCGAGAACTTCCGTCGGGAAGGCAAGGAGCGGCTGCAGCGGGTCAGCAGCAAGACGCCCTACAGCGATTTCGAACGCCGCATGCTGGATTCGCCCTCGATGGCGCCACGCGGCTCGGCCAACAAGCTGATGCAGGAATACAACTCGCTGGTTTTCCAGAGCAACCGCCAGTAAGCGGGAAGCTCAACGCTTCATTTTTGTCGCGATTGAGCAGGTTGATTGCGGCATGACACGCCCTGCAGCCCCGAATGCCAGCACCTTGCCGAGGTGCTGGAGCGCGCGCTCGCGCCATGCATGACGATGCCTGCAGTTTTCACTTGTGCAAGGAACTGATTTGCATGCATCCACACGCCTGATTCCTGTTCTCCTGCTTGGCGTGCTGGCCGGCTGCAACAACCCGGCCGGGCTGGCAGTCGCCGATCCCGGCTTGGAGAAGGTCAACGCCTACATCCAGTGCTACAACGGCGTCGAACAGCCCATCCACGAAGGCTTCCAGACTTACACCGGCTGGATGAAGGATCCTGAGGCGGGTCCGACCGGCAAGGAAGCACAGCCGCGCTCACCGGGCAAGGTGCTTTCGCACCGCGTGGAATACTGCGGCCAGCCGTTGAGCGAGGCGCTGGCAAAGGCCCCGGCGACGTCGCTGGATGCGGCCGCGCGGCAGTACCAGCAGGCGTTCCTGGCGCTGAACACCCTGATCGAGCGCGCCGATGGCTATTTCACCCGCGAGGACTATCGTCGCGACGGTGGTGAAGGGATGCGCAGCCAGCATGCCCCGCTGATGCAGGCCTATGCTGATTTCTTCAAGGCCAGCGAGGCGATGGATGCGGCACTGGAAAAGAACGAGAACGATCGCCGCGCCGTCCAGCTGAAGCAGATCGAGGAAAGCGAAGGCCGCTCGCTGGCGTACTACCATCTGCGCCTTGTCGGCGATGGTAAGCAGCTGGCAATGACGTTCCAGGGCGAGGCACCGGACGTTGCGGTGTTGCGCGGCCAGCTGGCCGACTTTCAGGCGCTGGTGACGGAAATCCAGAACGGTGGTGTCGGCAAGGACGACCCGATGTGGGGCCATGTGCAGCGCTCGGCCGACAAGCTGGTGCGTACAGCCGGGCGCGGAGTCGAGCGCCTGAAACAGGGCAAACCGATCACCGCCGATGCGCTGGCTGCCGAGCGCAAGGCGTCGGGCAGCTGGCTCACCACCGACCCTGAAGGCGCACAGTCGACGATTCTGGATGCCTACAACGACCTGGTAACCACCAGCAACCGCATGCGTTGAGGGCGATCCACGCGGGGCGTGGATCTGCTCACGGTAGCGCTGGGCCATGCCCGGCGCGCACCCTGTTGGTCCGGTAGTGCCGGCCGCGGGCCGGCATGTGCCTCAATGGCTGAACGCATCCGGCAGCTGGCCACCACACTTGCGGCAGTGGCGCGCATCCGGTTCATGCCCCTCCAGCCCGCAATGCGGGCAGCCGCGGGCATCGCGGCGCGCGGCCAGTTCGGCTTCGCGCATGGTGCTGGCCAGTTCGGCGGTGTAGATGCCGGTGGGCACGGCGATGATGCTGTAGCCGATCAGGATCAGCACCGAGGTGACGAAGCGGCCAAGCACGGTCTGCGGCACGATGTCGCCGAAGCCGACCGTGGCCATGGTCACCACCGCCCAGTACATGCTGGCCGGGATATTCGTGAAGCCGTGTTCGGGGCCCTCGATCACGTACATCAGCGCGCCGGCGATGATGGTGATGGTGATCACCGTGAACAGGAACACCAGCACCTTGCGCCGGCTGCGCCACAGCGACGTCATCAGGACGCCGCTTTCCTCGATGTAGCGGGTCAGCTTGAGGATGCGGAACACGCGCAGGATGCGCAGCGCACGCACCACCAGCAGGCTCTGCGCGCCCGGGATGAACATCGACAGGTAGGCGGGCAGGATCGACAGCAGGTCGATGATGCCCCAGATGCTCACCGCGTAGCGCAGCGGGCGCTTGACCACCGCCAGGCGCAGCAGGTACTCGGCGGTGAAGATGATGGTGAAGCCCCATTCCAGCATGTACAGGCCGGTGGACCACTCGGCATGCAGGTGCTGCACGCTGTCGATCATCACCACCAGGATGCTGGCGACGATCGCCACCACCAGGATCAGGTCGAAGTTGCGCGAGGGCCGCGAGTCATGGCGGTAGATGATGTCGAACCACCGACGGCGCCAGCCGGTCTCGGTGGCGGGGTTGAGCTGGGGGGCGGAAAACGGTCGCATGGGCGCATTGTGCAGCAGGGGCTCCGGCGCGAGAATGGGCGTTCCTGAACCCTGCCGACTGCCATGACCACCGCGACCGATCCGCTGATCTCCCTTTCGCACTATTACCTGCCGGTCTACAAGCCCCGCCAGGTGGTACTGGAGCGAGGGCAGGGCGCCCGCGTGTGGGACAGCCAGGGGCGTGAGTTCATCGACCTGGCTGCGGGTATCGCCGTGTGCGGCCTGGGCCACAACGATCCGGACCTGGTGGCCGCGCTGGTCGAGCAGGCCGGCAAGCTCTGGCACACCAGCAATGTGTTCTACAGCGCACCGCCGCTGCATCTGGCCGAGGAGCTGGTGAAGGCCAGCCGCTTCGCCGAGCGCGTGTTCCTGTGCAATTCCGGCGCCGAAGCCAACGAAGTGGCGATCAAGATGGTCCGCAAGTGGGCCTCCAGCCAGGGCCGTCCCGCCGACAAGCGGGTGATCATCACTTTCCGTGGCAGCTTCCACGGCCGCACGATGGGCGCGGTGACCGCTACCGCCCAGCCGAAGTACCAGGAAGGCTACGAGCCGCTGCCTGGCGGCTTCCGCTACATCGATTTCAACGATGAGGTGCAGCTGGAAACCGCGATGGCCGCCGGCGACGTGGCGGCGGTGATGCTGGAGCCCATCCAGGGCGAGGGCGGCGTGATGCCGGCCAAGTCCGGTTTCCTCAAGCGCGTGCGTGAACTGTGCGACCAGCACAACGCACTGCTGGTGCTGGACGAGATCCAGGCCGGCATGGGCCGTACCGGCACGCTGTTCGCGCACTGGCAGGATGATGTGGTGCCGGACATGGTCACCCTGGCCAAGGCACTCGGTGGCGGCTTCCCGATCGGCGCGATGCTGGCCGGCCCGAAGGTGGCCGAGACCATGCAGTTCGGCGCGCACGGCACCACCTTCGGCGGCAACCCGCTGGCTGCTGCGGTGGCCCGCGTGGCGCTGCGCAAGCTGGCCTCGGCAGAGATCGCCGCCAATGTCAGCCGCCAGTCGAAGGCACTGCGCGATGGCTTTGCCCGCATCAACGACGAGTTCGGTGTGTTCAGCCAAGTGCGCGGCCGCGGCCTGATGCTGGGCGCGGTGCTGGGCAAGGACTTCGCCGGCCAGGCCGGGGCGATCCTCGACCATGCCGCCGAGCACGGCCTGCTGACCCTGCAGGCCGGCCCGGACGTGTTGCGCTTCGTGCCGTCGTTGAACATCACCGACGAAGAAGTGGCCGAAGGCCTCAAGCGCCTGCGCGCAGCGATTGCGGCGTTCATCGCCGCGCGCTGAAGCCGGCAGAGGCATCTGTAGAGCCGAGCATGGGCTCGGCTCTACAGTGGTTCACGCAATCTGGTAACGCTTCAACACCTTGCCCAAGCCACGGCCATCGCGCACGGTTTCCGCGTGCAGGCCGGCGGCGCGTGCACCGCGCACATTGGCGAACAGGTCATCGACGAACAGCGTGCGCGAAGGCGCCACGCCGAGGGCCTCAAGCGTGCGCAGGAAGACCTCCGGTGCGGGTTTGCGCAGGCCGAAATCGGCGCTGCAGAACACGCGTCCCTGCAGCGCAGGGAACAGTTCCGGCAGCAGGGTGGGCAGCGCCTGCACCATCAGCGCGCCATTGTTGGTCAGTACCGCCAGCGGCAGCTGCAGAACCTGCAGCCGCTGCAGCACCGCGTGCTGCGGATGGCTGGCCGCTTGGCGTGCGGCGATCCAGCTGGGTACATCGATGGTCCTGCCCAGGCACTCCCCCAGCTGCGCCAGATAGGCCGGGCCATCCAGCGTGCCGTTGTCATGCGCCGCTTCCAGTCCGCTGTCATACAGCGCGGCCTGTACGGCCTGCGTCGGAACCTGCAGTGCCTGGGCCAGATGCAGCACGCGCTGCGCGCGCTGGTACTGCACCAGCACGCCATCCACATCCAGCAGCAACAGGTCGATCCGCATCGGTCGAGCATGCCATTGCAGTGAGTGCGCGGGAAACCCTGGAGTAGGCATGCGACAGACGGTCGCAGACGCGGCCGCAGGGGCCTGCCTAGAATGGTGCTTGAATCCGCAGGAGAGGCAACGATGAAGGCTTGGTGGGTGGCAGTGGGACTGGGCGCGCTGATGCTGGCGCCGTCGGCGATGGCGCGGGTGTGTGCGGTGAGCATCGACAGCACCGACCAGATGAGCTTCAGCACTCGCGAGATCAAGCTTGTCGCCGACTGCACTGCCGTGGACCTGACCTTGCGCCACACCGGCAAGCTCGCCGCTACCGCGATGGGCCATAACTGGGTGCTGACCCGCACGGCCGACTACCAGCCGGTGGCACTGGCAGGCATGCGCATGACCCTGGCCGATAGCTACCTGCCGAAAGCCGACAAGCGCGTGCTGGCGCACACCAAAGTAATTGGTGGTGGCGAGACCACGCGCGTGCGCTTTTCCACGCAGGGCCTGCAGAAGGGCGGCGACTACACCTTCTTCTGCTCGTTCCCCGGCCACTTCGCGATGATGAAGGGCAAGTTCGTCTTCGGTTGAAAAAAGGGGACGGAGGGGATTAAGTCGTTTATGCACAAACGACTTAATCCCCTCCGTCCCCTTTTTTTGCGATCAGCCCTTGGCGGCCTTGAATGCCACGCGTGCAGCGGCGAGGGTGGCCTCGATCACGGCATCATCGTGCGCGCTGGACAGGAAACCGGCCTCGTACGCCGACGGCGCCAGGAACACGCCCTGCTCCAGCATCGCGTGGAAGAAGCGGTTGAACGCTGGGATGTCACAGGCGGTGGCCTGCGCATAGGTCTCCACCTTCTCACTGGTGAAGAACAGCCCGAACATCGCACCCACGCGGTTGGTGGTCACCGCCACGCCGGCTTCGGCGGCGGCCGCTTCCAGGCCGGCGCACAGGCGTGCAGTGCGCTCGGCCAGGTCGGCGTGGAAGCCCGGCTGCTGGATCAGTTCCAGCATCGCCAGGCCAGCGGCCATCGCCACCGGGTTGCCGCTCAGCGTGCCGGCCTGGTAGATCGGGCCGGCCGGGGCGATCTGCTGCATCAGCTCGCGGCGCCCGCCGTAGGCGCCCACCGGCATGCCGCCGCCGATGATCTTGCCGAAGGTGGTCAGGTCCGGGGTGATGCCGTAGTGCGCCTGCGCACCGCCGAGGGCAACGCGGAAGCCGGTCATCACTTCGTCGAAGATCAGCAGCGCGCCGTGGTTCGTGCACAGTTCGCGCAGGTGCTGCAGGTAGCCCTCGCGCGGCGGGATGCAGTTGGCGTTGCCGACCACCGGTTCGATGATCAGGCCGGCGATGTCATCGCCCTGCTGCTCGAACAGCGCAGTGGCCGCTTCGAAGTCGTTGTAGGGCAGGGTCAGGGTCAGTTCGCTCAGCCCGGCCGGGACGCCCGGCGAGGTCGGCACGCCCAGGGTCAGCATGCCGCTGCCGGCCTTGACCAGGAACGAGTCGCCGTGGCCGTGGTAGCAGCCTTCGAACTTGACGATGCGGTTGCGGCCGGTGGCGCCACGCGCCAGGCGGATCGCCGACAGGGTGGCCTCGGTGCCGGAGTTGACCATGCGCACCATCTCGCACGACGGCACCAGGCGGGTGATGGTCTCGGCCATGGTGACTTCAGCCGCGCATGGCGCGCCGAACGACAGGCCGTTGTCGATCGCCTTCTTCACCGCCTGGCGTACCGCCGGGTGGTTGTGGCCGACGATCATCGGGCCCCAGGAGCCGACGTAGTCGATGTAGCGGTTGCCGTCGACGTCGTACAGGTAGGCGCCGTCGGCGCGCTCGACGAAGAACGGTTCGCCGCCGACCGACTTGAACGCGCGCACCGGCGAATTGACGCCGCCCGGCAACAGCTGCTGGGCGCGGGAGAACAGGGCGTGGGACTGGTCGTGGTTCATGGGGGAATATCCTGGGCGTTACGCGAACTGGGCGAGGAAGGCGCGCTGGGTCGCGACCGGGTCTTCGGCGGCGAACACGCTGCTGACCACGGCGACCAGATCGGCGCCGGCGTCGATGATGGGACCGACATTGTCCGGCGTCAGGCCACCAATCGCCACCCGCGGCACGCCCAGTGCGGCGCTTTGCCGCAGCAGGTCGGTATGGGCGCGGCTGGTGGTGATCTTGGTGGTGGTCGGGAAAAACGCGCCGAAGGCCACGTAGCTGGCGCCGGCGGCGACGGCCCTCTCGGCATTGGCCAGCTGGTCATAGCAGGAGGCGCCGATGATGGCCTCGGGGCCGAGCAGGGCGCGCGCGCTGGGGATGTCGCCGTCGGTACCGCCCAGGTGCACGCCCGCCGCGCCCACGGCCTTGGCCAGCGCCGGGTCGTCGTTGACGATCAGCGGCACGCCGTGGTCTGCGCACAGTGCCTGCAGCGCGGTGGCCTGTTCCCGCCGCAGCGCGTCGCTTGCGGTCTTGTTGCGGTACTGCAGCCAAGTGGCGCCCGTGGCCAGCAGCGGCGCGGTGCGGGCCAGCAGGCGTGCGGTATCGGGCTCGTCCGGGGTGATCAGGTAGACGCCGCGGGGCGCCGGGGAAGCAGAAGTCATCGATGGCTACCGGTGAGTGGACCGCGATGGGACAATGGCGGCCCGTGAATCCAGTCCTGATTATCCGATGAGCGATGCCACCCCCACCACCTTGCGCACCTGGATGTGCGTGGTCTGCGGCTTCCTGTACAGCGAAGCGGAAGGCTTGCCGGAGGAAGGCATCGCGCCAGGGACGCGCTGGGAGGACATTCCCGAGACCTGGACCTGCCCGGATTGCGGGGTGACCAAGGCTGATTTCGAGATGGTCGAGGTCGATTGATGAGGGTAGGTGTGGACTGCCGGTCCACACACCGACTCCCTCAATGCAGCCGCGGCATCGGCCCGCCGAGGTCGATCAGCTTCTCGCGCAGCCACTGCGCATCGCTGGCTTCCGGGTTGCGCTTCAGGTACTGGCCCAGATCGTGCCGGGCACCGGCCAGGTACTCCAGCTGCAGGTAGGCCAGGCCGCGGTCGCGCAGCGCATCGTCCTGCTCCGGGGCCAGCTTCAGCAGGCGGTCGGCACTGCGCGCGGCGCGGTCCCACTCGCCGGCTTCGGCATACACGCCGTGCAGGTTGCGCAGCATGCGCATCAGGATCGCGCGCGCGGGCGCCGGGTCGAGGATCTGCGCCAGCACCTGGTCGTCGGGCATCTGCCCGCCCAGGTGTGACTTGGCCCGCTCGCGCAGTTCGTCCACGTCCAGCGGTCGGCCACCGTTGAACGGGTCCATCACCAGCACGCCGTCGTCCACCGGCAGGCGCACCAGGAAGTGGCCGGGGAAGGACACGCCATCGAGCGGAATACCCAGCCGGCGCGCGACTTCCATCTGGACCAGCGCCAGCGAGATCGGATTGCCCAGGCGGCGCTCGAATACCTGGTTGAGGTAGCTGTTGCGCGGGTCGTAGTACTCGTCGTGGTCGCCGCTGTAGCCCAGCTCGTCGAACAGGTGGCGGTTGATCGCCGCCATCTTCAGCGGGCTGTTGTCGATGCTCTCCACTTCCGAGCGGAGGTGCTCGACATGGCTCTGGATCAGCGCGTCGTAGGTGGACGGCTGCAGATCGGGGTATTCATCGCGCGCGATCAGCAGCGCGGTCGGCAACAGTGGCAGCGCCTCGTCTTCGAGGTCGGCCAGGGCATCCCAGTCGGGGAGTGTGATCCGGTCCTGCATGGCCACAGACTGGCGTCATTCGCAGGCGGTTTCAAGCGGTATCGCGTGAAAAATTCAGGGGTCAGATGCCTTTCGCGAGCGAATGGGATCTGACCCCTGCAGGGTTGCCGGCCAGCGGCCGGCACTACCGCGCGTGCCGGCCGCTGGCCGGCCGCATCGTTTACTTTTCGATGCCCGGACCGAATTTCAGCTCCGTGCCGTCCTTGAGCTGCAGCTTCTCGGCCTGGCCGGCGTTGAGTTCCAGTACATAACGCGCCGGACCGCCGCTGGGATAGGGCGGGCACATGTCGCCGGCCGAGCACGGCGGTACGTCGCGCTGCTGGCTGACCAGCCTGCGCTGGCTGTCGAAGTAAAGGATGTCCAGCGCGATCCTGGTGTTCTTCATCCAGTACGCCTGCATTTCCTCGCGGTCGTGGATGAACAGCATGCCGTGGTCGGCCGCCATCTGGTCGCGGAACATCAGCCCGCGCGCGCGGGTTTCATCGTTGGTGGCCAGCTCGACCTGGTAGCGGGCGCCGTCCAGCTCGACCCAATGGCGGGCCGCGTCGGTGGCGCAGCCGGCCAGGGCCAGCAGCGGAAGCATCAGCAGCGAACGCAACAGCGACATCGTCAGGCTCCTTCGGAAGGGTCAGAGCACGACCGGCGGCTCGCCGCCGACGATCACCACATCGGCGCGACGGCGCGCGAACAGGCCGACGCAGACCACGCCCGGCAACTGGTTGAGCTCGCGCTCCAGCTTTTCCGGATCGGTGATCTGCAGGTTGTGGATGTCCAGGATCTGGTTGCCGTTGTCGGTGACCACGCCCTCGCGCCAGGTCGGCTGGCCGCCGGTCATGTCGCGGATCTGGCGGGCGACCAGGCTGCGCGCCATCGGGATCACTTCCACCGGCAGCGGGAACTTGCCCAGCACCGGCACCTGCTTGCTCGGGTCGACGATGCAGATGAAGCGCTCGCTGGCCTCGGCAATGATCTTCTCGCGGGTCAGTGCGGCGCCGCCGCCCTTGATCAGGCACTTGTTCGGGTCGCACTCGTCGGCGCCATCGACGTACAGCGACAGGTTGCCACTGTGGTTCAGCTCGATCACCTCGATGCCGTGCTGCTTCAGGCGTGCGGTGCTCTGCTCGGAGCTGGACACGGCTCCCTTGATGCGGTGCTGGATGCGGGCCAGGGCATCGATGAAATAGGCCACGGTGGAACCGGTGCCGACACCGACGATCATGCCGTCTTCGACGTACTCGATGGCTTTCTCGGCGGCCAGGCGCTTGGCTTCGGACATGGGAAGAACTCTCAGGCGGGGAATCAGGATTTCTTTTCCAGCGACAGCAGCAGCTTCCACTGCGCGGCGGTCACCGGGAACACCGACAGGCGATTGCCCTTGGCAACCAGCGGGAAGCCCTCGCCGAGCTCGTCAGCGTGCAGCTTGATCTCGTCCAGCGCGATCACCTGCTTGAGCTTGCGGTCGAAGGCCACGTCCACCAGCATCCAGCGCGGGTTTTCGCGCGTGCTCTTGGGGTCGTGGTAGTCGGATTTCGGGTCGAACTGGGTGTCGTCCGGGTAGGCTGGGCTGGCGACGGTGGCCAGGCCGACGATGCCGGGCACCTTGGTGTTGGAGTGGTAGAACAGGATGCCGTCGCCCACCTGCATGCCATCGCGCATGAAATTGCGCGCCTGGTAGTTGCGCACCCCGTTCCAGGGTTCGACCTTGACCTTGGCCAGGTCATCGATGGAGAAGGCGTCCGGTTCGGACTTCATCAGCCAGTAGCGCTTGCGGGCGGTCATGCGTTCACGGGGGCAGCGGAGGGGAACAGGGTGCCGTCTTCGGTGCAGATCGCATCCACCGGCACGTCCCACGACGCCACCGGCAAGGACTCGACCTGCTGCACCGCGAACGCAGCACCGACCAGCCAGGGCGGCGCCGGCCGGTCGTGGCGGAAGGCGAAGCTGCGATCATACCAGCCGCCCCCCATGCCCAGCCGACGGCACTGTGCGTCGAAACCCACCAATGGAGTCACGACCAGCGCCATCCGTTCCGGTTCCAGGGTGTCTTCCACGGCCACGTCCGGCTCGGGGATGCCATAGCGGTTGCTGGTCAGCGGCTGCCCGGGCCGCCATGGTGCGAAGCGCAGCACGTCGCCGGCCAGCACCGGCAGGCAGTAGGTGAGTCCTTCGGGCAGCTGCAGCTGCCAGCGGTGCAGGGCGATTTCGCCATCCAGCGCCCAGTAGCCGGCCACGGCGCCTTCGCGCGGGGCGAACGGCAGGGCGAGCAGGGCATCGGCAAGCGATTCGGCGGCGGCGATGCGCTCACCAGCGTTAAGGTCACGACGGCGTTGCCGCAGGTCGTGGCGCAGGGCCTGGCGCGGGTCGGTCATGGCAGCGAGCGGCAAGGATCAGCCGTCATTGTGCCGGAAAGAACAAGGGCGACGCCCGAAGACGCCGCCCTTGCTGGAATATTGCATTCTCCGCAATGTCGATGCATGCGAAACGACCTTGAACCCGGGGGCTCAAGTGGGAACGCTGGAGAACCATCGGGCTTCCCGCTACAAGGCGGACCTGCACTCCCGGCGCTGTCGCGCTCCCGGTGTCGTTCTTAAGGGACAAGGCGAATGTTTGCACATGCCGTCGAGTACCGCAGAGAACGCGTGGCCATTATAGCCAGCACGCAGGATCTGGATAGGCCGTTCGTCGGCAACAGTCCGTGCCAATTCAGATATGAGAAGACGCGTTGTGCACGGTCTTCAGGCGCCGCCGTCGATCGCGCGGTCCAGGCGCCGGTTCAGGTCGGCCAGCGTCTGCTGCAGCGCCACGGCCTGGCGGGCGTTCTCGTCGCGCAGCAGCTGCAGTTCGTGGGCCAGGTTCAGCGCGGCCAGCACGGCGACGCGGTCGACGGCGGCCATGCGGTTGCTGCCGCGGATCTCGCGCATGCGCGCATCGAGCAGGCGTGCGGCGGCCATCAGGCTGTCGCGCTCATCGCCGCCGACGCCCACGGTGTATTCACGATCGAGGATGCGGACACTGACCGGTTCGGCGCTCATGTGTGCTGCTCCAGGGATTTGAGCCGGCTGATCATCGCTTCCACCCGCGAGCGTGCCTGCTCGTTCTTGGCCAACAGCGTCGAGCGCTCGGCCACCAGCTGTTCCTGCTGGTGGCGCAGGCTGCGGTTCTCCTCGGCCAGACGCTGGTTGCGTTCAAGCAACGCGTCCACGCGGGCGGCAAAGTCCTGCAGCTGGGCAAGGGGATCGGCGGGTTCCATGCGGGCACGATAGGCAAGCCGGGTGAGGGCGGTCAAGCGCTGTCGCAGCAAGGCCGGACGGCCACGAGAGGATGCCGCAGGGTTGCTACACTACGGGGTCTGACGGGCGCGCGCGTGCGCACCCCGGGTTTTCTTATTCCGAACGAGCCGCACGATGACCGAACTTCCCTCCGTCGACGACGTTACCCGCGCCAGCCAGGCGCTGGGCCTGGGCGCTACCGCTGCCGAGCTGCACGGCGCGCTGTGCGGCTGGCTGGCCGCCGGCGGCGCCCCCGGCAACGATTGGCCGGCGCGCGTGCTGGCCGACGACACCCTGCCGCCGGTGGCCGCCGACAGCGTGCTGGGGCAGCTGCTGCAGGCCACCATCAAGCAGCTGGAAGACCGTGACTTCGCCTTCGAACTGCTGCTCGCCGACAGCGACGACGTGTCCGCGCAGGCCGATGCCATGTTCAGCTGGACCCGCTCGTTCCTGGGCGGCTTCGGCCTGGGCAGTGGCGGCCGCCGCCCGGCCCTGTCCGAAGAGGGCGAAGAAGCGCTGACCGACATGGCCAGCCTGGCACGTGCGTCCAGTGAGGATTTCGAGGCCGGCGGCGATGACGACGACGAAGCCCTGTCGGAGATCGAGGAGTTCATCCGCGTGGCGGTGCTGCTGCTGCACGGCGACGTGGTGCTGGCCGCGCGCCATCGGCAGCGCCTGAACTGATGGATATCAAGCAGCGTACCGGCATCGCGGCCGGCGAATACAAGCGTCGCCGCCGCCAGCTGATGGACATGGCTGGCGAGGACGCGATCCTGGTGCTGCCGGCCGCAGCCGAGAAGGTGCGCAGCCTCGATACCCATTATCCGTTCCGCCAGGATTCGGATTTCCAGTACCTGACCGGCTTCCCGGAACCGGAAGCGGTGCTGGTGCTGATTCCGGGCCGCCGCCACGGCGAGGCCATCCTGTTCTGCCGCGAGCGCGATGCCGAGCGCGAGGCATGGGACGGCAGCCGCGCCGGCCAGGAAGGCGCGGTAGCGCAGTACGGCATGGACGATGCCTACCCGATCGATGATCTGGACGACATCCTGCCGGGCCTGTTGGAAGGGCGCTCGCGCGTCTACTACCACTTCGGCCGCGACGCCGACTTCGATCTGAAGCTGATCGGCTGGGTCAACCGCGTGCGTTCGCAGGTACGCCACGGTGCGCAGCCGCCCCATGAGTTCCTGGAGCTGGGCCACCTGCTGCACGAGCAGCGCCTGTTCAAATCCGGCGCCGAAGTGGCACTGATGCACCACGCCGCACAGATCAGCGTGCGTGCGCATCTGGCGGCGATGAAGGCCGCCAGGGCCGGCATCCACGAGTATGAACTGCAGGCCGAGCTGGAACGCGTGTTCCGCGCCAGCGATGCGGTGCCTGCGTATTGCAGCATCGTCGGTGCCGGCCGCAACGGCTGCATCCTGCATTACCGCGACAACAACGCGCGGTCGCGCGATGGCGAGCTGGTGCTGATCGATGCCGGTGCCGAGTACCGCGGCTACGCCAGCGACATCACCCGCACCTTCCCGGTGAACGGCCGCTTCAGTGCCGAGCAGCGCGCGCTGCACGACCTGGTCGGTGAAGCGCAGGCGGCGGCGCTGGCCCAGGCCAAGCCGGGCGTGCCCTACGAGGCCGGCCATCTGGCCGCAGTGCAGACCTTGACCGAGGGCCTGCTGCGCCTGGGCCTGCTGAAGGGCACGCTGGAAAAGAATCTGTCCGAAGGCCTGTACCAGCGCTTCTACCGGCACAAGACCGGCCACTGGATCGGATTGGACGTGCACGATGTGGGCGATTACCGCCTCGCCGGTGATTCACGTCTGCTGGAGTCTGGCATGGCGTTCACCATCGAGCCGGGGCTGTACATCGGCGTGGACGACACGACGGTGGAACCGCGTTGGCGCGGTATCGGCATCCGCACTGAAGACGATGTGCTGATCACCGATGACGGCCATCGCGTGCTGACCGAAGGCCTGGCGCGCAGCGCCGATGAGATCGAAGCGGTGATGGCGGGGTAGGGTGTTTTTCTGCAGGGCTTGCGGCCCTGCACCCGCAGAGGCCACAGCAACAGCAACCGCAACAGCGGCATTCCGTGGGATGGCGGGGTACTGTGGGTTTGCGAGGCCGCCGCAAGTACGTCCTTGTAGGCTTGGTCGCCGCATCCATGCGGCTCACACCCCGCAAGCCCACAGTACCCCGCCTTCGACAGGTTCACGCGGCTGTTGGTGGGTGCCGACCGTTGGTCGGCACATCTGTCAGATATCGAATGAATCATCCACGCATGGCGTGGATCTACGGGTAGGTGTCGACCTTGGTCGACACAGAGCGAGCGCAGCAAGCGACCCGCTTTTGCTTTTCTTTCTTTCTTCCGTGGTTGGACGCACACGGAAACTGTCAGAGGTGGGGCGGGGTGGGTTCGCGGGGGTGTCCGCGGCATGGATGCCGCGGCCAAGCCTCCAGGGATGGATTCACGGCGTCCCCCGCGAACCCACCCCGCCCCGCCAAGCGCGGCTATTGCTCCAAGCAGCCAACCACGAGGGGCTCAGCCGTTGGCCGCCGCAAACGCCGGCCGCGTCAGGTTGTCCGCTTCGCCGTCGGTGCACAGCACTTCGTCTTCGATGCGGATGCCGCCATACGGACGGAAGAAGTCCACGCGGTCCCAGTTGATCGCATCAC
The DNA here is from genome assembly GCF_051853085.1 of Stenotrophomonas sp. T8. Classification (NCBI taxonomy): domain Bacteria; kingdom Pseudomonadati; phylum Pseudomonadota; class Gammaproteobacteria; order Lysobacterales; family Lysobacteraceae; genus Stenotrophomonas; species Stenotrophomonas sp. T8. The sequence continues at coordinate 3,223,845 of NZ_CP195329.1, read as the reverse complement.
CGTGGCCAGCGTCCTTCACTTCATTCAACAGCATGTCGATGAAGTACAGGCCCGGTTCGATGGTCACCACCATGCCCGGCTCCAGCACGCGGGTCAGGCGCAGGTACGGGTGGCCCGCCGGGCGCTCGATGCGGCCGCCTTCGTCGCTGGCCGCGAAACCGGCCACGTCGTGCACCTGCAGGCCGATCAGGTGGCCGATACCATGCGGGAAGAACGCGGCGCTGACGCCGGTCTCCAGCGCGGTCTGCGGCGAGACCTTGATCACGCCGAAGTCCTTCAGCACGCCCATCAGCGAAAGATGTGCGTCCACGTGCAGCTGCTTGTAGTCGAAGCCCGGGCGCACCGCTGCGCACATCTGCTGCTGGGCAGCGTCGACGGCGGCGATCATCGCCGCAAATTCGTCGTGGCCCTGCGCGGCGTAGGTGCGGGTGATGTCGCTGGCGTAGCCGTGGGCACTGGCGCCGGCATCGATCAGGAAGCTGCGCAGCGGTTGCGGTGCCTTGCGGCCCAGCTCGGTGTAGTGCAGCACGGCGGCATGTTCGTTCAACGCCACGATGTTGCCGTACGGCAGTTCGTTGGCATCCTGGCCCACGGCCTGGCAGTACGCCATGTGGATGCTGAACTCGTCGGCGCCATTGTGGAATGCGGCCTCGGCAGCGCGGTGGCCGCGCACGCCCAGCACCTGGGCGTCGCGCATCAGTGCGATCTCATACGGTGTCTTGCTGCCGCGGTGCCATTCCAGGTAGTTCACCACCGGCGCCGGGTTGTTCGGCACGTAGCTGCCCAGCGCGCTCTGCGGCTCGCCGAGGATCGCGCAGCGCGATGGATCGGCCGGCAGCAGCGCCAGCGCGTCTTCCGGCTTGCGGATGATGTGGATGTCGAAATGCTCCACCCACCAGCCGCTGGGGGCATCCGGCACCACGTGCCAGTAGTCGAAGGGCTGGTGGAAGATCACCGCCGGGCGCTTGCCGGGGGTGAACACGATCCAGCTGTTGGGCACGCGGGTCAGCGGCAGCCAGGCCTTGAACTGCGGATTGACCGCGTACGGGTAGTCGCGATCGTCGAACACCTGGTAGTGCAGGGTGCCGCTGGGCACCACCAGGTGATCGAAGCCGCCGCGGGCCAGCGCCTGTTCGGCACGTCGGCACAGCACGGCCAGGTGGTCGGAATACAGGGCGCCGGGGTCTTGCTGGAGCATTGCGGTGGCTCGACACGGAAAACGGCCCTAGATTCTGCCGCATACCGGGAAAAACCGCTGTGCTGGAACCGGCACTCAGGCCGTCGAAACCGGCCCCTCGTCGCTGTCTTCGCCCACCCACTGGCGCAGCAGCTGCCGATGCTCGCGCGACAGGGTGAGGAACCGGAAGCCGGTCCAGCTCTGTCCGGGGGCGTGTGCAGGTTCGCTCCACAGCAGGTGCACGCCCACGTCGATGTCCTGGTGGCGGCCGTCGCCCAGCGGCAAGGGGAAGCGCAACTGGTACAGCGCATCCTCGCGCAACGTTGCGCTGGCCAGCATCAGCATGCCGGTTTCGGAGATATTGCCGAGCCGGCCCACCACGCTTTCGCGCATCTGGTCGGTGACCGGTACCAGGTCCGAGACCTGGCGGCGCGGTGCGCGGCGGGTGTCCTGCGGCGGTTGGGTGATCATGCGGAGGTCTCCTGCGTATGGCCGGCCGCCAGTGCACGCAATGCGCCAAGGCTGGCCTCCCAGGCACGGTCAACCAGCCGGGCCTTGTCCTCAGTGACCAGCTGCGCCTGGCCGGCGCTGATCTGCCGGGCCAGCGTATCCAGGTCGGTATCGGCGATCTTCTGCCCGCGTGGATTGACCAGCAGGGCGTGGCCGGTCAGCAGGCTGTACCAGGACAGGCGCTGGCGGCGCAGTGTGCCATCGCCAGTGTCGATGTCGAACCAGCTGCCGAAGGGCAGGGAGGACAGCTGCTGGTAAGCGGCTTCCTCGGCACTGCTGCGCGGTGTGGCGGGCGTCGTGCCGGCGGCCGTACCGGCGTGCTCGCCCAGGCGCGCGCGTGCCTTCAGGCGGGCACTGAGTTCGGTACGCGAGGTGCTCTCGTCCTCGCCGCCAGGCGTGGCCAGCCTGCGTGCGACGGCGGCGGCTTCCTCGGCGTGGTAGCCGACCTGCAGCAGGGCGGCCTCGACCTCGGCAGCAAGCGTTGCATCGGTGCCGCCGGGTGCATCAACGGGTTGCGCGGTGATGGCGGCGATGCGTTGGGTCTGCTGCAGGCGTTCCTGCCACTGCGGTGAATCGTCGCCGTGGCGCAGGCGGGTCAGGGTGAGGGCATCGGCCCAGGCCTGACGCAGCAGGGTCTGCACGAAGCGGGGCGGCTGCTGCGCGTCGCAGCACTGGTCGATCTGTGCACTGGCCTGTCGCCGCGCGAGTTCCAGCCGCTCCTTGCCGCGTGCAGCTTCGACATGGCGGCGTTCGGCCAACTCGGCGCGATGCGCTGCGGCGCGCTGATGCTGCTGCACGTCCTCGTTCGCGCTGGCGAAGGCCTCCGGCGCCCGCGCATCCTGACCCAGCAGGCCCTGCACGCTCTGTGCCATGCGCTGCAGCAACTGCGGGTCGACATCATCGTCGCCCAGCCAGTTGGCGCCGACTTCGGCAATCTGGTTGAGCAGTTCGCGCGCGGGGTGCTCGTCGCGCACGAAGAAGCCGGGGTCGGCCATTGCCGCACGTGCCAGCGGTACCTGCAGGCGCGCCAGCAGGGCGGCCGGCACCGGGTCCGGACGCTGCTGCTGCTGCACCTGCTGCATCAGCATGCGCAGCAGGTCGAGGCTGTCGCGGTCGTGGCTGCCCAGCTGGGCCTGCATGCCATGCTCGCTGCGCAGTTGCGCCACCACGGCCGCCTGCAGGTCGGCTACGCCGGTGGCGGCGCTGGACTGCGCCTGCAGGCGCGCGAGGACCGCATCCACGGCTGCGCTCGGCACTGCATCGCGATCCGCAGGTGCTGCGCTGGCATGGCGTGCCTGCTGCAGCAGCGCATGCAGCGCGCTGCCCGTGGAGGTGGTCAGGCCCGGCATGGCCGCGCCGGCCGTGCTGTCATCCTGGAAAGCGTCCTGCACCAGGCTCGACCAGGAGCCGGCCGGTGCCGATCCGTTCCAGCCGGTCAGTGGCGCGGCGGCACGCTTTGCCGGCTGCGTGGTGCGACCACCGCCCACCGACTGGGTGATGATCCGCCGGGTGCTCGATGAACGCGCCAGGTAGGGGGTGTAGACCAGGCCGGGCAGCACGCCGTGCTGGGCCAACAGGGCATTGGCACGGTCGAGGATGTCGCCCAGGCGCTCCAGCACCTGGCGTTCGAAGCTGCGGTACAGCGCCAGCTGAACGTCGACAGCGAGCGAATCCTGTTCGGCAATCCGGCGCAGCATGGCGCACAGTGCCTGCGGTGCCAGCGGCAGGGTGTCGGCCTCGAAGGCCGGTGCTGCCGCCAGTACGCCCAGGCGTTGGCCCAGCAGGTTCAGCGTGTTGGTCGAACGCAGCGTCTCCCGCCGCACCATCTCGGTCAGCAGCAGGTCGCGGTCCACTTCATGCTCATCGACCAGCGACAGCCCGAGCATGCCGGGCAGCGGCGGCGGCGTGGAACCGGGGCTGAAGTGGGCCGTGGGTTCGCGCAGCCGTATCAGCGCATCGGCCACGGCATCAAGCATGCGGTCAGCGAAATGACCGGAGAAGGCATGCAACTGGCCGCGCTGGGCCATCAGCTCCGCCTGCAGCTGCGGATTGCGCGCGCGATCCGCGTCGTGCAGCAACGTCTGCTCCAACGCTTCGACGGTCAGGATCAGCGGCGCTGCCAGCGTCTGCCGGCACAGGCCGATCAACGCGCCCAGCAGCTCACGCACCCGCGGTGGCAGGTCGCTGGCGGCCAGGCGGGCTTTGTCGGCAGAGGTAATGGAAAAGACAGCTGACATCGGCGAGCGGTACCCGGATTCCCGCGGATCGATCTTGTGAATCTACCGTGTCGGCCGCAGTCGGCGCTACTTTAGGGTGAACGTGTCTCACGTCCGCTGGGGGGGGACGACGGATGAGCGATGGTGCAGGTCACTGGCCGGCAGCGCTGTCTCCACCGGAGTGCGGGCCAGCGCCCGGCACTACCCGCTAACGGCGGGAAGGTCTATTCCTCCAGGAACAGGCTCACCACATCGTTGGTGAATCGGCGGCCCAGCTCGGTTGGCTGTACGTGGCCATCCGCCACGTCCAGCCAGCCGCGCTGCACGGCCTCGCCCAGGGGCGCGTCCAGCACGCTGCGCGGCAGCCCGGTGCGCGACTCGAAATCGCGCAGGCCGAAACCTTCGTGCAGGCGCAGCAGGTTGAGCATGTACTCAAACGGCAGGCGCTCGGGTGCGACCACATCGTCGCCACCGAACGAGGCCGGGGTGCCTGCGCTGTCCAGGTAGGCCTGCGGGTGCTTCAGTTTCCAGCGGCGCAGCACGTGTTCTTCGGCACCCGAGCTGATCTTGCCGTGCGCGCCAGCACCGATGCCAAGATAGTCACCGAAGCGCCAGTAGTTCAGGTTGTGCGCACTCTGCCGACCGGGGCGTGCGTAGGCGCTGACTTCGTACTGGCTGAAACCAGCCTGCGCCAGTAGCGACTGGCAGTGCTCCTGCATGTCCCAGGCATTGTCTTCATCGGGAATGCCCTGCGGCGGACGCGCGAAGAACACCGTGTTCGGTTCCAGGGTCAGCTGGTAGTGCGAGATATGGGCCGGTTGCAGTGCAAATGCACGTTCCAGATCGGCCTCGGCACCGGCCAGGGTCTGTTCCGGCAGCGCGTACATCAGGTCGATGTTGAAGTTGTCGTAGCCCGCGTCCTGCGCCATCTTCACCGCGCGCTCGGCTTCGCTACTGTCGTGGATGCGGCCCAGGCGCTTGAGCATGGCATCGTCGAAACTCTGGATGCCGAAGCTGAGGCGGTTCACCCCGGCCGCGCGGTAGCGGTCGAAACGGCCATGCTCGGCGGTGCCCGGGTTGGTTTCCAGGGTGATTTCGGCATTGGGCGCGAAGCGCAGGCGTGCGCTGGCCTGCTGCAGGAAACGGTCGATCGCTTCCGGCGGGAACAGGCTGGGCGTACCGCCGCCGAAGAACACGCTGTGCACCACCCGGCCCCAGACCAGCGGCAGGTCCTGGTCGAGATCGCGCAGCAGCGCATCGATGTAGCCATCGAACGGCAGCTCACCCTTGGCCTGGTGCGAGTTGAAATCGCAGTACGGGCACTTGCGCACGCACCACGGCAGGTGCACGTACAGCGACAGCGGTGGCGGCACCAGCCGCGGCGGGCTGTCGTGGGCAGCGGAGCAGGCTTCGCCGGGCAGGTGGTTGCAGTGGTCGTGGTCGTGCGGCATGGGCTTCTTCGGTAGTGCCGGCCACTGGCCGGCTTCCCTGGTTCGATCAGGCGGCGTCAGTACAGCGTCGCCAGCTGCTGCTTGAGCTGCTGCAGGGCGATGGCACGGTGGCTGATGGCATTCTTCAGTGCCGGCTCCATTTCCGCGGCGGTCAGGCCGTGGGTGGTGTCCAGGAATACCGGGTTGTAGCCAAAACCATTCGTGCCACGCAGCTCGCGGATGATCTGTCCTTCCCAGCGCCCTTCGCAGATCAACGGCTGCGGGTCGGTGGCGTGGCGCAGCAGCACGATCACCGCATAGAAGCGGGCGCTGCGCTGGCCGTCGGGAATGTCGGCCATCGCGTCCAGCAGCTTGGCGTTGTTGGCCACCGCGTTGGTCGGGTGGCCGGCATAGCGCGCGCTGTACAGGCCGGGCGCGCCGCCGAGTGCATCGACGATCAGGCCCGAATCATCGGCCAGTGCCGGCAGGCCGGTCGCTTCGCAGGCCGCGCGTGCCTTCAGCAGCGCATTCTCGACGAAGGTCAGGCCGGTCTCTTCCACGTCGCCCAGGCCCAGTTCGGCGGCCGAGGTGATCTGCAGCGGCAGGTCGGCGAGGATCTCCTGCATCTCCACCAGCTTGCCGGCGTTGTGGCTGGCCAGTACCAGTTTCTTCATTGACGGGGCTCCAGCAGGTCCCAGGTGTTGCCATACAGATCGCGGAACACCGCGACCGTTGCATAGGGTTCTTCGCGCGGCGCTTCCAGGAACTCGACGCCCGCGGCAAGCATCGCTGCGTGGTCGCGGTGGAAGTCGTCGGTGTTGAGGAAGAAGGCGACGCGGCCACCGGTCTGGTTGCCGATGCGGCTGCGCTGCGCCTCGTCGCTGGCACGGGCCAGCAACAGAGCGGCGGCGCTGCCGTCGGTCGGGCCGACCACCACCCAGCGCTTGTGGCCCTGGTCGATGTCTTCCAGCAGCGTGAAGCCGAGCTTGCCGGTGTACCAGGCAATGGCTTCGTCATAGTCGGCCACCACCAGGGTGGTCAGGGCAAGGCGCCGGTTCATGCCGACAGCGCCGCCTGCTGCGCGGCCAGCAGCTCGGCCACGCCCTTTTCGGCCAGGCCCAGCAGCGCGTCCAGTTCATCGCGACGGAAGGCGTGGCCTTCGGCGGTGCCCTGCAGTTCGATGAAGCCGCCACCGTCGTTCATCACCACGTTCATGTCGGTGTCGCAGTCGCTGTCTTCGGCGTAGTCCAGGTCCAGCACCGGGGTGCCGCGGTACACGCCCACCGACACCGCCGCCACTGCGCCCAGGATCGGGTTGCGCTTGATGTCGCCACGCTTCATCAGCACGTTCACCGCATCGACCAGGGCCACGTAGGCGCCGGTGATGGCGGCGGTGCGGGTGCCACCGTCGGCCTGCAGCACGTCGCAGTCCAGGGTGATGGTGCGCTCGCCCAGCGCGTTGCGGTCCACGCAGGCACGCAGGCTGCGGCCGATCAGGCGCTGGATCTCCAGCGTGCGACCGCCCTGCTTGCCACGGGCCGCTTCGCGGTCGCTGCGGCTGTGGGTGGCGCGCGGCAGCATGCCGTACTCGGCGGTGACCCAGCCTTCGCCCTTGCCGCGCAGGAAGCCCGGCACGCGGTTCTCGACGCTGGCGGTGCACAGCACACGGGTTTCACCGAAGCACACCAGTACCGACCCTTCGGCGTGGCGGGTGAAGCCGCGTTGGATGACGACCGGGCGGAGCTGGTCGGGCTGGCGGCCGCTGGGGCGGGAATCGGACATGGTGCGGGTTCCGTAATGGCGAGGGAGTACGCCGCCACGCCCGCGGCCTTCACGGGGCGGGCAAGGGGGCTCTGGTGAGGGCGCTAGGGTACCATTCCCCCTTTGCACGCACCGGACACATTCCATGATTCGAAGCATGACCGCCTATGCCGGCGGCGAGCGGGTCACCCCGTGGGGCACGCTGGGCTGCGAGCTGCGCTCGGTCAACCACCGCTTCCTGGAGGTCGGCACCCGCCTGCCCGAGGAACTGCGGGCGCTGGAGCCGCAGCTGCGCGAGCGCATCGCCGCGCGCCTGAGCCGTGGCAAGCTGGATCTGGTGATGCGCCTGCGTGCACCGGAGGCAGCGGCCAACCTGCAGGTGGACGAGGCCCTGCTGGGCCAGCTGGGCCGCCTGGCGCACCGGCTGACCTCGGATTTCCCCAATCTGCAGGTCAGCTTCACCGAGCTGCTGCAGCTGCCCGGCGTGACCCGCGGCGAGGCCACCGATGCCGCCGCCCTGCAGGCCGAGGCACTGGCCCTGCTGGACCAGGTGCTGGACGGCTTCGTCGAGGCCCGTGAGCGCGAAGGCGGCAAGTTGTCGGCCGCCATCAGCGAGCGCGTGGACGGCATCGAACGCATCGCGACTGAAGTGCGCACGCTGATTCCGGCCATTCGCGACGGCCAGCGCGCCAAGCTGGCTGCACGCCTGGCCGACCTGCCGCACCCGGTCGATCCCGGCCGCGCCGAGCAGGAACTGGTGCTCTGGCTGCAGAAGCTGGACGTGGATGAGGAGCTGGATCGCCTTGGCAGCCACATTGTCGAGATCCGCCGCGTGCTCAAGCAGCGCGAGCCGGTCGGTCGTCGCCTGGACTTCCTGCTGCAGGAGTTCAACCGCGAAGCCAATACGCTGGGCTCGAAGTCGGTGGACAGCCGTACGTCCAATGCCGCGGTGGAGCTGAAGGTGCTGATCGACCAGATCCGCGAACAGGTGCAGAACATCGAGTGATGTTGCATCCAGCATTACAGCCGGGGCGCCTTCGGGCGCCCTTCTCATTACAGCGTCTCAGCGGACGCTGACACCCGGCAGGCCCGCGCTCAATCGCCCCACGACGGCTGCCTGGCCGAACCCTGCGTCGTGGAAGCAGGCCAGCACCGCGTCCACCGCTTCCGGGGCGCAGGACACCAGCAGCCCACCGCTGGTCTGTGGGTCGGTCAGCAGCGGCTGCCAGTGTGCCGGCAACCCATCGGCGAAACGCACCTCCGCACCATACGAGGCCCAGTTGCGGTTGGACGCGCCGGTCAAGCAGCCGCGCTGCAGCAGCTCCAGGGCCTGAGGCAGCAGCGGCACCTGTGCGCTGTCCACCTCCGCAGCGACACCACTGGCGCGACACACTTCCAGCAGGTGGCCGAGCAGGCCGAAACCGGTGACATCGGTCATCGCGTGCACACCGTCCAGCGCGGCCAGGGCCACGCCCACGGTGTTCAGGCGGGTGGTCGACGCGATCATCTGCTGGTAGCCGTCGGCGTCCAGCACTTCTTTCTTCAGCGCCGACGAATACACGCCCACGCCCAACGGCTTGCCCAGCACCAGCACATCGCCGGCGCGGGCATCGGCATTGCGCCTGAGCCGCTGCGGGTCAAGCACGCCGATCGCGGCCAGGCCATAGATGGGTTCCACCGAATCGATGCTGTGGCCTCCAGCGACCACGATGCCGGCCTCGGCGCAGGCACGCTCGCCGCCCTGCAGGATGCCGCGGATGGTTTCCTGCGGCAGCGTGTTGATCGGCATGCCGACGATGGCCAGCGCGAACAATGGTCGTGCCCCCATCGCGTACAGGTCCGACAGCGCGTTGGTGGCGGCGATGCGGCCGAAGTCGAACGGGTCGTCGACAATCGGCATGAAGAAATCGGTGGTGGCGACGATTGCCTGGCGGTCATCGAGGCGGTACACCGCGGCGTCGTCGCTGGTCTCGCGGCCGACCAGCAGTTCGGCCGGTGCCGGAAGCGCTGGCACGCCACGCAGCAGTTCGGACAGCACGCCCGGCGCGATCTTGCAGCCGCAGCCGCCGCCGTGTGCCAGCGAAGTCAGTCGTTGCGGAGCATCGGCCGTTGAAGGGGCGGGGGACTGCGCGTGCGTGGCCATGCCGACATCTCCTGCGGAAACACCAATGGCGGAAGGCAGCAGGAGTCGAACCTACCAGGGAACGATCGACGCCCCCTACTGGGTTTGAAGCCCAGCCGCATGCCCGGATGCGCATGCCTTCCGAAAGTACGGCGGCACCGGTGGGCTCAGTCGCGGGCTGCGTTCCACTGCAGGTCGCCGCGCGGCCGATGCTGGTCACCGACGCGTCGAGTGTAGCCAACGCGGTTGAAGAACTCCAAGATCTGGATGCTGCGCTTGCGGCCCAGGCCGATGGCATCGCGGAAGGTGGCCGCATCCACCGTGCCGGTGGCCTGCGACAGCTGCGCGACGATCGCGGCCAGCTCGGCAATGCGGGCCGGTGCATAGAACAGGTCCGGCACTACCTGGAACAGTTCGCCACGCGCGGTGGCGCGGCGCAGTACGGCGCGGACCTCGTCTTCGGCCAGACCGGCGTCGGTGGCCAGCGTGCGCACCCACGGTGGATCGAAGCGACCGGCGTGCAGTTGCGGCAGCACGCGTTCGAGCAGAAGTCGTTCGCGTTCCGGTGGCGCATGGTCATGGCCGGGCAGGCGCCACCAGGCGCCCACGCGCTGCACGCTGCCGTCGTCCAGCAGGCCCTGCAGCAGGGCATTCCACAGGCTCGCTGCAAGCGCGGGCAGCGTACTGCGCTGCAGGCGCCTGCTATCAACACCGGGCTCGTCCGGACGTCGCTCGTGCCAGCTGCGCAGCGACGTGATCACCTGTTCGCGAAGCGCCTGCCAGTGCGAAGCAAGGATGACCACCGTGTCTTCGCGGGTGACGATGCGCCGCGTGCCCGCAGGAAGATCGATCCGGTCGGCCGCGCGCCGGCAGTAGCGTTGCAGGGCGGCCATGGCTATGCCGAAGGAAGCCTGCTGCAACAGTGGGCCGATTCCCGCACCTGTGGCCAGCTGCTCCAGTGCGCCCAGCCAGGCGAGCCGTGCCGGGCTGCGCCGGCGCCGCTGTGGTGGGTCCGGATCGAGCACGATGCCACCACCCAGCGTGCGGATGGCCGCTGAATCACGGGCGATGAATCGATCACCGCACATCGCGCAGACCGGTGCATCGAACACCAGTTGCACCAACTGTCCGTCGCCATGATCGACATCCTCCAGCAGCACCACATGGGCCTGCCGGTGCATCGTGCCCCAGTGGATGTGCAGCGGTGCCCAGTCGTGCAACGGTGTGGCCAGTGCGGAAAGCCGCAGGCGCACGTCGACGCGACGGGTCGCCAGCAGGGCGCGCGGGTCGGCGATCCAGTCGCCACGGTGGATGTCGTCGCGGGCGATGGCAGCCAGGTTCAACGCGCAGCGCTGCCCGGCCATGGCGTGTTCGCTGGCCTGGTTCTGCGCGTGGATGCTGCGTACGCGCACGTCCGTGGCGGCCGGCATCAGCTGCAGATGCTCACCCACGGCAGCGATGCCGCCGTGCACTGCGCCGGTCACCAGCGTGCCGTGGCCGGCCAGCGAGAACACGCGGTCCACCGGCATGCGGAACAGCTCGCCGCGCAGTTCGGCCTGGCGCGTGTTGGCGTCGTCCGACGCCCACGCGTGCAGCTGGGTACGCAGCGCGTTGATGCCAGCATCGTCGGGTACGGTGCTGTTGCAGGCGAATACGGGGGAATCCTGCAGCGGCGTTCCGGCCAGCAGCGCGGCGATCTCGATCTCGACCCGGGCGATGCGCGCGGCGTCCACGCGGTCGATCTTGGTCAGGGCGACTGCACCGCGATCCACGCCCAGCAACTGCAGGATCGCCAGGTGCTCGCGGGTCTGCGGCATTACACCGTCGTCGGCGGCGATCACCAGCAGGGCGACATCGATGCCGGTGGCGCCGGCCACCATCGTATGCACGAAGCGCTCGTGGCCCGGCACATCGACGAAGCCCAGCGTCGCCTCGGCATTGCCGCCGCCTGTGTTCTCCACCGGGACATAGGCATAGCCCAGCTCGATGGAGATGCCGCGCGTGCGTTCTTCCTGCAGGCGATCGGTTTCGATGCCAGTCAGCGCGCGCACCAGGCTGGTCTTGCCATGGTCGATATGCCCGGCGGTGCCGACGATCATGCCTGCAGCGTGCTCCATTGCGCGAGGAAGGTGGCTTCGTCGGTGGGTTCCAGGCAGCGCAGGTCCAGCCAAAGCGCGTCATCGGCAATGCGGCCCAGCACCGGCCGCGGCAGCTGGCGCAAGCGCTTGGCCAAGCGATCCAGCCCGCCGCGGCGCGCGCTGGTAACGCGCAGTCCGGCGCTGGCCAGCTGCGCCTGTGGCTGCGCGCCGCTGCCGATCTGGCTGTACATCGAAGCCCGTTCAAGCGCATAGTCGGCGGCCAGCGACGCGCGCATCGGCTGCAGCAGGCGGTGTGCCTGCTCGTCGATGGCATCCCGCAGGCGCGAAAGGCTGCGCAGGGTCGGCAGCCGCAGTGCCAGCAGTTCCGGTTCGCGGTACAGGGCCAGCACGGCTTCCAGTGCGGCCAGGCCCATCTTGTCCATGCGCAGCGCCCGCTTGAGCGGATTGCGGTTGATCCGCGCGATCAGGTCGGCGCGGCCGGCGATGATCCCGGCCTGGGGGCCGCCCAGCAGTTTGTCGCCACTGAACGAAACCAGATCGGCGCCGGCCGCCAGTGCTTCCTGCACGGTGGGCTCGTGGGGCAGGCCGAAGGCCGCCAGGTCGCACAGGCTGCCACTGCCCAGGTCCACCACCAGCGGCAGGCCGTGCTCGTGCGCGATCGCAGCCATTGCCGCAGTGTCGACCTTGGCGGTGAAACCGGTGATCGCGTAGTTGCTGGCATGCACTTCCATCAGCAACGCGGTACGGGCGCCGATGGCATGGGCGAAGTCGGCCGGGTGGGTACGGTTGGTGGTGCCCACTTCCAGCAGTCGCGCGCCGGCGCTGCGCATCACATCGGGAATGCGGAAGGCGCCGCCGATCTCCACCAGTTCGCCGCGCGAGACGACCACCTCGCGGCGGTTGGCCAGGCTGTTGAGCAGCAGCAGGACCGCCGCCGCATTGTTGTTGACCACGGTGGCGGCTTCGGCGCCCGTCAGTTCGCAGACCAGCGCCTGCACCCGTGCATCACGGTCGCCGCGGCGGCCGCGGGTGATGTCGAATTCCAGATCGACCGGCGCTGTCATTGCGCGGGTGACCGCCTGCACGGCGGCATCGGGCAACAGCGCGCGGCCCAGGTTGGTGTGCAGCACGGTGCCGGTCAGGTTGAAGATCGGCTGCAGGTCCAGCCGTGCATCGGCCGCCAGTGCGGCGTCGAGCGCCGCGACCAGCGACGGGCCGTTGATGGCCTGTTCGAGGCGTTCGGCCGAGAGCTGCGCGGCGCTGATACGGTCGCGTAGTTCCTGCAGGTGTGCGCGCAGCAGTTGGGTGATGCGGCTGCGGCCGTGGCGTTCGATCATGGCCGACAACGCAGGCAGGCGCAGCAGCCGGTCCAGCGAAGGCAGGGCGGCGGCCGATGCCGGTGTGGCGTGCGCGCGTGGCATAGGTCAGTCGCCGTCGGATTGCCACAGCAGCGGGTTCTGGCTGGCGCGCGCATAGCCTTCCTCGGCCAGCAGCAGGTCCAGCGCCAGCGTGCCGAGGTCATCGGCCACCGGCTCCAGTGACGGATCTTTCTCCAGGTACAGGATCTTGCGATAGCTGTGGCAGTGGTCGCAGGTCTCGGCGCGCACCGCACTCTCGCGCACCGCCTCGCCGCGGTCACCGTCCACATCGGCCAGGGCGCGATAGGCAATGTCCTTGCCTGCGGCGCCGCACTGGCTGCACTGCACGCGCACGTAATGCCACTGGCAGGCACACAGCGAGCACGACAGGTAGCGATAGGCGGCGTAGGGCGGGCGCGCCTGCACCACGCTGGCCACCGGCAGCGTGCCACAGAGCGGGCACAGCCCTGGTGCATCGGCCAGCGGCTTCAGGTCGGTCGGATGGAAGCTGGCGGCGAGCACCGCCCAGTACACCTGCAGCGCGTTCATCACCAGCAGCGCAGCGACGGCGTCGACCGAGGGCGCGTCATCGCGTTCCAGCACCGCATGCGCCTGTGCATCCAGCCACGCATCATCAGCAGCCGCGACGCGTTGCAGCTCCCGCCGGGTTTCCAGCGGTAGGCCCGTTTCGTCGGCACAGTGCTGGCACAGCGTGCGCAGCCAGTCGCGCCAGCGCCCATCCAGTTGCAGCGAGTTGGCCGGCCGCAATGGCATGCCGGCGCCGGCCGCCGCGCTCGGCTGCTGTGCACGCGCCTGTGCCTGCAGGTCCTCGCGTTGCTGCGGTGTCAGATCCTCCAGCAGCGCCTGCTGTGCATCGGCCAGCGCCGCCAGCAGCTGCAGGTAGCCGCCGATGGCACTGTGCGCGGCGAGGCTGCGCAGGCGTGCCGCGCGCGTAGCAAACAGTGACTCGGTATCAGGCAGGATGATGCGCGGCACATCGCGCGAGGCGAGCGTCTCGATCTCACCGGGTTCAAGGATGCGTTGCGCCATGCAGGGCCAGCCAGAAGAACCAGGCTCCATCGTCGCTGTTGTCGGCGCTGGCGTCCAGCGTGTTGCCGGCCATCTGAAATGGTTGGGGTCAGATCCGTTTTCCAAAGAAAAACGGATCTGACCCCATCGGTTGTTGAAAGTGGATCCCGAGCGTTGGTCGGGATTCGATCAGTGCCGACCAACGGTCGGCACCCACCGACAGATCGCGGCCAACTGTCGAAGGCGGGGTGGGGTCGGTTGCGGGGGCGTGAGCCGCATGCGGCGACCGAGCTTACATGGGTGAGGGCGCTTTGCTTGCGAAGCACTGCTTCGCAAGCGCCCGAACGCACAGCCGCCAGCGGCTGGGCCGGGCCCCGGAGGGGTACTTGCAGCGTCCCCCGCAACCGGGCCCACCCCGCCACCCCTCAGAAGGCCCGCTCTTGACGTTGATTCTGCGGGTGCAGGGCCGCAGGCCCTGCGGCTACCCCTGTTCCCGGCGCCCGCGCAGGATGTCGCGGAACCACTGACGGTGATGCTTGTACGCCCACCCATAGGTCACCTTGCCCTGGGTCATCGCCCGCACCGATCCCTTGATCCAGAGCGCCGCATAGATGTGCACCACGATCGCGCAGACCAGCACCCAGCCGAACAGCGCATGGGCCAGCACCGAGAAGCGGATCACTCCGATCGGGAAGAAATGACTGAAATACTGCCGCCAGATCACGAAGCCGGTCAGCAGCAGTGCCGACAGGCAGCCGATGATGGCCCAGAACAGCAGCTTCTGGCCGGCATTGAAGCGACCGACCGGCGGCAGCTTTTCATCCTCGTTGCGCAGTACATCGCGCATGCCACGCATCCACGCGCGGTCATCGGCGGTCGGCAGGTTGTCGCGCCACATGCGCAACGCCAGCAGCGCAAAGCCCACCACCATGGCCAGGCCGATGAACGGATGCAGGATGCGCGTCCACGGGCCGCCACCGAACAGCTGGGTCAACGGGAACAGGGCAGGGTGGAACAACGCCAGCCCGGACAGCGCGGTCAGCACGAAGCAGATCGCCACGATCCAGTGATTGATGCGGGTCGGCGCGCGGTAGCGGACGATCTGCCGCGGGTGCGGGGCGTACTTCATGGCCGCTGCTCCTCTTCGATCTTCTTCGCCTCGTGCTCGGCTTCTTCTTCTTCCTCGTCATTGACCGTGTTGCGGCCGATGCCGATGTAATGCAGGAACCCAGCAAAGGCCGTGGCGGCGATCGCCAGCACGCCCAGCGGCTTGGCTACGCCCTTCCAGACTTCCACCATCGGGCTGATGCGGGGGTCCTTGGGCAGGTCGGCGTAGAGCTCGGGCTTGTCCACGTGCTGCAGCACGTACATCACATGGGTACCGCCGACGCCCTGCGGGTCGTACAACCCGGCGTTCTCGTAACCCCGTGATTTCAGGTCTTCCACGCGTCCGGCGGCATGCTCGGTCATCGCCTGTTTGCTGCCGAAGGTGATCGCCCCGGTCGGGCAGGTCTTCACACAGGCCGGCTCCTGGCCGACCGCCACCCGGTCCGAACACAGCGTGCACTTGTAGGCCTTGTGGTCCTTCTTGGAGATGCGCGGTACGTCGAACGGGCAGCCGGTCACGCAGTAGCCGCAGCCGATGCAGTTCTCTTCCTGGAAGTCGACGATGCCGTTGGCATACTGGATGATCGCGCCGGGCGAGGGGCAGGCCTTCAGGCAGCCCGGGTCGCTGCAGTGCATGCAGCCTTCCTTGCGGATCAGCCACTCCAGCTTGCCCTTTTCGTCCTCGTACTCGCGGAACTTCATCACCGTCCACGACTGTTCGCTCAGATCGGGCGGGTTGTCATAGCTGCCAACGCAGCTGCCCACTTCGTCGCGCAGGTCGTTCCACTCCATGCAGGCGACCTGGCAGGCCTTGCAGCCGATGCACTTGCTCACATCGATCAGCTTGGCGACCTGGCCGGTGTGCGCACCGCGCGCCTCCGGTGAGGGCGTGGTGGTGGCCGAGCGGCGGATGATGTCCAGCGATTGCAGTGACATGGCGTTTCTCCTACACCTTCTCGACCTTGACCAGGATGCACTTCGATTCGGGCGTCTGCGAGTTGCCGTCACCGATGGCATTGGTCAGCGTATTGGCGATATATCCGGGCTTGGCCGCACCGAGGAAGCCCCAGTGGATCGGCACGCCCACCTGGTGCACGGTCTTTCCATCGATCTGCAGGGCCTTGATCCGCTTGGTCACCATCGCAACGGCTTCGATATGGCCACGCTTGGAACTCACCCGCACGCGGCTGCCGTTGGTGATGCCCAGCTCGTCGGCCAATGCCGCGCCGATCTCGACGAACTGCTCGGGCTGGATGATGGCGTTCAACTTGCCGTGCTTGGTCCAGAAGTGGAAATGCTCGGTCAGGCGGTAGGTGGTGGCCACATGCGGGAACTCGTCCGGCGAACCGATCTGTGCACGGTCGCTGGCGAACACGCGTGCCGCCGGGTTGTTCAGCGTCAGCGCCTGGCCGGGGCTGAGCGGGTTGCTGCGCAGCGGGGTATCGAACGGTTCGTAGTGCTCCGGGAACGGGCCTTCGGCCATCCCGGCCTTGGCGAAGAAGCGGGCGATGCCTTCCGGGTTCATGATGAACGGGCCCATCCCGCCGGCGGGATCTTCGTCGGCCTTGAAGTCCGGCACGTCCACGTTGCCCCAGTTCTTGCCGTTCCAGGCCAGCAGCGTGCGGCGCGGATCGAAGGGCTGGCCGGCCACGTCGCACGAGGCGCGGTTGTACATCACGCGGCGGTTGGCCGGCCAGGCCCAGGCCCAGCCCAGGGTGTTGCCGATGCCGGTCGGGTCACTGTTGTCACGCCGCGCCATCATGTTGCCGGTCGGACCCCAGGCGCCGATGTAGATCCAGCAGCCGGAGGCGGTGCTGCCGTCGTCGCGCAGGTCGCCAAACGCGGCCAGCTGCTCGCCGGCCTTGCGCACCAGCCTGGTCGGGTCCTTCGGATCGAACACGTCCACGAGCGCCTTGCCGTTGTATTCCATCGCCAGTTCTTCCGGCGTCGGCAGCTCCGGGTTGGCGTACTTCCAGGCCAGGTCGCGCACCGGCTCCCACCACGCACCGCCATCCTTCTCGTACATCGCTTTGATGCGATGGAACAGCTCGGACATGATCTCGATGTCGCTGCGCGCTTCGCCCGGCGGGTTGGCCCCCTTCCAGTGCCACTGCAGCCAGCGCGATGAGTTGACCACCGCGCCGTTCTCCTCGGCGAAGGAGGTGGTGGGCAGGCGGAACACTTCGGTCTGGATCGTGCTCGGGTCGACGTCGTTCAGTGCGCCGTGGTTCTGCCAGAAGGCGATGGTCTCGGTTTCCAGCGGATCCATGCTGACCATGAACTTCAGCTTGGAGAACGCGCTGATCAGCTTGCCCTTGTTCGGCGCCGAAGCCAGTGGGTTGAAGCCCTGGCAGATGTAGCCGTGGATCTTGCCCTCGTTCATCAGCTCGTACGCCTGCAGCATGTCGTACGGCTTGTCGAGCTTGGGCAGGTAATCGAAGCACCAGTTGTTGTCGGCGGTGGCAGCATCGCCCCACCACGATTTCATCAGACTGACGTGGAACTTCGGGTAGTTCTGCCAGAACGACATCTGGTTGGCGCGCAGGGGCTTCTGCGTGCGCTTGGCGATGTAGGCCTCGTAGTCCTGCTCATCCTGTTTCGGCAGCGTCAGGTAGCCGGGCAGCAGGTCGGACATCAGGCCGATGTCGGTCAGGCCCTGGATGTTGGAGTGCCCGCGCAGCGCGTTCATGCCACCACCGGCCACGCCGATGTTGCCCAGCAGCAGCTGCACCATGGTGCCGGCACGCACGTTCTGCGCGCCGATCGAGTGCTGCGTCCAGCCCAGCGCGTACAGGATGGTCATCGCCTTGTCCTTGCCGGCGGTGGACGCGATCATGTCCCACACCTGGCGGATGCTGTCGGCCGGCGTGCCGCAGATGCGCTCGACCATCTCCACGGTGTAACGCGCGTAGTGTTGTTTCAGCAGGTTGTAGACGCAGCGCGGGTCCTTCAGCGTCGGGTCGCTGCGCACGAAGCCATCGTCACCGTAGGCGTAGTCCCAGCTGGAACGGTCGTAGCTGCGCTTCTCTTCGTTGTAGCCCGAATACAGGCCGTCCTTGAAGGCGAACTCGTCCTTCACCAGGAACGACATGTCGGTGTAGTTCAGCACGTACTCGTGCTGGATGCGGTCCTCGGTCAACAGGTAGTTGATCAGGCCGCCCAGGAACACGATGTCGGTACCGGTGCGGATCGGCGCGTACACATCGGCCACCGCGGCCGAGCGGTTGAAGCGCGGATCGACCACGATCAGCCGGGCCTTGTTGTGCGCCTTGGCCTCGGTCACCCATTTGAACCCGCACGGATGCGCCTCGGCGGCATTGCCACCCATGATCAGGATCAGGTCGGCATTCTTGATGTCGACCCAGTGATTCGTCATCGCACCACGGCCTAGCGTCGGGGCAAGACCTGCCACCGTCGGGCCGTGTCAGACACGTGCCTGGTTGTCGAATGCCAGCATGCCAAGGGAGCGGACGACCTTGTGGGTCAGTACCGCGGTTTCATTGCTGGTGGCCGAGGCCGCCAGCATGCCGGTGGTCAGCCAGCGGTTGACCGTCTGCCCGGCTTCGTTCTTCTGCACGAAGTTGGCATCGCGGTCTTCCTTCATCAGCCGCGCGATGCGGTCCAGCGCATCGTCCCAGCTCAGCCGCTTCCACTCGTTCGAGCCCGGCGCGCGGTACTCGGGGTAGAGCAGGCGCGACTTGCTGTGGATGATGTCGGCCAGGCCGGCACCCTTCGGGCACAGCGTGCCGCGGTTGACCGGATGGTCCGGGTCGCCCTCGATGTGGAAGATGCTCGGCTCGGCGTTCTTGGCGCCATCGCCGAGGCTGTACATCAGGATGCCGCAGGCCACCGAACAGTAGGTACAGGTGTTGCGGGTCTCGGTCGCGCGGGTCAGCTTGTATTGCCTGACCTCCGCGAGCGCGATGCCGGGCGCGAAGCCCATCAGTGCCAGGCTGGAGCCGACCAGGGTTGTCCCGGTCACTTTCAGGAACTGGCGGCGGCTCATCGATGGCATGCCGTTCTCCTGGGATGGCGGGGAGGCGCAGGCCTCCGGGCTGTCGTTGGGTACGGGCCGGTTATAGCACAGGCCTCCGGATGCCCATGTGGCACAAGGCGCGGCGCCTGCCGGACGGGCCCGGAAAGGGCCTGCTCTGGTAAAGTTGCGTGCCCGCCCCCTGGGGAAGCGTCTGCCGGGCCTGGTTCCAGGATGTTCCGCGCAGCCCCCGCCGTCCTGGCGCGATCCTCCGCGCCGGACCTGGAACACCGAGGAAAAATTTTGCGAAATCAACCAATTGGGTTCCGCGCATGAGCGCCCCGTCGAAGCCGTCGGACGCCGTTGCGCGCGGCACGCTGTACATCGTGGCCGCCCCCTCCGGCGCCGGCAAGAGCAGCATCGTCAATGCCACCCTGGCGCGTGACCCGCAGATCGCCCTGTCGATTTCCTTCACCTCGCGCGCGATGCGCCCCGGTGAGGTGAACGGCCAGCACTACCACTTCGTCAGTGCCGAGAAGTTCGAGCAGATGATCGCCGCGGGCGACTTCTTCGAACACGCCTGGGTGCACGGCGACTGGAAGGGTACGGCCCGGCAGTCGGTGGAACCGCAGTTGGCCGCCGGCCAGGACGTGCTGCTGGAGATCGACTGGCAGGGCGCGCAGCAGGTGCGGCAGCTGGTGCCGGGCACGGTCACCGTGTTCATCCTGCCGCCGTCCAAGCAGGCCCTGCAGGACCGCATGCGCAAGCGCGGCCAGGACAGCGAAGCGGTCATCGCCCAGCGGCTCGGGGCAGCCCGCGATGAAATGCTGCACTTCAACGAGTTCGACTACGTCATCGTCAACGAGGTGTTCGACACTGCCGTGGACGAGCTGTGCGCCATCTTCACTGCCAGCCGCCTGCGCCGGGAGGCCCAGAAGGTCCGCCACGCCGGCCTGATCCAGGCGCTGCTGACCCCCGATCCGGGTGCAACTGACTGATTCCAAAAGAATCGGGTAGGGGTTGGCTTGATTTTGTCCAGCCCCTGCCAGTACACTCCGTCCCCTTTCCCTCATTCGACTGAGCGGCCGACCGGTCGCCGGGAGCCCGTATGGCCCGCATCACCGTAGAAGATTGCCTGGAAGTCGTTAACAACCGTTTCGAACTGGTCATGATGGCGTCCAAGCGTGCCCGCCAGCTCGCCAACGGCGTGCAGGCCACGCTGGACAACAGCGAGACCGAGGACAAGCCGACCGTGCTGGCGCTGCGCGAAATCGCCGCCCGCAAGATCGACAACGCCCTGATCGACGAAGTCGAGAAGGCCGAGCGTGAGCGCGCCGAGCGCGAAGCGCTGGAGTGGGCTGCCGCCGAAGTGGTCGCCGACGAAGACATGTCCAAGAACGACGATTGATCGCATCGATCAACGTAATCGTTGGATACACCGAACAGCCCGCCCCGTGCGGGCTGTTTCGCATTCAGGATTTGCCGTAAACGTCGCGCTGGAATAGGCTTCGGGCATGAACCCAGGCCCCACTGCCAAGGTCGCCGCAGCCCCCGCTGCCGCCGTACCCGACTACGTCCTCCAGCTTGAACGCGCCGCCCATTACCTGCCGCCGGAACAGCTGCCGCTGTTGCGCCGTGCCTGGGAAGTCGGGGCCTCCGCACACGCTGGGCAGACGCGCAAGTCGGGCGAGCCCTATATCACCCATCCGGTGGCCGTTGCCCAGGTGCTGGCCGAACTCGGCCTGGACGTGGAAGCGCTGATCGCCGCGATCCTGCACGACACCATCGAAGACACCCCGCTGACCCGCGAGGCGCTGGCCGCCGAGTTCGGCGAAGCCGTGGCCGAACTGGTCGACGGTGTCACCAAGCTGGACAAGCTGAAGTTCCGTGACCGCCAGGAGGCGGCCGCCGAGAGCTTCCGCAAGATGC
The DNA here is from genome assembly GCF_051853085.1 of Stenotrophomonas sp. T8. Classification (NCBI taxonomy): domain Bacteria; kingdom Pseudomonadati; phylum Pseudomonadota; class Gammaproteobacteria; order Lysobacterales; family Lysobacteraceae; genus Stenotrophomonas; species Stenotrophomonas sp. T8. The sequence continues at coordinate 3,203,134 of NZ_CP195329.1, read as the reverse complement.
TGCTGGCGATGTCGCGCGACCTGCGCGTGATCATGATCAAGCTGGCCGACCGCCTGCACAACATGCGCACGCTGGGCGCGCAGAGCCGCGAAGCGCGTGGCCGCATCGCCCGCGAGACGCTGGAGATCTACGCGCCCATCGCCCAGCGCCTGGGCATGAGCCTGGTCAAGAGCGAGCTGCAGAACCTGGGGTTCAAGGCGCTCTACCCATGGCGCCACGCCATCATCGAAAAACACATCCGCAGCCAGCCGGTGGTGCGCCGCGAAGCTATGGCGCAGGTGGAAGTGCAGCTGTCGCAGCGACTGGCCAAGGAGGGGATCGAGCATCGGCTGATCAGCCGCATCAAGACCCCGTGGAGCATCTACAACAAGATGCGCGACGAGAACAAATCCTTCGACCAGGTGATGGATGTGTTCGGCTTCCGCCTGGTCGTGCGCAGCGTGCCCAGCTGCTACCACGCGCTGGGCTCGGTGCACGCCACCTTCAAGCCGCTGGATGGGCGCTTCCGCGATTTCATCGCCATTCCCAAGGCCAACGGTTACCAGTCGCTGCATACCGTGCTGTTCGGGCCGTATGGCTCGCCGATCGAGGTGCAGATCCGCACCGAGGAAATGGACCTGATCGCCGAACGCGGCGTGGCCGCGCACTGGACCTACAAGTTCGGTGGTGATTCGCCCAACAGCGCACAGAGCCGTGCCCACGCCTGGATCGTCGAGCTGATCGACTCGCAGCGCGCCGCCGGTTCCTCGCTGGAATTCCTCGACAACGTCAAGGTCGACCTGTTCCCGGACGAGGTCTACCTGTTCACCCCGAAGGGCAAGATCCTGGCCCTGCCGCGCAACTCCACCGCGCTTGATTTTGCCTACGCCGTGCATACCGACGTGGGCAACATGGCGGTGGCCTCGCGCGTGGACAAGAAACTGGTGCCGCTGCGCACCAAGCTGGTGTCGGGCCAGTCGGTGGAGATCATCACCGCGCGCTCGGCCACGCCGAAACCGCAGTGGCTGGAATTCGTGGTGACCAGCAAGGCACGCACCGCCATCCGCCACCAGCTCAAGCAGCTGGAGCACGAAGATGCCGTGCAGCTCGGCCATCGCATGCTCGACCGCGCGCTGGAAGCGATGGACTCGTCGCTGGAGCGCCTGCCGAAAGGCCGCTTGGATGCGTTCCTGGCCGAACACCGCTTCCCGCGCCTGGAAGCGCTGCTGGCCGAGGTCGCACTGGGCAACTGGATGCCGACCCAGGCCGCGCAGGCGCTGATGGCCTACGCCGAACTGCGTGGCGGCCCGCATTCGCGCCACCACTCGCAGGAGAAGATCCTGATCAACGGCAGCGAGCGTGGCGTGGTGACCTTCGCCGGCTGCTGCCAGCCGATACCCGGCGACGAGATCATGGGCTACCACACCGCCGGCAAGGGCATCGTGGTGCACCGCATGGACTGCCCGAACCTGGCCGAGCTGCGCAAGTCGCCCGAGCGCTGGGTGCCGATCGGCTGGGACACCACCGTCTCCGGCGACTACGACACCTCGCTGGTGGTGGAAGTGGAGAACGGCACCGGCGTGCTGGCGCAGCTGGCCGCCGCCATCGCACAGAGCCATTCCAACATCGAACGCGTGGACTACCTGGACCGCGACTTCAACGCCGCCGTGCTGGCGTTCAACATCCAGGTGCGCGACCGCAACCACCTGGCCGAAGTGATGCGCCGCCTGCGCCGCCTGTCGGTCGTGCAATCGGTACGCCGCCAATAACCCCACCCCATGCGTGGTGGATTTTGTAGAGCCGAGCCCATGCTCGGCTGCTCTTGCCTGAAGCAGCCGAGCATGGGCTCGGCTCTACAGGCGGCGCATCACATGCCCGGACTGCGGTAGATCCACGCCATGCGTGGATGCACCCCCAGCCGGTACAATCACCGCTCTGTTTTCCCCCAAGCACCGGAGCGACCCATGTCTCGCCAGATCATCAACACCGAAAAGGCTCCCGCCGCCATCGGCCCGTACTCGCAGGCCGTGCGCGCCGGCAACACCGTGTATTTCTCCGGCCAGATCCCGCTCGACCCGGCCACCGGCGACATCGTCGGCGCCGGTGACGTCGAAGCACAGGCCCGCCGCGCCTTCGACAACCTCAAGGCCGTGGCCGAAGCCGCAGGTGGTTCGCTGGACAAGGTCGTGCGCCTGGGCCTGTACCTGACCGACCTGGGCGAGTTCGCCAAGGTCAACGCGGTCATGCAGGACTACTTCCAGGCCCCGTACCCGGCCCGTTCCACCATCGAAGTCTCCGGCCTGCCGAAGGGCGCCAGCTTCGAGGTCGACGCGGTGATGGTCATCGACTGACCGCCACGTGGCACGCAAGGCGGCGGTCACCCCGGTCCTGTCACCGTCCGGCGAAGCATCCCTGGCGATGCTCGCCGGCGTCGGTCCGGCCGTGGCCGCCAAGCTGCAGGCGCGTGGCCTGGCCACCCTGCAGGATCTCTGGCTTCACCTGCCGCTGCGCTATGAAGACCGGACCCGGCTGACCCGCATCGAAGACCTGCGCAACGGTGTGCCGGCGCAGGTGGAAGGGCGGGTGGTCGCGGTCGAGCGCGGCATGCGCTACCGGCCGATGCTGAAAGTGGCGGTGGAAGACGAAGGGCAGGGCACCCTGGTGCTGCGCTTTTTCCACTTCCGCCAGCAGCAGGTCGGGCAGTTCGCGGTCGGCACCCGGCTGCGCTGCTTCGGCACGCCCAAGCCCGGCCACCTCGGCCTGGAAATCGTCCATCCCAGCTACCAGGTGCTGGGCCGCAACGACGATCCCGAACTCGGCGACCGCCTCGACCCGGTGTATCCCACCGTCGAAGGGGTCGGCCCGATGACCATGCGCAAGCTGATCGGCCAGGCGCTGGACCGCCTGCCCGAGGAGAGCACGCTGGAATTGCTGCCCAGCGGCTGGCTCGATGGCCTGGGCCTGCCTTCGCTGCGCAGCGCGCTGCTGACCGTGCACCGGCCACCGCCGGATGCCGATCTGGCCGCGTTGGCCGCCGGTACCCACCCGGCGCAGCGTCGCCTGGCGATGGAAGAACTGCTGGCCCATCACCTCAGCCTGCGCCGCCAGCGCATTGCCTTGCAGGCACACCATGCGCCGCCGCTGGCCGGTCCTGGCAAGCTGGCCAAGGCGCTGCTGAAGCAGCTGCCGTTCGCGCTGACCGGCGCGCAGGCACGCGTGTTCAAGCAGATCCGTGAAGACCTCGCGCGCCCCAGCCCGATGCTGCGGCTGGTGCAGGGCGACGTCGGCTCCGGCAAGACGGTGGTGGCCGCGCTGGCCGCCATGCTGGCGGTGGAGCAGGGCAAGCAGGTTGCGTTGGCCGCACCCACCGAACTGCTGGCCGAGCAGCACCTCAACAATCTGCGCGGCTGGCTGGAACCGCTCGGTGTGCGCATCGCCTGGCTGGCCGGCAAGGTCACCGGCAAGGCGCGCGCCAAGGTGATGGAGCAGGTCGCCAACGGCGAAGCACAGGTGGTGGTCGGTACCCACGCGCTGATGCAGGAGGCGGTGGTGTTCCAGGACCTGGCGCTGGCCATCGTCGACGAGCAGCACCGCTTCGGCGTGCACCAGCGCTTGGCCCTGCGCGACAAGGGCGCGGGCGGCAACAGCGTGCCGCACCAGCTGGTGATGACCGCCACGCCGATTCCGCGCACGCTGGCGATGTCCGAGTACGCGGACCTGGATGTGTCGGCGATCGACGAACTGCCGCCGGGACGTACACCGGTGCAGACGGTCGCGCTCAACAATGATCGTCGCCCGGAGCTGATCGAGCGCATCGCACTTGCCTGCCAGGAAGGGCGGCAGGTGTACTGGGTGTGTACGCTCATCGAGGAAAGCGAAGAGCTGGATGCCACCCCGGCGCAGGCCACCTACGAATCACTGCAGGCGCTGCTGCCCGGTGTTCGCGTCGGGCTGGTGCATGGCCGCCTCAAGGCCGCCGAGAAGCTTGCGACGATGGTGGCGTTCAAGGCCGGCGAGATCGACCTGCTGGTGGCGACCACCGTGATCGAAGTGGGCGTGGACGTACCGAACGCCTCGCTGATGGTGATCGAGAACGCCGAGCGCCTCGGCCTGGCCCAGCTGCACCAGCTGCGTGGCCGCGTGGGCCGTGGTTCGGCGGTGTCGCGCTGCGTGCTGCTGTACCAGGCACCACTCTCGCAGATGGCGCGTGAGCGCCTGCAGACCATGCGCGAAACCAACGATGGTTTCGTCATCGCCGAGAAGGACCTGGAACTGCGCGGCCCCGGCGAACTGCTCGGGACGCGCCAGACCGGCCTGGCCGGTTTCCGCATTGCCGACCTGGCCCGCGACGCTGGCCTGCTGCCCGGCGTGCATGAATTGGCCGAGCGCCTGTTGGCCCAGCAACCGGCCCTGGCTGATCGCGTGGTGCAGCGCTGGATCGGCACCGCGGTGCGTTACGCCTCGGCCTGATCCCTGTAGAGCCGAGCCCATGCTCGGCTGCCGTTCGCGCTGCGCGCGGGAGTCGAGCATGGTTCGACGCTACAGACAGCCTTTTCGATCATCTCGCGGATATGTCGACCAAGGTCGACACCTACCAAGAGCGGTAGCGATCTGTCGAAGGCGCGGTGGGGCCGGTTGCGGGGGCGTGAGCCGCATGGATGCGGCGACCGAGCTTACATGGACGTACTTGCAGCGTCCCCCGCAACCGGACCCACCCCGCCATCGCTCAGGAAACCAGCTTTTGCCGTTGCCGTTGCTCCTGCCTCTGCGGGTGCAGGGCGCAGCCCTGCCAGAACCCCAACCTCCGTACTTGCAACGGTCATCATCCCGGTCCACACTTCGTTGCCGATCTGAAGACGGCAATAATGACCCACAAGATCCCCCTGTTGATCGACACCGATCCCGGTGTGGACGACGCCTTGGCCCTGCTGATGGCCTTTGCCGATGAACGGCACGACGTGGTCGCCCTGACCATCGCCGCCGGCAATGTCGGCCTCGAATACACCGTCCGCAACGCCCTCAAGCTCTGTGACATCGTCGGCCGCCCCGACGTACCGGTGTTTGCCGGCAGCCCGGATCCGCTGCTGCACCCCTCCGTTGACGCTGCCCACGTGCATGGCCGTGATGGCTACGGCGACGTGGACCTGCCGCCGCCGAGCCGCCAGGCCGAGGCCGAGCACGCGGCCCTGGCCATCCTGCGCCTGTCGCACGAACACGCCGGCGAACTGATGCTGGTGATGTTGGGCCCGCTGACCAATCTGGCGCTGGCACTGAAGCTGGACCCGACCCTGCCCCAGCGCATCAAGCGCATCGTGGTGATGGGCGGTGCGGTTACCTGCCACGGCAACATCACCCCGGCAGCCGAATTCAACATTGCCTTCGATCCGGAAGCCGCGCACGTGGTGTTCACCTCGTTCAAGCACCTGCTGGTGTCGGACTGGGAGGCCACCGTTGCCCACGGCCTGCCGCTGGAGGACGCCGAGAAATGGCTGCAGGCCGATTCCGATCGCGCCCGCTTCTACGAACTGATCTCGCGCAAGACCCGCGCGCTGTCGGAAGATGCCAAGGGCGGCCGCTGGTATACCGCCGATGCGGTGGCCATGGCGTGGGCGCTGAATCCGGAAGGGCAGCTGCAGGTCGAGTCGCGGCCGCTGAACGTCGAGCTGAATGGCACGTTCAGCCGCGGCGCCACCATCGTCGACTGGAACCGCCAGACCGGCCAGCCGGACAACTGCGATCTGCTGATGGCCTACGACCAGCAGCGTTTCGAGGCCCTGGTGCGCCAGGCCCTGGGCGCGGACTGACGTCCGTTGCCCCGCACCGGTTGCCCCGAGCGGCAACCGGTGCTTATAATGCCGCTCTTGACCACCAGCCCATTTACGGTGTGAGCCCATGAAGGCCGATATCCATCCGAACTACCGCGACGTCGTCTTCCATGACGTCACCTCCGATTTCAAGATCCTGACCCGCTCCACCATGGCGACGAAGGAAACCATCCAGTGGGAAGACGGCAACGAATACCCGCTGGTCAAGGTTGAAATTTCCTCGGCTTCGCATCCGTTCTACACGGGCAAGCACAAGGTCATCGACACCTCGGGCCGTATCGACAAGTTCCAGAAGCGCTACGCGCGCTGATCTGTCGATCCAGCTTCGAACCGACGGCCGCGCTCTGCGCGGCCGTTTGTTTTTCCCCAACGCCAACCCAACGGGCGTTTGGATGGACGGAACACTGCGTTCGTGTGACAACGCTTTTGCCGATCCGGGCCGCTCAACGGCCGGTGTCTGGCCGCCTGTCGTATACGACTTCCGTCTAGCACCCGACAAATGCTGCTGTGCGATAATGACATGATCCCCGGCACAGGCCGAGGACGTCATTCACGTGCCTGACCAATGCGCTTGGGCAGGCGCCTTCCCATGAAGGAGCGCACACAGTGTCCGATCTTGATCAGGTCACGCTCAACGCCGGCGACAAGTCCGTCGTTCTGCCCGTCATCAAACCCACCCTTGGCAACGACTGCGTCGACATCGCGAAGCTGACCAAGGAAACGGGTTTCTTCACCTACGATTCCGGCTTCACCGCGACGGCCAGCTGCAAGTCCGCCATCACCTACATCGACGGCGACAAGGGCGTGCTGCTGTACCGCGGCTACCCGATCGAACAGCTGTCGGAAAAGTCGAGCTACGTCGAAGTGGCCTACCTGCTGATCAACGGCGAGCGCCCGAGCGCCGAGCAGCTGAAGGCCTTCACCGATGAGCTGACCGCCGAAGCCAACGTCGATGAGTCGATCAACACCCTGATCGGCAGCTTTGCCAAGGATGCCCACCCGATGGCGATCCTGGCGGCCGCGATCGCGCAGCTGTCGGCCATCTACCACGACTCGCTGGACCTGTCCGACGCCGAGCAGCGCCGCAAGGCCGCCGTGCGCCTGATCGCCAAGGTGCCGACCCTGTCGGCGCTGATCTACCGCCACGGCAAGGGCCTGCCGGCCAACAAGCCGGACACCTCGCTGGACTACGTCAGCCGCTTCCTGAAGCAGACCTTCGAGTCCGCTGACGGCCAGTACGACCTGAACCCGGACGTGGTCAAGGCACTGGACCTGCTGTTCATCCTGCATGCCGACCACGAGCAGAACGCCTCGACCTCGACCGTGCGCCTGGTCGGCTCGACCGGTGCCAACCCGTACGCGTCGGTCGCTGCGGGCGTCACCGCGCTGTGGGGTCCGGCCCACGGCGGTGCCAACGAAGCCGTGCTGAAGATGCTCGAAGAGATCGGCAGCGCCGACAACGTCGAGTCCGCCGTGGTCAAGGCCAAGGACAAGACCTCCGGCTTCCGCCTGATGGGCTTCGGCCACCGCGTCTACAAGAACTTCGACCCGCGCGCCAAGGTCATCGGCGAGATGACCAGCAAGGTGCTCAAGCAGCTGGGCGTGCAGGATCCGCTGCTGGACGTGGCCGTGAAGCTGGAACAGGCTGCGCTGCAGGACGAGTACTTCGTCGCCCGCAAGCTGTACCCGAACGTCGATTTCTACAGCGGCATCATCTACAAGGCGCTGCAGATCCCGACCGAAATGTTCACCGTCATGTTCGCCCTGGGCCGTACTTCCGGCTGGGTGTCGCATTGGCTGGAACAGCAGGTCGATCCGGAAATGAAGATCGGCCGTCCGCGCCAGGTCTACACCGGCAGCGACGTGCGCGACTACCAGGGCTGATCGCCCGCAGCAGATTTGCTGAGAACGCCCCGCATCCGCGGGGCGTTTTTTTTTGTGCCCTGATCGTCTTCGGCGGATGGCGACCGCGGAACGTTGGTCCGCACGATAAGAGCCCGCTTCCGGATCTGAACGCGTTCTGACAATGAATGTCGCATTCACATCTTTTCGGATCTATTGCATGGGTATCACGTCGAAGGCGATAGAACCTGTGCGTACTCATCCCTGTGTGGAGAACGCCATGAACCGACTGCTCGCCATCGCTTTTATCGCCACGCCGCTGGCCCTGCTGAGCCCGCAGGCCTTCGCGCAGTACACCGGGCCGGGGGCAGGGGCCGCTGCCAGCACCGTCGCCGACGCACGTGCGCAGCGCGATGATCATCCGGTGGTGCTGCGTGGCACCCTCATCGCCAAGATCGGTGACGAGCGCTACCAGTTCCGTGATGCCAGCGGCCAGATCGAGGTCGAGATCGATGACGAAGACCTGCCGCCGCAGGCCATCGGTGCCGACACCGTGGTCGAGCTGCGTGGCAAGGTCGACACGCATCGCTTCAAGCCCACCGACATCGATGTCGATCACGTCACCGTCGTGCCTGCAGGTTGAAGCGAACGGCAGCCGAGCGTGGGTTCGGCTCTACAAATTCAATGCAATGAGGTTTGTTGCATTGAACCGATGAGGGAAATTGCATAACCCTCAAACATTGAGCGAATTCAAGAATTCCCCTTAACGTTCAACGTTTTAGGAATGCTTGAATGGCCTGCATGGCAATGGATTTCTAACATTCTCTCCGTCGCCCGCACCCATCCCCGCGGGCGATGCTTCCCTCCCTTTTCTCCTTGGGGAGGGGAGCTTTCATATTCCCCCTTTGTCCGAGAGAGACAACCATGCACGCCATCATCAAGAAGGCCGCGCTCGCGGCAGCGCTGGCCACCGCTTCGCTGTCCGCGCACGCGCTGGAAACCAAGATCTCCGTCTATGCCGACGTCGACCCGACCCTGGCACTGCTGCGTGATGACGGCACCCCGTTGCCGGACCTGGTCACGCTGACCCACGATCCGCTGCGCGGCCTGATTCCGGACACGCAGCGCGTGCGCATTCACTCCAATGATGACACCGCGGATATCGAGGCACGCATCGACGGTGCGTTTGCCCTCGCAAATGAGACCGGCACCGTCACCGTGCCGATGACCATCAGCCTCAACAATCGCGCACTGGGTGCCGCCGCCATCGAATACAAGGCAGTCGACCTGTTCACCGGCGCCGGCTCGACCCCGGGCGCCTCGATCTCGATGCCGTTGACCATCGCCCAGGCCACCCCGGCCCCGATCACCACCAAGGGTCGCTACAGCGGCATCGTCAACGTCGTGCTGAACCAGAAGGCCACCACGCCGTAATCCCCGCGCCGGCCCGGCTCCCGGGCCGGCCGCTTCTCCAGCGGTACCCTCATGACCTCACACGCCCCCGCCGTCACCCGGCTGGCGGTCGCGCTCGCCCTGGCGTTGTCCACTCCGCTGGCGGCCGCGCGCGGCGTCCCGCCCGGTTTCGAAGATCTGGTCGAAGGACAGACCGAACAACTCGACATCCGGCTGTTCGGCCGCTCGGCCGGGCTGTCGCCGGTGCGCGTCACCCTGGAGCATGTGCAGCTGGAAGATCCCGCGCGCGTGCTGCAGGCACTGGACCTGCCCGCCGAGGCGCAGGCCGCGCTGCTGCCGGCGCTGTCGCAGCCGCTGCCACGCAACAGCCACCTGGCCTGCCGCTTCGGTGGCGCCGAGGCCGGTTGCGGCTATCTGGATCCCCCGGAAGACCCTGCGGCCGCGCGCGCGCTGTATGACGAAGGCGAGGGCGCCGTGCGCCTGTTCGTGGCGCGCAAGTGGATCGGTGGCGAGCCCGCCGCGGAACGCTTCCACGCGCTCAGCAGCAATGCCGAGAACGCTTTCCTGCACCAGCAGGTGCTCAACCTCACCGGTGGGCGCGACTACCAGTCGTTCAGTGCGCGCGGCACCGGCGTCCTTGGCCTGTTCCAGCGGGGCCATATGTCCGCCGACTGGTACTTCACCCAGCAGCGCTACCGCAGCAACGGTGGCGATGCGCATTTCGAATTCGACAACGTCTATTACCGCCATGACCTGGGCCAGCAGTACTACCTGCAGGCCGGGCGCATGGACCGCCGCAACCTGTCCAGTCCACAGGGCGGCACCTTCGGTTTCAGCATGCTGCCGCTGGACCGCTTCGACGGTGCCCGCGTGGGCACCACCCAGGCTTACGTGGACAGCGATGCTGCCGTGCAGGCCTCGCCACTGACGGTCCTGCTCGCCCGCGATGCGCGCGTGGACGTGTTCGACGGCGAGCGCCTGCTGCAGACCTACTACCTGCAGGCCGGCATCAACCAGATCGATACCCGCAACTTCCCGTTCGGCAGCTACCTGGTGCGCATGCGCATCTACGAGGATGGCGTGCTGGTGCGTACCGAAGAGGCCCCCTTTGACAAGGGCGGCGATTGGACCGACAGCCAATGGCAGTGGTTCGTGCAGGGTGGCCGCCGCAACGAGCGCCGCAGCGACCGCTTCGATGGTGAGCAGGTAACGGTGGCCGGCACGCGCGTGCCATTGGCTCGCGATCTGGCGGCCACTGCGGGCGTCGCCCACCTGGGCGGGCACAGCTATGGCGAACTGCGGATCGACCTGCGCCGCGTGCTGGCCACGCAGGAGATGCGCGCAACGTTCAGCGGCATGCGCGGCAGCGATGGCAGCCACGGCCAGCAGCATCAGCTGTCATACCGGCGCAAGGCCTCCTGGAACATCTACCAGCAGCGCATGCGCGGCAAGGCCTGCCAGTTCGAGGCCGATGCACGGGACCGCCTGGGCTGCACCAACTCGCTCAGCGGATCGGTCTCGCTGCCGATCGCCGGTGGTACGGCGTACCTGGGGTACACCCGGCGCCAGACCTGGCGCACCGGTTGGAGCCGTCCCGGTGACGATGATCCGTTGGCGCCACTGGATCCGTTCCTGCCGCCGCAACCGCTGCAACCGCACCGTGAGCCGCAGCTCAGCCGCACCTGGCAGGCCAGCTTCAGCCGCAGCCATCGTTGGCAGGATTTCAGCGTCTCCACGCGGCTGGGCCTGTGGCAGCAGCACAGCCACGACAGTGCCCGTGACACCCGCACGCGCGACCGTGGCATCTACCTCAACGTCAGCTTCACCCGCCTGCAACGCAGCCATGTTGGCAACGGCCAGCGCCGCTACGCGGTGGACATGCGCCAGCCGCAGCACCAGCGGCCGGAGATCAACTACAGCGTCGGCCAGAGCTATCGCCAGGAGGTGGACGCGCAGTTGCGTGAGCTGACCTCCGAGCTGCGCGCCAACAACAACGACCGCTACAGCGCATCGCTGGGCGGGCAGCTGCAGAACCGCTACGGACAGACCGGCGCCACCGTGGCGTACTACCAGCAGCATGGCCGCAGCGAGACCGCTTACAGCGGCACGCACAGCTCCGCCTTCGCGCTGGGCCGGCGGGGGGCCTACTGGGGCGCAGGCACCGGCGCCGATGCTGGGCTGGCGGTACAGGTAGCCGCCACCGATGATCTGGACCTGCAGGGCGTGGCGGCCGAACTGCAGGTGAGCGGCGCAGGCCGGCAACGGCTGCAGATCGGCGAGCGCCGGCTGCTGCCGTTGACCGCCTACCAGTCGCACCGTGCCGAACTGCAGGACGCCGGCATCGATACCAGCATGGCCGCCATCCGCGTGAGCGGCGTAGGCGGTGCGCGCCCGATGTTCCTGGCCCCGGGGCGGCTGATGCGCATGCCGGTGCCGATCGAAGTGACCTACACCTTCATCGGCACCGCCCGCACGCTTGCCGGCGCGCCGCTGGGCGGCGCCCGCATCCTCAACGCGCCGGTGCCCGGCACCAGCGCCAACGGCGGCTTCGTCGCCGACTTCCCGCGTCGCGAGACAACGCTCTACCTGCTGCAGGACGACCGCCTGCTGCACTGCCCGCTGCAGGTGCGCGAGCGCCGCCAGGTGGTGCTGCTGGTCGGTGCCGTGCATTGCGAACCGCTGGCCGTGGCCCAGCTGCCGGCGGAGATCCGCCAGCAGGCCCGCGTCACCCGGCTGCTGCAGGAACGCGCGCTGATTGCCGCCACACCCCAGACCGCTGCTGCAGGAGGAACGCCATGAGCCGGCGTGTGTTGTTCGTGTTGATGCTGGTGTGCGCGCTGGCCGTGCTGATGCCACGAGCGTGGGCGCAGAAGTTTCCGGAAATACATCCGACAGATGAGACCCGTCGAGTCACCGAAAGCTGGGACCGATCAGCTGTCCCAGCCGAAGTCGTGCTCTGGTCGCCGATGACATTGTTGGCCTTTCAGGAAGGTCCAGATTCCCCTTATGAAGTTTCTCACCTTGTCTGCCTGTCCGATACCGATGCATCCCGCGGACGCTGTCCAGTGATTGGAAATCCGGAAGCACGTGGCAATGCGCTCCCCGTTTGGTTTTACATGACTGATCAGCGAACTGGACTTCGCACGGAGATTCATGCACTCGGCTACATCAAGAGGCCGTTGAATGGCCCTAACTGCTCTTCGGATCACTGGGGCTCACTGATCTATCCGATCTGGTCATCTGTACCAGATGTATGCCGACCGCTGATATCCGGCGGAATAGGTGTCTCTCTTGCCATTCGGAGCTCTGAACTGAAGCGCTTGGTTGCAGGGGCGTGGGCAGGGCGGATTGAACTCCAATTGCGTCAAACCCGTGGCGGTCCGCTGTTGGCGACCTATGTCTTCGATCTTGCATTCACCGTCACCGATTACGACGCGATCTCGATCTACTTTCCGGCCTTCGACACCATTGCGCCGCTGGTCAACATGGACCTGCGCTACGACCCCATCAAGCAGATGGTAGGCGGCCGCAAGCAGCTGGAGATGTGCCTCTACGACGGCCTCGGCTCGCAGAGCGAGTTCCTCGGCGTCACCGTGCGCGACAGCGGGCCGCGCCCGCCACCCGGCAGCGACTTCGCGGTCTGGCATCGCGATGGTGGCAGCGACGACCGCCAGCGCCTGGACTACCACGTCAGCCTGAACTACGGCGGGCGCGATATCCGCATGCGGCATGGCGTGGAAGAGCTGCTGCATGGCATCGAGAGCGCCGAACTGCGCCTGGTCATGCTGCCCGGCATCAGCCAGCCGGTCTATTGCGTGCCCACGCCGCTGACATTGCTGACACCTCCCACCCCTATCGCCAGCAAGCGCCCCGGTCTCTACGAGGGCGAGCTGACGGTGGAACTGCGCGTACCCACCGCCAAACCCTGATCCCACACGGAGCCTGCCATGAACAAACTGATCGTCTGGATGCTGCCGTTGAGTGCGCTGCTTGCGCCATCAGCACACGCCAACCTGTCCATCCATCCCATGCGAACCGCGATGGATGCCAAGCGGGGTGCGCAGATACGCGTCTACTCGCAGTCCACCCGCCCGCAGTATGTACAGGCCAGCCTGCGCCGCATCGACAACCCGGCAACGCCCCGCGAACAGGAGCAGGACATCGAGGTTGCCGATTCGGCCATTGCCATCACGCCCGGAAAGTTCGCGCTGTCAGGCGGTGGCAATCGCCTGATCCGGCTGATCCCCCTGCAGCCGGTGCAGAAGGAAACCGCATATCGCGTGTACTTCGAAGGTGTGCGCGGCCCGGAAGGCACTGAACTGGAAAGCAGCGACGACGCTGCGCACGCCGACGTCGGCGTCAGCCTGGTGTGGGGCGCGCTGGTGAACGTGGTGCCCGCCGATGGCGTGGTCGACCTGCAGGTGCGCGGCAACACGCTGCACAACAGCGGCACCCTGCGCGTGGGCATCGTCCATGCGGCCGAATGTACGGCCGCCGGCGTCTGCACGCCGCACGACCTCTCGCACAGCCTGTACCCGGACGCCGATTTCACCCTGCCGTTCCAACCGCAGCCGGGCAATTCGCTGCGCCTGCGCTACCGGCTCAGCCAGGACGGCTATCGCGAGCATGTCCAGGACGTGGCCATCCAGTCCAGTTGATCCCCTCCCTGCGTCCCGCGCCTGGCGCGGGATGCCTTTTCCGCAGACTGTTAAGGAGAAAGACCATGAATCGAATCTATCGACGTATCTGGAATGCTGCACGCCAGTGCTGGGTGGTAGCGAGCGAGCTGGCTGTCGCAAGGCAGTGTTCCTCATCGCCGAGAAGACTCCGGCTACTAGTCATTCCACTATCGATGTCTGCGGCCGGCTCCATTTCCGCGAACGCGGGCAGCATGTACTGGGGATGTTCGCCCTTCGATTGGGACAAGGCGGACGTCTATTGCGTGCCCATGTCAGGACAAAGTGAGGATGGAAGAACCTCTGCCAATGCAAAGATCTCCACCTCCAAGGACTATCTGATCATGGGGGGAGGTTCGTACAACGACGGCTCCTGGAACGCTGCCTTTGGTCCCAAGGCCCAGATCATTGGCAACTACAACGCGGCATTGGGCCACAAGGCCAACATCAACGGCGTAGACAGTGTTGCCGTGGGCTACAACGCCAGTGCCCAGCTGGGGCACAGTACGGTGGTCGGTGCCAACGCCTATGGCAAGGGCATCGGCTCTACCGCGTTCGGAAACAAAGCCTCGGCCACACGGCAGAACTCGATCGCCATCGGTAGCGGATCGCTCTCGCAGAGCGAGAATTCAGTGGCGATCGGTGCAAATTCCCTTGCCAGTGAAGTGAACACCGTCTCCGTCGGCAGCGACAAGGAGAAGCGGCGGATCGTCAACGTAGCCGATGGGCGGATCACCGCTGCCAGTACCGACGCCGTCACGGGCAAACAGTTGTACGCGACCAACAGCAAGCTGGGTGCGGTCGAAGCAAACGTCGGCACCATGAAGAATGATCTGACAGCGGTTCGGACGCTTGCGCAGTCCGCCACCAATCGCATCGATGCCACTACCCTGGCACTGGGCAAGGGCGCGGTCGCAGAATCGGGCAGCTACGGCATCAGCACCGCCATCGGCAACAATGCCAAGGCCTACAACGGCCGCAGTGTCGCACTCGGATTCGATGCGCTGGCCGGCGTCGATGCGGAGGGCAATCGAGTGACCGGCCAGAATGCCGGCGTTTCCATCGGTGCAAGCACGCGCAGCGCGAACGGCGCGGTCGCGACCGGATTCCGGGCCATTGCCAGCGGAAACTTCTCCATTGCCGTAGGCGGTGACGCCAATGCGGCCGCCGAACATGCCACTGCAATCGGGTACCTGAGCAAAGCCACGGCAAAGCAGTCCACGGCGCTGGGGCGTGGCAGCGAGGCCAAGGCGCAGTTCGCCACCGCGCTGGGCAATCTTGCGGTATCGGCCAATACCAGTGCCGTGGCACTGGGTGATCGGGCCAACGCCCGCCATGACAATGCGGTGGCACTGGGTGCCGGCTCTGTCACGGCGTCGGTCAACTCCGTTTCGGTGGGCAGCGCTACGCTCAAGCGCAAGATCCAGTACATTGCCGATGGCGTGGTCAGCAATGGCAGCACCGACGCGATCACCGGCAATCAGCTGTTCGCGACCAACCAGGCCCTATCCGCTGCCCAGAGCACGGCCACGAGCGCGCAGACGGCGGCCAACGCGGCCAAGGCCGACGCCGCCAAGGCGCTGACCGAGACGACCGCGCTCGCCGGCCTGGTCTCCCAGACAGGCGCCACCGGCAATGTCCGCCTGGGCGGGAAGAACAGCGGCACCGTACTGGACGTGCGCAACAGCGCCAACGCCAGCCGAAAGGTTGCCGGTGTGGCGGATGGCGACTTGGATGACAGCAGCAACGAGGCTGTGAACGGCAAGCAGCTCAATGCCACCAACGTGCAGGTCGCTGCCGTGGAGAAAGCGGCTACGGCCGCGCAGGCGGATGCAACGGTTGCGAAGGCAGATGCTGCCAAGGCGCTGGTCAGCACCACCGCTCTGGAAGGACTGGTCAGCCAGATCGCCGCCAACGGCAATGTCCGTCTGGGTGAGAAGAACAGCGGAACGGTGTTGGATGTGCGTAACAGCTTGGGCACTAATCGTAAGATCACTGGAATTGCCGACGCAGACGTTGGTGCGGGCAGCAGTGATGCGGTGAACGGCGGGCAGTTGTTCTCTTCCAATCTGAAGATAGCAGTGCTCGAGGAGAAGAGCCGTCTCTTTGGGGCAGGCAATGAAGCTGGTGCGGCCTCAGCACGCGCCGGTGAGTTCGGGGTGGCGATAGGCAACGGTGCTGTGGCATCAGTCGATTCCGAAGGAGGGGTCGCCTTGGGTGCATTCGCTGGCGCACTCGCCAGGAACTCCGTTGCCCTTGGGCGCGCGGCCAGCGTGGAAGCCGGAGCGGTTGCCGGATTTGCACTTGGCGCGGGCGCCTATGTGGCTGCAACTGACGGAATTGCGATTGGCGCCGGTTCGGAAGTTGAGGCTGGTGCAGATGGGGGCGTTGCTCTCGGCGCTGGTTCCGTTGTGGCTGAGAGCGACACTGTTTCTGTTGGCAATGACAGTCTCAAACGTCGAATTACAAATCTTGCCCGCGGCACCGCTGATCACAACGCCACGACCGTCTCTCAGCTGAAGGACTCCCTTGCCACCCTCGGTGGCAGCGCAGGGATGGACGCCAACGGCAACATCATTGCCCCGACCTATTCGGTGCAGGGTGGTACGCAGAACACCGTGCAGGACGCGCTGATGGCGCTCGATGGAGCTGTCACCACCGCAGGCCGCCGTGCGGACATGGTGGAAGGCCAGCTCAACTCGATCTTCCAGGATTCACCCTCGGCCCGTGGCGATGGCAGGAGCCAGATCGCGCTGAGTGGCGCGAACGGCATGGTGTTGACCAATCTGGCTGACGGTCGGGTGGCGCCAGGAAGCCGTGATGCCGTAACCGGCAATCAGCTGTACGCCGCGGAGCAGAAGATCTCGCAGAATCGAAATGATCTGGAGGCGATGCGCAAGGAGAGGGAGATGGGCGAGCGGGCCATGCGTGGATTGGATACGAGCGGCCCGATCGATTTTGGCGGTGCGCGTTTGACTGGAGTGGCCGAGGCTAAGCTGTCGGCTGACAGCTCGGATGTTGTGCGGGGCAGCCAGCTCTATGAGACCAACAGCCGTGTTTCGGCCATGGAAGGCATCAGCCAGTACGTCAGTGTGGGTGCCGCTCCAGGCTATGGTCCTGCTCAGGCTGGACCGGTTGGTCTTGCAATTGGGAACTTCGCTAAGACCGGCAACGATGGAGGAACTGCAGTGGGAACCCATGCGAAGGCACTGGGCAGAAATTCCATAGCCCTTGGTCGCGCTTCGGTCGTGCATGAGGATTCCGATAGCGGATTTGCGCTAGGTACTGGAGCGGAGGTAGGCATTGCCGGAGGTGGTGCACGAGGAGGCATTGCTATCGGTGCTGGAGCAAAAGTGGGTAAAGGAGCGAATGGTTCGCTGGCAATAGGCGAAGGCTCTCAGGCGAATGAGGCCGGAGTGGTTTCATTTGGAAGTGCAACTACTTATCGCCGCCTCATAAACATCGCCAACGGCACCGCCAACCACAACGCCGCCACCGTCGGCCAGCTGCGCGGCGCGCTGTCCGCGCTCGGCGGCGAAGTCGATGCCAACGGCAACATCGTCGGCCCCAGCTTCACCGTGCAGGGCCAGTCCCAGCCCACGCTCAATGGTGCATTGGAAGCGCTCGACGGCGCAGTGGTCAGCACCACCTCGCGCGTAAACCACGTCGAGTCGCAGCTGCGCAGCGTGTTCCAGGACACGCCCTCGGTCCGCGCCGACGGTCTCAACCAGCTCACCCTCGCCGGAACCCACGGCATGGTCATCTCCAACGTGGCCAATGGCCTGATTGCCGCCGGCAGCCGCGATGCGGTCAATGGTGGCCAGCTGCATTCGATGCAGCAGCAGCTCAACGGCCGTATCGATGGCCTGGAAGAGCGCATCGATGCGCCGCAGCCGCAGGCAATGGCGGTGGCTTCAGTGCCCGAACCGGAAGCGCCGGTGCCGCAGGCCGAAGGCGGCCAGCAGGTGGCGTCGGCCGGCGAAGGTGAGAAGCCCGCGCCGCAGCCGAAGTCGAAGAAGGACGACACGCCCAAGCCGCAGGTCGACACCGCTGAACTGGAGAAGATGCTGGCACGCGCCAACGAGTATACCGATGGCGCGATCAGCAACTTCGAACGTCGCCTGGACAAGATGGACAAGCGCTTCAACCGCATGGCGGCGATGAGCAGCGCACAGACCGCGATGGCGATGAACACCGCGGGCCTGGCCACCTACAACCGCCTGGGTGCGGGCGTGGGCTACAGCGAGGGTGAGTCGGCGATGGCGGTGGGCTACCAGCGCGTGCTCAACGAGAAGGGCTCGGCCACCTTCAGCCTCAATGGGGCGTTCACCAACAGCGGTGAGCGCAGCATGGGCGTCGGCGTCGGCATCGGCTGGTAAGCGATGGAGCCCCGGCGTGACGCGCGTAATCCGCCCCGCCGCGCCGGGGTCCTTGCCGAGGAGATGGCAATGTATCGATGGGTAAGCCGGTTCATCAGCTACCGCACGTTCTACCTTTGGCGGGCGCGGTATTACTACTACACCCGCAATCTGGACCGCTGGCTGCTGTTCGCCCTGCTGTGCGTGGCGGGCATGGGCTTGGCGGCCTGGTACACCTGGCGGGTATCGAGTGTGCCGCCGCCGCGCGTGCATCCGGAGGCCGCCGCGCTGCGCGTGGAGAACATCACCCAGGAGGCGATCCACCGCATCGTGCTGGTGCGGCATGGCGGCCCCACGCCGGGCGAGCCGTTCACCACCCCGGAGGATGTCCGTGCCGGCACGCTGCGCACACTGCGGGTGCGGCAGCTGCTGGAAAGTGCGATGGTGTGGCAGCTGAAGGCCCACATGCTGGCCGACATCGCGGCGTACATCGATGCCACGGGAAGCTGCTTCCCTTTCCCGTGCTGGCAGGTGAGCCATCGGCTGGAGCTCATGCGTGCGGCGGAGGCGGAGAACGCGGCCATCAACCGGGCGCTGGAGCCGGTGCTGGAGGTGCCGCTGGACAGGATGCCCAACCTCAACGGCGGTGAGCGCGCGCGGATCCAGACGGCGTGGTCGGACCCGTTCGGCGATGTCTACAACCAGACCTGGTTGCTGGGCGATCTGCAGAACATGCACGCGCGGATGATGATGGCGTACCCGCAGCGGGTGGGAGCTCCTTGGCTGATGCGCCTGCTTGGCGATGAGACGGAGGAGCAGCACCATGATGTCTGGTAGGGCAACGCACCTCCTGTAGAGCCGAGCCATGCTCGGCTGCTCTTCGGTCAGGTGTCCGGATGCCTGATGCACCGTGCGGACCAACGGTCCGCACCCACAAGAAGAAGGAAGCAGGTAGCGCGCTTTCTGTAGAGCCGAGCCATGCTCGGCTGCTCTTGGGCCAGGTGTCCGGATGCCTGATGCATCGTGCGGACCAACGGTCCGCACCTGCCAGAAGAAGGAAGCAGGCAACGCGTCTTCTGTATAGCCGAGCCATGCTCGGCTGCTCTTGGGCCAGGTGTCCGGATGCCTGATGCACCGTGCGGACCAACGGTCCGCACCCACCAGAAGAAGGAAGCAGGTAGCGCGCTTTCTGTAGAGCCGAGCCATGCTCGGCTGCTCTTAGGCCAGGTGTCCGCACGCCTGATGCACCGTGCGGACCAACGGTCCGCACCCACCAGAAGAATGAAGCAGGTAGCGCGCTTTCTGTAGAGCCGAGCCATGCTCGGCTGCTCTTGGGCCAGGTGTCCGGATGCCTGATGCACCGTGCGGACCAACGGTCCGCACCCACCAGAAGAAGGAAGCAGGTAGCGCGTCTTCTGTAGAGCCGAGCCATGCTCGGCTGCTCTTGGGCCAGGTGTCCGCACGCCTGATGCACAGTGCGGACCAACGGTCCGCACCTACCAAGGCCGGAACCATCCAAGGCCGGAACCATCCAAGGCCGGCGCAACCGTCACCCGCCGATATACGCGGTGATCTCCGCTTCGGCCAGCAGCTGCCGCAGCTGTGCGACAGACGCGCGCCGCATCGGTTTCTCATCCACCGGCGACAGCGGCGCCTGGCGCAGCGCATCGTATGGCAGCACGGCCAGGTCAAAGGTCAGCTCCTCGGCACTGAACACCCACACCGGCACGTCCAGGCTGCGCTCGCGGTCCATGCGCAGGCGGCGCGTCCGCGATTCAGCGGGAATGCCGTGCTCGTCCAGGAAGCGATGCACGGCTTCCGGGTCGTCGCTGTGCAGGTGCAGCTGCACCGGGCTGTTGGCATCGGCGGTGCCTTCCAGCACCGGGCCGGCCAGCCGTGGGGCGAAGCCGTGCAGGAACTCCAGCGCGCGCATCGCGGCCTCGCGGCGGCGCTGCAGTTCATTGCCGTGCTGGGGCCCGGCGAACAGCCGCTGGTATTCGCGCAAGGCGTCTTCGATCTCGGTGTTGCGGGGCAGGGAGGCATCGTCGTGGATGCCGAGCCGGCTGGCGGCCTTCAACTTGGCCTGGTGATAGTCGCGGATGCCGCCTTCGGCCATCAGGCGGGCGGCTTCGTGGGCGAGGCGGTGGCGCCGCTCGCGGGTCTGGCTGGCAGCATGCTGACGGGCGCGATGCATGCGATGACTCCTGTTGCGACCTGGCTACAGACTAGCGCACGGATGTGACATCCGCGTAGGTATTTCACGGAGGGGATGTAGAGCCGAGCCCACGCTCGGCTGCTCTACGCGGGGGCCCTGAGCCGAGCATGGGCTCGGCCCCACAGCCGCATCGGTGCCAACCCCACGGTTGGCACCCACTGCACCCTTCCTCAGAAGATATCGAACGCGGCGGCGTCGGCCTGTGGCGTATTGAGGTTCAGGTCGTAGTCGGTCAGGCGATCCATGTCTTCCACCTTCACCCACTCGGTCGCGCCGTTGAGCGTGGCCTGGACCATGCCGCTGGGCGGCTCGTTCTGCGCGATCGGGGTGTCCTTCAGCGCGGTGCGCATGTAGTCGATCCAGATCGGCAGCGCCGCCTTGCCACCGTACTCGCGGTAACCCAGCGAGCGGAAGTCGTCGCGGCCCACCCACACGGTGGTCACGTACGGGCCGCCGAAGCCGGAGAACCAGGCGTCACGATGGTCGTTGGTGGAGCCGGTCTTGCCGCCCACGTCCTCGCGGCCGAGCACCTTGGCCTGCACACCGGTACCGCGCTGGACCACGTCGCGCATCATCGACACCAACTGGTAGGCGGTGCGGGCGTCGATCGCGCGCGGGGCGGTGCGGGCATCCGGGTTGGCCGGCGCGGCCGGGGTCTCGGTCTTGGCTTCGGCCTTGGCCGCAGCGGCCGGGTCCACCTTCGGGGCCGGGGCGCCGAAGTTGAAGCCATCCACCACCTGGTTGACCGGCTGATCGCTGCTGCCGGCGCAGTCGCGGCAGGCCAGCGCCGGGTTTTCCTTGAACACCAGGTTGCCGTCGCGGTCATTGACCTGGTCGATCAGCCAGGTATCCACGCGCGAACCGCCATTGGCGAACACCGCGTAGCCACGCGCCACCGACAGCGGGGTCAGCGAGGCAGTACCCAGCGACATCGACAGGTTCGGCGGAAGCTCCGATTCGGCGAAGCCAAATTCGCTGATGTACTTGCGCGCATAGTCCACGCCCATGCCATCGAGCAGGCGCACCGAGACCAGGTTGCGCGACTGCACCAGCGCTTCACGCAGGCGCATCGGGCCGCGGAAGCCGCCGCCGTCGTTCTGCGGGGCCCAGGTCTTGCCGCGGCGATCGCGGAACACGACCGGGGCGTCGAGCACGATCGAGGCTGGGTTGTAGCCCTTGTCGAAAGCGGCCGCGTAGACGAACGGCTTGAAGCTCGAACCCGGCTGGCGGCGGGCCTGGGTGGCGCGGTTGAACTTGTTGCCGGAGAAGCTGAAGCCACCCACCAGCGCCTTCAGCGCGCCGCTGTGGGCATCCAGCGAGACCAGTGCGGACTGGCCGCGCGGGATCTGGTCCAGCAGCCACTCCCCTTCCTTGGCACCGGCGCGTACGCGCACGATGTCGCCGCGCTGCACCAGCTTGCCCGGGGTCTTGTTGGTCCACTTGGCGGCACCGGCCGGCAGCACGATCTCGGTGCGGTTGGCCAGCACCACCGTGGCGCTGCCATCGGCAGCGGTGCTGGCGACGATTGCCGGCAGCAGGCCGGCCTGGCCGTACATGCCGCGCAGGTGCTCGGCCAGCGCGGCGGTATCGTCGCCGGCGCCCAGCTGCACCTGCTTCTCCACGCCGTGCCAGCCGTGGCGGTGGTCGTACAGCAGCAGGCCATCACGGACGGCCAGGTTGGCGGCGGTCTGCAGGGTGGAGTCGATCGTGGTGGTGACGTGGTAGCCCTTGTTGACCACGTCGCCGCCGAAGCGGGCGATCATTTCCTGGCGCACCAGCTCGGCCACGTAGGGTGCATCGACCTGCACCGGCGGCTCATGCGCGGTGGCGTGCATCGGCACGGCCTTGGCCGCGTCGGCTTCGGCCTGGCTGACGAACTTCAGGTCGGCCATGCGCTGCAGCACGTAATTGTCGCGGCGCTGGCGGGCACGTTCCGGGTTGGAGATCGGGTTGCCCGACGACGGGAACTTGGGGATACCGGCCAGCGAGGCCATCTCGTCCAGGTCCAGCTCGTTCAGCTTCTTGCCGTAGTAGAACTCGGCGGCGGCGGCCACGCCGTAGGCGCGGTTGCCGAAGAAACTCTTGTTCAGGTACAGCTCGAAGATCTCGTCCTTGCTCAGCTCGGACTCGATCTTGCGCGCCAGCAGGATCTCGGCCAGCTTGCGGGTGTAGCTGTACTCGGAGCTGAGGAAGAACTGGCGGGCGACCTGCTGGGTGATGGTGGAGCCACCCGGCACGCGCTTGTCGTTGGTGGTGGCCAGCAGCCAGACCGCACGGCCGATGCCCATGTAGTCCACGCCGCCATGTTCGTAGAAGCGGGCGTCCTCGGTGGCCAGGAAGGCCTGCTTCAGCCGCTCGGGCACGTCCTTCATGGTGACCGGGGTGCGCCGGGTCTCGCCGAACACCGCCATCAGCTTGCCGTCGGCAGCGTAGACGTACATCGGCTCCTGCATTTCCACGTCGCGCAGGGTCTGCACGTCGGGAAGCTTGGAGGAAACGGCATAGTACAGACCGCCCACGGCGGCCGCGCCGATCAGCGCCAGGACCAGGACAATCAGGAAGATCCAGCGCAGCCAGCGGCGGAGTCGAGTCATCGGGTTCAGATTCCGATTGCGAATTTCGTGGTCGCAGAGTATAGATTACGCAAGGTGGCGGCTGGGGTCGGCACCGGGGAGCGCAAGGGGAACAGTCAGGGGCTGCATGGTGAATCCGTGAGGGATTTCACAGCAGGGCCGTTGCCATTTGCTAAGAATACGTTATTAATGCTCGGACGCAGGTCTTGCGTCCAAGTGCCCGTCGGCAGGGGAGAAACCGTGGGGCTCATCCCAAAAAGTCAGTCGCCGCTTGTAGGCGTCGACATCAGTTCGACTGCGGTAAAGCTTTTGCAGCTGTCCCGCAGCGGCAATCGTTTCCGCGTGGAACATTACGCTGTGGAACCTCTTCCGCCGAATGCGGTGGTGGAGAAGAACATCGTCGAAGTGGAGGCCGTCGGTGAGGCCATCCGCCGGGCGATGAACCGTTCAGGCAGCAAGGCCAAGTTGGCCGCTGCCGCCGTCGCGGGGTCGGCGGTGATCACCAAGGTGATCCCGATGCCGGCCGATCTCGACGAAAACGACATGGAAGCCCAGATCGAGCTGGAAGCGGTCAACTACATTCCGTATCCGATCGAGGAAGTGAACCTGGACTTCGAGGTGATCGGGTCGATCCCGAACAACCCGGAGATGGTCCAGGTGCTGCTGGCCGCGTCGCGTTCGGAGAATGTCGAGCTGCGCCAGTCCGCGCTGGAGCTCGGTGGCCTGCAGGCCAAGGTGATGGACGTGGAGGCCTTCGCGGTCGAGAACGCCTACGCCCTGGTCGCCAGCGAGCTGCCGGTGTCCATCGACGGCGTGGTTGCGCTGGTCGACATCGGCGCCACCATGACCACCCTCAATGTCCTGCGCGGCGGTCGTAGCCTTTACAGCCGCGAGCAGGTGTTCGGTGGCAAGCAGCTGACCGACGAGATCATGCGCCGCTATGGCCTGAGCTACGAGGAAGCCGGGCTGGCCAAGCGCCAGGGCGGCCTGCCGGAAAGCTACGAGATGGAGGTGCTGGAGCCGTTCAAGGAAGCCACGGTCCAGCAGATCAGCCGCCTGCTGCAGTTCTTCTATGCAGGCAGCGAATTCAACCGCGTCGATCACATCGTGCTGGCCGGCGGCTGCGCCGTGCTCGGTGGCCTGCCGGAGATGGTCGAGGAACAGCTGGGCGTGCCGACCGTGGTCGCCAACCCGCTGGCGCAGATGACCCTGGGGCCGAAGGTGAACGCGCATGCGTTGGCCCAGGATGCCCCCGCGCTGATGATCGCGACCGGTCTGGCGCTGAGGAGCTTCGACTGATGGCACGCATCAATCTATTGCCCTGGCGCGCCGAGCGGCGCAAGCAACGCCAGCGCGAGTTCTACGCAATGCTGGGCATGGCCGCTGTCGGTGGCCTGCTGTTGTCGCTGATGATCTGGTTCTATTACGACCGCCAGGTGAGCGGCCAGATGGACCGCAACGCCTATCTGGAAGCCGAGATCGAGAAGGTCAAGGAACAGAACAAGGAGATCGATCGCCTCGACGCGCAGAAGGAACGCCTGCTGGCCCGCAAGAAGGTGATCGAGGAACTGCAGGCCAAGCGCTCGCAGATGGTCCACCTGTTCGACGCGCTGGTACGCACCATTCCCGATGGCGTGGTGCTGACCGCGCTGAAGCAGGAAGGGGATGTGCTGACGCTGGAAGGCCGCACCCAGTCCAACGCCCGCGTTTCGGCCTACATGCGCAACCTGGAGACCTCCGGCTGGATGACCAATCCGGAGCTGTCGATCATCGAAGCGCGTGACCCGGAGAAGGACAAGGATGGCAAGGTCGGTCCGCTGGCCGACATCAAGGCGCTGCCCTACGTGTTCGTGGTCAAGGTGAAACTGCCGGCACAGAGCGAAGAGGTCTCGGCGACGCCGGGCCTGAACGCCGATGGGTCGGTGGCGACGGCTGCGCCCGCACCGGTGGCTCCGTTGGCCGCAGGTCCGGGTGCCGCGACGCCTGCGGCTCCGGCAGCGGGCCAGCCGGCAGCGGCTCCCGCTGCACCGGCCGCTGCACCGCCGGCCAAGCCGAACCAACCGGCCGCTCCGGCCGCCGCGCCGGCCCCGGCACCCGCCCCGAAGCCTGAGGGCAGCCGCCTGGCGCAGCCGCCGCAGGCCTTCAATGCGCTGCTGCAGGGGGACCGCGCATGAGCCAGAAGATCGACATCAAGAACCTGGATTTCAACGACATCGGCAACTGGCCGCAGAAGGCCAAGATCGTCTTCTGCTCGTTGCTGGCGCTGGTCATCATGTTCGTGGCGTGGATGCTGCTGATCAGCGGCAAGCGCGAAGAACTGGCCGGCCTGGAATCGAAGGAAGTCGAGCTGCGCGCCGAGTTCACCAAGCAGCAGGAACGCGCGGTGAACCTGGGGCCGCTGAAGCAGCAGCTGGCGCAGATGGAGCAGGTGCTGCAGCAGATGCTGCGGCAGCTGCCGAGCAAGACCGAAATGCCCGACCTGATCATCGACATCTCGCAGACCGCGCTGTCCAGCGGCCTGACCAACGAGCTGTTTGAGCCGGAGCAGGAGCAGATCAAGGAGTTCTACGCCGAGAAGCCGATCAAGCTGCGCATGGTGGGCAGTTACCACCAGTTCGGCGCATTCGTCAGTGGCGTGGCCTCGTTGCCGCGGGTGGTGATCCTGACCATGCATGACATCAACCTCAAGCCCAAGGAAAAGACCGGCGGCAACGTCCGCAGCGGTGCACTGGAACTGTCCGGTACGGTCAAGACCTACCGTTACCTGGACGAGACCGAAGTGCAGGCGCAGCAGGCGGCCGACGCTGGCAAGGAGGGCAAGAAGTGATGCGCGCGCAGACCGTACGTGGTGCGATGGTGCTGGCTGTACTGCTGCTGGCCGGTTGCGGCCGTGGCGTGACCAGCACGCCCGGCGACGCACCGAACCTTGAGAAGTGGGTGGAAGGCGAGCGCGCGCGACCGGCGCAACCGCTGGAGCCGCTGCCGGTGATGCAGCAGTTCGAGACCTTTGAATACTCCGCGCAGGGCATGCGCGATCCGTTCACCGATGCCTGGACCAATCCGCAGCAGGGGAACGGCGGATTGCGACCGGACCCGAACCGGCGCAAGGAGCCGTTGGAAGGCTTCCCGCTGGATGCGCTGGACATGGTCGGCACCATCGGTACCGGTGCAGGCACCGTGGCGCTGGTGATGGGGCCGGACAAGGTCACCTACCGGGTTCGCCCGGGCGGTTACCTGGGGCAGAGCGACGGGCGGGTCACGGCGGTCTTCGAAGACCGCGTGGAGCTGATCGAACTGGTGCCGGATGGCGCGGGTGGCTGGCTGGAACGGCCGGCAACGCTCTCGCTTGAAGATCAATGATCGTTTACTGGGGATAGCACGATGACCTTTCACCAAGCCAAGGGGCTGCGTCCCATCCGGCGCTCTACCTTGAACCGTGTCAGCGCGCTGGGAGTCGCGCTGATGCTGGCCTGCGCTCCGGCGCTGGCTGCCGCACCGGCGGAAAAGCCGGTGGGCGCCACCGTGGCACCGGCCGCTGCGCCGGCAGGCCTGTCGGTGGCCAAGATCGATTTCAAGCGTGGCGATGACGGCGCCGGGCGCCTGATCGTGCAGTTCGACGGGCAGGGCGCGATCCCTGACCTGCGCACGCAGGGCAACAGCGTCGTGGTCGACGTCGGCAATGCCCGACTGCCGGCCAACCTGCAGAAGCCGATGAACGTCACCGACTTCGCCACGCCGGTACAGCGCATCGACGCCAAGCCGTCCGGTGCCGGCACCCAGCTGGTGCTGAGCACCGGCGGTGCAGTGGAGTCGCTGGCCTACCAGAGCGGCAATGAGTACGTGGTCGAGATCAGCCCGCGGCAGGCCCCGGCCGCCGTCGGCGCGGTCACTGCCGGCAGCGTCACCCAGGCGGCCAAGGCCGTCGGCCAGCGCGGTTTCACCGGCAAGCCGGTGACCTTCAACTTCCAGGACGTGCCGGTGCGCACCGTGCTGCAGTTGATCGCCGAGGAGTCCAACCTGAACGTGGTTGCGTCCGACTCGGTGCAGGGCAATGTGACCCTGCGCCTGGTCAATGTGCCGTGGGACCAGGCGCTGGACATCGTGCTGCGCGCCAAGGGCCTGGACAAGCGTCGCGACGGCAGCGTGATCTGGGTGGCGCCGCAGGCCGAACTGGCCAAGTTCGAGCAGGAGAAGGAAGACGCGCGCATCGCCATCGAGAACCGCGAAGACCTGCAGACCGACTACATCCAGATCAACTACCACAGCGCTACGCAGATCTTCAAAGCGCTGACCGAGGCCAAGGGCATCGGTGGCAGTGGTGGTGGTGGCAGCGGCGGTGGTTCGGGCAGCTCGTCGCAGGAAGACAGTGGCTTCCTGTCCTCGCGCGGCCGCATCGTGGCCGACGAGCGCACCAACACGCTGATGATCAGCGACATCCCGAAGAAGATCGCGCGCATGCGCGAGCTGATCAACGTGATCGACCGCCCGGTCGACCAGGTGCTGATCGAAAGCCGCATCGTCATCGCCACCGATACCTTCGCCCGCGAACTGGGTGCGAAGTTCGGTGTCAGCGGCAGCCGCGACAACGTGTACTTCAGCGGCAGCCTGGATGCCAACGCCAAGACCCGCGAGTCGCAGGTGACGACCGACCTGGCCAACGCCAAGGCCGAGCGTGACTGGGAAGCCGGTGGCCGGGTCGGCCCGCCGCCGGTGAAGTCCGGCTCGGCGATCACCCGTGGCCTGAACTGGAACCTGCCGGTGGCCGCCGCCAGCAACCCGGGTTCGCTGGCACTGTCCATCCTCAATGCCGGTTATCTGCTGGATGTGGAGCTGTCGGCCATGCAGCAGGAATCGCGAGGCGAGGTGATCTCCAACCCGCGCGTGGTCACCACCAACCAGCGCGAAGCGATGATCAAGCAGGGCAAGGAGATCGGTTACGTCACCATCAGTGGTGGTACCGCTGGCGGCGTGGCGACGCCGAACGTGCAGTTCAAGGAAGTGGTGCTGGAGCTGAAGGTCACTCCGACCATCACCAACGACAACCGCGTGTTCCTCAACATGCAGGTGAAGAAGGACGAAGTCGACCAGCTGATCCAGCTGGAGGGCTACGGTACCGTGCCGTCGATCAACCGCCGCGAAGTCAATACCGCGGTGCTGGTCGAGGACGGGCAGACCGTGGTGATCGGTGGCGTCTACGAATTCACCGATCGCAACAGCATCAGCAAGGTGCCGTTCCTGGGCGACGTGCCGTTCCTGGGCAACCTGTTCAAGAAGCGCGGTCGCAACAAGGACAAGGCCGAACTGCTGGTGTTCGTCACCCCGAAGGTGCTGCGCGTGGCCAAGCAGAACTGAGCCATCGCTCCGAAGTCTTCGAAGAAGGGCCGCCCTGTGCGGCCCTTCCTCGTTTCTGCCGGTAGATCCACGCCCTGCGTGGATGCGCTGTTCAGCCGTTCTTGATGCCAATCGCAGGGCACCCTGCGATGATGTCGGGAACCCGTGCCGTCCCGCGCCGGTCAAAGGCCCCCATGAACCTGCCACCGCCGATGCCCGAAACTGTCTCGCCGCCGCCCGCGCCGGCAACCTCACGCCTGCATGCGGCATTCACCCAGCTGCGCGATGCGTTGTCGACCGAGATCGTCGGCCAGGCGGCCCTGGTCGAACGCCTGCTGATCGCGTTGCTGGCCGACGGCCACCTGCTGGTGGAGGGCGCGCCGGGCCTGGCCAAGACCACGGCGATCCGTGCACTGGCCTCGCGCCTGGAAGCAGACTTTGCCCGCGTGCAGTTCACCCCCGACCTGCTGCCGGCCGACCTCACCGGCACCGAGATCTGGCGCCCCCAGGAGGGCCGCTTCGAGTTCGTGCCTGGCCCGATCTTCCACCCGATCCTGCTGGCCGACGAGATCAACCGTGCGCCGGCCAAGGTGCAGTCGGCGCTGCTGGAAGCCATGGGCGAGCGCCAGGTCACGGTTGGCCGCCATACCTATGCGCTGCCGCCGCTGTTCCTGGTGATGGCCACGCAGAACCCGATCGAGCAGGAAGGTACCTTCCCGCTGCCGGAAGCGCAGCTGGACCGCTTCCTGATGCATGTGCGCATCGGTTACCCGGACCAGGCCGCCGAATCGGAGATCCTGCGGCTGGCCCGTGAGCGTGCCCGTGGCGCATTGGGTGAGGCCGCGCCGGCGCCGGACAAGATGCCGATGCAGGACGTGTTCGACGCCCGCCGCGAAGTGCTGGACCTGCACATGGCACCGGCACTGGAGCGCTACCTGATCGAACTGGTGCTGGCCTCGCGCGATCCATCGCGCTACGACGCCGGCCTCGGCCGCCGCATCGCATGGGGGGCAAGCCCGCGCGGATCCATCGCACTGGAGCGCTGTGCCCGTGCGCGCGCCTGGCTGGCCGGCCGCGACTTCGTCACCCCCGATGACGTGCGTGCGGTGGCCGCTGATGTGCTGCGCCATCGCGTGCTGCCCAGCTATGAAGCCACCGCCGAAGGCTGGGACGGCGAGCGCCTGGTGCAGGAGCTGCTGGCCCGGGTGCCGGCACCCTGAGCCTGCGCATGACCGATCGATCCCTGGAACAGGCACCGTCTGCGCTCGAAGGTGACGGGCTGCGCCCGCAGCTGGCCGAACTGGTCGCGCTGCGTCGGCTGGCACAGCGTCCGCCGCCGCCGCGCCGTGGCCGCACCGGCAACGCGGGCCAGGCACCATCCCCGCTGCGCGGCCGCGGCATGGAGTACGCCGAGTCGCGCGAATACGTGGCCGGCGACGACGCGCGCCACATCGATTGGCGCGTGACGGCGCGCACCGGCCGCGCCCATACCAAACTGTTCCAGGCCGAGCGTGAGCGGGTCAGCCTGATCGTGGCCGACACGTCGCCGGCGCTGTACTTCGGTACCCGCGTGCGCTTCAAATCGGTGCAGGCCGCACGCGCGGGTGCTGTCGCCGCGTGGTCGGCGCAGCGCCGTGGCGACCGCGTGGGCGCATTGCGTGGCAGCGACCGCGAAGCGCCGATCACCCCCGCAGGTGGGCCACGCGGAGTGCTGCGCGTGCTCGACGCGCTGACCCGCTGGTACGCACAGCCGCCGGCCGATGATCTGGGCCTGGAGCGCGCGCTGGATCATGCCGGCCGCGTGCTGCGCCCAGGCGCGCGCATGCTGGTGCTGGCCGATCCGCAGCAGGCCATCCGCATTCCGCCCGCGCGCTGGAGCGCGCTGGCCCAGCATCACGACCTCAGCCTGGTGCTGCTGGTCGATCCACTGGAGCTGCGGCCACCGTCGGCGGCGTTGCAGTTCCAGACCGCGCAGCAGCGCATCGGTCTCGACCTGCGCCGCAGCGAAGTGCAGGCGCACTGGCAGGCGCATTTTGTCGAGCCGCTGCAGGAGCTGCGGCACCAGCTCGGCGCGCGCCGCGTCGACGTGCAGGTGCTGTCCTCCGATGCGCCCAGCGACGCCTGGCTGGCGCCGTCGCCGACCGAGGTGCCGGCATGAGCGCCGCGCTGCCGTTGCGCGATGTGCAGCTGCCGCCGGCACCGTCATGGTGGCCGCCAGCCCCCGGTTACCTGATGATCGGCGCGGTGGTCGTGCTGGTGCTGCTGGTGATCGCCGTGGTGATGTGGCGACGTCGCCGCCGTCGCGAGCGCTGGTTGCAGCTGTTCGATCAGGAACTGGCAACCGCCCCCGACGCTGCGGCCGAACTGGCGGCCATCGCCGGACTGCTGCGCCGTGCCGCACGCCATGCACGGCCGGGCAGTGAATCGCTGCGCGATGACGCCTGGTGGCAACGCCTCGACCCGCAGCGCACGCTGGCCGATGACCACCGCAGCCTGTTGGCCGAAGGCGCCTATCGCCCGCGCGTCGACAACCGCGACGTGGCGGCCATACGCAGCTGGGCCCGCGAACGCTACCTGGCGATGCTGCTGGAGCGCCGCCGATGAACCTGCTGGCAAGTTACTGGCCATGGCCGGACCTGCAGCTGGCGTGGCCGTTGGCCCTGCTGGCCCTCCCGATGCCGCTGCTGATGCGCTGGTGGAAGCGCCGTGCAGCGCCGGGTGCTGCACTACGCGTCCCCTACGCTGCCGCCGAGCTGGAAGCGCTGTCCGGTGGTGGCCGCGTCGACGTGTCGTGGCTGCGCACGCTGCTGCTGTGGCTGGGGTGGTGTGCACTGTGCATCGCGCTGGCGCGACCGCAGCAGCTGGGCGACGCCATCACGCCCCCGCAGGAGGGCCGACAGATGATGTTGGCGATGGACGTGTCCGGAAGCATGGGCGAGGGCGACATGGTGCTGGGCGACCAGGCGGTCGATCGCCTGACCGCAGCCAAGGCCGTGCTTGCCGACTTCCTGGATCGTCGTGCGGGCGACCGCGTCGGCCTGCTGATCTTCGGCGACCGCGCCTACACACTCACGCCGCTGACTGCGGACCTGGCCAGCGTGCGCGACCAGCTGCGCGACAGCGTGGTCGGCCTGGCCGGGCGCGAGACCGCCATCGGGGATGCCATCGGCCTGGCGGTCAAGCGCCTGCGCACCCAGCCGGAGGGACAGCGCGTGCTGATCCTGCTGACCGATGGTGTCAGCAATGCCGGTGTGCTGGAACCGCTGCGCGCCGCGGAAGTCGCACGCGCCGAAGGCGTGCGCATCCACACGGTTGCGTTTGGCGGCGATGGCAGCATGCGGTTGTTCGGCATTCCGATTTCCACCGACCAGGATCCGGTCGATGAGGCCACTCTGAAGAGGATCGCCAGCATGACCGGCGGCCAGTTCTTCCGCGCGCGTGATACCGCGCAGCTGGCCGGGATCTACGCCGAGCTCGATCGCCTGGAGCCAGTGGCCGCAAAGGGCCCGAGCCTGCGCCCTCGCGAGGAACGCTATGCGTGGCCGTTGGGCCTGGCATTGCTGCTGGGCGCATTGGCCTGGCTGTGGCCGGAGCGTCGCCGATGATCGCGTTTGCTTCGAATCTTCCCGACTGGAACGCGCTGCACTTCCTGCGGCCCGAGTGGTTGTGGGCGCTGCTGGCGCTGCCGCTGATCATCGCGTTGGCGCTGTACCGGCAGCGACGCAGTGATGCGTGGCGGCAGGCCGTGGATGCACATCTGTTGCCACATCTGCTGGCCGCCGGTGCGAAGCGTCGCGTGCGCCTGCCATGGGCGCTGCTGCTGGGCTGGACACTGGCATCGCTGGCGATGGCCGGGCCGAGCTGGCGGCAGCAGGCGCAGCCGATGTTCCAGGCCAGCGCACCGCTGCTGGTGGTACTGGACCTGTCCAGCCGGATCAGCGCAACCGATCTGCCACCGTCGCGCCTGCTGCAGGCGCGCGCGAAAGTGGGCCAGCTGCTGCGCGCGCGCCAGGGCGGGCAGGTGGGCCTGGTGGTGTATGCCGATGATGCCTACACCGTGGCGCCGCTGACCGACGACGGCAGCAACGTCGCGCTGTATCTGGATGCGCTGTCGCCGGACGTGATGCCGCGCGATGGCCAGCGTGCCGACCGCGGCATCGACTGGGCAACACGGCTGATGCGGCAGATTGGTGCGCTGCAGGGGCAGATCCTGCTGGTCAGCGACCAGGCGGATGGTGAAGCTGCACTGGCGGCAGCGCAGGCACGCAGCCTGGGCCTGCAGGTGTCGGTGCTGGGCCTGGGCACGCCTGCCGGTGCGGCCTACCGCGATGGCAGCGGGCAGATCCGCCAGGCTGCGCTGGATGAGGGCAGCCTGCGCGCGGTGGCCACTGCAGGCGGCGGCCGCTATGCACGCATCTCCGCCGATGACAGCGATCTGCGTGCGCTCGGTGTACTCGACGCGCGCGAAGGCACGGCGGCGCAGCGGCCGGGCGAAGGCAAGCAGTGGCGTGACGAAGGCTTCTGGCTGCTGCCGCCGGTGATGCTGCTGGCATTGCTGGCCTTCCGCCGTCGTGCGCTGCTGGCGGCGGTGCTCGCGGTCGGCCTCGTGCCATGGATGAATGACGCGCAGGCGCAGGCACCTGCGACGCAGGCCTCGCAACCCGCGCAGGGCACGCTGTGGAAGCGTAGCGACCAGGCGCAGCATCAGCGCCTGGCCGAGGGGGTCCAGGCTTACCGCAACGGCGACTTCACCACTGCACGCAAACGCTTCGAAGGCATCGACAACGATGCCGGTTGGTACAACCTGGGCAACACGCTGGCACGCGAAGGCAACTACGACGAAGCGATCGCCGCCTACGACCGCGCGCTGGCGTTGCATCCCGGCATGGCCGATGCGGTCGCCAACCGTGCCGTGGTCGATGCCGCGCGCAAGCGCAGGCAGTCCGGTGGCAAAGGCCAGGATCAGCAGAAGCCACCGCAGAGCGGGCAGCAGAAGCAGCAGAACGATGCCCCGGGCCAGCAGAACCCGCAGGGCCAGAAGCCGCAGCAGGGACAGCAGAATCCCGGCCAGGGCCAGCAGGGGCAGCCCAAGGCGGGTGACGACAAGAACCCGTCGAGCCCGCAGCCCGGCCAGCGCGGCCGCGATGGCCAGCAGGCGCCACCACAGGTGGAGGATGCCAAGGCACAGGCCCAGGCTGATGAGCAGCAGCGCCAGCGCATGCAGCAGGCGATGCAGCAGGCACGCGAAGGCGAGGCTGGCAAGGACGGCAAACCCGTACCGGGGGCTGAGGGCCGCACGCCGCGCGAGCGCGAGGAGCAACAGGCGGTGGAAGCGTGGATGCGGCGTGTGCCGGACGATCCGGGCGCGTTGCTGCGGGCCAAGTTCCAGCTGGAAAACGAACGCAGGAAGAGGGAAGGGCGATGACGCGGGCGATCAACATGCACGGGCACTGGTCACGGCCGGTACTGGCGGCGCTGTTGCTGTGGCTGCCGCTGCTGGCCTGGGCGCAGCCACGCGCCTGGCTGGATCGCGACCGCATCGCGATGGGTGATACGGTCACCCTCAATGTCGAGAGCGATCAGGGCGCTCCCGACTTCACGCCATTGCGCACCGACTTCGACCTGAGCGGCCAGACCAGCAGCCGCCAAGTGGAATGGAGCAATGGCAGCATGCAGCAGCGCAACCTGTATGGCGTGGCGCTGACCCCCCGGCGCAGCGGTGCGCTGGTGGTACCGGGCCTGCAGGTGGGCAGTGCGCGAACCGCGCCGCTGACGCTGCAGGTCGATGCGGCCGCCGTGGCCGGACCTGACAGCAATGCGATGGCCTTCATCGAGACCGTTGTCGATGACGATACGCCGTACGTGCAGCAGAGCGTGGGCGTGGTGGTGCGCTTGTATTTCGCCTCGCAGCTGGCCTCCGGCGAGCTGGTGCTGGACACCCCGGCGGGCGCGTCGTTGCAGCGGGTGGGCGATGACCGCACCGACGTACGCCAGGTCAACGGGCGCCGCTACAACGTGGTCGAACGACGTTTCCTGCTGATCCCCGAGCGCAGCGGCGCGTTGCGGCTGTCCGGTGCGCGTTTCAGCGGGCGCAGCGCCGGAGGTTTCTTCGATGACTTCTTCGGGGGCGGCGATGGCCGCATGAATGCCACCGGCGCAGACCGCACGTTGCAGGTGCAGGCACAGCCGGCACAGGCGCCGCAGCCGTGGTTGCCCCTGCAGAGCCTGCAGCTGCGCTACACCAGCGCGCCCACCAGTGCCCGTACCGGCGAGGCAGCCAACGTGGTGGTCGAAGCGGTTGCCGAAGGCGCGACCCGAGCACAGTTCACCGACCTGCCGGTGCCGGATGTCGGCGCCAACGCGCAGGTGTTCGCCGAACCGGCACAGTACGAAGAGACCTTCAACGGCAGCACGCCGCGCCTGAAGATCACCCGCCGCTATTCGATCGTGCCGCGCCAGCCGGGTTCGCTGGTGGTGCCGGGACCACGCCTGCCCTGGTGGGATGTGCGCAACGGCAAGGCACAGGAAGCGAAGCTGCCGGACCTGACGCTGGCCGTTGCGGCCGGTACCGGCGCCGCCACTGCCTCGCCGGCAGCGCTGCCACCGATCGACACCGCTGCCGCGCTGCCCGGCAGCGATGGACAGGATGCGCGTATCGCCGCGACCGATCCACGCGCCAGCGGCCTGTCCGAGCGACCGTGGCCATGGATGGCGGCGGCCATTGGCCTGGCGCTGCTGTGGCTGCTGACCCTGTTGTGGGGCTGGCAGCGAGGCCGACGCCCGCGTGTGGCGGCGCCTGCAGCCGGCACGCCCTCTGTGCCGACCGTAGTGAGCGGACGCGCGGGCCTGGCCGAACTGCGCCGTGCGCTGGATGGTGAAGGCTTCGACCAGGTGGAGGCACGGCTGTGTGCGATGGCCGGCGTGAAACGCATCGAGCAGGTCATCGCCCGGCTGGATGACCCGGCCCAGCGCCAGGTGTTGCTGGACCTGCAGCAGGCGCGCTGGGGCGGGCAGGGCGAACTGGCCCCGTTGCGCGCGCGCCTGCGTGAGGTCTTCCGTGACGGACCGCACTGGTCGGCGGCAACCGGCGCCGCCGACACTGGCCTGGCGCCGCTGTATCCAACGCGGCGAACCTGAACCGGCGCCGCTTGCGCGCTTTGTTAGAGTGCATTCATTTTTCGAGGAAACCCGCGCATGACAGCAGCTGCTGCCGACAAGAAGAAGTTGCCCCTGCATTGGAAGATGGGCATCGGCTTTGCGATCGGCCTGATCCTGGGACTGATCGTGCACGCCCTGGGCGGCAGCGTCGATGGCCTGCAGGCCGGTGCCAAGTGGGTCATGGACTACGTCACCACCCCGGCGTCGGGCCTGTTCCTGAACCTGATCTTCATGCTGATCGTGCCGCTGATCTTCTCGGCGCTGATCATGGGCGTGTCGGAGATGGGCGACATCCGCGCCCTGGGCCGCATCGGCTGGAAAACCCTGGCCTATACCGTGCTGCTGTCCGGCATTGCCGTGGGCATCGGCCTGGTGCTGGTCAACCTGCTCAAGCCGGGCGTCGGCGTGGATCCGCAGGTCGCCGCGATGATGCTGTCGGAGAACGCCGAGCGCAGCAAGGAAATCGTCGCTGGCATCCATGGCACGCCGAAGGGCATGGACATGCTGCTGTCGATCGTGCCGAGCAATGTGCTGC
This sequence comes from Stenotrophomonas sp. T8, assembly GCF_051853085.1. Taxonomy (NCBI): domain Bacteria; kingdom Pseudomonadati; phylum Pseudomonadota; class Gammaproteobacteria; order Lysobacterales; family Lysobacteraceae; genus Stenotrophomonas; species Stenotrophomonas sp. T8. Next base: position 3,167,229 of record NZ_CP195329.1, on the reverse strand, counting down.
AGGCCGCGTCGGACAATGGCGCGATCCTGTCGCTGATGTTCTTCGCGCTGATGTTCGGCATCGGCATGGTGCTGACCGACAATGAGAAGGTCGCCCCGTTGCGCCGCGCCATCGAAGGCGTGTTCGAAATCTCGATGACCCTGATCAACCTGGTCATCCGCCTGGCCCCCTATGCAGTGGCCTGCTTCATGTTCAATCTGGCCGCGCTGTTCGGCTTCGAGCTGATCATCCGCCTGGGCGCGTACGTGGGCGTGGTGGTGCTGGCGCTCGGCCTGCACATGGTCGTGACCTACGGTACTGCCGTATGGCTGTCCGGCCGCTCGCCGCTGTCGTTCTTCCGCGATACCCAGGAAGCGACGGTGATGGCGTTCTCCACCGCCTCCAGCAACGCGACCCTGCCGACCGCACTGCGCGTGGCGGACCAGATGGGCCTGCCGCAGCGCGTGTCGCGCTTCGTGCTGACCGTGGGTGCCACCGCCAACCAGAACGGCACCGCCCTGTTCGAGGGCGTGACGGTGATCTTCCTGGCCCAGTTCTTCGGCGTGGACCTGAGCATTGGCCAGCAGGTCATGGTGATGGCGGTCTGCATCCTTGGCGGCATCGGCACGGCGGGCGTGCCTTCGGGCTCGCTGCCGGTGGTGGCGATGATCTGCGCGATGGTCGGTGTGAACCCGCTGGGCATTGGCCTGATCCTGGGCGTGAACCACTTCCTGGACATGTGCCGTACCGCCCTGAACGTGACCGGCGACCTGGCCCTGACCACGTTGGTGGCCAAGGGCGAGTCCCATGACGGACCGGCGCTGGGCGCGCCCCTCGATTGAACGCGCCCTGAATGCCATGGATACTATCCCGACGCATGGAAGGCGTCGGGATTGGCGCCGTGCGAAAGGGAGCAGAAATGAGGATTTCGTACGTGATGGTCGCCGCCCTGGGCCTGCTGGCTTTCGACGCCAGTGCCCAGAAGGCCTGTGAAACCAACTACACCAAGACCGGCAGCTTCTTCGCCGGGCGCACCTTCACCACCTGGGACGTGGTGCCCAACGTTACCCCGGCCGACGCTCTCAAGCGTATCCAGATCGAGGGCGTGAAGTCGGGCCTGAAGGTGGCCAGCGTGGACAAGGACCTGGGCATGCTGACCCTGGAACAGAACGTCCAGTTCAATGGTGGCCAGACCACCCTGCCGTGGAACGTGCTGGTTGAAGCCGAGGGCAAGGGTTCCAAGATCACCGTGACCAAGACCACCCCGGCCACCTACGCCACTGGCGAGGACTTCCAGAAGAAGTCGATGTGTGGCGTGATCGAGGCTGCCGCGCCCAAGTAAGGGGGTGGCGGGACCAGATCCCTTTCACTGGCAAGGGATCTGGTCCTACGCCTGAACCCGGCCCCGCGTCTGTGGGACAATAGGCCGCCCGCACGTCCGCGGCCGCCTCCCGATTCCGACAGAACCATGACGCAGCCTACCCGTCGCCAGTTGGCCAACGCCATCCGCTTCCTCGCCGCCGATGCGGTTGAAACCGCAAAGTCCGGCCACCCCGGCATGCCCATGGGCATGGCCGACATCGCCGAAGTCCTCTGGAACGACTACCTCCGCCATAACCCGAGCAACCCGCACTGGTTCAACCGCGACCGTTTCGTGCTGTCCAACGGCCACGGTTCGATGCTGCAGTACGCGCTGCTGCACCTGAGCGGTTACGACCTGCCGATCGAGCAGCTCAAGCTGTTCCGCCAGCTGGGCAGCCACACCGCCGGCCACCCGGAGCGCCACGAGACCCCGGGCGTGGAAACCACCACCGGCCCGCTGGGACAGGGTTTCGCCAATGCCGTGGGCTTCGCCCTGGCCGAGAAGCTGCTGGCACAGCGCTTCAACCGCCCGGAGCTGGAAGTGGTCGACCACCGCACCTGGGTGTTCATGGGTGATGGCTGCCTGATGGAAGGCGTGTCGCACGAAGCGGCCTCGCTGGCCGGCACCTGGGGCCTGCACAAGCTGGTCTGCTTCTGGGACAACAACCACATCTCCATCGACGGCAACGTCGAGGGCTGGTTCACCGACAACACCCCGGAACGTTTCGAGGCCTATGGCTGGAACGTGATCCGCGATGTTGACGGCCACGACCCGGAAAGCATCAAGGCCGGCATCGAGGCCGCGCTGTCGCAGAGCGACAAGCCGACCCTGATCTGCTGCCGCACCACCATCGGCTTCGGTTCGCCGAACAAGGCGGGCAAGGAATCCAGCCACGGTGCTCCGCTGGGCAAGGACGAGCTGGAAGCCACCCGCAAGCAGCTGGGCTGGGAATACGGCCCGTTCGAGATCCCGCAGGCGATCTACGACGGCTGGCGCGCCAATGGCGCCGGCACCCTGCGCCAGGCCGAGTGGGAACAGCTGTTCGACAAGTACGCCAGCCAGTATCCGGCGGAGGCGGCTGAGCTGACCCGCCGCTCGCACGGCGAGCTGCCAGCCGACTTCGTTGCCAAGGCCGATGCCTACATCGCCCAGGTGGCCGCCGAGGGCCCGACGATCGCCTCGCGCAAGGCCTCGCAGCTGGCCATCGAAGCCTATGCGCCGCTGCTGCCGGAAATCGTCGGTGGCTCGGCCGACCTGGCGCACTCCAACCTGACCCTGTGGAAGGGCAGCAGGTCGGTCGCCAGCGACGACGCCAACGCCAACTACGTGTACTACGGCGTGCGCGAGTTCGGCATGACCGCCATCGCCAATGGCCTGGCCCTGCACGGTGGCTTCATTCCGTTCGACGCCACCTTCCTGGTGTTCAGCGATTACGCCCGCAACGGCGTGCGCATGAGCGCGCTGATTCCGGCCCACGCCATCCACGTCTATACCCACGACTCGATCGGCCTGGGCGAAGACGGCCCGACCCACCAGCCGGTGGAGCACTTGGCCTCGCTGCGCTACATCCCGAACAACGACGTGTGGCGCCCGTGCGATGCGGTCGAGTCGGCCGTGAGCTGGAAGGCCGCGATCACCCGCCAGGACGGCCCGAGCTGCCTGGTGTTCAGCCGCCAGAACCTGCCGCACCAGCCGCGCAGCGCCGAGCAGATCAAGCAGATCGAGCGCGGCGGTTACGTGCTGGCCGATGCCGCCGGTACGCCGGACGTGATCCTGATCGCCACCGGTTCGGAAGTCTCGCTGGCTACCGAAGCCAAGGCCCAGCTGGATGCGGCCGGTATCAAGACCCGCGTGGTCTCGATGCCGTCCACCGACGTGTTCCTGCGCCAGGATGCGGCCTACCGTGAATCGGTGCTGCCGAACGCGGTGCGCAAGCGCGTGGCCGTGGAAGCTGGCGTCACCGGTTTCTGGCGCCAGTTCGTAGGCCTGGACGGTGCCGTGATCGGTATCGACACCTTCGGCGCTTCGGCCCCGGCCGACCAGCTGTACAAGCACTTCGGCATCACCACGGCGCACGTGGTGGAAGCTGCCAAGGCGCTGTAAGCAGCCTCTCGGCGCAACAAAGGAAAGGCCGGCGCAAGCCGGCCTTTCTCGTTGCCGGAAGAAAAAGGGGACGGAGGGAATTAAGTCGTTTGTGCACAAACGACTTAATTCCCTCCGTCCCCTTTTTCTCAGGCGGTACGCGCCAGCGCCAGCCGCAGCAGCCGCGCGTCCAGGCGCTCTGCGAAATCCTTCGGTGCCTGCAGGCCCATGCGCTGCAGGTACACGGCATCGCCGTCGCCGGCCGGTTGCCGCAGCGCTGCCCAGACGGTGCGCAGCTTGTCGCTGCGGGTCTGCGTGTTGGCCTTCAGCCACGCCAGCGCTTTGACCAGCACCTGCTCGATCTCGTTGAAATCGCTGCCCAGCGGGTAGTCCGGCAGGCTGCCATCGGCGCGGAATGGTGCCAGTGCCGCCGCCAGCGCCTGGGGCGTGTTGCGCTGCAGGCGCTGCGGGTCGGGCTGGGACGCCGCCAGCAGCTTGCGCGAGGCCTGTGCCTGCTGCAGCAGATCGCCCTGGAAGGGCGCTTCGGTAATTGCGGTCATCGCATGCACGCAGTCCTCGTCGGTCAGCCCGCGCAGATCGGCGATGCCGTACTCGTTGAGGTAGATGTCACGCAGGTGGCGAGGGATGGTGGTGTGGCCGTAGTTCCAGCGCACGTTCGATTTCCGGCGGCCCTTGTCATCGCGTGCGGCACGGAACATCAGCACGCTGCGCGCTTCCGGCAGCGCATGTGCCATCGCCACGAAGTTGTACTGGCCGCCCACGCCGGACACCACGCGTCCATCGTCCAGCGCATCCGATACGGCCGCGCCGAGCGCGGTAGCCATCATGCAGGAATTGAAGAAACGCGCATGGCGGCGCTGCAGGCGCTCCAGTGCCTCGTTACCGCCATACAGCTGGTTGATCTCGCTGATGCGGCGCATGCCGATCGCACGGCATTCGTCTTCCGGCAGCGTGCGCAGCCACTCGTAGAACTCCGGCGAGCCCAGGTAGAACGCGCCATGCAGGTACTCGCCTTCCGCGGCGAGGGTGGCGTGGTCGATCGACAACGTGCTGCCATTCTCGATGCGCTGCATCAGCGCCAGGTCGTCGTGCACCTTGCGCCTGATCACCCCGGTCTGCACCAGGCGGCGGAAGCCTTCATTGAGCATCTCGCTGCAGCCGTACAGGCCCACCTCGAATGGATCCACGCCGCCGATCTCCTGCACCAGCGGGTGGCTGACCAGCTGCGGATCCAGCGCGTGCAGCACGCGGCGGTAGCGCGCGTTGTCGGTGTGGCGCAGCACCAGCGCATGGCTGAGGGCATCGGCCAGCGTGCCGATGCCGATCTGCAGGGTGCCGCCATCGCGTACCAGGGTGCTGGCATACAGGCCGATGGCGTAGTCGGCGTCGCCGACCGGCTGCCGCGGCAGCCCGAACAGCGCCGGGTACGGCGGAGGCGGAGTGATCACGAGATCGAAGAACGACACATCGACCGTCGCCGAGCCGCCCAGATAGGGCAGCTGCGGATCGATCTCGGCAATCAGCAACGGGCGTGGCAGGCCACGCGCGGTCATCGCATCGAGCGTGTCCTGGGTGATGTCGTTGTTGCACGACAGCGAAAGCCGACGGTCATTCGGCCGCATCGCCACCTTCTGCACGATCACCTGCGGCGCGCGCTGCGCGACCGCGTCGGCGGCATGGGTGTAGTTCAGGCTGGTATAGCTGGATTGCGCCTGCCGCGACCCGAGTAGGGCGCCGGACTGCATGTAGAACTCTTCCACCTGCACGTGCGCTGGCAACGCGTCGCGCGCGATCGCATCGGCATAGGCCAGGCGCGGGAAGTCGTCGCCGAAATGGCGTTGCGCGAACGGTGCCAGGAAGCGCGCCTCCAGGCCGTTGCCCCGCGCCTTCGGCGGGTTCAACGACAGCGCGGTATACAGCTGCAGCGGCCGCGAAGGATCATGTTCGACGCGTGCGTAGAGGGCATTGAGCAGCCGATGCGGCTTGCCCAGTGCCAGCGGTGCCCCGATCCGCAGCGGCCCGTCCACGCGCGCAAACAGCCAGTCGACGGCGGCGTCCAGGTCGGTGAGGTGTTCGGTCATGCGCGGCGGTCCTGCGTGTGGGGGAGTGCGGGCATTACAGCATGTCGGGCTTGAACCGCCGTCGACGCGAGACTTCTGCGCCGGACACCATGAACTGCCCATCGCCGCGGTAATGCACCGTGCGCGGCAGTTTCGGCCGGGGCGCAACATGGGCGCGCACGATCTCCCAGATGAACAGATTGCTCGACGCCACCTGGCTGTCGTCGTACAACCGGCATTCGAAGTTCGAGTGGCACTGCCCGACCAGCGGCGCGCCGACCTCGCGCGCGGGCAGCGCATCGAGCCCGAAACGGGCGAACTTGTCGACCTCGCGGCCGCTGCAGTTGCCGATGTCCACCACGGTATCGAGCAGTTCCACGCCGGGTACGTTGATCACGCACTCGCCACTGCCGACGGCCAGTGCATGGCTGTGGTTTTCATTCCACAGGTAGGTGGCGACCAGTGACGGCGAGAAGCCCATCACCATGTGCCAGCCCATCGTCATCAGGTTGTGCTGGCCGCGCCAGGCGGTGCTGACCAGCACGATCGGGCCGGGTTCGAGGAAGCGGCGGGCCTGCTCGACCGGGAACTCCTTCTTGGGAAGCGCTTTCATCCGAGGCCTCGGCCGGGAGGGCTCGATGCTGGCGCAAAGCCGATGAATCCGGAGTCGAGGGGCTTGACAGCCGGTTCGATTACGCGCGTAATCGAGCTGTCGATTACGGATGTAAATCATGACCCCGATCAGCGAAGCCGAAGCCGTTGTGATGGAGGTGCTGTGGCATCAGGCACCGCGTAGTGCCGATGACGTGGTGGCCGCGCTGGCCCACCGCGACTGGGCCGAGCCGACCATCAAGACCCTGCTCAACCGCCTGCTGACCAAGGGCGCGATCGCCGCCGAGCGCGATGGCCGGCGCTATCTGTATCGCCCGCTGTTGCAGCGCCAGGTGTGGGTGGAGGCGCAGAGCCAGGACTTCATCGGCCGTGTCTTCGAAGGGCGCGTGGCGCCGCTGGTCGCGCACTTCAGCGAACGCGGCCAGTTGAGCGCACAGGACATCGCCGAACTGAAGAAGCTGATCCAGGAGCTGGACCATGACTGAGCTGCTCGGTGGACTGTGGCAGGCCAGCGTGTGGCTGGCCATGGGGGTGATCCTGCTGGCCGTGCTGCGACCGCTGCTGGTGTGGATGGGGGGCGCTGGACTGGCTTATCGCAGCTGGTGGTTGTTGCCGATGCTGCTGGTGACCTTGCTGCTGCCGTTGCCGCAGGCTGCGCTGTTGCAGCACGTGCCGACAGTGCTGCTGAAAGTCGAGCCAGGGGCCGTGGACGAACTGGCAGGGCCGTCGCTGCCATGGGCACCGCTGTTGCTGCTGGCATGGGCGCTGGGCATGGGCATCTGCCTGCTGCGCGACCTGCGCGCACAGCGTCGTTTCGAACGGCGCATGGGCCCGCTGAAGCCGCGCGCCGATGGCAGCTGGCAGGCCAGTGGTGACCCAGGCCTGCCAGCACTGGTTGGCCTGTGGCGGCCGCGAATCGTGGTTGGCCCGGACTTCGATCAACAGTTCAGCGCACAGGAACAGGGGCTGATCCTGCAGCACGAGCGCAGCCACCGCCGCAATGGCGATCACTGGGCCAATGGTGCGTTGCTGCTTATGCGTGCGGTGTTCTGGTTCCACCCGCTGGTGCTCTGGGCTGCACGCTGCTTCCTGCGCGACCAGGAACTAGCCTGCGATGCCCGCACCATCGCCCCGCAGCCTGCGCTGCGCGGGCTTTACGCCAGCACGCTGCTGAAGGCGCAGCTGGTCCACCCGGTTGCGCCAGCGGTCTGCCATTGGCGCAGCCAACCCGTGTTGAAGGAGCGTATCGCCATGTTGAAGCAGTCCAAGCGGAAGGCATTGCCGTGGGTATCGGGGCAGGTGCTGGTCGTCGGGTTGTGCCTGGGAATGGGCGCAGTAGCGTGGGCCAGCCAGGGCGATGCGATGGCTGGCCGCCCGGCAGCGGCGGTCATGGATCGGGAGATCCAGGTCGTCAAGATGCCACCGCCTTCCTATCCGAAATCCGCGGTCGAGGAGCGCCAGGTGGGCGTGGTGAACCTGCGCGTGGAAGTGGATGCCAGCGGCCAACCCACCGATGTCAGGGTGCTCAGTGCCACCAATCCGGGCGTGTTCGACGCGGTGTCGATCACCGCAGCGCGCAGCTGGACCTATCGGCCGGCGATGAAGAACGGCAAGCCGGTGGCAGGCGCAGTGAAGATTCCGATCACCTTTGCGATGGACAACATCGAGGACGCCCAGTGAAGTCCGCGCCGCTGCTCGTGGTGGCGGCGCTGATGATGGGGTGTGCGAGCCAGGAACGGCTGGCCACCGTGCACACCCGCAGCGAGAATGTCGGCCACCAGCGACTGCAGCCGCAGGCGGGCGGTGGCAGTGGGCAGTTGCAGGCGTATTCGCTGGGTGCGACCGAGGGCTACCGGATGCCGCAGTTGTACGCGGCACCGGACCCGGAGGTCGGCGATCGTGACCCGCGTGCGGAACTGGCGCCGACCACGATCTGCCTGCAGGTGGTGGTTGATGCCAACGGCGTCGTCGAGCGCAGCCTGCCATTGACCGATCGCCCGGAGTGCGCGGCAGGTGCTGCGGGCGAGAATGCGCCCCTGCTGCAGGCTGCGCAGGAGGCCGTGGCGATGTGGAAGTACTCGTCCGCAGCGGTCTGCCACTTCGCGGCTGGCAAGGTGCCTGCCGACCGCGGTGACTGCCGGGGCGCCGAACGGGTCGAGCCGGTGGCGGTCACCCTGCAGTACGCCTTCACCTTCGAGATCGTGAAGGGCCAGCATGTGGTGCGCACGCAGGGAAAATGAACGCTCGCGGTCCGTGATGGAAACCGATGGCGCCGGGCTCTGCCCGGCGTACGTCAGGCCCCTCCCTGGATGTTGGCCTTCACCGCCGGTTGCATCAGCTTCGGTTCTTCCAGCGTGGCATCGCGGGCCTGGCGCACGCTGACGAACTCTGCCTCGGCCACGCCGTCATGCACGTGGATGTTGTGCGCGCGCTGTTCGCCGATGGTGGTTTCGTTGGCGAAATCACGCCCGCCCGGGCCGTAGTCGTGGCAGACGAAAACCCGGGTGGTATCGGGCAGCGCCAGCAGGCGCTGGATCGAGCGATACAGCTGCGCGGCATCGCCACCCGGGAAATCGCAGCGTGCGGTGCCGCCGTCGGGCATGAACAGCGAATCGCCGGTGAACAGCGCATCGCCGATCAGGTAGGCGATGCTGTCGCTGGTGTGGCCGGGCACGGCGATCACCTGTCCTTGCAGCTCGCCAATGGCAAAGGTTTCGCCGTCGCTGAACAGGTGATCGAAGATCTCATCGGCGGCCGGAAGCTGCAGGCCATAGCGCGGCGCGAACGTGGCCTGCACCGCGCGGATGCCTTCACCGATGGCCAGCGTGGCGTGCGGGAAGCGCTGCTTGAGCCGGCGCCCGGCCGACACATGGTCCGCATGGGCATGGGTTTCCAGCAGCCAGCGCAGCTGAAGGTCCTGCTGTTCGATGGCCTGCAATGCCCCGCGCAGCGGTGATTCGCTGCTGGCGTCGGTGTCCGGGTCGTAGTCCAGGACCGGGTCGATCAGCGCCGCCTCACTGCTGGCCGGATCGCTGACCAGGTAGCTGAAGGTATTGCTGTCACGGTGGAAGAACGACTGCACCTGGACCGGCATCGGAATTCTCCTCAGCGCGTGCCTAGCACGCGATTCAGCAACTGCGCCAGGTTTTCACCGGCCAGTCGCAGCTGCGCTTCGGCCAGCGGCCGGTAGCGCTCGGTGTATTCGTCACCGATTTTATGCGACGCCGGATAAACGCCAGCTTGCATGGAGATGCGGCAGCTGGCCTCGGCCCAGGCCTGCGGGTCACGCTGCGGGTTGGACTGGCGCGCCAGCTTCGGCGCGCGCTGGCCCTGCAGCACGGGCAGATAGCCGGTGTCGTCGAGCTTGCGGGTGTTGAGCATGCCGCTGTCCCACAGCGAGTGCAGGTTGGTGCCGCGGTTGCCGAACTGCAGCTGGAAATCGTTGCCGCCCTTGTCATGGGCGTAACCGGCATGCATCGGCTGGTGGATGTCGCCGACCAGGTGCACGACGAACTTCAGTGCCTGCAGGCGCTCGCCATCGGTCAGGCTGCGGTCGCCCAGGATGGCGCTCTGTGCTTTCAGGGCCTCGACGATGCAGTTGCCGTTTTTGCAGTGCTTCGGTGCTTCGTAGTGGCAGTCGTCTTCGGCGATGTTGACGTAGTGCCAGCCGGCCGAACGACGGCCCAGGCTGGGGTCCTTGGCGCGCAGCTGGTCGGCCCACGGCGCGATGCTGGCCAGGGTGGCGTCCGCTTCGGTGGCCAGCAGGCGGTCCACTTCGGCGCGGGCGGTGGGGTTGAGGCGGGCGTCGGCGACTTCGGCGACAAGGCGGTGGCCTTGTGCGCCCCAGGCATGGGCGGGGGCGGAGACGGACAGCAGGGCCGGCGCCAGGGCGGCGGCGAGGAACAGGGAGTGCAGGGCTTTCATGCACACATTCTAGCGGGGTAGGTGGATTGAAGAGCGGCGCGTTCCTGTTCCGAAGTGGGAGCGCAGCGGGAGGGGCGGCGGGACACGCCGTGAATCCGTACCTGGAGGCTCGATGGCGCCATCCATGGCACCAACGGTCCCGCCGCCCCTCCCGCTGCGCTCCCCTCCAAACATGGCCGCGGAGGCAGATGGAAACGTCAAAGGCAGGATCAAAAACAAATGCGGGATCAGAATCGGCCTCCTGCAGTTGCAGGCAACCATTACGCTTCGAATGACCGGGCGTTGCTGCTGCTTTTGCTTGAGCTGGTACGCGCGCGCAGATGGGAAGGGTGGAGAGGGTGAGGTGAGCGGGACCGTTCGCCGCATGGATGCGGCGATCGAGCCTACAGGGACGTATTTACGGCGTGTCCCGATCACCTCACCCTCTCCGCCCAATTCCAGAAGCCGGTGCTTCTCGCACAAACAAAAAAGCCCCGGCAATCACCGGGGCAACATGCTGCGAGGGTTTCTGCGTGCAGCGGGGGAGCGGGGGCGAAGCACCCGCAATCAACACACCGCTTAGAACTTGAAGACGTACGAAGCGCCGTAGACCAGCGGATCGATATTGACCGTGCCGATCTTCTCGCCGTTCAACTTCACCTTGCTGTCGATGTCGATCCAGCGCATGTCCACGCGCAGGGCGCCCTTCTCGCCGATCGCGAAGTCGATGCCCGCATGCGCGGCCAGGCCCCACGAATCCTGCAGCTTCAACTTGCTGCCGGCCAATGCACCGGTGGTGTCTTCGCTGAAGAAGGTGGTGTAGTTCACGCCCGCGCCAACGAACGGCGACACCTTGCCCTTGCTGTTGAAGTGGTACTGCAGGGTCACCACCGGCGGCAGCTGCTTGGTGCTGCCGACACGGCCCAGGCCGTTGATGTTGATGTCGTGCTTGAACGGCAGTGCGGCCAGCACTTCGATGCCCAGGTTGTCGGCGATGAAGTACTCGCCGGTGATGGTCGGCTTGACGTCGTTGTCGACGTCGACCTTCAGGGTGCCGCCGGCCAGCCAGCCGTTGTTCGACTTCGGCGCCACCTGGTGCACGCCAGCCGAAACGGTCCAGTCGCCCTTGGACTGGGCCATGGCCGGGGCGGCGGCGAGGGACAGGGCGGCGGCCAGGCTGGCCACGATCAGGGGGGAGGTCTTGCGCATGGGGGTGTTCTCGTTGCTGGGTGGATGGCGACAGTCTCGGCCTCACGCCGCGCTAACGCTTTGATCCGGATCAAATCCTGTCCGCCGACCTGCTGGCGGCCCGGCCTGGCCCACGGTGGCCAGCCCCGGCCTGCTAGACTTGTGGGCCCTATCCATCCCGCCGCACCCGTCGCGGCTGCAGGAGCTTGAGAAATGGCAATCAAGGTTGGTATCAACGGTTTCGGTCGCATCGGGCGTAACGTCCTGCGCTCGGCGGTGCTGAACTTCGGCGACGACATCGAAATCGTGGCCATCAACGATCTGCTGGAGCCGGATTACCTGGCCTACATGCTCAAGTACGACTCCGTGCACGGCCGCTTCAAGGCCGATGTGGCGGTGCAGGGCAACGACCTGCTGGTCAACGGCAAGAAGATCCGCCTGACCCAGGAACGCGACCCGGCCAACCTGAAGTGGGACGAAGTCGGCGCCGACGTGGTGCTGGAAGCCACCGGCCTGTTCCTGACAAAGGAGACCGCGCAGAAGCACATCGATGCCGGCGCCAGGAAGGTCATCATGTCGGCCCCGTCGAAGGACGACACGCCGATGTTCGTGTTCGGCGTGAACGACAAGACCTACGCTGGCCAGGCAATCATCTCCAACGCCTCGTGCACCACCAACTGCCTGGCCCCGCTGGCCAAGGTCATCAATGACAAGTGGGGCATCAAGCGCGGCCTGATGACCACCGTGCATGCGGCCACCGCCACCCAGAAGACCGTCGATGGCCCGTCCAACAAGGACTGGCGCGGTGGCCGTGGCATCCTGGAAAACATCATTCCCTCGTCCACCGGTGCGGCCAAGGCCGTCGGCGTGGTCATCCCGGAACTGAACAAGAAGCTGACCGGCATGAGCTTCCGCGTCCCGACCTCGGACGTGTCGGTGGTCGACCTGACCGTCGAGCTGGAGAAGGAAGCCACCTACGCCGAGATCTGCGCTGAGGTGAAGGCACAGAGCGAAGGCGCGCTGAAGGGCATCCTGGGCTACACCGAAGACAAGGTGGTGGCCACCGATTTCCGCGGCGAGACCTGCACCTCGGTGTTCGACGCCGACGCCGGTATCGCCCTGGACGGCACCTTCGTCAAGCTGGTGACCTGGTACGACAACGAGTGGGGCTACTCCAACAAGTGCCTGGAAATGGCCAAGGTCATCGCCGCCAAGTAAGGCCGGTGTAGATCGAAGACGGACCCCGGCCTGGCCGGGGTTCGTCGTTTATGGGGCCCCCCTGTCGTAGCATGGGGCGGTCGACCGCCGCCGCTGGGGCGCGGGATCGCATTGGAAGCACGCAATGGAAGCACTGATAGCCCTGGTCGTACTGGTTCTTCTGGCCATCCCGCTGTTGCTGGTGGTCGCGCTGGTGATGATTGCCGGCCTGCGCCGCCGCGTCGCTGCGCTGGAAAGCGCGATGGCCGCCGCGCCGACCGCCGTCAGGCCGGCCGCTACCGCCCCCGCGCCTGAACGGCCTGTGGCCGCACCTGCCAGCGACGATCCACCGTTCCTGCGGCCGGCCGCCGCTGCTGTGCCTCCGTCCCCGCAGCCACCGGTGCGCGAAGCAACGCCCACCGGGGTGCCTGTCCCCCGTCCTGCTGCGCCACCGCCCGTGCCGCCGGTGCCGGTGCAGCCGCCGTTGCCTTCCGAACCGGCACTGCCCAATGTCATCGAGCGTGGCATCGGTGCGGTCAAGCGCTGGTTCACCGAAGGCAACGTGCCGGTCAAGATCGGCATGCTGGTGCTGCTGGCCGGTGTCGCTGCGCTGCTGAAGTACGTCAGCGACCAGGGCTGGCTGGTGCTGCCGATCGAACTGCGCCTTGCCGGCGTCACCGTGGCTGCGCTGGGCCTGCTGGCCTTCGGCTGGCACCAGCGCGAGCGCCGGCAGCTGTTTGCGCTGGCGCTGCAGGGCGGTGCCATCGGCGTACTGCTGCTGACCATCTTCGCGGCGTTCAAGCGCTTCGACCTGATTCCGCCGGCCTTTGCCTTTGCCAGTTCGATCGCACTGGTGGCCGGGCTGTGCGTGCTGGCGGTGGTGCAGAACTCGCGCACGCTGGCCGTGCTGGGCATCCTGGCCGGCTTCATGGCACCGCTGTGGTTGTCCACCGGCAGTGGCAACCACGTGGGGCTGTTCAGCTATTACGCGGTGCTCAACGCGGGCATCTTTGCCATTGCGTGGTTCCGGCCATGGCGCGCACTGAACCTGCTGGGTTTCGCCTTCACCTTCGGCATTGGCACCTTCTGGGGCGTGCTGCAGTACGCGCCGGACAAGTTCAGCAGCACCGAGCCGTTCCTGGCGCTGTTCTTCGTGTTCTACCTGCTGATACCGCTGCTGTACGCGCGTCGCCAGCCGGCCGGCTGCCGTGACCTGATCGATGGCAGCCTGGTGTTCGGCACGCCGCTGGTCGCGTTCTCGCTGCAGGCAGGCATGCTGCACGCGCAACCGATGACGCTGGCACTGTGCGCGCTGGGCCTGGCGGCGATCTACGCGGTATTGGCCCGGGCGCTGATCGCACGTGCGTCGTACACCGTGCTGGCGCAGTCGCATGCGGTGCTCGCGGTGGGGTTTGCCACGCTGGCGGTGCCGCTGGCATTGTCGGCGCGCGCCACCGGCGCCGTGTTTGCACTGGAAGGTGCTGGCCTGGCGTGGTTGGGGCTGCGCCAGAAGCGCTGGCTGCCGCAGGTCTCCGGCGCGTTGCTGCAGATCGGCGCCGCATTCGCCTTCGTTGCCGGTGGCGATCACTGGCACGAAGACCTGCGCTTCCTGATCAACCCGACCGCCATTGGCGCGCTGCTGCTGGCCCTGGCCGGCTTCGCGTCGGCGTGGAGCTACCAGCGCAGGCCGCGTCATGAGGTCGCACTGGTGTATTACCTGTGGGGCGTGCTGTGGTGGCTGGGCGGCCTGGTCCATGAGATCACCCGCTTCTTCCCGTACCGCACCGAAGTGGACGCGTTGCTGGTGCTGGCCGCAGTCACTGCCTGGCTGGCGGCCGAAGCGCAGCGTCGCCAGCCGGCGCGTGCGCTGGGCGTTACTGCGCTGGCCATGCTCGCGCTGGGCTTCCCGCTGGCCCTGATGCAGAGCGATGCACACCACCAGCCGTTCGCCGGCCATGGCGCGCTGGCCTGGGCGGTGTTCGCGGTGCTGGGCGTGCGGACCCTGCTGTGCCTGCGCCAGGGCGGCGATACCGTGGCCCGCATCGCGCAGTTCCTGTGGTGGCTGCTGTGGCCGTCGCTGCTTTCGCTGCTGGCCTTGTGGGGTGGTGGCGAGGCCGGCCTGGCGCAGGGTTGGACGACCCTGCTGGTGACCTTGCCGTGGCTGCTGATGGCGGCGCTGTCGCTGTGGCGCTGGAACGCATTGCGCTGGCCGCTGGGCGCGGCCTTCGACAGCGTGCGCGTCCCGCTGCAGTGCGTGCTGTTCGGCCTGCTGGCGATCGGTTGGCTGTTCGGACAGCTGCTGCCGGGCGACGCCGCGCCGCTGCTGTGGCTGCCGGTGCTGAATCCGGCGGAGATCGGCCAGTGGCTGAGCTTGTTGCTGCTGGCGCGCTGGCTGTACGGCAGTGAGGCACCGCAGGCATTGCTGAACATCCGCATGCCGCTGCTGGCACTGGCGGCCTTCCTCGCGTTGACCAGCCTGGTGCTGCATGGCGTACACCAATGGGGTGGACTGGCGTGGAATGCGTCGATGATGCGCTTCAGCCTGGCGCAGACCAGCCTGACCGTGTTGTGGAGCGTGCTGGGTGTGATTGCCTGGGTGTGGGGTTCGCGTCGCAGCCAGCGTGTGTTGTGGATGGTCGGTGCCGTGCTGATGGGCGTGGTGCTGGCCAAGCTGGTTATTGTCGATCGCCAGCACCTGGGCAACCTGCTGGGCATCGCATCGTTCATCGCCTACGGCCTGCTGTGCACGGTCGTGGGTTATCTGGCACCGGCACCGCCAAGCGCGGCGCCGACCGTGGAGGAAACGCAATGAGGAAGTGGAGCAGGGCGCTGCTGTCGGCGATGTTCGGCATGCTGGCCGCCGTCGTGGTACAGGCGGCTGATTACCGCACGCAGTATGCCGAGCAATGGCCGCTTACATTGTCCAGTGCGCAGTCCGGTGCCTACCGTATCGTGCTGGAGCCGGCGATCTACCGCCGTGCCGTAACCGCCGATCTCAGCGATCTGCAGGTGTTCAACGCGGCCAGCCAGTTGTTGCCGTCGGCACTGCTGGCGCCGGACCAGCCGCTGGCGCAGTCGCCGGTGCAGCGTGAACTGCCGTGGTTCGTGCTGCCGCCGCTGGCCGATGCACAGCGCAACGACCTGCAGCTGCTGACCGAGCGCGATACCGATGGGCGCGTGCGCCGGGTCGAAGCGCGGGTGGGTGGCGGGGCAGCGGCGAGCGGGCAGGGCGGCTGGCTGATCGACGCCAGCATGCTCGACCAGCAGCCGCTGGCGGCACTGGTGCTGGACTGGACCGACAGCGGCCAGCCGCTGCAGGCGCAGGTGCAGCTGGATGCCAGTGACGACCTACAGCACTGGCGATCGATTGGTCGCGACGTGCCGCTGGTGGATCTGCAGCGCGCCGGCAAGCGCCTGCTGCAGCGCCGCCTGCAGGTGGACGGCGCTGCACGCTACCTGCGCATCCTGGCGCAGGGCGACTCGCGCCTGCCGACCCTGCGCGGCGTACTGGCGGAACTGCCGCCAGCACCGGCCACGCTGCCCTGGGAATGGCTGTCGCTGGAGCCGACGTCGTCGGGCAAGGGCGAGTACACCTTCGAGATGGATGGCCGGTTCCCGGTGGCGCGTGCCGATGTCGCCAGCACCGATAACAGCCTCGTGCAATGGACGCTGTTCAGCCGCGATGACGAGAGTGCGGAATGGCAACGTCGCAGCGCGCCGTGGATCGCCTATCAGGTGCAGCAGGGCACGCAGGGCCAGCGCCAGCAGTCGGCGGCACAGCCGCTGGGCGGGGCGCACCGCGACCGCTACTGGAAACTGGTGGCGAATCCGGCGGAAACCGCCACCGCGCCGACGCTGCGCCTGGGCTACCAGCCGGAAGTGCTGGTGTTCCTGAGCCAGGGTGCGGCGCCCTACGCACTGGCGGTGGGCAGCGCGACCGCGCGCCGCACGGACGCGCCGATCGGGGTGCTGATCGAGGAACTTCGGCAGCGCAACGATCCTTCGTGGCAGCCAACACTGGCGCGCCTGGAAGGCAGTCCGGAGCCGCTGGCCGGCGATGCGGCGCTGAAGCCGCAGCGCGATTGGAAATCGTGGTTGCTGTGGGCGTTGCTGGGCCTGGGCGTACTGGTGGTGGGTGGCCTGGCGCTCAGCCTGCTTCGGCAGAAACCTGCGCCTTCGGAATAGGTTCCAGCGAACGGCGCAGCCCCTCGTGGGTGGGCGGTTGGTCGCGTAAAGCAAAAGCAGCGCTTGACCGGGCGGGGCGGGTTCGCGGGGGACGCCGCAAGTACGTCCTTGTAGGCTTGGCAGCCGCATCCATGCGGCTGACACCCCCGCGAACCCACCCCGCCCGGCCTCTGACAATTTCCGTGTGCGTCCACCCACGGAAAGAAAAAAAGAAGAGCAAAAGCTGCTTGGCAGGGCGCTCTTTGTAGAGCCGAGCCCATGCTCGGCTGCTGTTCGCGATAGACCCAGCCGAGCACGGGCTCGGCTCTACATTTTTCTCCGACACCAGAAACCGCTTTTGCCTTTGCCATCTGCATCACCTCAGGTGCCTGTCGAGGCCGGGGCGGTGTGGGCTGGCAGGGGTGTCAGCCGCATGGATGCGGCTGCCAAGCCTCCAGGGATGGATTCACGGCGTCCCCTGCCAGCCCACACCACCCCGGCCCACTCACAGCACCACGAAGCGCCAGCGCTTTGGCCGTTGCTGTTGCTGTTGCATTTGCCCTTCGCCTCTGCCTGCCGCAGGCATCGGCCCTCCCACCAGCCGCACCCGATACAATGGCCGTCTGCCGCAGACCGGCATCCCGTCCCCGAGCCAAAGAGTTGCCCATGTCCATTGTCCGCATGACCGACCTCGACCTCTCCGGCAAGCGCGTGCTGATCCGCCAGGATCTGAACGTGCCGATCGAGAATGGCCGCATCACCTCCGAACAGCGCATCACCGCTTCGCTGCCGACGCTCAAGCGCGCGCTGGAGCAGGGCGCGGCGGTGATGGTCACCTCGCACCTCGGGCGCCCGAAGGAAGGCGTGTGGAGCGAGGCCGATTCGCTGGCACCGGTCGCCCAGCGCCTGTCCGAGCTGCTGGGCCGCGAAGTTCCGCTGGTGCGCGACTGGGTCGACGGCGTCGACGTGCAGCCGGGCCAGCTGGTGCTGCTGGAAAACTGCCGCATGAACGTCGGCGAGGGCAAGGACGACGAGGCCCTGTCGAAGAAGTACGCCGCCCTGTGCGACGTGTTCGTGATGGATGCCTTCGGTACCGCGCACCGTGCGCAGGCCTCCACCCATGGTGTCATCCGCTTCGCACCGGTCGCGGCCGGTGGCCCGCTGCTGATGGCCGAGCTGGACGCGCTGGCGCAGGCACTGGATGCACCGGCCAAGCCGCTGCTGGCCATCGTCGCCGGCAGCAAGGTCAGCACCAAGCTGGAGTTGCTGGCCAATCTGGTTGGCAAGGTCGACCAGCTGATCGTCGGTGGCGGCATCGCCAACACCTTCATCGCCGCAGCTGGCTACAACGTCGGCAAGTCCCTGTACGAGCCGGACCTGCTGGACACCGCGAAGAAGATCGTGGCCGATGCCAAGGCGCGCGGCGCCGACATTCCGCTGCCGGTGGACGTGGTCACCGCCAAGCAGTTCCTGCCCGACGCTGCCGCGGAAGTGAAGGCGGTCGATGCCGTTGCCGAAGACGACCTGATCCTGGACATCGGCCCGCAGACCGCCGCGCAGTACGCGCAGCTGATCGAGAACGCCGGCACCGTGGTCTGGAACGGCCCGGTCGGCGTGTTCGAGTTCGAAGCCTTCAGCAAGGGCACCGAAGCGCTGGCCCGCGCGATCGCCAGCTCGAAGGCGTTCTCCATCGCCGGCGGTGGCGACACCCTGGCGGCGGTCGACAAGTTCGATATCGCCAAGGACGTCAGCTACATCTCCACCGGTGGCGGCGCGTTCCTGGAGTTCCTGGAAGGCAAGACCCTGCCGGCAGTGGCGGCACTCGACGCGCGCGGCGCATGAGTGCCGAGCGCGGCAAGGATGTGCTGTTCTTCGATCTCGACGGCACGCTGATCGATTCGCAGGTGGGCATCACCGCCTGCATCGCCTATGCGCTGCAGAAGATGGACCATCCGGTGCCGCCGCGGGAAACCCTGCTGGGCTGGATCGGTCCGTCGCTGCGCACCACCTTCGCGCCGTTGTTCGTCGAACCGGCGCGGGTGGAACAGGCCGTGGGCTACTACCGGGAGCGCTTCGACGTCGAAGGCTGGCGCGAGCACACGGTGTACCCGCAGGTGGAAGGCACGCTGCGCACGCTGCATGGCCGTGGACACCGGCTGGCGGTGGTCACCGCCAAGAACGAGCCGCACGCGCGCCGCATCCTCGCCCACCTGCCGTTCGGTGGGCTGTTCGAGGAGATCGTCGGTTCAACCCTGGATGGCTCGCGCAGCCACAAGCCGGAACTGGTCGGCGAGGCACTGCGCCGGCTGCAGGTGCAGCCGGCACAGTGCTGGATGATCGGCGACCGGCGCATGGACATCGAAGGCGCGCGCCACCATGGCCTGCGCAGTGTCGGCGTGCTCTGGGGCTTTGGCGGAGAGGCGGAATTGACGGAAGCCGGTGCCAGTCAGCTGGCACGTGAGCCGGCGCAGCTGGAAACGCTGCTGGCCTAGCTTCCTGTAGAGCCGAGCCCATGCTCGGCCCCACAGAACCGCCCCCCTGCGCCAGCGTATGTCCGGACGATGTCCGCTCCATGACCCGCGAAGTCAGGCGGCACAAGGCTGTAACCGTATACATGCGGCGTGAAGGATGTGCTAATTTCCGTTCTTTACCGGGAGAGGCCCATCCACCATGTTCGAGCGTCAGCGTCGCACCAAGATCCTTGCCACCCTCGGTCCGGCCACTGACCCGCCGGGCGTGCTGGAGGATCTGTTCCGCGCCGGCGTCAACGTGGTGCGCCTGAACTTCAGCCATGGCGATCCGTCCGGCCAGGCCAAGCGCGCCGCCGAAGTGCGTGCCGCTGCGGCCCGCGTGGGCGTGGAAGTGGGCATCCTGGCCGACCTGCCGGGCCCGAAGATCCGCATCGAGCGCTTCGCCGAAGGCAAGGTGCAGCTGAAGGCGGGCGACCGCTTCGACCTGATCGCCAGCGAGAACGCCGGCCCGGGCACTGCCAGCGAGGTGGGCGTGAGCTACCTTGGCCTGCCGCAGGACGTCGGCCCGGGTGATGTGCTGCTGCTCGACGACGGCCTGATGCAGTTGCAGGTGGTGGAAGTGCAGGGCGACCGTATCGTCAACACCGTGCTCAACGATGGTGTGTTGTCCGACCGCAAGGGCCTGAACAAGCAGGGCGGCGGCCTCTCGCTGGGTGCGCTGACCGAGCGCGACAAGGAGCTGATCGGCATCGTTGCCAAGATCGGCGTGGACTTCATCGCCGTGTCGTTCTGCCGCAATGCGCAGGACATGAACGATGCGCGCGACATCGCCCGTTCGCACGGCTGTGATGCCGCGCTGGTGTCGAAGATCGAGCGCACCGAGGCAATCGAGAACCTGGAAGAAATCGTCGAGGCCAGCGACGTGGTGATGGTCGCCCGTGGCGACCTGGGCGTGGAAATCGGCGATGCCGAGCTGCCGGGCCTGCAGAAGAAGATCATCAAGGCCTCGCTGGCGCAGAACAAGGTGGTGATCACCGCCACGCAGATGCTGCAGTCGATGGTGGAAAGCCCGATCCCGACCCGCGCCGAAGTACTGGACGTGGCCAACTCGGTCATCGACGGCACCGACGCAGTGATGCTGTCGGCGGAAACTGCCGCTGGCGCCTACCCGGTCAAGGCCGTGGAAGCGATGGCACGCATCTGCCTGGGGGCCGAGCGCCAGTTCCAGACCGAGACCGACTTCAACGCATCGCCGCGCAACCTGGAACGTGCCGACCAGGCGATTGCCATGGCCACCATGTTCCTGTCGCAGCACGTGGGCGTGCGTGCGATCGTGGCGATGACCGAATCCGGTGGCACCGCACGTTACCTGTCGCGTTTCCGCGCCAAGGCGCCGGTGTTCGCGGTGACCCGCCATGACGGCGCGCGCCGCCAGATGGCGCTGATGCGCGATGTGTTCCCGATCAACTTCGACAGCCGCGGCCTGACCCCGCGCGAAGCCGCGCGCGGCAGCATCCGCCTGCTGGTGGAATCGGAACTGCTGCAGGCCGGTGATCGCGTCGTGTTCACCAGTGGCGAGCACATGGAAACCCACGGTGCCACCAATACCCTGCGCCTGCTGGAAGTGGGTGAGGACGGCCGCGCCATCGGCCTGGGCGACCTGTAAGTAGTGCTGCCCTGGGGCCGGCGCCGCGTTGCGGATCCGACCCCGGGGTCGGATCCCCGCAGGGGCCCTGACCCCCGACGGCGGGACACGGCGTGTCCGGTGCGGACATTGGAAGCGTTTCCATCCTGTCCTCCACGGCGAGGCAACGGGCCGCGGGGCTATACTTGTGTTTTTCCCGCACCCGCCACAGGAAATACATGAGCATCGAACAGCTGGCTGAAACCGCCCAGGCCATGGTCGCCCCGGGCAAGGGCATCATCGCGATCGACGAATCCACCGCTACCATCGCCAAGCGTTTCGCCGGCGTCGGTATCGAGAACACCGAGGAGAACCGTCGCGCCTACCGCGAGCTGCTGCTGACCACGCCGAAGCTCAACGAGCACATTTCCGGCGCCATCCTGTTTGACGAAACCATCCGCCAGTCGACCAAGGACGGCGTGCCGTTCGCCAAGTACATGGCCGACCACGGCATGATTCCGGGCATCAAGGTGGACAAGGGTGCGCACCCGCTGGCCGGCTGCCCGGGCGAGCTGGTGACCGAAGGCCTCGATGGCCTGCGTGAGCGCCTGCAGGAGTACTACAAGCTGGGCGCGCGCTTCGCCAAGTGGCGTGCCGTCATCAACATCGGCGAGAGCATCCCGTCGGGTACCTGCATCGAATCCAACGCCCATGCGCTGGCCCGCTATGCAGCGCTGTGCCAGGAATGCGGCCTGGTGCCGATGGTCGAGCCGGAAGTGATCATGGACGGCGATCATGACATCGAGACCTGCTACGAAGTCACCGAAGCCACCCTGCGTTCGCTGTTCGACGCCCTGTACCAGCAGAACGTGCTGCTGGAAGGCACCATCCTGAAGGCGTCGATGGTCATCTCCGGCAAGGACTGTGAAGAGCAGGCCGATGTCGAGGAAGTGGCCGAGTCGACCGTGATGTGCCTGAAGAGCACCGTGCCGGCCATCCTGCCGGGCGTGGTGTTCCTGTCCGGTGGCCAGAGCGACGAGCAGTCCACCGAGCACCTGAACGCGATGAACCAGCTGGGCAACCTGCCGTGGCCGCTGAGCTTCTCCTACGGCCGCGCCATGCAGCAGGCCGCGCTGAAGCTGTGGGCCAAGGACATGAAGGGCAACTACGCTGCTGCCCAGAAGACCGTGTACGAGCGCGCCAGGGACAACGGCCTGGCGGCGCTGGGCAAGTGGAACGGTTGATCCGTCCCATCGCTGGATGAACAAGGCAGCGCCGGCATCACGCCGGCGTTTGCTTTTGCGGGTATCTTTTCCGCCCCCATGCGCCTGGCCGGTGCGTGGGAACCACATGGAAGGCCAAGGAGAAACAACATGCGTTTGGCAGCAATCACACTGGCCGTAGCCACGGTCCTGGTCGCCGGCGGGTGCAACCGCATCGGCGGCGGCGCGGATGCGGGCAAGGCCGCGTCGCTCGATTTCGACAAGCCGGTCTCCGGCGAGATCACCTCGCGCAGCGGCATCAACTTCAACGACGGCAGCCATCACCAGCTCTACCAGATCAAGCTGGAAGACAGGGAGCTGGTCGGCCTGAAGCTTACTGGTGCCCTCAGCGGCTCGATTGCGGTGTTCAACAATGGCAGCCTGGTATCCACCAGCAACACCGGCTATGAGCGCGAGGGGGACGTCTCGCTGGCTTTCCGCGCCAACGGCAGTGGTATCTACCAGGTGGCAGTCAACGCCGATGGCCCGACCGCGTTCGGCCCTTATCGCCTTCGCGCCGAGAAGCTGAAGCCATATGACGGCAAGCCGCTGGTGGGCAGTGGCGAGATCGTCGATATGCTGGCCAGCAATTCGCAGGACTACACCTTGCAGGTGGACAAGGCGGGCCTGTACGAGATCCGGCTGGTCTCGGATGCCTTCGACCCGGTGCTGAAGCTTTCCGGGCAGGGCGTGGATGCCGAGAATGACGACGGCGGCGACAGCATCAACTCGCGCCTGACCCTGTCACTGAAGCCGGGCAAGTACACGCTGACCGCGCGCGGCCTCGGCGACGGCGTCAGTGGCATGTTCACCTTGTCGGCCAATCGCATCGAGCTGCCGGGCAACCTGGTCGATCGCGATGGCACCGCATTGCCGAAGTCCGGCAGCGTGTACACGATGCTCGACAACGATGGCGTCCGCCGCTTCCTGCTGACGTTGGACCGTCCGACCAATGTGCGGTTGGATGCGATCTCCGGCCAGCTCGATACCGTGCTGCGCGTGGTTGGCGGCGATGTCGAACTGACCGACGATGACGGTGGCAACGATACCAACGCACGCCTGGAAGAAGCGTTGCCGGCTGGTCATTACACCGTCGAGGTGTCCAGCCTGAGCAACGGCGCGGGCATGGTGGAAGTACGCGTGCAGGTGGACGGCGCCAGCGCCGACGAGGCTGCGGCCTCGGCGGCAAGTGCTGCTGCCGACGCCGCCGCTGCTGTGGCCGATGATGCCGCCGCGGTGGAAGCTGCCAGCCGTTGAACGTGTTCCACACTCCGTGGGAGTGTGGACAACGGTGCTACAGGAAAGGCCGGGCAATGCCCGGCCTTTTCCTTGACGCTGACCGCCGGATTCAGTGCGCGGCGGCAAGGCCCGCATCACCCAGGGGCGGCAGCAGCGACCCACGCGGTTCGCTGTCAGCACTTTGCCCGGCGGCGCTCAACGCCTGCTGGTAGGCCTTGGCCGTTGCGGTATTGAACGCCACCAGCACGATGCGCATCGGTTGCGCATGGCTGCGCTGCCAGGCCAGTGTTTCGGTGACAGCGATCTGCGCGGCCTGGTACAACGGGTAGCCATACACGCCGCAGCTGATCGCCGGGAAGGCGATGGAGTGCACGCCCAGTGATTCGGCCAGCTGCAGTGACTTCCAGTAGCAGTTGGCCAGCAACGCCGGTTCATCGCGCTGGCCGTCGTGCCAGACCGGGCCTACCGTGTGCAGTACATGGCGCGCCGGCAACGCATGGGCACCGGTGGCGCGCACTTCACCCGTCGGGCAACGCACGCCCGGGCGCAGCTCCGGCAACTGCTCGCATTCGGCCCGCAAGGCGGGCCCGGCCGCACGATGGATCGCGCCGTCGACACCGCCGCCACCGAGCAGCGTTTCATTGGCCGCGTTGACGATCGCATCCACCGCCAGGGTCGTGATGTCGCCCTGCCAAACCTCGATCTTCATGCGTCCGTCTCCTGCCTGTGAGGTGATCCGCGCAGCATCTGCGCCGGCTGTTCCCACGGTAGGGGACAGGGCATCGATGCTGCGTCATGACCGTCTCACGCGCTGCGATCCAACGGCCTTCGCGCACGATGGCGGGCGACGCCTTCACGCAGGCTGAAGCGGGAAGGAGCCGGATCCTTTTCCGAACGGAAAAGGCTCTGACCCCGGCTGTTACGGCAGGCCGGCCAGCCAGTCGTCGTCGGATCCTTCGTTCACATCGGCGAACAGCGGTGTTGAGAAGTAACGTTCACCAGTATCCGGCAGCATCGCAAGGATCACCGAGCCCGGTTCAGCGCGGGCAGCGATGTCCAGCGCGCTGGCCACGGTGGCGCCGGCGGAGATGCCGACGAAGATGCCTTCCTCGGCGGCCAGGCGACGCGCGGTGGCGATCGCGCGATCATCTTCGACCGAGACCAGTTCATCCACTACGTCGCGGTTGAGCACGTCCGGCACGAAGTCCGGGGTCCAGCCCTGGATCTTGTGCGGCTTCCAGTCATCCCCCTTCAGCAGGGCGGCGCCGGCCGGTTCGGTGGCGATGATGCGGGTCTGCGGGCGTGCCACCTTCAGCACTTCGCCTACGCCAGTGAGCGTGCCGCCGGTGCCCCAGCCGCTGACGAAGTAGTCCAGCCGCTTGCCGGCGAAGTCGCGCAGGATCTCGGCAGCGGTGGTGTTGCGGTGATACGCCGGGTTGGCCGGGTTGGCGAACTGGCTGGCCAGGAACCAACCGTGCTGCTCGGCCAGCTCGGCCGCCCTGCGCACCATGCCGCTGCCGCGCTCGGCGGCCGGGGTCAGGATCACCTTGGCGCCGTAGGCACGCATCAGCTTGCGGCGCTCGACCGAGAAGGTTTCGACCATGGTGGCCACGAACTTGTAGCCGCGCGCGGCGGCGACCATCGCCAGTGCTACGCCGGTGTTGCCCGAGGTGGCCTCCACGATCGTGTCACCCGGCTTGAGCAGGCCACGTGCTTCGGCATCGAGGATGATCGCCAGTGCCAGGCGGTCCTTCACCGAGCCGCCCGGGTTGAACGACTCGACCTTGGCGTAGACGCTGACCTGTGGCGGCGCCAGGCGCTGCAGCCTGACGATGGGGGTGTTGCCGACGGTATCGAGGATGGAGTCGTACAGGGCCATGGGAGCGCTCCGGAAACGGGGCCGCGCCGGGTTACGGCGGGCGAAGGGGGGAGGGCTGGCCGTTCAGGCCAGCGGCTGCCGGCTGACCGTAGCGCCGGCATATGACGCCCGGAAATGACCAGATACCTTTCTTAAACAACCTTTGGTTATAAGCTGGTGACGGCAATTGACCCTAGAGTGGACGTCCGCCCCATGCCGCCTGCCTGCCCATGACGCTGACCCAGCTGCGCTACCTGGTAGCCATCGCCGACGCCGAGCTGAACATCACGCTGGCCGCCTCGCGCGTGCACGCCACCCAGCCCGGCCTCTCCAAGCAGCTCAAGCAGCTGGAGGACGAGCTCGGCTTCCTGTTGTTCGTGCGCAAGGGGCGCAGCCTGGAGTCGGTTACCCCGGCCGGAACCGAAGTCATCGCGCGTGCCCGCGCGGTGCTGGCCGAAGCCAACAACATCCGTACGTACGCGGCAAACCAGCGGCGCGAAAGCCAGGGCCAGCTGATCCTGACCACCACGCACACCCAGGCGCGCTTCGTGTTGCCGCCGGCGGTGGCGGCGATCAAGCAGGCCTATCCGCAGGTCAGCGTGCACCTGCAGCAGGCCGGTGAAACCGACGCGCTGGACCGCTTGAACCAGGGTGACGCCGATATCGCCATCATCAGCACCGCAGGCGGTGAGCCAACCGATGGCATCGCAGTGCCGCTGTTCCGCTGGCGACGCCTGGTGGTGGTACCCAAGGGCCACCCGTTGGACCGCGCCGGCCGCGCACCGGACCTGGCCGCGCTGGCCCGCCAGCCGCTGATCAGCTACGAATCCTCAACCCGACCGAACTCATCCCTGCAACGCGCCTTCGCCACCAATGGGCTGGTGCCCGACCTGGCGCTGACCGCGCTCGATGCCGACCTGATCAAGACCTACGTGCGCACGGGGCTGGGCGTAGGCCTGCTGGCCGAGATGGCGGTCAGTTCCAATGACGAAGACCTGAGGTCGTGGCCGGCGCCGGATCCGATCAGCGAGTGCATCGCCTGGGCGGTGTTGCCGCGCGACCGCGTGCTGCGTGATTACGCGCTGGAGCTGGTGCATGTGCTGGCCCCACAGATTGATCCGCGCGACCTGCGGCGGGTGCTGGATGGCAACCAGGCCGCAGCGTGGCCGGTGCCCCCGACCTGGGAGTCACTGACCCAGACCATCACGGTGTGAGGTGGGTCGAGCAGGGCGTGCCGCCCTGCACCCGCTACGACATTCAAGCAACAGCAACAGCAGAAGCGTGCATTCCGTGGGTTGGCGGGGCGGTGTCGGAATGCGGGGACGCTGCAAGTACGTCCCTGTAAGCTTGGCAGCCGCTTGCTCGTGTGCGCTTTCCTGCGCACACGGCAAGACCGGGGTTGGGCGTCCTGCCCAACCCGCCCGAGGCATGCCTCGGGCCCATGCGGCTGACACCCCGCACTCCGACACCGCCCCACCTCTGACAGATTCCGGCGGCTGTTGGCAGGTGTCGACCTTGGTCGACACGGTAGATCCACGCCATGCGTGGATGCTTTTCGATTCCAATTCGAAATATTCGATTCCGATGGAGATTCATCCACGCATGGCGTGGATCTACTGCAGACCGCAGAGATCTGTCGAAGGCGGGGTGGGTCCGGTTGCGGGGGCGTGAGCCGCATGGATGCGGCGACCGAGCTTACATGGGTGAGGGCGCTTTGCTTGCGAAGCACTGCTTCGCAAGCGCCCGAACGCACAGCCGCCAGCGGCTGGGCCGGGCCCCGGAGGGGTACTTGCAGCGCCCCCCGCAACCGGACCCACCCCGCCCACCCACAGGAAGCCAGCTTTTGATGTTGCTTCGGCTGTTGCTGTTGCTCCAGCTAGCAGCAGGTGCAGGGCGCAGCCCTGCCGATAAACCCCCTCCTGCGACGGTTCGTCGCACGGGCAACCCGGGACCCGGCTCTACACTAGCAGGGTGACCCGCCTGTCCCGCCCGCAGCGCCTCCTGCTGCAGCTCGCCGTCCTGGCGACGCTGCTGATGGTGCTTGCGCCACTGGTCAGCCGCGCGCTGCAGGCGCCGCCGATGGACCACGCGGCGATGGCAGGCATGGACCACGCGCACATGCACCACGACGCTGCCGCATTGGGTCCGAGCCCTTTGCACGGGCAACGGAGTCCGACCCCACCGGCCGACCCCCACGCCATGCATGGCGAAGCCTGCGAATACTGCGTGCTGGCCATGCGCCTGCTGCCGTGGCTGGCGGTATTGGTGCTGCTGTTGCCGCTGCTGTGGCGGCCGCGGCTGGTATTCCCGTGGTCACAGCAGGTACTGCCGGCACTGCGCTGGCCGGCACACGCCGCGCGTGGGCCACCGCGGTCCTCCATCGTCCGCTGATTTTCCTGTCGAATCTGCCGCACGACGCCTGAGCGGGCGCCGTGTGCGCGTGCGTACCTTGGAGCTGTTCCGATGAAAATGACTTCCCGCCCCGCGGGCGCCTGCGTGCGCCTGCCGGTTGCCCTTGGCTTGGCCGCAGCTGCAACGCTCGCCCATGCCGCGCCCGCCGAAGAGGCGCGCACTCTCGATACGGTGGTGGTCACCGCCGCCGCGCCTTCGTCGCCACTGCACTGGGTGACCGATCCACGCCTGCCGCGGCAGCCGGTTCCGGCCAGTGACGGCGCCGATTACCTGAAGACCGTTCCTGGCTTCTCGGCCATCCGCAACGGCGGCACCAACGGTGACCCGGTGCTGCGCGGCATGTTGGGTTCGCGCCTGAACATCCTCAGCAATGACGGCAACCTGATCGGCGCCTGCCCCTCGCGCATGGACAACCCGCTGTCCTACATCGCACCGGAGAGCTTCGACCGCCTGACCATCATCAAGGGCCCGCAGAGCGTGCGCTGGGGGGCAGGTGCCTCGGCCGGCACCGTGCGCTTCGAACGCGATACACCGCGCTTCGAGGAACCGGGCCTGCGTGCCGATGCCAGCGCGCTGGTCGGTTCGCGCAACCGCAACGACCAGGTGCTGGACCTGACCCTGGGCAACCCGGCCGGCTATGTGCGCGCCAGCGGCAACCGTTCCGAAGCCGATGACTACAAGGACGGCAACGGCGATGTGGTGCCATCGAAGTGGCGCAAGTGGAACGGTGACGTGGCGATCGGCTGGACGCCGGATGCCGACACGCTGCTGGAAATTTCTGCCGGTGCCGGCGATGCGATCGCACGCTACGCGGGGCGCGGCATGGACGGTGCCGCGTTCGAACGCACCAGCTACGCCGCGCGCTTCGAGAAGCGCAATCTGCCGGGTGCGTGGGACACGCTGCAGGCCAACGTGTACTACAACGAGGCCGACCACGTGATGGACAACTACACGCTGCGCACGCCGAATCCCAACAGCATGATGCCGATGCCGATGGCGTCGAACGTGGACCGCCGCACCCAGGGCGGCCGGGTCAGTTCCGAGTGGCGCTGGCAGGACGTGCAACTGGTGGCGGGCATGGATGGCGAGGACAGCCGCCATCGTGGCCGCATGGGCATGGGCCGCGACACCTACCGCCAGGCCGTCTGGGAGACCGATGCCAACTTCCGCCGCTATGGCGTGTTCACCGAGTTGACCCTCGGCGCCGGCACCGACCAGCGCTGGATCAGCGGGCTGCGCATCGATCGCGCCAGCATGCGTGATGAGCGGCAGTCCATCCGTGGAATGATGGGCAGCCGGCCCAACCCAACGGCCGGCGAGAAGCGCAAGGCGTGGCTCGGCAGTGGCTTCCTGCGCTATGAGCAGGACCTGGCCGACGGCCTGACCTGGTATGCAGGCCTCGGCCACAGCGAGCGCATGCCCGACTACTGGGAGCTGTTCTCGCCCAACCACGGCCCGGCCGGCGCAGTGAACGCGTTTGCCGGCATCCAGCCCGAGCGCACCACCCAGCTCGACATGGGCCTGCAGTACAAGGGACCGCGCGTGCAGGCCTGGGTTTCGGCCTATGCCGGGCAGATCCAGGACTACATCCTGTTCACCTACCACGGCAGCGGCATGATGGGCATGAGCCAGGCCAGCAACGTCGAGGCGCGCATTGCCGGTGCCGAGGCCGGGTTGGAAGCGAGCCTGACCGAGCAGTGGAGGCTGGGCGGCACGCTGGCCTATGCCTGGGGAGAGAACCGCGACCAGCAGCGTCCGCTGCCGCAGATGCCGCCGCTGGAAGCGCGCCTGAGTGCGAACTGGGAGGGCCAGCGCTGGAGTGCCGGCGCATTGCTGCGCGCGGTGACCCATCAGCATCGTGTCGCAGATGGACAGGGCAACGTGGTCGCGCAGGACCTCGGGCCGAGCGCCGGGTTTGCCACCTTCGCGCTCAATGCCGCGTACCGTTTCAGTTCGCAGCTGCAGCTCAGCGCCGGCGTCGACAACCTGTTCGACCGCGCCTACAGCGAGCACCTGAACCTGGCCGGCAGCGCCGACTTCGGCTTCCCGGCCGACCCGGTGCGCTTCAACGAGCCGGGGCGCAGCGCGTGGATGAAGTTGAACTACCGGTATTGATCCGCCGGGCATAAAAAAACGGGGCCGGATCCCCGCCAGGATCCGTCCCCGCCCGACGCCCTCGGTCGGGCAGGTTCGACTCTACGATGACGGCCGCGGTGGTGCACCACTGGATACACCCCGACACACGCCGACACCGCCCATGGCAGCCTTGCACGGAACGGGTTCAAGGCGCTATCGCAGCCTTGGTTCCACGCCGGTAAACGCTTGGCACATACCGCTTTTATGGGCACTTGCCTACACTCGGCGGCCGTGGATCAATCAGGACCGTTCATGTTGGCTCGTATCGCTTCGACCCTGGCCCTCGGCCTCAGCCTGGCCGTGCTGGCCGGGTGCGCAGGCAAACAGGAGGCCGCCGCACGTCGGCAGGGCGAAGCGGTGCCGGTCACTGCGCAGGTCGTGCAGCCCACGCAGTGGAACGACACCCTGCAGGCACTGGGCACGGCCAAGGCGCGCGAGTCGATCAGCGTCACTGCCAAAGTCAGCGAGATCGTCGAGAAAGTGCACTTCGAGAGCGGCCAGCACATTGCTGCCGGTGCGCCGATCGTGACGCTGCGCGGGCAGGCCCAGGAAGCCGCATTGGTGCAGGCGCAGGCCACTTTCCATGAAGCCGATCAGCTGTACAAGCGCCAGCGCGAACTGGCCGCCCAGCGGCTGGTGTCCAGCGCCACGCTGGATACGCAGAAGTCGATCCGCGACGCCGCCGAGGCGCGCGTGATGCAGATGCAGGCAGACATTGGCGACCGCCGCGTGCGTGCGCCCTTTGCCGGTGTGCTTGGCATCCGCCAGGTCAGTCCGGGATCGCTGCTGACCCCGACCACGGTCATCGCCACGCTCGACGACATCGAGCACATGCATGTCGATTTCCAGGTGCCGGAAGTGGAGCTGGCTGCGCTGGGCGTTGGTGACAAGGTCAGTGCCACCAGCGTGGCCTGGCCGGGCCGCACCTTCGAGGGCGTGGTCAGCACCATCGATGCGCGCATCGATCCGGCCACCCGTGCGGTGACCGTGCGCGCCGATTTCGCCAATGGCGACCACGCATTGCGCCCGGGCATGCTGCTGGACGTGCGCCTGTTCCGCCCCGAGCGCCCGGCGCTGGTGGTCCCGGAAATCGCCGTGGTACAGGTCGGCCGCGATACCTTCGTGTACCGCATCAAGGCCGACGACAGCGTCGAGCGGGTGGACGTGGTCACCGGCGCGCGCCGTGCCGGCGTGGTCGAGATCCGGCAGGGCCTGGAAGCAGGCCAGCGCATCGTGGTCGATGGCACCGGCAAGCTGCGCCCGGGCCTGAAGGTCGCTGCGAAGGACGCCGCACCGGCCTCCGGCGCCAAACCGGCTGACGCGCCGGCGCCGGTCGCGACCGAGGGCCACGGCGGATGAAGCTGTCCGACATCTCCATCCAGCGGCCGGTGTTCGCCGTGGTGATGAGCCTGTTGCTGCTGGTGCTGGGCGTGATGTCCTTCACCCGCCTGACCCTGCGCGAACTGCCCGCCATCGACCCTCCGATCGTTTCGGTGTCGGTGGACTACACCGGCGCGTCGGCGGCGGTCATCGAAAGCCGCATCACCCAGGTGCTGGAAGATGCGCTGGCTGGCATCGAAGGCATCGATACGATCAACGCGCGCAGCACCAACGGCCGCTCGCAGGTCAGCATCGAGTTCACCTCCAACCGTGATATCGAAGCAGCGGCCAACGACGTGCGCGATGCGGTCAGCCGCGTCGCCGACCGCATGCCGGAAGAGGCGCGGCCACCAGAGATTGCCAAGGTCGAGAGCGATGCCGACCCGATCATCTGGTTCAACATGGTGTCCTCGACCATGGACACGCTGGAGCTGAGCGACTACGCCGACCGCTACGTGGTCGATCGTTTCTCCAGCCTCGATGGCGTGGCCCAGGTCCGCATCGGCGGCCGCCAGCGCTATGCGATGCGGATCTGGCTGGACCGTGACCAGCTGGCCGCGCGCGGGCTGACCACCGGCGACGTGGAAACCGCACTGCGCAACGAGAACGTGGAGCTGCCGGCCGGCCGCATCGAGTCGACCGACCGCGATTTCACCCTGCGCGTGGAACGCAACTACATCAAGCCCGAGGATTTCGCGACCATCCCGCTGGGCAAGGGCCGCGACGGCTACGTGGTGCGCATGGGCGACGTGGCGAAGATCGAGCTGGCCTCGGCCGAACGCCGCGCGTACTACCGCAGCAACGGCGAGCCCGGCATCGGCCTGGGCATCGTCAAGACCTCCACCGCCAACTCGCTGGACGTGGCACGCACTGCGCGCGCTGAGGCCGAGCGGGTGGCGCTGACCCTGCCCAAGGGCACGCAGATCTTCGTCGCCTTCGACAACACCACCTTCATCGAAGCTGCAGTGGACCGCGTCTACGCCACCCTGGTGGAAGCGATGATCCTGGTGCTGGCGGTGATCTGGCTGTTCCTCGGCAGCTTCCGCGCCGCGTTGATTCCGGCGGTGACGGTGCCGGTCTGCCTGGTGGCGGCGTTCATCGCGCTGTATGCGTTCGACTTCTCGATCAACCTGCTGACCCTGCTGGCGCTGGTGCTGTGCATCGGCCTGGTGGTGGACGATGCGATCGTGGTGGTGGAAAACGTGCAGCGCCGCATCGACCTGGGCGAACCACCGCTGGTGGCCTCCAAGCGCGGCACCGCGCAGGTCGCCTTCGCGGTGATCGCCACCACTGCCGTGCTGGTGGCGGTGTTCCTGCCGGTCGGCTTCCTGGAGGGCAACACCGGGCGACTGTTCCGCGAACTGGCCGTGGCGCTGGCCGCTGCCGTGGCGTTGTCCGCGTTCGTTGCGCTCACGCTGACGCCGATGATGGCTTCCAAGCTGCTCAAGCCGCATACCGGGCAGGCCCCGCGGGGCCTGCACGGCTTCATCAACCGCAACCTGGAACGCCTTGCGGGTGCCTATGGGCGAGTGCTCGATCACCACGTCGACCGCACCTGGATCTACCTGCTGGTGATGGTGGCTGCGCTGGCCGCCAGCTGGGGCCTGCTCAAGCTGCTGCCGTCGGAACTGGCGCCAGCCGAAGACCGTGGTTCGTTCCAGATCATGATCGACGGCCCGGAAGGCGCCGGCTACGACTACACCGTGCAGCAGGTGCAGCAGGTGGAAGCGCTGCTGGCACCGCATGTCGGCCCGGACAAGCCGATCGTGCGTGCCAACCCCCGCGTGCCGGGCGGCTGGGGCGCCAGCGAGGAAATGCATACCGGCCGCGTCAGCATCTTCCTGCAGCCGTGGCGCCAGCGCAGCGAGGGTACGCCCGAAGTCGCCAACGAACTGCAGAAGGAACTGGATACCATCCGCGGCGTGCGCGTACGCACGCAGGTGGGTGGTGGCCTGGTGCGCAGCGGCGGCCAACCGTTCCAGATCGTGCTGGGCGGTCCGGAATATGCCGAGATCGCGCAGTGGCGCGACCGCATCCTGCTGCGCATGGCCGACAATCCCGGCCTGGTCGGCCCCGATTCCGATTACAAGGAAACCCGGCCGCAGATGCGGGTGAACATTGACCGCCAGCGTGCGGCCGATCTCGGCGTGCCGGTCACCGCGATCGGTTCGGCGCTGGAAACCATGATGGGCTCGCGTCGCGTCACCACCTTCGTCGACAACGGCGAGGAGTACGACGTGCTGGTGCAGGCCGGTCGCGATGGTCGCGCCAGCCCGGCCGACCTGGCCGCGATCCGCGTCCGCGCCAACTCCGGCGAGCTGGTGCCGCTGTCCAACCTGGTCACGTTGAGTGAAGTGGCCGAGGCCGGCACCCTGAACCGCTTCAACCGACTGCGCTCGATCACCATCAGTGCCGGCCTGGCGCCGGGCTATCCGCTGGGCGAGGCCATCGCCTGGGCACAGAACGTAGCCCAGGAAGAGCTGCCGCAGTACGCGCAGGTGAACTGGAAGGGCGAATCGCGCGAGTACCAGAGCGCCGGCGGCGCGGTGCTGCTGACCTTCGCGATGGCGCTGCTGGTGGTGTACCTGGTGCTGGCCGCGCAGTTCGAGAGCTTCATCCATCCGCTCACCATCATGCTGACCGTGCCGCTGGGCGTGCTCGGCGCGCTGGTCGGGTTGTGGGTGAGTGGCGGTACGGTGAACCTGTTCAGCCAGATCGGCATCGTGATGCTGGTCGGCCTTGCCGCGAAGAACGGCATCCTCATCGTCGAATTCGCCAACCAGCTGCGCGACGATGGGCGCAGCGTGCGCGAGGCGATCATCGAGTCGGCGATGGTGCGCCTGCGCCCGATCCTGATGACCTCGATCGCCACCGTGGTCGGCGCGATCCCGCTGGTGGTCGCCGGGGGGCCTGGTTCGGCCAGCCGTGGCACGATCGGCATCGTGATCATTTTCGGCGTGACTCTGTCGACGTTCCTGTCGCTGTTCGTGGTGCCGGCGTTCTACGCACGGCTGGCACCGTACACCCGTTCGCCCGAAGCGGTGAAGCGCGAGCTGGAGAAGCAGGAAGCCGAGTCGCCCTCGGTAGGCGGTCATGCCTGACCGGTACGCCGGCGGGGTCGGATCCCTTTCCCAAAGGGAAAGGGCTCTGACCCCAGACCTGCAAGGCGACGGCTTCCAGCTGCGCCCCTGGCGCCCGAACGACCTGGACTCCCTGCTGCGCCACGCCAACGACGCCGAGGTATCGCGCGGTCTGCGCGACCGCTTCCCTTACCCGTACACGCGCGGGGATGGCGAGGCCTTCCTCGCCGGCCGCGTGCTGGCTCCCGGCACCCTGAACCTGGCCATCGAGATCGACGGCCAGGCCTGCGGCAGCGTCGGTGCCCAACAGGGCGTGGCCGAGCGTGGGCATACCGCCGAACTGGGTTACTGGCTGGGCCGGGCCTATTGGGGGCAGGGCCTGATGACCCGCGTGGTCGGCCTGTTCGCCCCGTGGGTGATGGATGAGCTGCGCCTGTTCAGGTTGCAGGCCACCGTGGTCGACTTCAACCTCGGCTCGGCCCGGGTGCTGGAGAAGAACGGCTTCCAGGAAGAGGGCGTGGAACGTTGCGCGGTCTACAAGCGCGGCGTGTTGCACGACCTGCGCCGTTTTGCCCGGGTACGCACGCAGCTGCCCTGAACACGCGGGCTGGCCGCTGTAGAGCCGAGCCCATGCTCGGCTGCCCTCGGGAGCCCAAGCCGAGCATGGGCTCGGCTCTGCAAAACAGCGCTACCGCAGCGGCCTGCGATCAGGGAGAATCGACCGGTCCCCTCCAGCCGACGGGACGTCCTTACAACCCGCCGACTGGAGAGAGCGCGCGTGGAAGCAACCGTACACTTCATCAACAGCATCATCTGGAGCAAGGCACTGATCTTCGTGTGCCTGGGCGCCGGCCTGTTCTTCAGCCTGCGCACCCGCTTCATGCAGATCCGTGGCTTCTTGGAGATGTGCCGCCTCACCGTCAGGGGTGAGAAATCCGACGCCGGCGTGTCCTCGTTCCAGGCGCTGGCCATGTCGATGGCCGGCCGCATGGGCATCGGCAACATCGCTGGCGTGGCCACCGCCATCGCCTTCGGCGGTCCCGGTGCGATCTTCTGGATGTGGGTGATGGGCTTCCTTGGCGCATCCACCTCGTACGTCGAATGCACCCTGGCGCAGATCTACAAGACCAAGGACGCCGAAGGCCGCTACCGCGGTGGCCCGGCGTACTACATCGAAAAGGCCATGGGCCTGAAGTGGTATGCGCTGGCCTTCGCCATCGCCACGATCATCGCCGCAGGCTTCCTGATGCCGGGCGTGCAGGCCAACGCCATCGCCGACAGCATCATCAACGCCTGCCGTGGCACCGCGCTGTGCGGTCCGCTCGATGGCCAGGCCTTCGGCATGGAATCGGTGCAGGCGCTGAAGCTGGGGATCGGCATCGTGGTGGCGCTGCTGCTGGGCGTGGTGATCTTCGGTGGCGTCAAGCGCATCGCCAACTTCGCCGAAGTGGTGGTGCCGTTCATGGCCGCCGGTTTCATCCTGATGGCCATCATCATCATGATCATCAACTACGACCGCGTGCCGGAAATGTTCGGCATCATCTTCAAGAGTGCCTTCGGCACGCATGCCGCATTCGGCGCCATGATGGGCCTGGCGGTGGAGTGGGGCATCAAGCGCGGCATCTACGCCAACGAAGCCGGCCAGGGCTCGGGCCCGCACGCGGCGGCTGCCTCGGAAGTCTCGCACCCGGCCAAGCAGGGCTACGTGCAGGCCTTCGCGATCTACTTCGACACCATGATGGTGTGCACCGCCACCGCGTTCCTGATCCTGGCCAGCGGCACCTACAACGTGTACTCGCCGGTGGAGGGTGCCGCGCCGATCTTCCAGGGCCTGGCCGGTATTCCCGAAGGCGCCGGTTACGCCCAGGCCGGCGTGGAAGCGGTGCTGCCGGGCTGGGGTTCGGCGTTCGTATCGGTGGCCATCTTCTTCTTCGCCTTCACCACCATCATGGCGTACTACTACATGGCCGAGACCAACCTCAGCTATGTGAACCACAACAGGAAGCGGCCGCTGACCGTCCTGCTGCTGCGCCTGGGCATCATCGGCATGGTGGTGTTCGGCGCGTTCCACAATGCCACCCTGGCCTGGGCGCTGGGCGACATCGGCGTCGGCCTGATGGCCTGGCTGAACATCATCGCCATCCTCATCATCCAGAAGCCGGCGATGCTGGCCCTGCGTGACTACGAACGACAGAAGAAGCTGGGCCTGGATCCGGTGTTCGACCCTGATGCCCTGGGCATCAAGAACGCCGATTTCTGGCGCCAGCGCAAGCAGGAGAGTGTGTAAGTGAACAACCCTTGGAACAACCGCCGCCCGTCCGCCCGTCCGCCGCGCGCAACGCCGTTGCCGCGCCCGGAAGTGCCGGCAACGGGCGGTGGTGGGCGCGGTGGCAGCGACGAGCTGCGTCTGTACGGCCTGAATGCCGTGCTGGCTGCGTTCGAAGCGCGGCCGCAGGCGCTGCGCAAGCTGTACCTGCTGGAAGCACGCATCCCGCGCCTGCAGCCGCTGTTGAAGTGGTGCGTGGCCAACCGCGTGGGCTACCGCGTGGTTGAAGACGGCGATCTGAACAAGCTGGCCGGCACCACCCACCACGAAGGTGTGGTGGCCGACGTGCTGCGCGCCCCGGCACCGCCGCTGGCGCAGTGGCTGCAGCAGGTCGGTGACGGCCCGGCGCTGGCGCTGTGGCTGGATGGTGTGGGCAACCCGCACAACCTCGGCGCGATCCTGCGCTCGGCCGCGCACTTCGGTGCCAAGGCGCTGCTGTTGCCGGCCGGCAGCACGCTGGCCCTGTCCGGCGCCGCCGCGCGCGTGGCCGAAGGCGGTGCCGAAGCGGTGCCGCTGGTGCAGCTGCCGGAGACCGCTCAGGCAATGGCGCAACTGCGCGCAGCCGGTTTCGGCCTGGCCGCGACCCTGGTCGAGGGCGGGGATGACGTGTTCCGCGCGTCCCTGCCGGAGCGGCTGGTGTACGTGATGGGCGCCGAAGGCGAGGGCATGGACCGCAGCCTGGCGGGGGCGTGCGACCTGCAGGTCTCGATTCCCGGCAGCGGCGCCGTGGAGAGCCTGAATGTGGCCTCGGCCACGGCCGTGCTGCTGGCGCAATGGGCGAGCCGTCGCGGCTGATCCGGTATCCCGGGTCGGATCCCTCGCCGCAGGCGAGGGCTCTGACCCCTTCCAGGGGTGGTAAACGCGTCAAGCGCGCATGACGTTTTGAAAGTTTCCTTATTGGTCAGCCGCTTCCGGCAACGCAGGGTGGAACTCCATCCCACGTTGTCCAGAAGAGGCTGCCATGCATCACCCACGCCGTATCCTCATCGCATTGCTGGTACTGACCAGTGTCCTTGCCAGCGGCCGTGCCGCAGCCGGCGAACGCAGCCTGGACGGCGTCAACTTCACCGGGCCGCTGATCACCCCCAATCCGGCCGGCCTGCCGCAGGGCAACTGGTACATCGAACCCTATCTGGTGAGGGTCGACAGTCGCGATCACTATGACGATGGCGGCCATCGCCGCCGCAGTGGGCAGCGTAGCGGTGCATGGGCCACGGTGGTGCCGATCATCTACGGCTTCAGCGACCGGGTGATGGGCCAGGTCAATCTCAGTGCATCGCGCGCCGAACAGGGCAGCGCACGCAGCAGCGGTTTCCGCGCTGGCGATACCACCGCGCGCCTGCAGTACCTGCTGCAGGCGCCCAACGCCGATGGCACGCGCCCGGCCATCTCGGTCGCGCTGGTGCAGCGCTTCAGCACCGGCAGCCATGACCGCATCACCGGCAATCCACTCGATGCACAGGGCGACGGCGTGCAGCGCACCACCGCCGCGCTGGGCATGCAGCAGGTGGTGTGGCTGGGCAACGAGCGTCCGCTGCGCTGGCGTGCCCAGCTCAGCGCCGGGCCGGCGCCGTCGCGCACGGCGATTTCCGGGGCCAGCGTCTACGGCACCGATGACAGCTTCCAGGGCCACATCTCCCGCGGCTCGGTGCTGGGCCTGTCGGTGGGTGCCGAGTACAGCTTCAACTCGCGCTGGGTAG
Organism: Stenotrophomonas sp. T8; assembly: GCF_051853085.1. Taxonomy (NCBI): domain Bacteria; kingdom Pseudomonadati; phylum Pseudomonadota; class Gammaproteobacteria; order Lysobacterales; family Lysobacteraceae; genus Stenotrophomonas; species Stenotrophomonas sp. T8. The sequence continues at coordinate 3,129,172 of NZ_CP195329.1, read as the reverse complement.
GTGTGATGGAAGTAGCCGCCAGCCGTGAGACCGGACAGCGCCTGAGTGGATTCGCGCGCAACGCAAGCGGTGCCTTCGAGCGTATCGACGAACATCGCCCGGCCAGCCGCAGCGTCACCCTGGCGCCGGCCGTGGAGTACCACTTCAGCCCGACGCTGGGCCTGATCGCCGGCGTGGAGTTCAGCGTGGCGGGCCGCAACACCAGTCGAATCGTCAGCCCCCAGGTTGCCCTGGGCATGTTCTTCTGAGGGGCCGCCGATGAACATCGAATCCATCGTCAACACGATCCTCGGCGTCGTCTGGAGCCCCTACCTGGTGGTGCTGTGCCTGCTCGCCGGCCTGTACTTCAGCGTGCGCACACGCTTCATCCAGTTGCGTGCATTGCCGGACATGCTGCGCCTGATGTTCCGCCATGAGCGCTCCGATGCCGGCGTCTCACCGTTCCAGGCGTTGTCCATTTCGCTGTCCAGCCGCGTGGGCGTCGGCAACATCGCCGGCGTCGCCATGGCCATCGCCTTCGGCGGCCCCGGCGCGATCTTCTGGATGTGGATCGTCGCCTTCCTCGGCGCGTCCAGTGCTTTCATCGAATCCACGCTCGCGCAGATCTACAAGGATCGAGACGGCAAAGGGCAGTACCGGGGCGGCCCGGCGTACTACATCGAGAAAGGCCTCGGCCAACGCTGGTATGCAGTGCTGTTCGCACTGGTGACGGTGCTGGCGGGCGCGATGCTGGCCGGCACCCAGTCCAATGCGATCACCAGTGCGGTGAACGAAGCCTGGGACGTACCGGTGATGACCACCACCGCGGTTCTGCTGGTGGTGCTGGGCGCCATCCTCATCGGCGGTGTGCGGCGCATTGCGCGCGTGGCCGAATGGGTGGTGCCGCTGATGGCCGTGGCCTACCTGCTGGTCACGGCGCTGGTGATGGTGCTGAACGCGGAGAAGGTGCCGGAGGTGATCATGCTGGTGCTGCGCAGTGCATTCGGCGTGGATGCAGCGTTCGGCGCGATGATCGGTACTGCCATCCAGTGGGGCGTGCGCCGCGGCGTGCTGTCCAACGAGGCCGGTATGGGCAGTGGCGCGCATCCGGCCGCTGCCGCGGAAGTCTCGCATCCGGTCAAGCAGGGCTTGGTGCAGTCGTTCTCGGTCTACATCGACACGATGGTGGTGTGCAGTGCCACGGCCTTCCTGATCCTCTCCACGGGCCTGTACAACGTCTACGACCCGGCAGTGAACGGCATTCCGGATGAGACGCGCCTGCTGCTGGGCAATCTGCCGGGCGTCGAGGCCGGGCCACGCTTCGTGCAGCATGCGGTGGAATCGGCATTGCCGGGCTTCGGCCGTTCATTCGTGGCGCTGGCGATCCTGCCGTTCGCGTTCACCACACTGCTGGCGTTGTACTACATGGCCGAGACCAATGTCAGCTATCTGTGCCGCAACCTTCCGGCACCCTGGGTGATCGGCGGCTTCCAGCTGCTGTTCCTGGCGGCAACAGGCTACTCGGCGGTGAACAGTGCAACGGTGGCCTGGTCGCTGGGTGACATCGGCGTCGGCCTGATGAGCTGGTTGAACATCATCGCCATCCTGCTGCTGCAGAAACCGGCCTTGGCGGCGCTGCGGGACTACGAGCAGCATCGCCATGCCGGCAAGGATCCACTGTTCAACCCGAAACTGCTGGGCGTGCGCAACACCAGCGTGTGGGAAGGCTGACTGGATCGAGGGCGGACCCCTCGCCATGGCGAGGGGTCTGACCCACGCCATCACCCGATGGGTGCGAACCTCGGTTCGCACCGCTCGTCCCGCTGTGCTCGCCGGGCATGGCCCGGCGCTAGCGCATCATTCGTTCGGCGGCGTGGTCGCCTTGGCCTCGCTACCGAAGCTGCCATCCGCTTCCGCCGCCAGGTAGGCGAACACGGTGTACGCGGCCACGTTCTGCGCCAGTGCCTTCGGGTCGATCTTGTCCAGCGTGTCGTCGGCGGTGTGGTGCAGGTGGAAGTAGTCCGAGCCATCCTGCGCCAGCCACGCCCACGCACCGCCCTTGGCGGCCAGTGGGCCGACGTCCGGGCCCGGGCCACCCTTGTCGGCCTGGTACTCGATGCCCAGCGGCTTCATCACTTCGGCAATCTGCTTCGTCGCTTCTCGCGAGCCTGCAGGATTCGGCGAACCGGTATTGAAGGCGTAGATGCGGCCCGCGCCGAAGTCGCTCTCGGCGGCCAGCTGGTGCAGGGCCACGTCCTTCGCGTGCGCTTCGGCGTAGGCCTTGCCGCCGTACAGGCCCTGTTCCTCGTTGGCGAAGGCGATCACGCGGATGGTGCGCTTCGGTGCCTGCTTGAGCTGGCCGATCAGGTGGCCTGCGGCCATGGTGATGCCCACGCCCGCGCCGTCATCCACCGCGCCGGTGCCCAGGTCCCACGAATCCAGGTGACCACCGATCACCACCACTTCCTTCGGCAGGCTGCGGCCGGTGATCTCGCCGATCACGTTGTAGGAGGTGGCGGTGCCATCCCAACCGCAATCCAGTGCCATCTTCACCGTGGTGCTGCCACGCGCCAGCAGGCGGGCCAGCTGGTCGGCATCGGGCACCGACAGCGCGGCCGACGGCACTGGGGTCAGGCCGTCATCGAAACGGGTGATACCCGTGTGCGGCACGCGGTGCGAGTCGGTACCGGCCGAGCGCATCAGGAAACCGACCGCGCCCTTGCGGATCGCTTCGGACGGCCCCTTGCTGCGGATCGCACCGCCGCGGCCGTAATCGCGGCCATCGCGGAAGGGCAGCATCTGGTAATCGACGAAGGCGATCTTGCCCTTCAGCGAGCCCGCCGGTGCGGCCTGCAGCGCGGCCAGGTCGGCGAAGCGCACCACCTCGGCTTCCACGGTGCCGCCTGGGCTGCCGCCCAGTGCAGTGATCTGCAGCGGCTGCGGGTTCCTGCCGGTCACGGCGGCGTGTTCACTGCGCCGCTCCCACTTCGGGAATGTCACCGGCTCCTTCCACACCTTGTCGAAACCGAGGGCCTTGAACTTGGCTTCGGCCCAGGCCACGGCGCGGGCGTCGGCTTCGCTGCCGGCGATGCGCGGACCGATCTCGGTGGTGAGCGACTCGACAACCTTCCAGCCGGTGTCATCGGCCAGCGCCTGGTCGCGCAGCTGTGCGGCGGTGGCCAGCGACGCCGGGGGCAGGGTAGTGGTGTGCGGCGCCGCGAAGGCCGGGGCGGCCAGCAGGGCGAGGGAGGATGCGATGGCAAGGACGCGGCGACGCATGGACAACTCCGGGAAGGGACCTAAGCCTTGGAGCTTAACAGTCGTTCAGCCCGGCGCATGGGCGGGAGGTCATGGCTGGCGCGAACGCTGTTTTCCGCCATGACCGGCAAAGCGAAAGCCCCGCCGGGGCGGGGCTTTCGCCTGCTTCTGCAGAGCCGAGCCAATGCTCGGCTGCCTTTTGCAGATCAGCCGAGCGTGGGCTCGGCTCTACAGATGGGAGGGGCGCCCATAGGCGCCCGATACCTCATTTCTTCAGGCTGTCGCGGATCTCGCGCAGCAGCACCACTTCTTCGGCCGGCGCCGCCGGGGCAGCTTCCTTCTTGCGAGACAGCCGGTTGATCGCCTTGACCACGATGAAGATCGCGAAAGCCACGATCACGAACTGGATGACGGTGTTGATGAAGTCGCCGTAGCCAACCACCACCGCCGGGATCTCCTTGCCATCCGGTCCGATCCGGGCTGGCGACAACGTCCAGGCCAGGCTGGAGAAATCCACGCGCCCGATCAGGTAGCCCAGCGGCGGCATGATGATCTTCTCGACCAGCGCCGTCACGATCTTGCCGAAGGCCGCGCCGATCACCACGCCGACGGCGAGGTCGATGACGTTGCCGCGCATGGCGAATTCCTTGAACTCGGTGAGCATTCCCATTGTTGTTTTTCTCCGGTGGGGAAGTGGACAGCGCGCAGGGTAGCGCAGGTGATGTCAGCCGGCGATCACGCCGTGGCGCTCGGCCACGTTTTCAAGGCGGGCACTGAAGCGGTCGCCGGGCTTCAACGCAGCCACCCCGGACGGGGTGCCCATGAACACCAGGTCGCCGGCACGCAGCTGCCACAGCTTGGACAGCTCATGCAGGATCTCCGGTACGTTCCAGATCATCTGGTCGAGCAGTGCCTGCTGGCGCACTTCGCCGTTGACCTCCAGCGACAGGTTCAGCGCGGCGAGGTCGCCGACTTCCTCGGCGTGGACGATTTCGCTGATCGGCGCGGAGGCGTCGAAGCCCTTGGCCGCGTCCCACGGGTGGCCCTTGTCCTTGGCCGCGGCCTGCAGGTCGCGGCGGGTCAGGTCCAGGCCGACGGCGTAGCCATAGACCAGCGCATCGGCGTCGGCCACGGCCAGCTCGCCTGCGGGCGCATCGCGGCCGATCGCCACCACCAGTTCCACTTCGTGGTGCAGGTTGGCGGTTGCTGGCGGATAGGGGATGACATCGTCGTGGCCGACCACGATGGCGTCGGCCGGCTTGCTGAAGAACATCGGGCGGCCGCGGTCATCGGCCGCCGGCACCGCCGCGCCCATTTCGCGGGCGTGGTCGGCAAAATTGCGGCCGACGCAGTAGATGCGGTGCACAGGGAAGCTGCCGCCACCGGCTACCGGTACACGCGGCAGGGCTACGGCAGGGATCACATCGGAGACATCGGACATGCGGGCATCCAGGAAGGGCGTGCCCGCAGTCTAGAACGCATGGCGCCCGCCGTCAGCGGGTGCGGAAGGCCTGCATCAGCGCGAGGCCGGCAACACCGGCTTGCGCACCACGCGGTACTCGCCTTCAACCACGGTCGGGTCAACCGGACGCGCAACGCCCGGCTTGCGCGAGGCCAGCAGCTTCCACGCCAGGCCGACCAGGATCATCGCCGCGCCAACGAACACGCCGATGAACACCATCGCCGCCAGGATCGCCAGGCCGAGCAGGCCAACGGCAACGCGCACCAGCGGGTGACGCGGCTTGCGCGGCGCGAACAGGGTGCGGAACTGGTTGAAGGCGGATGCGCGATTGAACATGGCGGCTCGATAGGCTGGGATCAGCGAAACCAAAGTATCGGGACGCGCCACTGTCATTGAGTGAAAAACTCGTTAAATATACCCTGTGCTTATTACGGATCAATGACTTGTGTTCATGTCGCAGCCAGTCACCTGAGCAGGCATGCGACAATTCCGGTTTACCGCCCGAGCCTTCGCCATGACTATCGCTGCTGCCCTGATCGCCCTTGATGCCATTGCCGATGGCGCGTTTGCCGAGGTCGAAGCGGTGATCGATGGCGATGCCGAGTCGCTGCTGCTGTATCGCGACGGCGAGCAGGTGCGCGCCTACCTGAACATCTGCCCGCACGCCGGCCGCCGCCTGGACTGGGCGCCGGGCCAGTTCCTGAAGAGCCGCGAGGGTCATCTGGTGTGTGCCGCGCATGGTGCCTCGTTCGCGCTGGACAGCGGCGACTGCATCGCCGGCCCCTGCAAGGGCGACCGGCTGCGCGCTGTGCCGGTGGACGTGCGCGACGGGCAGGTTTACCTGGCTTGAGGCCAGCTGGGGGTCGGATCCGTTTTCCGCAGGAAAACGGCTCTGACCCCATCAAGCCAGGAGCAGTCGAGCATGGCTCGACGCTACAAAGGGCATCCACGCATGGCGTGGATCTACGGTCTCGACCAAGGTCGACAGCTACCAGAGCGAGATCGGTGCCGACCAACGGTCGGCACCCACCACCAGCCGCGTGAAACTGTCGAAGGCGGGGTGGGTCCGGTTGCGGGGGCGTGAGCCGCATGGATGCGGTGACCGAGCTTACAGGGACGTACTTGCAGCGTCCCCCGCAACCGGACCCACCCCCGCCATCCCACGGAATGCACGCTGTTGCTGTTGCTGTTGCTTCGGCTTCTGCGGGTGCAGGGCGCAGCCCTGCCAACAAACCCCAACCCTCAGAACATCAGGTTGATCATCAGCACCACCACGCAGGTGTAGATCAGCGACAGTGGGCCGCCGACCCGCCACATCTCGCGCGGGGTGTAGTTGGCCGGGCCAGTGATCATCGAGATCACCGGGTTGGAGGCCGTCATCAGGTTGTTGGACGCTGACAGCGCCACGATCAGCGCGAACGCGGTCGGGTTGCCCCCCGCTGCCAGTGCCAGGTTCACCGCGATCGGCACCATCACGATGGTCGCACCCACATGGCTGATCACCAGCGAGAACGCCGTGGTCAGCAGCGCCAGCGCCACCTCCAGCACCCACACCGGAATGCCGGTCGGCAGCTTGTCGATGGTATGGCCGGCCACCCACGCGGCCGCGCCGCTGGAATCCATCGCCCAGCCGAGCGGAATCAGCCCGGCCATCATGAAAACCGTCTTCCAGTTGATCGAGGCATACGCCTCGTCCATGCGCAGCACGCCGGTCAGCAGCATGCCGGCCACGCCGGTCATCAGCGTCAGCGCCACCGGCAGCTTGCTGGTCAGCGCGATCAGGATGGTCAGCGCGAAGATCGCCATCGCAATCTTGAACTTGTGCGGGCGCTGCTCGCCGGTCGGGTAATCGGTCACTACCACGAAGTCACGGCTGCGCGCGGCCTGCGCCAGGTCGGTCCAGATGCTGTGGAACACCAGCATGTCGCCGGCGCGCAGCTGCACGTCGCGCACGTCCTCGCGGATCACCTGCTTGTCGCGGTTGATCGCCAGCAGGCTGATGCCGCGCTCCTTGCGCAGGCGCAGATCGGCCGCACTCTTGCCGATCACGTTCGAGGTCGGTGGCACCACTGCCTCGGAAATGCCGGCACGGCTGGGGTTGAACAGGTCACCCAGGTGCTTCAGGCGCGAGGACATGCGCAGGAACTGGTTCTGCGCGAAGTCGCTGATCTGCTGGCGCGGTCCCATCGCACCGAGCACGCTGCCGACCCAGATGCGCATCTCCGCCGGCGGCGCCAGGCGGGTGTCGTTGCCGGTCTTCAGGGCCAGCAGCAGTGGCGCATCGTGCAGGGTCTCGGCCTCGCCCAGGGTCATGCCCACCAGCGGGCTCTCGGCGGTCACCACCAGCTCGAACACATCGCCTTCGATGCCATAGGTCTTGGCGAAGTAGCTCTCGGTGCGCGCCGGGGTGACCCCGTCATTGACCAGGCTTTCCTCTTCGATCAGCTTGCGGTCGCCGTAGTAGCGGAAGTACAGCAACGAAGCGATCAGCAACGCCACGCCGATCGGCAGCGGCGCGAACATGCGCAGCGGCTCGATGGTGGCCAGGCCGGAAGGCAGGTTGTTGTTGGCCGAGGCCAGCAGATCGTTCAGCAGGATCAGCGGCGAATTGCCGACCATGGTCAGCGCGCCGCCCATCACGATCGCCGCCGAGATCGGCAGCAGCAGGCGCTGCATCGTCAGCCCGGTGCGCGCCGCCAGTCGCGAGGCGACCGGCAGATACAACGCCATCACCGACGGGTTCTGCATGAAGGACGAGTTCAGGCCGGCGATGGCGGTGGTCATCATCAGCAGCCGTTGCTCGACGCCGTGGCCGCGCCGCAGCAGCCAGGCCGCCAGCCGGTTCAGGGCCCCGGTGCGGTCCAGGCCCGCACCGAGGATGGTGGTGGCGATGATGCTCATCACCGCGTTACCGGAGAAACCGCCGAAGATCTCCTCCGGCGCGATCAGGCCGGTGACACCGAGCACCACCAGCACCACCAGCGCCACCACGTCAGCGCGGATGCGCTCGAACAGGAACATCGCCATCGTGAAGCCGACCAGCCCGAGCACGAGCTTCATGTCGTTGGTCAGCGTCAGCGCGGTATCCATGTGGGGCGCGGCGTCCTCAGGCGATCGTCAGGTGCGGTCGTACAACAGGTCCCAGACGCCGTGGCCGAGCTTCTGGCCGCGGGTCTCGAAGTGCGTCTGCGGGCGCCAGTCCGGGCGCGGCACGCTGCCCCGCGGGCCGGCGCGGTTGACCAGGCCGGCGGTGGCGTCGAGCACGTCCCACATCTGCTCGGCGTAGTCTTCCCAGTCGGTCGCGCAGTGCAGGCGGCCCCCCGGGCGCAGCTTGCGCACCAGCAGTTCGGCGAATGCCGGCTGCAGCAGGCGGCGCTTGTTGTGGCGCTTCTTGTGCCACGGGTCCGGGAAGTAGATGCGCACTTCATCGAGCGCGCCGTCGGCGATCTCGTTCTGCAGCACTTCCACCGCGTCGTGGTGGTACAGGCGCACGTGGTCGGCATTGTCCTCGGCCAGCGCGTTCAGCAGCCGGCCCACGCCCGGGGCGTGCACCTCGATGCCGATGTAGTCGCGCGATGGGTCGTGCTGGGCGGCGAACCGCAGCGCGGCACCATTGCCGAAGCCGATCTCCAGCACCTTGTGTGCCGGGCGGCCGAAGGTGGCGTCCAGGTCACGCGGCTGGCCGTTGTAATCGATGCCGAAGCGCGGCCAGCGTTCGTCGAATGCGCGCTGCTGGGCGGGAGTGAAACGGCCCTGGCGCAACACGAAGCTGCGCACCTCGCGGCGGCCCTCGCTCACGGTGAAGGGCTTGGGCGGGGCCTTGGAACCGGCGCTGTCAAAAGGATTGGTCATCAGCCGATCAGCCCGTCCACCGGCGAGGAGGCGCTGGCGTAGCGCTTGCGCGGGATGCGCCCGGCCAGGAAGGCCTCGCGGCCGGCCTCGACCGCCTTGCGCATCGCGCTGGCCATCAGCACCGGGCTGCGCGCACCGGCAATGGCGGTGTTCATCAGCACGCCGTCGCAGCCCAGCTCCATCGCGATCGCCGCGTCCGACGCGGTACCCACGCCGGCATCAACGATGATCGGGACCTTGGCGTCTTCGATGATCTGCAGCAGGTTGTACTTGTTCTGGATGCCCAGGCCCGAACCGATCGGCGCGGCCAGCGGCATCACCGCAGCGCAGCCGATCTCTTCCAGGCGCTTGGCCAGGATCGGGTCGTCGGAGGTATAGACCATCACCTCGAAACCGTCCTTGACCAGCTGCTCGGCGGCCTTCAGGGTCTGCATCACGTCCGGGTACAGGGTCTTCTGGTCGCCGAGCACTTCCAGCTTGGTCAGGTTGTGGCCGTCCAGCAGCTCACGGGCCAGGCGGCACGTACGCACCGCGTCCTCGGCGGTGTAGCAGCCGGCGGTGTTGGGCAGGATGGTGAAGCGCTCCGGCGACAGCACGTCCAGCAGGTTCGGCTCGCCCGGGTTCTGCCCGATGTTGGTGCGGCGGATGGCCACGGTGACGATCTGGGCACCAGCGGCCTCGGTCGCCAGGCGGGTTTCTTCCAGGTCCTTGAACTTGCCGGTGCCGGTCAGCAGCCGCGAGCCATAGGTCTTGCCGGCGATTACCAGCGAATCGGGGGAGACATGAACGTTCATGGCGCGATTATCGCTTATCCGCCTGAAGATGGGGTCACGCAATGGCGTGCCGGCCGCGGATCGGTATGGGTAGTGCCGGCCGCTGGCCGGCAAATGCAGGGTGCCTGACAGCGTCGGATTGCCGGCCAGCGGCCAGCACTGCGCGGATAGGTCTCAGCCCCCACCCAGCGCGTGCACGATCTCCACCACGTCGCCCTCGGCCAGGACGTAATCGCCATGGCGGCTGCGGCTGACGATCTCGCCGTTGACCTCGACCGCGACCCGGCGTTGCAGCAGCTGCTCTGCCTGCAGCAGATCGTGGAGGGTCGCCGAGGCGGGCAGGGTACGGGGTTCGCCGTTGAGCTGGATGTTCATCGCCGCATTGTCGCCTATGGCCTTCGCGGATCGGAACCCTTGCAAATTGCCTCGGCCGCCAGCCCCGGCACAGCGTTGTCCGACGCTGCCGGGCGACAATCCATGCGGCGGCGCAGCGTGAGCAAAAGGCGGCGCAGTGAAACCATTCACCGTGCGCCGGCGTACGTCCGCCGGGTCCTCAACGATATCCCCACAGGAGTTTCTTACATGCTGCTCAGCAAACGCCCGATCCGCTCCCTGATGGCGGCCGCGATCGCGCTGGCCGCGGTTCCGGCCATGGCAGGCGAATCCCCGTATTCCAAGGCCGTGTTCTTCGGCGACAGCCTGACCGACGCCGGCTATTTCCGCCCGCTGCTGCCGGCCGATGTGCGTCCGGTCACCGGCCAGTTCACCACCAACCCGGGTTGGGTGTGGTCGCAGCAGGTCGCCAACTACTATGGCCTCAATGGCGCCGCCAACGGCAACGGCCAGAGCGGTGATAACTATGCAGTCGGCGGTGCCCGCGTGTCAGTGGACGAGGCCGGTGGCCTGGGCGTGATTCCGTCGCTGAAGTCGCAAGCAACCCGCTACCTTGCTGCGAACGGTGGCAAGGCCGACGGCAACGCCCTGTACACCGTATGGGGAGGCGCCAATGATCTGTTCGCGGCCACCCGTGCGGCGGCAGGTGGCGCGTCGCAGGCCCAGGTGCAGGGCATCATCGGCGCAGCGGTCACCGACCAGATCGCGCTGGTGGGTGCGCTGAAGCAGGCCGGCGCCCAGTACGTGCTGGTACCAAACCTGCCGGATGTGGGCATCACCCCACAGTTCCGCGGCCCCAATGCCGCCGCCGCCACCGCACTGTCGGCCGGCTACAACAAGGCCCTGTACGGTGGCCTGAAGCAGGCGGGCATCGAGTTCATTCCGCTCGATACCTTCAGCATCCTGCGTGAAGTGACCGCCAACCCGGGCATGTACGGTTTCACCAACGTCACCAGCACCGCCTGCAAGATCGATCCGGCCAACTCGACGCAGAGCATCCTGACCTGCAACCCGACCAGCTACGTCAGCCCGGATGCGGCCAACACCTACCTGTTCGCCGATGGCGTGCACCCGACCACCGCCGGCCATCAGCTGCTGGGCCAGTACGCAGTCTCGGTGCTGGAAGCGCCGCGCCTGCAGCAGGTGCTGAGCCACTCGGCGCAGACCATCGGCCGCTCGCGCGCCGACCAGGTCAGCATGCACCTGGGCGGTCGTCCGGCTGACGGCCTGTCCTGGTGGGGTGGCGTGCGGGGCGACCTGCAGCGCTACGACCACGCCGACCTGTACGACGGGCTGGCCCCGGCCGGCCTGTTCGGTATCGACTGGGCACGCGACGGCATGGTGTTCGGCGGCTTCGCCGGTTTCGGTCGCCTCAACGCCGACTTCGGCAACAACCGCGGCGACTTCACCCAGAAGGACACCTCGGCCGGTCTGTTCGCTGGCTGGTACGGCGACCGCATCTGGGTGAACGGTCAGGTCAGCTACACCTGGCTGTCCTATGACGTGAACCGCAAGGTCCAGCTGGGCCCGGCCACCCGTGAGCATGGTGGTTCGCCGGACGGCAGCAACCTGACCGCCGCCCTGAACGCCGGTTACGAGTTCGGCACCGAAGGCGGCTTCCGTCACGGCCCGATCGCTTCGGTGATCTGGCAGAAGGTGAAGATCGACGGTTACACCGAAAGCGCCGCGGCCGGCACGCTGGCCACCGCGCTGGGCTACGACCGCCAGAATGTCGATTCGACCGTCGGCCGCATCGGCTGGCAGGCCCGCTTCGATGGCGGCACCCTCAAGCCGTACGCGCAGGTGACCTACGACCACGAGTTCGAGGACACCAAGCAGGCCAGCGCTTGGCTGCAGACCCTGCCGGAACTGGGCAGCTACCGCGTGCCGGGCCTGAAGTTCGACAAGAACTACGCCACCGTCGTGCTGGGTGCCCGCACCGAACTGTTCGGCCTGCAGAGCAACTTCGGCCTGAGCGCGTCGACCGGCCAGAAGCGCGCGCAGGACGCCACCCTGTTCGCCAACTTCAGCGGCACGTTCTAAGCAGCAACCGCCGGGGGTCGGAGCCCTTTCCGCGAGGAAAGGGCTCTGACCCCTCGCGGATGCGGTGGCCGCCATTGCGCAACACCGGGCCAACCGCATAGACTTTCACCGCGCACTGCGGGCGTAGCTCAATGGTAGAGCTGTAGCTTCCCAAGCTACTGACGTGGGTTCGATTCCCATCGCCCGCTCCATCCTTCAAGACCGCGTCGCGTTTCCGCCGCGCAGGTTCCTTCAGACCGCCTCAGTACGCCGCGAACACCGCGGCCAACGCGTCCGCGTCCAGCACGCGTCCCTGGGCGCGATCATGCGTGTGCAGGTACCAGACCTCGTCCGGCTCCAAGTGCCGTGTCAGGTGCCACTGGTTTTCCCGGGCCAGAATATCCACCCGTCCTTGGCAGCCGAAGCAGAAGCGGGCCAGAGGCTTGATCGCGGCGGCCTTGCCATTGACGTTCAGGGTCAGTGCGGGGGCCGCGTAGGTTTTCAGTTCCCCGGATGACGGATTCTCGGTGATGGTGACCGTGTCCCGACGTAGCGTGGCCACCTTCGCCTGCACCAACGGTTGCAGCCACAGTTCGATGGTGTCGAACAGCACATGCAGCGATTGGATCCAGTCCTGGTACTGCTTTTCGATGGCGGCGGCCCTGGCCTGCTCCGCGTGTGCGGATTGCTGCAGCTTCTGTGCAAGTCGCTCCATTTTCGACATCGGGATTTCCGCTTTGGGAGGAGCTTCCATGGTGATCGGCACGCTCGCCTGCTTCCAGCCGAAAGCGACATTTTCGTAGAACTCCTAGAGGCGCTGCGGAGGGGCGCGTAACGCTTCAAACTTTTCCCATGGGCAGGCCGGCACTGAGCAGCTAGCGTGAGCGGATACTGATCAGGAGCTGCCTTCCATGAACTGCCGGAACGACGTCGTCGAGCGCATCCATCGGATCTTTCTTTCAGCCGGCGTCGGCTCGAACAAGCAGCTTGAGGCCGTGCGCGCGCTCGGGCGTGCCGGTGGTCCCAAGGCCGCGAAACTGCTCGAGCAGATCTACCAGCAGGCGTTCAGCAATTCTGCCCTGCAGATGGCCTGCGTGGCGGCGCTGGGCGAAGCGGCCCGTGGCTTCCAGGTCAGTGCTGAACGGGACAGCTGAAGCTTCATCCACAACGTTCGAGATCGTCGGCGACGGGCATCATCCGCCCGCCACACGCCCGCGCTATGCTGCGCGCCTGCCGACCGATCCCTCCGCGATGAAGCTCGCCATCCTGTCCCGCAACAGCTCCCTGTATTCCACCCGTCGGCTGGTCGAGGCGGCGCGCGCGCGCGGCCATACCGTGCGCATCCTCGACCCGTTGCGCTGCTACATGCGCATCGCCGCCGATGGCTTTTCCATGCACTACAAGGGCCGGCCGATGACCGGTGTGGACATGGTCATTCCGCGCATCGGTGCCTCGATCACCCGCTACGGCACCGCCGTGCTGCGCCAGTTCGAGCTGATGGGCGCGCGCACGCCCAATCCGTCCGATGCCATCCTGCGTTCGCGCGACAAGCTGCGCGCGCACCAGCTGCTGGCGGCCAAGGGCATCGACATGCCGGTCACCGTGTTCGGCGACAACCCCGATGACACCGTCGATCTGCTGTCCATGCTCGGCCCGCCGCCGCATGTGGTGAAGCTCAATGAAGGCACCCAGGGTCGCGGCGTGATCCTGACCGAGAAGGCCAGTGCCTCGCGCGGCATCGTCGAAGCGCTGCGCGGCCTGTACGCCAACTTCCTGATGCAGGAATTCATCGGCGAGGCCAAGGGCGCCGACCTGCGCTGCTTCGTGGTGGGCGACCAGGTGGTGGCGTCGATGCAGCGGCAGGCACCGGAGGGTGACTTCCGCTCCAACCTGCACGCCGGCGGCACCGCCGTGGCGGCCAAGGCCAGTCGCGCCGAGCAACAGGTGGCGGTGCGTTCGGCCAAGGCGCTGGGCCTGTCGGTGTGCGGCGTGGACCTGATCCGCTCCGCGCGCGGCCCGCTGGTGCTGGAGGTCAACTCCACGCCCGGGTTGGAAGGCATCGAAGCGGCCTGCGGGGTCGACGTGGCCACACGCATCATCGAACACGTAGAGAAGATCAAAAAACCCTGATTATTCATGGGGTTGTGATTCTCATGGGTAAATGATCCGGGGCTTTAACGAGGCTTTAATCGGCCCCGGCGTAGGCTTCAGCGAACCGCAGCTCTGCCTCTCAGCAGGATCGGTATCGGGATACGACTTCAGGCCCAGGCGGGTGCACCGTCTGGGCCTTTTTTATGCATGTCGGCTCTGTGCCCAAGGTCTCTTGTGGAGGCCGCGTGACGGTCGTAGAGTTGGCCCTTCGTTCCGGGATGGATCGGGAGGTTGGCGATGTACCGCATCATGACGATCGCGTTGCTGCTGGGCCTGTCTGGCGCTGTTGCCGCCAAGCCGGAGAAAGTCGCTGTACAGATGGACCGGCAGGGCTCGGTCGCCGAGCAGATGCGCCAGGTGGAAACCGCGCTGGCCGCCCCCGACTATGCCGAACTGTCTGCCGAGGATCGCGGCCAGGTGCGGCAGGCGCTGTCGCGTATCCGCCAGCACCTGGGCGAACGCCAGACCGTGCAGGAGCTGCCGCCGCAGTTGCAGGCCGAGGTCTTCAACGAGCAGGAACGCATCAATACCCTGATGGCGCGTGGCCATGACGACAGCCGGCAGATCTGCAGGTACGAACGCACCACTGGCAGCAACATGCCCAGGAGCCGCTGCCTGACCGTGGCCGAACGGCGCCGGATCGAAGAGAAAGGCAAGGCGCTGATCAACGACCAGCGCAGCTACAACACGCTCAGCCCACCGCCCGCCGGGCGTTGACCGCACCGCCTTCCGGTCCACCGGGGTGCCGTAACGGCGTATCGGTGGCACCGTGGGGCCGATTTTCCACTCATGGAAGAACCTGGAGGTAACAATGCAGCGCATGACCCCCTTCGCCCTGATGCTGGGCCTGGCACTGGCCACCACCGCGCACGCCAAGCCCGAGAAAGGGCAGGTGAGGTTCGACGCCAACGCACCGGTGGCCGAACAGATCCGCAACGTTGAAACGGCGATCAACACCGAGGACTACAGCGAGATCGGTCTGGAAGACAAAAGCCGCGTGCAGCAGGCGCTGGGCCGCATCAAGATCAAGATGGGCGACCACGAACGGGTGGAGCAGTTGAGCCCACAGGACCGCACCGAGATCTTCAACGACCAGGAAGTGATCAACACGATCATGACCCGCGCCCACGCCGACAGTCGCATGGTCTGCCGCCGCGAGCGCACCACCGGCAGCAACATGCCGCAGAGCGTCTGCCTGACCGTGGCCCAGCGCCGCAAGGCGCAGGAAGACAGCCGCAAGACGCTCAACGACAACCAGCGCTTCAACAACTACAAGCCGTAACCGTGGTTGGGCCGGTCGCAGGCCGCCATCGGTCACCCTGCCGTGCGTCCCTTGTGGACGCATCGGCGCAACCGTAAAGTCGAGACCCTATTCATGGACGAACATGGAGCTCGTCATGTACCGCGCCACTACGCTCGCCCTGATGCTGTCGCTCGGCCTGGTGGCCACCGTGCAGGCCAAGGCGCAGAAGGACACCGTGCAGATGGATTCCTTCACCCCGGTATCCGAACAGATCCGCCGCGTTGAAACGGCCATGGGCAGCGAGGACTACAGCGAGATCGGGCTGGAGGACAAGAGCCGCGTGCAGCAGGCGCTGAACCGGATCCGGATCAAGATGAATGGCCGCGAGAAGGTGGAAGAGCTGGCCCCGCAGGAGCGCAACGACCTGTTCAACGAGCAGGAGATCGTCAACACCATCATGACCCGCGCCCAGGCCGACAGCCGCATGATCTGCCGCCGCGAGCGCCTGACCGGCAGCAACATGCCGACCAGCGCCTGCCTGACCGTGGCCCAGCGTCGCAAGGCCCAGGAAGACAGCCGCCAGGCGTTGACCGACCAGCAGCGCATCAGCCGCTGACCCGCCGCCGCAGGGGCCTTGCCCGGTGTCGCCCCGTCGGTACGAAATGTTAAGAATGGAACCTGTATCGTTCAGCAGGTAGACGTCGCGTCCACCCGCGCAGGGGCATCCTGAGCAGGTGGGCCTGGCCCCCCGACGACCCTTCAAGAACCAGAGGTCCCAGTGCGCATTCTCGTAATCGAAGACAACAGCGACATCGCCGCCAACCTTGGCGACTACCTTGAGGATCGTGGCCACACCGTGGACTTCGCCGCCGACGGCGTGACCGGCTTGCACCTGGCGGTGGTCCACGAGTTCGACGCCATCGTGTTGGACCTGAACCTGCCGGGCATGGACGGCATTGAAGTCTGCCGCAAGCTGCGCAACGAAGCGCGCAAGCAGACCCCCGTACTGATGCTGACCGCCCGCGACTCGCTGGACAACAAGCTGGCCGGTTTCGATTCCGGCGCCGACGACTACCTGATCAAGCCGTTCGCGCTGCAGGAAGTGGAAGTGCGCTTGAACGCGCTGTCGCGCCGCGGCAAGGGCGTGCAGACCCGCGTGCTGGAAACCGGCGATCTGGAATACAACCTGGACACGCTGGAAGTGCGCCGCCAGGGCAAGCTGCTGCAGCTCAACCCGACCGCGCTGAAGATCCTGCAGGCCCTGATGGAGGCCGCGCCGGCCGTTGTTACCCGCCAGGAACTGGAGACCCGCGTCTGGGGCGAAGAGCTGCCCGATTCGGATTCGCTGCGTGTCCACATCCACGGCCTGCGTGCGGTGGTCGACAAGCCGTTTGAAGTGCCGCTGATCCAGACCCGCCATGGCATCGGATACCGCATCGCTACCCCGGAAGCCTGATTCCGTGGCAACCAAGGGGGAGCGCCGGCGTTCGCCGTATCGGCGGCGCCTGCGCAGCCGCATCATCGTCTCGTTCGTGTTGTTGGGCTTCTGCCTGACAACACTGTTCGCGTTCGCCACCAACTGGGCCCGCATGCGCGTGGAAAACCAGCTGGTGGAAGACGTGATGAACCGCAACATCAACGAGTATGTGCGGCGGTTCTACGAGAGCCCGGATCGCAACCCCGACTTGCCCGTGCAGCAGATGCGTGCGCGCCTCGTCAAACCCGACAAGTTCGAGGCGTTGCGCGAGGAAGAGCCGGACTGGGCTGCGCTGCCCGATGGCAATCACAACATCTCTGGCGTGGACGAGCGCGGGCAACCGTATGCGTACAAGCTGGCCGTGCGCAAAACACCCGACGCCTGGGCGTTCCTGGCCTACGACATGACCGACAGCGTGCGCGGTGGGCAGCAACTCAACCGCGCGCTGGTGCTATCGGTGCTGGTGTTCAGCCTGCTGTCGCTGGTGCTGGGCTGGTGGTCGGCATCGAAGGTGATGAAGCCGGTCTCGGACCTGGCCGCGCGATTGCGTGCCTATCGCGGCGGCACGAGCGAGCCCGAGCCGCTGGCGCCACGTTTCCCCGATGACGAAGTGGGGCAGCTGGCGCAGGCGCTGGATGATTATTCGTCGCGGCTGACCGAAGTGGTGCAGCGCGACCGTGAGTTCAATGCCGACGTCAGCCACGAGCTGCGCACGCCGCTGGCGGTGATACGTGGCGCCACCGAGCTGCTGCTGACCCGGCCCGGCCTGGATGAGAAGGTGCTGCAGCGTCTGCAGCGCATCCAGCGCGCCGAACAACAGTGCAGCGACCTGATCGGCGCACTGCTGCTGCTGTCGCGCAACGAACGCGGGCAGGGCACCAGTAACGTCGCCCGCGTAGCCGAACAGCTGCTGGACGCCCACCGTGCACAGCTGGGCGGCAAGCCATTGGAACTGGCACTGGAAGGCGAGCGCAACCTGGTGATCGATGCGCCGGAAGCCGCATTGTCGGTGGCGCTGGGCAACCTGATCGGCAACGCGGTGAAGTACTCGCAGGATGGTGAGGTGCGCGTCTTTGTCGGCAGCAATTCGGTGTCGGTAACCGACAGCGGACCGGGCCTGAGCGAAGAGGATGCCGCCAAGCTGTTCCAGCGCGGCTATCGCGGCACGCACGCCGGCCATTCGCAGGGCGGTGGTATCGGCCTGTCGATCGTCAGCCGCCTGTGCGATCTGTATGGCTGGCAGGTCAGCGTGCGCCCCGGTGGCGAGCGCGGCGTAATCGCCACCCTGACATTCTCGCCGAAGCCGTTGTAAGGAGCTTTACTTTGGTGGGTGCTCCACTGAGCCGAGCCCGCGCTCGGCTGCGGTGGCTTCCCGGAGCCGAGCATAGGCTCGGCTCTACCGCGGGTTCGTGTTGCGCCCTGTGTCGCTAGTGCCATCGAATTAACTTCGCAGTCGTGATGCGCCAGAAGCCCAACACGACATCACCGTGATCGCCACCACGCCGCGCGCGTGTCCGCATGCACGCATTCGTGCACCCAACTGCGGCTTGAGAATTTCCTTACAGATCACAGCGCTGCGTGATGGCCAGATGGGGCGGCCGGGGCAGGTGCCCTGGCCGGGATTGGCGTCCCGAAAAAAACCGACAATTCAAAAGCTCCAGATGTGCAGCGGCCATCATGGAAAATGCATCACCTGCCTCGTTTCGGCGGATGGTGCGTGGGGATTCGTCAGAATCCGCTGGAGTCTTTTTCCTTAGCTTTTGAATTGTTGGGTCTCCGGTACGCCAACCCGCACCGTCCGCCACCTTGCATCCGCGGGTGGCCCGCCGTCTGCGAGGAGATTCATCATGTCCGCACGCCCCTTGTTCCCCCAGCTGCACGCCCTGATCGGCGAAGCCGCTGACCTGCTGCCCGCCGACGTCGCCGAGCGCATCGAAACCCTGCTCGATGATCCCAAGGATCTGCTGCCCGCGCTGCTGGCCCGCATGGACGGGCGCGATGCAGCCGACGGTCGACGGCTGGAAGCGGAGGGACTGAGCCCGGCACAGGCGGCCACCATGGCCGGCCTCAGCCGCACCCTGGCCGGCTTGAATGCACTCATGCAGGTGCTGCACGCCGCCGAAGCCGCCCGCGAGCAGGGCGGTGCCCATCAGCAGCTCAGCCCGGATGTCGTAGATGGATTGCTGCTTGGCGCACGAGAACTGGCCCGTTATGCCCGCCTGCAGCTGGAGTAGGCCCACGCCATGCGTGGATGCAGAACGCTTTGTAGAGCCGAGCCCATGCTCGGCTTGATGATCGCAGCCGAGCATGGGCTTGGCTCTGCAGCAGTTCCACGCTGGCGCCGGGTAGATCCACGCCATGCGTGGATGCGCTCCGGTAGTGCCGGCCGCTGGCCGGCAACCAGGCCTCAACCCCCAGCCAACCCTAGATAGCGCTCATGCAGCGCTTCCACCTGCGCCTGCAGATCCTCGGGGTGGCCATCGTTGACCACCACATCATCGGCCAGTGCCAACCGCTGCGCGCGGCTGGCCTGGGCGGCGATCATCTTGTCGGCCAGCGCGGCGTCGATGCCGTCGCGCTGCATCAGCCGGGCGTGCTGCACGGCTTCGGGCGCGTCCACCAGCAATACCCGGTCCAACCACGGGTAGGCCTGCCGCCCGCCGACCTCGGTCAGCAGTGGAATGGCGGCAATCGCATAGGGGCTGGCGGCCTGCTCGCACTGCTGTTGCATCAGCAGGCGGATGGCCGGATGGGTGATCGCTTCCAGCGCGGTCCGTTCGGCCGGATCGGCGAACACGTGGGCACGCAGGCGCGCCCGGTCCAGGCTGCCGTCCGCCTGCAGCATGTGGGCGCCGAAGCGCTCGGCGATGCGGCCCAAGGCGGGGCTGCCGGCAGCGACCACCGCGCGGGCGGCCAGGTCGGCGTCGGCCACCACGATGCCCAGCGCCTCGAAGCGCCGGGTCACCTCGCTCTTGCCGGCGGCAATGCCGCCGGTCAGGCCAACCACATACCGGCTCATGGGGATTCCCCTCAGCGCAGTCCGCTCAACACCAGGTACTGCTCGACCACGGGCGCGCCCCACATGAAGTACAGCCAGCCTGCGATGGCCAGGTAGGGGCCGAACGGAATGGGCGTGGCGCGGTCACGGCCCCGGGTGTACAGCCAGATCGAACCGATGATGGCGCCCAGCACCGACGACAGCAGGATGATCGGCAGGATGCCCTTCAGCCCGCACCAGGCGCCGAGGGCGGCCAGCAGCTTGAAATCGCCGTGGCCCATGCCTTCCTTGCCGGTCAGCTGCTTGAACAGCCACCAGACCATCCACAGCGACAGATAACCCACCGCTGCGCCGACCAAGGCAGGCTTGGCCGGCATGTACAGGTTGTCGATGTTGCCTATCAGGCCCAGCCACATCAGGGGCAGGGTCAACTGGTCGGGCAGCAGCTGGGTGCGCAGGTCGATGCCGGACAGGGCGATCAGGAAGCAGGTCAGCACGATGGCGCCAAAGCCCTGCCAGCCGAAGCCGAACTGCCAGACGCAGGCCAGCACCAGCACCGAGGTCAGGGCCTCGACCAGCGGGTACTGCAGCGAGATCGGCGCCTTGCAGTGGCGGCACTTGCCGCCCTGGATGATCCAGCTGAACAGCGGGATGTTCTCGTACCAGCTCAGCTTGTGCTTGCAGTGCGGGCAGTGCGAGGGCTCGACCACGATCCCCGGTGGTGGGGGCTCGTAGAAGTCCGGTTCCTCCAGGACCTCCCGCGCATCGCGCTTCCACTGCCACTCCAGCCGCTTGGGCAGGCGCAGGATGACGACGTTGAGGAAACTGCCCAGCAGCAGCCCCAGGGCGGCCGCGGCGGGGTAGCCGAGGCCGGGATGCTGGTCGAGAAATGCCATTGATACCTTTAGCCGACGACGGCGCCAAGTTTGAAGATGGGAAGGTACATGCCGATGACCATACTGCCTACGACGACGCCGATGAAGACCATGATCATCGGTTCGAGCAGGCTGCTCAGGGCATCCACGGCATTGTTGACTTCCTGTTCATAATACTCGGCGACTTTGAACAACATGGAATCCAGTGCGCCGGCTTCCTCACCGATGCCAGTCATCTGGATCACCATGTGGGGGAACAGTGCGGTCTGCTTCATAGCCATGTTGACGGGGTAGCCTACCGACACGTCGTCACGCATGCGCAGAACGGCTTCCTCGTAGACTTTGTTGCCCGTTGCGCCCGCGACGATCCCGAGCGCCTCCACGAGCGGTACACCGGCCTTGAACGTTACGGCAGTTGTTCTCGCGAACCGCGCGACGGCACTGTCGTTCATGATCTGGCCGATGATGGGGATCTTGAGTACAAATCGATCAAGCGTGTGCTGCATTTTAAGTGAGCGCTTGTAGCTCATCACAAACCCAGCAACCGCCCCCACCAGAACAATGGCTATCAACCACCACCAAGACACCATGAATCGCGAGAGGTTCACGATCAGCTGAGTGAAAGCCGGTAGCTCAGCTCCGAATCCCTTGAAGACCTCTTCAAACTGCGGTACCACGAAAATCAACATAATTGCACTGACCAGCAGCGCGACCACGACCACCATAGCAGGGTAGAACAAGGCCTTCTTGATCTTGCCTTTGAGGGCTTCGATGTTCTCTTTGTAAGTTGCCACAGTGTCCAGGACAGTCTCGAGCACGCCGGCTCCTTCGCCTGCACGCACGAGATTTCGATACAGCTCATCAAACTGCACCGGATGCCTGCTGACGGACTCGTAGAGGGATGAGCCACCCTCGATGTCGGCTCGGATCCCTTCTACCATCTTCTTCATGCGGGCATTCTTGTGCCCACTACCGATGATGTCCAACGCCGACACGATCGGTACGCCAGATTTCATCATCGTTGCCATCTGACGGCTGAAGAACGCGATGTCTTTCGGCGTGATCCGGCTTCCAGCTGCCCCAAAGAGAGGTTTGGGTTTCGGTTTGACTTGACCAGGATTGATCCCTTGGCGGCGAAGTTCGGCGCGGAGTAAGTTGGCGTTCTTTGCCAACTGCTCTCCCTTCATCTTCACGCCCCGCTTGTCGATCCCCTCCCAGACAAACGGCTGCAGCTCCGTGGTGCTGCGCGCCACGGGCTCTTTCTTGATCGCACTGCGACTGACAGACATATCGGCTCCCCAAGACCCGCCATCCCCAGGCGGGCGTCTAGCCGTCGATGGTAGCGGGTTCATGCCCGTCTGGGCAGTTGCCAAGGGGCCCATGATGCGAATTCGTGCCGGGTGCCGACCAAAGGTGACGCACTGCGTCACATTGCCGCGTCCATCGCAGATTCGCATCCGGGGGGTTCCCATCCGTGAAATAGCTGCCATCATGGGCGCGGGGAAATCCAGGGGGAGGCGTGCCGGGGTTGGCACGCAACCTGCGTTGATCCACCCGCAGGGGGCAGGACCCGCTCAGCTGACCACTGGTCAGACCGATCCTGACTTCTGAAATCAACCACCACTTATCTTGGGGATGTACCAAATGAAGAACCAGAAGGGCTTCACCCTTATCGAACTGATGATCGTTGTCGCGATCATCGCCATCCTGGCCGCGATCGCGATCCCGCAGTACAACGATTACACCGCTCGCGCGCAGCTGTCGGAAGCGTTCACCCTGGCGAGCGGTCTCAAGACCCCGATCGCTGAAGCTTATGCTCAGGACAACGCCGCAGCTAATTCGTGCAAGGTGCCGGCGAACTCGGTCGTGACCGGCAAGTATGTTGAAAAGGTTGAGGCGAGCGGTGATTGCGCGGTTGTCGCAACCATGAAGTCCGCCGGTGTGAACAACAAGGTGTCTGGTTCGACCGTGACCCTGACCTTTGCTCCGGCAACCGGCGCATGGACCTGTGCGACCACCGCCCCGGCCGAGGTCAAGCCGAAGGCTTGCATCTAAACAGCTCTAGGTAGAGTCGAGAGCCCCGGGAGATTCTGCCCGGGGCTTTTTGTTTTTCCTACATCGGTGGGGGGATGCGCGTTGGGGGCGCTCGCATGAAAAAGCAGTCTGGATTTACTCTAATTGAGTTGATGATCGTCGTCGCGGTTGTCGCGATCTTGGCTGCAATTGCGATTCCGCAGTACAACGATTATGTGGCCCGCAGTCAGGTGTCCGAAGCGATCACACTGTTGGGCGGGCTGAAAGCGCCCGTGGCTGAGCAGTTCGCTAACAGCAACGGTGCATCTTCCTGTTCATTGCCTGCCAGTGCGGTTGTCACAGGTAAGTATGTTGACGGTGTTGCAGCCGTGGCGGGGGTGCCCTGCGTGATCACCGCCACGATGAAGGCGACTGGCGTCAGTGAGAAGATCAGGTCGGCGACGGTCACGATCACCTATTCCGCTAGCACGGGCATCTGGGACTGCAAGACCAATGCGCCAGAGGAAGTTGCTCCCAAAGCCTGTCCCCATGGGTGACTTTCGCTGGTGGTTTTGACGCTGCCGCTGGGGTAGTCTGAGCAGGGGAGTAGGAGCAGCTTCATGAACGCCGTAACCACCGCCAATCTCGTCGGCATCACCGGCCTGGCCCGTCGCCTGGTCCAGGATGGTGCGCTGGACGAGGCTTCCGCCCGCGACGCGATGGCCAAGGCCGCTGCGGCCCGCCAGCCGCTGCCGACCTGGTTCGCGCAGAACAAGGTGGTCGGTGCCGCACAGTTGGCGGCCGCCAATGCGGTCGAGTTCGGCATGCCGCTGTTCGACGTGTCCACGTTCGACGCCAGCCAGAACGCGATGAGCCTGGTTAGCGAGGAGCTGCTGCGCAAGCACAACGTGCTGCCGCTGTTCAAACGCGGCGGCAAGCTGTTCGTGGGCACCAGCAATCCGACCCATTCGCTGGACGAGATCAAGTTCCACACCAATCTGGTGGTGGAGCCGATCCTGGTGGATGAAGACCAGATCCGCCGCACGCTCGAGCAGTGGCATGCCAGCCATGACACGCTGGGCGACGCGCTGGGCGGTGACGACGATGGCATTGGCAACCTGGATGTGTCCGGCGGTGACGAGGACATTTCCGGCGGCGGCGACTCCGGCATCGATGCCAAGGGCGACGACACCCCGGTGGTGAAGTTCGTCAACAAGGTGCTGGTGGACGCGATCCGCAAGGGTGCCTCG
This sequence comes from Stenotrophomonas sp. T8, assembly GCF_051853085.1. Lineage (NCBI taxonomy): Bacteria > Pseudomonadati > Pseudomonadota > Gammaproteobacteria > Lysobacterales > Lysobacteraceae > Stenotrophomonas > Stenotrophomonas sp. T8. The sequence continues at coordinate 3,105,426 of NZ_CP195329.1, read as the reverse complement.
GACATCCACTTCGAGCCCTATGAAGACGACTATCGCGTGCGCCTGCGCATCGATGGCCTGCTGAAGATGGTGGCGCGTGCGCCGGTCAAGTTGAACCAGCGCATCGCCGCGCGCCTGAAGGTGATGGCGCAGCTGGACATTGCCGAGAAGCGCGTGCCGCAGGACGGACGCATCAAGCTCAACCTGTCCAAGACCAAGCAGATCGACTTCCGCGTGAGCACGCTGCCGACCCTGTTCGGCGAGAAGGTGGTGCTGCGTATCCTGGACGGCAGCGCGGCCAAGCTGGGCATCGACAAGCTGGGTTACGAGCCGGACCAGCAGAAGCTGTTCCTGGACGCCATCCACAAGCCGTACGGCATGGTGCTGGTGACCGGCCCGACCGGTTCGGGTAAGACCGTGTCGCTGTACACCGCGCTGGGCATCCTCAACGACGAGACGCGCAACATCTCCACCGCCGAAGATCCGGTGGAAATCCGCCTGCCCGGCGTCAACCAGGTGCAGCAGAACAACAAGCGCGGCATGACCTTTGCCGCGGCCCTGCGCTCGTTCCTGCGACAGGATCCGGACATCATCATGGTCGGCGAAATCCGCGACCTGGAAACGGCCGAGATCGCGATCAAGGCGGCGCAGACCGGCCACATGGTGCTGTCCACGCTGCACACCAACGATGCGCCGCAGACCATCGCGCGCCTGATGAACATGGGCATCGCGCCGTACAACATCACCAGCTCGGTGACGCTGGTGATCGCCCAGCGCCTGGCGCGCCGGCTGTGCAGCAACTGCAAGCGCCCGGCCAATCTGCCCGAGCATGCGCTGCTGGCCGAAGGCTTCACCCAGGCGCAGCTGGACGCGGGTATCGAGCTGTACGAGGCGGTCGGCTGTGATGAGTGCACCGAGGGCTACAAGGGCCGTACCGGTATCTACCAGGTGATGCCGATGACCGACGAGATCGCCACGATCGTACTGGCTGGCGGCAATGCGTTGCAGATTGCCGAGGCCGCACAGCAGATCGGGGTGAACGATCTGCGCCAGTCGGCGTTGAAGAAGGCCGCTGCGGGCATCACCAGCCTGGCCGAGATCAACCGCGTTACCAAGGATTGAGGTCGATCCACGCCATGCGTGGATGCCGCGATGCATGAGTTTGCCGGCCAGCGGCCGGCACTACCAGGTTGGTGGGCCCGCGTCGGGCCCTGTGCTTACTCCATCCCCAGCTTCTTCAGCTTGTAACGCAGCGCGCGGAAGGTAATGCCGAGCTGCGCGGCGGTGCGGGTCTTGTTCCAGCGGTTTTCTTCCAGCGCGCGCTGGATGGCGCTGCGTTCGAGCTGTTCGATGTACGAGGGCAGGGCGGCGCTGCCGGGCTGCAGGTCCACCACGGCTTCGGCGTGTGCTGCGCTGCCGGGCGTGCGCGGGGCATGCTGCGGCAGGCGCAGGTCGTCGGCGCCGATGCGGTCTTCTTCGGCCAGGGCCAGCGCGCGTTCCAGGATGTTCTCCAGTTCGCGCACGTTGCCGGGGAAGGCGTACTGGGCCAGTGCATCCAATGCCGACGGCGCCAGCAACGGCGTCGGGCGGCCGTGGCTGCGGGCCAGCCGTGCCAGCACCGACGCGGCCAGTTCCGGCAGGTCCTGGCGACGCTCGCGCAGCGGCGGCACCCTCAGCTCAATCACGTTGATGCGGTAGTAGAGGTCGTGGCGGAAGCGCCCGTCCTCGACCAGCTCGGCCAGGTCCTTGTGGGTGGCCGAGAGGATGCGCACGTCCACCGGCTCTTCGTTGGCGGCGCCGACCGCGCGCACCGACTTTTCCTGGATCGCGCGCAGCAGCTTCACCTGCATCTGCAGGGGCAGCTCGGCCACTTCGTCCAGGAACAGGGTGCCGCCATGCGCGGCCTGGAACAGCCCGGGCTTGTCGGCGTGGGCGCCGCTGAAGCTGCCCTTGCGGTGGCCGAAGAATTCGCTCTCCATCAGCTCGCCGGGAATGGCACCGCAGTTGACCGGTACGAACGGGCCGGCCGCGCGGGCGCCCTGGGCGTGGATGGTGCGTGCGACCAGTTCCTTGCCCACGCCGGATTCACCGAGGATGTAGACCGGCGCCTGGCTGCGCGCGACCTTGCCGATGGTGGTGCGCAGCACGTCCATGGCCGGCGAGTCGCCGAGCAGTCGCGCCCCTTGTTCGGCGGCAGGGCCGGGCACGGGCCGCTCGGTGTTGTTGAGTTCCAGCGCGTGCTTGACCAGGCCACGCAGCACGGCGATGTCCACCGGCTTGCTGACGAAATCGAAGGCGCCGGCCTTCAGCGCTTCCACCGCCAGGTCCATGCTGCCAAAGGCAGTGATCATCGCCACCGGCGTGCGCGGGTAGTGCTGGGCGATCTCGCTGACCAGCTCGATACCGTTGCCGTCCGGCAGGCGCATGTCGGTGATGCACAGGTCGTACGGATTGCTGGCCAGCAGTTCGCGCGCTTCGGCAAGGTTGGCTGCGGTACTGATGCGCAGCCCCATGCGGCCGAGCGTCAGTACCAGCAGTTCGCGGATGTCGCGTTCGTCGTCGACGACGAGGGCGCTGCGGGTTTCGTTCATGGGCGTGAAAGATAAACGAGGGGGCTGGAAGCGACAAATGTTTGACGCACAGAATGGAGATCAGGTGGGCAACAGCGTATGCGGGCCGGGCAACACCAGGCGGAAGCAGGAGCCGCCGGCGGGCACCGGGATGTAGTCCAGCCGTGCCTGGTTGGCCCGGCACAGCTCGCGGGCGATGTACAGACCCAGCCCGGTGCCGTGCTCGGACGTGGTGAAGAACGGCCGGAACAACTGCGCGGCCACGCTCTCGGGAATGCCGGGGCCACGATCCATCACGTCGATGACCGCACTGCGCTCGTGCTGCGCCACGCGCAGGCGCACCCGCGCCGGTTGCTGGCCGATGCGGCCATACTTGAGCGCGTTGTGCACCAGCACGGTCAGCACCTGGTAGAGGTGCTTGCTGTCGACCTGGGCCAGCACCGAGGTGTCGTTGATGATCGGCTCGATGCTGTCGGTTTCCAGCGTCTGCCCCTGCTTGTACTCCAGCACGAAGCGGCGCACGAAGGCGGCCAGGTCGACGTTTTCGGGCGTGGCGCGCTCGCGCCGGGCCAGGCCCAGCACGCTTTCGACGATGCCGTTGGTGCGCTGGCACTGCTGGCGGATGATCTGCAGCAGGCGGCGATCGCTTTCGTTGAAGCCGGTGCCTTCCTCCAGCAGCTGCACCGCGTAGTTGATCGCGGCCAGCGGGTTGCGGATCTCGTGGGCGAGGCTGGCCGAGAAGCGTCCCATTGCTGACAGGGTGAGCGATTCGGCACGGCGCGAGACCACGCTGGAGTCGTCCAGGAACACCAGGGCCAGCTCGCTGCCGGCCAGCAGGCGCGCAAAGCGGGGCTGCACTTCGGGCTGGTCGGGGTTGAGCTGCAGCGGCAGTTCGTCCTGGGCCCAGCCGTTGCGCCAGCGCTGCAGGCGACGGGCCAGTTCCGGGGCGGCGCTGGCCAGGTCCAGGCGGCCGCTTTCGCCGCTGCCGTCGCTGTCACCGAGCAGCATCGAGGCGGCCTCGTTGGCCAGGGTGACGCGGTTGTCGGCGTCGACCACCAGCACGCCGGTACGCATGCGGCGGATGATCAGCTCGTTGATCTGGAACAGGTTGGCCACTTCATCGCCGCGCTGGTTGGCCAGCTGCTGGTTGCGGCGCGCGCGGCTGCCGACCTGGTAACTGATGAAGGCCAGCGCCAGGTAGCTGGTGGCGAACATCGCCAGTTCGGCCAGGGTACGGGTGGGGTCGCCACCTTCCAGCAGCTTCCAAGTGTATTCCACGCCGGTGGCGAGGCTGGCGGCCAGGGCCAGGCCCAGGCCCAGGCTGAGCGGCAGCAGGGTGGCGGCAGCGGCGATGTTGAACAGCAGCGACATCGAAATGCCGGCGCTGGCACCGGGCAGGGCATGCGACAACAGGGTGGCGGCGACGATGTCCACCAGCACGCCGCTGACCACGATCGGGCGCAGCCAGCGTTCGTTGCGGCCGATCACCAGGGCCAGCAGCGACAGCGCCAGGTAGATCGCCGCGACGGTGTCGGCCAGCCGCGGGTGGTGCGCTTCGCCGACCATGGCCGACAGCGGGCTGTAGAGCAGGGCGGCGATGACCGAGGCGATCAGCACCCGGTACAGCGCGAAGAAATACAGCTCACGCCGCGGAATCGATTCGATGCGGTCGATCAATGAAGCACTGGGTGACACGCCGGAACTCCCCTTCTGGCTGCCTGGGTCTGGAATCTGCGGCGGGCCTGCCCGGCGTCCCCTGAGGCCGGGCGGTACGTCGCTTCGATGTGGCTTGCGGTGGAAGCCGTCGAGCACCCCCGACGCTACACACCCTGGTTGACCAGTATAGGGCCGCCGGCAGGCGCCCGCCGGTGCGGCCCGGATCGCGCATTTGGCCTGGGATGGATACCGCTGGCCAGCCGGCCCCCGGGCGCAACTGCCTGAATGACGGCGGAAATCTGGCCGGGTCTGGCGTTTTGTACAGACTTCTTTGCGCCCCGGCGCCGGCTCGGCCACAATAGTGGGCCCGCCGCGGTCCGTGCCGGTGCCTCTTTGAGGGGGCCCTGAGGAATTGCGTGCGGTCGTTCCTATTCCCACGGTGACGCATGAATTTCCACGAATACCAGGCAAAACAACTGCTTGCCGAATACGGCATCCCGGTCCCGGCCGGCAAGGTCGCGGCGACCCCGGACGAGGCGGTTGAAGTCGCCCAGTCGCTGGGCCAGGGCCCCTGGATGGTCAAGGCGCAGATCCACGCTGGCGGCCGCGGCAAGGCTGGCGGCGTCAAGTTCTGCAAGACCGTCGACGACGTGAAGGCCGCAGCGGCCAAGATGCTCGGCACCAAGATGGCCACCTACCAGACCGCCGGCGTCGAGCTGCCGATCAACCTGGTGCTGGTGACCACCGCCGGTGAGATCGTCAAGGAGCTGTACCTGTCGGTCCTGGTGGATCGCGGCACCCGCACCATCAGCTACATCGCCTCTTCCGAAGGCGGCATGGAAATCGAGCAGGTCGCTGCCGAGACCCCGGACAAGATCCACACCCTGAACGTGGACTTCGTCGAGGGCGTGCAGGGTTACCACGGCCGTGACATCGGCTTCAAGATGGGCCTGACCGCCAAGCAGGCCGGCCAGTTCGCCAACATCATGGTGAACCTGTACCGCATCTTCAACGAGAAGGACCTGGCGCTGGTTGAGATCAACCCGCTGGCGATCCTGGACGATGGCAACCTGTACGCGCTGGACGGCAAGTTCAACAGCGACGACAACGCCAACTTCCGCCACAAGGAACTGGTCGCGATGCGCGACAAGTCCCAGGAAGATGAAACCGAAGTGACCGCTTCGGAGCTGGACATCAACTACGTCACCATGGACGGCAACATCGGCTGCATGGTGAACGGTGCCGGCCTGGCCATGGCCACCATGGACGTCATCAAGCTCAACGGCGGCGAGCCGGCGAACTTCCTGGACGTGGGCGGCGGTGCGAACAAGCAGCGCGTCATCGAAGCGTTCAAGCTGATCCTGTCCTCGGACAAGGTTGAAGGCATCTTCGTCAACATCTTCGGCGGCATCGTCCGCTGCGACATGATTGCCGAAGGCATCATCGCCGCCGTGAAGGAAGTGGGCGTCAAGGTTCCGGTCGTGGTGCGCCTGGAAGGCACCAACGTGGAAGAGGGCAAGCAGCTGCTGCGTGACAGCGGCATGGCCATCATCCCGGCTGACAACATCAACGACGGCGCCAAGAAGGTCGTTGAAGCGGTCAAGAACGCCGCCTGATCCACGACACCGAAGGAAATTCCCATGTCTGTTTTGATTAACAAGAACACCAAGGTGATCGTGCAGGGCTTCACCGGCCAGCAGGGCACCTTCCACGCCACTCAGATGATCGAGTACGGCACCCAGGTTGTTGGCGGCGTGACCCCGGGCAAGGGTGGCACCACCCACATCGACCTGCCGGTCTTCAACACCGTTGCCGACGCCGTGCAGAGCACCGGCGCCAACGCTTCGGTCATCTACGTGCCGCCGCCGTTCGCGGCCGACGCGATCCTGGAAGCTGCGGCTGCCGGCATCAAGGTCATCGTCTGCATCACCGAAGGCATCCCGGTGCTGGACATGCTGCGCGTGAAGAACGTGCTGACCCGTTCCTACCCGGACACCGTGCTGATCGGGCCGAACTGCCCGGGCGTCATCACGCCGGGCGAGTGCAAGATCGGCATCATGCCGGGCCACATCCACAAGCCGGGCAAGATCGGCATCGTGTCGCGTTCGGGCACCCTGACCTATGAAGCGGTCAAGCAGACCACCGAGGTCGGCCTGGGCCAGTCCACCTGCATCGGCATCGGCGGTGACCCGATCAACGGCCTGAATTTCGTCGACTGCCTGAAGCTGTTCAACGAAGACCCGCAGACCGAAGGCATCATCATGGTCGGCGAAATCGGCGGTGACGCAGAAGAAGCCGGCGCCGAGTACATCAAGAACCATGTGAAGAAGCCGGTCGTCGGTTTCATCGCCGGTGCGTCGGCTCCGGCCGGCAAGCGCATGGGCCACGCGGGCGCGATCGCCTCGGGCGGCAAGGGCACCGCGGAAGGCAAGTTCGCCGCGATGGAAGCCGCTGGCGTGGTCACCGTCCGTTCGCCGGGCGACCTGGGCGCTGCCATCGCCAAGCTGGTGAAATAAGATCGGCTGCCTCGCGCAGACGATGCTGTAGAGCCGGCCGCTGGCCGGCTGCCTGAAACAGAAGGGCCGCCTTTGGGCGGCCTTTCTGCGTCTGGCGCCCTGACGGTTCCGGTAACCCCATCCACGCATGGCGTACTGAGCCGGGGCTGTCCACGCAGTGAACGCCCCCGGCGCGCGCACGGCGCGGCGTTACAATGGAAGCATTGCAACCACAGGCTGGATTCCCATGGCTTCGATTCGCATCGCGATGGCGCAGTTCGACTTCCCGGTCGGCGACGTCGCCGGCAACACCGAGCGCATCATCGAGATGATCGGCCAGGCGCGCGATGAGTACGGCGCCGAGCTGGTGATGTTCCCCGAGCTGGCGGTGAGCGGCTACCCGCCGGAGGACCTGCTGCTGCGCCCGGGTTTCCTGTACGAGTGCGAGCAGGCGTTGACCCGCATCGCCACCGCCTGCCGTGGCATCACCGCCGTGGTCGGCTGGCCACAGGCGGCTGGCGCGGTGGTCTACAACGCTGCCAGCGTACTGCGTGACGGCCTGGTCGAGCAGACCTACCGCAAGCGCGAACTGCCCAACTACGCGGTCTTCGACGAGCGCCGCTACTTCGACGTCGATCCGGATGGTGGCAGCTGCGTGTTCGAGGTCAATGGCATTCCGGTCGGCCTGCTGATCTGCGAGGACCTGTGGTTTGCCGAGCCGCTGGCCGACACCATGCGCGCGGGTGCGCAGCTGGTGGTGGTGCCGAATGCTTCGCCCTACGAGCGTGGCAAGCACGCCCAGCGCGACGCCGTACTGGCCGCGCGTACCCGCGAGAGCGGGGCGGCCATCGCTTACCTCAACGTGGTGGGCGGCCAGGATGCGCTGGTGTTCGACGGTGCTTCGGTGGTGGCGGATGGTGATGGCACGGTGCACCCGGCCGCTGCTGCCTTCGTCGACCAGTGGCTGGTGGTGGAGTATGACGGTGAGACCCGCCGCTTCATGCCGCATGTGTGGATGGACGACGGCGACGAGAGCATGGACGCGCTGGCCTGGCGCGCGGTGACCCGTGGCATCCAGGACTACTGCCGCAAGAACGGTTTCAGGAAGGTGTGGCTGGGCCTGTCCGGTGGCATCGACTCGGCCCTGGTGCTGGCATTGGCCGTGGATGCGATGGGCGCGGAGAACGTGACCGCCGTGCGCCTGCCGTCGCGCTACACCGCCGGCCTGTCCAACGACCTGGCCGCCGAGCAGTGCCGGGCACTGGGGGTGAAGCTTGAGGCTGTGTCGATCGAGCCGGCGTTCAAGGGCCTGATGGAATCGCTGGCGCCGATGTTCGAAGGCACCGCGCCGGACGTGACCGAAGAGAACCTGCAGTCGCGCAGCCGCGGCGTGATCCTGATGGCGCTTGCCAACAAGTTCGGCGGCCTGCTGCTGACCACCGGCAACAAGAGCGAGTACGCGGTCGGCTACGCCACCATCTACGGCGACATGTGCGGTGGCTACGCGCCGCTGAAGGACCTGTACAAGACCGAAGTGTTCGGCCTGTCCAAGTGGCGCAATACCGTGGGCGGCGCACCGGTGATCCCGCCGGCGGTGATCAGCCGCCCGCCGTCGGCCGAGCTGCGCGAGAACCAGCTGGACCAGGACTCGCTGCCGGCCTATGACGTGCTGGACGGCATCCTGTACCGCTACATCGACCAGGAGCAGTCGCGCGGCGAGATCGTGGCCGCCGGCTACGACGCAGCCGTGGTCGACCGCGTGCTGCGCCTGGTGCGCATCAGCGAGTGGAAGCGGCACCAGGCCGCGCCGGGGCCGAAGGTCTCGCGCCGCGCGTTCGGCCGCGAGCGGCGCTACCCGATCAGCAACGGCTACAAGGGCTGAGGCAGCGCTTGGCGGGTCGTGCCGGCCGCTGGCCGGCAACCCGTTGGCCCCTCTCCGGTGGGGGCGGATCTTGGTCCGCACGATGGTCGAAGATCATCCTCGCTTGGCGTGGATCTACCGGACTCCGTCGAGCAACTGTTCGAGGCCGGCGGTTTCCGCAGCGTCGTTGAAGGGATCGTCCCCCAGTCGCGCACGTACGAACCCCAGGCCATCGGCGGCGGCTGCGTCCAGCGTGCCCCGGTGGTCGACGGGGTAGCGCCGGAACGCGACCGGCTCGCCTCGCAGGGCCAGGCCAGCGGCGTACAGCAGGGTGGTCAGGTAGGGCACATCGCGGTCCTGGCTGCCATGGCCCAACATCAGCGGTTGGCTGAAGCCGCGGCGCGGTACGCCGAGATAGTCGTACAGCACCGCCCAGATGCCCGGCACGCTGGCCAGCGGTGCAGTGAACATGCTGCCGGTGTCGGCGCCGTCCAGCGTGGTGGCCAGTTCGCCCAGGCACTGCTCGCGTGCCACGGCCACACGGGCGCGGCCGGCGTCGCTGAGGACGCGGTCGATCTGTGGCGCGACCTGCAGCAGGCCATCGAGCAGATACGCGTGATACGCGTTGAGCGCGCCAGGATTGGCCGTGCGGTTGTCCGGCTTCATCACCAGCGCGGTCAGTTCGACTGCGGTGGGCGTGCCGGTGGTGAAGCTGCCGCGGTACTGCAGCGACGGTCCACCATAGGTGGGGGCGATGTGGCCCGCCGTGAGCGCGGCGGCACCGCCCTGCGAATGGCCGACCGAGACCCAGCGTGGCGACAGCGTCCCGTTGCCGAGGTACTGGCGGCTGGCCTTGATCATGTCGATGGCGTTGCGCGCGGCAGTGCGCACATGCAGATAGGCATGGTCGCCTGAGCTTCCGAGGCCCTGATAATCCGCGGCGACCACTGCATAGCCCTGTGCCAGGAACCGATCGAGGAAGCGCCCGTCGCGTTCGGGTTGATAGGGGCCGGAGACCGAGGGCGCACAACGATCCGCAATGCCCTGGGTGCCATGCGCCCACGACACCACCGGCCAACCGCCGATGGGCGGCGTGCCGGCGGGCAGGTACAGCAGGCCGGTGCCTTCGGCCAGCTGCCCGCGGTGATCAGGAGTGCGGTAGTGCAGTTTGTAGGCCTGGGCGGCCTTGGACGGCACCCATGACGCGCGATAGGTGGCAGCAGACAGCAGATCGCCCGGTGCGGGTGAGGCAGCCGCCACGGAGCCCGAGGACAGCGCCAGCAGGGCAGTGGCGAGGATGCAGGCGAGCGGGTGGAAACGGCGGGGCGGTGGGGTCATGGGGCGCTCCTTCACGGCCGGGATGGCCGTTGCACCGCAGTGTGGATGGCCTCGCCTACGCCGATCGGGACCGGCGTCGCATCCGCCGGGGATTCGTAGAATTCCTAGTGTCGTGGTCCATGGGCGCACGAACCCTCCACGCATGGCGTGGATCTGCCGACAAAGAAAAGGCCCCTTTCGGGGCCTTCTTTTACTTCTTTTCCAGTCGCGCGTTGCGCTGGCCGGTGCTGGCGGACTTCTCGCCGGCGAACGGGTTCAGCTTGCGGATCATCCACGGGTACTTCGGCCACTTGCCTTCCAGCCACGGGTGATCCGGCTGGTTCAGCTGCAGGACGCGGCGGGCGTCGTCGGCCAGGGTCTTGTTGCCCAGGTGGGTGTAGGAATCGGCCAGCACGGCCACGGCGTCGTACTGGAAGGCGCTCTGCGGGTAGGTCTCCAGCAGGTAGTTGGCGCGGCCGACGGCTGACACCCAGGCGCCGCGGCGCATGTAGTACAGGGCGTTGTCCAGCTCGTGCTGGGCGAACACGTCACGCAGCTCCAGCATGCGCTGGCGCGCATCGGCGGCGTAGCGGCTGTTCGGGTAACGATCAACCACGATGTTGAAGTCCGAGTACGCCTGGTGCGGCGTGGACAGGTCGCGGCGGCTGGCATCCAGCGACCATACGCGGCGCAGGAAAACCGTACTGCGGTTGGAGTTGGCCAGGCCGCGCAGGTAGTACAGATAGGCAATGTTGCGGTGGGTCGGGTAGGTACGGATGAAGCGGTCGATGCTGGACACCGCGTCATCGTGCTTGCCGGCCTTGTACTGCGCGTAGGCGGTTTCGATCATCGCCTGCTCGGTGTACGGACCGTACGGATACTGGGCCACCAGACGGCGGAAGCTGGCTTCGGCGCCGCTCCAGTTGCCGCCCTGCATCAGCTTGTGGCTTTTCTCGTACAGCTGTTCGACCGGCACGCCTTCATCGGGGCGATCACCCTTCTTGGCGCCGCGATGGCAGCCGGTTGCGGCGATGACCAGCACCAGCAGCAGGGCGGTGAGGCGGACGGGCGCGGAGAGCATGGCGGAGCGTCGGATCATGGGGTCGAGGCGGGACGCGGCTGGAATACGAAGGGTCGATGATAGCCTAGTGTCCTGTCCAGCGACTGAAACCGGCCGCCGGGACCCCAAAATTTCAAAGAACGCCCCCTGCCATGTCTGAACAACCCTCTGAATCGGCCCGCCAGGCCATCGTCCCCGACACCGCCGCCGGCCGCCGTTTCGACGCGGTCGTGGCCGAACTGTTCCCCGAATACTCGCGCTCGCGGTTGACCGAGTGGATCAAGGCCGGTGAGGTCCTGCTGGACGGTGCCCAGGTGCGCCCGCGTGATCCGCTGCGTGGCGGCGAGGTGGTGACCCTCAACGCGGTGCTGGAAACCCAGACCGACGCCCAGCCGGAGGACATCCCGCTGGACGTGCTGTTCGAGGACGAGCACCTGCTGGTGATCAACAAGCCGGTGGGCCTGGTGGTCCATCCGGGTGCCGGCAACCACAGCGGCACCCTGGTCAACGCGCTGCTGTTCCGCGATCCGTCGGTGGCGGTGCTGCCGCGCGCCGGCATCGTGCATCGCCTGGACAAGGACACCAGCGGCGTGATGGTGGTGGCCAAGACCCTGGAAGCGCAGACCGCGCTGGTCGAGCAGCTGGCGGCACGTGACGTGCACCGTCAGTACCTGGCCATCGTGATGGGCGCACTGGTGGCCGGTGGTACTGCCGATGCCCCGATCGACCGCCACCCGCGCGACCGCCTGAAGATGGCGGTGCGCGAGGACGGCAAGGAGGCGGTGACCCACTACCGCCTGCGCGAGCGCTTCCGGGCACACACCGCGCTGGAGTGCCGCCTGGAAACCGGCCGTACCCACCAGATCCGCGTGCACATGGCGCACGTGCGCCATCCGATCATCGGCGACCCGCTGTATGGCGGCGCGCTGAAGCTGCCCAAGGGCGCCAGCGACGAGCTGGTGGCCGCGCTGCGCGGCTTCAAGCGCCAGGCCCTGCACGCCGAGACCCTGGAGTTCACGCACCCGATCACCGGTGAACCGGTGCGCAACACCGCGCCGGTGCCGGAGGACATGCTGCACCTGCTGAAGGTGCTGCGCGAAGACAGCGAAGCCTTCGCCGCCCGCGAGCGGGACCGCTGGTGATGGTGGCCGCGCTGCCGTTGCTGCAGGCCGACTGGCCGGCGCCCGAAGGCGTCCATGCGCTGACCACGCGCCGGCACGGTGCGGGCATCTCGCCGGCGCCGTTCGCGCAGTTCAACCTGGGCAACCGGCACGCGGCCGATGGTGATACCCCGGCCAACGTGGAGCACAACCGCCAGCTGCTGCAGCAGGGGTTGGCACTGCCCTCGGCACCGCACTGGCTGCGCCAGGTGCACAGCAGCACCGTGCTGCGCTTCGATGCACCGCCGGTGCCCGGCGCGAGCGAGCCGGTGGCCGACGCGGCGGTAACCTCGGTGCCGGGCGTGGTGCTGGCGATCCTGACCGCCGACTGCCTGCCGGTGGTGTTCGCCGCCGCCGACGGCAGCGAGGTGGGCGCGGCCCATGCCGGCTGGCGGGGGCTGGCGGACGGCATGCTGGAGGCCACGGTGGCCGCCCTGCAGACGCCGCCGGCGCAGCTGCGGGCCTGGCTGGGCCCGGCCGCCGGGCCGTCCGACTATGAGATCGGCGAGGAGGTCTATCACGCCTTCGTCGGCCATGATCCCGCTGCTGAGGGGGCGTTCGTCGTGACCCGTCCCGGACACTGGAAGGTGGACCTGTTCGCTCTGGCGCGGCAGCGCCTGCAGTCTGCGGGAATGGACCCGGCACAGGTGTATGGCGGCACGGTGTCGACGATGGCCGACCCGGACCTGTATTCGCATCGGCGCGATCGTCGCACCGGGCGCATGGCGACCCTGGCCTGGATCGCGCCCTGACTGCGCCGCTGTTCGCGCGTGTGCTGGGGCCGGCCTTCGTCACCCTGGCAGGACCGGTGCAGGCGCTGCATGCCGCGCCGTTGCCGCGCCGCTACGCAGGGCAGGCCTGCATCGTGAGGGGGCGGCACTGGCTGGTGCCGCTGCTGGCTGCGTTGGCGCGGTTGCCACAGGACGGTGACGCGCTGCCCACCGAGGTGGCGTTCAACCGCTACCGGCAGGGCGAGCAGTGGGCGCGGCGGTTCGGGCGCTGGCCAATGGTGTCGCGGCTGTGGGCGCACGACGGGCATCTGCGCGAGCAGCTGGGCGCGGTGCGCTTCGAGTTCGCGCTGCAGGCCCGCGACGGTGGTATCGACTGGTCGGTGCGCCGGGTCTGGGCGTTCGGGCTGCTGCCGCTGCCGACGCGTTGGTTCGGCGGTGTGCGCTGCCGTGAAGCCTGGCAGGGCGAGCGCTACACTTTCCTGGTCGATGTGACGCTGCCCTGGGCCGGAGCCCTGATCCGCTATGAAGGTTGGCTCGAACCGCGGTGACGCTGCCGCCGAGGCTGGCAGCGCGGTGATCGTGTTCGATGGCGTGTGCGCACTGTGCAATCGCTGGGTGCGGTTCCTGCTGCGTTTCGACCGCAGGGGGCGCTACCGCTTTGCAGCGATGCAGGGGCAGAAGGGCAGCGCGATGCTGCGCGCGCACGGGCTGGATCCGCAGGACCCGATGTCGTTCCTGCTGCTGGACGCACAGGGTGCCTGGACCGATACCGATGCGATCCTGCGCGTACTTGCGGGGCTGGGCGGCGCCTGGCGCCTGGCCGGCGTGCTGCGGCTCGTGCCGCGCGGCTGGCGTGATGCGGCGTATCGCGCGCTGGCACGCAACCGCTACCGCTGGTTCGGTCGGCATGACACCTGCCATCTACCCGCACCGGAACAGGCCGCGCGGTTCCTGGATTGACGAAAGAGGGGACGGAGGGAATTAAGTCGTTTGTGCGCAAACGACTTAATCCCCTCCGTCCCCTTTTTCTTCAGCCTTCGAGTGCGTCGAGGTAGCTGCGGCGCCAGTGGTTGATGTCGTAGGTGCGCAGATGTTCCATCATCGCGTGCCAGCGTTCCTTGCGCCTGCTCAGCGACATCGTCGCTGCGGTGGCGATCGCATCGGCCACGCCGTCGAGGTCGTGCGGGTTCACCAGCAGTGCCTGCTTCAGTTCGTCGGCGGCGCCGGCCAACAGTGACAGCACCAGCACGCCGGGATCCTCCGGGTCCTGCGAGGCCACGTATTCCTTGGCCACCAGGTTCATGCCATCGCGCAGCGGCGTGACCAGCCCGACCGCCGCCGCTCGGTAGAAGCCGGTGAGCGTGGCATGGGTGAAGTTCTGGTTGACGTAGCGCAGCGGCGTCCAGTCCGGCTCGGCGTGGCCACCGTTGATGTGGCCGGCGATCTGTTCCAGTTGGCTGCGCAGCTGCCGGTACTCGGTGACATCGCCGCGCGAGACCGGCGCGATCTGCAGGTAGGTGAGCGAGCCGCGCTGGTCGGGGTGGCGCTGCAGGTAGCGCTCGAAGCCGAGGAAGCGTTCGGGCAGGCCCTTGGAGTAGTCCAGGCGATCCACGCCGATCGCCAGCTGGCGGTCCCGCAGGCTGCTGCGCAGGTTCTTCACTGCGGTCTTGGTCGCGGCGGTGCCGGCCTGGCGCGCGATCAGTTCGGTGTCGATGCCGATCGGGAAGGCCGCCGCGCGGAATCGGCGCCCACCGGGCGCTTCCAGCTCACCGTTGTCGAGCACGCGGCCACCACCGAACAGGCGCAGGTAGGTCTGGAAGCGATCGGCATCGCGCTGGGTCTGGAAGCCGACCAGGTCGTAGGCGTACAGCGCGGAGAACAACCGCAGATGATCGGGCATGGCCTGCAGCAGGTCGGCCGACGGCATCGGGATGTGCAGGAAGAAACCGATGCGGCAGCCGATGCCGCGCTCGCGCAGCAGTGCGCCGAGCGGGATCAGGTGGTAGTCGTGGATCCAGACGATGTCGTCCTCGCGCAGCAATGGCGCGAGCTTGTCGGCGAACAGCGCATTGACCTTGTGGTAGGTCTCGCGGGTGCCGCGGTCGTAGTCGACCAGGTCCAGCCGGAAGTGCAGCAGTGGCCACAGCGTGCGGTTGGCGAAACCATTGTAGTAGCCATCGACTTCGCGCTTGCTCAGGTCCATGGTGACGTAGTCGATGTCACCGTCCTTCTGCCGGTGCAGCGTGCCGCTGCCTTCCTTCACGGTCTTGCCGCTCCAGCCGAACCACAGCCCGCCGCGCTCCTTCAGGGCGGCCAGCAGGCCGACCGCCAGGCCGCCTGCGCGGTTCTCGCCGGGCACGGCCACACGATTTGATACCACGACCAGACGACTCACGATGCCTCCTGCCAGGACCGTGACAGGCGCATCGCGGCGGTGATCAGGCCGACATGCGAATAGGTCTGCGGGAAGTTGCCCCAGGCCTCGCCGGTGTCGAAGGCCAGATCCTCCGACAGCAGGCCCAGGTGATTGCGCTGCCTCAGCAGCAGTTCGAACATCTCGCGCGCCTCGTCCAGGCGCCCGATCGCCGCCAGTGCATCGATGTACCAGAACGTGCAGATGGTGAAGCTGGTTTCCGGTTCACCGAAGTCATCCGGAGCGACATAGCGGTAGAGCGAATTGCCATGCTTGAGGTCACGGCCGATGGCTTCGACGGTGGCGATGAAGCGGGCGTCCATCGCGTCGATGAAGCCGATGTCGGCCAGCAGCAGCAGCGAGGCGTCCAGGCGATGGCCACCGAAGGTATCGGTGAAGTGGCCCAGCTCTTCGCTCCAGGATTCGGCCATGATGCGCGCGTGGATGGTGTCGGCACGTGTGCGCCAGTAGTGGGCGCGGTCGTCGCGCTTCAGCCGCACGGCGATCTTGCACAGGCGGTCGCAGGCGGCCCAGCACATCGCGCTGGTGTAGGTGTGTACCTCGGTGCGGCCGCGGAACTCCCACAGGCCGGCATCGGGTACGTCGTGCAGGGCGAAGGCCTGCTCGCCGAGGGGTTCGAGGCGGGCGAAGGTGTGCGCATCACCCGGGTCCTGCAGGCGCCGGTCGAAGAACAGCTGCGTGGACGCCAGCACGACGCTACCGTAGACATCGTGCTGGCGCTGCACCCAGGCCAGATTGCCGCGTCGTACCGGGCCCATGCCGCGGTAGCCGGACAGGCTGGGGACCTCATCCTCGTCCAGCTTGGCTTCGAAGCCGATGCCGTACAGCGGTTGCAGCGTACCGTCGGTGGTGGCCAGGTTGAAGATGTAGCCGAGGAACTGTTCCATCGTGCGCGTGGCGCCGAGGCGGTTCAATGCACGCACCACGAACGCGGCATCACGCAGCCAGCAGTAGCGGTAATCCCAGTTGCGCACGCTGCCGGGGGCTTCAGGAATGGAGGTGGTCATCGCCGCGATGATCGCGCCGCTGTCCTCGTACTGGCACAGCTTCAGCGTGATCGCACTGCGGATCACCGCGTCCTGCCATTCCAGGGGAATGGACAGGTAGCGCACCCATTCGCGCCAGTAATCGCGGGTACGCTGGAAGGCCTCCTGCACATAGCCGCTGATCGAACGGTTGAGCGATTCATCCACGCCCAGGATCAGGTGGATGGGATGGTTGAGCACGAACGGCAGGCCGTCGCGCACGAAGCGCACCGGCACGTCGGTGGTCAGCCGCAGCACGTGTTCGGGCAGCACCCAGCGCACATGGTTGCTGCCCCAGGTGGATTCCGGAACGCGCGCGCCCCAGTCCGCCAGCGGGCGTGCGCGTACGGTGATGCGCGGGCTGCCAGCCAGCGGACGCACCTGGCGGATCAGGCTGACCGGGCGGTAGAAACGGTCGTTCTGGCGCCAGCGTGGGGCGAAGTCGAGGATTTCCAGTTCGCCGCCGTGCGCGTCGCGCAGCACGGTGCGCAGGATCGCCGTGTTGGTCAGGTATTCCTGCTCGCTGCTGGCGAAGTCTTCCAGCTCGATGGCGAAGTCGCCACCGGTCTGCTGGCTGGGGCCGAGCAGCGCACAGAAGGTAGGGTCGCCGTCGAAGGTGGGCAGGCAGCTCCAGACAACGCGGGCACGTTTGTCGACCAGGGCGCCGAAGCTGCCGTTGCCGACCACGCCCAGATCAAGATCGGGTTGGGTCATCACGCGGTACATCTCGGTTGCGGCCGTAGGGGTTGGCCGGGTCAATAGGCATTCTCACGCAGCCAGGCGTGCACGCTGCGTATGTCGGGCAGCGCGAACACCGCCGCGCTGGGTTCACGTTCACCCACCAGCACGCTCCAGCCATGCTGGCCGTTGGCGGCATCGAAGCCGAACTCATCGGTCAGGTCATCGCCGAGGAACACTGGCAGGCGACCGCGGAAGGGCAGGTACTGCATCATCCGAAGCACCGCACGGCCCTTGTCGGTGCCGACGGGCACGAACTCGACCACATGGTCGCCGGGCTGCAGGCGGTAGCTGGCACGGCCCCGCACGTGGCGGTCGGCGAAGGCGCGGACGTCCCTGGCTGCATGCGGCGCGCCGCGCCAGTGCAGAGCCAGGCCGACACCCTTGTCTTCCACCAGCACGCCGGGATGGCCGTGGGCGAAGCGCATCGCCTGCTGGTGCAGTGCGTGCAGCCATTCGGCGGTGTCGTCGTCGTGTTCGTCGCGCAGTACGCGGCCATCCTGCCCACGCAGTTCATGGCCATGCAGGCCCGCAGCAGGCAGTTGCAGCGGAGCGAACAGTTGATCCAGCTGTTCGAGCGGGCGACCACTGACCAGTGCCACGGCACCTTCCAGGCGGTCGCTGATGCGGCCGATGGCTTCGCGCACATCCGGCAGCAGCTGCACGGCATCCGGGCGTGCAGCGAATTCGATCAGGGTGCCGTCGACATCGAGGAACAACGCGCAGGCGTCATCCAGCAATGGCGGCGGCGGACGCAGGGGGAGCGGTTCAGCCATGAAGCCCAGCTTGCCAGCGTGGGCGTGTACGTGGGGTCGAGGGCAGGCTACGGATCGGGGTAGTGCCGGCCAACGGTCGGCACCCACCCAGAGCGATCACCTCCGGTGGGTGCCGACCGTTGGTCGGCACGAAGGGGAGGCTTGCATGGAACCCGGGCAGTGCGGACCAACGGTCCGCACCCACCGGGAGTGATTGGTCCAATGCAATCAGAACGTATAGCGGACGCGGCCGTAGTAGTACGCACCGTTGCTGCCGATCGGCGACAGCACGTCGTAGGGCAGGTTGCCGAAGTAGTGGATATCGCTGTTGGATCGATCCGGATAGTTGTCGGTCAGGTTCTGCCCGCCGATGGCCACGCTCCACTGCGGGGTGATGCGGTATTCGACTTCCGCATCCAGCTGCCACTCGGCCTGGTAGGTCTGGCGCGGGATGTAGCCGTCTCCGAAGTTGAACACACGGGTGGCGCTGCCATAACGGTTCACGCGGGTGCTCAGCGACCAATGGTCGTTGCTCCATGCGGCCGAGAAACTGCCACGTGTACGCGGTGTGGCATCGGTCAGCGTGTTGGTCTCTTCAATCCCGAACAGCACATAATCCGGGTCCAGCGCCTGCAGCTGGGCCGGCGTGGCCAGCACGTTCTTCAGCGTGGTCTTGGTATATGCATAGGTGCCGGTCAGCAGCAGCTGGCCATCGCCCAGCGACTGGCGCCAGTTGCTCACCAGCTCGGCGCCACGGGTGCGGGTG
Organism: Stenotrophomonas sp. T8; assembly: GCF_051853085.1. NCBI lineage: Bacteria > Pseudomonadati > Pseudomonadota > Gammaproteobacteria > Lysobacterales > Lysobacteraceae > Stenotrophomonas > Stenotrophomonas sp. T8. Next base: position 3,086,879 of record NZ_CP195329.1, on the reverse strand, counting down.
TCGGCGGCGTTGACGAAGAAGCTGGCACTCTGCAGGCCGCTGACGCCGTAGTTGGCGGCCACGTAGTCGGTCAGCGCATCGCCGGTGATGCTCTCCGACAGCGCGATGCGGTCATCGATGTCGATCTGGAAGAAGTCCAGCGACAGGTCGAAATGCTCGCCGATGCGGCTGGTGAAACCGAGCGAGGTGTTCAGCGACTTCTCTGGCTTCAGGTTCTGTGCCCCCAGGCCGCGTGCGATCGGATTGTTGACCGACAGCAGGCGGCCCTGCACCAGCTGGCCAGCTGCGTTGTAGCCGGTGGAGGTGGACTCGTAGCCGATCTGTGCCAGCGACGGCGCGCGGAAGTTGTTGGAGATCGCGCCGCGCAGCGCGAACGCCGGGGTGAACTCATAGCGCAGGCCGAGCTTGCCGGTCAGTTCGCCGCCGAAGTCGTCGTTGTGCTCGTAGCGCGCGGCCAGATCAGTGGAAAACTTCTCGCCGAACTGGCTGGACAGGCTGGCATAGGCGCTGGCCACATCGCGCGACAGGCGCGCCGCATCCTGCGGGGTCAGGCCGCCACCGGCCTGCGAACCGGTCGGGCGGTCGGTGTACGGGCCGGCGGCATAGCTGGCCGGGTCGCCAGGGCGGGTCTGGTAGCGCTCGTGGCGTGCTTCCACGCCCAGGCCCAGGGTGTGGCTGATGCTGTCGTTCTGGGTGAACACGCGACTCAGATCGAGGTTGCCCACGGTCTGCGCATATTCGTAATCGGCGGTCTTGAAGCGGGTCGGGCTGGTCGGGCCCAGCGAGGCGTTGAGCGAATCACGCAGGCGATAGGTGAAGTCATTCTGGCCGTAGTCCAGGCTGCCGTCGTAGCTCCATTCGCCCCACTGCCCGCGCACGCCGGCCACGGCCTGCACGTCGCGGTTCTCACCTTCGGAGATCGGCCGGTAGCCATTCGGATAGACCTGCTTCCAGTTGGCATCGCCATCGGGATAGCGGAAGTAGTTCGCGCCTTCGGTGTCACGCTGGTTGAAGGTACCGAACGCGTAGAACGTCGAGGTCTGGCCCACCGGAATCTCGGTGTTCAGCCACAGGTTGATGTCCTTGCTCTTGCCATCACCCAGGACATAGTTGCGCTTGCCCCGCAGTGCCAGGTTGCCCGGGGTCTGGTCCCACGGCGGAATCTGGTCGAAGCCGGCGCGGTTGGTGCCGTTGCGGTGCTTGTATTCCAGGCCGACGCGCAGGAAGCCACCGTCTTCGCCCAGCGAGGTGCCGACCTTGGCGCTGATGTTGCCGGTCTGGCCATCGGTGAGGGTGCGGCCGATCGGCTTGAGGTCGGTGTGGTTGGCACCGTAGCTCGCCTCGATCTCGCCGCCGTCACCGCCGTTGTCGAGGATCACGTTGATCACGCCGGCCACGGCGTCCGAGCCGTACAGCGCACCGGCGCCATCGCGCAGCACTTCAATGCGCTTGATCGCACTGACCGGAATCGAATTGAAATCGACCGGGGTGGTGCCCTTGCCGATCTTGCTGTCGGTGTTGACCAGCGCGGTGTGGTGGCGGCGCTTGCCGTTGACCAGCACCAGCACCTGGTCCGGCGACAGGCCACGCAGCTGCGCGGCGCGCACATGGTCGGCGCCACCGGAGTTGGACTGGCGCGGGAAGTTGAACGACGGCAGCAGCGCCTGCAGCGCGCTGCCCAGCTCACCGTTGACCACGCCGGCCTTGCGGATGTCCTCGGCGGTGAGCACATCCACCGGCGAGGTGGATTCGAGCACGGTGCGGTCGGCGGCACGGGTGCCGGTGACGATCACCGTATCCAGGTTGGTGGCGTCCTGGGCCAGGGCCGGGGCGGCGGCGGAGGAAAGCGCGAGGGCGATGGCGAGGCCGAGCGGCGACGCGGGCAGGCGGGCGGACATGGGGACTCCAGCAACAACGACGACGGGGGAAGGGGAGATGGTTTCACTTACATCCATCCGGATGAAGCGATATATTATCATCGCGTGATGACCGGTGCGGATGCAAGCCCCTGCCGGTCCGGCATGAGCTGATGCCCGGTTGGCATCAGCACGCCGGGCCGGTGGCGCGGTACGCTGCCGGCTCGCCTTGTCCCCCTTCCCCGGAGCTGTACCGATGAAACACCTTGGCCTCGTCTTCGCCGTGCTGTTGGCCACCAGCGGCTGCGCCAGCCTCTCATCGCAGGCGCCCAGCGCCTATGCCACGGCCACTACCGCCGAACTGAAGGGCGACGCCGCGCGCCCGTCTTCCGCGCACGGCTGGGTGCGCAGCGAGCTGTACTTCGGCGTGGGCGAGGAGCAGGGCGCCGGCAACCGCCCGCAGGCCGACACCATCAGCGAGGCGCAGTGGCGCGCGTTCCTGGACAAGGAAGTGACCCCGCGCTTCCCGGATGGCCTGACAGTGTTCGATGCCTATGGCCAGTGGCTGTTCCGCGGCGATGGCGCGCCCAACCGCCTGCGCACCAAGGTGCTGGTAGTGCTGCATGAGGACACCCCGCAGCGCCGCGCCGATATCGAAGCGATCCGCCTGGCGTGGAAGCAGCAGACCAGGCATCAGTCGGTGCTGTGGTCGCGGCAGCCGGTCGAGGTATCGTTCTGAGTTGAAGGTGCCGCCGCGGTGCCGCAGGGAGCAACGATGAACTACAGGGAATGCCTGCTGGGCCTGGTGTTGGCCGGCGCGCTGGCACCGACGGCGCAGGCGGAGGACGAGGGCGAAACGCTACGCTTCCAGGTGGGCGCGCATGTGCAGGCGCATGCCGATCCCCTGCAGGACGGCAGCATTGCCGTGCAGCTGTCACCGTCGGGCAAGCGGCAGACGCTGGCCGGCGCGGCGGATGCCGACGGCCATTCGCGCTGGTCGCTCGAAGATGTCGATTTCGATGGTTACCCGGAGCTGGTTGCACGCGCCCCGGTCGGCATGGTCAACGAAGCGGTGGCGGTGTACCGGTTCGATCCCGCCAGTGCCGGGTTCCGCGCGCTGCGGGCTGAAACCCACGGCAGGGAGAGCTGCGGCGAGCTGATGGGCCTGATGGTCGACCACCTGAGCCGCACCCTGACCAGTAGCTGCCGCAGCGGCCCGATGTGGTACACCGACCAGTATCGCTTTGCAGGTGCGACACTCTATCTGTACCGCGCCGAGAGCGTGCTGATGCTGGGCGATACGGTGAACGCCGCGCTGCAGTGGGAACAACGCGAAGAGAACGGGCCGTTGGCGGTCTGGCGCACCTATGATCCCGCCGGCCGTGTGTTGGAAAGTGCCATTGCCGATGGCCTGGGCGCACCGCCGGATGGACCGTTGCGCGGCCAGCAGGCCACCGTGGCATCCGCGCGGCTGTTCCTGTTCGACCGGCCTGGTGCGTCCAGCACCAAGCGTTACCTGGTGCAGGGCGATCGGGTGGAACTGCTGGATGAACAGAACGGCTGGGTGAAGCTGCGCTATCGCAGCCCGAAGCACGGCGACGTGCTGGGCTGGATCAACGTCAACGACTAGAAAGGGGACGGAGGGAATTAAGTCGCTTGCGGCACAAGCGAGTTAGTTCCCTCCGTCCCTTTTTTTGCGGAGGCATCACTTCATCGGGTCTAGCCTCGGGAGTTCCCCCGTTCGAGGATGTATCCGATGAGCAAGCGCGTGGCCGAAATCGTGGTGGACGCCCTGCAGCAGGCCGGTGTCCGCCGTTGCTACGGCATCGTGGGCGATACGCTCAACCATGTGACTGATGCGATGCATGGCAGCGAGATCGCCTGGGTGCACGTGCGCCATGAAGAAGTGGCAGCGTTCGCTGCTGGCGCCGATTCGCTGGTGAGCGGCGAGTTGACCGCCTGCGCGGGTTCCTGTGGTCCCGGTGGCCTGCACTTCATCAATGGCGTGTTCGAGAGCAACCGCAACCGTGCGCCGATGGTGCTGATCGCCAGCCAGGTGGTGACAAGCGAGCTGGGCATGGAATTCCCGCAGGAAGTGGATTTCAAGTCGGTCTATGGCAGCTGCACGGTGTTCTGCGAGCAGGTGCACAGCCCGGAGCAGGCGCGACGCGTGGTGGCCCTGGCCTGCCAGGCCGCGATCAGCCGCCGTGGCGTGGCGGTGGTGATCCTGCCGGCCGATATCAGCCAGGCCGAGGTGAAGCACGATGTGCCGTTCTCGGTGCATTACACCCAGCCGGTACTGCGCCCCTCCGACGCCGAACTGCAGCGCATCGCCGAGCTGCTGGGGCAGGGCAAGCGCATCGGCATCTACGCCGGTGCCGGTTGCCAGGGCGCGCACGCACAGCTGTTGGAACTGGCCCGGCGCCTGCAGGCCCCGATCGCGCATACCTCGCGCGCGAAGGATTTCGTCGAGCCGGACAACCCGTACAACATGGGCATGACAGGCATCTTCGGCATCGAGTCCGGCTTCCACACGCTGATGGCGTGCGACACGCTGCTGCTGCTCGGCGCCGACTTCGCCTGGGGCCAGTTCTACCCGGACAAGGCCACCATCATCCAGGTCGACCGCGATGGCAGCCACCTTGGCCGCCGCCACCCGGTGAACCTCGGCGTGGTCGGCGATATCGCACCGACGCTGGATGCGTTGCTGCCGATGCTGCCGCCGCGCGAGGACAGCAGTTTCCTGGACGAGTGCATCGAGCATCGCGACAAGGCGCTGAAGAAGCGCGAACAGGAAGAGCAGCCGGGCGAAGGCGAATTGATCCATCCGCAGCACCTGACCGCGCTGCTCTCGAAGCACGCTACCGAGGATGCACTGTTCACCGCCGACGGCGGCTCGCCGATGGTGTGGGTGCTGCGCCATATCCGCGTCAACGGCCGCCGCCGCACGCTGACCAGCCTGCTGCACGGAACGATGGCCAACGCGATGCCGCAGGCGCTGGGGCTGCAGAAGGCCTTCCCCGGCCGGCAGGTGATCTCGCTGTCCGGCGATGGTGGCCTGGCGATGCTGCTGGGTGATCTGTTGACGGCGGTGCAGGAGGACCTGCCGATCAAGGTGGTGGTGTTCAACAATGGTTCGCTGAACTTCGTCGAGCTGGAGCAGAAGGTGGAAGGCCTTCTGGACAACTACACCGACCTGAAGAACCCGGACTTCGGCCGCTTGGCCGAAGTGATCGGCTTCCATGGCCGCACGGTCACCCGCAGCGAGGATCTGGAGGAAGCGGTGCAGGATTTCCTGTCGCAGCGCGGCCCGGCATTGCTGGACGTGCACACGAGTCGCGCCGAGCTGGTGATGCCGCCGCAGATCGAGGCCAAGCAGGTCGCCGGCACGGCGCTGTATGCGGCCAAGGCGGTGTTGAACGGTCGCTTCGACGACGTGAAGCATCTGCTGGTGGACAACTTCCTGAAGAAGTGAGGTGGTCGATGCAGGGCTGCGCCCTGCACCCGAGGTAGGGCCGGCCGCTGGCCGGCAACATCAGCAGCAACAGCAACAGCTGGGTATCCGTGGGATGGCGGGGTGGGTCCGGTTGCGGCGACCCCTGCGCAGCCTACCCGACCGGCCCAACTGGCAATGCCAGTCGACTAACAGTCGACTCTACCCGCGCCCAGCCATGAGGGGCGCCGCCGTTGGCTGGAACCCATCATTCCACCGCGGAATTGGCGCCCAGGCCCCGCTGGGCCTACCATCGGCGCTCCCCACCCCCCACCGCCCCTTCCATGTCCGCTCCCGCTTCCGCCGCACCGCGTCGCTGGTTCGTCGCCGGCGACTTCAACGGCTTCTTCGGCCTGGTCGTCGACAACCTCTCCATCCTCGGCTTCATCGCCATGGCCCTGGTCGGGATCTTCCAGTTCCCCGCCGACGTGGTGTTCGGCCGCATGTTCCCCGGCACGGCCTTCGGCGTGCTGATAGGCAACCTGCTGTACACCCTGATGGCACGCCGGCTGGCCGCGCGCAGCGGCCGTGACGACGTCACCGCCATGCCGCTCGGCCTGGATGCCCCCACCAGCATCGGCATGGCCCTGCTGGTGCTTGGCCCGGCCTTCATCGCGTTCAAGCAGCAGGGCATGAACCCGCACGCGGCGGGCATCGCCACCTGGCAGCTGGGCATGGCGGCGCTGGTCATCATGGGCGTGCTCAAGTTCGTGCTGTCGTTCTTCGGTGAAGCAGTCACCCGCGCGCTGCCGCGTGCCGCGCTGCTGGGTTCCATTGCCGGCATCGCGCTGGTGCTGATGGGCCTGCTGCCGCTGCTGGAAACGCTGCGCTCGCCGCTGGTCGGCTTCACCACGCTGGGCCTGCTGCTGTATGTGCTGATCGCCAAGGGGAAGCTGCCGGTGCGTGGCCCGGGCGTGCTGCTGGCCTTCGTGTTCGGCACCGTGCTGTATTACGGCTTGGGCCTGGCCGGGCTGGGTGCGCCGGGCTTCCATGTGCCGGAGTGGGTGCCGCCGCAGGTGGTGCTGCCGCTGCCGACGCTGGGCTTCCTCGACGGCCTGCCCACTGCGATGACCTACCTGCCGCTGCTGCTGCCGTTCGGCCTGCTGATGGTGGTCGGCGGCATCAATGTGTCTGAAAGCGCGCGTGCGGCCGGCGATGACTACCGCACCCGCGACATCCTGCTGGTGGAAGCGGTGGCTACGCTGGTGGCAGGCGTCTGTGGCGGCGTCGCGCAGACCACGCCGTACATCGGCCAGCCGGCGTACAAGCACATGGGCGCGCGCAGCGGCTATACGCTGCTGACCGGCCTGTTCGTCGGCATCGGCGGCATGCTCGGCATCATCTCCGGGCTGGTGCAGTGGCTGCCGCTGGCGGTGCTGGCACCGATCATCGTGTACGTGGCCATCGACATCACCACCCAGGCCTTCCAGGCCACGCCGCGCCACCATACCGGCGCGATGGTGTTCGGTTTCCTGCCTTCGGTGGCCTACCTGCTGGCGATCAAGGCACCCGGCTGGATCGCACCGGATCAGCTGCCCCAGCTGCTGACCAAGCTCGACGGCCACGGCCTGCCGGAGCTGGCGGTGATCTTCACCCTGGGCAATGGCTTCATCATCACCTCGATGCTGTGGATTTCGGCGGTGGCGGCGATGGTCGATGGCCGCCTGCGCCGTGCCTGCGGCTTCCTGCTGGTGGCGGCGGTACTGACCCTGTTCGGGCTGATCCACTCGGTGGATCCGCGCGGCGGCATCTACCTGCCGTGGGACCTGGAAGGATTGGCGCGCATCATCAGTTTGCAGTTTGCCGGCGCCTACGTGGCCCTGGCGCTGCTGCTGGGCCTGCTGTCGCTGCAGAAGCAGCCGGTGAAGCCGCTGGGTGGGAACAGCTGACCCCACGGTAGTGCCGGCCGCTGGCCGGCATGCTCATGGGTATCCAAGGGCCGGAGCATTGCCGGCCCTTCTGCTTCTGCCGCCTTGTAGAGCCGAGCCTGCGCTCGGCTGCGCTGAGCCGAGCATGGCTCGGCTCTACAGGGGCGTGTTGCGGGCGGCGAATGCTCACAGCGCGCTCTGCCGGCCAGCGGCCGGCACTACCGCTCGGCGTCCAGCTCCGGGTAGTGGCGGAAGATGCCATTCGTGTTGAACGCCAGCCGCCGTTCCGAGGCCAGGTAGGCGGCGATGTTCGGCCGCTTCGCCACCCGCGCCTGCAGCGCGCGCAGCAGGGGCAGTGTGGGCGCCAGTGCCTGCATGCGACGCGGGAACATGTAGTCCAGCCCACTCAGCAGCTGGAACAGCGACAGGTCCACATACGAATGCTCGCGCAGTGCATGGCGGCCACCGTTGGCGGCCAGCACCCGTTCGAAGTAGCCCAGGAACTTCGGCAGGCGCTCGCTGCGCAGCGACGCGGCACGTGCCTTGGCCTCGGTCTTCTGCGCTTCGTAGTATTTCGATGCGGCGATCGGATGATGGGTGTCATGCACTTCGGCCACCAGGTCAGCGATGGTCAACTGCAGTTGCAGCGCCTGCATCCGCCGCGATGCGGCCTGCGGCACCAGATCCAGCGCCGGGCCGAGGAAGTCCAGGATCGCGGCAACCTGCGCAATGACCTGGCGACCGGCCTTCAGGAACGGCGGCGCGAAGGGCTGCGGGCCTTCGCTGTGGCCCTCCAGGAACGGCTGCATCACCGCATCGCCGTGCACCCGCGCCATGTCGATGTAGTCGGCGCCGGCATCCTCCAGCGCCAGGCGCACGAACTCGCCGCGGCCCTGGATGCCGGTCCAGTAATACAGCGCGTACTGCATGGCAGTGCCTCCACATGAAAAGACCCACAGCGTCGCGCGGGGCATGCAAAGCAGGCGTGAGCGCGGCTTTGGCGCGGGCCGAAGCCGAACGGCAGCGGAACAGACGGGGAACCGGCTGGAACCGGTGGGGTCACACCTTCTCCATGCGTGTGAAACGAGGTGCTGCATCATGCAGAGTGGAAAGGCGGTATGGCCCTGGGTGTTGGGAGTGGTGGTGATCGGTGGCGCGGGCGGTTGGTTGTTCCGCGATCAGCTGAAGAGCCTGGCAGACGGTGTCTCGGTGCCGGTGCAATCGCCCCCCGCCAGTACCAACGCACCGCCACAACCGCAGGCGGCCGCGGAACCCGCGCCAGCGCCACCGACGATCAAGCATCCGCTGGATACCGAGGCCGCAGCTGATCCGGCGCTACCGAAGCTGGCTGACAGCGATACGGCTGCCTGGGGTGCATTGAGCCAGCTGTTCCAGGGCGAGGGCCCGATGACCCTGCTGCTGCGCGATCACCTGATCCAGCGCCTGGTCACCCAGGTCGACAACCTGGACAAACCAAGCGTGCCGCCGACGGCGCTGGCCGCACGGCCGCTGCCGGGCAACCTGCAGGTCGAGCCTGGCGAGGGTGGGGAACGCATCGCGGCAAGCAACTCGGCGCGTTACGCGCCCTATGTGCAGGCCTTTACTGCGCTGGATCCAGCGGCAGCGGCTACGGCTTACAAGCGCTTCTATCCGTTGATCCAGCAGGCCTACGTCGACCTGGGCCGGCCCGACGGCTACTTCAACGACCGTCTGGTGGCGGTGATCGACCATCTGCTGGAGACCCCGGAACTGGTGCAGGCGCCATTGGTGCAGCGTGATGAGCGCGGTCGCTACCGCTTCGTCGATTCCACCCTGCAGTCGCGCTCGATAGGCCAGAAGGCGCTGTTGCGCATGGACGCCACGCAGGCGCGGGCGGTCAAGCAGCAGCTGCGGGCGCTCCGCTCTGCGATCATCCGCTGAACCGGTCCACTGCGCCGAACTGATCGGGATCAACGCGCCGACCACACCCGTTCCGGCATGCTGGCCGCAGGCTGACTCGCTACGGGGTGCAGTCGCAGCCACCCTTGAAACGGGGTGGGGCAGCCGCATCTTCCCAGCATCGCCGGCGCGGGCCGGCCCTGATGACCGATGAGGATTCGCAATGCGGATGGACAAGCTCACCTCGCGTTTCCAGCAGGCGCTGGCAGACGCACAGTCGCTGGCCGTGGGCCGCGACAACAGCATCATCGAACCGGTCCACCTGTTCAGCGCGCTGCTGGACCAGCAGGGCGGCAGCACGCGCCCGCTGCTCGCGCAGGCCGGGGTGAACGTGCCGGTCCTGCGCGAGCGCCTGACCGAGGCGTTGGACGCGCTGCCCAAGGTGTCCGGCCAGGCCGGCAACGTCTCGATGGGCAATGACCTGGGGCGCCTGCTGAACCAGACCGACAAGCTGGCCCAGCAGCACGGTGATGCCTTCATCGCCAGCGAGTGGTTCGTGCTGGCGGCGCTGGAGGATGGTGGCACGCTGGGCATGGCGCTGCGCGCCGCCGGTGCCGACAAGACCCGCCTGCAGGCGGCCATCGACAAGCTGCGTGGCGGCGAGAACGTGCAGTCGGAGAACGCCGAGGAGCAGCGGCAGGCGCTGGAGAAGTACACCATCGACCTGACCGCGCGCGCCGAGAGCGGCAAGCTCGACCCGGTGATCGGCCGTGACGAGGAAATCCGCCGCACCATCCAGGTGCTGCAGCGCCGGACCAAGAACAACCCGGTGCTGATCGGCGAACCCGGCGTGGGCAAGACCGCGATCGTGGAAGGGCTGGCCCAGCGCATCATCAATGACGAAGTACCCGAGGGCCTGCGTGGCAAGCGCGTGCTGTCGCTGGACATGGGCGCGCTGATCGCCGGCGCCAAGTTCCGCGGTGAATTCGAGGAGCGCCTGAAGGGCGTGCTCAACGACCTGGCCAAGAACGAAGGCCAGATCATCCTGTTCATCGACGAGCTGCACACCATGGTCGGCGCCGGCAAGGCTGATGGCGCGATGGATGCCGGCAACATGCTGAAGCCGGCCCTGGCGCGTGGCGAGCTGCATTGCATCGGTGCGACCACGCTGGACGAATATCGCAAGTACATCGAGAAGGATGCCGCGCTGGAGCGCCGCTTCCAGAAGGTGTTCGTCGGCGAACCCACGGTGGAGGACACCATCGCGATCCTGCGCGGGCTGAAGGAAAAGTACGCCGTGCACCACGGCGTGGAAATCACCGACCCGGCCATCGTGGCTGCCGCCACGCTGTCCAACCGCTACATCACCGACCGCCAGCTGCCGGACAAGGCCATCGACCTGATGGACGAAGCCGCCTCACGCCTGCGCATGGAGATCGACTCCAAGCCGGAGGAGCTGGATCGCCTGGAACGCCGGGTGATCCAGCTGAAGATCCAGCGCGAGATGCTGAAGAAGGAAAAGGACGAAGCCTCGCGGCAGCGCCTGGCCGACCTGGAGAACGATATCGACGGGCTGGAGCGCGAGTTCTCCGACCTCAATGAAATCTGGAAGTCGGAGAAGGCGGCGCTGCAGGGCGCCACCAAGATCAAGGAACAGGTCGAGCAGGCCAAGCTTGAGCTGGAAGCTGCGCAGCGCCGCCAGGATTTCGCCAAGATGAGCGAAATCCAGTACGGCCTGTTGCCGCAGCTGGAAAAGCAGCTGGCCGCCGCGCAGGAAGCCGAGCACAAGGACTTCAAGCTGGTACAGGACCGCGTGACCGATGAGGAGATCGCCGAGGTCGTTTCGCGCTGGACCGGCATCCCGGTCAACAAGATGCTCGAAGGCGAGCGCGACAAGCTGCTGCGCATGGAAGAAGTGCTGCACAACCGTGTGGTCGGCCAGGAAGAGGCGATCAAGGTCGTCTCCGATGCGGTACGCCGCTCGCGTGCCGGCCTGTCCGATCCGAATCGTCCGGCCGGCTCGTTCCTGTTCCTCGGCCCGACCGGCGTCGGCAAGACCGAGCTGTGCAAGTCGCTGGCCGAGTTCCTGTTCGACAGTGCCGACGCGATGATCCGCATCGACATGAGCGAGTTCATGGAGAAGCACAGCGTCGCCCGCCTGATCGGTGCGCCCCCGGGCTACGTCGGCTACGAGGAAGGCGGTTACCTGACCGAGGCCGTGCGTCGTCGCCCGTATTCGCTGATCCTGCTCGATGAGGTGGAGAAGGCGCATCCGGATGTGTTCAACATCCTGCTGCAGGTGCTGGACGATGGCCGCCTGACCGACGGCCAGGGCCGCACGGTGGACTTCCGCAACACCGTCATCGTGATGACCTCGAACCTGGGCTCGCATCAGATCCAGGACATGAGCAGCGACGACAGCCCGGAGGCCTACACGCAGATGAAGGCGGCCGTGATGGGCGTGGTGCAGGCGCACTTCCGTCCGGAGTTCATCAACCGCCTGGACGACATCGTCGTGTTCCACCCGCTGGACAAGCAGCAGATCAAGCAGATCGCACGCATCCAGATGCGCGGGCTGGAGAAGCGCCTGGCCGAGCGCGGGCTGAAGCTGGCGGTCTCCGATGCGGCGTTCGACCTGCTCGGCAACGTCGGCTTCGATCCGGTGTATGGCGCGCGGCCGCTGAAGCGCGCGATCCAGTCGCAGCTGGAGAATCCGCTGGCGCAGCAGATCCTGTCCGGCGCGTTCGTCAACGGTGACACCATCGAAGTCGGCAATGAGGGTGGGCACTTGGTCTTCGCCAAGGCCTGAACCGGTGGCGCGCCTGCCATGGCTGGCGCGCCACCAAAGCCTCAGCAAGGCACAATGATCCCGTTTCACTTTCGCAAGGACGAGGAGAACCGCATGGACGTTACCCGCAGGGTTTCACTCTGCATGGCGCTGGCGCTCGCTGCTGTTGCTGGACACGCTGCAGCCGTCGAACAGGTCCAGCTGCCGCCGATGAAGGGTTACCAGCAGGCCCACCAGAGCACCGACGCACAAGGCAACCGCATCACCGAGTACGTGCCGCAGGGCCAGACCGTGCAGGACTGGACCGACATGGTCACCGTCAATGATGCGCCGAACAGTGGCCATGTGAGTCCGCGCGAGTTCCTCGGCATCATCGAGGCGGGGTGGCGCATGGCCTGTCCGGCTGCGCAGAGCCACTGGATCCGCGAAGGCGAGGAGGGCGGACGGCCATTCGCGCTGCTGATGCTCAGTTGCCCGCTGAACCCCGGCACCGGCAAACCGGAGTTCACCTGGATCAAGGGCATGCAGGGCAGGCAGGGCTTCCACACCGTGCAGAAGTCGTTCCGCGCCGAGCCGGAGAAGGACGACGTCGTGCAGTGGATCGGCTGGCTGCGCGAGGTCGGCTTGTGCGGCAGCGGCACCGCACAAGCCTGCCACTGATCGCAGCGAAAGAGGGCGCCCAGCGGCGTCCTTCATGCATCAGAAGCGGTGCGTATAGCCGCTCATCACGCCGAACTGGTTGGCCTTCTGCACGATCGGGCTGTCGGCCGCATCGCCGAGCAGGCGCGTGCCTTCGGCCGAGATGTACCAGTTGCCATTACGGCCCACGCGGTGGCTCCACTTCAGGCCGACACCGGCGCTGACCAGGCCCGCCTTCGGTTTGTGCTCGGCAAAGCCGGTGCGTGCGGCCTGTTCCGGACTGACGCCGTACCAGGTCTGCATGTAGCCACGGTTGCCGTAGTCGGTGGAGACGCTGCCGCTGACCACGCCACCGGCCAGGTCGAACAGCGGCATGCTCAGGTTCAGGTGGATCTGCTGGGTAGCCAGTCCATTCTCAGCCTTGTCCTCGTCCTTGCGGGTGAACTGCCAGGAGCCGCTCAGCACGGCCTCGCCCAGCGTATATCCAGCCGAGACACCGACCAGGGGACGGGTATCGATATCGCCCATGCCGCGCAGGAAGTCCGAACCGCCGAGCAGCGAATCCTTGTCCCTGCGGATACCGCTGGCACCGACATAGGCGCGCACGCGGGTGTGCTCGCCGAGGGTCGTGCCCCAGCCGATGCCACTGGTGCCCAGAAACCAGCCCCCCGGCGAGGTGACATCGAAGGACAGCGAAGGCGTCGCACGGTACTCCTCGCTGCCGCTGTAGCGCGGCGCCACGCCACCGCCGGCGGCGAGCTCGAAGGTCCAGTGGTCATCCTTGGCGTGGGCGATCGGGGCGGCGAACAGCGGCAACAGGGCCAGGTGGAGCAGGGCGGGGGAACGGCGAAGCTGGGACATGGAAACTCTCGACAATGGGAGGAAAGCAGCGCGCGCATCCGGCGAGTGCTGCAGGGTCGCTAGCGTGGCGATACGCCGGCGACCGATCCGTCCGCACTTGTGCGGGAGTTGTAATCAACTGTAATTGCGCCCGTGGGCGTTCAGCTGGCAGCCAGCGGCCAGTGCATTTCCAGGCGTGCGCCGCCGAGGGCGGCGCGACCGATGCGCAGTTCGCCGTGGTGGCGTGCGGCAATGCGGCCGACGATCGCCAGGCCCAGGCCGAAGCCGCCGGTGTCGCGGCTGCGGCTGTCATCCAGGCGGGTGAACGGGCGGACCACCTTTTCGCGGTCAGCCTCGGCGATGCCGGGGCCGTCGTCGTCCACGCGCAGGCAGGCGCGCCCGCCCACACTCACCAGCGACACGTCCACCTGCGAGCGCGCGTGGCGCAGGGCATTGCCGACCAGATTGCTCAGCGCCAGCTGCAGCAGGCGCGGTTCCGCTTCCAGCCGAGGCAGGGCGCTGGGCTGCACGCGCAGCACCAGGCCGGCACGTTCGGCATCGCGGCGGGCATCGGCCAGGCAGGCCTGCAGCCAGTCGTTGGCTTCGATCCGCTGCATCGGTTCGCCCTCGCTGGGATGCTCCAGCCGTTCGTAGGCCAGCAGTTCGCTGACCAGCCGGTTGAGCTCGGCCAGGTCGCCATGCAGGCCCTGCGCCAGTCGTTCGCGGCGCTCGCGATCATCGCTGTCCTGCATCAGGTCCAGGCCGAAGGCCACGCGCGCGATCGGCGTACGCAGTTCGTGCGAGATCGCATGGGTCAGGTCGCGCTGGCGCTGTACCAGTTCGGCCACGCGCGCGGCCATGCGGTTGGAATGGTCGACGATGACCCGGATCTGCGAGCGTGGCGAGACCTGCGCGCGTGCCTGCAGATCGCCGGCGCCGATGCGGTCGGCATGCACGCGCAGGGCATCCAGATCGCGCCAGAGCAGGCGTACCCAGGCGTACAGGCTGGCGCCGACCAGCAGCAGAATGCTGAGGTAGGCCGCGATGGTCATGTACGTGGTCATCTGCACCGCGCCAGGCACGCGCAGGTGCAACCAGCGACCATCGATGCCTTCGATGGGCAGCAGGACCTGCTGGTACTGATCACGCACGATGAAGCCATCGGCCTGCACGGCTGCCTGTTCCTGCGGGGTCAGCGCGGGAGGCGTGTCGAGCAGGGTCAATGCGATGCCATAGTGCGGTTGCCACCGCTGCAGGCGCTCACGCTGCTGGCTACCGTCCAGGCCGGCCAGGCCGCTGCGCAGGGCGTACACCTGCCCGCGCACCTGCTGGACGAAAACGCGATCCTGCACGGGCGTATAGATGCTGTCGAGCACCCGGTTGAGAAAGAACACCGAGGCCAGGAAACAGGCGCCGGTGATGAACCACAGCCACAGGAACAGCCGCTTCATGCCGTCCAGGCCGACGGATTGAACTGGTAGCCGCGGCCCCACACGGTCTTGATCCGCCGCGGCTCGCGCGCATCGTCGCCGAGCTTGCGACGCAGCTTGCCGATGCAGACGTCAACGCTGCGGTCCAGGCCGTCGAAACCGATTCCGCGCACCGCCTGCAGGATCTGGTCACGGGACAGGATCTGCCCCGGCTGGCTGGCCAGCAGCCACAGGATCTCGAATTCGGTGGTGCCCACGTCCACCGTGGCACCGTGCAGGTGTACCTCACGCTGCATGCGGTCGATCAGCAGTTCACCGTGCATCAGCCGGCTGGGCGTGCCGGTGTTGCTGCTGCCGTGGCGGCGGCGCAGCAGGGCGCGCAGCCGGGCCAGAAGCAGGCGTGGTTCGATGGGCTTGTGCACATAGTCGTCGGCGCCCGATTCCAGGCCCAGCACCTGTTCGATGTCGTCCTCGCAGGCGGTCAGCATCAGGATCGGCACATCGGAGAAGCTGCGGATCTGGCGGCACACGTCGATGCCGCCCAGGCCGGGCAGCATCAGGTCCAGCACCACCAGCTCCGGCGCGTGCTGGCGGCAGGCGGCGCCGGCGAGGTCGCCGCGTGCGATGTGCTGCACGGCGAAGCCATGCTGGTGAAGGTAGTCGCTCACCAGTTCGGCCAGGCGACGGTCGTCCTCTACCAGCATGACCGACGTAGGCGAACTGCTGGTGGTGGGATGCCAGGGCGATGGCTGCATGGGTGGGGCCTCCGTGCCCGGGCAGGAGCGCCCGGCGGCGCAGCCTAGCAACGCCCCATGACGGCTGCCTGAATCGCGGCCAACCTGATAACCGCCGGTACGGGCGTCATCGCCAGTGGCTTTCAGCGGCGGGTGCCAGCTGGCCTATGGTGGCGGTTTCCCCGGATGGAGCCTGGTGCAATGAGCGAACCGCAGTGGCAACTGGAAACCCTGGCCGTGCACGGTGGCTACCGTCCCGACCCGACCACCCGCGCGGTGGCGGTGCCGATCTACCAGACCGTGGCGTATGCCTTCGATGACACCCAGCACGGTGCCGACCTGTTCGACCTGAAGGTGCCCGGCAACATCTACACGCGCATCATGAACCCCACCACCGACGTGCTGGAGCAGCGCCTGGCTGCACTGGAAGGTGGCATCGGTGCGCTGGCGCTGGCCTCGGGGCAGGCCGCGATCACCTATGCCCTCCAGACCATCGCCGAGGCCGGTGACAACATCGTCGCCTCCAGCGCGCTGTATGGCGGCAGCCTCAACCTGCTGGCCCACACGCTGCCGCAGTACGGCATCCAGGCGCGCTTCGCCGACCCGGCCGATCGTTCTGCGTTCGCCGCGCTGATCGACGAGCGCACCAAGGCGGTGTTCGTCGAATCGATCGGCAACCCGCGCGGCAACGTCACCGACATCGCCGCCATTGCCGAGGTGGCGCATGCGGCGGGTGTGCCGCTGATCGTCGACAACACCGTGGCCACCCCGTTCCTGCTGCGCCCGTTCGAGCACGGTGCCGACATCGTCGTGCACTCGCTGACCAAGTACCTGGGCGGCCACGGCAACAGCCTCGGCGGTGCCATCATCGACTCCGGCCGCTTCGACTGGGCGGCGCAGCCGAAGCGTTTCGCCCGCCTCAACCAACCCGACCCCAGTTACCACGGCGTGGTCTATACCGAAGCACTGGGGCCGGCGGCCTACATCGGCCGCGCGCGGGTGGTCCCGCTGCGCAATACCGGTGCCGCGTTGTCGCCGTTCAATGCGTTCCTGATCCTGCAGGGCATCGAGACCCTGGCCCTGCGCATGGAGCGCATCAACGCCAATGCACTGGCCGTCGCGCAGTTCCTGAAGGCGCACGACAAGGTCGCCTGGGTGCGTTACGCGGGACTGGCAGACGACCCCGAGCATGCCGCCGCGCAGCGCTACCTGGGCGGGCATGGCTCGGGGGTACTGACCTTCGGCCTGCCGGGCGGGCGCGAGGCTGGCGCGCGCTTCCTCGATGCGCTGAAGCTGTTCACCCGCCTGGTCAACCTGGGCGACGCGAAGTCGCTGGCCACCCATCCGGCCTCGACCACCCATCGCCAGCTGGATGCGGCAGAGCTGGCCAAGGCCGGGGTCAGCGAAGATGCCGTGCGGCTGTCGATCGGCATCGAGCACATCGGTGACCTGCGCGCCGACCTGGAGCAGGCCCTGGCCGCCGCCTGATAGCCGCGCGCTTGGTGCATATCGCCACAGGCGATCACCACCGGTGGCGCGATGCGCTAGGGTGGAACTGCCTCTCCAAGGCGTGGCAACGTGGCGATCCAGATCCCCGGTCGATGCGGGTCGACCGGGGATTTTTTTGTTTCCGGGGTCAGATCCGTTTTCCTGTGGAAAACAGATCTGACCCCATGTGCCGACGGTCGGCATCAATCCTGGTAGATCCACGCCATGCGTGGATGGATCACCATCGGAATCGAACATTCCGACAGTTCATCAAACAGCATCCACGCATGGCGTGGATCTACTGCAGATCGTGGGAAATTGTCGAAGGCGGGGTGGGTCCGCTTGCGGGGGCGTGAGCCGCATGGGCCCGAGGCATGCCTCGGGCGGGTTGGGCAGGACGCCCAACCCCGGTCTTGCCGTGTGCGCAGGATTGCGCACACGAGCAAGCGGCGACCGAGCTTACATGGGCGTACTTGCAGCAGCCCCTGCAAGCGGACCCACCCCGCCATCCCACGGATAGTCAGCTTTTGCCTTTGCCTTTGCCGTTGCCTTGGCAGGTGCAGGGCTGCAAGCCCTGCCGCAAGCACACCCCTCACACCACCGGAATGCTGTGCTGCCCCAGATTCCGATATGGCGGCGTGGACATGACCATCTCCGCCAGCGAATAGGCCAGCTCGCGCTCGGCCATCACCGTGCCATCGGCACCATGCTCCAGCAGATGCTTCACTTCGGCATCGCTGTGCGCACGTGCCAGCAGGGTCAGGTCCGGGTTGATCGCACGCAGCTTGGCCAGCGCCTCACCGGCTTCCAGCGGCTGCGGAATCGCCAGCACTGCGATCTTGGCCCGCTCTGGATGGGCCTCGGCCAGCACCCGGTCGGCGGCGGCGCTGCCGCGGATCGCTGCCAGGCCCCTGGCGTGCGCCTGCTCGACGTGCTCCTTGTTGTCATCGATCACCAGCACCGGCACGCCGCGATCGCGCAGCACCTGTGCCAGCTCGCTGCCGACCCGGCCATAGCCGATCACGATGGCGTGGTCATGCAGGTCGCGCGACGGGCCGGTCGCCTCTTCCGGCTCTGGCGTTTGCGGCTGTGTTTCCTGCTTGGCCTGCCATCGGTCGAGCAGGCCGAACACCAGCGGGTTGAGCATGATCGACACCAGCGCGCCGGCCAGCACCAGCGACTGGCCTTCCTTCGGCAGGATCTGCAGCGCCACGCCGAGGCCGGCGATGATGAAGGCGAACTCGCCGATCTGGGCGAGGCTGGCCGAGATGGTCAGCGCAGTGCTGGTCGGGTGGCCGAACGCGCGCACGATGAAGAACGCGGCTGCCGACTTGCCGAACATGATGATCAGCACCGTGGCCAGCACCTGCCACGGATGCTGGACGAGGATGTTGGGGTCGAACAGCATGCCGACCGAGACGAAGAACAACACCGCGAACGCATCGCGCAGCGGCAGCGAATCATGCGCGGCCTTGTGGCTCAGTTCCGATTCGTTGAGCAGCATGCCGGCGAAGAACGCGCCCAGCGCGAACGAGACACCGAACAGCATCGCAGAGCCGAACGCCACGCCCAGCGCAATTGCCAGCACCGACAGGGTGAACAGTTCGCGCGAGCCGGTACCGGCGATACGTTCGAGGATCCACGGGATGACCCGGCGCCCGACCACCAGCATCACCGCCACGAACAGGCCCAGCTGCACGAAGGTCCAGCCGATGTCGGCCAGCACGCTGCCCAGCGAGTGCGACTCCTTGGCCGCGTCGGGACCGAACACGCCGGCCATCACCGGCATCATCACCAGCGCCAGCACACAGGCCAGGTCTTCGACGATCAGCCAGCCGACCGCGATCTTGCCGCGCATCGTCTCCAGCAGGCGCCGTTCCTCCATTGCCCGCAGCAGCACCACGGTACTGGCCGTGGCCAGCGAGAAACCGAAGATGACGCCATGAATGGCCGGCCAGCCCATCAGCGAGGCCACGCCCCAGCCGAGCAGGGTGGCCACCGCGATCTGGCCGATGGCGCCGGGGATGGCGATGGCCTT
Organism: Stenotrophomonas sp. T8; assembly: GCF_051853085.1. Lineage (NCBI taxonomy): Bacteria > Pseudomonadati > Pseudomonadota > Gammaproteobacteria > Lysobacterales > Lysobacteraceae > Stenotrophomonas > Stenotrophomonas sp. T8. The sequence continues at coordinate 3,067,827 of NZ_CP195329.1, read as the reverse complement.
GACCGCCATCAGGTCCTTCAGCGAGAAGTGCAGGCCGACGCCAAACATCAGCAGCATCACGCCCAGTTCGGCCAGCTGGTTGGCCAGCGCCTGGTCGGCGACGAAGCCGGGGGTGAACGGGCCTACGCAGATGCCAGCAACCAGGTAACCGACCAGGGGAGACAAGCGGAGCTTGTTGGCCAGCGCGCCGAAGATGAAGGCGAGCCCCAGGCCAACGGCAACGATGTTGATCAGGTCGGTGTCATGGTGCATCGGCACTCGCAGGAAATCGGGGGTGCCCCGATTTTCACCGATGAAGCCAGATACGGCAAACCTGCCGTCCACGTGCCGTGGCCGGCGGGTTTGCCCACACATTTCCCTCTACCCCCGCCTTCGGCGCGCCCCTTCAACAAGAAGGGGCTCTCCTCCAGATGCGGCCCGGGGTTGCCGGCCAGCGGCCGGCACTACCGCTTACCAGGTGTACTTGATCCGCCCGTACACATACGCGCCGTTGAAGCCGAACGGCGAGTAGTTGCTGTACGGCAGCATGCCGAAGGTGGAGTTCTGCAGGTCTTCGGTGCGGTCCGGGTACTTGTCCAGCAGGTTGTCGGCGCCCACGGTCAGGGTCCAGTTGCTGCTCGGCTTGTAGCTGGCCGAGGCATCCACCACCCAGGCATCGCCGTAGGTCTGGTCGCGCAGCGCGGTGGCCGAGTTGCGTACGGTGAACTTGCCGTAGCGGGTCGCGGCCAGGCCCAGTTCCCAGTGGTCCGAACGCCAGGTGCCGCTCAGGATCGCCTTGTCGCGCGGGTAGCTGTCCTCGATGCGACCGATCTCATCACGGCCGATCAGCGACTGGGTCAGGCCCAGCGTGCCGAACACCGCCGGAGTGCCGCCGACGCGGCGCACTTCGGTGTCGTTGTAGCTGTAGGCGGCGGTCAGCTCCAGGCTGCTGGCGCTGAACGGCACGGTGTAGCTGGACACGAAGTCGACGCCGCGGGTGCGCGTATCCAGGCCGTTGGTGAAGTACGAGAACGCGGTCACCTGCGGCAGGCCGAGGGTGCCCAGCAGCGCGCTGGTGGCGGCGTTGGTGGTGATGCTGGACGACAGCGCGATGCGGTCATCGATGTCGATCTGGTACGCATCGACGGTGATGTACAGACGGTCGACCGGCTGCAGCACCAGCCCCAGGCTGTAGGAGGTGGAGGTTTCGGCCTTCAACGGCGAGGCACCCAGCGCCTGCGCGGCCGGGCTCGTGGTCGGGAAGGTGCCGCGTTCAACGAACACGCCATTGAGGAACTGGCTGGTGACCGCCTGGTAGCCCTGCTGCGCCAGCGACGGTGCACGGAAGCCGCTGGAGGCGGTGGCACGCAGCGCGACCTTGTCGGTGAACGCATAGCGCGCCGACAGCTTGCCGGAGAAGCGGTCGCCGAAGTCCGAGTAGTCCTCGTAGCGGCCGGTGATGCCGGCCGAGAACTTCTCGGTCAGGTCCGCTTCCAGGCCGGCATAGACCGCGTAGTTGTGGCGGTCGGCATGCACTTCATTGGTCGGGGTGAAGCCGGCGAAGCCCTGCGCGCCGCTGCCGGTGTACGAGTTCAGTTCGCCCGGATTCTGGTCCCACTTCTCCTTGCGGTACTCACCGCCGAAGGACAGCGTGACCGGGTAGGCCAGGCCCCAGTCCAGCGACTTGGTCAGGTCGGCGTTGAAGATGTCCTGCTGGTACTTCAGCGTGCCGTCGTAGAACGAGCGCGGGCTGGTCGCACCGAGGCTGTAGTTGATGCTGTTGCGGGTGTGGAAATCGAGGGTGTTCTCGCCGTGGTTCAGGCTCAGGTCCCAGGTCCAGCCGCTGTCGGTGTTGCCCTTGACCCCGGCCACCAGCGAGCGGTCCTTGGAATACTGGTTGATCTCCGGCACGTAGCCGTCCGGATAGGTCTGCGCCAGCAGCGCGCTCTGCCCGCTATGGTTGCGCGAACGGTAGAACGCGAACGAGGTGATGTCGCGGTTGCTGAGCAGCGCGCTGGCGTAGCCGGTCACGTGGTCGCTGAAATCGAAGCTGGCGTTGGCCGAGGCGGCAGTGGCGTCCACGCGCGGGTCGCCGACGATGAAGGTCTTCTGGCCGATGCTCGGGAAGTTGCCGGTATTCGGCGTGGTGCCGCGGTACGGGCCGGCGCGGTTGCTCTCGTCCTGCTGGCTGATCTGGCCGGCCACGTGCACGCGGCCACGGCCGTTGCCGAACTCGACGCCGGTATCGCCGGAAAGCTGGTACTTGTTGCCGTCGCCGGCGGAGTACTGGCCGTAGTCCACGGCCAGGCTGCCGCCACGGCCGCTGCCCTTGAGCACGATGTTGATGACGCCGGCGATGGCGTCCGAGCCGTACTGCGCCGACGCGCCGTCGCGCAACACTTCCACGCGCTCGATCGCGGCGATCGGGATCGCGTTGATGTCCACCGCCGACGAGCCACGGCCGATGCTGCCGTTGACGTTGATCATCGCCGAGGTGTGGCGCCGCTTGCCGTTGACCAGCACCAGCACCTGGTCCGGCGACAGGCCGCGCAGTTGCGCCGGGCGCACGCCGCTGGTGCCGTCGGTCAGGGCAGGGCGCGGGAAGTTCAGTGAGGGCAGGGCGCGTGACAGGGCGGTGGCCAGTTCACTGGTGCCGGTGGACTGCAGCACTTCAGGGGTGATGATGTCGATCGGCGACTGCGATTCGGCGACGGTGCGGTCGGCCACGCGGGTGCCGGTGACGATCACGGTGTCCAGGGTGTTGGCGGCGGTGCCGGCCTGCTGGGCGGCGGCGACGAACGGAGAGCCACCGAGTGCGACAGCGACGGCGGCGGCGATCAGGCTGGTCTTGCGGGTCATCGGGATGGGCTCCGGTTGGCGGGGGCGGCACCGGAATCGACATCACGGGGGTGAGGCGGACGGCGGTTGTTGCGGTGCGCAATACAGCAATTAACGGGATATTCAGTGCCTGTCAAATGCCGGTCATCGGAAAAAACGTTGCAGCAGCAACCATTTAGCCCGGACAGGCATCGGCGGGGAGGAGACCCGGGAAGCGCGCGGCGAGGACGTGGGAGAGAGGAACGTCGGCCACTGCGCATCCCGGGACGCGTCAAGTATTCGTTAACGCTAGAATTGCGTCGCAGGAACAGTGCTCACCAGCACATTCCATCCGGTTATATGGACCCTTCCCCGATGATCTCCCTTCGTAATTTCGCCTTGCGCCGCGGCGAGCGGCTGCTGTTGTCCAATGTCGACCTGACCCTGCACGCCGGTTACCGGGTAGGTGTGGTCGGCCGCAACGGTGCTGGCAAGTCCAGCCTGTTCGCGGCGGTGAAGGGCGAACTGGAGGCCGACAAGGGTGACGTCGACCTGCCCGGCAAGGTCCGTATCGCCAGCGTGGCCCAGGAAACCCCGTCGCTGCCGGACCCGGCGCTGAGCTTCGTGCTGGGCGGCGATACCGAGGTGGCTGCGGTGCTGGCCGAAGAGGCCGAGGCAACCGCCCGCGAAGACTGGGAGGCGGTGGCCAACGCACACACGAAGATGGCCGAGATGGGCGCCTACGACGCCGAAGCGCGCGCCGGCAAGCTGCTGCACGGGCTCGGCTTCCCGGCCGAGACGCACCACCGCGCGGTGTCCTCGTTCTCCGGTGGCTGGCGCGTGCGCCTGAACCTGGCCCGTGCGCTGATGATGCCCAGCGACCTGCTGCTGCTCGACGAACCGACCAACCACCTGGACCTGGACGCGGTGTACTGGCTGGAACAGTGGCTGCTGAAGTACCCAGGCACCTTGTTGCTGATCTCGCATGACCGCGAGTTCCTCGACAACGTGGCCACCCATACCCTGCACCTGCACGGCGGCGGCGCCAAGCTCTACCCGGGCGGCTACACCGATTTCGAGCGCCAGCGCGCCGAACAGCTGCGCCAGCAGCAGATCGCGCACGAGAAGGAGCAGGCCGAGCGCGCCCACCTGCAGAGTTTCATCGACCGCTTCAAGGCGCAGGCGAGCAAGGCCGCGCAGGCGCAGAGCCGCATGAAGCGCCTGGCCAAGCTGGCCGGCACCGAAGCGGTGCGTGCCGAACGCGAGTTCCGCATCGAGTTCGCGCCGCCGGCCAAGCTGCCGTTCTCGCTGATCCGCCTCAACCACGTCGAGGCCGGCTACGGCCAGGATGCGGTGATCCTGCACAACGTCGGCTTCGGCCTGGAAGCGGGCCAGCGCATTGGCCTGCTCGGCCCCAACGGCGCCGGCAAGACCACCCTGGTGAAGACCCTGGTGGGTGAACTGGCGCCGATCGTCGGTGAGCGCATGGCGCACCCGGACCTGAAGATCGGCTACTTCGCCCAGCACACGGTGGAGTCGCTGCACGAAGGCCAGTCGCCGATGGAGCACTTCCGCGAGATCGCCCCGGATGCGCCGAACCAGTCGTTCCGCGATTTCCTTGGCAAGTGGAATTTCCCGGGCGACCGCGCGTTCGAGCCGGTCGATGGTTTCTCCGGTGGCGAGCGTGCGCGCCTGGCGCTGGCGCTGATCGCCTGGCAGCAGCCGAACGTGCTGCTGCTGGACGAACCGACCAACCACCTTGACCTGGAAATGCGCGAAGCGCTGGCCGAAGCACTGGCCACCTTCGAAGGCGCGATCGTGATGGTCTCGCACGACCGCCACCTGATCGGCCTGGTCTGCGATACCTATTGGCGCGTGGCTGATGGCGTGGTCGAGCCGTTCGACGGCGATCTGGATGCCTACGCCGCGTGGCTGCGTACCCGCCCGCAGGCACAGGGCACCAAGGCGCGCATGGAACAGGTGGAAGAGCCGGTGGTGGTCAAGACCGCCCCGGTGGCGCAGGTGGTGCAGAAGAAGCCGGTGAACCCGCACAAGCTGGCCGCCGCTGAAGCCAAGGTGGCCGAGCTGGAAGGTGCGCTGGCCGAACTGGATCGCCAGCTGGCCGACCCGGCCAACTACGCCGATGCCAGCCGCATGGCCGTGCTTGGCCGCGATCGGGAAACCGCCGCCGCGCAGCTGGAAAAGGCTGAAGCGGCGTGGATGGAGCTGCTGGAGTCCTGACCGGTCGTGCCGGCCAGCGGCCGACTGGCATTTCTGCAGAGCCGAGCCACGCTCGGCTTTCGCGCGTAGCGCGGCATTGGACACGGAGCAGCCGAGCGTAGGCTCGGCGCTACATCATGCCTGCGCCTGCAGCCACTCGCGGAAGCGCTTGGCCGGCTCGCGCTCGGCGCGCGAGCGTAGCCGCGTCAGCCAGTAGCGGCCCAGCTCCAGCGTGGTGCCGAACGGCTGCAGCAGGCGGCCTTCGGCCAGTTCCTGCTCAAACATGCGCAGCGGCAGCAAGGCCACGCCGGCACCGCCGGCGGCGGCCATCGCCACCGTCAGCGAGGAATCGAACACCGGCCCACGTGCTTCCACACCGCTGACGCCGGCCGCCTGCAGCCAGCGCGGCCATTCGTCGCTGCGATAGGAACGCAACAGCGGCAGCGTGGCCAGGTCGCGCGGCTGCTTCAGCCGCCGCGCCAATGCCGGGGCGCACAGCGGCGCGAAGGGCGCATCGAGGATCGCCGTGCAGGCCTGGCCCTGCCAGTCGCCATCACCGAAGCGGATGGCCAGATCCAGCCCTTCGCCGGCCAGGTCGATGCGGTTGTTGTGGGTCTGCAGGCGCAGCTCGATGTCCGGATGCGCGGCCTCGAATGCGGCCAGCCGTGGCAGCAGCCAGCCGGTGGCAAAGGTGCCGACCACCCCCAGTGTCAGCACTTCGCGGGCCGGCCCGCCGGTGTAGCGCGCGATGCTGGCCGAGATGCGTTCGAACGATTCGTTGAGCACCGGATACAGCGCTGCGCCTTCATCGGTCAGCGCCACGCCGCGCGGCAGGCGATGGAACAGGCGGATGCCGAGCCGGTCTTCCAGGCCTCGGATCTGGTGGCTCAGCGCCGCCTGGCTGACACACAGCTCCAGCGCGGCACGGGTGAAGTTCTGATGGCGGGCGGCGGCCTCGAACGCGCGCAGCGCATTCAGCGGCAGGGTCGGGTGCAGCATCGTGCAGTCGTGAGCTGGAGTGATGGCTGATCCTACCCTGTCGATGGAGTTGTTCGTAAAGCAGTGGGTTGAATGCGACAGGCATGAATAATTTTCATGTCTCTCGCTGATATTTCGCGCTGGTCGCCCATCGTGCTGGCCTGAATAATCGAGGGGTTGCCAGGAGATTCCGTATGCTCGCCCGTCGCCGATTCCTGCAGTTCAGTGGTGCCGCCGCCGCTTCTTCGCTTGCCCTGCCGTTGCTGGCGCGTGCGGCAGGCAAGGCCAGCGCACGCGCACCGACCGAGGCTGCCATTACCACCGCCAACGATTTCGCAGCGCTGGAGATGGCCTGCGCCGGCCGCCTGGGCGTGACCCTGCTCGACACCGCCAGCGGTCGCCGCTTGGGTCATCGCCAGGATGAGCGCTTCCCGATGTGCAGTACCTTCAAGAGCATGCTGGCGGCCACCGTGCTCAGCCAGGCCGAGCGTGCGCCCGCGCTGCTCGACCGGCGCGTGCCGGTGCGCGATGCCGATCTGCTCTCGCATGCACCGGTCACCCGCCGTCATGCCGGCAAGGACATGACCGTGCGTGACCTGTGCCGGGCCACTGTGATCACCAGTGACAACACCGCCGCCAACCTGCTGTTCGGCGTGGTCGGTGGCCCGCCCGCGGTGACCGCGTTCCTGCGTGCCAGCGGCGATACGGTCAGCCGCAGCGATCGGCTGGAGCCGGAAATGAACAGCTTCGCCGAGGGCGACCCGCGCGACACCACCACCCCGGCGGCGATGGCCGCCACCCTGCAGCGTGTGGTGCTGGGCGATGTGCTGCAACCGGCGTCGCGGCAGCAGTTGTCCGACTGGCTGATCGACAATGAGACCGGTGATGCCTGCCTGCGCGCGGGACTCGGCAAGCGCTGGCGGGTGGGTGACAAGACCGGCAGCAATGGTGAAGACGCGCGCAACGACATCGCCGTCCTGTGGCCCTTGTCCGGCGGCGCACCGTGGGTGCTGACCGCCTATCTGCAGGCCAGTGCGATCAGCAACGAGCAGCGCGCCGGGGTGCTGGCGCAGGTGGGGCGCATTGCCGATCGCCTGATCGGTTGAGGTAACCGGGAGTCATCCAGAAACGGCTTGCCGGATCGGTTCAGCGCGCGCATCCTGCGCGCGTTCCAACCCCACGGAAGACCCCATGAGCCATGAACTGATCTACCTGCTGCTGATCTTCGCGCTGCTGGTGATCCCACGCGCGTTGCAGCGTTTCAGCCTGCCCGCCCCGTTGACCTGCCTGCTGTTCGGCATCATCGGCATGCTCTGGCTGGGGGATCAGGCACATGATGCGGTGATCGGACTGCTGGCCACCCTGGGCATTTCCTCGCTGTTCCTGTTCGCCGGCCTGGAAGTGGATCTGCAGGCGCTGCGCCGGGGCATGTGGCCGCTGCTGGCACATCTGGTCATCCGTACCGGCACGCTGTTCGGCGTCGGCTGGTTGGCCTGGCGTTACGCAGGATTGCCGTGGCAGGCCGCCGGGCTGCTGGCGTTGGCGCTGCTGACGCCCTCGACCGGTTTCATCATGGACTCGCTGTCGCGGCTGGGCCTGAGCGAGGACGAACGGTTCTGGGTGACCAGCAAGGCCATCGCCGGTGAGCTGCTGGCGCTGGCGGCGTTGTTCATCGTGCTGCAGGCCGGCGACCCGGGGCACATGGCGCTGTCCAGCCTGGCGCTGCTGGCGATGATGGTCGGCCTGCCGCTGCTGTTCATCGCGCTGGGCCGCTGGGTGGCGCCGCACGCGCCGGGCTCGGAGTTCTCGCTGCTGGTGATGGTCGGCATGGTGGCGGCCTACATCACCTACCTGCTGGGCGTGTATTACCTGGTGGGCGCGTTCATCGCCGGCCTGGTTGCGCGCCTGCTGCACCAGCGCATGCCGCTGCTGGCCTCGCACGAGAACCTGCACGCGCTGCGCCTGTTCGCCTCGTTCTTCGTGCCATTCTACTTCTTCAACGCCGGCACCAAGGTGCCCAGCGAAGCGTTGAGCTTCGAGGCGCTGGGGCTGGGCATCGTCATCACCCTGGTGGTGCTGCCGCTGCGCATCGGCGTGGTCTGGCTGCAGCGCCGGGTGATGTTCGGCGAGAGCTTCCGCAGCAGCCTGCGCGTCTCGCTGGCGCTGGCTCCGACCCTGATCTTCACCCTGGTGCTGGCGGCGATCATGCGCGAGCGTTTCCAGATTCCGGCGGTGCTGTTCGGCGCGCTGCTGCTGTACGCCGCACTGACCACGCTGCTGCCGTCGCTGGTGTTCCGTACACCGTTTGACGTTGATCCGGTGGAGCAGGAGCCGGCCGGCGAGGGCGAGGCCGCGCCGGTAGCGGCGGCGACCGAAGCACTGCCGGCAGCACCGTCTGCCGAGCGCTGAGCGGGACTGGCGCGCGGTTTGCGCCCATCGTCCATGGCCGTTAGGGTTGGGGTATGAGACCGATTGCCGTTGCCACTACCGCCGCCCTCCTGCTCAGCCTCGCTGCGTGCACGCAGCGCTCCGACACGGTCGCCCATGACCTGGCGACCGCACCGGCCGATGCGTTCATGGCCGCCATCGCCGCACATTGCGGCCAGGCCTACGTCGGCAAGGTGGTGGAGGACACGCCTGCACCGACCGCCAAGGATCCGTTCGCCGGGCAGCGCCTGGTCATGCATGTGCGCGGCTGCGCCGACCCGGCGCACGAACTGCGCATCCCGTTCCATGTCGGTGATGACCACTCGCGGACCTGGGTGCTGACCCGCACGCCGAACGGGCTGCGGCTGAAGCACGACCATCGCCACGAAGACGGCAGCCCCGACGCGATCACCCTGTACGGTGGCGACAGCACGCCGCCGGGCACCGCCGAGCGCCAGCAGTTCCCGGCCGATGCCGATTCGGTGGCGATGTTCCGCCGTGCCGACATGCTGGCTTCCACGCATAACACCTGGGCGATGGAGATCGATCCGGATCAGACGTTCGTCTACGAACTGACGCGCCCGGACGGCCGCCGCTTCCGCGTGCAGTTCGACCTGAGCAAGCCGGTCGACCTGCCACCGCCACCGTGGGGCGACGACACAGCACCCGCGCCGTGATCCCCGGGTCGGACCCCTCCTGCGGAGGGCTCTGACCCCAACCCCTCAACTCAACGCGTACCGAAGCGCGCCCGGCAACCGTTGCTCACCCACACCTGGCCCCGTGCGTAGCCCCAGCTACGGCCCTCCTGGCAGGCGCTGCCGGACAGCTGCTGCTGCAGTACCGGCCGGCCCTGGCGCTCATCCCAGTCGCAGTTCTGCGTGCGGTTGTTGTTGCTGCTGCAGGTGATGGAGTAGTTGCTGTTGCCGCCGCCCCAGCCACCGCCCCCGCCGCCCCAGCCGCGAGCTTCGGCGAATTCGGCGCGGCAGCCGTTGCTGACCCACACCGCGCCATTGCGCACCCCCCAGGTACGGCCTTCGTCGCAGGGGCTGCCGGACAGCTGGCGGACCAGGCGGGCATTGCGCCAGCCGACCGGGCAGCTGCGTTCGCGATTGTTCTGGCTCTCACAGCGGATGGTCTCGCCGGGCCGGCCGTTGTTGCCGCCCCAGCCACCGCCGTTGCCGCCGCCCCAGCCACCACGGGCCTCGACGAATTCGGCGCGGCAGCCATTGCTGACCCAGATGCTGCCATTGCGGCTGCCCCAGGTGCGGCCCTCGTCGCAGGCGCTGCCGGACAGCTGGCGGACCAGCTGCGCATTGCGCCAGCCTGTATTGCACACGCGTTCTCGGTTGTTCTGGCTCTCGCAACGGATCACCCCGCTCTGCGCGGCGGCCGGGGCGGAGGGCAGGGCGAGCGTGGCGATGGTGCCCAGGCTCAGGGTCACGGCCAGGCGGGCCAGGGACAGCGGATTCATGGCGGCATCCCATACGGTGGCAGGTGCCTGACTATAGGGAGGGGGATGATCAAGCCGGTGTGACTGGCCGGATTTGCCCCGGCCGGGGCCTCGGCCGCAGAATACGAGGCTTTCCGGCCCCCGTCCGGTGCCGGCGTTCTCCAGCGGAGCTTCCCCCAATGCGTACCCACTTCTGCGGCCTGGTCGACGAGACCCTGATTGGCCAGACTGTCACCCTCGCCGGTTGGACCGACGTGGCCCGTAACCAGGGCGGCGTCTGCTTCATCGATCTCCGCGATCATGAAGGCATCGTGCAGGTGACCGTGGAGGTCGACAACGCCGAAGTGTTCGCCGTGGCCGCTTCGCTGGGCTACGAGGACGTGCTGCAGGTGGAGGGTGTCGTGCGCGCCCGCCACGCGGTGAACGACAAGATGCGCACCGGCAAGGTGGAAGTGATCGCCACCGCCATCACCGTGCTGAACAAGGCTGCGCCGCTGCCGTTCCACGCCCACGAGAACCCGGGCGAGGAAACCCGCCTGAAGTACCGCTATCTGGACCTGCGCCGTCCGGAAATGCAGCGCATGCAGCGCACCCGCATCAAGCTGGTGCAGGCCCTGCGCCGCCACCTGGACGAAAAGGGCTTCCAGGACATCGAGACCCCGATCCTGACCAAGGCCACCCCGGAAGGCGCGCGCGACTTCCTGGTGCCGGCGCGCATGCACCCGGGCGAGTTCTACGCGCTGCCGCAGAGCCCGCAGCTGTTCAAGCAGATCCTGATGGTGGCCGGCTTCGACCGTTACTACCAGATCGCGCGCTGCTTCCGCGACGAAGCACTGCGTGCCGACCGCCAGCTGGAGTTCACCCAGCTGGACATGGAATTCGCCTTCGTGCGCGAGCGCGACGTGCAGGACTTCGTCGAAGACATGATCCGCGCCATCTTCAAGGAAGTGGTCGACGTCCAGCTGGATGCCAGCTTCCCGCGCATGACCTGGGCCGAGGCGATGCGCCGCTACGGTTCGGACAAGCCGGACCTGCGCATCGCGCTGGAGCTGGTCGACGTGGCTGAACTGGTCAAGGACAGCGGGTTCGCAGTGTTCACCGGCCCGGCCAACGATGCCGAAGGCCGCGTCGCCGCGCTGCGCATCCCGGGCGGTGCAGCGCTGAGCCGCAAGCAGATCGACGAGTACGCCGCGCACGCCGCCAAATACGGCGCCAAGGGCCTGGCCTACATCAAGATCGCCGACAACGGCGAAGTCAGCTCGCCGATCCAGAAGTTCTTCAGCGAGGCCTCCTTCGCTGCGCTGGTCGCCCATGTTGGCGCCGGCAACGGCGACATCGTGTTCTTCGGTGCCGGTGGCTACAACAAGGTCTCCGACTTCATGGGTGCGCTGCGCCTGAAGGCCGGCAAGGACTTCGGCCTGATCGCCGATGGCTGGGCGCCGCTGTGGGTCACCGACTTCCCGATGTTCGAATGGGACGAGGAAGAACAGCGCTACGTCGCCCTGCATCATCCCTTCACCGCACCGGCCGTGGACGACATCGCCGACCTGCGCGCCAACGCCCGTACCGCCGTCTCGCGCGGCTACGACATGGTGCTCAACGGCAATGAAATCGGCGGCGGTTCGATCCGTATCCACCGTCCGGACATGCAGAGCGCAGTGTTCGAGCTGCTCGGCATCGGCGCCGAAGAGGCCCGCGCCAAGTTCGGATTCCTGCTCGACGCGCTGAACTACGGCGCGCCGCCGCACGGTGGCATCGCCTTCGGCATCGACCGCATCGCCGCGCTGATGGCCGGCACCGAGTCGATCCGCGACGTCATCCCGTTCCCGAAGACCACCGGTGCACAGGATCTGATGACCGACGCGCCGTCGCCGATCGTCGACGCGCAGCTGGCCGAAGTGCACATCCAGGTTCGCCCCAAGACCAACTGATCAGGAGATCCAGGCAATGACCGAGTTTGCGTTTTCGCTGGAGTGGGAAAAGCTGGGCAATGAAGGCTCCGAGGCCAACCTGGTCACCGAGCGTGCACGCGTGTTCGGTGGTTGGCTGGTCCGCGTCGGTACCAACCCGGCGGCGATGGCCCTGACCTTCGTCGCCGACGGCGAAGGCCGTTGGGACGGTGAAGACTTCGGCGTCGAGGATTACGAGGACGACGAAGAGGAAGAGTACGACGAGGACGAGGAAGGCGAGGAAGAAGAGGACGAGGACGAGGACGAAGAAGAGTACGAGGAAGAGGACGAGGAAGAAGAGGAGTCGCCTGAAAAGGCTTGACCCCCGCTTCGCCCTGGCGTCAACTTCCTGCATGTATTCGATCCGCCGCGCCACTGTGGACGATGCGCCGACCCTGTCGGCGCTGGCCGCCCGCACGTTCACCGAAACCTTCGGCCATCTGTACCCGCCGCAGGACCTGCAGGCCTTCCTGGAGGAGGCCTACACGGTCGAGCGCCAGCGCGTGATCCTGGCCCACCCCGATTACGCAGTGTGGCTGCTGGAACTGGATGGGGAGGCGGTCGGCCATGCCGCCGCCGGCCCCTGTGGCCTGCCGCATCCGGATGTGAAACCCGGTGACGGCGAACTCAAGCGCCTGTACCTGATCAAGACGCAGCAGAGCTGCGGCTGGGGCAGCCGCCTGCTGGAAACCGCACTGGCCTGGCTGGAGCGCGAAGGCCCGCGCACGCTGTGGCTGGGCGTGTGGTCGGAGAACTTCGGCGCGCAACGCTTCTACGCCCGCTATGGTTTCGAGAAGGCCGGCGAGTACCTGTTCCCGGTTGGCGATACCAACGATCTTGAATTCATCCTGCGCCGCGCACCGCGCGCGGCCTGACGTTCACCGCCGCTTGCTGCGCGCGCGTGTTCAATCACCTCACGTTCCTGCCCCGCTGACCGCCAGGCTGTTTGCATGACTCCCCCCGTATTGCTGCTGCATGGCATCTGGAATGCCCGCGCCTGGGTCGGGCCGCTGGCCTGGCGCCTGCGCGCGCGTGGTTTCCAGGTGCATGCGTTCGGTTACTCCTCGGTGTTCGGTGGTCCCGACGTGGCGGTGCCCCAGCTGCTGGAACGGTTGGCCGACGCCGGGCCGTTGTCGCTGGTCGGCCACAGCCTGGGCGGGTTGCTGGCGCTGGAAGCGCTGCGGCGCAATCCGCAGCTGCCGGTGCAGCGCGTGGTCTGCCTGGGTTCACCGCTGCGCGGCAGTGGCACCGCACGCTCGTTGTCCGAGCACGGCTGGGGCCTGGCGCTGGGACGCAGCAGCGAGCTGCTGCTCGATGGCCTGCCGGACTGGCAGGGCAGGGCCGAGGTTGGCCTGATTGCCGGCTCGGTGCCGCACGGGCTGGGCAGCCTGCTGGGTGCCATCGACGATGCCTCCGACGGCACCGTGGCACTGGCCGAGACCCGGCTGCCGGGCCTGGCCGACCATTGCGTGGTCCGCACCAGCCACAGCGGCCTGGTGGTGTCGCCCGACGCTGCGCGGCAGACCGCGCATTTCCTGCGCCATGGCAAGTTCGACCACAGCCGCGACGCGGCGGCAGCATAGGGGCAGGGGAGGCAGGCCGCCCTGTAGAGCCGAGCCCATGCTCGGCTGCATTCCGTCGGGCCCATTGAGCCGAGCATTGGCTCGGCTCTACAACAATACGGGCCTAGACACGGTTGCAGCGCCCGATCAGGTAGAATCCGCGCCTTGATCCTGAAGCAGCCAGACGGTAGCACCCATGGGTAGAGGCCCCTCCATCGAAGCCCGCAAGAACGCGTCCGACGCGAAGCGCGGCAAGATTTTCACCAAGATCATCCGCGAGATCGGCGTTGCCGCGCGCGGCGGTGGAGGCGACCCCAACAACAATCCGCGCCTGCGCGTGGCCGTGGACAAGGGCCTGGCCGTGAACATGTCCAAGGACGTGATCGAGCGTGCCATCAAGAAGGCGACCGGTGAGCTGGAAGGCGTCGACTACGAGGAAGTCCGCTACGAGGGCTACGCCCCGGGTGGCGTGGCCGTGATCGTCGACTGCCTGACCGACAATCGCGTGCGCACTGTGGCCGACGTCCGCCATGCGTTCAGCAAGTGCGGTGGCAACATGGGCACCGAAGGCTCGGTGGCCTTCATGTTCAAGCGCCTGGGCGTGCTCAGCTTCGCCGCAGGGGCCGACGAGGAAGCCATCACCGAAGCGGCCATTGAGGCCGGTGCCGATGACATCGTGGTCTACCCCGATGACGGCTCGATCGATGTGGTCACCAGCCCTGACGCGTTCAACGCGGTGAAGGATGCGATGGCCGCCGCCGGCCATGTCGCCGACCACGCCGAGATCACCTTCCGCGCGGACAACGACATCAAGGTTGAAGGCGACGTCGCCCTGCAGGTCAAGAAGCTGCTGGACATGCTCGAAGACCTGGACGACGTGCAGGACGTGTATTCCAACGCCGAACTCGGCGCCGACGCCTACGCCTGAGCCGTCTGCGACGGCCTGGGCGCGGGCCGTTGAACGGTCACCGCGGACAGCCATGAGCCCCCTACGCCTGCCAGCGCATCCCGTTCCGCCCCGCCAGGAGTGCAGCATGACCCGCATCCTCGGCATCGACCCCGGTTCGCAGCGGACCGGGGTCGGCATCATCGATGTCGATGCCGCCGGCCGCGTCACCTACGTGCACCACCAGCCACTGGTGCTGCTGGGCGCCGACGACTTCCCGCAGCGCATGAAGCTGCTGGTGCTGGGCCTGGCCGACCTGTGCCGCGAGTACCAGCCGCAGGAAGTGGCCATTGAAAAGGTGTTCATGGCCCGCAATCCCGATTCGGCGCTGAAGCTGGGCCAGGCCCGGGGCGCGGCGATCTCGGCCGTGGTGCTGCGCGACCTGCCGGTGCACGAATACGCCGCCAGCGAAATCAAGCTCGCCGTGGTTGGCCGTGGTGGCGCCGAAAAGCAACAGGTTCAACACATGGTCGGGCTCATGCTCAACCTGAAAACCAAGCTGCAGGCCGACGCGGCCGACGCGTTGGCGGTGGCGATCACCCATGCCCACGTACGGGCAACGGCCAACCGCCTGGGGCTCAGTGCCCGCCAGGCGTGGGGCCGCAAATGAGGAGCTGCACGCAATGATCGGTCGACTGCGCGGCATCGTCGCCTACAAGGCGCCGCCGTGGCTGGTGGTGGACGTGAACGGGGTGGGCTACGAACTGGAGGCGCCGATGAGCACCTTCTACGACCTGCCCGAGCTCGGCCGCGAGGTCACGCTGTACACCCACTACGCGCAGAAGGAAGACAGCGTTTCGCTGTACGGCTTCCTGCGCGAGGGGGAGCGGCGCCTGTTCCGCAACGTGCAGAAGGTCAGTGGCATCGGCGCGAAGATCGCGCTGGCGGTGCTGTCCGGCGTTTCCGTCGAGGAGTTCGCGCGCATGGTCCAGGCCGGTGACATCACCGCGCTGACCCGCATTCCCGGCATCGGCAAGAAGACTGCCGAACGCATGGTGCTGGAACTGCGTGACCGTGCAGCCCAGTTCGGCGCCGGCGGCGCGCTGCCCACCGGCAGCGGCCCAGCCCCGGCCGACCCGCTGTCCGATGCCACCGTGGCCCTGCAGCAGCTGGGCTACAAGCCGGCCGAAGCGGCACGCATGGCCCGCGACGCCTTCAATGAAGGCGACGAAGTGGCCACCGTGATCCGCAAGGCGCTGCAGTCGGCGCTGCGCTGAGCCGCGTCCCTTTCCTTCAACGAACCGCCTGAGCGTCGCCAGGAGTCCCATGTCCAGCAGTCAAACCCCGCACGCAGCTGCCCCCGGCAGCCACGGTCACGCCCCTCCAGCAGGAGGCATGGCGTTGATCATCGGAGCGATCGGCGTGGTGTTCGGCGATATCGGTACCAGCCCGCTGTACACGCTGAAGGAGGCGTTCTCGCCACACTACGGGCTCAACAGCGACCACGACACCGTGCTGGGCGTGCTGTCGCTGGCGTTCTGGGCGCTGAACATCGTGGTCACGCTGAAGTACGTGACCATCATCATGCGCGCCGACAACGACGGCGAGGGCGGCATCATGGCGCTGATGGCGTTGACCCAGCGCACGCTGCGCAACGGCTCGCGCTCGGCCTACGTGGTCGGCATCCTCGGCATTTTCGGTGCGTCGCTGTTCTTCGGCGACGGCGTGATCACCCCGGCGATATCGGTGCTGGGTGCGGTGGAGGGCCTGGAGGTGGCCGCGCCGGGCCTGCATGCCTTCATCGTGCCGATCACGGTGGTGGTGCTGTTGATGGTGTTTGCGGCGCAGCGCTTCGGTACCGAGAAGATCGGCAAGGCCTTCGGCCCCATCACCTCGGTCTGGTTCATCTCGCTGGCGGCGATCGGCATCTACAACATCGTCGATGCGCCGGAAGTGCTCAAGGCGTTCAACCCCTGGTGGGCGATCCGCTTCTTCATGGAGCACAGCTGGCATGGGATCTTCATCCTCGGCGCAGTGGTGCTGGCGGTGACCGGTGGCGAGGCGCTTTACGCCGACATGGGCCACTTCGGTGCCAAGCCGATCCGACACGCCTGGTACTTCTTCGTGCTGCCGTGCCTGGTGCTGAACTACCTGGGGCAGGGCGCACTGGTGCTCAACCACCCCGAGGCGCTGAAAAACCCGTTCTTCGAGGCGGTGCCGCCGTGGGCGCTGTACCCGATGATCATCCTGGCCACGATGGCGGCGGTGATCGCGTCCCAGTCGGTCATCACCGGCGCGTTCTCGGTCTCGCGTCAGGCGATGCAGCTGGGCTACATCCCGCGCATGCGCATCAAGCACACCTCGCACGACACCATCGGCCAGATCTACATCCCGGGGATCAACTGGGGCATCGCGGTGATGGTGATCGGCTTGGTGCTGGCCTTCCGCAGCTCGTCCAACCTGGCGGTGGCCTACGGCATCTCGGTGTCGGCCACCATGCTGATCGACACCCTGCTGCTGGCCCTGGTGGCCCGTTCGCTGTGGCCGAAGGCGCGCGCCTGGCTGCTGCCGCTGTGCGTGGTGTTCTTCATCATCGACCTCGGCTTCGTCATCGCCAACGGTGCCAAGCTGCTGCAGGGCGCCTGGTTCCCGGTGGTGCTGGGCATCTTCCTGTTCACCATGATGCGCACGTGGCGCCGTGGCCGCGAGCTGCTGCGCGATGAGATCCGCAAGGACGGCATCCGCCTGGATACCTTCCTGCCGGGCCTGATGCTGGCACCGCCGGTACGCGTGCCGGGCACCGCGGTATTCCTCACCGCCGACCCGACCGTCGCCCCGCATGCGCTGATGCACAACCTCAAGCACAACAAGGTGCTGCACGAGCGCAACGTGTTCCTGCACGTGGAGACCCTGCCGATCCCGTATGCGATGGAAGGGCAGCGGCTGAAGATCGAATCGGTGGGCGACGAGTTCTACCGCGTCTATGTGCGCTTCGGCTTCATGGAAACCCCGGACGTGCCGCTGGCGCTGATGCGCTCGTGCGACCACGGTGGCATCTACTTCGACCCGATGGACACCACCTTCTTCGCCAGCCGCGAAACCATCGTGGCCACCGCCAACCGCGGCATGCCGATCTGGCGCGACAAGCTGTTCGCGCTGATGCACCGGAATGCCGCGCCGGCCACGGGCTTCTTCCGTATTCCCGGCAACCGCCTGGTCGAACTCGGGGCCCAGGTCGAGATCTGAGGTCTGGTAGTGCCGGCCGCTGGCGGGCATCCGCCGCACCACCGGTGTTCATGGGGTTGCCGGCCAGCGGCCGGCACTACCGTGCTTCCGGCCCCGGAATGCAACCATTTACCGCATAATCACGGTATGACCGACGACCGCATCATCGGCGCCGGCGCCACCCGCGAGGATGACGCCGCCGACGCCAGCATCCGCCCCAAGCGCCTGGCCGACTATCTCGGCCAGGCCCCGGTGCGCGAGCAGATGGAGATCTACATCGAAGCGGCCAAGGGGCGCGGCGACGCGCTCGACCACGTGCTGATCTTCGGGCCGCCCGGCCTGGGCAAGACCACGCTCAGCCACGTCATCGCCAACGAACTGGGCGTGGCCCTGCGGGTGACCTCCGGCCCGGTGATCGAGAAGGCCGGCGACCTGGCCGCGCTGCTGACCAACCTGCAGCCGCACGACGTGTTGTTCGTGGATGAGATCCACCGCCTGTCGCCGGTGGTCGAGGAAGTGCTGTACCCGGCGATGGAAGACTTCCAGATCGACATCATGATCGGTGAGGGCCCCGCGGCCCGTTCGATCAAGATCGACCTGCCGCCGTTCACCCTGATCGGTGCCACCACCCGCGCCGGCCTGCTGACCGCGCCGCTGCGCGACCGCTTCGGCATCGTCCAGCGGCTGGAGTTCTACAGCGTCGAGGAGCTGACCCGGATCGTGCGCCGCTCGGCCACCATTCTCGGCATCGACTGCACCGCCGACGGCGCCGGCGAGATCGCGCGGCGCGCGCGCGGCACCCCGCGTATCGCCAACCGCCTGCTGCGCCGCGTGCGCGACTACGCGCAGGTGAAGGCGGGCGGCCACATCGACGAGGCCGTGGCGCAGGCCGCGATGAAGATGCTCAAGGTTGATCCGGAAGGCTTCGACGAGCTCGACCGGCGCCTGCTCAAGACCCTGGTCGACTACTTCGATGGCGGCCCGGTCGGCATCGAGTCGCTGGCCGCGGCGCTGTCCGAGGAGCGCGGCACGCTGGAAGACGTGGTCGAGCCGTACCTGATCCAGCAGGGCTTCCTGGTGCGCACCGCGCGCGGCCGCATGGCCACCCACAAGGCCTACCGGCACATGGGCCTGAAGCCGAAGAACCCGCCGCAGGATCTGTTCGCGGAGGTTCCCGATGTCGGTTGAGCCACTATTCAGTTGGCCGACACGCATTTACTGGGAAGATACCGACGCAGGCGGCGTGGTCTACCACGCCCGCTACGTGGCCTTCATGGAACGGGCCCGGACCGAATGGATGCGTGCGCTCGGCTACGGCCAGGAGCGCATGCGCGCCGAGCATGGGATGGTCTTCGCGGTGCGCTCGATGCAGATGGATTTCATCAAGCCGGCACGGCTGGATGACACCCTGCAGGTGAGCGCCCGCCTGGTCCAGCTGAAGAAGGCCAGCATGGTCTTCGACCAGCAGATCCTGCGCGACGGCGAGCTGCTGCTGTCGGCCCGGGTCCGCATCGCCGCACTGGAAGCGGCCAGTTTCCGCCCGCGTGGCATGGACGAGGCCGTCCTTGCCATGCTGCAACCCCACCTCCACCCCGAATCCGAACACTGAGGAACAACGGATGATCGCAACGCTCCTGGCCCTGCAGGCCACGGTCACCGAGGCACTGCCGGCCGACGTCAGCAACGCCGCGACACAGACCCTTGCCCAGGCCACCACCGGCGGCGGCATCAACTACCTCGAACTGATGGCCAAGGCCAGCCTGCCGGTGAAGATCATCGTGCTGCTGCTGCTGGTCGGCTCGTTCGTCAGCTGGGTGATCATTTTCCGCAAGGCCCGCGTGTTCAAGCAGGCCACCCGCGAAGCTGACGAGTTCGAGAACCGCTTCTGGTCCGGCGCCGACCTGGGCAAGCTGTACAGCGCCGCCACCGACCGCAGCCGCAGCGTGACCGGCCTGGAAGCCATCTTCGAAGCTGGTTTCCGCGAGTACACCCGCCTGCGCGACAAGCGCCGCCTGGATGGCCGTGCGCAGCTGGAAGGCGCGCAGCGTGCCATGCGCACCACCTACACCCGCGAAGTGGACCAGCTTGAGCGCAACCTGGAACTGCTGGCCAACATCGGTTCGACTGCCCCGTACGTGGGCCTGGTCGGTACCGTGTTCGGCATCATGGTGACCATGCACGACATGATCAGCAGCGGTGCGCAGGCCGGTATCGCCGCCGTCGCGCCAGGCATCTCCGAAGCCCTGTTCGCCACCGCCATCGGCCTGTTCGTGGCGATCCCGGCGGTGTGGGCCTACAACCGCTTCACCACCCGCGTGGAGCGCATGTCGGTGCGGTTCGAGACCTTCGCCGAAGAGTTCAGCTCCATCCTGCAGCGCCAGAGCGCTGGCGACGAGTAAGCGCCTGACCCGGGAGTCCAAGCCATGTCCGCTGCCATCGGTCGCCGCAAGCGCCGCAAGCTGAAATCGGAAATCAACGTCGTTCCCTACATCGACGTCATGCTGGTGCTGCTGATCATCTTCATGGTCACCGCGCCGCTGCTCACCCTGAGCTTCGACGTCGACCTGCCGCAATCCAACGCCAAGGCGCTGGAAAGCAAGCAGGACCCGGTGATCGTCTCGGTGCGCCAGGACGGCCAGCTCAGCCTGAAGCTGCCCGACGCCAAGGAGCCGACCGCCGTGTCGGCCGAGGAACTGGAAGGCCGCCTGGCCGGCATCGCCGCCCAGGACAAGGGCGTGCGCGTGATCGTCGCCGCCGACCGTGCCGTGGCCTATGAAAAGGTCATCGCCGCGATGGATGTGATCAAGCGCGCCAAGGTAGACAAGGTAGGCCTGGCCACCGATGCACGCTGACGCCCTGCCACCTCCGCAGCAGCGCGAACCCGGCTGGGGCCTGCCCCTGGCGCTGGCGTTGCTGGTGCACCTGCTGGTCGCGCTGGTCTTCATCGTGGCCTGGTTCTGGTCGCCCGAGCGCAACACCGACGCCGCCGCCGGTGATCCGTCGGTGGAGGCCAGCCTGGCGCTGTCCGCGTCCGAAGCATCCGCCGCCCGCCAGGCCCTGCGCCAGTCCGAAAAGCTGGAGGACCTGCCGCCGCCGGTGGCCGAGCCGGTTCCGGTGCCGGAAGACACCATTCCGCCGCCACAGCCGATTCCCGAGCCGCGCCCACAGGACGCCCCCACGCCGCAGCAGCAACAGGCACAGGAGCGTGTCGCGCAGCCGGATACCAAGGACCAGGAAGCGGTCAGCGCGTTGGCCATCTCGCAGGAGAAGGCCAGGCAGGAGCAGGAAGCCAAGCGCCGCCAGGAGCAGATCGACCTGACCGAACGCAAGCGCCAGGAAGAGGCCGAGCAGAAGCTGCGCCTGGCCAAGCAGCAGGAAGAAGACGCGAAGAAGAAGCTGGCCGATCAGGCGCGTCAGGCCGCGGACAAGGCCGAGGCCGAGAAGCAGAAGAAGATCGCCGAGATCCGTGCCCGCCGCGAACAGGCCGAAAAGGAAGCCAAGCTGGCTGAGCAGAAGCTGCGCCAGGTCGCCGCCGCCCGCAATGCCGCGGGCAGTGCCGCCGCCGGTTCCAGCGGTGCGTCCCAGCCGGCCGCCGGTGGTGGTGGCAACAGCGATGATCTTTCGGCCAAGTACGCCGCGGCGATCCAGGCCAAGGTGCTGTCGCAGTGGGTGCGGCCGGACACGGTGCCGCTGGGCCAGCGCTGCCAGATCACCATCACCCAGATTCCGGGTGGCACGGTGATGCAGGCCAAGGTCAGCCCGAACTGCCCGTACGACGAGGCCGGCAAGCGTTCGATCGAGGCCGCCGTGCTCAACGCGCAGCCGCTGCCGTACCGTGGCTTCGAGTCGGTGTTCGCACGCACGCTCAACTTCACGTTTACTGCCCAGGATCGCTGAGGCGGCGGGCCAGCGGGGGGCTTTCGGGCCACCCGCGCCCACGGTTGTCGCGCTTGCCTCTGGTGTGCTCGGTTTCGACCGGGCAGGCTGTGGGCTGCTGTCGAACACCGTCCTCCGGGGCGGCGTGACCAGGGCAGACGGTGCGATGTTAGCCACGACGTTAACGGTGCGTGAGAAGACGGGCTGGAACTGACCCGGAATTCACGTACCCTTGGTTCATGATTGCGAAGCGGTTCACTCCCGCTTTGTTATCCCTCGTTCCGGTTTCCCCTTATTGAGCGCTCCATGAAAAAGATGCCTCGCTGGCTTGCCGTGTTTGCGGCCCTGTTGCTGCCCTTTGCTGCTGTCGCGCAGCAGAAGGGGCTGGATATCGACATCATCGGCGGCAATGCCTCCGCGCTGCCGATCACCATCGTGCCGATGCCCTATCAGGGTTCGTCGGCCGCTCCGCAGACCGACGTCGCCGGCGTGGTCCGTGCCGATCTGGAGCGTTCGGGCCAGTTCCGCACGCTGCCGGAAGCGCAGATCGTCGAGAAGCCCGTGCGGGGGGGGGATATCCAGTTCGCGACCTGGCGCGCGCTGAAGCAGAACTACATCGTGGTCGGCCGCGTGCTTGATGCTGGTGCGGGTGCCTACCGCGTCGAGTACGAACTGTTCGACGTGCCCAAGGGCGAGCGCCTGCTGGGCCTGGCGATGACCGCCCGTGGCAACGCCATGCGCGACGTTGCCCACCAGATGGCCGACGCCATCTACGAAAAGATCACCGGTGTGCGCGGCGCCTTCTGGACCCGCATCGCCTACGTGACCGCCAGTGGCAAGGGCGACGCCATGCGCTACGCGCTGATGGTGGCCGATTCCGATGGCTTCAACCCGCAGACCATCGTGCGCTCGGCCGAGCCGCTGCTGTCGCCCTCGTGGAGCCCGGATGGCAGCAAGCTGGCCTACGTCAGCTTCGAGCGTGGCAATTCGGCCATCTACATCCAGAACATCGGCACCGGTGCGCGCGAGCTGGTCACCAGCTTCCGCGGCATCAACAGCGCCCCGGCGTTCTCGCCGGACGGCCGCAAGCTGGCCCTGACCCTGTCGCGCTCCGGTAACCCGGAAATCTACGTGATGGACCTGGGTAGCAAGCAGCTGACCCAGCTGACCAACCACTTCGCCATTGATACCGAGCCGACCTGGGCACCGGACGGCAGCGCGGTGTACTTCACCTCCGATCGCGGCGGCCGTCCGCAGGTCTACAAGGTCGGTGCCGGTGGCGGCAGCGCCGAGCGCGTCACCTTCCAGGGCAACTACAATGCCAAGCCCTCGGTGTCCTACGATGGCAAGAAGATCGCCGTCGCCCAGGGCTCGGGCAACAGCTACAAGATCGCGATGATGGACAGCTCGCTGGGGTCGCCCCGCTGGAGCACGCTGTCCCCGGGTTCGCTGGATGAATCTCCGAGCTTTGCGCCCAACGCAAGCATGGTGCTGTACGCCGCCCGCGAAGGTGGCCGTGGTGTGTTGTATGCCGTTTCGGCCGATGCGCGGGTTCGCCAGCGCCTGGTCCTGGCCGACGGTGATGTGCGCGAACCGGCATGGTCCCCATACCGTACCCAGCGCTAAAAGAGTGTTAATATTTTCGTTGTCTTGAACCCCTCATCGGCTTAGGAGCCACAAAGGTATCGCCATGAACAAGTCCACCCGCGTTCTGCTTGTTTCCCTGCTGTCTGTGGCCGTCCTGGCCGGTTGCTCGAAGAAGGTGAAGGAAGAGCCGGCAGCCCCGGTCGACACCGGCACCTCGACCACCACCCCGACCGGTCCGTCGACCTCCGGCCTGTACGGCCCGGGCGACCTGGACACCGACGCCTGCCTGCGCCAGCGCGTTGTCTACTTCGACCTGGACAAGGAAGACGTGAAGCCGGAATTCCAGGCCATCATGGCGTGCCACGCCAAGTACCTGCGTGACCGTCCGTCCTCGCGCATCACCCTGCAGGGCCACACCGACGAGCGCGGTTCGCGCGCGTACAACCAGGCCCTGGGTGAGCGTCGTGGCAACGGCGTCAGCTCGGCCCTGCAGGCCAACGGTGGTTCGGCTTCGCAGCTGACCGTCGTGTCCTACGGTGAAGAGCGTCCGGTCTGCACCGAGTCGAACGAGTCGTGCTGGTCGCAGAACCGTCGCGTCGAAATCGTCTACACCGCGCAGTAATCCATGCGCATTGGCATCAAACTGATGCTGGTCGTTGCGGCAGCCCTCGTGGCTGCCGCACCGGCGCACGCACAGCGACAGAGCCTGGCTGACCGTGTCGGCGCGCTCGAGCAGCAGATGTACAACAACAGTGCCAACCAGGACCTGTTGAACCAGATCAATCAGCTGCGGCAGCAGGTCACCAGCCTGCAGGCCTCGATCGAGCAGTTGCAGCATGACAACGCCCAGCTCAAGCAGTCCGCCCAGGACCAGTACCTGGATCTGGACAGCCGCCTGAACCGGTTGGAAGGGGGCAACGCCGCCCCGGCCCTGCCGCCCGTTCCGGCGAGCGCGCCGAAGGCCGCACCGGCCCCGGCAAAGCCCGCAGCGGCGGCCACTTCCGAGCGGCCGCCTTCCGTCCATGGTGATGCTGGCAGCCTTGCCGCCACCGGCGACGAGCGCACCTCCTACAACGTTGCCTTCGATGCGTTGAAGGCCGGCAGGTACGACGATTCAGCACAGCTGTTCCTGAGCTTCCTGGAGTTGTACCCGAACGGCGTCTACGCGCCGAACGCGCTGTACTGGCTGGGCGAGAGCTACTACGCCACCCGCAATTTCCCGATGGCCGAGACCCAGTTCCGAGAGCTGCTCTCGCGCTATCCGACCCACGACAAGGCCGCGGGCGGCCTGCTCAAGATCGGCCTCTCGCAGTACGGCGAGGGAAAGGTCGACCAGGCCCAGCAGACGCTGGAGACCGTCGTGGCGCAGTACCCCGGTTCGGACGCCGCGCGCACCGCGCAGGACCGCCTGCAGTCCATCCGCCTGGGCAGGCAGATCCGCTGATCCGCTGAGCGGGCGTACAATAGGTGCCCTGTAGAGCCGAGCCCACGCTCGGCTGCTTTCGTTTCCGGACCAGCAAACCCGTCCGGTTGCTGTTGTAGAGCCGAGCCATGCTCGGCTGTTTTCGTTACCGGCCACGGTAGCCCACCCGCCACGTGTCCCACCAAGAAGTACCCGCCATGACCGCCGTTACCCCGTCAAACGCCGTCGCCACCCCCAGCGACATCGTGCAGTCGCCGCTGCCGCGCCTGAAGATCACCGAGATCTTCACCTCGCTGCAAGGCGAGGCCGATACCGCCGGCTGGCCGACCGTGTTCGTGCGCCTGACCGGCTGCCCGCTGCGCTGCCAGTACTGCGACACCGCCTATGCCTTCCACGGCGGCACCTGGTGGGACATCGACGACATCGTGGCCGAGGTGCTGGCCCAGGGCGTCCGCCACGTCTGCGTGACCGGCGGCGAGCCGCTGGCGCAGAAGCGCTGCCTGGTGCTGCTGCAGAAGCTGTGCGATGCGGGCATGGATGTCTCGCTGGAAACCTCCGGCGCGCTGGATGTCAGTGCAGTGGACCCGCGCGTGTCGCGCGTGGTCGACATCAAGACGCCGGGCTCGGCCGAAGCCGTCCGCAATCGCCTGGAAAACCTGCCGCTGCTGACCGTCCGCGACCAGATCAAGTTCGTCATCTGCAACCGCGAGGACTACGACTGGGCCAAGGCCATGGTCGCCGAGCACGGCCTGGTGGAGCGTTGCACCGTGTTCTTCTCGCCGAGCAAGGGCGAGATCAGCGCGCGGCAGTTGGCCGACTGGATCGTCGAAGACCGGCTGCCGGTGCGCTTCCAGATGCAGTTGCATAAAATCCTGTGGAACGACGAGCCGGGCCGATGAGCCGGCGCAGCGTTCCCTGATGTAGCTCCGGCGCGGGACAGCGTGCTGGCTTTCCCCTCCCAACCGGAAGATTTCCCATGAAGAAGGCAGTCGTGCTTCTCTCCGGCGGCATGGATTCAGCCGCCGTCATCGCCATGGCCCAGGAACAGGGCTTCGCCGTGCACGCCCTGAGCGTGCGCTACGGCCAGCGCCACACCTCCGAACTGGACGCCGCCGCCCGCGTGGCCAAGGCCCAGGGCGTGGTCGCGCACAAGACCGTGGACGTGGACCTGCGCAGCATCGGTGGCTCGGCGCTGACCGATGACATCGACGTACCGGAGGCGGGCGGTGCCGGCATTCCGGTCACCTACGTGCCGGCGCGCAATACCATCATGCTGTCGCTGGCGCTGGGCTGGGCCGAAGTGCTCGGTGCCAATGACATCTTCTGCGGCGTCAACGCCGTCGACTACTCCGGCTACCCGGACTGCCGCCCCGAGTTCGTGGCCGCGTTCCAGGCGCTGGCCAACCTGGCCACAAAGTCGGGCGTGGAAGGCGCCGGCATCAAGGTGCATGCCCCGCTGCAGTTCCTCAGCAAGGGCCAGATCGTCAGCGAAGGCGTGCGCCTGGGCGTGGACTTCGGCCTGACCGTGTCCTGCTACAACGCCGACGCCAACGGCGCTGCCTGTGGCCACTGCGACGCCTGCCGCCTGCGCGCGCAGGGTTTCGCCGAAGCCGGCGTGCCCGACCCCACGCGGTACGCCTGACCGCGCCTGGTAGAGCCGGCCGCTGGCCGGCTTCCCCGGTGGGGCAATCACTCCCTCGGTGGGTGCCAACCGTTGGTCCGCACTCCTTGACCTAGCGGGCCTGCAACCATCCCGATGCCTCGATGAAGGCCCGCACCGCAGCCGGATCGGCATAGTCCAACTCGATCATCTGCGCGACAGCAGTCCTCTCGTCGGTCTGCCGGCGCATGTACTCCTGCGCAATGCGGTAGCCGGCGTAGTAGCCCAGGTCACTCACCCCGAACGGATTGCGCGCGCTGTTGTACAGCCAGTTGTCCAGGTTGTCCCCGTGCATCTCCGCACGGAAGCGCGCGCGGATTTCCGCTTCGTGCGCTGGCCCATAGGTGTACAGCGGCAACGCCGGGCGGCGCCCGCTGATGCGCTCTGCCACGTATTCGGCCACGCCTTCGCGTACCGCGTACTGGGCCAGGCTGCCGGTGGTCTCGCGCTGCTGGGTATGCACGTATTCGTGCAGGTTGTTCTGCGCGTTGTTCGCACCGGGGCGGCTGTCGTAGAAGATCCGCAGGCGGCTGCGCATCGGCTCGGGCAGCTCGCTCACGTCCACGCGCTCATCGCCGAGCGCCATCTCCGCGCCGATCAATACCTTGTTGCCCAGCGTGGTGCCGCCTGTGCGCAGCACGCCCACTGCATAGGTGATGGTGGCTGGACGCAGTGCCGGGTAGAGCGCCCGGAACGCAGTCAGGTCGCGCTCCAGCGTGGCGCTGGCGAGCTGTGCGTTGGCGGTGAGCGGCCGCACCGACGTCCAGAAGCGCGGCCACGCCCACATGGCCTCGGCGTATTCGCGGGCAGTGTAGTGGCGCACCTGCATCAGCGCATGCAAGCCGGGGCTGCCCGGATCGATGTAGCGCTGCTGGACCAGCGCCACCCGGCGTTCGCCATCGGGCTCGGCGCGCACCGCATCATAGGTGGCCCAGAAGCGGGCGATGTCGTCAGTGACGACCTGGGATGGGGCGGCCAGGGCTGCGCAGGGCAGCAGGGCGGCAAGCAGGCTGGCGATCAGGCGCATCCATGGCTCCGGGGAAGGATCACAGATGGGATGCGCCAGTGGCCCGAAAGGTTTAAGCCCACTGGTAGTGCCGGCCGCTGGCCGGCAACTTCGACACACCGGGGTTTCACGCGACCGGCCAAAGTAGGGTAGAATGCCCACCCTGCCGAAAGGCTGGGGCAGTGCAATGGGCCGTTAGCTCAGTCGGTAGAGCAGAAGACTTTTAATCTTTTGGTCGAAGGTTCGAATCCTTCACGGCCCACCATTGCGATCAATGACCCAAGTCATTCAAAAAGGCACCGCTCAGCGGTGCCTTTTGTGTTGTTGCCCGCAAAATGCCTATTTCGCTTTGGCGCCGCGCGCCCGCGCCGCCTCGTGTTCGGCGGCTGCCTGCGCGGCGACCGCTGCGGCGTTGGCGGCAGCATTCGCAGAGCGTTCCGCTGTCGCACGATCCGCATCGAACCGCGCCTGCCGCTGGGCGCTGTAGGCGCGTTCCAGTTCCAGCGAGGCAAGGAAACTGTCTGGATGCTTCGCCGCACACGCCCGCTGTACCAGTTGCACAGCATGATCGGACAGCCCGGGCTGGATATTGCCCAGCAGGCAATCGGCATACGGTACGGACGCAGCGGGGCCAGCAGCCAGCGCGGCAACGATCACGACATTCAACACGCAAACCTCCTTGTAGGTTTCGATGGGACCCGGTACCGGCCGGTCCGGCCCCAGTATGGCCCGGTTTGCAGTACAGGGTGAGGCTACTCCGGCCGCACGTCCCGGCACACCAGCTCGGCCAGACTGCGGCAGGCAAAGAACAGCCCTTCAACCACGCCGGCATCCAGATGCCGGTCCGGCGTGGCCATTGCTCGGCAGCGGTCGGCGGCGTGCAGCATTTCCGCCACGGTCAGCATGCCAATGGCGGCTCGTTCCACCCGCGACAGGGCAACCCCGCGCCCTGCAGATAGGCTGGTTTCAGGCCAGGGCAGGCCATCGGCGCCTTCGCCCGCGCGGATGCGTTTGAGGCAGCCAGAAACGTGCTCAGTTCGGGCGCAGGGTTGTCGTCGTCATCGTGGGTGCTGGCGGCGTATGAAGCATAGGGCGGACGGTCGGTCATCTCGGCTTCCTCAGTTCTGGAGTGGGCGTGCCACCGCGCAGGGCGGGTGGCAGGCGATGCGTGGCTGCAAGCCGGAATGACATCACGTAGTAACCGGCGGGTCCGAAGACCCCCACGCACCGCCCGCCATGAAGGCCGACGGATCACCCGCCGGCACGGTCCAAAGACAGTGTCGGCGGGTGAGCGCAAACAACAGCGTGAATGTCATTACGGGCTTGCAGGCCCGCTGCCACCCGTTGTCGGTGGCGCAGTATGGTGTTTACGCCTGCGCCTGGAGCTCAATGAGGATTTTCCGAAGAACGATGCGGAATCCAGGCGCGCGACGATGGTGGCGCAGGCCGCGCCGACGCAGCAAGCGACAGGGCGCGACGCATGTGCTCATGCGCTCGGTCGGTCGCGTTGGACAATGTCGGTAACTGCCGCTGACGGCACGTTTGCCGTGGTGGGGAACGTGGAAAGTGCGCGCCACGTTTGCCAGCCGTGGTGGTGCGGAACAGCGGGTCACGCACTCAAAAATCGGTGCATCTGCGACGTCCAAGGTGTTGTAGAGCCGAGCCATGCTCGGCTGCGGTTTGCGCGGTGGGCTGAGCCGAGCGTGGGCTCGGCTCTACAGTGATCCGTCCCATCCGCGACGGTTGAACTGTTGTAGAGCCGAGCCATGCTCGGCTGCGATTCGCATGGGAAACCGAGCCGTACCCGGTTGCGCGCGGGGAGGTCATCCCCCGCATGGCATGGATCTATGCATCTGGCAGGGATGCTGAGCGTGCAGAAGCCGCCAATGCCTGCCGCTGGGCGCTATGCTCGGCCTCTTTCCCAGGACGGGTCACCCCATGCGCTTGATCATGCTGTCGCTGTTGTTGTCCGCCGTCTCCGTCGCGCCGTTGATGGCCGCCGAACCGGCGCCGTCCGTACAATCAGCGGCCGCAACCCCGCTGGTGATCGGCGAGACCTTCACCGTTGAGTCGAAGGCGCTGGGCGAGACCCGCCGCATCAACGTCTACCGCCCGCAGCCGTGGGGCCTGGACCCGAAAACACCGCTGCCGGTGATCTACATGCCCGACGGCGGCATCGATGAGGACTTCCTGCACGTGGCAGGACTGGTGCAGGTGCTGAGCGGCAATGGCAGCATGCGCCCGTTCCTGCTGGTCGGCATCGAGAACACCGAGCGCCGTCGCGACATGACCGGCCCCAGCAGCGATCCGCAGGACCAGAAGATCGCGCCGCGCATTGGGGGTTCCGCGGCCTACCGCACGTTTCTGCGCGATGAACTGATGCCGCAGGTACGCCAGCGCTACCCGACCACCGACGAGCGCGCGCTGATCGGTGAGTCGCTGGCCGGCCTGTTCGTGGTTGAGACGCTGCTGC
The DNA here is from genome assembly GCF_051853085.1 of Stenotrophomonas sp. T8. Classification (NCBI taxonomy): domain Bacteria; kingdom Pseudomonadati; phylum Pseudomonadota; class Gammaproteobacteria; order Lysobacterales; family Lysobacteraceae; genus Stenotrophomonas; species Stenotrophomonas sp. T8. The sequence goes on along the minus strand of NZ_CP195329.1, from coordinate 3,038,309 downwards.
AGGAACCGGCGCTGTTCAACAGCTACATCGCGCTGGATCCCAGCCTGTGGTGGAACCGCGGCGCGATGCTGGCCGGAGTGGCCAAGCAGTTGCCTGCGGTGACGCGTGCGCAGCCGCACGTATTCCTGGCCAGCAGCGGGCAGCCGGAGCTGGCCGCCTCTGCCGCACGACTAGCCGCATTGCTGCAGCACGCCTCGCCGTCGCCGCTGGTGAAGTACCTGCCACTGCCGGAGGAAACCCACGCGACCCTCTATCACCCGGCCGCAATGCAGGCGCTGCGCACGCTGTTCCCGGCACCACCGCCGGCCTCGCCCTGACCGCACTGGCACCGGGCTGCACGCCATGCAGGGATGCGGCAGCGGTGCCATGCGGTGCGCCGCCCGCAATGGGAGAGTGTGGATGCAGCGTGTGCGTGGATGGAGTATGGCGGCCTGCCTGGCCATGAGTAGCTGTGCGATGTCGGTGGCGCCACCGGCAACGCAGAATGAAGCGAAAGAAAGCGCGGCCACCGCTGTGCCGGGCGTGGTGCTGCCGGATACCGAAGCGCTGCGCGTGCACGATCCGGTGGGCCGCGATTATCCGATCTGGGTAGCACTGCCGGCTGACTACGCGGCGCATCCAGAGAGGCGCTATCCGGTGCTGTATGTGACCGATGCGCTGTACACCTTCCCGCTGGTGCGCAGCGTGCGCAACATGGTGGGGCAGAAGGGCGTGAACCTCGAGGATTTCATCCTGGTCGGGCTGTCGCCGCAGGAAGGCCTGACGTCCAAGCAGAGCCGCTCGCGCGATTACACGCCCAGCGATCCGGCGCGCACCGATCCGCGTGACTACAGCGACGACGTCAGCTACGGCGGCGCGGCGCACTACCGTGATTTCCTCGCTGAGCAGGTGCTGCCGATGATCGATGCGCGCTACCGCACTGATCCGGCGCGGCGCGCCTATGCCGGTCATTCCTATGGTGGCTTGTTCGGTGCCTACGTGCTGACCACGCGCCCAGACATGTTCCGCACCTACATCCTGTCAAGCCCGTCGCTGTGGTTCGACAACCATCGGGTGCCGCGCATGCAGGCCGAGGCCAAGGCGCCCACGCAGCCGACCACGGTGGTGCTGTCGATCGGCAGCTTCGAAACGGTGAAGCCGGAGCCGCGCTATTTCACCCGCAACGACATGCTGCGCCACAACGCCGAATTCGCCGAGCAGCTGCGCGCCAACGGGCGCTCGTTGACGGTGGACAACATGGTGATCGATGACCAGGATCACTTCACCGTGTATCCGGACATGATCACCCGCGCGCTGCTGAAGGTGTTCCCGGGTACCGGACCGTACAGCAGCGGTTGATTGCAGGTTCAATCCACGCCATGCGTGAATGATTGCCTCAGGCCGCGCTGGCCTGCGGCGGCGGCATCAACGTGGCATCCGCTGCATGGCGGAAGCACAGGCGGATGGCATCGAGCAGCTCGCTCATGCTGTACGGCTTGGGCAGGAAGTGGATGCCGGCGCGCAGCTGCGGCAGCACATGATGCTGGTCCATGCCGGAGGTGACCAGGATCGGCAGCTGCGGCAGATGCTCGCGCACGCGGTTGGCGGTTTCGATGCCGCTGATCCCGCCCAGGCAGACGTCGGTGAACAGCAGGTCGAACGGCTCGCCGGCGTTGAGCAGGCCCAGCGCGGCCTCGGCACTGCTGACAGCGGTGACCTGGCAGGCCTGGCTTTCCAGGGCGAGGCGGCTGAGTTCCTGGGTTTCCTCGGCGTCCTCGATCAGCAGGACGCGCGGTTCCACAAAGCGCTTGGACAGCAACATGACGCGGCAACTCCGGACAACAGGGGAGCAGAAGGCGCGCAAGTATGCGCAAGCCGGGGGTGATCCCGGCGTGCACGCCAGGCTAAGTGGGCGTTACAGCCGATGCTGCTGCCGGCGGCGTACCTGCCAGGCCAGCACCGCCACCGCCAGCAGCGCGGTGCCGATACGCAGGCTGGTGGCCTGCCAGCCCAGCGCGACGGCGTCATCGAGGCTGAACGCGTTCCACGCCATGTTCATCGATACATGCAGCACCAGGCCGCACCACAGGGTGTCGCCGTCCAGATGGTCGAGCCAAGCGAAGATGAAGCCGCCCAGTGCGATGACCGCGCCGACGAACAGGGCAGTGCCGCCGCCGTCGAAGCCGCCGAAGCCCAGCCAGTGCACCCAACCGAACAGCAGCGCCTGCGGCAGCGCAAGCAGGGACCACGGGCCACGCATGAGCTTCACCAGCAACACGAAGCCGAGGCCGCGGAACAGCACTTCCTCGGCCAGTGGGAACAGCACGGCGAGCATCGTTGCATCCAGGGTGGTCAGTGCGGTGTTGGGCGTGCCCAGCAGCGCCAGGCCCAGCCAGCAGGGCAGGCTGGCCAGCAGCACCCACATCGGGCCGCGCCAGCCGTTGCCGCGCAGCCCCAAGCTGGCCATCAGGCCTACCCCATGGGGGCGCAGCAGTGCGGCCAGCAGCAGTGCCAGCAGCACGGCCAGTGCGTTGTCCAGCAGGCTGCCGCCGTAGGGCATGGGCAAGGCGGGAATCGGCGCGCCTGCGGCCGCAGCGACATCGCGCAGATTGAGGCCCAGGCCGACGCCGAGGAGCACCAGCAGCAGGCGCGCCGCGTTGGGCAGGCGGGACAGGACGGTCATGCACGCACTCCCTGCGGAACCAGCGTGCAGTGTGGAAGGCGGCCGAGGACGCTGGCACGCGCCGGAAGTCCCTGTGCCATCGGTCATGTGTTGCCGCACAGTCATCCGTGGGCAGGTAGAGTCGTTGCCAGACCTTCAGGAGCCATGCCCATGCTGTGCCCCGTGTGCAAGACCCAGACCCTGCAGATGGCCGAGCGCCATGGCATCGAGATCGATTACTGCCCCGGTTGCCGTGGCGTGTGGCTGGACCGTGGCGAGCTGGACAAGATCATCGAACGTGCCGGCGCCGGTGCTGCGGTGCCGCCGCCCGCCCCTGTGCAGGCACAGCCGGCCGCTGCGCCGCCGCCGGTGATGCATCGCGATACCCGCCACCTGGGCCAGCGCTACGAGGACAACCGGGGCCAGCAGTACGGCCATGGGTACAAGAAAAAGAAGAAGGACAGCTTCCTGTCGGAGTTGTTCGACTTCTAGGTGCTTCGCTTTTGTAGAGTCGAGCCATGCTCGACTGGCTATTGCCAAAGCAGTCGAGCATGGCTCGACTCTACATGTGCAGCATGGTCACAGCCGGCGCAGGATGAACTCGCGGTCGCGCGTATCCCCGACGATGAAGTCGTACTCGCCGACCTTGCTGCAGCCGTAGCGCGCGTAGAAGCGCTGCGCGCCGAAGTTCTCCTCCCAGACGCCCACCCACAGGGTGCGGCGCTGCGGCTGGTCCAGCCAGGCCATGAACGCGTCCATCAGGCGCGCGCCGTGGCCGCCGTTCTGGTAGTCGGCCAGGATGTAGAAGCGCTTCAGTTCGATGTCGCCTTCGCAGGCCTCGGCATGCGGCAGGGTGTTGGCACCGGCAGCCAGGTAGCCGACCACGTTGTTGCCGTCCATCAGCAGCCAGATCGCGCTGCGCGGGTCGGACAGTTCGGCGCGCTGCGGTTCGCTGCTGTAGTGCGCCTGCAGGAAATCCTGCAGCTCCTGCGCCGGATACGAGTCGCCCCAGGTTTCGTTGTAGGTGGTGATGGCGATGGCCGACAGCGCGTCGACATCGGCAAGGGTGGCGCGGCGGATCTGCAGCGACATGGCGGAGCCTGCATTGGAACGTGGCGCAGTGTAGCCGGCCCCGGCGTTTGCCGGGGCTGGCGGTTGCTCACACCCCGCTGATCAGAACCACATGCGAACGCCGGCCACCCAACGCGTGTCGCGCGCGTGGTCACCGGCGTAGTCGGCGGTGTCGCCAAACGTGCGCTCGTGGCTGATGCCGATGTACGGCGCGAAACGGCGGCTGAACTCATAACGCAGGCGCAGCCCGGCTTCGACCTTGTTCAGTCCGCGACCAATGCCGTACTCCGGTTCATCCTTGGCTGCGATGGTGGCTTCCAGCAGCGGCTGCAGGATCAGGCGGTTGGTCAGCAGCACGTCGTACTCGACCTCGGCCTTGGCCAGCACCTGGCCGCCGGAACCCATGTACAGCGTTGCCGAGCTCTCGAACTTGTACGGTGCAAGGCCCTGGATGCCGATGGCCGCCCAGGTGCGCGAGTCGGCCGGCTGGAAGTCCTGGCGCACGCCGACCAGCACGTCCCACCACGGCGATACGCTGCGACCATACAGTGCTTCCAGTGACGACGATTCCGTGCGGCCGCGGCTGCGTTCGCCATCGGTGCGCAACCACAGGCGGTTGATGTTGCCACCGATCCAGCCGGTGGCCTCCCAGGCCTGGCCGGTGCTGTTCTTGCCGTCCCAGTGTTCGAGGCGATCGATCAGCAGCAGGCTGTTGATCTGCGGTGCATGCTCCATCGCATCGTGCGCGATCGGTGGGAATGCGGCAGCGCGGTCGGCATCGGTGGGAACCGGGATCGGCTCGCGCGGTTCGATCGGTGCGGGCGTGCCGTGACCCATCGCCTCGTGGTCCATCTGTGAATGGTCCATCTTCGAGTGGTCCATCGTGGAGTGGTCCATGCCGGCGTGATCCGCCGCGCCCATGTCCATCTTCGAATGATCCATCTTCGAATGATCGACCGGTTCGGCCGGCGCGTTGGCGGTCTTTGCGGGCGGATCTATCGCGCCCATGTCATGGCCAGCATGCGACTGCGCGAATACCGGCCATGCCGCGGCCAGGCCCAGGGCCAGCAGGCTGGGGGAAAGCAGTGAGTGGCTCATTCTTCGATCCTCACTTCGCGCATCATGCCCGCTTCCATGTGGTAGAGCAGATGGCAGTGGTAGGCCCAGCGACCGAGCGCATCGGCACGCACGCGGTAACTGCGGCGGGTGCCGGGTGGCATGTCGATGGTGTGCTTGCGCAGCTGGAATTCGCCCTGCGCGTTTTCCAGATCACTCCACACGCCGTGCAGGTGGATCGGGTGCTGCATCATGGTGTCGTTGACCAATACGATGCGCATGCGCTCGCCGTAGTTCAGCCGCAGCGGCTCGGCGCTGGCGAACGGAATGCCATCGAATGACCAGGAGAACTTCTCCATATGGCCGGTCAAGTGCAGCTCGATCTCGCGGCTCGGCTCGCGGCCATCGGGGTCCTCGAACAGGCTGCGCATCGCGCCGTAGGTGAGTACCTGGCGACCGTTGTCGCGCAGGCCGATGCCGGGATCGTCCAGTTTCGGTTCGGTGGCCGAGCTCTGCATGTCCACCAGCGGGTTGTTGCGTTCGCTGGCCGGGTGCTTCGGTGCCTTGCTGGCGGCATCGCTACCGCCGTGCGCACTGTGGCCCATGCTGGCGCCGCAGCCGCCTTCCATGCCCTTCATCGCGGCCATGTCGTGGCCACCATGGCCACCACTACCCATGTCGTGCCCCATGTCGCTCATCGTCAGCAACGGGCGTGGGTCGCGCGCGGGAATCGGTGCCTGCAGGCCATGGCGGACTGCCAGCGTTCCGGCGGCAAAGCCGGTACGGCCCATGTCCTGGCAGAAGATGGTGAACGCGTCCTGCCCGGTCGGTTCCACCAGCACGTCGTAGGTTTCGGCCGGCGCGATGCGGAACTCGTCGATGCTGACCGGATGGATGTACTGGCCGTCGGCGGCGACCACGGTCATCTTCAGGCCGGGAATGCGCACGTCGAAGTAGGTCATCGAGGCGCCGTTGATGAAGCGCAGCAGTACTTTCTCGCCGCTGCGGAACAGCCCGGTCCAGTTGCCGGCCGGCGCGGTGCCATTCATCAGGTAGGTGTAGGTGTGCGCATTGATGTCGGAGATGTCGGTGGGCGTCATCCGCATCCGCCCCCACATGCCACGGTCGGACAACGCGGCCGACCAACCGTCGCGCTTCACGTCACGCAGGAAGTCGGGCAGGGTGCGCTTGTAGTAGTTGTCATGCTCGGCGAGCTTCTTCATGCGCCGGAACAGCGCGCCGGGGTCCATGTCGGTCCAGTCGGACAGCAGGATCACGTGCTCGCGGTCGTGCTGGTAGGGCGCCGGCTCGGCCGGGTCGATGATCAGCGCGCCGTACAGGCCGGCCTGCTCCTGGAACATCGAGTGGCTGTGGTACCAGTAGGTACCCGACTGCTTCAGTTCGAAGTGGTAGTGGTAGGTCTCACCGGGGCCGATGCCATTGAAGCTCAGGCCGGGCACGCCGTCCATGTTGGCCGGCAGCAGGATGCCGTGCCAATGGATCGAGCTCGGGTGGCGGTCCAGCGTGTTGCGCACGAACAGGTCCACGGTCTGGCCTTCGCGCCAGCGCAGGATGGGTGCCGGCAGCGATCCATTGACGGTGATCGCCGGACGGGTGCGGCCAGTGAAGTTGGCCAGCGATTCGCCGATGGCCAGTTCGATGCGGGTGTCGCTGAGCACGGCGGGGGCGCCGGCCAGGCGTGGGGCGGCAGTGGCGGCGGCGAGCGCGCGCTGCGGCACGCCGACAGCGGCGATGCCGGCAACCACGCCACCGGCGGCCAGGCCCTGCACGAACAGGCGGCGCGACGGCATGGGCACAGCGCCCGGACCGCGGGGGATGCGGGTATTCATGGTGGTGACTCCAGACACGTAAAGACGCCGGCAGGCGGCGGGCTGCGGTGCGCAGGGCGCACGGTGCGTGTGGAATCAGCCGATGGGAGGGCGTGAGATCGGCGGCAGCGGCGGCGCCGGCCGGCCGGTGGCCGGCATCGGCTGCGGGGCCAGCGACAGTGCCGGCCCGGCAATGAACGGCAACGGCTGCACCACCAGCAGCGGGTGCTGGGCGCAGCTGCGCACGCAGTCCTTGATCTGGCAGTGGGCGTCGTGGGCCGGGGCCTTGGCCTGCGGGGCCGGGTTGGCCTGCGTGTCGGCGTGGTGGTGGCAGTCGGCAGTGCCGCCATCAACAGCAGCGGCTGCGGCGTGGGCCATCCGCCCCATTTCTTCGTGACCACGGGCCATGGCCGCGTTCAGCCCGTTGAGCAACAGGCTGAGCATGAGCACGACGCGGAGCAGGGTCGAGGCCAGGGACATGGCGCTAATTTAGCCGCAAGCGGGTGCGGATGCACTTCCGGCTGAATGGCCGGTTCAAGGTTGGAGCCGCACCAATGTAGAGCCGAGCCCGGCTTACCCCTCTTCGCGCACGATCTCGACCAGGCGCGGGCCATAGCGGCTCAGCTTGGTACCGCCGATGCCGCCGACCCGGGCCAGTTCATCCAGGCTGGTCGGGCGCCGCTCGGCGATGTTGCGCAGCGTGCTGTCGTGGAAGATCACGAACGCCGGTACGTTCTGTTCCCGGGCCAGTTCGGCGCGCAGGCCGCGCAGCGCGTTGAACAGGGCCAGGTCCTGCGGCAGTACCGACAGGCCGGTGCGCTGCGCGCTGCGCTCGCGTCCGCTGCTGCTGCTGGCCGGGTCGCGGCGCATGCTGATCTGGCGGCGGCCGGTCAACACGTCGCGGCTGGCATCGGTCAGGCGCAGGCCACCGTGACCCTCGCTGTCCACTTCCAGCAGGCTGGCCGCGACCAGCTGGCGGAACACGCTGCGCCAGGTGCGTGCATCGAGGTCGCGGCCGATGGCATAAGTGCTCAGCTTGTCGTGGCCCTGCTGCCTCACCTTCTCGTTCTCGCTGCCGCGCAGGATGTCGATCAGGTGGCCGACACCGAAGCGCTGGCCGCTGCGGTAGACGCAGCTCAGCGCCTTCTGTGCCGGTATGGTCGCGTCCCACGAGGCCGGTGGCGTCAGGCAGTTGTCGCAGTTGCCGCACGGCTGGGGGTAGGTCTCGCCGAAGCCGGCCAGCAGCACCTGGCGGCGGCACTGCATCGATTCGCAGTAGCCCAGCAGATGGTCGAGCTTGGCCCGCTCCAGCTGCTTGCGCTCTTCGCCCGCCTCGGACTGCTCGATCATCTGCTTGAGCAGTACCACATCACCCAGGCCGTAGCACAGCCAGGCCTCGGCGGCTTCGCCATCGCGGCCTGCGCGTCCGGTTTCCTGGTAGTAGCCCTCCATCGACTTGGGCAGGTCGGTATGCGCGACGAAGCGCACGTCCGGCTTGTCGATGCCCATGCCGAAGGCGATGGTGGCACACATCACGATGCCGTCCTCGCGCAGGAAGCGGCGCTGGTTGCCGGCGCGCACTTCCGGCGGCAGGCCGGCGTGGTAAGGCAGAGCGTTGAAGCCCTGGCCGCAGAGGAATTCAGCGGTCTCCTCGACCTTGCGCCGCGACATGCAGTAGACGATGCCGGCCTCGCCACGGTGGCCGCGCAGGAAGTCGGTCAGCTGCTTGCGGGCGTTGTCCTTCTGCACCACGGTGTAGCGGATGTTGGGGCGGTCGAAGGAACTGACAAAATGGCGCGCTTCCTGCAGATCGAGGCGCTCGGCGATCTCGCGCTGGGTCGGCGGATCGGCGGTGGCGGTCAGCGCGATCCGCGGGATCTGCGGCCAACGCTCGTGCAGCACGGTCAACTGGCGATATTCGGGGCGGAAGTCATGGCCCCACTGCGACACGCAGTGTGCTTCGTCGATGGCGAACAGGGCGATCTGGCTGCGCGACAGCAGCGACAGGAAACGCCCGGTAAGCAGCCGCTCAGGGGCGACATACAGCATGTCCAGTTCGCCGGCGAGCAGCTCGCGCTCGACGCGGCCGGCGGTCTCGGCATCCAGGGTTGAATTCAGGTACTCGGCGCGCACGCCGAGCTGGCGCAGGGCTTCGACCTGGTCCTGCATCAGTGCGATTAGCGGCGAGATGACGATGCCGCAACCGTCACGCAGCAGGGCCGGGACCTGGTAGCACAGCGATTTGCCGCCGCCGGTGGGCATCAGCACCAGGGCGTCGTGACCGGCAGCCACATGCTCCACGATGTCCTGCTGCGGACCACGGAAATCGTCGTAACCAAAGACGCGTTGGAGCAGGTCGTGCGCGGGACGGGAAGCCATCGCGCTAGTTTACCCCGGCGGGGGAGTCGGCAGGGCTGCGCCCTGGGAACGGGCCATCGCATGCGCGCTGCCGCTCCCACGCTTCGCTCCGCGAAACGCGGGCCCCACTTACCAGCTCCCAGACCCCCGCCGCTTCGCGTCCGCCCCCTGACTCAGGGGGCTCTCCCCCGGACTTGGCCCGGTGGGCGGTAGATCCACGCCATGCGTGGATGAAATCTGTCAGATATCGACAAACAAAATGGGGTCAGACACGTTTTCCTGCGGAAAACGGATCTGACCCCAAGTAATGCCCTGGCAGATCGCGGAAAACTGTCGAAGGCGGGGTGGGTCCGGTTGCGGGGGCGTGAGCCGCATGGATGCGGCGACCGAGCCTACATGGACGTATTCACGGCGTCCCCCGCAACTGGACCCGCCCCGCCAACCCACGGATAGCCCGCTTTTGACGTTGACGTTGACGTTGCAGTTGCCTCTGCGGGTGCAGGGCGCAGCCCTGCCGCCCCCCCCCCCCAACCCTTACTGCAGCAGGGAACGCAGCATCCAGGCGTACTTCTCGTGGGTCTGCAGGCGCTGGGTCATCAGATCCTCGGTCGGGGCATCGTCACCCTTGGCCGCCACATCCAGCACTTCACGCGCCGTACGGCATACCGCTTCGTTGGCGACCACCAACTGGCGTACCATTTCACGCCAGTCCGCACTGTCGGTCAGGCCCGGTTCCTCGACGATCGAGGTCAGCGCAGCGAATTCCCGGTAGGAGCCCGGGGCATTGAAGCCCAGCGCGCGGATGCGCTCGGCCACGTCGTCCAGTGCCGCCCACTGCTCGGTGTACTGCGTCTCGAACATGGTGTGCAGCGAGTTGAACATCGACCCGGTCACGTTCCAGTGGAAGTTGTGCGTCTTCAGGTAGAGCGTGAACGCGTCGGCCTGGAAGCGCGACAGACCGTCGGCGATCTTCTTGCGGTCGCCCTGGGTGATCCCGATATCGATGTTCGGCGCCGACGGTGCCGCCGCTGCAAGCTTCTGCTTGCCGGTCTTGGCCTTGGTCGTGCTCTTGGTCTTCGCCATGGGGTTCCTCCTTGTGGAATCGTTGGCCTTCACAATAAACCGGTCGTGATGACTGGTCGCTTTCAAAGTTTTGAACGAACCGATTGATGAACTCTATCGATAAAAATCCATCGCCCCGCCTGCGCCAACAGCGCGCCGCCATCGACGGCGCCATGAGCCGCGACCGGGGCCGTTTGCTGGGAATGCTCTCGCGTTGCCAGGCCAAGCCGCAGGATGCGGCACTGGCCGCTACTTTCGAGCAGGCCTTGCAGGCGTCGGTGCAGCGCCGGCAGGTGCGGGCGCAACAGCAGCCGTCCATTACTCTGGACCCGCAGCTGCCGATTGCGCGTGAAGCCGACGCGATCATCAAACTGATCCGCGACCACCAGGTGGTGGTGATCGCCGGTGAAACCGGTTCGGGCAAGACCACCCAGCTGCCGAAACTGTGCCTGGCCGCAGGCCGTGGCCAGGCCGGCATGATCGGCTGCACCCAGCCGCGACGGATCGCCGCACGTGCGGTAGCCAGCCGCGTGGCGCAGGAACTGCAGAGCGAACTGGGCCAGCTGGTGGGCTACCAGGTGCGCTTCAATGACAAGGTCAGCGACGACAGCCGCATCAAGTTCATGACCGACGGCATTCTGCTGGCGGAGATCGCCAGCGACCGCTGGTTGTCGAACTACGACACGATCATCGTCGACGAGGCACACGAACGCAGCCTCAACATCGACTTCCTGCTGGGCTACCTGAAGCAGCTGCTGCGCAAGCGCCCGGACCTGAAGCTGATCGTCACTTCGGCCACCATCGACACCGAACGCTTCGCCCAGCATTTCGACAATGCGCCGGTGATCAGCGTCGAAGGCCGTACCTACCCGGTGGAAGTGCGCTACCGCGCGCTGGAAGGTGAGGGCGAAGACCAGGGCGAGCGCACCGTCAACGATGCCATCGTGTCGGCCATCGACGAGATCACTCGCCTGGACGCACGCGGCGACGTGCTGATCTTCCTGCCGGGCGAGCGCGAGATCCGCGATGCGCACCAGTCGCTGGAACGGCGCAAGTACCGCAATACCGAGGTGCTGCCGCTGTACGCGCGCCTGTCCAACCAGGACCAGGACCGGGTGTTCAACCCCGGGCCGAACCGGCGCATCGTGCTGGCCACCAACGTGGCCGAGACCTCTTTGACGGTGCCACGCATCCGCTACGTGGTCGATCCGGGCTTCGCCCGCGTCAAGCGCTACAGCCCGCGCAACAAGCTGGATCGCCTGCACATCGAGCCGATCTCGCAGGCCAGCGCCAACCAGCGCAAGGGTCGCTGCGGCCGTATCGCCGAAGGCATCTGCTACCGCCTGTACGCCGAGGCGGATTTCCAGGCGCGGCCGGAGTTCACCGATCCGGAAATCCGCCGCTCCAGCCTGGCCGGCGTGATCCTGCGCATGCTGCAGCTGGGCCTGGGCCGCATCGAGGAGTTCCCGTTCCTGGAGGCACCGGACGAGCGCGCGGTGGCCGATGGCTGGCAGCAGCTGACCGAGCTGGGCGCGATCGATGCCGAGCGGCGCATGACCACCATCGGCAAGCAGATGGCGCGCCTGCCGGTGGACGTGAAGCTGGCGCGCATGCTGGTCGCCGCGCAGGCCGCCGGCTGCCTGCGGCCGATGCTGGTGATTGCCTCGTTCCTGGGCATCCAGGACCCGCGCGAACGCCCGCCGGAAGCGCGCGGTGCGGCCGACAGCGCGCATGCGCAGTTCGCCGATGGCCGCTCCGAGTTCGTCGGCGTGCTGCGCCTGTGGGATGCCTACCGGCAGGCCCATGAGGACCTGACCCAGTCCAAGCTGCGCGACTGGTGCGGACGTCATTTCCTCGGCTTCCTGCGCATGCGCGAGTGGCGCGAGCTGCATCGCCAGCTGCGGCTGCTGTGCGAGGAACTGGGCTGGAAGGAAGAGGCCAGCGAGGCGTCGATGGCACCGTTGCTGGCCGGCAGCAGTGCGCCGGCACCGGCGCGTGATGACGCGGCCGCAGTAAAGGCCACCCGCGGCCAGTTGCATCGTGCCGCGCGCCTGGCCCGCGAAGGCAAGGCCGAGGCCGCACCGGCACCGGCGGCCGCGCGCGCGCAGAAGGAACAGGCGCCCGTCGGCGGCGGCTTCAGCGAACGTGTACGCGCTGCTGCCTACCAGACCCTGCACCGGGCACTGGTGGCGGGCCTGCCGACGCAGATCGGCCACCGCACCGAGAAGGGCGATTTCCAGGCACCACGCCAGCGCCGCTTCCTGCCGTTCCCCGGTTCGGCGCTGGCCAAGCGGCCACCGCCGTGGCTGCTGGTGGCCAACCTGCTGGATACGCAGAAGGTATGGGGCATGACCCTGGCCGCGATCGAGCCGGACTGGGTGATCGCCGAACTGCCGCACCTGCTGCTGCGCAAGCACTTCGACCCGCACTGGTCGCGCGCGCAGGGCCAGGTGCTGGCGTCCGAGCAGATCAGCCTGTTCGGCCTGGTGCTGGCACCGAAGAAACCGGTCCATTACGGCCGCATCGCGCCGGGCGAGGCGCATGACATCTTCGTGCGCCAGGCACTGGTGACCGGCGAGATCAATACCCGCGCCAGTTTCGTCGCCGACAACCAGAAAGTGCTGGAGGTCGCGCGCGAGGAAGAAGCCAAGCTGCGGCGCGCCGGCATCGTTGCCGACGAAGACTGGCAGGCACGCTGGTACCTGGACCGGGTGCCGCCGCAGATCCACTCGGCGGCGGGACTGGATAGCTGGTGGAAAGGGCTGGCGCCGGAACAGCGCAAGGCGCTGCACTGGTCGTTGGCAGACCTGTTGCCCGGTGAGGGCAGCGAACAGGAGCGCTATCCGAAGTACCTGGCGCTGGGCCAGGCGCGCTTGCCGCTGCACTACCGCTTCGAACCGGGGGCCGACGACGATGGCGTCACCCTGGACGTGCCACTGCACCTGCTCAACGCGTTGGACCCGGTGCAGCTGGGCTGGCTGGCGCCGGGCTTTGTTGCCGACAAGGCCTCGGCACTGATCCGCAGCCTGCCCAAGGCGATGCGCCGCAACTACGTGCCGGCGCCGGACTTCGGTCGCGCGTTCTACGAGGCCTTCCCGCAGCCCAGCGCCGATGCCATCACCGGCGAGCTGGCGCGTTTCCTGTCACGTGCGACCGGCGCGACGGTGACCGCACTGGATTTCGAGCCGGGTTCGATCGAGCCACACCTGCACATGAACCTGCGGCTGCGCGACGAACAGGGCAAGGTGCTGGCCACCTCGCGTGATCTGGAAGCGCTGCGCGCGAAATTCGGTGGCCGTGCTGGCGATGCCTTCGCCGCGCGTGCCGGGCGCGAGATGGCGGCTGACGGCCTGCGCACGTTCCCGGCCACGCCGATTCCGCTGCAGGTACCCGGTGAAGCCGGCGTGCCGGCCTATCCGGCGCTGCTGGACGAGGGCGACAGCGTGGCGCTGCGCATCTTCGCCGACCGCCAGCAGGCGCAGGACGCCCATCCGCTGGGCGTGCGCCGCCTGCTGGAGATCGCCCTGGCCGACAAGGTGAAGCAGGCACGCAAGCAGTTGCCGGTCGGTGCCAAGACCGGCCTGTTGTATGCCGCGATCGAATCGCAGGAGCGCCTGCGTGGTGACCTGGTCGATGCAGCGATGAACGCGGTGCTGGCCGAGGGCCTGGAAGACATCCGTGATGCGGCGGCCTTCGAGCAGCGCCGCGAGCATGCCGCCAAGGCCCTGTTTGGCGAGGCGATGTCGCGGCTGAAGCTGGCCGAATCCATCCTGGCGCTGGTGGCGGAGCTGAAGCCGATGCTGGAGGCGCCGCTGATGGGCTGGGCGCGCGGCAACCTGGACGACATGGAAGCGCAGCTGGCCGGGCTGATCCACCCCGGCTTCCTGCGCGACACGCCGGCCGACGCGCTGGCGCAGTACCCGCGTTACTTGAAGGCGATGATCCTGCGCACCGAACGTGCCAAGCGTGATCCGCCGCGCGACCAGGCGCGCATGCTGGAACTGCATCCGTTCCTGGAAGCGCTGGAGGCGGGCGAGCAGCAGGGCCTGCGTGATCGCCCGCAATGGCAGGCGCTGCGCTGGGATCTGGAAGAACTGCGGGTATCGCTGTTCGCGCAGGAGCTGGGGGCACGCACCGGCATCTCGGCGAAGAAGCTGGCGCAGCGCGTGGCTGCATTGCGCCAGGCCTGAGCGCGCCCCGGCCGCCCCCTCGGGCGACCGGGGCCGGCCGGGCAGGGAGCCGGGCACGGCCGGAATGCCCGGACGTTACTTGGTGCGGCGAACCTTCGGCTGCACGTTCACCCCGTCCACCTTCATATACCAGGCGCCCATCACCCCTGGGCGCATGCTGACGCCCGGGGCGTCCTTGCGGCCACCGGAATAGTGCGTGGCGTCTATCTGCTCCCACTCCTGGCCGTTCTGCAGCACGTAGCGGCGGCCCTGGCCGAATCCACGGAATTCACCCTGCAGGTTGCTTTCGATCGGTTCGCTGCTGCCGAAGTCCAGGAAGCCGCGGTTCTTCTTGATCACTTCCTGGCGGCCTTCTTCGCGCGCTGCGGCGACGGCCTGGTTGGTGGCCGCCTCGACCTTGCCCTGCAGCCAGCGGTTGAGCGTGGCCAGTTCACCGGCACTGAGCTTGTCCAGGCCGGCGGCCTTGAACTCGGAGGGCGACATCTGCTGCTGCAGGTCGCCCTCCACCACGCGCTGGGCCAGCGCAGGCGCGGACAGGGACAGCAGCACGGCGGCACAGGCCAGCAGCCGTGGACGGACGCGCGGGGCAATCGAAGGCATGGCGGGTCTCTCCTGGGTGTGTGGGCGAGTGTAGCGGCATGTCTTCATGCCGGGTGATGGTAGGTGCAGTGATTGTCCCTGAACGGCGCCGGCGCTAGTGTAGGGGCCTCTGTCTTGCCTGCTCGATGCTGTGAACCGCGCTTCCGTCCCTGGCCTGGATGCCTTGTTGAACCGTCCCTCGGCAGCGGTGCTGCCTGCTCCGCTGCGCCAGGCCCTGCGTGAGCATTGGGAAGCGCCGGATTGCGAGCACCAGATGCGTGCCACCTGGTCGGTGCTGGGCGATACCCTCGATGCGCTGGCGATGCTCTCGGCCGACGAAGGCGCAGTGGTGGCCGCATTGCTGTTCGACCTGCCGGGCCTGCGCGCCAGCCTGGACCAGCTGCCGCTGGGCAACCACAAGGCGGCGGTGATCGGCCTGCTGGATGGCCAGGATGCGGCCGACCCGGTGTGGGCGCTGCACGCCGGCCGTGAGGCGGGGCGCAACAGCGAAGGCCTGCGCCGGCTGCTGCTGGCGATCATCCGCGACCTGCGCGTGGTGCCGATCCTGCTGGCACGGCAGCTGGCGCGGATGCGCGCGGCCGACAAGCTGGACGAGGAGCAGCGCCGCGCGCTGGCCCAGCTGACCCGCGACATCCACGCGCCCCTGGCCAATCGGCTAGGCATCTGGCAGCTGAAGTGGGAGCTGGAGGACCTGGCGTTCCGCCACCTGGAACCGGAAACCTACCGCCGCATCGCCCGCGAGGTGGATGAAACCCGCATCGCCCGCGAGCGTTACGTCGAGAACGTCAAGAAGGTGCTGTCGCGCGAGCTGGTCGCCCAGGGCATCAAGGCCGAAGTCAGCGGCCGCCCGAAGCACATCTACAGCATCTGGCGGAAGATGCAGAAGAAGCGGTTGGCCTTCGACCAGTTGTATGACATCCGTGCGGTGCGCGTGATGGTCGACGACGTTGCCGCCTGTTATGCCGCGTTGGGCGTGGTGCACGCGCTGTGGGCACCGGTACCGAGCGAGTTCGATGATTACATCGCACGCCCGAAGGCCAACGACTATCGCTCGCTGCATACCGCCGTGGTCGGCCCGGAAGGTCGCACCATCGAAGTGCAGATCCGCACCCATGAAATGCACTCGCAGGCCGAGCTGGGCGTGGCCGCGCACTGGAAGTACAAGGAAGGTGGCAAGGGCGCGGAGAAGTCCTTCGACCGCAAGATCACCTGGATGCGCCAGTTGCTGGAACAGGCGCAGGACGGGCAGGGCAATGAACTGGCCGGGGCGCTTGATGCTGAGCTGACCGAGGACCGGGTCTATGCGCTGAGCCCGAAGGACGAGGTGCTGGACCTGCCGCAGGGCGCTACGCCGCTCGATTTCGCCTACCAGGTGCATACCATGGTCGGGCACCGCTGCCGCGGCGCCAAGGTCAACGGCCGCATCGTGCCGCTGACCTACCGCCTGCGCAGCGGCGACCGCGTCGAGATCCTGACCGGCAAGGAGGCCGATCCGCGCCGCGACTGGCTGATGCCGGCCAACGGCTTCCTGGCCAGCAACCGCTCGCGCGAGAAGGTGCGCAGCTGGTTCCACAAGCTGGACCGCGCGCGCAACGTGCAGGCCGGTCGCGAGCTACTCGAGCGCGAGCTGAAGCGGCTGGGCCTGCAGCACGCGGACCTGGCTGTGGCGGCGAAGAAGTTCCATGCCGACAGCGTCGATGACCTGTACATCCAGGTGGCGCTGGGCGATACCGGCCCGAACCAGGTCAGCCGTGCGCTGCTGGAGGCGGAGCGTGCCGCCAGCCAGCCCGCGCCCGCACCGGCTCTGCCGCGGCCGACCGCGCGCCGCGAGAACCTGGGCAAGTCCAAGTTCACCGTGCAGGGCGTGGGCAACCTGCTGGTGCAGCTGGCACGCTGCTGCCAGCCGGTGGCCGGCGAGCCGATCGTCGGCTACCTGACCCGTAGCCGGGGTGTCACCGTGCATCGTGCAGACTGCGCCGCGCTGGCCCGGCTGGCGGCCAGCAGCCCGCAGCGCATCCTGCCGGTGGAGTGGGGCCAGGCTGGGGGCGGCTACGAGGTGGACGTCGTGGTCGATGCGGTCGATCGCCGCTGGCTGCTGAAGGACATCACCAACCTGATCGCCCAGGAAGACGCCTACGTGCTCGACATCCACAGTGACAACGTGCGCAACAGTGGCCGTGCCCATCTGCGGCTGCGCCTGAAGGTCAGTGACTACGGGCAGTTGTCGACGCTGCTGGGCAAGCTCGATGCGCTGCCGGGCGTGAGCGAGGCGCGTCGCCTCGGCTGAGCTTCACGCTGCCCCGGCTACCCTGCACGCATGGAACGCGAGCCCCCGCATCGCCCGCATGGCGCTGAACATCCTGCGCTGGACCGTGTCCGTCGCGAGGGGCGTTGGTGGTGGCTGCAGGCGCGCCATGCGCGCCGGATCTGGCGCTGGGCGCTGCTCGCAGCGCTGGCCGTGTTCGTGCTGCTGGTCCTGCTGCGCAAGCCGTTGGCAGATTGGTTCTGGGATGAGCCGCAGATCGAACAGCTGCTGGCCGAGGGGGATCGTGCATTGGCGGCTGGGCGCCTGAGCGATGCCGACGGCAGTGGTGCGCGCGAGCGCTACCAGGCGGCGCTGGCGCTGGACGGTGATCGCCCGCAGGCGCGCCAGGGCCTCGCCAATACCGGCGCGGCAGCGCTGCAACAGGCGCGCGATCGCCTGCAGGCGGATGACCTGGACGGCAGCGCGCAGGCCCTGGCACTGGCCCGTGAGCTGCAGGTGCCGCAGGGCGACGCCGATGCGGTCGCCCGCCAGTTGCAGGCGCGACGTAGCGCCGGAGCCGGTATTGGTGCGTTGTTGGCGCAGGCGCGTAACGCGTTCGCGGCCGGACGCCTGGATGACGGCGACAGCAGTGCGTTGCCCTTGTTCCAGCGCATCCTGGCCCTGCAGCCGGACAACCTGCCGGCGCTGGAAGGGCGCGAAGATGCGCTGAGCGACCTGCTGCTGCAGGCACGCACGCTGGCAGAGCGAGGGGAGTTGGCCGAGGCGGCTGCGCTCCTGCGTCGTGCCCGTCAGTTCGATGCCGGTCATGCCGATCTGCCGGCGAGCGAGGAGGCCCTCGCGCGCGCGGCCGACCGGCGCCTGCGGCAGGCGCAGCGTGCGTTGCGACGGCAGCAGCTGGAAGCTGCGGCCAAGGGTTTCCAGGCGGTGCTGGTGGTGGCCGCCGATGATTCCAATGCGCAGCGCGGGCGTGAGCAGACCCTGCAGGCAGTGGTTGCACGCAGCCAGAAGTCCGCCGACGACTTCCAGTTCGATGCGGCGCAACGTGATGCGGCCCTGGCGGCGGAGCTGGGGGCTTCGCAGGCCGTCCGGCAACAACTGGCGCAGCGCCTGCAGCGCGCGCAGCAGGCGCAGCGGGCTCTGCAGCAGCCCGCGGTCAGCACGGCGCAGCGCGAACGCCAGCTGCGCGACCACCTGCGGAAGATCGAACGTGCCGAGCGCGCGGGGCAGTGGATCAGCCCACCCGGGCACAGCGCGTTCGACGCGTTGCGCGAAGCCCAGTCGCTGGCTCCCCGCGATGCGCGGGTGAAGGCAGCCGCCGCACGCTTGCTGCCCGCCAGCCGACGCTGCTTCGACGACAATCTGCGGCAGAACCGCGTGCAGGCGGCAGGCGCCTGCCTGCAGGCTTGGCAGACCCTGTCACCGACCGCAGCCGGACTGCCCTCGGCGCGGCTGCGGTTGGCCCAGCGCTGGCTGGCGATCGGCAGCGAGCGGCTCGGTAACGGTGACCTGGCCTTCGCCGCGCATGCCGCCGAACAGGCGCGGTTGCTGCAGCCGGATCTGGCCGAACTGCCGGCGTTTGAAGATCGCCTGCGCCGCGCCGGTGGACGGGTGGACTAGGCGAAGAACACCCGCTGCACGGTCGCACGGGCGGCGTCGAGTGAGAAATGTTCGGCGACGTTGGCCAGGCCGGCATCGGACAATTGCTGCCACAGCTGCGGGTCCTGGTACAGGCGGACCACCGCATCGGCGAAACCGGCAGCGTCATCGGCCACCAGTACGTCCTGGCCAGGATGCAGGTGCATGCCTTCCACGGCGCAGGTGGTACCGACCACCGGCTGGCCATGGGCCATGCTCAGGTTGATCTTGCCTTTCACGCCGGCACCGAACCGCAGCGGTGCGATGGCAATGCGCGCGCCGTCCATGTAGGGCGTGATGTCCTCGACGAAGCCGTGCATCTGCACGCCGGGGTGGCGTGCGGCCAGTGCCAGCAACGATTCCGGCGCCGCAGCGCCGATGCAGTGCAGGCGTACCTCCGGCAGCCGGGCGCGGATGTGGGCGAAGATTTCGCCGATGAACCACTCCATGCCGTCCAGGTTCGGCGGATGGCGGAAGCCACCGACAAACACCAGATCGTGTCGTTGCTCGTAGACAGCGCCGGCGCCGGCAACCTCGTGCAGGTTGGAAATCAGTTCCACCCGTACCCGCGGCGCATCGGCCTGCAGCTGCTCCCGTTCGGCCGCACTGACCAGCACGGTGATGTCGCACTGCTCCATCACTGCCAATTCACTGCTGCGGGTGCGTTCTGCTGCGCGCAGCAGGGCCGCATCACCCGCCACTTCGGCACCGCGGCGCTCGCGCAGGTAGTGCAAGTCGACCGTGTCGAACACGGTTCGTGCCTGCGGCGCATAGCGCTTGAGCAGGGGCAGGCACTCGTGGGCGACGTGGTGGCGCACCAGCATCGCCACGTCGAAACGCGACCCATGGCTGCGCAGCCAGCCGGCTACACCGTCCAGGAAGGGGGCGTACCAGACTTCCACGCCCATCCGCTGCAGCGCCTCGGTCGCCGCGCCGGCATGCTCGCGCCGGGTCGGGACGAATACCACGTGGGCACCGCCCTGCAGCAGCAGGCGGATCAGATTGACCTGGCGCAGCGACCCGGAATCGCGATCGGGCTGCGGTACTTCCTCGTCCAGGATCAGCACCTGGCGCCGGCCGCGCAGCAGCAGCGCTGGCGACGGCACTGCGCCGACCGCCGGATGGCCGGCCAGCTCGGTGGCCCAGCGAGCGGCAAAGATGGCCTGGTTGCGCACCTGGTAGGCCTTCACCCCGCTGCCGGTGTCGGTGCCGTTGCTGGTGCCCTCGTCGTGGATCACCCGGCTGGCCGGCTGCACCAGCACGCGCAGGCCCTGTGCACGCACGCGGAAGGCCAGGTCGGTGTCCTCGTAGTACGCTGGCTTGTAGCGGGTATCGAAGCCGTCCAGCTGCTGCCAGAGGGCACGCGGCAGCATCAGCGCCGCACCGGAGCAATAGTCGACGTCGCGCAGGCTGGCGAAGCGCGGGTCGTCAGCGGCCTCGAAGCGGCCATAGCTCCAGCCACTGCCATCGGCGAAGATCACTCCGCCCGATTCCTGCAGGCGGCCATCGGGATACAGCAGCTGGCTGCCGACCAGGCCGGCGTCGGGGACGCTGCCGAAGGTGTCCAGCAGGGCGTCGAGCCAGCCCGGCTGCGGCACCGTATCGTTGTTGAGCAGCGCCACGTAGCGGCCGCGTGCGCGCGATACACCCTCGTTGCAGGCTTCGATGAAGCCGCCGTTGTGCGCACGCACCTCATAGCGCAAGCCCGCCACCTGCGGCATCCACTGTGCGGTAGCGTCGCTGCTGCCGTCATCCACCACCAGGATCTCGCACGCGGCTGCGGGCGGGTGTGCCGCCAGGGCGCGGAGGCAGGCCAGGGTGTGGTCGACGTGGTTGTAGACCGGGATGACGATGCTTACCTCCGGCAACTCGCTGAACGGCACCGTGAAGGGAGCGAAAGCCTGTGCTGGCGGCAGGAACAGCGGCGTGCGCGGCGCGGGAACGGCGCGCTGGGTGTGCACGCGGATGCGTTGCCAGGTGGCCCGCCACCCGCGGGTGCGCAGGCTTGCCAGGCTCCGGCGGGCCAGGCCCGACAGGCGGTTGATCAGGTATCGGATCTCGGCCAGGGACATCGCCATCCGGTTGCAACTCCAGCTTAAGCAGGGGAACCCGGGAGAACTCGCCAGCCGCAGTGGCTGGGGTAGACTCGCCAGACCCTACATTCTCGCATTCCCGTGCCCCGACGCTACGATTCCGACGACATCGACGATTTCGACGACGACCCGCAGGACAGCGGTCCGCTGTGGCGGCGCCGGCTGATCACCTGGAGCATGGCTGCGGTCGCATTGGGATTGGGTTTCCTCATTCCCTATACGCTGTACCTGAACCAGCAGGTGACCCAGCGTTTCGGCGAGCTGCGCTGGCAGATCCCGACGCGCGTGTATGCGCGCCCGCTGGTGCTCACCCCCGGCAAGGCGATGGATGCGTCCACGCTGAAGACCGAACTGGCCGCCTCCGCCTATCGTGATGACGGCCAGGGCAAGGAGCCGGCCACCTATGCGGTGAACGGCGGTCGCTTCGTGATCTCCAGTCGTGGCTACAACGATGTCGATGGCCGGGTGGCGCCGCGCCGGGTGGAGCTGTCGCTGGCCGATGGCGGCGTGGCCTCGCTGCGCGACGCCGACAGCCGCAAGGCACTGAAGGCCGCGCGGCTGGATCCGGCGCGCATCGCCACGCTGTACGGCCAGAAGCAGGAAGAACGCCGCCTGATCCGCATGGACGAGGCGCCGGACCTGCTGGTGACCGGCCTGCAGGCAGTGGAAGACAAGGACTTCAACCGCCATCACGGCATCGACCTGTCCGGCATCGCGCGCGCGGTGTGGGTGACGATCCGTTCCGGTGGCCAGAGCCGCCAGGGCGCCTCGACGCTCACCCAGCAGCTGGCCCGCAGCGGCCTGCTTGGCATCGGCAAGGAGCAGACGCTCACCCGCAAGTTCAATGAGGTGCTGTACGCGCTGATCATGGAGGCGCGCTACGACAAGCGCACGATTTTCGAGGCGTATCTCAACCAGGTGTACCTGGGCCAGCGCGGCAGCCAGGCGATCCATGGCATGTCCTCCGGTGCCGAATTCTGGTTCGGGCGTGACCTGCAGTCGCTGGAGACCGAGCAGATCGCCCTGCTGATCGGCCTGGTCAAGGGGCCGTCCTTCTACGACCCGCGGCGCAACCCGGAACGCGCGCTGGATCGCCGCAACTTCGTGCTGGGCAAGCTGCACGAGGCCACGCTGATCGACGATGCCGAGTACCAGCGCGCGCTGAAGGCTCCGTTGGGTGTGCCCAAGACACCGGGCCTGGTGGCAGCCAACCGCTTCCCCGCCTACGTCGACCTGGTCCGCCGGCAGCTTGCGCATGACTATCCGGAATCTGCGCTGCAGGGCGCGGGCCTGAGCGTGATGACCGGTATGTCGCCGTCCGCGCAGGCCTATGCCGAAGGCGCGGTGACCCGCACCATCAAGTCGCTGGAAAGCCAGCGTCGCCCTGAACTGCAGGCCGGCATGGTGCTGACCGACGTGCACAACGGCGACGTGCTGGCGGTGATCGGCAGCCGTGAGGTGTCCGAGGTCGGCTTCAATCGTGCGATCGAGGCGCAGCGCCCGGTCGGTTCGCTGCTCAAGCCGTTCGTGTACCTGCTGGCCCTGGCGCAGCCGGACCGCTATTCGCTGGCCAGCTGGGTCGATGATTCGCCGGTGACGGTGCAGCTCGGCCGCGGCCGCAACTGGAGCCCCGGCAACGCCGACAACCGCAGCCACGGCACGGTGCGCCTGATCGATGCGCTGGCGCATTCGTACAACCAGGCGACGGTGCGCTTGGGCATGCAGGTCGGCCCCGAGCGCGTGACCCAGCTGATCCATGTGCTGGCCGGCATCAAGGCCGAGGCCAATCCGGCGGTGATCCTCGGCTCGACCGACCAGAGCCCGTATGCGATGGCGCAGCTGTACCAGTTCCTCGCGTCCGGGGGTGAGATCCAGCCGTTGCACGCCGTGCGTGGCGTGCTCGATCCGCAGGGCAAGCTGCTCAAGCGCTACGACAAGACCCCGGCACCGGCACAGGAAGGCGATTCGATTGCCGCCAACCTGATCAGTGTCGGCCTGCAGCAGGTCGTCGCCAGTGGTACCGCGCAGCGGCTCAATGCTGATGGCCTCGGCCGTCTGCAGCCAGCCGGCAAGACCGGCACCACCAACGATGGCCGTGACAGCTGGTATGCCGGCTACACCGGCGACCACCTGGCGGTGATCTGGATCGGCAACGATCAGAACCAGCAGGCCGGCCTGTATGGCGCCACTGGCGCGATGCGGGTCTGGTCGGGCATCTTCCAGCGCCTGCCGAGTGCGCCATTGCGGGTCAGCAACAAGGGCCTGGATTGGCAGCCGGTGGCTCCCACCGGTCTCAACAGCACCGATGAAGGCTGCCCCGGCGCGCGTCGTTTCCCGTTCGTGGTGGGCTATGCGCCTGCCTATGTGCCGTGCGCGCCGGCCGCGTCGCCCGAGGGGCAGGGCGAGGCTGAAGGCGAGGGCGGTGGCTGGCGCAGCTGGTTCGGCCTGGACCGCAAGCCGGAAGCACCCGCCGAACCTGCCGCCACCACTCCTCCCCCGAGCCGATGATGCCGATGAACATGCGAACCCTGCTGCAGCCCCTGGCCCTGACCGGCCTAAGTCTGGCCCTGGCCGCCTGCGTGAGCAGCGCGCCGCCGGTAGTCAAGCCGGTCGACACCACCACGCCGGCGCAGCGCCTGGCGGCCGTGGATGCTGCAGCGGGTCCGGACGACAAGGAATTGTCGGTGCAGCCGCTGCGTGATTCGCAGGTGGAAGACCTGAGGCTGGCCGCACAGGCGCAGCGCCAGGCCAACGACCTCGCCGGTGCCGCCAGCAGCCTGGACCATGCGCTGGAGATCGTGGCTGGTGACCCGGCGGTGCTGCAGGAGCGTGCCGAACTGGCGCTGCTGCAGGGGCAGTGGGCACAAGCGGAGACGTTCGCGCGCAAGGCCGTGGATCTGGGCTCGAAGACCGGGCCGCTGTGCCGCCGGCACTGGGCGACGATCGAGCAGTCGCGGCTGGCGCGGGGCGAGAAGGAAAATGCGGTGTCGGCGCACGCGCAGATTGAAGGTTGCACGGTGCCGGGGATCAAGCGTTACTGAGTTTTCAGCCAACGGCACAGCCCCTCGTGGCTGGCTGCTTGGCCGAGTAAAGCAAAAGCCGCGCTTGGCCGGGCGGGGTGGGTTCGCGGGGGACGCCGTGAACCCGTCCCTGGGGGCTTAGCCGCGGCATCCATGCCGCGGACACCCCCGCGAACCCACCCCGCCCGGCCTCTGACAGTTCCCGTGTGCGTCCAGCCACGGAAAAGAAAAAGAAAATCAAAAGCGGGTCGCGCGCTGCGCGCACTCGTTGTGGGGTCGGATCCGTTTTCCGCAGGAAAACGGCTCCGACCCCTTCTTGTTTCCGTTCGACCCACCGCTTCTGAATCAGTCGAGCAAGCGCGACGCCACGAAGCACGTCCATCCGTCACCGGGAAACTGTCGAAGGCGGGGCGGGAGGGGCAGGCAGGACCGTTGGCGCCATGGATGGCGCCATCGAGCCCCCATGGACGGGTTTACGGCGTGTCCTGCCTGCCCCTCCTGCCCCGCCAAACACGCAGCAACCCAGAGCCATGAACCACGCTGTTGCTGTTGCTTTTGCCTGCGCTCTGGCTTGAAACGGGTGCCGGGCAGCGCCCGGCCGGGTATCCTTTCCCTCTGATGTCCGACCTTGTCCATGCCAGCCGCGAAGCCCTCAGCGAAGGCGGCGCGCTCGCCTCGCACCTGGATGCCTTCGTCCCGCGTCCGGCACAGCTGCACCTGACCGCAGCCATTGCCGATGCGCTGCAGCAGCGGGACCTGCTGCTGGCCGAGGCCGGTACCGGCACCGGCAAGACCTTCGCCTATCTGGTGCCGGTGCTGCTGTCCGGGCTGCGCACCATCATCTCCACCGGTACCCGCGCGCTGCAGGACCAGCTCTACCACCGCGATCTGCCGCGCGTGCGCCAGGCGCTGGGCGTCGGCCTGCGCAGCGCGCTGCTGAAGGGGCGCGCGAACTACCTGTGCCGCTATCGACTGCAGCAGGCGCGGGGCGAGCCGCGGTTTTCCAGTCCCGAACAGGCCGCGCAGTTCCAGCGCATCCTGGCGTGGTCCGGCCGCTCGGAGTTCGGTGACATCGCCGAACTGGAGGGCCTGGCCGATGACTCGCCGCTGCTGCCGATGGTCACCTCCACTGTCGACAATTGCCTGGGCACCGATTGCCCATTCTGGGACGACTGCTTCGTGGTGCGCGCACGGCAGCGTGCGCAGGCCGCCGACGTGGTGGTGGTCAACCACCACCTGCTGCTGGCCGATCTGGCACTGAAACAGGACGGCTTCGGCGAGTTGCTGCCGGGGGCGCAGGCCTTTGTCATCGACGAGGCACACCAGCTGCCCGAACTGGCAGCGCAGTTCTTCGGCGAAGGTTTCGGCATGCGCCCATGGCAGGAACTGGGTCGCGACTGCCTGGCTGAAGCGCGCGGCGTAGGGGGCGCACAATCGGCGCTGCAGGAGCCGGTCGACCAGTTGCAACTGGCGTTGCTGGCGTTGCGTTCGGCGATGGAGGGGCTGCCGCCGCGGGGTGCGCAGTGGCGTGCGCTGGCCATGCCACAGGTCCGCGACGGCTTCGATACGGTGATGGCCGGCCTGGTGGCGCTGGAGCAGGCACTTCAACCGCTGCGCGAATCGGCGGCGGGTCTGGACGCCTGCCATGCGCGGGCGCGCGAGGCGGTGTCGCGGTTACAGCGCTGGCTGGGCGATGATGAACCCACCCTCGATTTCGATGCCGATCCGGCGGACCACGCCAGTGCCGCCGATGTGCTCTGGTACGAGCTCACGCCGCGGGGTTTCCGCTGCCAGCGTACGCCGATGGATGTGTCCGGCCCGCTGCGCGAGCATCGCGAGCGCAGCCGCGCGGCATGGATCTTCACCTCGGCCACGCTGACCGTGGGCAATGGATTCGACCACATCGCCACGCGCCTGGGCCTGGACGATCCGCATACCCTGGTCCAGCCGAGTCCGTTCAACTGGCCCGAGCAGGCGTTGTGCTACCTCCCGGAAGGCCTGCCTGATCCGGCCGCACGGGGCTTCGGAACCGCGCTGATCCAGACCCTTCGGCCGGTACTGCAGGCATCGCAGGGCAGGGCATTCCTGTTGTTCGCCTCGCACCGTGCATTGCGCGAGGCGGCCGAAGCACTGCGCGACGGGCCATGGCCGTTGTTCGTGCAGGGTGAGGCACCGCGCGCGACGCTGCTGCAGCGCTTCCGTGAATCGGGCAATGGCGTGCTGCTGGGCTCGGCCAGTTTCCGCGAGGGCGTGGACGTGGTCGGCGAAGCGCTGAGTGTGGTGATGATCGACAAGCTGCCGTTCGCGGCACCGGACGATCCGGTGTACGAGGCACGCCTGGAGGCGATCCGCAGCCAGGGCGGCAATCCGTTCCGCGACGAACAGCTGCCGCAGGCGGTGATCGCACTGAAGCAGGGTGTCGGTCGCCTGATCCGCAGCGAAAGCGACCGTGGCGTGCTGGTCCTGTGCGATCCGCGCCTGCTCAACCGTGGCTATGGCCGGGTCTTCCTGGATTCACTGCCACCCTTCCGCCGCACCCGCAGCCTGGCCGATGTGCAGGCCTTCTTTACGCCACAATGGGTGCCCGTGGCTGATGATGCGGCTGACCCGGCCGCTGTTGCGCCGGGCCCGGAGCCGGCTCCTGGTGCCACGTTCCCCCTGTTCTGACCTGATCTGATGAAACTGCTCGCCTTTGAAACCGCCACCGAAGCCTGCTCCGTTGCCCTGCATGTCGATGGGCAGGTGCTGGAACGCTTCGAGATCGCCCCGCGCCGGCATGCCGACCTGAGCCTGCCATGGGCCGAGGCGCTGCTGGCCGAAGCCGGCATCAGCCGTCGCCAGCTCGATGGCATCGCGCTCAGTCGCGGCCCGGGGGCGTTCACCGGTGTGCGCCTGGCGATCGCCATCGCCCAGGGCATCGCGTTGGCGTTGGACCGCCCGCTGCTGCCGGTTTCGACGCTGCAGGTGCTGGCGCTGCGGGCACCGGTGGAAGAAACGCAGATCCTGTCGGCAATCGATGCCCGGATGGGTGAACTCTACGTCGCGCGCTTCGAACGCGTCGACGGCCTGCCGGTCGCGCGCGATGCCGAGCGCGTCTGCGCGCCCTCCGTGGTGACGTTGCCGGAGGGAATGTCGGCCTACGGTGTCGGTACCGGTTTCGGCGCGGGCGACGGCGCGCTGGTGGCACAGTTGGGCAGTAGCCTGCGCGGTTTCGATGCTGCGGCATTGCCGCGGGCGTCGGACGTGCTGGCACTGGCCGTGCCGGCGTTCGCGCGTGGCGAGGCGATCGCACCGGAGAAGGTCGAGCCGGCGTACTTGCGCGACAACGTGGCATTGACCCTGGTCGAGCAGCAGGCCGCGCGCGAGGCGAAGGCGAAGGCCAACGGCTGAGCCCCTCGTGGCGGGGCGCGAAAGCACGAGCCGCGCTTGGCCGGGCGAGGTGGGTGCG
This sequence comes from Stenotrophomonas sp. T8, assembly GCF_051853085.1. Lineage (NCBI taxonomy): Bacteria > Pseudomonadati > Pseudomonadota > Gammaproteobacteria > Lysobacterales > Lysobacteraceae > Stenotrophomonas > Stenotrophomonas sp. T8. Next base: position 3,011,040 of record NZ_CP195329.1, on the reverse strand, counting down.
CGGGGGACGCCGTGAACCCGTCTCTGACGTGACCCCCGCGAACCCACCCCCGCCCGACCTCTGACAGTTTCCGTGTGCGTCCGCCACGGAAAATCAAAAAAAGAAGATCAAAGTCAAAAGCGGGTCGCTTCGCTCGTATCCACGCCTGGCGTGGATGTGTGTCGACCAAGGTCGACACCTACCAAAGCAATGGTGCGCCGCGATCTGTCAGAGGCGGGGCGGTGTCGGGCGGCGGGGTATCCGCGGCATGGACGCCGCGGCTAAGCCTACACGGATGTACTTGCGGCGTCCCCGTCGCCCGACACCGCCCCGCCAAGCTTCAGTACACCAACCGCTGCTGTTGCTGTTGCTCTAGCCCTTCAGCGGGTCCCGGGCCGCAGGCCCGGGCACCAAAACCCTACCGGTCGTCGCGCAGTTCGCCGCCCGGCAGGAACACCCACGTGCGGGTCACCTGCAGGATGTCGATCTCGTCCTCGGTCTTTGGCAATGGCGGGAACGGCTGCGCCAGCTTCACCACCCGCAGCGCCGCTTCATCCAGCAGCGGCGTCCCGCTTGAACGCAGAATGCGGCTGCTCTCCACGCTGCCATCGCGCCGCACGCCCACGCTGATCACCACTTGGCCGCCGAGCCGGCGCTGCCGGGCCTCGTCCGGATAATTCAGGTTGCCGACGCGCTCGGCACGGTCGACCCAGGCGCGCAGGTAATTGGCATAGGCATATTCACGCGTGCTGGCCGACACGAACTTGCGATTCGGGCGCTTGGCATACTGCGCCGAGCGCAGATGCACTTCGGCAGCCAGTCGCGCCATCTCCACATCGCGCTGCTCGCGTGCACTCAACGGCGCGTCCGGCTCGGGGCGTTCCGGGGTTGGCTGGGCCTGCGCCTGTGCCACCGTATCCTGTCCGTTGCGGCTGCTGACCACCCGTGCCTGCGGCGGCGGAACCGGGGCGGCCGATTGCTGTTGCTGCGGCACCGGGCTCAACCCGGACCGGGCCTGCGGCACGATGCCGGCCTGGTTGTCGCGCGGACGCTGTGCGCGGTCGTGCTCGCCACCGCCTTCCTGGTTGGCGGCGGCAAGGAAATCAGCCTGCTTTGGCGTCAGTGCGGTGCGCGTCTGGCTGAAGATCACTTCCAGCGTCGGCACCAGCGGAGCATCGCCTTTCACGGCGAAACCCACGCCCAGGATCAGCAGGGCGTGGACCAGCACCGACAGTGCGATGGTGGCCCCCAGCCGTTGCGCTTCGCGTGGCGGCGGGGGCAGAACGGCGGGTGCGGACGGCATCAGCGCAGGCCGGCCTCGAGCGCGTCGAACAGGGTGCCGGCAATGTTCAGGCCGTACTGCGCGTCGAGCTCGCGCACGCAGGTCGGGCTGGTCACGTTGACCTCGGTCAGGTAATCGCCGATCACGTCCAGGCCGACGAAGCGCATGCCACGACGCTTCATCTCCGGGCCAACCTGGCCGGCGATCCAGCGGTCACGCTCGCTCAGCGGGCGCCCTTCGCCACGGCCGCCGGCCGCCAGGTTGCCGCGGAACTCGTCACCCTGGGGAATGCGCGCCAGGCAGTAATCGACCGGTTCACCGTCGACCAGCAGGATGCGCTTGTCGCCGGCGGTGATGTCGGGAATGAACTTCTGGGCCAGCGCCAGCTTGCGGCCGCCGTCGGTCAGTGTCTCCAGGATCACGTTCAGGTTCGGATCGCCCTGGCCGCTGCGGAAAATCGAGCGGCCGCCCATGCCGTCCAGCGGCTTCAGCACCGCCTGGCCGTGTTCGAGGGCGAAGGCCTTCAGCGCCTTGGCATCGCGGCTGACCAGGGTCGGCGGGCAGCACTGCGGGAACAGCAGGGCTGCCAGCTTCTCGTTGTAGTCGCGCAGGCCCTGCGGGTTGTTGACCACACAGGCACCGGCAGCGGCGGCCACGTCCAGCACCTGGGTGTCGTAGATGTACTCGGCGTCGACCGGCGGGTCCTTGCGCATCAGCACGATCTGGCCGGGCCCGAACTCGGTACGGCTGAACTCACCCAGCTCATACCAGCCGGCCGGGTCGTCGCGCACCTGCAGCGGCGCGGTCTGGGCCACCGCCACGCCACCTTCCAGGGCCAGTCCGCCCGGCCGCACGTAGTGCAGGGCATGGCCGCGGCGCTGGGCTTCCAGCAGCATGGCGAAGGTGGTGTCCTTGGCGATCTTGATGTGGGCGATGGGGTCCATCACCACGATGACGTTCAACGGCATGGGCGCACCTGTCAGGCAAGGCGTTGATGGTAGCGGCAACGCCGGTCGCGCGCCTCCCCGCCATACTGCAACGCAGCGTCCGCCCGGCGGTCGCGCACTCATTGCGAAACCCGTCACGTTCAGGAGGGGGCCATGCCCCGCGCCGTGGGGCGGCCTTGAAGCGGGCGCGGAAAGTGCGATATAGATACGCTTTCGCAGCGGCCCCCGCCAGAGATCGGGCCGTGCGCTTGGGGATAGGCAATGACTGAAAACACGACTGCGGGCGGGGAACTCGCAGGACTCCGGGTGATGGTCATCGATGACTCGAAGACCATCCGCAGGACTGCGGAAACGCTGCTCAAGCGCGAAGGCTGCGAGGTGGTCACCGCCACCGACGGCTTCGAAGCGCTTGCCAAGATCGCAGACCAGCAACCGCAGATCATCTTCGTCGACATCATGATGCCGCGCCTGGACGGGTATCAGACCTGCGCGCTGATCAAGGGCAACCAGCTGTTCAAGGCGACCCCGGTCATCATGCTGTCGTCCAAGGATGGCCTGTTCGACAAGGCGCGGGGACGCATCGTCGGCTCGGAGCAGTACCTGACGAAGCCTTTCACGCGTGAAGAACTGCTGGGTGCCATCCGCACATACGTCAACGCCTGACCAGGGGGGAAAGGCACAATGGCTCGTATCGTCCTGATCGAGGATTCACCGACCGACCGCGCGGTGTTCACCCAGTGGCTGCGCCGTGCCGGCCACGAAGTGCTGGAAGCGGACAACGCCGAGGATGGCCTGCAGCTGGTCCGCGACCAGGTGCCGCAGCTGGTGCTGATGGACGTGGTCCTGCCCGGCATGAGCGGCTTCCAGGCGACCCGTGCGATGGCCCGTGATGCGGCGATCAAGCACATCCCGGTGATCATCGTCAGCACCAAGGCGATGGAAACCGACAAGGCCTGGGGCCTGCGCCAGGGCGCCGCCGATTACATCGTCAAGCCGCCGCGCGAGGATGAACTGATCGCGCGGATCAACGAACTGGTGGCCTGATGCGCTCGCCCTTCGACATCCTTGAAGCCTATGAACGGCGCAGCCTGGCCCATGCGGTGCAGTTGCCCGGAAAACAGTTTGCCCAGGACCTGTGGCGTGGCGTGGGTTTCCGCGTCGGCCAGCGCCGGCTGGTGTCCGATTTCCGCGAAGTGGTGGAAATCGTACCGATGCCGCCGGTGACCCCGGTACCCTGTGCGCAGCCCTGGCTGCTGGGCGTGGGCAACCTGCGCGGCAACCTGTTCCCGGTGGTCGACCTGAAGTACTTCCTGGAAGGCACGCGCACCGTGCAGCAGGAAGGCCAGCGCGTGCTGATCATGCGCCAGGCCGGCGGCGACGTCGCACTGACCATCGATGAACTGTTCGGCCAGCGCAGCTTCGAGCTGGACCAGCAGATCGAAGCGGGCACGTTGGCCGATGGCCGCTACGGGCATTTCGTCGATCGTGCTTTCCATGCCGACGGCCATGACTGGGGCGTGTTCTCGCTCTCGCTGCTGTCGCGCACCCCTGAATTCCGGCAAGCCGCGGCCTGAGGCCAGGCATCGCCCCCTGCATTGAAGATCGAGGTTGAACGATGAGTACTGCTTCGGACGCCACCAAGACCGGCAAGCTGCGGCTGGGCGGCAGCAACCTCTGGCTGTTCCTGCTGCTGGCATCGATGATCCTGTTCGGCGTCAACACCGGCGTCGCCACCTGGCAGGGCAGCCGCCTTGCCGACGCCGGCTCCAAGGCCGCCGACCTGCAGGTGCTGTCGCAGCAGCTGGCCAACCAGGGACGTGACGCGGTCGGCGGCAACGCCCAGGCCTTCACCGCCTTCAAGGCCACCCGCAACGCGATCGAGCAGAACGTGTCGACCCTGCAGGGACGCTACGGCAAGGAGCCGGGCGTAGCCGGTGCCATCGCCACCCTCGGCGAGACCTGGGCGCCGCTGGGCAAGCAGGCCGGGCAGCTGGTGGCCAGCGAACCGGCCGTGCTGGCGCTGGCCGGCAACGCGAACAACTTCACCGGCGCAGTGCCGGGCCTGCAGGCCCAGCTGAACGAGCTGGTGCGTGCGATGTCCGCTTCCGGCGCGCCGTCGTCGCAGGTGTACAGCGCGCTGCAGCAGGTTGTGGTGGCCGGTTCGATGGCCCGCCGCGTGACCGAAATGCGTGCCGGTGGCAGCGCCGCGGCGACCTCCGGCGATGCGCTGGCACGTGACATCACCGTGTTCTCGCAGGTGCTCGACGGCCTGCGCAACGGCAACGAGGAACTGGGCATCACCGCCGTGCGCGGTGCCGCCGCCGTGGCCGCGCTGGAACAGTCGCAGCAGAAGTGGGAAGCGATGAAGCAGGACGCCGACGCGATCCTGGCCAGCTCGCGCCAGCTGTTCGCGGCGCAGTCCGCTGCCACCGCGCTGGGCCAGGGTTCGGCCCACATGCTGGATGACAGCCGCAAGTTGTTCGACGCGTTCTCCTCGTTCGGCTCGGTATCCGACACCCGCCTGTTCCCGAACTTCTGGATTGGCGTGGTCTCCGGTGCGCTGTCGCTGATCGCGATCATCGGCTTCGTCTCCACCAACGTGCGCAGCCGCTCGCGCGAGCAGGAACTGCGCTACCAGACCCAGGTGGAATTCAACAGCCGCAACCAGCAGGCGATCATGCGGCTGCTGGACGAAATCTCCTCGCTCGGCGAGGGCGACCTGACGGTGAAGGCCTCGGTGACCGAGGACATGACCGGCGCGATCGCCGACGCGATCAACTACGCGGTCGACGAGCTGCGCCACCTGGTGACCACCATCAATGACACCTCGGCCAAGGTCGCGATGTCCACCCAGGAAACCCAGGCCACCGCCATGCAGCTGGCAGAGGCCGCAGGGCACCAGGCCAACCAGATCACCTCGGCTTCGGACCGCATCGGGGAGATCGCGGCGAGCATCGAGCAGGTGTCGCGCAACTCGGCCGAGTCGGCCGACGTGGCACAGCGCTCGGTGGTGATCGCTGCCGAAGGTGCCGGCGTGGTGCGCGAGACCATCCAGGGCATGGACCAGATCCGTGACCAGATCCAGGAAACCTCCAAGCGCATCAAGCGCCTGGGCGAGTCGTCGCAGGAAATCGGCTCGATCGTGGAACTGATCAACGACATCTCCGAGCAGACCAACATCCTGGCGTTGAACGCGGCGGTGCAGGCCGCGTCGGCCGGTGAAGCGGGCCGCGGTTTCGCGGTCGTGGCCGACGAAGTGCAGCGCCTGGCAGAACGCACCTCGGGTGCGACCCGACGCATCGAAAACCTGGTCCAGGCCATTCAGGCCGACACCAATGAAGCGGTCACCTCGATGGAGCAGACCACGGCCGAAGTGGTGTCTGGTGCGCGCCTGGCCGAGGACGCCGGTACCGCGCTGACCGAGATCGAACGCGTGTCAAACGCGCTGAACACCCTCATCAAGAACATCTCCATCGCCGCCCAGCAGCAGTCGGCCGCCGCCTCGGACATCACCCGCACCATGGGCGTGATCCGGCAGATCACCGGGCAGACCTCGCAGGGTGCCGGACAGACCGCCGAGTCGATCGGCCACCTCGCGCAGCTGGCGGCGGACCTGCGCCGTTCGGTCGCCGACTTCAAGCTGCCGGCGTGACGCGGGTAGGGCGGCGAGCAAGGAACCAGTCGATGAAGCATTTCCATTCCCCACGCCAGAACTCGCGCGGCCACCGCGCGGCGGCGAACGGAGCGCGTCCATGAGCAGTCTGCGCGATGCGATGAGCCACGCAGCGCTGGGCTGGGTCAAGCCCGAGCTGGACGAGACCCTGCGCCAGGTGCGCAACGAGGTCGAGTACTACGCAGAAGATCCCACCGATGCCAGCCGCATGCGCATCTGCGCCGGCTACCTGCACCAGGTGCAGGGCACCCTGCGCATGGTCGAGCTGTATGCCCCGGCGATGGTGGCCGAAGAACTGGAGCAGCTGGCCAATGCCATCGGCGCCGGTCGCGTGGCCGACCGTGATGAAGCCTGCGCAACCCTGATGCGTGGCAGCGTGCTGCTGCCCGACTATCTGGAACGCCTGCAGAACGGCCATCGCGACATTCCGATCGTGCTGATGCCGCTGCTCAACGAGATCCGTGCGTCGCGCGGCGAAGAAGGCGTCACTGACAGTGTGCTGCTGGCCTTTGCGCCGGAGAGCGTCACCGCCACCGAGGCCGAGCTGGACCATGCCCGTGGCAGCCTGAGCGGACGCAACCGCGAGCTGCTCGACACGGTCGGCAGTGCGGTGAAGGAAGAACTGCTGCGCATCAAGGATGCGCTTGACCTGCACCTGCGCACCGGTGGTGCGCCGGAACAGCTGCAGACCCAGGCCAACGAGCTCGGCGCCGTGGCCGATACGCTGGGCATGATGGGCCTGGGCGTGGCCCGCGGCGTGGTCGTGCAGCAGCGCGATGCGCTGCGCGGCGTGGTCGAAGGTCGCCAGCAGATTGACGAGAACCTGCTGCTGGATATTGCCGGTGCACTGCTGTACGTCGATGCCTCGCTGGACGACCAGGTTGCCCATCTGGGCGCCGGCGGCAGTGGCGAGGACGATCCGAGCGCGGTCGAGAACCGGCGCACGGTGGAGGTGCTGGCGCATGAAGCCATCGCCAACTTCGCCGCTGCCCGCGAGCATTTCGTCGCCTTCATCGAAACCAGCTGGAACCATGCCGAGCTGCAGGATGTACCACGCCTGCTGGGCGATGTGTCCGGCGCGCTGCGCATGCTCGACCTGGGTACCGCCGCCGATTACCTGCGCGGCGTGCAGCAGTACATCGAGGCCGAACTGATCGGCCGCCAGCGCGTGCCCAGTGGCCGCCAGCTGGACACCCTGGCCGATGCCATGGCCAGCCTGGAGTACTACCTGGAAGCCCTGCGCGACCGCCGCCCGGGCCGCGAGGACATCCTCGAAATCACCCGCAGCAGCCTCGAGGCTCTGCGCTACTGGCCGCTGCCGGAGCACAATGCCGTCGCGCCGGACGCGCCGGCACTGCTGCCGGTCGAACGTGAGCTGGTTGCGTTGCAGGCCGAGCCCCTGCAGCCGGAGCGCGTCGAGGTTCCGGTGCAGCCTGCGGCGCCCGCTGCCGGCGACGTGCCGGTGCCACTGCCGGACTTCACCTTCGATCCGCCGCCGGCCTCGCCGGCGCCGATGGTGTCCGACAACCGCCTGATGTTCGGCGCACTGGGCACCGTGGCCGCCGTGGCCGCCAGCAAGGCTGATATCGATGCTTCGCCGTCGCCGACGCACGACGATGCGGGGGCATCGCTGGTCTTCGCGGCGTCCAGCGCACCTGCGCCGGATGTCCCGCAGTGGGAGCTGGCGCCGTTCCATCCGGAGGCCGACGCCATCGTGCCTGCCGATGACGAGCGCAGCCCGACCTTCGCCAGTTTCGATCCGGTCAGCTTCGAACTGGCTGACAGCGGCCCCCCCGGTGCACCGCAGTGGTCGCTGTCCGAGGCGCCGCAGATGCTTGAGGACACCGCAGCGCCTGTGATCGATGAGAGGACGGACGCGGTGGATTCCTCCGCGACCGCTTTCGATGCTGCACCGGTATTCGACCCGGTGGCGGCCGAACAGGATGCGGCTGCCGTGGCCGACGACGTGGTGTTCCGCTTCGATGCCGACGCGCTGGACAACGCTGACGACGTGCTGTCGCTGCATGCGATGGAAACGCCGTCGCTGGACGATGACGCCGCGTTGCATCCGTCGCTGGAGATCGTCGATGCCGTCGTCCCGCCGCTGACCGGGGTGGATGAGGCCCCGGATGACCTGCCGGTACCGTCGATCACGTCGCCGTTGATCGATGCGGCGGCTCCTGCGGCGGATACGTCCGCTCCGGCCGTGTCGGTGATCGATATCGACACCATCGCGCCGATCGATTTCAGCGAGGCCGACGCCCAGTTCTTCGCCGAATTGAGTGCGGCCGCTGCCGGCTTCAACCCACAGGCGATGGCCGCTGCGGCAGCGCCAGAGGCGGTGGATTCGGCCGTTGCCGGGACCGATGCCGACACCAATGCGGGCTTCGACGCTGGTTTCGACGACGATGCCGAGAACATCGACGAGGACATCCGCGAGGTGTTCCTGGAAGAGTTCGACGATGAGCTGGCCAATCTCGGCACGCTGCTGCCGGCATGGCGCATGCAGCCGGACAACATGGACCGGCTGCGCCCGATCCGCCGCATCTTCCATACCCTCAAGGGCAGTGGCCGCCTGGTCGGCGCACGCACCCTGGGTGAGTTCGCGTGGAAGATCGAAGGCATGCTCAACCGCGTGCTGGATGGCAGCCGCGCCGCATCTCCCGCCGTGCTGGCGATGGTCGACAACGCGCATGCGGCGCTGCCGCAGCTGAACGCGGCGCTGCGCCATGGCCACCGCATCAGCGTTGACCTGCAGGCCATGCAGGCCATCGCCGATCGTGTCGGTGCAGGCGAGGAGACCTACTACGTCCCCCTGCCTGGGGCCACTGCACCGGTCGCACCGCTGGCCGAAGCCGAGGGCGAAGACGAGATCAGCCGCATTCTCGACGCGGAGATTGCCGCTTCGGCGCTGGCCGATACCGCCGAGGAGGCCGAAACCACCGGCACGCCGGCCAACATCGACAGCGTGTTGCGCGAGATTCTCGAGGCCGAGGTGGAAGTCCATCAGGCCACCCTGCAGGACTGGCTGCGTTCGGCGCAGCAGGCACCGCAGCCGGTCAGCGACGCACTCCTGCGCGCAGTGCACACCATGAACGGCGCCTTCGCGATGACCGAAGTGCCCGAGATCACGGCTGTAACCGGCGGTGCAGAGTCCTACATCAAGCGTGCACTGGCCGCCGAAGTGGTGCCGGGTGATGAGGGCGTGGCCGCGCTGGATGCGGCCGCGCAGGCGATCACCGCCACCATGGAAGCGCTGCAGGCCGAACAGCCGCGTATCGCACCGCAACAGGTACTGGCACAGCGCCTGCAGGCGCTGGCCAGCGAGTTGCCGGAAGCGCGCTGGCCGATGGTGGGCCTGGAGGACGACGAAGCCGAGCTGGCGCTGGATGACGAACCGACGGCGGAATGGGATGCGGACGCCTCGGCAGCCATCGCGCCTGAAACCGATGCGGTACCGCCTTCGTCCGTCGCGCCGGAGCAGGAACCGCAGGCAGTTGCCGATGTCGCCGAAGCCCCGGTCGAGGATGCGGCGATCGAGGGCGAGGGCGGGCTGGAGGTCGGTGAGCTGACCGCCAGCGACGATCTTTCGCGCTACTTCGATGCCGGATGGCCGTCGGTACCGGGTGAGGGAGCGGCGTCGCTACCGGTGGTCGAATCGATCCAGGTGGCCGACGATGTTCCGGGCGTTGAGGTAGACGGTGTCGAGACGGAGGCCGAAAGCGCGCCGCTGTTGGCCGACGATGCCGGTTTGACCGTCGTGGACGATCTGTCGCCGTACCTGGATGCCAGTGCGCTGCCGGTCGACGACCGCGATGCCGAAGAGATTCCGGATGCTGTCGAAGCCGTCGCATCTGACCTGAATGCGTCCTTGTTCGATCACGTGCACGTCGCGGACGCTGAGGCATTCGAGACGCCTGCTGCACTGCCACTCGACAGCGAGCTGTCGAGCCTGCAGGATGAAATGGCTGCGCCGGGGTTTGCAGAACCGGTCTCGCTGGACGCCGCGCTCGAGGCCGGCCTGCACGTGATCGACGAAGAGCAGCCCCTGGCCGACGACGGGCAATGGTCCGTGCTCGGCCTGCAGGCCAGCGAACTCGCGCCGGGCGAGGCGGAAGCCTTTGCCGAGGATGCGGACGTCGGCGGGGAGGCGGCGATCGGTGAAGGAGAGAGCGCCGATCAGCCGTCCCCGGCGACGGTGAATGAGGAGATCGCGGAGGCCGCGACGCCGGCCACCGCCGAACCGGTGCGGTTCTTCGAACTGGAAGACGCGCCGGGCCAGGTGGAAGTCCACGCCGAAGCTGCCGATGCCGATGCCGATGCCGTATCGGATGCCCCGGCCGTTGGCGCGCCTGACGCCGACGTGGTTGAAACCGTGGCACCCGACGTCCTTGACATCCCGGTGCCGGAAGACAGCGCCGATACGCTCGACTTCAGCGTCTACGATCGCGAGCTGGTCGACATCTTCGTCGAGGAAGGCAAGGACCTGCTCGACCACTGTGATGGCCTGATCAGCGATCTGCGCGATGCGCCGCAGGACCGCGAGGTGCTGGCCGGCCTGCAGCGTGACCTGCATACCCTGAAGGGTGGCGCACGCATGGCCGGCATCAACGCCATCGGCGATCTTGGCCACAGCATCGAATCGTTGCTGGAAGCCGTCGCCGCTGGTCGCACCGAGATCGAACGCCGCGATGTGCAGTTGCTGGAGCGCGGATTTGATCGGCTGCACCAGCTGCTCACCCGCACCGGCGACCACCGCGTGGTGGAACCGGCGCAGGACCTGGTCGATGCGTTCGAAGTGCGTACCACCACCGATATCGCTGCGGCGGCTGCTGCAGCCGCAGCCGCAGCCAACGTGGCGAGCGTCGCAGAAGCCACTTCGGCACCGGTTGCCAGTCCGGCATCGGCACCGGCACTGCTTGATGCGCCACTGTCAGCACCGCTGCCGGCCGAAGGCGTGGTCGATGAAGATCCGCTGGCACGCCCGCAGCAGGAACAGGTGCGCGTGCGCGCGGATCTGCTCGACCGCCTGGTCAACCATGCCGGTGAAGTAGCGATCTACCGCTCGCGCCTCGAGCAGCAGCTCGGCGCGTTCCGTGGTGCGATGGGCGAGCTGGAGCGCACCAATGCGCGACTGCGCGACCAGCTGCGCCGGCTCGACCTGGAAACCGAAGCGCAGATCGTCGCCCGCTACCAGCGTGAGCAGGACCAGGCAGACCAGAAGTTCGATCCGCTGGAGCTGGACCGCTTCTCCACGCTGCAGCAGCTCAGCCGTGCGCTGAACGAATCGGCGGCCGACCTTGGCGGCCTGCAAGGGGTACTGGACGATCTGTCGCGCCAGTACGATTCGCTGCTGCAACAACAGTCGCGCGTCAGCTCCGAGCTGCAGGACGGCCTGATGCGCGCGCGCATGGTGCCGTTCGATGGCCTGGTGCCGCGCCTGCGCCGCGTGGTCCGCCAGTCCGGCATGGATACCGGCAAGCAGGTGCACCTGACCCTGGAAGGCACCCACGGCGAACTGGACCGCAATGTTCTCGACCGCATGGTCGCGCCGCTGGAACACATGCTGCGCAACTCGGTGGCCCATGGCCTGGAAGCGCCGGAACAGCGCCGCGCCGCCGGCAAGCCGGAAGAGGGCGAAGTTGCCATCCGCCTGCACCGTGAAGGCTCGGAAATCGTGCTGGAAGTGGCCGATGACGGTGCCGGCCTCGATCGCGAAGCGATCCGCCGCCGCGCCATCGACCGTGGCCTGTTGGCCGCCGACGCGCAGCCGAACGATCAGGAACTGGACAACCTGATTTTCGCCTCCGGTTTCTCCACCGCCGACCAGGTCAGCCAGCTGGCCGGTCGTGGCGTGGGCATGGACGTGGTGCGCAACGAAGTGCGCCAGCTGGGCGGCTCGGTCGACATCCAGTCGGTGCGCGGCCAGGGCGTGCGCTTCACCCTGCGCCTGCCGCAGACGCTGGCCGTCACCCAGGCGGTGTTCGTGCAGATCGGCGAGACCACCTTCGCCGTGCCGGTGGCCTCGGTCAGCGGTATCGGCCGCCTGTCGCGCGAACGTTTCGAGGCCGCCGACAGCAGCTACCGCTACAGCGGCGAAGACTATCCGTTGTATGACCTCGGCAGCCTGGTCGGGCAGGCCCCGGCGCGTGCCGATGGCCAGGACCAGGTGCCGCTGTTGCTGGTCCGTGCCGGTGACCTGCGTGCAGCCGTGGCGATCGACCAGGTGCTGGGCAACCGCGAAATCGTGGTCAAGCCGGTCGGCCTGCAGATCGCATCGGTACCGGGCATCTACGGTGCCACCATCACCGGCGATGGCCGCGTGGTGGTGATCCTGGACGTCGCGCCGCTGGTGCGCCGCTTCCTGGCCAATCCGACGGCACCGGTGCTGGCCAATGCACCGCGCGACGAACGCCAGGTGCCGCTGGTGATGGTGGTCGATGACTCGCTGACCATGCGCAAGGTGACCGGCCGCATCCTCGAGCGCCACAACTTCGAAGTCAGTGTCGCCCGCGATGGCGTGGAAGCACTGGAGCGGTTGGAAGAGCGCGTGCCGGACCTGATGTTGCTGGACATCGAGATGCCGCGCATGGACGGCTACGAGCTGGCCACTGTGATGCGTGCCGATCCGCGCTACAGGGATGTGCCGATCGTGATGATCACCTCGCGCAGCGGCGACAAGCACCGCCAGCGTGCCTTCGAGATCGGTGTCCAGCGTTATCTGGGCAAGCCGTACCAGGAACTGGACCTGATGCGTAACGTGTACGACCTGCTGGGGATCGCCCGTGTCCGTGAGTGAAACCCATCCGGCCCCGGCCGTCGCCCTGCTGGCCCGCCCCGGTGCGGCGCGTGAACGCCTGCGCGAGGCACTGGCGCATGCCGATGTACAGCTGGTCCTGGAAGATGATCCGAACGGCCTGGAGCCGCAGGTCCTGCAGGCCGCGGATCCGCAGTTCGTGGTGATCGCGCTGGAAGCTGCCATCGAGGACGCACTGGAACGGTTGGAATCCGCGCTCTCGGCACCGGGGCTGACCCTGGTGTTCGATGAGGCTGAGCTGGCCGCCCGCCGCGACGGCTGGGAGGCGCAACGTTGGGGGCGCCACCTGGCCGCCAAGCTGCACGGCCACCAGCAGGTGTTGCCGCCGGGCGCCGAAGAAGAGCCCAGCCTGCAGCTGGAGCCTGGTCATCCGGCGCCCGCGCCGGCGCCGCAGGAAGAAGCCCTGCGCACGCACCTGGAACAGGCGCTGAGCTGGGCCGATGACGTTCCGGCCGACGGCCTGTATTCGCCACCGGCAGACCTGCACGAACCGATCGCGCTGGAGCAGGCCCTGGCGGCGCTGCAGCCGGTCGTGCCCGAGCCTCTGGATCCGCCTTCGGCGCCGCAGGCACTGGCCGAACCGGCGGCGCCCGCGACACCGCCGGTCTCCTTCGATCACACCGCCTGGTCGCTGGTCGAGGAATCGATCGAAGCACCTGTATCGGCAGAAGCCGTGGCGCCGGTCGTCGCGCCGCAGCCCTCGTTCGATACCGATCATTTGAGCCTGGTCGATCTGGATGCCGCCGCCCCGGCCGGTGCGCGTGCCGCATCGCTGCTGGTGCTGGCCGGCATCGGTGGCCCGGATGCGTTGCGTCGCCTGCTCGGCGCACTGCCTGCGTCGTTGAGCGTGCCGGTGTTGGTGCACATGCGTCTGGATGGTGGCCGCTACGGCAACCTGGTCAAGCAGATGTCCCGTGTTTCGCCGTTGCCGGTGCAGCTGGCCGAGGCCGGCCAGCACGCGGTGCCGGGCGAGGTGCACGTGCTGGCCGATGATATCGGCGTGCGCGCGGCCAGCGATGGCCTGCATTTCCAGAGCGATGCCAACGGTATTTCGCTCGCTTCGCTGCCGGCCGAACACACCGCACTGGTGCTGCTCAGCGGTGCCGACCTGGCCCACGTAGGCCCGGCGCTGGACCTGGCGGCCGCCGGTGCGTGGGTGGCCGGGCAGGTGGGCGAGGGCTGCTATGACCCGGCGGCGGCCACCGCCGTGGTGGCTGCCGGCATGGTGGCCGGTGAACCGCAGGAACTGGCGCAGGCAATTGCCGCGCGCTGGGGTGAGCAGGACGACAACGGAGACGCACCATGAGCTATGCCAGCAATGACGAAATCCGCGGCGTCCTGATCCAGGCCGGCAACGAGCGCGTGCTGCTGCCCAATGCCACCGTGGCCGAAATGATGTCGCGCGTGCCGGTGCAGCCGGTCTCCGATGCGCCGCGCTGGCTGGTAGGCGAGATCGGCTGGCACGGCTGGCAGGTGCCGCTGGTGTCGTTCGCGCGCCTTTCGGGGCTGGGCGAAGAGACCGTGGCCGGCCACAACAAGGTGGTGGTGCTGAAGTCCCTCAGCGGCAACGCGCAGCGCCCGTACTACGCGCTGCTGACGCAGAACTTCCCGCAGCTGATCTCGGTGCCACGCGATGGCCTGCTGGCCGACGCCTCCGAAGAAACCCTGCCGCAGACCGTGCACATGCGCGTGCTGTTGGGTGAGCAGAGTGCGCTGCTGCCGAACCTGGACGCGTTGGAAGCGGCGCTGGATTCGCTCGCCGCCTGATCCACCAGACCGGTAGTGCCGGCCGCTGGCCGGCAACCTCATGATCCCGTGGATGCCGGCCAGCGGCCGGCACTACCACGAACCTGTCTTATCCCAGGTCGCCCAACCGCGCCTGCAACGCCGCGACCGCGGCCAGCCCGGCCGTTTCCGTGCGCAGGATCCGCGGGCCCAGCTGCAGTCCCTGGAACCCTGCCGCCGCCAGCTGGTCGCGGTCGCGCGGCGACCAGCCCCCTTCCGGGCCGATCGCGAGCACGACGCCCCCTGCCGGAGCGGCCGTCAGCGTCGACAGGCGATGTGCGCCCCGCGGATCCAGGGTCAGCCGCAGCGTATCGGCCGGCAGCGCCGCCGCGGCCTGCGCCAGCGACAGCGGAGGCCCCACCTGCGGAATGCGCGCACGCCCGGACTGGCCGCAGGCCGACGTCACCACGTTGTTCCAGTGCGCCACGCGCTTCTCGGCGCGCGCGGCATCGAGCTTCACCTCGGTGCGCTCGGCGTTGACCGGAATGATCGCCGCCACGCCCAGTTCGGTGGCCTTCTGCAGGATCAGGTCCATCTTCTCGCCACGGGCGATGCCCTGCAGCAGGGTGATCGCCAGCGGTGATTCATTATCGATGGCCTGCACAGCATCGATGCGCACCTGCACTTCGCGCTTGCCGGCCACGGTCAGCGTGGCGCTGTAGTCATGGCCGTCGCCGTTGAACAGCACGCAGGTGTCTCCCTCGCGCAGGCGCATCACCCGCACCAGGTGGTTGGCCGTCTCTTCCGGCAGGGTCACGGTCTGGCCGCTGTGCAGCGCCAGGTCGATGGGGCAGCGGGTCACGCGCATGCAATCGCCTCGTCGATGGCCGCCAGCGTGGTGTGTGCCAGCAGCTCCAGTTGTTCGTCATCCACGCAATAGGGTGGCATCCAGTACAGCACGTCGCCCAGCGGGCGCAGCACCACGCCGCGCTTGAGGGCGGCCTTGTAAGCGTGCAGGCCCAGCCGCAGGCCCGGGTCGAACGGCGTGCGCCTGTTGCCGTCGCGCGACAGCTCGAACGCCACCACCATGCCGGCCTGGCGCACGTCGGCCACGTGCGGATGGTCGGAAAATGGCGCCGCCAGCGTGCCCATCACCGACGCGATGCCCCGGTTGCGGGCGATCACATCGTCGTCGCGGAAGATGTCCAGCGTCGCCAGTGCCGCCGCGCAGGCCAGCGGATTGCCGGTGTAGCTGTGCGAATGCAGGAAGGCGCGCTCGCGCGAGTCGTCGAGGAAGGCGTCGTACAGCGCCTGCGTGGCCAGCACGGCGGCCAGCGGCAGGAAGCCACCGGTCAGGCCCTTGGAAAGGCACATCAGGTCCGGCATCACCCCTGCCTGCTCGCAGGCGAACAGGGTGCCGGTGCGGCCGAAGCCGGTGGCGATCTCGTCGGCGATCATGAACGCGCCATGGGCATCGCACAGTTCGCGCACGCGCTGCAGATAGACCGGGTCATGCATGCGCATGCCGCCGGCACACTGCAGGCGTGGTTCCAGGATCACCGCGCAGATCTCGCCCGGATGCTGGTCGAACAGCGTGGCCAGGCCGTCGGCAGCCTGCCGCGCGCGGTCGGCCGCGCTCTGGCCGGGTTCGGCCAGGTAGGCATCGGGCGACGGCGCGAACAGCGCTTCGGCCAGCAGCGGCGCATAGACGCGGCGATACAGCGGGATGTCACCCAGCGCCAGCGCGCCCAGGGTCTCGCCGTGGTAGCCGTTTTCCAGTGCAATGAAACGCGTGCGCCGCGGCTCCCCACGGTTCTGGAAATACTGGAAGGCCATCTTCAGCGCCACTTCCACGCCGGCCGAGCCGTTGTCGGCGTAGAACACTTTGGCCAGCGGCTCGCGGCCGGGCTGGCGTGGTGCCAATGCCAGCAGGCGTTCGGCCAGGGTGATGGCCGGCTCATGGCTGAAGCCGGCCAGCATCACCTGTTCCAGCTGCGTGGCCTGGGTGGCAATGGCACCGCCGATGCGCGGTTCGGCATGACCGAACAGGTTGGTCCACCAGCTGCTGACGGCGTCCAGGTAGCGGTGGCCGTCGTGGTCGATCAGCCACGCGCCTTCGCCACGGGCGATCGGCACCAGCGGCAGGGTGTCCGGATGCTCACGCATCTGCGTGCACGGGTGCCACAGCACCTGCAGGTCGCGCTGCCGCCAGTGGCGGGCCAGCGGGGAGGGGGTCGGGTCTGCTAGCATTTCGGGCTCATGAACATGTTGCTGCCTGCACATTCTATCGGCCCCGGCGCAGCCGCCGGTCGCCGCGGAGATTCCGCATGAACGATGACCGTGCCGGCCGTCGCTTGCCGATCATCCATCGGATCACCGATGAGGAGAACGGCCCCTTCCAGCGCCAGCATCTGGACCTGGAGTTCTCCAACGGTGAACGTCGCCGTTTCGAGCGCCTGGTCAGCCGTGGCCACGGTGCGGTGGTGGTGGTGCCGATGCTCGACGATGAAACCGTGCTGCTGGTGCGTGAATACGCCGCCGGCATGCATCGTTACGAACTGGGGCTGGTGAAGGGCAGGATCGACGCCGGCGAGACCCCCGAGCAGGCTGCCGACCGCGAACTGAAGGAAGAGGCTGGTTATGGTGCGCGCCGGGTCGACGTGCTGCGCGCGATGACACTGGCCCCGACCTACATGAGCCACCAGTCGTGGCTGGTGGTGGCGCGCGACCTGTACCCGGAAAAACTGGCCGGCGACGAGCCGGAAGAACTGGAAGTGGTGCCGTGGAAGCTGGCCGAACTGGACCAGCTGATGTTGCGCGAGGACTTCTCCGAGGGACGCTCGCTGGCGGCGCTGTTCATTGCCCGCCAGTGGCTGCAGGGAACGCGATGATCAAGCTGACGACGGACCTGCGCGAGACCGCCATCGCCATCGCCCAGCAGGCCGGCCAAGCCATCATGCAGGTGTATGCCGATGGCTTCGAGGTCCAGATCAAGGACGACAACAGCCCGGTCACCGCGGCCGACCTGGCGGCCAACCAGGTCATTGAGCTGGGCCTGCAGCAGCTGACACCGGACCTGCCGATCCTGTCCGAGGAATCGGCGCAGGTGGGCTGGGAGCATCGCCGCCATTGGGGCGCTTACTGGCTGGTGGATCCGCTCGACGGTACCCGCGAGTTCGTCAAGCGCAACGGCGAATTCAGCGTCAACATCGCCTTGATCTACCAGGGCGCGCCGGCATTCGGCGTGGTGCTGGCGCCGGTCACCGGCATTGTCTGGCATGCCATGCGCGGCGAACTGGCCTATCGGCGGCAGGGCCTGCATGACACCGTGCTGCGCACCCGCACACCGGCCACGGCTCCGCTGCGCGTTGCCGCCAGCCGCTCGCACCGTTCGCCGGAAACCGAGGCGCTGCTGGCGCGCATGGGCCGCATCGAGACCATCGCGCAGGGCTCGTCGCTGAAATTCTGCCGGATCGCCGAAGGCGGCCTGGATGTCTATCCGCGGCTGGGCCCGACCTCCGAATGGGATACGGCCGCCGGCCAGTGCGTGCTGCATGCCGCCGGCGGCGCGGTGCTGTCGGCGGCGACCGGCAAGCCGTTCCGCTACAACCGCCGCGAGACCCTGTTGAACGGCGATTTCATTGCCCTTGGTGATACCAGCCTGCCGTGGCGCGACTGGTTGTCCGACTGATCCTGGAGGCCGCATGAGCGCGCACGACACCCCCACCACTGGCAGCGCCGCAAGCAACGAACTGGAGCGCCTGCTGGCGATCATGGCGCGGCTGCGCGACCCGCAGGGAGGCTGCCCGTGGGATCTGGAGCAGAACTTCGCGACCATCGCCCCCTACACCATCGAAGAAGCCTACGAGGTCGCCGATGCGATCGACCGCGGCGACCTGGACGATCTCTGCGACGAGCTTGGCGACCTGCTGCTGCAGGTGGTGTTCCACGCACGCATGGCCGAGGAGCAGGGGGCGTTTGCCTTCGCCGAGGTCGCCCGTGCGATCAGCGACAAGATGCAGCGCCGTCACCCGCACGTGTTCGCCGATGTCAGCGTGGACGATGCCGACGGGGTGACGCGCAACTGGGAGGCGATCAAGCGCGCCGAGCGTGCCGCCAAGGGCGAGCAGGACACCTCCGCACTGGCCGGTATCTCGCGCGGCCTGCCGGAATGGCAGCGGGCGGTGAAGCTGCAGTCGCGCGCAGCCAAGGTCGGTTTCGACTGGCCGGGTCCGCTGCCGGTGCTGGACAAGGCCGCCGAGGAGCTGCAGGAGCTGCGCGAGGAGTTCGAACGCGGCGATGTCGCGGGCAACAAGGCGCGCCTGCAGGAAGAACTGGGCGACCTGCTGTTCGTCTGCGCGAACCTGGCGCGTCATGCCGATATCGATCTGGGCGCTGCACTGCGCGGTGCCAACCACAAGTTCGAGCGTCGCTTCCGCGCGATGGAAGCGCAGGCCGACGCACAGGGGGAGGCGTTGGCCGAACTGGACCTGGATGCGCAGGAAGCACTGTGGCAGCAGGCCAAGGCAGCAGAGAAGGCGTGAAAACGCTTGGCCTGTTCCTGCTGACCGCGCTGGCCGAGATCGTTGGCTGCTACCTGCCATGGTTGTGGCTGCGCAAGGGAGGCAGCGTCTGGCTGCTGCTGCCGGCGGCGGCCAGCCTGGCCCTGTTCGCCTGGCTGCTGACCCTGCACCCGACGGCCAGTGGACGGGTCTATGCCGCCTACGGTGGCGTCTACATCGGCACCGCGCTGTTCTGGCTGTGGCTGGTCGATGGCATTCGTCCCAGCCGCTGGGACCTGCTGGGCGCAGCGCTGTGCCTGGCCGGCATGGCGGTGATCATGTTCGGGCCGCGCACCTCATCGGTGTAGAGCCGAGCCATGCTCGGCTGCTCTCCTTCCGACCGCGCTGGCGCGCGCAAGCCGAGCATGGCTCGGCTCTACAAGGTCAGCGATGGCGCATGATGTGGGCGACCCTGGTTCCCCGAGCCTGCTCATGTCCCGCTTCGCCAGCTTCCGCGAGTTCTATCCGTTCTATCTCAGCGAACACCGCCACCCGGTATCGCGGCGGCTGCACTTCATCGGCAGTTGCGGGGTCCTGCTGCTGGTCGCCACTGCCTTGCTGCGCGGCCAGCCGCTGTTCCTGCTCGGCGCCCTGTTCTGCGGCTACGGGTTCGCCTGGGTCGGCCATTTTTTCTTCGAGAAGAACAGACCGGCGACGTTCCGCCATCCGCTGTACTCGTTCATGGGTGACTGGGTGATGTTCCTCGACATCCTGCGTGGGCGGGTGCGCCTGTAGCGGGCGGCTGCGGCGCTTTGCGGGCATTGCCTCGCCGGCAGAGGAAAGGGTGGGGCGGGTTGCACTTCCGCTTGCATGAACCGCTGCGCTGCGGCACGCCTGCGGGCGACCGATCTGGGATAATGGGGTTTCCTGTTTCCTCTGCTGCCGGACCCGGTCATGACCCAGAAGACGCTGCTCAACGATACCCACCGCGCCCTTGGCGCCAAGATGGTCGATTTCGGGGGTTGGGACATGCCCATCCACTACGGCTCGCAGCTGGACGAGCACCATCTGGTGCGCCGTGAGTCCGGCGTGTTCGACGTCAGCCACATGACGGTGGTCGACCTGCGCGGTGACCAGGTCAAGCCGTTCCTGCGCCGCCTGCTGGCCAACTCGGTCGACAAGCTGAAGGTGACCGGCAAGGCACTGTACTCGTGCATGCTGAATCCGCGCGGCGGCGTCATCGACGACCTGATCGTCTACTACCTGGGCGACGACTTCTTCCGCATGGTGGTCAATGCCTCTACCCGCGAGAAGGACCTGGCCTGGCTGCGCGAGCAGGCTGCGCCGTTCGGCGTCGCCGTCGAGCAGCGCCCGGACCTGGCCATCCTCGCCGTGCAGGGCCCGCAGGCGCGCGACATCGTGATCGGCCTGGCCCGCGAAGCCGACCGCGCAGCGTTGACCAAGCTGGGCCGCTTCGCCGCCCTGCAGGTGCAGTCCGATGACGGCGTCGAGCTGTTCGTCGCGCGCACCGGCTACACCGGTGAAGATGGTTTCGAGATCCTGCTTCCGCAGGACGCCGTGGTCGCCTTCTGGAACCGCCTGCTGGCGGCGGGCGTGAAGCCGGCCGGCCTTGGCGCGCGCGACACCCTGCGCCTGGAAGCTGGCATGAACCTGTACGGCCAGGACATGGACGAAGAGATCAGCCCCTACGAAGCGGCGCTGGCCTGGACCGTGTCGCTGGACGAAGGCCGCGACTTCATCGGCCGCGACGTGCTGGAGGCGCAGAAGAGCGCCGGCACCGCGCGCCAGATGATCGGCCTGGTGATGGACGAGAAGGGCGTGCTGCGCCATGGCCAGACGGTCACCACGGCCAGCGGCCAGGGCGAGATCCTGTCCGGCACCTTCTCGCCGACGCTGGCCAAGGGCATCGCCTTCGCCCGCGTGCCGGCCGGTGAACTCGGCGAGGTCACCGTCGACATCCGTGGCCGTCAGGTGCCGGTGCGGGTGGTCAAGTTCCCGTTCGTTCGGGAAGGCCAGGCGCAGCCCGGCGTGCTCGCCGACGCCTGATCCGTACGTGCCGGTCGTCACTGACAGCAGTGGTGGCCGGTTGGTTACACTAGCCCCGTTTTTTCCACCCCTGCATATCTCTGGAGCAGTCCCATGAGCGAGATCCCCGGCGACCTCAAGTTCCTCAAGTCCCATGAGTGGGCCCGTGTCGAAGGCAATGGCCGCGTCACCGTCGGTATTTCCGACCACGCCCAGGGCCTGCTGGGTGACCTGGTCTACGTCGAACTGCCGGAAGTCGGCGCCGACGCCAAGGCCGGCGAGCAGATCGCCGTCGTCGAGTCGGTGAAGGCCGCCTCGGACGTCTACAGCCCGATCAGCGGCAAGGTCGTCGAGGTCAACTCGGCCCTGTCCGACAAGCCGGAAACCATCAACGAAGATGCCTACGGCGAAGGCTGGATGTTCGTGGTCGAACTGACCAACGCCGATGAGGTCAACGAGCTGCTGGATCCGGACGCGTACGCCGAAGCCCTGGAGAACGAAGACCACTGAGTCGTCGTTTCCGGATTCTGGAACGGCCACCTTCGGGTGGCCGTTTTTGTTTTGGCGACTGCACCGGACTCATGACGCGGGGTTCGCTGCGCACCCTCGGCGTGGCATCAGCCGACAGGCGAACGGTGCCGATGGGCGTGCGCAGTTTTGCGCAAATCCGCGTTTCAGCCCCGCGCCGACGCACTCGGATGTGAAAACTTTTCGCCCCCTGTTGCGGCGCCGTTGTGCTGGCGTTGGTGGCGGCGCCGGTGACCATCGACGTCGCACGCGCGATGCCGTTGCGAGTCTGTGTCTAAATGCGCGGAGTGCTTATTTCAAGTGTTTTTTGTTCAACGTATGCATCGATGCCGGTGCATGCAGCACGCTTGCGCGATGCTTCAACCGCCATCGCGGGCCGCGTAGAGCAGTGGCGCCGACGGCGCTCGGAAAGGCGCGGATGTGAAAATTTTTCGCGGGGGTTGTTGACAGTAAAAAAAACCGTGATTAGGTTTCGCCTCAGCAGACCTTGCCTGCCCAACCGAGTGCGCAGAATCAATCGTCCGATGCGAAGCAGCCCCTTCAAGACCACCGCGACCCTGATGACGGTGGACACGGCCCCGCTTCCCCCGGAGAAATGCAAGGCACCTCCCGTTCCGATGTCCGCTCCGCCGATCGAGGCGGGCATCGCCGCATCCGTAACGGCGCGCCTGACGCGCCGGCGGTCCCCGCACGCAGCATCCGCGGGTTTGATCCAACTGGGCGTTTCAACTCCCTATCACTGACGAGGAGCCATCCCATGGCAACCAAGAAAGCTGCGAAGAAGAAGCCCGCCGCCAAGAAAGCGGTGAAGAAGGTCGCGAAGAAGGCCGCTGCCAAGAAGGCAGTGAAGAAGGTCGCGAAGAAGGCGACTGCCAAGAAGGCAGTGAAGAAGGCGGCGAAGAAGGTCGCCAAGAAGACCACTGCGAAGAAGGCAGTGAAGAAGGCGGCGAAGAAGGTCGCCAAGAAGTCCACTGCCAAGAAGGCCGTCAAGAAGACCGCGAAGAAGGCGGCCAAGAAGGCCACCAAGAAGACTGCCAAGAAGGCTACGGCCCGCAAGCCGGCCAAGAAGGTCGCAAAGAAGGCGACTGCCAAGAAGGCCGTCAAGAAGACCGCCAAGAAGGCAGTAAAGAAGACCGCGAAGAAGGCTACCAAGAAGGCTGCCCCGAAGAAGGCAGCGAAGAAGGTTGCCAAGCGCAAGCCGGCCGCCCGCAAGAAGAAGGCCGCTCCGGTCGCTCTGCCGGCAACCCCGGCGCCGCTGATCTAAGTACTTCCCGATAGCCGCATCCTGAAACCCCCTTCCCTGGCTGCCCAGCGGGGAGGGGGTTTTTTTATGGGCGGCTTCGATCGCCTGGTGGGGTGACTACCGGCGGGAATCGTTCCACCAGGAAGTCGAGGAAGCTGCGCAGGCGGGTGGAGTGGTAACGGTCGTGCGCATAGACCACGTGCATCGGCCGACCGGCCTGGCCGTGCCCTGGGAGCAGCTGCACAAGTCGTCCAGCCTCGACATCGGCTGCCAGCAGCAGCGTCGACTGCAGGACGATGCCCAGGCCAAGCAGCGCCGCCGAACGCAGCGCTTCGCCATTGTTGATCTGCAGTCGGCCGTCGGGCACGTGGTCGAGCTCGCCAGCGTCGTCCTGCAGCCACTGCGCAAGTGCACTCGGTTCGAACGACAGGCATTGATGGCCGGCAAGTGCATGCACGCTGTGTGGCGTGCCATGCCTGGCCAGATACGCCGGCGAGGCGCACATCATCAGGCGATAAGGGGCCAGGGCTCGTGCCACCAGCACGCTGCTGTCGGCCAGCGTGCCGATCCGCAGCGCCGCTTCGAAGCCCTCTTCGGCAAGGTCGACCACGCGATCGGTCAGCGTCGCTTCGACCCGGACATCCGGATGGCGCGCCATGTACTCGGCCAGTGCCGGTACCAGCGCATGCGTACCGAAGATCACTGGTGCACTGATGCGCAGCGTGCCCGCCGGTGCCAGGTGCTGGTGCTGCGCCTGCGCATCGGTTTCGTCCACCAGGCGCAGGATCTCCCGGCAGCGCGTGTAGTAATCCTGGCCGAACGGGGTCGTGTGCTGGCGCCGGGTGGTTCGGCTCAACAGCTGCATGCCCAGCCGTGCTTCCAATGCACGCAGATGCTTGCCGGCCATCGTCGCGGAGATGTTCATCGCCGCAGCTGCCGCACTGAGGCTGCCCTTGTCCACGATCAGCACGTAGACCCGCATGCTTTCCAGCAGGTTCATCTGACACCCCGGGTGTTAAATGCTGAAACCTGCGCGGAGTTTATCAATCAGGGGTGATCAAACAGCATGTCGTGCAAGGGCTGGATTGGCCGGCCATGCGGACAGGAGAACACCATGGACTTGAATCTTGCAGGCCGTACCGCTTTGGTGACGGGCGCGGCCAGCGGCATCGGTGCCGCCGTCGCCAGGCAGCTGGCGGCCCAGGGCGTGCGCGTTGCCATCACGTCACGGCAGCGGGCACCCCTGCAGGCGCTGGCGGCGCGGATCGAAGCCGAAGGCGGCGTGGCACCGGTCATCGTGGCCGGCGATGTCACCGTGGCCGGTGACGTCCGGTACATCGCGCAGGCATCCCGGGACGCATTGCAACGCGTCGACATCCTGGTCAACGCCGCAGGTGGCTCCCGGCCGACCACCGTCGATGCCGATGATGATGTCTGGGAGGAAGCGATCGCCCTGAACTTTTCCGCTGCGCGGCGGATGACCCAGGCGCTGTTGCCTGGCATGCAGGCGCAGGCATGGGGGCGGGTGATCAACTTCAGCGGTTCGATGGAACCGCGTGCGGTGAACGCGGCCACTGCGGCGAAGGCGGCGCTGCATCTGTGGAGCAAGGGGCTGTCGTCGGAGGTGGCCGGGCAGGGCATTACGGTGAATGCGATTGCACCGGGGCGCATCAACAGCGCGCAGATCCTGGAACGCCTGCATCCCACCGAGGAAAGCCGGCGTGCGTTCATCGCCAGCAATATCCCGATCGGACGCTTCGGTGAACCCGAGGAAGTGGCGCCACTGGTGGCCTTCCTGTCCTCGCCGCTGGCCGGCTACATCACAGGCGCGGTGATTCCGGTGGACGGCGGCATGCACTACTTCGCGCACTAGCGCCGCGGAACTGCTCTTTGCATCTGTAGAGTCGAGCCAACAAAAAGGGCGGCCCGCAGGCCGCCCTTCGCACACACGATCGAGCCCGCCTGATCAGCGCGGCGACGCCACCGCACGATTGCCCGAGGCGCCCTTGCCCTTGCGCTTGTCCTGCTGCGCCGGGCTGGCGCCCTCGGCCATCAGGTTGTCGCTGCCGAAGTCGGTGTCCACGTCCAGCCAGCGCTGCGCCGGCAGGCCGAGCGCGGAGTCGAGCACGGTCGGCAGCAGGCCGCTGGGCAGGCTGCTTTCGCCATTCCACATGATGGCGATGCCCAGATCGCGTTCCGGCACCAGCGCGACCAGGCCGCGATAGCCCTGCACGGCACCGGCATGGAACACCACGTCGTGGCCGGCGTAGTCGAAGGTGCGCCAGCCCAGGGCGTAGCCGGCCGAGTGCAGGCGCTCGCGGCGCCAGCCCGAACGCATCTCGCCGGGGGTGCTGATCAGGCTCGAATGCAGGGTGGCCAGCAGCGGTGCCGGCAGCACGTCGGGGCGGTGGCCGGTGTGGGCGAGCAGCCACTGCGCCATGTCGCTGGCGCTGGCATTGACGCCGGCCGCCGGGGCGACCCGGTAGTAGGTCGGCTTCGGCGTCAGCGAGACCCAGCCGTTGCGGCTGCGCACGTGAGGACGCGCCCAGCGCGAGCTGGCCTGGATGCCGGCCAGGCCGAGGCTCGCATCGTTCATGCCCAGCGGCTTGAAGATGCGGCGCTCGACCGACTGCTCGTAGAAACTGCCGGAGGCCGCGTAGACGACATCGCCGATCAGGCTGAAGGCCACGTTCTGGTAGGCATAGCAGTCGCCCGGCAGGCACTTCAGGCTGGTGTTGGCCAGTTTCTGGGTCAGCGCGTAGTACTCGGCGTTGCCCTCGATGTCGCGGTCGTAGGCGTTGTACGGCAGGCCGACGCGATGGCTGAGCACGTCGGCCACGGTCAGGCGGTCGGTGGCTTCGGGCGAATTGAGGCGGAAGCCCGGCACGTAGTCGGTGACCTTGCTGTCCCAGCGCAGCGTGCCGTCGTTGACCAGCAGGCCGGCCATGGTGCCGGCGAAGGCCTTGGACAGCGAAGCCAGGCGGAACACGGTGTGCGCATCGACCGGCAGCGGATTGTTGACGTCGGTGACGCCATAGCCGCGCGCGCTGAGGATACGGCCGCCCTGCACGATCGCCACGGCCATGCCCGGCACGCGTTCGCCATAGGTGAGCTGCTGCGCCATCGATTCGATGTTGGCGACGTTGAAGCCGGGCGCCGGGGCCTGCACGCGCGGCACCAGGCCGGTGCGGTAGGCCGCCGGCTGGGTGTGGGCGACAGTGGGACCGGCAGCGGATTCGATGTTGGTCGGCATCGGCGGCAATGCCGGCGGTGTCTGCGCGGTGGTGGACAAGGCAACGGGCATCAGCATGCCCAGCAAACCGGTGGCCGCCGAACGGATCGGGCGACGCAGGCTGTTCTTTTTCATCGGTTGGACCCGTGCGCGACTGCTGATGGCGATTCTAGCGCCGCTTTTCCCTTGTGCACAAACAAAGCGAAGATGAATGCGCATCTCGTTGAAAAATTTGGAATTTGAGGTGCTGAAAGCATGTATCGGAACGTGTCATCCGGGGCCGATCAGCGGAGCCGATCCGCCCGCAGGAAGGCGCGTCGCGCTGGCGATGTTGCGGTGCATTGGCTAACGTACGCGTTTCATCGCCCCGGAGCCTGCCATGCCGCTGTCCAACCGCCGTCTTCAGGCGAGGGACACCGCGTGAGTGCGGTACGGAACAAGGGGCCGCTGCAGGGCCTGGCGTCGGCACTGCGCGAGTCGCCGGCGCTGTGGTGGTCGTTCCTGTACTTCTTCTGCCTGCTCAGCGGCTACTACGTGCTGCGCCCGGTGCGTGAGGCCATGGCCGCCTCGGCAGACCTGGAAACGGTGTTCCCACCCGTGCTGATCGCCTGGTTCGCCAGCCACGGCATTGCGTTGAAGGACTTCGTGCTGCAGTTCCTGTTCTCCTGCGTGTTCGTGATCATGCTGGTGCTGCAGCCGGTGTACGGCTGGCTGGTCAGCCGCTTCCCGCGACGGGTGTTCCTGCCGGCGGTGTATGGGTTCTTCATCGTGACCCTGCTGGGCTTCTACATGATGTTCGACAGCGGCGTGCCTGGCCGCGGCATGGCCTTCTTCTTCTGGATCACCGTCTTCAACCTGTTCGCGGTGGCGGTGTTCTGGAGCTTCATGGCCGATGTGTTCTCCAATGTGCAGGCCCGGGCCTTCTATGGATACATTGGCGCGGCGGGCACCGTCGGTGCCTTCCTTGGTCCGATCATCACCAGTGCGCTGGTGCAGAGCGTGGGCATCGCCAACCTGATGCTGGTCTCCGCAGCTTTCCTGGTCGTGTGCCTGTTGTGCATCTGGCGGCTGCGGCACTGGGCGGTGCTGCGCGAACGCGAGCAGCAGCTGGTGTCCGGCGAGCAGCCGATGGGCGGCAGCGTGCTGGACGGCCTGAAGTTGATCGTGCGCGAGCCGCTGCTGCGCTGGCTGGCGATCATGGTGGTGTTCGGGGTGGGCGTGGGGACGCTGCTCTACAACGAGCAGGCTGCGATCGTGCGTGCGGCGTTCACTGACCCCGCAGCCAGCACCGCGTTTTTCTCGCGCATCGACTTGGCAGTGAATGCGCTGGCGCTGTTGATGCAGCTGGGCCTGACCCGCTGGTTGCTGTCCCGGCACGGCATCGCCCCGGCGCTGCTGATTCCCGGTTTCGCGATCCTGATCGGCTTCTCGGTGCTGGCGGCCTCGCCGATGCCGCTGATGGTCGCGGTAGTGCAGGTGATGACCCGGGCCAGCGAATTCGCACTGGCCAAGCCGGCGCGCGAGACAATCTACACGCGCGTGGACCGGCAGTGGCGCTACAAGGCCGGCGCAGCGATCGACACCGTGGTCTACCGCGGTGCGGACCTGAGCTTTGCCTGGGTGCACAAGGGCCTGTCATTGTTCGGCTCGCACGTAGTGTTCATCGGCGGCATGCTGGTGGCCGCGTGCATGACCGCAGCCGCGTTCGGTGTACTGCGCGAAGAAAAGAAACTGCCGCGCGACCGATGATTTCCCGGGCTCCGAGCCCCATCCCTGTCCAAGGAACCGCCCATGTACTGGATCGCACTCGCCCTGACCTTGCTGGTCGCACTGCTGCACGTCTATTTCCTGGCGCTTGAGATGTTCCTGTGGACCCGCCCGCTGGGCCTGAAGACGTTCCGCAACACGCCGGAGAAGGCGGCGACCACGCGCGTCCTGGCGGCCAACCAGGGCCTGTACAACGGCTTCCTGGCAGCAGGCATCGTGGTGGGGCTGGTGATCGATCAGCCAGTGCTGGTGACGTTCTCGCTGGCCTGCGTGGTGGTGGCGGGGTGCTATGGCGCCTACAGCGTCAGCCGCCGCATTTTCATGATCCAGGCGGTGCCTGCGATCCTGGCGTTGGTGTTTCGCGCGGTAGCGTAGATTCCAGCCAACGGCGCGGCCCCTCGTGGGTTGGCCGCGTAGAGCTTGTCATGGGGTTGGCCGGGCGGGTTGGGTTCGCGGGGGACGCCGCAAGTACGTCCGTGTAGGCTTGGCCGCGGCATCCATGCCGCGGACACCCCCGCGAACCCAACCCGCCCGGCCTCAGACAGGTTCCGTGCGCGGCCAGCCCACGGAGAAGAAAAAAAGAAGATCAAGAGCAACAGCGGGTCGCTGCGCTCGTTGGGTTCTGTGCGCATGGAAAAAAGCGGCCATTGGGCCGCTTCTGCTTCTGCTCTTCTTTTTTCTCTTGCGTGGGTGGACGCCGCAGAGATCTGTCAGAGGCCGGAGGGGTGGGGCCGGGCGGGGTATCCGCGCCATGGATGGCGCGGCTAAGCCTACAGGGACGTACTTGCGGCGTCCCCGCCTGGCCCCACCCCTCCGGCCCCACCGATAAACCGCATTCCGCGTCCACCCAAGAGGGGCTGCGCCGTTCGCGGGAACTTACTTGGCCGGCGACATCCACATGTCGATGATCGCGCTGAACACCTCGGTGCCCGCGCGGTCGCGCACGCTGACCGTCACCGGCAGCGCATAGCCCTCGGCCGCAACGACAATCGGTTGTGCCGGCAACGCCACCGCCTGCAGCGTGCCACGCGCCTTGGCCAGGTACTGCACCTGCATCCCCTTCGGGATCCAGCGCATGCCCTTCGGCAGCGATGCATCGACCATCAGCCCGGCGGTCAGTTCGGCCAGGTTGCACATCGCGATCGCGTGCACCGTGCCGATGTGGTTGCGTACTCTGCGGCGGTCGGCCAGCGTGCCTTCGCAGCGGCCGTGTTCCAGGCGGGTGATGCGTGGCGCGATGCTGGCGAAGTAGGGGGCCTTGAGGCACACCGCGCGCGAGAACAGCCAGGCGCCGGCGGGCCAGCGCTGCAGGCGTTGGTAAAGCGAGAGCAGGGGCGTGGACATGAGGGGTATTCCGTTCGGCGGATAACGCGACGGCGGGCCGAGGCCCGCCGTCGAAGGCAACGCGTGTCGCGGGCGATCAGGCCGCCTGCGAATGCGGATCCTTGCGCTGGCGGTCGTAGTAGCTGGCCGCGCGCAGTTCATGGGTGTCGAAGTCGTCCACGGTGATGGTGTCCAGGGTCAGCGTGCGCAGCTCTTCCAGCAGGCTGCGCTCGTCCTGGGTGATCACGCCCTCGGCCACGGCTTCGTCCAGCTGCGCCTTGAAGTCCAGCGCCTCGATGCCCTTGCTCTTCAGCGCCTTGAGGAACTTGCGCTCCACCGGCTCGGCCATGATCGCCTTGCTCAGGTAACTGTTGATGCGGCCGCCCGGGTTGTTCTCGCACGGGGTCAGGAACACGCCATTGGCGAGACGGTCGCGGGCTTCATTCGGCGCCATCAGCAGGGCGGCGACGCGGCGGCTCAAGCGATCACCCGGAGCCTCGGCACGACGGCCCAACGGGAAGATGAGCGCCCACATCAGCCAGCCGATCGGACGGATCGGGAAGTTGCGCAGCGCGGCCGACAGCGACTCTTCGATCTTGTGCACGCTGTCATGGAAGGCCCAGGCCAGCAGCGGCTGGTCGGCCTGCGGTGCACCTTCGTCGTGGTAGCGCTTGAGCATGGCGCTGGTCATGTAGACATGGCTCAGCACGTCGCCCAGGCGGCCGGACAGCGATTCCTTGAACTTCAGCTTGCCGCCCAGGGTCATCATCGAGATGTCGGCCATCAGCGCCAGGTTGGCCGAGTAACGGTCCAGCTTGCGGAAGTAGCGGCGGGTGTAGGCGTCGCCGGGGGCGGCGCCGAAGCGCGCGCCGGTCAGGCCGAACCAGAACGAACGCACGGCATTGGAGATGCCGAAGCGGATGTGGCCGAACAGGCTGCGGTCGAACTCCTGCAGGCCGGCACGGGTATCCGGATCCTGCGCGGCCTTCATTTCCTTGAGCACCCACGGGTGGCAGAGGATCGCACCCTGGCCGAAGATCAGCAGGCTGCGGGTCATGATGTTGGCGCCTTCCACGGTGATCGCGATCGGCGCGGCCTGCCAGCTGCGGCCGGCGAAGTTGCGCGGCCCCAGGATGATGCCCTTGCCGCCGATCACGTCCATCATGTCCGAGATCACTTCGCGGCTCATGGTGGTGCAGTGGTACTTGGCGATCGCCGACGGCACCGACGGCACGTCACCACGATCGACCGCGGCGGCAGTGGCCTGCGACAGCGCGCTGATCTTGTAGGCCTTGCCGCCGATGCGGGCCAGCGCTTCTTCCACGCCCTCGAAGCGGCCGACCGACAGGCCGAACTGCTTGCGGATGCGTGCATAGGCGCCGGTCACCGCGGCGCCAGCCTTGGCACCGCCGCTGGCGGTGGACGGCAGGGTGATCGAGCGGCCCACGGCCAGGCACTCGTTGAGCATGTTCCAGCCCTTGCCGGCCATGGCTGCGCCACCGATCAGCTGGGTCAGCGGAATGAACACGTCCTTGCCGCGGATCGGACCGTTCTGGAACGTCGAGTTCAGCGGGAAGTGGCGACGGCCGATTTCGACGCCGGCGGTGTCACGCGGCAGCAGGCCCAGGGTGATGCCGATGTCGCGGGTATCGCCGATCAGGCCATCCGGGTCGTACATGCGGAAGGCCAGGCCGATCAGCGAAGCGACCGGGGCCAGGGTGATGTAGCGCTTGTCGAAGGTCAGCTTGACGCCGAGCACCTGCTCGCCGTTCCACTCGCCCTTGCAGACGATGCCGTAGTCCGGGATCGAAGTGGCGTCGGAGCCGGCGAACGGACCGGTCAGGCCGAAGCAGGGCACTTCGCGGCCATCGGCCAGGCGCGGCAGGTACTGGTCCTTCTGTTCCTGGGTGCCGTAATGCACCAGCAGTTCACCCGGGCCCAGCGAGTTGGGCACGCCGACGGTGGAGCTGACCACCGAGGACACCGAGGCCAGCTTCTGGATCACCTTGTGGTGGGCCAGCGCGGAGAAGCCCAGGCCGCCGTACTCCTTCGGGATGATCATGCCGAAGAACTTGTTCTTCTTGATGAAGGCCCACAGCTCCGGCGGCAGGTCGGCGTGGACGTGGGTGATTTCCCAGTCGTTGACCATCGTGCACAGCTCTTCCACCGGGCCATCGAGGAAGGCCTGTTCTTCAGCGGTCAGCTGCGGCTTGGGGTAGTTGAGCAGGATGTTCCAGTCCGGATCACCGGTGAACAGTTCGCCCTCGAAACCGACCGAACCGGTTTCCAGCGCGATGCGCTCGGTCTGCGACAGCGGCGGCAGCACCTTGCGGAACACCTTCATCATCGGGCTGGTCAGCAGCGGCTTGCGGATGAACGGCAGCAGCAGCGGCACGGCGATCACCGCCAGCACCGCCGCAGCGACGATGGTGGCGGTCTGGTTGACGTAGGGAATGAACCAGCAGGCGGCCAGCAGGGCCACGCTGATCAGCGTCCAGGTAACCAGCCGCATGCGGTGGTAGGCGACGAAGGCGCCTGCCAGCAGCAAGGCGAGGAAGGGAAGAACGATGCTCATGAGCGTGCTCCGGTGACGTGCTCGTTTGTGGCGGACGAAGCCGCAGCGTCCGCTGCGGGCAACACGTCCAGATAGTCCAACACAGTAGCGGTAAAGGCGTCGTTGTCATCGCCGGCGACCATGTGGGTCGCTTGCGGCAGCTGTACATGGCGCGCATGCGGCGCCAGCGTCAGGAATTCGGCCACGGTCTGCGGCGTGACCAGGTCGCTGCGGCCCCCGCTGACCAGCAGCAGCGGGCACTTCACCTGGCGTGCGGCCTCGGCCAGTGCGTCCTGGTGCTGTTCGCTGTCGCGGGCCAGCTCGGCCACCAGGCGCGGGTCCCAATGCCAGCGCCAGCGCCCGTGGCCGTCCTCGCGCAGCAGCGCACGCAGCGACTGCTCGGATTTGCGCGGCCGGTGCGGCATGTAGGCCGAG
Source organism: Stenotrophomonas sp. T8 (assembly GCF_051853085.1). Lineage (NCBI taxonomy): Bacteria > Pseudomonadati > Pseudomonadota > Gammaproteobacteria > Lysobacterales > Lysobacteraceae > Stenotrophomonas > Stenotrophomonas sp. T8. The sequence goes on along the minus strand of NZ_CP195329.1, from coordinate 2,978,987 downwards.
ATCACGTCGGCGGCCTGGGTCAGCGAGGCGAAGCCGTCGGGATGGGCGGTCATGAAGGCGAGAATGCGCTCGACACCGGCGGTATCCCAGCGCGGGGTGATGTCGACCAGCACCATGGCCGAGAACAGGCCCGGCCAGCGCGATTCGGCAAGCAGGCCGAACAGGCCACCCATCGAAGCGGCAACCAGCACCGGCGGGCGCGGCTGTTCGCCGGCCAACACGATCAGGTCGTCGGCGAACTGTTCGCCGTGATAGGGCAGATCGGCGCCATTCCAGTCGGAATCGCCATGGCCGCGGGCGTCGTAGGCCAGCGTCTGCAGGCCGGCCGCGTTCAGTGCGCGGGCAGTGGCATTCCAGGCGTGGCGGGTCTGGCCGAAGCCATGGGCAAACAGGACCCGGCCACGCCGGCCATGGTCGCTGACGGTCGCCGCCAGGCGGGCGCCATGGGCGGCGTCCAGGCGCAGGTCATGGAACGCAGCTGGAGTTGGGGACATAACCATACTTGCTAGTATGGAGAGCTTCGAGAGGAAGTCAATACTGCACGGTATGGTGCGTTGCAGAACGCGCGTGGAGGGACCCTTCCGACGGGCCTGCGACGGTTTCGGCCGCAACCGCGTACTGCAACGAACCCCGGCGTATGGTTAAATCAGTCCATGAATCAACCTGACGCTTCCGCCGGCGAACCGCGCGCCGGCCGCAACAGCCGCCTGAGTGCCGAAGACTGGGCCCAGGCGGCCCTCGATCTGATTGCTGAACAAGGTGTCGGCGCCGTCGCGGTAGAGCCGCTGGCACGGCGGCTCGGCGTTACCAAGGGCAGTTTCTACTGGCATTTCCCTTCGCGCGATGCATTGCTGCAGGCGGCGCTGGAACGCTGGGAACTGTTCGAACAGGAACAGGTGTTCGGCAGCCTGGAAGACGTACCGGATCCGCGCGTGCGCCTGCGCCAGCTGTTCCAGATGGTGGCGCATGAAGTGCAGCCGCACATCATCTACAGCGAGCTGCTGAAGGCGCTGGATCATCCGATGGTGCGGCCGGTGATCGACCGGGTCTCGCAGCGTCGCCTCGACTATCTGGTCGCCTCGTTCCGCCAGGCCGGCCTCAGCTCGACCGATGCGCGTCATCGCGCACGCCTTGCGTACGCCGCTTATGTCGGCTTCCTGCAGTTGTCGCTGCAGCTGCAGCAGCCCAAGCAGGCGCGCGAGGATTTCGAAGCGTACGTCGAGCATCTGATCGAGACGCTGATTCCGAACGGATGAGCGCCCGGAAATGATCTCGAAGGAAGGCCGCAGCGATGCTGCGGCCTTTTTTGTTGTGCGCTGGCCAGCGCCCGTCCATGGCGCACAAAGAACAACGGCCCCTTTCGGGGCCGTTGCTGCATCAGCTGATCAGGTTCCCGATCAGAACTTCTGCTTGTACTGCATGTAGATCAGGCGACCGATGTCGTAGCCGCCGTAGTAGGAGTACTGCGAGTTCGGCGCCGAGTACATCTGCGGGCCGTAGTGGTCGAACACATTGCGTGCACCGACCGCGATGGTCGCATTCCACGGCGCGTTCCAGGAGAACTGGACGTCGTGGAAGGTGGTGGCGCCGCGCTTGTTCTGCGCCTGGTTGCGAGCCGGATCCGGCGAGCCGTAGTCAGGCAGCGAGCACTCGGTGGCGTAGTAGCAACGCTCCTTCACGCTGGAGAAGTAGCGGGTGCCCCAGGTGATGCCGAAGTCGCCGAATTCCCAGCCAACGGTCAGGTTCGAACGCAGGCGGAAGTTGCTGCCGAAGCCATTGTAGATCTGCACCGGGGAGTCATCATTGGCCGTCTTCAGAACGTTCTTGGTGACGTAGGTGTTCTGCAGGTTGAAGTTGAAGCTGCCCCAGGTGTCGGTCGCATAGCGGTAGCTTGCATCGAAGTCGAAGCCTTCGGTTTCGATGAAGCCGGCATTGCGGCTGCCGTAGGTCAGGTTGTTGACGTAGCCGAGCGTGGCGTCACGGGTGAAGGTGCTGCAGCGCTCAGCAATGCCCAGAACGTAGCAGTCGTTCAGCTGATCCGTCGGGGTATCGGAAACGATCGTGTTCTCGATCTTGATGTTGAACCAGTCCAGGCTCAGGTTCAGGCCCGGGGCGAAGGTCGGGCTCCAGACCAGGCCAACGGTCTTGGACTTGGACGTTTCCGGAGTCAGGTTCGGATTGGAGCCGGAGGTGAACGGCACCGGGCTCTGCTCATCCGGGCCTTCAGCCGGGACGTAACCCTGCTTCAGCTGGCGGAAGTTCGGGGCCAGGGCACCCAGGGCGGCAGCGCATCGCTGGGCCGTGGCGGCATCGGTTGCGGCCAGACCGAACGAGGTATCGCACGGATCGGTGAAGTACTCGAAGGACTGCGAGCTGCCGCCGTACAGGTCGGCGATGGTCGGCGCGCGGAAGCCTTCGGAGTAGGTCGCACGAACCAGCAGCTGATCGATCGGGCGCCACTTCAGGCCGAACTTGCTGTTGGTCGTGTTGCCGAAGGTGCTGAAGTCGGAGAAGCGGGTGGCTGCGCTCAGGCTCAGTTCCTTGGCACCGGGCAGGTCGGCCAGGATCGGTACGTTCAGCTCCAGGTACACTTCATTGACGTCGTACTTGCCGCCGGTCGGGCCAGCCGCCAGGTCGGTGGAGTAACCCGACTGCGACAGCGCGTCCGGATTGAAGTTGCCCTTCTCCTCGCGGTACTCGTAACCCAGTGCGAAGCCCAGGTCGCCTGCCGGCAGGGTCAGGATGCTACCCGCAATGTTGGCGTAGTAGGACGTCATCGTGGTTTCGCCGACGTTGTGCGTCGTCGGGAACAGGAACTGCTGCAGGTCCGGATTGCCGGTCAAGCCGCCATCACCGGTGCGGCCGAACGGAATGGCCGGGTTCCACGGGATGCAGCCGCCGGCGCCGGGGCCGTAGGCCGGGTTGGTGCCCGCAGCCAGGCCCGCTGCGGTTCCGCACTCCACGCGGCCGGTTGCCGGGTTGTAGAACGAGGCCCCGGTGGCGGCGTTGGCAGCCAGGACGTTGTAGTTGCCGGTCTGGCTCTGGTTGTTTTCGGAGTTCTGGTAGAGGTAGCCGGCTTCCCAGTCGAAGTACTTGTCATTGAACTGGAACGAGCCCTGCAGCGCGCCGCTGAAGCGGAACGTCGTCAGCTTGTTGTTGGAAACGCGCGGCACTTCCCAGCCACGGCGGACATACGCCATATCCTGGCCGAACGGGTTGTAGTAGCTGTTGGCCGACCAGATGGAACCGAGGTTGGCGTAGGCTTCGGACTGCAGTGGGTAACCGGCCACCTGCGCTTCCGATTCGCGGCGGGTGTACAGCAGGTCACCGCTGAAACGGACATTGTCGGTAAGGTCGTACTGCAGGTTGGCGAATACGCTGCGACGCTTTGTCGGGGTCAGCAGCTGCATCTGCTGGTTGGAGTTGCTTACGTCACCGGTGATCGGGGTCAGGTCGGTTTCGTGGAAGTCCGCCGCGTTGTAAGGATTGCCGCCGCGATTGAGGGTGAGCGACGGTGCGTCCGGATCGGTCGGGTCGAACACCGAGCCCCACTGGCTGACCGAGGTCCAGCCGGCGGTCGGATGGCGATTGGTGCGCGACGATTCGGAGAACCAGCGATCCTTTGCCCACACCGCCTTTTCGTTGGAGTACTCGGCACCGATGGTGATCGAGCCGCGATCGCCGGTGAAGCCGGCAACGAAATCGGCGCTCTGCTTTTGGCCGTCGCCTTCACTGTACTGCCCGGTGTAGGCGTTGACTTCCAGGCCTTCGAAATTCTTGCGGGTGATGATGTTGATCACGCCGGCCATGGCATCGGAACCGTACACCGAGGAAGCACCGTCCTTCAGCACGTCGATGCGCTCGACGATCGCCGACGGGATCTGCGACACGTCCTGATAACCGCTGACGCTGGCGCCGAGGCGCTTGCCGTCGACCAGGATCAGGGTGCGCTGTGCACCCAGGTTGCGCAGGTCGATGTAGTAGCCGCCGACCATTTCACCAGAGGACAGCGGTTCGGAACGGCTGATGGCCGGGCTGCCGGCGGCAGAAATGTTCTGCAGCACGTCAGCAACCGTCTTGAAGCCGCTCTTTTCGATGGTGGCGCGGCTCAGGCTCAACACCGGCTGGGCGGTTTCGGTATCGACCTGACGGATGCGCGAACCGGTGACCTCGATGCGGTCGAGGTTGGTCGCTTCCTGGGCGTGGGCCGTCGCGGTGGTGGCACCGGCGACAAGCGCGATCACAACTGCGTCACGCAGCTGGCTGGACTTGAGTTTCATTGGCTCTCTCTCTCCAAGAAATCTTGGCTGGGGTTAGTGCCCGGCGGGGGAGCGAAAAAGCGCTCCCAAATCGCGAGGCTGACCCGATAGTAACGGGCGTTCGCCAAGAATTAAAGCTGTGTTAATGAAGTCTGTGATTTTGGTAAAAAAGCGCTTTTCCCAGCCCAATCAACGGGTTGCCGGTATGGTCATGCTGATCTGCCTCGTTTGTTAACACGGAATGATGAAAAAAGTTTCGATTGATATGTATCCCAATATGTCGATACGCTCTACGGTCGATACCGCTCATGCGAGTGCGAGGCAGGCACGCAGATGCAAAAAGGCGCCTTTCGGCGCCTTCGGGAATATCGTTGCTGAACCTGATTGAGGGGATCAGAGATCCTGTTCGTAACGCACGTACGGCACGGTGCCGTCGTCGTTGCTTTCGTTGCGCGGGGAGAATGGATTCTTGCCGCGGCTGATCACGTTCTCGGCGCCGACGGTCAGCTGGCCAGACCACGGGGTACGCCAGGTCAGGCCGATGCCCAGGCCTTCGAACTTGCCGGGCTTCCCCGGCACGTCGACCACGCGGCCGATGATGCTGCCGGTGAAGTTGCCGTAACCGGCACCGATGCTCAGGCTCTTGCTGTCCCAGCGATCGACGATGGCCGGCGAAGCGTCGGCCAGCGGTACCAGGCGTGCCTTGGCGTAGGTACCGGCGATGGAGACGAAGCCTTCGCGGCCAATGTTCTTCTGCGCGAACACGGTCAGATCGTTCTGCTCGGCGCGAAGCGAGGGCGTCTTGTTCGGGCCCGACAACCAGGCGGGCAGGGTTTCACGGCCGGTGCCGGCGGTGATGCCCAAGCGGCTGTTGCCCCGGTTCAACGCGGCGGTACCACTGAAACGACGGCTGTTCAGATCATCCTCGTCGCCCAGGCTGGCCAGCATGCAATGGCTGGCCAGGCCGCTGATGCTGGTGCCGCTGCTGCTGTTGCAGAGCAGGCCCAGCGAATCGCCGGAGGACAGGCCAAAGGCCGCGTCCAGCGAATTGCGGCCGAAATGCCAGCGGGCGCCGGCTGCCTGTTCGCCGGTCGGCTCCAGGTACAGCAGCGCCTCGACCTTGCCGCTGCCCTTGTTCCATACCGGCAACACGGTGCGGGTGTCCTTGCTCTGCGCATGCACGCCCGTGATCGCGCCAAGGGCGATCAGCAGGGCCAGCGGTAGACGCAGGAAGGTACGCATCGGACCAGTTCAGACAGGGACGGACAACGGAAGTTCCCGCGGGGACGGGAACTCGATCCTAGGGTGTTTATGAATTCTTAACAAGCCTTGATCCTCCCCAGGTACAAGACTGCCGTTTACTGAAGTCGTTCAGGCGCCGCCACAGCCCCCTGGGCGCCGTGGAACAGTATGCCGAACTCCGTCAATGGAAAGTGATACTCACGCCCGCAGAATTCGCAACGCACCTCGACGGCGCCGGTGGCCTCGGCGGCCGCGCGGGCTTCGTCCTCGCCCAATGACTGCAGCATGCCAGCCACCCGCTCGCGCGAGCAGGAGCAGGCGAAGGACAGCGGCTTGTCGCCCAGCAGTTCCGGCCGCTCCTCGTGGAACAGGCGGTGCAGCAGCTGCTCGGCCGGGGTCGCCAGCAGTTCGGCCTTGCCCAGGGTTTCGAACAGGGCGCTGGCGCGGGCCCAGCCATCTTCGTCGCCTTCGTCGCCCGGCAGCTTCTGCAGCAGCAGACCGGCGGCACCGTTGCGGTCGGCCGCCAGCAGCAGGCGGGTCGGCAGCTGCTCCGACTGGCGGAAGTAGTCCTCGAAGGCCTCGTCCAGTTCCGGCGCAGTCAGCGCGACCAGGCTCTGGTAGCGCTGCGGCTCGCGCGGGTCCAGGCCGGGGTTCTCGATGGTGATGGCGAGGATTGCGTCATCACCGAGGCGGGACAGGTTACGCGGTGCGTCGCCACCCTCGCTGAGCTGGGCGATACCGCGCAGGGTGCCGACGGCGGTGCATTCGGCGAACAGGGTGCGCAGCGCGGTGCTGCTGCGCAGCTGCACCGACAGGCGCCCGTCGATCTTGGTGTGGCCGGTGAACAGCGCCGAGGCGACGCAGGCCTCGCCAAGCAGTTCGGCAGCGGCGTCCGGGTAGGCGGCATGGGACAGGATTTCCTGCCAGGTGGCCTGCAGGTGCACATGCACGCCACGCACGCCGGCGTCGGGGAGCAGGAAACGGATCAGGGAATCGGGGTTGGCGGTCATCGGCTCACATCGCGCGTAAACGGGGGCGGTTGCCGGATAATGCGCCGACAACCAGACAGAAGAAGGATGCACCAGTAATGGGGGCAGCGGGAGAGCAGCACAAGGTAGAGGCCGTGGTCGCCGCGCCGCGCCGGCGACGCTGGCGCTGGAAGCGGCTGCTGTGGCTGCCGGTGCTGCTGGCCGCCTTCAGCTGTCTGCAGGTGCTGGTGCTGCGGTTCACCGACCCGCCGGTGTCCATGGTGATGCTGTGGCGCTATGGCGAGGCGCTGGGCGAGGCCGACTGGTCCTATCGGCTGCATTACCAGTGGCGCGACCTCGGCCAGATGGCACCAAGCCTGCCGATCTCGCTGGTGGCGGCCGAGGACCAGCGCTTCCCCGACCACAACGGCTTCGACCTGCAGGCCATCGAAAAGGCGCGCGACCACAACGCCAGGGGCGGGCGCCTGCGCGGCGCCAGCACGATCAGCCAGCAGGTGGCCAAGAACCTGTTCCTGTGGCAGGGCCGCAGCTGGATCCGCAAGGGCCTGGAAGTCTGGTACACGGTGCTGATCGAGGCGCTGTGGCCAAAGGAGCGGATCCTGGAGATGTACGCCAACATTGCCGAATTCGGTGATGGCGTGTATGGCGCGCAAGCGGCAGCGCAGAAATTCTGGGGCAAGGACGCGGCCCGGCTGAGTCCGGCCGAGAGCGCGCGCCTGGCCGCGGTGTTGCCGGCACCGCGTCGCTACAACGCGGCAAAACCTGGGCCGTATGTGCAGCGGCGGGCCGCGTGGATCCAACGCCAGGCGCGCCAGCTGGGTGGTGCGTCCTATCTGTCGGAGGACTGAGCCCGGCGCTGCAATTGGCAGGCGACGGGCCGGGCGCGTGCCGGCAACGTATAATCCGGGCATGACCCGCGAACGGCTTACCTTCGTCATCGCCGCCTACAACGAGGCCCTGGCACTGCCGCTGCTGCATCCACGGCTGTGCGCGGTGCTCGACGGCATGCCCGACATCGACGGTCACATCCTCTATGTGGACGACGGCAGCCATGACGGTACCTGGGACGTGATCGCCGGGCTGGCCCAGGCCGATGCACGCGTATCGGCGCTGAAGCTGTCGCGCAACTTCGGCAAGGAAGCGGCGCTGACCGCCGGCCTGGATCTGGTGCACGAGGGTGCGGCGATGATCCTCGATGCCGATGGCCAGGACCCGCCGGAGCTGGTGCCGCAGTTCGTTGCGCGCTGGCGCGAAGGGCATGACAACGTCTACGGCACGCGCATGGCCCGCGATGGCGAGGCCTGGATCAAGCGCGCCACGGCAGCGATGTTCTATCGGGTGATGGGCCGCCTGTCGCGGACACCGATTCCGGCCGATACCGGGGACTTCCGCCTGCTGTCACCGCGCGCGCTGAACGCCCTGCGCGGGATGCGCGAGCGCCACCGCTTCATGAAGGGACTTTTCAGCTGGGTGGGATTCAAGCGGATCGCCGTGACCTACCACCGCCACGCGCGTGTGGCCGGCACCAGCAAGTTCAGCCTGTGGCGGCTGTGGAATTTCGCCCTCGAAGGCATCACGGGGTTCTCGACCGTGCCGTTGCGGGCGGCGACCTACCTCGGGCTGGCAACCGCGGCCGTCGCTTTCGTGTTCGGCCTGTGGGTGATCGTGAAGGCGGCGCTGTATGGCGACCGGGTGGCGGGCTGGCCGACGATGATGGCGGTGATCCTGTTTCTGGGCGGCGTGCAGCTGATCGCGCTTGGCCTGATCGGCGAGTACCTGGGGCGGCTGTACGAGGAGTCCAAGCAGCGGCCGTTGTACCTGGTTGACGCCTGGCTAGCATCGTCCGTGGCAGACTCGGTCCCGCAACCCACCCTGGGAGGGCAGGCAGATGACCACGGTACGGCAACTGTTGGACGGCAAGTCTCCTGAAGTACATGCGGTCGCGCCGGATGCGGCGGTGATCGATGCGATCCGGTTGATGGCGGAAAAGGGCATCGGTGCGGTGCTGGTGATGGACGGCCCGCGGCTGGTGGGAATCCTGTCCGAGCGTGATTACGCGCGCAAGATCGTGTTGCGTGATCGCTCTTCGCGCGATACGGCGGTGGCAGAGATCATGACGTCGCAGGTGGTGACGGTGTCGCCGGGCGAGCAGGTGGAGCATTGCCTTCAGTTGGTGACCGATTATCGCATCCGCCATCTGCCGGTCGTGGAGGGCGCGCAGGTGCTGGGGGTGATCTCCATCGGCGACCTGGTGAAGTCGGTGATCGATGCGCAGCGGCGGGAGCTGGATCAACTGCAGCAGTACATCGTTGCCGGGTGAGGGTGTCGCTGGCGGGCCTGCGGCCCGCCGGCCCGCTTTTCGAAGCTCAAAGCCACAGCCAAAGCCAAAGCAGCGCCTTCCTGATACGTTGGGAGGCGGAGGGTGCGGCTGGGCAGGACACGCCGTAAACCCATCCATGGGGGCTCGATCGGCGCATCCATGCGCCTCACGGTCCTGCCCAGCCGCACCCTCCGCCTCTGGACACGTTCCTGTGAGTGCGGTGCGCACATGCGCGATGGCTCGCTTTTGGTAGCCGCCAACCTTGGTTGGCAACAGCTTTTGACTTTGCTTTCTTCTTTTGACTTTGAATTTCGCTCTAGTTCCGCGCGCGCAGGAAACTGTCCGGAGCCGGAGCAAGGCGGCAGGCAGGACCGTGAGGCGCATGGATGCGCCGACCGAGCCTACAGGGACGTATTTACGGCGTGTCCTGCCTGTCGCCCTGCTCCGGCTCTACGCGCGGGAAAAGAGGCGCCGCGAACAACGCTGTAAACCTACTTCGCATACTGCCCACCGCAGTCGGCATCCTTGCCCGGCCCCAGCTCGATCGTCGCCAGCAGCGCCGCCGGCGGGGCGATGCTGCCCAGTGCCAGGGCCACCGCACCGCGGATGCCCAGCGCCTTGAAGTCGGGGCGGAACGACGGGTCCTTGAACGTGCCGGCAACGTGCAGCGGCGAGCGCAGTACCAGGATGCTCCTGTCCTTGGGGCGCGGCTTCAACAGCAGGTCCAGGGTTTCGTCGCGCAGGCTGACGGTGCCTTCGCCGATGAGGATCGTGTCGGTGGTGTCCACCGCCAGTGCCTGGCTGGTCATCAGGCCGTCGCGCACACCGAAGTCGGCGAAGGCGCAGCGCAGGGGAATCTGCTTGTCGCCGGTCACCAGGAACTTCAGCGATTCGGTGATATCCAGGCCGGCCAGCTCCATCACCAGGTTGCCGACGTGGCCACGGCCCATCGCCAGGCCGACCTTGCCGCTGCTGCTGCCGAGCATCGCGGCGATCGAATTGCCGCGGCCACTCAGGTCCACCTCACCGCCGATGCCGCCCTTGGCCTGTTCGGCCAGCTTGGCATCGGGGAACAGCTGGCCCAGCTGAACGCCGCGCACGCTCGCCTTCAGCGCAGTGCTGATCTGCGGCTGGCGTGCGTCCATGCGGATGGTGCTGCGGATATCGCCGCCGGCGACGCCGAAGTTCAGCGGGGCCAGCCGCAGCACCCCGTCATCCAGCAGCAGATGGGCGTCCATGTCGTCCAATGGCAATGACGGTGCGTTGATGCGGTGGGCCTTCCAGCGCACATCGGCATCCATCGCACGCAGCTTGCCGAGGTTGTAGGGCGTGTCCGGAAGCACGCGCGCGCGCGCGGCCACCCGTGCGGCCTCGGCCTTCTGCTCCGCATTGGCGGTTTCGCCGCCGCCGGTCTTCGGCGGCGCGCCGACGAAGCCGGCCAGGTCATCGAAGTCCAGGCGCTTGGATTCCAGCGTCGCGGTCAGCCGCGGACGGTCGCGGCCCACCTCGAACTGAAGACTGCCACCGAGGTCGCTGTCGCCCACCTTGCCGGTGAAACCGTCGTAACGCCAGACGTCGTGGTCGCGCTTCAGGCGTCCGTTCAGCGCGTAGGGCGGGGACGGCGGAATGGCGATGCCGAGCAATGGGTAGAGATCGGCCAGGTCCTGGCCACTGAGTGCGAACTGCAGGTCGAACACGCGCAGCTGGAACGGATTGGTCAGCGTGCCGCTGGCCACCGCGTGGGTGGCGCCGGCGCGGCCGTCGAGGTGGATGCGGAACGGGTGGTCGCTGTTGGTCAGTTCCAGCGGCGATTCGGTTCCGCCCTGCAGGGTGAACGCATTGCCCTGCCAGTGGCCCTTGCCCTGCACCAGCAGCGGCGGCGAGGCATCTGCCTGCTTCGGCTGGCCGCTGCGCACGCCCACGCGGATGTCGGTACGGCCCGGTGCGTCGAGGAACTGCAGCCGGCCGTCGTCGACGCGCAGGCGCTTGAGCTGCGGGCTGGTGCCGCCAGCGCTGTCACCGAGGAAGTCCCAGTTGCCCGGCTCGCCCTGGCGTGGGGCGGTTTCCAGCAGCACGTCCGGTCGGGTCAGGCGCACTTCCGGCAGCTGCACGCTGCCGCGCAGCAGGGGCCACACGCGCACGTCGATCTCGACGCGGTCGGCCGTGACCATGTTCGGCTGCTTCGCCCAACCGGCATTGGCGAAGGTGATCGCATCGGCACGGATGGTGCTGGTCCGGCCGAGGTCGACATCCAGATGGCCGATGTGCAGTGCACGGCCGGTACGGGCCTGCACGGCGCGCTCGACAGGGCCTTTGAACCAGTTCCAGTCCCACAGTGCGATCAGTACCAGGATCGCCGCGAGCAGGAAGATCAGCAGCGTCAACCAGCGCCGGCCTCGCGGGCCGGGGCGGCCCAGGCGCCAGCGGTTCGTGCGCTTTGTGGCAGGGGAGGCGGCGGCATTCACGCTGCCATGGTTGCCCCCTCATCGTGGACGGGGCGCGAAGCGTCCATGTGCGCGGCGTGCACGCGCCACGCACGGGCCGGTGCTACAGCACCTGCATGGTGACCGCGACGAAGTGGCAGACGCTGCCACCGATGACGAACAGGTGCCAGATCGCATGCGAATAGGGAATCGATTCGCGGTGGTAGAAATAGGTGCCCAGCGTGTAGGACAGGCCGCCGGCCAGCAGCCAGCCCAGCGTCCAGCCGTCGATCGAGGCCAGCATCGGCTTGACCGCCACGATCACCAGCCAGCCCATGGCCACGTAGATGGCAGTGGACAGGCGCTTGAAGCGACCGGTGTAGAACAGCTTGAACACCACGCCGGCCAGGGCCAGGGTCCAGATCGCGGCGAACAGGCCCCAGCCCCACGGGCCGCGCAGGCCGATCAGGGTGAATGGGGTATAGGTGCCGGCGATCAGTACGTAGATCGCACAGTGGTCGAACACTTTGAGCCGGCCCTTGGCGACCGGGTGCTGGATGGCGTGGTACAGGGTGGACGCGGTGTACAGCAGCAGCAGCGCGATGCCGAACACGATGGCGCCGGCCAGCTGCCAGCCATCGCTGTAGATCGCGGCCAGGGTGATCAGCACCGCACCGGCGCCCAGGGCGAGCACGGCACCGAGGCCGTGGGTCAGGGCGCTGGCGATTTCTTCGCGGATCGAAGCAACGGAAGTCGTGGACATGGCGTAGGCATCGTTCGCGGGGAGGGGGACCCGCACCCCTCTATCATCGCCGCGATGGGCGGCACGTGCACGCCCGTCACCGTATGGTGGGTGAATCCCTGCGTTGCGACGGCGGGGTCAGAGCCCTTTCCTTGCGGAAAGGGATCCGACCCCGTGGCATCAGCCTGCCGAAACGGTGTGCGCCGCTTCGCGTGTGGCCGAGAAACGCACATCCGGCGAGCGTTCCTGGGCCAGCTGCAGGTTGACCCGGGTCGGAGCGAGGTAGACCAGGTGACCGGCCGCATCCAGCGCCAGGTTGAGCGCATTCTTCTCGCGGAACTCTTCCAGCTTCTTCTCGTTGCTGCAGTGGACCCAGCGCGCAGTGGTCACGCTGACCGGCTCGAAGGTGGCTTCCACACCGTACTCGTCCTTCAGGCGGTAGGCCGCCACGTCGAACTGCAGCACGCCGACGGCACCCAGGATCAGGTCGTTGCTGGTCAGCGGGCGGAAGAACTGGGTCGCGCCTTCCTCGGACAGCTGGGCCAGGCCCTTCTGCAGCTGCTTGAGCTTGAGCGGATCACGCAGGCGTGCGCGGCGGAACAGTTCCGGGGCGAAGTTGGGAATGCCGGTGAAGGTCACCGCTTCGCCTTCGGTGAAGGTATCGCCGATGGAGATGGTGCCGTGGTTGTGGATGCCGATCACGTCGCCGGGCCACGCTTCGGCCGCGATCTCGCGGTCGCTGGCCATGAAGGTCAGCGCGTTGGCCAGCTTCATTTCCTTGCCGGTGCGCACGTGGAAGGTCTTCATGCCGGCGCTGAAACGGCCCGAACAGACCCGCATGAATGCCACGCGGTCACGGTGCTGCGGGTCCATGTTGGCCTGGATCTTGAACACGAAGCCGGTCAGCTTGTTCTCTTCCGGTGCGATTTCGCGGCCGGTGGTGGTTCGCGCCTGCGGCGACGGCGCATGCTCGACGAAGAAGTCCAGCAGCGGCTGCACGCCGAAGTTGTTCACGCCCGACCCGAAGAACACCGGGGTCTGCTTGCCGGCGCGGTAAGCGTCCAGATCGAACGGATGGCTGGCGCCCTGCACCAGTTCCAGTTCGTCGCGCAGGTCGGCCAGCATCTGCGCACCGATCTTCTCGGCCAGGCCGGGCGCATCGATGGATGGGAAGATGGTCGAGTCCTGGCGGGTGAAGTTGCGACCCGGTTCGTACAGGTGCACTTCGCCGGTCAGCAGGTGAACCACGCCCTTCAGGCGCTGGCCCATGCCGATCGGCCAGGTGACCGGCGCGCACTGGATGCCGAGCACGGTCTCCACTTCATCCAGCAGCTCGATCGGGTCCTTGCCCTCGCGGTCGAGCTTGTTGATGAAGGTCATGATCGGGGTGTCGCGCAGGCGGCACACCTCCATCAGCTTGATGGTGCGCTCTTCCACGCCCTTGGCCACGTCGATCACCATCAGCGCCGAGTCCACTGCGGTCAGCACGCGGTAGGTGTCCTCGCCGAAGTCGGCGTGACCAGGGGTGTCAAGCAGGTTGACGATCTTGCCTTCGTACGGGAACTGCATCACCGAGGAGGTGACGGAGATGCCGCGCTCCTTTTCCAGCGCCATCCAGTCGGAGGTGGCGTGGCGGGCGGCCTTGCGGCCCTTGACCGAACCGGCCATCTGGATCGCGCCTCCGAACAGCAGCAGCTTTTCGGTCAGCGTGGTCTTGCCGGCGTCAGGGTGGGAAATGATGGCGAAGGTGCGGCGACGCGACGCTTCGTTGGCGACTTCGGACATGGCAGTGGCGCCCGCCCGGGGCGCTTTTCAAAGAGATAAGCGCCCGATTATACCGGCCGGGGCCGGTCAGCGCCCGATACCGCCGTCGGCCTCGCTGTGGCGGGCGAACTGCAGCTGGCCCTGCCCGGCGAAGATGCGCACCGGCACCGAGCGCAGGCCCATGCCGCGGTTGACCTGCACCACGAAGTGCAGGTGCGGCGCAGTGCTGTAGCCGCTGTTGCCGGACAGGCCGATCGGTTGCCCGGCTCCCACCGCCTGGCCGCGGCGCACGCGCATGCCGCCGGCCTGGAGGTGGCCGTACAGGGCCATGCTGCCGTCGCTGTGCAGCACGCGGATGAAATTGGCACGGGCACCATCGCGCTCGCGGTCCTGGCCGTTGCCACGGAAGCCATCCTGGATCTGCATCACCGTGCCCTCGCGCGCGGCCAGCACCAGGGTGCCCTCCGGCAGTGCGAAGTCGACCGCGTCGCGGTTCTCCTCGTCGTCATGGCTGAATCGCCCCTGCGGTGCCTGGTCTACACGCAGGCGGGCCGCATCGAACGGCAGGCGATAGCCGACATCTTCGGCCTGTGCGGCCGGGTTGCCCGGCACCGACTGCAGGCGCAGATCCAGCATGCGGCCATCGATCGGGGCGGGCAGGTGGCCGACCACCAGGCTGCTGTCGCCCTGGATCAGCGACTCGACCGGGAGGCCTTCGACCGGGTGTCCGGGGGCGGCGCGCAGCTGGATCTGCAGCGGCCCTGCCAGCCCGTTGTCGATCCGCGCCTGCCATTGCGTACCGACCGGCTGCAGGCGCAACCGGGCCATGGGGACGGCGCCCTCGGCACTGCCTGCGCGGGTGGCAGGGGCGGAAGGGGGAGCCAGTCCCCAGCCCTGGCGCCAGTCGCCGGCGTATGCGGTCGCGCTCGCCAGCAGAGGCAACAGCAGGCAGGACAGGGGCAGGCGCGGCATCGGCGTTTCCAGCAAGAGGACCGCCGGGACTGTACCCGATCCTGAACGGGGCGACCGGGACGGCCCTCGCAGAGTGATCCTGGAAATATCTATCGCTTTATCCGCATGAAGGGATTGACAGTGCCGGAAAGGGCTGGCATCGTGGCTCCACCATCGAGACCGGCAGAGGGACAGGCCCTTTGAAGCCGGGGCAGCCCGCAGGCGCGCAAGCGTCTGCGTAGGTGCCAAATCCTGCGGGGACCGTGGCGTCCACCGAAAGATGGTTCGAACCATGCACCCCACGTGCATATCGAACGCGGGCCCGCGAAGGCTCGATGGCCGATTCCCCAACCGGATCCCGCCATGAGCTTCGCTGCCAGTACCGCCATTCGCCCCGAACCCTTTGTCCCCGTCAGCGTGCCGGTCGCAGACCGCGTGCACGCGGAGCGCGGTGAGTTCGCCGCGGTGCTGTCGATGCGCCATGCAGGCCCCAGCCCGGTGCGCCTGCGCTATGAGTGGGTGGGCCCGGCCAACGCACCGGTGGTGGTGCTGGCCGGTGGCATTTCCGCCCATCGCCACGTGGCGTCCAATGCACAGTTCAGCGAGAAGGGCTGGGCCGAAGCGCTTGTGGGTAGCGGCCGCGCGCTCGACCCGCAGCAGCTGCGCGTGCTGGCCTTCGATTTCATCGGTGCCGACGGTGCACTGGATGTGCCGATCGATACTGCCGACCAGGCCGATGCGCTGGCGCTGTTGCTGGACCATCTCGGCATCCGCACGCTGAAGGCCTTCGTCGGCTATTCGTATGGCGCGCTGGTCGGCCAGCAGTTCGCGATCCGTCACCGCGCCCGCGTGCGCCAGCTGGTGCTGGCCAGCGGCGCGCACCGCCCGCATCCCTATGCCGCCGCGTGGCGCGCGCTGCAGCGCCGCGCGGTTGCGCTGGGCCAGCTGCAGTGCGGCGAAGACCACGGCCTGGCCCTGGCCAGGCAGTTCGCCATGCTCAGCTACCGCACCCCGGAAGAATTCGGCGAGCGCTTCGACGCCGCGCCGGAGGTCATCAATGGCCGCGTGCGCGTGGCCGCCGAAGACTACCTCGACGCCGCCGGCGCGCAGTACGTCGCGCGCACGCCGGTGACCGCCTACCTGCGCCTGTCCGAATCGATCGACCTGCACCGTGTCGACCCCGCCGCGATCCTGCCACCGACCGTGGTGGTCGCCGTGGAGGGCGACCGCCTGGTGCCGCTGGCCGACCTGGTCGGCCTGGTCGAAGGGCTGGGCCCGCGCGGCAGCCTGCGCGTGCTGCGTTCGCCCTATGGCCACGACGCCTTCCTCAAAGAAACCGATCGCATCGACGCGATCCTCGCCACCGCCTTCCGCACCTCTGGAGAGTCCGCATGAGCCTGCACGCCAACGAGCCGTCCTGTAGTCGCACCACTGCCGCCGTCCGTGCGGGCATCGATCGGGACACCGCGCATGGCGCGGTCACACCGCCGATCGTGCTGTCGTCGAACTTCAGCTTCGACGGCTTCGGCAACAAGCGCCAGTACGACTACACGCGCAGTGGCAACCCGACCCGCGACCTGCTGGGTGAGGCGCTGGCGGAACTGGAAGGCGGCGTCGGTGGTGTGGTCACCGCCACCGGCATGGGCGCGATCAACCTGGTGCTGAACGCACTGCTGCAGCCGGGCGATACCCTGGTGGTGCCGCACGATGCGTACGGCGGCAGCTGGCGCCTGTTCAATGCGCTGGCCAGGAAGGGCCACTTTGAACTGGTCACCGCCGACCTGACCGATCCGCGTGCACTGGCGCAGGCGTTGGCCACCCAGCCGAAGCTGGTGCTGGTGGAAACGCCGTCCAACCCTCTGCTGCGCATCACCGACCTGCGCTTCGTCATCGATGCCGCGCACAAGGCCGGCGCTCTCGTGGTGGTCGACAACACGTTCCTGTCGCCAGCGCTGCAGCAACCGCTGTCGTTCGGTGCGGACCTGGTGCTGCATTCCACCACGAAGTACATCAACGGCCACAGCGATGTGGTAGGCGGGGCAGTGGTCGCGCGTGATCCGGCACTGCACGAGCAGCTGGTGTGGTGGGGCAACGCGCTGGGCCTGACGGGTTCACCGTTCGATGCCTTCCTGACGCTGCGTGGCCTGCGCACGCTGGATGCGCGCCTGCGCGTGCACCAGGAAAATACCGCCTCGATCGTCGCCCTGCTGGACCGGCATCCGGCGGTCGGCACGGTGTACTACCCGGGCCTGGCCGAACATCCCGGCCATGCCATCGCCGCACGCCAGCAGAACGGCTTCGGTGCGATGCTGTCGTTCGAGCTTGCGCACTGCGCCGGTGAAGATCCGCACGCGGCAGTGCGCGCATTCGTGGATGGCCTGCGCTGCTTCACCCTGGCCGAATCGCTGGGCGGCGTCGAAAGCCTGATCGCCCATCCGGCGACCATGACCCATGCGGCGATGACCCCAGAAGCACGTGCCGCCGCTGGCATCAGCGAAGGGCTGCTGCGCCTGTCGGTCGGCATCGAGGCCGAGCGCGACCTGCTGGCCGATCTCGGTGCCGCGCTGCAGCGCGCCGAAGTCGTGATCGATGCGGCCGCACGCCGCAAACAGGTGGTGGATGCATGAGCGCGCTCGCCGCCGACATTCCTGCGCTGGGCGTGGGACGCCTGGCGCTGCTGGGCACTGGCACGGTCGGCTCGGCCTTCGTGCAGCGTTACCAGGCATTGCGGGCGCGTGGGCTGGAACTGCCCAGCGTGCAGTGGCTGGCCAATTCACGCACTGCGCTGGAGATCGATCGTGACCTGGTGCTGCCGCTGGAGCTGGCGCGACGTGCGCCACGCGATGGCCAGAGTTCGCCGGCGTGGGCCAGCACCGAAGGGCTGGAGCGTGGCGATGTGGTGGTCGATGCCACCGCCAGCGAAGACGTGGCCGCACGTCACGTGCAGTGGCTGGCGCGCGGCGTGCATGTGGTGACCGCCAACAAGCTGGGCCGTGGTGCGCAGCTCGCACGCGCGCAGGCGATTGCCGAAAGCTGCGCAGACAGTGGTGCGCGCTATGGCGACAGCGCCACCGTCGGCGCGGGCCTGCCGCTGCTGAGCAGCCTGCGCGCGCTGGTGGCCGGTGGCGATCACATCCATGCCATCGAGGGTGTGCTGTCCGGTTCGCTGGCGTGGCTGTTCCATCGTTACGACGGCCAGTCGCCGTTCTCGGCGGCGGTGCGCGAAGCGTTGGCGGCCGGCTACACCGAGCCCGATCCGCGCCTGGATCTGTCCGGCGAAGACGTGCGGCGCAAGCTGCTGATCCTGGCCCGCAGCAGCGGGCTGGCGCTGGATGCTTCGCAGGTGCAGGTGGATTCACTGGTACCTGAAACGCTGGCCGCGTTGCCGCTGGAGGGCGCAGTGGCTGCGCTGGAGCAGCTGGATGCGCCGTTGCAGGCGCGTTGGCAGCAGGCACGCAAAAACGGCCGCGTGTTGCGTTTCGTTGGCCGTGTTGACGGTGAGGGTGCGCAGGTGGGCCTGCGCGAGCTGCCGGCTGATCACCCGTTGGCGCAGGGTGCGGGGACCGACAACCGCGTCGCCATCCACAGTGATCGCTACCGTCGCCAGCCGCTGTTGATTCAAGGCCCGGGTGCGGGCGCGGAAGTCACCGCCGCCGCGTTGCTGGATGACGTGCTGCGGATCGTCGGCTGATCGCACAGTTCTTGTAGAGCCGAGCCCATGCTCGGCTGCTACTGGCGAGATCCCCTCCTGCTGGATGAGCCGAGCATGGGCTCGGCTCTACAGGGGCGCCCTGCCGGTCAGCGTGACTTCAAGGACTTCAGCAACGCGGCGTTGAACTGCTTCGGGTCCTGCACCTGCGGCGAATGGCCCAGTTCGGCGAACTCGACCAGCGTGGCGCCGGGAATCGTCGCGGCCGCGGACTTGCCGAGCACCGAATAGTTGCCCAGCGTCGCCTTCACCGCAGGCGGCGCCAGGTCGCGGCCGATCGCGGTGCGGTCCTTCTGGCCGATGAACAACGTAGTCGGCACCTGCAGGTTCTTCAGTTCGTAGACCACCGGCTGGTTGAACACCATGTCCGAGGCCAGCGCCTGGCTCCATGCGACGGCCTGCTTGCCGGGCCCTTCGTACATGCCTGACTGCATCCGCGCCCAGGGTTCGTAGGCCGGCTTCCATTTGCCGTCGTAGTACACATCCAGCTGGTAGCGGCGGATGCTGTCGTAGCTGATGTTCATTTCACCGGCATACCACGCGTCCACGCTGCGCCATGGCACGCCCAGCGCCTTCCAGTCTTCCAGTCCGATCGGGTTGACCAGCGATAGGCTGCGCAGGTCCTGCGGGTACATCAGCGCGTAGCGCACCGCCAGCATGCCGCCCATCGAATGTCCGACCAGGTGCACTGGCACGTCGCCCAGTTGCAGCTGCTGCAGCAGGGCATGGGTGTTGGCTGCCAGCTGTGCGAACGTGTACTGGTAGCGCTCGGGCTTGCTGGATTTGCAGAAGCCGACCTGGTCCGGAGCGATCACCCGGTAGCCGGCGGCAACCAGCGGCTTGATCGATTCCTTCCAGGTGGCCGCACAGAAGTTCTTGCCATGCAGCAGCACCACCACGCCGATCGGAGTCTTCTTCGGTGCGATGTCCAGGTAGGCCATCTCCAGCGGCTGCCGCTGCGATTCCAGCGCGAAGGTCTTCACCGGATAGCCGTAGTCGAAGCCCTCCAGGCGCGGCCCGTAGCTGGGCGCGGCCAGGGCAGGCAGCGGAAGGCAGGCAAGCAGGGCAGCAGCGATCACGCGCATGGGGCAATCCGGGATGGGGGAGCCCCGAGCCTAACCGGAACGCGGTGATGGTGTCGTCCGATGTAGAGCCGGGGCCACCCCCGGCTGCTCCTGCCCCATCAGCCGGGCAGGTGCCCGGCTCTACAACTCAGCACTCGATGACGTTCACCGCCAGGCCACCGCGGCTGGTTTCCTTGTACTTGTCCTGCATGTCGCGGCCGGTATCGCGCATGGTCTTGATCACCTTGTCCAGCGACACCTTGTGCTTGCCGTCGCCACGCATCGCCATGCGCGAGGCATTGATCGCCTTCACCGCGCCCATCGCGTTGCGTTCGATGCAGGGGATCTGCACCAGGCCACCGATCGGGTCGCAGGTCAGGCCCAGGTTGTGTTCCATGCCGATTTCTGCGGCGTTCTCGATCTGGCTGGGGTTGCCACCCAGTGCCGCGACCAGGCCGCCGGCCGCCATCGAGCAGGCCACGCCAACCTCGCCCTGGCAGCCCACTTCGGCGCCGGAAATCGAGGCGTTTTCCTTGTAGAGGATGCCGATCGCCGCCGAGGTCAGCAGGAAGTCGAACACGCGCTGTTCGTTCGCGCCCGGGCAGAAGCGGTCGAAGTAGTGCAGCACCGCCGGCAGCACACCGGCCGCACCGTTGGTCGGCGCGGTCACCACACGGCCACCGGCCGCGTTCTCCTCGTTCACGGCCAGCGCGTACAGGTTGACCCAGTCCAGCGTGGTCAGCGGGTCGCGCATCGCCGCTTCCGGCTTCGACGACAGCTCGCGGTACAGCGCCGGTGCACGACGGCCCACCTTCAGGCCACCCGGCAGCACGCCTTCCTCGCGGATGCCGCGCGCCACGCACGACTGCATCGCACTCCAGATCTCGCGCAGCTGCGCGCGGATCTCGTCTTCGCTGCGCCAGCACTTCTCGTTCTCGAACATCAGCTGGGCAATGCTCAGGCCGCTGCGCGCGGTCTGCGCCAGCAGCTCATCGCCGCTCTTGAAAGGGTAGGGTAGCGGGGTCTCGTCGGGCACGATGCGATCATCGGCCGCGTCGTCCTGGTTGACCACGAAGCCGCCGCCCACCGAGTAGTAGTCGCGGGTGGCGATCACTTCGTCGTCGGCGTTGTAGGCAGTGAAGCGCATGCCGTTGGTGTGGTAGGGCAGCTTCTGGCGCTTGTTCATGCCGAGGTCGCGCTTCTCGTCGAAGGCGATCTCGTGCTGGCCCATCAGCTGGATGCGCTTGCTGCTGCGGATGCGCTCCAGCGTGGCCGGAATGATGTCCGGGTCGATCAGGTTCGGCCGCTGGCCTTCCAGGCCCAGCAGGATCGCCTTGTCGGTGCCGTGGCCGCGGCCGGTCAGTGCCAGCGAGCCATAGACATCGGCGCGGATGCGCGCGACCTCGTGCAGGCGGCCCGGGTCGAGCAGCCAGCGATGGATGAATCGCTCGGCGGCCTTCATCGGCCCGACGGTGTGCGAGGAACTCGGGCCAATGCCGATCTTGAAAACGTCGAACGTGCTGACAGCCATGGTTGCCGTACTGCGGGTACCGGAAGAGATCGCTATTCTAGCGGTTCACGCCGCACTTCCATGGCTGCGGCGCAGCATTTCCGCCACGGGAGCCCGGCCGGTGTTGACCCTTATCCAACGTGACGATTGCCACCTGTGCGACATGGCCCTGGCCGAGCTGGCCAGGGCACGGGCGCCGGAGTTCGAATCGGTGTTCCTGGACGACCAGCCGGCGCTGGAAGCGCGCTATGGCACGCGGGTGCCTGTGCTGCGTGACGAGCGCGGCGACCGCGAGCTGGACTGGCCGTTCGACGCCGCCACGGTTCGGGCGTGGTTGGCCGTCGATCGGTAGTGCCGGCCGCTGGCCGGCAACCCCTCTGTTCCCGGTGATGCCGGCCAGCGGCCGGCACTACCAGATGCGGTTTATTTCGCGTCGAACTTCACGATCGTGCTGATCGCGGTTTCGTCCGGGATGGTCTTGGTGTCGGCCCAGTCACCGCCGCCGACGCCGAAGTCCAGGCGCTTGACCGTGGCCTTGCCGGTCAGCACCGGTTGGGTGCCCGGCTTCCAGGTGAAGGTGAGGGTGACCGGCTTGCTGACGCCGCGCAGCTCCAGTGTGCCATCGGCGGCGAACTGGTCGTTGCCCACCGCGCGGAAGCCCTTGGCGGTGTAGCGTGCGGTGGCGAACTTGCCAACATTGAAGAAGTCGGCACCCTGCAGGGTCGAATCGCGGTCGCTGTTGCCGCTCTTGGCACCGGCCAGCGGGATCACCACGTCCAGCGAGCCGGCGGCCGGGTTGGCCGGGTCGAAGCTGAGCTTGGTCGCGAAGCCCGGGAAGCTGCCGGTGAACACTTCGCCGTCGTACTTGGTGGCGAACACCAGGATCGAACCGGCGCCGGGAGCCTGCGCGTAATCGGCAGCGAGTGCCGGAGCGGTGGCCAGCATGCCGGCCAGGGCGGCGGCCACGGCGGCCGGAGTGGTCAGTTTCAGGTTCATCGGTCAGTCCTTCTGAGGGGAGGCGAGCCAGCCGCGCGGCAACATGCGGGACAGCGTTGCATCGCGTTGGAACAGGTGGTGGTAGAAGGCAGCGCCGGCATGGGCCAGCACCACCGCGATCAACAGCCAGAAGCCGTATTCGTGGATGGCATGCGATACCGCGACAACCTGCGGGTCGGGTCCGCTCAGCTTGGGCACGTCGACCAGGCCGAACCAGCGGAACGGGCGCAGGCCGCTGGCCGAGTCGTACAGCCAGCCCGACAGCGGGATGGCGAACATCAGCACGTACAGCAGCACGTGGGTGGCGCCGGCGATGCGCTCCTGCCAGCTGGGCACGCCCGGCACCGGCTTCGGTGCACCGGCGTACAGGCGCCAGCCCAGGCGGAACAGCACCAGCGCCAGCACGGTGATGCCGATCGACTTGTGCGCGGTGTAGACCCAGAAGTACTTCGGGGTCTTGGGCAGTTCACCCATGGTCAGGCCGACCACGCCCAGGGCGAGGATCAGCAGTGCGATCAACCAATGCAGGATCTGGCTGACACTCCCCCAGGCGGCGGGGGTGTTCTTGGCGGTCATGAGGGGTCCTCTAGGGGGCCGTCTTGGGGTCGGAGTGCGGAACGGGAGCGGGAGTTCCCGGGGCGTCGCTGCGGTCGAGGGTGGCTTCAGCCTCGATCCTCAGTTGTACTGCATCACCGATGACGCCCGGCCAGGCGGTGATGCCGAACGCGCGCCGGCTCAGCGTGGTGCTGGCGGAAAAACCGGCGGTGCGTCGGAACGGGGGAAGCGGGTAGCGCTTGATGGCGTTGAGGGTCACATCCAGCGTGACTTCCTGGCTGACCCCGCGCAGGGTCAGCGTGCCGGACACGTGCGCGCGCCTGGCATCGATCGGCTCGACCTTGGTGGAGACGAATCGCGCGGTCGGGAAACGCTCGCCGTCGAGCAGGCTGCGGGCCAACGTGGCCTGGTTCCACTTGGCATCACCAAGGTCCAGTCGCGACACCGGGACATCCACTTCCACGGTGGCGTCGCGCCAGTTGTCGGGATCGAACCGCACGCGCCCCTCGCTGCCCGATACCGTGCCCATGGCCTGCGAGTAGCCTGCGTGGTCGATCGAGAACAGCACCCGCGTGTGCACCGGATCGAGGCGATAGGTGTCAGCGGCCGCCCAGGCAGGGGCGGTGGCGAGCAGCATCGGCAGCAGGGCCAGACAGGGACGCATCGATGGCGGGCTCCGGAAGGGGACGCTGCGATCATACGCACAGCCCCCTGCCAACGTTGCGTGCATGGGTGCAACAGTTCGTGGTGGTGCCGCCGCTGGAAACAGGCTGTTGCAGCCATGACCCCGGCCCTGTGTGACAATCGGCGCAGGACAGGGGGTTCAGGATGACGAGCGGCTGGCGCCTGTGGTGCCGTGGCATCGCAGGTATGGGACTGCTGCTGGTGGCGATGGCCACGGCGGCTGCGACCCTGCACATGGCAGAAACACCACGCCTGCGCCGCTTCGGTGCCGCCGAAGGCTTGCCGTCTCGCATGGTGGTGGCGCTGGCCGAGGATCGCCAGGGCCACGTATGGGCCGCCACCGATGGTGGACTCGCCCGCTATGACGGCAACAGCCTGCGGGTCTGGGAGCACGACCCGGAACAGCCGGGCTCGTTGCCAGGCAACGAGATCGAGACCCTGCTGATCGACCCGCTGGACCGGGTCTGGGTGGGCATCAATGGCAAGGGCGTGGCACGCCTGGATGCCGACCGCGAACGCTTCCAGACCTTCGATACGGTCAATTCCACCTGCCAGGGGCAGTTCTGGGCACTGGCCTATGTCGACGACGCCTTGTGGATCGGGACCAACAACCATGGCGTCTGCCGTTTCGGCGAAGACGGCAGCGTGCGCCTCTACACCCATGATCCGGCGCGCCCGGGTGGCCTGCCCAGCAACAGCATCTTCACCAGCCTGGTCGACGCGCGGGGCCGCCTGTGGGTCGGCACCGAAGCCGGTGTGGCGCGTTGGAACGGCAGCGGCTTCGAGCCGGTCGCCGCGCGGGAACTGGGTAGGCTGAGCGTGCTCCGGTTGAGCCGTGATGCAGACGGTTCGATCTGGGTAGGCAGCCAGAACGATGGCCTCTACCGCATCGATGGGCAGGACCGGGTCAGTCGCCCGCGATGGGCCGACAGTGCCCAGCTGCGGTCGGCCCTGGTCCTGGCCGATCGCCAGGGGGGCTACTGGGCGGGTACCTCCGATGGCCTGTTGCGAGGGGATGCGGCGGCGTTGCGCCGCCTGGAGGGGGACCGCGGCAGCGGCTTCCTGACCGCGCACAGCGGTGTGCTTGACCTGCTGCAGGACCACGAGGGCGGACTGTGGGTGGCGTTGCTGACCCAGGGCCTGGCCTATCTGCCACCGGACTGGCGGCGCTTCTCGATCTGGAACCAGCTCGACGGCAAGCCCCTGGACAGCCAGTACCTGTTGAGCGCGGCCAGCGATGGGAAGAACTACTACGTCGGCTCGGCGCGAGGGGTGTACCAGCTCGATGCGCAGGGCACCCTGCGTCTGCTGGCCAGCGACCGGCAGCTCGGCAACGGCGTGGTGTGGTCGGTGCTGCCGCGCCCGGATGGTCGCCTGTGGCTGGGACGCGGCGGCCGCATCACCGTCTACGATCCGGCCACCGGCGCATTGCGTGACCTGCGGATCGATGGCAGTGCCGACCTGCGCCAGCGCATCGACCTGATGCGGCAGGCCCCTGATGGCACGGTGTGGGTGTCGGTGATGGGCCTGGACCTGCAGCAGCGCGATGCAGAGGGCCGGCTGCTGCACAGTCATCCGCTGGAACATTTCCGCGGGACGGCCGATGCGCCGATCGAGCAGATTCGCTTCGACGCCCAAGGCCGGCCCTGGGTGATGGGCGACATGGGCATCTGGCGTGAGCAGGCCGGACGCTTCGAGGCAGTGCCTGGCGTGTCGCGCGGCCCGATCTACGATCTGGTATGGATCGATCCGCAGCAGTTGTGGCTGGCGCGCCAAGGCGCCTTCGAGCGCTACCAGTGGGATGGCATGAGCCTGCGCCTGATCCAGCGCATCGACGGCAGTGCGGGCGTGCCGCCGGTGACCATGGGGGGGCTGGCGCTGGCCGACAATGGCCAGCTCTGGGCCACGACGCCGCGCGGCCTGCTGCGGTGGGACCCGAAGACGCGGCGCCTGCAACAGTTCAACGAACGCGATGGCCTGTCCGATGCCGAGTTCACCGGTCGGCCACCTGCGGTGAATGCCGATGGCCGCGTGTTGGCGGTTACCCAGACCGGCCTGGTCGCCTTTGATGTGAATGCCGACGACACCGTGCTGCCGCCTTCATCGCTGGTGATCGCCGAAGTGCGTGTGCGGCGCGACGACGCACGCGGCTGGCAACCGTTGCCGCTTACTGGCACCCTGCTGCTGGGACCGGACGACCGCGATCTGCAGATCGATGCGCGGCTGCTGTCCTATGCCAGCCCGCAGGGCAACCGGTACCGCTTCCGCGTGCAGGGTTACGACCAGGACTGGGTGGAGCAGGGGGGCGATGGCCAGCGCACCCTGTCGCGGCTGCCGACCGGCCGCTATGTCATCGAGGTGCAGGCTGCGACTGCCCGGGGCACGTGGACGCCTTCGCAGCAGTTGCAGGTGAAGGTGCTGCCGCCGTGGTGGCGCAGCGGCATGGCGATATTCGGCTACATCCTGCTGGGGTCGTTGCTGCTGGTGGTTCTGGTCTGGTCGATCCGCGCGCGGTTGCGCCGCCGCCAGCAATGGCAGCTGACGGTGCACAAGCAGCAGCTGGCCGAGCAGGCCTCGCAGGCCAAGAGCCGTTTCCTGGCCACGCTGGGCCACGAAGTCCGCACGCCGATGACCGGCGTGCTGGGCATGAGCGAACTGCTGCTGGCGACCCCGCTGGATCCGGTGCAGCGCGGCTACGCCGGGTCCATCCAGCAGGCCGGCAGCCATCTGCTGCGGCTGGTCAACGATGCCCTGGACCTGGCCCGGATCGAAGCCGGGCGGCTGGAGCTGGACCTGCGCCCGTTCGATCTGGGGGAGCTGCTGGACCAGGTGCAGGGCCTGATGCAGCCGATGGCGCAGCAACGCCAGCTGGTGTTCCAGCGCGGCGAAGACCCGCCCGGGCCGATCAGTGTCAGTGGCGACGAGATGCGCGTGCGCCAGATCCTGCTGAACCTGCTCGGCAACGCGATCAAATTCACCGAGCGCGGCCACGTCGGCCTGGCCGTACGCCTGGAAGAAAAGGGCGGCCTGTGTTTCGAAGTCCATGACAGCGGCCCGGGCATCAACGCCGAGCAGCAGCAGCGCCTGTTCCATCGTTTCGAACAGGCCGACGGCCCGCGTACCGCGTCGCGCTACGGCGGCAGTGGCCTGGGGTTGGCGATCTGCCAGGAACTGGCGGTGGCGATGGGGGGGCGCATCGAAGTGGACAGCCAGCCTGGCAAGGGCGCGCGGTTCCGCGTGCGCCTGCCCCTGCCCTGGACGCGCCAGGCCGCCAACAGTGCGGGCGACGTGGCGGCCCTGCCGGAACTGCCGCCGCTGCGCATCCTGCTGGTCGAGGACGATGCCACGGTGGCCGAGGTCATCGCCGGCCTGCTGCGCGTGCGCGGGCATGAGGTGGTCCACGTGCTGCATGGCCTGGGCGCGCTGTCGGAGATCGCCACCGATGGTTTCGACGTCGGCCTGCTCGATCTCGATCTGCCCGCGCTGGATGGTACGGCCATCGCCCGCCAGCTGCGCACCATGGGCTATGAACTGCCGCTGGTGGCGGTGACCGCCCGTTCCGATGCCTATGCCGAAACCCAGGTGCTGGCCGCAGGCTTCGATGGCTTCCTGCGCAAGCCGGTGACCGGCGACCTGCTGGTGACGGCCATCGCCCAGGCGCGTGCGAAACGACAGGCGACCGCGTGACGACGCCGACGCCGGGCGTGAACGGCGCGACTTTCGGTTTACCATGCCGACGCCCGCTGCGCGGGAATCATCAGGACCAGCGTGAGGAGGCAATCGGTGGTGTATCTGCGGGCGGCGATGCTGCTGCTGGTCCTCCTGTGCTGCGCGTTGCCCGCTGCGGCACAGCCGGTGCCTCCGAGCCCGCGGCAGGTGACGGTGTTCGATGGCCTGCCGTCCAATACCGTCAACCGCATGGCCGAGGACCGTTACGGCTACCTGTGGATCGCCACCAACGATGGCCTGGCCCGCTATGACGGCCGCACCTACCGCGTGTGGCGTTCCGAGGATGGACTGCGTGACAACCGCATCTGGACGGTGCTGGTCGATGCCCGCAACCAGTTGTGGATAGGCACCGAGAACGCCGGCCTGGTGCGCATGTCGGCCGACCGCCGCCAGCTGCACTTCTACGACCGCAGCAGCCAGCCGTTGATGGGTACCAACACGGTCTGGAGCCTGGCCAGCACGCCTGATGGCTCGATCTGGTTCGGTACCCACGAAGGCGGCCTGTACCGCCTGGACAGCCAGGATCGCCTGCAGCGCTTCCTGCCCGAGCCGAACAATCCGCGCAGCCTGCCTTCGTCGTCGGTGCCCTACCTGGCCACGCTGGCCGATGGCAGCCTGTGGATCGGCACCAAGCATGGCGTGGCGCGCTGGACCGGGACCGACTTCGAGCGTGTCGGTACGGACATCATCCCCAGCCTGCTGATCAACGGGCTGACCGCCGAACCGGATGGCAGCCTGTGGATCAGCACGATGGCCGGCGCCACCGTGCGCCGCCCGGATGGCCGCTTCGAAGCCCCCCCGTGGAAGCTGCCGCCGGGCGAGCAGGTGCTGGGCATGATGCTGCGCGACGAGCAGGGCGGGCACTGGCTGGATACACGCACCGGGCTGGGGCGTGCGGTCGATGGCCAGTACCAGACCGTGCCGCTGTACAGCGTGATCGCGCGCGGTCCGGTACGGCCGAACTGGACCGGTGCCTACGAGGACCGCGAAGGTGGCATCTGGTTGGCCAGCACCAATGCCGGGCTGTGGCACCTGCTGCCACGCTGGTGGCAGTTCTCGGTGCTGTCGCGCCTGGAGGACGACCCCAGCTCGCTGCGCAATGCGCTCGTGCTGGGTACCAGCCCCTCCAGCAACGGCGGCGTCTGGACGGTGGGCAGCCATGGCGCGCTGGACCGCTTCGATCCGAAGACCGGCAGGATCGAGCAGCATCGCACCTGGGTCAACGGCATGCACTGGTTGACCTCGGTGCGTGAGGACCGGCGTGGGCAGGTCTGGATTGGATCAACCGATGCGCTGGTGCGCTACGACCCGCAGCGGCGCGAACTGCGTCGTTGGGGCCGTGATGCCGGTGCAGATGCGGCGATGGAAGGGGTCGTCGAAGCGATGATGACCTGCGACGGCGACAGCCTCTGGTTGATGCTGCCCGCAGGCCTGCAGCAGCGCGACCTCGACGGCCACGTGCGGCGCCAGCTGGACAATGGCCAGCGCGGCCTGCAGCAGGGCCAGCTCAACCTTGATGTGGAATGCGGGCCGCAGGACCACATCTGGCTGGCCAGCAGCCGTGGCCTGCTGCAGTGGCTGCCGGAAAGCGAGCGCTTCCAGCCGGTGCCGGGTGCGCCGGCAACGGCGATCCATGCATTGCATGTGGGCCGTGACGGCCAGGTCTGGTTGTCCGAGGATGGTCGCCTGTCCCGTTACCGCTGGAGCCAGGGGAGGCTGGAACGGCAGGCGGTGGTCGGTGCCGAACAGGGCTATCCGGCGATCTCCGCCTCTGGTCTGGTGGTGGATGCGCAGGGCGTGGCCTGGGCGACCAGCGCACGCGGCCTGGTACGCGTCAGTGCCGATGGGCAGAGCGTGCGCCTGTACGGCGTGCATGATGGGCTGCCCAGCCAGGAATTCCGCGAGCACACCTTGATCGCAGCGGCCGATGGCCACCTGGTGGCCGGAACGGCAGCGGGCGCGGTGGTGTTCGACCCGGAGCAGGTACGGCCTTCGGTCCGTCGCGCCCCGCTGGTGATCGAGCGGGTGGAAGTGCGCCGCAACGAGCAGGTGCTGGACATGACCCACGATGCGCCGTTGCAGATCGCCGATGGCGACCGCGACCTGCGCATCGTCGCGCGATTGCTGTCCTTCGCCGACTCGGCGTCCAATATGTACCGCTACCGCCTGGCCGGCTACGACCCCGATTGGGTCGAAGTCGGCCCGGCCGGCGAGCGCCTGTTCTCGCGCCTGGCGCCGGGCAGCTACCGGCTGGAAGTGCAGGCACGCTCGGCCGACCATGTGTGGTCGCGGGTGCAGAGCCTGGAATTCCGCGTGCAGCCGCCGTGGTGGCGCAGCCTGTCCGGTCTGCTGGTGCTGGCGTCGGTCGGGTTGCTGCTGACCAGCTGGTTCGCCTGGTTGTACCGACGCCGCCTGCAGCGGCGCCATGCCTACCAGCTGGCGCTGCACAAGCAGGAGCTTGCCGAGCAGGCCTCGGCGGCCAAGACCCGCTTCCTGGCCAACCTTGGCCATGAGATCCGCACGCCGATGACCGGCGTGCTGGGCATGAGCGAGCTGCTGCTGGCCTCGCCACTGGACCCGCAGCAGCGTGGCTACACGCAGTCGATCCGGCATGCGGGCGAGCACCTGCTGCACCTGGTCAACGATGCGCTGGACCTGGCGCGAATCGAGTCCGGGCGCCTGGAACTGCAGTCGCAGTCGTTTGCGTTGAATGGCCTGTTGCAGGATCTGGCGGCGCTGATGGGCCCGCTGGCTGCACAGAAGGGCCTGCGCTTCGTCCTCGACAATCAGCTGCCGCCAGGCCTGCAGGCGACCGGTGATGCCATGCGCGTGCGGCAGATCCTGCTCAACCTGCTGTCGAACGCAGTGAAATTCACCAGCCGCGGCACTATCACCCTGCACGCACGTTGCGATGGCGAGCTGCGCGCGCTGCACTTCGAGGTGCGCGATACCGGCCCGGGCATCAGCCAGGAACAGCAGCAGCGCCTGTTCCGTCGCTTCGAGCAGGCCGATGGTGCCCGTACCGCCGCGCAGTACGGTGGCAGTGGCCTCGGTCTGGCGATCTGCCGCGAGCTGGCGCATGCGATGCAGGGGCGGATCCAGGTGGAGAGCCAGCTGGGCCGGGGCACCTGTTTCGGCGTGACCTTGCCGTTGCCGCTGGTGGTGAACAGCGATGCCGAGGCATCGGCCGAGGGGCATCGCGACGAAGCGGCGAACATGCCGCCGCTGCGGGTGCTGCTGGTCGAGGACGATGCCACCGTGGCCGACGTGGTGCGTGGCCTGTTGAGCGCACGCGGCCACGAGGTGGTGCATGCCGGCCATGCGCTGGCGGCGCTGCGCGAGGTCAGTGCCGGCGATTTCGACGTCGGCCTGCTGGATCTGGACCTGCCGGGCCTGAGCGGTTTCGAACTGGCCCAGCACCTGCGCAACCAGGGCTACATGCTGCCGTTGCTGGCGGTGACCGCACGCACCGATCCGGACCTGCAGCAGCAGGTGGAAGCAGCCGGCATCGGCGGCTTCCTGCGCAAGCCGGTGACTGGTGAGCTGTTGGTGGAAGCGATCGCCAGGGTCACGGGTAGGTAGGTTCTGCAGGGCCTGTGGACCCACCCCGCCTTCGACAGAATTCTGCGAGCTGTTGAAATGGCGTGGGGTCAGATCGATTTCGATATCTGACAGATGTGTCGACCAAGGTCGACACCTACCAAGAGCCGCCGGAATCCGTCAGAGGTGGGGCGGTGTCGCAGTGCGGGGTGTCAGCCGCATGGATGCGGCTGCCAAGCCTACAGGGACGTACTTGCGGCGTCCCCGCACTGCGACACCGCCCCGCCAACCCACGGAATGCCGCTTTGGCTGTTGCTGTTGCCGGCCAGCAGCCGGCACTACCGCGGGTGCAGGGCCGCAGGCCCTGCCGAACCACCCTCACTCCGCGACGTGCTCGACCTGCCGCGGTTCGGGCTTGGTGTCAGGCAGCTGCCAGAAGATCATCGTCGAGGTCAGGGTGATGGCGCCCACGCACAGGAATGTGGCATGCAGCGCGGCGGTCGCGCTGTTGCTGTCCAGGTGATTGCCGAACGCGGCCAGCAGGCTGCCGGCCGCCGCGGCGCCGAAACCGGCGGCCAGCATCATCACCATCGACAGCAGGCTGTTGCCGGAACTGGCGAATTCGCGGTCAAGGTCGCGCAGCGTCACGGTGTTCATCACGGTGAACTGCAGCGAATTGACCGCGCCGAAGAATGCAAGCTGCACCAGGCGCCAGGCCAGGTGCTGGCCGGGTGTCATCAGGATGAAGCTGGCCATTGCCAGCCCCACCAGCACGGTGTTGGTCATCAGCACGCGGCGGTAGCCGTAACGTTCGACCAGCTTCACTGCCAGTTTCTTTGAGACCATGCCGGCGGCCGCCACCGGTACCATCATCAGGCCGGCGTTCATCGGGCCCAGACCGAGGCCGACCTGCAGCAGCAGCGGGATCAGCATCGGCATGGCGCTGCTGCCGATGCGCGAGAACAGGTTGCCGAGGATTCCGATGCGGTAGCTGGGTACGCGGAACAGGGCCAGCGAGAACAAGGGCGCGGTGGAATTGGCTGCATGCAGCCAGTAGCCCACCAGCGCAGCCAGGCCCGCGACCGTCATCAGCATCACCAGCGCGTGCGGGGTGCCGAGTCCGGAGATGCCGTCCAATGCCAGCGACAGCACCACCATCGCAAAGGCCAGCATGATGTAGCCGCGCAGGTCGAAACGGGTGCGATGGCTGGCGTAGTGGTCGGGCATGATCTTCATCGCGGCGATGAAACCGATCACGCCGATCGGCAGGTTGATCAGGAACACCCAGTGCCATGAGGCGATCTCGACCAGCCAGCCGCCCAGCGTCGGGCCGATCAGCGGGCCGACCAGCGCGGGGATGGCGATGAAGCTCATCGCGCGCAGGAAATCCTCGCGCGGCACCGAGCGCATCACCGCCAGCCGGCCGACCGGCAGCAGCATCGCACCGCCGATGCCCTGCAGCACGCGCGCGCCAACCAGCTGGTGCAGGTGCTGGGCCAACGCGCAGGCCAGCGAGCCGAGGGTGAACAGAATGATCGCCACCAGGAAGGTGCGCCGGGTTCCATAGCGGTCGGCGATCCAGCCCGAGGCGGGAATGAAGGTGGCGACCGCCAGCGCATAGCTGAACACCACCGACTGCATCTGCAGCGGGCTCTCGCCCAGGCTGGCTGCCATCGCCGGCAACGCCGTGTTGACGATGGTCGAGTCCAGCATCTGCATGAAGATCGCCAGAGACACCAGCCACAGCAGGGGACGCTGGCGGTTGTAGGTCGATGGCGATGTGGGCATGGGGTGTGGCCGGTGCGGCGTGGGGGCCGCCATGATCGCGCACTGCGGGTCACGGCGCGATCAACATCGCGCCGTGATGGCATGCGGAATGCTCAGCGTTGGCTGTGCGCGTGCACCGCGTCGACCAGGACCTGCACGTGCGCCGGGTCCATGTCCGGCGACATGCCGTGGCCGAGGTTGAACACATGGCCTTCGCGCGAGCCGCCGTTGCCGGCGGCATAGGTGTCGAGCACGCGCGCTGCGGCCGTGGCGATCGCATCCGGCGAGGCGTACAGCGTGGTCGGGTCGAGGTTGCCCTGCAGGGCGACGCGACCACCGGTGCGGCGCATTGCTTCGTCCAGGTCCAGCGTCCAGTCCAGGCCAAGTGCATCGGCGCCTGTCTGCGACAGTGCTTCCAGGTGCAGGCCGGTACCCTTGCCGAACAGGATCAGCGGCGTGCGCTCGCTGCCTTCGCCGCGATCCAGGCCCTGTGCAATCCGCTGCAGGTAACGCAGCGAGAACTCGCGGTACATCGCCGGGGACAGCACGCCACCCCAGGTGTCGAACACCTGCAGCGCCTGCGCACCGGCCGCGCGTTGCGCACCGAGGTAGGCGATCACCGCTTCGGTGGTGACCTCCAGCAGGCGGTGGAGCGCCTGCGGATGGTTCAGCGCCATCGCCTTGATGCGTGCGAAATCCTTGCTGCCGCCGCCTTCCACCATGTAGCAGGCCAGCGTCCAGGGGCTGCCGGAGAAGCCGATCAGCGGCACCTGGCCGTCCAGCTCGCGGCGGATCAGGCGTACCGCATCCATCACGTAGCCCAGGTCCTGCTCCATGTCCGGCACCGCCAGCTTGGCGATGGCCGCTTCATCACGTACCGGGTGGCGGAACTTCGGGCCTTCGCCTTCGACGAAGTACAGCTCCAGGCCCATCGCATCGGGAATGGTGAGGATGTCCGAGAACAGGATGGCTGCGTCCAGCGGGAAGCGGCGCAGCGGCTGCAGGGTGACTTCGCAGGCGATCTCCGGGGTCTTGGCCATGGCCAGGAAGCTACCGGCTTTGGCCCGGGTCGCGCGGTATTCCGGCAGGTAGCGGCCGGCCTGGCGCATCAGCCAGACGGGGGTGCAGTCCACCGGTTCGCGGCGCAGGGCGCGCAGCAGGCGATCGTTGCGGAGAGGGCTGGTCACGATGGGCATTCCTTGGACGGGAGGAGCAGCGGCGTCAGTCGCCGTGCGAAAGGATCTGGAAGCCGCGATGCAGTTCGGCATCGCGGGCCTTCTCGAAGGCGTGGCGGGCGTCGTCGGCCTGCAGGAACAGCTCGCGCCGCAGCTGCGAGCGGCTGCCGACGCGGCCGCTCTCGCGCAGCAGCTCCCAACCGCCGAACAGGTCCGGCTGCAGGCTCAGGCGCAGGAAACGCGGTGCCTGCGCACCGGCGTCGGGATGTTGCAGGTAGACGTGCATGGCGCCGATTGTAGCGGGGCAGGGGTGACCCCTGCCGCAACGTGGCAGTGCCGGCCGCTGGCCGGCAACTTCATGCGTGGACAAGTCGGCCAGCGGCCGGCTCTACCTGGCTGACAGCACCTTCAGCACCGCCGCCTCATCCACGTCCGGCACCACTTCGGCGCGGCCCATGCCGCGCCACAGCACCACGCGCAGGCGGCCGGCCACATTCTTCTTGTCCAGGCGCATGCGGCCGAGCAGGGCCTGCGGGTCCAGCCCGGCCGGGATCGCCACCGGCAGGCCGAGGCGTTCCAACAGTGCCTGCAGGCGAGCGCGGTCGGCGTCGTCGGCCAGGCCCAGGTCGGTGGACAGCTTTGCCGCCAGCACCATACCGACCGCCACGGCTTCGCCATGGTTCAGCGCATCGCGGCCCGGAGCCGAGTAGCCCTGCTCGGTCTCGATGGCATGGCCGAAGGTGTGGCCGAGATTGAGCAGGGCACGCTCGCCCTTCTCGAACGGATCGCGCTCGACGATGGCGGCCTTGTGCCGGCAGCTGCGCGCGATGGCTTCGGCCAGCGTGGCATCCTCGCCGGCCAGCAGCGCATCGGCATGCTGCTGCAGCCATTCGAAGAACACCGCATCGCCCAGCGCGCCGTACTTCACCACTTCGGCCAGGCCCGCGCGCAGTTCGCGCGGCGGCAGGGTAGCCAGCACGCGGGTATCAGCGATCACCGCACGCGGTGGATGGAACGCGCCGACCAGGTTCTTGCCGGCAGGGATGTCGACCGCGGTCTTGCCGCCCACCGACGAATCGACCATCGCCAACAGGGTGGTCGGCAGCTGCACGCAGTCCACGCCGCGCATCCAGCAGGCGGCGGCAAAACCGGCGAGATCACCGACCACGCCGCCGCCGAGGGCGAACACGCAGGCGTCGCGGGTGGCGCCGAGCGCGGCCAGCGCTTCGATGGCACGGCCGAATTCGGCCAGGGTCTTGGACGCTTCGCCGGCGGCCAGCACGTGCTCGCCGACGATCAGGTCGGGGCGTGCGGCGAGCAGCGTCTGCTTCACCGGCGCCAGATAGCGCGGGGCGACTTCGCTGTCGCTGAGCAGCAGCACATGGCGGCCGCGCACGTGTGAAACCAGTGCAGCGCCATCGGCCAGGGCACCGGCGCCGACGGTAATGGAGTACGGGCGATCGCCGCCAACGGCGACCTGCAGCAGGGCGGGGGAAGTCATGCGGTCATGTCCTGGCGCTGCCATTGCGTGGCCAGCTTGACTACCAGTTGGGCAGTCGCGTCGGCAGCGGTATACGGGTCGGTATCGAGGGTGAGGTCGGCCAGTTCTCGGTACAGCGGGTCGCGCTGTGCGGCCAGATCATGCAGTACCTGCTCGCGGTCCGGGCGCTGCAGCAGCGGCCTGCCCTTGTCGCGGGCCAGGCGCTCCAGCTGCGCGGCCACGCCGACCCGCAGGTAGACCACGAAGCCGCGCCGGGCAATCAATGCGCGGTTGCCGGGGTCCAGCACCGCGCCGCCGCCGGTGGAGACCAATTGGCCGCGGCCTTCCAGCACGCGGGCCAGGGCCTGCCGCTCATGGCTGCGGAAGCCGGCTTCGCCGGTGTGCTCGAAAATGGTCGGGATGCTGGCGCCGGCGGCATCGACGATGGCCTGGTCGACGTCCACGAAGTCCAGCGTGAAGCGCTCGGCCAGGCGGCGGCCGATGCAGGTTTTGCCGGCGCCCATCGGGCCGATCAGGATCAGGTTCGGAGCAGGATTCATGCCCTGTGATGCTAACACCTCCGTGCCCTGGCCTTTACGTCCTTCACGTCAGGGTAGGTGTTCCTGCGGGGTCTCCCGCGCCAGCCGGAGTACAGGCCATGACGGTCGCCAAGGTCATCGAAATCACCGCCTCCTCTCCGAAAAGCGTGGAGGACGCCGTGCGCAGCGGGCTGAAGAAGGTCTCCGAGACGGTCAAGGGCATCCAGGGCGCCTGGGTGAACGAGACCAAGGTGGTCACCAATGGCAGCGGCGAGATCACCGAGTGGCGGGTCAACCTGCGGGTGACCTTCCTGGTGGAATAGGCGCGCTCAGCGCACGTCCTGCACCTGGCGCTGGCCATCCAGTACCACCACGTGGTCGGCGATGGCGGGCAGGGTGTGCAGTGCCTGCCGACTGACCCGCTCGTAGTACTGCACGAAGCGCTCCAGCTGTGGCCGGCTCATGCCGTGCCGGCCCGGCTGCGCGGCCTGCAGGTTCTGTTCCTGCTGCCAGCGCCAGCGCGGTACCACCGAGAAATCCGGCGGCTGAAGGAACCATAGCCGGTCGCAGCGCTGCCACAGCGCCGTGTAGTCGTGGGCCAGCGCCTGGTTGCACCAGCGCCGCCAGCGGCCATCGGCGTCGGCCTCGCGCTCCAGCGCGTTCAACGGGCTGTCCAGCGCGATGTCATCCTGCGCGGGCGTGCCCAGGAACCAGCCTTCGAACACCAGCAGGTCCAGCGGATGTTGCAGGCGCGGCCATTGCGCTTCTGGCAGCCGTTCGTCGGCCAGCTTGTCGAAACGCGGCATCGCGAAGGGCTGGCGTGCGGCCACCGCATCCAGCACTGCGTGGGCCAGCGGCAGGTCATGGGTGCCCGGCGGACCCCGGGTGATCAGCAGTGGATGCACCTGGCGGGCAAGCCGTTGGCGCTGTGCGCGGGTCAGGTAGACATCATCGATCGACAGCGTGGCCGCGTTCAGGCCGCGTGCCTGGGCGCGGGCCACGACCTGCGCGGCCAGCGTCGATTTGCCGCTCCCCTGCAGGCCGCTGATCGCCAATACTGGAACCGCTGCGCCACTGCCCAGTGCGTCGTCCAGCACCTGTTCGGCCAATGTTTCGGGGAATCCTTTCACCTGGGGCATATACGCAGCAGCGGCCATGCAGCCACAATAGCCCAATCCGTGTGAGAAGAACGCAATCATGAGCGACCTGTACGCCGAAGCCCTGTCCACGTTTGCCAGCCTGTTCGAAGAGGCCAGGCAGAGCCGCGAGGTCGAGCCGAACGCCATGACCGTGGCGACCGCCGATACGCACGGCCGTCCCTCGGCGCGCACCGTGCTGCTGAAGGCGTTCGATGAGCGTGGCTTCGTGTTCTACACCCACCTGGACAGCCACAAGGGCCGGGAGCTGCAGGCCAATCCGCAGGCTGCACTGCTGTTCCTGTGGCGCAGCCTGCGCGAGGCCGGCATCCAGGTGCGCATCGAAGGTCGTGTCGAGCAGGTGGCCGATGCCGAGGCCGATGCCTATTTCGCCAGCCGCCCGCGCATGAGCCAGATCGGTGCCTGGGCCTCGCAGCAGTCGAAGACGCTGGCCACGCGCGAGGAGTTCGACGCGCGCGTGGCCGAGGTCGAAGCCCGCTTCGAGGGCCAGGACGTTCCGCGCCCGGACGGCTGGAGCGGCCTGCGCGTGGTGCCTGACCGCATCGAGTTCTGGTACGGCGCGCAGTTCCGCCTGCACGAGCGCTGGTGCTATGAAGCCGGTGCTGAAGGGCGCTGGAGCAAGCGACTGCTGTACCCGTAAGGCTGACTGATGCAACGCCTGCCGCTGTACCGCGTGGTGGTGTTCGTGCCGTCGGCAGCACTGGACGCAGTGAAGCAGGGCATCCTTGCGGTGGATGCCCTGGCGGCGGGTGACTACGAGCACGGCATGTGGTGGTCGGCGCCGGGGTTCGAGCAGTTCCGCCCGCGGGTGGGTGCATCGCCCGTCCAGGGGGAGGAGGGGCGCACGGAAGTGGTTGACAGCGTGCGCCTGGAGTTCTGCCTGCCTCGGGATCCGCAGCGGTTGCAGCGCATCTTCGAGCAGGGCATCGTGCCGCATCATCCGTGGCGGGTGCCGGTGGTGCAGGTGGAGGAAGTCGAGCTGCTGCTGACGGGTGGGCAGCCGTTGTAGAGCCGAGCCCATGCTCGGCTGATGTTTCCGCACGCGCAGCCGAGCATGGGCCAGGCTCTACAGCCCCTCCGCGCGCAGCCAGCGCCACAGCGTGGTGCGGGATACCCCTAACGCCTGTGCCATGCCCTCACGGTCATTGCGGTGATCCTGCAACAGCGTTTCCAACTGCGCGCGCGGCGGACGCTTGCCGTTGCTTTCCAGCGGCAACATGGTGGCGCTTTCTTTCACCAGTTCGGGCGCGAGCTGCAGCAGACGCGCTGCATCGATCAATCCTTCCCCAGGCTGCCAGTGGATGCGTAGTCGATCCACCAGATTGCGCAGTTCGCGCACGTTTCCCGGCCACTCGGCCGCGCTCAGTACCGCCAGTGCCTCCGCATCCAATGGCGCGTCGATGCCACGCAGCTTGCGGAAGAAGTGCTGTGCCAGCAGCGGGATGTCACTGCGCCGCGCACGCAGCGGGGGCAGGGCGATGCGTAGTGCGGCCAGCCGGTAATACAGGTCGCGACGGAAGCTGCCGGTCGCCGCGCGCTGCTCCAGCGACTGCAGGGTGGCGGCCACCACGCGCAGGTCGACTGCGGTCGGTTCGGTAGCGCCGACACGCAGCACCTCGCGTTCTTCCAGCACGCGCAGCAGGCGGGTCTGCAACGGCAGCGGCAGTTCGCCGATTTCATCCAGGAACAACGTACCGCCATCGGCGGCCTCGACCAGGCCGACGCGACCACCGCGCCGTGCACCAGTGAAGGCACCATCGCTGTAGCCAAACAGTTCCGCCTCCAGCAGTGATTCGCTGATGGCGCCGCAGTTCAGCGCGACGAAGCGGCCACGGCGGCCACTGGCTGCGTGCAGCTGCCGCGCCACCAGCTCCTTGCCGGTGCCGGTTTCGCCGGTCACCAGTACGGTGCTGTCATGCGGTGCATAGAGCGCGATCTGTGCGCGCACCTGGGCCATCGCTTGGCTGTCGCCGAGCAGTTCATGCGCATCGGCACGCGCTGCCGGGCGCCGGCGCGGGGCGGCGTGGTTGCCGCCGGAGCGGGCCAGGGCCCGGGTCAGCTCCAGCGCATGCTCGAACGCCTGCCGCACCGAGTCAGCCGAATAGAGCAGCACGCCGGGCAGGCCGGCCTGCTCGGCATGGTCAATGGCCATGCCGGTGCCGACGATCACCTCGATGCCATTGGCGCGCAGGTCGGCGATACAGTCGCGCGCGTCCTCACGGGTGACGAAGCGGCGATGCTCGATATCCAGGCCGAAACTCTGCTGGAAGTTGCTGAACACGGGCACGTCGCTGGCGTGGGTGACCAGGCCAATGCGGCTGGCGATGCGGCGGGCACGGGCCAGCGCTTCCATCAGGTCGAAGCCGTTGGCCTGGATCGGCACCAGTGGCAATTCCAGCCGGCCGCGCAGCCAGGCCGCGTTGGAGCCGCCGGCGATCACCACGTCGCAGTGCTCGCGGCGTAGCCGTTGGCCGATCACGTCCACCGCTTCCTCGAAGCCGAGGTTGATCTGCTCGATGCGCGCACGGCGGTCGAACTCGGGAATGACGTCGCCGAGCAGGCCGGTCAGGCGCGAAACGCTGACGGTCCAGATCACCGGGCGACCGGGGTCGGCGTCGGCGTGGCGCAGGAGGGAGCGGGGCAGGTACATGGCGGCGGGAGGTCGACCGAATGTTTCATGATACATCCGTTTCAATGTTTCATATGTTTCACTATCGCGTGGCGGTCATCCTCGTGAAATCAACGGCTTGCAGCTTGGCATGGTGCTTGCGGCTACCTATCCGTTCTCCAACCTGGATTGCCGCATGACCGCTTCCGCCCCTTTCTCCGCCGGTGCCCGCTTCCGTGAGGCGCTGGCTGCCGAATCGCCGCTGCAGGTGATCGGCGCCATCAACGCCAACCACGCCCTGCTGGCCAAGCGCGCCGGCTTCCGCGCCATCTATCTGTCCGGCGGCGGTGTTGCCGCGGGCTCGCTGGGCCTGCCGGATCTGGGCATCAACACCCTGGAAGACGTGCTGGTGGACGTGCGCCGCATCACCGATGTCTGCGACCTGCCGCTGATGGTTGACATCGACACCGGCTTCGGTCCGAGCGCGTTCAACATCGCGCGCACCGTGAAGTCGCTGATCAAGGCCGGCGCGGCCGCCTGCCACATCGAAGACCAGGTCGGCGCCAAGCGCTGCGGTCACCGTCCGGGCAAGGAAATCGTCTCGCAGGGTGAAATGGTGGACCGGGTGAAGGCGGCCGCCGATGCCAGGACCGATCCGGACTTCTTCCTGATCGCGCGTACCGACGCCATCCAGGTGGACGGCGTGGACAAGGCCATCGAGCGCGCCATCGCCTGTGTCGAGGCCGGTGCCGACGGCATCTTCGCCGAGGCCGCCTACGATCTGGATACCTACCGCCGCTTCGTCGACGCGGTGAAGGTGCCGGTGCTGGCCAACATCACCGAATTCGGTGCCACCCCGCTGTTCAGCCGCGATGAACTGGCTTCGGCCGGAGTTGCGATCCAGCTGTTCCCGCTGTCGGCGTTCCGCGCGGCCAACAAGGCGGCCGAGAACGTCTACCAGGCGGTGCGCCGCGATGGCCACCAGCGCAACGTGGTGGAAACCATGCAGACCCGCGAAGAACTCTACGACCGCATCGGCTACCACGCCTTCGAGCAGCAGCTCGATGCGCTGTTCGCCGCCAAGAAATAAGCAGTACCCTGCACCATCAAGTTTCGGAGGGAAACATGAACGATACGACCGCAACCCCGACCTTCAAGCCGAAGAAGTCCGTCGCCCTGTCCGGCACCGCCGCCGGCAACACCGCGCTGTGCAGCGTGGGCCGCAGTGGCAACGACCTGCATTACCGTGGCTACGACATCCTGGACCTGGCCAACACCAGCGAGTTCGAGGAAATCGCCTACCTGCTGGTGCACGGCAAGCTGCCGACCCGCGCCGAGCTGGTTTCGTACAAGGCCAAGCTGAAGTCGCTGCGTGGCATCCCGGCCGCGGTGAAGGCCGCGCTGGAAGAACTGCCGCCGTCGGCACACCCGATGGACGTGATGCGCACCGGTGTGTCCGTGCTCGGCTGCGTGGCGCCGGAGAAGGATGACCACAACCATCCGGGCGCGCGCGACATTGCCGACAAGCTGATGGCCTGCCTCGGCTCGATGCTGCTGTACTGGTACCACTGGAGCCACAACGGCCGTGCCATCGACGTGGAAACCGACGATGACTCGATCGGTGGCCACTTCCTGCACCTGCTGCACGGCGAGAAGCCGCAGGACTCGTGGGTGAAGGCGATGCACACCTCGCTGATCCTGTACGCCGAGCACGAGTTCAACGCCTCGACCTTCACCTGTCGTGTCATCGCCGGTACCGGCAGCGACATGTACAGCGCGATCTGCGGTGGCATCGGCGCACTGCGTGGCCCGAAGCACGGCGGCGCCAATGAAGTGGCGTTCGAAGTGCAGAAGCGCTACGACAATCCGGATGAGGCCGAGGAAGACATCAAGGCCCGCGTCGAGCGCAAGGAAGTGGTGATCGGCTTCGGCCATCCGGTCTACACCGTGTCCGATCCGCGCAACAAGGTGATCAAGGACGTGGCCCGCGAGCTGTCCGAAGAACAGTCGAGCATGAAGATGTACGACATCGCCGAGCGCCTGGAATCGGTGATGTGGGACATCAAGAAGATGTTCCCGAACCTGGACTGGTTCAGCGCCGTCAGCTACCACATGATGGGCGTGCCGACCGCGATGTTCACCCCGCTGTTCGTGATCGCGCGTACCGCCGGCTGGAGCGCGCACATCATCGAGCAGCGCATCGACGGCAAGATCATCCGCCCGAGCGCCAACTACATCGGTCCGGAAGACCGCGACTTCGTCGCCATCGACAAGCGCGTCTGATCCACCTGCTGTCCCCATCCGGCCGGCCGCGTGCCGGCCGGATGCTTTCGCCGCCGCACCGCCGGCACCCGGCCCGCCCCAAGCATTCCGCCAGCCCATGAATACCGATTACCGCAAGAACCTCCCCGGCAGCGCGCTGGACTATTTCGACGCGCGCGCCGCCGTCGATGCAATCCAGCCCGGCGCCTACGCCACTCTGCCGTACACCTCGCGCGTGCTGGCCGAGAACCTGGTGCGCCGCTGCGATCCGGCCACGCTTGGCGACTCGCTGAAGCAGCTGATCGAGCGCCGCCGCGACCTCGATTTCCCATGGTTCCCCGCGCGTGTGGTCTGCCACGACATCCTCGGCCAGACCGCACTGGTTGACCTGGCCGGCCTGCGCGATGCGATCGCCGACAAGGGCGGTGACCCGGCCAAGGTCAATCCGGTGGTGCCGGTGCAGCTGATCGTCGACCACTCGCTGGCGGTGGAGTGCGGTGGTTTCGACCCGCAGGCGTTCGAGAAAAACCGCGCGATCGAGGATCGCCGCAACGAAGACCGTTTCCACTTCATCGACTGGACCAAGCAGGCGTTCCAGAACGTGGACGTGATTCCGCCGGGCAACGGCATCATGCACCAGATCAACCTGGAGAAGATGTCGCCGGTGGTCTACGTGCAGGACGGCGTGGCCTTCCCGGATACCTGCGTGGGCACCGACAGCCACACCCCGCACGTGGATGCGCTGGGCGTGATCGCGATCGGTGTGGGCGGCCTGGAAGCCGAGAACGTGATGCTCGGTCGTGCCTCGTGGATGCGGCTGCCGGACATCATCGGCGTCGAGCTGACCGGCAGGCCGCAGCCGGGCATCACCGCCACCGACGTGGTGCTGGCGCTGACCGAATTCCTGCGCAAGGAGCGCGTGGTCGGCGCGTACCTTGAATTCTTCGGCGAGGGGGCGGCGGCACTGACCATCGGTGACCGCGCCACCATCTCCAACATGTGCCCCGAATACGGCGCGACCGCCGCGATGTTCTACATCGACGGGCAGACCATCGATTACCTGCGCCTGACCGGCCGCGAGGAATCGCAGGTGGCGCTGGTGGAGAACTACGCCCGCACCACTGGCCTGTGGGCTGACGACCTGGCCACCGCGCAGTACGAGCGCGTGCTGCGCTTCGACCTGTCCAGCGTGGTGCGCAACATGGCCGGCCCGTCCAACCCGCACAAGCGCGTGGCCACTTCCGAGCTGGCCGAGCGCGGCATCGCCGA
Organism: Stenotrophomonas sp. T8; assembly: GCF_051853085.1. Taxonomy (NCBI): domain Bacteria; kingdom Pseudomonadati; phylum Pseudomonadota; class Gammaproteobacteria; order Lysobacterales; family Lysobacteraceae; genus Stenotrophomonas; species Stenotrophomonas sp. T8. The sequence goes on along the minus strand of NZ_CP195329.1, from coordinate 2,936,253 downwards.
CGAGGCCAAGCTGGCAGCGGGCAAGGCCGAGCAGGCGCAGGGCCTGATGCCGGATGGCGCGGTGATCATCGCCGCCATCACCAGCTGCACCAACACCTCCAACCCGCGCAACGTGATCGCTGCCGGCCTGCTGGCACGCAAGGCCAACGAGCGCGGCCTGCTGCGCAAGCCGTGGGTGAAGTCCTCGCTGGCGCCCGGCTCGAAGGCGGTGCAGCTGTACCTGGAAGAGGCCGGACTGCTGCCCGACCTGGAAAAGCTGGGCTTCGGCATCGTCGCCTTCGCCTGCACCACCTGCAACGGCATGAGCGGCGCGCTCGATCCGGCCATCCAGCAGGAGATCATCGACCGGGACCTGTACGCCACGGCCGTGCTGTCGGGCAACCGCAACTTCGATGGCCGCATCCACCCGTATGCGAAGCAGGCGTTCCTGGCGTCGCCGCCGCTGGTGATCGCCTATGCCATCGCCGGCACCGTGCGCTTTGACATCGAGAAGGACGTGCTGGGCGTGGACGCCGACGGCAACGAGGTGCGCCTGAAGGACATCTGGCCGAGCGACGCCGAGATCGACGCCGTGGTCAAGGCATCGGTGAAGCCGGAGCAGTTCCGCCGCGTCTACAACCCGATGTTCAATGTGCGCGTGGAGCACGGCGCCGCGGTCAGCCCCCTGTACGACTGGCGCCCGCAGAGCACCTACATCCGCCGTCCGCCGTACTGGGAGGGCGCACTGGCCGGTGAGCGCACGCTGTCGGGCATGCGCGCGCTGGCGGTGCTGCCGGACAACATCACCACCGACCACCTGTCGCCGTCCAACGCGATCCTGGCCTCCAGTGCCGCCGGTGAATACCTGGCGAAAATGGGCCTGCCCGAAGAGGACTTCAATTCCTACGCGACCCACCGCGGCGACCACCTGACCGCGCAGCGCGCCACCTTCGCCAACCCGAAGCTGTTCAACGAGATGGTGCGCAACGACGACGGCAGCGTGAAGCAGGGTTCGCTGGCGCGCGTGGAGCCGGAAGGAAAGGTGATGCGCATGTGGGAAGCCATCGAGACTTACATGGAGCGCAAGCAGCCACTGATCATCATTGCCGGTGCCGACTACGGCCAGGGCAGCTCGCGTGACTGGGCCGCCAAGGGCGTGCGCCTGGCTGGTGTGGAGGCGATCGTGGCCGAGGGCTTCGAACGGATTCACCGTACCAACCTGATCGGCATGGGCGTGCTGCCGCTGGAGTTCAAGCCGGGCACCACCCGCCTGACCCTGGGCATTGATGGCACCGAAACCTTCGATGTGGTCGGCGAGCGCACCCCGCGCGCCGAGCTGACCCTGGTCATCCACCGCCGCGACGGCCAGGACGTGATCGTGCCGGTCACCTGCCGCCTGGACAGCGACGAGGAAGTGGCGATCTACGAAGCCGGTGGCGTGTTGCAGCGCTTCGCCCAGGACTTCCTGGAAGGCGCCAAGGTGGCGTGATACCGGCCTGAATGCCTGCCCCCGGAGGCCGGGGGCGGGCTTGTCCGACACCTGGGCAGGGCGCACACTGACTTGGCAAAAACTGCCAATGGAGAGTCTCATGGCCACCATGAACATTTCGCTGACCGACCCGCTCAAGCAGTTCGTGGACGAGGAAGTGCGTGAAGGCGGCTATTCCAGTACGTCGGACTACGTGCGTGACCTGATCCGCCAGCGCCAGCGCAGCAAGGCCGAAGAACTGCTCAAGCAGCTGATTGCCGAGGGTCTGGCTTCTGGGCCTGGCGTCCCGGTGACGGCCGACACATTCGAGCGCATGCGTCGTGAACTGACCGAAAGGATGGAGCGTGAGGGCGATTGAATGGCGACCTAGGGCCGAAGCCGACGCAGCCGATGCCGCACTGTGGTTCGCACGGCAGGGTGGGCTGATACTGGGTCGGCGCTTTCTCGCCGAGTTGGAGGCCACGCTTCAACGCATCGCGGTATTTCCAGGCTCGGGTTCCACCCGGCACGCCGACCTCGCAGCACAGCTACCGGTGCCGTTGCGGTTCATGCTGGTTCCGGGCTTCGAACGCTACCTCGTCTATTACCTCGATCTACCGGACCGCGTGGACATCATGCGCGTGTGGTGCGTTGATCGTGGTCTTGACGCACTGATGCAAGACATTTCCTGAAATTCAAACGCGTGGATTCGACCATGACCTTCCTCCCGCAACTCCGTATTCCCGCCACCTACATGCGCGGTGGCACCAGCAAGGGCGTGTTCTTCCGCCTGCAGGACCTGCCCGACGCCGCGCAAGTGCCGGGCGCCGCACGCGACGCGCTTTTGATGCGCGTGATCGGCTCGCCCGATCCGTATGGCAAGCAGACCGACGGCATGGGCGGTGCAACGTCCAGCACCAGCAAGTGCGTGATCATCTCCGCCGCCTCGGTGCCGGACCACGATGTGGACTACCTGTACGGCCAGGTCTCGATCGACACCGCCTTCGTCGACTGGAGCGGCAACTGCGGCAACCTCAGCACCGCGGTGGGTCCGTTTGCGATCGCCAATGGATTGATCGATCCGGCCCGCGTGCCGCGCGATGGCCTGTGCACCGTGCGCATCTGGCAGGCCAACATCGGCAAGACCATCATCGCCCATGTGCCGATGCGCGATGGCGAAGTGCAGGAGATCGGCGATTTCGAGCTGGACGGCGTGACCTTCCCGGCGGCCGAGATCCAACTGGAATTCATCGATCCGTCCGATGACGGCGATGCGGGCGCGATGTTCCCGACCGGCAACCTGGTCGACACCCTGGACGTGCCGGGCGTGGGCAGTTTCGAGGTGACCATGATCACCGCCGGCATTCCGACCATCTTCCTCAATGCGGCCGACCTGGGCTACACCGGCACCGAACTGCAGCCTGCGATCAACGAGGACAAGGGGGCGCTGGAGCGCTTCGAGAATATCCGCGCCTACGGCGCCTTGCGCATGGGGCTGATCAAGAACCTGGAAGATGCGGCGACCCGCCAGCACACGCCGAAGGTGGCCTTCGTGGCACCGGCGCAGGACTACGTGTCGTCCAGTGGCAAGGCCATTCCGGCCTCGGCGATCGACCTGCATGCGCGTGCGTTGTCGATGGGAAAGCTGCACCACGCGATGATGGGTACCGCTGCCGTGGCGATCGGCACCGCGGCAGCGATTCCGGGCACGCTGGTCAATCGCGCTGCTGGAGGCGGCGAACGCGAAGCGGTGACCTTCGGCCATCCCTCCGGCACGTTGCGCGTGGGTGCGCAGGCCGGTCTCGTTGACGGACAGTGGACGGTTACCAAGGCCATCATGAGCCGCAGCGCCCGTGTGCTGATGGAAGGCAAGGTGCGGGTGCCGGCCGAATAGTGCTCTGGTAGATGCCAACCTTGGTTGGCATGCAAGCGCCAACCAAGGTTGGCGACTACCGGGACACGCGGCCTGACCTGCTTTCCGGCGAGGAGATCGACGATGTCCGACAGCCACACCCCATCCAACGAGCGTGCAGCGTGGGATGCGCTGCTGGTGGGCATCGTCGACTACGTGCGCGACGCGCGCATCGACTCACCGCTGGCGTTCCAGACCGCGCACCACTGCCTGCTCGACACGCTGGGCTGCGGCCTGGAAGCGCTGTCCTTCCCGGCCTGCAGCAAGCTGCTTGGTCCCCTGGTGCCGGGCATCAGCGTGGTCAACGGCGCCCGCGTTCCGGGTACGCATTACGTCCTGGACCCGGTGCAGGCCGCCTTCAACATCGGCGCGATGGTGCGCTGGCTGGATTTCAACGATACCTGGCTGGCGGCCGAATGGGGGCACCCTTAGGACAACCTGGGTGGCATCCTTGCCGTCTGCGATTGGCTGGGGCGCAACGCGCAGGCTCTGCGACGCCCACCGCCGACCGTGCGCGACGTGCTGCTGGCGATGATCAAGGCGCACGAGATCCAGGGCGTGCTGGCGCTGGAGAATTCCTTCAACCGGGTCGGGCTGGACCACGTGTTGCTGGTCAAAGTGGCCACCACCGCCGTGGTTGCGCAGCTGCTCGGCCTGGATCGCGAGCGCATGCTCAATGCGTTGTCGCTGGCCTGGGTCGATGGCCAGTCCCTGCGCACCTACCGGCACGCACCCAACACCGGCTCGCGCAAGAGCTGGGCCGCCGGCGACGCGACCAGCCGTGGCGTGCGCCTGGCGCTGATGGCGGCCAGTGGCGAGATGGGCTACCCCAGCGTGCTCAGCGCGCCGACCTGGGGCTTTGAAGCGGTGTCGATGCATGGCAAGGCACTGACGCTGGGGCGACCGCTGGGCAGCTACGTGATGGAGAACGTGCTGTTCAAGATCAGCTACCCGGCCGAGTTCCATGGCCAGACCGCGGTGGAGGCGGCCATCACGCTGCACCAGCAGTTGCGCGCGATGGGGCGGCGGGTCGAGGACATCGCGCATATCGCGATCCGGACCCAGGAAGCCTGCATCCGCATCATCGACAAGCAGGGCCCGCTGCATAACCCGGCCGACCGCGACCATTGCGTGCAGTACATGGTCGCCATCGCGCTGCTGCACGGGCGGCTGGTGGCCGAGGACTACGAGGACGACGTTGCAGCTGATCCGCGCATCGATGCCCTGCGGGCGAAGATGGCCTGCCATGAGGATCCGCAACTCAGCGCCGACTACCTGGATCCGGACAAGCGCAGCATCGCCAATGGCCTGGGCGTGCGCTTCAGCGACGGTACTGAGCTACCCGAGGTACTGGTGGAGTACCCGCTCGGCCATGCCCGGCGCCGGGGGGAAGGCATTCCGCTGCTGATGGACAAGTTCCGCCGGCACCTGGCCCACCGCTTCCCGACCGTCCAGCAGCAGCGCATCCTGGCGGCCTCGCTGGACCCGGTGGCGCTGGCGGCAATGCCGGTGACCGACTATGTGGACCTGTACCTGCCGGGGTAGGGCCGCTCTGGTAGAGGCCAACCTTGGTTGGCAAGTGGGGGGGCGCCAACCAAGGTTGGCGGCTACCGGGTCCCGGGCGGAACCGGGTTTCCGACCGCCGGGGCGCCAACGCCTTGACGCGGCCTGCCTATAATGGCCACCTCGATCAAGGAGTGACGACATGAGCGGTCCGGCACGGCGGAAGCGGTGGGGATGGGCGGCGGTGGTACTGGCAGGAGGCCTGTTGCTGGGCCTGGCCGGCTGCCGCAACGACAGCGGGCAGCTGCCCAAGGCCAGTGGCGAGGCGATCACCACCAAGGCCGAGCAGGTGAAGGAATTCACCCTGCTGCGCGCCTACCCGGACCAGAAGAATGACGGCCTGTCGCTGGCGCTGGAGTTCTCGCGCCCGCTGGTCGGCACCCAGGATTTCGACACGCTGGTGCGCTTCGAGGAGAAGGTCGGCACCGAGGACAGCAGCTGGACGCTGTCCGATGACGGCCTGACCCTGCGCTACCCGTTCGTCGAGGCCGGCAAGGAGTTCAGCCTGGTGGTCTCGCCGGACCTGCTGGCCGCCGATGGCAGCCGCCTGGGCAAGGAACTGAAGCAGAAGGTGTTCAGCGGCGAGCTGAAGCCGGTGGTTGGCTTCGCCTCGCAGGGCAGCGTGCTGCCTGCCAAGGACAGCCGTGGCCTGCCGGTGGTCTCGGTGAACGTGCCGGAAGTCGACGTCGAATTCCTGCGCGTGCGCGAGAAGGATCTTCCGACCTTCTTCAGCCAGTACCAGCGCGGCGGCCGCCGTGGCAGCTGGGAGCTGAGCAGCGACTACGAGCGCAGCCCGATCAACAAGCTGGCCGAGCCGGTGTACGTCAACCGTTTCATCCTGGGGGGCAAGAAGAACGAGCGGGTGCTGACCTACCTGCCGACCCAGGACATCAAGGAACTGCAGGAGCCGGGCCTGTACTTCGCCCTGCTCAAGCGCACCGGTGACTACGAAGGCGAGTTCGACACCGCGTTCTTCTCGGTCAGCGACATCGGCCTGCATACCCGCGCCTACAAGGACAAGCTGTTCGTCCATACCGCCGGCCTCAAGGACGGCGCGCCGCTGAAGGGCATCGACCTGCGCGTGCTCGACGCCAAGGGTGAGGTGGTGCTGAAGGGCAGCACCGACGGCAACGGCAATGCGCTGCTGAACTACACCCTGGATGCCACCCACGTGCTGGTCGCCAGCAGTGGCAAGGACACCAGCTTCCTGCCGTTCAACCAGCCGGCGCTGGACCTGAGCGAGTTCGCTGTGGCCGGCCGCGACAACGCGTGGTTCGACGTCTACGCCTGGTCCGGCCGCGACCTGTACCGCCCGGGCGAGACCGTGCGCCTGTCCGCGCTGCTGCGCGACAACGACGGCAAGCCGGTCAAGGCACAACCGGTGTTCCTGCGCCTGAAGCAGCCCGACGGCAAGACCTTCCGCGAGACCCGCCTGCAGCCGGGCGACCAGGGCTACATCAATTTCGAGCAGGTGATCCCCGCCGAGGCGCCGACCGGCCGCTGGCAGGTCGAGTTCCGCACCGACCCGGCCAGCAAGGAAGCGATCCAGGGCATGACCCTGCGCATCGAGGAGTTCCTGCCCGAACGCATGAAGCTGGACCTGGACAGCGCGCAGAAGACGCTGAAGCCGGGTGAGGACCTGCGCCTGCAGGCCAATGGCGCCTACCTGTATGGCGCACCGGCCGATGGCAACCGCTTCACCGCACGCATGGCGGTGGCCGCCGAACAGAAGCCGGTGGACGGCCTGCCGGGCTATTTCTTCGGTGACCCGACCCTGCAGCTGCCGCGCGAGGCCAAGGACGTGATCGACACCACGCTGCCGGCCAATGGCCAGCTGCGCGAGGATGTGGCGTTGCCGGAAGAGGCGGCCAAGGCCAAGGCGCCGATCGCCGTGGTGCTGTCCGGCAGCCTGTATGAAACCGGCGGCCGCACAGTCACCCGCACCCTGAAGCGGGTGATGTGGCCCGCCAATGCGCTGGTCGGCGTGCGGCCGCTGTTCAACCCGGACGATGGCGCCGATTCCAACGGCAACGCGCGCTTCGAGCTGATGCGCGTGGATGCCGCTGGTACGCCCCAGCCGGCCAAGGGCCTGAAGATCACCCTGGTGCGCGAGCTGCGCGACTATCACTGGACCTTCAACGACAACCGCTGGGATTACGATTTCACCCGCCGTTTCGAGAACAAGGAAACCCGCACCGTCGATGCCGGCAACAGCGCGGTCGCCTTTGATTTCCCGGTGGAGTGGGGCGAGTACCGGGTGGACGTGTTCGATCCGTCCACCGGCCTGACCAGCCGCTACCCGTTCCGTGCCGGCTGGAGCTGGGGCGATGACAACCGTGGCCTGGATGCACGCCCGGACAAGGTCAAGCTGGGCCTGGACAAGACCGGCTACAAGGCCGGTGACACCCTGGAAGTGACGGTGACCCCGCCGCACGCCGGCAAGGGCATCCTGATGGTCGAGACCGACCGCATGCTGTACGTGCAGGACATCGACGCCAAGCCGGGTTCGACCTTCAAGATTCCGGTCACCGCCGACTGGGAACGCCACGACGTCTATATCACTGCGCTGGTGTTCCGTGGCGGCAGTGCGCCGAGCAAGATCACCCCGGCCCGTGCCGTGGGCGTGGTGCATGTGCCGATGGACCGCAAGGGCCGCACCGTGGCCGTCGGCCTGGTCGCGCCCAAGCAGATGCGGCCCGAGCAGGACCTGCCGGTAACCGTCAGTGCGCCGCAGCTGGCCGGCAAGACCGCGCACGTCACCGTTTCGGCGGTGGACGTGGGCATCCTCAACATCACCCGTTTCCCGGTGCCCGACGCCGGTGCACACTTCTTCGCCCAGCGTCGCCTCGGTATCGATGCCTACGACATCTACAGCCGGGTGATCGAGAGCTTCGATGGCGGCAGCGGCAAGCTGAAGTTCGGCGGCGACATGGCGCTGCAGGCATTGCCGCAGGCCAAGCGCCCGACCGCGCGCGTGCAGACCGTGGACCTGTTCTCCGGCCCGGTGCAGCTCGATGCCAAGGGCAATGCCCGCATCCGCCTGAAGGTGCCGGACTTCAACGGCACCCTGCGCGTGTCGGCGCTGGTCTACAGCGATGACCAGTACGGCAAGCGTGACGTGGAAACCATTGTGCGCGCCCCGATCCTGGCCGAAGCCAGCATGCCGCGCGTGCTGGCCCCGGGCGACCGCAGCACGGTGACTCTGGACGTGCAGAACTTCACCGGCAAGCCGGGGCAGTTCAACGTGAAGGTGGAGAGCGAAGGCCCGCTGAACCTGGGTGAGGGCAGCCGCAGCGTGCAGTTGAATGCCGATGCCAAGACCACGCTGAGCTTCCCGTTGTCGGCTCGCGAGGGCCACAGCGTGGCCAAGGTGCGGGTGCGGGTGGACGGCAACGGCTTCAAGGCCGATCGCCGCTACGACCTGCCGGTGCGTGCGGCGTGGCCGCAGGTGCTGCGTTCTCAGGTGCGTACGCTCGATCCACTGGCGGCGGTCAGCCTCGACAACAGCCTGACCGAGGGCCTGATGTCCGAGTCGGTCAATGCCCGCCTGCTGGTCAGCCCGCTGCCGCCGATTCCGTTCGCCAGTGCACTGCAGGGCGCGCTGAACTATCCATATGGCTGCGCCGAGCAGACCACCAGCAAGGGTTATGCCGCGCTGATCCTGGACCAGGCCACCTCGTCGATGCTCGGCGCCGATGGCCTGGATGCCAAGACCCGCCGCGAGCGCATGGAAGGTGCGTTCGGTCGCCTGGCGTCGATGCAGGTGGCCAACGGCAACTTCTCGATGTGGGGTGACGACGGCTACGTGAACCCGTGGCTGACCCCGTACATCACCGAGTTCCTGCTCGATGCCAAGGACGCCGGCTTCGCCGTGCCTGACAACGTGCTGCAGAAGGCGCTCAACCGCCTGAGCGAGGATCTGCTGTCCGGCGGCAATCAGTTCTATGGCCAGGAGGATCGCGAGAAGCTGAAGTTCGCCAACCAGGCGTATTCGGGCTACGTGCTGGCTCGGGTCAATCGTGCACCGCTGGGTACCCTGCGCACGCTGTACGACAACGAACGCAGCAAGGCGGTCGGTGGCCTGTCGCTGGTCCACCTGGGCGTGGCGCTGTCGCTGCAGGGTGATGCCAAGCGTGGCCAGGCCGCGCTGGCGGCGGCCTTCGCCAAGTCCAGCAGCGAGCGCCCGTCGTACTTCGGCGACTACGGCAGCGCGATCCGCGATGACGCGCTGATGATCGCGCTGACCCACGAGAACAAGTTGGCCAAGCCGGCCTGGGACGCGCGCGCGGTCGACCTCGGTCGTGGCCTGGATGCGCGCCGCAATGCCGGCTGGATGTGGCTGAGCACGCAGGAGCAGGTGGCGATTGCCCGCCTCGGCAAGGCGCTCGCCGCCAACCAGAAGGCGCTGGTAGCCGGTGAGCTGGTGATCGGTGGCACCACCGAAGCGATCGGCGAGCGCAAGCTGTTCGGACGCAACTTCAGCGCCAGCGAGCTGGCCAGTGGCGTGCGCTTCACCCCGCAGGGGCAACCGCCGATGTTCGCCAGCATCGACGTGGCCGGTATCCCGCGCAGTGCACCCGCACCAGACAACAGCGTAGTGGGTATTGAACGCAGTTACTTCGGTACCGATGGCAAGCCGTGGTCGCCGCGCCCGCTGAAGGAAGGCGAAGCGCTGATCGTGCGCGTCACCGTCACCGCCGACACCACGATGCCCGATGCACTGCTGACCGACCTGCTGCCGGCGGGCCTGGAGATCGAGAACTTCAACCTGGGCGATGCCAAGCAGTGGGCCGACGTGGTGGTCGATGGCATCACCATCAGCGACCGGGGTGAGGCCGCCGATACCAAGCACGAGGAGTTCCGCGACGACCGCTACGTGGCTGCGCTGAAGCTCTCGCGTGGCAGCAAGGCCAACGTGTTCTACCTGGTGCGCGCGGTGACCCCGGGTACCTACTCGGTGCCGCCGCCGCTGGTGGAGGACATGTACCGGCCGCAGCTGCGCGGTGTCGGCCGCAGCAACCCGACCACGATCACGGTGGTACAGCCGTGACCGCGCGGACGGGCCGCGACGGCGCGGCCCGTCCTGCTGGCAACCCGCAATGAAGAACACGATGACGACCCGGCTGGCGACCCTGCGCCGCCGGTGGCGGCCGCTGTGGCCGTGGCTGCGCTGGGGCATGGCCGCTGCGCTGGCGCTGCTGCTGGTGCTGGATTTCGCCTTCCCGCCGCCGCTGCCGAAGCAGCGTGATACCAGCACCCTGGTGGTGGCTGCCGACGGCACGCCATTGCGGGCGTTTGCCGATGCCGAGGGCGTGTGGCGGTATCCGGCCTCGGTCGACAGCGTCTCGCCGCTGTACCTGCAAGCGTTGCTGACCTACGAAGACCGCTGGTTCTGGCGCCATCCGGGCATCAACCCGCTGGCGATCCTGCGGGCCAGCGGCCAGCTGCTGCGCGGCGGCCGCATCGTGTCCGGTGGCTCGACCCTGACCATGCAGGTCGCGCGCATTCTCGATCCGCACTCACGCACCCCGTGGGGCAAGCTGAAGCAGATGCTGCGTGCAGTGCAGCTTGAGGTGCACCTGAGCAAGCAGCAGATCCTGGCCCTGTACCTGGAGCGTGCACCCTACGGCGGCACCATCGAAGGCGTGGAAGCGGCCAGCTGGGCCTATCTGGGCAAGCCGGCGGCGCAGCTGTCGCATGCCGAGGCTGCGCTGCTGGCGGTGCTGCCACAGGCGCCCAGCCGGCTGCGCCCGGACCGCCATCCGGAAGCTGCGCAGAAAGCGCGCGACAAGGTGCTGTCACGCATGGCCGAGCTGGGCGCGTGGACACCGGAAGAAGTGGAGGATGCGCGCATCGAGAACGTGGTGGCGCGTTCGCTGCGCCCTCCCTTGCACGCCGCGCTGCTGGCGCAGCGCCTGCACTCGGCGCATCCGGGCCAGGCACGCATCCAGAGCAGCATCGACATCGGCCTGCAGCGCACGCTGGAAGAGCGCGTGGCCAGCTATTTCTCGACGCTGCCCGAGCGTACCTCGGCGGCCCTGCTGGTGGTCGACAACCGGACCCTGCAGGCACGCGCTTATGTCGGCACATTGTCCTTCGGTGACCGCCAGCGGCTGGGTCACGTGGACATGGTGCAGGCCTGGCGTTCGCCAGGCTCCACGCTCAAGCCGTTCCTGTACGCGATGGCGCTGGACGATGGCCTGATCCATTCGGAAAGCCTGCTGGTCGATGCACCGCAGAGTTTCGGCAGCTACCGCCCCGGCAACTTCGACATGGCCTTCAATGGGCCCATCGGTGCCTCTGCCGCATTGCGGCTGTCGCTCAACGTACCGTCGGTGGACCTGCTGCAGCGGGTCGGCGCCGCGCGCTTCGCTGCCCGGCTGTCGCACGCGGGCATCCAGCTGCGCTTCCCGCCGGGCAGTACGCCCAACCTGTCGCTGATCCTGGGCGGCACCGGCGCGCGCCTGGAAGACCTGGTCGGCGCCTTCGCCGCGCTCAACCGGAGCGGTATCGCCGGCCGCGTGCGTTACACCGACGACGAGCCGATGATCGAGCGGCGCCTGGCCTCGCCGGGCGCCAGCTGGATCGTGCGCGAGATGCTCGAATCAAACCCGCGCCCGGGATACAGCGCCGGGACGTTCGATGTCGGTGGCCGCCCGCGCGTGGCGTGGAAGACCGGCACCAGTTACGGGTACCGCGATGCGTGGGCGATCGGCAGTACCCGCCACTACACGGTGGGCGTGTGGGTGGGCCGGCCGGACGGTACTCCGTTGCCGGGCCAGTACGGCGCGGTCACCGCGCTGCCGCTGATGTTCGAAGTGGTGGACAGCCTGCCGCGCCAGCGTGGTGATTCGGCGGCCGCGCCGATGCCGGCCAGTGTCAGCCAGGAAGACATCTGCTGGCCCACTGGCGAACGTGCCGAGGGGCTGCCGGCGGCACTGTGCCAGCGCAGGATGCCAGCCTACCTGCTCGATGGCGCCGCACCGCCGACCTTCCCGGAGCGCGAGGCGCGGCGCTGGCAGCCGGGGCGGCAGCGCTACCTTGCCGACGCGCGCACCGGCTTGCGTGTATCCGCCGATTGCCGCTTGCCGCACGAAGAAGTCGCGCGTGAGATCGCGCGCTGGCCGGCGCTGTTGTCGCCGTGGCTGCCCAAGGCCACACGCGACGCCTCGCAGCTGCCGGCGCTGTCGCCGGACTGCCGTGATGATGGCCGGGAGGCCAGCGTCGCGCTGCACATCGATGGCCTCAATGATGGCGCCGCACTGGCGCGTGCGCCCAACGCCGAACATGGCGTACGCCTGCAGCTGCGCGCGCTGGGCAGCGAGCAGGCGGTGGACTGGTTGCTGGATGGACGCTGGATCGCGCAGACCCGCGGCGCACAGTTGATGCAGCGTGAGTTCGCCGATCCCGGGGCGCATACCCTGACCGCCTTGGCCGCGGACGGCGCGTGGACGCAGGTACGGTTCACTGTCCTCCGGTAGGTGCCGGGCCATGCGCGGCGGGATGGCATTGCTCCGCTTTGGTGGGTGCCAACCTTGGTTGGCACGCGAACGGCAAAGCGCCCACCAAGGTGGGCATCTACCAGAGCATCCGCAGCGCAATCATTCCCCGATCCATCCATCCAGCAGATCGGCGAACTCGTCGGCGTGTTCCTCTTCCTGCGCCAGGATCTCTTCGAGGATGCGCTTGGTGGTGGTATCGCGGTCGCCGATGAAGTTGATCATCTCGCGGTAGCTGTCGATGGCGATGCGTTCGGCCACCAGGTTCTCGCGGACCATGTCGCGCAGGTCGCTGCCTTCCTTGTATTCGGCATGCGAGCGCGCGGTCAGCGTATCAGGGTTGAAGTCGGGCTCGCCGCCGAGCTGCACAATGCGCTCGGCCAGCTTGCCGGCATGCGCCTGTTCCTGCTGTGCATGTTCAAGGAATTCGGCTTTCACCGCGTCGGCCAGCATGCCCTTGGCCATGAAGTAGTGCCGGTAGTAGCGCAACACGCACACGTACTCGGTGGCCAGTGCGTCGTTGAGCAGCTTGATCACCACCTTGCGGTCGGCGCTGTAGCTGTCGGTGATCGCACCATCCTCGATGTTGCGCCGGGCGCGCTCGCGCAGGGCCCTGCGCTCGCTGATGCCGGGAATCTGCGCGCCGGGCCTGGGGGCTTTGGCTGGCTTGCTGGACATGGCTGGCCGTTTCCTCTTGCGGTGGGAGATCAGGTGGGCAGGTGCTCCAGCACGTAGTCGGCCGAAGACACTTCGAATTGACCGGGCTGTTCAACCCAGGCGGCGCGGACCACGCCGTCGACCACGTACAGGGCGAAACGGCGCGAGCGGATGCCCATGCCCGAGGCACTGGCGTCGAGCTCCAGGCCGAGCGCGCGGGTCAGTTCGGCATTGCCGTCGGACAGCATCAGCAGGCCGTCGGGCACGTGCTGATCTGCGGCCCAGGCCTTCATCACGAACGGGTCGTTGACGGCCATGCAGTAGACATCGATGCCGCGCTGGCGGAAGGCCTCGAATTTCTCGACGTAGCCGGGCAGGTGGCGGGCCGAGCACGTCGGCGTGAACGCGCCGGGCACGGCGAACAGCACCACCTTGCGCGCGTCGAACAGCGAATGCGTATCGAGCGTTTCAATGCCCTCGCGGATGCGCTTGAGGGTCACTTCCGGAATGCGGTCGCCGACATGGATGGTCATGGGGGAACTCCTTGCTGGGGCAGCGTAGTGGGCCGGATGGGACAGGGACGTCAAGACATTGGAAAACCGGCGTGCAGGCCCCATCTTCAGGCTTTGCGGAGCGGGCTTCCAGCCATAGCCTGGGGCAGGGCGATGGCAACCGCATTGCGCAGGATCAGTCGGCCTCACCGGCGCCGCACGAGGGGCGGCGTAGCATCGCCGGCGCGTAGAATGAACCCGGGGCGGCGCCACCGGCGCGGCCGAAGCAGATCGAGGTAGCTGGATGGAATTCAAGGATTACTACGCCACCCTGGGGGTGGAACCGAGCGCGGGCGAGGCGGAGATCAAGACCGCCTACCGGCGGCTGGCACGCAAGTACCACCCGGACGTCAGCAAGGAAGCCGGGGCGGAGGACAAGTTCAAGGCGGTCAACGAGGCCTACGAGGCGCTGCGCGATCCGGAAAAGCGTGCAGCCTACGACCAGCTGCGCGCGCAGGGCTATCGCCCGGGCGAGGAGTTCAACGTGCCGCCGAACTACGGCGGCGCCGGTGGTTTCAATTTCGAGGAAGTGTTCGGGGGTGGTGGCGCCAACGGCGGCTTCAGCGACTTCTTCGAAAGCCTGTTCGCGCGCCAGCGCGGCGGTGCCGGTCCTGGCCCGGGGTTCAGCAGCCAGGGCCATGCCCCCAACCGCGACACCCGTGCCAAGCTGTCGGTCCCGCTGGAAGCGGCCTACAGCGGCGACAGCCTGCGCATCACCGTCAACGGCAAGCAGCTGGACGTGCGCGTGCCCAAGGGCATCCGTCCGGGGCAGGTGATCCGCCTGGCGGGGCAGGGCAACCATGGTGGCAACCTGCTGCTGGAAGTGGAGTACGCCGCACACCCGCAGTTCGAGGTCGATGGCCGCAACATCCTCTACACCTTGCCGGTCACGCCGTGGCAGGCCGCGCTGGGTACCAGCATCAGCGTGCCGACCCTGGGCGGCGCGGTGGAACTGAAGATCCCGGCCGACTCCGATGCCGGGCGCAAGCTGCGCCTGCGCGGGCGGGGCCTGCCGGGCAACCCGGAGGGCGACCAGATCGTCGAGATCGAGATCGTGGCCCCGGCCGCGACCGACGAGGCGCAGAAGAAGGCCTACCGGAACCTGGCCAAGGCGTTTGGCGAGACGATCTGAGCACGCCTTCCGGTAGTGCCGGCCGCTGGCCGGCAATGAGCTGTGATTGCCGGCCAGCGGCCGGCACTACCGCGCGCGTCTCAACCCTGCCCGGCGAACACGCGCTCCAGCACTTCGGACAGCTCGTCTTCCGAGAACGGCTTGGTGATGTAGGCCTTGGCGCCCTGGCGCATGCCCCACATGCGGTCGGTGTCCTGGTCCTTGGTGGTCACCAGGATCACCGGGATATGCCGGGTCGCCTCGTCGCGGGCGAGGGTGCGGGTGGCCTGGAAGCCGTTGAGATTGGGCATCACCACGTCCATCAGGACCAGGTCGGGCAGCTCGGCCTTGGCGGTTTCGACCCCGGCCGCGCCATCGGTGGCGGTCAGGATCTGGTGCCCGAGCTTCTCGACGATGCGCTGTATCCCCAACAGCTGCGACGGTGAGTCGTCGACGATCAGAATGCGTGCCATGTTGTTCCCCATGTAATGCCCGCAGTGTAGTGCGGGCTCATTACCGGCGGGAGGGGCGCATCTGCCGTCTGTCGCCTGCCTGCGACGTTCAGTCGATCCGCACCACGGTGCGGCCCAGCGATCCGCCCGCCAGCATCCGCTCGAACACGGCCGGCAGGCCATCAAGGCCGACCTCGGCGGTACAGATGCGGTCCAGGTGCTGCGGTTTCCATTCGTTGCCCAGCCGCGCCCAGACGTCCTCGCGCAGCCCGCGTGGCGCATTGGCCGACGACACGCCCAGCAGCGACACACCACGCAGGATGAACGGCATCACCGTCATCTCCAGGGTCGGGCTGGCCGCCAGGCCGGCACTGACCACGCTGCCGTAGGGCGCGGTCTGCGCCAGCAGGCTGGCGAGCATGGCGCCGCCGGCATTGTCCAGGCCCCCACCGAAACGCGCCGATTGCAGTGGGCCGGTGTCGGCCAGGGCCTCACGCGGCAGCACCTCGGTGGCGCCGATGGCGTGCAGGAAACCGGTCTGGTCGGGTTTGCCGCTGATCGCATGCACCGTGTAGCCGGCGCGGCTGAAGATCGACAGTGCCAGCGCGCCGACGCCGCCACTGGCGCCGGTGACCGCCAGCGGTCCAAGTTCCGGGCTCTGCCGGTTGTCCTGCATGCGCAGCAGCGCCAACGCCGCGGTGAAGCCGGCGGTGCCCAGCACCATCGCCTCGCGTGGGCTCAGCCCGGCCGGTTGGGCGATCACCGCACGCGATTCCAGCCGCACATACTGGCTGTAGCCGCCGTCGCGGGTCTCGCTGAGGCCGCAGCCGGTGGCCAGCACCGCGTCGCCTTCACGCCATTCCGGATCGGTGCTGGCGACCACGGTGCCGGCTACGTCCATGCCCCCCACCAGCGGGAAGCGGCGCAGGATCTTTCCCTTGCCGGTGCCGGCCAGAGCGTCCTTGTAGTTGACCGAGGACCAGCTGGCGCGGATCAGAACCTGGCCGGGGCTGAGGTCTTCGACCTTGAGCTGGGCCAGGCCGCTGCGGTAACCGGCGTCGTCGTTTTCGATGCGGAAGGCGGTGAACGGGGTGGTGGGGGCCATCGGCATTGCCTGACTTCGAGGAAAACGCCACCTTACCCCGTTGCCCCCCTTTCGATCCTGCCAATCCGCCCCATCTTGTATGATCAGTAATGGTTTCACGGCTGGCGCCGCGGGAAGGGCCCGCGCCGCAGCCCACATCTTGATGGAGCGTGCATGGCCTGGAATACACCCGGCGGCAACAAGGGCGGACAAGGCCCCGAGGACAATCGACGCGGGCCGTTCGGGTCGCGCGGCGGTGGCAATGGTGGTGGCTGGGGCGGATTGCCCGGGCCGCTGAAGGACCTGTTCGACGGCGGCATCGTGCGTTGGGTGGTGGCGGCCGTGGTGCTGCTGGTGCTGTTCTCCAGCTTCCAGCTGATCGGTGAACAGCAGCGTGGCGTGGTCCTGCGCTTCGGCCAGTTCTCGCGCATCCTGCAGCCCGGCCCGAACTTCAAGTTGCCGTGGCCGATCGAATCGGTCACCAAGGTCAACGCCACCGAGATCAAGACGTTCTCGATCCAGGTGCCGGTGCTGACCCGGGACGAGAACATCGTCAACGTCTCGCTGAACGTCCAGTACCGCATCGACGACCCGCAGCAGTACCTGTTCGGCACCGTCGATGCCAACCAGGTGTTGGAGCAGTCGGCGCAGAGCGCGGTGCGCGAGGAAGTCGGCCGTGCCGACCTCAACGCGGTACTGAACAACCGTGGCCCGCTGGCCGTGGCTGCCGAGGAGCGCCTGCAGGCACTGCTGAAGGCGTTCAAGACCGGCCTGACCGTGACCGGCCTGACCCTGCAGGACGCCCGTCCGCCGGAAGAAGTGAAGCCGGCCTTCGACGAAGTCAACGGTGCCCAGCAGGTCAAGGAACGCCTGATCAACGAGGCCCAGGCCTACGCTGCCAAGGTCGTGCCGGAAGCCCGGGGCCAGGCCTCGCGCGCCCGTACCACCGCCGAAGGCTACAAGCAGGCCGTGGTGTCCAAGGCCGAGGGTGACGCGCAGCGCTTCAGCCTGTTGCAGGCCCAGTACAAGGACGCCCCGGAAGTGACCCGCAAGCGCCTGTGGCTGGAAACCGTGCAGCAGGTGCTGAGCGAGAACCGCAAGGTGATCGGCGGCGATGGCCGCCAGCTGATCTACGTGCCGATGACCGGCGATACCCGTCCCACCACCTCGGCCCCGGCCGCAGTGGCGAACCCGGACGTGGTGATGCCGTCGCTGCCGGGTGCAGCGGTGGAAGCTTCCCGTGATCCGGGCCGGCCGGTGGGCCGCCCGACCGGGCGACCGAGCGGCCGTGAGGAGGGCAGCCGATGAAGAGTCCTATCTGGATCGCCGTGATCGTGGCGGTGGTGCTGGGCCTGCTCGGCTCGGTGTACGTGGTCCGTGAGGACCAGACCGCCATGGTGCTGAACCTGGGCAAGGTGGTGCGTTCGGACATCAAGCCGGGCCTGCACTTCAAGGTGCCGGTGGTGGAAACGGTGAAGGTCTTCGACCGCCGCTTCCAGGTGCTCGACACTGCGCCTGCGCGCTACTTCACCGCCGAGCAGAAGGACGTCAGCGTCGACTTCTTCGCCATCGGCTACATCTCCAACGTAGGTGACTACTTCCGTGCCACCGGCGGCGACCCGCGTGTGGCCAACGCCCGCCTGGCGCCGATCATCACCGACTCGCTGCGCAACCAGATCAACTCGCGCACCCTGCAGCAGCTGGTGTCCGGCGACCGCAGCGAGCTGATCGCCGAGCAGCTGAAGGGGATCAACGAGGCGGTGGCCGGCCTCGGCATGCAGATGATCGACCTGCGCATCAAGCAGGTGGACCTGCCGACCGACAGCCAGGTGATCAACGACGTGTACGAGCGCATGCGCGCCCAGCGCAAGCAGGAAGCGGCCAAGCTGCGTGCGGAGGGCGAGGAGCAGTCGCTGACCATCCGTGCCCAGGCCGACCGCGACAGCACGGTTCTGATCGCCGAGGCCGAGCGCGATGCACAGCGCCTGCGCGGTGAAGGCGATGCCGAGGCGGCCCGCATCTACGGCAAGGCTGGCTCGGCTGATCCGTCGTTCTATGCGTTCTACCGCAGCCTGGAGGCTTACCGTGGCTCCATGACCGACGGCAATGGCGTGATTGTGCTCGACAAGAACGACCCGTTCCTGCAGTACCTGAAGAACGACCGCTGAGGTCGCAGGGCACTACCCCACGGGGCCCGGCCAGACGCCGGGCCCCGTGCTTTTTCCGGAGTTCCCCATGAAAGATCTGTTCGCCGCCGTCTGCCTGGTCGCGGTGCTGGAAGGCCTCTTCCTGTTCGTGGCGCCGTTCGCCTGGAAGCGCATGGCCGAGCGCCTGCTGGACCTGCCCAGCCCGGCCCTGCGCAGCTTCGGCGGGCTGGTGCTGCTGGCCGGCCTGAGCCTGCTGTGGTGGGCACGGCACTGACCCCGCCCTGTAGCGTCCGAGACCATGCTCGGGCGGCGCCGCGCAGCGGCGGGAAGGCAGCCGAGCATGGGCTCGGCTCTACATGAGACGCCGGCCTGACCGGTGGGTGAAGCCGCCGGTCGGAAAGGTGGCAGCGGACCCCGGAAACCCGGATAATGCACAAAAGCCGGACGGGCCTCCCCGTTCGGCTTTTTCCGTGTCTGGGCCTTCCATCGCCGGCCGCTCCCCGTCTGGAGCCGCCCTCCAGGTGCTGGCCAGCCCCGCCACGGTTTACCCGTCCGCGGCCCCGATGGCCGCAACAAATCGAGGAGCCCGTCATGGGTCAGTCTGTCGTAGTGTTGGGTGCCCAGTGGGGCGATGAAGGCAAGGGCAAGATCGTCGATCTGCTCACTGAGGAAATCGGCGCCGTCGTGCGCTTCCAGGGTGGCCACAATGCCGGCCACACCCTGGTCATCAACGGCAAGAAGACCGTCCTGCACCTGATCCCGTCGGGCATCCTGCGTGACGACGCGCTGTGCCTGATCGGCAACGGCGTGGTGATCTCGCCGGCCGCGCTGCAGAAGGAAATCGCCGAGCTGGAAGCCTCCGGCGTGGAAGTGCGTTCGCGCCTGAAGATTTCCCCGGCCGCGCCGCTGATCATGCCGTACCACATCGCCCTGGACCAGGCGCGCGAGCGCGCTGCCGGTGGCAAGGCGATCGGCACCACCGGCCGTGGCATCGGCCCGGCCTACGAAGACAAGGTGGCGCGTCGCGGCATCCGCATCGCCGACCTGCATTACCCGAAGCAGCTGGAAGAACTGCTGCGCACCGCGCTGGATTACCACAACTTCGTGCTGACCAAGTATCTGAACACCGATGCGGTCGACTTCCAGAAGACCTTCGACGAGGCGCTGGCCTTCGGCGAATACGTGCAGCCGATGAAGTCCGACGTGGCGGGCATCCTGCACGACCTGCGCAAGCAGGGTAAGCGCGTGCTGTTCGAAGGCGCGCAGGGTGCGCTGCTGGACATCGACCACGGCACCTACCCGTATGTCACCAGCTCCAACACCACCGTCGGTGGTGCGCTGGCCGGTTCCGGCGTCGGCGCCGATTCGATCGACTACGTGCTGGGCATCGCCAAGGCCTACGCCACCCGCGTCGGCGGCGGCCCGTTCCCGACCGAACTGGACGACGAAGTCGGCCAGGGCATCCGTGACCGCGGCGCCGAATACGGCGCATCGACCGGCCGCCCGCGTCGTTGCGGCTGGATGGACATCGTCGCGCTGAAGCGCGCCGTGGCCATCAACGGCATCAGCGGCCTGTGCATCACCAAGCTGGACGTGCTCGATGGCATGGAAAAGCTGAAGGTCTGCATCGCCTACGAATACAACGGCAAGCGCACTGAATATGCTCCGCTGGATGCGCAGGGCTGGGAAGAGTGCACCCCGGTATACCTGGAGTTCCCGGGCTGGAGCGAGAACACCCACGGCATCACCCAGTGGGACGAACTGCCGCCGGCGGCACGCGCCTACCTGCGTTCGTTGGAAGAACTGGCCGGCTGCCCGATCAGCATCGTTTCGACCGGCCCGGACCGCGACCACACCATGGTCCTGCAGGATCCGTTTGCCTGAGTGAGAGACCGGTAGCGCTGGGCCCTGCCTGGTGTTGCTGAAGGAAAAGCCCCGCGCAAGCGGGGCTTTTTCGTTTTCGGTACTGTGGCGGCACAGCCGGCAGGGCAGCGCAGCGATGACGGAGACTTCGGCATGAAGGGCGAGACGGTCGCACGGGTGACTCTGTGGCTGCTGTGGAGCCTGTGGACGCTGGCCGGCATCGTGCTGGTGCTGGGCGCGCTCGCCAATTACCTAGCTTCGCGCACGCAGACCCTGCCGCTGGTGCTGCAGCCGGGCGCGACCGCCGAGATCACGGTGTACCGCTTCATCGACGACCCGCTGCGACTGCGTCTGCGTTATGCGGATGACGGCGCCGATCCGGCGGTCGATCCCGAGCTGCGCCTGCGCGCGGAAACCCCAACCGATCGCACCGAGTTCCGCGCGGACAGCCGCTCGGCGGTGACCGATCCGGAGATCCACCGCGCACTGAAATCGGTCGAGCGAGACCGGTTCGCCGCCTCGTACTTCGGCTACGGCCGCAGTGACGCACTGCGGCGAGGCCGTTCCTCGCTGCGGCTGACCGTGCTGGAGGTCGATCCGGCGTTGGCCGGCCGTGCGGCCTCGGTGGACCTGCTGCCGCCGATGGACGTGCTGAAGCTGACCGACCTCGACTACCTCTGGCTGTGGCCGTTCTTCTTCTGGAAGATGGCGGCGCTGTTGCTGATGATTCCAGGAGCTGCGTTGGCCGTCTTTACTGTGGCATTGCGACGCTGGCAGCGCCGGGCATCATCGCTGCCGACTTCAGCAGCGGATAGGGATTGATCGACTCTCCCTTCCACCACTGCTTCTCCGGCCCCAGCACATGCACCTCGAAATGCAGGTGTGGGGCCTCGGCGCTGGCGTTGCCCGTGCTGCCGACGTAGCCGATCACCTCGCCGCGCCTGATCACCTGCTTCTCGGCCAGGCCATCGGCGTAGCGTTGCAGGTGCGCGTAGTAGTAGCACCAGCGCCTGCTGGGCTCGAACTGGTAGATCGTCAGCCCGCCGCGCTCACTGTCGAACAGTTTCTCCACCGTGCCATCGGCCACCGCCAGCACCGGCGTACCTGCATCGGCCATGATGTCGATGGCATCGTGTACGCGGCCCTCGCTGCGTGCATCGGTGAAGGTATCGCGCAGCTGCGAGAACAGGATGCCCTGCACCGGCAGCAGCAGGCCGGACGGGGCATCCGGAGCCTGCGCGGCCGGCGGCGCAGTGGAGGCGGGTGGGGCTGTTGCACCTGGCGCTACCGGTTCCGTCACCGGCGCGGCGGCCACCGTCGATGGCGCTTCCGGCAGCGCTTCGGCCACCGGCTCATCCATATCGCGGTGCAGCCGCCAACCTGCACCCAATCCCAGCAGAACACCGAGCACAATCAGTTGCGGAAGACGCATCGACTCACTCCTGCATCACGACAGGCACCGAGGTGTCTACTGCGTCGGCCACGCGCAGCGCATCCCAGTTGGTCATGCGTACGCAGCCATGCGACTCGGTCTTGCCCACGTGGCCGGGTTCAGGCGTGCCATGCAGGCCGTAATGCGGCTTGGACAGATCGATCCAGACCCGGCCGACCGGATTGTTCGGGCCGGGCGGCAGCGTGGCCTTCTTTTCACCTTTTCGGGCATCCCAGAACAGCTTCGGGTTGTAGTGGAACGGCGGGTCGCGGTATACACCCAGGATCTTCCATTCGCCGATCGGCAACGGGTCGTGCTGGCTGCCGGACGACACCGGCACCTGCGCGATCAGCTTGCCCTGTGCGTCCAGTAGCTGCAGCGTGGAGTCGGATTTGTCGACCACGATCCTGGCGGCCTTCGGCAATGCGGCCGGGGCGATGTTGGGGACCTGGATACGGTTGCCAGCCCTGGTCAGATCCACGCCGGGATTGAGCATCTTCATCAGCTCTGGCGACGCGTGGAAGCGCTCGCCCAGGGCTTCTTCCACACTACCGTAGCCCAGCGATTTCAGCTTGGCCTGGGCGGCGGGTCCTTTCGGTATCGGCTGGAACGGGCCGACGACATCCTCAGCAGTCAGCGTGTAGCTGGCCAGCGGCGTGATCGTATCGGCCTGCAGAGCCTTCCAGGTGGCGTCGTCCAGCTCACCCGTTACGGTCAGCCCGTGCGCCGCCTGGAAGCCTGACACCGCCCGCCGCTGGTTGCTGCCTACCTCACCATCAATCTGGCCCGGAGAGAAGTTCGCACGATCCAGCAGCACCTGGGCATGCAGTGCGGAGCGCACTGCGGTGTCCGGGCCAGCCTTCTCGGCAATGGGGGCGGGCAGGTTGGGCGGCGGCACCTGCGCGAAGGCCGGCGACGCCAGCAGCGAGATTGCGAGCAGGGTGGATCGGGACACAGATGAGCGCATTGGGATCTCCAGCAGGTACGCCGCCACCTTGCCCGCAGACGGTGCGGAACCGCCGTGAAAGGGATCTGATACCCGCATGAGCAGGCATGTCATTGCGGCCGGCTGGCACCGGCAGGTGCCGCTGGGACGGGGACTCACCAAGGTGAACGGTGGCCGACGCCGTCGATGGGCGGCGATCAAGATTGCCTGCCGTGCCGCCGATAAGCCCACATCCCCCCGTTTTGGATACCCCCATGAACTACTTGAGGAACGTCAGGGTTGCCTGGCGTCTTGGGCTGGGCTTTGGCCTGTTGCTGCTGCTGGTTGCCGCCGTAGTGGCCACCGGCGCCACCGCCAGCGTCGTGCAGAAGCGCGCGATGCAGCAGGTGGTCGACGTCAGCGTGGCCAAGGTGCGCCTGTTGTCGCAGATGCTCGACGCCAACAACCAGATGATGGTGGTGCGGCGCGAAATGCTGATCCGCCAGGGCGAAGACCGCGGCAGCGATGAGAAGCGCATTGCCGATCTGGTCAAGCGCTATGAGGCCAGCTGGGCCGCCTACCAGGCGCTGCCAGGCGATGCGGAGGGCAAGGCCATCGCGGAAACCATCGCGGCCAAGCGTGCCATCGCGCGCCCGCTCAACAAGCAGACCAGCGAACTGATGGAGCAGGGCGACTACCCGGGTGCCGTGGCACTGACCCTGGGCCCGGTGCAGGAAGCGGCCAACGGCTGGAACAAGGCACTGTCCGATGGCGTGGATTTCGAAGAGAAGGAAAGCCGTGAGGCAGCCGCCGAGGCCATCCGCCTGGGCGAGCGCAGCCTGCTGCAGCTGCTGGTGCTGGGCGGCGTCGCGCTGCTGGTGGGCATCGGTGCCTCGGTGATGATCGGCCGCAGCCTGACCGGTCCGCTGGCGCGCGCGGTGAACCTGGCCGAGCGCCTGTCCAAGGGACAGCTGGACCAGGAGTTCCGCCTCGGTGGCCGCGACGAGCTGACCCAGCTGGGCGAGGCGATGGCCAGCGTGCGCCAGAGTGTGCAGGCGGCGATCGGCGCGCAGTTGCAGATGGCCGAGCAGCACGAGGCCGGTGCAATCCGCTATCGCATGGACGCCAGTGCGTTCCCCGGTGATTTCGGCCGCATGGTGCAGGCCACCAACAGCCTGGTGGAGTCACACGTGCAGGTGGAACTGCTGATGGCCGAGGTGATGCAGCGTTACGCCATGGGTGACCTCAGCCGCGACCTGCCGGACTACCCGGGCGAGAAGGGCACGCTGACCCGCACCCTGGCAGCGGTGAAGCAGAGCCTGATGGCGATCAACGCGCAGATCGATGAACTGGCCCGCGCCGCACGCGCCGGCGATTTCAGCATGCGTGGCGATGCCGCTGCGTTCCAGTACCAGTTCAAGACGATGGTCGAGCACCTCAACGGCATGATGGCCAGTTCGCAGGCCAGCATCGCCGATGTTTCCGACGTGCTGCGCGCGATCTCGCATGGCGACCTGACCGCACGCATGGAGGGCGAGTACGACGGCGTGTTTGCGCGCATGCGCGACGATGCCAACACCACCACCGCGCAGCTGACCGGCATTGTCCGCGGCATCCAAGTGGCTGCCGACAGCATCAACAACGCGGCCCAGGAACTGGCCGCCGGCAACAACGACCTGTCGCGCCGCACCGAGCAGCAGGCTGCGAATCTGGAAGAAGCGGCCGCGTCGATGGAGGAGCTGACCTCCACCGTACGCCAGAACGCCGAACTGGCGCGTCAGGCCGACAGCGAAGCGCATGCCGCCGGTGCCGCCGTGCGCGAGACCGAGCAGGCGATGGCACAGATGGCATCGGTGATGGGCGAAATCGATCAGTCCTCGGCACGCATCTCGGAAATCTCCACGGTGATCGACGGCATCGCGTTTCAGACCAACATCCTGGCGCTGAATGCGGCAGTGGAAGCTGCGCGCGCAGGCGAGCAGGGCCGTGGCTTTGCCGTGGTCGCCAGCGAAGTGCGCACGCTCGCACAGCGTGCCGGTGTCGCCGCCAAGGAGATCAAGGAACTGATCGAGGACGCCGCTTCCAAGGTGAAGAGTGGCCTGGCGGTGACCGTTGAATCGGAAGCCGCGATCGCACGCGTGGCGCAGGCCAGTTCGCGCACCACCCAGCTGATGAGCGACATCGCAGCGGCCAGCAAGGAGCAGGCCGCCGGCATCGAGCAGGTCAACCAGGTGGTGGTGCAGATGGACCAGGTGACCCAGCAGAACGCCGCGCTTGTGGAAGAAGCCACTGCCGCGAGCCGCGCGCTGGAAGAACAGGCGCATGCACTGACCACGTCAGTGGCGGTATTCCAGCTGGAGCAGGGGCCGCGCATGCCGGTCATGCCGGCGCGGGCGGCGTAAGCGACCTGTAACTGGATACTGGATGGCGCCCTGCCTGCGATGTCCCGCATGCAGGGCGTCGATGCACCCACCGGAACGATGCCGCGGGCTAGCGCCCGCGGGCTGAGCGTTCGATCAGCCAGCCGGCTGCGTACAGCAACAGCAGTGTTGGCGGAACCAGCACTGCATATGCGGTCGACCAGGGCTTGCCACGCAGCAGGCCGCCTGCGCCGATGGCATCGAGTGCGGCAGACTGCAGGGTGATGGGGAGCGCCATCAGGATATAGGTACCCTTCGGGTCCCCCTCCGACTGCGCGCCGTGAACCAGCCATGCGGTCAACAGCAGGTAGACCACGCAAAGCGCAAGACCGGTCCAGCTCAGGAGTCGCCGCATCTTCATCCGCATGCCCCGGTTCAACGGACGTCGAAGCGGGCCTGCAGCGGCAGGCTCACCTTCCGCAGCAGATCCCGGACCACCACCTGCGCAGTCCACGTGCCTTTGGGATCACCGGCCTCGGCGACGAACTTCAGGTGCAGGTTGGTCATGTACAGCAGATTTGGCGGGCCGGTCAGGGCGGCGGTGAAACAGGGAACATCGCGTTCGTCGATACTGGTACTGCCGTCCGGGCGCAGCATGCGCAGATCGCAGTGCACCTTGGGTACGCGGTTCTCGTCCAGTTGCGGGTTGGAGAGGAATGTCAGCAGGAACAACTCACCGCCCGGGTGGACTTCGTCGGCCTCGTTGAAGCGGGGAGTGGTCTCCGGCGGGGTCGCCCACTTGGCCCGCCAGTCGGCATCGGAAGTGACCAGCAGCGATGCCGCGAAGCCGCCGCTGGATTTCATGGCATCGGTCTCCGTCAACGCCTTGCCATCCCCATTTATCCAACCATCGCTGGCGGAGCTGTTCAGTGGCAGCATCATGGCCATCATGGCCAGCGCGCAGGTCCATCGCATCAACGGCTCTCCCGGGTAGCCGCGTCCCGCGGCAGAGCGGGTAGTATTGCCCAACATTGGCCGGCAAAGCAGCAGGACAGCCGGAGCAGGGGTTCCGTTGCCTGCCGATGTGGGTGATGCTTGCCAGCAAAGGAGGTGGCATGGGAATCGGGAGCGAGGAAACGCCGATCTGTTTCCCTGCATCGGCCGCGCCGCAGCACGTGCTGATGCTGCCCGGTCTGGATGGCTCCAGCAGGCTGTCGCCCCCGTTCCTGTCGGCACTCCAGGCTTACGGTCTGTCAACGCAGGCGATCACGCTGCCCGCGCAGGGACCGCAGGATCACGCCACGCTTGCCCAACGGCTGTGGTCGCAGCTGCCCAGTCGTCCCTTCATCCTGCTCGCCGAGTCTTTCTCGGGCCCGTTGGCTGTTGAACTGGCCACGCGCCATCCCACGGGGCTGCGCGGACTGGTGCTTGCAGCGACCTTTGCGCGTCGGCCGGTGCCACTGCCGGCAGCCAGCGCAGCCCTGCTGTCGCCGGCCTGGCCGCTGCCTCCCGTGGCATTGCTGGCGCGCCTGTTGCTGGGGCCGTGGTACACCCGCGGGCACACGTCGATGCTGCGCGAAGCGTTGGCCAGGACTCCGACGAGCACGTTGCGGCAACGCGCCGCAGCGACCCTGCGGGTCGACGTGCGTGCATTGCTGCCGGCAATCCAGGTGCCGACGCTGTGCCTGCACGCGTGCCACGACCGCCTGCTGTGGCCGCCCAGCGTGGCCGAGCTGCAGGCCCTGTTGCCCGATGCCCGCCATGTGTCGTTGGAGGGGCCACATCTGCTGCTGCAGGCGCGTGCCGACGCAGCTGCAGCCGAAGTGGCCGCGTGGATGAGGACGTTGCCGCGTTGAACGATGCGCTCAGCTGCGGGCGCGGGTACGTGCCGCCTTCCTGGCCGCCACCTTGCGCACGGTCTTCTTCGCCGCACGGGTCTTGGCCGCCTTCTTCGCTGCAGCACTGCGCGAGGCGGCTGTACCGGCCTTCTTGACCGCTGTCTTCTTTGCGGCCTTCTTGGTGGCAATCTTACGAGCCGGTGCCTTCTTTGCCGCCGCCTTCTTCGCAGGCGCCTTCTTCGCGGCCGTCGCCTTGGTCGTGGCCTTCTTTGCGGCTGACTTCCTGGCAGGCGCCTTGCTGGCCGCCTTCTTGCTCGCCGCCTTCTTCGTACCCTTGCGTGCGCTGCCGCTACGCTTGCCGCCACCGTCCTGCTTGTTCACGGTGGCCCAGGCGATGCGTTCGGCGGTGTTTTCGCTGGCACCGCGCTCGCGCTCGCTGTCCTCGATGTGCTCGGCCTGGCGCTTCTGTTTGTCGGTATATGCGGATTTGTCACCACGGGGCATGACGGTTCTCCTGTTGTAGTAGTCAGGCCAGCAGGCGCAGCTTGGGTTCACGCGCCCACTGGCGGGTGGCGGCCGCCGCCAGGAAGGCCTTGGCGTCTTCCGCTTCGACGATGCCGGCGTCGTTGCCGACGCGCGCCGCCTTCAGCAGCGCCTGGCCGCCTGCGTCGCTGGCGATGGCCTTCAGGTGCGCCCACGCCTGGCTGACGAACTCGATGGCTGCACTCTCTTTCGACAAGGCCTTCGCGGCTTCCGGGCTGAGCACCACGGCCACCGCATCGAACACAGCCGATGGCGTGCCCGCCAGTTGCCCATCCGCCGCCTGTATCGCCCCATCGCTCAGCGTGGCGCCGCCTACTTTGGGCGCGACCAGCTTCACGTCTGCACCCGCCTTCCGCGCCGCTTTGCTCAGGCTGGCCATCACGCGCGCGTCGGAGCCCTCATCAAACAGGATGCCGATGCTGCGTCCTTGCAGGGTGGGCTTGTTGCGCCCGATCACGCGCACCTCGGGAGCGGCAGGCATGTCCTGCGCCGGCGTGGCGGTCGGCGCGGGGTCGGGCAGTGCAGGCAGTGCGAGCCCATCGGCTACGCGCTGCGCCAGTGATTCGTCGATGTTGCGCAGGTGGCTGACGGTACGCACCCGCACCTTGAGTGTTTCCACCTTGGACAATTCGAACACGAGTGCCGATGCCAGATGCGCCTGTTCCGGCTTCTCAAGGCTACGGAAGAACATGCGGGCCTGGCTGTAGTGGTCGGCGAAGCTCTCCGCGCGGGTGCGGCCCTTGCGGCCATCGTCGGCGCTGGCGTGGCTGCGGAAACCTGCGGGCGTCTCGCGCGGCGAGTCCTCCTGCAGCGAGCTGGGATCATAGGCGACGCGGCCCTTGGGCACCTGCATCTGCATGTGGCCGTCGCGCTGGTGATTGGCGAACGGGCACTTCGGGGCATTCACCGGGATCTGGTGGAAGTTCGGGCCGCCAAGCCGCAGCAGCTGGGTGTCCAGGTAGGAGAACAGGCGGCCTTGCAGCAGCGGATCGTTGCTGAAGTCGATGCCCGGCGGCACGTTGGCCGGGCAGAACGCCACCTGTTCGGTCTCGGCGAAGAAGTTGTCGGGCCAGCGGTCCAGCACCATCCGCCCGATCACCTGCAGCGGCACAAGCGATTCGGGAATGATCTTGGTCGGGTCCAGGTGATCGAACGGGAACGCGTCGGCTTCTTCTTCGGTGAACAGCTGCACCGCCAGTTCCCACTCGGGGAAATCACCGCGCTGGATGGCCTCGAACAGGTCACGGCGATGGAAGTCATTGTCAGCCGATTGCAGTTTCAACGCTTCGTCCCAGACCGTTGACTGGATGCCCAGCTTTGGCCGCCAATGGAACTTGACGAAGGTCGACTCGCCCGCCTCGTTCAGCAGGCGGAAGCTGTGCACCCCGAAGCCTTCGATCATGCGCAGCGAACGCGGAATGGCGCGGTCGCTCATCGCCCACATGATCATGTGCATCGACTCGGGCATCAGCGAAATGAAGTCCCAGAAGGTGTCATGGGCCGAAGCCGCCTGCGGGAACGCACGGTCTGGTTCCATCTTCACCGCATGCACCAGGTCCGGGAATTTCATGGCGTCCTGGATGAAGAACACCGGGATGTTGTTGCCGACCAGATCCCAGTTGCCTTCCTTGGTATAGAACTTGACCGCGAAGCCGCGCACGTCGCGCGGAGTGTCCACCGACCCTGCGCCACCGGCCACGGTCGAGAAGCGGGTGAACACGGGCGTCTTCACGCCTACCTCGGTCAGGATGCGCGCCCGGGTGTGGGTGGCCAGAGACCGGGTCAACTCGAAGTAGCCATGTGCCGCGCTGCCACGTGCGTGCACGATGCGCTCGGGAATGCGTTCGTGATCGAAGTGGGTGATCTTCTCGCGAAGGATGAAGTCTTCCAGCAGCGTGGGTCCTCGAGGTCCCTGCCGCAGGGAGTTCTGGTTGTCTGCCACCGGGATGCCCTGATCGGTGGTCATCGCCGGGTGGCTGCCGCCGGCGCGCGGGTGCAGTTCATCGCCGTTGCCGCGGGGGTGGTTTTCGGTTGCGCGCTTGCCGGTCGGCTTGCTGGCGGCCATGGGGGGGAGGCTCCGGATCATCAAGGGAACCACGACACTGGAACCGAACCCGTTAAACCCAGGTCCGGCAAAGGTGAACGTACGGGCAAAAGCAGGCTCGGGTATGCTTGCCCCATGCGAGTCGAGCCCGCCGACATCGAAGCCCTGTTCGACGCCATCCCGGACGTGCTGTTCTTCATCAAGGACCGCCAGGGGCGGTACACCCACGTCAACCAGACCATGCTGCGACGGCTGGGCCTGCGCGCGCGCAAGGACGTGATCGGGCGCACAGCGGCCGAGATCTACCCGACCGGCCTCAGCGCGGACTATGTCGACCAGGACGCCCGCGTGCTGTCCGGCGAGGTGATCGAGAACCTGATGGAGCTGCACCTGTTCGCCAACCGCGAACCGGGCTGGTGCCTGACCTGCAAGCGCCCGTTGCTGGTCGATGGCGCCATCGAGGGCCTGATCGGCATTTCCCGCGACCTGGGCCAGAAGGACAGCCTGGGCGCCCAGTACGAGCAGCTGCGGCTGGCCCTGGCCCACCTCAACGCGCACTACGCCGAGAACGTGCGCATGCAGACCCTGCTGGACATCACCGGCTTTTCGCTGTCCAAGCTGGAGCGCAGTTTCCGCAAGGTGTTCCAGATGACCCCGCAGCAGGTGCTGACCCGGCTGCGGATCCAGATGGCCATGCACTTGCTGCATGGCGACGACAGCATTGCCTGCATCGGGCAGGCCTGCGGTTTCAGCGACCAGAGCGCCTTCACCCGCAAGTTCAAGGCTGAAACCGGTTTCTCGCCGCGCGCCTATCGCGCCCGGATCGGCGGCAACGTCGGCGAGCCCGCACTGGCCTGAGCCCCCTGCTGCGCTGTGCCTATCCCCGCGGGCCTGGGACAGGGTAAGGTGTCGCCCCTGTAGCCCGCCGCCAGCCCCGCCGATGCCCAATTCGATTCCGACCGCTTCGCCGTCCCGCCTCGGACATTCGCTCAAGCCCCGCCAGCTGATCATGATGGGCCTGGGCAGTGCCATCGGCGCCGGCCTGTTCCTCGGCTCGGGCGTGGGTGTGCAGGCGGCCGGTCCGGCCGTTCTGGTCTCGTATCTGGTCGCTGGCGCGCTGGTGATCATCGTGATGAACGCACTGGGCGAGATGGCGGCGGCCAAACCGACCAGCGGCGCTTTCTCGGTGTACGCCGCCGATGCCATGGGCGCCACCGCTGGCGCCACGGTCGGCTGGTTGTGGTGGGTGCAGCTGGTGATCGTGATCGCCGCCGAGGCGGTCGGTGCGGCCGGGTTGCTTGCCACGGTCTGGCCGGTGGTGCCGGTGCCGATGGCTGCGTTGGCCTTCATGCTGTTCTTCACTGCGATCAACCTGCTCGGGGTGAAGAACTTCGGCGAGTTCGAATTCTGGTTCGCCATCCTGAAAGTGGCGGCGATCCTGGCCTTCATTGCCATCGGCGTGGCACTGCTGATGGGCTGGCTGCCGCAGGTCACCTCACCTGGCCTGAGCAACTTCACCGGACACGGCGGTTTCGCACCGAAGGGCCTGGCCGGGATCGGTGCGGCGCTGCTGGTTGTCGTTTTTGCCTTCGGCGGCACCGAAATCGTAGCCGTTGCGGCGGCCGAAACCGAAGATCCCGAACGCAGCATCGCCCGTGCCATCCGTACCGTGGCCTGGCGCATCCTGGTGTTCTACATCGGCTCGCTGAGCGTGATCATCGCCGTGGTGCCCTGGACCAGCGAAGCACTGAAGTCGCCGTTCGCCGCCGTGCTGGACATAGCGCGCATTCCGGGCGCAGGCACCGCCATCACCCTGATCGCGGTGATCGCGCTGCTGTCGGCACTCAATGCCAACCTCTACGGCGCCTCGCGCATGATGTATTCGCTGGCGCAGCGCCGCGAAGCGCCGGCCGTGCTGGGCTGGACCGATCCGCGGCAGGTGCCGGTCATCGCCGTGCTGGCCAGCGTGCTGTTCGGCTTTGCGGCCACGGTGATGGAGCTGCTGTTCCCGGACCGGGTGCTGCCGGTGCTGCTGAACATCGTCGGTTCCACCTGCCTGCTGGTGTGGACGCTGTCGCTGGTTTCGCAGCTGGTGCTGCGCCGCCGCGCCGATCGCCTGGGTACCCGGCTGCCATTCCGCATGGCCGGTTTCCCGTGGCTGACCTGCTGCGCGCTGGCGATCCTGGCGCTGATCTTCGGCCTGCTGCTGAGCGAGGCGCACACCCGCCTGCAGTTCCTGTCGATGGTGGCGCTGACCGCCACCATCGCCGCCGGCAGCGCCATCGCCCGGCGCATGCGCGAGGCGTGACTGAAGCTGTAGAGCCGACCCTACGGTCGGCTGCGGTTGCTGTAGTTTCTGTAGAGCCGACCCTGTGGTCGGCTGCTGTTCGCGTAGTCGCCAGCCGAGCGCGGGCTCGGCTCTACAGCCGGCATACATCCGCCGTGCCATCCTGATCGTGTGGGCCGCCAGCGGCCCGTCGACCAGGAGTACCGCATGCTGCGCAGCCGTCCCTTCCTGATGTTCACCGGCCAGGCCGAGGCCGCGCTGGCCCTGTACGCCGAAGCCTTTGCCGATTTCCGCCTGCTGGCCCTGCAACGCCACCCCGAGGGGGCCGGCGCCGGCGTACCCGGACAGGTCCGCCAGGCCATCTTCCTGCTCGGTGGCACCCATTACCTGTGCTTCGACAGCCTGGATGTGCACGACTTCACCTTCAGCCCGTCGATCTCGCTGTTCGTCGAGTGTTCCGGTGCCGAGCAGTTCGAGCGTGCGGCACGCGTGCTGGGCGAGGGCGGCCATTGGTTGATGCCGGTGGGTGATTACGACTTCAGCAACCGCTATGGCTGGGTGCAGGACCGCTTTGGCGTATCGTGGCAGTTGAGCCTGGGACAGATGCCGGACCCGTGATCGGGTAACTGTGGGTGTGGACCCTGGTTCACACGCCCTCATGAAAACGGCCCGCTTGCGCGGGCCGTTTTCTTTATCGATGCAGTAAGGAATCAAGCCTCGACTTCATCATCTTTGTAGGCATCGACCGGGATGCAGGCGCACATCACGTTCTTGTCACCGTACACGTTGTCGACGCGTGCCACCGGCGGCCAGTACTTGCTCTGCTTCAGGCTGGCCAGCGGGAAGGCGGCCAGTTCGCGCGGGTAGGCGTGGGTCCACTCGCTGGCGGTCACCGCGGTGGCGGTGTGCGGCGCGTTCTTCAGCGGGTTGTCCTCGCGGTCCAGGCGACCGTCTTCGATCGCGCTGATTTCCTCTCGGATCTGGATCATCGCGTTGATGAAGCGATCCAGCTCGTGCAGCGACTCGCTCTCGGTCGGTTCGACCATCAGCGTGCCCGCAACCGGGAAGCTCAGGGTCGGGGCGTGGAAGCCGAAGTCGATCAGGCGCTTGGCGACGTCCTCGGCGCCGATGCCGCTGGTCTTCTCCAGCGGGCGCACGTCCAGGATGCACTCGTGCGCCACCAGGCCGTTACGGCCGGTGTACAGGGTCTTGAAGTGCGGAGCCAGGCGCTTGGCGATGTAGTTGGCGTTGAGCTGCGCGACCTGGGTGGCCTTGCGCAGGCCTTCGCGGCCCATCATCGCGATGTACATCCAGCTGATCGGCAGGATCGAAGCACTGCCGAAGCTGGCCGCGCTGACCATGCCGACCGGGCCGTTGTCACCCAGCTTGCCCGGCAGGAACGGGGCCAGGTGCTCCTTGACCGCGCATGGGCCCACGCCCGGGCCACCACCGCCGTGCGGGATGCAGAAGGTCTTGTGCAGGTTCAGGTGCGAAACGTCCGAACCCCACTTGCCCGGCTTGGCCACGCCGACCAGGGCGTTCATGTTGGCGCCGTCGGTGTACACCTGGCCGCCGTGCTTGTGGATGATCTCGCAGATCTCGACCACCTCTTCCTCGAACACGCCGTGCGTGGACGGGTAGGTCATCATGATCGCGGCCAGGCGGTCGCTGTACTTCTCGGCGTTGAGGCGGATGTCCTCGACGTCGACGTTGCCGTTGGCATCGGTCTTGGTCACCACGACCTTCATGCCGCACATCTGCGCCGAGGCCGGGTTGGTGCCGTGTGCCGAGTCCGGGATCAGGCAGATGTCGCGGTGGCCTTCGCCGCGCGAGCGGTGGTAGGCACGGATCGCCAGCAGGCCGGCGTACTCGCCCTGCGCGCCGGAGTTCGGCTGCAGGCTGACCGCGTCGTAGCCGGTGCATTCGACCAGCATCGCTTCCAGCGTGTCGATCAGTTCCTTGTAGCCCAGCGCCTGGTCGGCCGGCACCAGCGGGTGGATCTGCGAGAACTCCGGCCAGGTCACCGGGATCATCTCGGCGGTGGCGTTGAGCTTCATGGTGCACGAGCCCAGCGGGATCATCGTGCGGTCCATCGCCAGGTCCTTGTCGGCCAGCGAACGCAGGTAGCGCAGCAGTTCGTGCTCGCTGTGGTGGGTGTTGAACACCGGGTGGGTCAGGAACGCGGACTGGCGCAGCAGGCCGGCCGGCAGCGCGTCGGCGGTGCTGGCGTCCAGCGCCTCGACGTCAGCCTGCGCGCCGAACACGGTGGCCAGCGCGACCACGTCGGCGCGGGTGGCGGTCTCGTCCAGGCTGATGCCGACCGAGTCGCTGTCGATCGCGCGCAGGTTGTAACCGGCGGCGCGTGCCTTGGCGTGGATCTCATCGGCATGCACGCCGGTGATGTGCAGGGTGTCGAAGAAGTCGCCACCGACCTGCACGCCGGCGTTGCGCAGTGCCGCAGCCAGGATCGAAGCCAGGCGGTGGGTGCGCCGGGCGATGCGGGTCAGGCCTTCCGGACCGTGGTAGACCGCATACATCGAGGCCATCACCGCCAGCAGCACCTGTGCGGTACAGATGTTCGACGTCGCCTTCTCGCGGCGGATGTGCTGCTCACGGGTCTGCAGGGTCAGGCGATAGGCCGGGTTGCCCTGGGCATCGATGGAGACACCGATCAGGCGGCCCGGCATCGAGCGCTTGTAGGCGTCACGGCAGGCCATGAACGCGGCGTGCGGGCCGCCGAAGCCGAACGGCACGCCGAAACGCTGGCTGTTGCCGACCACGATGTCCGCGCCCCATTCGCCCGGTGCGGCCAGCAGGGTCAGCGCCAGCAGGTCGGTGGCCACGGCCACCAAGCCGCCGCGTGCGTGCACGGCCTCGACCAGGGCCTTGTAATCGCCGATCTGGCCGAAGGTGTCCGGGTACTGCAGCAGCAGGCCGAAGGCTTCCGCTTCCAGTGCTTCGGCGGGGGTGCCGACGCGCAGCACGATGCCCATCGGTTCTGCGCGGGTGCGCAGCAGTTCCAGGGTCTGCGGGTGCACGGCGTCGTGCACGAAGAAGGTGTCCGACTTCGACTTGGCCGAACGCTTGGCCAGGGTCATCGCTTCGGCGGCGGCAGTGGCTTCGTCCAGCAGCGAGGCGTTGGCGATCTCCATGCCGGTGAGGTCGGCGCACAGGGTCTGGAAGTTGATCAGCGCTTCCATGCGGCCCTGCGAGATCTCGGCCTGGTACGGGGTGTAAGCGGTGTACCAGGCCGGGTTTTCCAGGATGTTGCGCAGGATCACGTTCGGGGTGTGGGTACCGTAGTAGCCCTGGCCGATGAAGCTGCGCAGCACGGTGTTCTTGTCGGCGATCGCGCGGATCTTCGCCAGTGCCTGCACTTCGGTCATCGACTCCGGCAGCGCCAGCGGCGCCGGCGACTTGATCTTGGCCGGCACGATGGCATCGGTCATCGCATCCAGCGACGCGTGGCCGACGACGTCGAGCATCTGCGCGATCTCGGCATCGTTGGGGCCGATGTGGCGCTCGACGAACGCATTGTGGTGCTCGAGCTCACGCAGGGAAGGGGTGTTCTGGGACATGGCGAAGGATCCGTCAGGAAAGGGCACACGCACGGGCACAAGCCGCCGGTCGGCGGTCTGCGGGGCGCCCCTCTGTCCTTTTGCCTGAGAGTTTGGAAGCGCGGAAAACCGCAGCTTCGTGCCCCTTCGGCGCCGGATCGAACCGGTCTCTCCAGAGTTCTGTTACGGGTGGTATCGGGCCTGAGCGATTACGGGCGTTGCGCCTTCGGCAGCGGTGTTCCGCTTCTCCCACCGTGTTGCCCGCCGATTATAGCCCGTTGCGGGCCCGCTGGCCGTCTACGGGCCTGGCCGCTGCGCCTGAATGGCCGATGGCCCGGACGTGCGTTTTGTGCATCGCTGCATGGCATCAGGCGCAATCCCCACCTATGATGGCCAGATACCCGAATTCATCTGGCGCCCTCCCTGCAGACAGGGACCGGCGCCCGCCGTGCGTGCCGCGCATGGCCCTGCCGGACGCCTTTCCCATGACCGCCGCTGTTGCTCCCTCCACCCGCCGCATGGCCCTGCTGCTTGCCGGCCTGGCCATGTTCGGCCCGTTCTCGATCGACACCATCTTCCCGGCCTTCCCGCAGCTGGCCCAGCGCCTGGCGGTGGACGAGGTGGCGGTGCAGCAGACCATCAGCGTCTACCTGCTGTTCTACGGCCTGATGAGCCTGGCGCACGGTCCGCTGTCCGACGCCTGGGGCCGCAAGCGGGTGATCCTCGGTGGCCTGGTGGTGTTCGTCGGCGCCTCGGTGGGCTGCGCACTGTCCACCGACCTGACCACGCTGCTGGCGTTCCGTGCGCTGCAGGGCCTGTCGGCGGGTGTCGGCATGATCGTCGGCCGCGCGGTGATCCGCGATCTGTACCACGGCCATGACGCGCAGCGGCTGATGAGCCAGGTGTCCATGCTGTTCGGCATCGCCCCGGCCATCGCGCCGATCATCGGTGGCTGGATCCTGCTCAGTGGCGCGGGGTGGCCGCTGATCTTCTGGTTCCTGGTGGTGTTCGGGCTGGTCCTGCTGGCGGCCACTGCACGCTACCTGCCCGAGACCCATCCCGTCGAAGCGCGCGTGCCGTTGTCGCCGCGCGTGCTGCTGCGTGATTACGTGCGCATCGGTTTCAATCCACGCTTCCTGCGCCTGGCGCTGGCCGGCAGCATCGGCTTTGGTGGAATCTTCCTGTACATCTCCTCGGCGCCGGTGTTCGTGATGCAGCACCTGCACCTGGGCGAGGGCGGTTTCGCCTGGTTGTTCATCCCGACCATCGGCGGCATGACCACCGGCTCATTCCTGTCCGGGCGCATGGCCGGGCACACCACGCCCACCCGCCAGGTCTCCATTGGTTTCGGCCTGTGCGCATTGTCAGTGCTGTTGAACGTTGGCTACGTGGTGCTGTCGCCACAGTTCGTGCTGCCATGGGCGGTACTGCCGATCTTCCTGGGTGGCATGGGCATGGCGCTGATCTTCCCGATCCTGGCGCTGGCGGTGCTGGACATGTACCCGCATCAGCGCGGCCTGGCCTCGTCGCTGCAGGCCTTCGTGCAGCTGATGATCAGCACCGTGGTGGCCGGCGTGGTGTCACCACTGCTGAGCGGCAGCCCGCTGCACCTGGCACTGGGCCAGGCGGCGTTCTTCGGCGCCGGTTTCGTGTTCTGGTACTGGGAACACCAGCGCGAGCGCGCGGCGCAGGCAGCCTGCACGGGTCACTGAGCAGCGCGCAGGGGTAGGGTGGGCCGCGATGCCCGAAACACTTGCGGCAGGGAACGGCCGGACTAGGCTGGGCATTCCAGCCAGCCGGTGCGTGGGTGCACGACAGCCAGCCGACCCAATGTCGTTGCATGAGGTTTCGCCATGGCTGCGCAGCAGACCTACCGCCTGTTCGAGGTGGCGCTGAAGGAGCGCCGCGTTCTTTCCCCTTCCCTGGACCGCATGGTGTTCACCGGCGCCGACGTGGCGCGGATGAAGACCGAAGGCCCGGACCAGCGCATCAAGGTATTCTTCCCCTTGCCCGGGCAGGACCTGCCACAGGTGCCCAGCGGCGAGGACTGGTATCCCCGCTACCGGGCGCTGCCGGACGATCAGCGCCCGCCGATGCGCACCTATACCATCCGCCAGCTGCGTGCAGAGCTGGGCGAAGTCGATGTTGATTTCGTGCTGCATGGCGAGACCGGGCCGGCCTCGCGCTGGGCCATCCATGCACGCCCCGGCGACCGTGTGGTGTTGCTGGCTCCCGATGCCGACTGTGCCGACAGCAGCGAAGGTTGGGAATGGAAGCCGCCGGCCGGCGTCGGCCAGGTGCTGCTGGTGGCCGATGAAACCGCGTTACCGGCGGTGGCCGGCATTCTTGAGGAACTGGCGGCCATGGTGGATCCGCCGCGTACGCTGGCGCTGCTGGAAGTGGCGCAGGCCGGCGACGCGGTGCCGCTGAAGGCGCCGGCCACGGCCGAGCTGGTCTGGCTGCCGCGCGGACAGGCGGCTTACGGGGCGCCCCTGCTGCAAGCGGTGCAGGCGCGGCTTGCGGCGGCTTCCAGCGTGGTTGCCGGCGATGAGCTGGAGGAGATCGATGTCGATGCCCAGATCCTCTGGGAGCAGGCCGATGCCAGCGTGGCCGGGCCGCTGTATGCCTGGGTGGCAGGCGAGGCGGCGGCGGTGATGGCGATCCGTCGCCATCTGGTCCGCGACTGCGGGCTGGATCGCCGCGCGATCAGCTTCATGGGCTACTGGCGGCACGGCAAAGTGCTGGATTGAGGGGGTGTGAAGCGGCGTGGCGGGTGGGGTGCGCTATCCTTGCGCCCCCCTCGCAGCGGTATTGCACCATGTCCACCAGCTCCAAGACCCGCCGCGACCAGCGCCGTCGCCAGGAAAAGCAGGCCGCCAACAAGGCCGCTGCCCAGGCCTCGCCGGTGGAGCCGCATGCCGAACTGCGCGACGCGCAGCGCACCCTGCTGGCCGGTGTCGTGCGCCGCGACGGCGAATGGGTGCTGGGCATGGACGGCCGTATCGCCGGCCACAGTGACTCCGCCGCACAGGTACTGGCGCTGATCATGCAGGCCGGTGAACTGCACGAGCGCAACGGCACGCCGGTGCGCCTGATGTACTCCGATGCGCTGCGCGACGCCGCGCACGCCGAAGCGAAAGAGAAGGGCCAGACCTTCGAGGAATTCAAGGCGGAACTGGCCGCGGCGATGGCGGCGAAGAAGGACAGCTGATCGCGCCGAATCTGTAGAGCCGAGCATGGCTCGGCTCTACAACACGGAAAAGGGGCGGATCCTTGCGGATCCGCCCCTTTTCTCATTTCGCCGCCGGGGCCGCGTTGGCCTGCCAGCCACACATCTGGCCTTCGTTCTGCTGCTTCAGCCACTCGTTGACCGGAGTGAAGTACTCGATCATCGGGCCGGCATCGAGCTTGTCGGTGCCGGTCAGCTCCTTCAGCGTGGCCTGCCACGGCTGGCTGGCACCCTTGCTCAGCATCGCCCAGTATTTCTGGCCGGCTTCCTTGTTGCCGTAGAAGGTGCACTCGTGCAGCGGGCCCTTGTAGCCGGCTGCATCGCACAGGCCCTTGTAGAACTGGAACTGCAGGATGCGGGCCAGGAAGTAGCGGGTGTAGGGGGTGTTGCCCGGCACGTGGTACTTCGCGCCCGGATCGAAGAATTCCTCGCCACGGGGGCTGGCCGGGGCCACGCCCTGGTACCTGGCCTTCAGGTCCCACCACGCCTTGTTGTAGTTGTCGGCGGTGATCGAACCATCGAACACGCCCCAGCGCCAGCGGTCGATCATCAGCCCGAACGGCAGGAACGACACGCCCGACAGCGCCATGCGCATCTGGTTGTTGATGACCGCTTCGCGGCTCTCGGTCGGTGCATCGACCAGGCCGATCGAGCTGAGGTACTTGGGCGTCATCGCCAGCACGATGGTGTCGCCGATCGCCTCATGGAAGCCATCGTTGGCACCGCCCTGGAACAGCGGCGGCAGCGGGTTGTAGGCCAGGTCGTAATAGATATGGCCCAGCTCGTGGTAGATGGTGGTGAAGTTCTCTTCGTTCGGCTTGATGCACATCTTGGTGCGCACATCGCCTTCCATGTTCATGTCCCAGGCGCTGGCGTGGCAGACCACATCGCGGTCGTCGGGCTTGATGAACTGGGTGCGTTCCCAGTACGACTGCGGCAGCGACGGCATGCCCAGCGACACATAGAAGTCCTGTGCGCGTTCGGTCATCTGCTTGGCGGTACGCAGTTCGGCTTCGCGCTGGGCCTTGTACTGCGCCGCCACGTTGGCGTCCTTGCCGGCCTTGGCCAGCGCCGCGCTCAGGTTGGCCTGGTACTGCTTTTCCAGTGCAGCGGTGATGTCCAGGCTGCCGGCACCCGGGTACGGTTCCAGCTGGTCCCACAGGTTCGACCAGTCCTGCTGCCACATGTTGCCCAGCAGGTGCGCGGCAATCAGGCCGTTGCCCACTTCGGCCTTGTCCTTGCCGTAGGTCTTGTCCAGCTTGCCGCGTGCATAGCAGTGCAGCTGCTCGTACATCGGCTTGACCTGTTCCCAGAGCCGGTCGGTTTCCGGGCCGATCTGCTCCGGCGGCATGTCGTAGCCGCTGCGCCACATCTGGCCGGCGTCGGCAAAGCCCATGCCCTTGGCGCCTTCGTTCACCAGGCCGACGAACTTCTGGTAGTCGCCGCGCATGCTCTTGGTGGTGCTGTGCCAGCCCTGCCAGGCGTCGAGCTGCTTGTCATAGTCGCGGCTGCGCGCCAGCACCTGTTCCAGCTCGCCCAGCTGGCGGCAGGAGTTCGGATCATTGGCATCGGTGCAGTACTTGCCGGCACCGTAGCTGCCTTCCATGCGCGTGGCGATCTGGGTCAGCTCGGCCAGCTTGGCCGGGTCGCGCGGTGCAGGCATCGAGGACATCAGCTTCAGCAGGTGGATCGCGCGCTTGCTGTCCTCGCTCATCGGCTTGCCGTCGAACTTGGCGGCCTGTTCGATCCAGCTGTTGAGCTGCGTCAGCGAACGCTCGTTGGCCTTGGCCGCAATGCGTTCCGAATCACCGTTGATGTAGGTGGAGGACAGCCACTGCGCCGAGGTCATCTCCGGGTAAGCGGCCTTGAATTCGGCATTGATGCGGGCCACGAACTGGTCGGCGGTTTCACCGGCCGGAGCGCTGCTGCTGGCGGTATCGGTGCCTGGGGCAGCTTCCTTCTTGCAGGCGGCCAGGGCCAGCGTGGCGGCGGCGATTGCCGAGGCCAGCAGGAGATGACGGTGTTTCACGGGCGGTCCTTGGGTGGTGAACGACGGCCGAAGGCTAGTAGGCCGTCGCTGCCACCGCAAGTGGCGGACGTCAGCCGGGCGGCGCCCGGCACCCGCAGAGGCCAGAGCACAAGCAACAGCAACCGCCGAAGCAACCGCAACAGCGGGGTATCCGTGGGATGGCGCGGCGGTGTGGGCTTGCAGGACACGCTGTAAACCCATCCATGGGGGCTCGATGGCGCCATCCATGGCGCCAACGGTCCTGCAAGCCCACACCGCCCCACGTCTGACAGATCGTGGCGGCTGTTGGTAGGTGTCGACCCTGGTCGACACATCTGTCAGGTATCGACAATCAAAATGGGGTCAGATCCGTTTTCTTCCGGAAAACGGATCTGACCCCAAGATCGTTCCAACAGATCGCGGAAAACTGTCGAAGGCGGGGTGGGGCCGGTTGCGGGGGCGTGAGCCGCATGGATGCGGCGACCGAGCTTACATGGACGTACTTGCAGCGTCCCCCGCAACCGGACCCACCCCGCCACCCCTCAGGAAACCCGCTTCTGCTGTTGCTTCGGCCGTTGCCGTTGCCCCTGCAGGTGCAGGGCTGCAAGCCCTGCCAAACACCCCTCAACCTTCGCAGTTGGCGAACACGTCGCGGTCGCGCTCGTACAGCGCCGTCTTAACCTGCATCAGGCCCAGCACCGACGGGAACAGGTTGTCGTGGTCTGTATAGGCCGCCGAACGCTTGCGCACGCACTGCAGGTCCAACCCACGGCTGCTGGCGAAGCCCGGCGAGAACCACATCGTCATCGGTACGCGGGTCTGCTCGGCCGGTGCGATCGCATACGGCACGCCATGCAGGAACAGGCCCTTCTCGCCCAGCGATTCACCATGGTCGGACAGGTAGATCATCGCCGTGTCGTAGTCCTGCATGCCCTGCAGCGTGCCGATGGTCTTGGTCAGGAAGTGATCGGTGTACAGCACGGCGTTGTCATAGCTGTTGGTGATCTCGTCGCGCGAGCAGCGGCCGATGTCACGGGTGTCGCAGGTCGGGGTGAAGCGGCGGAACGCGGGCGGATAGCGCTCGAAATAGGCCGGGCCGTGGTTGCCCAGCTGGTGCAGCACCACGACCCGGTCGCCGGGCTTGGCCCGCACCTGGGTGGCCAGGTCCTGCAGCAGGATCTCGTCCATGCAGCGGCCATCGGCGCACAGGCCGGGTGTGGTGGCGTCGGACAATGACTGGAAGTCCAGGCCCTCGCACACGCCCTTGCAGCCGGACTGGTTGTCACGCCACAGCGGCGCGATGCCGGCGCGGTTCAGTACGTGCAGCAGCGACTGGTGCGCACGGATCTTCTTCTCGTCGTAGTCGTGGCGGCCCCACGGCGAGAACAGGCACGGCAGCGAGACCTCCGTGCTGGTGCCGCACGAATGCATGTCCGGGAAATTGATCACGCTGGCCTGCGCCAGTTCCGGAGTGGTGTTGCGGCCACCGTTGAGGCCCCAGTTCTGCGCACGCACGGTCTCGCCCATGACGATCACCAGCAGGCGCGGCTTGCTGGCCGGCGCTCGCGGAGTGGCCTTGGCGTCGGTGCCGATCGGCAGCTTCGGTGCGCGCTGCACCGGGTTGTCGCCACGCAGCGCACGCGGCATGCCCAGCAGCACGTTGGCCGGGGTGGCGAGGTAACGCACTTCGCGCTGGTTGCGCATCAGTGCTGAAACATCCTGGAACGAGATCAACGCGCCGCCGACGGCGGTTACCGCGGCCACCAGCAGGAAGCCCAGCCGCCACAGCAGGGTGCGGCCCCAGCTGCGGCGACGCAGCTGCACGCGCCACAACACCGCCATCGGCAACACGGCCAGCAACAGTACCGGCCACAGCAGCGACACGGTCATCAGCTCGCGGCTTTCCTTGGGGTCCGTCGCCAGCACGTTGCGCAGCATGTCCGCATCCAGGTAGATGTGGTAGCGACTCATGTAGTGCGCGGCGAATGCGGTCACCAGCAGCAACAGGCTGATCACCACCTTGGCGTTCCAGCGCCAGACCAGGATGCCCAGCAGCACGCCGTGAGCACCCAGCAGCAACAGCAGCAGCGAAAGCGCGTAGCGCAGGCTGCCTGGATGGCTGGCCATCGCGCTGTGCCAGAACAGGCCATTGCCGGCCACCGCGAAGAACAGGCTGGTCAGCGCGATCAGCGCTTCGGTGGACAGCTGCGGCCGCCAGTGGCGCAGACCCGCAAGGGCGGGGAGGCGGGCGGGCCGTTGGACCGATGCGCTCATGCGTTTGCCTCCTGGCGGTTGGCATGGTTCAGTTGACGGTGTGTCAGGACGCGCTTGGCGATCAGATAGAGGCCGAGCGAAAGCAGCCAGCAGATCAATGCAGTGGCGACGTCATGCGAAAGGAAATGCGCACCGCGCAGCTGCTGGCCGATGCCGAACACCAAACCGGCGCCGAGGCCG
Source organism: Stenotrophomonas sp. T8 (assembly GCF_051853085.1). Lineage (NCBI taxonomy): Bacteria > Pseudomonadati > Pseudomonadota > Gammaproteobacteria > Lysobacterales > Lysobacteraceae > Stenotrophomonas > Stenotrophomonas sp. T8. Next base: position 2,893,290 of record NZ_CP195329.1, on the reverse strand, counting down.
ATCCACAACCCGGCCCAGCGCCACGACGGGCGCCATAGGAGGGCGAAATAGTACAGGCACAGCCAGGCGTAGCCGGCACTGGCGTGCCCGGCCGGGAAGCAGGCCTGCGCGGCCATGCCAGCGGGGCGTGCGGTGAAAAGCCCGATAAATGGCTGGTGGCCGCCGTAGCGCAGCAAGTCCCAAGGGCATTCCATCGGCACCAGTGACTTCAGCAGGGAGATCACGCCGGTGCCCAGCGCCAGGGCAAGTACGACATAAAGCAGCGCCCACCGCAGGGTGTGATCGCGTCCTTTACGCCAGTGGTGGAAGCACAGCAGGATCGCGACCAAGGCCGCTGACGTGCTCAGCCATTTGCCGGCCTTGTGCACCACCGTGCGGGTGATCCAGGCGTCCTGTAGCACCCATCGGCTGCCCTCAAGGCGGAACAGGTGATCGGCCACCCACTGGTCGCCGCCGAACCCCATCAGCAGCGCAAACACGGGCAGACCGATTGCGACAGGCAGCCAAAAGTGAGTTACGGCGAATCTTGACGCCAGTGGCGATGACGCAAGCGGCGCGATCGAATCAAGGGGACGAACGGGCATGCTGAGGGAAGGCGGGTTCGGGAATCCGCAGCCATGCTCGTCACCTGCATGTCGGAGAAGGGTCGGACGCTCGTTCGCGCCGGGTTAATGATTTCCCCGGCACGAGTCAACGTTCAGTCTTCTTCGGCGGTCGAGCCGGCCCGTTCGGCGTGGCATTGCGGGTCCCAGGCCGTACCGGGAAGCAGTTGCCAACGATTCCTGTTGGCCATGCCGATGTCGATCACCTTGGCCCGGTCTACGCAGGGACTCATCGCCTCGTCCAGCACCAGCAACCAGCGCTTGTCCGGCGCTTCGGCGAGCCAGGGGCCGGCATCGTGCCATTGCTCGGCCCAGGGCCGCTTGAAGCCGAACTCGCGTACCGGGCGGTCAGCCTGCAGCAGGTTCTGCTCGCGCCAGGCGACCAGCGCCAATTCGGCGTCCGGACCGATCCGCGCGCCGACGCGGCGCATCAGCGCCGATGCCGATGCGTAGGGATCCAGTGCCGGGATCAGCACCAGGCCGTAGAGCATCCACAGCATGCCGTGGGTCAGCAGCACCAGGGTCGTGGCGCGGCGCACCCGCAACCAGACGGCCAACGTGGCCAGCGCGATGGCGAAGGTCAGCAGGCCATCACCCAGCACCGGCAGCAGCGTATCGGGCATGGCCCGGCGCTCCAGTTGCGCCAAGGCCCACGGGTGCTCGGTCATCAGCATCACGCCGAGCACGCCGGTGGCCAGCATCAGCACCACGCTGTAGCCGAACAGATACCGGCGCACGCACAGCCGGCGCAGCAAGCCCGGCAACAACGGCGCAACCGCCAGTGCCATCGCAGGCAGCATCGGCAGCACATAGACCTCGCGCTTGCCCGGGCTGGCGCTGAAGAACACCAGCACCAGCAGCGCCCAACCCAGCAGCAGCCACTGCCGGCGGTCGCCCCGGCGGATGCGGCGCCACCACGGCTTGAACAGCAGCGGCAGCAGCAGGCTGCCCGGCAGCCACAGGGTCAGGATCACCTGCAGGTAGTACCAGGCCGGTTGGCGATGGTGCCAGGCGTTGGCATAGCGGGTACCGGTCTGCTTGAACAACAGCTCATGCGCGTAGGCCTGCAGTTCGGCGTTGGGCGTGTGCAGCAGGGCCCAGCCCAGCGGCGCAAGCCACACCGACACGCCCAGCAGGAAGGCCGGGATCAGCCACAGCAGCGTTGCCGGGTGGGGGCCGTCAACGCTGCGCCCGCGGCGACGCTGGTACAGCCACCAGCCGAACCACGGCAGGACCATCAGCAGCGGCAGGAAACCCACGCCTTTGGTCACCGTGCCGAGGCCAGCGGCGAACCCCGCCAGCCACAAGGCAGCCAGGTTGCGGCGTTCGCACAGGTGGCGCATCAAGCCCCACAGGGCCACCGTGGTCATGCCGACCAGCACCATGTCGATCTGCGCGCGCTTGGCCATCAGGCCAAACTGCAGGGTGCAGAACAGCGCCGCCAGGGCGTACAGGGAATGCCGCGGTGACCACAGTCGGCGTGCCAGATCCGACACCAACCACAGGCTGAGCAGGGCGCCCAGCAGCGATGGCAGCAGGAACGACCACTGCCAGCTGCCGACGATCTCGTAGGCCGCCGCCTGCAGCCACATGAAGACCGGTGGCTTCTCCGCATACAGCTCCACGCCCCGGTGCGGCAGCAGCCATTGCCCACTCTCGACCATGGTGCGGGCCGCCAGCACGAAGCGCGGCTCGTCCGGTGGCTGCGGCTGCCGAAGGCCGATCCCCGCTGCCAGCGCAGCAACGATCAACAGCCACAACAGGGGCAGGCGCCAACGGCGGGGCAGGACTACGGGCACGGCAGGCTCCGGGAGCAAAACGGCCATTCTGAGGTGGCGGGGGTTGGAAAAGCGTCAGAGGAGGCCGGGGCGACCGCATTCCGACATGGGCAGCGCTACCATGGTACGAAGTTCCGTGGATGTTTCGTGCATGCGTCTGTTGGTGATCGAGGACAACCGCCAGCTGGTGGCCAACCTGTTCGACTACTTCGAGTCGCGCGGGCACGTGCTCGACGTGGCCCCGGACGGCATCACCGGCCTGCACCTGGCCGGCAGCCATCCCTACGACGCGGTGATCCTGGACTGGATGCTGCCGCGCATGGAGGGGCCGGAGGTGCTGCGTCGCCTGCGCGCCGAGCAGGCTTCGGAGGTGCCGGTGATCATGCTGACCGCGCGCGACGAACTGCCGGACAAGATCACCGGCTTCCGCGCGGGTGCCGACGATTACCTGACCAAGCCGTTCGCCCTGCCCGAGCTGGAAGTTCGGCTGGAGGCGCTGCTGCTGCGTGCGCAGGGCCGGAACCCGCGCAAGCGCCTGCAGGTGGGCGACCTGGTGCTGGACCTGGCGACCCTCGAAGCCCAGCGGGGTGGTCAGGTGCTCCACCTCTACCCGGCCTGCCGGAAGCTGCTGGAGGTGCTGATGCGCGCCAGCCCCGGTGCGGTCACCCGCCAACAGCTGGAGTTCGCCCTGTGGGGTGACGAGCCACCGGATGGTGACCTGCTGCGCTCGCATGTCTATGAGCTGCGCCGCAGCGTCGATGGTCCGTTTGCCGACAAGCTGATCCACACCCTGCCGCGGGTTGGTTACCGCCTTGCGGTGACCGCGGCCGCCGATGCAGGCAAGGATGATGATGAAGGCGCGTAGGCCGGGCCCGCTGTACCGGCGCGTGGTGTGGTGGTTGCTGGGCTACCTGGCCCTGCTGTCGATCGCTGTGTTCAGCGTCGGCAACTACGTGCACGAACACGCCGAACATGCCGCCTGGCGTGCGCTGCTCAACTCCGAACTGGACAGCATCGTCGAGCACGTCGAGCATGAACCGCACTATCGCTGGCAGGATTCGGACACGCTCAGCCTGTACCGCTTCGATGCAGTCAACCTGCCTGACAGCCTGCGTACGCTGCATCCGGGCCTTCACGACGGCGTGATGATCAAAGGCCGGGAGACGGCGGTGATGGTGCGCGAGACCCGGTCGATGGGACGGGTCGCGCTGGCGCTGGACATCTCCGACTTCCATGACCTGGAGCAGTTCGCCACGCGCTGGGTGATGCTGGCCGGGGTGATCATGATCTTCGTCACCGTGCTGATGGCGTCCTTCGGCATGGAACGCATGGTGCGCCCGTTGAGCCTGCTGGCCCAGCACATCGGCGCATTGCGGCCGGGCGTTCAGGGCCAGCGCATCGAGGTCGACCCGCGCGGCAGTTCCGAGCTGCACACCATCGCCGATGCGCTGAACGACTACCTGGACCGCAACGAGCAGTTCGTCGAGCGTGAGCGGGTCTTCATCAGTACCGCCAGCCACGAACTGCGCACGCCGATCGCAGTGATGACCGGTGCAGCCGAGCTGGCGCTGGAGCAACCGGGCCTGCCCGAACGTGCCCGCCAACAGATGCAGCGGGTCCTGCGCACGGCACAGAGCGTGGAGCAGCTGATCGAGCTGCTGCTGGTGCTGGCGCGTGATCCTGCGCGCCTGGCCGCGCGTGCCGAGCGCATCGCACTGGACCAGCTGCTGCCGGAGATCGTCGACGACCATCGCCACCTGCTCGGCGACAAGGACCTGAGCATCGGCATCCAGGCTGCGCCGGTGGATATCGTCGCGCCGCTGGCGGTGGTGCAGGCGGCGATCGGCAACCTGCTGCGCAATGCCATCGAAAACAGCGGCCGCGGCCATATCGAGTTGCAGCTGAGTTCGTCGGCGGTACTGACCCTGCAGGACCCCGGGCATGGGATGAGCCCGGAGGAGATCGCGGCGATCCACGCGCGCATGGCCCGCGGCGAGCGTGCCGATCGAGGCAGTGGCATCGGCCTGGACCTGATCGCGCGGCTGTGCGAGCACCTGGGCTGGACGCTGCAGTTGCAGCCCCGCCAACCGCGCGGGACGCGTGTCACCCTGGACTTCGGCGCTTCGCGCCCCGCTTGATCGGACGGCCGACCTGCTCCGCGCTGCGGCATGACCCGACGTGAAGACAATGTTAATCTCGACCTGCGCCGCTTCATGCGGCGCTTTTTTTTTTTTCCCCGCTCCTTCGATCGACAGAGGATCCCATGCCGACCGAACCCGCTACTGCCCTGATCAGCAACGATATCGTTGGACTGGGCCTGATTGCCGCCACCCTGGCCCTGATCTTCTGGGCCGCCAGTGGTCCGACCCCGCTGTTGAAGAAGATCTTCGCCTGGGTGCCGGCACTGCTGCTGTGCTACTTCATCCCCGCCATCTACAACACCGCCGGTGTCATCGATGGCCACAACACCTCGCTCTACAACCCGGTCGCGCGTGACGTGCTGCTGCCGGCCGCGCTGGTCCTGCTGACGCTGTCGATCGACCTCAAGGGCGTCATCAAGCTGGGGCCGAAGCTGTTGCTTGTGTTCTGTGCCGGTACCGCTGGCATCATGCTCGGTGCGATCGTCTCCTTCCAGCTGATGAAGCTGATCCATCCGGAAACGGTGGCCGGTGATACCTGGGCCGGCATGGCCGCGCTGGCCGGCAGCTGGATCGGTGGCGGCGCCAACATGGTCGCCATGCGCGAAGTGTTCGGCACCGATGCCACCACCTTCGGGCAGTTCGCCGTGGTCGACGTGGCCTGCGCCAGCCTGTGGATGGCGATCCTGCTGTTCCTGGCCAACCGCGCGCAGCAGATCGACACCCGCAACGGGGCCGATACGCGTGCCATCGACGAGATGAAGGCACGCATCAGCGCCTACGAGGCACAGAACGCGCGCATTCCCAGCATGACCGACCTGATGGTGATCGTCGGCGTGGCACTGGGTGGCGTCGGCCTGGCCCACGCCATCGCCGCACCGCTGTCGGGCTGGTTCAAGGCCAACGTCAGCTGGGCCAGCCAGTTCAGCCTGGACAGCCAGTTCGTGTGGGTGATCCTGCTGTCCACGGCGATGGGCCTGGGCCTGAGCTTCACCCGTGCGCGCCGGCTGGAAGCCGCAGGCGCTTCGCGGTTGGGCACGGTGTTCCTGTACTTCCTGATCGCCTGCATCGGCATGCAGATGAACCTGCTGTCGCTGCTGGATCGGCCTTGGCTGTTCCTGCTCGGCGCGATCTGGATGGCCACGCACGTGCTGGTGCTGTGGGGGGTGGCCAAGCTGCTGCGCGCGCCGTTGTTCTTCTTCGCGATCGGTTCGCAGGGCAACATCGGGGCGGCCGCCTCGGCTCCCGTGGTGGCCGCGGCCTTCCATCCGACGCTGGCGCCTGTGGGGGTGCTGCTGGGGACGGTGGGCTATGCCACCGGTACCGGGTTGGCCTATGTCACCGGCCTGATCCTGAAGTGGATGGCCGGCGCCTGAGTTCTGACCGGACGTTCCTGTTGCGGGTTCGCGGCGTGCGCCGCGAACCCGCTCTGCCCGTGCAGGGCCGAGCACGCGCTCGGCCTTCTTTTGCCTGCGAAAAGACCGTCCCGGCCCTCAACAGCAGCGGCCACCATTGCGTCCGCCGTAGCGCGCTTCCTGGCGCTCGCGGAAGAACGTCTTGTAGTCCATCGGCTCCTGGTCCGGATGCTTTTCCAGCATATGCCGGACGTAGTTGTCGTAATCAGGAATGCCACAGCACAGTCGTGCGGTCTGCACCAGGCGCCGCCAGATGCGGCGGTGCGCCTGGTACTGGCCGGCGGGAACCAGTTGCGTACTCATCACAGATCCACCATTTCATGTGGCTTCAGCGCCACGTAAGGGGTCTCGCGGTCGCTGCGCTGCGGATTGCGGCGTGCCGCCAGGATGGTCTTGATCGAATACACCAGGACTGCGCCCACCACCAGCAGGAACAGCGCGGTCAGGCCGGTATTGACGTAGGCGTTGACCACGATCTGCTTCATCTGCGCCACCGACTTGGCCGGCGCCGTGATCGTGTCGCTGGCGAGTGCGGCCTGGAACTTGTGTGCCTGTGCCAGGAAACCCTGCGCCGGGTTGCTGTCGAAGATCTTGATGAAGCCGGCATAGGTGGTGCAGATCAGCAGCCACACCGCCGGTACCGCAGTGACCCACGCATAGCGGTCGCGCTTCATCTTGAACAGCACTACCGTGCCCAGCATCAGCGCGATACCGGCCAGCATCTGGTTGGAGATGCCGAACAACGGCCACAAGGTCTGGATGCCGCCGAACGGATCGACCACACCGGTGTAGAGCAGGTAGCCCCACAGCGCCACGCAGCCGGCGGTACCGATGATGTTGGCGGTCCACGACTCGGTCTTCTTCAGCGCCGGGACGAAGTTGCCCAGCAGGTCCTGCAGCATGAAGCGTCCGGCACGGGTGCCAGCGTCCACCGCGGTCAGGATGAACAATGCTTCGAACAGGATCGCGAAGTGGTACCAGAACGCCATCATTGCGTCGCTGCCACTGGGGATCGCTTCGTGCAGGATCTGCGCGATGCCCACCGCGAGTGTCGGTGCGCCACCTGCACGATGCAGGATGGTCGGCTCGCCGATCGCCGCCGCGGTCGCGGTCAGCTGCTCCGGCGTGATGGTGAAGCCCCAGGTGTTGGTGATGTAGTGCGCCGCCGACGCCGCATCGGCGCCGATCACCGCCGCCGGGCTGTTCATCGCGAAGTAGATGCCTGGATCGATGATCGAGGCCGCGACCAGCGCCATCACCGCCACGAACGATTCCATCAGCATGCCGCCGTAGCCGATGTAGCGCATGTGCGCTTCATTGGCCAGCAGCTTCGGCGTGGTGCCGGAGGAGATCAGCGCATGGAAACCAGAGACCGCACCGCAGGCGATGGTGATGAACAGGAACGGGAACATGCCGCCTTTCCACACCGGGCCGTCGCCACTGGCGGCGAACTGGGTCAGCGCCGGCATCTTCAGTTCCGGCATCACGATCAGGATGCCGACGGCCAGCGCGATGATCGTGCCGATCTTGAGGAAGGTCGACAGGTAGTCGCGCGGGGCCAGCAACAGCCACACCGGCAGCACCGATGCGACGAAGCCGTAGCCGATCAGCATCCAGGTGATCTGGGTGCCGGTGAACGTGAACGCCGGGCCCCACACCGGGTCGGCGGCGACCTTGCCGCCGTACCAGATCGCGGCCAGCAGCAGGATCAGGCCGACCACCGAGATCTCGCCGATCTTGCCGGGGCGGATATAGCGCATGTACACGCCCATCAGGATGGCGATAGGCATCGTCGCGATCACCGTGAACATGCCCCACGGGCTTTCAGCTAGCGCCTTGACCACCACCATCGCCAGCACCGCCAGGATGATGATCATGATCAGGAACGCACCGAACAACGCGATGGTGCCAGGTACCTGGCCCATCTCTTCTCTTACCAGGTCGCCCAGCGAACGGCCGTTGCGACGGCTGGACAGGAACAGCACCATGAAGTCCTGCACCGCACCGGCCAGCACCACGCCCACCACCAGCCACAGCAGTCCAGGCAGGTAGCCCATCTGCGCGGCCAGGACCGGGCCGACCAGCGGGCCGGCGCCGGCGATGGCGGCGAAGTGGTGGCCGAACAATACGTGCTTGTTGGTCGGCACGTAGTCCAGGCCATCGTTGTTGATCACCGCCGGCGTGGCCCGGGTCGGATCCAGCTGCATCACCTTGTTGGCGATGAACAGGCTGTAGAAGCGGTACGCCACCAGGTACAGCGAAACCGCGGCGACGACGATCCACAGCGCATTGATGTGTTCGCCGCGGCGCAGGGCCACGGTGCCCAGACAGAAGGCGCCGAGCAGGGCGAGGACCGCCCAGCCTATTTTGGAAAACCCTTTCATGAGGTGCTCTCTCCCGGAAAGACAGTCAAAGAGTCCCGCGAGCCCTCGACAGGGTCAATTGGCACAGGACGAATCGGCGGTAGTACTTTGGTCGTACGCTTGTTGTGCTGACGTGCAGCGAACATCAGGGATGGAACAATCGGTTGCGGCGCCGTCCATTGGCGTGTGGCCGTGCGGCGTCCATCTTCAGTGGCATCCATCCAACAGGAGTCGCCATGAGCTTTCCCGAACCGGTCCGCGTGCTGCGGACCATCCGTGGCATGCCCACCTCCGACGGTGCCGGCGTGCGCCTGACCCGCGTCATCGGTGGCCCGACGCTGCCCGACCTCGATCCGTTCCTGCTGCTCGATGAATTCGGCACCGACCGCGCCGAGGACTACATCGCCGGTTTCCCGGAGCATCCGCACCGCGGATTCGAGACCGTCACCTACATGCTCGACGGGCGCATGCGGCATCGCGACAACCATGGCAACGAAGGCCTGCTGACCCCGGGCAGCGTGCAGTGGATGACCGCTGGCCGCGGCCTGGTGCACTCGGAGATGCCCGAGCAGGAAAGCGGGCAGATGCGTGGCTTCCAGCTGTGGGTGAACCTGCCGGCGAAGGAGAAGATGACCGAGCCGAAGTACCAGGAGTTCGCGCCTGAGCGGATTCCCGTGGTGCACCCGGAAGCGGGCGTGGAGGTGAAGGTGATCGCTGGCACGGTCGATGGCACCCGCGGCCCGATCGTGCAACCGGCCACCGACCCGCTCTACCTCGACATCACGTTGGCGCCCGACCGTGCCTGGACCTATGCGCTGCCGGAAGGGCACAACGCCTTTGCGTACGTGTTCGAAGGTGGCGTGACCGTGGGTGAGCAGGACGCCGCGCGCGACGTCGCTCGCCAGGAACTGGCGGTGCTGGGCGGTGGCGAGCAGTTGCACATCTCGGCCGGCAATGAAGGCGCGCGCCTGATCCTGGTGGCCGGCCGTCCGCTGCGCGAACCGGTGATGCGCCACGGGCCGTTCGTGATGAACACGCGGCAGGAACTGATGCAGGCCTTCGTCGATTTCCAGGAAGGCAAGTTCTGACGTAGTACCGGCCGCTGGCCGGCAACTGCCTCGCCTGGAGGCGGATCGGGGTGCCGGGCAGCGGCCGGCACTACCGTTGGATCGGGTCGCGCTGCGGGGATGCTGCCAAGCAGTCATCCCCGTCATCCTCAGCGCCCGGCGGCCACGGCCGACGGGGTCAGGCTCATGCCCTGCGCCAGCTGTTGCAGTGACCCCAGCTCCTGCGCGCTGTCCGGATACAGCGAAATCTGCGCGTAACGCCCCTTGTCGAGCTTGACCACGCTGATGCGCCGTTCGGCATACCCCGGCGGTTGCTGGCCGCCCAGGTCGGGCTGGTACCAGTACAGCGATTCACCGCCGAAGCTGCCTTTTTCCTGCCGCAGCGAGCGGTTCAGCGGAATGGACGGATCACGCGCGCTGAGCATCAGGCTCAGCACTTCGCGGCCATCAGGGGTGCTGGCGCGGCAGACCAGGAAATCGGCCTGCACCTGCTGCTGCCACTGCAGACCGCTGCTGGCCGGCAGCGAAGGACATTCGGACGGCGCCTGCGCGGCGGCCTGGGCCGCAGCGAAAAGCAGGCTCGACAACATGACAGGCACGAACTTCATGCATCCCCCAAGGTGATGAATTGGTTGGCTTCGCCAGCGGAGCCGGCGACCATGGCATCCCATCCCCGGACGCCACCCCATCCGGCATGTGCACGGACGGTCAACTGAACCTTAACGGAACGTGAGCAATCGCACAATTCGCGGTTGCAAGCGCAACCATTGCGACCGACCGTCGGCCGCAATGGTTGCTGCGGGGATCAGCGGTCGTTGCCGATCCACTTGTAGATCAGGCCGCCAATCGCGCCGCCCAGCAACGGGGCGACCCAGAACAGCCACAACTGGCTGACCGCACCGCTGCCGGCGAAGAAGGCCACGGCCGTGGAGCGGGCCGGGTTCACCGACGTGTTGGTGACCGGGATGCTGATCAGGTGGATCAGGGTCAGCGACAGGCCGATCGCCAGCGGGGCGAACCCGGCCGGTGCCTTGCCGTGGGTGGTACCCATGATCACGATCAGGAACACCGCCGTCAGTACCACTTCGCACAGGAAGGCCGCAGCCACGCTGTAACCACCGGGCGACAGCGCGCCATAGCCATTGCTGGCGAACGCTCCGGCCTGGCTGCCGTCGATGGCGAAGCCACTGGCGCCGGAGGCGATCTGCAGCAGGATGAAGCCGGCCAGCAGGCCGCCCGCAACCTGGGCGATGATGTACGGCACCAGGTCCTTGGTCGGGAAGCGACCACCCGCCCACAGGCCGACGCTGACCGCCGGATTGAAGTGCGCACCGGAGATATGGCCGAACGCATAGGCGCCGGTCACCACGGTCAGGCCGAAGGCGAGCGCCACGCCGAGGAAGCCAATACCCAGCGGATTGCCGTCACCACCGAACTTGGCGGCCAGCACCGCACTGCCACAGCCACCCAGAACCAGCCAGAACGTGCCGAGGAATTCGGCGGACAAGCGTTTACCCATGCTCATGTGTTGCACTCCTTTGACGGTCGAAAGTGTGATTTATGTCACATTTCAATGATCAGCGGGTGACTGTAGCGTCAACGCCGGGTGCAGGAATACACCCTCGGCTGTGTGCAACACGCGATGCTCAGTACTGCGGCAGCGGGATGAACTCCTTGTCGTCGCCGGGGATGGTGCCGAAGCGACCGGCTTCCCAATCGTGCTTGGCCTGCTCGATACGCTCCTTCGAGCTGGACACGAAGTTCCACCACAGGTGGCGCGGGCCATCCAGCGGCTCGCCACCGAACAGCATCGCCTTTACCGGTGTCTTTGCGCGCAGGCGGCCGCGTGCGCCGGCTTCGGGGATGACCAGGTGCTGTGCGGGGATGTCCACGCCATCCAACTGCGCGTCGCCCTCAAGGATGTACAACGCGCGCTCGCGGTGGCCGTCGTCGATGTCGATTTCCGCGTCCGGGTCCAGATCGATCGCCACATTGAGCGTATCGGCGAACACTTTCACCGGCGATTCCTCGCCATAGGCGCGGCCAGCGATCACCCGCAGCCAGGCGCCGTTGCGGCGCTGCTCGGGCAGGGTGGCCGCGGCATGGTGATAGAACGCCGGCTCGATTTCCTCGTGCGATTTCGGCAGCGCGACCCAGGTCTGCATGCCGTGGATCGGGTTGTCATGGTCGCGGTCCGATTGTGGCGTGCGTTCGGAATGGGCGATGCCACGGCCGGCGGTCATCCAGTTGACGTCACCGGGACGGATCACCTGGTCCGATCCAAGGGTGTCGCGGTGGCCGATCGCGCCCGACCACAGGTAGGTGACCGTGGCCAGGCCGATATGCGGATGCGGGCGCACGTCGATGGCGGTGCCGGGGTGCATCAGTGCCGGGCCCATCTGGTCGACGAACACGAACGAACCGATGCTGCGCGCCTGCAGGGTGGGAACGGCGCGGCGGACTTCGAGGCCGCCGATGTCGTGCACGCGCGGGGCGATGATGGTGGTCATGCGGGCGTTCTCGCTGGCAGGGATCAGGGGGCCAGCATCGCATGCAGCTGTGACGGGGACATGCCTCGTATGGGTAACAGGGTGTTCCAGCCAACGGCGCAGCCCCTCGTGGCTGGTCGCTTGGTCGCTGACGGCACAAGCACAAGCCGTGCTTGGCCGGGCGGGGTGGGTTCGCGGGGGACGCCGTGAATCCGTCCGTGGAAGCTTGGCCGCGGCATCCATGCCGCGGACACCCCCGCGAACCCACCCCGCCCGGCCCCAGACAGTTTCCGTGTGCGTCCAGCCACGGAGAAGAAAAAGAAAATCAAAATCAAACGCCGGTCGCTTCGCTCTTGGTGTCGACCAAGGTCGACACCCGCCAGTTCGTAATGATCCGTGCTGAACAAGGTCGACACCTACAGCCATCGCAGTTCACCCACCGTCACCGGGAAACTGTCAGGGGTGGGGCGGTGTCGGGTTGCGGGGTGTCCGCGGCATGGATGCCGCGGCCAAGCCCCCAAGGACGGGTTTACGGCGTCCCCGCAACCCGACACCGCCCCGCCCAGCAAACAGAAAAGCCAGAGCCGGCTGTTGCTCCGGCTCCGGTTCTGGCTCCGGCTCTGGCTTTTGCTTCGGCGGTTGCCTCTGCGGGTGCCGGGCCGCAGGCCCGGCCGATGAACTCAGACCACCGGTTCGCGCAGGACGGGGTTGTCCCAGCCCGGGCGCGGGGCGAAACGGTCGCCGTGGCGCTGCTGCAGCGCCTTCAACCGCTCGACGATCGCATCGGCACCGACCGCACGGATGTGCTGGACCGGACCGCCGCGGAACGGGGCGAAACCGGTGCCGAAGATCACGCCGGCATCCAGCAGGTCCGCATCGGCCACCACGCCTTCGTGCAGGCACGCCACTGCCTCGTTCAACAGCGGCAGGATCAGGCGGTCTTCCAGGTCGGCCGGGGCCTGGTAGTCGCTGGCCACGTCCGGCTTCTTCGGCTTGCCGTTCTCCCAGGTGTAGATGCCCTGGCCATCCTTCTTGCCACGCTTGTCCGGTTCCACCGTCTGCAGCGCGGCCGGAATCTGCAGGCCCAGGAACGGCGCCAGTTCGCGGCCGACACCGGCGGCCACGTCCAGGCCAACGGTATCGATCAGTTCGATCGGGCCCATCGGCATGCCGAACTTCACGGCGGCCTTGTCGATCACCGGGCTCGGGACGCCTTCGGCGTAGGCGGTGGCGGCTTCCAGCATGTACGGGAACAGCACGCGGTTGACCAGGAAGCCCGGACTGCCGGCCACCGGCACCGGGAACTTGCCCAGCGCCTTGCAGAACGCGGCCAGGCGGCGCTCGGTCTCCGGCGCCATGCCATCGTGGTGGATGATTTCCACCAGCGGCATCTGCGCTACCGGGTTGAAGTAGTGCAGGCCGGCGAACTGCGCCGGGCGCTGGATGTGATCGCGCAGTTCCACCAGTGGAATCGACGAGGTATTGGTGGTCAGCAGGGCGTCCTGCTTCATCTTCGGTTCCAGCGTCTGGTACAGCGCACGCTTGGCTTCCGGGTTCTCGATGATCGCCTCGATCACCAGATCCGCTTCGGCAACCCCATTGCCTTCCAGGTCGGCACGCAGGCGTGCGGCCACGGCGGGGCGCTTGCTTTCGTCGCGCACCTTCTTGGCAAACAGCGCCTGCGCGCGTTCCATGGCCGGGTCGATGAAGCGCTGCTCGCGGTCCTGCAGGGTCACCTCGAAGCCCTTGTAAGCGGCCCACGCGGCGATGTCGCCGCCCATCACGCCGGCGCCGACCACGTGCACGTGACGGATGCCGGAATCACCACTGCCCAGGCCCTTCAGTCGCTCGGTGAGGAAGAAGATACGGATCAGGTTGCGCGCGGTCGGTGTACTGGCCAGCTTCACCACGGCGCGCCGCTCGGCGTCCAGGCGGGCCTGGATCGGCTTGCCGCCACTGCGTTGCCAGGTGCTGATCAGCGCGTACGGCGCCGGGTAATGGTCCTTCTTCGCCTTGCGTGCGACCTGCTTGACCATCTGCGGCGCCAGCAGCCTGCGTGCCAGCCAGGTGTTGGTGGCCCATGCCGTCGCGCGCTGCTTGAACGGGCGGGTGGTACCGGACAGCGCCAGCGCGACGGCGGTGTCGAGCACCACCGCTGGCGCCACCACCTTGTCGACCAGGCCGATGCCACGCGCGGCCGAGGCCGACAGGGTGCGGCCGGTCAGCATCATGTCCATCGCCGCCGGCGCGCCCACCAACTGCGGCAGGCGGGCGCTGCCGCCCCAGCCCGGGAAGATGCCCAGCTGGGTTTCCGGCAGGCCGATGCGGGTGCTGCTGTCATTGGACGCCACGCGGTAGCGGCAGGCCAGCGCCAGTTCGGTGCCGCCGCCCAGGCAGTGGCCGTGGATCGCCGCCACGGTGGGGCAGGGCAGCTCGGCCAGCTTCTGATAGGTCGCTTGGCCACGACGGATCGCGTCGTTGACAGTGCCGCGACGGTCGAATTCCTGGAACTCCTTCAGGTCGGCACCGGCAATGAAGCCGGCCTTCTTCAGCGACTGGACCACCACGCCCTTGGGCGGGTCCAGCGCGATGCGCTCAAGCAGGTCGCCCAGCTCCAGCAGCACGTCCTGCGACATCGCGTTGACGCTGCTGTCCTGACGATCCAGGGAGAGAACCACCACGCCGTCGTCGCGGATCTCGGGGTGCCAGTGGCTGAAGCGGAGACCATCGAAGCCTGAGAGCATGGACGTTCCATCCGGTTGTGTATGGAGAAGCGGCTATGATCCAGAGGTTGTTTCCCTCGCGTCAAATCCCAATAGCAGGGGAGTGGCGCCCCCGGATCCATGGCCGTGGACCGGGACGCTAACGGAACGGTGGTTAAAAGCTGGTGCGGCGCCAGGTGATCGGCGACTGAACTTTTCCCGGGATTGGCAGTCTCATTGCCCGACGTCGGTTGGGCTGACAGGAGTGCGGCCCCTCATGGCCGAGGTTGATACACCACAGGAGCTGGATCTGGAACTGGTCCGGCGCGTGCAGCACGGCGAGAGTGCCGCCTTCGATGTCCTGGTGCGCAAGTACCAGCATCGGGTGGTGGCCCTGGTCGGTCGCTACATCGCCGACTGGAGCGAATGTCAGGACGTCGCCCAGGACACTTTCATCCGTGCCTACCGCGCGATCGGGAGTTTCCGTGGCGATGCCCAGTTCTCAACCTGGTTGCATCGAATCGCCGTGAATACCGCCAAAAACTACCTGGCTTCACACAATCGACGGCCGCCGACCGATGACATCGACATCGGCGATGCCGAACAGTTCGACAGTGGTACGCGCCTGCGTGACACCGACACGCCCGAACGCGAGTTGATGCGCCAGGAGCTGGAACAGACGGTGATGAAGGCCGTCAACGCGCTGCCGGAAGAACTCCGGTCAGCGATCACCCTGCGCGAGGTGGAAGGCCTGAGCTACGAGGATATCGCGCAGAAGATGGGGTGCCCGATCGGCACGGTGCGTTCACGGATCTTCCGGGCGCGCGAGGCGATCGACACCGAACTCCGGCCGCTGCTGGACATCGGCAGCGCCACCCGTGAGAAGAGCCGCGTATGACCAGTAACCCGTTCAACGAATCGCAGAACCATCAATCGCCCGCCGGGCAGCGCCTGGACCAGCGCCATCGCGAGCAGCTGTCGGCCCTGGTCGATGGCGAGCTGGGCGCCGATGAAGCGCGCTTCCTGCTGCGCCGGATGGAGCACGACCCCGAGCTGGCCGGCTGCCAGGAACGCTGGCAGCTGCTGGGCGACGTGATGCGCGGACAGGCGTCGGCGCTGGCGCCGGCCGGCTTCAGTGCCGCCGTGGCTGCCGCCATCGCGGCCGAGCCGGCGCCACAGGCCGAGCCGCGTCGCCAGGTACGTCGCAGTGGCTGGCGGGCCTGGGGCGGCGGCGCCGCCCTGGCCGCGTCGGTGGCCGCCGTCGCACTGTTCATCGGCGGCGAGAAACTGAAGGAGGCCACGCCGGGTGAACCGCTGGCGCCGCAGGTGATCGCCAGCCAGGCGGAACTGCCACCGGCGCCAACCGCGCCGGCCCCGGTGACCGAAGCATCGGTGGATACCGCCGCGATGGCCGTGGCGGCGGCGCCGGCTGTGGCGATGGCTGCTACCAGCCGTCGCCAGGACGCCCGCCGCGCCAGTGCAACCCGCAGCCAGCAGGCCGCGCGTGCCGCCCAGCGCGATGACGCTCCGCAGCGCGCCATCGCCGCCGTGCAGGCACCGCTGGCTCCGACCGTACCGGCCAACGCCAACCACAACCTGCCGTTTGGTGAGGTCGGTGGGCTGCAGGCCCGGCCATGGCCGCGCTCCAGCCTGGCGCCCGCCGCCGGTGGTGCGCTCAATGCCAGCTTCCCGGCCCATGCCGGTGGTGCCGCGTTCTACCCGTTCGAGCCGCGCCTGCAGGACGACCTGCCGGTGCCGCCGCGCCCGCGCGACTGAGCCGGGCGCCTTCACGCCCCGCCGTCGGCGGGGCCCGTATTCCTCTTTCCACCCGATCCGGAGGTTGCCGTCCGATGACTCCCCGACTCCGCACGCAGGCCATTGGCCTGCTGGCCCTGACCCTTCCCCTGGTGGCCTGCGCACAGGAGCCGGCGCCTGCCGCGCAGACCCAGCCTGCGCCGGCCGCGGCGCCGCGGGCGCCTGCACAACCGCTGGTCAGTGGCTTGCCTGACTTCACCAACCTGGTCGAACAGGTCGGCCCGGGCGTGGTCAACGTCGACACCACCATCGTCCGCAACAACCGCCAGGCCTCGCGCGGCCCGATGGGCGACGATGACATGCCGGAGTTCTTCCGCCGCTTCTTCGGCCCTGACTTCCCGATGCCGGGGCAGGGGCCGGGTGGGCAGGATGGCGGTCCCAGCATCAAGGGGCGTGGCATGGGATCGGGCTTCATCATCTCGCCCGATGGCTATGTACTGACCAACTACCACGTGGTGGCCGACGCCAGCGAGGTGAAGGTCAAGCTGGGCGACAGCCGCGAGTTCACCGCCAAGGTGGTGGGCAGCGACCAGCAGTACGACGTGGCCCTGCTCAAGATCGATGGCAAGAACCTGCCCACCGTGCGCGTGGGCGATTCCAACACCCTGAAGCCCGGTCAATGGGTTGTCGCGATCGGCTCGCCGTTCGGCCTCGACCATTCCGTTACCGCCGGCGTGGTCAGCGCCGTTGGTCGCAGTACGGGGGGGCCGGACCAGCGCTACGTGCCATTCATCCAGACCGACGTGGCGATCAACCAGGGCAATTCCGGTGGGCCGCTGCTGAACACCCGCGGCGAAGTGGTCGGCATCAACTCGCAGATCTTCTCGGCCTCCGGCGGCTACATGGGCATCAGCTTCGCGATCCCGATCGACCTGGCGATGAGCGCGGTCGAGCAGATCAAGAAGAGCGGCAAGGTCACCCGCGGCCAGCTCGGCGCGGTGGTCGAACCGATCGATTCGCTGAAGGCGCAGGGACTGGGCCTGCCGGACAGCCGCGGCGCGCTGGTCAACCAGATCGTGGCCGGCAGTGCGGCCGCCAAGGCCGGCGTGCAGGTGGGCGATGTCATCCGCTCGGTCAACGGCAGCGCGGTCAACAGCTGGTCCGACCTGCCGCCGCTGATCGGTGCGATGGCGCCGGGCAGCAAGGTGAACCTGGTGGTTTACCGCGACGGCAAGCCGCATGAGCTCAGTGCCACGCTGACCGCACTGAGCGAGGACGGGCAGGCCAATGCCCGCGGGCCGTCGGCTGGCGGTGGCGAGGCGGCTCCGCAGACCGGTGCCAACGCCCTGCTGGGGCTGGACGTCAGCGACCTGAACGCGGCCCAGCGCAAGCAGTTGGGGCTCAACGGCAATGAAGGCGTGCGCATCACCGGGGTCAAGGGCCAGGCGGCACGCGATGCCGGCCTGTCGCCGGGCATGGTGATCCTGCAGGTCGGCCGCACTGCGGTCGGCAGCGTGGATGCCCTGAACCGGGCATTGTCCAGCTTCAAGAAGGACGACGTGGTGATGCTGCTGGTCCGCACGGCCAACGGCAACAGCGCCTTCGTGGCGGTGAAGGCCGGCCAGTAAGGCTCCTGCCGGGGCCGCTTCGGCGGCGCCGACGCGGCCCCCGAAGCCCCGCCCCGGCGGGGCTTCGGCCGTTCTGGCCCCGGCCCGATGAGGCAGTTTTCGCGGCCGGGCGCCGGGCATGCGATAATCGACCGTTACCCTGACGACGCCGCGCGCCGCCGCCACCTATGTCTTCTGATTCGATGCGGAACATCCGCAACTTCTCCATCATCGCCCATGTCGACCACGGCAAGTCCACGCTGGCCGACCGCATCATCCAGCTCTGTGGTGGCCTGCAGGCCCGCGAGATGGAAGCGCAGGTGCTCGACTCCAATCCCATCGAGCGCGAGCGTGGCATCACGATCAAGGCGCAATCGGTGTCACTGCCGTACCTGGCCAAGGACGGGCAGACCTATCACCTGAACTTCATCGACACCCCCGGCCACGTCGACTTCTCCTATGAAGTCAGCCGCTCGCTGGCCGCCTGCGAAGGCGCGCTGCTGGTGGTCGACGCGGCGCAGGGCGTGGAAGCGCAGTCGGTGGCCAACTGCTATACCGCAGTGGAGCAGGGCCTGGAAGTGGTGCCGGTGATCAACAAGATCGACCTGCCCACCGCCGACATCGAGCGCGCCAAGGCCGAGATCGAGGCCGTGATCGGCATCGACGCCTCCGACGCCGTGCCGGTCAGTGCCAAGACCGGCCTCAACGTGCAGGACGTGCTGGAGGCGATCGTCCATCGCATCCCGCCGCCGGTGCCGCGCGACACCGACAAGCTGCAGGCGCTGATCATCGACTCGTGGTTCGACAACTACCTGGGCGTGGTCTCGCTGGTGCGCGTGATGCAGGGCGAGATCAAGGCCGGTGACAAGCTGCAGGTGATGTCGACCGGCCGCAACCACCAGGTCGACAACGTCGGCGTGTTCACTCCCAAGCGCAAGGTGCTGCCGGCGCTGCGTGCCGGTGAAGTGGGCTGGGTCACCGCCAGCATCAAGGACGTGCATGGTGCGCCGGTCGGCGACACCCTCACCCTGGCCGGCGATCCGGCGCCGAAGCCGCTGCCGGGCTTCCAGGAAATGCAGCCGCGCGTGTTCGCCGGCCTGTTCCCGGTCGATGCCGAGGACTACCCGGACCTGCGCGAAGCGCTGGACAAGCTGCGCCTGAACGATGCCGCGCTGCGTTTCGAGCCGGAAAGCTCCGAAGCGATGGGCTTCGGCTTCCGCTGTGGCTTCCTGGGCATGCTGCACATGGAGATCGTGCAGGAGCGCCTGGAACGCGAATACAACCTGGACCTGATCAGCACCGCGCCGACGGTGGTGTATGAGGTCCTGAAGACCGACGGCTCGGTCATCAACATGGACAACCCGGCCAAGCTGCCGCCGGTGAACCAGGTCGAGGAGATCCGCGAGCCGATCATCCGCGCCAATGTGCTCACTCCCGAGGAATACATCGGCAACATCATCAAGCTGTGCGAAGAAAAGCGCGGCAGCCAGATCGGCATCAACTACCTGGGCAGCCAGGTGCAGATCAGCTACGAGCTGCCGATGGCCGAGGTGGTGCTGGACTTCTTCGACAAGCTCAAGTCGGTCAGCCGTGGCTATGCCTCGCTGGACTACCACTTCGTGCGCTTCGACGCCGGCCCGTTCGTGCGCGTCGACGTGCTGATCAACGGTGACAAGGTCGACGCACTGTCGCTGATCGTGCACCGCAGCCACGCCGACCGCCGTGGCCGCGAGCTGTGCGAGAAGATGAAGGACCTGATCCCCCGGCAGATGTTCGACGTGGCCATCCAGGCCGCCGTCGGCTCGCAGATCATCGCCCGCACCACGGTCAAGGCGATGCGCAAGAACGTGCTGGCCAAGTGCTATGGTGGCGACGTCTCGCGCAAGAAGAAGCTTCTGGAAAAGCAGAAGGAAGGCAAGAAGCGCATGAAGCAGGTCGGCCGCGTGGAGATCCCGCAGGAAGCGTTCCTGGCCGTGCTGCAGATGGACAACAAGTAAGCCCGCACCGGCCTCGCGGGGCCGGTCGTCTGGTGACGTTGCAAAGGACCCTGAATGAAACTGTTTGAGATCCTCCTGGTCGTGCTGACCCTGGCCTCGGGCCTGATCCTGCTCGCCGACAAGCTGTACCTCGCCAAGCGCCGCGCCCAGCGCGCGGGCCTGCTCGACACCGAGCCGGTGCTGGTGGACTACTCGCGTGCATTCTTCCCGGTGCTGGCGATCGTGCTGATCGTGCGCAGTTTCATCGCCGAGCCGTACAAGATCCCGTCCAGCTCGATGATGCCGAACCTGCTGATCGGCGATTTCATCCTGGTCAACAAATTTTCCTACGGCCTGCGCCTGCCGATCAGCAACACCAAGATCGTCCCCTTCGGCGAGCCGTCGCGCGGCGACGTGGTGGTGTTCCACTTCCCCGGCCACAGCGACAACGACCCGGCCAAGGGCGAGAACTTCATCAAGCGCGTGATCGGCGTGCCGGGTGACACCGTGGTCTTCGAAGGCGACGGCGTGATCCTCAATGGCGAACCGCTGAAGTACGACAACAAGGGCATCTATGCCGGCCACAAGGGCCAGGGCGAGGGCGCCAACCTGCTGGTCGAGCACCTGCCGGGCCGTACCCATACCGTGCTGGAGACCGACTATCCGCGTGGCCAGGGCCAGTGGACCGTACCGGCCGGCAAGTACCTGGTGATGGGCGACAATCGTGACAACAGCGACGATGGCCGCTTCTGGGGCCTGCTGCCGGAAGAAAACCTGCGCGGCAAGGCCTTCCTGATCTGGCTGAACTGCCAGGGCTGGTTCTGCAAGGATGGCTTCGAGCCGTCGCGGATCGGCTCGAGCATCAACTGAGTACCTTCACATCCAACGCGTATCTGGGGAGAACGCAATGAAGACGATGAACACGCAGCGTGGCATGACCCTGACCTCGTTCCTGGCGGTCCTGATCGTGGTGGGTTTCTTCCTTTACATCGGCATGAAGCTGTTCCCGATGTACCAGGAGTATTACGCGGTGCGCTCGGCGATGAAGAGCCTGGCCAAGGAGCCGGGCGTGGGCAGCATGGAGCCGGCCCGGATCCAGGATCTGTTCTTCAAGCGCCTGTACATCAATTACTCGGAAAACGTGAAGCCGGCCAACGTGAAGTTCGACCGTCGCGACAATGGCTGGACCCTCAAGGTCAACTACGAAGTGCGCCGTCCGCTGGTCGGCAACCTGGACGTGGTTGGCAAATTCGATTCATCCCAGGACCTGACTCGAAGCGGTGCCGAATAAACCTTTCCAACGTGGTGACCTGATCGGTCATCCCTTCCGCGACCCGGCGCTGCTCAAGCAGGCGCTGACGCATCGTAGCGCCGGTGCGCCACACAACGAGCGCCTGGAATTCCTGGGCGACAGCATCGTCAACATGATGGCGGCCGAGGCGTTGTACCGACGCTGGCCCAAGGCTGACGAGGGCGCGATGACCCGTGCCCGCGCCGAACTGGTGCGTGAGGGCGCGCTGGCGGTGATTGGACGTAGCCTGGAACTGGGCGAGCGGCTGATCCTGGGCCCGGGCGAAATGAAGTCCGGTGGCCACCGTCGTGATTCGATCCTGGCCGACGCGGTGGAAGCCGTGGTGGCTGCGATCTACCTGGATGCCGGTTTCGAGGCCTGCCGGGCGGTGGTACTGCCTTGGTTCAGCGCTTCGATCGAGGCACTGCCGGCCTCCGGCCGACCCGAGAAGGACCCCAAGACCCGCTTGCAGGAATGGCTGCAGGCCCGACAGAAGGCGTTGCCGCAGTATGAACTGGTGTCAGAATCCGGTGACGACCACGCCAAGCACTTCCGGGTACGCTGCAACGTAGCCGACCCGGCCGCCAGCACCGAGGGCGAAGGCGCCTCGCGGCGGCTTGCCGAACAACAGGCGGCTGCGGCCGTCCTAGAACAACTGGATTCCAAGTGAGCGAACAAACTCCCCATCATTGCGGCAGCGTGGCCGTCATCGGCCGCCCGAACGTGGGCAAGTCGACCCTGACCAATGCCCTGGTCGGCGCCAAGGTCAGCATCGTCTCCAACCGTCCGCAGACCACGCGTCATCGCCTGCTGGGCATCGCCACCTATCCGGAGGGCCAGCTGGTGCTGGTTGACACCCCCGGACTGCACAAGGTCCAGAAGCGGGCGATGAACCGGGTGATGAATCGCGCCGCGCGTGGCTCGCTGGAAGGCGTCGATGCCGGCCTGCTGGTGATCGAAGCCGGTCGCTGGGATGAAGAGGACAGCCTGGCGTTCAACGTGCTGCGCGACGCCGGCATCCCGGTGGTGCTGGTGGTCAACAAGATCGATCGCCTGAAGGAAAAGGGCGCGTTGCTGCCGTTCCTGCAGCAGGTGACCGAGGGTCGCGACTTCGCCGCCGTGCATCCGATCTCCGCGCAGAAGCGCAACGGCCTGGAAGCGCTGGTGCGCGACGTGCTGAAGCTGCTGCCGGAAGCCCCGCCGATGTTCGGCGAGGATGAGATCACCGACCGCAGCCAGCGTTTCCTGGCCGGTGAACTGGTGCGTGAGCAGCTGATGCGCCAGCTCGGCGAGGAACTACCGTATGCCACCACTGTCGAGATCGAACGCTTCACCGAGGACGGCAACCTGCTGCGCATCGGTGCGGTGATCTGGGTCGAGCGTGAAGGCCAGAAGGCCATCGTGATCGGCAAGGGCGGCGCCCGCCTGAAGGAGATCGGCGCCAAGTCCCGCCTGCAGATGGAGCGTCTGTTCGGGGCCAAGGTGTTCCTGGAAACCTGGGTGCGCGTGCGTGAAGGCTGGTCCGACGACGAGGCCGCGCTGAAGGCCTTCGGTTACGAGTAAGGCGTTGTAGTCGCTTCGATGATGATCGAGGACGACACCGGCTTCGTGCTGCACGCACGGGCCTACCGCGAGACCAGCCTGCTGGTCGAAGTGTTGAGCGCACAGCATGGCCGTATCGGCCTGCTTGCGCGTGGCGTGTCCACTGCCAAGGGCCAGGTGCTGCGCGCCGCCCTGCAGCCGTTGCAGTGGATCCGCTTCAGTGCCCAGCAGCGGGGTGAGTTGGCCCAGCTGCGTGGCGCCGAGGCGCTGGATGCCGCGCCACGCCTGGTCGGGCAGGCGATGCTGGCCGGCTTCTACCTGAGCGAACTGACCCTGCGCCTGGCCCCGCGCCAGGACCCGCTGCCGGAGCTGTACCTCGCCTACGGCGAGGCGCGTGCGCGGCTGGCGGTGGGCGCTGGCCTGGCCTGGACCCTGCGCCGTTTCGAACGCGAGCTGCTGTCTGCGCTGGGCCTGGGTTTCGAGCTGGACAGCGCCAGCGATGGCCAGCCGATCGACCCGGCGGCGCGGTACGAACTGGACCCGCAGGAGGGTGCGCAGCGCCTGTTGAGCGAGCGCGGCGGGGAGCGCCGGGCAGCCGCCACCGGGTCGGCGCTGTTGGCGCTGGCGGCTGACGAAGAGCCGGATGCCGCCGATCTGGCCAGCCTGCGCCTGCCGATGCGGCGGGTGCTGGCCCATCACCTGGGGCCGCGCGGGCTGAAGTCCTGGGAAATGCTCGAGCAGCTGGCGCCCAGGCGTTGAGGGGTGTTCGGCAGGGCTTGCAGCCCTGCACCTGCCGAGGCCAAAGCAACAGCAACAGCAACAGCGTGCATTCCGTCGGATGGCGGGGTGGGTCCGGTTGAGGGGGGGGCGCTGCAAGTACCCCTCCGGGGCCCGGCCCAGCCGCCAGCGGCTGGGCCGGACCGCGGAGCGGGGTTTACGGCGTGTCCTGCCCACCCACACCGGCCCGCCCAACAAGCAAAGGCCAGAGCCGCTCTGGCTCTGGCCTTTGCTGTTGCCTTGGTTTGAAGCCTCGGCAGTTGCAGGGGCGCAGCCCTGCCGAGCAACCCTCAGTGCAGCAGGGCAGCCACCGCGTCGCGGAACCCCGCCTGGGCCTGCCCGGAATCGGGCGCATGATGCAGCTGGCGCACCGCCCGTCCCAACCGTGCCGCCCCCACGAAGCCACAGCTGGCCTGCAATCGGTGCAACTGGCTGCGCAACTGGCGCTCGTCGTGCTGGTCGACCGCCTGCTCGACCGCGTCGCGCACGCCCGGCAACTCGGCCAGGAACAGTTCGCGCAGTGCGATCAGGTGGTTGCGCTGGCCATTGAGCGCTGCCAGGGCTGCGGTCTCGTCCCAGTCCTGTACGGCCAGTTCGACCGCGGCCGGGGCCTGTGCCACGAAGATCCCCGCCGGGCTGTTGACCAGCGCTCGGCGCACGGCCTTCAGCAGCTGGTCGCGGCCCAGTGGCTTGACCAGCGTGTCGCTGAAACCAGCTTCGCGCAGGCGGGCGTGAATGGAGGCATCGCCGTCGGCGGTATGTGCCAGCGCCGGCGTGTCGGGATGTGAACGGCGCAACTCACGCAACAGCTGCGCGCCATTGCCGTCCGGCAGGTTGACGTCGATCAGCCACAGGTCATGCGAGCCGGGCTCGGCACTGGCCAGGGCACTGGCCAGCGAATCTGCGGTGTCCACATCCGCCGGTAACGTTTCCAACGCCGCCTTGAAAAAACCGCGGCTGATGATGTCGTCCTCGACAAGCAGGAAGCGGGGCCGTGCGGCCCGCGGGGTCATCTGCATCAGGGCTGCCTCCATGTCAGCTGTCCCAATCATCATGCACGACGGCCACGGGCGCAAGCGGGTCCGGGCCCCATCGGTCAGGATCTGCGACAATACGCCCCCATTTTTGCCCGCAGCCTGTTGCCACGTGGCCCGATCCCGCTCCCGCACCGACCGTACCCCGTTCCAGACCGAGATCCTCGACCTCAGCCATGATGGTCGCGGTGTCGCCCGCCGTGAAGGCGAGGGCGGCAAGGTTACCTTCGTCAGCGGCGCCCTGCCCGGTGAGGTGGTGATGGCCGAACAGACAGCCCGCAGCCGCCATTTCGACGAGGCGCGCACGCTGGAGGTGCTGCAGGCCTCGCCGCAGCGGGTGACCCCCAAGTGCCCCCATTTCGGCACCTGTGCCGGCTGCGTACTGCAGCACCTGGACGAGGCCCAGCAGATCGTCGCCAAGCAGCGCGTGCTGATGGACAACCTGGAGCGGATCGGCCATGTGAAGCCGGGCACCGTGCTGCCGCCGCTGGTCGGCGAGAGCTGGGGTTACCGCCGCAAGGGCCGCTTCTCGGTGCGCCGGGTCGAGAAGAAGGACAAGACCCTGGTCGGCTTCCGTGAACAGGATCCGCGTTTCGTCGCCGACCTCAGCCAATGCCTGACGGTGATTCCGGAAATCGGCACCCAGGTCGAGGCGCTGTCCACCTTCATTGAAACGCTCGATGGCAAGCGCGACATCCCGCAGATCGAGTTCATCGCCGGTGACCAGGCGGTGGTGCTGACCGTGCGCCACCTGCAACCGCTCAGCGATGCGGACCGCGCGGCCTGGGCTGCCTTCGGCCAGCAGCATGGGTTCGTGATCTACCTGCAGTCCGGCGGCGTG
Source organism: Stenotrophomonas sp. T8 (assembly GCF_051853085.1). Taxonomy (NCBI): domain Bacteria; kingdom Pseudomonadati; phylum Pseudomonadota; class Gammaproteobacteria; order Lysobacterales; family Lysobacteraceae; genus Stenotrophomonas; species Stenotrophomonas sp. T8. The sequence continues at coordinate 2,867,913 of NZ_CP195329.1, read as the reverse complement.
GACACCGTGCAGCCGCTGGACGGGCAGGGCGTGCCGCTGTCGTTCCGGCTGGCGCCGTGGGATGTCGAGCTGGCGTTCCGCCCGTTGGATTTCATCCAGGTCAACGCCAAGCTCAACGAGAAGATGATCGCCCACGCCCTGGACCTGCTGCAGCCGGGTAAGGACGAGCGCGTGCTGGACCTGTTCTGCGGCCTGGGCAACTTCACCCTGCCGTTGGCCCGCCGTGTGCGTGAAGTGGTGGGTGTGGAAGGCGATGCCGGCCTCGTCGCGCGTGCGCGTGAGAACGCCGAGCGCAACGGCCTGGCGAACGCGCAGTTCTTCAGCGCCGACCTGACCCAGGACCAGCGCAGCACGGCGTGGATGCGCCAGGGCTTCGACAAGCTGCTGCTGGATCCGCCGCGCTCGGGCGCGATCGAAGTGCTGCAGCAGCTGCCGCTGAAGCAGTTCAAGCGCATCGTCTACGTCAGCTGCCACCCGGGCTCGCTGGCGCGCGATGCCGGCTATCTGGTCAACGAACAGGGCTTTACCCTGGTCAGCGCCGGTGCCATGGACATGTTCCCGCACACCGCGCACGTGGAAAGCATCGCGGTATTCGAAAAGCGCTGAGCAGCTGTCATCACCCGTGGCGCATAATTGCGCCATGGGCATCGAAATCGAACGCAAATTCCTGGTCAGCAGCGATGGCTGGCGCACCGCCGCGCATCGGGTGATCCCGATGGCGCAGGGCTACATCAACGACATGGGCGCGCTCGACCGCGGCACCCAGAACGCCTCGGTGCGCGTGCGCATCGAAGGCGACCACGCCGCGCTGAACCTGAAGTCGCGCACCCTCGGCCACACCCGGCAGGAGTTCGACTACCCGATCCCCGTGGAGGACGCGCGCGCACTGCTGGCGCTGTGTGTCGGCGGCCTGATCGACAAGCGCCGCCATCTGGTCGAACACGCCGGCCTGACCTGGGAAGTGGACGAGTTCCTCGGTGACAACGCCGGCCTGGTGGTGGCCGAAGTCGAGCTGGAAAGCGCGGACCAGGCCATCGACCTGCCGGACTGGGTCGGCGCCGAAGTGACCGATGACGCCCGCTACTACAACGTTGCCCTGGCCAGCCGCCCGTATTCACAGTGGTGAGCCCCCAAAAAGGGGACGGAGGGGATTAAGTCGGCTTTACCCCGCCTGTGCGGAAAGCGACTTAATCCCCTCCGTCCCCTTTTATCGAGGAAGGCGGTCCCCATGTCGTTCGGATGAGAATCGACATCTACTCCGACGTGGTCTGCCCCTGGTGCTGGATCGGCAAGCATCGTTTCCAGCAGGGCGTGCAGTTGCTGGGCCCGAACGCGCCTGACCTCGATATCCACTGGCAGCCGTTCCAGCTGGACCCGGATGCGGACGACACCCCGGTGCCGCTGCGCGAGGCCTATGCGCGCAAGTTCGGGGGCGTCGAGCGCACCGAGCAGATCCTCGGCCAGACCCAGACCACCGCACGCGCGGAGGGGCTGCCGATGGATTTCAACCAGGGCCAGGTGCGGGTGACCACGCTGCCGGCGCATCGGGTGTTGTGGCTGGCCGGCCAGCATGGCGTGCAGGATGCGGTGGGTGAATCGCTGTTCCGCGCCCACTTCGAGCATGGCCAGAACCTGGCTGACAACGCTGTACTGGTGAAGGCCGGCGTGGCGGGCGGCCTGGACGGTGGCGAAATCGCGCAGATGCTGGCCTCCGACCGCGGGCTGGCCGAGGTCGAAGCCAAGCTGGCGCAGGCCCATGCACTGGGCATTTCTTCGGTGCCGACCTTCGTCATCGATGGGAAGTGGGCGATTTCCGGGGCCCAACCACCCGAGGCGTTCGCCCAGGCCCTGCAGCAGATCGCGGCCGAACAGGGCGCCCCGGCCACCCCGGCTGACGGCGACGAGGCCTGCGGCCCGGACGGCTGCAAGGTCTGACCGGCTCCTCAAAAGGGGACGGAGGGGATTAAGACGTATCCAGCCTCTTGGGGCCGATTGCGCCTTAATCCCCTCCGTCCCCTTTTTCTGACCACTGCGCCTGTCGGCCGGTTCTGCGACAATGCGGCACTGCGCCATGCGGGCGCGCGTTGTGGAGATCGACCATGCTGCTGATCGGCGTTGCCGGCACCGAACTGACCGCCCAGGAACGTGACTGGCTGCAGCACGACGCCGTGGCCGGAGTGGTGCTGTTCAAGCGCAACTTCGCCTCGCGCCAGCAGGTGACCGATCTGAGCGCGGCCATCCGTGCCGCTGCCCCGCGCCCGCAGCTGATCTGCGTGGACCAGGAGGGCGGCCGCGTACAGCGCTTCCGCGAGGGTTACAGCGATCTTCCGCCGCTGCAGGACATTGGTGCCTTGTACGCCACCGACCCGCAGCAGGCCCTGGCGCTGGCCGAGCAGCATGCCTGGCTGATGGCCAGTGAAGTCCGCGCCAGCGGCCTGGATCTCAGCTTCGCCCCGGTGGTCGACCTTGGCCGCGGCAACCGCGCCATCGGCAACCGCGCCTTCAGTGAAGACCCGCAGGTCGTGGCCGCGTTCACCGCAGCCTATGTGCGCGGCATGCACGCGGTCGGCATGGCCGCCACGCTCAAGCATTTCCCTGGCCACGGCACCGTGCTGGAAGACACCCACGTGGATACCGCGATCGATCCACGCGCGCTGGACGAACTGCGCGCGCAGGACCTGGTGCCGTTCCAGGCCGGCATCGCCGCCGGTGCCGATGCGGTGATGATGGCGCACGTGATCTATCCGCAGGTGGCACCGGAGCCCGCCGGCTATTCCCCACGCTGGATCCAGGACATCCTGCGCGGCGAACTCGGCTTCCGCGGCGTGGTGTTCTCCGATGACATCGGCATGGCCGCCTCGCACAGCGCCGGCGGCGTGCCGGCACGCGTGCACGCGCACCTGGACGCCGGCTGCGACGTGGTGCTGGTCTGCCATCCGGAACTGGTCGATGAAGCCCTGCATGCGGTGCAGGGACGCTCCCTCAATACTGCTGCGCTGCTGGGCCTGCTCGGCCGCGGCGCACTCGGCTGGGACGGCCTGCTGGCCGATGCCCGCCATGGCGACACCCAATCCCGTCTGCTTGAAACCCTTGGAAGAACCGTCTGATGCCCAACCTCACCATTTCCCAGGCCCTGGCCCAGGCTGACCTGCTGGTCGACCGCCCCACCATCGACAAGGCCATCGCTGCTATCGCCGACGCCATCGCGCGCGATTACAAGGGCGAGGTGCCGTTGTTCCTGTCGATCATGCATGGTGCGCTGCCGTTCGCCGGCCAGCTGGCGCTGGAACTGGGCGCGCGCGGCCAGGACGTGCAGTTCGATTACCTGCACGCCACCCGCTACCGCGGCGAAACCACCGGCGGTGACCTGGTCTGGAAGCACAAGCCGGCCACCTCGCTGTTCGGCCGCCGCGTGCTGCTGGTCGACGACATCCTCGACGAGGGCTACACCCTGCAGGGCGTTCGCACCTGGTGCCTGGAACAGGGCGCGACCGATGTGCGCATCGCTGCGATGACCGTGAAGAAGCACGACCGTGCGCTGCCTGACGTGACCGCCGATTACGCGGGCATCGAGCTGCCGGACCGCTATGTGTTCGGCTTCGGCATGGACGTCAACGAGACCCTGCGCTGCGTGCCGGCCATCTACGCGATGAAGGAATAACGGCGCAGCCGCCCGCGGCGCGTCTTCTTCTGCCGCCGGCATCCTCGGGTGCCGGCGTTCGTCTTTTCATGGAGTGCTTCGAATGCAACAGATCGCCCTGGCCGTGATCGGCGGTACCGGTGTCTACAACCTGGCCAAGCTTGACGACGTGCAGACCCACGAGGTCGACACCCGCTTCGGCCGCCCATCGGGCCCGGTGCGCGTGGGCACGCTGCTCGGCCATCGCGTGGCGTTCCTGGCGCGGCATGGCGAGGGGCATTCGCTGCCGCCGCACAAGATCAACTACCGAGCCAATTTGGCTGCGCTGCAGCAGCTGGGCGCGCAGCGGGTGCTGGCATTGAACACGGTGGGTGGCATCACCGAGAACTTCGGTCCGCGCGTGCTCGCCTGCCCGGACCAGATCATCGACTACACCTGGGGCCGCATCAGCACGATCTGTGAAGAAGAAGGCTCCGACGTGGTCCACGTCGATTTCGGCCATCCGTACACGCCGATGCTGCGCAGCAAGATCCTGGCGGCAGCCAAAGTGACCGGTGTCACGGTCCATGACGGTGGCTGCTATGGCGCAACGCAGGGCCCGCGCCTGGAAACGATCGCCGAAATCGCCCGCATGCGCCGCGACGGTTGCGATCTGGTGGGCATGACCGGCATGCCGGAAGCCGCACTGGCGCGGGAGCTGGGGCTGGATTATGCCTGCCTGGCGATCATCGCCAACTGGGCCGCCGGCTGCGGTGATGGCGAGGAGATTACGATGGCCGAAGTGCTGGCCAATGTGCAGGCGGCCAGCAACGGACTTCCGGAACTGGTGGGCGAATTGGCGCGGGGGTGATTGTCTTCCCCGAGCAAGCTTTGCATACTCAGCTTGTGCGCGGGTTCAGCGTACACCACCCATTCATTGCATAAGGTCTCGCATCACCATGCCGAACGGTACCGTCAAGTGGTTCAACGACGCCAAGGGATTTGGCTTCATCTCGCCGGAGGATGGCAGCGCCGACGTGTTCGCGCACTTCTCCGCCATCAACTCCAAGGGCTTCCGCAGCCTGCAGGAAGGCCAGCGTGTCACCTATGACGTGACCCAGGGCCCGAAGGGCGCCCAGGCTTCGAACATCACGCCGGCCGAGTGATCCACTCGACAGTGCGTTGAAAACCCCGCTCCGGCGGGGTTTTTTTTGCGCTGCGACAAGAATTGCGCTGCCGTGGGCGGGGCCCCGCTGGGCATCCGGATTTGCGCTCGGGCACAATGCGCCCATGAAGGAACGACTGCGCATCGCCGTGATCGGCTACGGCACCGCTGGACAGGCATTGTCCATCCTGCTCTCCCGTGATGGCCACGAGGTGGAGATCTTCGAACGTGTGCCCACGCCGGGACCGGTTGGCGCCGGTTTCCTGCTGCAGCCCAGCGGCCTGCAGGTGCTGTGGCAGATGGGCCTGCTTGACGCCGTGCGCGCGCATGCCGCGCCGGTGCATCGCCTGTACGGCGATACGCCGTGCGAACGCGCAGTGATGGACATGCGCTACGCCGGCCTGGACGCGCGCCTGCACGGCCTTGGCATGCAGCGCGGCGCCCTGTTCTCGTTGCTGGATGATGCGCGTGCTGGTGCGGGCCAGCTGCATGCCGGCGTCAGCATCGCTGCAGTGGATGCCGAGCACGGCCGCCTGCGTGACAGCGAAGGGCGCCTGCACGGTGCGTTCGACCTGGTGGTGGCCGCCGATGGTGCGGCCTCGACGCTGCGCGGCACGATCAAAGACGGTAACGGACTGGATCGCGTGTATCCGTGGGGTGCGCTGTGGTGCCTGTTGCCGGCCGAAGACTGGCCACACCTGCAGGAGCTGCGGCAGCGCTACGTGGCCGCTCGCAAGATGATCGGGCTGTTGCCGGTCGGTACGCGGCCCGGTGATGACACGCCGCGCCTGAGCTTTTTCTGGAGCCTGCCACGCGCCGATTTCGAACGTTGGCAGGCCGACGGCATGATGCCCTGGCTGGACGAACTGCATGCGCTGTGGCCGCAGGCCAGTGCACGCTTCGCGCATCTGCGTGACGCCGGCCAGCTGGCACGGGCCGTCTACCGCGACGCGGTGATGACGCGCTGGCATCACGGCCGCATGGTGCTGGCCGGCGATGCCGCGCATGCGATGAGCCCACAGCTGGGCCAGGGCGTGAACATGGCGCTGCTCGATGCGCTGGCGCTGCGCGATGCCTTGCGCGCGCATGGTGGCGGTGCCGCGGCATTGCAGGCCTACCAGGCGCAGCGCAGGGCACACGTTGCGGTCTACCAGCGCTGGAGCCGTTGGCTGACGCCGCTGTTCCAGTCCGATCGCGATGCCTGGGCCAAAGCGCGCGACGTGCTGCTCGGCCCGATGGGGCGCCTGCCGGGTGGACGTGGTCACATGCTGCGTGTGCTCAGCGGTACCCAGCATGGCTGGTTCGGTTCGCTCGCGCTGGATCCTGCTTTCGTCGACGCGCTGGCCACTGCGGCGCAGGTGCCTCGCATCAACGCGATCACAGCCACTGCGTGAAACGCATCGTCACGTGAATTAACGGTTGCCTCACTGCGCATATGCGAGAAGTAGGTTGCACGCGATTACGCGTCGCCCGTTTTCCTTTCCGTGATCAACATCGCGCGTGGCCCGGGAGGCGCTGCCGTCGCGGCCTGTTGCGGCCCGGATGTGCCGCCTGTTGTCGAAGAGGAGGATGCCATGTTGTTCGCGGTCGAGGAGCTGGAATCGGAAATCTGCAAGCTGCGCGGTCTGTTGCAGATGCTGCACGAGGACCAGCCCGACGTACTGGAGGACGTGTTCGAGTTTCATGTCGGCAGCCTGATCAGTCATGCGTCGCCGGAGCACCACACGCGCATCCGCGCCTGCGCGCAGGAGATGCTGGCGGCGATCCAGGCCTTGCCGCGGCGACGGGAAGAGGACACGCCTGAGTTCCAGCTGATGCCGCAGCTGGATATCCGTCCGGCCTGATTCAAGCCAGGGGCAGTGCCACCAGGCCGTTGTCCACGCAGGCGACCATCTGTTCGCCGGCAGCGGGAACAGGAACGATTCCGGCGGTGAACGCGGAGAAGGCCGGCAGGAGTGTCATCCTGTCACGCAGCCAGAATGCGGGGAAGCGCCGCCGCAACGGAGGCAAAGCGATCTGTGGATGCAGATGCCCGGCGATCACATGCAGCTCCGCATCGGGCACCGGCTCATGCCGAAGCAGGAACGGTGGCAACCGTACTTCGTCGTGGATCTGCACCTGCAGCTCGGCACGCGGCAGCTGCCGGTCATGATTTCCGCGCAGGACATGCACGTCCAGTGCGGCATTGCGTTCGCGCCATCCCAGCCATTGCTGGTACCACGCAGCACGATGCGCCGGGCCGTGCAGGATGTCGCCCAGGATCCACACCTCGCGGCAGGCACGCGCGTCCAGCAGCCCCTGCAGGCGTTGCAGGTCCTTGCCGGTACCGCCGCCGGGCAGCGCGATGCCTGCGCGGCGGAAGACATCGGCCTTGCCCAGGTGCAGGTCGGCGAGCAGCAGTGCCTGCCGCGCGGGCCAGTACAGTGCACGCGCGCCAAGCAGCACCAGCGGCTCGCCTGCGCGCAGCAGCGGCAGTTCATCGGCCATGCCGACGCTCCAGCTGCTGGGCCACGCGTTGCACCCGGGTACGCCAGTCTTCGTTGCTGAACTGCCCGCGCAGGCGTTCGGCCCACAGCGGGAAACCCAACGGCGTCAGTGACGCCGGGCGCTGCACCGAGAGGGTCTGCATCCGAATCCTGGCCAGTACCTGTTGCAGCCCCGGCATGTCGAGGCTGTCATTCAGCACTTCCTGTTCCGCCAGCGCCAGCAGCAGGTGATCCGGGTCGTGCTCGCGCAGTACGTCGTAGAGCAGTCCCGCGGACGCCTGCAGCTGGCGCAGTGCCCGTGGCATGCCACCGGGCAGGCTGGGGATCAGCAGGCCGGCGACGCGTGCGATGCCGCGGAACTGGCGACGCGCCAGCTCGCCCAGGTTCACCGCAGCACGCAGGTCATCCAGCAGCTGACCGGTGGCGAACAGCGCCCGCCATTGCGCCGCGTCCAGATCGATGGCCTGTGCCGGTGCCAGCACCAGGCCGTGATCGTTCACCGCATAGCCGATGCTGTTGCGCTGCCGGCGGGTACAGCGCAGCGCGAGCAGGGCGGCCAGCGCCTCATGCACGTGGCGGCCGGCAAAGGGATAGACGAACAGGAACTGGCCTTCGCGACGCCGCACCTCTTCCACCAGCAGGTGGTCCGGGCCGGGAAGCGCCGACAACTGTTGCTGCAGTGCCAGCAAGGGCGACAGCCAGCGTGATTCGGCGCTGTCGTCAGCACCGGACAGTACCCACTCCAGCTCGCGTCCGAGTGGCATCGACAGCGGCAACTGGCCTCCCTGCCAGCGTGGCACGACACCGTCTCCGCGCCCTCGTGCCAACCGCACGAAGGCGGTCATGTCGCGCAGCTGCACCAGCTCCAGCAGGCGCCCGGCGAACTGGAAGCGGTCGCCACGGCGCAGGCGGCTGGCGAACTGCTCCTCCACGGCGCCCAGGCCGCCGCCGCGCAGGAACTGCACGCGCACGCTGCCATCGCTGCTGATGGTGCCGATCGACAGCCGATGACGCAGCGCCTGGCGGCGGTCGTGCATGCGGTACCACCCATCGGCATCTCGCACGACCTTGTGGAAATCGGGGTACTGGGCCAACGCCTGCCCGCCCTGCACAATGAACGTGAGCACGGCCTGCCACTGGTCGTCGCCGAGCGACGCGAAGGCATGGGTACGCCGGACCTGTGCCAGCAGCGCAGTGCTGTCGAAGCCGCCCGCCAGTGCGCGGCTGACCGCGTGCTGGGCCAGCACATCCAGCGACAGCGTCGGCGGCCTGCGCGCTTCGACCACACCTTCAGCCAAGGCACGGCGCACCGCAGCGTACTCGGCCAGTTCCAGCGCATGGCTGGGCACGCACAGGATGGCGCCGCTGGCACCCGGGCGGTGGCGTGCGCGTCCGGCGCGCTGGCGCAGGCGCGCCACGCCCTTCGGGCTGCCCAGCTGCAGGACCTGCTCAACCTCGGGGAAGTCGACGCCCAGGTCGAGGCTGGAGGTGGCAACCACGCAGCGCAGCGCACCCGCGCGCAGGCCGTCCTCCACCTGCTGGCGCAGTGCCGGATCCAGCGAGCCGTGGTGCAGTGCAAGCGTGTCCGGTTCTTCCGGCCAGACCGCCGCCAGCGCCTGATGCCACAGTTCCGCCTGTGCACGGGTGTTGGTGAACAGCAGGCTGCTGCGTGCCTGCATCAGCGCCTCCAGCACGCGTGGCAGCTGTGCCAGGCCCAGATGCCCCGCCCATGGGAAGCGCTCGCCGGGGTCTGGCAGCAGGCTGCGCACGCTCAGTGGGCGCGGCCGTACGCCCTGCACGATCGGTGCTTCCGGTCGCCCGGGCAGCAGCACGTCGCGCGCCTCGTGCAGATTGCCCAGGGTGGCTGACAGTCCCCACAGCTGCAATGCCGGCGTGGCATCGCGCAACACCGCCAGGTTCAACTGCAGCAGGACGCCGCGCTTGTTTCCCAGCAGTTCGTGCCATTCGTCCACCACCACGCAGCGCAGCCGCTGCATGCGCGGCAGCGTATCTGGATAGCTCAGCAGCAGCGCCAGTGATTCCGGCGTCGTCACCAGTACGTCGATGCGGCCTTCGCGCGCCTGGCGCCGCTCTCGGTTGCTGGCGTCACCACTGCGCAGGCCGACACGCCAACCCAGCCCCAGCCCATCGACCACGGTCTGCAGCGCGCGTGCAGTGTCGCTGGCCAAGGCGCGCAAGGGGGTCACCCACAGCACCTGCAGCGGGCGTACCGCGCTGGCGCGGCGGGGGGAGGTCGGCGGGTTGATCATGGCCTGCAGCAGCGGCCCTCCGAACATCGCCAGTGTCTTGCCACTGCCTGTGGGTGTGTGCAGCAGTCCGGATTCGCCGGCGAGATAGTGACGCCACATCGCGCGCTGGAACGGCAGTGAGCGCCAGCCTCTGGACGCGAACCAGTCTTCAAGCCGGCGCAGTGCCTGGCTGCGGTTCATCGTGCCAACGCCTGCAGCGTGGCCAACTGATCGGCTTCGCTGGCGGGCTTGTCGTGGCGCCAGCGCAGGATGCGCGGAAAGCGCACGGCGATGCCCGACTTGTGCCGGCTGCTGCGGTTGACCGCCTCGAAGCCCAGCTCGAAGACGTGTTCGGCGCGAACGCTGCGCACCGGGCCGAAGCGCTCGCGGGTGTTGGCGCGGATCCAGCGATCGAGCGCGAGGATTTCCTTGTCATCCAGGCCCGAATAGGCCTTGGCCACCGGCACCAGCGTGTCGCCGTCCCAGACGCCGAAGGTGTAGTCGGTGTACAGCGTGCTGCGCCGCCCATGGCCGGCCTGCGCGTACAGGAGCACCGCATCGATGGTGAGCGGATCGACCTTCCATTTCCACCAGTCACCACGGCGGCGTCCGGCCTGGTAGGGCGAGGCATGCCGCTTCAGCATCAGCCCTTCCACGCCGCGTTCGCGTGCCACGTCGCGCATTGCCGCCGCCTGAAGCCAGTCGTCGGCGTCAACGCCGGGTGAGAGCTGGATCCGTGCATCGTTCAGTGCACCGACGACCTCGGCGAGACGCGCGCGCCGCTGCTGCAGCGGACGTTCGCGCAGGTCCACGCCATCGAGTTCAAGCAGGTCATAGGCGAGCACCCGCACTGGCGTGTTGCGCAGGGTGGCCGCACCGGGCTTTCGGCGCTGGATACGCGTCTGCAGCGCGGTGAAGGCACGCGGCAGGTCCGCGGCTTCGTCCCAGGCCAGCAGCTCGCCGTCCAGCACGCAGCCATCGGGAAGCGCCATCGCCGCCTGTTCGATCTCGGGGAAGCGGCCATCCAGCCGCTCTTCGCCGCGTGACCACAAGGCGACCTCGCCGCGCCGGCGCAGCAGCTGCAGGCGGATGCCATCCCACTTCCATTCCAGCAGCCAGTCATCGATCGCGCCGAGTCGTTCGGCAGGGTTGCCCTCCAGTGGCGAGGCGAGGAAGAACGGGTAGGGCTGCTGCCGGTCCAGCGGCAGCTCATCCGGCGACAGCAGCTGGGCCAGCAGCCCGGGCGAGGGCACCCACTCGCCCAGCATGCGCTGGGCGATGCGTGCGATGTCCAGGCCGGACCATTCGGCCAGCGCCTGCTGCACCAGTCGTTGCGAGACGCCAACGCGCAGGGCGCCGGTCAGCAGCTTGTTGAACACCAGGCGTTCGCTGCTGCACAGCTGCTGCCAGCCGGCCACGACTGCCGCACGGCGCATCGCCTCGGGTTGGTTGGCCACCGCCAGCAGGTGCTGTTCGATCCATTCGGCCAGGGGCCGGTCAGGCGAGGGGTTCGGTGGGTCGTCCAGCAGCAGGGTCAGCGTTTCGGCCAGGTCACCCACCTGCGCATAGCTGTCCTCCACCAGCCACGGTGGCAACCCTGATTCCTCGGCAATCCAGGCGCGCAGTTCGCCACTGGCGGCGATCTTCCTGCGCGCGCCGCCCACCTTGCCACCACTGAGCAGGTACAGCGCCCACGCCGCATCGTGCGCGCCTGCCTGGCCGAAGTAATCGACCAGTGCCGCTCGCTTGTCCAGCGTGGCAGTGCTGCGGTCCAGGCGTTGGTAGAGTGCTGCGAAGGCCTTCATTCCTCGCTCCCGAAATCGGTACGGAAGGCTTCGGCAGCCACGCCGCGCTCGCGCAGGAACGGAATCAACGCATCGGTATTGCCATGGGTGGCGATCACCCGCTGCGCGCCGGTCTGTTCGATCGTCTGCAGCAGTGCGGGCCAATCGGCGTGGTCGGAAATGACGAAGCCACGATCAACGTTGCGGCGGCGGCGGTTGCCGCGCAGTTGCATCCAGCCCGAGGCGAAGCCCAGCTGGTGACGGCCGAAGCGGCGCATCCAGGGCGTGCCCGCAGCCGAGGGCGGGGCGAGGATCAACTGGCCGGCGGCATCGGGCTGGCGGCCCTGTTCGGCCACGGTGAGCGTCTCCAGCATCGGTACGCCGGCCTGCCGGTACACCGCCACGCCATTGGCGATGGCGCCATGCAGCCAGGCCGGCCGATCGTCCAGCGGCCGCAGCTCGGCCAGCACCCGTTGTGCCTTGCCGAGTGCATAGCACAGCAGGATCGCAGCCTCGCCGCGTTGTTCGCATTCGCGGCGCCACGCCACGATCTCAGCAGCGACGGCCGGCGTGTCCGGCCAGCGGTAGATCGGCAGGGCGAAGGTGGCTTCGGTGATGAAGGTATCGCAGGGCACCACTTCGAACGGCGCACAGGTTGGGTCAGGCTGCCGCTTGTAGTCGCCGGAGGCGACCCAGACCTGCCGCCCGTCGTCGATGCGCACCTGCGAAGATCCCAGGACGTGACCGGCTGGATGCAGCGAGACCTGTACCCGGCCCAGGCGGAACGGCACGCCCTCGACGTGCGCCTGTACCGGCACATCGCCCAGGCGCCAGCGCAGGATCGGCAGGCTGCCTTCGCTGCAGTGGTACTCGCCCATGCCCGGGCGGGCGTGATCCCCGTGGCCATGGGTGATGACCGCGCGCGCTACCGGTCGCCAGGGATCAATGTGGAAATCGCCGGCGGCGCAGTACAGCCCTTCCGGGCGCAACACCACCAGATCGTCGTTGGCTGCCATGCGGTCACTGTGGCCTGCCGCTCGTGCACAGGGTGAGAACCGGCCTGAACACGGGCTTGGCAAGTCATGCGGCACAATCGGACCGCATACCTCTTGCCGCCAGGATGGACCGGATGAGTGGACCGAGCTTCAGCAGCGACGCGCCCTACGAAACCCATGTGGTGTTGAACCAGCCGCCACCGTTCGCGGGGCGCCAGTTGTGGACTGACGACGTGGCGCTGATGGAAGCTGTGCAGCGCGAAGGCGCTGGCAGCTTCGCGCCACGCCTGGCGGTCTATGGCGCGCTGGCCGGCGACGAGCTGTACCGGCTCGGCTTTGATGCCAACCGCGACCGCCCACGCCTGCGCACGCATGATGCGCAGGGTCATCGCATCGATACGGTGGAGTTCCACCCGGCCTATCACCAGTTGATGGAAACGGCGAAATCGCACGGTGTCGCCGGCTTGTCCTGGCACGAACCGCAACCCGGCGCGCACGTCGCGCGTGCGGTGTTGAGCTACCTGCACCACCAGGCCGAGGCCGGCACCAGTTGCCCTTTGACGATGACCCATGCAGCAGTAGCGGTGCTGCACGCGCAGTCGCATCTGGCCGAGTGGGCACGCAAGGCCGCAGCGCCGGTCTATGACCCGCGCGACGTGCCGGTGGCTGACAAGGCCGGCATCACCCTGGGCATGGGCATGACCGAGAAGCAGGGCGGCTCGGATGTGCGCGCCAACAGCACGCGCGCCGAACCGATCGATGGTGAGCGCTATCGCCTTGTCGGCCACAAGTGGTTCTTTTCCGCACCGATGTGCGATGGCTTCCTGGTGCTGGCGCAGGCGCCGGGAGGACTGACCTGCCTGCTGATGCCGCGCCGGCTGGCCGACGGTGACCGCAACGCGTTCCGCCTGATGCGATTGAAGGACAAGCTCGGCGATTGGGCCAATGCCTCCAGCGAAGTCGAGTTCTGCGGCGCGCAGGCATGGCGGGTGGGCGAGGAGGGGCGTGGCGTGGCCACCATCATCGGCATGGTGATGATGACCCGCCTGGATTGCATGCTGGGCGCAGCGGCGGAAATGCGCATGGCGTTGGCGCAGGCGTTGCACCACGCACGCCATCGCCGCACCTTCGGCAAGCTGCTGGTCGAGCACCCGTTGATGACCAATGTGCTGGCCGACCTGGCACTGGAATCGGAAGCGGCCACGGTACTTTCGATGCGCATCGCACGCGCGGTGGATCGCGCAGGCGTGGATGCCAACGAGGCCGCGCTGGCGCGACTGGGAACGGCACTGGGCAAGTACTGGCTGTGCAAGCGCGCACCGGCCTTCGTCAACGAAGCGCAGGAATGCCTCGGCGGCGCAGGCTATGTGGAGGAATCGATGCTGCCGCGGCTGTACCGGCAGGCGCCGTTGAATTCGATCTGGGAAGGCAGTGGCAACATCCAGTGCCTGGACGTACTGCGCGCGCTGGCACGTGAACCGGAGGCACTGGCGGCGCTGCGCGCCGAGCTGGCAGCGGTGGCCGATCGTGATGCGCGCTACGCAGCGGCATTGCAGCGTTGGGCAGCGGCACCGGCACCGGATGAGTCGCAGGCGAGGCTTTTCTGCGAGCGCACTGCGCTGCTGCTGCAGGCAGCGTTGATGTTGCGGGCGGGCAGTCCAATGGCTGAAGCGTTCGTGCGCAGCCGGCTGGAAGGGCAGCATGGGCTGGTGTTCGGGACGCTGCCGGCGGGTGTGGATCTGTCGGCAATGCTGGCGCGCGCGCTGCCGTAGGGCGGCCAACGGCGAAGCCCCTCGTGGTGGGCGCTGATACTGATGGGTGGGCCGCGCGGGTAGGTCGCGCAGGGGACGCCGTGAATACGTTCTTGTAGGCTCGGGCGCGCCATCCATGGCGCTTACGCCCCTGCGCAACCTACCCGCGCGTCCTTGGACACTTTCCGTACGCGTCCAGCACGGAATCAACAGAAAGAGCAGAGAGCGAAAAGCAGAAAAGCCGCGGCAGTGCCGCGGCTTTTCCTGTGGCGCCGAGCCGATGCCCGGCTGCCGGTACGCCTTAGTGCTTGGCTTCTTCCCTGGCGGCGTTGGCCTTGGCGTCATTGGCGACATCACGGGCCTTGTCAGCAACCTTCTGTGCGGCGTCCGCAGTGGCGTCGCTGGCATGTGCAGCGGCGTCGGTGGCCGCAACCTTGGCCTTGTCTGCGGCGTTTGCGGTGGCGTCTGCGGCCTTGTCCAGTGCCTGTTGGGTATCGGCGGCGGCCTGCTCGGAAGCGGCAGCGGTCTTGTCGGCAGCGTTGCGGGTGGCTTCGGCGGCCCTGTCCACGGCGTCACGGGCGGCAGCGCCGGCGCTGTCGGCGGCCTGCTGCGCGTCCTGCTTGGCCTGTTCGGCTTCCGGACCCTTGCAGGCGGCCAGGGCCAGCAGCAGGGAGGCGGCCAGCAGCGTGGTGGTGATCGGGCGAATCTTCATGGCGGTCTCCGGTACTGCAATGGATGGGGACGCCAGCCTATTCATGCCGTTGTGAAGACGGGGTCGCGATCCGAGGCGCGCGCAGGCAGCAGGCCAAAGAAAAAGCCGCTGGCGAACCAGCGGCTTTTCCAGAACAGCCTGAAGAAAGAAGTTATTACTTCTTGGCTTCTTCAGCAGCGTCCTTGGCCTGCTCAGCGGTAGCTTCGGCAGCCTTGGCAGCGTCCTTGGCTTCGCCAGCAGCAGCGTCGGTCGCGGCAGCAGCGGTGTTGGCAGCAGCGTCGGTCGCAGCGTCAGCAGCGGTGGCGGCGGTGTTGGCAGCCTGCTGGGCAGCGTCGGCGGTCTGGGCGCCGGCAGCGGCGGCCTGGTCGGCAGCAGCCTGGGCTTCGGTGGCGGCTTCGTTGGCCGAAGCAGCGGCGTCCTGGGCAGCTTCCTGCTTCGAGCAGGCGGCCAGGGCCAGAGCCAGGGACATCGCGACCAGCAGCTTGTTGATGCTCATTGTGTAAATCCTCGTCGTTAGAATTAGGCAACGCGCATGCTGCGCGCCGACAACATGATGACAAGCCAAGATTGGGTGTCAAGCGATCCCGCATTCATTTTTGCGAAATCGTCGTTAAATCTTTTTAAATCAATTCGATGGCGATGGCTGTTGCTTCACCGCCACCGATGCACAGGGTGGCAATGCCGCGCTTGCCACCGCGCGTGCGCAGGGCGTTGACCAAGGTCACCACCAGGCGTGCACCGGAGGCACCGATGGGATGGCCCAGTGCGCAGGCCCCGCCATTCACGTTGAGCTTGTCGTGCGGGATGCCCAGTTCACGCATCGGTGCCATCGCCACCACGGCGAAGGCCTCATTGATTTCGAACAGGTCGATCTGGTCCAGCGACCATCCGGTCTTGGCCAGCAGCGTGCGGATCGCGCCGATCGGGGCGGTGGTGAACCACTCCGGTTCCTGCGAATGGGTGGCGTGGCCGACGATGCGCGCCAGCGGGGTAATGCCACGTGCGTTGGCGTCTTCCTCGGTCAGCAGGACCACCGCAGCGGCGCCGTCGGAGATGCTGGAGGAGCTGGCGGCGGTGACGCTGCCGTCTTTCTTGAAGGCCGGGCGCAGGGTCGGGATCTTGGCGATGTCGGAGCGGCCGGGTTGCTCGTCGGTGGCGACCTCGACCTCACCCTTGCGGGTGGCGACCTTCACCGCGACGATCTCGTCGGCGAATGCCCCATTGGCCTGTGCGGCCTGTGCGCGCTTGACCGATTCGATCGCATAGGCGTCCTGTTCCTCGCGGCTGAACTGGTACTTGTCCACGGCGCATTCGGCGAATTCACCCATGGCCTTGCCGTCGTAGGCGTTGACCAGGCCGTCGTGGGCCATGTGGTCGATCGCCTGGAAGTTGCCGAAGCGGTTGCCGGTACGCGAGTTGGGCAGCAGGTGCGGGGCGTTGGACATCGATTCCATGCCACCGGCAACCACGATGCTGGCCGAACCGGCCTTGATCAGGTCATGGCCGAGCATGATGGTCTTCATGCCCGAGCCGCACACCTTGTTGAGGGTGGTGGCACCGGTCGACAGCGGAATGCCGGCGGCGATCGCCGCCTGGCGGGCGGGCGCCTGGCCGAGGTTGGCCGGCAGCACGCAGCCCATGAGGACTTCAGAGACGTCGCTGGCCGGCACGCCCGACTGTTCCAGGGCGGCCGCGATGGCGGCCGCGCCGAGGGTCGGGGTCGGCACGCCGTTGAACTGGCCGAGGAAGGAGCCGATGGCGGTGCGCTTGGCGGCGGCGATGACGATGTTGGACATGGCAATCTCGTTGATGCGTAAGCAATGTTCGGAAAGGAGACCGAAGACGTTGGAAGCGCCGCGATTTCCCGGCAGACTGCGTGGGGGTCGACCCAAGTATAGAGGGTCGGGGAGGGCCGCCGCTGGGCGGCACCGCACGCCTGCCGGGATGTGGGCAGGCCAACGTTCATGGGAAGGAATCGATGGAACGCACGATGATGGTGAGGTCGGCGCTGGCGTCGGCGCTGGCGATGGCATTGACGGCATGTGGTGGCGGCGGAGGCGGCGGCAATGTCCGCATCGATCCACCCCCGACCACCCCGACGCCCCCGACCACGCCCCCGCCGACCACCCCGCCTCCGGCCAAGCCGCAGGAGCCGGCCTTCGACGCGCACCTGTCCGTGACCAATGCGCGTGCCGCACAGGCCGCTGGCCTGACCGGGCAGGGGGTGCGCATCGGCATCGTCGATTCGGGCGTGCAGCGCAACGCAGTGGCGCTGAACGGGCGCGTGGTCGCCAACCTCAACTACATCGACCCCGCCCGCAACAACCTGCAGGTGGACGACGTGGTGGGCCACGGCACGGCGGTGGCCAGCCTGGCCGCGGGTGCTCCGGTGGGGTCCTGGCCGGGCGGCATCGCCCCTGGCGCACAGATCGTTTCGGCGCGGATCATCGCCGACAAGCCGCCCGTCGATGACGGCAGCGGCAAGGGCAATTCCTTCAGCGGCCCACTGGGCGTGGCGCAGGTCCACCAGGACCTGATCAGCTACAACGTGAAGGTGATGAACAATTCGTGGGGCGGCCTGTACTGGACCGACCTGCCGACCACCGCGCAGGTGGCGGCCGAGTACCGGCCGTTCGTCATCAATCATGGCGGCCTGGTGGTGTTCGCGGCCGGCAACGATGCGCGCCCCGAGCCGAGCAGCCTGGCCGCGCTGCCCAGCCAGCTGGGCGTTGCCGGCTCGCTGCCAGCGGCCGATCTGGAGCGCGGCTGGCTGGTGGCCACTGCGGTGGATCCGTATGCACCGGGCACGCTGGCCAGCTACGCCAATGCCTGCGGCCAGGCCGCGCGCTACTGCCTGGCGGCGCCGGGCAGCGCGGTCTATCCCGATGCCAACGGCGGCAGCTATTACTGGAACTACGGCACGTCCTTCGCCGCCCCGCTGATTTCCGGCGCCGCCGCCCTGGTCTGGCAGCGCTACCCGTACTTCGACAACAACCTGGTGCGGCAGACCCTGCTGGGCACCGCCAAGGACATCGGTGCGCCCGGCGTGGATGCGGTGTTCGGCTACGGCCTGCTCGACATCTCGCGGGCGATCAAGGGGCCGGGGCGCTTCGACTGGGGCGACGTGGTGGCCAATGTCGATGCGCCATCGAGTGGCTCGCTGTGGAGCAATGACATCGTCGGCAGCGGTGGCCTGGTCAAGCAGGGCGGGGGAACCCTGGTGCTGGGGGGCAACAACAGCTACAGCGGTGCCACCCGCATCGAGCGCGGCATCCTGTCACTGCAGAACGGCAGCGTGATCCGCTCCAACGTGACGATCCTGGCGCAGCCCGATCCGGATTCGACCGGCCTGCAGTTCAATGGCGGTACGCCGCGCGTGATCGGCAATGTGGTCAACGGCAGCAGCGTGTTGCTGACCACCGATAGCACCACCGGCACCATCGAGGGCAACTACACCCAGCAGGCCGGCGCGCAGCTGATGATCGCGCTCGGTGCCAATGCGCTGCAGGTCACCGGCAACGCCACGATCAACGGGGGCGTGCGCGTACACGGCTTCGTCTCCGGCTATGTGCCGCAGAACGGCAGCCGCCAGGACCTGATCCACGCCGCCGGCGGCCTCAGCGGCACCTTCAGCAGCCCGGCCACCTCCAGCGGCCTGCAGGGCCTGTCGCTGCTGCAGAGCAGCTATGGCTATGACAGCAACAACGCTTGGTTGAACCTGACCCAGGTCAGCGTCACGGCGGCAGCGACCGGCCTCACGGCCTCGGCGCAGTCGGCTGCGCAACGCGTGGACAGTGCGTTCAGCGCGCTTGATGGCGATACGACGCTGCAGGGCTCGGCCTTCGGTACGGCCGCCGGTGCGCTGCAGTGGACTGGCGGTGGCAGCAAAGGCCTCGAGGCCAGTTTGCAGAGCCTGTCCGGACAGGCGCATGCGCGGGCCGAGTCGGCCACCTTCGACAGCATCGACATGTCACGCCGCGCGATCGCCGAGCGCTTTGATCGCGTGCAGGCGGCGCCGCGCCTGCGCGGGGCCTGGCAGAGCGCGCTCGGCGAAGCCGGGCAGGGCAGTTTCGCCGGCAATGCCGCCGACAGCCGCGGTTGGATGGCCGGCCAGGACCTGCCGCTGGGCAGCAATGGGCTGATGGGCGTGGCCTTTGGCGAAACCCGCAGCAATGGTGGCAGCGGCTTCGGCGGTGATCGTGGGCGTGATCGCCAGGCGCAGGCGCAGCTGTACGCCGGCTGGAACCTGGGCCGGGGCTATGCGCTGGCGCAGGTCGGCAGCGGCCAGTTCACCCGGGCGCTGGATCGCCAGTTGCTGCTGGGCGCCGGCGCCTACGGTGTCTCTGCACGTTACGGCGGACGTTTCAGCAGTGCCAGTGTCGAAGGCGGCTATCGCTTCGGCAACGCGGGTGCGTCGTTGACACCGTATCTGGGCGCAAGCACGACGCGCGTGGATACCGATGCCTTCAACGAACTGGGCGGGTTCGGCTTCGGCCTGCGTGGCGATGCCAACCGCGTACAGCGCAGCCAGATGCTGGCCGGTATCCGCGGCGAACGTGGCTGGGGGCGCTGGACCCTGCGCGGGCATGCCGAATGGCAGCAGCGGCTCGATGGTGCCGATGCGGACTGGCAGGCCAGTTTCGTCGGCGTTGATGCATGGGCGCCACTGGCGGGCTGGAACGCCCCGCGCGGCAGTGCGTTGTTCGGCGTGGCGCTGGAGTCGTGGTGGGGCCGCAACGGCCGCCTGAGCCTGGGCTTCGACCAGCGCGTCGGCGGCGAAGGCGCGCGCCAGGCGGCGTTGCGCTACAGCACCGGCTTCTGAACGGGCGGTCGCGCCGGGTCGAAAGGCCCGGCGCGACATCGGCAGGCTCAGCCGCCGCGCAGGTTGCCCAGGCGCGGGGTGCTGCGGCCCAGCGGCATCTTCAGCTTGCCGATCGACAGGATACGGCTTTCGGCGATGCGGTCGGCTGCCCGCTGCGGCGCGATGTTCTCGCGTTGCGACAGTTCGAAGATGCGGGTGAGGTTGTGGTAGATGCTGCGGATCAGGCGCATCGCGCGTTCGCGGTTGTAGCCATCGATCTCCAGCGACACGTTCATCACGCCGCCCGCGTTGACCGCGTAGTCAGGTGCATACAGGATGCCGCGCGCATGCAGTTCGTCGCCGATTTCCAGGCTCGCCAGCTGGTTGTTGGCGGTACCGCAGATGATCTTCGCCTTGATCCGCGGCAGGGTGTCGGCGTTGATCGCGCCTTCCAGCGCGCACGGTGCGAACACATCGGCGTTCACTTCGTGGATCTCGTCCGGCTTGACCGCTTCGGCGCCGAAATCGCTGACCGCGCGATCAATCAGCGCGCTGTCCAGGTCGGTGACATACAGTTTGGCGCCGCGGTCGCGCAGCAGCTTGACCAGCTCCATGCCGATGTGGCCCAGGCCTTGCACTGCGATGCTGGTCTTGCCCACTTCCTCATGGCCGAACTTGAAGCGCATCGCCGCCATCAGCGCCTGCAGCGCACCGTAGGCGGTGAACGGGGCCGGATCGCCGGAGCCGCCATGGACCTGGTGCACGCCGGTCACGAACTGGCTCTCCAGGTAGATGTTCTCCATGTCGTTGACGTCGGTACCGACGTCCTCGGCGGTGATGTAGCGCCCTCCCAGCGAGTCGACATAACGGCCGAAGGCGCGGAACAGTACTTCAGTCTTGTCCACCTTCGGGTCGCCGATGATCACCGCCTTGCCACCACCGACGTTGAGGCCGGCCAGCGCATTCTTGTAGGTCATCGTCCGGCTCAGCCGCAGCACGTCGGCCAGCGCCTCGTCGGTGCTGGCATACGGACGCATGCGCACGCCGCCCAGGGCCGGGCCCAGGGTGGTGTTGTGGATGGCGATGATCGCCTGCAGGCCGGCATCGTGGTTGTGGCAGAACACCACTTGTTCGTGGCCGGTGGTGGCGAGGGTTTCGAATAGCATGGCGTCTCCGATGGCGCGAACAGCGGCGAACTGCAGCGAACGGCCAGTGAACGGTAGGGTCCCAAAACAAAAAAAGCGACGTCGTCATGGCTGGGGGACGGGTCGCGCGGCGCCATTCTAGTCCATTCCCCCGGCCGGTGCCGTCGACATCGCATGCCTTGCAGTTAAAGAAGATGAAAATGCGGCCGATGCTGCGACGACGGCGGGTGGCCGGATTCGCGTGAAGAGGCAGGCGGTCAGTGACGGCAAGGGCACCACAACGACAGGGCAGGCGGCGATGACAGCGGCCTGGTGGCGATCGCTGCGCGCCTGGCTGGCGCGTTCGACCGGGGCGGCACCGTCGCGGCTGGTTGCTGCGTCCCGCCAGGCGGTGGCCGCCGCAGCGGCGAGCCTGCAGGGCGAGGCGCTGCCCCCGGCCGAGATCGCTGCACATCTGCAACGTGGCCTGCATGCCCTGGCCCTGTACCCGCGTCTGGCCGGTGAATCCACGCCGGTGCAGGCCGCAGGGCTGGGCGAGGCGGTGGCGCGCGCGCTGCAGGACCGCAACTGGGCGGCCAGGCAGCTGCCCCGCCGGCCGCAACTGCTGCCGCAGCTGATCCAGACCGTCAACGACGATGCCGCCTCAGCGCGGGTGATGGCCGCGATCATCGGCCAGGACCCGGTACTGACCGGCAACCTGCTGCGCATCGCCAACAGCCCGGCCTACAAGGTGCATGAGCGCCCGGTCGAAAGCCTGCAGCGGGCGGTGACACTGGTGGGTACCGAAGGCGTGCGGCAGATCATCAGCGCGGTACTGGTGCAGCCGGTGATGCAGGTGCAGTGCGAAGTGTTCCCGCAGTTCAGCGCGATCATCTGGGAGCACGCGCTGCTGGCCTCGCGCGCGGCCGCCGATCACGCACGTACGGTCACCTTCGGTGATGCCTTCGCTGCGCAGTGGCTGGGCCTGGTGCAGGGACTGGGCGCGTCACTGGTAATGCGCCAGCTGCTGCAGGAAGCGCAGGCCCGCGGCGAGGCCGTGGAGCCGGCGTTGGCCCTGCAGCTGCTGCAGCAGTGGTCGTTACCGTTGGCGCAGCGGGTCGCCGCCGCATGGGAGCTGCCTGAACCGGTTCACCAGGCCCTGGCGGTGGATGCAGAAGGGGCGCTGGCCGACAGCCTGCGCCTGGCCAGCGCCGCCGCAGCGGCCAGCCTGTTGTGCCGCCATGGGCATGCCAGCCAGAGCCGCATGCTGGCGCTGCTGGAGCAGCTGCCTTCAGCGCCGCCGCATGCATTGCGCTGGATCTGGCGGCGCCTGCATGGGCGCAGCGTGGAAACGCTGGATGAGGCCGGACAGGACCAGGCCGGCCCGGCCGCCTGAGTGCTACAGCTGCGATTCGACAGGCAGCCAGCTGATGGCCCGCGACAACCAGCGTTTGCGCGCCGTTGCCCCTGGCTCGGCCTCGACCCAGTGCGGTGGCGGCTCGCGCTCCAGCCAGCGCAACCGGCCACGGTCGTCCAGCGCCAGCCACCAGCTGTGCCTGGGGTCTGCCAGGCGCAGGTACTCATCGCGCAGCCGCGCCCCCAGCACCGGGTCGTCGAACAGTACGCCCATTTCGGTGTTGAGGTAGGCCGAGCGCGGGTCGAGGTTGAACGAGCCGACGAAGCCGCGGCGGTCGTCGACCACGAACGCCTTGGTGTGCAGGCTCGCGCCGCTGCTGCCGAACATGCCGGCATCGCCGGACTGCCCCTGCGCCTTCAGTTCGTACAGGCGGACGCCCGCTTCGAGCAACGGCACGCGGTAGCTCATGTAGCCGCCGTGCACGGCGGCGACGTCGTTGGCAGCCAGTGAGTTGGTCACCACGCCGACCTGCACGCCCCGCCCGGCCATGGCCGAAAAGCCATCCAGGCCTTCGTTGCCTGGCACGAAGTAGGGTGAGATCAACAACGTTTTGTGCCGGGCGGCCTGCAGCTCGCTGATCAGGGTCGACACCAGCCAGGCAGCGCGATCATCCCTGCGATGCTTCATCGGCGGGTCCGAGACGATGCGCACTGCACTGCTCCAGTGCAATGGCTCGGGACTCGGGCGTTGCCGCTGGCGCGATTCGGCCACGCGCGCAAGGTAGGGCCGGGCCACGTCCCGCTGCGCCTCATGATCCGATTCGCGCACCAGCAGGCGCAGCTGCGCATCGGTATGGAAGGCAAGCGCGGATACCGGAATGGCGGCCTCGCTGTTCCAGTAGTCGTCGAAGATCCGGTTGGCCTGCTCCACGGCAGGGCCGGCGACCAGCAGGTCCAGATCCTGGAAGTTCACATCGGTGCGCGCGCTGAAGTACTCCTCGCCGATGTTGCGGCCGCCGACGATCGCGACGCGGCCATCGGCGATCCAGCTCTTGTTGTGCATGCGGTGGTTCACGCTGAAGAAGCGTTGCACCATCTCCACCATGCGCAGGATGCCGGTCCGGTTGCGGAACGGGTTGTAGAGGCGGATTTCAATGTTGGGGTGCCGGTCCAGCGCCATCATCAGCGCGTCCTTGTCCTTGGCATTCATGTCATCGAGCAGGATGCGCACGCGCACACCGCGCTCGGCGGCGTCATGCAGCGCCTTGGCCATCAGGTGGCCGATCAGGTCGTCGTGCCAGATGTAGTACTGCAGGTCCAGGCTGCGGCCAGCGTGCGCGGTGATCATCGCGCGCGCGGCGAAGGCATCCATGCCATCACCGAGGAACGCTACGCCTGATTGCCCGGGATGCGCGTCCTGCAGCGGCACGATCTGCTGGTCGATGCGGGTCTGCGCCGGCTGCAATGGCAGTACATGCGAGGGCGCGCCCTGTGCCTGTGGCGTGAGATGGTCGGCCAGCAGCAGCCCGGACAGGACCAGCAGCAACAGCGCGGCGAGGATGATTGCAGCGACGCGCAACAGGCGTCGCCACAGGGGCATGGGCAGGCTCATGCCTCGATGGTAGATCCACGCCCTGCGTGAAGGAATGCCTGCAGGATCGATAGGGCGTCAGCGCGCTTGCCTTCGGCAACGGGTCCGACCCCGGGGGCGTCAGGATGGGGGCGGACCCGTTTCCGCAGGAAAGGGCCCTGACCCGCAGGCCTCAGAACCGCTCGTCGCTGCCCAGGTAACGCCACTGCGCCGGCGGCAGCGGCCCCAATGCCACGCGGCCGATGCGCAGTCGGCGCACGGCCAGCACCTGCAGCCCGGCGGCGGTCACCGCCACGCGCAGCCCCTTGGCGGTCAGCCCCTTGCCGGCAAAGCGCAGGCGCTGCTCGCTTTGCCAGCTGACCTTGGCGCCGCCGGATTCCTGCTGCAGCCGCGCCAGCAGCCACGGTCCTCGCTCGGGGCCGCCTTCGGCCACTTCGATCAGGTACTCCTGTTCGGTGCGGCCCAGATTGCGCTGTAGATGGGCCAGCGTGGCCGGATCCTGGCTGACCACCACCAGGCCGCTGTCGCTGGCCGGAAGCGCAGCGGCCAGCTGCAGGCCGTGGAAATGGCGCTGCAACGGACGGATGTCGCTGGCATCAAGTTCGCTGCGGCTGTCACTGCTGACCAGCGCACACAGGGTCTCAGCAGCAACGCCGGCCGGCTTGTGCAGCAGCATGCTGACCCGCTCGGCCTTTTCATCGCTGGCCTGCTCGGCGACCACGATCTGCGCGGCTTCATCAACCGGGCGCTGTGGTTGTTCCACCACTTCGCCGTCGACCGTTACCCAGCCGCCTTCGATATAGCGCCGCGCTTCGCCGCGGGGGATGCCGAGCAGGGCGGACAGGCGTTTGTCGAGACGGATCGGTTCCATGGCGGGCAGGTCGGGCAGGGGGCGCGCAGTGTAGCTGCTGCGGCCGGTCAGCGCTGGCTGCGGTTGGCCAGCTCGGTCAGGTACAGACGGGTATCGAACTCCAGCTGCAGGTAATCCGGTTCCATGTGCTGGCACAGCTGGTAGAAGGCCTTGTTGTGGTCGGCTTCCTTCAGGTGGGCCAGCTCATGCACCACGATCATGCGCAGGAACGCCGCGGGTGCCTGGCGGAATACGGTAGCGATGCGGATCTCGCGGCTGGCCTTGAGGCGGCTGCCGTGCACGCGGGAAATGGCGGTATGCGTACCCAGCGCGTGCTTGATCACTTCCAGGGTGTTGTCGTAGCAGACCTTGTTGAGCGGCACCGACTTGCGCAGGTAACGGTCCTTCAGCGCCTGGGTGTAGTCGTACAGCTGGCGGTCGCTGCGGACCTCGTGCGGGTCGGGATAGCGCTGCTGCAGCCAGGGGCCGAGCTTGCCCTGCGCCAGCAGTTCGCTGACCTGGGCGACCAGGGGTTCGGGGTAGCCGGTGAGGTACTTCAGGACTGCCATGCAGGGGCGGCGGGGCGTCGGTAGAATGGAAGCATCCAAGATTACACGCGGTACGTACCGACCATGGCAAAGCCCAACGCGCTGCAGGAACAATTGCTCAAGGCCGGTCTGGCCAAGAAATCGCAGGCCAGCGCCGCCGCGCGGGAGCAGGCCAAGGCCCGCCAGGGCAAGGCCGAATCGGCCTCGGCCGAGGTCCAGCGTGAGGCTGAACGTGCCCGTGCCGAGAAGGTCGAGCGCGACCGTGCGCTGGCCGCCGAGCGCAATGCCCAGGCCAGGCAGGCGGAACAGAAGGCGCAGGCGAAGCAGATCATCGCGGCCCATGCCGTGCCCCACAAGGGCGATGACGAGTATCGCTTCAGCGATGGCGCGGCGATCCGCACCCTGCTGATCGACCCCAAGCTGCGCAAGGCGCTGTCGGTGGGCGTGCTGGTCATCGTCGCCAATGGCGAGGGTTACGCCCTGCTGCCGCGCGCCGCCGCCGAGAAAGTGCGCGAGCGGGCTCCGGAGGCGATCATCGTCGACCACGGCCAGCCGGGCTCGACCGCCGAGATCTCCACCGGCAACGCCGAGGACGACGCCTACTACGCCCAGTTCCAGGTGCCGGACGACCTGATCTGGTAAGCAAAAAAGGGGACGGAGGGGATTAAGTCGCGATCGACCTGATTGGATCCGTTGGCGTTCTGCTCAGCTTGCTGAAGGCGCACCGGCCATGGCTCGGCGCAACACAGGCCTGCTCCTTTGTGCGCGGGTGTATCGTCCCCATATCAGGCGACACACCTGCGGAGGAAGGCCATGGCCACTGGTTGGGCGGGAGATGGCGCGGTCCAGGACCAGATCGACGCCACCGTCGACGATGCGATCGCCCGCGCGCGAGGCCAGCTGCGGCAGGGCCCGGGCCTTGAACACTGTGAGGAATGTGACGCGCCGATTCCGTTGGCGCGACGTCGTGCTGTGCCGGGAGTTCGCCTGTGCGTGGCGTGCCAGCAGGCGCATGACGAAGAAGCGCAGGCGCATGCCGGTTACAACCGGCGCGGCAGCAAGGACAGCCAGTTGAGGTAAGGGGTGTTGGGCAGGGCTGCGCCCTGCACCTGCTTGGAGCAACGGCAACGGCAACGGCAAAAGCGTGCTATCCGTGGGATGGCGGGGGGGGGGGGGCCGATTGAGGGGGACGCTGCAAGTCCCCCTCCGGGGCCCGGCCCAGCCGCTGGCGGCTGTGCGTTCGGGCGCTTGCGAAGCAATGCTTCGCAAGCAAAGCGCCCTCACCCATGTAAGCTCGGCCGCCGCTTGCTCGTGTGCGCTGTCCTGCGCACACGGCAAGACCGGGGTTGGGCGTCCTGCCCAACCCGCCCGAGGCATGCCTCGGGCCCATGCGGCTCACGCCCCCTCAACCGGACCCACCCCGCCTTCGACAGATTTCCGCGATCTGTTGGAACCTGCTGCTGATGGTGGGTGCCGACCGTTGGTCGGCACGGGGTCGGATCCAATTCTGACTATCGATATCTGACAGATGTGCCGACCAACGGTCGGCACCCACCAACAGCGCGCGGAATCTGTCAGAGGTGGGGCGGTGTGGGTGGGCAGGACCGTTGGCGCCATGGATGGCGCCATCGAGCCCCCATGGATGGGTTTACGGCGTGTCCTGACCACCCACACCGCCCCGCCATCCCACGGAATGCCGCTCTTGATCTTGCTTCGGCTTCGGCCTCTGCAGGTGCAGGGCGCAGCCCTGCCGAAAACCCCACCCTCAGCCGTCGCCCTGGATGCCGCCGGGTGCCTGCGCCGGGTCGCGCCAGCGGCGCACCGTGCGCTGGAAAAACAGGTTGTTCGGTAGCTGCAGCACCGTACCCTCATGGCCGTCGCCGGTTTCCTGCAGCGTGGTGTAGATCAGGTTCACGTCGATCACCCGCCCCTTCAGGCCCGGCTTCTCGCCGTTCTCCAGCACTTCGATGTAGTCATGCAGGCGGAACGGGCGAGTGGTGAAGATCAGCAACGTGCAGAAGATGTTGGAGAGCACGCTCCAGGCCGCGAAGAAGGCCACTGCGCCCACGGCGGCGAAGCCGGTGAACGCGGTCCACAGCACTGAAGGCTTCGCGCCGAGCAGGCTGAGGATATACAGCAGGGCGCTGAAATAGACCACGAAACTGGTGATCCGGCGCGCGCCCATCACCATTTCAGGTGGCAGCGTGTAGTGCTCGGCAAAGCGCCGGATCAGGCGACGGGCCAGTACCCGCAGCAGCCAGGCGACCAGCAGCACCAGCACGATCTGCAGGGCCACGCCCGCGTAGTTCAGCCATGGGTGGCTCCAGGCCGGCAGGTGATCCTTCAGCGACAACATCATGGGGGCGAAAACAGGTGGCGGGAACGGCCTCGATGTTACCCGGCGCGTGCCGGGGTTTCGACCATCGGCGACCACGCCAGGCAGACCAGCTCCTGTCGATGCTGCTGCAGGCAGGCGCGGCCGTTGTCGGGGCACAACCGCAAGGACAGGCCCGATGCCTGCAGCACGACGCAAGCGACGATTACCAGCAGGGCGGCGCAGGACGAGCTGGACATGGCGGAACTCCCTGGAGGTGTTTTCTCGAATGACCTTCCATGGATGCAGCCATCGTCGAAAAGGTTGCATGGCCTTGATCGGCGATCGGCTCTAAACCTTTTTCCGGGGCGCCGCATCCAAGCGATATGCTCGACACCACCATGCCAGCGCCGCCTGCCGCCCACGCCCCTGTCGACGAACCCGCCCTGGTGCGGGCGGCCGCCGCCGGTGACACTGCGGCCTACGAACTGCTGTACCGGCGCCATGCGCCGCGCGTGTTCGCCGTACTGTGGCGCCTGTGCGGGGGCCAGCAGGCGCGTGCCGAGGATGCCCTGCAGGAAGCGTTCCTGCAGGCATGGAAGGCGCTGCCGGGGTTCCGGTTCGAAAGCAGCCTGTCGACCTGGTTGCACCGGTTGGGCGTCAACGCTGCACTGATGGAACTGCGCGGGCGCGCCGCCGGGCAGGACCACGACAGTCTGGAGGAGGTCGACGGCGGCCTGCAGGAGCTGGCGGTGCACGACCGTTGTGCCGGTACCGAGCGCGACCTGGAGCGCGCACTCGCGACGCTGCCTCCGAGGGCGCGTGCGGTACTGGTACTGCACGACATCGAAGGCTGGAAGCACCAGGAAATCGCCGAGCAGCTGCAGATGGCCGTCGGCAGTTCAAAGGCACAGCTGCATCGTGCGCGCGGCCTGCTGCGCGCACGGCTGGGAGACATGACATGAGTACACACGAACACGATTCCGATCACGATCTGCTGGCCCGGCTGCGCGCGTTGCCCAGCGAGCGAGAAGTTCCCGCCGATGGCTGGGCGCGCCTGTCGGCGCAGCTGCCGCCGCGCGAGCCGCAGGCGGCGCCTGTGCCGGCCGACAACGTGGTGGTGCTGCCAGCGCGTTCGCGGCGCCGCGGGTGGTTGCCGGCCGGCGCTGTCCTGGCGGCCAGCCTGGCGCTGTACGCGGTGGCGCCATGGCGCCACGTGCAGCCGGATGCGCCGGTGCCGTCTACCCTGCAGTTGCAGGCTGCGGCGATGACCGAGCAGTACCGGCAGGCGGTGGCCTCGCTGCCCTCAGGCCGGGCACCGGAATGGCAGCCGGCCCTGCACGAACTGGATGAAAGCGCGGCACAGATCCAGGCCGCGCTGGCGCAGGATCCACGTGCGCCTCACCTGCTTGGCCAGCTCAAGCGCACCTATGCGCTGCGGCTGGAACTGACCCGGCAGGCGGCCTATGCCGCCGAGTCCGGCCTGACGACCTGAGGAGACCCCCGATGACACGAACCCTGATGACCTGCTGCGCCGCGCTGTTGCTGCTGCCCGCGGTGGCCCTGGCTGACACCCGGATCGACGAACGCCACAACCTGGCCGCCGGCGGCCGCATCGAACTGAGCAACGTGGCCGGCAAGGTGACCGTGCGTGGCTGGGACCGCAACGACGTGCAGCTCACCGGTACGCTCAGTGATGGCCTGCAGCTGCGCCAGGAAAAGAGTGCCAACCGCGTCCGCTGGGAGATCGAGTATCCGCGTCGCAGCAACAACGGCGGCGCAACGCTGGTGCTGAACGTGCCGCGCTCGGTGGAGCTGCTGCTGAGCACGGTCAGTGCCAGCCAGGACATCAGTGGCATCGACGTGCGCCGCCTGCAGGCCGACACCGTCAGCGGCAGCCTCAGCGCCTCCGGTCGCAGCGGTGACAGCAAGCTCAATACGGTCAGTGGCGGTGTCAGCGCGCGCCTGCAGACGCCGAAGCTGGACGTAAATACGGTCAGTGGCCGGATCGTGGCCGGGAGCGGCGTGTCCGGCGACATCGGTGCACAGACGGTATCCGGCCGGGTCGAGGTCGATGCCGGGCGGGTGCAGCGGCTGGCGGTGGAAACCGTATCGGGCAGCATTGACCTGTCGGCGGCCGGGCTGGCGCCGGGAGGCCGTATCAATGTCGAATCGGTGAGTGCGTCGGTCAACCTGCGCCTGCCGCGCGCCGTCTCGGCGCAGCTGTCGGTGAACAGCTTCAGCGGGTCGATCAACAGCGATGCTGGCCAGGTGGAGCGGCCGCGCTACGGCCCCGGCAGCCATCTTGATACGCGGCTGGGCAGCGGCGACGGTGATATCCGCATCCAGTCGCATTCGGGCAGTGTTCGGGTAAGCCTGGATCGCTGAGCGCGATCCGGCAGGCCGCGGCGGCAGCGCCGCCGCGGTCGCTACTGGGTCAGCTGGCTTTCTTCAGCGCCCAGGTGGTGCCGAGGACTTCGATCTTGCCACCGGCCTTGCGGAACGCTGCCAGGTCCGAAGCGATCGAATCGCTGCTGACCACGGTGCTGGCGGCCGCGCCCTTGCGTTCGCTGCGGATGCTGTTGCTGGCCTTCGCGGGGGTCTTTGCCTTGCGGGGCATGGTTGCTCCTGTCAGGTGGAAGGGGAGGAAAGCGCCCAGGCATCAGCCTGGCGCAGGTAGTCCTGCCGCTCGCGGCGGCAGTCACTGCCGCCCATCGAGAACTGGCGGCAGATCGCCGGGCGCTGCGAATAGATCGTGCAGCGCAGGTGATAGGGATCGATCGCCGCACACCAGCCTTCCTCGTTGCGCGCCATCACGGCACGGCCGTGGGTGTCGCGTGACAGGAACTGGCCGGGCACGTGGTCGCCGGACTGCAGCAACACGGGCAGCCGGCAACAGACCGCGTCACAACGGCGGCAGTCGATGGGTGCATGTGCTGCGTCAGGTTGTAAGGCCTCAGGGGCCTGGCGGGTGCCCAAAGCGGGTCTCGATGGCGGCTCCGGTGGTACGCGGACCATGAACGAGCCAGGAAGGCATGGCCGCTAGGCCCGCAGGGCGGGCCAGGCTGCACCGTGGACACACACCGGCGTGGCCGGTGGAAGGTACAGCAGGGTTCTAGCCGACCAAGAGTAACTTGGATCGCGTAACGTTTTGTTAATCCTGGCTGGCTGCCGCCAGCGCAAGGCCCTGGACCACGCCCAGCGAGGGCTCGCCGTGGACCATGCGGGCGCCCGGGAAGGCCTCCGCAACGGCCTGGCGCAGATACCCGGCGCGGGACATGCCGCCGGTCAGGAACACCGCGTCCGGGTCGCCGCCGATGTCGCTGCGGACCTGGGCCAGCAGCTCCCGGAGCTGCTCCAGATAACCATGGGCGGCTGCGGCCAGGCCGTCGGCGCTGCTGTCGGCATGCAGGTCGCGGGCGATGTAGTCCAGCGTGCTGCGATGTTCGCTGGCGGCGCTGAGGGCGATCTTGGCGCGCTCGACGTCGCGGTACAGGCGGGCGGTATTGCCGGTGTCCTGCAGGGCCTGCAGGCGCGCGCCCCACGGATTGTCGACATGGTCATACTTGTGCTGGCGGAAGTCGCGCTGGCGGGTCATGTCCTGCACGGTGGCCGCTTCCACGTAGTGGTGGGCGGGCACGCGGGTGATGCCGCGGCCGAACAGCGGCATGTAGCTGGACAGGCTCAGCGCCAGGTCGATGTCGGTACCGCCGCGGGCGATGCCCCAGGCGCGGTGGATGCGCGGGGCGTCGTCGCCGCCGACTTCGGCGTGGGCGATATCGGTGGTACCGCCACCGATGTCGACGATCACGGCCTGGTGCCGTTCGCGGCTTTCGGCGTGATAGTGCATGGCCGCCGCGGCCGGTTCCTCGAGGAAATCGATCTGGTCGAAACCGGCCTGGCTGGCGGCTTCGCGCAGGATGTCCAGCGCCTGGTCATTGCCGGCCGCACCGATCGAGCTGCGGAACTGCACCGGACGCCCGAGCAGGGCCGCTCGCAGCGGCTGGCCGAGCTGGGCGCTGGCGGTCAGGCGGATGTGCTCGAGGATGTGCGCGGCGATGCCGGTGATGGTCTGCTTGGCGCGTGGGTGCAGGTTGTAGCCGAGCATCGATTTCGGGCTCTGCACCAGGTTGCCTTCGTGTTCCTCGAAATAGGCTTCCAGCGCTTCGTCACCGTAGACCGCATTCTGCAGCAGGTCGCTGGCACTGCGTTCCTTGCCGGCACGGGCTTCCATCCATTCCCGGCGCAGCGCGCGCAGGGCTTCGCGGCGCAGCGCCTGCGGCGTGCGTTCCTGGCCGGCGGCGCGCGCCGCACGCGCAGCGCTGTCGATCATCTGCTGCAGCTGGTGCTCCTGGCCGTCATCGAGCTGGAAGTCATCCGGGTCGGGAACCACGCCGGGGAAGTACACGCTGGTCCGGAACTGCTCGGCGTCGCCGAAGCGGATCGGCAGCAGCTTCCCTTCATGCACGATGGCGGCGGCGGAGTTGCTGGTACCGAAGTCGATGCCGAGGCGCATGGGGAGTTCCGGGGGCGATCAGGGGCCGCGCACTCTGCTGCAGTTCGCCGCCGACTGCAAGGTCCCGCAGTTTCCTGTTCCGGGCCGGGTCAAGGAGGTCGCGGCGTACTGCCCGGAAAAGGCCAGGGGAGCCGGACGGTTACAATGGCGGCTGTTGATTCACTTTGAGGTACTTGCTGATGTCTTCTGCCCCTGCCTGCCCGCAGTGCACCCTGGAAAACACCTACGCCGATGGCGCGCTGTGGATCTGCGCCGACTGCGGCTTCGAATGGACCGCCGAGGAAAGTGCCGGTTCGACCCTGGTCGTGCGTGACAGCAACGGCAATACCCTGCAGGCCGGTGACACCGTCACCGTGATCAAGGACCTGAAGGTGAAGGGCTCCTCGATCCCGCTCAAGCAGGGCACCGTGATCCGCAACATCCGCCTGGTCGAGGACGATGCCGAGCACATCGAAGGCAATTCGGACAAGATCAAGGGCCTGGTCCTGAAGACCTGCTTCCTCAAGAAGGCCTGACCGGCCTTCAGCGCCTGGCCTGCTGCCGTGCGCGCCAGCGGGCCAGGCTGTCCAGCTTGGCCTGGTAGCGCGCCTGCTGCGGCGCCCCGCCCAGTTCCTGTGCACGCAGCAGCTCACGATCGGCGTGCTTGAGCTGGCCCGCCAGGAAATAGACCCGCGCCAGCCCGAAGTGGAACTGGTGCGCGGTGTCGTACAGGCGCACGGCCTGCCGGTAATAGCGGATCGCCTGCTGCAGTTGCCCGGCGCGTTCGGCCTCGGCACCGAGCATGTACTGCGCGAACGGGTCTTCGCGCTGCACCGATTGCAGCCGCTGCTCCAGTGCTTGGGCCTGCGCAATCATGCCGAGCTTGCGGTAGAGGGCGCTGGCGTTGGTGAGTGCAGCATCCTGGCGGCCGTCCAGTCGCAGCGCCCTTTCCAGTGCCCGTCGCGCGGCGGCGGTATCGCCCGTGCGATTTTCCAGCACGCCCAGGTTGTTCCAGGTGGCAGCGAAGCTGTCGTCCTGCGCCAGCGCGGTATCGAAGAAGGTACGTGCGCCCGCCAGGTCGCCGCTGGCCATGCGCTCGGCACCACGATTGTTGTAGAAGTGCGCCAACGCCCGCGCCTGGCTGATCGGCAGCGGCCCGCGGCGGTCGTACAGCACATTGCGATCCAGATCGACGGTGGCGAAGCGGCCGGCGAAGCCGACCCCGGCATTGACGTGGCCTACGCTGTAGACCAGGCCCTGGGCCTGGTCCTGGTACCACGACACCACCTGGCCGACCTCCTGCACGCGCGCCTGGATGCCGGCTTCGCGTGCCAGCGCCACGAACATCAGGGTAAAGGCCAGGCAGTTGGCGCGTCGCTGCTGCCAGATCTCGCTGACGGTAAGGGTCGCGTCGGCGTCGTACTGCAGGTCCATGCCATGGCGGTCGAAGATCATCTCCACCAGCGCCTGCAGGCGCTGCTCGCGCGAATAGCTGCGACGGGTCACCTGGGTGTGCAGCATATCGAGCATGGCCGGTGGAATCGCGAACACCTGCTGCGGCGTCGGAATCGTCGGCGCGGCGGTGCTGGCAGTGAGCGCAGGGACTTCGTTCGCGCCAGGGTTCAGTGCGATCGCGGAGGGTGCCGCCAATGCGGCCAGTGCGAGCAGAACGGATCGGGCGGCAGGACGGTACATGACGGCTCCCGGCAGCGGCGGGCGCTCCCGCCTGAGGCGAGTGTAGACCTGTGCGCGCCCCCCTGCAGTGACCGCTGGTCGGTACGCGCGTTCATCCACAGCCGGTGTGGACCAGCGCTCGACAAAGCTGTGGACAACCGCGTTGGGGCCCCGTGCGAAGGGCGTTGTGAGGGTGTGGTGAAAAAATGGCCAGCTTGCCCGCCACCGGCGCAGGCGGGATGATCCGGTCATGGACTTCTCCCCGCTGACGCTCGCTCCGGCGCAGTGGCAGGCGCTGCAGGACAACTATGCGACGCCACCACGTGCCTACCATCACTTCGGCCACGTGCGTGCGGTGCTGCAGCACTGCCAGGAGGTTGCCGACGGTCCAGGCTGGCAGCAGCCGGCCGAGGTCTACCTGGCCGCGCTCTACCACGATGCGATCTATGTGGCGGGGCGAAAGGACAATGAGGCGCGTTCGGCGCAGCTGGCCCTGCAAGTGATCGCGCAGGCGCCGGAACTTGCCACGGTCGACGCGGCCCGGGTCGAGCAGCTGATCCTGCTGACTGCCCGTCATGGCGAGCTCGGCCTGGACGATGTCGATGCCGAGGCCGCGTTGTTCCTGGACTGCGACATGGCGATCCTGGCCGCGCCGGAACCGGTGTTCAGCGCCTATGACCGCGGCGTGGCCGAAGAGTACAAGGGCGTGGTGCCGGGCTTCCTTTATCGCGCCGGCCGCCGCCGTTTCCTGCAGGGCCTGCTGCGTGCACCGCGCATCTTCCTCAGCGAATTCTTCCACCAGCGACTCGACGCGGCCGCGCGCGACAACCTGCGCCGGCAGCTGGGCCGCTGAACCAGCCCGGTACACTGGGGCCTGTTTCCACCGATTGCCGCTTCCAACCGTGTCTGTCCCTGATCCCGATCCCCGCCCGTTGCCGCCGGAAGAGCCCGGTCCGAACGAATGCTGCGGCAGCGGTTGCCCGCTGTGCGTGCTGGACCTGTATGCCGACGAGCTGCAGCGCTATCGCAAGGCGTTGGCCGAATGGCTGGCGCGGCACCCGGAGGCGTCCGCATGAGCCGCGCGCGCCCAGCGGCACTGCTGGCGCTGGCGGCGCTGCTGCTGTTCGTGGCCACCGCGCTGTGGACCCAGTTCGCACGCACTGATCTGGACTGGGTGCGGGCCACGCTCAGCCTCTACCTGCACGGGCCGTGGGGGCTGGCATTGCGCGCGGCCTACTGCCTGCTGGCATTGGCGATCGCCCTGCTCGGCATCAGCCTCTACCGGGGCAGCGTCGGCCCGCGGCGCAGCGCGGCGGCGCCGCTGCTCTTCACTGTCTCGGCGCTGGGCCTGGCCACGGTCGCCATCGGTGACAGCTGGCTGCCGGAAGCGACGCCGCTGCTGGCACCGTTCATCCATGGGCTGGCGGCCAACACTGCGTTCCTGTGTGCCAGCGTCGGCATGCTGCTGCAGGCCTGGTACCTGCGCCGCGAACCGGGTTGGCAGTCCGCCGCGGGCCTGCTCTGGGGCTGGGCCTGGCTGGCGTTCGTACTGTTGTGGCTGCATGTGCTGTGGCGTGGCGGGCCGCCGCGCGGGTTGGGGCAGAAGGTCGTGATCGTGGTGATCGTAGGCTGGCTGCTGTACCTGGCGCTGGCACTGTACCGGCGCAGTCGGCGTACCACGGCCGACTGAATCGCCAACGGCCTGCACCGGTACGTGCCGTGCACGCGGTGGCGGCGTATCGTGTGCGCATTCCATCGGGGATGCGATATGAAGCGTGCAGGGCTGGGCAGGGCAATGGGTGTGGTTCTGGCGCTGGCGGCGCTGCCGGCAATGGCGGCGGCCAACGTGCAGCAGTTCAGCCACGGGCGGTTCGAGCAGATTCCGGTGCACATGCCGGCCGGCACGCCGCAGCGGGTGGTGATCTGGTTCCACGAACCCACCCCAGGGGGTGACACCAGCCGCCTGCCGATCGAAGCCCTGCGTGCCGACGGCGCCATGGTTGCCGCTGTGGACATCGCGCACCTGCGCGGGGTGCTCAAGCGCGAGGGTGATCCGACCTGCTCGTTCGGCGCCGGTGACGTCGAGAACTTCTCGCGCTGGCTGCAGGCGTCCCTGCATCTGCCCGGCTACCACCTGCCGCTGGTCGGCGGTGACGGCGAGGGTGCCGAGATGGCCTATTCGCTCGCGGCGCAGGCCGACACCCAGGTGTTTGCCGGCCTGCTGACCACCGGCTTCTGCCCGGACCACAACCATGAGCGCATGGTCTGCGGCGATGGTGTGAAGCACAACACGCTGCAGCCCGCCGAACTGAATTTTCCGTGGTTGAGTGCCGCTGGCGATCACGGCTGCAAGGTGGGCGAGGCCAGCCAGTTCGTGCAGCAGGTGGCGATGGCGCGCGAATTCAAGCGCACCGCGCGCGGTGATGCGTCGCCGGGTCTGGTCGCCGCGGCGCGCGTGATCGGTGCGCAGGCGGGTGTCAGCCTGGCACCGCCACCGGCAGCGCTGAAGGACCTGCCGATAGTGGAAGTGCCGGCGAGTGGCAACGGTGACACGCTGGCCGTGTTCGTGTCCGGCGATGGCGGCTGGGCCGGCCTGGACAAGGACGTGGCGTCGTCGCTCAACGAGCACGGCGTGGCCGTGGTCGGCATCGACTCGCTGCGCTACTTCTGGAGCGAGCGCACGCCGAAGGGCTTCGCCGCTGACCTGCAGAAGATCATCGACCACTACCGCCAGCAGTGGCACCGCGACAAGGTAATGCTGATCGGCTTCTCGCAGGGTGCCGACGTGCTGCCGGCGACCATCAACCAGCTCGACGCCGATACCCGCGCAGCGTTGGATCGTATCGTGCTGCTGTCGGTGGGCAGGAAGGCCGACTTCGAGTTCCACGTCAGCAACTGGCTGGGCGGTGGCGGCGATGGCCTGCCGATCGCACCGGAGGTGGCCAGGCTGCCGGCGGAAAAAACCCTGTGCGTATATGGCGACAAGGACGAGGACGCACTGTGCCCGGACCTGCCGGCCAATGACGGCGTGAAGCGGGTGAAGCTGCCGGGCGACCACCATTTCGGCGGTGACTATGATCGGCTGGCCGAGGTGATCCTCAAGGGCGGGGCGTAGCGCCGGGCCACGCTGGCCAGCGTGCTGGAAAATGCCGACCTTGGTCGGCGCTGGCGTGTCGACCAAGGTCGACACCTGCCGGGTGGTGCGGGTCGTCAGTTGCGCCGCGGGTCCAGAGAGATCAGGCGCGTGGCGTCCAGCAGCGCCGCCGGCAGGTGCATGCCGCCAGGCGCGGCGAGATAGCGTGGCCGCCACTGCGGATCGAACTTCGACTTGAAGCGGCGCAGGCCACTGAACCCGTAGAAACGTTCGCCATGCCGCGCCAGCAGGCCGGCCAGCCGGTTCCAGCGGCCAGCCAGACGATGCTGTGCCAGCCCGGAAAGCGGCGCCATGCCCAGCGAGAAACGTGCATAGCCCTGTGCGCGGCCCCACAGGAACAGCTCGATGAAGAGGAAGTCCATCGTGCCCTTCGGTGCTTCGCTGACGTGGCGCATCAGGTCCACCGACAGCTCGGCGCCTGCCGGTGCCTGCCACAGGTTGGCGAAGGCCACGATCTGGCCTTCGGCCTCGACCAGCGCCACCGGGAAGCGCACCAGGTAATCCGGGTCGTAGCTGCCGAGCGAGAAGCCCTTTTCGTCGCCGGCCTTGTCTTCCAGCCATGCGTTGGAGATCGCGTGCAGGCGCGGCAGCAGGCTGGGAACTTCCTCCACGGGCGCCACGCGGAAGGACAGGCCACCCCGCTTGCCCCGGTTCCAGGCCTGGCGCAGGTCGGCGCGCTCGCGCCCTTCCAGGCCGAAATCATGCAGCGGCACCATCGCTTCTTCGCCCAGCTTGACCAGCCCCAGGCCGAGGTCAAGGTAGGTCTGCCAGTAGGACTCGCCGACCTGGTAGAAGACGGGGCGCAGGCCGAGGCGGTCGGCTTCCTCGCGGAAGCGCCAGATCAATGCGCGGGCGACGTCCGGCGGGCCGACCGGGTCGCCCATCGCGATCAGCGAACCTCCATAGCGCTGCATCATCACGAAGCCCAGTTTCGCTTCATCGCGCAGCACTGCCTTGTCAGCGGTCAGCACCAGGCAGGCCTGGGTGTCGGTGGCACCGGCCAGGACTGGCGCCAGCGATTGCAGCGTCGCTTCATCGGCGGCGGGCAGCGGGCTGCGTGTGCTGTGCAGCAGCCGCGCCAGGCCGAACATCACCAGCGCGATGGCCACCACCAGCAACGCGCGCAACGCGCGCGGTGCGTTGCCGGAGACCGCGAACTGCCACCACAGCTCGTTCTGGTATTCGACATGGCTGTAGGTGAAGAACAGCAGCCAGGTCACTGCCACCAGCACCAGGCCCAGGTTACGCAGCCACGGCCACGACCAGGCTTCATCCAGCAGCGCACCCTGGCGGTAGAACTCGCGGCGCGCGGCCCACAGCGCCATCGCCACCAGCACCGCCGAGACGGCAATCAACGGTTGGCCACCGCGCAGCCACAGCGGCAGCGGGGTGGCCACGCACACCGCCATCGCCAGCATCCACGCCGCGTGGCTGCGCCGGGCCAGGCCCTGCCCGATCAGCAGCAGCGCGACACCACTGAGGCTGCCGATCAGGTGCGAGGTTTCCAGGATCGGCAGCGAGGCATTCACCAGGTGCCGGCGTGGCGTGGGCAGCGTGCCATCGATGACCAGCGCGGCGCCGATGCTGAACACCGCCAGCGCGATGATCTGCGGCAACCATGGGCGCAGTGCGTTCCAGCCGGCGCGGGTTGCCCCGGCACTGGCCTGCAGCGGCTGGCGCAGCGCGGGCGCAAGGGCGAGCAACGTGGCCAGCACCAGCGGTAGTACGTAATAGGTCACGCGGTAGATCAACGCGGCCGCCAGCACCGCCGCCGGTGCCACCTGCGGCAACAGCTTCAACAGGCTCCATTCGAACACGCCCAGGCCGGCCGGCACGGTCGAGACCAGGCCGGCCAGTACCGCGACGAGGTACAGGCCGACGAAGCCGGGCAGGCCGGTGGGCGTCGAGTCCGGCAGCAGCACATAGAACGCGGCGCTGGCCAGCACCAGCTCGATCACGCTGAGCACGGTGACGCCGAGCATGGTGCGGCGGTCGGGTAGCCACAACGCATGGCCGAACACGCTGAACTGCCGTCCATCGCGACCGACCAGCAGCACGGTACCCAGATAGGCGAGCAGGGCGACGATGCCGACGATGCGCACGGCATCGGGATTCAGTGGCAATGCCAACGCCGCTGCCGCCGGTTCCATGCAGAGCGCCACGCTGATCAACAGCCACGCACCGAACACGAAACCGAGCGTGCTCATCAGCACCACCTGGCCGATCTGCGCCAGGTCCAGGCCGGCGCTGCGGTAGCCACGCAGGCGCACTGCGCCGCCGGTCAGCGCGGCAAAGCCCACGGTCTGGCCCAGCGTATGCGCAAGGAAGGCGGTGATGCCGATGCGTGCCGGATGCACGCGGATTCCGCTGCGACGCAGGCCGATGGCATCGAAGCCGATCAGGCAGGCGTAGCTGGCCAGGCCGAGCACCACGGTGAGCGTGATCTGCAGGCCACTGAGCTGGCGGAACGCCTGGCGGATGGCGCGGTAGCCGTGCTCATCGAATTCATTGGCCAGGCCATGCAGGGCCAGCGACAGGATCAGCAGGGGAACGACAATGGTGAGGATCCGCTTCCATGCCGGGGTGGAGGAAGCGGCGGCGGGGTTGGTGGCTGCGGTCATCGGCGCAAGGGTGCGTCAGGAGGGGCGAGTGCGGTGTCAACGCGGGGCGTGGCGCATCGTGCGCCTGTCGCCGCCATTTGACCAGCGGATGTGTCGGAGCCCGGTAGTGACGTGTCGCGCGGGGGACCCGTGCACCCACCGTTGACCGGATTGGAGGACAATGCGGGCCTGATCACCCGCAGGAGCCACGCCCATGATGGAGCGTTACGACGTCGGACCGCGCATGTCCGAAATGACCGTGTACAACAAGGTCGCCTACCTCTCCGGCCAGATTCCGGAAGACACCAGCCAGGACATCACCGGCCAGACCCGGCAGGTGCTGGCGGAGATCGACAAGCTGCTGGCGCTGGTCGCCAGCGATCGCCAGCACGTGCTGCGTGCGGAAGTGTTCCTGGCCGACATCGCCGACTTCGACGGCATGAACAAGGCGTGGGACGAGTGGGTGGTCGAGGGCGCGACCCCGGCCCGCGCAACCTTCGAAGCCAAGCTCGCCCACGCCGAGTGGAAGGTCGAGATCGTGGTGACGGCAGCGGTGCCGTAACTGCGGGATGGGGTCAGATCCCTTTCCTGCGGAAAGGGATCTGACCCCTGTTACAGCGGCACCAGCTCGATGCAGTCCACCGGGCACGGCGGGATGCACAGCTCGCAGCCGGTGCACAGGTCGGCAATGACCGTGTGCATGTACTTGGCGCCGCCGACGATGGCGTCCACCGGGCAGGCCTGGATGCACTTGGTGCAGCCGATGCAGTCGGCTTCGACGATCAACGCCACCTGGGCCGCCTTGTGCTCGCCGCGCGAACGATCGAACGGAATCGCCGGTACGCCCAGCACCTGCGCCAACGCCCGTGCACCGGCGTCGCCACCCGGCGGGCAGCGGTCCACACCCGCCTCGCCACGTGCCATTGCCTGCGCGTACGGGCGGCAGCCGTCATAGCCGCATTGCCCGCATTGGGTCTGCGGCAGCAGGCGGTCGAGGCGTTCGGTCAGGGGCGGGATCAGGCTCATGCGTGGCGGAGGCTGCGCGTTGGGTTATTTCAGGGGCTTGCCGCGGAACCAGCGCTCGTGGGCCAGCGCCAGCATCGGCTTGTCTTCGGAACTGTCACCGTAGGCATGGATGCGCACGTAGCGCGACAGATCGAACTGGCGGCGGATGTGCTCGGCCTTGCGCGGACCGCAGTCGCCACCGGCGTAACGGCCGGTCAGGCGGCCGTCCTGGCTTTCCAGCCGGTTGCAGATCAGCTGCAGGCCCAGCTGCTCGCACCACGGCCGCAGGTACAGGTCCAGCGAGCCGGACACGATCACGACGGTGTGCTGCTGTTCCTTGTGCCAGCGGATCTGCTCCAGCATTTCCGGGCGCACCACGTCGGGCAGGAACTCACGCGAGAAGCCGGCGGCCAGCGTGGCGATGTCATCGCTGTGGCGGTCACTGAAGGTCAGGCGGGTGACGCGGGCGCGGATGCGTTCGGCCGAGATCAGCTTCAGCCTGTACGCGGCCAGCCACGGCCCGACTTTCCACCATGCCTGTGCCAGCTGTTCGGCGGTGGCCACGCGGCGCAGGAAGCGGCCATAGGTATCGCAGGTGGTCACGGTGTGGTCGAAGTCGAACAGCGCCAGTTCCATTGCGTTGCTTCCCATCGCGTTGCCTCCCGGGGCCGGAGCTGCCGGCGGGCGTGGCCGTAACCACGCCCGCTGCAGGCATCAGCGGACCGGCATGCCCGGCTGCGCGCCGCTGTCGGCGTCCAGCAGCGCCAGTGCGCCACCGTCGAAGCCGGCCGACAGGATCATGCCTTCGCTCAGGCCGAAGCGCATCTTGCGCGGGGCCAGGTTGGCGATGAACACCACGCTGCGGCCCACCAGCTTCTCCGGTTCGCCGTAGCTGCCACGGATGCCGGAGAAGATCTGGCGCTTGCCCAGCTCGCCGGCGTCCAGTTCGAAGCGCAGCAGCTTGTCCGAACCTTCCACGAACTCGCAGACCAGCACCTTGCCGATGCGCAGGTCGAGCTTGGCGAAATCGTCGATGCCGATGTAGGCCGACGCGTCGGCGCTCATTGCTTCGTCCTTGGCCGGGGCCGGAGCCGGGGCGGCCGGCTTGGCGGCGGGGGCAGCGGCAGCCGCCGGCTGCAGGGTGTCCTTGGAGGCGTCGATCATGGCGTCAATCTTCTTCGGGTCAATACGGGTGAACAGCGGGGTGTACTCGGTGATGCGGTGTCCCAGCAGCGGTTGCGCCAGCTCGGTCCAGTCATTCACCGGCGCGGCGAGGAAGGCCTCGGCCTGCGCGGCGGTGGCCGGCAGCACCGGCTTCAGGGCGGTGACCAGCACGCGGAACAGGTTCAGGCCCTGGCTGCACACGGCCTGCAGCTGCGCATCGGCGCCTTCCTGCTTGGCGATGACCCACGGCTTGACGTCGTCGATGTAGCGGTTGGCTTCGTCGGCCAGGGTCATGGTCAAGCGGATCGCCGCGGCCGGGTCGTTGCGCTCGTAGGCTTCACGGATCGGCGCCAGGCCATCGACGAAGCGCTGGTACTGCGCCGCATCGGGGAGCTGCGCGGCCAGCTGGCCGTCGAAGCGCTTGCTGATGAAGCCGGCGCAGCGGCTGGCCAGGTTGACGAACTTGCCGACCAGGTCGGCGTTGACGCGGGCGATGAAGTCACCCAGGTTCAGGTCGAGATCGTCGACGCCACCGCCGGACTTGGCGGCGTAGTAGTAGCGCAGCGCTTCCGGCTCCAGGCCAGCATCGAGGAAGGTACGGGCCATCACGAAGGTGCCGCGAGACTTGCTCATCTTGGCGCCGTCCACGGTCAGGTAGCCGTTGACGTGCAGGCGGGTCGGCGCGCGGTGGCCGGTTCCGTGCAGCACCGCCGGCCAGAACAGCCCGTGGAAGTTGACGATGTCCTTGCCGATGAAGTGGTGCAGTTCGGTGGCGGTGCCGGCACGCAGGTGCGCTTCGAAGTCCTCACCGATCCTGCCGCACAGGGTCTGGAAGCTGGACAGGTAGCCGATCGGTGCGTCCAGCCAGACATAGAAGTACTTGCCCGGCTGGCCGGGAATCTGGAAACCGAAGTACGGCGCATCGCGCGAGATGTCCCACGCGCGCAGGCCGCCTTCGGCATTGAGCCACTCGCCCAGCTTGGCCTTCACGCCCGGCAGGGCGACATCGCCGGCCAGCCACTCGCGCAGGAACGCATCGAAGTGGCCCACCTCGAAGAAGAAGTGCTCCGAATCGCGCATTTCCGGCGTGGCGCCGGAGATGACCGAACGCGGCTCCTTCAGGTCGGTCGGTGCATAGGTCGCGCCGCAGACTTCGCAGTTGTCGCCGTACTGGTCGGCACTGCCACAGTTCGGACAGATGCCCTTGACGTAGCGGTCGGGCAGGAACATGCCCTTGGCCGGGTCGTAGAACTGCGCGACCGAACGGCGGCTGATGTGGCCGGCCGCTTCCAGCTTCAGGTAGAACTGCTCGGTCAACGCCTTGTTGGCCGCCGAATTGGTCGAGTCGTAGTGGTCGAAGGCCACGCCGAAGGCGGCGAAGTCACGTTCGTGGCTGGCCTGGATGTTGGCGATGAAGGTTTCCGGGGTGACCCCGGCCTTTTCCGCGGCCAGCATGATCGGCGTGCCGTGGGTGTCATCGGCGCAGACGAACCAGGTCCTGCCGCCGCTCATTCGCCGCGCACGTACCCAGATGTCAGCCTGGATGTAGCCGACCAGATGGCCCAGGTGCAGCGGGCCGTTGGCGTAGGGCAGGGCGGTGGTGACGAGCGCGGTACGGGTCATGGTCGCGGGTGGATCCAAGGGGAACCGCAGAGTATCGCATGCCCGCAACGACGTGACCCGGCCGGGGCCGGGTCACGGGGTTGAAGCAGGTGCGGGGCGCTTATTCGCGCTGCCAGGTCTGCGCGCGGCAGATGAAGGCGATGCAGCCGGACACGTCCAGCCGGGTGCCGCCGGGCTGCAGTTCCATCTTCGACTTGTAGGTCTTGCCGTTGGCCGGGTCGAGGATGGTGCCGCCGGACCACTTGTTGGCGCCGTCGGCCTTCAGGTTCCAGAGGATG
Source organism: Stenotrophomonas sp. T8 (assembly GCF_051853085.1). Lineage (NCBI taxonomy): Bacteria > Pseudomonadati > Pseudomonadota > Gammaproteobacteria > Lysobacterales > Lysobacteraceae > Stenotrophomonas > Stenotrophomonas sp. T8. Next base: position 2,824,575 of record NZ_CP195329.1, on the reverse strand, counting down.
GTCATGCCCTTCACCGGCTTGTTCCTGTTGGCGCCTTCACAGCCGTCACAGACCGGGTTCGGGCCCTTGTCCGAGTGCAGGATGTCGACCACCTTGCCGGTCAGCGTGCCGTTGGGGGCCTGGGTGATCTCGACGATCGACTTCACCTTCCCGGTCTTGTCGTCGATGGTCTTCCAGCGGCCGGCGGCGCCGTCGGCGGCCTGCGCCGAGAGCGCGGCCAGGCACAGCGGCAATGCCAGCAGCAGGGTCTTGAAGGTCTTGCGCATGGTCCCCTCCCAGGGTTCATTCCGGCACGGTGCCGGCATGGGTCGACTGTATACCCATTCGGCGGAGTATGGGGAAGGGGGGCGTTGCAGGGTTGCGCCCTGCACCCGCGGTAGTGCCGGCCGCTGGCCGGCAACCTCAACGGCGGGATTCCGTGGGATGGCGGGGCGGTGTGGGTGGGCAGGACACGCCGTAAACTCCGCTCCGCGGTCCGGCCCAGCCGCTGGCGGCTGGGCGTTCGGGCGCTTGCGAAGCAGTGCTTCGCAAGCAACGCGCCCTCACCCTTGGGGGCTCGATGGCGCCATCCATGGCGCCAACGGTCCTGCCCACCCACACCGCCCCACCTCTGACAAATTCCTTCGGCTGTTGGTAGGTGTCGACCTTGGTCGACACGGTAGATCCACGCGTGGATGACGTTTCCGGTGGCGGCGATGGGGTCAGATCCCTTTTCCGTCGGAAAAGGGATCTGACCCCAGGGCCGTCAACCGACTTCGTACAGTTCCAGCGGCAGGCCGTCGGGGTCGGCGAAGAAGGTGAAGCGGCGGCCGGTGTATTCGTCCACGCGGATCGGTTCGCAGTCCACGCCGTGGCTGGCCAGGCGTTCGATGAACGGCTCCAGCGCAGCGACCCGGAACGCGAGGTGGCGCAGGCCCTGGGCCTCCGGGCGGCTGGGGCGGGGCGGTGGCGAGGGGAACGAGAACAGTTCCAGCTGTCCGCCGTCGGGCAGGGCCAGGTCCAGTTTCCAGGAATCGCGCGCAGCGCGGTGGTTCTCGGCCAGTACGCGCAGGCCGAGGATACGGACGTAGAAGTCTTTTGAACGCGCGTAATCGCTGCAGATCAGTGCCGCATGGTGGATGCCCAGCAGGGCGTCGGAACCAGTGTTCATTGCAGGGTGTCCAGCCAGCGCTGGGCGATCTTCAGTGCCAGCGGATAAGGTTCGGGGGCGTTGCGGTTGGTCAGCACGATCACGGTCAGGTGCTTTTCCGGGTGTCGCACGACCACATTGCGGAAGCCGATGCTTTCGCCACTGTGCCATTGCACCGGGCCGTTCAGGCGCCAGCCGAAGCCGTAGTGCGGCACATCCGGTTCGGATGTCGATGTGGCCGGGCTGAACATCGCGCGGCGCGAGGCCTTCGACAGCAGGCGGTCGTCGTACAGCGCCGCATCCCAGCGGGCGAGGTCGTCCAGCGAGGAGTAGATCCCGCCATCGCCGAGCACGGCACTGGTGGCGCTCTGGTCGGTGCGCTGCCAGCGGCCATCGATCCAGCTGTAGCCATAGGCGCGTGCGGCGATGGTATCCATGCCGTCCTGATGGGCCACAGTGTGGGCCATGCCTAGCGGGCGGAAGATGCGCTGTTGCAGGAAGGCTGCGAAATCCAGGCCGGAGGCACGGCCGACGATCAGTGCCAGCAGCGCATAGCCGCTGTTGCTGTAGTGGTACTGCGTGCCCGGCGCGAACTTCAGCCGGTCCTGGCGTGACAGCAGGGTCAGCACATCGGCGTCATGCACCTGCCGAGTGTCAGCCGGATCCATCAGGTCTTCGTAGTCGAGCAGGCCGCCGGTGTGCGAGAGCAGCTGGCGGATCGTGATGGCCGCGGCAGCCGGTGGCAGTTCGGGCAGCCACTGCCGGGCGGGTTGATCCAGCCCAAGCCGGCCATCCTCCACCAGCAGCAGCACCGCCGCAGCGGTGAACTGCTTGCTGACCGAGGCCAGCCGGAAGTTGCTGGCCGGGGTGACCGCAGTGCCGTCCTCCACCACCGCCAGGCCGTAGCCACGGCGGAACACCGCTTGCCCGTCGTGCAGCACCAGGACTGCAGCACCGGGTACCTGGCCGTCGTAGGCCTGCATCAGCCCGTCGATGCCCGCATCCGGTGGCGTCAGCACCGGTGCGGCGATACCCGTTGAAGGCAGCAGGCCCAGCACGACGGCGAACAGGGCGACGGCAGGGCGCATGGTGGCTCCGGAGGGGTCAAGGAGAAGGCGTGGGCGTAGTGCTGGCCGGCTGAACCATCCAGCGTTCCATCTTGCGGTCAAGCACGTCCAGCGGCATCGAGCCGTCCTTCAGCAGTTCGGCGTGGAAGCGGCGCAGGTCGAAGGCGGCGCCCTGGCGTGCCTTGGCCTTGTCGCGCAGGGCAACGATGGTGGTCAGGCCGGCGACATTCGACAGCGCCTGGCCGGGCTGGGCCATGATCCGCTCGACTTCGGCGTTGGCATCGTCGCTGCTCATGTCCACGGTCTTCTGCAGGTAGGTGACAGCCTGCTGCTTGCTCCAGCCCTGGGCGTTCACGCCGGTGTCGGCCACCACGCGGGCGGCGCGCAGCAGGCGCGAGTACAGGTAGCCGATGCGGTCGTAGGGATCGGTGTAGATGCCCAGATCCTCGCCCAGCGTTTCTGCGTACAGGCCCCAGCCTTCGACGAAGGCGAGATCGCCACCGAGGCGGCGGAAGCGTGGCAGCTTGGCCAGCTCCTGCTGCAGGCCCAGCTGCACGTGGTGGCCCGGGATCGCTTCATGCAGGTACTGCACCGGCACGTTCCAGCGCTTTCGGCTGGGCAGGTCGCGGGTGTTGATGTACAGCACGCCCGGTTGACCGGCCGCCGACGGCTGATAGGCGGCAGCGGCGGCGGTCAGTGCACGTTCCGGTTCCACCGCACGGACCTCCAGCGGTGCCTGCGGCAAGGTATCCAGCACCTGCGGCAGGCGTGCGCTGACCTGTTGCTGCACCTGGCGGTAGCGGTTGATCAGCGCGTTGGCGTCGCCGTACTGGAACTGGCGGTCGTTGCGCATGCTGCGCAGCAGCTTGGTGGGAGAGCCGCGCAGCTTGGCGTCCTTCATCACCGTGGCGATCTGCGCCTGCAGTTCCTGCACGCGCTGTTCGCCCAGCGCATGCAGTTGTGCGGCGGTCTGGTCGCTGGCGGTGGTCTGCACGATCAGGTTGGCGTACCAGGCCTGGCCATCGGGCAATGCGCCCAGGCCGCTGCTGGTGCGTGTGGCCGGCAGGTATTCGGTGGCGATGAAGCCGCGCAGGGCACGGTAGGCCGGCATGATGCGCAGCTCGATCATGCGCTTGTATTCGGCGCTGATGCGCGCCTTGTCCTCAGCCGGGATGGTGTTCGGCATGGTGCGGATCGGCGACCAGAAAATGCTTTCCTCGGCGGTGGGCTTGATCACCGCATCCAGCTGCGGCAGCACTTTTTCCATCAGGTCGCGTGGTTGCACCACGCCGGCCTTCATGCCCTGGCGCATGTTGTCGATGGCCTGGTCGAACAGCTCGGGAATGCCCAGCGAACGGCGTGACCAGGTGTCGTAGTCCTGCACGGTGTTGAATGGCTGTGCGCCCGCACCGGAGCCGAGGATCGCCATGATGCTGCCGATGTTGTAGTACTGGCTGATCGGCATCATCCAGCTCGGGTAGCGCTCGGCGGCCAGTGATGCGCGCGCGTCGCGCACGAAGATCTCGTAGCTGAGCAGGTCCTGGCCCTGCAGGCCGTCACTGCCGAGCTTCTCGACCTTGCCCAGCCATTGCGTGGTGAAGTCGTGCGACTGCTGGCGCCAGGCGGCGGACAGGATGTTGGGCAGCTGGTCGTTGTAGCGGGCCTCGCCCTGGAAGGTGGCCTGCAGCGGGTTCAACCGCATCGAGGCATCCCAGTACTCGTCGTACAGGCGCTCCAGCTGCACCTGCTTGGGTACGGCCCGGGCCGGGGCGACCGGGCGCGGCGCGGCGCGGCGCGCCGAGCTGCCACGCGCCGGCGCGGTGACGCGGGCGGGCCTGGCCTTGGGCTTGGCAGCCTGGCGGGTCTGCGCGGCGGCAGGGCGGCTGGCCTTTTTCTTCGCTGCTTCGGCCGACGGTACGGCACTGAACAGGAACAACGCGGCAATGGCGGCGGCCAGGGCGCGGGTGTGATGCGGCATCAGGAGCTTCCGTGGAACACAGACCGTGGAGCTTGCACGATCCGGCCGCGTACGGCCAGCGTGAAGGCGCAGTCAGCTTGCCGTCGCTGGGGCTTCAGTCAGCCGCGGCGGCGGCGCGCAGCGCGGCGGCCCTGTCTGCGCCCAGGTAGCGGGTGATCGCACGCCGCATCAGGTACAGCAGTGGAATCAAGGCAACCGCAAAGCCCATCTTGTAGATGTAGTTGACGCTGCTGACGGCCAGGAACAGTGAGGTCGGCCAGTGCTGCGGGCCGAGCACGAAGGCGATCCAGATCACTACAAAGCTGTCCACCACCTGGGAGATCGCGGTGGATCCGGTCGCACGCAGCCACACGTGGCGCTCGCCGGTGGCCTGGCGGATGCGGTGGAACACGGCCACGTCGATCAGCTGGCCGAGCAGGAAGGCCACCAGCGAACCGGCGATGGTCCACATGCCCTGGCCGAACACCGCTGCGAATGCCGCCTGGTAGTCCGGCACGCCGTGGCCGTCCATCGAGGTGACCCACCAGCTGGCCGGCGCCAGCGAGATCGCTGCGAAGGCGAACAGGAAGCCATAGGCGATCAGCACCACGGCCAACCACGAGATGAAGCGCACGCCGCGCTTGCCGAAAAATTCGTTGATCGTGTCGGTCATGATGAACACCACCGGCCACAGCAGGGTACCGGCGGTGAAGCTGAGCGAACCGGTCTGGCCAAACAGGTTCCAGTTCAGCGGATCAATGCCGAGGGTGTCTTCCAGCGCGAAGATCTTCACCCCGATCAGTTCGGCCAGCACGGCGTTGCCGCAGAAGAACGCGGCCAGCACGATGAACAGCAGGACCGCGCGGTCCTGCAGCGGGCGCTCGATTGGCGCCGCGGTGGTCATTGGCTGCGTTCGCCTGCGCGCGTGAACGGAACGCTGGACGGTGCGACGGCACCGCCGGAAATGATGAAGCTCATGGCCTGGTCGACGGTCCAGTCGGTCGGGGTCAGCAGCTCCACCGGCACGATCTCCAGGTAACCCGAGGTCGGGTTCGGCGTGGTTGGCACGTACACCGCGGCCAGTTCACGGTCGGTGCCCTGTTCCTTGATCACGCGGGTGACCAGCCCGACCGACTTCATGTCGCGGTGCGGGAAATCGATCAGCACCACGCGCTGGGTGCTGCCCGGCTCGGTCTGCAGCATGTCCAGCAGCTTCTTGGCGCTGTCGTAGATGATGCTGGCCAGCGGAATGCGCTTGATCACCGCGCCGACCCAGCGCAGCAGGCGCTGGCCGAGCACGCGGCGGCTGGCCACGCCCACTGCCAGGATCACCAGCAGGGTGGCGAGCAGGGCGATGGTGTTCTGGATCCACTCGGCACGGACCCAGCCGAGGTAATGCGGGAAGCTTGTCGCGATCTGCTCGGAAAGCGGCACCACCAATGGGCTGGAAATGCCCGACAGCAGCACGAACACGAACTTGACCACGACCCAGGTCAGCCAGATCGGCAGCAGGGTCAGCAGGCCGGTCAGGAACAGGCGCTGCAGGGAGGGGCGGGGGACCAGGGCGGGGGCTTCGAGCGACATGCGCGCATTGTAGCGGCCACAGCCGGTCGATTACGCTGGGGGATCGACTGCGGCAACGATGCATGGAAGGGAAGCTGTGTTGAAGATTCTGCGCGGACTGGGCTGGGCCCTGGCAGGACTGCTGGTGCTGGCCATCGTGGCGTGGTGTGCCTCGCGCATGTGGCCCGTGCCGGAATCACGGCTGCAGGCCCAGCAGCGGTTGCAGGCCCGCCTGCCCGCTGATGGCCGCAACGGCTTTGCGCTGCTGTGGACACTCGCGTTCGACGATCTCGACCCGGGCCAGCGCGATCAGGCGCTGGTCCGGGACGTACAGCGCTGGGAGGCGGATCCGCGCGGCAATGGCGGCGCCCGTCCGCAGCTGGCAGAGGACCACGTCGAGCTGCAATCACGGCCTTCGGCCAGCTGCGGACCGACCGCCAGTGACTGCCTCGCCCAGGTGCGCGCGGACCCGCAGCGCTTCGTCGATGCCCACGCTGGCCACCAGCAGCTGCATGCGCGCCTGGACCAGCTGGCCGATGCGGATCACTTCGTGTCGCCGTTCCGGCCCAAAGGCGAAGGCATCCTCGTGCCGATGCCGACCTATGGCTTGGTGATCGACGCCACCAGCGCACGCGCGCTGGCCTATGTGCAGGGTGATATCGACGGTGCGCTGCGTGGCAGTTGCCGCGGGCTGCAGCTGGGCCGCCGGCTGGTGACGGGCGGCAGCTACCTGGTGGAGAGCATCATCGGTGCCAGCCTGGTGCAGGCCAATGCCCAGCTGCTGGCCGACATGCTGGTTGAACTGCCGGCCGACCAGCCGCTGCCTGCGGAATGCGAGCAGGCGATGAAGCCGATGCGGGCCGCCGAACAGAGCCTGTGCCGTGCGATGCAGGGCGAGTATGCGATGAGCAGGGCTGCGATCGAAACCTCGGCGCAGGAGTTCGGTGGTGTGCTGGTACTCGATCGCAGCAGCACCCTGGCGCGTGTGGCGGGCAACCTGGGCTGGGCCTGTGGCGCGGCGGCGATGACCGCGCTGGAGGCGGATCGCCCGCTGCCGGTGCCGGCACCGCCGCAGCATGACTTCGGCTGCCTGTCGAACATCATGGGGTGCGTGCTGGCCGATATCGCGGGCCCGGCCTATCCGGCCTATTCGTCACGGCCCCAGGATGCTGCCGCGATGGTGCGGCTGATCGGTGCGCAACGCTGGCTGCGACAGCAGGCCGAGGACCCTGTGGATGCGCTGAAGCGCTTGCCTGCCCAGTTCCGCTCGCAGGTGCGGACACCGCAGTTGTCGGCCGATGGCCGCCGCCTGCAGGTACCGCGGCGCTCAGCGCCGCGCAGCACCGACGAGAGCCCATGGTTGTCGGTACCGATGGTGGCGGGGGACGCCCCGGCCGCCGCCGCGCGCGACTGAGCAGCGGCGGCCAGTGCGCGCTGTCCCCGTCATCCTCGCGGCTGCCTTCGCTCCGCAGGTGCACACGCGCATACGGGCGCATCGGAGCCTCCCTGGCAGGGCAGCAGAGGACAGCGCCCGCGCCGGATCAGCGCGCGTGTGGCTTCAACCGCAGATAGACCTGCTTGCGCACCTGGGCGACCACCTCGCCGCTGTCGTCGACGACGTCGTTGCTGAACCAGCGCAGCAACTTCTCGCCGCCCGCTGCTTCGGCACGCAGTTCGGCCAGCAGCGCATCGTCGATGCGGAACGAGGTGCGCACCGTGCCCCGGCCAGGCTTGAGGAAATCGATCGCACCGGCCCGGTCCCACACGTAGTAGTCACGGCCGAGGATGTGCAGCAGGCCCAGCATCCAGAACGGGTCGGTCATCGCGAACAGGCTGCCGCCGAAATGCGTGCCGACGTAGTTGCGGTTCCACGGGCGCAGCCGCAGCTCGACGTCGATCTGCCGGTAATCGGGCGTGATGCGGGTGACATGGATGCCGGTGAACAGGAACGGTGGCCACAGGTTGATGCCGAAGCGGAACAGGCGGGCGTTCATGCGGGTCCGGGGGCGCGAGGCGAGGCGCCCAGTCTAACCATTCGCATGCGTATGTTGCACCCCGGGCGTGTGTCCTACGGCGGCGTGCATGTCCTGCCTCATGGGCCGTCGATCATGTACCCGTCGCGGCCGTTGGCCTTGGCCTGATAAAGGGCGGTGTCGGCGCCTTCCACGAAATGGTGGGGCTGCAGTTCGCCGTCGGGCACGCGGGTGAATACGCCGATGGTGAGCGTGACGGTATCGTCGCTGCCATCGCCCGGCGCCGGCAAGGCGCGCACGCAGGCAATCAGGTCCTCGATCACCTGGCGTGCGCCCTCGGCCGGTGTATCCGGCAGCACCAGCGCGAATTCGTCACCACCGTAGCGTGCCGCCATGTCGCGCGGGCGGCGCGCATGGGCGCCGATCAGGCGGGCGACATCACGCAGCACGCGGTCGCCGACCTGGTGCCCGTGGCGATCGTTATGGCGCTTGAAGTGGTCGACGTCGATCAGCGCCAGGCTCAATGGCTTGCCGCTGCGCCGCGCTGCATCACATTCCTGCTGCAGCGACTGCTCGAAGCGGAGGCGGTTGCCCAGGCCGGTAAGGGCGTCGCGGTTGGCCTGGCGGTGCCAGGCCGAGATCCGCCACACCGCCCAGACCAGCAGTGCCAGCGTCACGCCCAGCATCGCGCTGGCCGGCGCCCACCACAGGTCACTCGTGCGCAGCAGCAGCCAGCTCAGCAGGGCAGGCATCGGCAACGAACACAGCGCGACCAGCCAGGGCAGGCGCAGGCCGAGCAGGATCACGCACAGCGCCACCAGCACACCGCTGATGGCGTGCTGCCAGGCATGCGGTAGAACATCGATCTGCCTGTGCTGCAGCAGCATCGAGGTGATGTTGGCCTGGTACTCGCTGCCGCTCATCCAGAACTCGCGGGTGGTCGGGGTCAGCAGGCGGGGCGCGATGCCGCTGGCCGTCATGCCAACTACGATGCGGCGGCCATGCAGCATCGCCATGTCCACGTGGCCATCGAGAACGTCCGCATAGGACACCTGCGGCAGCCGCTCGGGGGGGCCGGCGTAGCGCACGCGAACGTAATCGTCGCGACGCCATTGATAGGGCGAGCCCAGTTCCGGGTCGGGATCGGGCAGGCCGCGTACGGCACCGGCAGGCAGGTCGGCCAGTGCCAGGCCCAGTGCCGGCCAGTGCGGCTGGCCGATACCTGCGTGCAGATAGACGCCACGGGCGACGCCGTCGCCATCCACCTCGACATCGGTGTGGCCGATGGCGGCAGCACTGGCAGCGATCTGTGGGATCGGCAGCATCTCCTCGGCCATGCGGTCGCCGGCCGCCGGTGCGGCCAGCACCGGCAGCACCACCCGGCCATTGCGTCGGATGGCGGCCGCCAGTTGATCATCCTGTCGGCTGTCACGGCGATCCGGTTCGGACAGCATCAGGTCCAGCGCGACGCGTTCGGCGCCGGCATCGGTCAGGCGGTCAAGCAGGCGTGCATGCACCGAGCGGGGCCAGGGCCACTGGCCGATGCGCTGCAGGCTGCCTTCGTCGATGGCGACGATCAGCACGCTGGGATCGGGGCGGTAATCCCAGTTGCCGACCAGCGCGTCATAGGCCGCCTCGTCCTGCCGCCACAGCCATTGTCCCTGGCTGGCCACGATGGTCAGCACGCCGGCCAGCAGGGCCAGCAGGATCCGCTTCGACCATGGCAGCGGCGAGCGCCTCACAACAACAACCAGAGCAGCAGGGCGCCGCCACCCGCGCCGTAGCACAGGCGGCACGGCAGCGGGACCTGCTGGGCAGGCGAGAACGCGCTGGCGTGGCCGTCATCGTCGATGTACTGCACGCGTACATGCAGGGTGCCGCTCCACGGGCGCTTGAAGCTCACCTGCGGCTGGTCCACGGTTTCGTCGACCAGCGGTGCCTTGAAGTCGCCGCGGCGATCCACCTGCACCCGGTAGCGCTGGCCCTCGCTGCCGGCCTGCCAGCGCAGCGTGAGCTCGCCGTGTGCGGCCTCGGGTGGTTGCAGGGCCGGGTCCACCGGTTCGTTGCTCAGCTGCAGCGGCAACGCCTGGCCATAGCGGCCCTGTCGGCCTTCGCCATCGCGCGAGGCCACGCGCCAGTAGTACTGGCCGGGCGGCAGCGGTTGCGCCAGGCGCAGGTCGGTCGCATGGGTGGCCTGCTCCTGCAGGGGCTGCAGGAAGCTGGGTTCGGTGGCGATCTGCAGGACGCTGCTGCGCGCACCGGGGGCCTGGCTCCAGCGGAAACGCGGGCGGTCGCTGTTGATCGTCTGCCCATGCAGCGGCGATACGGTCAGCGGCGGTGGTGGCTGGTCACCGAGCTCGAAATCGGCGCTGGCATCCAGGCCTTCGACCCCCTGGGCGTCGACCGCGCGCAACAGGATGCGCAGTTGGCCAGGCGGCAGATCGCCGATCGCCAGCCGGGTGTCGGCGGTGGTGGCGGCGAACAGCAGGATCTCCGGCGTTGCCGCCTGCACCACTTCCACCCGGTAATGATCGGCGCCATTGACCGGTTCCCAGGCAAGCACGGTCGGCAGCGGCGCCAGGCGCAGCGCGTCATTGCGCAGCGCCGGCGCCGGCAGCAGTGCGGAGACCGCAGCGGGCGCCGCATCGGCACTGCTGCTGCGGGTCGCCTGGCCCGGCCGGACCAGGCGCTGGCCATGGGAGTTGCCGACCTGCACCTTGCCCTGCAGGACCTCGGTGGCACCGACGTGCCCGTTATCCCCGGCGCTGACCCGGAACACCGTGCCGCGCACGCTGCTGGTCGCGGTGGGCGCATCGATGATGTAACGCGAGGCGGGGCCGCGCGCCGGCGTCACCCGGTTGCTGGCTCGCCCCTGCTGCAGGCGCAGTCGGGTGTCGACCATGCCGGTGTGGCCGTAACGGCTCAGCTGGTCCAGGCGCAGGCGCGAGTACTCGCGAAGCTGCAGGCGCGAGGCATCGGCGAATTCCAGGGTGATGCTGGAATCGCCTTCGGTCTCCACGGTGTCACCGATATGCAGCTGTTCGCCGGCCTGGAGCGCGCGGGTCGCCGTGCCATCGGCGCCTGCCAGCGCGACCTTGCCGCGCACGGACAGCACCCGGGCCGGCGCCGGTTCGGTGCGCAGCCAGCTGATCGGGAAGCGCAGCAGCTGGCCCGGCGGCAACTGGTAGGGGTTGTCGATGCGGTTGTGCTGCTGCAGCTGCTGCCAGCGTACCGAGGGCTTCAGGTAGAGCCCGCCCAGGTCCCACAGGGTATCGCCGGGCCGGACCCGGTAGTTCCAGTCCTGGGCGCCGGCAATGGCGGGCATCAGGAAGAGGGCGCAGAGCAGAGCGCCCGTTAAATGCATGGCGAACGACAGAGAGCGGACGACGGTCACAGTTTGCAATCCCGGCAATGCGGGGGTGCAGCTGCAAGACCCCATGGCCCCGACCTCATCCCCCCGAACGGATCGTGGCGACCGCGTGGCCACCAGCGCGGGCATTATTGCCCGCGTTCAGTGCAGGGATTCTGAACGGAGCGGGTTCCCGTTCAGAACAGCAGCGACGCCATCCTGCGGCGGTACTGGCCGACCAGATCCTCGTCGGAGATCACATTGAAGGCGTCGATCAGCGCCTTGCGCGGCAGGCCTTCCTCGAATCCGCGGTCGATCCGCAGCATTTCCAGGAACTGGGCCAGCGCGGCCTCGTCATGACCGCCGAGCAGCAGTTGCACGCCGCGCAGGTGGCGGGCCTTGAGGTCCTTGCCGTCAGCGGCGATGCGTGCGTCCAGTACCTCGGCGGCCGGTGCATCCTTCAGCGCGGCGGCGAAGGCCAGGCGGGCGCGGGCACGCACGGCGCGGTCGTCGGTGGCCAGGTTGGCAGGCAGGCCGTCGATCAGGGTGCCTGCCTCGTCCACGCCACCGATCTGCAGCAGGGCCAGGGCCAGGTCGAGCTTCAGTTCATCCTTGTCCGGCTCGGCGGCGATCTGCGCACGCAGCACATCGACCTGCGCCTGCGGATCCAGCGGGGTGTCATCTTCGGGGACAGCATCGCCCACATCGGCCGGTACGATGCCGTGCTGGGCCAGGAACTCACGCAGCTGGCCTTCCGGAATGGCGCCGGGGAAGCCGTCCACCAGCTGGCCGCCCTTGACCAGGAACACGGTCGGCACCGAGCGGATCTGGAAGGCCGCAGCGATCTGCTGTTCCTTGTCGACATCGACCTTGGCCAGCTCGAACGCACCGTTGTACTCGGCAGCCAGCTTTTCCAGCATCGGGCCGAGGGTCTTGCACGGCCCGCACCAGGTGGCCCAGAAGTCGACCAGCACCGGCGTCTGCAGCGACTTCTGCAGGACTTCGGCCTCGAAGGTCGCAGTGGTGGCGTCGAATACGTAGGTCGTCTCGGTCATGGGGAAAGCATCGCTTGGCATCTGGAGACCGATTCTATGGTGACGATCGATGTCCGTCTCAACCCTGCCATCACATCGCGCGCGACGGCCTCGGGGGCGTGGCACGCAGTACAGCTCGTGGATCACCCGCTTTCCGGAGCTGACCGGCGTAGTGGTCGCGGTGCGCCGGAAGCACCCGGCCTCGGTCGCGCGCTTGGCGCACCGCGTCGCTGCCGCGACAATGCGCTGATCCATTCTTTTCCGGGTGACTGCGCGCAATGTCCATGGTCCGGCTTGATCGTTGGTTGGGACTGCTTGCTGCAGTCGTGTTCGTCCTGGCTGTGTCTGGCTTCGGTGCCGGCCTGGAGGGTTATGCACAGGCGCGCCACCCGGTGGCGCTGCTGGGTGCGCGGGGTGTACCGCATGCGCTGGCCTTCAATCTGCTTGGATTTGTGCTGCCCGGCGTGCTCGCCGCGGTGGTGGCTGAGCGCCTGCGCCGCAGCCTGCCCGCCACTGCCGGCTGGGCATCGAGGGTCGGCAGCCAGATGCTGCTGCTGGCTGGCCTGGGCTTTGCCGCGATGGGCTTGCTGCCGCTGGACGTGGACGATCTGCATGGGCCGGCCAGCCAGCTGCATGCCAGTGCCTGGATGATCTGGGTGCTGGGCTTCGTCGCCGGAACCCTGTTGCTGGGCACGACACAGCTGCGTCAGGCGCATGGCCGCGCCCTGGGCGCCTTGGCCCTGGGCTGCGGCATGCTGGCTGCGGTGGCCGCGTTTGCCCTGCAGGGCGTCCTGCCGGCGCCGCTGGCACAACGGCTGGCGTTCGCCTGCTGGGTGGCCTGGCTGGCCACCGCACTGCCGCTGTCGCGCCAACGCTGAGACGGCTCCCGGGGCATCGCGGCGCCCACCCCCAGCAGGCAGGATTGGAGACGTTTGCCGCACTGCGGTACGCTGTACCGCTTTGCCGCCGCATCCGCGTGTTCCATGACCAGCGCTGAAACCAACGCCTACGACCCGCAGCAGGTTGAATCCGCCGCCCAGCAGTACTGGGACGCCACCCGTGCCTTCGAGGTCGACGAGACCTCGGACAAGCCGAAGTACTACTGCCTGTCGATGCTTCCGTACCCGTCCGGTGCGCTGCACATGGGCCACGTGCGCAATTACACGATTGGCGACGTGATCAGCCGCTACAAGCGCATGACCGGCCACAACGTGCTGCAGCCGATGGGCTGGGACGCGTTCGGCCTGCCGGCGGAAAACGCCGCGATCAAGAACAAGACCGCGCCGGCGGCGTGGACCTACAAGAACATCGACCACATGCGCAGCCAGCTGAAATCGCTGGGCTATGCCATCGACTGGTCGCGCGAGTTCGCCACCTGCCGTCCGGACTATTACGTCCACGAGCAGCGCATGTTCACCCGCCTGATGCGCAAGGGCCTGGCCTATCGCCGCAACGCGGTGGTGAACTGGGACCCGGTCGACCAGACCGTGCTGGCCAACGAGCAGGTCATCGACGGCCGCGGCTGGCGCTCCGGTGCGCTGGTGGAGAAGCGTGAGATCCCGCAGTGGTTCCTGCGCATCACCGACTACGCCCAGGAACTGCTGGATGGCCTGGACGAGCTGGACGGCTGGCCGGAATCGGTCAAGACCATGCAACGCAACTGGATCGGCCGCTCGGAGGGCCTGGAAATCCAGTTCGACGTGCGCGACGTCGATGGTGGCGTGCTGGATCCGCTGCGCGTGTTCACCACCCGCCCGGACACGGTGATGGGCGTGACCTTCGTGTCGATCGCCGCCGAACACCCACTGGCGCTGCACGCAGCGAAGAACAACCCGGAACTGGCCGCGATGCTGGCCGACCTGAAGCAGGGCGGTGTGTCCGAGGCCGAGCTGGAGACCCAGGAAAAGCGCGGCATGGACACCGGCCTGCGCGCGCTGCACCCGGTCACCGGCGAGCCGGTCCCGGTGTGGGTCGCCAATTTCGTGCTGATGGGCTACGGCACCGGTGCGGTGATGGCGGTGCCGGGCCATGACCAGCGCGACAATGAAGTGGCCAACAAGTACGGCCTGCCGATCAAGCAGGTCATCGCGCTGAAGGACCCGCGTACTGAAGAAGAACGCAACTGGGACGGCAGCCGCTGGCAGGACTGGTACAGCGACAAGAACCGTGCCTTCGAACTGGTCAACTCGGCCGAATTCGACGGCTTGGACTTCCAGGGCGCGTTCGAAGCGCTGGCCGAACGTTTCGAGCGCAAGGCCCAGGGCCAGCGCCGCGTCAACTACCGCCTGCGCGACTGGGGCGTGAGCCGCCAGCGCTACTGGGGTTGCCCGATTCCGGTGATCTACTGCGCCAAGTGCGGTGCGGTGCCGGTGCCGGAGGAGCAGCTGCCGGTGGTACTGCCGGAGGACGTGGCGTTCTCCGGGACCGGTTCGCCGATCAAGACCGACCCGGAATGGCGCAAGACCACCTGCCCGGAATGCGGTGGCGCCGCCGAGCGCGAGACCGACACCTTCGACACCTTCATGGAGTCGAGCTGGTACTACGCCCGCTACACCTCGCCGGGTGCCCGTGACGCCGTCGACAAGCGCGGCAACTACTGGCTGCCGGTCGACCAGTACATCGGTGGCATCGAGCACGCGATCCTGCACCTGATGTATTTCCGCTTCTATCACAAGCTGCTGCGCGACGCGCGGATGGTGGACAGCAACGAGCCGGCGCGCAACCTGCTGTGCCAGGGCATGGTGATCGCCGAGACCTACTACCGCCCGAATCCGGACGGTTCGAAGGACTGGATCAACCCGGCCGATGTGGAAGTGCAGCGTGACGAGCGCGGCCGCATCACCGGCGCCACCCTGATCGCCGACGGCCAGCCGGTGGTGGTCGGTGGCACCGAGAAGATGTCCAAGTCGAAGAACAACGGCGTGGACCCGCAGGCGATGGTCGGCAAGTACGGCGCCGACACCGTGCGCCTGTTCTCGATGTTCGCCGCGCCGCCGGAGCAGTCGCTGGAGTGGAACGAGGCCGGCGTGGACGGCATGGCGCGCTTCCTGCGCCGCCTGTGGGCCCAGGTGCAGAAGCATGCTGCCGACGGTGCCGCCCCGGCGCTGGACGTTGCAGCACTGGATGCCAACCAGAAGGCGCTGCGCCGCAAGACCCATGAAACCATCGGCAAGGTCGGTGACGACTACGGCCGCCGCCACAGCTTCAATACCGCCATCGCAGCGGTGATGGAGCTGATGAACGCGCTGGCCAGGTTCGAGGACGACAGCGAGCAGGGCCGCGCGGTGCGCCAGGAAGCGCTGCAGGCCGTCGTGCTGCTGCTGAACCCGATCACGCCGCATGCCAGCCACGCCCTCTGGCAGGTGCTTGGCCATGGCGAGACGCTGCTGGAAGACCAGCCGTTCCCGCAGGCCGACAGCAGTGCGCTGGTACGCGATGCGCTGACCCTGGCGGTGCAGGTCAACGGCAAGCTGCGCGGCACCATCGAGGTGGCGGCCGATGCCGCGCGCGAGCAGGTCGAGGCGCTGGCGCTGGCCGAGCCCAACGCGGCCAGGTTCATGGAAGGCCTGACGGTGCGCAAGATCATCATCGTCCCGGGCAAGATCGTGAACATCGTCGCCGCCTGATGTACCTCGCACCGGCCACCCGCGCGGTGGCCGGTGCCTTTCCAGAAGCAGGGCCGGGTGCTTGATGGCCCTGCATTCACGCGGCTTCGGGCACGCTGTGTGTTGCCGTGATCGCCCGGCTCCGCCAGACTGTCTCCATGACCCGAATCCTGCTTGCCCTCGTTCTTGTCCTCGGCCTTGCCGGCTGCGGCTTCCATCTGCGCAACAAGCTGATGCTGCCGACCGACACCGCCCCGGTGAAGGTGGTCTCCACCGCCCCGTACAGTGAACTGGTCAAGCTGCTCAATCGCAGCCTGCTGGCCTCCGGTGCCAGGCTGGCCGATGAGGACAGCAAGGAACCCAGTACCCAGCTGCAGGTGTTGTCCGAGCGCTGGGGTGACCTCCCGATCGCCATCGACTCGCAAGGTCGTGCGCAGGAGTACAGCCTGCGCTATGCGGTGATCTTCATCTTCCGCCGCGAGGATGGCAGCGAACTGGTGCCGCAGCAGGTGATCGAACTGTCGCGCGACTACGTGTCGCCGCCGACCGACGCCACCGGCACCACCACCGAACGCGAAATCCTGGCCACGGAGCTGCGCCGGGAAATGTCCGCCTCGATCATCCGCCGTATCGACAGCGTGGTCCGCGCCGAGATCGAGAAGGGGGGCAGCCTGTCCGCGCCGAAGGCCAAGCCGATCGAGGGCGCGGTGCCGGCAGAGCCGGCCGCCGCCGTCAAGCACTGAGCGGCAGCGACGATGGAACTGCGTCCGGAGCAGCTGGCCAGCCAGGGCGCTGACACGGCGTTGGCGCCGGTATACCTGATCGCAGGCCCGGAAACACTGCGCGTGCTGGAGGCCGCAGATGCCATCCGCGCGCGTGCGCGCGCCTCGGGCATCGGCGAACGCGAAGTGTTCGACGCCGACGGGCGTGATTTCGACTGGAACCAGCTTGACGCCAGTTTCAATGCGCCCAGCCTGTTCAGCGCCCGCCGCCTGGTCGAGGTGCGCCTGCCCAGCGGCAAGCCGGGCAAGGAGGGCGCCGAGGTGATCAGCCAGTTCTGCGCCAACCCGGCGCCGGACGTGGTGTTGATGATCACCGCCAATGAATGGAGCAAGGCCCACCAGGGCAAGTGGGCCGAGGCGGTCAACCGCATCGGCGTGCTGTCGGTGGCATGGGCGATCAAGCCGCATGAACTGCCGGACTGGATCGAGCGCCGCCTGCGCGGCAAGGGCCTGCGTGCCGACCCGGCTGCCGTGCAGCGCCTGGCCGAGCGGTTGGAGGGCAACCTGCTGGCCGCCGCCCAGGAAATCGACAAGCTGGCGCTGTTGGCCGACGGCCAGCCGTTGGATGTGGAACGGATGGAGTCGCTGGTGGCTGACGCTGCCCGCTACGACGTGTTCCGCTTGGTGGAGGCGACGTTCTCCGGCCAGCCGCCGGCGGTGCTGCGCATGCTGGCCGGCCTGCGCGGTGAAGGGGAGGCGGTGGCCGCATTGATGCCGATCGTGATCCGCGAGCTGCTGGCGGGCGCGGGCCTGGCCCGCGTGCAGGCGCGTGGTGGCAACCTGGCCGCTGAAATGAAATCGCGCGGCATCTGGGAATCGCGGCAGGCGCCTTACAAGCGCGCGCTGCAGCGGCACCCGGAAGGCAAGCGCTGGGAGCGCTTCGTGGCCGAGGCGGGGCTGGTCGACCGCATTGCCAAGGGGCGCGCTGACGGCGACGCCTGGCTGGCGCTGGAACGCCTGCTGGTGGCCGTGGCCGAGCCGCGTGCCGTGCGCCTGCTGGTGCGGGCCTGAGTGATGAGCCTGCGGATCTACTACGGGGGCACCTTCGATCCGGTGCACCTCGGGCACCTGGCGATCGCGCGTGCGGCCCGTGATGAACTGCAGGTCGCCGTGCGCATGCTGCCGGCCGCCGATCCGCCGCACCGCGCGGTGCCCGGTGCCACTGCTGAGCAGCGCTGCACGATGTTGTCGCTGGCCATCGGCGACGAGCCGGGGCTGCTGCTGGACCGTCGCGAACTGGAACGTGCCACCCGCTGCCCCGGTCGCCCGTCGTACACCGTCGACACGCTGCGCGAGCTGCGTGGCGAGCTGGGCCCGAGCCGGCCGCTGGCCTGGCTGGTGGGCGCCGACAGCCTGCTGGGGCTGTCCGGCTGGCATGAATGGGAGGCCCTGTTCGGTCTGGCCCACTTCGTGGTGGCCGAACGGCCGGGCAGTCCGTTGCAGGCGTCGATCGATGGCGAGCTGGGGCGCGCCCTGCAAGGGCGCTGGGCCGACAATGAGCAGGCCCTGTTCGCCAGCCCGGCCGGGCGCATCCTGCGCCTGCACCACCCACTGCGCGAGGAATCGGCCAGCGCCGTGCGCTCGCAGATTGCCGCTGGCGGTCCCTGGCGCGCACTGCTGCCACCGGCCGTGGCCGACTATGTCGCTGCACACGGGCTGTACCGCCCGGCCACGGCGTGAATGGCGCGGCCGCGCCATCCCCGTATAATCGCCCCCACGTTTATCGAGTCGATCCATTTTGAGCAACCAGACCCAGCCCCAGACCATCAAGGTCGATCTGCCCAGCCCGCCGCCGTCCGTGCCGGAACTGCTGGCCAGCGTCCGCCAAGCCACCGAAGACCTGAAGGCCAAGGACCTGGTCGAGATCGACGTGCGCGGCCGGTCCAGCGTTGCCGACTACATGATCGTCGTTTCGGGCACTTCGACCCGCCACGTCAAGTCGATTGCCGATGAAGTCGTGCGCTTCGCCAAGAACATCGACGTGATGCCGCTGGGTGTTGAAGGCGAGCGCGAAGCGGAGTGGGTGCTGGTCGATCTGGGCGACGTGATCGTCCACGTGATGCTGCCGCGCGTGCGTGAGTTCTACGCGCTCGAGCGCCTGTGGACCGTCGGCGACCAGCCGCCGTCCAGCGACGACGAAGTGGCCTGAGCCGCACGTTGACGCATCCCTTCGACGGCGCCGATGGCGCCGTCGACGTTTTGGAGGACCGTTGATGAAAGCCCGCCTGATCGCCACCGGTGAACGCGCGCCCAGCTGGGTCGCGCAGGGGTTCGCCGAATACCAGAAGCGGCTGTCGCATTGGCTGCCGTTCGAGCTGGTGGAAATCGAACCCGGCCTGCGCGGCAAGGGGCGCGATCCGCGCCGTGCCACCGAGGATGAAGGCAAGCGGGTCATCGCCGCGCTGCCGAAGAACGCTTACGTGGTGGCACTGGACGTGCCGGGGCGGCAGTTGAGTTCCGAGCAGCTGGCGCAGCGCCTGGAGCATTGGCGCGGGCAGGGCCGGGACCTGGCGTTCCTGATCGGTGGCCCGGAAGGGCATTCGCCAGAGGTCTCCGCGCTGGCCGACGAAAAGTGGTCGATCGGACCGCTGACGCTGCCGCACATGCTGGTGCGTCTGGTGGTGGCCGAGCAGCTGTATCGGGCTGCCGCAATGATTGCCAATCACCCCTACCATCGCGCGTGAAGAGTGGTTATACTAGTCGTCTGCCCGAATAGCTCAGCCGGTTAGAGCACTTGACTGTTAATCAGGGGGTCGTTGGTTCGAGTCCAACTTCGGGCGCCACCTTGCAAAACCTGCATCGCGAGATGCAGGTTTTTTTTTGCCGTGTTGTGGCGGCGAGCCCATGCTCGGCTGCATCCTCCAAGCCGGGCACGCGCTCGGCGCTACAGCGTGATCCGGCCCTTCCAGAACGCTGCCAGCGTGGCGATCGCTACTGCCAGGATCGCGCCGAACAGCGCCCACTCCCAGCGCGTGAAAACCGGCTCGCCGCGCTGGCGCCGGGTCTGCGCAAACAGAACAACGCCGGGCACGTACAGCAGCACCGACAGCAGCAGGTTGTTCAGGCCGCCGGCATACACCAGCCACAGCGCGTAGGCGCTGGCCAGCAGCGCGACGACGAAATCGCGCCAGCGCTCGCGTGGCTCACCCGCGTAGGACTGCCCGCGCCAGGCCAGTTGCACGCCGAACGCGGTGGACAGGAAGTAGGGCACCAGGCTCATCGATGCGGCCAGCAGCACCAGGCCGGTGTAGCTGCCCGCATTGAACAGCACCAGCAGCAGGAACAGCTGGATCAGCCCGTTGCTCAACCACAATGCATTGGCCGGCACGCCACGCGCATTCTCGCGTCCCAGGAAGGCGGGCATCGTGCCGTCGCCAGCGGCGGCATACA
Source organism: Stenotrophomonas sp. T8 (assembly GCF_051853085.1). Classification (NCBI taxonomy): domain Bacteria; kingdom Pseudomonadati; phylum Pseudomonadota; class Gammaproteobacteria; order Lysobacterales; family Lysobacteraceae; genus Stenotrophomonas; species Stenotrophomonas sp. T8. Next base: position 2,804,726 of record NZ_CP195329.1, on the reverse strand, counting down.
GCACTTCGGCACACAGCAGCACCCAGGCCAGCAGCGCGCCCAGCACCGAAATGATCGAACCGGCGATGATCACCGTCGCGCCCCATTCGCCGACGATGGCGCGCAGCACGTAGGCCATCGACGGGTTGGGCAGCCCGGCCAGTTCGGCCTGCGACAGCACGCCCATCGACAGCAGGCTGACCAGGACCAGCAGCAGCCAGACCCCCAGGAAACCGATCACCGTGGCACGGCCGACGTCGGCACGGCGCGCGGCTCGCCGCGAATAGATGCTGGCGCCTTCGATGCCGATGAACACCCACACGGTGACCAGCATCATGCCGCGCAGTTGCTGGCCGAGGTCGCCGAGCGCAGGCGTGCCGAAGAAGTCGGCGCGGAACACCTCCATGCGGAACGCGCCGGCGGCCAGCACCAGGAACAGTGCGATGGGCAGCAGCTTGGCCACTGTCACCAGGCCGTTGACGATGGCTGCTGTGCGCAGGCCGCGCAGCACCAGCAGGTGGACGGTCCACAACAGTACGGACGAAGCGGCCACGGCGGCTGGCGTGTTGCCTTCGCCGAACACCGGCATGAAATGGCCCAGGCCGCTGAAGATCAGCACGAAGAAGCTGGCATTGCCCAGTACCGAAGCGACCCAGTAGCCCCACGCCGCGGAGAAGCCGATGTAGTTGCCGAAGCCTTCGCGTGCATATGCGTAGATGCCGGTGTCCAGGTCCGGACGGCGGTTGGCCAGGGCCTGGAACACGAAGGCCAGCATCAGCATGCCCGCACCGCTCAGCGCCCAGCCGATCATCGCGGCGGCCGGGCCGGCACTGCGGGCAACGTTCTGCGGCAATGAGAAGATGCCGGCGCCGACCATCGAGCCGACTACCAGTGCAGTCAACGCCGGCAGGCCGAGGCGTTGCGATGTCGTGGCCATTGAGATCCCCTGCGGCCCGGATGCCGCGAGCACACCCTAGCCATGTACTCGTGAACATGGCTGCAAGGCCGGGTGTGCGGGAGCCGGCATGGACAACGAACAGCCAGGAAACGACGAAGGCCCGGGCAACAGCCCGGGCCTTCGAAGCAAACACAGCAGCGGGATTATTTGAACGTGTACTTGGCGCCGACAGTGAAGTAGCGGCCAATCGCACCACTGAAGTGCAGCGGGTTGTAATTGACTGCACCGTAAGTGCTCGGGTCGAGCGGCGCGATGCGGTCGAACACGTTCTGCACCGAAGCGTTCAGCTCGAAGGCTTCGGTGATGTTCCAGCGGCCGGACAGATCGAAGGTGGTGAACGAGGAGATCTTCTCTACCGGCTCGCCGTCTTCATAGAAGGCCAGGTAGTCACCGCCGCGGCGGTCCTTGTTCTCCAGCTTGCTGATGTAGTTGGCCACGCCGCTGATGCTCCACGGGCCCTGCTTCCAGGTGGTGCCGAAGTTGATGCGGTCCTTCGGCGTGCCGATGCAGTTGGTCACGTCGCAGTTGCCGTGGGTGCCCACATAGTCGACGGTGGTATCACCCTCGGTGCGCTCGAACTTGAGCACGTGGCTCCACTGCAGGTCCATTTCCAGCTGGCCCGGGCCGATGTCGAAGGTCTGGCGGATGTCGGTGTCGATACCGCGGACGCGCGAGGAGTTGGCATTCACGTAGGCGGTATTGACGGCCAGGATGGTGCCGCTGTTGGCGACTCCGCCGATGTTGTTGGCATCGCGGAGAACGTTGCCCGCGGCGATGGCGTCGGCCGTGCTGCCCTGCGCGATTTCGTTGGTGCGCTTGATTTCCCACGCATCCACAGTCAGCGAGGTGGTCGAGGTTGGCTGCAGCACGATGCCCACCGAGTAGCTCTTGGACTCTTCCGGCTTCAGGTCCTTGTTCGGCCGCGTGATGATCGCCACTGAGCGCGCGGTGCATTCGTTGGCCGGGTCGATGGCGCAACGCACCGGATCGCGGGCGTTGGAGAAAGCGGCCAGGCCACCGTCACCGTTCTCGGCCGGGTTCGGCGCACGGAAGCCTTCAGCGTAGCTGGCGCGCAGTGCGATCCAGTCGGCCGGGGTCCACTTCACGCCCAGCTTCGGCGTGGCCTTGCCTTCGCCGCTTTCGTACTTGTCGTAGCGGACCGCAGCGCTCAGCTCCAACTGCTCCAGCACCGGTGCGGACAGTTCGGCGTAGCCGGCATACACATTCTGCGTGCCGTCGTAGGCCGAGTAGCCCAGGCCGATGATCTGGCCGATATCGGTGAAGGTCTGCGGCGTCAGGCTGTTGCTCGTCTTGCGCCACTCCGTACCGAAGGCCAGGCCCAGCGGACCGCCCTTGAGATCCATCAGGCTGCGCGAGATGGTGAAGTCGAACATGTCCAGGCTCGACTTGGCACGCGCGCTGATGGTCGGGCTGATGGCATCGTAGACCGACTGCGGCGTCTGCGAGGCATTGTCGCCGATGCGCCAGGTGCCATAGGGGCAGGCCGGATTGCCCAGCACGCAGCGTACTGCGTCATAACGCAGGAAACCCGTGCGCTTGTTGACCAGGTCGGTGCCGGAATGCAGGTAGGCGGTGTCGTAGCTCCAGTCGCCCCAGTTGCCCTTGACACCCACCAGGAAGCGGTTGAACTCATTGGTATTGTCGGTCACGCGCGGGCCCACGTCCCACGCGCTGTAACGCAGGCGGGCCGCGGTGGGCAGCGGGTTGTCCGGATGACCTGCATACAGCTGGGTCGCACCGGCACCGCTGTTGGCGTTGACCGGGCCGCCAGGGTAGCCCCAGCCGCCGGATACGCCGGATGGCGTATTGCTGAAGATCGTTTCCTTCTTCGAGTAACCGATCTCGGTATAGACCTCGCCGCCTTCACCAAACGCGAAGCTGGCGCGGCCGAACACGTTCACGTACTTCTCTTCCGGGCTCAGGTCGCGGTACTGCTGCGCCGGATCCCACAGGCAACCCTGGGCCTGCGCGGTCGCGTCACTCTGCCCGGGAATCGTGGTCAGCCCGGCGCAGCCCGGCAGGGCAACCAGATGGCCGGTGGCATCGAACACCGAGCCATTGGGACCCACGCCGCCGGCGGTACCGCCCGACAGGTAGGCACCGCCCAGGAACTGCGCGTCTGCAGCGTCGTAACCCCAGCGCCGGATATCGCCGGTGCCGATCCACTTGCGGTTCTTGCGGTCGCTGATCTTGATCGCGTCGGTCTTGCCGACGTCCAGGCTGAAGAACGCATTCCAGCCATCGCTGGACAGGTCGCCGGTGCCGGCAGTGAGGGTCGCCTTCTTCGCGTCGCCATCGCCGTCACCGGAAATGCCGTAGGAACCGCGCAGGATGGCGCCTTGGAAGTCGCTGCGCAGGATGATGTTGACGACGCCGGCGATGGCGTCGGAGCCATAGATCGCCGAGGCGCCGTCCTTGAGCACTTCCACGCGCTCGACGGCATCGAGCGGGATGGTGCTGAGGTCGGTGAAGACCTTCTGGCCGTCATCGGCCAGGCCGTAGGTGGCCATGCGGCGGCCGTTCAACAGCACCAGCGTCGAGCCGGCGCCCAGGCCGCGCAGCGAGATGCCGGCGCCGCCACCGGCGAAGCCGTTGCCGAAGGTCTTGGGAATGGAGCCTGCGCCGTCGGCGGTCAGGGTCTGCAGGTACTCGGCGACCGTGGTCTTGCCGGTGCGGTCGATTTCCTGGCGGGTCACCACCTGCACCGGCGACGGTGTCTCGGTGTTGGTGCGCGGGATGTTGGAGCCGGTGACCGTGATGCGGTCGAGGTTGGTGGCCTGCTCCTGTGCAAAGGCTGAGGAAGAAGCCACGGCGCCGACCAGCAGCAGGGTGCTGCCAGCAAGGATATGGGTGATGGACGATGCCAGGGTGGTGCGGCGGCGGCTGGCGGGCCGTTGGATCGGGTGTTTCACAGCTTCTCTCCTAACTGGAAAACCGTAGCGTTGAGGGCTGTCGCCGGATCGATACCGGGACGCGCCAATCTAGGTTTCCAGCAGGTGACGAAGACGTGAATTTTTGCTTAATCAGTAACGCTTGGCCCGGGCATGTCCGCATTTGTCGGGCAGTGGCAGGGGCCGGCCCGGCGCGGGGCCGGGCCGGTGGGACGCTCAGTCCGGCAGCGAGAACTGCACCGGCACCATGCCGATGGCCGGAACCGCCACGCCGTCACGCTGGGCAGGCTCGAAGCGCCAGTGCTTGAGCACCTGCTGGCGGGCGGCCTGGTCCAGGTTGCGCGAGCCGCTGCTGCGCTCGACGCTGACCGCGACCGGCTGGCCACGGGTGTCCACTTCCACCCGCAACAGCACCGTGCCCTGTTCGTGGTTGCGCAGGGACTGGATCGGATAGGTCGGCGGCGGAGCGCTGCGGTACTGCAGCTGGGCGCCGGCCAACGGGGTGGAGGTGTCGATGCTGGGCGCCAATTGCGGCGGAGCCGGTTCGGCGGCCGGCAATGCGATGCCCTGGGTCTCTTCCACGGTCGCGGTGGGTGCGGGCAGTGGCGGTACCACCGGCTGCGTCCGCGGCTTCGGTACCACCTGGACGATCTCTTTTGGCGGGACCGGAACCGGCGGCGCCGGCGGTGGCGGGATCTTCTCGATCAGCCGGACCGGCGTCTTTTCACGCGGGGCCTGCACGGCCTGGTAGGTCGCAGGGATGAGCAGCAACAGGAAGGCCAGCAGGTGCAGGGCGATCGCTGCACTCCAGGCGGCTACGCGGGCGGGGTCGAAGTGCGGGGATGCAACGGGATAGGTACGAACCATGGTCCACCTCCATGCCAGTGACGAAGTCCTCAACGCACCAGGGTCCGTGGCGGGGTTGCCGCACGCGGCTGGCAGTCCATCAGTAGCGCGGCATGGCGGCCACTGCCTAGAGGCAGGGGCATGCGCGTTGGGCTGGCCTTCAGCCAACGCCGCCGGAATACACGAAAAAGGCGGGCCCCTGCGGGACCCGCCTGTGTCGGCCGTGCCGGGCGCGATCAGCGGCCCAGTTCGAACACCACGTCCAGGTTGACCGAGACGGTCGATTCACCCGGTGCGACCGGGGTAGCCTTGTCCATCGCCGCGCCGGCGGCCATGGTGCGCATCATCGGCATCGGGCGGAAACCGCCGTTGCTGTTTTCAGAGATGCTGACGATGCGGCGCACCTGCAGGCCCAGCGATCTGGCATAGGTCTGGGCGCGGGCCTGGGCCTTCTTCAGGGCGGCCAGGCGGGCTTCGTCATAGACCGGTTCGGGCTGGTCGATCTCAAACTGCGGACCGTTGATCTGGTTGGCCCCCTGCGCGGCCAGCGCGTCGAGCACCTTGCCGAGCTTGGCGATGTCGCGGACCTTCAGGCTGACCGTGTTGCTGGCCTGGTAGCCGGTGATCTTCGGTGCCTCATTGTCGGCATAGCGGTACTGCGGGTTGAGGCTGACGCCGCTGGTCTGCACGTCGCGCTCGGCGATGCCGGCGGCCTTGATCGCGGCCAGCACCTTGTCCATCTGCTGGGCGTTCTGGCGCATGGCGCTGTTGCCGTCGGCAGCCTGGGTGACCACACCGGCCGACAGGGTGGCGACGTCCGGCACGCGGGTGGCGTCGGCGTTGGCCGAGATGTTCAGCAGGGTGCCTTCGGCCGCGGCGGCGATCGACGGCGACGACGGAGCGGCATGAGCAGTCATCGAGGTTCCAAGGGCGAGGGACAGGGCAAGCAGCAGCGGGGTGGCGGTCAGGCGCATGGGATCTCCTTGTTGTGCCGGTGAGGGTGGTGTCGTAGCGATGAACGCGCTGTGAGCCTGTTCGGGGTTGTACGCGTTCCGTAACGGGTTGCCGACGATTCAGGTGGCGGCGTCAGGTTATGCTGTGCCGATGCTCTATCTTGCTTCCCGCTCCCCCCGACGCAACCAGCTGCTGGCCCGACTCGGACGCCCCTTCCAGGCCCTTGACCTGGAGGTCGTCGAGCAGCGCGCGGCCACTGAAAGCGCCGAACAGTATGTATGCCGGGTCGCCGCCGACAAGGCGCGCGCCGGGCTGGCCCGGGTGCTGGCCGACGACCGGCAGGCGCGGGTGCTTGGTTCGGATACCGAGGTGGTCCTGGACGGCGAGGTCTTCGGCAAGCCGGTCGATGCCGCTGACGCGCGGGCGATGCTGGCGCGGCTGGCCGGGCGCACCCACCAGGTGATGACCGCCGTGGTGGTGGTCGGCGCGGGCGGCCTGGACAGCGAGCTGGTCATTTCCGAAGTGACCTTCGCCCCGATCGATGCCGCCGACATCGCCGCCTATGTCGCCACCGGCGAGCCGCTGGACAAGGCCGGCGCCTACGCCATCCAGGGTGGGGCCGAACGCTGGATCGAACACCTTTCCGGCAGCTACTCCGGCGTGATGGGGCTGCCGCTGCTGCATACCGATCGTCTGCTGGCGCGCTGTGGCGTGCCGGTCCCCACTGCCGATGCCGCCAGGGAGGCTGCCGATGTCTGAGGAAATCCTGGTCAATGTGACCCCGCGCGAGACCCGTGTCGCGGTGATCGAAAACGGCATGCTGCAGGAACTTCACATCGAGCGCGGTTGGCGCCGTGGCGTGGTCGGCAACATCTACAAGGGCAAGGTGCAGCGGGTCATGCCCGGCATGCAGGCCGCCTTCGTCGAAGTCGGCCTGGAGCGCGCGGCGTTCCTGCACGCCAACGACGTGGTGCGGCCGGCGCCGGTGGCCAGCGCCGACACCGAGAATACCACCCTGCCGCCGCCGGCCAGCGTGCCGATCGTCGAGCTGCTGCGTGACGGCCAGGACATCGTGGTGCAGGTGGTGAAGGACCCGATCGGCACCAAGGGCGCGCGCCTGACCACGCAGATCAGCATTCCCTCGCGCTACATGGTGCTGCTGCCGCAGTCCAAGGTGGTGGGCGTGTCGGCGCGCATCGAAGACGAAACCGAGCGCGCCCGCCTGAAGGCGCTGGTGACCGAACTGTCGGCCCAGCACGGTGGCTACGGCTACATCGTGCGGACCAACGCCGAAGGGCAGCCGGCCGAGGCCATCGCCGAGGACATCGCCTACCTGTCGCGCGTGTGGAACGTGGTCGAGCGCCGCGGCCGCGAGGCGCCGTCGTGCAGCATCATCTATGAAGACCTGAGCCTGCCGCTGCGGTCCGTGCGCGACCTGATCCGCAAGGACGTGGACAAGGTGAAGGTGGACTCGAAGGAGACGTTCGGCCAGTTGCAGGCCTTCGTCGCCAAGTACATGCCGGTGCTGGCCGAAAAGCTGGAGCTGTATTCCGGCGACCGCCCGATCTTCGACATGTTCGGCGTGGAAGACGAGATCGGCCGCGCGCTGGACAAGCAGGTGCCGCTCAAGTCCGGTGGCTACCTGGTGATCGACCAGACCGAGGCGATGACCACCATCGACGTCAATACCGGTTCGTTCCTCGGCCAGCGCAACCTGGAAGAGACGGTGTTCCGCACCAACCTGGAAGCGGCGCAGGCAGTGGCGCGTCAGCTGCGGCTGCGCAACCTGGGCGGCATCATCATCATCGACTTCATCGATATGGATGATGCAGAGCATCGCCGCCAGGTGCTGCGCACGCTGGAAAAGGCGCTGGCCCGCGACCATGCCAAGACCACGGTGTACGACTTCTCGCCGCTGGGCCTGGTGGAAATGACCCGCAAGCGCACGGTCGAAAGCCTGGAGCGCCAGCTGTCGGAAACCTGCCCGCAGTGCAGCGGCCGCGGCAGCATCAAGACCACCGAGACGGTGACCTACGAGATCTTCCGCGAGATCACCCGCGCCGTGCGCCAGTTTGATGCCGCGCGGCTGCTGGTCATCGCGTCGACCAAGGTGGTCGCGCGCATCACCGATGAGGAATCCTCGGCGGTGGCTGAGCTGGAGGAATTTCTCGGCAAGAGCATCCGCTTCCAGGCGGACGAGCAGTACCTGCAGGAGCAATTCGATGTTGTTCTGCTCTGATCCTCGCCGGCTGCAGGCCGGCGGTGGCCGATGAGCGCGCCGCCGCGCCTGCGACTGCGAAGGATCCGCCGTCATTTCATTGCCGCCTGTGCGGTGGGCCTGGTCGGGCTTGCACTGCTGGTGGGCACCTTCAGCCAACTGCTGCCGCTGGCCGAGCGTCATCCCGACAGGATCGCTGCCTGGCTGAGCGAGCGGGCTGGCCAGCCGGTGCGTTTTGACCAGCTGCGGACGACCTGGACCCGTCGTGGCCCGCTGCTGCAGCTGAAGGGCCTGCGCATCGGTGCCGGGCAGGGCCTGGCGATCGGCGAGGCCGAGGTGCTGGTATCGATGTACAGCGGGCTGCTGCCCGGGCGCTCGCTGACCGAACTGCGCCTGCGTGGCCTGGCCCTGGACCTGCAGCAGGGCGAAGACGGACGCTGGTCGGTGCGCGGGCTGCCGCAATCCGACAACGGGGGGGATCCGCTGGATGCGTTGCGCCGGCTCGGCGAGCTGCAGGTGATCGGCGGCCGCCTGGGCGTGCACGCGCCGGGGATCGGCATCGACACCACGCTGCCGCGCATCGACCTGCGCATGCGGGTCAATGGTGATCGCCTGCGCGTGGGTGTACGCGCCTGGGCCGATGCGCAAGCGCTGCCGCTGACGGCGGTACTGGACGTGGACCGTGCGCGCGGCAACGGCCAGGCCTGGCTCGGCGCCGACCCGGTCGATTTCCATGCCTGGTCGCCCTTGCTGGCGGCCGGCGGCGTGCGCCTCCGCGAGGGCAAGGGCGAGCTGAACCTGTGGCTGACCCTGCGTGATTTCGCGCCGGTCGCACTGACCACCGATTCGGACCTGCGGGACGTGCGCGTCGACGGTGCACCGATGCCCGGCGTGGCAGCGCCGCAGCTGCAGCTGCAGCGGCTGCAGGCCCGCCTGCGCTGGCAGCGCCAGGCCGATGGCTGGGCGTTGCAGGTGCCGCGCCTGCGCCTGAAGACCGAAGATGGCGCACAGCAGCTCGATGGCCTGCAGCTGCAGATCGGCAAGCAGCTGCGGGTGAACGCCGGTGCGGTGCAGGCCGGCACCGCGCTGCGAGGGCTGGCCCTGAGCAATCTCCTTGAACCGGGACTGCGGCGCTGGCTGTTCCTGTCCAGGCCGCAGTTGGAGATGCGCCGATTGCAGTTGGCCGGCGAGCGTGATGGCCCGTTGCGGGCACAGGGCGAACTGCAGTCGCTGGGCTTTGCCAGCGTCGGCAATTCTCCGGGCCTGCGCGGCCTCGGGGGGCGTTTCGAAGGCGATGCCGATGGCTTCAGCCTGCAGCTGCAGCCGCAACGGCAGCTGCAGTTCGATTGGCCGACCGGCTTTGGCGTGCGGCATGACCTGCATCTGGCCGGACAGATCGTGGGGTGGCGCGACGAGGGCGGCGGTTGGCGGATCGGAACGCCGGCGATGCGCGTGGAGGGCACCGACTACGCGGCCGACGTGCGCGGCGGCGTCTGGTTCCAGGGCGACGGCACGCGGCCGTGGCTGCAGCTGGCCGCCAAGCTGGACGACGTGCCGATGACGGCAGCCAAGCGCTTCTGGATCCACTCCAAGATGAGCAAGGGCGCCACCGACTGGCTGGACATGGCACTGGCCGGCGGCCAGGTGCGTGGCGGTGTCGGCCTGGTCACCGGTGACCTGGACGACTGGCCGTTCGACAACAACGATGGCCGCTTCGAGGCCACCGGCCACATCAGCAATGGCGACATCCGCTTCCAGCACGATTGGCCGCTGATGCGCCAGGTCGATGCCGACATCGCCTTCATCGGCCCCGGCTTCGAGATGCGTGGACGTGGCGACCTGGCGGGCGTGGCGGTGCAGAAATTCGAAGCCGGCATTCCGGACTTCGGCCACCAGCCGCTGTACGTGCGCGCCGACGCGCCGAGCGAGGCCGGCAAGCTGCTGGCGATGCTGCGCCAGAGCCCGTTGCACAAGGACTATGGCGATACCCTGGACAACCTGGTCGCCAGTGGTCCGGCACATGTGACTTTCGATCTGCTGCAGCCGCTGCACCACGATGAAGGCGGTGGTCATCTGCAGGGGACGGTCGACTTGACCGGCGTGAAGCTGGTCGACAAGCGCTTCCAGCTGGCCTTCGACAACATGCGAGGGCAGGCGCGCTACAGCAATGGCGGCTTCGGCGCCGACGAACTGGCGGTGCGCCACCTCGGCCAGGATGGCCGCCTGAGCCTGCGCGCTGGCGGCTACGTGCAGGACAGCACGCAGGCCTTCGAATCGAAGCTGACGGCGCATCTTGATGCGGGCGTACTGATCGACCGCGCACCGGAAATGGCCTGGCTCAAGCCCTACATCACCGGCACTTCAGCGTGGACCATCGCGGTCAACCTGCCCAAGGTGGCCCCGGGGGCGCCCGCGCCGCCGAGTGAACTGCGGTTGAGTTCGGATCTGGTCGGCACGCGGCTGGACCTGCCGGCACCGCTGGACAAGCCGGCCGCCGAAGCGCTGGCGACCACGGTGGCCGCGCAGTTGCCGATGGGCGCCGGCCGCATCGATGTGGCCTTCGGCCAGCGCCTGGCCCTGGCCGCACGCAGCCACAACAACCAGACCGGCGTGCAGGTCATGTTGGGCAGTGATCATGTTGATCGTGAGCCGCCGCCGAGCGGGCTGACGGTCAATGGCCGCAGCGCGACCCTGGATGCGCTGGAGTGGATCGGCCTGGCGCGGGGCGGCGGTGACGACGATGCGATGCCGCTGCGAGCGGTGGACGTCCAGGTCGGCCAGTTGAAGCTGATCGGCGGCGTGTTCGAGCAGACCCGGCTGCAGCTGCACCCGGGTCCACAGGCACTGGATGTGCGCCTGGACGGCCCGTCGCTGGCCGGACGCCTGACCGTCCCCAATGCGGACGGTGGCACGATCAGTGGCCAGCTTGACCGCGTGCACTGGCAGTCACTGCCGGCGGCACCGGGTGCGCCGGCTGCACCGGCGCGGGTACAGGCCGGTGCCAACGACATGGACCCGGCCAAGCTGCCGCCGTTCGCGCTGGACATTGCCGACCTGAAGTTCGGCAAGGTGGTGCTGGGCCAGGCGGTGCTGCGCACGCGGCCGCTGGCCAACGGCCTGAACGTGGATGAGCTGCGTTTCCGTGCGCCGGACCAGGAGATCGACATCAGCGGTCGCTGGCTGGGCCGGACCGGCGGTGCCCGTACCGAGTTGACCGCACAGGTGCGCAGTGAGGATCTGGGTGGGTTGATGCAGAATCTTGATTACGGTGGCCAGTTGCGCGGCGGTTCCGGCCAGGCGCAGTTGCAGGCCTCGTGGAGCGGAGGCCCGTCGGACTTCCAGCTGGGCAATCTGCAGGGCAGCCTCGACCTGCACGCGCGCAATGGCCAGCTGCTGGAGCTGGAGCCAGGCGCCGGCCGCGTGCTGGGCCTGCTCAGCGTCGCGCAGCTGCCGCGGCGCCTGATGTTCGACTTCCGCGACTTCTTCTCCAAGGGCTTCGCGTTCAACCAGATCGACGGCAGCATGCAGTTCGGCCAGGGCATGGCGCGCACCGACAAGGTGCTGATCGAAGGCCCGGCGGCCAACATCACCATCCGTGGCCAGGCCGACCTGCGCAACCAGCGGTTCGACCAGACCATCGACGTCAACCCGCGCGCGGGCAACCTGCTGACCGTGGTCGGTGCGGTGGCCGGCGGCCCGGTGGGGGCCGCGCTGGGCGCGGCCACCAATGCGGTATTGTCCAAGCCGCTGGGCGAGATTGGCGCCCGAACCTACAAGGTGACCGGTCCATGGAAGGAACCTAAGGTGGAAGTGATCGAGCGCAGCCGCGACAAGACCCCATCACCGCCCGAGCCGGCGTCTGCACCGGCCATTCCGCCGACCGTCACCGACCTGCCGCGCTCGCGCTGAGCGCGGTTCCCTGTTCACGGGGCTTGCCTGAGCGCCCCCGCACCCCCAGATCGAGACCATGACTGATATCGCCCTGACGCTTGCCCAAGACCGCCTGCTGCGCCCCGGCGGCCTGGATACCGCTGGCCTGGAGCGCACCTTCGGCCAGTTGCTCGGCCCCGGTGTCGACTTCGGTGACCTTTATTTCCAGCACGCCCGCCGCGAGAGCTGGAGCGTGGAAGACGGCATCGTCAAGGACGGTGCCCATTCCATCGAGCAGGGCGTGGGCGTACGTGCGATTTCCGGCGAGAAGACCGGATTTGCGTACTCCGATGACATCCATGCCGACGCGCTGCTGGCGGCGGCGCAGTCGGCGCGCGCGATCTCGCGTGAGGGCGGTGCGCAGTCCGGGCGATCGCTGCTGCGCGGCAATGCGCGTGCACTGTACCCGGCGCTGGACCCGATCGATGGTATCGGCAACGAAGCCAAGGTCGAGGTGCTCAAGCGCCTGGATGGTTACCTGCGTGCCGCCGACCCGCGCGTGAAGCAGGTGATGGTGAGCCTGTCCGGCGGCGTCGATACGGTGCTGATCGCGCGCAGCGACGGTGTGCTGGCGGCCGATGTGCGTCCGCTGGTACGCCTGAATGTGCAGGTGATCGTCGAGCACAACGGCCGTCGCGAGTCCGGCTATGCCGGGGGCGGTGGCCGCTATGGCTACGAAGACCTGTTTGCCAGCGGCCGCCCCGAAGCCCTCGCCCAGGAAGCGCTGCGCCAGGCGCTGGTGAACCTGGAAGCGGTGCCGGCGCCGGCCGGCATGATGCCGGTGGTGCTCGGCCCGGGTTGGCCGGGCGTGCTGCTGCACGAAGCGGTCGGCCACGGCCTGGAAGGCGACTTCAACCGCAAGGGCACCAGCGTCTACGCCGGCCGCATCGGCGAGCGTGTGGCGGCACCGGGGGTGACCATCGTCGACGACGGCACCCTCGACGGCCGCCGCGGTTCGTTGAACATCGACGACGAAGGCCACCCCAGCCAGTGCACCCCGCTGATCGAGGACGGCATCCTGGTCGGCTACATGCAGGACAGCCTCAATGCGCGGCTGATGGGCATGGCCCCGACCGGCAACGGGCGCCGTGAATCGTTCGCGCACCTGACCATGCCACGCATGACCAACACCTACATGCGCGCCGGCGAGCACGACCCGCAGGAGATGATCCGTTCGGTGAAGAAGGGCCTGTACGCGGTCAACTTCGGCGGTGGCCAGGTCGACATCACCAATGGCAAGTACGTGTTCTCGGCCACCGAGGCCTACCTGATCGAGGACGGCCGCATCACCACGCCGGTGAAGGGCGCGACCCTGATCGGCAACGGCCCGGAAACCATGCAGAAGGTGCGCATGGTCGGCAATGACCTGGCCCTGGACGAGGGCGTGGGCATCTGCGGCAAGGACGGGCAGAGTGTGCCCGTGGGTGTCGGCCAGCCCTCGCTGTTGATCGAGGGCATCACCGTCGGCGGTACCCAGGCCTGAGCGTGGCGATGGCCACAGCAACCGCCCGGGCCGACGGGGACTCAGTCCTCGTCGGCCTTGCCGGTCCCGATGTGGTCGGCGTCTTCGGCGCCGGCCTTCAGGCCCAGCGCGGCTGGCAGCATCAGGCCGCGCAGCACCTGGAAGATCTCGCGGTAAGCGCGCGGCGGCTTGTTCCTGGCCTTCTCGGCCTGCGCGTTGCGTACCAGCGTGCGCAGCTGCTGGCGGTCGGCCTGCGGATAGTCATCGAGCAGAGCGGCCAGCGCCTTGTCTCCCTCGGCCAGCAGGCGGTCGCGCCAGTCTTCCACACGGTGCATCATCGCCACTTCGCGGCGGCCGGTTTCGCTGTTGGCGTCGAGCGCATCGCGGATCGCATCCAGCGTGGCCTCTTCTTCGCGGCGCATGTGCTTGGCCAGGAACGCCAGTTGGCGCTTGTGGGCGATGTGGGCGGTGATGCGCTTGCACTCGGCGATGTGCGGCAGCAGGTCTTCCGGAATCGGCAGGCGCGCCAGCTGGGCCGGGGTCAGCGACACCAGCTTCTCACCCAGGGCCAGCACGTCGAGTGCATCGCGCCGGTTCTGGCTGCGGCTCTTGTCGTGGAATTCACCGGTTTCTTCGTCGCGTCCGCGCATCGTCCCTACCTGATTTCAAAAAAAGTCGCCCGGCGTGATGCCGGGCCCAACCCGCACAGGATAAAGCATTGAACGTGATCGCCCCTGAAGTGGCCGTCGGCGACGACAGCCTGGCCCGGCTGGAACGGCTGGCCGACCTCTCCCAGCAGCTGCTCGACCGCGCCCGCGCGCTGGGCGCCAGCCAGGCCGAGGTCAGCTGCAGCGAGGACCGCGGCCTGGAGGTCAATGTCCGCCTCGGCGAGGTCGAGACCGTGCAGTCCACCCGTGACCGTGGCATCGCCGTGACCGTCTATTTCGGGCAGCGCAAGGGCAGTGCCAGCACTGGCGACCTGAACGAGGCCAGCCTGGCCGCTACGGTCGAGCAGGCCTGCGCGATCGCACGGCATACCGAGGATGACCCGGCCGCCGGCCTGGCCGAGGCCGCACTGATGGCCACCGACTTCCCGGACCTGGATGGCTGGCACCCGTGGGCGCTGCAGGCCGATGAGGCGGTGGACCTGGCCCTGGCTTGCGAGGCCGCTGGCCGCGAGGCCGATGCGCAGATCCGCAATTCCGATGGCGCTTCCGTGTCGAGCATGCAGAGCCTGTCGGTGTACGCCAATTCGCACGGCTTCTTCGGCCGTGAGCGCGGCACCCACCATTCTATCGGCTGCGCGCTGATCGCCGGGCAGGGCGACGGCATGCAGCGCGATGGCTGGTACACCAGCGCGCTGGCGCAGGGGGACCTGGAAGACGTGGGCCTGGTCGGCCGTCGCGCCGCCGAGCGCACCATCGCCCGCCTGCAGCCGCGTTCGTTGGCCACTGGCAGCATGCCGGTGCTGTTCGCCCCGGAAGTAGCGCGCAGCCTGGTTGGCCACCTGCTGTCGGCAGTGTCCGGCGGCGCCTTGTACCGCCAGGCCAGTTTCCTGCTGGACAGCGTCGGCCAGCGCCTGTTCCCGGAGTGGATGCAGATTGACGAACTGCCGCACCTGCGCCGCGGCCTGCGCTCAGCCGCCTTCGACGGCGACGGCGTGGCCACCCGTGCTTCGGCGCTGGTCCGTGACGGCGTGCTGCAGCGCTATGTGCTGGGCAGCTATTCGGCGCGCAAGCTGGGCCTGCAGACCACCGCCAATGCTGGCGGCGTGCACAACCTGCAGCTGGCGGCCAATGCCGGCTCGCTCGAAGAGATCGCCCGGCAGATGGGTGACGGCCTGCTGGTGACCGAGCTGATGGGGCAGGGTGTGAACGGGGTGACCGGCGACTATTCGCGCGGCGCCGGCGGCTTCCGTGTCGAGAACGGCGAGATCCAGTACCCGGTGGACGGCATCACCATCGCCGGCAACCTGCGCGAGATGTTCAGCAGCATCGAGGCGGTCGGCAGCGACGTCGACCCGCGCTCGCACATCCGGACCGGCTCGATCCTGCTGGGGCGGATGACCATTGCCGGTAATGATTGATGGCATCGATGGCGTAAGCTATGCCCGCCTGACGCATCCAGCTTGGTGCTGGTGGGTCAAGACCACCCAATGAAAAGGAGTTTTGTCGTGAGTGAATTCGATAACGTCCCGCCGCCGCCGGCAACCACCAATGCCCCGGCCGACCAGCGCACGATGGCGCTGGCCGCGCACCTGCTGGGCATCTTCACCTGGTTCATCGGCCCGCTGATCATCTGGCTGATCAACAAGGATGACGCCAGCAAGTCCTTCGTGACAGACCAGGCCAAGGAAGCGCTGAACTTCCAGATCACCATCACCATTGCGATGCTGATCTGCATCGTGCTGACCATCGTGATCATCGGCGGCATCCTGGCGCCGATCGTCGGCATCCTGAACCTGGTGTTCTGCATCATCGCCGCTGTGAAGGCCAACAACGGCGAAGCCTACCGCTACCCGTTCGCGCTGCGCCTGGTCAAGTAATACCGTCTGCGTGCGCAAACAGGAACGCCCGGCATTGCCGGGCGTTCCTGTTTGGCGCCAACGTCACGCCAGCGATCAGTGATCGCGTTCCACCGCCAGTGTTGCCAGCGCGCGCAGCGCATCGGCTTCTTCGCCATAGTCGGCCAGCGTGGCCTGCATGCGTGCGGCCAGTTCGCGCAGCTGCGCCTTCGCACCGTCCATGCCGAGCAGCGCGGGGAAGGTGCTCTTGTCCTGCGCCTGGTCCTTGCCGGCGGTCTTGCCCAGCTGTTCGGAACTGGCTTCGACATCGAGGATGTCATCGCGGACCTGGAAGGCCAGGCCGAGCGCGTCGGCGAAGCCGTCCAGCTGGGCCAGCTGTGGTTCGTGGGCCTGGCCGCACAGCGCGCCCAGGCGCACTGCCGCGCGGATCAGCGCGCCGGTCTTCAGCGCATGCATGCGGGTCAGTGCCGCCAGCGTCTGCTGCTGGCCGGTGGCGTCGATGTCCAGCGCCTGGCCACCGCACATGCCGGAAGCGCCGGAGGCGTGGGCCAGGGTCTGCAGGCAGGCCACGCGCAGCGTGGCCGGCAGCGGCGCATCGGCCAGCAGACCGAAGGCGCGGGTCTGCAGGGCGTCACCGGCCAGGATCGCGGTGGCTTCGTCGAAGGCGATGTGGGTGGTCGGCTTGCCGCGTCGCAGCGCGTCATCGTCCATCGCCGGCAGGTCGTCGTGCACCAGCGAATAGGCGTGGATGAGCTCGACGGCCATCGCCGCTGCGTCAAGGTGTTCAGGCTGCGCGCCAAACAGATGGCCACTGGCGTACACAAGCAGCGGTCGCATGCGTTTGCCACCGCCCAGCACCGAATAGCGCATGGCCTGGTGCAGGCGCTGCGGTGCTTCGGCGGGCGAGGGCAGGGCGGCGTCGAGCTGGCTTTCGATACGGTCGCGCCAGCGCGCGAACAGAACCTCAGCCGTCATGGCTGGGCGGATCGAAAGGCTCGGATGTTTCCGGCTGCGCCGGATCGCTGAGCAGGCGCACGCGCAGTTCGGCCTGTTCCAGCGCCTGCTGGCACTGGCGGTACAGACCGACGCCGCGTTCGTAAGCACTGAGCGAGGCTTCCAGGCTCAGCTCGCCGGTTTCCATCTGCTCCACCAGCTGTTCCAGCGATTCGAGCGACTGCTCGAACTGGGCGACCGGGGAGGCGTTTTCGGGGGACTTCTTGGCCATGCGGCAAGTGTGGACGGGCTGCGCGCGGGGGTCAATTCACCAGCCGCCGGGACGCCACTGCAGCTGAGCATCCTGGGCCTGCAACCAGGCTTGCAGAGGGGCCGCAATGACCACGTCGGCGGCAGCGAGCAACTGTGGCCCATCGAAGATCAGCGGCAGCTGGGCGCGCCGCCAGGGGGCCAGGTGCTCGCGTTGCAGGCAGTCCTTCAGTGCATGCGAATGCGGGCGACCGGGCAGCACGATGCGCTCGCCGCCCACGCGCGCACGGACCTGAAGCGGGCGTTCGAAGGCCACGGCGCCCCGCAGGCGCAGTTGACCACCATCGGGCAGCGGCAGGGGGGCACGCCCATCCCATTCGGCCTGCCACCCGCGGGGCAGCGATGGCAGCTGTGCGGGCAGCAGATAGGCGTGATCGCGCCATTGCTGGATGGCATGCTCGTGCCAGCGCACCCGCGCCTGGCGATCGTTGCTGGCCGGCAGCAGTTCGTGCAGACCCTGCTGCAGTACCGTGGCCGGCAGTGGGGCGGCACCGTGGCCGATCACCCAGGCGCGCAGCACGCGCGCGGCACGCCCCGGTGACACCTGGCGCAGCAGCTGCAGCGAAAGCACGCGTGGTGCCACTTCCAGGTGCGCGATCAGCTCGGCGTCTTCCTCGTCCAGCAGAGCACGGGTCTGCCCGCAGTGCATTGCGCTGCCCGCCAATGCCGCAGCCGCATGCGGCCAGCGCTGGCGCAGCAACGGCAGCACCTGCAGGCGCAGGAAGTTGCGATCGGCGTGGTCGTGGCCATTGCTGGGGTCTTCGATCCAGCGCAGCGCGTGCTGGCGCGCGTAGTCGAGCAGCGCGTTGCGCGTTGCCGGCAGCAGGGGGCGCCATAACGGATGCCCGCCAATGTGGCTGTGTGCGGACATCGCCGCCAGGCCGTCAATACCGGAACCGCGCAGGGCACGCAGCAGGAAGGTCTCGGCCTGATCGTCCTGGTGCTGCGCCAGTGCCAGCGTTTCGCCGTCGCGCAGTTCGGCCGCGAAGGCGGCGCGTCGCGCCTGCCGCGCCGCGCCTTCAAGGCCGAGGCCCGCGCGATTGTCGATCTGCACGTGATGCACGGCCAGTTCAATGCCCAGTGCCGCGCATTGCTGCTGGCAATGCAGCACCCAGCCGTCCGCATCGGCCTGCAGGCCATGGTGTACGTGCACCGCACGCAGCGCCGTGCCGGAGGCCTGTGCGCAGCGCCACAGCCAGTGCAGCAGCACGGTCGAGTCGACACCACCGCTGTAGCCCACCAGCAGCGGCGCATCGAGCGGAACGAGGGCAGGGAAGGCAGTCACGCCGGCAAGTATAGGGTTGCTCGGCAGGGCTGCGCCCTGCACCCGCAGAGGCCACGGCCACGGCAGGAGCCGAAGCAACAGCAGAAGCTGGTTTCCTGCGCGTCGGCGCGGTGGGTCCGGTTGCGGGGGCGTGAGCCGCATGGATGCGGCGACCGAGCTTACATGGACGTACTTGCAGCGCCCCCCGCAACCGGACCCACCCCGCCTTCGACAGTTTCCTGCGGTCTGTTGGACATGTTGATGGGGTCAGATCCGTTTTCCGCAGGAAAACGGATCTGACCCCGGATTCAATTCGATATCTGACAGATCTGATCCACGCATGGCGTGGATGGTCCAACCGTCACCGGAAATCTGTCGGGGGGGGGGGGGCGGTGTGGGTGGGCAGGACCGTTGGCGCCATGGATGGCGCCATCGAGCCCCCATGGACGGGTTTACGGCGTGTCCTGACCAGCCACACCGTCCCGCCCAACTCACAGAAAACCAGAGCCGCTTTTGATCTTGATTCGGCTTCGGCAGGTGCAGGGCGCAGCCCTGCCGAAACCCTACTTCACCCGGCGGCCCGAGCGGTCGATGCGGAACCACTCTCCGCCTTCCATCGGCGTGTGGCCATCGGCATCCGGCGTGCCGCGCCGGCAGCCGTTGCAGACCTCGGCCACGCCATCCTGGAATGGCCAGGCGAAATCGAAGGTGCCGGGCACCACCTGGCGGAACTTCAGGTCGAAGTAGCCGACGCGGCTGCCGACGCGGCCGCGCAGCAGGCCTTCCTGCGGCGTTTCCGGGCCGTTGTCCCAGGTCAGCACCGGCAGGCTGCGGCCCGTGCGGTCGACGTAGTGGAAGCCCTGGTCGGCATACACCACGGCCAGGCCGTGGTCGTCGTAGTTCAGGTCCTTCAGCGTATCGGCGCTGATCTTCAGCCGGTGATCGACCACCTCGCAGTTGGGGAGCGGCCACAACCCGTGTTCGTCGGTCAGCAGCTTGCATGCCGGTGCCTGTGCCTGTGCATTGGCACTGACCAGCACGCCAAGCATTGCCAGCGACCGCGCAAGGCGGCCGCTGGCAGGGGCAGGGCGGGCCTGCCGCGCGATCACTTTGCCTCGGCCTTGCGTTCGAAGGCCGCCGGTGCCGGCAACTGCACCGGCACGCCCTTGTCATCGCAGGTGCCGGCCTGGCACAGGCGCTCGCGCAGGGCCGGGGTGGCCTGCACGATCATGTGGTAGATCGCGTTCTGTTCCAGCGTGCCGCGGATCGCCTTGCTGCCCGGGCCACGTGCCCAGATGCCGACGTCCTCACCACCATGCGATTCGGACTTCATCGGCACCAGCGCTTCCTGCATGTAGTCCGGATGCTCGGTGTCGACCTCGCGCAGGTTCGGGCGACCGTTGGCCGGTTCGAAGCTGCTTGGGTTGTGCGGGTAACGCTTCGGCCCGGCCGGCTGCTGGTTGCTGCTGCCGGTGTGGCCTGGGCCGTTGGCGTAGCTCAGCGTGGTGTACGGCTGGCCGGTGCCGTCCAGGGCGTAGTCCAGCTTGCCGGCGCCGTCTTCGCCGCCCTTGTCCTTCACCTTGCCCAGGATCGGGTTGCCGCGTGCCGGGTAGCCGACGAAGTTCAGCGTGTGCGAGTGGTCGGCGGTGACGATGATCAGGGTGTCGTCGGCCGAGGTCAGCTCGTTGGCCACGCGCACCGCATCGGACAGCGCCACGGTCTCGGTCAGTGCACGGTAGGCATTGCCGCTGTGGTTGGCGTGGTCGATGCGCGCGCCTTCGATCATCAGTACGTAGCCTTCCGGGTGCCTTGAAAGGTTCTTGATCGCCGCTGCGGTCAGTTCGGCCAGGCTCGGCTCACCGCCCGGATCCTGCGGGCGCTCGTACTCGTAGCGCATGTGGTCCGGCTCGAACAGGCCAAGGATGGCCGGCGCATTTGCGGCTGCGGCCAGCTGCTTGCTGTTCCAGACATAGGCACCCTGCGGATGCGCCTGCTGCCATTCCTGGACCAGGCTGCGGCCGTCCAGGCGCTGGCCGACCTTGTCGTCGTATTCCGGGTCGCGCTCTTCCACGGTGGTGAACTCACCACGGCCGCCACCAAGGGCGACAAGCGGACCGCGCCCATAGCGCGAGGTCGACAGCAGCTGCTGGGCGATGTCCTTGCAGCCGGCCGCCTTGGCCGCTTCAGTCAGGTCGGTGTCGTTTTCCCAGTTGCGCTCGGGCGAGTGCGCGTAGGTGGCAGCGGGGGTGGCATGGGTCAGGCGGGCGGTGGAGACCACGCCGGTGGCCAGGCCGGCGCTGTCGGCCAGCTGCAGCCAGGTCAGCAGGCCCTTGGACAGGCTGTCGGCACAGTCGGTGCGGCTTCCGGCACTGACGCCGATCGCGCCCATGTGGGTCTTCACGCCGGTGGTGATGGCGGTCATGGTGCCGGCCGAATCAGGCGTCTGCGAATCGGTGTTGTAGGTCTTGCTGAACGCCGTGGCCGGGAAGCGTTCCCAGGACAGCAGGTTCTCCTCGCCGGAGCCGCCCTTGCGCTGGCCCTCGTAGATGCGCGAGGCGGCCACGGTGGTCAGGCTCATGCCGTCACCGAGGAACAGGATGACGTTCTTCGCCTTGCCGGACATCGCACCATTGGCCGCAGCCTGGGCGGCACCGCTGCGGTACCACCACTGCGGGGTCTCGCCGGCCGGATGGGCGACCGGGTCGACGGCGATCTTCAGGCCGGCCGGGGTGGAGGCAGGGGAGGTGCTGGCGCAGGCGCCGAGCAGCAGGGTGGTGGCGCAGGCGGCCAACAGGGAGACGGAACGACGCATGGACGCTGGGATCTCACAAACTGTAACGGGACATTCATTATGCCCGCCCCAGCAAGGCACGCCGATGACACACTGATTTGCCGGCCGGGCGGTCGTTTTGCGGGCTGCCTTGGGCTATCGTGCCAGCATCCCTTCCTTCCCCTCTGGATTGCCTATGAAGCTGGTCTCTGCCTGGCTGCGGATTCCATTCTGGCAGCGCGTGGTCGGTGGCTTCGTGCTCGGCGCGCTGGCCGGCTGGGCGCTCGGCCCGGCCGCGGAAACGTGGTTCGGCCCGCTCGGTGAGCTGTACGTCACCCTGATCAAGATGATCGCCGTGCCGCTGGTGTTCTTCGCGGTCATCAACGCGATCTCGTCGCTGCACGGGCAGAAGTCCGTGGCCGCGCTCAGTGGGCGCACCTTCCTGTGGTTCGTGATCACCGCCGCGCTGGCAGTGTGTGTCGGCCTGGCCGTGGGTACGGTGCTGCAGCCCGGCGCGGGTGGCCTGCAGTTGTCGATGGCCAGCAACTACGTGCCGCGCGAAGTGCCCAGCGTGGTGCAGGTGCTGCTGGACGTGGTGCCGGCCAACGTCTTCTATGCGCTGTCCGGCATCGGCACCAAGGTCAACGCGGCCGGTGAGACCGTGCTGGCCGCAGGTCGCGGCTCGATCCTGCCGGTGATCTTCTTCGCCGGCCTGGTGGGCTTTGCCATCGTCAAGCTGGGCGAGAAGGTGACCGAGGCGCGCAAGCTGGTCGGCCAGATGAGCGACATCATGATCCAGGTGACCCGCTTCGTGCTGGAAGTCACCCCGATCGGCACCTTCGGCCTGATCGCGGGCCTGGTCGGCAGCTATGGGTTCGAGAAGCTGCTGCCGCTGGGCCATTTCGTGCTGGCGTTGTACGTGGCCTGTGCGCTGCACATCGTGGTGGTCTATAGCGCGCTGCTGCTGGCGCACGGCCTGAACCCGCTGAAGTTCTTCCGTGGCGCCGCACCGGGCATGCAGGTTGCGTTCGTCAGCTCGTCCAGCTTCGCTGCGATGCCGGTGGCGCTGCGTTCGATCACCCACAACCTGGGCGTGAACAAGGACTACGGTTCGTTCGCGGTGCCGCTGGGCGCCAGCATCAAGATGGACGGCTGCGGCGCGATCTATCCGGCGCTGTGCGCGGTGTTCATTTCGCAGTACAGCGGCGTGCCGCTGACCCCGGAGCAGTACGTGGTGGTGCTGATCGCCTCGGTGCTGGGCAGCTTCGGCACCGCCGGCGTGCCGGGTACTGCGGTGATCATGGCCACGGTGGTGCTGAGCGCGGCGAACCTGCCGCTGGAGACCATCGGTTACCTGTATGCCATCGACCGCATCCTGGACATGATGCGCACGATGACGAATGTGACCGGCCAGATGCTGGTGCCGGTGCTCGTGGCCAAGGAAACCGGGCTGCTCGACCAGGCGGTGTATGACAATCCGTCCAGCAATGTGGGCGTGGACGATCCTGACCCGACTCCGCCACGCAGCTGAGGTTGCGTGGAGATGAAAGGCCCGCCTGACCGGCGGGCCTTTTGCTTGGGGATGGCCGACGCGGTGCCGGCCAAGGGGCATTCCTCGTAGATCCACGCCATGCGTGGAGGGAGAGACACAGTGCCGACCAACGGTCGGCACCTACCAGGGCGGTCGGCGGTGGCACAACGAGCAGGTCCCAGTAGATCCACGCTATGCGTGGATGGGGGGCAATGGATTCCTGCCAACAAAAAAGCCGCTGCAGGGCAGCGGCTTCTCGCGTCAGGCGGCGCCGTAGCGCCAGCGGGTCAGAGGTCGACCCGGCGGGCCTGCATGAACTTGTTGCCCCAGTAGCCACTGAGCAGGGTGTCCACGCGCACGTCCTTGCCCGAACTCGGTGCGTGCAGGAAGCGGCCGTCGCCGACATAGATGCCGACATGGTCGACGCGGCCCTTGCGGCCGAAGAACACCAGGTCACCGGCAGCCAGCGCGGTGCGGTCGTTGATCAGTTCGGCGTTGTCATCGTGGGCCATCTCGCGCGAGACGCGCGGCAGCTCGATGCCCAGGGCCGAACGGAACACATAACCGACCAGGCCGCTGCAGTCGAAACCGCTGTCCGGGTTGCTGCCACCCCAACGGTACGGGGTGCCCAGCAGGGTCATCGCGCGGCGCAGCAGCGACTGCACCTTGCCGTTGTCGGCGGCGGTACCGACAACGCTGCCATTGGCGGCGCTGCTGGTGTCGTAGTTGGCGAGCAGGCGGCTGAGGTCGCCGGCCACCACGGCCGAGCGGTCCATCAGCGGAATGGTGTCGTTGGCGGCCAGGTGCGGCAGCAGGGCGGCCAGCGTGGCGCTGGCGGCGGCATCGACGCGGCTGCGCTGCGGAGCGGCAGCCTCGGCCTTGGCGGCCGGTCGGGCGGCGCTCTCGGCCACCGGGGCCGGGGGCACATCGGAACGGTTCGGAGCAGTCTGCGACCAGGCCGGAAGGCTGGTCAGGCACAGTGCCAGGCCAAGCAACAACGGGCGGGCACTGCGTGAAGATACGGAAGTCTGGCCTTCGCTTTTCAGGTCGTCAGTCGTCACGCGTCGGTCACAGGAAAAAAACGATGGGGCATCATGCCCTGTAAAACCGCCGATAAGTTAAAAATTCCGTTAGTAAAACGTTATTTCAGTAGTGATTTACGTCACAGTTTTGAACATATCGCCTGTTCATTTTAGCGAAGGACGCGTTTCGCCCCTGTGTAGTGGTCTTTCCAGTAGGGGCCGCTGAGCGAGTCGAGGCGTACCGTCCCGCCGGTACTCGGCGCGTGCACGAAACGCCCCTCACCTACATAGATGCCGACATGGGTGACGCTGCCTCGGCTGCCAAAGAACACCAGATCGCCGGTGGCCAGGCGCTGCGGATCGATCTTCGGGCCCTGTACGGCGGCCAGGTCGCGCGAGGTGCGCGGCAGTCGCAGGTCCAGCATTTCGCGATAGACATAGGCGACCAGGCCGCTGCAGTCGAAGCCCGAATCCGGGGTGTTGCCGCCATAGCGGTAGGGCGTGCCGACCAGGCTGATGGCCCGCATCAGCACCGAGTTGGCGGCCTCGGGGTTGTCCGGCACGGTCTTCGGCCAGTTCGCCGTCGGCGGGGGCGGCGCCGGGCGGGTGGCCTTGCCGCCGCCACAGGCGGTCATCAACACGGGCAGGGCCAGCAGCAGGGCCGGGGCGAGAAACCGGCGCGGGCCGGACGAAACTGGCGTGATGTGCATGATCTCCGGATAATGCGCCACCTTGGATTGGCCGTCATGATGGCGGCGTCCCCGCCGGGCGACAACCCGCCCCAACCCGCCTGCCTCCGGCAGATCCAGACAGAGTTGCGCATGAAGATCGAAAAAGACCGCGTTGTCCGCTTCCACTACACCGTTTCCGAAGTCGGCCAGGAGCCGATCGAGTCGTCCAAGGACCGCGGCGAGCCGCTGGCGATCCTGATCGGCCACGGCAACATCATCCCGGGCCTGGAAAACGCCATGATGGACAAGGAAGCCGGCGCGACCTTCAACGTCGACGTCAAGGCGGCCGATGCCTACGGCGAGCGTCGTGAAGGTCTGTCCCAGCGCGTGCCGAAGAAGCACTTCGGCAACACCAAGCTGGCCCCGGGCCAGCAGGTCGTGCTGCAGACCAACTTCGGCCCGCGTGCGGTGACCGTGCAGAAGGTCGGCATGAGCGTCGTCGACGTCGACCTGAACCACCCGATGGCCGGCAAGGACCTGCACTTCGACGTCGAGATCGTCGACGTGCGCGAAGCCGGCAAGGAAGAGATCGACCACGGCCACGTCCACGGCGACGGTGGTCACCAGCACTGATCGCAGCGCGATCGTGATGGATGCAGCGGCCCGCTTCGGCGGGCCGTTGCGTTTCTGGAACACGGCGCGGCCATCCATGGCGTACGGGCCGGCGGCATAATGGCGGACCTGCCTGACGGACGCCCCGTGAACGCCGCTTCTCCTTCCCTGCAGCCGGTCGCTTCCGGCGAACGCATCGCCGTGCTGGACGTGCTGCGCGGTGCCGCGCTGCTGGGCATCCTGCTGATGAACATCGAGGCCTTCAGCGGACCGCTGGACCTGGCCTTCACCGGCATCGACGTACATTGGCAGGGCATCGACTACTGGGCCGATGCCTTTGTGTACGTGTTCGTGCAGGGCAAGTTCTTCACCCTGTTCTCGCTGCTGTTCGGCGCCGGCTTCGCGGTGATGGCGCAGCGCGCTGAGGCCGCCGGGCGCGACTTCACCCCGTTCTACCTGCGCCGCAGCGCTGGCTTGCTGCTGATCGGCCTGTGCCACGCGCTGCTGGTCTGGTCCGGCGACATCCTGGTGATGTACGCGTTGGTCTCGTTGCCGTTGCTGGCCTGCCGGGAGGCGCCGCGCAGCTGGCTGCCGTGGATGGGCGTGACCGTCTATCTGGGCGGCGTTGCGCTGATGCTGCTGGTGGGCGCGATGGTGTCGATGGCTTCGGCCGAAGAGGTGCGGGGCATGCTTGCCGAGGCGCAGCAGAGCATCGACCTGCAGCGGCAGGTGTACGGGCAGGGCAGCTGGGCGCAGGCCACTGTGCAGCGCCTGAGCGAGTTCGGCACCTCGATGGGCGCGCTGCTGATCACCGGCCCGGAAGTGCTGGGCATGTTCCTGATCGGCAGCTGGTTCGCCGCCAGCGGCGCGTTGGCGACGCCGGAGCGCTTTCCGCGGCTGTACGCGGTGCTGCGTTGGGGGGCACTGCCGCTGGGCCTCGTGGTCACGCTGCTGGGTATTGCCTGGAAGCCCTACCTGGCGCCGGGTGCCTACGGCCTGCCGGTGACAGCGGCGATGGCGCTGGTGACGATCGGTGGCCTGCCGATGTGCCTGGGTTACCTCGCGTGGATCGTGCATTGGCGTGCGCGGTTGGCCTGGCTGGCACCGGTCGGGCGCATGGCGCTGACCCACTATCTTGGTCAGTCGCTGCTGTGTACCTGGACCTTCTACCACTATGGCCTGGGCAGGTTCGAGATGATGCCGCGCAGCGTGCAGCTGTTGTTCGCGCTGCTGCTGTTTGCCGCGCAGGTGGTCTTCTCGCACCTGTGGCTGCGCCATTTCCGCTTCGGCCCGATCGAGTGGATATGGCGTGCGATGACCTATCGGCAGTGGCCACCGATGCGGCGCAGCACGGAGCAGGGGTGAGCGATGGGCACGCATGCGCTGTGCCGATCGGCCGCGCGCCCGCGCATCCTCACGTCTGGCTTGCAGCGGGGCATGGCATGCTCGGCATCAGCATGAGCGCCGGCACCGGCCAGCTGATCGCCGATCTCGTCTGCGGCCGCACGCCAGCGATCGATCCTGCCCCTTACCGACCCGAGCGATTCCGATGAGCACTGCACCTTATGATTACGACCTGATCGTCCTTGGCGGCGGTTCCGCCGGCCTGGCCGGTGCCATCCGTGCAGCGCAGCATGGCAAGCGCGTGGCGATGCTGGAACCGGGCGAACTGGGCGGTACCTGTGTCAATGTTGGCTGCGTGCCGAAGAAGGCGATGTGGCTGGCGGCCGACCTGCACGAGCGCATCGGCCTGGCCAATGCGATGGGCTTCGATGTCGAGGCACGCCCGGCGCTGTCGTGGAAGGAGCTGGTGATCCATCGCCAGGCCTACATCACCAACATCCACACCAGCTACCACAAGCGCCTGGATGAAACCGGCGTGGTGCGCATCCCTGCGCGCGGCCGTCTGCTTGATGCGCATACCGTGGCCTGCAGTGACGGCGTGCATTACAGCGCCGAGCACATCCTGATCGCCACCGGCGCGCATCCGCTGCGTCCGGATATTCCCGGCGCGGAACTGGGCCTGGTTTCCGATGACTTCTTCGATCTGCGTGCGGCACCGGCCGAGGTGGCGATCATTGGTGGCGGCTACATCGCGGTGGAACTGGCCGGGTTGCTGCAGGCGCTGGGCAGCAAGGTGAGCCTGCTGGTGCGGGGCAAGCGGTTGCTGGAGCGCTTCGACTACGAGCTGACCGACCAGCTGGCCGAGAACCTGAAGCAGCAGGGCGTGCGGATCCACTTCGACTATCGCCTGCGCGAACTGCAGCGCGATGGCGAGCGCGTGCGTGCGTTCGGCCATGACGGCCCGATCGACAGCGTGTTCGATGCGGTGTTCTTTGCCACCGGCCGCCGCGGCAACAGCCGTGATCTGGGCCTGGAAGCGCTCGGCATCGGCATTGGCGAGCACCAGCAGGTGCAGGTGGACGAATGGCAGACCACCTCTGTGCCGAGCGTGCACGCGGTCGGCGACATCGCTGGCAAGGTCGGCCTGACCCCGGTGGCGGTGGCCGCTTCACGGCGGCTGATGGACCGCCTGTTCGGTGGACGTCCGCAATCGAAGATGGATTACGAGAACGTGGCCAGCGTGGTGTTCTCGCATCCGCCGCTGGGTGCAGTGGGCATGAGCGAAGAGGAAGCGCGCGCGCGTTTTGACCAGGTGAGCGTTTACCACAGCCGTTTCCGCCCGATGCTGCAGGCGCTGGCCAACGGCACCCAGCGCAGCCTGTTCAAGATGGTCTGCGCGGGCCCGGAGGAGCGCGTGGTGGGTATCCACCTGCTGGGCGAAGCGGCCGACGAGATCCTGCAGGGCTTCGCGGTGGCGGTGAAGATGGGCGCAACCAAGGCCCAGTTCGACGACACCGTGGCGATCCACCCGACCTCGGCCGAGGAAGTGGTGCTGATGCGCTGAGCCCGCAGTTGTAGAGCCGAGCCCACGCTCGGCTGCTTTTCGCCCAGGCTTGGCGAAGCCGAGCGCAGGCTCGGCTCTACAGGGCACCGGGGGCGCCCGTGCGACAATGGGCGCCCCCACGCCTTACCGGGCCGCTCTGCGCGGCCCGCCGTCGTCCTGATGTCCACGCCCGCTTCCCGCATCGCTACGGCTTCCCCCCGCATCGCGCTGGGGGGTATCGGCCTGGCTGCGATCGGCGCCATTGCTGCTTCCGGCAAGGCCATCATCGTCAAGCTCGGCCTGCGCCACGGCGTGGATGCCACCACGCTGCTCGCCCTGCGCATGCTGATGGCGCTGCCCTTGTTCGCGTTGATGGCCTTGTGGGCCGCGCGCCGGGCCACACCGCTGTCCTGGGCCGACCGCGCCCGCGTGCTGTGGCTGGGCTTCACCGGCTATTACCTGTCCAGCCTGCTCGATTTCCAGGGCCTGCAGTACATCAGCATGACGCTGGAACGGCTGATCCTGTACTTGAACCCGACCCTGGTGCTGCTGATCAACGTGCTGCTGGCGCGCCAGCGGCCGGGACGCTGGCAGATCGGCGCGCTGGTGCTGAGTTACCTCGGCGTGCTGCTGGCCTTCGGGCACGACCTGCAGCGCGAGGGCGGCCAGATCATCGTCGGCAGCCTGCTGGTGCTGGGCAGTGCGCTCAGCTACGCGCTGTACCTGTTCGGCAGCGGGCAGGTGGTCGCGCGCATCGGTGCAGTGCGGCTGACGGCCTATGCCAGCTGCGTGGCCAGCGTGCTGGTGCTGCTGCATTTCGCGGTGACCCATCCGCTGCCACTGCTGTGGCAGGCACCGGCGCCGGTACAGTGGCTGTCGCTGGTCAATGCCACTGTCTGCACGGTGCTGCCGGTGCTGGCGATCATGTTGGCGGTGCAGCGCGTGGGTTCGTCGCTGGCCGCACAGGTCGGTATGCTGGGCCCTGTTTCCACCATCGTGATGAGCCTATGGCTGCTCGACGAACCGATGGGGCCGGCACAGATCGCCGGCACCGTGCTGGTGCTGATCGGCGTTCTGCTGGTGACCCGCCTGCGGCGCTGACGCCGGAGCAGGCGCGTGCGCGCATCCTGGCGGTGATCCGCGCGATCCCGGCGGGGCAGGTGATGGGCTACGGCCAGGTGGCGATGCGCGCGGGCCTGCCCGGGCGTGCACGCCTGACCGCGCGCATCCTGGGCCAGAACGACGACCCGGACCTGCCCTGGCACCGCGTGCTGCGCTCGGATGGGCGCATCGCCATGGAAGAAGGGTCGGCGGGCTGGCGCGAGCAGTCGCAGCGGCTGCGTGCCGAGGGCGTGGTGGTTGAGAACGGCCGGGTGCAGATGCCCACGACCGATCCGGCGGTAGCGCTGGATGCTGCCGTATGGGGGCCGGGCTGAGCGCCGCTGGCGACTGAACAGGCCGGACCTGCGGGTCGCCAACAAGGCGCGGTGCTGCGGCTATGATGGAGGTCGTTCCATGCCGGTGCTCCCATGTTCCCGCGACTGCCAACCGTCACCAAGGCCCTGCTGATCGCCAACGCGATCCTGTTCCTGCTGCAGCAGCCGTTCCTGCTCGGCATGCAGACCTTTGAGCCGTTCATGCTGCAACCGCTGCAGCAGGGCTTCGATGCGTTCTCGCCGGGTGGCAACTTCCAGCCTTGGCAGCTGCTGACCTATGGCTTCCTGCATGGCAGCTTCGGCCACCTGTTCTTCAACATGCTGGCGGTCTTCATGTTCGGTGCGCCACTGGAGCAGACCTGGGGCGAGAAGCGCTTCCTGCTGTATTACCTGGTCTGCGTGGCCGGTGCCGGTGTCTGCCAGCTGCTGGTGGGTACGCTGCTGGAGAACCCGGCCACGGTGCTGGGTGCCTCTGGCGGCGTGTTCGGCCTGCTGCTGGCCTACGGCATGCTGTTCCCGAACCAGCGGGTGATGCTGCTGTTCCCACCAATCCCGATGAAGGCGCGCACCTTCGTGATCCTGTTCGGCGTGGGCGAACTGGTGCTGGGCATGACCGGCTGGCAGCCGGGCGTGGCCCACTTCGCGCACCTCGGCGGCATGCTGTTCGGCTGGTTGCTGATTCGCTACTGGCGCGGGCAGCCGCCGTTCAACAAGCGCCGACCGCCCGGCCCACCGAAGCGCCCGAACCATCTGCGCAGCGTCAAATGATCCGAAGGATCATTTGACGCTGTAGGTGCCGACCGTTGGTCGGCACGCCTTCTCCCACGCGGGTAGGTGCCAACCTTGGTTGGCACGCCCTCACAGATCCTGCAACACTACCTGCGCCGCATTGTGACCTGGCGCGCCGGTCACGCCGCCCCCGGGATGTGTTCCCGACCCGCACAGATACAGGCCGGGCAGGGCACCACGATAGCCAGCCTGGCCAACCATCGGCCGTGCCGAGAACAACTGGTTGGCACTGAGCGCTCCGTGGAAGATGTCGCCGCCGATCAGGCCGAAGGTGCGCTCCAGATCCAGCGGTGACAGCACCTGGCGGCCCAGTACGCTGCCAGCGAAACCCGGCGCATACCGTTCAACGGTGGCGATCATCAGATCGGCCACCGTTTCACGATGATCATCCCAGTGACGCCCGCCGGGCAGCACGGGCGCCACGTGCTGGCAGAACAGGCTGGCGACGTGCTTCCCCGGCGGCGCCAGCGAATCGTCCAGCGTGCTGGGAATGAGCATTTCCACGATTGGTTCGCGTGACCAGCCATTGCGACGCGCATCCAGCCAGGCACGGTCCATGTAATCCAGGCTTGGGGCCATGATGATGCCGGCGCTGAGGTGATCGCCGGGACCGGGCAGAGCGCGGAAGTCCGGCAGCTGCGACAGCGCGACATTCATCCGGAACGTGCCGGAACCGCAGCGCCAGTTCGCCATGCGTTCGCGCGTTGCGTCCGGTACCTGCTCCGGTGCCAGCATCTGCTCGTACAGCAGCTTTGGATTGACGTTGGCGATCATCGCGCGTGCGCGCAGGATTTCGCCGTTGGCCAGCGCCACGCCCACGACACGACCCTGCTCGATCAGCAGGCGTTGCACACCGGCATCCACGCGCAGCTCAGCCCCGGCCTCCCGCGCGGCAGTGGCGATGGCCTGGCTGATCGCGCCCATGCCACCGATCGCATGGCCCCACGCACCTTTCATGCCATTGCACTGGCCGAACACGTGGTGCAGCAGTACGTAGGCACTGCCCGGTGTATAGGGGCTTGCGTAGTTGCCGACGATGCCATCGAAGCCGAACAGCGCCTTGATCGGCTCGCTTTCGAACCAGCGGTCCAGGTACTCGGCCGCCGACAGCGTGAAAAGGTCCAGCAGCTCCTGCCGCAGCGAGGCATCCAGCGTGGCCAGTTCACGACCGAGGCGGCCCATCTGCCACAGGGCGGGCAGCGCACGCCAACCGCCTGCTGCACCCAGGTCCGGCGGCGCGCGCAGGGCCCAGGCGCGCAGCACATCAGCGAAGATCTCCAGGCGCGCTTCGTATTCGGGTAGCCGCTGTGCATCCCGCTCGGAGAACTTCGCGACCCCGGCCTGGGTGCGGCCCGGTGCGGACAGCAGGTAGCGGCCGTCCGGCAATGGCAGGAAGTTGTTGGCCGGGCGACTGATGATGCGCAGCCCATGCGCATGCAGCTGCAGGTCGTCGATTACCTTTGGTTGCAGCAGCGACACCGTGTATGACGCCACCGAGTTGCGGAACCCGGGGTGGAATTCCTCGGTGACCGCCGCGCCGCCGAGAACGCCACGACGTTCCAGCACCAGCACCTTCTTGCCAGCGCGTGCGAGATAGGCCGCGCAGACCAGGCCGTTGTGGCCGCCACCGATGATGATCGCATCCCAGGACATCAGCACCTCGGAAAAAGGGGACGGAGGGGATTAAGTCGCAATCCGCATCTGCGCACAGGGGGGAGGAAACGACTTAATCCCCTCCGTCCCCTTTTTTGATTGCCGCTTCGATGGTGGCGATGTCGATCTTCTTCATCGGCATCATCGCATTGAAGGCGCGCTTGGCCAGTGCCTTGTCCTGGCTGGTCACCGCTTCGATCAGCATGCGTGGGCTGATCTGCCAGGAAACGCCCCATCGGTCCTTGCACCAACCGCACTGGCTCTCCTGTCCGCCGTTGCTGACGATGGCGTTCCACAAGCGGTCAGTCTCGGCCTGGTCCTCGGTCTGGATCTGGAAGGAGAAGGCTTCGCTGTGCTTGAACGCGGTGCCGCCGTTGAGGCCGACGCAGGGGATGCCGCAGACCGTGAATTCGACGGTCAGTATGTTGCCCTCCCTGCCGTCCGGGTAGTCGCCCGGGGCGTGGTGGACAGCGGTCACCACGCTGTCGGGAAAGGTGTTGGCATAGAAGGTGGCGGCCTCGAGCGCGCCGTTGTCGTACCAGATACAGATCGTGTTCTTGTGTGCCATGTCCGGCTCCACGTTGGACGAAGCCGCAGCGATAGCACGCGCAGTGTTAACCCGGGATCGTGCTGCACCCGCAAAAAAAGAGCGCCCGAAGGCGCCCTTTGTACTACCAGTGCGGCCGCGGGCTCAGCGCCAGACCTTGATCTGGTCGGCTTCGCTGCGCTGCATCGGCTGCCCGGCCTTGCAACTGAAGGTGGCACCGAACGCCGGCAGGTTGGCCAGCGTGCCGTTGCTGCGCCACAGGCCCGGTGCGCGGATGTCGGCGGTCAGACGGCGCGCGGCCTCGTTCGGCGACAGCTGCTGTGCCCACAGTGCCGACCAGGCACGGAAGAAGCCCTGCTGCTGTGCCTGCTTGGCCTTCGGTTCCTGCGCGGTATACGCCGCCCAGGCCAGTTCCAGGCCGGCGATGTCGGCCAGGTTCTCTTCCTGGGTCAGCGTGCCGTTGACCTTGGCACCCTTTACGCCCGGGAAGTCGTAGGCGCTGTACTGCGCGGCCACGCGATTGCCGAGCAGGGTCCAGGCGGTCTTGTCGGCCGGGGTCCACCAGCTGCGCAGTTCGCCCTTGGCATCGACCAGCGCGCCCTTCGCATCGATCGCACGGGTCAGCTCGTGGCCGACCAGTCCACCGAAGCTGCCGAACTTGTCGGCGGCGTCGGCCTTGGCGTTGAACACCGGGCCCTGCAGGATCGCGGCGGTGACGATCAGGCGGTTCTGCGCCAGGTCGTAGGCCAGCGACGGCTGCTGCGGCAGCACGTCCCAGCGGCGGTCGGCATTGCCCTTGCCGATGCGCTTCATTTCCTCGCGGTGGCGCCAGGTCGATGCAATCAGCATGTTGCCACCAAACGAGCCGCGCCCCATCGGCTGCACGCTGTAGTCCAGGTCGCGCAGTGGCGTGCCGATCTCGATTTTCAGCGCAGCCAGCTTGGCCTGCGCTTCGGTCTTGGCTTCGGCACTCATCCAGCTGCTGTTCTTTACCGCCTCGATCTGTACTTCGCGCACCTTGTCGACGATCCATGCGGCCTGGCGACGATCTTCGGCCGACAGGTAGCGGGCGGCGTACTCGCGGCCGACCATCGGGCCGGCGGCCACATTGATTGCATCCAGCACGGATTCCCAGCGCTGCGGCGGCAGGGTCTGGCCACGCAGCACACGGCCACGGAATTCGAACTCGGCGTCGCGGTAGGCCTTGGACAGGTACGGCGCCATCGAGTCGCCCACGCGCCAGCGCAGGTAAGCTTTCCACTGCTCCGGCTTGAGCTTGGTGACCATGCCATCGAGCTGCTTGAACAGGCCTGGGTCGGCCAGCGAGACCAGGTCATCGTCCACGCCCTGTGCCTTCAGGAACGCGTCCAGCTGCAGGTTGCGGTAGCGGCTGTTGAGCTCCTTGGTGGAGATCGGCGCGTAGTTGTTGAACGGGTTGTTGATGCCGGCCAGCGACTGCGCGTTGCGCGCCAGCTCGGTCTCCAGCGCGATCACCGCCTGCGATTCGGCATCCAGCTTGGCCGCCGGGGTGCCGGTCAGCGCCAGGATCTGCTTGACGTAGTTGCGGTAGCGGCCCATCAGCGCCACGGTATCGGCGTCGGTGCGGGTATAGAACGCCGGATCCGGCAGGCCCATGCCGCCCTGCATGAAGTAACCGATGTGGCGGTCCAGTGCCTTCAGGTCGACGTCAGGGCCGAAGTTGAAGGCGACCGGGATGCCCACCTGGTGCAGCGCGGCGATCGAGGCCGGCACATCCTTGGCCTTCTTGATGGCGTTGATGCGGGTCAGCAGCGGGGCGATTGGATTGGAACCGTCCGCTTCCACGGCGGCTTCGTCAAGGCCGCTGGCCCAGAAGTCACCCAGCAGCTTCTGCACGTTGCCCTGCGGCGACTTCATCGCGGCATCGAGCAGGTCGCGCTGCTGCTGGCGGCTGCGGTCGACCAACTGGCCCAGCGCGGTCGTGGCGCCGGTCTGCGGAACCGGGTTGGCCTTCAGCCAGCCTGCATTGGTGGTGTTATAGAAGTCGCTGCACTGGGCGCTGACGGCCGGGGCGCGTGCGGCCTTCTTCTTGGCGGCGGCAAACGCATCGTGGGTCGGGACCAGAGTCGCCAGGCTGATGCCCAGGGCGATGGCAAGCGGACGGAAGTTGGGCATGTGGAACGAATCCGTGATGGATTGAGGGCGCGCGCACTATAGCAAGCCGGGCATGGGCGCGGCATGCACGCATCACGGTGGCTCCGCCGAGCCGTGCGCCGACCAAGGTCGGCATCTTCCAACGGCGTGGGCCATGCGTGGATGACGGGCGCTGTGAAAAACAAAGGCCCGGGAATTCCCGGGCCCTTGCAGGTACGCCGCAACGTCAGCCGTTGCTTACCAGATCACCACCTGCTGCTCGCCGGTGCGGGCCATCGGCGAACCGGCCTTGCACTGGAACGCGGCGGCGAAGGTCGGCAGGTTCGACGGCGCACCCATGGCACGGAACTGCGCCGGGGCGTGCGGGTCGGTGGCCAGGCGGACCTTGGCGTTTTCCGGGGTGTACTTGGTGCGCCACACGGTGGCCCAGTTGAAGAAGAAGCGCTGGTCTCGGGTGAAGCCATCGACCTTCGCATCTTCCTTGCCGGCGGAGGCCTTCTGCAGGGCGTCGTAGGCGGTGGCCAGGCCACCCAGGTCGGCGATGTTCTCGCCCAGGGTCAGGTGGCCGTTCACCGCCTGGCCGTCCACCTTGTACTGGTCGAACTGCTTGACCAGCTTGCCGGTCAGGCCTTCGAAGTTCTTCTTGTCGGCCGGGGTCCACCAGTCTTCCATGTTGCCGGTCGGCCCGAAGCGCGCACCCTGGTCGTCGTAGCCGTGGGTCATCTCATGACCGATCACCGCACCGATGCCGCCGTAGTTCAGCGCGTCGTCGGCCTTCGGATCGAAGAACGGCGGCTGCAGGATGGCGGCCGGGAACACGATCTCGTTCTGCAGCGGGTTGTAGTAGGCGTTGACGGTCTGCGGGGTCATGCCCCACTCGGTCTTGTCCACCGGCTTGCCGATCTTGGACAGGTTGAACTTGTAGTTGAACTCGTTGGCCGCGCGCACGTTGCCGAGGAAGCTGTCGCGCTGGGTCTGCAGGCCCGACCAGTCGCGCCACTTGTCCGGGTAACCGATCTTCGGGGTGAAGGTCTCCCACTTGGCGATGGCCTTGGCCTTGGTTTCCTCGCTCATCCAGCTCAGGCCCTGGATGCGGTCCTTCAGCGCGGCGGCCAGGTTCTTTACCAGTTCTTCCATCTTCGCCTTGGCTTCCGGCGAGAAGGCAACCTTCACGTACAGCTGGCCGAAGGCTTCACCGGCATCATTCTCGATGGTGCCCAGCACGCGCTTCCAGCGCGGCTTCTGTTCCTTCTGGCCGTTGAGGGTCTTGCCGTAGAACTCGTAGTTCTCCTGCACGAAGGCGTCAGCCAGGTACGGCGAGGCACTGTCCACGGTGTGGAAGCGCAGGTAGGCGCGCCACACCGACGGGTCGGTATCGCCCAGCGCCTTGCTCACTTCCTCATGGAACGCCGGCATGGCCAGCGAGAACTTCTCCGGTGCGGCCACGCCCTGCGACTTGAAGAACTCGGTCCAGCTGAAGTTCGGGGTCAGCTTGTCGGCGTCGGCCAGGGTGACCGGGTTGTAGTACAGCTCGACGTTGCGCGACAGCTCGACGCGCGACTTGGAAGCCTTGGCCAGGCGGGTTTCGAACTTGACCACGTCCTCGGCCTGCTTGGCCGCGTCGGCCGCGGCGACGCCGGACAGCTCCAGCACCTTGGCGACGTGCGCCTGGTAGGCCTTCAGCTTGTCGGCGTTCTTGGCATCGGTGTAATAGGTGGTATCCGGCAGGCCCAGGCCGCCCTGGCTGGCGTAGGCCATGTTCATGGCCGAGTTCTTGAAGTCCGCTTCGGCACCGAAGCCGAACAGGACGTTGTCACCCTTGGCGGCGCTGGTGCGCAGGTAGTTGGCGATCGCTGCCTTGTCCTGCAGGCCGTCGATCGCCGCCAGGTCCGCCTTCAGCGGCTCGATGCCCTGCGCGTTGATCTTCGCTTCGTCCATGCCGGTCGCCCACAGGTCGCCGACGATCTTCTCGATGTGGTTCGGGTTCTTGACCTGCGCGACCTGTTCGGCCAGCTGGTGCTGCACGGCCACCGAACGCTCGTCGAGGATGGTGAACGCGCCCCAGCTGGTGCGGTCGCCCGGGATTTCGTTGGCGGCCAGCCACTTGCTGTTGACGTAGTCGCCAAAGGCGGTGCAGGCGTCCTTGGTGGTGTCCAGGTCGCTCGGCTGGAAGGCGTTGTAGGCCGGCAGCTTGCTCTCGTCCAGCTTATAGGTGGTGGCTTCGGCGGTGGCCGGGGCGGAGGCGGCGGCGTCCTTGGCCGGGGTTTCAGTCTTGCCGCAGCCGACCAGCGCGGCCGAAACGGCCAGGGTCAGCAGCACGATCTTGGGAGTACGGGTCACTTGAATGGCCTCCGGGCCGAGTGAGTCAGGGAGTGGCCGCAGGTGCGACCGTGGGCCGAACGATACGCCGCCGGCCAGACCTGCAAGGGTGTCGAAGGTCATGTCCCTGCGCAAGGGGCGTGCACGCGCCAGAAGGCGTTGCAGGAAGGCACATCAGGCGTCGCCGCAGCGCCGAGCGAAGGCTGGGCGTCTGCCTGCCCAACGGGTGAATTGATGATGAACGCGTGCTCGCAGTTGCCCGCGGGTACAGGTTGCGCGCCTGCCGGGACATGACGTGTCCAGAGCGCTGTGCACGAGTGCCACGGCTGCGGCAGGGGGGGGCGTGATGTCGGCTCAAGCCTTTGATTGGAGATGATTATTTGAACAATGCCGACGCGGGTTTACGCGCTCATGCTTCATTTCCCTGCGCGTCATATCAAATCGAACTTTTGCTGAATGTTGCCGTTTCGTGTCGTTATGTGTATGAATTCCGTTATCGGCACGTGAACAGTTGCTGACTAAATTTCCTCTGCCTTGCCGATGCAGAGCTTTTTGTGCCCTCACTTTCAGAGAGAGAGACATGCAGAAGACTCGCCCACTACCCCGTAATCCGTTGAGCCTCGCGCTCACCTCGGCCATTCTGCTTGCCGTTGCCCTGCCTGCCTTCGCGCAGGAGGCAGAAACTGCAAAGGAAACCGCTGAGAGCGCGAAGAAGGCTTCCAATGAAGCCGCGGCCACCCAGCTGGACCGCATCACGGTAACAGGCTCGCACATCTACCGCGCCGGCTATGACACCCTGGAACCAGCCGCTGTGGTGTCCCGCCAGGATATCGATGCGTACGGACACACCAACCTGATCGATGCGTTGACCAAGATTCCCGGTGTGTCCGCCGGCGTGTCCTCACGCGGTGATCAGGCCGGCTTCGGTGCGGGCGTGAACTTCGCCAGTCGCTTCGGTCTGGGCAGCAACCGCCTGCTGACCCTGGTCAACGGTCGCCGCTTCGTGACCTCGGCACCGCCAACCGTATTCGGCGCCGGCGGCGGCTCGGGCATCCAGGTCGACATGAACGCGATTCCGACCGTGATGGTCGAGCGTGTGGAAAGCCTGAGCATCGGTGGTGCACCCACGTATGGTTCCGACGCCATCTCAGGCGTGAACAACATCATCCTGCGTGACAAGTTCGAGGGCGCCGAGGTCGAGCTGGGTTTTGGCAGGACCACCAAGAACGACAACGACCGCTACTCCTGGTCTGCCATCTTCGGCAGCGGCTTCGCCGACGGACGTGGCCACTTCACCATTGCTGCCGAACTGGACAACAGTGAAGGCGTGAACGCGCTCCAGCGCGACTTCTACCGCAATGGCTACAGCCTGCAGACCAATCCGACGGCAGCCAACGTGGCGCGCTTCCAGCCGTGGCGCACGCCGGGCAATGACGGTCGCATTGACCCCAGCATCCCGTTCAACACCGGACCGGCCGACGGCATCGCCGACCAGGTCTGGATCCGCAACCGGCGTATCTCCAGCATGACCTTCGGTGGCCTGATCATGCCGTCGGACATCCAGGTGCGGCGCAGCTACCAGCGCAATGCCACGGGTGAACTGAACGGCTTTGGTCCGAACAACAAGCTCTGGCACTTCAACGACAAGGGCGATCTGGTTGCCTACGATCCGGGCATCTCCTATCCCAGCGGCAACGCGTCCGGTGGCGATGGCCTCAACCTCAACGAGACCGTCCCACTGATCGCCGACCTCGAACGCCGTACGGTCTATTCGACCGGCAGCTTCGACTTCAACGACAACGTGCGTGGCTTCTTCGAACTGTCGCACTACAGCGCCACCGCGCGCGAGACGCTGGACCAGAACGTCTACAACGCTGCCGGTTTCGGTGCCGCAAACCCCGATGGCAGTGGCGACCAGAGCGGCGCGATGCTGTTCAGCGCGAACAATCCGTTCCTCAGCGCGGAGTCCCGTCGCATCCTGGCCGAGAACGGCATCACCTCGTTCCGCCTGTCGCGCTCTTCGCGCGACCTGAGCATGAACAACGCCAGTACCGATACGCGCCTCAGCCGCATCGTGCTCGGCCTGGACGGCTTCTTCGATATCGGCGAGCGCCGCTTCAACTGGGAAACCAGTGTGACCCACGGCCGAGGCGACTTCGACTACAAGGGCACCGGCCTGATCCAGCAGAACTTCATCAATGCGCTCAACGTGAAGCGCGATGCAAGCGGCAACATCGTCTGTGATGCATCCGCCCGCGGCACCACTGCGGATCCGAACTGCCGTCCGCTGAATCTGTTCGGCGAGAACCAGGCATCGCCTGAAGCACTGGCCTATGTATCGACGCCGACCCTGGCCAAGGCGCGGACGCGCCAGACCGTGTTCAACGCGTCGGTGACTGGTGGCCTGTTCGACCTGCCGGGGGGCGAGTTCTCCTTCGCCGCAGGCGTGGAGCATCGCCGCGAAGAAGGCTCGTTCACCCCGAGCGAGTACCAGCGGCTGGGGCAGGGCCGTTCGGTGCCGATCCAGGGCGCCAAGGGCGACTATCACACCAATGAAATCTTCGCTGAGTTTCTGGCACCGCTGTTCAACCCCGACTGGGATCTGCCTGGCCTGCATCGCCTGGACTTGACCCTGAAGGGCCGCCGCGTGGTCAACTCGGTGGCTGGTGGGTTCAACGCGTACACCTATGGCATCCAGTACGAGCCGTTCGCGGGAATCCAGCTGCGCGGCAGCAAGACCCAGTCGCTGCGTGCCCCGTCCATTGCCGAGCTCTATACCTCGCTGCAGCCGGCGTACTACAACATCCCGGAAGTCTGCTCGGTGTCAGCCATCAACGGCGGCACCAATCCCGCGATTCGCCGCCGAAACTGCGAGGCCTTCTTCCAGGCCTACCCGGGCGCGGACCCGGCGACCTTCCAGGCGTCGCCGACCAACACCCTCGGCTCGGTCAACGGCTATACCGGCCTGAAGAACGAGAAGGCCAAATCCTGGACAGCGGGCATCGTGTTCGCACCGGACTGGGCGAAGGGCCTGCGCGTCGCCGCCGATTGGTATGACATCAAGATCACCGATGTGATCACCAGCCTGAGCCCGACCGACATCATCACCGGCTGCTTCGACAACCCGGATTTCAATGCGTCCAACGTGCCCAACGCCAACCGCTTCTGCAGCCTGGTCACGCGCAATCCGTTGACGGGTGCGGCCACCGATATCCGCACCGAGTACGGCAATGGCCCGGTGCTTATGTTCCGCGGCTGGACGGCCGAGGTGGACTACAACTGGGACATGGGCCGGTTCGGCCAGGTGGCACTGGGCTTCTACGGCTACATGCCGAAGAACCGTGGCCAGGCCGCCAACGCGGATGTGCCGTTCGTGGAGCGCGTGGGTACGTTCGAAGAGCCCAAGCGCCAGTTCCGCTGGACGGCGCAGCATGCCATCGGCAAGTGGAGCTATGGCGTGACGTCCAACTACACGAGCGGCTCGCAGTTCAGCCTGACCGCAACCCCGGAAAGCCGGCAGTACTTCAAGCGCGACAGCTGGACGACCTGGGATGCCAATGTCAGCTACCACCTGACCGACAATGCGCGCCTGAACCTGTCGGTGCTGAACCTGTCCGACGACATCGGTCCGTTCCCGTACGTACTGGACGCGCTTGGTCGCCGCTACATGGCCAGCCTCCGCTACAGCTTCCGCTGAGCGGGCGGACCTGACGGCAGGCCCTGTTCCACCAGGGCCTATTCTTCCATCCGCTCAGGCCGGACACGAAAAAGCCCCGCCATGGCGGGGCTTTTCCGTTGCTGCGGTTGCGGGATTACTTCACGCCGAACGCGTACTTGGCCTGCACGTAGATCGCGCGCCCGTAGGCGTTGTACAGGTAGTTGTTGTACGGCTGGCCGCTGGTGCCGGCGAAGCTGTAGCGCTGGTTGTCCGGCATCTTGTTGAACACGTTGTTGACCATCAGCGACAGGGTCAGGTTTTCCATCGCGCGGTAGTTCACGCTCAGGTTGTAGGTGGTGTAGGAACCCCACTTGCCTGCCTTGTAGCCGGAGCTGTGGACGTAGTCATAGCCGTTGCCCACGTAAGCCATGTAGTTCGGCGTCTTGCCGATGTAGTTGGCATACAGGGTGGTGGTCCAGTTGTCCTTGGCCCAGCCGATCGAGCCGTCCGCGCGTACCTTGGCGTACGAGTCATACACCCACATCGCATACGGGTCGTGCAGCAGGTCCAGGAACTCGTCACCCGGCTGCGGCTGCAGCTTGCGCTTGAGCATGTCGGTGTAGTTGGCCGAGAACTGCAGCGAACCGAAGCGACCGATGTCCTGCACGTACTTGAAGCTGGCGGTCAGTGCTTCCAGGTTCTGGCGGGCGACGTTCATCTTCGGCGTGTAGATCTCGTCGAGCACGCCCGATGCATCACGGGTGATCCAGTCGTCGACGTTCTGGCAGCTGGCCGAGGTGTTGTTGGACTGGCCGTTGCGGCAGTAGTACTCGGCCAGCAGCAGCTGGTCGGAGCTGAGCGTATCGACCTCGTTCTTGATCTTCCAGTTGTAGTAGTCGACCGACAGCGACAGGTTGTTGATCGGAGCCCACACGACGCCTGCATTCCAGACATCGGCGGTGATCGGCTCCAGGTCGGGGTTGCCCGAGCGGGTGCCGAACACCGAGACGCTGTCGTACGGGCAGCCGGTGGTGTTGGCCGGGTCGTAGCCCAGCTGGCCGCAGCGATAGTAGTCGGTGGAGCCGTTGGCGTAGTAACCGCTGCGACCCTGGAAGGCATCGGACAGGGTCGGTGCGCGGAACGCCGTACCGTACTTGCCACGGAACAACAGGCTTTCGATCGGGCGGAACTCGATGCCGACGCTGTAGGTGGCCTTGTCCACGGTGTTGCTGCCGATCTTGAAGGCGTCATAGCGGCCGGAGCCGGTGACGGTCAGCGTTTCCAGCAGCGGCATGCGCAGTTCGGTGGTCACCGCGTAGTTGCTGCGATGGCCGGCACCGGATACGGCGGTGGTCCCCCACACGCTGCCGTCCATCAGGCCCGGGTCGGGCGTGTAATCCCAGCCTTCACTGCCGCCTTCCAGAACCACGGCGAAGCCGGCATCGCCACCCGGCAGCTTGAACAGCGAGCCATTGGTGACCTGGGCGCGGGCCAGGTTCTGCCAGGTGCGGCTTTCGCTGTAGCTGTAGCCGGTGAAGCTCTGGAAGTCACCGGCGGGCAGCGGTGCGTAGAACGCTTCCCAGTTCGGGCTGTAGATGTTGTAGCCGGTGCTGGTGGTACCCAGCACCGGGCCCAGCACACGCTGCTCGAAGTAGTCGTTGATCGGGTCGTTCCAGCGCACGAAATTGCGCTCGGTCAGCTTGTACTCGCCACGGGTGAAGCTGAGGCTGTAGTCCCAGTTGCCTGCGGTGCCGCGGCCGCCGAGGGTGACCTGGTAGGCCTTGTTGCGGTCGGTGTTCATGATGTCGCGATAACCGCCGCCACCGATGTCCTCCGGCGCGAACACGCGCTGCAGGTTCATGTACTGGCCGCTGGCCTGGTCGTAGAAGCGGCCCCAGCCCGAGGAGGTGCCCCACCAGGTGTAGCCGGAACCGGTGGCGTACTTGACCTCCTCCAGGCTGTACAGCGCGTCGCCGAACAGCTGGAAATTGTCGTTCACGTCGAAGGTGGCCGAGCTGTAGATCTGCCCGCTTTCCTTGCCGTTCTTGATGGTCTTGTACCCGGTGCCGTAGACCGAGCCGCAGGCCTGGCCGGTCGGACGGGTACCGAGCACGGTGGTGCCGTCGAACTGGCCCGCTACGTTGGCGCACCGGTTCGGGTCCATCATCGCGTAGCGGTTGTTGGCGGCCGGCAGCAGCACCAGGAAATCGTTGGAGACGTACTGCGGGCTGTAACCGTCGGGGTTGTTGACCTTGGTCAG
This sequence comes from Stenotrophomonas sp. T8, assembly GCF_051853085.1. Classification (NCBI taxonomy): domain Bacteria; kingdom Pseudomonadati; phylum Pseudomonadota; class Gammaproteobacteria; order Lysobacterales; family Lysobacteraceae; genus Stenotrophomonas; species Stenotrophomonas sp. T8. The sequence goes on along the minus strand of NZ_CP195329.1, from coordinate 2,762,128 downwards.
GTCGCGCTGGTAACCCCAGATCGGGCTGGTCTTCTCATACTGCACGTTGACCAGTGCATGGAAGCGGTCATCCTTGGAGTTGAAACCGCGTGCGCCGCTGAAGCGGAAGCTGTTGCCGCCACCTTCGCTGTAGGCACCGCCGCGCACATTGAGCACGCCGCCATCCATGCGCTCCTTGAGAATGATGTTGACCACGCCGGCGATCGCGTCCGAGCCGTACAGCGACGACTGACCACCCGGCAGGATCTCGATGCGCTCGACGATGTCGATCGGGATGCCGCTGATGTTGTTGAAGGTATCGCCGCCGTTGTACAGCGCCGGATACGAGAGCATCGGGCGGCCGTTGATCAGGTACTTGGTATAGCCCGGGCTGAGGCCGAACATGCCCGCCGCTTCGGCGCCCTGGGTGAAGGATGCGGAGGTCTGGCCACCCTGCAGGCCGCCCGTGGACAGCGAGGACTGCTGCAGGACATCGGCGACGCTGGTGAAACCGCGGGTCTGGATATCCTCGGCGGTGACGGTCAGGACGGGCGTGTGGTTCTCGATCTCGGTCTGCGGAATCAGCGACCCGGTGACGGTCACACGATCAAGCTGGGTCGGCGCATTGCCGTCCTGGGCCAGGGCGGTGCCGGAGGCCAGGAGGGTGCCGAGCAGGGCGAGGGTCAGAGGGTGGCGCGAGAGCGTGGAACGTTGGCGAGACATGGTGGATCCCCGTAGTGAGCAATGTCTTGGCGGCGCATTCCCTGCGCATTAACAATTCGTTCAGTGTGACTCCATTCAGGTCGACCGTAACACGTCGTTAACGCTGCCAACACAGGTTTGTCACATCAAGGTGCCGTTGGGAGATGAAAAAATGCTTCAGAATCAATGGATAAGGCGATTTGTTTTGGCATGTTTCAAAAGTTGGCGGCGTGCAAGGGAACATGTCGGCATTGCGGATATGCCTTGTAGATCAATGCGTTGCCTTGGATCAGCGCTGCCGGGAGCCCGGATGTTTGTGCGTTGTGGATCACACTTTCTGCTACAGGCCGGACAGGGGGCGGGGCTCAGTGGTGAAAAAAAAGGCCCCGCCGAAGCGGGGCCTGGTCCAGACACGCAGTCCGGAATACGACGGGATCAGAAGTCGTACTTGACCTGGGCCGAGATCTGACGGCCGTAGACGCTGTAGAAGCCGTCGTTGAACGGGGTCGATTCGTTGCCCGGGTAGTTGTAGCGCTGGCCTTCCGGCAGCTTGTTGAACACGTTGTTGACCATCAGCGACAAGGTCAGATCGTCCTGTGCCTGGTAGTTCAGGCTCATGTTGTACGTGGTGTACGAGCCCCACTTGCCGGCCTTGGCGCCGGAGGAGTGGACGTAGTCATAGCTGCGGCCGGTGTAGGCCAGGTAGTTCGGGGTGCTGCCGACGTAGTTGGCGTACACGGTGGTGGTGAACTTGGAGATGGCCCAGCCCACCGACACGTCGCCGCGTACCTTGGCGAAGTTGTCGTAGTACCACATGTTGTACGGATCGCTCAGCAGGTCCAGCTTCTGCGCACCCGGCAGGGCCACCACTTCACGCTTGAGCATGTTGGTGTAGTTGCCGGAGAACATCAGCGAACCGAAGCGGCCCAGGTCCTGCTGGTACTTGGCACCGACGGTCACCGCTTCCAGGTTCTGGCTGGCCACGTTGAGCTTCGGGGTGTACACGCGGGTCAGGTTGCCACCGGCGTCGCGGGTCACCCAGTCGGTCACGTTCTGGCAGCTGGCCGAGGTGTTGTTCGGCAGGCCGTTGTGGCACTGGTACTCGGCCAGCAGCAGCTGGTCGGTGCTCAGGGTCTTGACCTCGTTCTTGATCTTCCAGTTGTAGTAGTCGACCGACAGCGAGAAGTTGCTCACCGGGGCCCACACCACGCCTGCGCTCCACACGTCGGCGGTGATCGGCTTCAGGTCCGGGTTGCCGGACTTTTCGCTGTACACCGAGGTGGTCTTGTAGAACGAGCAGGCTTCGTCACGCAGCGCGTAACCCATCTGGCTGCAGCGGTAGTAGTCGTTCTGGCCGGAGGCGAACGAGCCGCTCATGCCCTGGAAGGCATCGGACAGGGTCGGCGCGCGGAACGCGGTGCCGTACTTGCCGCGCAGCAGCAGGCTTTCCACCGGACGGTATTCCAGGCCGATGCTGTAGGTGGCCTTGTCGACGGTCTTGTCGGCGATCTTGAAGGCGTCATAGCGGCCCGAGGCGCTGATGGTCAGCGACTCGAACACCGGCATGCGCAGTTCGCTGGTCACCGCGTAGTTGCTGCGGTGGCCGGCACCGGCCACGGCGCTGGCGCCCCACGCGTTGCCATCGACGAAGGCCTGGTCGGGCGAGTAGTCCCAACCTTCGCTGCCGCCTTCCAGCACGACGGCCAGGCCGGCGTCGCCGCCCGGCAGGGAGAACAGCGAACCGTTGGTCACCTGCACGCGACCCAAGTTCTGCCAGGTCTTGCTGCGGTGGGTGCCATAGCCGGTGAAGCTGGCGAACTGGTCCGGGGTGATCGGCGAGTAGAAGGCGGTGTAGTTCGGGTTGTAGATGCCGAAGCCATCAGCAGTGGTGCCCAGGCGCGGGCCCAGCACGGTGTCGCCGAAGAAGCCTTCGATCTTGTCCTTCCAGCGCGCGAAGCGGTTCTGGTCCAGACGGTATTCGCCGCGGGTGAAGCTGGCGCTGTAGTCCCAGTCGCCGACCATGCCCTTGCCGCCCAGGGTGACCTGGTAGGAACGGCTCTCATCGGAGTTCAGGATGTTGTTGTAGTGGCCCGGGCCGATTTCTTCCGGCGCGAAGGCGCGCTGCAGGTTCACGACCTTGCCCAGGCCCTGGTCGTAGAAGCCGCCCATCACCGACTTGGTGCCCCACCACAGGGCGCTGGAGCCGGAGGTGAACTCGGTCTTTTCCTTGCTGTACAGCACGTCGGCGAACAGCTGGAAGTTGTCGTTCACGTCGAAGGTCATCGACGAGTAGAACTGGCCGCTGTTCTTGCCGTTCTTCAGGGTCTTGTAGCCGGCGCTGTACACCGAGCCGCACGATTCGCCAGATGCACGCTTGCCGACGGTGGTGGTGCCGTCGTACAGGCCTGCCACGTTGGCGCAGCGGGTCGGGTCCATCATGTACAGCTTGTTGTCGGCGTTGCCGATGACAGCAAAGTCGTTCGACGGCAACTGCGCGGTGTAACCGACCGGGTTGTTCTGCTTGGTGATGTCACGCTGGTAGCCCCAGATCGGGCTGCCGTTTTCGATCTGCACGTTGACCAGGGCGTGGAAGCGGTCGTCGAACGCGTTGAAGCCCTTGGCGGCGCTGAAGCGGATGTTGCTGCCACCACCTTCGGTGTAGGTACCGCCACGGATCGACATCGTGCCGCCGTCCATGCGTTCCTTCAGGATGATGTTGACCACGCCGGCGATCGCGTCCGAGCCGTACAGCGACGACTGGCCGCCCGGCAGGACTTCGATGCGCTCGACGATGTCGATCGGAATGCCGCTGATGTTGTTGAACGACTCGCTGCCGTTGTACAGCGCCGGATACGAGAGCATCGGGCGGCCGTTGATCAGGTACTTGGTGTAGCCCGGATTCAGGCCGAACATGCCGGCGGCTTCGGCGCCCTGGGTGAACGCACCCGAGGTCTGGCCACCCTGCAGGCCGCCGGTGGTCAGCGATGACTGCTGCAGCACTTCAGCAACACTGCTGAAGCCGCGGGTCTGGATGTCTTCGGCGGTGATGGACATCACCGGGGTCTGGGTTTCGACCTGGGTCTGCGGGATCAGCGAACCGGTGACGGTGATCTTGTCCAGGTTGGTCGCCTTGTCCTGGGCCATTGCCGGGGCGGCGGCCATCAGAGCGGAAATCAGGGCGACGGCGAGCGTGTTGCGACGTGCGGTATTGCTGACGTGTTTCATGTAGTTCCAATGGAGAGCAAAAAACAAAAACGGCACTGCGCATGCGCCATCGCGCGGGCCGGAACAACGGGCTCCGCAGCTCAAAACAGTGCTGATCGAACGTAACATGAACTTAACAATCTGTGCACGAATCCGTCGCAATCCTGAATTTCAGTCAGGTTACGTCCAGCTTGTATGATGTCGGGTTATCCCCCTGACTCCGCCGGTGCTCGTTGTGAACAGTTCTCCCCGCCGTCCCCATGCCAGCCAGGTCCAGAAGGGACTTACGCCGCATGCCCGCATCCGCAATGTCATCGCGGTCGGTTCGGGCAAGGGCGGCGTCGGCAAGTCCACCACCTCGGTGAACCTGGCTGTGGCGCTGCAGCAGCTCGGTGCGCGGGTGGGCGTGCTCGACGCCGACATCTACGGCCCCAGCGTGCCGGCCATGCTGGGGCTGTCCGGCCGCCCGGAAAGCCCGGACAACAAGAGCATCGAGCCTCTGCGTGCGTTCGGCGTGGACACCATGTCGATCGGCTACCTGATCGAAGAAGACACCCCGATGATCTGGCGCGGCCCGATGGCCACCTCGGCGATGACCCAGCTGTTCAACGATACCCTGTGGGACGACCTGGATTTCCTGCTGATCGACCTGCCGCCGGGCACGGGTGACATCCAGCTGACCCTGACCCAGAAGATTCCGTTGGCCGGTGCAGTGATCGTCACCACGCCGCAGGACATCGCCACGCTGGATGCGAAGAAGGCGCTGAAGATGTTCGAGAAGGTCGAGGTGCCGGTGCTGGGCATCGTCGAGAACATGGCGGTGCACACGTGCAGCAGCTGCGGGCACATCGAGCACCTGTTCGGCGAGGGCGGCGGCGAGCGCATGGCCGCGCAGTACGGCGTGCCGCTGCTGGGGTCGCTGCCGCTGCAGATCGGCATCCGCGAGCAGGGCGATGCAGGCACGCCGATCACCGTGGCCCAGCCGGATTCGGCACCGGCCCAGGCCTACCGCCATGCCGCGCAGCGCCTGATCGAGGAAGTCGGCAAGCGCCCGCGGGCCTCGATCCCGATCCTGTCCTCGCTGCTGTAAGTGCTGGGGCAGGGGCCGCCGGCGCAGGCCGGCCCCCTGCTAGAATCCTCGCGCCCCCTCGTACCCCCAGGACAAAGCATGAGCATCAAGAGTGACCGTTGGATCCGCCGCATGTCCGAGCAGCACGGCATGATCGAGCCGTTCGAGGCCGGGCAGGTCAAGCAGGCCAACGGCCAGCGCATCGTCAGCTACGGCACGTCCAGCTATGGCTATGACGTGCGCTGCTCGCGCGAGTTCAAGGTGTTCACCAACATCAACTCGACGATCGTCGATCCCAAGCACTTCGATCCGGGCAGCTTCGTGGATATCGTCGGCGATGAGTGCATCATCCCGCCCAACAGCTTCGCGCTGGCGCGTACCGTGGAGTACTTCCGCATTCCGCGCGATACCCTGGTGGTGTGCCTGGGCAAGAGCACCTACGCGCGCTGCGGCATCATCGTCAACGTGACGCCGCTGGAGCCGGAATGGGAAGGCCACGTCACCCTGGAATTCAGCAACACCACGCCGCTGCCGGCGCGCATCTACGCCAACGAAGGCGTGGCGCAGATGCTGTTCTTCCAGGCGGCCGCCGATGACATCTGCGAGACGTCGTACCGCGACCGTGGCGGCAAGTACCAGGGCCAGACCGGCGTGACCCTGCCGCGGACCTGAAGATTGCAGGCGATTTGTAGAGCCGAGCCATGCTCGGCTTCAAGGCAGGGCAGCCGAGCATGGCCCGGCTCCACATGAAGGAAGGCGGCGCAATGCGCCGCCTTTCTTATTTGCCGCGACCGAACAGCATCGCGATGCCGACACCCACCAGGGCCACCGGCCACCAGGTCAGCAGCAGCTTGGACAGGTTCAGGTGCGTCCAGCCGAGATTGCTGGCGAGCATGAACAGGCCGATCAGGATCAGCAGGACGGCGGCAACGAGGTTGAATCGCATCGGGTCGGCGAAGGCTCAGGACAGGGCCGGATATCCTAGCCGTTCCTTCCAGTAGGCGACATGCTGGTCCAGCGCCGCCGGCTCGTAGCGGTGCGCCGGGCCGCTGCCCCAGACCGGGCCCGGCCAGGCCGGATCACCGTCATGGCGGCCGATCACATGGAAGTGCAGCTGGCGCACGATATTGCCCAGCGCCCCGATGTTGATCTTTTCCACCCCGTCGGAGCCCTTCAGGGCCTTGCAGGCGCGGTTGAGCTCGGTGCGCAGCTTGTCCTGCTGCTCGCCGTCCAGCTCGATCCACTCGGTGACCCCGGCCAGGCGCGGTACCAGCACCAGCCAGGGGAATCGTTCGTCGTTCATCAGCCGCACTTGCGACAACGGTCCTTCCGCCACCAGCACGCTATCGGTGGCCAGGCGTGAATCGAGTTCGAATTCGCTCATCCAAGATGCTCCGAGAAGAAGTCCAGGGTGCGTTGCAGCGCCAGGGCGGCGCTGTCTGGATCATACGCATGTCCGACCTCCCGGTTGAAGGCATGATCGGCCGGATAGACGTAGGTGGCCATCTGCGGCAGCTTCTCGCGGTGGGCCTGCACGGCTTCCGGTGGGATGCTGCGGTCCTGGGCGCCGAAGTGGAAGATCACCGGCGCCTTGGGTGTCTCATCAAGGAACTGGACGTTGCGGGCGCCGTAGTAGCTGACCGACGGCAGCCCCAGGCGCACTGCGGACAGCATCGCCACCGTGCCGCCCCAGCAGTAGCCGACGGTGCCCACCTTGCCGTAGGGGGCCAGCCGGGTGGCCGCCGCGCGGACCACTTCCAGCGCCCGCTCCATGCCCAGCGCGCCGACCCGTTCCAGGCCCTGCTTCACGCCGTCGGCGTCGTAGGGCAGCGCGTCCGGATCGGCGTCGGGGCCATCGAGCAGGTCAAAGAACGAGGGCGCCAGCACCGCATAGCCTTCCGCCGCGAAGCGCTCGGCCACGCTGCGGATATGCGGATTGGCGCCGAAGATTTCCTGCACCACCACCAGGCCGCCGCGCGCGGTGCCTTCCGGCAGGGCCTGCCAGGCCCGTACCGGGCCGTGATGCGTATCCAGGGTGATCCACTCGGCCATCGTCATCTTCCTCGTTGCTGGAAACAGAACTGCATTGTCGGTGCTGCGCCGGTTAGCGCGGCGTCAGTGGCTGTGCCGTATCGGTCGGCTGGGCATTCAGAGCGCGGCCGCCAACCCCGGTATACTGGCGCCCTTTCAGGCCCCGGCCCCCAGGAACCCCTGCCATGGCGGCAGGGGCCCAGGCCCCCAGAGTCCCGCGATTTCCATGTCCCAGCTGAACCCCAAAGTCGGCTTCGTCAGCCTTGGCTGCCCGAAGGCCCTCGTCGATTCCGAGCGCATCCTCACCCAGCTCCGCTCGGAAGGCTACGACATCGTCCCGTCCTACGATTCGGCCGACGTGGTGGTGGTCAACACCTGTGGCTTCATCGATTCTGCGGTGACCGAGTCGCTGGACGCGATCGGCGAGGCGATGAACCAGAACGGCAAGGTGATCGTCACCGGTTGCCTGGGCAAGCGCCCGGAGCAGATCCGCGAGGCGTACCCCAACGTGCTGGCGGTGTCCGGCCCGCAGGATTACCAGAGCGTGATGGAAGCGGTGCATGAAGCACTGCCGCCCAAGCACGATCCGTTCGTGGACCTGGTGCCCGACTACGGTATCAAGCTGACCCCGCGGCACTACGCGTACCTGAAGATTTCCGAGGGCTGCAACCACAAATGCAGCTTCTGCATCATTCCGTCGATGCGCGGCAAGCTGGTTTCGCGCCCGGTCGACGAGGTGCTGCGTGAAGCCGAGCGCCTGGTGCGTGGCGGCGTGCGCGAGCTGCTGGTGGTTTCGCAGGACACCTCGGCCTACGGCGTGGACGTGAAGTACGCCGAAAAGATGTGGCGCGACAAGGCCTACCAGACCCGTTTGAAGGCGCTGTGCGAAGGCCTGTCGGAGCTGGATGCGTGGGTGCGCATGCACTACGTCTACCCGTATCCGCACGTGGATGAAGTGGTGCCGCTGATGGCCGAGAACCGCATCCTGCCGTACCTGGATATCCCGTTCCAGCACGCCAGCCCGCGCATCCTGCGCCTGATGAAGCGCCCCGGCGCGGTGGAGAAGACCCTGGAGCGCGTGCAGAACTGGCGCCGTATCGCGCCGGACATCACTGTGCGTTCGACCTTCATCGTCGGCTTCCCGGGCGAGACCGAAGCCGAGTTCGAGGAACTGCTGTCGTTCCTTGACGAAGCGCAGCTGGATCGCGTCGGTGCGTTCGCCTACTCGCCGGTCGCGGGTGCCACCGCCAACGACCTGCCTGACGCCGTGCCGGAAGAGGTGAAGCAGGAACGCCTGGCCCGTTTCATGGAGAAGCAGGCGCAGATTTCCGCCGCGCGCCTGGAGGCCAAGATCGGCACCGTGCAGCAGTGCCTGGTCGACGGCATCGAAGGCGACATCGCCGTGGCCCGCTCCAAGGCCGATGCCCCGGAGATCGACGGTCTGGTGCACATCCAGAATGCCGACCAGGTGCCGCTGCGCGTGGGCGAATTCGTCGACGTGGAGATCACCGAGAGCGACGAGCATGACCTGTACGGTGACGCGCTGGCGGCCGCCCCCCGTCCGGCGTTCGACCTCAAGGTGCTGTGATCGCAGCGACGGCCGCCACCGGCAACGGCGGCGGTTCACGGCGCTTCGTACCGCCGCCACGTGCGGCGGTAGCTGCACGGCGGTTCGAGCACCCGCTGTTTGCCGGGCTTCAGGACTTCCGTGACCTGCTGGACGGCACCGCATGGCCGTCCATCGCGGCGCTCGATGCACGCCTGGCCGTGCCTGGCAAGCGCCTGGTTGAACAGGACGCCGCGCTGCTGGCCGATGGCCTGCACTACGAAGTGCGTATCGCGCAGGGACGCATCGCCACCCGTGCCGGCAACTGGCACGACCTGTTCAATGCGCTGGTGTGGGCCTCACAGCCGCAGCTGAAGCGCGCGCTCAACGTGCGGCAGTGCCTGCATATCGAGGCGATGCCACCCGGCCAGCGCAACCGCGCGCAGGCCGCCTTGACCCAGTTCGACGAAACCGGCGTGATCGTGCGTGTGCGCGATGACTCACTGCTGGCTGCCTGGGACGCACACGACTGGCCCGCGTTGTTTGAGCCGGTGAACTGGCAGAGCGGTGACATCGCCATCACTGTGGTATTCGGGCATGCGCTGATGGAACAGGCACTGCTGCCGGGGCGATTGCTGGTCGGCAAGTGCGTGGTGGTGCAGGGCGATGCCGATGGTGCCTGTGTCGACGTGGTGAGCGCTGCCATTGCCGAGGGCAGGGCGGTGACCGATCCGCTGCAGCTGCGTCCGCTGCCGTTGGCTGGAATCCCAGGCTGGCACGACATGCAGGATTCCGCCTTCTACCGCAATGCCGACTATTTCCGCCCGCTGCGTGCAGGGCGCACGTACCCGCCACCGTTGTAGAGCCGAGCCCATGCTCGGCTGCGTTGCCCATCAGCCGAGCATGGGCTCGGCTCTACAACGGCGGTGAGGTCGGGCATGGCTCGACGCTACACAGGCTCGTACTCCACGCCGATCACTGCAAAGGTGAACTGCCCGCCGGGCAGCTCCACCGAGAACTCATCATCCAGCCGCTTCTTCAGCAGCGCACGCGCCAGGGGGGAATCGATGCTGATCCAGCCCAGGCCCGCATCGGTCTCATCCGGCCCGACAATGCGGTAGCGGCTGGTGTCGCCGCTGTCCACGTTCTCCAGTTCCACCCACGCGCCGAAGAACACTGCCAGCGGATCGGTTGGCGTGGTATCGACCACGCGCAGCGATTCCAGCCGCTTGGTCAGGTAGCGCACGCGGCGGTCGATCTCGCCCAGTTGCTTCTTGCGGTAGGTGTACTCGGCGTTCTCGGAACGGTCGCCTTCTGCGGCAGCGGCGGCGAGCGCTTTCACCACCTCCGGACGGCGCACGCGCCATAGCTCATCCAGTTCGGCCTTCAGTCGCGCATGCCCGGAAGCGGTGATCAGGGCGGTGCTTTTTTCTGCGGGGGGACGCCAACGGGACATGCAATACGACTTCTTTTCTGGATGACGAATGGGGAGCGGGGTCGGAGCCCTCCCTTGCGGGAGGGCTCTGACCCCAGCAGGGGTATCTAGCGCTTGCCGCCGAAGATGCCACCGAGGATGCCACGCACGATCTGGTTGCCCAGCTTGGTGCCGACGGTGCGCGTGGTCTGCTTGGCCATGGTCTCGATCATGCCCTGGCGGCGCTTGGTGCCGAAGATCGCGTCCTTGATGGCCTGGCCGAAACCCCCTTCCTGAGCTTCGTCCTGCTCGCGGCTGCGCGCGGCCGGCGCCTGTGCCTGCTCGATGCTCTTCTGCGCGCGCTGGGCCAGCAGTTCGGCGGCCGATTCGCGGTTGATCGCGGTGTCGTAGCGGCTGCCGACCGGGCTGCCGGCGCGTACCTGTGCACGCTCGGCCTCGGTGATCGGTCCCATCCGGCAGCGCGGCGGCGCGATCAACGTCTGCTGCACGGGCATCGGCACGCCCTTGTCCTGCAGCGTGGATACCAGTGCCTCGCCGGTGCCGAGCTGGCTCAGCACCTTGGCCACGTCCAGCTTGGGATTCGGCACGAACGTCTCGGCCGCGGTTTTCACCGCCTTCTGGTCGCGCGGGGTGAACGCACGCAGTGCGTGCTGAACGCGATTGCCCAGCTGGCCGAGAATGTTGCCCGGCACGTCGTCGGGGAACTGCGAGCAGAAGTAAACGCCCACGCCCTTGGAGCGGATCAGGCGCACCACCTGCTCGATGCGCTGCACCAGCGACGGCGGTGCATCATCGAACAGCAGGTGCGCCTCGTCGAAGATGAAGACCAGCTTCGGCTTGTCCAGGTCGCCCACTTCCGGCAGCTGCTCGAACAGTTCCGAAAGCAGCCACAGCAGGAAGGTGGAATAGAGCTTGGGCTTGAGCACCAGCTGGTCGGCGGCGAGGATGCCGATCATGCCGCGGCCGTCGTGGTTGACCCGCATGATGTCGGCCAGTTCAAGCGCCGGTTCGCCGAAGAAATTCTCGCCACCGTCCTGCGCCAGGCGCAGCACCGAACGCTGGATCGCCGCGATCGACTGCGCACTGACCAGGCCGTACTCGGTGGAAATGTCCTTGCGCTCCTCGGCAACCAGGCCGAGCAGGGCGCGCAGGTCGTCCATGTCCAGCAGCAGCAGGCCGCGGTCGTCGGCCAGCTTGAATACGATGTCGAGTACCCCGGCCTGGGTGTCGTTCAATTCGAGGATGCGCGCCAGCAGGGTCGGGCCCATCTCGCTGACCGTGGTGCGCACCGGGTGGCCCAGCTTGCCGTACAGGTCCCAGAAGATGGTGGGGCTGGCGGCCGGCGCATAGTCGGCCACGCCGATCTCGGCGGCACGCTGGAGCAGGTTCTCGGCGCCGCTGCCGGGCACGGCCAGGCCGGAGACATCGCCCTTCACATCGGCCAGGAACACCGGCACGCCCCGTCGCGAGAAGCCCTCGGCCAGGGTCATCAGGGTCACGGTCTTGCCGGTACCGGTGGCGCCGGCCACCAGACCGTGGCGGTTGCCGAGTTTCGGCAGCAGGGTGACGGCAATATCGTCGGTAATGCCTTTGCCGAGCAGAATCGGATCCATTATCCAGCCCTTGTGATGAATAGCCCAATGTTAACCGCCGGCAGTGACGGTCCGAAGGTCGGCTTGCCCGGACCTTGGCGGCGCCGCTACTCTGCCTGCCTGTTTTGCACACAGTGCCATCAATGCCCGTTCCTGTCCTGATTTCCCGCGGTTGGCCGCTGCTGGCCCTGGCCGGCCTGGTTTCCTTGGCGCCCGACGCCCACGCACAGCGGGTTTCGGCCCGGGACAAGGTGAAGGTGGATGCGCTGCAGCAGCGCATGACCGCCGCCGAAAAGCGCTACGGCGATGCCCTGCTGCTGGTCGCCAATGCCGACCCCAAGGGCAGCAACGAGGCCGATGCCGCGCTGGAGGACATGGAAGATGTCCTCAACGACTGCGTGAAGCAGAAGGGCTGCCAGATGGGGACCCTGCTGGCCAGCTACAAGCGGCTGCTCAAGCACGACGCCGATGCCGCCGCCAGCGATGACGTGGCCGACGAGGGCGGTGACCGCCTGGAAGCCGACCCGGATCACATCGGCCCGCTCACCGCCGACGTGCCCGAGGCCGCACGCGCTGCCGCGCTGCTGAACGACAAGCGGCACGCCTTCGACACGATGGTCGAGTACAACCCGGCGGTGCAGGCCGGCATCCGCCGCTGGCTGACCGACATGCGCCCGGCGCTGCTGACCAGCTACGAGAATTACCAGAACCTGCGCGCGGTGATGTGGCCGGAGTGGGAAAAGCGCGGCCTGCCCGAGGCGCTGCTGTTCGGGATCATGGCCAAGGAATCCAATGGCCGTGTGCATGCTTCCTCGCGCGCCGGCGCCGCCGGCCTGATGCAGTTCATGCCAGCCACTGGCCGCCGTTTCGGCCTGGGCCCGGACGGCACCGGCTTCGATACCCGCTTCGACGCGCGCAGCGCCGCCGAGGCCAGCGCCAGCTACCTCAACGAGCGCCTGCGCGAACTGAACAACAACGTGGAAATGTCGGTGGCCGCCTATAACGGTGGCGAAGGCCGTGCTGCGCGCGTGTTCAAGCAGAGCGGTGGGCAGAGCTTCTGGACCGACAGCGTCTACAACCAGTTCCCGGGCGAGACCAAGGACTACGTGCCGATGGTGATTGCCGCGGCATGGATCTTCCTGCACCCGCAGCAGTACGGCGTGGAGTTCCCGAAGATCAGCGCGCAGCCGGCCACGCTGCGGCTGGCCAAGTCCACCACCATCTATGAACTGACCATCTGCCTGGGCAGCCACGGTACCCGCGATGGCTACATGCGTGCGTTGCGCAACCTCAACCCGCGCTATGAGGCCGATGGCTGGATCCCGGCCGGCACGCTGATCAATGCCACCACCCGCATCGCCGGTCTGTACCAGCGCAACTGCGTCAGTGGCCCGCGTGCCGACCTCGCCCGCACGCTGATCACCGCTGATCTCAACGCGGCGATCAAGCGCCCAGCCGCGTCGAGCTATACCGGCAGCGTGGCGGTGGGCGGCGTGGTGCCGGTGGCCGACGCGGCTGCATCCACCAGCGTGCCGACCGCACCGGTGGCTGCAGTGGCGGCACCGCGCCCGGCGCCGGCCGCCCGGCCGAAGCCGGCGCGCAGCCACAAGGTGGGCCGGGGGGAGACCCTGGGCGCCATCGCCGCCAAGTTCCAGTGCGACCTGCCGACCCTGGCCCGCGCCAACGGCCTGAAGGCGCCGGCCTACAGCCTGCGCCAGGGCCAGACGCTGAAGCTGCAGGGCTGCGACAAGTAATTCCCAAGACCACTGGAATTTGTATGGACCTCGAAGCCACCCGCAACCTGTTCGCCAACCTCCGCGAGAACACCGACTGGGACATCAACGGCCCGTTGCTGTGGGGGTATTTCTTCGTCCACGCCAGTGCCGAGCCGCTGCAGGCGCTGGCCCAGCACCTGCAGGCACAGGGCTACACCTTCGTGGAACTCTTCGAGCAGGAACCGGAAGAGGGCGACGCGCCGTTCCACGTGCTGCACGTGGAGCGCGTGGAAATCCACGACGAAGCCTCGCTGGACCGCCGCAACCAGGAATTCGCGGCGCTGGCCGCGGAGCACGGCGTGGAAGACTACGACGGCATGGACGTCGGACCGGCCCCGGTCCTGCAGTAACGCGCGACCGGTAGTGCCGGCCGCTGGCCGGCATTCCGTTGTGGAAAAAGGGGACGGAGGGGATTAAGTCGTTTATGCATAAACGACTTAATCCCCTCCGTCCCCTTTTTGTCAGCGCAGCTTTGCCAGCGCCTGGCCCAGCTGCACCGGATGCTCGGCATCCAGATGCGGGGCGAATTCGGCCACGCCCGGCGGCAGCAGCACCACCACGGTCGAGCCGTAATTGAAGCGTGCCATCTCGGCAAAACGCTCCAGCTTGATGCCCTTGCCGCGGTAGTCCTTGCGGGTGATGCGATCGCCGTAGGCCGGGATCTCCTCGCCGCTCCACACGGTTTCCACGCCGGACACCAGCAGCGCGCCGACCATCACGCTGACCATCGGGCCGAAGCTGGTGTCGAAGTGGCAGACCAGGCGCTCGTTGCGTGCGAACAGGCGCGGTACGCCGTTGACGGCCGCAGGACCGACACTGAACAGGCGTCCTGGCACGTGCACGGTTTCACGCAGGGTGCCGGTCCACGGCATGTGCACGCGGTGGTAGTCGCGCGGCGACAGGTACACGGTGGCGTACAGGCCATCGTTGTACGGCTTGGCGTCCTCGTCGCTGCCCAGCAGCTCGGCGGCGGTGAACGACTGGCCCTTGGCCTGGAAGATGCGGCCGGCCTCGATCTTCCCCAGCTGGCTGATGCGGCCGTCGGCCGGCATCACCAGGCTGCGCGGATCGGCATCGGCCACGCGCGCGCCCGGCTTCAGCGCGCGGGTGAAGAACTGGTTGAAGGTTGCGTAGCTGCGCGGGTCCGGGTTGGCCGCTTCGTCCAGATTGACGTTGAACTTGCGGGTGACGGTGTCGATCAGCCAGCGCGACACGCGCGGATCGTCCGAGTACGCCAGCGAGCGTGCCATCGAGGACAGCAGGCGATGGGGCAGGGCGTACGTCAGGGCGGTGGTGAGGCTCATGGGGCGGTTTTCTCGGTCAGCTTGTGCAGGTCGCGGGCGATCGCCGGCGCATTGAACGGGGGGCGCACCAGGCCGGCAAGGCGGCCCTGCGGGTCGAGCACGGCCAGGCTGGCCGAATGCTCGACGGTGTAATCCTCGGGGTTTTCGTCGAAATGCTTGCCCGGCACTTTCTGGAACACGAAACCCAGCGAGGTGGCGAAGCGCTCCAGCGAGGGGATATCGGCGGTGGCGGCCAGGGTGTCCTTGTGGAAGCCGTGCACGTACTCGCCAAGGCGGGTGGCGCTGTCGCGGTCCGGGTCGACCGAGATGAACAGCACGCGTGGGCGCAGGCTGTCGGGCAGGGCTTCCCACTGGTTCTGTGCGCCGGCCAGCTCGGCCAGGGTGGTCGGGCAGACGTCCGGGCAGAAGGTGAAACCCAGGAACACCAGGGTCCAGTGGCCCTTCAGTTCGCCCGGGATGAGGCGGGTGCCGTCGGACTGGGCCAGGTTGAAGTCGGGCAGTTCACGCGGCTGCGGGTACAGGGTGATCGCTTCGGTGGCCGGGGCGTTGGCCGGCGGCTTCGGCGCGAACACCTGCTGGGCGGCGAGCAGGCCGAGCCCCGCGGCCAGGGCGATCAGCAGGATGATGCCGGCGTTGCGATTGAACATGGGGGCTCCCGCGCGAAATGGGCTCCATCATACCGGCTGTGGCCCGATCGTTTCCGCCGCAACGGATGCCGCCGCGGGCGCCAGCCCCTATAATCGGGGGCCACTTTGCCCGCAGTACCGCCATGACCGCTGAAACGGCCGCCGAACTCCACACGATCATCGATCTGATCCGCTACGGCACCAGCCGTTTCAACGAAGCCGGGCTGACCTTCGGGCACAGCTACGACAATGCGCTGGACGAGGCCACCCAACTGGTGCTGCACAGCCTGCACCTGCCGCACGACCTCGGCCCGGCCTACGGCCAGGCACGCCTGCTGCAGGCCGAAAAGCTGCGCGTGCTGGAACTGTTCCAGCGTCGCATCGACGAACGCATCCCCGCTGCCTACCTGACCGGTGAGGCCTGGTTCGCCGGCCTGAGCTTCAAGAGTGACACGCGCGCGCTGGTGCCGCGCTCGCCGATCGCCGAACTGATCGAATGTGGTTTCGAACCGTGGCTGGCCGGCCGCGATGTCAGCCGCGCGCTGGATCTTTGCACCGGTTCGGGCTGCATCGCCATCGCCATGGGCCACTACTACCCGAACTGGGAAGTGGACGGCGTCGACCTGAGTGACGACGCACTGTCGCTGGCCGAGGAGAACAAGGAGCGCCTGCAGGCGCACAACGTCACCCTGATCAAGTCGGACCTGTTCAATGGCCTGACCGGCCGCCACTACGACCTGATCGTCACCAACCCGCCGTACGTCACCAACGACGAGACTGATGCCCTGCCGCAGGAATATTCCTACGAGCCGGAAATGGGCCTGCGTGCCGGTGACGATGGCCTGGACCTGGTGCTGAAGATCCTGCGCGACGCCCCGCTGCACCTGAGCGAAGACGGTCTGCTGATCTGTGAAGTGGGTGAGTCCGAACAGCATCTGGTCAAGCTGCTGCCGGAAGTCGATTTTTCCTGGATCGAGTTCAAGGTTGGCCAGATGGGCATCTTTGCGGTCGAATGCCGCGAGCTGATCGCCCACAGCGCACGCATCACCGAACTGGCGGCGCAGCGCCCGTGAGCTCCAATTCGTTCGGCAAGCTGTTCACCGTCACCACGTTCGGCGAGTCGCACGGGCCGGCCATCGGCTGCGTGATCGATGGTTGCCCTCCGGGGCTGGCGCTGGACGCGGCCGAATTCGCCCACGACCTGCAGCGCCGTGCGACCGGCAAGAGCCGGCACACTTCCGCGCGGCGCGAGGCCGACGAGGTCGAGATCCTGTCCGGCGTATACGAGGGCTTGACCACCGGCACCCCGATCGCGCTGCTGATCCGTAACACCGACCAGCGCAGCAAGGATTACGCCAATATCGGCCAGCAGTTCCGCCCGGGCCATGCCGACTACAGTTACTGGCACAAGTACGGCATCCGCGATCCGCGTGGCGGTGGCCGTTCCTCGGCACGCGAGACCACCATGCGCGTGGCCGCTGGCGTGGTCGCCAAGAAGTGGCTGGCCGAGCGTTTCGGCGTCACCGTGCGTGGCTACCTGTCGCAGCTGGGCGACATCACCCCGGCCGGTTTCGACTGGTCGGCGGTGGAAGACAATCCGTTCTTCTGGCCGCACGCCGCACAGGTGCCGGAACTCGAGGCGTACATGGATGCGCTGCGCAAGTCCGGTGATTCGGTCGGTGCGCGCGTGGACGTGGTCGCCGACAACGTGCCGCCGGGCTGGGGTGAGCCGATCTACGGCAAGCTTGATGGCGAACTGGCCGCTGCGCTGATGAGCATCAATGCGGTGAAGGGCGTGGAGATCGGCGACGGATTCGCCAGCGCCGCGCAGAAGGGCACTGAACACCGCGACCTGCTGACCCCGCAGGGCTTCGCCAGCAACCATGCCGGCGGCATCCTCGGTGGCATCTCCACCGGCCAGCCGGTCGTTGCGTCGATCGCCCTGAAGCCGACGTCCAGCCTGCGCCTGCCGGGCCCGTCGCTGGATACGGACGGCAACGTGGTCGAGGTGGTCACCACCGGCCGCCACGATCCCTGCGTCGGCATCCGCGCCACGCCCATCGCCGAAGCGATGGTGGCGCTGGTGCTGATGGATCAGGCGCTGCGTCATCGCGCGCAGTGCGGCGATGTCGGCACGATCACCCCGCGCATTCCCGGGCAGATCGATGGCTGACACGCGGCCGACCGTGTGGGTGAGCCAGCCGCTGATCGAGGCGGCCATCGCGCCGCTGCGCGATCGCGTGCAGCTGCGCAGCACCGACACCGTCACCGCCTGGTCGCCGGACCAGATCGCCGCACAGCTGGCCAGCGCCGACGGCGCGATCATCACCCTCAACGAGCGCATCGGTGCGGCGCAGGTGGCCGATGCCACCCAGCTGCAGGTGATCGCCAATGTCGGCGTCGGCTACAACAACCTGGATGTCGACGCGCTCAGCGCGGCCGGCATCCTGGCCAGCAACACGCCGGACGTGTTGACCGAAACCACCGCCGATCTCGGTTTCGCGCTGCTGATGGCAACCGCGCGCCGGATCACCGAGTCCGAGCGCTGGCTGCGTGAAGGGCAGTGGCAGCAGTGGTCGTTCCAGACCATGCTGGGCGCGGATGTCCATGGCAGCACGCTGGGCATCCTTGGCATGGGCCGCATCGGCCAGGGCATCGCCCGCCGCGGCGCGCACGGTTTCGGCATGAAGGTGCTGTACCACAACCGTTCACGGTTGCCGGCCGACACCGAGGCGTCGCTCCGCGCGACCTATGTGGACCTGGATACACTGCTGGCACAGTCCGACCATCTGGTAACGGTGCTGCCCTACACGCCGGCCTCGCATCACATCATCGACGCAGCTGCGCTGGCGAAGATGAAGCCGACGGCAACCCTGGTGAACATCGCCCGCGGCGGCATCGTCGACGAACTGGCGCTGGCCGACGCACTGGCCAACGGCCACCTGGCGGCCGCTGGCCTGGATGTGTACGAGGGCGAGCCGAAGGTGCGCCCGGAGCTGCTGGCGCTGCGCAACGTGGTGCTCACGCCGCATATCGGCAGCGCCTCGCTGGCCACGCGCACGGCGATGGTACAGCTGGCCGTGGATAATCTGGCTGCCGGGCTCGGCCTGGACGGCGGCCCGTCGCGCATGCCGAGCGCGATCAACGCTGACGCGGCGATGGCCGCGCGCGTGATGCTGGGCAAAAAAACCGGGAAACGATAGGGAACCTCCGCGCGCCCCGCTTGAGGAGGTTCCCCGAACCCAGCTGTCGTGCGTGTTTTCCCCCATTCCCGTTTTCGTGAGAGTTCCCCATGAGCAATGCACAGCGCAGTTTCCACGTCGCCGTCGTCGGTGCCACCGGCGCCGTTGGCGAGACCATGTTGTCGATCCTGGCCGAGCGTGATTTCCCGGTCGGCACCCTGAGCGTCCTCGCCTCCGAGCGTTCGGCCGGTGGCGAGATTGAATTCAACGGCCAGAAGGTCAAGGTCCAGGACCTGGCCACCTTCGATCCGACCGGTGTCGAGATCGCGCTGTTCTCGGCTGGCGGCAGCGTGTCCAAGGAATACGCACCGAAGTTCGCCGCCGCCGGTGCGGTGGTGATCGACAACTCCTCGGCCTTCCGTTACGACGATGACGTGCCGCTGGTGGTGTCCGAGGTCAACCCGGAACAGGTCGCCAACCGTCCGCGTGGCATCATCGCCAACCCTAACTGCTCGACCATGCAGATGCTGGTGGCGCTGGCGCCGCTGCACCGCAAGTACGGTATCGAGCGCATCAATGTGTCCACCTACCAGTCGGTGTCCGGCGGTGGCCGCTCGGCGATGGAGGAACTGGGCAAGCAGACCGGCCAGTTGCTCAGCTTCCAGGAGATCGATCCGCAGCGCTTCCCGGTGCAGATCGCCTTCAACCTGATCCCGCACATCGATGACTTCCAGGACAATGGCTTCACCAAGGAAGAGATGAAGCTGATCTGGGAGACCCGCAAGATCCTCGGCGACGACAGCATCCTGGTGAACCCGACCGCGGTGCGCGTGCCGGTGTTCTACGGCCACTCCGAGTCGGTGGCGATCGAGACCCGCGACAAGGTCACCGTCGCTGAAGCGCGCGCGCTGCTGGAGCAGTCGCCGGGCATCGAAGTGGTGGATCGTCACGAGTCCGGTGGCTATCCGACTCCGGTTACCCATGCTTCGGGGACCGATGCGGTGTACGTCGGCCGCATCCGCGAGGACCTGTCGCACCCGCGTGGCCTGAACCTGTGGATCGTGTCGGACAACGTGCGCAAGGGCGCTGCCCTGAACGCCGTGCAGCTGGCCGAGCTGGTCGCCGCCGAGCAGCGCTGATCACAGCGGTTGCCTCACCGGTAGTGCCGGCCGCTGGCCGGCATTGCCGTGATTGGCATGTGGTGCTACCGGCCAGCGGCCGGCGCTACCGAAGGTCCCCTCGGTGGGTGCGGACCCCGGTCCGCACGCTTTATAGTGTCGCCCATGAATAAACGGGCCAGGGGCGCGAAGCGCCCGCTCCTCTATCTTTCCACCGCGCTGCTGGCCCTGGCCAGCAGTTCGACGCTTGCCCTGGGCTTGGGTGACATCCGTGTCCTGTCCAAGCCGGGCCAGCCCCTGCTGGCCGAAATCCCGGTAGTCTCGGCCGATCCATCCGAACTGGAGAACCTGCGCGTCGCGCTGGCCTCTGCGGTCACCTTCGAACGCGTCGGCCTGCAGCGGCCGGCCGGGCTGGTCAGCGAGCTGCAGTTCGAACTGACCCGCAATGCGCAGGGCAGGGCGGTGGTGCGGGTGACCTCGCAGACGCCGGTCGAAACCCCGTCGCTGAGCTTCCTGATCGAGGCCGACTGGGGCCAGGGCCGCTTGGTGCGCGAATACTCGGCACTGGTTGATGCGCCCTCCAGCGCACTGGCGGTGGCCGAACCGGAAATCGTCGCGCCGGCCGGTACCCTCTCCAACACCATCGTCCGTGACGTTGCACCGGCACCGGCCGCTGCGGAGAGCGCAAGCGCACCTGCGCCGTCCACTGCGGCAGCGCCGGCACCTGCATCGGCTCGCCCGCGTGCAGGGGCTGCACCCGCTGCCGCGCAGGCAGCCGATGGCAGCGTCATCGTCCAGCGTGGGCAGACCCTGTCGCAGATCGCCAGCGCGGTGGCCCGCGGCAACCAGGTCAGCCGCGACCGCGCGATGATCGCCCTGCTGCGGGCCAACCCGGAGGCCTTCATCCGCGGCAACGTCAACTTGCTCAAGCAAGGCGCCGTACTGCGCATGCCCGGCAGCGATGCACTGGCGGCGGTCGATGCCGCCGAGGCCGCAGCGCTGGTGCGCGAGCACGCCGCGCAGTGGCGGCAGGCGCGCACCGTGCCGCAACCGGCGGGTACCGTCGCCCCGGTGGCCGCGGCGGCAACCACGAACGCTTCTTCCCCGGCCGCGGCCAATGGGGCACGACTTGAAATCGCTCCGGCGCTGGCTTCCGACGCCGCGCGCGCGGGCACAACCACCGGCACTGGAGCCGGCAGCGAGGGTGACATGCTGGGCAACGAACAACTGCGCCAGGCACGCGAGGACATCGCGACCCGCGATGCCGAGATTGGCGAGCTGAAGCAGCGCGTCGCCGACCTGGAAAAACTCAAGGAACAGCAGCAGTCGCTGATCGCGATGAAGGACAACGACCTGGCCGCCGCGCAGCAGCGACTGGCGCAGGCACCGGATACCCGCGATGCGGCAACGCCGTGGTACTGGCTGGGGCTGCCGGTGCTGCTGCTGGCGGCCGGTGCAGCCTGGCTGCTGCGTCGTCGCAAGCCATCGCCGCTGCCGCCGCTGCGCGACGAAGACGATGCCGCCGGCCTGACCGCTGCGGTACCGGCGGGCGCGGCGCTGGATACGCTGGCCGAGCAGTCCTCATGGTCGTCTGTGGTGCCCGAAGCGGGCCGCCAGGAGCCGGCGATGCCGGCTTGGGCGAGCGAAACCGGGGGGCAGGATGACGTGGCTGCCGAACCGGTCGCCGACGTCGCCGCCCAGGCTGACTGGCAGGCGCAGACGCTGCGCGATGACGAAGTGATGGAGCTGCCCGAGGCAGTGACCGACCTGCCGCGCTGGGACGAGCCGGTGGTCACGCAGGAGGATTCCGCGCCGGCCGCCGCCGCGCAGGATGAGCCGCTCGCGCAGGCGGCCCCTGGCGAGGTGGCAGTGCCGGACTACGCGCTGCACGCCGAACAGCAGCCGCAGTTCCGCGGCGTGTTCGACCTGCCGGCCGAGCACCATGACGGCGAGGCTTCGGGCGCAGCGCCGCATGACGCGCTGGCCGCGGCGGCGCATGAAGACGGTACTGCGCCGCCGGCCAGCGATGCCGGCTGGGCGCCGCGCGCCGGCCAGGAACGCCTTGAGCTGGCCATCGCCTACCTCGACCTGGGCGATGCCCAGACCGCGCGTACGTTGCTGCAGGAAGTGGCCGAGGGCGGCGACCTGCACTGCCAGGCCCAGGCCCGCGAACTGCTGGCCCGCCTGCCGTGATCGAACCCGCCGACAAGGACCCCGTCATGAGCCGCGAGCGCCGCATCGACTACGTTGAATTCGCTTCCACGGATCCTGCAGCCAGCCGCGCCTTCTTCGAGAAGGCGTTCGGCTGGTCGTTCGTAGACTATGGCAGCGACTACACCGCGTTCGACGACGGCCGCCTGCAGGGCGGCTTCTTCCGCGGCCAGCCGCTGCGTGCCAGCGATGCCGGTGCCCCGCTGCTGGTGCTGTACGCTGACCAGCTGGCACCGATCGAAGCGGCGGTGCTTGACGCTGGCGGTGAGATCGTGCGGCCGGTGTTTTCCTTCCCCGGCGGCAGCCGTTTCCAGTTCGTCGAGCCTGGTGGCAACGAACTGGCGGTGTGGTCCGAACGCGATCCGGCCTGAGCGCCGCCCCTCCCGCAACATCTGAGGTAGCACATGCGTTACGCGCTTGGCGTCGAGTACGACGGCAGCGATTTCAGGGGCTGGCAGAACCTGGGCGAGGGTGGCCCGAGCGTGCAGGCCAGCCTTGAGCAGGCCCTGTCGTCGGTGGCCGATGCGCCGCTGCAGGTGGTCTGTGCCGGCCGCACCGATGCCGGCGTGCACGGCCAGTGCCAGGTCGTGCATTTCGATACCGACGTGGTGCGCGATCCGCGCGCGTGGATGCTGGGCACTACCACCCGCCTGCCGCGCTCGATCGCAGTGCGCTGGTGCGTGCCGGTGGCCGAGGATTTCCACGCGCGTTTCTCCGCGCGCGCACGCCGCTACCGCTACCGCCTGCTCAACCGCGAAGTGCGGCCCGCGCTGGACCGGCAGACCTTGAGCTGGGAGCGCCGCGCGCTGGACGAGACCCTGATGCACGCCGCCGGCCAGGCCCTGCTCGGTGAGAACGACTTCAGCGCGTTCCGTTCGGTGCAGTGCCAGGCGCTGCACGCCCGGCGTGAGCTGCAGTCACTGCAGGTCAGCCGCCAGGGCGAGGTGATCGAGGTCGCCGTGCAGGGCAATGCATTCCTTCATCACATGGTCCGCAATATCGTCGGATCGCTGATCCTGGTGGGCAGTGGCGAGAAGCCGGTGGAATGGATCGCCGAACTGCTGGCCGGGCGCGATCGCACCGTAGCCGGTCCCACCGCACCGCCGCAGGGCCTGGTGTTCCTTGGGCCCCTGTACCCCGACAACTGGCACCTGCCCGCCGAGGTCACGCTATGAGCCGTTCCTACTACCGCACACGCATCAAGTTCTGTGGCATGACCCGGGCCGGCGACGTCCGCCTGGCCGGTGAGCTGGGCGTGGACGCGGTGGGTTTCATCTTCGCCCGTGAAAGCAGCCGCCGGGTCGCTCCGGCCGAGGCACGCGCGATGCGCCAGGCGATCGCGCCCATGGTCGACGTGGTGGCGCTGTTCCGCAACAACAGCAAGGAAGAAGTGCGCGAGGTGCTGCGCACGGTACGACCGACCCTGCTGCAGTTCCACGGCGAGGAAGACGAGAGCTTCTGCCG
This sequence comes from Stenotrophomonas sp. T8, assembly GCF_051853085.1. Taxonomy (NCBI): domain Bacteria; kingdom Pseudomonadati; phylum Pseudomonadota; class Gammaproteobacteria; order Lysobacterales; family Lysobacteraceae; genus Stenotrophomonas; species Stenotrophomonas sp. T8. Next base: position 2,738,890 of record NZ_CP195329.1, on the reverse strand, counting down.
CAGCTTCAACATGCCGTACCTGAAGGCGATCGCCATGGGCGGCCGTGAAGAGATCAACGCCCGCACCCTGCAGCTGCGCTATCCCAGCGCCGCCGGCTTCCTGTTCGACAGCCACGCGCCGGGCGGCGGTGGCGGCACCGGCGTGGCTTTTGACTGGGGCCGGATCCCGACCGGCCTGCATCGCCCGTTCCTGCTGGCCGGTGGCCTGAACCCGGAAAACGTCTACGACGCGGTGCTGGGTACCCTGCCGTGGGGCGTGGATGTCTCCAGTGGCATCGAACTGGAGCCGGGCATCAAGGACGGCGACAAGATGCGCACCTTCGTCGAGGAAGTGCGCCGCGCCGATTGCACGGTTCTCGAGTGATTGGCGTCATTATTTGTCGTGATTTGGACCTGGATTTGAGCCTGCACGCATTCTTCACATAGGATGGTCCCAAGCGCGCCTGCCATGAGGGCTGGCGCGGGGATCGACGGGACGCGCTCGGCGTGCCCCGAACGGGCGGCCGCCGCCCACCGCCCAGGAGGGCAAGCGATGCAGGAGTTCCTCACCGTCGTGTTCGGTTTCCCGACCCTGCCGTACAGCATCGTGCTGGCGGTGGCGGTGCTGTATTGGGCACTGGCGGCCTTCGGCCTGGTCGACGACGGGTTTGGCGATGCCGGCGCCGATGGGGCGCTGCATGGCGACCCACATGATCTGCAGGGACTGTCCGCACTGCTGGCGCGTTGGGGCCTGGGTGGGGTTCCCCTCATGCTTGTGGTGACGCTGCTGGGTTTCTTCGCCTGGATCGTCACCTATTTCGTCCATCTGTTCGTGCTGTTGCCGCTGCCGGACCTGCTGCGCTGGGCGATCGGTGCGGTCGTGGCCCTTCTGGCGCCGTTGCCGGCGGTTCCGTTCACCGCGCTGCTGCTGCGCCCCGTCCGCAGGTTCCTGCTGCGCCTGCGCCCGGCGGCGCAGGCCTCGCTGCTGGGGCGTACCGGCGTGGTTGCCTCGCCGAAGGTGGATGCCCGCGGCGGTCACGCCACCTTCGACGATGGCGGCGCCGGACTGGTGCTGCAGGTGCGCAGCGAGATCGAACTGCAGCGTGGCGAGCGCATCGTGCTGGTCGAACACGTGGCTGATCAACACCATTACCGGGTGGTCCGCGCCGACGCGGTCGCCCTCGACTTCCAGGACAACCTGCTTCCGGGCAACAAGGAGAATCACTGATGACGTTGGCAACCATGGCCCCCTTCCTGATCGGCGTAGCCGTGCTGCTGGTCGCACTGCTCGGCCTGGCCGGCCTGTTCAAGGCCTTCTACCGCAAGGTCGACCAGGGCGTGGCCCTGATCGTCAACGACATGAGCTCCACGCCCAAGGTGCACTTCACCGGTGCGCTGATCATCCCGGTGCTGTACCGCGCCGAGCTGATGCGGATCAGCCTGATCACGCTGCAGATCGACCGCCGCGGCAAGGAAGGCCTGATCTGCCGCGACAACATGCGTGCCGATATCGCCGTGGCGTTCTACCTGCGGGTCAACGAGACCCAGGCCGACGTCCTGCGCGTGGCCAAGGCCATCGGTGCCGACCGTGCATCGGACAAGCATGCCGTCGACGAGCTGTTCAACGCCAAGTTCTCCGAAGCGCTGAAGACGGTCGGCAAGAAGTTCGACTTCACCGAACTGTTCGAGAAGCGCCAGGAGTTCCGCGACGAGATCATCGCGGTGATCGGCAATGATCTGAACGGCTACGTCCTTGAGGACGTGGCGATCGACTACCTGGAGCAGACCCCGAAGTCGCTGCTGGACCAGTTCAACATTCTCGATGCGCAGGGCATCCGCAAGATCACCGAATTGACGGCCGCGCAGAACGTGGTGACCAACGAGCTGGAGCAGAACGAGAAGCTCGCCATCACCAAGAAGAACGTGGAAGCGCGCGAAGCGCTGCTGGCCCTGGAACGCCAGCAGGCCGAAGCCGAAGCACGGCAGAAGCGTGAGATCGAGACCATCCGCGCACGCGAGGAGGCCGAGACCGCCAAGGTGCAGGAGGAGCAGCGCCAGTTGTCCGAGAATGCCCGCATCGAAGCGCAGCAGCTGATCGAGATCCGCGACCAGAACCGCCTGCGCGAAGTGGAAGTGGCCGAGCAGAACCGCCAGCGTGCCGTGGCCATCGAGGCCGAGCGCGTGGAGCGCGCACGCCAGCTGGAGCAGGTCACCACCGATCGTGAAGTGCAGCTGCAGGGCGTGGAGCGTGACAAGGTGGTCGAGCAGGGCAAGATGGACGTGGCCAACATCACCCGTGAACGCATCTCCATCGACAAGACCGTGGCGCAGGAAGAGGAGCGCATCAAGGAAGTGCGCGAAGTCTCCGAGGCCGACCGCCAGAAGCAGGTGCTGATCCTGGAAGCCGAGGCCAAGGCGCAGGAAGCGCTGGTGCGCGAAGTCAAGGAAGCGCAGGCGCGCGAGACCGCTTCAAAGCATCGCGCGGTGGAACTGACCACGCTGGCCCAGGCCGAGCATGAAGCGGCCGGCAAGCAGGCCGAAGCCAAGCGCCTGTTGGCCGATGCCCTGCGTGCCGAACAGGCAGCGCCGGGCCTGGCCGAAGCGCAGGTGCGTGAAGCTTCGGCGCTGGCCATCGAGAAGGTCGGCATTGCCGAAGCGCGCGTGATCGAAGCCAAGGCCGAAGCCAGCCTGAAGCAGGGCAGCAACGAAGCCCGCGTTCTGGCCGAGACCCTGCAGGCGCAGGCGCAGGGTGAGGAAAAGATGGGCCTGGCCCGTGCCACCGCCACCGAGTCGCTGGGCAATGCCGAAGCCGGCGTGGTGCAGAAGAAGCTGCTGGCCGAGGCCGAGGGCCTGGTGCGCAAGTTCGAAGCCATCGCCTCGCTGAGTGACCAGGCACGTGGCCATGAAGAGTTCCGCATGATGCTGGACAACAGCCTGAAGCAGGCGCTGGCCTCGATCGAAGCCGGCAAGGAAGTCTCGCGCGAGAACGCCAATGTCATCGCCAGCGCGCTGCGCAACGCCGATATCGACCTGGTCGGCGGCGACGGCGGCATGTTCGAGAACCTGGTCAAGGCGGTGTCGCTGGGCAAGTCGATCGAAGGCTTCGCCGGCAAGAGCCCGATCGTGCAGGAGCTGATGCAGCGCTACCTGGGCGTGGCCGTGGCCGAACCGGCGCCGCGCCAGATCGCCGAGGATGCCGAAGCGGTACCGACCGTGTCGGCTACCGTGGTCGACAGCGCCCGTTGATGCATCGGGCGATGGCCGCCGCCATCGCCCGCCCGCGCCGGCCGCAACCGCGGCCGTCCGCCCGTGAGCCGGAAACCTGCTGATGTCTGAAACCCATCCGTCCGCCGAATCCACTGCGCCGGAGGCCGGCGGCAGCACCGTCGACCAGGCTGTCGCCCAGGGCGGCGCCTACGAAGTCCTGCGCCGCCGCCTGGCCGAGCAGGGCCAGCGCCTGCAGGGCCTGGCCGAAACACTCAACCGCCAGCGCCTGGCCGAGTTCGGCGACAGCCGCCTGGAGGTGGTCGGGCGCTTCCGCATCCGCAGCGACAACAACTGCGTCGGCCGTGACATCGTGCAGGTGGGCCCGGACCGCCTGCTGTTCGGCTACAACGTGTTCATCGGGTTGAAGACCCAGACCCGCATCGAGGATGTGTTCGGCCTGTACCGGCTGGTGCAGGGCAGCGATGGCTACGACGTCGCTGCCCTGGAGCTGAAGGGCAGCTTCCTCGACCAGCCCGGCTTCGTGCACGATTTCAACGAGCTGTATGCCTACTACAAGCACGCGCGCCTGCTGCAGCTGATCGTGGTCGGCGACAAGCTGCTGGCCTCGTTCCAGATCGGCGAGCGCAGCAGCGACGTGCGCGTGTTCCGCTGGGCGCTGTCGCGCGAGGGCGAGCTGACCTACCTGGATGCGCGCGGTGAGCGCGATATCGCGCTGCCGCCGCCGTTCGACTTCGAATGGACCCGGGCGACCCGCGACCTGGCGGTCAACGGCCGCCATTCGCACCTGAACATCCTCGACACCCTGTTCGTGGAAACCACCGGTGGCGACCTCACCATCAAGGTCGAAAACAACACCGAAACCGGACAGGGCATCTACAGTGAACCCGTGGAGGACAGCACGCAGTCGCTGGACGACGCCCAGTTCGAGTTCGCCCGGGTCGGCTCGCTGGTATTGCTGAAGGTGCTGCCGTACCGCGAGACCGAATGGCGCGGCCTGATCTACAACACGCTGACCGGCGGCATCGTGCGCAATGATGCGATCGTGCAGGCCTGCGTGCAGCTGCCCGAAGACCATGGCGTGATCTTCCCGGGTGGCTATTACCTGCAGGGCGGCGAGCACAAGGCATTTGATGCCTCGATGGCCGGCATGCAGTTCAAGCGCAGCATCCGTTCGCCAAACGGCGAGGACGTGCTGTACATCTTCTACGAGCGCGAAGGCGGGCGCTCGGCGCTGTTCGTCTACAACACCATCCAGCGCGTGCTGCAGAACCCGGTGTTCGGCCATGGCTACGCCTTGATGCAGGACGGGCGCATGGTGCTGTTCCATGCCGAGGGCAGCGAACCGACCCGCATCCATCCGATGCAGGTCTGGCAGACGCCGTTCAGCAGTGACGAGTTCGCCGCCAACCGGCCGCCCGGCAACACGTTCATGGGCCGCATCGGCAACGCCGAGCTGGTGCGCGGCATTTCCAACCTGTTCAACCTGGCGCGCGAGATCGATGGCCAGGACGTGTCGGTACAGCGCTACCAGCGCCTGGTGGCCGATACGCGGCGCCTCTTTGATGCACACCACTGGCTGGGTGACGCGGCCTGCGATGGCGCCGAGGCGCTGCTGCGGCAGATCAGCGCGACCGGCGAATCGGTGCTGGACGAGTACGAGAAGGTGCAGTCGATCCGTCAGCAATCGGCGCAGGCGATGCTGGAGGCCGAGGCCGCGCACAAGGCGCTGCTGGGCCGGCTGCAACCGCAGAACTGGAGCGAGGTGCAGGCCTTCGTCGAGGCCCTCAACGCGATCACCGCATTGCGCGGGCGGCTGCTGACCCTCCGCGAGCTGCGCTACATCGACACCGCGCGCATCGAGGCGATGACCGTCGAACTGGTGGAGGCACAGGACCGTGTTGGCGCCGCCACCGGTGACTTCCTCGCCGGCGAGGAAGCGCTGGCGCCGCTGGCCACGCGCCTGCAGGCGCTGGATGATGCCGCGCAGCAGGCACAGACGGCGCGCCAGCTTGACGAGCAGTTGGAAGGCCTGCGTGGCATGGCGTCCGACCTGGACATGCTGTCCGAGCTGATGGCCGGCCTGAAGGTGGACGATGCCACTGCCCGCACCCGCGTGGTCGAGTCGATCTCGGTGCTGTACGGTCGCCTCAACCAGGCGCGCGCGCGTGCTGACCAGCGCCGCAGGTCACTCGGTTCGGCCGAGGCCGTGGCGCAGTTCGCCGCCCAGTTCGCGCTGTTCTCGCAGTCGATCACCAGCGCGCTGGCGCTGGCCACCGACCCCGAACGTGCCGACGAGCAGTTGTCGCGCCTGCTGGTGCAGCTGGAGGAACTGGAGAGCCAGTTCGGCGAACACGAGCAGTTCCTCGGCGACATCCTGAGCAAGCGCGAAGAGCTGGTCGAGGCCTTCGAAACGCACAAGCAGGCGTTGCTGGATGACCGCCAGCGCAAGGCGCGCTCGGTACTGGATGCGGCCAATCGGATCCTCGACGGCCTGGCCAGGCGCACCGAGCGCTTCGCCACCGCCGATGAGCTCAACGCGTTCTTTGCCGGTGATCCGCTGATCCTCAAGCTGCGTGAGCTGGCCGAGCGCCTGCGCACGCTGCACGACAACGTCAAGGCCGACGACATCGAGGCGCGGCTGAAGGGCGTGCGTGACCAGGCGGTGCGCCAGCTGCGCGACCGCAGTGACCTGTACGAAGCCGGCGGCAACGTGGTGCGGCTGGGCCCGCGCCATCGCTTCAGCGTCAATACGCAGGCACTGGACCTGACCCTGTTGCCGCGTGGCGACACGTTGGCCATCCATCTGACCGGCACCGACTTCCTGGAGACCCTGCACGATCCGGAGCTGGACGCACTCAAGCCGTTCTGGCCGGTCACCCTCGACTCGGAATCGCCCACGCTGTATCGCGGCGAGTATCTGGCCGGCAGCCTGCTGCTGGCCGCGCAGGAGGGGCGCGATGGCCTCGATCTGGCTGTGCTGCAGCACGACGTCGCCAACCCGGAAGCGCTGGATCAGCGTGTGCGTGCGTTCGCCGCACCACGCTATCGCGAAGGCTACGAGCGTGGCATCCATGACCACGATGCGGCACTGATCCTGCGTGCGCTACTGCCCTTGCAGCAGGCGGCCGGCAGCCTGCGTCACGCACCGCGGGTGCGTGCGCTGGCGTTGCTGTTCTGGGCCGCTGAGCAGCGGCGCGAAGCGGTGGCGCAATGGCCGGCGCGGCAGGTGGGCGCCGAGGCGCTGGCACGCCTGCTGGGGTCCGACGAAGGGCGCCTGGCGTTGCGCACAGAAATGGCCGAGGCGCTGCTGGGGTATGCGCAGTCCCACGCGTTGCCGTTCGATGCCGATGCCGCGGAGGCTGCAGCCGCCTATCTGGGCGAAGAACTGGCGGCGGGCGATCCGGTGTTCAGCAGCAGCCGCCACGCGGTGGCGCTGCTGGAGGCATTGGCCGAGCAGCTGGAACAGGCGGGGCAGCGTGAGGCGGTCGAGCGTGCCCTGCAGCGCGGCCAGGATCCACTGGCTACGCGTTGGTCATTGGCTGGGCAGTGGCTGCGCGCAGTGGCGCGGATGCCGGCGCATGCGCAGCATGCCGGCTATGTCGACGAAGCCGCCGCGTTGCTGCTGGTGCAGCGCCAGTTGCGCACCCGTGCCAGCGATGCCGCACTGCAGGCGGAGGTCAATGGCCTGCTGGGTGAACACGCACGCATCAGCAATGGCGCGCTGATGGTATCGCTGGATGATTTCCTCGCGCGCCTGCAGCAGCACCTGCGTCATTTCGTGCCAGCGTTTCATGCCTACCAGGCGCTGCGCCAGGGCATCATCGGTCGCGAGCGCGAGACCCTGCGGCTTTCCGAGTTCAAGGCGCGGCCGCTGTCCTCGTTCGTACGCAACAAGCTGATCAACGATGTCTACCTGGGCGTGATCGGTGACAACCTGGCCAAGCAGATGGGCACGGTCGGCGAGAACAAGCGCAGCGACCTGATGGGCCTGCTGATGATGATTTCGCCCCCGGGCTATGGCAAGACCACGCTGATGGAATACGTGGCGCACCGCTTGGGCCTGGTCTTCATGAAGATCAACGGCCCGGCGCTGGGCCACGAGGTGCGCTCGCTGGACCCGGCCCAGGCACCGGACGCGACCTCGCGGCAGGAGCTGGAGAAGCTCAACCTGGCGCTGGAAATGGGCAACAACACCATGCTGTATGTGGACGACATCCAGCACACCCATCCCGAGTTCCTGCAGAAGTTCATCTCGCTGTGCGATGGCACCCGCCGTATCGAGGGCGTGTGGCGCGGTCGCACCCGCACCTACGACATGCGCGGCAAGAAGTTCTGCGTGGTGATGGCCGGCAACCCGTACACCGAGTCCGGCGAGGTGTTCAAGATTCCGGACATGCTGGCCAACCGTGCCGACATCTACAACCTCGGTGACGTGCTCGGTGGCATGGAGGCCGCCTTCACCCTCAGCTACATCGAGAACAGCCTGACCTCCAATCCGGTGCTGGCGCCGCTGGCCACGCGCGACATGGCCGACCTGTATGTACTGGTCGACCGCGCGATGGGCAAGGAGGTCTCGACCAACGGCCTCAGCCACGCCTACAGCAGCGCGGAGATCAACGAGATCACCGCCACCCTGCAGCGCATGCTGCGTGTGCGTGACGTGGTCTACCGGGTCAACCAGCAGTACATCGCCAGCGCCGCACAGGACGACCGCTACCGCACCGAGCCGCCGTTCCGCCTGCAAGGCAGCTACCGCAACATGAACAAGCTGGCCGAGAAGATCTCCCCGGTGATGAACGAGGACGAACTGCAGCAGTTGATCTCCGACCACTACCTGGGCGAGGCGCAGCTGCTGACCACCGGTGCCGAAGAGAACCTGTTGAAGCTGGCCGAACTGCGCGGCGTACTGGATGACACGCAGGCGCAGCGCTGGGCACAGATCAAGCGCGACTTCCTGCGCAACAAGGCCATGGGGGCCGACGACAGCGATGTCGGCGGGCGCGTGGTGGCGCAGCTGGCCGATATCGCCACCGCGCTGCAGCTGCCACCGCCCGCGCCGGAAGCGATCGCCGTTGCGGACCCGGCGCCGTGGCCGGCGCTGCTGGAGGCCCTGCATCGCCTTTCAGAGGCGCGTCCGGCCGCTGCGCCGGCGCCGGTCGCGGCAGCCCCCGGCGTGCCGGCCACGGCCTTGGCCGAAGACCTGCAGGCGGGCCTGGCGCCGCTGGTGGAGCTGCTGGCGGCATCGCAGGCGCAGCAGGTGCAGGTGTCGCAGACCCTGGCCGCGTTCGCCGGCTGGGCGCGACAGCAGGTCGAGCGGGGCACGCCGAGCGCTGTGGTGGCGCAGCGCGCGCGCGTGCGCCGCGCCGCGACGCCGGAGGAGCGGGCGCTGGATGAGGCGCTGATGCGCCACTTCTACGGCGAGTCATTGCCACCGGAAGACGGCGATGGCATGCCGGCATCCACGCCGAAGCCGCCGCCGCTGCCGTGACCACGCGCGTACCACTGCCGCCACCGATGCTGCCGGATACGGTCGATGTCGCTGCGCTGGCCGACTATGGTGCGCCGTTGCTGCAGGCGCTGGCGCGGCGCGAAACGCCGTTGCCACCGGGTGCGGGCGAGCGCCTGGTGGCTGCGCTTGCGCGCATCGCGCTGGCCCTGCAGGCCGGCAACCCGGCGCAGATCCGGCAGCAGGAAGGCTGGTGGGGACGGCTGCTGGGGCGCGATGTCGCTCGCGAAGCAGAAGGGCACGCGCTGCAGTCGCAGCTGGGCGTACTGGCCCTGCAGGCGCGTGAGCAGGCCCAGCACCTGCAGCAGCACATGCAGCTGCGGGCCATGGCCATCGTTGAGCATTCCGCGGCGGCCGCGGCGCTGGACGGCTGGGCCGAACTGGCTGCGTCGCGGCTGACGACGCTGGATATCGCCGGTCAGGCCGCGCTGTCGCACCGGCTGGACCATCTTCGCCGGCTGGCCTCGCTGCGCCGCCTGGAAGCCGGCCAATGGCAGCTGCTGCAGGACCAGGACAACATGCTGCTGCAACGCTTCGCGCGCATCCATGACGTGCTGCTGCCAGCCTGGCGGCAGGCTGCACTGGCGGGCCAGGCCGCTGCGGGCGCTGCGTTGGCCGGCAAGGCTGCCACGTTGCACGCACAGATCGATGACGAGGTGGCCGCGGCTCAGGCTAGACTGCCTTGAGCCGGCCGCCGCTGCCGCTTACCCAACTGCAAGGAGACTGCCCGATGACCCAGGACAGCCAGACCCCCGGTGCCCTCGTACCCGGCACGACCACCGCCACTGCGCTCGACGAAGGTGCACTGCAGGCGCTTGGGCTGGTCCGCGAGGATCTGCCGCGCATCGCCGAGATCCGTCTGGAACTGGACGATCTGCGCCCGGGCAACCTGCAGGTGTTCGGCCGCGAGGCGGCCACGCGCACCGCCGCGTTCTCCAGCCAGTTGTTGGACCAGGTCCGCAATCGTGACCTGGATGCCAGTGGCGAGAAGCTGCGCGAGGTGGTGCGCATCGCGCGCAGCCTGAAGCTGGATGGCTTCGCCCAGCGTTCGAAGGTGCCGGTGATCGGTGGCCTGATCGACCGCATGCGCGCCTCCAAGGGCGAGCTGGTGCAGAAGTTCAGCGACACCAACGCGCAGATCGAACAGCTGCTGGCCGACGTCGGCGTGCAGCAGGCGTTGATGGGCAAGCGCGTGGGCGAGTTCGACCGCATGCACGATATCGTCCGCGAAGAACGTCGTGCGCTCGGCCTGTATGCGGCAGCGGGCAAGCAGCGGCTGGCCGAACTGCAGGCCGAACAGCTGGCCGGGCAGGCCAGCGAGGACCCCCAGCAGCGCATCCGCCAGGGCGAGATCGACAATGCGATCCGGTTGATCGAGAAGCGCGTGTCCGACCTGCAGCTGATGCAGCACGCCGCCGATCAGTCGCTGCCGATGATCCGCCTGATCCAGGCCAACGCGCTGCAGCTGATCGAGAAGTTCAACACCGTCCGCGACATCACCATTCCGTCGTGGAAGCGCCAGTTCGCCATCCAGCTCTCGCTGGGCGAACAGAAGGCTGCGGTCGAACTGTCCACGGCCATCGATGACGCCACCAACGAACTGATGCGCCGCAATGCCGACCTGCTGCGCCAGGCCTCGGTGGATACCGCGCGCAGCAACCAGCGCGGCGTGATCGACGTGGCCACGCTGCGCCATGTGCACGACCAGCTGATCGCCACGGTGGAAGAAGTGCGCAGCATCCATCGCGAAGGGATGCAGCAGCGGCAGCAGGCGGAAGCGGAGCTGTCGCGCCTGCGCGAAGACCTGCAGCAGCGCCTGGCCACACCGACCGCCAGCTGAAAAAAGGGGACGGAGGGAATTAAGTCGTTTGTGCCACTTGCGACTTAATTCCCTCCGTCCCCTTTTTGTTGTCATCGGAGTTGCTGGCCCAGCCAGTCGGCAAGCGCATCCACGCGCGCATCAGGTGGTCCGTCCGGTTGCGCCAGCACCCAGAAACCACCAGTGGCGGCAAACCCCCACGGCGCGACCAGTCGCCCGGCGGCCAGGTCCTCGGCCACCAGTGGCTCGGGTGCGATCGCCGGGCCCAGCCCGGCCACCGCTGCCTCCAGCAGGTAGTACAGATGCTCGAAGGCCGTGCCCAGCTGCAGCTTCGCGGGGTCCAGAGAGTGCGCCTGCGCCCACGCCGGCCACGCCTGCGGCCGTGAGCTGGTGTGCAGCAGCGTCTCCTGCAGCAGCGCCGAGGGCGGTGCCTGCCGCAGGCGCTGCGCGGCCGGATGCGAGGGGGCCACCACCACGCCCACCCGTTCCGGGGCCAGCTCACGCACCTGCCAGCCCCGGGGCCACGGCCCCTGTGCCAGCAGCAGTACCGCATCCAGTGCCGCCTGTGCCTCGGTGAAGCTGCCATCCAGCGCTGACCACTGCAGGCGCACGCCGGGCAGGGCGGCCTGCAGCGCAGGCAGGCGCGGGATCATCCAGCGCGCCAGCACGCTGCCGCTGCAGCCCAGTACCAGCGCCGGGGCCGCCGCCGGCCGCCGCAGTTCGCGCACGCAGTCTTCGATGCCGCCGAAGGCCTCGCTGCACGCTGCCTGCAGCCGCGTGCCCGCAGCGGTCAGGCGCAGGCCGCGACCGGCACGCTGGAACAGCGCCAGGCCGAGATGGTCTTCCAGCAGTTTCAGCTGCCGGCTGACCGCACCGTGGGTGACATGCAGGTCGTGTGCGGCGCGGCCGACGCCGCCGAGACGGGCGGTGGCCTCGAACGCACGCAGCGCATTGAGTGGCGGCAGCAGGGAACGGCTCATTTGAGATTTCCTGACGATATGCGCCAGATAATATCCATTTTCCGGTCAAGACCCGTGCGCTAGAGTATCCACCTGTCTCGAACCAGCGGTCGCTTCCATGTCTGCCTCCCCCATTGCCGACTACCACGCCTTCCCGGATGCCCAGGGCCATTTCGGCCGCTACGGCGGCAGCTTCGTTGCCGAAACCCTGGTGGGTCCGTTGCAGGAACTGGCCCAGGCCTATGACCAGGCCCGCCAGGACCCGTCATTCCAGGCTGCCTACGACCGCGACCTGGCCCACTACGTGGGCCGGCCGAGCCCGATCTACCACGCCCAGCGCCTGAGCGACCATGTCGGCGGCGCGCAGATCCTGCTCAAGCGCGAAGACCTGAACCACACCGGCGCGCACAAGATCAACAACACCATCGGCCAGGCGCTGCTGGCCGCGCGGATGGGCAAGAAGCGCATCATCGCCGAGACCGGTGCCGGCCAGCACGGTGTTGCCAGTGCCACCGTTGCCGCCCGCCTGGGCCTGGAATGCGTGGTGTACATGGGCGCCACCGACATCGAGCGGCAGAAGATCAACGTCTACCGCATGAAGCTGCTTGGCGCGACGGTGGTGCCGGTCACCTCCGGCTCGGCCACCCTGAAGGACGCGCTCAACGAAGCGATGCGCGACTGGGTGACCAACGTGCAGGACACCTTCTACATCATCGGCACCGTGGCCGGCCCGGATCCGTATCCGCGCATGGTCCGTGACTTCAACGCCATCGTTGGCCGCGAGGCACGCGAGCAGATGCTGGCCGAGTATGGCCGCCTGCCCGATGCGATCACCGCGTGCGTCGGCGGCGGCAGCAACGCCATCGGCCTGTTCCACGCCTTCCTCAACGATCGCCAGGTCGAGATCGTCGGCGCCGAAGCCGCCGGCGACGGCATCGGCACCGGCCGCCACGCCGCATCGATCGCCGCCGGTCGGCCGGGCGTGCTGCATGGCAACCGCACCTATGTGCTGTGCGACGACGACGGCCAGATCATCGAGACCCACTCGGTGTCGGCCGGCCTGGACTATCCGGGCGTCGGCCCGGAGCATGCTTTCCTGGCCGATACCGGCCGTGCGCGCTACCTGGGCATCACTGATGAAGAAGCGCTGCAGGCCTTCCACCTGCTGGCGCATACCGAGGGCATCCTGCCGGCACTGGAGTCCAGCCACGCACTGGCACAGGCGATCAAGCTGGCGCGTGAGCGTCCGCGTGACCAGATCGTGCTGTGCAACCTGTCCGGCCGTGGCGACAAGGACGTGCACACCATCGCCGCGCGCGAAGGGCTGGTGCTGTGAGCGCGCTGCTGCGGAACAGCGGGGTGCTTCTGCTGGTGCTGGGCCTGGCCGCGTGCCAGCCGCCGGAACCGCCAGTGCTTGCGCCGGCTGCCAAAGCCACCGCGCAGCCCGCACAGCAGCCGGCCGCCAACGATGACCTCGACCCGATGGCGCGTACGCCGATCGTCGATCCGCCGTCTGCGGAAGAGAGCAACGACGACAACGCCCCCGCCGTCGCCTCGGTTGCGCTGGACCATGCCGGCGAAGTGCTGGTTGGTCAGCACATGGGGGACCTGAAGTCACTGGGGCCGTGGAAGGCACAGGGCGCGAAAGAGTTCTTCGAAGGCGACTGCGAGTACTACGACGGCAGGGGGTTGCCGCCGGGCGTGTCGATGATGACCGACGACGACCGCGTGGTCCGATTTGATCTGAAGCCGGGCGACGACCCGGAGCTGCCGGTTGAACAGCCCGGTCCCTTCGGCCTGCGCATCGGCATGACCCGTGCCCAGGCCATGGCGCAGTTCCCGAAGCCGCCGGTATCCAGCCCGCATGCCTACGACGGTGACCAGGGCGAGTACCTCACCTGGCAGGACCCGGGTTCGGACCTGGGCATCCGCCTGGAACTGTTTGAAGGGAAGGTCACCCGGATGTACTGGGGAACCAGCGATGCGATTGAACTGATTGAAGGATGTGCCTGAAATGCCCGTATCCCGACTCGATGCCTGTTTCCTGCGTCTGCGCGAACAGCAGCGCAAGGCGCTGATTCCCTTCGTCACCGCCGGTGATCCCTCGCTGGAGGCGACCGTGCCGGTCATGCACGCACTGGTCGAGGCCGGCGCCGACGTGATCGAACTGGGCGTGCCGTTTTCCGACCCGATGGCCGATGGCCCGACCATCCAGCGCAGCTCCGAGCGCGCGCTGGCACGCGGCGCCGGCAGCCGCTACGTCCTGCAGGCCGTGGCGCAGTTCCGCGAACGCGATGCGCAGACCCCCGTGGTGCTGATGGGCTACCTCAACCCGGTGGAGATCCATGGCTACGCGGCCTTCGCCAAGGCCGCCGTCGACGCCGGCGTGGACGGCGTGCTGCTGGTCGACCTGCCGCCGGAAGAAGCGGGCGATGCCCAGCAGGCGTTCGACGCAGCCGGCCTTGCACTGGTCCTGCTGGCGTCGCCGACCACCAGCGAGGCGCGAGCCGACAAGCTGCTGGCGCTGGCCCGTGGCTATCTCTACTACGTCAGCTTTGCCGGTGTCACCGGCGCGTCCGAGCGCCTGGACAGCGATGCCGCCGGTACCCGCCTGCAGGCGTTGCGCGCGCGCGCATCGGTGCCGGTGGTGGCGGGCTTCGGTATCAAGGATGCCGCCAGTGCCGCGGCCATGGCCCGCCAGGCCGATGGCGTGGTGGTCGGAAGCGCGCTGGTGGCGGCGCTGGCGGAAGCGGGCTCGGCGGAAGACGCGGTGCAGCGCGCCCGGGCCTTCCTCGCCCCGCTGCGGCAGGCGCTGGACGCGTAACAGGACTGCCGGCCGCTGGCCGGCGTCCTCCTGATGGCTGGCGTGCAAAGGCTGCCGGCCGGCGGCGGGCACCGTCCAGCACCTAAACGTACGTCCCAGCATGGTTTTTTCCCGCTGCCCCGCGGCTGGCAAGGGGGTGCACGGGCGGGGAAAGCGGAGCTAGACTGTCCGCCTTTGCGGCCCCAGGGCCGCCCTGAACGGAAGTGTCCTCCCGCATGAGTTGGCTCAGCAAGTTGATGCCGTCCGGCATCCGCACCGACAACACCCCCAGCAAGAAGCGCAGTGTCCCCGAGGGCCTGTGGGAAAAGTGCAGCAACTGCGGCAGCGCGTTGTACCGTCCGGAACTGGAAGAGAACCTGGAAGTCTGCCCGAAGTGCGGCCATCACATGGCGATCCGCGCGCGCGCGCGCCTGGCCGCCCTGTTCGACGCCGACAGCACCACCGAGATCGGTGCGCGCCTGGGGCCGACCGACCTGCTCAAGTTCAAGGACCAGAAGAAGTACAGCGAGCGCATCAAGATCGCGCAGAAGAATACCGGCGAGTACGACGCGCTGATCGCCATGCGCGGCCTGCTCAAGGGCCGTGCGCTGGTGGCATCGTCTTTCGACTTCGCCTTCATGGGCGGCTCGATGGGCTCGGTGGTCGGCGAGCGTTTCGCACTGGCCGCAGAAACCGCAGTCGAGATCGGGGCGCCCTACGTGTGCTTCTCGCAGAGCGGTGGCGCCCGCATGCAGGAAGGCCTGTTCTCGCTGATGCAGATGGCCAAGACCTCGGCCGCGCTGGGCAAGCTGCGTGAAGCCGGGCTGCCGTACATCTCGGTGCTGACCCATCCGACCACCGGGGGTGTCTCTGCCTCCTTTGCGATGCTGGGCGACATCAACATCGCCGAACCGCAGGCGCTGATCGGCTTCGCCGGCCCGCGCGTGATCGAGCAGACCGTGCGCGAGAAACTGCCGGAAGGCTTCCAGCGCTCGGAGTTCCTGCTCGAACATGGTGCCATCGACCAGATCTGCGATCGCCGCGAGCTGCGCGACCGCCTGTCCGACCTGCTGGCGATGCTGGGCCGTCAGCCGGCGCCGGAGGTGGCTTGATGGGAGGCCGCAAGTACTTTGGTACTGATGGCATCCGTGGCCGGGTCGGCCAGGGCGTGATCTCGGCCGACTTCGTGCTGCGCCTGGGCAACGCCCTGGGCCGTGTCCTGGTCGCCCAGCGCGGCCAGGACGGGCGCCGGCCGATCGTGGTGATCGGCAAGGACACCCGCATTTCCGGCTACATGTTCGAGGCGGCGCTGGAAGCCGGCCTGGTGGCCGCCGGTGCCGACGTGCAGCTGCTGGGGCCGATGCCGACGCCGGCGGTGGCGTTCCTGACCCGTACGCTGGGCGTGGATGCCGGCATCGTCATCAGTGCCTCGCACAACCCGCACTACGACAACGGCATCAAGTTCTTCTCCGCCCAGGGCGAGAAGCTCGACGATGCCACCGAGCTTGCCCTCGAAGCGGCGCTGGACGTTCCGTTCACCACCGTCGAATCAGAGAAGCTGGGCAAGGCGTCGCGTGGCCGCGAGGCGGTCGGCCGCTACATCGAGTTCTGCAAGGCCAGCGTGCCGCGCGCGTTCGACCTGCGTGGCGTACGCCTGGTGCTGGACTGCGCGCACGGCGCCACCTACCAGATCGCACCGCTGCTGTTCCGCGAGCTGGGTGCCGAGGTGATCGGCATTGGCGCCGAGCCAAACGGCGTCAACATCAACGCCGGCGTGGGCTCCACCCATATCGACAATCTCGCGGCCAAGGTCCGCGAAACCCGCGCCGATCTCGGCATTGCCTTCGACGGCGACGGCGACCGCGTGCTGATGGCCGACGACCAGGGCAACCCGGTCGACGGCGACGACCTGCTTTACATCCTGGCCCGGGCATGGAAAGCCGAAGGCCGCCTGCGCGGCCCGGTGGTCGGCACGCTGATGAGCAACTACGGCGTGGAGAAGGCCTTCGCCGATCTGCAGATTCCGTTCGTGCGCAGCAATGTCGGTGATCGCTATGTGCACCAGGCGCTGATCGAAGGCGGTGGGGTGCTCGGCGGCGAAGCCTCCGGCCACCTGCTGTGCCTGGATCGGGCCACCACCGGTGACGGCATCGTCAGTGCGCTGCAGGTGCTGGTGGCGTTGCGCAACAGCGGGCAGACCCTGCGCCAGGCATTGAAGGGGCTGGTGCGGGTGCCGCAGAAGACGGTCAACGTGCGGCTGGGCAATGTCTCGGCCAAGGCCACCGTGCAGGCCGACAGCGTGCAGGCCGCGCTGGCCGTCGCGCAGCAGTCAGTGGCCGGCCGTGGCCGTGCGTTCCTGCGCCCGTCCGGTACCGAGCCGGTGGTGCGTGTCACGGTCGAGGCCGATGATGCAACGCTGATGCAGGACACGCTGGACCGCCTGTCTGCAGCGGTCCGTGAAGCCGCCGCCTGAGGCAGCTGTGCATTTGCCCAAACAGAAACGCCCCGCAATGCCGGGGCGTTTTTTCGTTCGGGCGGCAAGGCTGCGCGAGGCTCACGGCCCCGGCACCATCTTCTTCTGCCGCGCCTTGAAGCCATTGAACAGCGGCGCGATCAGGGGGGTGTAGCTCTGGGCGATGCGCTTGCGCAACCAGCTCGCCGGGCGGTTGCGGATCGCGAAGCGGTAGATGCGTTCCGGATCGCCGCCGACCACATTACGGCCGAACGGGTGGGTGGTGTGCAGGTAGCGGAAGCCGTGCTCGCGTGCCACCTCGATGTGGTCCTGGTCGAAATCGCCGTAAGGCCAGCACAGCGTATCGGACACCTCGCCGAGCTTGTCCCGCAGGACTTCGCGCGAGACTGCCAGGTCGTGGCTCAGGCCCGCACGGCGCTGTGCGCGGTCCAGGTCGTCGCGGCGCAGCCAGCGGGTGTGGGTATGGGTGTGGCAATGCACTTCGAAGGTGCCGGCGGCGATGGCCGCGCGCGCTTCGCTCCAGCGCATCATCACGTCGTCGCTGCGGTTCTGCTCGTAGATGGCCGCTTCGCAACCGCGGTGGTCCGGCGTGGCAGGCAGCACTGCTCCGGCAAGCCCCGCATGGGGCCGCTCCGGGCCTTCACCCATCCAGCCGGTGACCACGAACACCACTGCGTGCATGCCGTACTTCTGCAGGATCGGGTGCGCATACACCCAGTTGTCCAGGTAGCCATCGTCG
Source organism: Stenotrophomonas sp. T8 (assembly GCF_051853085.1). NCBI lineage: Bacteria > Pseudomonadati > Pseudomonadota > Gammaproteobacteria > Lysobacterales > Lysobacteraceae > Stenotrophomonas > Stenotrophomonas sp. T8. Next base: position 2,721,384 of record NZ_CP195329.1, on the reverse strand, counting down.
AAGGTGATCACGATCGACTTGCGCGGCACCGGCTTGCCGGCCAGGAAGCCGGCGTACTGGTCCAGTGTCAGCGAAGTCCAGCCGTTGCCGGCCAACCAGGCGATCTGGCTTTCGAAATTCTCCGGTGACACGGTGATCATGCCCGGCGACGGACTGACGTGGTGGTGCATGAGCACCGGTACGGTTCGGGCATCAGCCATGTCCCAGCTCCTTCAGCCACTGGCGGTAGTAGTGTTCGGTGGTCTCACCGTGGCCATCGGGGGTGAACCGGTGCGCGCTGTGCATCCAGTCCCACCCGGCGCGGCCCATCTGCCGCCGCCGTTCCGGATCTTCCACCAGCAGGCGCAGTGCGCCTGTCAGGGCTGCATTGTCGCCCAATCGGGTGAGGATCGCATTGCTGCCATCGACCACCATCTCCGGCACGCCACCTACGCGCGTGGCCACGATCGGTACCCCGACATAGGCAGCCTCCAGCAACACGGTACCGGCCGCTTCCTTGTGCGAAGCCAGCGCGAAGATGTCGAAGCCGGCCATCAGCCGGCACGCGCCGTCACGATAGCCGAGCAGGTGGACCTGTTGCTGCAGCCCATGCTCGTCGCGCAGCGCCTGCAGCCGATCCATGACCGGCTGGCCATCGCCGATCACCACCAGGTGCAGGTTCGGATGCGTCCTGCACAGCGGCACCATCGCCTGCAGGAGGTCGGCATGCCCCTTGGGTCCGCGCAGCACCGCCACGCAACCGACCACGATGTCCTGCTCGCTGAAACCGAGCTCGGCGCGCACCTCCGCGCGCACCTCCTGCAGGCATTGCCAGGGATCGGCCTTGCGGATCTCGCTCCAGCGCGGCGGGACTGCAATTGGCGGCACGATACCGATGTGCTCGGCCGGAATGCCGCGCTCGGTCAGCAGCTGCTTGACGAAGCTGCTGACGGTCATCACCCGGTGCGGCAGGCCGGTATAGGTCAGCAGCGAGTTGACCGGGCTCATCAGGTGGCGCGAGCGTATTACCAGCGGTGTGCCGCCCAGGCGTGCACCGGCGGCGGCGATCAGCGCGTCACGGCGGCTGGTGGTGTTGACCACGTCGTAGCGCTCGCGACGCACCAGGCGCGAGACCGACCAGATGCCGCGCAGCAGGCGCAGCAGGCCCCCCATGCGCAGGGTGTACACGGTGAAACCGTCGTCGCGTGCCAGCTTGGCCAGGCGCGCTTCGGGCTGGCACAGCAGCGCCACCTCATGGCCACGCGCGCGCATCACCTGCATGTGGCGGAAGATGTAGATCTCCTGTCCGCCCATTCCCTTGGCGGCTTCGGTGTGCAGGATGCGCAGCGGACGGTTCATGCGGGATCGATCCTTGAAGGTCAACGATTGCGGAAGCGGGTCAACGCTTCCCATGCAGTGCGTACGGCAGCCGCATCAGGGGCCTGCTGGGGCAGCGGGAGGTAGTGCCGGTCCAGCGCTGTGGCGTTGCCGAACTTGTCGAACACGTAGATCGCGTCGCCATGGCGTATCGCGCGCTGCGACCAGCTTTCGACCACCAGGGCACGCGGGCCCTGCGGTTCGGCCAGCAGGTCCTGGCCGGTGCTGTAATCGCTCAGCGCGTTCTCGCAGCCCAGCGCATGGCGCATCAGTGTCGGTACCCAGTCTTCGTGCGAGCTGGTGCGGGCGTCGCGGCCAGCGGCCCTGCCTGGCCAATGCAGCACGAACGGGACCTGCAGCTGGTAGTCGGAGAAGTTGCCGTTGTGGCCCCAATAGTTCAGCTTGAGGTCGTTGAACTCTTCGGCATGGTCGCCGGTGACCAGCACGATGGTGTCCTCGGCCAGGCCCTGTGCGCGCAGGTCGTCCAGCAGCGAGCCGATCAGGCTGTCTGCGTAGTGCACGGCGGTGCGGTAGCGGTTGAGTTCCGGCGTCGGGTCATGCTCCGGGCCGAATTTGAGGAAGTCGATGTCCGCAGCCATCGGCGTCGCCACGGGCGGGTAACCATCGGGCATGTGGTACGGCGCGTGGGTGGAGTCGAGGAACACGAAGCCAAACCACGGGCGCTGCGCCGCCTGGCTGGCGCGGATGTCCTGCTGCAGTGCACTGATGATCGCGCGGTCGCGGCCGTCGGACTTCAGTGCCGATGGCCCCTGGTGCAGCTGGTCGCGCACATCGGCGAATGCCGTGCGATCGAATTCCGGGCTGTACAACGGCGCACTGCCGTACAGGTGCAGGTCGTAGCCCTGCTGGCCCAGCACCTGGAACAGCTGCGAGCCGCGCTGCTCGTCGAGCATGCTTGGCCAGTAACCACCGGGCAGGCCGTACAGCAGCCCGAACAGGCCGTAGCGGGTGGCATTGCCGGTGCTGAAGTGCTGGTCGAACACGCGCGCGTCCTGCGCCAGCGCCGACGTGTTGGGCATCAGCTGCGGTGTCAGCACGTCCTGGCGCAGCGATTCCAGCACCACCATCAGCACATTGGGACGATGCGGGTTCTGGCACCGCAGCGGGTGCAGTGGGTACTGCAGCTGCGCATGGCGCGGGTCGGGCAGGCCGGCCTGCTGCTGGCTGACCACGCCCAGGCGCCGCATGAAGCTCTTGGCGGTGATCGGTTGCGCCCACGGCAGGTAGTTCCACTGCGCGATCACATCGCGGTCGCCGCGGGCGTCGTAGTAGGCGGTGGCCACCTGGCCGCCGGCCATCAGAAGCGCGACCGCTGCCCACGCCTGCAGCACCCGTCGCCGGCGCGGCACTGCCGGCAGCAGCTTCCAGCACGCCCAGGCCAGCAGGCCTTCGGCGGCGAAGACCGCGGCGACCAGCAGCGCGACCTGCAGCCAGGTCTTCCAGGACAGGGCGACCTGGTCCTGCAGGGCGCCGCCGAACACCATGTTCACGACCATGGCGTTGAGGTGGAAGCGGTACAGGGTGAACACCTTGGCGTCGACCAGCAGCAGGCACAGCCACAGGCCCTGCAGGAGAACGGCGCTGATGCTCAGCGTACGGGCAGTGCGTGGCCACAGCCCCAGCAGCAACGGCAGCAGGCCGGCCAGCGCGCCGAACGCGAGCAGGTGGCCGGGCAGGGCGATCGCGAGGTAGGCCAGGCCCGCGCTGCCGCCTGGATTGTCCCGCAGCGGCACGTTGCCCAGTGCGATCGCCGCAGCCAGGACCGCATTGCCGGCGACGAACAGCGACCACCAGGCCAGCCGGCGCCAACGCCGGGTGAAGCCTTCAAGGGCGAGTGCGGCAGGGGCGGCTGCAGACATGGCGAAGCGGATTCAGGGAGCGGGGAAAAGGTCGGGCCCCACGTGACGGAAGCGTTAATCCGCGCGCGGGTCGCGCATTGTATCGGTTTGTTTCTTCGTATCGAGTGGCGTCCCCCGGGCGATCTGTCACAATGTTCAGGCGGGCCATGAATGCGCTGGCCCCCCAGACCCAATGACAAGCCAGGAACCGCTGTGAGCCAGATCCCCACCCTCGACATCACCCGTTTCGACAGCGACCGCGAGGCCTTCGTGGCCGAGCTGGGCGCGGCCTATCGCCAATGGGGATTCGCGGGCATCCGCAACCACGGCATCCCGCAGGCCGACATCGACGCGGCCTACGATGCCTTCAAGGCCTTCTTCGCCCTGCCGGAAGAGGTCAAGCGCAAGTACCACGTGCCTGGCAGCGGCGGGGCCCGCGGCTATACCCCCTTCGGCGTGGAGACCGCCAAGGGCTCCAAGCACTTCGACCTGAAGGAGTTCTGGCACATCGGCCGCGAGATCGCCGACGACTCCAAGTACCGTGACGTGATGGCGCCGAACCTGTGGCCGACCGAAGTAGAGGGCTTCCGCGAGCGGGGGTACGGCCTGTACCAGGCGCTGGACAACCTGGGGTCGCGCGTGCTGTCGGCGCTCGCCCTGCACATCGGCCTGCCGGAGAATTTCTTCGCCGACAAGACCAACTTCGGCAATTCGATCCTGCGCCCGATCCACTACCCGCCGATCACCACCGACGACATCCCGAACGTTCGTGCCGGTGCTCATGGCGACATCAACTTCATCACCTTGCTGGTGGGTGCCAGTGCCGCGGGCCTGGAAGTGCAGTCGCACGACGGCGAGTGGGTGCCGTTCACCTCGGACGCGGACACCATCGTGGTCAACATCGGCGACATGCTGCAGCGCCTGACCAACCATGTGTATCCGTCGACCATCCACCGCGTGGTCAATCCTCCGGGCGAGCTGGCGCGCCAGCCGCGCTACTCGGTGCCGTTCTTCCTGCACCCGAACCCGGACTTCCTGATCGACGTGCTGCCCTCGTGCATCACCCCGGAGAACCCGAGCCGGTACCCGGAGCCGATCACCGCCCACGGCTTCCTCGAGGAGCGCCTGCGCGAGATCAAGCTGAAGTAAAGAGAAGTGAGGCCGCCGAAAGGCGGCCTTGTTTTTTGCAGGGTCGCACCCTGCGCCCGCGGTAGTGCCGGCCGCTGGCCAGCAAGCCCAAAGCCAAAGCGGCTCTGGATTCGTGCCGGTTGAGCGGGGCGGCGTGGGTTGGCAGGACACGCCGTGAACCCGTCCATGGGGGCTCGATGGCGCCATCCATGGCGCCAACGGTCCTGCCAACCCACACCGCCCCACCCCCGACAGTTTCCCGGTGACGGTGGGTAAATCCCGATTCTCGGTAGGTGTCGACCTTGGTCGACACGGTAGATCCACGCCATGCGTGGATGAGATCTGTCAGATCGAAGTGGGGCAGGGCACCCGGAATGCCGCTTTTGCTCTTGCTCTTCTTTTTTCTTTCCGTGGCGGGCGGAACCGTCGGAATGTGTCAGAGGCCGGGCGGGCGGGGATGACGGGGGTGTTCGCGGCATCCATGCCGCGGCCAAGCCCCAGATCCAGCCGGGCTCTCCGCGACCAACCCGACCCCCGCCACGAGGGGCTGCGCCGTTGGCTGAAAATCCATGTAACCGCTTACACGGAAACGGATTTTTGCCGTAGCGGGTATCATGACCGGCTGACTTCACACAGGAGCCACCCGCTCATGCGCCGCAAGATCGTCGCCGGAAACTGGAAGCTGCACGGCAGCCGTCAATTCGCCAATGAACTGCTGGAGCAGGTGGCCGCCGGGCTGCCGCTGGAGGGCGTGGACGTGGTGATCCTGCCGCCGCTGCCGTACCTGGGCGAGCTGGTCGAGGACTTCGGCGCGACCGGCCTGGCCTTTGGTGCACAGGACGTCAGCAGCAACGAGAAGGGCGCCTACACCGGCGAGGTCTGCGCAGCCATGCTGGTCGAGGTCGGGGCCCGCTATGGCCTGGTCGGCCACTCCGAACGCCGCCAGTACCACCATGAAAGCAGCGAGCTGGTCGCGCGCAAGTTCGCCGCCGCCCAGCATGCTGGCCTGGTCCCGGTGCTGTGCGTGGGCGAGACCCTGGAACAGCGGGAGGCCGGGCAGACCGAAACGGTCATCGCCAGCCAGCTGGCGCCGGTACTGGAACTGGCCGGTGCGGCCGGTTTCGCCAGCGCCGTGGTCGCCTACGAGCCGGTCTGGGCCATCGGCACCGGCCGTACCGCCAGCAAGGAGCAGGCGCAGCAGGTGCACGCGTTCATCCGTGGCGAAGTCGCGCGTATCGATGCTAGAATCGCCGATTCACTGCCCATTGTTTACGGCGGTAGCGTGAAGCCCGACAATGCCGGGGAACTGTTCGCGCAGCCGGATGTCGATGGTGGGCTGGTCGGCGGCGCCTCCCTGGTGGCCGCGGACTTCCTGGCCATCGCACGGGCGGCGGCCGCGAACTAATCCTAGAAGTATTGTCCGAGGGCGGTTTCCAATGCTGATGTTGATCCTCAATGTCGTCTACGTGCTGGTCGCTGTGGCCATGATCGCGCTGATCCTGATGCAGCGTGGCTCGGGTGCGGCGGCAGGTTCGGGCTTTGGTGCCGGTGCCTCGGGCACGGTGTTCGGTGCGCGTGGCGCCTCGAACTTCCTGTCCAAGTCGACCAAGTGGCTGGCTGTCGTGTTCTTTGGCATCAGCCTCTTCATGGCCTGGTATGCCGGTCACGGCACCCGTCCGGCGGCCGACCAGGATCTGGGTCTGATGTCCGCCCCGGCAGCGACCGCTCCGGCGGCGCCGGCGGGCGAGCTGCCGGCCGTCCCGAAGGCCGATGCGGTCCCGGCAGCCCCGGTTCCGGCCGCCAATGTGCCGGCTCAGGCGGAATCTTCGGTTTCTGGTGAAGAAAAGCCTTCGGAAGGCTCCCAGAAAGACTGAAGCCGGTTACAATACGCGGCGCATCGGAAAGATAGTCTGATGTGATCGTTTGCCCAGGTGGCGGAATTGGTAGACGCACTACCTTGAGGTGGTAGCGACGCAAGTCGTAGGGGTTCGAGTCCCCTCTTGGGCACCATTTGTAAGTAAAGCGGGTTCGTCTGGCGCGCAAGGCGCCAGGCAGGTTCCCGTCCACTCCCCCATGCCAAAGCGCCTGCAGGCGCAGCGGCAGAGGCAAGAGAGAATCGCTGTGCTGGCCGAATATTTGCCGTCTCTGCTGTTTCTGATCGTTGCCACCGGTATCGGCGTTACGCTGATGCTGGTTGGTCGATTCCTCGGTCCCCGCCGCCCCGATCTGGAAAAGCTGTCGCCGTATGAGTGCGGCTTCGAAGCCTTCGAAGACGCGCGCATGAAGTTCGACGTGCGCTACTACCTGATCGCGATCCAGTTCATCGTCTTCGACCTGGAAATCATCTTCATCGTGCCGTGGACCCAGGTCTTCATGGAACTGGGCGCCCGTTCGCTGGTCACCATGGGCCTGTTCGTCGGCATGCTGTTCCTCGGTTTCATTTACGTCTGGAAGAAGGGAGCGCTGGAATGGGAGTGATTCAGACTCTCGATGGCCTCATGAACAATCCGTCGCCGGAAGGCCGGGTTGATGACATCCTGCGGCCGGAAGGCGACAACCCGCTGCTGGAAAAGGGCTTCGTCACCACCAGCGTCGACGCACTGCTGAACTGGGCGCGCACCGGCTCGATGTGGCCGATGACCTTCGGCCTGGCCTGCTGCGCCGTCGAGATGATGCACGCCGGCGCCGCGCGCCTGGACCTGGATCGCTACGGCGTGGTGTTCCGCCCGTCGCCGCGTCAGTCCGACGTGATGATCGTGGCCGGTACCCTGGTCAACAAGATGGCCCCGGCGCTGCGCAAGGTCTACGACCAGATGCCGGACCCGAAGTGGGTCATCTCGATGGGTAGCTGCGCCAACGGTGGCGGCTACTACCACTACTCCTATTCTGTGGTGCGCGGCTGTGATCGCGTGGTGCCGGTGGACGTCTACGTCCCGGGCTGCCCGCCGACCGCCGAGGCGCTGGTGTACGGGATCCTGCAGCTGCAGAAGAAGATCTGGCGTACACAGACCATCGCCCGCTGACCCCTTCACCTGACTAGAGCGCGCCAAGCCCCCATGGCAGAGCAAGCATCCTTCATCGACCGACTCTCCGCACGTTTCGCTGGTGCGAAGGTCATCGTGGTCGAACCCCGCGGCGAAGTGACGCTGGAAGTGCCTGCCGCCGAGTGGCACGCCACCGCCCTGGCGCTGCGTGACGAGTTTGGTTTCGAGCAGGCCGTGGATCTGTGCGGCGTCGACTACCTCGGTTATGGCTCCGACGAATGGGACACCGCCGATGTGTCCTCGCAGGGCTTCAGCCGAGGCGTCGAAGGCAAGGCCCAGGGCCGCTTCGCGTGGGGCGAGTTCCCCACCGAGGAAAACGGTGCCGACGGTGCCCGCCCGCAGCACATGCCGACCCAGCGCTTCGCCGTGGTCGCGCAGCTGCGTTCCTACCAGCACAACCTGATGATGCACCTGCGCTGCTTCGCTCCTGACGAAGCGCTGCCGGTGGTGTCCTCGCTGACCAGTATCTGGCCGGGCCTGAACTGGTTCGAGCGCGAGGCGTTCGACCTGTACGGCGTGATCTTCGAAGGCCACCCGGACCTGCGCCGGATCCTGACCGACTACGGTTTCGTCGGCCATCCGTTCCGCAAGGACTTCCCGCTGATCGGCAATGTCGAAGTCCGCTACGACGAAGAGAAGAAGCGCGTGATCTACGAACCGGTCACCTCGGTGGAGCCGCGTGTCGGCGTGCCGCGCGTGATCCGCGACGACGCCCGTCTGCAGACCGCAGAAGGTGAGCGCGCGCAGGAGGCAGTGAAGTGAGCCACGTACACCAGGCCGGCGAAGCATTCGCCAGCAACGCCGCCGAGAGCCGGCAGGAAATCCGCAACTACACCATGAACTTCGGCCCGCAGCATCCGGCCGCTCACGGTGTGCTGCGCCTGATCCTGGAAATGGACGGTGAAACCATCATGCGCGCCGACCCGCACGTGGGTCTGCTGCACCGTGGTACCGAAAAGCTGGCCGAGTCCAAGCCGTTCAACCAGTCGATCGGCTACATGGATCGACTGGACTACGTGTCGATGATGTGCAACGAGCACGCCTACGTACGCGCGATCGAGACCCTGATGGGCATCGAGGCGCCGGAGCGTGCCCAGTACATCCGCACCATGTACGATGAAATCACCCGCATCCTCAACCACCTGATGTGGCTGGGCTCCAACGCGCTCGACCTGGGCGCGATGGCGGTGATGCTGTACGCCTTCCGCGAACGCGAAGAGCTGATGGACTGCTACGAAGCGGTTTCCGGCGCGCGCATGCACGCGGCGTACTACCGTCCGGGCGGTGTCTACCGCGACCTGCCGGACCACATGCCGAAGTACAAGGAATCGCGCTGGCACAAGGGCAAGGCGCTGAAGCAGCTCAATGCTTCGCGCGAGGGTTCGCTGCTGGACTTCCTGGAGAACTTCACCGTCGAGTTCCCCAAGCGCATCGACGAATACGAAACCCTGCTGACCGACAACCGCATCTGGAAGCAGCGTACCGTCGGCATCGGCGTGGTCACTCCCGAACTGGCCCACCAGTGGGGCATGACCGGCGTGATGCTGCGCGGTTCGGGCATTGCCTGGGACCTGCGCAAGAAGCGTCCGTACGCCAAGTACGATGCCGTCGATTTCGACATCCCGCTGGGCAAGGAAGGCGACTGCTACGACCGCTATCTGGTCCGCGTTGCCGAAATGCGCGAATCCAACCGCATCATCAAGCAGTGCGTGGCGTGGCTGAAGGCCAACCCGGGCCCGGTGATGGTGAAGAACTTCAAGGTCGCTCCGCCCAGGCGCGAGGACATGAAGGACGACATGGAAGCGCTGATCCACCACTTCAAGCTGTTCAGCGAAGGCTACTGCGTGCCGGCCGGCGAGACCTACTCGGCGGTGGAAGCCCCGAAGGGCGAATTCGGCTGCTACCTGGTCTCCGATGGCGCCAACAAGCCGTTCCGCGTGCACCTGCGTGCGCCGGGCTTCGCCCACCTGTCCTCGATCGATTCGGTCGTGCGCGGCCACATGCTGGCTGACGTGGTGGCGATGATCGGCACCTACGACCTGGTGTTCGGCGAGGTTGACCGGTAATGCCGTCCGCCACGCCAACGCCCGCTGCAGGCAGCCGGCGCAAGCCGGCGCCGCAGTTTCTGGAATTTCACGTTATGCATTTCGCTGAGGTCGGCCGATGAAGGCGACAGGTAATTTCGAGGCGGCGCGCGACGTCGACCCGATGGTGGTGCTGAGCGACAAGACCCGCGCTCACATCGATCACTGGCTGTCCAAGTTCCCGCCGGACCGCAAGCGCTCTGCCGTGCTGCAGGGCCTGCATGCGGCCCAGGAGCAGAACCAGGGCTGGCTGACCGACGAACTGATCGCCGGCGTGGCCAAGTACCTGGACCTGCCACCGGTGTGGGCCTACGAGGTCGCCAGCTTCTACTCGATGTTCGAGACCGAGAAGGTGGGCCGCAACAACGTGGCCATCTGCACCAACATCAGCTGCTGGCTCAATGGCGCCGAGGACATCGTGCGCCATTGCGAGAAGAAGCTGGGCATCAAGCACGGTGAATCGACCCCTGACGGCCGCGTCTACCTCAAGCGCGAGGAAGAGTGCCTGGCCGGCTGCGGTGGCGCGCCGATGATGGTCATCAACGGTCACTACCATGAGCGTCTGACCCTGGAAAAGGTCGACGAGCTGCTGGACGGGCTGGAGTAAGGGCATGGCACATCACCACGAATCCAAGGGTCCGGTCGGCCCCGCGCCGCTGCCGCACCAGGTGGTCTATACCACCCTGCATTACGACACCCCGTGGTCGTACGAAAGCTACCTGAAGACCGGTGGCTACGCTGCCCTGCGCAAGATCCTCGAAGAGAAGATCCCGCCGGAGCAGGTCATCGAGATGGTCAAGGCCTCGGGCCTGCGCGGCCGCGGTGGCGCCGGCTTCCCGACCGGCCTGAAGTGGTCGTTCATGCCCAAGGGCAACATGCAGAAGTACATCCTCTGCAACTCGGACGAATCCGAGCCGGGCACCTGCAAGGATCGCGACATCCTGCGCTACAACCCGCATTCGGTCGTGGAAGGCATGGCGATCGCCTGCTACGCCACCGGTTCGACCGTGGGCTACAACTACCTGCGCGGTGAATTCCACCACGAGCCGTTCGAGCACTTCGAGCAGGCCCTGGCCGACGCCTATGCGAACGGCTGGCTGGGCAAGAACATCCTCGGCAGCGGCGTGGACATCGACATCTACGGCGCGCTGGGCGCCGGCGCGTACATCTGCGGCGAAGAAACCGCGCTGATGGAATCGCTGGAAGGCAAGAAGGGCCAGCCGCGCTACAAGCCGCCGTTCCCGGCCAACTTCGGCCTGTACGGCAAGCCGTCGACGATCAACAACACCGAAACCTACGGTTCGGTGCCGGCGATCATCCGCAACGGCCCGGAGTGGTTCAAGGGCCTGAGCCTGACCGCCAACGGTGGCCCGAAGTGCTTCTCGGTGTCCGGCTGCGTGCAGAACGGCGGCAACTTCGAAGTGCCGCTGGGCACCACCTTCGACGACCTGCTGGAAATGGCCGGTGGCCTGCGTCCGGGCCGCAAGCTCAAGGGCGCGATCCCGGGCGGCGTGTCGATGCCGGTGCTGACCGCGGCCGAGCTGAAGGGCCTGCCGATGGACTACGACACCATCCGTGCGCTGGGCTCCGGCCTGGGCTCGGGTGCGATCGTCGTGCTCGACGACAGCGTCTGCTGCGTCAAGTTCGCCTGCCGCATCAGCCAGTTCTTCCACAAGGAATCCTGCGGCCAGTGCACCCCGTGCCGTGAAGGCACCGGCTGGATGCACCGCGTGCTGGAGCGCATCGTCGCCGGCAAGGCCACGATGGAAGACCTGCACCAGCTGAAGGCAGTGGCCGGGCAGATCGAAGGCCACACCATCTGTGCGTTCGGCGAAGCGGCTGCATGGCCCATCCAGGGCTTCCTGCGCCAGTTCTGGGACGAGTTCGAGTACTACATCGTCAACGGTCATTCGATGGTTGACGGCAAGAAGGTGGAGGCAGCCGCTGCATGAGCGCGCAACCCGTAAATCCGAGCGTCCCACCCGATCACGTCACCATCGAGATCGATGGCAAGTCGCTGGTCGTGCCCAAGGGCTCGATGATCATCCAGGCGGCCGACAAGGCCGGCATTCCGATTCCGCGCTTCTGCTATCACGAGAAGCTGCCGATCGCCGCCAACTGCCGCATGTGCCTGGTGGACGTGGAGAAGTCGCCGAAGCCGGCGCCGGCCTGTGCCACCCCGGTGATGGACGGCATGAAGGTCGCCACCCGCAGCGAAAAGGCGCTGAAGTTCCAGCGCTCGGTGATGGAGTTCCTGCTCATCAACCACCCGCTGGACTGCCCGATCTGTGATCAGGGCGGCGAGTGCGAGCTGCAGGACGTGTCGCTGGGCTATGGCCGTTCGGTCAGCCGCTTCAACGAGCGCAAGCGCGTGGTGCCTGACGAGGACATGGGTCCGCTGGTTGCCACCGAGATGACCCGCTGCATCCAGTGCACCCGCTGCGTCCGCTTCACCGCCGACGTTGCCGGTACCTACGAACTGGGTGGCATGTACCGCGGTGAGAACCTGCAGATCGGTACCTTCGACGGCAAGCCGCTGACCACCGAGCTGTCCGGCAACGTCGTCGACGTCTGCCCGGTCGGCGCGCTGACCAACAAGGTGTTCCAGTTCCGCGCCCGCCCGTGGGAACTGACCGCGCGCGAGTCGCTGGGCTATCACGACGCGATGGGTTCGAACCTGTTCCTGCACGTGCGTCGCGGCGAAGTGCTGCGCACCGTGCCGCGCGACAACGAAGCCGTGAACGAGTGCTGGCTGTCCGACCGTGACCGCTACTCGCACCAGGGCCTGTACAGCGAAGACCGTGCGGTCAAGCCGCTGCGCAAGGTCAACGGCGAGTGGAGGGAAGTGAGCTGGGCCGAAGGCCTGGCCGCGGCCGCCGAAATCCTCAAGGCCAACCAGGGCGACAACCTGGGCTTGCTGGTGCACCCGTCGACCTCGAACGAGGAAGGCGCACTGCTGGCCCGCCTGGCAAAGGGCCTGGGCTCGGGCAACATCGACCACCGCATCAACAACCGCGATTTCTCCGACGCCGCAACCGCCGAAGTGTTCGGCCTGCCGCTGGCCGAGATCGAGGGCGCCGACCGCATCGTGGTCCTGGGCAGCAACATCCGCCACGAACTGCCGCTGCTGCACGCTCGCCTGCGCAAGGCGCAGACCATCAAGGGCGCGAAGATCCACGTCGTCAATCCGGTGGACTTCGACTTCGCCTTCAGTGTCGCCGGCAAGCAGATCGTTGCCCCGTCGAAGTTCGTCGACGCGCTGGCCAACGCCGAGCTGCGTTCGGCAGTGCAGGGCGGCAACAACACCGTGCTGATCGTTGGTGGCATCGCCGAGAACCACCCGCAGGCTGCCGCGATCCGCGCTGCCGCGCGTGACTTCGCTGCCGCTACCGGTGCCAAGCTGTGCCGCATCCCGCAGGGCGCCAACGCCGTTGGCCTGACCCGCGCCGGCGTGCTGCCGGCTGGCAAGGACGTCGCCGCGATGCTGGCGCAGCCGCGCCAGGCCTACGTGGTGTACGGCCTTGAGCCGGGCCTGGACTTCGCCGACGCCCCGGCCGCCCGCAAGGCGCTGGCCGGTGCCCAGGTGGTGGCCTTCAGCCAGTTTGCCTGCGCCTCGACCCGCGACGTTGCCGACGTGATCCTGCCGATCGGTGCGCTGCCGGAAATCGATGCCACCCTGACCAACCTCGATGGTCGCGAGCAGTCGGCCCGTGCCGGCGGCAAGCTGCCGGGCGAGGCCCGCGAAGGCTGGCGCGTGCTGCGCGCACTGGGCGGCGACATGGCCCTGGCCGGTTTCGACTTCACCGACCTGGCCGGCCTGCGTGCCAGCCTGGCCCCGGTGTCGGTCACCGTCGCTGCTTCGGCGCAGCCGGCAGTTGCCGGTGAAGGCCTGGAAGTGGCTTCGACCGCCGCGATCTACCGCACCGATGCGGTGGTCCGTCGCGCGCCGGCACTGCAGTCGCATCCGCTCAACAACGCCCCGCGCATCGTGCTGAACGCAGAAGATGCCGCTCGCCTGCAGCTGCAGGAAGGGCAGATGGCCAAGGTCGGCACCGACGCCGGCAAGGCCACCCTGCCGGTGGTGGTCGACGCCCGCGTCGCTGCGGGTTCGGTCTGGATTGAATCGGGCCACGGCGCGACCGCGCCGCTGGGTGCCGCTCGCGTATCGGTGGTGGCTGCATGAACGAATTGCTGTTGAACGCGGTCGACCCGCTGCACCAGTGGCTGCTGGGCCTCGGTGACATCGGCGCGCTGATCTGGATCATCCTGAAGATCCTGGTGATCGCCGTGCCGGTGATCATCTCGGTGGCCTTCTACGTGGTCTGGGAACGCAAGCTGATCGGCTGGATGCACGTCCGCCACGGCCCGATGTACGTGGGCATGGGCATCTTCCAGGCCTTCGCCGACGTCTTCAAGCTGCTGTTCAAGGAAGTGGTCCAGCCGAGCAGCGCCAACAAGGCGATCTATCTGCTGGCCCCGCTGATCACCCTGGCCCCGGCCTTCGCGGCCTGGTCGGTGGTGCCCTTCGATTCGCAGATCGTGCTGTCCAATGCCAACGCCGGCCTGCTGTACCTGCTGGCGATGACCTCGCTGGGCATCTACGGCATCATCCTGGCCGGTTGGGCATCGAACTCGAAGTACGCGTTCCTGGGTGCCATGCGCGCCTCGGCGCAGATGATCAGCTACGAAATCGCCATGGGCTTCGCCCTGGTCGGTGTGATGATCGCCGCCGGCAGCCTGAACCTGAGCAACATCGTCGCTGCGCAGGCCGGCAGCTCCGGTTTCTTCGACTGGTTCCTGCTGCCGCTGTTCCCGCTGTTCGTCATCTACTGGGTGTCGGGCGTGGCTGAAACCAACCGCGCGCCGTTCGACGTGGTGGAAGGCGAGTCGGAAATCGTTGCCGGCCACATGGTCGAGTACTCCGGCGGCGCCTTCGCCCTGTTCTTCCTGGCCGAATACGCGAACATGATCCTGATCAGCTTCCTGATCTCGATCTTCTTCCTCGGCGGCTGGCTGAGCCCGGTCCAGGGCTGGGTCGATTTCGGCAATGTCTCGCCGCTGGTCGACTGGATCTGGAAGGGCGGTGCACCGTGGTTGTTCGTCAAGGTGTTCTTCTTCGCCAGTGCCTACATCTGGTTCCGTGCCAGCTTCCCGCGCTTCCGCTATGACCAGATCATGCGCCTGGGCTGGAAGGTCTTCATCCCGCTGGCCATTCTGTGGATCGCGGTTACCGCCGTCATGGTGTTCTTCGGCGTGATTCAAAAGGGCGTCTAAGTGATGAACAGGATTACCCATTACTTCAAGAGCCTGCTGCTGCTCGAACTGCTGGCCGGCCTCTGGCTGACGCTGAAGTACAGCTTCAAGCCGAAGTACACGATGATGTACCCGATGGAGAAGTTCCCGCAGTCGCCGCGCTTCCGTGGCCTGCACGCCCTGCGCCGTTATCCCAACGGCGAAGAGCGCTGCATTGCCTGCAAGCTGTGTGAAGCGGTGTGCCCGGCGCTGGCCATCACCATCGACTCGGCCAAGCGCGAGGACGGCACCCGCCGCACCACCCGCTACGACATCGACCTGTTCAAGTGCATCTTCTGCGGCTTCTGCGAAGAAAGCTGCCCGGTGGACTCGATCGTCGAAACCCACATCCTCGAGTACCACTTCGAGAACCGTGGGGAAAACATCGTTACCAAGCCGCAGCTGCTGGCCCTTGGCGACCGTCTCGAGTCCGAGATCGCCGAGCGTCGTGCCGCCGATGCCGCTTACCGCTGAGGTCGAGAGATGGATTGGGTAAATATCGCTTTCTGGGTGTTCGCCATCGCGGCAACGGTTTCGGCCGGTGCGGTGATCAGCGTGCGCAACCCGGTTCACGCCGTGCTCTGCCTGGTGCTGACCTTCTTCTCCATTGCCTGCGTGTGGCTGCTGGTGGGCGCCGAGTTCCTCGGCGTGGCGCTGGTGCTGGTCTACGTTGGCGCGGTGATGGTGCTGTTCCTGTTCGTGGTGATGATGCTGGACATCGACCCCACCAAGCTGCGTGAGGGCTGGGTGCGCTACCTGCCGGTCGGCCTCATTGTGGCGGTGGCGATGCTGGCGCAGATGCTGATCCTGATCGGCGTCAAGGCACGCTCGGTCACGCCGTTCCCGGCCGACAACGCCGCTGCGGTCGCCGCCGACAGTTCCAACATCACCTGGCTGGCACGCACGCTGTTCACCGAGTACCTGCTGCCGTTCGAGTTCGCCGCCGTCATCCTGACCGTGGCCGTGGTTGCCGCCGTGATGTTGACCCTGCGCCGCCGTACCGGCGTCAAGAGCCAGAACCCGGGCGAGCAGACCATGGTCAAGGCCGGCCAGCGCCTGCGCATGGTCAAGATGGGTGCCGAAGCACCGGTCGTGCACAGCAACAGCAAGCCGGCCACCGGCGAGGAGACCCAGCCGTGATTACCCTTGGCCACATCCTTGCGCTTGGCGCGGTGCTGTTCGCCATCAGCCTGGCCGGCATCTTCCTCAACCGGAAGAACGTCATCGTCCTGCTGATGTCGATCGAACTGATGCTGCTGTCGGTGAACATCAACTTCGTCGGCTTCTCGCGCCAGCTGGGCGATCCGTCCGGCCAGCTGTTCGTGTTCTTCATCCTGACCGTCGCCGCCGCGGAAGCCGCCATCGGCCTGGCGATCCTGGTGACCCTGTTCCGTACCCGCCGCACGATCAATGTCGGCGAAGTCGATTCGTTGAAGGGCTGATCCACAGATGGAAATCACTCTCTCCAAGAGTCTGTTGATCGCAGTGGTGCTCGCACCGCTGTTCGGCAGCATCATCGCCGGCCTGTTCGGTCGCCAGGTCAAGCGCTTCGGCGCGCAGACCATCACCATCCTCGGCGTCGCGGTGGCCTGCGGCCTGTCGATGTACACGTTCTACCAGTTGATGTGGGGCGGCGCGCAGCCGTTCAACCAGAACATCTACACGTTCTTCGAAGTCGGCCAGTACTCGGCCCACGTCGGCTTCATGGTCGACAAGCTGACCGCGATGATGATGGTGGTGGTGACCTTCGTGTCGCTGCTGGTCCACATCTACACGATCGGCTACATGCAGGACGATCCGGGCTACCAGCGGTTCTTCAGCTACATCTCGCTGTTCACGTTCTCGATGCTCACCCTGGTGATGAGCAACAACTTCCTGCAGCTGTTCTTTGGCTGGGAAGCGGTGGGCCTGGTGTCGTACCTGCTGATCGGCTTCTGGTTCAAGCGCCCGACCGCGATCTTCGCCAACATGAAGGCGTTCCTGGTCAACCGCGTCGGTGACTTCGGCTTCCTGCTCGGCATCGCCGGCGTGCTGTGGGTGTTCGGCACCCTGGACTACTCGCAGGTGTTCTCGCAGGCCGGCATGCTGGCCGACCCGCGCGCCCAGCTGCAGATCTGGGACGGCACCCTCCTGGGCATGCAGCTGCTGAACGAGCCGGTGATCTGGTCGATCGCCACCGTCATCTGTATCTGCCTGTTCATCGGTGCCATGGGCAAGTCGGCCCAGGTCCCGCTGCACGTGTGGCTGCCCGACTCGATGGAAGGCCCGACCCCGATCTCGGCACTGATCCACGCCGCGACGATGGTGACCGCCGGCATCTTCATGGTCACCCGCATGTCGCCGCTGTTCGAGCTGTCGCAGACCGCGCTGAATTTCGTGCTGTTCATCGGTGCCACCACCGCCTTCTTCACTGGCCTGATCGGCATCGTGCAGAACGACATCAAGCGCGTCGTCGCGTACTCCACGCTGTCGCAGCTGGGCTACATGACGGTTGCACTGGGCGTGTCGGCCTACTCGGCAGCCGTGTTCCACCTGATGACCCACGCCTTCTTCAAGGCGCTGCTGTTCCTGGGTGCCGGCTCGGTCATCATTGCCATGCACCACGAGCAGGACATGCGCAAGATGGGTGGCCTGCGCAAGTACATGCCGATCACCTTCATCACCATGTGGATCGGTACGCTGGCACTGGTGGGTACGCCGTTCTTCTCCGGCTTCTACTCGAAGGACACCATCATCGAGGCCGCCGAGCTGCACGCGCACCTGTCCAACAACTGGGTGGCCACCTACGGCTACTGGGCAGTGCTGGGTGGCGTGATCGTCACCAGCTTCTACAGCTTCCGCCTGCTGTTCCTGACCTTCCACGGCAAGGAGCGTTTCCGCGACGTGCATCATGACGATCATGGTCACGGCCATGACGATCACCACGCCGCCGACGCCCACCACGGCGATGCGCATCACGATGACCACGGCCATGGCCACGGTGGTCCGCATGAGCCGCACGAAACCCCGTGGGTGGTGACCCTGCCGCTGATCCTGCTGGCCATCCCGTCGATCGCCATCGGTTTCTTCAGCATCGGTCCGATGCTGTACGGCACCGACTGGGCCGGCCACCATGCCCACGATGCCATCAAGGGCCAGGCGCATACGTTCTTCACCGGCATCGTCGACTTCTACGATCCGGCCAAGAACACCATCGGCTTCCTGGGTGAGGAGTTCCACGGCCCGATCGCCTTCGCGCTGCACGGCATGATGGCTCCGGCGTTCATGCTGACCGTCGCGGGCTTCCTGCTGGCCGTACTGTTCTACCTGTGGAAGCCGGACCTGTCGGGCAAGGCGCGCAAGGCCTTCGCTCCGCTGGTGTCGGTGCTGGAAAACAAGTACGGCTTCGACAAGCTGTGGATCGATGGCTTTGCCGGTGGCAGCGTCAAGCTGGGCAAGGTCTCGCGCTGGATCGACAGCAACATCGTCGACGGCGTGGTCAATCTCTCGGCACGTGTTGTGGATGTCGCAGCCGGCGTGCTGCGTCGTGCCCAATCCGGTTTCCTCTATCACTACGCCTTCGCGATGATCATCGGCCTGATTGCCCTGCTGGGCGTGCTGATGCATTACCTGCGTTGATGACCTGTACGGAATAAGAAGACGTGTCGAACTGGCCTCTACTCAGTGTCCTCATCTGGCTGCCGATCATCGGTGGCGCCCTGATCCTCGCGATCCGTGATGCGCAGACCGCCCGCTGGGCGTCGCTGGGCGTAGCGGTGCTGACTTTCGTGGCGAGCCTCTCGCTGCTGAGCGGCTACAACGCGGGCATCGACGGTCTGCAGTTCGTCGAGACCCATGCGTGGATCCCGGCGTACAAGATCGGCTACAACCTGGGCGTGGACGGCATTGCCGTGGCGCTGATCCTGCTGACTACCCTGGTCAGCGTGCTTGCCCTGATCGGCGCCTGGAGCGCCATCGACAAGCGCGTGAACCAGTACGTGGCGGCCTTCCTGATCCTGGAAGGCGTCACGGTCGGTATCTTCGCGGCGACGGACGCGATGCTGTTCTACGTGTTCTTCGAGGCGATGCTGATCCCGATGTTCCTGATCATCGGTGTCTGGGGCGGCCCGCGCCGCATCTACGCTGCGCTGAAGTTCTTCCTGTACACCTTCCTCGGCTCGGTGCTGATGCTGGTGGCGTTGATCTACCTGTACATGAAGGGCGGCAGCTTCCAGCTGGCCGACCTGTATGCACTGCCGCTGTCGGCCAAGGAACAGACCTGGATCTTCTTCGCGTTCCTGATCGCCTTCGCGGTCAAGGTGCCGATGTTCCCGGTCCATACCTGGCTGCCGGACGCCCACGTGGAAGCGCCGACCGCCGGTTCGGTGATCCTGGCCGCCATCGCCCTGAAGATCGGTGGCTATGGCTTCCTGCGCTTCAACCTGCCGATCGTCCCGGACGCTTCGCAGGAATGGGCCTGGCTGGTGATCGGGCTGTCGTTGATCGCGGTGATCTACGTTGGCCTGGTCGCCCTGGTGCAGGACGACATGAAGAAGCTGATCGCCTATTCGTCGATCGCGCACATGGGCTTCGTCACCCTGGGCACCTTTATTGCCCTGTGGCTGGTGCGTGAAGCCGGCAACGCCGATGCCGCCCGCCTGGGCCTGCAGGGCGCCATGGTGCAGATGATCTCGCACGGCTTCGTGTCCGGCGCGATGTTCTCCTGCGTCGGCGTGCTGTACGACCGCATGCACAGCCGCCGCATCGCCGATTACGGCGGCGTGGTCAACGTGATGCCGTGGTTCGCCACCTTCGCCATGCTGTTCTTCATGGCCAACGCGGGCCTGCCCGGTACCAGCGGTTTCGTCGGCGAGTTCATGGTCATCCTCTCGGCCTTCCAGCGTAATCCGTGGATCGCGCTGGGCGCGGCCACCACCCTGATCATCGGCGCCGCCTACACCCTGTGGCTGTACAAGCGCATCTTCTTCGGTGAAGTGGCCAACAGCCATGTTGCCGAACTGAAGGACATCAACGGCCGCGAATGGCTGGTGCTGGGCGTGTTCGCCATCGGCGTGCTGGCCCTGGGCATCTATCCCAAGCCGCTGACCGACCTGATGGAGCCCTCGATCGCGAAGCTGGCGATGCAGATCGCATCCAGCAAGCTGCTGTAATTCCAGGATTTGATGATGACCACCTCGCCGCTGCTGCCATTGACCGCCGCTGACCTGCCACCGCTCGCTCCCGAGCTGGTGCTGATCGGCAGCGCCTTCGCCCTGATGATCCTCGACCTGTTCGTCAGCAACCGGAACAAGATCGTCACCCACCTGTTCTCGCTCGCTGCGCTGGCCGTGGTGCTGTTCATGCTGGCCACCGGCGTGGGCGGGCAGGGCGAGGTCTTCCATGGCATGTTCGTGCGCGATACCGCCGCGGACGTGATGAAGACCGGGATCGTGCTGCTCAGCGGCCTGACCCTGGTCTATGGCTGGCGTTATCTGCGTGACCGCAACCTGTTCCAGGGCGAGATCCCGGTGCTGATCCTGTTCGGCACCGCCGGCATGATGATCCTGGTGTCGGCCGGCAGCCTGCTGATGGTCTACCTGGGCCTGGAACTGCTGGCGCTGTGCTCCTACGCCCTGGTCGCCAGCAACCGCGAAAACGGCCTGGCCTCGGAAGCGGCGATGAAGTACATCGTGCTCGGCTCGCTGGCCTCTGGCCTGCTGCTGTACGGCATGTCGCTGATCTACGGTGCTACCGGCAGCCTGCACCTGGACGTCATCCGTGACGCCATCCCGCACTCGGAAGAGCGCGTGCTGCTGATCACCGGTGCGGTGTTCATGATCGCCGGCGTCGCCTTCAAGCTGGGTGCGGCACCGTTCCACATGTGGCTGCCGGACGTGTACCAGGGTGCCCCGGCACCGATCGCGCTGTTCATCAGCTCGGCGCCGAAGCTGGCCGCCTTCGGCATGGCCTACCGCCTGCTGGAAATGGGCGTGGGCCCGCTGTCGACGGAACTGCAGCTGCTGATCGCCGGCCTGGCCGCAGTCTCGTTGGTCATCGGCAACCTGATGGCCATCGCGCAGAGCAATCTCAAGCGCATGCTGGCGTTCTCCACCGTTTCGCACATCGGCTTCCTGCTGATGGGCATCGCCGGTGGTGGCGCACAGGGCTATGCCGCTGCGCTGTTCTACGCACTGGCCTACGCCATCATGTCGACCGCCGCCTTCGGCGCGATCATCGCGCTGTCGCGTGCCGGCTTTGAAGCCGAGAACATCGAGGACTTCAAGGGCCTCAATGCCCGCAACCCGTGGATGGCAGGCCTGGTGCTGTGCATCATGGCGTCGCTGGCCGGCATCCCGCCGTTCCTGGGCTTCTGGACCAAGCTGGCGGTGCTGGGCGCGGCCGTCAACGGCGGCCTGCTGTGGCTGGCCATCCTGGGCGTGCTGTGCGCCGTGGTCGGCTGCTTCTACTACCTGCGCGTCATCAAGGTCATGTACTTCGATGAGCCGGTGGGCGAGGCCATGCCGCGCAACAACGACCGCGTGCTGGGTGTGGTGCTGGGCGTCAATGCCCTGGCGCTGCTGGCCCTGGGCCTGGCCTGGAACCCGATCATGGTCTGGTGCCAGCAGGCATTTGCGCATCTTGCATAAAAGTTGACACAAAGCTGCGCGATTCGTGTAATATGCGCAGCCTGAGTTGTCACTGCAGCGGTTCAGCCAGAACATCGTTGCGGTAGCCCTCCTCGAAAGAGCAGGGCAGCAGTTCAAGCACTTCCGGTGCGGGGTGGAGCAGTCTGGCAGCTCGTCGGGCTCATAACCCGAAGGTCGCAGGTTCAAATCCTGCCCCCGCTACCAACTTCGGATCGGCGCCAACCGATTTGATGAATGAGGGAAAGCTTGCAGTTTTTGGAGCCATCGCTCATAATTCCGCTTCTGATGCGGGGTGGAGCAGTCTGGCAGCTCGTCGGGCTCATAACCCGAAGGTCGCAGGTTCAAATCCTGCCCCCGCTACCAAGTAAGGAGATCGCCTTCGAAGTCCCGCTTCGAGGGCGTTTTTCTTTAGGCGGGTTCCGTTCTTGCAGAGTCGAGCCATGCTCGACTTCCGGTATGGAAAAGGGATCTGACCCGGCCCCGCACCTTGCACCAGCGCGGTGCAGCCGCTATCATCAGCGGCCTAGCAGTACCCCTGAAGGCGGCCTCCCAGCGGGAGTCCGGACCCGGAAGGAGGGCCGCGACCGGCAGGCAATGCAGGTTGCAACCGGAATCCAGTCACCGGAGTCTTTCCGGAAAAGGGGCCCAACGGGCCCTTTGTCGTTTCCGGGGCGTCATGTTTCCACGCCGGCCAAGGCCGACACCCAACCATAGAGATCAAGGCAGGCTGTGAGCGACAAGGCAACCGACATCGCGAATCTGCTCGCCCCGACCGTTGTGTCGCTGGGCCTGGAGCTGCTGGGCGTTGAGTATCTGCCGGCCCCCGGCGGTGCGACCCTGCGCCTTTACATCGACGTGCCGCTGGCTGAACAGCCCGAGCGCATCATCAATGTCGACGACTGCGAGCGGGTCAGCCGCGAAGTCTCGGCGCAGCTGGACGTCGAAGACCCGATCAGCGGCAATTACACGCTGGAAGTGTCCTCGCCGGGCGTGGACCGCCCGCTGTTCAACCTGGAGCAGTTCGGCCGCCACCAGGGTGAATCGGCCAAGGTGACGCTGAAGCTGCCGCAGGACAACCGTCGTCGCCTGCAGGGCCGCATCGAAGCGATCGACGAGGCCGCGGGCACCATCACCTTCATCGTCGACAAGGCTGAAGTGGTCGTGTCGGCCGACAACATCGACAAGGCACGGATCATGCCCGACTGGGTGGCGCTGGGGCTGGCCCCGAGCAAGCCGACCGGTCCGGCACCGAAGCGTCCGAAGCCGAACACGAATTCTTCTTCCAACGAGCCGGCGGCAAAGAAGCCGCGCGCGGAGTGAGCCAATGAGCAAGGAACTGTTGCTGGTAGTCGACGCAGTCGCCAACGAGAAGGGCGTGCCGCGTGAAGTGATCTTCGATGCCATCGAGGCCGCCCTGGCCTCGGCAGCGAAGAAGCGCTATCCCGAGGAGGAAGTGCTGACCCGCGTGGTCATCGACCACAAGGATGGCAGCTACGAAACCTTCCGCCGCTGGGAAGTGGTGGCTGATGACGTGGTCATGGAATCCCCGGATCGCCAGATCCGCCTGATGGACGCCGTCGACGAGGCCGAAGGCGTCGAGGTCGGCGACTACATCGAAGAGCAGATCGAGAACCCGGACTTCGGCCGCATCGCTGCCCAGGCCGCCAAGCAGGTCATCGTCCAGCGCGTGCGCGAAGCCGAGCGCCAGCAGGTCGTGGATGCATGGAAGGATCGCGTGGGTGAGCTGATCACCGGTGTGGTCAAGCGCGCCGAGCGCGGCAACATCTACGTCGACCTCGGTGGCAATGCCGAAGGCTTCATTCCGAAGGACAAGGGCATTCCGCGCGACGTGCTGCGTGCCGGCGACCGCGTGCGCGGCTACCTGGCCGAAGTGCGCTCGGAGCCGCGTGGCCCGCAGCTGTTCATCAGCCGCGCCGCGCCGGAGTTCATGATCGAGCTGTTCAAGCTGGAAGTGCCGGAAGTCGGCCAGGGCCTGGTCGAAATCAAGGCCTGCGCCCGCGATCCGGGCGACCGCGCCAAGATCGCCGTGCTGGCCCACGACCAGCGCACCGATCCGATCGGTGCCTGCATCGGCATGCGCGGTTCGCGCGTGCAGGCCGTGTCCAACGAGCTCAATGGCGAGCGCGTGGACATCGTGCTGTGGAACGACAACCCGGCCAACTTCGTCATCAACGCGATGGCGCCGGCCGAAGTGCAGTCGATCATCGTCGATGAGGACAAGCACTCGATGGACCTGGCCGTTGCCGAAGACCGCCTGGCCCAGGCGATCGGCAAGGGCGGCCAGAACGTGCGCCTGGCCAGCCGCCTGACCGGCTGGCAGCTCAACGTGATGACCCAGGACCAGGTCACTGCCAAATCGGAGGCCGAGCAGGCTGCCGCCCGCCAGCTGTTCATGGACAAGCTGGAAGTGGACGAGGAAATCGCCGGCATCCTGGTCAGCGAAGGCTTCGGCACCGTCGAGGAAATCGCATATGTCCCGGTCGGCGAACTGCTGGCCGTGGAAGGTTTCGACGAGGACATCGTCGAAGAGCTGCGCGCTCGTGCCCGCGATGCGCTGCTCAATGAGGCCCTGGCAGTCGAGGAAGGCCTTGAAGACGGCCAGCCGGCGCAGGACCTGCTGTCCCTGAAGGGCATGGACGAAGCCACCGCATATGCGCTGGCCGGCCACGGCGTGCGTACCAGCGAGGACCTGTCCGACCTGGCCGCCGACGAGGTCATGGACTTCGGCATCGAAGGACTGGATCAGGCGCGCGCCGCTGCGCTGATCCTGGCCGCCCGTGCCGAGGAGATCGCCCGACTGGAACGCGGCGAATGAGCCGGCAATGAACAGGGCCCTGAGCCGCTCAGGGCGTAGAATCCGCGCCACCTCCAGATGCGGGGGGGCGCCCACAAGATCATAGGATCCGAATGTCGCAGCAAACCACCATCCGCAAGCTTGCCGAACTGGTCAACACGCCGGTCGAAAAACTGCTGGAACAGCTGGCCGGTGCCGGCATGAAGTTCAGCGGTCCCGACCAGGTCGTGACCAGCTCCGAGAAGGTAAAGCTCCTGGGCTTCCTTCGTCGTTCGCACGGCAAGCCCGAGCAGGCCCCGGAAGAGACCGATCAGTCTGCGAAGAAGATCACGCTCAACCGCCGGAAGCAGCAGGAAGTGACGGTCAATTCCGGTCGCAGCAAGACGACCGTGAATGTCGAGGTGCGCCAGAAGCGTACCTACGTCAAGGATGGTGCTCGCGCCATGACGCCGGACGAAGAGCGCGCCGACATCCTGCGCAAGCTGGAAGAGTCGCGTGCGCGCAACCTCGCCGAACAGCAGGCCCTGGCCGAGAAGGATCGTCTGCGCGACGAGGCCATCGTCCGTGCCCGTGAGGAAGAGGCCGCCGCCAAGGAACGCGCCGAAGCCGAGAAGAAGGCTGCCGAGGAAGCTGCGGCTGCGGCCAAGGCGGCCGAGGCACTGGCCGCCAGCAAGCCCAAGCGTGCTCCGATCGACGAAACCGCGCCGCGCCCGCCGCGCGCCCCGGCCGCCGCCCCGGCTGCGCCGCGTGGTGCTCCGCCGCCGCCGCCGCGCAACGACGAGCGCAACAACCGCAGCGCGCCGCGCAACGAGCGTGGCCCGGGCGACCGCTTCGCCGGCCAGATGCACCTGTCGGCCGCCGATCGTGCGCGTCGCGGCAACAGCAACAACAGCAATTCGCGTGGACGTCCGGGTGGCCGCAACCAGTCCGGTGGCCGTCGCGACATGTCGCGTGGTGGCAACAATGCCGGCCCGCACGCGTTCGAACGCCCGACCGCCCCGGTCGTGCGTGAAGTCGCGATCGGCGAGACCATCACCGTGGCCGACCTGGCGCAGAAGCTCGCGCTGAAGGGCGGCGAGGTGGTGAAGGCGCTGTTCAAGATGGGCGTGATGGCGACCATCACCCAGTCCATCGACCACGACACCGCTGCGCTGGTGACCGAAGAACTCGGCCACAAGGCGATCCGTGCCAACGACAACGATGCCGAAGACGCGCTGCTTGCTTCGACCGGTGAAAACCAGGGCGAAGCCGTGCAGCGCCCGCCGGTGGTCACCATCATGGGTCACGTCGACCACGGCAAGACTTCGCTGCTGGACTACATCCGCCGCACCAAGGTTGCCCACGGCGAAGCCGGCGGCATCACCCAGCATATCGGCGCCTACCACGTCGAGACGCCCAAGGGCGTCATCAGCTTCCTGGATACCCCGGGCCACGCCGCGTTCACCTCGATGCGTGCCCGCGGTGCCAAGCTGACCGACATCGTGGTGCTGGTGGTTGCTGCCGACGACGGCGTCATGCCGCAGACCAAGGAAGCGATCCAGCACGCCCGTTCGGCGGGTGTGCCGCTGATCGTGGCGATCAACAAGATCGACAAGTCCGGTGCCGATCCGATGCGGGTCAAGAACGAGCTGCTCTCCGAGCAGGTCGTGGCCGAAGAGTTCGGTGGTGACATCCAGATGGTGGAGATCTCGGCCAAGACCGGCCTGGGCATCGACGACCTGCTGGACGCGGTGTCGGTGCAGGCCGAACTGCTGGAACTGAAGGCCGTCGACGAAGGCCGCGCCTCGGGCGTGGTGATCGAATCGTCGCTGGACAAGGGCCGCGGCCCGGTCGCTACGGTGCTGGTGCAGCAGGGCCGCCTGAAGAAGGGCGACTACCTGGTGTGCGGTATCCAGTACGGCCGCGTGCGTGCGCTGTTCGACGAAACCGGCAAGCAGCCGGAGTTCGCCGGCCCGTCGATCCCGGTGCAGGTCCTGGGCCTGTCCGGTGTGCCGGAAGCCGGAGACGACTTCGTGGTGGTCGAGGACGAGCGCCTGGCCAAGGATGTTGCGCAGCAGCGTGAGACCAAGCGTCGTGAGTCGCGCCTGGTCGCCACCGCTGGCAGCCGCATGGAAGACATCATGGCGACCCTGGGCAAGGGCGAGGGCCAGCAGGTCCTCAACCTGGTCATCAAGGCCGACGTGCAGGGTTCGGTGCAGGCCCTGAGCCAGGCACTGGTCGCGCTGTCCAACGAAGACATCCGCATCAACGTGATCCACTCCGGCGTCGGCGGCATCACCGAATCGGACGCCAACTCGGCGGCTGCTTCGAAGGCCACCGTCATCGGCTTCAACGTGCGTGCGGATGCTTCGGCCCGTCGCATCATCGAATCCAACGGCGTCGACCTGCGTTACTTCTCGATCATCTATGACGTGATCGATCAGGTGAAGCAGGTGGCATCCGGTCTGCTGGGCGTGGAGATCCGCGAAGAGATCATCGGTATCGCCGAGGTCCGCGACGTCTTCCGCAGCTCCAAGCTGGGCGCCGTTGCCGGCTCGATGGTCATCGAGGGCGTGGTCAAGCGCAACAAGCCGATCCGCGTGCTGCGCGACAGCGTGGTGATCTTCGAGGGCGAGCTGGAATCGCTGCGTCGCTTCAAGGAGAACGTCGAGGAAGTCCGCAACGGTACCGAATGCGGTATCGCGGTGAAGGCCTACAACGACGTCAAGCCAGGCGACCAGATCGAGTGCTTCGAGCGTATCGAAGTGCCGCGCACCCTGTAATGCTGCAAGGTGGCCCGACCAACGGTCGGGCCCTACCATGTACCTGTAGCGCCCGGCCGTTGGTCGGGCGACAATCGAATCAAAGGTAGTGCCCGACCGTTGGTCGGGCGACAACTGAACCAAGAGCTCCTCGTGCCCAAGACTTTCCATCGAACCGACCGTGTCTCCGCCCAGCTGCGCCGTGAGCTCGGCACCCTGGTGCACAACGCCGTGCGCGAGCACGGGTTGCCCTCGGTGAGCGTGTCCGACGTGGAAATCACCCGCGACATGGCCCATGCCAAGGTGTTCGTCACCGCGCTGATGCCGGAACGCTCGGCTGAAGCCGTGGCCGGCCTGAAGGAGCTGGGCTACCGCCTGCGCATGGACCTGGCCCGTGCGATGAAGCTGCGCCACGTGCCGGAGCTGCATTTCCACTACGACGATTCGGTCGACCGTGGTGAGCACATCGACAACATCCTGCGCGACCTGCCCGATACGCTGGCCGCGGAGAAGCGTCGCGAGAGCGACGAAGAATAAGCTAGCGCCGGGCCCATGCCCGGCGTCTTTCCATTCCGGCAACGCGATGCCTGTGCGGGCCGCGCCGCTGCAGCCGAGCATGGCTCGGCTCTACAACATCCTGTCATGACCCGAATTCAGTTCCGCCGCCTGGATGGCATCCTGCTGCTCGACAAGTCGACCGGCATGAGCTCCAACGCCGCCCTGCAGGTGGCGCGCCGCCTGTTCCGTGCCCAGAAGGGCGGCCACACCGGCAGCCTCGACCCGTTGGCCACCGGCCTGCTGCCGCTATGCTTCGGCGAGGCAACCAAGATCGCCGGCCTGCTGCTGGGTTCGGCCAAGGCGTACGATGCCGAGATCGTGCTCGGCCAGACCACGGACACCGATGATGCCGAGGGCCAGGTACTGCTGCAGCGCCCGGTGCCGGCGATCAGCGCCGAGGCCCTGCAGGCTGCGCTGGCGCCACTGACGGGGAACATCCGCCAGCGGGCTCCGATCTATTCGGCGCTGAAGCAGGGCGGTGAACCGTTGTATGTGAAGGCCCGCCGCGGCGAGGCCATCGAGGCCCCGGAGCGCGAGGTCCAGGTGCACGCCATCGAGGTACTCGAGCAGCAGCCGGAACGGCTGCGGCTGCGCGTGACCTGTGGCTCCGGCACCTACATCCGCAGCCTGGCACGCGACCTCGGCGAACGCCTGGGCTGCGGCGCCCATATCAGTGCGCTGCGCCGGCTGTGGGTCGAGCCGTTCCGTGAACCGGTGATGGTCACCCTGGACCAGCTGCGGGTGATGGCCGAGGCCGGCGACGAGGCGGGCATGGACGCGCTGCTGCTGCCGTTGGCGGCCGGCCTGGCCGAGTATCCGCGGGTCGACCTCGACGCCGCCCAGGCTCACCGTTTCTGCGTCGGCCAGCGCCAGCGTGACATGTCCTGGCCGCATGGCCTGGTGGCCGTGTTCGGTCCGGACGATGCTGTCCAAGGCCTGGGCCAGGTCGACGACAGTGGCCTGCTGGCCCCGCAGCGCCGTTTCAACCTCTGACCGGGGCAGGGTGGTTCAGCCCCGGTCCTTGTCCCGGAAGCCCCTGGCCGTTACAATTTCGCGGCCGTTTTCCGGCAACCTGCCTCGCGCAGGTTTCATCCTCGTAGTCCACGGCGAGCCTGGCGGTGCGCGAAGCGCGTTCCTGCCGGCCACGCATCACAGAGAAAAAAGAAATGTCGATCGACACCCAGAAGGTCATTGAAGACAACAAGCGCAGCGCCGCTGACACCGGCTCCCCGGAAGTCCAGGTTGCCCTGCTGACCGCCCGCATCGAACTGCTGACCGGCCACTTCAAGACCCACAAGAAGGATCACCACAGCCGCCGCGGCCTGCTGCAGATGGTCAACCGCCGTCGCAGCCTGCTCGACTACCTGAAGAAGAAGGACGTCGAGCGTTACAAGGCCCTGATCGAAAAGCTTGGCCTGCGTCGCTAAGCAACGAATCCCCCGCGGCGCAGCGATGCGCCGCGGTTTTGTTTTGTAGCACCGCAATCCCCGATTCAGGCCGGAACGATCCGGCCACCCGCTGGCGGCAAGGGTCGCCGACGGTCCAAATTCGCAGACAGCATCCCCAAGGACACCCTCCGTGGCAAAAATCACCAAAACCTTCCAGTACGGCAAGCACACCGTCACGCTTGAGACCGGCGAAGTCGCCCGCCAGGCCAGCGGCGCGGTCATCGTCAAGATGGACGACACCGTACTGCTGGTCACCGCCGTCGCCGCCAAGAGCGCGCGCGAAGGCCAGGACTTCTTCCCGCTGACCGTCGATTATCAGGAAAAGTTCTACGCCGGCGGCCGCATCCCGGGTGGTTTCTTCAAGCGTGAAGGCCGTGCAACCGAGAAGGAAACGCTGATCTCGCGTCTGATCGACCGTCCGATCCGTCCGCTGTTCCCGGAAGACTACAAGAACGAAGTGCAGATCATCGCCACGGTCATGTCGCTGAACCCGGACGTGGACGGCGACATCCCGGCCCTGATCGGCGCCTCGGCTGCGCTGGCCCTGGCCGGCACCCCGTTCATGGGCCCGATCGGCGCTGCCAAGGTCGGCTACAAGAACGGCGAGTACATCCTGAACCCGACCGTCAGCGAACTGGCTGACTCGCAGCTGGAACTGGTTGTCGCCGGTACCTCCAACGCCGTGCTGATGGTCGAATCCGAAGCCGCGCTGCTGTCCGAAGAAGTGATGCTGGGCGCCGTGACCTTCGGTCACCGCGAAATGCAGAAGGTCATCAACGCGATCAACGAGCTGACCGTCGAAGCTGGCACCAAGCCGTCGACCTGGGAAGCCCCGGCCAAGAACGACGCGCTGATCTCCGCGCTGAAGGAAGCCATCGGCCCGCGCCTGGGCGAAGCCTTCCAGGTGCGCGACAAGCTGCAGCGCCGTGACGCCATCTCGGCGATCAAGAAGGACGTGTTCGAAGCCCTGGCGGGCCGCGTGGCCGCCGAAGGCTGGAACCCGGCCGAGCTGTCGAAGGAATTCGGCGAACTGGAATACCGCACCATGCGTGACTCGGTGCTGGACACCAAGGTCCGCATCGACGGCCGTGCGCTGGACACCGTCCGCCCGATCACCGTGAAGACCGGCGTGCTGCCGCGTACCCACGGTTCCTCGCTGTTCACCCGTGGCGAAACCCAGGCCATCGTGACCATCACGCTGGGCACCGCCCGTGACGGCCAGGTCATCGACGCCGTTGCCGGTGAGTACAAGGAAAACTTCCTGTTCCACTACAACTTCCCTCCGTTCTCGGTGGGTGAGTGCGGCCGCATGATGGGCCCGAAGCGCCGCGAAATCGGCCACGGTCGTCTGGCCAAGCGCGGCGTGCTGGCTGTCATGCCGTCGCTGGAAGCCTTCCCGTACACCATCCGCGTCGTCTCGGAAATCACCGAGTCGAACGGTTCTTCGTCGATGGCGTCGGTCTGCGGCTCGTCGCTGGCCCTGATGGACGCCGGCGTGCCGGTGAAGGCACCGGTGGCCGGTATTGCCATGGGCCTGGTCAAGGAAGGCGACCGTTTCGTGGTCCTGTCCGACATCCTGGGTGACGAAGATCACCTGGGCGACATGGACTTCAAGGTGGCCGGTACCGCTGAGGGCATCTCCGCCCTGCAGATGGACATCAAGATCGAAGGCATCACCGAAGAGATCATGAAGCAGGCCCTGCAGCAGGCCAAGGCTGGCCGTCTGCACATCCTGGGTGAAATGGCCCACGGCCTGACCGCTCCGCGTGAGGAGCTGTCGGACTACGCGCCGCGCCTGCTGACCATCAAGATCCACCCGGACAAGATCCGCGAAGTGATCGGCAAGGGTGGCTCGACCATCCAGGCCATCACCAAGGAAACCGGCACCCAGATCGACATCCAGGACGACGGCACCATCGTCATCGCGTCGGTCAACGCCATCGCTGCCCAGGCTGCCAAGGCCCGCATCGAGCAGATCACCTCGGACGTCGAGCCGGGCCGCATCTACGAAGGCAAGGTCGCCAAGATCATGGACTTCGGTGCGTTCGTCACCATCCTGCCGGGCAAGGACGGCCTGGTCCACGTGTCGCAGATCTCCAGCGAGCGCGTCGAGAAGGTCGGCGACAAGCTGAAGGAAGGCGATGTGGTCAAGGTCAAGGTGCTGGAAGTCGACAAGCAGGGCCGTATCCGCCTGTCGATGAAGGCCGTCGAAGAAGGCGAAGGCGCCAGCGCCGAATAATCGGTACTGCTGCTCGTGCGGTGGGTGAGGACCGTTGGTCCTCACGCTTTCGCAAATGAGAAAGCGGGCTTCGGCCCGCTTTTTCTTTGCCTCGATGTTGTGAAGAGACGCTCATCCAGGTCGCTGCATGTCCTGCTGCAGTGCATGATCGCCGCCACGCAGCCATCGTTCTGTCACCGTTGCACGGATCGCGCCTGTCCATGGGACGACATGCCGCGACATCCGTACCGCAGCCCTATCGGTTTGCTAACGTGGCGGCGCCTTTGAACCGGGAGATCCCATGTTCCGCCAGACCGTGGCCGTCCTTGCCGTGCTGATTGCCGGTGCCTTGCCCATTGCCGCGCACGCAGCGCCCGCACAGCAGCCGATCTTCGGCGCCTATTACCCTGGTGGATCGGCCGAGCGCTATCCGGTGTCGAGCATTCCGGCCGAGCGCCTGACCCACCTGTTCTACGCGTTCTCCACCATCGAGGACGGCCGCTGCACGGTCGGTGCGGAAGCGCCGAAGAATTTCGCCGCACTGGCCGAACTCAAGAAGGCGCACCCGCACCTGCGCACGCTGATCTCCATTGGCGGCTGGGGCGCGGGCGGCTTCTCCGATGCGGCACTGACCGAAACCAGCCGCAAGCGCCTGGTCGACTCATGCATGGCGCTGTTCTTCGAGCGCCATGCAGGCAGCTTCGATGGTGTGGACATCGACTGGGAATTCCCGGTCAGTGGCGGGCCGGAGGAGCTGGCACACCGCCCGCAGGATCGCGCCAACCTGACCCGGCTTGCGCAGGCCTTCCGCCAGGCACTCGATGCGCGCGGTCGCAAGGTTGGCCAGCCGATGCTGCTGACCGCCGCGTTGGCCGCCGGTCGCCTGCAGACCGATGGCCCCTATGATCCGGCGGCGAGCTACGACCTGCCGGCGCTGGCCAGGGTGTTCGATTTCATCAACCTGATGAGCTACGACATGGGCACCGGCTTCTCGTCGGTGTCGACCTTCAATGCGCCCTTGCATGAAGTGCCGGCCGATCCGCTGGCGCCGGAGCTGCGCCGCTGGAACAACGTGGCCGGCGCGGTGCAGTACTACCGCGAGCACGGTGTACCGGCCGACAAGCTGGTGCTGGGCGTGCCGTTCTACGGGCGCGGCTTCAAGGTCACCGGCGATGCACCGGATGGCCTGTATCAGCCTTACAGCACACCGGCCGACGCCGGCGACTGGCGGGTGATCAAGGCGCGCTATCTCGACCAGCCGGGCTGGACCAGGCACTGGCAGCCGCAGGCGCAGAGCCCGTGGCTGTACAACGCCGAACAGAAGGTCTTCATCAGCTATGAAGACCCGCGCTCGATCGGGCTGCGTGCGCAGTTCGCCCGCGAGCAGGGCCTGGCCGGGGTGTTCATGTGGGAGCTGACCGGCGACGACGAGCAGGCCAGCCTGCTCAACGCCATGCTCGGCCCGTGGCAGAAGGCGCGCATCGGCGATTGAGTCGCGTGCTGGCGCCGGGCTCATGCCCGGCGACGCTTCAGTTCGCCCAGACGCTGTTCGGATCGCCGTTGCGGGCGCGGCGCTGGCTGGCGACGGCCAGGCGGGCGAAGCCGAAGGCCATGGCCAGCGCGATGGCATCGATCCAGAACAGCGGCCACTGGCCACGCCCGGCGGCGCGCCACAGCCAGTCACCATTGAGTGCACCGTGCAGGACCGGCACCAGTGCAGTGCTGATCGCTGCGGCCCACAGCAGTTCGCGCGCGGCCTGCGCGGGACGGCGCAGTGCAGCCCACAGCGCACAGGCTGCCCAGCTGCCGAAGCAGGCCCAGCGGATGCCGTGGTCGACCGCCGACGGTGCCAGCCGCTCCAGCACCAGTGCGGTGACGAACGCGATCGAGATCGCCACGCACAGGCCGATGCACACGCCGACCGTGGCCCGCGCCATGTTCACACCGGCACGTGGCTGTTGCGGCTGGCGACGCTTGCGCCGCGACTCGATCCACAGCAGGTTGCCGGAGTAGAACAGGAACGCACCGCCGAGGCCGAGCAGGAAGTACAGCCAGATCACCACGCCGTTGCCGAACTCACCGAAGTGCAGCGCGTAGGCGGCGCTGAGCGTGGCGTGGTTGGCGTCGCGCTGGCCCGGCAGCTGCGACGCGAGCAGGTTGCCGGTGGCGACGTCCAATGCCACGGCACCAAGCGGGCCGAGGGTGCCACTGGCCTCGCCGGTGATCTCGATCGTGGCGTTGGCATCGCCGCCATTGGCCAGCTTCAGGTAGGCCGGTTCAAAGTTGGCCACGCCCTGCGCGCGGGCCACTTCAAGTGCGCGCGCATGCAGCACGCGCAGGCTGCCCGGTGGCGCCGGAATCCCGCTGGCATCGCGCACCGGCGCAGTGTCCATCGCGGTCGGTACCGCTTGCAGCGCCTTGCCGTCGTAGATCAGCGGATTGAGCAGGGCCATCTGCACGAACACCAGGCACAGCAGGGCGCCCGTGACTGCGAACATCAGGTGGAAAGGCAGGCTGAGCACGCCGATCACGTTGTGCGCGTCCTGCCACAGCTGCTTCAGGTTGCGGCCCGGGCGCAGCGCGAACAGGTCGCCGAACAGCCTCGGCAGGTGGATCACCAGGCCGCTCAGCAGCGCCATGCCATACAGCAGGCTGACGATGCCCATCACATAGATGCCGGCCACCGGCAGGCCGAGGCTGTAGTGCAGTTCGTTGACCAGTTCTGCCAGTCCGGTCTGCGGCGGCGAGGGGCTGCCGGCGATCTGGCCCGGCCAGGCGTAGCGCCAGCTGCCGTCATCGGCCTGCCAGTACGCCAGGGGCTGCGGGTGTTCGGTGCCGGGGAAGGTCATGCCAACGTGGCGGCGGGCCTCCGGGTGTGTCGCCAGTACGTCTTCCAGCAGGTACTGCGCATCGTCCAGGCCCGCCGGCAAGGCGGTGGCTGCGCCCGGGGTCTGCCACAGCGGCAAGTCGTGATGGAACAGGGTCAGCGCACCCGCATAGAAGGCCACGAAAAGGCCGAAGCCGGCGACCAGGCCGACCCAGGTGTGCAGGGTGGTGAATGTGCGCAGCGTCTGCGAACTGAACTTCATGGGGGAGCTCTCATTGCACCGCGCCGGCCAGGCGCAGCAGCCCGAGCACGGCGAAGCCGGCCGCGGCGCTGCCACCCAGAACCAGCCAGGCGCGCAGTGCGCTGCGGAAGCTGAACGCCCACAGGGCGGCCAGCATCCATAACGGGATGAAGGCGATCAGGGTCGGCACCAGTGCGCGCTGCCAAGGGCCGGGCGGCAGCCAGGCCAGCAGGCCGGTCGCGGCGGCCGCAAGCAGGAAGCCAGCGATGATGCCGGCGATGGCGCGCGACCACATCACGGCGACTCCGTGCCCGGGCGATGCCAGGCGGCCAGCGCCGGCAGCAGCATCGCGGCGAGCATCCAGGTGCACAGCATCGCCACCAGACCGGCAGCGAAACCGAGTTCGGCCATCCACAGCCACAATGCGGCAGCCGCGGCGACCAGGCCGATCTGGCGGCCGAGGCGACCGGCGCGGCGCAGGCGCGGCCAACGGCAGTGCGGCGAGGCGGCATAGAAGGCCAGTGCCGAAAACATCGCTGCCAGCATGCCCAGGCTGCAGAAGCCCAGGGTGGAAAGGCCGACGGTGATCATTGCGGGCGGGCGCCGCGGCAGTGGGCCGGCGAACGCGGGGCACGGGCGGGGCCGGCGGGAGCCGGTCGGAGCGGGTGGCGCATCACGAGGTCCTGGGGGAAGCGGGCAGGCTGGCACGGGGCGGGCTGCGCGGACATGGTAATCATTGCGTTTTCACGCCGCCAGCGCCGGCCATTCAGCGGACCGTACGGCAGCCCTTGGGCTTTCCGGTGCGCTGGTTTAAGATCGTCGCAGACTCCTGACTGGAACAAGGTGGCCCGCGCCCAGCGCCGGCCGAGCGTGCGACATGAGCACTACCACCGCCCACTGTTGACCTGCCCCCGAAGGCCCTGTGTTCCAGGCGCCCTCGCGGCGCTTTTTTATTGCCCGGGCCGCGGCCCGGGAACGCTTTCCAGCCCGCCCCGCGGGCCCCGCACGAAGCCAATGCGATGATCAACATTACCCTTCCCGACGGCAGCCGCCGCGAGTTCGAAAATCCCGTCAGCGTCATGGACGTCGCCCAGTCGATCGGTGCCGGCCTGGCCAAGGCCACCATCGCCGGTTCCGTCGATGGCGTGCTGGTCGATGCCAGCGACGTCATCGACCACGATGCCAGCCTGCGCATCATCACCGCCAAGGACGAGGAGGGCGTGGAGATCATCCGCCACTCCTGCGCCCACCTGGTCGGCCACGCCGTCAAGCAGCTGTACCCGGACGTGAAGATGGTGATCGGCCCGGTGATCGCCGAGGGCTTCTACTACGACATCTATTCCGAGCGCCCGTTCACGCCGGACGACATGGCCGCGATCGAGAAGCGCATGGGTGAACTGATCGCCCAGGACTACGACGTCATCAAGAAGATGACGCCACGCGCCGAGGTGATCGAGATCTTCAAGGCCCGTGGCGAGGACTACAAGCTGCGTCTGATCGAAGACATGTCCGACGACATCCAGGCGATGGGCATGTACTACCATCAGGAGTACGTGGACATGTGCCGCGGCCCGCACGTGCCGAACACGCGCTTCCTGAAGGCCTTCAAGCTGACCCGCATCTCCGGCGCCTACTGGCGCGGCGACGCGCAGAACGAGCAGCTGCAGCGCATCTACGGCACCGCCTGGGCCGACAAGAAGCAGCTGGAGGCGTACATCAAGCGCATCGAGGAAGCCGAGATGCGCGACCACCGCCGCATCGGCAAGCAGCAGGACCTGTTCCACCTGCAGGAAGAAGCCCCGGGCCTGGTGTTCTGGCACCCGAAGGGCTGGGCACTGTGGCAGGTGGTCGAGCAGTACATGCGCAAGGTCTACCGCAGCAGCGGCTACGGCGAAGTGCGCTGCCCGCAGATCCTGGACGTGAGCCTGTGGAAGAAGTCCGGCCACTGGGACAACTACCAGGACAACATGTTCTTCACCGAATCGGAGAAGCGCACGTACGCGGTCAAGCCGATGAACTGCCCGGGCCACATCCAGGTGTTCAACCAGGGCCTGCACAGCTACCGCGACCTGCCGATCCGCTACGGTGAGTTCGGTTCCTGCCACCGCAACGAGCCGTCCGGCGCGCTGCACGGCATCCTGCGCGTGCGTGGCTTCACCCAGGACGACGGCCACGTGTTCTGCACGGAAAACCAGATCGAGTCGGAAGTGACGGCCTTCCACCAGCAGGCGCTGGCGGTTTACCGGCACTTCGGCTTCGACGAGATCCAGATCAAGATCGCGCTGCGTCCGGAATCGCGCCTGGGTGACGACGCCACCTGGGACAAGGCCGAAGGCGCGCTGCGCTCGGCACTGACCGCCTGTGGTGTGGAATGGCAGGAGCTGCCGGGCGAGGGTGCCTTCTACGGCCCGAAGATCGAGTACCACCTGAAGGACGCGATCGGCCGTACCTGGCAGCTGGGCACCATGCAGGTCGACTTCATGATGCCGGGTCGCCTCGGCGCCGAGTACGTGGACGAGAACAGCCAGAAGAAGCACCCGGTCATGCTGCATCGCGCCATCGTCGGCTCGATGGAGCGCTTCCTGGGCATCCTGATCGAGCACCATGCTGGCCAGTTCCCGGCCTGGCTGGCGCCGACCCAGGTGGTGGTGGCCAACATCACCGACGCCCAGGCCGACTACGTCTCGGGCGTGACCAAAACCCTTGCGGAGCAAGGCTTCCGCGTCAGCTCGGATTTGCGTAACGAGAAGATCGGCTATAAAATCCGCGAGCATACGTTGCAGCGCGTGCCCTACCTGCTGGTCATCGGTGACCGCGAGAAGGAGAATGGGGCTGTGGCGGTGCGTACGCGTTCTGGCGAAGACCTGGGCAGCATGAGCCTGCAGGCCTTCATCGAGCGGCTCCACGCCGAGGGCGCGTAAGCAAAGGTCCGGTCCGGGCGCACAGGCACCCGGACCGGTTCGATACCCTTGGGAGAACGTAATATCAGCACCCCTGACAACAAACAGAACCGCAAGAATCAGGAAATCCGTGTGCCGCGCGTCCGCGTGATCGGCAGTGACGGAGAAATGATCGGCGTGTTGTCGCGCGACGAAGCGCTGTCCATGGCCGAAGATGAAGGCCTGGACCTGGTCGAGATCCAGCCGCAGGCCGATCCGCCGGTCTGCAAGATCATGGACTTCGGCAAGTTCAAGTTCGAAGCGCAGAAGAAGGCCAGCGAGGCCAAGAAGAAGACCAAGCAGGTCGAGATCAAGGAAGTGAAGTTCCGTCCGGTCACGGACGAGGGCGACTACCAGATCAAGCTGCGCAAGATGCGCGGGTTCCTTGAAGAAGGCGACAAGATCAAGGTCAACATCCGCTTCCGTGGCCGTGAAATGAGCCACCAGGAACTGGGACGTGAAATGGCCAACCGGATCGAGGCCGATCTGGGCGAGGACATCGTCATCGAATCCCGTCCGCGCCTGGAA
Organism: Stenotrophomonas sp. T8; assembly: GCF_051853085.1. Classification (NCBI taxonomy): domain Bacteria; kingdom Pseudomonadati; phylum Pseudomonadota; class Gammaproteobacteria; order Lysobacterales; family Lysobacteraceae; genus Stenotrophomonas; species Stenotrophomonas sp. T8. The sequence goes on along the minus strand of NZ_CP195329.1, from coordinate 2,683,680 downwards.
GGGCGTCAGATGGTCATGATGATCGCGCCGAAGAAGAAGACCTGAGGCATGACGGGCCGCCTTGCGGGGCGCCTGGCTGAATGGTTCAGAGTAAAGGGGCGCCGCTGGCGTCCCTTTGCTTTTGCAGGAGGCCGGTGAAGTGCCGGCGAAAGGGTTGCAGGGGCTGGTGGCAGGGCGGTTTTGCCTGTATCATGCCCGGCTCGACCCACCCAGGACGGGTCGTACGCCGATCATGGCAGGACGGAAAGAGCGGCCCAGGCCGCCGCCAGATCAGTCAGAAACCAGGGTCATATCCCATCAAGGACATTGCAATGCCCAAGATCAAGACCAACCGGGCAGCGGCCAAGCGTTTCCGCAAGACCGCCTCGGGCAAGTACAAGTGCGGCCACGCCAACCGTAGCCACATCCTCACGAAGAAAGCGACCAAGCGTAAGCGTAATCTGCGTCAGACGGGCCATGTCCGTGCAGAAGACGCAGGCCGTCTGGACCGCATGCTCCCTTACCTCTGAGGAACTGAAAAATGGCACGAGTTAAGCGTGGCGTACAGGCGCGTCGCCGCCACAAGAAGATTCTGGATCTCGCCAAGGGCTATTACAACGCCCGTCGCAAGGTCTTCCGCGTCGCCAAGCAGGCGGTCATCAAGGCACAGCAGTACGCCTACATCGGCCGTAAGCAGAAGAAGCGCAACTTCCGTTCGCTGTGGATCACCCGCATCAACGCGGCTGCCCGCATCAACGGCCTGAGCTACAGCCGCTTCATGAACGGCCTGCTGAAGGCCGGCATCACCCTGGATCGCAAGGTCCTGGCTGACATCGCCGTGCACGACGCAGCCGGTTTTGCTGCGCTGGCCGAAAAGGCCAAGGGCGCGCTGGCGGCATAAGTCCTTCCCGATGCCGTAACCGTTCACTCGGAACGGTGTCAGGTCAAGGCAATGCATGGGGAAGGGCGCAAGTCCTTCCCCATTCTTTTTTGGGTTCCGGCGAGGCCATGGCGGCAGCGCGGGGACGGCGGTGGCGACAGGGGTCGGCCCTTCGCGCATCGCGATGGCAGATCGACTGGAGTTCCGGCCCCCCATGAGCGACATCCAATCCCTCACCACCCAGGCGCTGGCCGATGTGGCCGCCGCACAGAGTCCCGACGTGCTGGAACAGCTGCGCGTTGCCCTGCTTGGCAAGAGTGGGAGCATCACCTCGCAGCTCAAGCAGCTCGGCGCCCTGCCGGCGGACGAGCGCAAGGCCGCTGGTGAAGCGATCAACCAGGCCCGCGACGCGCTGACCCGCGCGCTGGGCGAGCGCAAGGCGCTGCTGGAAGACGCGGCGCTGGATGCGCGCCTGGCCGCCGAAGCCATCGACATCACCCTGCCGGGCCGCAACTGCGAGCGTGCCGGCCTGCACCCGATCACCCGCACCCTGGAGCGCATCACCGGCATCTTCGGCCGGCTGGGCTACGAGCTGTCGGAAGGGCCGGAGATCGAGGACGACTGGCACAATTTCGAGGCGCTGAACTTCCCGCCGCACCATCCGGCGCGCGCCATGCACGACACCTTCTACTTCGGCGACGGCCGCCTGCTGCGCACGCACACCTCCGGCGTGCAGGTGCGCTACATGGGCGACCACGCGCCGCCACTGCGCATGATCGCCGCCGGCAAGGTGTACCGCAGCGACAGCGACCAGACCCACTCGCCGATGTTCCACCAGATGGAAGGTCTGCTGGTCGACGAGCATTCGACCTTCGCCGACCTGAAGGGCACGCTGGCCGAGTTCGTGCGCGCGTTCTTCGAGCGCGATTTCGAGATGCGTTTCCGCCCCAGCTACTTCCCGTTCGTGGAGCCGGGTGCGGAAGTGGACATCGCCTGGCAGCAGCCCGACGGCAGCACCCGCTGGCTGGAAGTGCTGGGCTGCGGCATGGTCCATCCGAACGTGCTGCGCAACGTCGGCATCGATCCGGAGCGTTACACCGGCTTCGCGTTCGGCATGGGCGTGGAGCGTTTCGCGATGCTTCGTTACGGCGTCAACGATCTGCGCGCGTTCTTCGAGAACGACGTGCGATTCCTGAAACAGTTCGCGTAAGCCGCAGCCACGTAGAGCCGAGCCATGCTCGGCTGCTCCTAAATTTGCAGGCCCAGGCGCATGCGCCGGGCCCACCAGGGTGACACCATGAAATTCTCCGAAAACTGGCTGCGCAGCCATGTCCCGACCGGCGCCTCGCGCGATGAACTGAGTGCAGTGCTGACCGCCATCGGCCTGGAAGTGGAAGACGTGACCGCGCTGGGCGAAGGCCTCGATCACGTGGTCGTGGCGCGCATCGTCGAGGCCGTGCGCCATCCCGAAGCTGATCGCCTGCAGGTGTGCAAGGTCGACGCCGGGCAGGGCGAACTGCTGCAGATCGTCTGCGGCGCACCGAACGCGCGCCCGGGCCTGGTCGCGCCGCTGGCCATGGTGGGTGCGCAGATCGGCGAGCTGAAGATCAAGCCGGCCAAGCTGCGCGGCGTGGAGTCCAACGGCATGCTGTGCTCGGCCAAGGAGCTGGGCCTGGACAACGATGCCTCCGGCCTGCTGGAGCTGCCCGATGACGCACCGGTCGGCCAGGCCCTGATCGAGTACCTGGGCCTGCCGGACGCCAGTATCGAGATCAAGCTGACCCCAAACCGCGCCGACTGCTTCAGCCTGCGCGGCATCGCCTACGACGTCGCCGCCGCCACCCGCAGCGAAGTGCTGGACTTCGCCGCCGATGCCATTCCGGCGGTCGGCAGCCGTGAGCTGAGCATCCAGCTCGACGCTGGCGCCGAAGCGCCGCGTTACCTGGGCCGCGTCATCGAAGGCGTCAACGCCGCCGCCAAAACCCCGTTGTGGATGGCCGAGCGCCTGCGCCGCAGTGGCGTGCGTCCGGTCTCGCTGCTGGTCGACATCACCCAGTACGTGATGCTGGAGCTGGGCCAGCCGATGCATGCCTACGACCTCGGCACCCTGCAGGGCAGCATTGCCGTGCGCCGTTCGCGCGCGGGCGAGACGCTGAAGCTGCTGGACGGCCGCGATGCCGCGCTGGACGAGAGCTTCCTGGTGGTCACCGACGCCGATCGTGCGATCGGCCTTGCCGGCCTGATGGGCGGCTTCGACACCCGCGTCACCGACGCGACGACTGCCGTGTTCCTGGAAGCCGCGCACTTCGCGCCGGCTGCGATCATGGGCCGTGGCCGCAAGCTGGGCCTGCACACCGATGCCGGCCACCGCTTCGAGCGCGGCGTCGATCCGGCACTGCCGCGCACCGCCATCGAATACGCCACCCGCCTGGTGCTGGACCTGGCCGGCGGTACCCCGGCGCCGGTCACCGAGGCCGTGCGCGCCGATGACCTGCCGCAGCCGGCGACGATCGTACTGCGCCGCGCCCGCATCACCCGCGTGCTCGGCATCACCATCGACGATGCGGAAGTCGAGCGCATCCTGCGCGCGCTGGGCATGGACGTGGCTGCCACGGCCGAGGGCTGGCAGGTCGCCGCGCCGAGCCGCCGCTTCGACATCGCCATTGAAGAAGACCTGATCGAAGAGCTGGCCCGCATCCACGGTTACGAGCAGATCCCGACCACGCTGCCGGGCGGTGCCTCGCGCGTGGCGATGCCGAGCGAGACCCAGCTGGACGCGCTGAGCGTGCGTCGCCAGCTGATCGCCCGCGACCTGCAGGAAACCGTCAATTTCGCCTTCGTCGACGATGCCCTGCTGGCCCAGTGGCAGCTGCGCGACGGCCTGGTGCCGCTGGCCAACCCGCTGTCGGCCGAACTGGCGGTGATGCGCCCGTCGCTGCTGCCGGGCCTGGTCGCCACGCTGGGCCGCAACGCCGCCCGCCAGCTCGGCCGCGTGCGCCTGTTCGAGCTCGGCCGCGTGTTCGCCCAGCAGGCCGGAGATGGCCAACTGGCACCGCTGGAAACGCCGCGCGTGGCGGCAGCTGTCTGCGGTGAGGCGCAGGCGGTGCAGTGGGGCCTGCCGACCCGCAAGGTTGATTTCCATGACCTGAAGGGCGACCTGGAATCGCTGGCGGCTGCCAGTGGTGCGGTACTGGAGTTCCGCCCGTCGTCCCGTGCCTACGGCCACCCGGCGCGGTCGGCCGAGGTGTTCCGCGATGGCGTGGCGATCGGCTGGATCGGCCAGATCCACCCGCGCCTGGCCAAGGCGATGGATATCGAGGCCGATGTCTACGCCTTCGAGCTGGATCTGGAACCGCTGACCGCCCGTCGCCTGCCCCGTGCCGGCGAGCTGTCGCGCTTCCCGGCGGTGCGTCGCGACCTGGCGTTCCTGGTGCCTGAACAGGTGGCCTGGGCCGATCTGGCCGCGACCGTCCGCCAGGCCGCCGGCCCGCTGCTGCGCGACCTGAACCTGTTCGACCGCTATGTTGGCCAGGGCGTCGAGCCGGGGTTCAAGAGTCTCGCTATGGGCTTGATTTTGCAGGACAAGTCGCGCACTCTGACGGACCGCGACGTGGATGCGGTGGTGGCCGAGGCGGTCGCTGCCATCGAGCGTGAACACCACGCCCGGATCCGCGGCTGAGCGGGCAGCACTCGGGGGTAGCAGGCAATGGCATTGACCAAGGCGGAGATGGCGGAAAAGCTGTTCGACGAAGTCGGTCTGAACAAGCGGGAAGCCAAGGAATTCGTCGACGCGTTTTTCGATGTGCTGCGTGAAGCATTGGAACAGGGACGTCAGGTGAAGCTGTCGGGTTTCGGTAATTTCGATCTGCGGCGCAAGAACCAGCGCCCGGGTCGCAACCCCAAGACCGGCGAGGAAATTCCGATTTCCGCCCGTACGGTGGTTACCTTCCGTCCGGGCCAGAAGCTCAAGGAGAGGGTGGAAGCTTATGCTGGATCCGGGCAGTAATCGCGAACTACCGCCGATTCCGGCCAAGCGCTACTTCACCATCGGTGAAGTCAGCGAGCTGTGCGACGTCAAGCCGCACGTCCTGCGCTACTGGGAAACCGAGTTTCCCAGCCTTGAGCCGGCCAAGCGCCGAGGCAACCGCCGCTACTACCAGCGCCATGACGTGCTGATGGTGCGGCAGATCCGCAGCCTGCTGTACGAACAGGGCTACACCATCGGCGGTGCACGCCTGCGCCTGGAGGGTCCCGATGCCCGCGAGGAATCGGCGCTGAGCAACCAGATCATCAAGCAGGTGCGCATGGAACTGGAAGAAGTGCTGCAGTTGCTGCGCCGCTGATCCCATTTCCATCGTAATCCGCTATACTTCACGGCCCGCCGCACTGGCGGGCACATCGCAGCATCAGTCGGGGCGTAGCGCAGCCTGGTAGCGCATCTGCCTGGGGGGCAGAGGGTCGTCGGTTCGAATCCGGCCGTCCCGACCACTGTGATGAATCAGGAAGCCCGCGCAGCGATGCGTGGGCTTTTTTGTGCGTGCGGTGTATGCTGCGCGCCACTCGTACTACCGCGGCTGCTGAACCCGGTACTCACGAGAACACATCATGGAATCTGCAAGAAACCGTGCCTGGCGTCGCAGCCAAGCCCGCAACCGTGGTGGCGACCGCGCCACGACGGCCTACCGCTACAAGCCCGAGAAGAACTGGAAGCTGCTGTATACGCGGGATGCCAAGCTCGCGCGTGCACGCCAGCTGGGTTTCACCTATCCGGTCCTCAGCGCCCGCCAACTGCAGGAACAGGAATGATCAACCTGCTGTTCGTCTGCAGCCGCAACCAGCTGCGGAGCCCGACCGCCGAAGCCATGTGGCGACGGCGGCCCGGCTTCAACGCGCTGTCGGCCGGCACCAGCCCGCACGCACGACGCCCCATCGGCCCGGCGGATATCCGCTGGGCCGATGTCATCTTCGTGATGGAGGCCAAGCACCAGCATCGCCTGCAGGCCGCGTACGCGCGCCTGCTGGAACACAAGCGCGTGCACTGCCTGGACATCCCCGACGACTATCGCTGCATGGATCCGGCGTTGATGGACCTGCTGGCCGCCAAGGTGGCCGTGTACCTCGATCAACTGTCGGCAAAGCGGTAGATCAGCTCCGGATCGCCTTCGTCCAAACCCTGCACGATGTCGCTGCCGGTGAGAACCCGAGGCGAGCATCGCCTCGCGGATATGCAGCATCGTCGAGGAAGGATCGGGTGGCGTCATCGAAGGCTCCTGGGCTGGATGCGCCCGGTCCATCGATCACGTCGGCCGTGTCTGCGTATCCGCCACAGCCAGCGTGTGGTCGGCAGTCAATACACGCGGAACTCGGCACGGCAGCCGTCGCTGACCCACACCCCGCGGCGGTCCCAGCCCCAGTTGCGGTCCTCGACGCACGGCGTCACCGACTTCTGCTTGACCAAGCGCACTCCATGGCGCACCCGGATGCGGCATTCCTTGTCCTTCTGTTCGTAGGACTCGCAGACCAGGCGCTCGCCGTCGTCATCCCGGTCACGGTCCCGGCCGCGCCCCGGCCAGCGGCCGCGTCCCTGTTCGTCGGCCACGAACTCAGCGCGGCAGCCTTCGGTGACCCAGAGCATGCGGCGGCTCTGGCCCCAGTTCTGGTCCTCGACGCAGCGGGTGACCGACAGCTGCCTGGCCATGCGCATGCGGCCTTCGATCGGGCACTGCTGGGTCTTGTTGAACTGCGACTCGCAACGCAGCGGCGGAACGTGATCGCTGACGTAGTCCTGGGCGGCCACCGTGGTGGCCCCCAGCAACAGGGCCAGGGCGGAGGTGGCAATCGGCAGCAACAGGCGATGGGTCATGGAGAGCCTAGGCAGAGGGAATGGGCCGCAAGAATGGACCAGCCCGAGGCCGTCGGAACGGATCGTTCCGGCGCTGGCTCAGTGGGGATTTAGTAGTGCGCACCGGCCCATGCAGGGCCTTACATCCCTTATCATCGCGGCACATCCGATCGCATCGGCTTACACCTTCTTACATGTCCCCCACGCATGCCGGCGCAGCCTGTGGCTGCCGTCACTGGCGTGCAGCCGGCTTGCGGAGGAGGATGCGCGGACCACGACGACCACAGGGGGTTGCGTTGATCAGCAGTACCGTCATTCATCGCTCGGCTGGCGCAGAGGCCGGGCAGCTGCGTGTCCTGGACACCACGTTCAAGGGCAAGCATGTGTTCATTGCGTGGGGCCTGCGCGGGCCGGAACTGACCCGCAGCGCAGACCCGCCCGCCACCGTGGCTGCGCGCAAGGCGTTGCACGCCGTGGCCGGCCACAGCGAAGGGCCGCGCAGCCCGGAGGTGTTCATCGCCAACCAGTCGGCGGTGGCGATTACCGTCTATCGGCTGCTGACCGAGGCGCGTTCGGGCGATGCCATCTTCTTCCTGTGTGATTCGCAGGCCGTGGTCGACTGGCTGATCACCGCACTGGAAGTCCAAGGCGAAGGCTGACGCTGCGCGCGGTCAGGCCAGCGCCGCGTCCACCGCCGCAAGCGCGTGCAGGGTGGTGGTGTCGAACAACGGCACCGCACTGTCTTCGGGGCGCACCAGCAGCATGATCTCGGTACAGCCGAGGATGATCGCTTCGGCGCCGCGCGCGACCAGCCGCGCGATCACGCCGGCGTACACCTGCCGCGAGTGCTCGCTGACCACGCCGGCGATCAGCTCCTGGTAGATGATGTCGTGCACGCAGCGGCGATCATCAGCCTCCGGAACCAGTACCTGCAGCCCGAAGCGGTCCTGCAGCCGGTCGCGGTAGAACGCCTGCTCCATGGTGAAGGCGGTGCCGAGCAGTCCCACCTTGCGGATGCCGGCCTGCAGGATCGCCGTGGCGGTCGGGTCGGCGATATGCAGCAGGGGCAACCGGCACTCGGCTTCGATCCGGTCGGCCAGCGTGTGCATGGTGTTGGTGCAGATCACCAGCAGCTCGGCGCCACCGGCCTGCAGTCGCCGTGCAGCATCGAGCATGTGGTTGCCCAGCACATCCCACCGACCGTCGTGCTGCAACTGCTTGATGCCGGCGAAATCCACCGACCACAGCAGCAGTTGCGCCGAATGGGCGCCACCGAGGCGGTTCCGCACCGCCTCGTTGATGAGACGGTAGTACTGCGCGGAGCTTTCCCAGCTCATGCCGCCGATCAGGCCAAGGGTTCTTCATGCTCAGCTCCATGCCAGGGAGCCGTCATTGCAGCACAACCGATGCGGGACTTGCACGACACATTAGTAATCGCTAATGTATAGGCCATGATCGAGAACGCCCTGTTCAAGGCGCTGGCCGACCCCACCCGCCGCCATATCTTCGAAAAGCTGGCCGATGGCGGGCAACATGCCAGCGCGCTACGTGAGGGCATTGCGATCAGCCAGTCTGCGATGTCCCAGCACCTGGCAGTGCTGCGCGATGCAGGGCTGGTGCGTGAGCAGCGTCAGGGACGTTTCGTCCACTATGAAGTCGATCCGCGCGGGCTGGCCCACATCGGTCGCTGGCTGCAGCGGTACCGGGCCTACTGGCCGGCGCGGATGTCCGCACTGCAGAACCTGCTGGAGGAGATGGACTGATGGACGATGTTCTGGAGGAAGCGGCTCCCGCGCTGGTGATGGAGCAGCGGTTGCCTGTGCCACCGGAACGGGTCTGGCGCGCACTGTTCGATCCGGCACTGCGTGAGCGCTGGTTGCCTGCCGCCGATCTTGCCGATCCACAGCCCTGCCTGTGCGAGGAGGGGCGGGAGCTGGGATTCCGCTTGCGCGATGCACAGCCCCCACATCTGCACAGCCTGGTGTGTTTCCGGCTGCGCGGTGATGAGGATGGGGGAACGGTGCTGACCATCGTGCACCGGCTCACCGACCGGCGCGCGCTGATACCGCCGGCGTCCAACGATGACCATCGCACGGTGATGCGCGCGGCGTGAGCCGGCGCCTGGATCGAACGCTACAGGGAGCAGGCACATGCGGGACAGAATGCAGCTGGTACCGATGGTGGTGGAACGCAGCGAGCGCGGTGAGCGCTCCTATGACATCTACTCGCGGCTCCTGCGCGAGCGCATCATCTTTCTCAACGGCGAAGTCGATGACACCGTATCGGCGCTGGTCTGCGCGCAACTGCTGTTCCTTGAATCTGAAAATCCGGAGAAGCCGATCCATCTGTACATCAACTCGCCGGGCGGGGTGATCTCCAGCGGCTTGGCGATGTACGACACGATGCAATACATCTCGGCCCCGGTGCATACGCTGTGCATGGGCACCGCGCGGTCGATGGGTTCGTTCCTGCTGATGGCCGGCGAGCCGGGTCACCGCGCGGCGCTGGCCAATGCCAGCCTGCATGTGCACCAGCCGCTGGGCGGGGTGCAGGGCCAGGCTTCGGACATCTTCATCCACGCCGAGGAGATGCAGCGCACCAAGCAGCGCATCACCCAGCTGTATGCGCGGCATTGCGGACGCAGTTTCGAGGAGGTCGAACAGACCCTGGACCGCGATCGGTTCATGAGTGCCGAGCAGGCATGCGAATGGGGCCTGATCGACCAGGTACTGGTACGGCGCGACGCGCTCGCGGCCTGAGTCTGCCTCTGTAACCACCGCATCCATGCTGCACTGTGTGTGCCGCGCCAGGCCGGCGCACTCTATGCTGGTTGGATGTTCTGAAGTGGACGCCTGATATGGCCCTGCATACCTGGTGGTGGTTCCTGGCCACGGTCTTCGTGCTGTGCGGGACGCCCGGGCCCAACATGCTGCACATCCTTGGCCGCAGCGTCGGGCTGGGGTTCCGTGGCAGTGTGCCGGCCATGGCCGGCTGCCTGCTGGCGATGCTGCTGGTGCTGGCGGCTTCCGCAGCGGGCCTGAGTGCGCTGCTGCATTCCTCGCCGATGCTGTTCGAGGTGCTGCGCTATCTCGGTGTGGCCTACCTGGCCTGGCTCGGCATCAAGGCCTGGCGTGACAGTTGCCGGCCCGCACCCGCGGTGGTTGATGCTGCAGAGGTCACACTGGCGCCGGTACATGGCGCAGGCGCGGTGTTCCGCGGCGGCCTGTGGGTCGGCCTGAGCAATCCCAAACTATTGCTGTTCGCCGCAGCGTTCCTGCCGCAGTTCGTCGACCCGTCGCGCAGCCAGGCCGTGCAGTACAGCGTGCTGGTCGCGACCTTCGCGGCCTGCGAACTGTTCTGGTACGCGATGTACGCAGCCGGTGGCCACGGCCTGCGCCGTTGGCTTGCAAAGCCATTCGCACGGCGCTGGTTCGAGCGGCTGGTGGGAAGCGTGTTCCTGGCTTTCGCAGTGGCGTTGTTGCGCTTCCGGCCGCGTTGATTCACGCCGCACACGCGGCCCGTTCACGAGCGCCGCATCGGTGGCGGCCTAGCCTGATCGCACCGTTTGCGTTCCCTGCAGGGAAAGGACTGACATGATCAAGTGGGCCATCATCTTCGCCGTCATCGGCATCATCGCGGGCGTGCTGGGCTTCGGCGGCATCGCTGGCGCCGCCGTGGGCATCGCCAAGTTCCTGTTCTGGGCAGGCATCATCATCGCCGTGGTCCTGTTCCTGATCGGCATGAGCGTGGCGAAGAAGGTCAGCTAGCGCCAGTCGCGCAGCAGCGTCTTCAGTGCGCGCTGCTGCGCGAGAACAGATTGATCACCAGTACGCCGGCGCAGATCAGGCCGATCCCGATCAATGCCGGTGCATCCAGCCGCTGCTTGAACACCACCAGGCCGATCAGCGAGATCAGCACGATGCCGACGCCGGACCAGATTGCATAGGCGATGCCGGTCGGCACCGACTTCATGGTGACCGACAGCAGGTAGAAGCACAGCCCATAGCCAACCAGCGCGCCCACTGTCGGCCACAGCCGGCTCATGCCGTCCGAGGCTTTCAGCAGTGACGTGGCGATCACTTCCAGCACGATGGCGGCGGCCAGGTAGATATAAGGGTTCATCGCGGGCTCCGGGTCACTGCGGGTCGCACCGGATCAATCGTCGATGCGAGCGAAGCGCGCCTGCGGGCCGTGTTCGCCCGGAACCTGCTCGATGAACATCGGGTAGGGGCGTACCCACAGGCCGCCTTCGCCATAGAGTGCGCGATAAAGCACCATCGGTTCCAACGTCTCGCTGCTGCGGACGATATCGATCACCTCGTATTCGCCGCCCTTGAAGTGGCGATACCGGCCACGGACGAGATCGGGCAGGGGAGTCAGCTCAGCCATGGCAGGGCGTGCTCACTTGCGCGCCGGGCTGGCGGGCTTGGCGCAGTACGCGTCGATGGCCTCGGCCGTGTTGGCCAGGCCCTGCGCCTGCGCCAGTTCCCAGGGGCGCTCGCAGCGCTGGCTGTGTTCGCACCACTGATAGCCGGCAGAGCCGATACAGCCGTGCGCGTCACGATCGCCGCCTACCCTCGGCGTGGTGGTCGAAGGCTTGCCGTCGGCACGCCGGGGTGCATTGCCCGGGCTCGCGCATGCGGCCAGAACCAGCAGCGCTGGAATCAGAAGAAGCACCTTCATGCGCGAGCTCCGTGCGTAAAGCGACATTTTCTGTCGCAAATAGCCCGTCAGCAAGCGCTCAATGCACGGCGGCGCGGATCAACTCTTCGATCAGGATCAGATAGCAGGCCACGAAATAGAACTTCAGCAACGTCGAACGCTGGTGCGGGAGGAAGGTGCGCATGTGGAAGGGGCCCCTGTTGATGACGGTAGTGTGAAGCCAGCCTGACTCCGTGACAAGGATCACGGAATGAACGGGCTAAACGGACTCAGGGATGTGAGGAAAGCCGAGATCCGATGCGAGGGCGCGGCATTTTCGTACAAATCTGATAGGCCATCCCGGAGGCGGTCGCTAGCCTGATGGTGTAACGGCAAGCGGCCAACTGCCTGCCACTGCACCCTTTCATCCGCAGGAGACTCCCGATGGTCATCACCGTCCAATGCAATGCCCAGCGCTGGTCCGTACTGCATCCGCAGCTGAGCGACACCACGGGTTACGCGCGGGGCGCCGACGCCTTTGATGCCGCCGCCGCGCTGGCCCTGGAGCATCACCGCCGCACCGGCCAGCGCAGCACGGTGCGGGTCGAGGCGCTTGGCAACACGGTAGACGCGCTTTACGTTGGAGAGTGACGCCAGCCCCCTTGGTGCAGTCAGCCACGGTTGAGTTGTTTGAATGGGGGAACAACTGCCATCGCCGCTCCCTCTGTGCGCCGGGCCGTGAATCCCGGATGCTTGCGCCATCGTATTCATCTGGAGATCTCGATGGGCAAGGCACTCACCTGGCGCACCCTGGCCTGCACCCTGTTGCCGATGCTGGCGGCCGCCGGCGGCGCCCAGGCGCAGAGCTATGGCTACGGCTACGACGACGACCGCTATGGCGGCCGCGATGGCAGTGGCATCGTGCGCTGCGAGTCGGTCAAGAACCGCAGCAATGAGTGCCGCCTGGATGGCCGCGCGCGGTTGATCCGCCAATTGTCCGGTTCGCCCTGTGTGGAAGGTGAGACCTGGGGCCAGTCGCGCAACGGCGTCTGGGTCACACAGGGGTGCCGTGCCGAATTCGTTGGTGAATACCGCCGCGGCGGCGGCTGGGGCGGCAATGGCGGCGGCTGGGGCAACGGCAATGGATGGGGTGGTGGCGATGTGGTCACCTGCCATTCCAATGGCCACCGGCAGGAGTACTGCGATGCCCGCATCCGCCGGGGCGTGCGCCTGATCCGCCAGGACTCGCGCAGTGCCTGCATCGAAGGCCAGAGCTGGGGCTGGGATCGCCGCGGCATCTGGGTGAGCGATGGCTGCAGGGCGCAGTTCCAGGTGAACTGAGCTTTACGGGTTCAACCCGTGAAAATCAGAATAATCTGATACAGCTCACATTTTGAACGACGTATCGTCTGTGATCAGGGCGCCCTGCGTGCCCTGATACCCGGTGATGTCGATTGCCGTAGCCGGCATCAGCATCGCGCCGCCGTCGATACGCTGCCTCAAGGAGTGAGCTGCATGTTGATCCGCCTGCAATGCGAACAGCGCCAGTGGCGCGTGCTGCACCCGGATAGGCCGGAGCCGATCGAGTTCCGTGATGGCGCACGAGCCTATGACTTTGCCGAGACCCTGGCCCGCCTGCACTTCGTCGACACCGGGCAGCGCGCCGCCGTGCGCGTGGAGGCCAGCGGGGCGTTCGTGGAAGCGGTCAGTTACGGTTGAGCGTGGGGCGCCTGCTGGGGCAGGCCTGCGGGGTTCGGCCATCCACGCATGGCGTGGAACCACCTGCTTCCACCGTGGAAGGTGCGAGCCTTCGGCTGCACCTTCCCGTGATGCGTGGATTCCTGATCGGCCTCAGCCCGCGGCACTCAGCGGCGGGTTGCCTGCGGCCAGCTGTGGCCAACGCTTGAGCACGGCGGCGCGGATGCCGGCCGCATCGATACCGGCTTCGGCCAGCAGGTCCTCGCGGCTGGCGTGGTGTTGGTAGCTGTCGGGCAGGCCCAGGTGCAGGATCGGACGCAGCACGCCTTCGGCATTGAGCAGCTCACCGACACCGGAACCGGCACCACCGGCCACGACGTTGTCTTCGATCGTGACCAGGCCCTCGTGCTGGGCGGCCATGGCCAGCACCAGCTCGCGATCCAGTGGCTTGATGAAGCGCATGTTGACCACGCTCAGGCCCAGTTCGCGGCCGACCTGCTCGGCGGCGGGCACGGTGCTGCCGAAGGCAAGCAGGGCGATGCGGTTGCCCTGCAGACGCAGCTCGCCCTTGCCGATCGGCAGGGTCGACAGGTCGGTGCCGGCCGCAACGCCGGTACCCGTACCGCGCGGGTAGCGCACGGCAGCCGGACCTGGGTGCTGCAGGCCGGTGCTGAGCATCTGCCGGCACTCGGCTTCATTGGAGGGTGCCATCACCACCATGTTCGGCACGCAGCGCAGGAAGCTGAGGTCGAGGTTGCCGGCGTGGGTCGCGCCGTCCGGACCGACCACGCCAGCGCGGTCGATCGCAAACAGCACGTCCAGATCCTGGATCGCCACGTCGTGCACCAGCTGGTCGTACGCACGCTGCAGGAAGGTGGAGTAGATCGCCACCACCGGCTTGCCCCCCTGAGTGGCCATGCCGGCGGCGAGGGTGACCGCGTGCTGCTCGGCGATCGCCACGTCGAAATAGCGCTGCGGGTACTCCTTGCTGAAGCGCACCAGGCCAGAGCCTTCGCGCATGGCCGGAGTGATGCCGTAGAGGCGCGGCTCGGCGGCGGCGGCATCGCACAGCCAGTCACTGAATACATCGGTATAGGTCGGCTTCTTGGCCCCGGCCTTGGCCACCAGGCCCTTGTCCGGATCGAACGGGCCCACGGCGTGGTAACCGATCTGATCGCCTTCTGCCGGCTCGTAGCCCTTGCCCTTGGTGGTCATCACATGCAGCAGCTTCGGGCCCTTGGAGGCGCGCAGCGTCTTCAGGGTGGACAACAGCGCCGGCATGTCGTGGCCGTCGATCGGGCCGGTGTAGTGGAAGCCCATTTCCTCGAACATCGTGGAGGGCACGAACATGCCCTTCCAGTGTTCTTCCCAGCGCTTCACGAAACGCGCCGGGTTGTTCTTCTTGTCACCGAGGATCTTCTTGCCACCTTCGCGCAGCGCGTTGAGCGTACGGCTGCCGGTCGCTCGGCCCAGCATCTTGGTCAGGCCGCCCACTGCCTCGGAGATCGACATGTTGTTGTCGTTGAGGATCACCAGCAGGTTCGGCTCCGGCTCCATGCCACCAGCGTGCATCAGCGCCTCGAACGCCATGCCGGCAGTCATCGCGCCGTCACCGATCACTGCCACGACCTTGCGGTCGTCGCCTTCGGACTGGCGGGCGATGGCCATGCCGAGCGCGGCCGAGATCGAGGTGGAAGAGTGGCCGACGCCGAAGGTGTCGTACTCGCTTTCCTCGCGCTTCGGGAACGGCGCGACACCGTCCTTCTGCTTGACGGTATGGATCTCGTCGCGGCGGCCGGTCAGGATCTTGTGCGGGTACGTCTGGTGACCGACGTCCCAGACCAGTTGATCGACCGGGGTCTGGTACAGGTAGTGCAGGGCCACGGTCAGTTCGATCACGCCCAGGCCGGCGGCGAAGTGGCCTCCGCTCTTGCCCACCGATTCGATGAGGTAGGCGCGCAGTTCGTCGGCAACCGCCCTCAATTCGGATTCGTCGAACGTGCGCAGGTCATCCGGTGTCTGGATGCGCGCGAGGCGGGGATAGCGGGCAGAGTCGATCATCATGTTCGCACTTTTTCTGAACGCCCATTTTCGCCCTCAAACGGGGGTGGGGCAAGCAAACGCCGCCGTCCGTGACAGGACGGTGAGGGTTGCATGTTCGGGCGTTCAGGTGCTGAGTTTCGAGCGCTTGGGCAACTGCGCCTTCAGGAAGGCCATCTGGTCGGCCAGGATGTTGCGGTTGGACAGGATCAGGTGCTCGATCCAGCTGGGCCGGTAGGGCACTGCCAGCAGGGGCATGCCGGCCTGCTGCGGGGTGCGGTCGCTCTTGCGCGAATTGCAGTGGAAGCACGCGGTGACCACGTTTTCCCAGCAGTCCAGGCCACCTTTGGACAGCGGCATGACATGGTCGCGGGTGAGCGTCGGGCGGGTGAACTGCTGGCCGCAGTACATGCACAGATGGGCGTCGCGGGCGAACAGGGCCTGGTTGGTCAGGTTCGGCGTCGGGTCGATCGCGCGGGAGCGGGCGTGGCCGCGGGCAGCGATGATCGGGTGCAGGTCCATGCCGCTCTGCAGGCCGCTGAAGCGGTTGGTGCCACCGTGGATGTGCAGGCAGGGATCGCCAAGCGTCCAGGCCACTGCCTCGCGGGCGTAGAGGCAGGCCGCATCCTGCCAGGTGATCCAGTCCAGTACGCGTCCGTGGGCATCAAGCGAGAGCAGCCGGACCGAACCGGGGCGATGCAGCGTCGTGGCGTTGGGCGATGCTTCGGCGCCCGGAGCAGAAAACGGAGCTCCGGCTTCGATCAGACCCAAGCGTGTAGTGTCTGTCTCCATCGGGAGAACAGCTTATACCTGAATGTTGACGATTTGTGTATCGCCGACAGGCGATACACAAATCGTCAACATTCAGGTCCGCGCATTCCTCCTATTCCCCGCACCTGTCGGTGCGCCCTCCTTAACAAAGGGGGGCTTTTCTCCAGATGGATTCCGGTGGTTCTCATCCACGCGTGGCGTGGATCTACGGCAGTTCGCGGGGAACTGTCAGAGGCGGGGCGGTGTGGGGTGGCAGGACCGTTGGCGCCATGGATGGCGCCATCGAGCCCCCATGGATGGGTTTACGGCGTGTCCTGCCAGGCCACACCGCCCCGCCATCCACCGGGATGCAGCTGTTGCTGTTGCGGTTGCCGGCCAGCGGCCGGCACTACCGCGGGTGCCGGGCGGCAGCCCGGCTCAGACGCCGAATCGCTCGTCGTCCATCGCCATCAGCGGGGCGGCGCCGGACTGGATCGCGGCGGCGTGGCTGAGGGTGCGCGGCAGCACGCGGGCGAAGTAGAACCGCGCGGTCTCGCGCTTGCCTTGGGCGAAGGCGGCGCCGTGCGCGCTGGCATCGGCGGCGGCCACGCTGCGGGCCCACCAGTAGGCCAGCACCACGTAACCCGAATAGAACAGGTAGTCGTAGCTGGCCGCGCCCAGTTCGTCCGGATTGCCGGCCGCGCGCTGGAGCACATCCATCGTCAGCTTGCCCCATTCGGCGGCCTTGGCGCGCAGCGGGCCAATGAACTCGGCCAGCGCTTCGTTGCCCTCGTGTTCCTTGGCGAAGGCTTCGATCTCGGCCAGCATCAGCTTCAGGCCGGCGCCCTGGCTGGACGCGGTCTTGCGGCCGATCAGGTCCAGCGCCTGGATGCCGGTGGTGCCTTCATACAGCGTGGTGATTCGGGCATCGCGGGCCAGCTGTTCCATGCCGTGTTCGCGGATGTAGCCGTGGCCGCCGAAGCACTGCAGGGCGTTGTAGGTGTTCTCGATGCCCCATTCGGTCTGGCAGGCCTTGGAGATCGGGGTCAGGAAGCTCACCAGGGTGTCGGCGCGCTCGCGCTCGGCCGCATCTTCGGCATGGTGGGCGACGTCGATCAGGGTTGCGGCGTGCAGCGCCAGCAGGCGGCTGCCTTCGACCAGCGACTTCACCGTCAGCAGCATGCGACGCACATCCGGGTGGACCAGGATCGGGTCGGCCGGCTTGTCAGGGAACCTTGCACCACTCAGGGCGCGCGACTGCAGGCGCTCACGGCTGTACTTCAGCGCGTTCTGGTAGGCGCGCTCGGACAGGCCGATGCCCTGCAGGCCGACCCCCAGGCGCGCGGTGTTCATCATGGTGAACATCGCCTGCAGGCCCTTGTGCGGCTGGCCGACCAGGTAGCCCTGCGCGCCATCGAAGTTCATCACGCAGGTGACCGACCCCTTGATGCCCATCTTGTGCTCGATCGAGCCGCAGCGCAGTGCGTTGCGCTCGCCGACGTTGCCGTCGCGGTCGACCTTGAACTTCGGGGTGACGAACAGCGAGATGCCCTTGGCACCCGGGGGAGCGTCGGGCAGCTTGGCCAGCACCAGGTGCACGATGTTCCCGGTCAGGTCATGCTCGCCGGCGGTGATGAAGATCTTGGTGCCGGTGATCGAATAGCTCCCATCGGCGTTCGGCTCGGCCTTGGTCTTGAGCAGGCCGAGGTCGGTACCGCAGTGCGGTTCGGTCAGGCACATCGTGCCGGTCCAGCGGCCCTCGATCAGCGGCTTGAGGAAAGCCTCGTGCTGCCAGGCCTCGCCGTGCTGCTTCAATGCTTCGATCGCGCCGTGCGAGAGCAGCGGGAAGTTGCCCCACGCCAGGTTGGCGGCGTTGATCATTTCGTTCAGCGGCACGCCCAGGGTGTGCGGCAGGCCCTGGCCGCCCAGCTCCGGCGAGGCGGTCAGGCCGGTCCAGCCGCCATCGACGAACTGGTCGTAGGCCTGCTTGAAGCCGGGCGGGGTGGTCACTTCACCGGTGGCCTGGTCGAGCACGCAGCCGATCTCGTCGCCGACGCTGTTGAGCGGGGCCAGCACGGTGGCGCTGAAGCGGCCGGCTTCCTCCAGCACGGCATCGACCACGTCGGCGGTGGCGTCGGTGAAGCCCAGGCGGGCGAACAGGGGTTCGACCTTGAGCACGTCGTGCAGGGCGAAACGGAGGTCGGAAAGCGGGGCGGTGTAGCTGCTCATCGGTACGTCTCGATTTGATCAGGGCAGGGGAGAGCGGCGCCGGGCGCCGCCACGAAAGGCGGGTTCAGCGCAGCACGCCGGGCAGGCCGGGGGCCTGGTTGAGGGTGCTGCGGCTGCTGATGTCGAAGCTGCGCTGCTTCTTTTCCTGCGGCGTGGCCGCCACCGTTCCCTTCAGGCCATAGGCCAGGGTGCGGTTGCTGGCCAGCGCATCGGCCACCACCAGGCGCGCGGCCGAGCTGGGCACGAGGTCGACATTGATGACGTCGGCGGAGGTGCCGCCGATGGAGATGCCGGGCTTGGCCTGCAGGGTGCCGGCTTCGTTGTCGCCGACGGTCAGCGCCAGCGAGACGTCATCGAAGGTCATCGGCATCGAGCTGAAGTTCTGCAGGCGCAGGGCCACGGTCCAGTTGCCGTCGGCACGCACGGTCAGCTGCTGCAGGCTGGCCGCCGGTTCCGAAACACGCTTGACGATGCCGTTGTTGCAGGCAACAAGGGCGAGGGTGCACAGGACAATCAAGGCGATACGGAAACGGTGGAGCATGGGCGCAAGTCCTCTGGAGGGGTGCGTTTGAATAAGCATACTACGGCGTATGGTCGTTTGGATCGCCTGTGGCGACCCGTCGCAGAGGGTAGCGCGTGAAGATGGTGGCCGGGCGTGCGCGGCGCCGCGGTTGCGACGCGGTTCAATCGGCGGGCGTATCGCGAAGCGGGGCCATCAGGCGCAGCGGGCGCAGGTCGTAGCCCATGGCCTCGGCTTTTTCTTTCAGCGCTTCGAAGCGTGCGCGATCCATTTCCGGCAGGCGCGAGAGGATCCACAGGTACTTCCGGTCCGGTTCACCGACCAGCGCCCACTGATAGTCCGGATCCAGCGCCAGCACCCAGTAGTCGGCCCAGACCAGCGGGACCCAGCTCAGCCAGTCCGGCGCGAAGCGCACCTGCAACTGGCCGGGATGGCCGGCCACCGCGCGAGCCACGCCTTCGGCGACCACGCGCTCACCGTCGCCGTTGCGGCAGGCGTTGGTGACACTGATGCGGCCATCGCTGCGCAGTCCGTAGTTGGCGGTGATCTCGCCCACGCACTGCTTCTGGAACGAGACCGGAAGATGCGCAATCTCGTGCCACTGGCCGGCGTAGCGATCGATGTCCAGGCGCTCGACCGCGCGCACAGGTTCAGTGGCGATCACCGGGAAAGCGGCCAGCAGCAGGCAGGCGAACAGGGCGGGGCGCAGAGGCATCGTCAGGCTCCAGGCAGGAGTCTGGAGCGTAGGTGCCGCCGCGCAT
The DNA here is from genome assembly GCF_051853085.1 of Stenotrophomonas sp. T8. Lineage (NCBI taxonomy): Bacteria > Pseudomonadati > Pseudomonadota > Gammaproteobacteria > Lysobacterales > Lysobacteraceae > Stenotrophomonas > Stenotrophomonas sp. T8. The sequence continues at coordinate 2,664,340 of NZ_CP195329.1, read as the reverse complement.
GCCGGTGTAAATGTTTCGTCAACCGGGCGTGTGCGCAGGCGCCGCATCCGCCACTCGTGCAGTGCGCGAAGCACGGACAAAAAAAGACCTGCATCTCTGCAGGTCTCGAAAGATGGTGGCCGAAGACGGAATCGAACCGCCGACACGGGGATTTTCAATCCCCTGCTCTACCAACTGAGCTACTCGGCCAAACTGTGTGGCAATCACGATCAACTGCGATTCCCGAAAAAAGACCTGCATTTCTGCAGGCTGTCGAACGTGGTGGCCGAGGACGGAATCGAACCGCCGACACGGGGATTTTCAATCCCCTGCTCTACCAACTGAGCTACTCGGCCACGTAGTTCATTGCAGCGAGGTCGCTGCCAAGGACGCGCATATTACGGAGGTCAGCCGCCTACGGCAAGCATTTTGGCAAAAAACCTTCACATTGCCGTCTGCGCAGGCGCAAGTACTTGATCCGCCGTCGCCGAGAGGGGGCGCGCTGGATGCCGATTCAACCGGGCGCGGCGGCGCGGTGATCATCGCGTGCGGCGGAATTCAGCGGGCCACGGTGATCGACAAACGCGGCGTGGCGCGGCCTGCGCGTGGACGGCACCGATACCGGACATGGAACGCTGTTTTCGTGACCGCCATGGGGGAACGCTGCGGCGTAGTGTCGGCGTTCCTTTCCTGATGCTGGCAACAGCAGAGACCGTCGTCATGTCCGACTCATCGACCACCACCCGCATCGTGCTGGCGTCGCGTCCGCAGGGGGCGCCCGCCGCAGCCAATTTCCGCCTGGAGCAGGCCGCACTGCCGCCCTTGGGCGACGGCGAGGTGCTGCTGCGCAATCGCTATCTCTCACTGGACCCGTACATGCGTGGACGCATGGATGAGGGACCGTCGTATGCCGCGCCGGTGGCAGTGGGGGCTGTGATGGAAGGCCAGACCGTGGCCGAGGTGGTGCAATCCAGGGCTGAGGGGGTCGCAGTGGGCGAACGGGTGCTGGCGCCGGGCGGGTGGCAGACCCACGCCGTGCTGCCGGCCAAGGCGCTGGGCCGCCGCCTGGACCTGGCCGGGCTGCCGTTGAGTACGGCGCTGGGGGTGCATGGCATGCCGGGCTTCACCGCCTATTCCAGCCTTCATGAAATCGCCCGCCTGCAGCCGGGAGAGACGCTGGTGGTGGCCGCCGCAACGGGGCCGGTCGGCGCGACCGTGGCGCAGTTGGCCAAGCTGCAGGGCGCGCGCGTAGTGGCCATCGCCGGTGGCGAGGCCAAGCGTGCCTATCTGCGAACGCTGGGCGTGGACGTGGCGCTGGATCATCGCGCGGCTGATTTTGCCGAGCAGCTGCGCGCGGCGGTACCTGCGGGTATCGACGTGTACTTCGAGAACGTCGGGGGCCATGTACTGGACGCGGTGCTGCCGTTGCTCAACGACTTCGCCCGCATTCCGGTGTGCGGCACCATCGCCACCTACAACAATCGTGGTGTCGCGCAGCCTGGCCCGGACCGCCTGCCGGCGCTGTTCAGCCAGATCCTGCGCCAGCGCCTGACCGTGCGCGGTTTCATCGTGCACGACTTCAAGCACCTGTGGCCGGACTTCGAGCGCGAGATGGCGCAGTGGCTGCGTGAGGGCCGCATCCAGTACCGCGAGGAAGTAGTGGAAGGGCTGGAAAATGCACCGGAGGCGTTCTTCGGGCTGCTGCTGGGGCACAACTTCGGCAAGTTGGTGGTGAAGCTGGACTGAGGGCTTGGCCGGTGCCGGACAAGGTCGGCGGCTTGCGGGTCGCGTCAGCCGTTGGCGACCTTTTCCCGGCGCAGCAGTTCGCGCTTGCGTGCCACGCCCCAGGCATAGCCGGACAGGTCGCCGTCGCGGCGCACCACCCGGTGGCAGGGCACGGCCACGGCCAGCGGATTGCTTGCGCAGGCGCGCGCCACCGCGCGGCTCGATCGCGGCGCGCCGATACGCGCGGCGATTTCGGCATATGAGGCCGTCTGTCCACGCGGAATCTGCTGCAGCGCCTGCCATACACGTTGCTGGAAAGCCGTGCCGCGGATGTCCAGCGGCAGCGTGGCGCCTCGCGAGGGATCCTCGACCAGGCCCACCACCTGTGCCACCAGTTGCTCATAGCCGCTGTCGGCCCCGACCAGTTCGGCCTGGCGGAAGCGCTGCTGCAGTGACTGCAGCAGCGCTTCCGGATCGTCGCCGAGCAGGATCGCGACGACGCCGGTGGCACTGCTGGCCACCAGCACGCTGCCCAACGAACTTTCGGCAAGCGCGAAGTGGATGACTTCGCCGCGACCACCGGCACGCCATTGCTTCGGCGTCATGCCCAGCAGCTTCGGCGCGTTCTCGTAGAAGCGTCCGCTGGAGCCGAAGCCGGCATCGTGGAAGGCGTCGGTGATGCGTTCCTTCTGCTGAAGTTCGCTGCGCAGGCGATCGGCGCGCAGCGCTGCAGCGTACTGCTTCGGGGTCAACCCGGTGGCCTGCTTGAACAGGCGATGCAGCCGGGTCGGGCTGCAGCCAGCGATGGCGGCCAACGCCTGCAGCGAGGGCTCGTCGAGGCTGGCCTGCAGATGGCGGCAGACCCGTTCGACACGGGCATCGGGAGCGGTGGTGGCGGCGCTTTCCATGGATGGATTCTGGCACGTGCCGGTTCTACGGAAACTCCGTTTCCTGCACCGGGTCGGGAGGCCCGGAAACGGAGTGTCGGCAGGCGAGAGGCGCGGCATCGTGGTGGCCACTCCACAACCGGTACCACCCTCATGCGCCTGAACAACAAGATCGCCCTCATCACCGGTGCCAGTGCTGGCATCGGCCGCGCCAGCGCGCTGCGCTTTGCTGCCGAAGGGGCAAAGCTGGTGCTCAATGCACGACGCCCACAGCCGCTGCTGGTGCTGGCCGAGCAGATCCGCGCCGCCGGTGGCGAGGTGGTGGTGCATGCCGCGGACGTGGCTGATCCGGCCACGGCACCGGCGCTGGTGGAACTGGCCCAGCAGTCATTCGGTGGGTTGGACATCGCGCTCAACAATGCCGGCATGCTCGGCCCCGGTGCACCGGCAGCAGAGTTCCCGGTGGATGCGTGGCGCGAGGTGATGGCCACCAATCTCGATGCCGCCTTCCACGCCGCACGCGCCCAGTTGCCGGCGTTGCTGGCACGCGGCGGTGGCTCGCTGGTGTTTGTCGGCACCTTCGTCGGCCACACCGTCGGCTTCCCGGGCATGGCGGCCTATGCGTCGAGCAAGGCCGGCTTGATAGGCCTGAGCCAGGTGATTGCCGCCGAATACGGCGCGCGCGGCGTGCGCAGCAACGTGCTGTTGCCCGGTGGCACCGATACCGAAATGGGCCGGCAGGCCGCACCGACCGGCGATGCCCGCGACTTCGTGCGCTCGCTGCATGCACTCAAGCGCATGGCCGAGCCGGAAGAGATCGCCAATGCGGCGTTGTTCCTGGCCAGCGATGAAAGCAGCTTCGTTACCGGTACCGCAATGCGCGTTGAAGGCGGCGTGTCGATCACCCGAACCTGAGCGCCGTCACGCGCGAGGCGAGTAGCGGATGCCGCTGCTGGCCATGAATCCCTTCGGGTCGAACCGGGCCCAGGCCTCGCCCCAGCTGAAGCGGGCGTGGCCGCCTGCCAGTTTGCGCCCCAGTGCCGTGGCCAAGGTGCGCCGCATGAAAGCGACTTCGGCATCGATCGCGGCCTGGGTCGGCCAGCCGTCTTCCAGTGTTGCACCGGGCAGATCGACGCTCATTGCCACCATGTCGAGCCGTTGCCCGTGGAAGCCCAGGCTGATGCCAGCGGGCGCACCGCCCAGGCTGAGCCGGTGCAGGCTGAGCCAGTGATAGCCGGTGCCGACATCGCGCTCCCCTCGCACCAGAGGGGCAAAGGCGACGCGCGCTTCGTCCAGTGACAGGGTGGGGCCGATCAATGCGGGCAGGTTGCCGAGCTGGATCCTGCCGTCGGTCGCATTGAGGAGCATCGGCAACGCGTGAGCTGCGTGCTGGGCAGGGGAGGGCATGGAACACAGGTGAGCGTGGTGCCCCGGATTCTGGCCGCGTGGGGCGCTGGCGGCAAGCCGCTTCCTGCACACGATGTTGGCATGGGACTGACCCGCGGCTCACCCGGCAACCTCTAGCGTGGTGGCAACGTTGGCCTGCTGCCGGCGAGGGAGTTTTCGATGAACGAGCAAAGCAGGGATCAGGACCCGAAGCAGGGTATCCAGGAAAGCCGCCAGGACAGGAAGCAGGACGATGTGGCCAAGCAGCGGCCGGGGCAGCGCGATCAACAGGTGCGCGATGCGCACTCGCGCGGCCCGCAACGCAAGGATGGTGACCAGGAGCCGGCCTGAGCCGGAGGCGCTGAAAAGAAAAAACCCGCAGATCATGGCGATCTGCGGGTCCTTCTGAAGAGTGGTGGAGCCAAGGAGGATCGAACTCCTGACCTCGTCATTGCGAACGACGCGCTCTCCCAGCTGAGCTATGGCCCCACGGCAGGCTTTCAGTGTAGCGCCGCCCGCCGCGCTTGCCAAGCGCCCGGCCGGGACGGGGCGGGGACGGGATCCACCGCCGTCCCGGACCGTTTCAGGCCAGGGCCTGCTGCAGCAGGGCGAATTCGACAGAGACCAGGCGTTGCGCAAGGCAATGCCGGGGGCGGCAGCAATGAGCAGTCGTTCCGCGAAGCCGCGACGCCGTAGCGCGAAGCCGCGGCGCCGTAGAAGTAAAGGCGAGAGTTGGTTTCGCAGCGCGCACGCGGGCGACTTGCGAGGGTCGATGTCGCGCTGACCCGGCTGCCAGGAGCTTCGGGATCAGATCCGTTTTCCTTGGGAGAACGGAGCTGACCCCAAGGTGGTGCCGGCGGACTGTGCCGAAACCGCTTGTTTCGCCGGGTTCGGGTGCCGCGCAACGAAATCGTAACAATTTGGGGGATAATGGCCGCTTGCGCAGTTTCCCCCCTTTTTGCCGCCCGGCTCGCGCAGGCCGCACGGACGCCTCCTCAGAGCATTCCATGCCCTCCCATTCCGATTCCCGCCGCCTGTCGGGTCTGTCGTCTTCCTTCGTTTCCTTCCGCCGCCATCCGCTGGCCCTGGCCTGTGCCGGCCTGGCCCTCGTCGGCAGCTTCGGTGCCGCCGCGCAGGACAGCGCGCCGACCCCGACCGGCCTGGACACGATCACCGTGACCGCCGAACACCGTGAGCAGAACCTGCAGGAAGTGCCGGTTTCGGTGGGGGTGGTGCAGGGCGAGCGCATGCGCGACTTCACCGCCGGCGGCGACGACACCCTGCTGGCACTGTCCGGCCGCGTGCCGAGCCTGTATGCGGAAACCACCACCGGCCGCATCTTCCCGCGCTTCTATATCCGTGGCCTGGGCAATATCGACTTCTATCTGGGTGCCTCGCAGCCGGTGTCGATCATCCAGGACGATGTGGTGCTGGAGCACGTGGTGCTGAAGTCCAACCCGGTCTATGACGTGGACCAGGTGGAAGTGCTGCGCGGCCCGCAGGGCTCGCTGTTCGGCCGCAACACCACCGCCGGCATCGTCAAGTTCGACACCCTGAAGCCGACCCAGGACTACACCGGTCGGGTCAACGCCAGCTACGCGACCTACAACAGCGTGTCGATCGACGGCGGCTTCGGCGGCCCGATCAACGACATCGCTTCGTTCCGCGTGTCGGCGCTGTACCAGCACCGCGATGACTACGTCGACAACACCTACAAGGGCCCGAGTGCCGACGGCACGGTCAGCCCGAAGAAGAACGCGATGGGCGGCTTCGATGACCGCAACGTACGCGCGCAGCTGCTGCTGACCCCGAGCGACCAGTTCTCGATCCTGGCCTCGGCCCACGCCCGTGACTACGAAGGCACCTCGACCCTGTTCCTGCGCGGTGCGCTGACCAAGGGCTCGAACAAGACCGACGTGCCGCGCGACCAGGTCGCCTACGACGAAGCCGACAACAACCCGCAGGCCTACAAGACCTACGGCGGCTCGGTGAAGGCGCGCTACGACTTCGGCGCGATCGACTTCACCTCGATCACCGCCTACGAGACCACCTCCGGTTACAGCCGGGGCGACACCGACGGCGGCGCTGCGGTGAACTTCCCGGTGAACGGCGTACCGAACGGCTACGGCCAGTCGATGGGCCGCATCCGTGACCTGGACCAGTGGACCCAGGAATTCCGCCTGGCCAGCCATGACGACAGCGCGCTGCAGTGGCAGGCCGGTGCCTTCTACTTCAACGGCAGCGACACCACCGACTTCTACCAGCGCGCCTGGTTCCTGCAGGGCGCGGCCCGCAACCCGAACAACTGGGTGCGCCTGCGCAACAAGAACACCTCGTGGGCCGGTTTCGGCCAGCTGAGCTATGCCTTCACCGACAAGTTCACCGTCACGGCCGGCCTGCGCCAGACCCGGGACGAGAAGCACACCCGCCTGCTGAAGACGGCTGACACTGCCGCTGGCGTGGTCACCTACAAGGGCCGCACCGACGTCAAGATGTCCGACACCACTCCGAGCTGGGATCTGAGCGCGATGTATCAGATCACGCCGGACGTGAGCGTCTATGCCAAGGTCGCCCGCGGCTTCCGCGGCCCGACCATCCAGGGCCGCTCGGCCGTGTTCAATGCCGACTTCACCACCGCCGATTCCGAGACCATCCTGTCCTGGGAAGCAGGCGTGAAGAGCAGCCTGTGGGACAACCGCCTGCGCTTGAACGCCACCGCGTTCACCTACACCGTCAACGACATCCAGCTCAACGGCAACGATTCGGACGGCAACGGCGTGCTGTTCAACGCCGACAAGGCCAAGGCCTATGGTTTCGAAGCGGACATGGAGCTGCGCCCGATCCCGAACCTGACCCTGAGCGCCGGCCTGAGCCTGCTGCACAGCGAGATCAGGGACAAGCGCGTCTACGCGCAGGTCTGCGGCCTCAACGGCCAGGTGGTGTGCACGGTGAATGACCCGACCATCAAGGTCGGTGCCAACACCTTCGCGCAGATCGACGGCAACCCGCTGCCGAACGCGCCGAAGTACAACGTCAACCTGGCCGCCCGTTACGACTTCCCGGTCAGCGACGCGGGCACCATGTTCGTCTCCACCGACTGGAACAAGCAGGGCTACACCAGCTTCGTGCTGTACGACAGCAAGGAGTTCAACTCCAAGGGTGATTTCGAAGGCGGCCTGAAGATCGGCTACTCGGGCAACTACGGTGCCTACGAAGTGGCGCTGTTCGCGCGCAACATCACCAACGAGAAGAACCTCAAGGGTGTGATCGAGAACTACATGGCTGCGGTCTACAACGAACCGCGCACCGTCGGTGTCTCGCTGAACATGAACTGGTAAGGCGTTGCCACGGTGGCTGGACTTCCCGCCATCGCACTGCTGGAATGCAAAGGGCGGCCCGGTGATCCGGGTCGCCCTTTTTCATGGCCTTCCACGGTAGCCGGACCGCAATCCGGCGCCGTGCTCGGCGCTTCAACGTGCCGGCAGCAACGCCTGCAGCCGCGACTCCAGCTCCTGCTGGCGCCAGCCGGCCAGTGCGGCCGGCCATTGGCGGCGCTCCAGGTAGCTTTCCAGATGCTTGCGCGAGGCCAGCACGCCATCCGGCAGGCCCAGCTCGCGGCTGCGCTCGGCAACGGCGTCCTGCAGCCTCTTCAGTGCCTGCTTGTTGGTGTCGTTGGCGGGCAATGCCAGCGGTGCCTCGGCCTCATCGGCCAGCGGCGTGTCCAGCGCCTGCCACACCGCGCCGGCGAGCTTGCGCGGTGCCTTCGGGAACTGTTCAAACAGCGTGGCCAGTGCGGCGGCATCGGCCGGTGGCGTGCGTGCCAGCGTGGCGGCCAGTTCGTTGTCCAGGATCCAGCTGCGCGGCCGGTCGCTGCTGCGTGCCTGCACATCACGCCAGCGCAGCAGGCGCAGCAGGCGGCGCTGCGCGGGAGCATCGAGAAACTGCGCTGAGCGCATCGCCAGATGCGGCCAGCGGTCCTCGTCATTGGCGACGCTGGCCAGCAGGCGCTCGCCGTCGTCGTGCAGCCACTGCTGGCGGCCCAGCGCCTGCAGCTTGGCATCAATCGCGTCATGCAGCGCGAACAGATGCTCGACGTCGTCGGCGGCGTATTGCAGTTGCGACTCCGAGAGCGGACGGCGCATCCAGTCCGAGCGCGTTTCGCCCTTGGCCAGCGCCACGCCGGTGATTTCCGCGACCAGCTTCTGGTAGCCCATGCCGCCACCAATGCCGGCCAGCGAGGCGCCGATCTGTGTGTCGAACAGCGGTCGCGGCAACACGCCGCAGGTCCACTTGAAGGCAACCAGGTCTTCGCTGGCGCTGTGCATCACCTTGGTGATCGATTCATCGGCCAGCCAGGGCGCCAGTGCCTCGGTCATGCCGGGAATCAGCGGATCGATCAGCAGGATGTCCTGCCCGACCGCCATCTGCACCAGAGCCAACTGCGGCCAGAACGTGCGTTCACGGATGAATTCGGTGTCCAGGCCGATGCGGGCCGGACGCTGCTGGAAGTACGCATCCAGCTCGGCGGGGGTGGTGATCCAGGTTGCCACGGGTCAGGGCCTACTACTCGGGTTTGCTCAGGCAGGGGAGAATAGCCTAACGTCGGTCCGCGTCCGTGCCGTAGGAGATCCTGCTTGCGTTTTCCGCTGTCGTCCGTGCTGTGCACCGCTCTGGCCGTGGCCCTGGCCGGTTGCACACCGTCGCCCTCGGCGACACCGGAGCCGGGGCCGGCTGCCGGCGAAGACGCGCGGCCGCAGGAAGGTTCACTGGCGGAGCCGACACCGGGGACCGGGCAGGGCAGCGTCACCATTGCCGGTGAGGATGCCACCGAGGACGTGCAGCGGTGGACACCGCCACGCGTCGACCGGCAGGGCCGCAGCGTCGCCCAGCTGCGTCGCGCAGCCGAAAAGGCGTTCAGCGAAGGGCACCTGTACGAGGACGCCGACGCGGCGGTTCCGCTGTGGCTGGCGGTACAGGAGGGAGACCCGGATGACCGCCTGGCCCGCAGCGGCCTGCAGCGTGCTCGCCAGCGCCTGCAGCAGCAGGCCGATGCCCTGCTGGTTCGGCCACTGCGGCAGCGCGAGGCGCTGGCCGAGGCGAGTCGCCAGGCGCTGGTGCTGCTGACCCTGGCGCCGAAGGATGAGAAGGTGCGCGCGCTGCAGGGCCGGGTGGAGCTCGCCCAGCGCGTGGTGGCCTATAACCGTGCTGGCGAGGAAGACCTGCGGTCGGGGCGGATCGGTGAGGACGGTGACGGTGCGATCGGCAACTTCCGTGAAGCGCTGGCTCTGGACGAACACAACAGCCGGGCGCGGCAGGGCCTGGCGGCGGCCGAAAGTGGCCTGATCCGCCGGGCCGAGGACGCCGCGCGCGTACGCGACTTTGCCAGTGCGGGCACCTGGCTGGCCGAAGCCAGCAAGGTCCGTGACTCGTCACCGACCATTGCCGATGCCTTTGAGCGCATCGAGCAGATCCGCGCCGCCGCGCTGCTGCAGCTGCGTGATGAGGGCCTGCGCGAGCTGGCGACGCCGCAGGGGCTGAAGCCGGCGCGCGAAAAGCTGGCCGAGGCCCTGCGCATCGCCTTGCCGGGGGATGCGGTGGTGGCCCAGCTGCGCGAACGCATCGATCTGGCCACCCATTACGGCAGCTTCCGCCCGGGCCAGGTGTTCAGCGACGCGATGCGTGATGGTGGGCGCGGTCCGCAGATGGTGGTGGTGCCGCATGGCGGCTTCCAGATGGGCGCGGGTGATGCCGAGCCCGGTTCCACCGACGCCGAGCGCCCCTCCCATTACGTTCGCTTTGACCGCGGCTTCGCGATGGCGATCACCGAGGTTACCGTCGGCGATTTCGAGCGCTATGTGAGGTCGACCAATGCACGACCACGTGCGACCCGGCGCGGCCACTCGGTGGTCTATGACGAGCGCAGCGGCAATTTCATCCGCCGCAGCGGCGTCGACTGGCGTTCGGATTACGATGGCGCGCGCGCACTGGGCAACTCGCCGGTGATGCATGTCAGCGTGCGGGATGCCGAGAACTACGCGGCATGGCTGTCCGAGCAGACCGGACGCAGCTACCGGCTGCCGAGCGAGGCCGAATTCGAATATGCGCTGCGCGCCGGGAACAGTGGCCGCTACCCCTGGGGAGACGCCGGTACGCCGCCGCCGGGCAGCGGCAACTTCACCGGCAGCAAGGACGTCTCGCCTTCGGGTCGGCACTGGCACAACGCTTTCATCGGCTATGGCGATGGCTGGTGGGGACCGGCGCCGGTGGCCAGTTTCCAGGCCAATGCTTTCGGCCTGCACGACATGGCCGGGAATCTGAGCGAATGGGTGGCCGACTGCTGGCACGCCAGCTACCGGCGTGCGCCGTCCGACGGTGTCGCCTGGTTCAACCCGGGCTGCCGGTCACGGGTGATCCGGGGCGGCAATTGGGCCAATGCGCCCGAGCAGACTCGTGCGGCCTGGCGGCAATCGCAGGATTCGGACACCACCAATGCGCGCATCGGCTTCCGTCTGGTGCGCGGCATCTGAGCGGCATCGGGCTTCACCCGCTGCTGGCGTCCGCGCACTAAGATTGCGCCGTGCCCGCCAGCCGGCGGGGTCTGCTGGAAGACCACCGATGCGCAACGATCCCTTTTCCCGCTCGCCCCAAGGCCCGCAGCGACGCGGCCTGTTCGGCAACATCCGCTGGTGGGTGCTGCTGCTGGCGGCGGGCTATGCGGTGTTCTACTGGTTCTCCAATCGCACCGTCGATCCCTACACCGGCGAGAAGGTGATGATCGACAGCAGCCTGGATGCGCGCCAGGAGACCGCGCTCGGTCTGCAGGCCTACCAGCAGATCCTCGCGCAGGAACGGCCGATGGATCCGAATGCGCCGATCGCGCGCGATGTGCGCGACATCGCGCAGCGCCTGATCGCCAAGGTGGATGTGGTGGAGACCGCGCTGGCACAGGAGCACGGCGTGCAGCCGGCGCATTTCGCGCGGGATTTCCAGTGGGAAGTGAATGTGATCCCGTCCGGGCAGGCCAATGCGTTCTGCCTGCCGGGCGGCAAGATGGCGGTCTACACCGGCCTGGTGCCGGTGGCGCGTACGCGTGATGCGATGGCGGTGGTGATGGGCCATGAGATCGCCCACGCGCTGCTGCGCCATGGTGCGCAGCGGATGGCGCAGCAGAAGCTGACCCAGATCGGGCAGATGGCCGGTGCCGCCAGCGGCATGGATGCGCAGCAGCAACAGATGATGATGTCGGCGATGGGCTACGGCTATCTGCTGCCCTATGCGCGCAGCCACGAGACGCAGGCCGATGAAGTGGGGCTGATGCTGGCCGCGGCGGCGTGCTTCGATCCCCGCGAGGCGGTGCCGCTGTGGCAGCGCATGGGCCAGGCCAGTGGCGGCCAGGCGCCGCCGGAGTTCGCTTCCACCCACCCGAATCCGGGCACCCGCATCCAGAACCTGCAGGCACTGATGCCGAAGGCGCTCGAGTACCGGCAGAAGTTCTGCGAGCAGGCAAAGTAGGGGGTTGTTCGTCAGGGCTGCGCCCTGCACCTGCGGTAGTGCCGGCCGCTGGCCGGCAACCTCAACGGCAACAGCAACAGCGTGCATTCCGTGGGATGGCGGGGTGGGTCCGGTTGCGGGGGCCGCTGCAAGTACGTCCATGTAAGCTCGGTCGCCGCATCCATGCGGCTCACGCCCCCGCAACCGGACCCACCCCGCCTTCGACAGATTTCTGCTGCTGTTGGTAGGTGTCGACCTTGGTCGACACGGTAGATCCACGCCATGCGTGGATGCTTGTCGATCTCGATTCGATGTATTCGATTTCGATGGAGATTCATCCACGCATGGCGTGGATCTACCCCATCGCGGAAAACTGTCAGAGGTGGGGCGGTGTCGGAGTGCGGGGTGTCAGCCGCATGGATGCGGCTGCCAAGCCCCCATGGTGAAGTGACCCCCGGGAGTTGGACATCAGATCCAACCCCGAGGGATACATGAACAGATACGACGCGCGTTTCAAACTGCAGGTCGCCAAAGAGGCCTGCAAGACCTCCACATCGGTCAAAGCCGTTGCTCGTCGCTACGGCCTGGAGTTCTCCACGGTCAGGCGCTGGGTGGCGACCTATCGGCTGCATGGTTGGCGCGGGTTTCGCCGCCAGGCCCAGTCCTATGACCTCGCATTCAAGCTGGCTGTCCTGAAGAAGATGGGCCAGGACGGCATGTCCGGGCGGGAGGCCACCACTTACTTTCAAATTGGCGATGCCGGCGCGGTGGGTCGGTGGCGTCGCCTGTATGCTCAAGGCGGTGCCCAAGCGCTGGCACCACCTCCGCCGCCGCCCCGAAAGCCGATGAAAAAGACCCGTTCGTCCAAGCCACCTGAGGAAATGAGCCGCGATGAGCTGCTCAAGGAAGTTGCCTATCTGCGTGCGGAGACCGACTACCTAAAAAAACTCGATGCCTTGATCCGGGAAGAGCAGGCGGCGCAGGACGCAAAGCGCAAGCCATCCAAGGATTGAGGCAGGTTCATACGCTGTCGCTTCTGCTCGAAGCGGCAGAGCTGTCACGCAGTACGTTCTATTACCAGAACCATGTCCTGGCCCATCCGGATCAGGATGAGGCAGCCCTGTGCGAGCGCATCCGGGCAATCTACGATCAAAGCCAAGGGCGCTATGGGTATCGCACGGTGACGCTGGAACTGGCCAATCAGGGCCATCGGTCCAATCACAAGCGGGTACAGCGCCTGATGGGGGAGATGGGCCTGAAATCACGGGTACGCGTGAAGCGCTACCGGTCCTTCAAAGGGGCCGCCAATGTTGTGGTTGGCAATGACCTCAATCGCCAGTTCCATGCCGAGCGGCCCAACCAGAAGTGGGTGACTGACGTCACCGAGTTCAAGGTGCAAGGCATGAAGCTGTACCTGTCGCCGATCATGGACCTCTACAACGGTGAAATCGTGGCTTATCAGATCAAGCGCCAGCCTGTGTTCGATCTGGTAGGTCAGATGCTGGAGGAGGCCATCAAGAAGCTTTCGCCGGATGAGCGGCCAATGATCCACTCCGACCAGGGCTGGCAGTACCAGCATGAGAACTACCGGCACATGCTGGAAAAGCACTCGTTGAAGCAAAGCATGTCCCGACGTGGCAACTGCTTGGACAATGCGGCAATGGAAAGCTTCTTCGGGACGCTGAAGTCGGAGTTCTTCTACCTGAACAGCTTTGACAGCATCGAAAGCCTGGAGGCCGGGCTGGTGGAGTACATCAAGTACTACAACCAAGAGCGAATCAGATTGAAATTGAAGGGGCTAAGCCCGGTAAAGTACCGGGAACAGGCCCAAGCAGCCGCCTGACCCCACCGTCCAAGTCTCGGGGGTCACTTCATGGACGGGTTTACGGCGTCCCCGCACTCTGGCACCGCCCCGCCAACCCGCGGAATGCCAGCTTTCGCTGTTGCTTCGGCCGTTGCTTGAAGCCTCTGTGGGTGCAGGGCGCAGCCCTGCCGAACAACCCTCTACTTGACCTGCACGTCGATCACGCCGTCGCCGACGCGGGCCTGCAGGGCGTCACCAGGTTGCACCTGGTCGATGCGCCGCACCAGCGCACCATCGTCGCTGCGGGTCAGGATGCTGTAGCCACGCGCCACGGTCGCCAGCGGGCTGACTGCTTCAAGTGAACGCGCCAGTCCGCGCAGTCGCAGTGCATCGCGCTCCAGCAGACGCTGCATCGCTGCCTGCGGCCGCCCACGCAGGGCGGTCAGGCGACGCTGCATCGCGTCCAGCTGGCGCTGCGGATGATGCCCACGCAGTACCGCAGACGCGTGACGCAGGCGCGCGGCACGGCGCTCCTGCTGCTGGTTGAACGCGGCATGCAGGCGCCGGCCCAGATCGAGCTGGCGTCGACGCAGCAGATCCAGTCGTGCCTGCGGGCTCTGGGCGTTCAGGCGCAACAGGGCGCGGTCGGCGCGCTGCATCGCCTGCTGCATCGCATGCCGTTGCAGCTGCACCATGCGGGCGGCCGTGCGGCGCAGGCGCAGGGCCAGTTCGCGCTGGTCGGGTACCAGCAGCTCGGCCGCCACCGAGGGCGTTGGTGCACGCAGGTCGGCGGCGAAGTCGCTCAGGCTGAAGTCGGTTTCGTGGCCCACCGCCGAGACCACCGGCGTGCGGCTGGCGGCGATCGCACGGGCCAGTGTTTCATCGTTGAAGGCCCACAGGTCTTCCAGCGAACCACCACCGCGGGTCAGCAGGATCACGTCGTAGCGGCCACTGGCATCGGCGGCCTGCAGCAGCCGGGTGATCTGCGCGGCGGCACTGCTGCCCTGTACCAGGGTCGGCAGCAGGTCCACTTCCAGCAGCGGGAAGCGCCGGCCGAGCACGCTCAGCACGTCGCGCACGGCGGCGCCGGTGGGCGAGGTGATCACGGCCAGGCGCTGCACGTGCGCCGGCAGCGGCCGCTTGCGTGCCGGGTCGAACAGGCCCTCGGCCTCCAGCCGTGCCTTCAGCTCCTCGAAGGCGCGGCGCAGCGCGCCTTCGCCGGCTTCCTCCATGTGGTCCAGCACCATCTGGTACTCGCCACGGGCGTCGTACAGGGTCACCTTGCCGCGCACCAGCACGCGCATGCCTTCGCGCGGCACGAACTTCAGGTACTGCGCCTTCATCCGGAACATCGCCGCACGCAGCTGCGCGCGCGCGTCCTTCAGGTTGAAGTAGAGGTGTCCGGAGGCAGGACGCGCCACGCTGCCCAGTTCGGCCTCGACCCAGATCGCCGGGAAGCTGCCTTCCAGCAGGTCGCGGGCCAGGGTGTTGAGCTGGCTGGGGGTGAGGATGTCGTTGTTGCGTGGCTGCATGGAAACGGCGTGCTGCGGGCGGAACGGGGGCTCAGGATCGCACGTCAGCGCGCCGTGTGCTGGCCCAGTGCCCACTGCACGTGTTCACGCACCAGCGGTGAGGGATCGTCGATGCGGGTCTGCAGCGCAGCCAGCGCTTCGGCCGAGGACGGCGCATTGCCCAGCGCCACGGCGATGTTGCGTAGCCAGCGCTCATGGCCGCTGCGCCTGATCGGGCTGCCTTCGGTGCGGCGCAGGAACTCGGCTTCGTCCCAGGCGAACAGCTGGTCCAGGCGCGCGGTATCGAGGTTGTTGCGCGCGCGGAAATCGGCTTCGTCGGTGCGCTTGGCGAACTTGTTCCAGGGGCAGACCAGCTGGCAGTCGTCGCAGCCATAGATGCGGTTGCCGATCAGCGGGCGCATCTGTTCGGGAATGGCGCCGTCGTGTTCGATGGTCAGGTAGGAGATGCAGCGCCGCGCGTCCAGCCGCTGCGGGCCGGTGATGGCCTGGGTCGGGCAGACATCGATGCAGCGCGTGCAGGTGCCGCAGTGCGCCGTGGCCGGCGTATCGATCGGCAGCGGGATGTCGATATAGATCTCGCCGATGAAGAACCAGGAACCGCCATGGCGGTCGATCAGGCAGGTGTGCTTGCCGATCCAGCCGAGCCCGGCGTTGCGGGCCAGTGCGCGCTCCAGGACGGGGGCGGAATCGACGAACACGCGGTAGCCCAGTGGTGCGACTTCGTCGTTGATCTGCGTGGCCAACTTCTGCAGGCGGTTGCGCATCAGCTTGTGGTAGTCGCGGCCCAGCGCATAGCGCGCCACGTAGGCGCGGCCCGGGTCGGCCAGCGTCGCCCACGCTTCGGTGTCATCCTTGTGGCTGTAGTCCATGCCCACCGAGATCACGCGCACAGTGCCGGGCAACAGCTCGGCCGGTCGTGCGCGCAGGGTGCCGTGGCGCGCCATCCAGTCCATCGTGCCGTACAGGCCCTGGCCCAGCCAGTCGGCCAGGTGCGCCTCGTCCTCGCCGAGCTCGATACCGGCGATGCCGCAGCGCTGGAAGCCATGCGCGCGGGCCAGTTCGCGGATGCGCTGCACGGCCTGGGCTGGATCGACGGGGGAGGGGGCGAGGGACATGCGCACCAGTATAAAATCCCTGCATGGCCAACCTCGCCGATCTGTTCGATTCCGCTGCCGCGTGTGCGCTGGATGCCCAGGCGTCCACCCTGGCGGGGGATGCTGGCTGGGGACTGATGGCGCAGGCCGGCCAGGCCGCCTGGCAGTGCCTGCTGCAGCATTGGCCGCAGGCGCAGCGCATCGGCGTGGTGGTCGGTGCGGGCAACAATGGCGGCGACGGCCTCGTGCTGGCTCGCCACGCGTTGCAGGCCGGGCGCGAGGTGAGGGTGATCGCCCTGCCGGGCCGGGCGCCATCGACCGCGCTGGCGCAGCGTGCAACATCGGAGTTCAGGTCCGACGGCGGCGCCATCACCGAGTTCGACGGCGCGCTGCCCGAGGCCGACCTCTGGGTCGATGCCCTGTTCGGGCTGGGTTTCGATCGCGCGCCGGAGGGCGCGGCGCAGGCGCTGATCGTTGCGATCAATGCGCAGGCGGCACCTGTGCTGGCCTTGGATGTGCCCAGTGGCGTCGATGCCGACCGCGGTGCGGTACCCGGCGCGGCAGTACGCGCTGCGCTGACCCTGCAGTTCATCGTGGCCCATCGCGGGCTGTACACCGGCGACGCGCTGGATCATTGCGGGCACAAGGCCCTGGCACCCCTGCAGTTGCCCGCGGCCGCATGGCAAAGCGTGTCGCCTGCCGTGGAGTACTGGACGCAGGCACGGTTGCCGGCCCTGTTGCCGCCGCGCCGCGCAAATACCCACAAGGGTGAATCCGGCCACGTGCTGTGCGTCGGCGGCAACCACGGCAGCGGCGGTGCCATCGCCATGGCAGCCGAGGCCGCCTTGCGCGCAGGGGCGGGGCTGTTGAGCCTGGGCACCCGCCTCGACCACGTCGGTCCACTGCTGGCTCGGCTGCCCGAGGCGATGACCCACGCGTTGGAAGACGGCGAAGCGCTGCCGGCCTTGCTTGACAGGGCGGAGGTGGTGGCGATCGGGCCCGGTCTGGGCCAGGACGAATGGGCACGCGCGCTGTTTGCGCGGGTGCTGGCCAGCGCCAGACCACTGGTGGTCGATGCCGACGCGCTGAACCTGCTGGCGCAGGATCCGCGTGCCTTGCCTGGCGCCGTCCTCACACCGCACCCGGGCGAGGCCGCACGCCTGCTCGGCTGCAGCACCAGCGACATCCAGGCCGATCGCTACGCCTGTGCGCAGACGCTCGCCGAGCGTTTCCACGCGGTGGTGGTGTTGAAGGGCGCCGGCAGCATCGTGGCGGCGCCCGGGCAAACGCCCCGGTTGATCGCCGCCGGCAATCCCGGCATGGCCGTGGGGGGCATGGGCGACCTGCTCACCGGCATCATCGCCGGCCTGCGCGCGCAGGGCCTGTCCGCCTTCGATGCGGGCGCGGCGGGCGCGTTGCTGCATGCGCTGGCCGGCGACGCGGCTGCCGCTGACGGCGCACGCGGCCTGCTTCCTACTGATCTGCTGGCGCCGTTGCGGCGACTGGCCAACCCGGAACGCTTCCCATGACCGATTTCTTCCTTGCCGACAGCGACGCCACCGAACTGCTCGGGCAGTGGCTGGCGACCACCCGGCCGCCGCAGGCGCTGATCGAACTGCGCGGCGACCTGGGCGCCGGCAAGTCCACCACGGCCCGCGCGCTGCTGCGGGCGCTGGGCGTGCAGGGCGCGATCCGCAGTCCCACCTACACCCTGGTCGAGCGCTATCCGCTGGCCAGTGGCGGTGAGGCGTGGCACCTGGACCTGTATCGCATCGGCCAGGCCGGTGAGCTGGATTTCCTAGGCCTGGACGAGGGCAGCGCGGTGCTGTGGCTGGTGGAATGGCCGGAACGGGGCGCCGGCGCGCTGCCGCCGACCGATCTGGTGGTAGCGCTGGAGATCGAAGGACAGGGGCGCCGTGTCCGTCTCACCGGAGCCAGCGACGTTGGACATGAATGGCTGAAACGGCTGCCCCAAGGGGGCGACTTGCAGGCCATTTCTGTCGGCTGACGAGAACAAAGATCGGCAGGTTACGGATTATTAAGGAAAAAGGTGTTGCATTCCGTTCAGCGCGGTGATTGAATCCTGAGCCATGCGCCCGGGGAACCGTCTCATCGCCATCTGTGCCGCCGTCGGACTGGGTCTGGCGAGCGTCAGTGCGTGGGCGGGTGAAGTCCGCCAGGTGCTGCTGAACACCGGCGCGACCGGCACCCGTGCCGAGATCTCACTGGTCGGCAGTGGCGGCTACAAGACCCTGTCGCTGGCCGGCCCGAACCGCCTGGTGGTCGATTTCCCCGACTCCAGCGCCGTACGCAACCTGAAGATGCCGGCCGCGCAGGGCGTGGTCACGGCGGTGCGTACCGGACAGCCGGTCCCGGGCACTTTCCGTGTCGTGTTCGACCTTGCCGAATCGGTGGCGCCGTTCCGCCCGCAGATGCAGCGCGAGGGCAATGAATCCAAGCTGGTGATCGAATGGCCGGGTGATGGCCCTGCCGTGGCCACAACCAGCCGCCCGGCGACGCCACCGGCGGTGCAGCCGCAGGCGGCCGCTGCGGGGGGCTCAGTCGCGCCCACGCCGGCCGAGAACGCGCAGTCACGCACCGATGCTGCGCGGGCCACCGCCCTGCTGACCGCACAGGTGCAGCAGCAGGCCAGCGCCAGCGCCGCCGCACCCGCCACGCCGACCCCCGCACCGACCAGCGCGCCGGCCCAGGTTGCTGCGGCAGGCGTCGCGGCCAGCAGCACGCCCTCATCCTCGCCGGCTGCAATCCTCGCCGGCCAGCGCACTGCTGCGGTGGTGACCACGCCGCCGGCAACGGCCCCTACACCGGCGCCGACGCCGGCCGAGCCGCCGCGTCCGGCCATGCCCAGCGATGCATCGCGCATCCGCATGCAGCCCGGCATGCGCCATCTTGTGGTGGCGATCGATCCTGGTCATGGTGGCCAGGACCCGGGTGCGATCGGCCCGACCGGCAAGCGCGAGAAGGATGTCACCCTGGCCGTGGCGCGTGAGCTGGCCCGCCAGGTCAACGCCACGCCGGGCCTGAAGGCCTACCTGACGCGCGACAGCGACGTGTTCATCCCGCTGCCGATGCGTGCGCAGAAGGCGCGTGCGAACAAGGCGGACATCTTCATTTCGATCCATGCCGACGCGGCCGAGAACCGTTCGGCCACGGGTTCGTCGGTGTACGTGCTGTCGACCAAGGGTGCCTCTTCGCAGCGCGCCCGCTGGCTGGCAGACAAGGAAAACGCGGCCGATCTGGTCGGTGGCGTTCGCCTGCAGCAGACCGAGGGCACGCTTGCCAATGTGCTGTTGGACCTGGCGCAGAGCGGCTACATGAAGGCGTCCGAAGACGCCGCCGGCCACGTGCTGGGCGGCCTGAAGCGGATCGGCAACAACCACAAGCCGAACATCGAGCGCGCCAACTTCGCGGTGCTGCGCACGTCGGACATGCCAGCGATGCTGGTGGAAACGGCGTTCATTTCCAATCCGGATGAAGAGCGCCGCCTGACGGACCCGGCTTACCAGCGCAAGGTCGCTGGCGCTGTGCTGGATGGTGTGCACACCTTCTTCAGCCGCCAACCGCCGCCGGGCACGTTGTATGCCGCCCGCGCGCAGGCCGAGATCGACGCCGCAGCCACCATGGCCGGCGGCAGCAAATAACCCGCCGAAGGCGGGTTTCTGCTTTCTGCAGAGTCGAGCCGCGCTCGACTGGGCCTTGCGGGTAGCCCGTCAGTCGAGCATGGCTCGACTCTACCCTTGGCCGCTCCGTTATCATCCCCGCATGACGTCTGCTACCCATCCGCGCCCGATCCGGCCGTTGCCGGAGATCCTGATCAACCAGATCGCCGCCGGCGAAGTGGTCGAACGACCCGCGTCGGTGGTCAAGGAACTGGTCGAGAACGCGATCGACGCCGGCGCCAGCCGCGTTGATATCGATCTTGAAGAGGGCGGCGTGCGCCTGATCCGCATCCGCGACAACGGCAGTGGCATCGCGCCCGAGCAGTTGCCACTGGCAGTGTCGCGCCATGCCACCAGCAAGATCGCCGATCTTGACGATCTCGAATCGGTGGCCACGCTCGGTTTCCGGGGAGAAGCGCTGCCGTCGATCGCATCGGTCAGCCGCTTCACCCTGTGCTCGCGGCGCGCGCACGACGAGCACGGTTCGGCACTGCAGATCGAAGGCGGCAAGATCGGCGAGGTGACCCCGCGCGCGCATGCGCCGGGCACCACGGTGGAAGTGCGTGAGTTGTTCTACAACGTGCCGGCGCGGCGCAAGTTCCTGCGCGCCGAGCGTACCGAACTGGGCCATATCGAAGAGTGGCTGCGTTCGCTGGCGCTGGCACGGCCGGATGTCGAGCTGCGCGTGTCGCACAACGGCAAGGCCTCGCGGCGCTACAAGCCAGGCGATCTGTATTCCGATGCACGCCTTGCCGAAACGCTGGGCGAGGATTTCGCCAACCAGGCCGTGCGCGTGGACCACAGCGGCGCCGGCCTGCGCCTGCATGGCTGGATTGCGCAGCCGCATTATTCGCGCGCGAGCGCCGACCAGCAGTACCTGTACGTCAACGGTCGCTCAGTGCGTGACCGCAGCGTCGCCCACGCAGTGAAGATGGCCTACGGCGACGTGCTGTATCACGGCCGCCAGCCGGCCTATGTGCTGTTCCTCGAACTGGATCCGACCCGTGTCGACGTCAACGTGCATCCGGCCAAGCACGAGGTGCGCTTCCGCGATTCGCGGCTGGTCCACGATTTCGTCTATCGCACGTTGAAGGATGCGCTGGCCGATACCCGTGCCGGCATGTCGGCGCAGGAGATCGGTGCCGGCCCCGCACATCCGGCGGACGCCGCCGCCGTCCCGACGGCATCGAGCGCCGGCGCGTCGGGGTTCGGGCTGGTGCGTGGGGCTGCGCCCGGCTCGGGAGGTGGTGGTGGCGGATTTTCAGGCTGGCGTCCGCAGCAGCCGCTGGGCCTGCAGGTGGCCGATGCACCGGCCGCCTACGCCGCGCTGTATGCCACGCCGGCCGGTGCCGAACGCGCAGCGGCGTTGCCGCCGATGCCGAGCGAGAACGGGTTGCCGGTAACCAGTGCCGACGCGGGTGTACCGCCGCTGGGCTACGCGATCGCGCAGCTGCATGGCATCTACATCCTGGCCGAGAACGCTGAAGGCCTGATCGTGGTCGACATGCATGCGGCCCACGAACGCATCGGCTACGAGCGCCTGAAGAATGCGCACGATGGCATCGGCCTGCAGTCGCAGCCGTTGCTGGTGCCGATCACGCTGGCGGTGGGCGAGCGCGAGGCCGACACCGCCGAAAGCGAAGCCGACACACTGGCGGCGCTCGGCTTCGAGGTGACCCGGGCCGGCCCCGGGTCGCTGCACGTGCGCAGCATTCCGGCACTGCTGGCGCATGCCGAACCGGAAGGACTGCTGCGCGACGTGCTGACCGACCTGCGCGAGCACGGCCAGAGCCGCCGCGTGGCCAGTGCACGCGACGAGCTGCTGTCGACCATGGCCTGCCATGGCGCGGTGCGTGCCAACCGGCGCCTGACCGTGCCGGAAATGAACGCGCTGCTGCGCGACATGGAAATCACCGAACGGTCCGGCCAGTGCAACCACGGCCGACCGACCTGGGCCCGTTTTTCGCTGGCGGAGATCGACCGCTGGTTCCTGCGCGGACGTTGAGGGGAGCATCGATGCGTTATCGGGGAGTGGCGGGCCTGCTGGCCGCCGTGGTGTTGGCCGCCTGCAGCCCGGCAACTCCGCCGGCGCCGACGGTCGCTGAAGATCCGGCCTACGCGGCCGCGCAGCAGCAATGGCGTGTAGCGCGCTACCAGGACCTGACCCGGCCCGATGGCTGGACGGCCCTGGTCGGCCTGCACTGGCTGCAGAACAAATCCCATTTCGTTGGCAGCGGCGCCACCAACGGCATCCGCCTGTCGGTCGGCCCGGACAGGCTGGGCCTGCTGCGCCGCGACGGGACGCAGTGGTGGTTCACGCCTGAAGCCGGTGTCGATGTCAGCCACGACGGCCAGCCGGTGCGTGGCCGCATCCGCGTCGACACCGACAAGGACGCGCAGCCGACGCTGCTGGCCTTCGATGGCGGCAAGGGCCAGCTCAGCATCATCCGCCGGGGGCCACGGGACGCGCTGCGGGTCAAGCATGCCGAGGCACCTGCGCGGCGTGATTTCGCCGGCCTGCAGTACTGGCCGGGCGGCGCGGACTGGCAGGTGCAGGCGCGTTTCATCGCGCATCCGCCGGGGAAGACCTTGCCGATCGTAGACATCACTGGCTTGACCACCGAGATGCCCAATGCCGGTGCGGTGGAGTTCGAACGTGATGGCCGCAGCTGGCGCCTGGAGGCCATCGGTGCGCCCGGGCAGCCACTGTTCCTGATCTTCGCCGACCGCACCAGCGGCCGCGGCAGCTATCCGGCCGGGCGCTATCTGGATACCGATGCCCCCGCTGCAGACGGCACGGTGCGCATCGATTTCAACCATGCCTACAACCCACCGTGCGCGTTCACCGCCTACGCGACCTGCCCGCTGGCGCCGCCGGAAAACCGGTTGGACCTGCGCGTGGAAGCGGGCGAGAAGGCCTACCACCTGCCTGAAGGAGAAGGCTGACCATGCCGATAAAACACCTGTTCCGTACCGCGCTGTTGCTGGCGGCCTGCGCAGTGGCGCCACTGGCCACGGCCCGCGATGGCCAGGCCAGCCCTGCCGCGGCCGCGGCAGCAACGGCGGCCAAGCCGCCGGTACCCCTGTTGTGGAAAGTCACCGGCCCGGGCGATGCACGCGTGTACCTGCTGGGATCGTTCCATCTGCTGAAGCCACAGGACTACCCGCTGTCGCCCGATGTCGAGCAGGCGTTCGAAGCCTCGCAGCGGGTGGTGTTCGAACTGTCGCCGGAAGACATGCAATCGCCCCAGCTGGCCAGCCGCATGGTGCAGGCTGCGACCCGCACCGATGGCAGCGAGCTGAAGCGTGATCTGGATGCGGCCACCTGGCAGAAGCTGCAGGCCTTTGCTGCCCAGAACCAGTTGCCGCTGGCGCAGATGCAGGGCATGAAGCCGTGGTTCGTCGGTCTGAGCATTTCGATCGGGCAGATGCAGAAGCTGGGCCTGGACCCGGCGCTGGGCCTGGACCGCCACTTCATGGAACGCGCGCAGAAGACCGGCCGCAAGACCGCGGGACTGGAAGATATCGATACCCAGATCGGCATGCTGGACGGGATGACGGTGCAGGAACAGCGGCAGATGCTGGCCGAAGCACTGGACCAGGCCGGCAAGGCCGATGAGCAGGCGCGGCTGCTGCATGATGCATGGCGTCGCGGCGACGAGCGCCTGCTGTGGACCAAGATGGCGGCAGAGATGCGCCAGCAGTATCCGCAGCTGTACCAGCGCATCAACACCGGTCGCAACGATGCCTGGGTGCCGAAGCTGCAGCCGTACCTGCAGGCCGGGCAGGGCGGTACGCTGGTGGTGGTCGGCACGCTGCACCTGCTGGGCAGTGATGGCGTGGTCGAGAAGCTGAGGGCGAAGGGCTACAAGGTCGAGCGCGTGTGCACGGGGTGCAAGGCCAAACGCTGACGCACGGTTGGCGCGATGCCAAACAAGACGGCGCGCCAGGGGCGCGCCGTTTTCGTATCAGCCGTTGCTGCAGCTCAGCGGCGGGTCTTGCCGCCGGTGCCGGTACCGGTGCCGGGTTCGCCGGGCTTGTTGCCGGTTCCCGTTCCGGTGCCGCCCGGGCGCGGGCCACCGAAGCCGCTGCCCATGCTGCGCTGGAATTCCTGCCACAGCTCCAGGTTCCGCTCGGTCAGCTGGTTCATCATCGCCCACGGGGTCTGGCCCAGCAGGTTGCCCATCTGCTGGCGGAACTGCTGCTGCTGGTCGAGGAAGACCTGCATGCTGCGCTCCAGGTAGTTGCCCATGAAGCCCTGCAGGGAATCGCCGTAGAAGCGGATCAGCTGGCTCAGCAGCTGGGTCGACAGCATCGGTTCGCCGTCCTGTTCCTGGTCGGCGATGATCTGCAGCAGGACCGAACGGGTGAGGTCGTCGCCGCTCTTGGCGTCGCGGACCTCGAAGTCTTCACCGTCCAGGATCAGCTGGCGCACGTCCTCGATGGTGATGTAGCTGGAGATCTCGGTGTCGTAGAGACGGCGGTTCGGATACTTCTTGATGATGCGGGTCGCAGCCATGAAGCGGTACTCGTCACAGTAGACGCGCAGCATGGCGCAGTGCAGCAGCGGTTGCAACCGCCCCAGCCCCCGCCAGGCTTGGCTTTCAGCAGCGATCATGTTGCGCAGCAAGGGTTTGCGTGCTGCGCAGCATGACCATCGGCAGGGGCCGTCAGCGCATGCCGCAACGGCCCCTGCGCGGCTTACCAGCCCATGTGGTGGCCGCCGTTGATGTCCAGGTTGCTGCCGGTGATCCATGAGGCTTCCTCGGCCACCAGGAAGGACACGCCATAGGCGATTTCCTCCGGCCTGCCGAGGCGCCCGGTGGGGATGTCGGCGATGATCTTGGCGCGTACGTCCTCCGGAACCGCCATCACCATGTCGGTGGCGACGTAGCCGGGCGAAATGGTGTTCACGGTGATGCCGAAGCCGGCGTTCTCGCGGGCCAGCGAAATGGTGAAGCCGTGCATGCCGGCCTTGGCCGCGGCGTAGTTGGCCTGGCCGTACTGGCCCTTCAGGCCGTTGATCGAGCTGATCTGGATGACCCGGCCCCAGCAGCGGCGCCGCATGCCTTCGATCACCGGACGGGTGACGTTGAACACCGAATTGAGGTTGGTGTTGATCACATCGTGCCACTGGTCCGCGCGCATGCGGTGGAACGTCGTGTCGCGGGTGATGCCGGCATTGTTGACCAGGATCTCGACCGGGCCCAGCTCGGCCTCGACCGCACGCACCAGCGCCTCGGCGCTGCCTGGATCGGAGACATCGCCCGGGAAGATCGACACGTTGTAGCCGCGCTCGGTCATCGCCTGCTGCCATGCGCGGGCCTTGCCCTCGTCGCGGTAGTTGGTGGCGACCCGGTGGCCCTGGTCGGCCAGGCGTTGGCAGATGGCGGTACCGATGCCGCCGGTTCCGCCGGTGACCAGTGCGACGCGAGATGTCATGGAATGCTGTCCGGGAATCAGGTGGGGGAAGGGGGATTCTGCAACATCGGCGCGGAAAGTGCGCCGGCCGGCAACAGGATGTCGGTCCGCGGCAGTCGAACCGGGTCGAATGCCCGTTGCGCAGTGTGCAGCAGCGCATCCCGGTCATCGGCGCCGTCCAGTGCGGCAGGGGCCTGGCCCAGCAGCTGCCAGAGCGCGCGCAGTACCGGTACCGGCCGTGTACTGTCCACCGGCAGCGACGCCAGCGACTTGGACAGTTTGTGGCCGGGGGCGTCGAGCAGCAGCGGCAGGTGCCAGTAGCGCGGCACCGCCAGGCCCAGCGCCTGCTGCAGCAGGATCTGCCGCGCGGTGGAATCGAGCAGATCGGCGCCGCGCACCACTTCGGTCACCCCCTGCGCGGCGTCATCGACCACCACCGCCAGCTGGTAGGCCCAGCAGCCGTCGGCACGGCGCAGCACGAAGTCGCCGACTTCGGCATGCACGTCCTGCTGCTGCGGGCCACGCAGGCCATCGTCGAAGTGCACGACGCTGCCCGGTGGCACGCGGAAGCGGACGGCGGGGTCCGGTCGCGGTTGCCGCGCAACGCAGAGGTGGTGGATGCCGCCGCTGGCAGCCAGTTCGCTGCGGCTGCAGTGGCAGATGAAGGCCTGGTCGCTGGCCAGCAGCACGTCCAGCGCGGCCTGGTAGGCCTCGCCTCGAGCGCTCTGCCACAGGACCGGGCCGTCGTGGACCAGGCCGAACGCAGCCAGTGCCTGCAGCTGTGATTGCGCGGCGCCGGGCACGGTACGCGGCGGGTCAACGTCTTCGATGCGCAGCCGCCACAGGCCGCCGTGGTGGCGGGCCAGCAGCCAGCTGCCGAAGGCGGCAAGCAGGGATCCGGGGTGGAGCAGGCCGGTCGGCGAGGGCGCGAAGCGGCCGCAGGGAACAATGGCGGTCATGCAGGCTGAATCGTCGGTCAGGTTGGCGCTTGAATTCAAGCTGAGCGCACCGCAAATTGACGGATATCGACCCCTTCCGAGCCGGATTTTCCCATGTTCACCCGTATTGCCCTGTTCCTGGCGACCAACCTCGCGGTCCTGATCCTGGCCGGCATCGTCATGTCGATCCTGGGCGTGGACGCGCGTTCGATGAGCGGCCTGCTGGTGATGGCCGGCATCTTCGGTTTCGGTGGCTCCTTCATCTCGCTGCTGCTGTCCAAGTGGATGGCCAAGCGCTCCACCGGTGCGGTGGTGATCACCGAGCCGCGCAACCAGACCGAGCGCTGGCTGCTGGCCACGGTCGAGCGCCAGGCCAAGGCCGCCGGCATCGGCATGCCGGAAGTGGCGGTCTATGACGGCCCGGAGATCAATGCCTTCGCCACCGGTGCCAACCGCAACAACGCGCTGGTGGCGGTGTCCACCGGCCTGCTGCACAACATGAGCGAGGACGAGGCCGAAGCGGTGCTGGGCCACGAGATCGCCCACGTCGCCAACGGTGACATGATTACCATGGCGCTGCTGCAGGGTGTGCTGAACACCTTCGTGATCGTGCTGGCCCGCGTGGTCGGCGGCATCATCGACAGCGCGCTGTCGGGCAACCGCGAAGGCGGCGGCCGTGGGTTCGCCTACTACATCATCGTGTTCGTGCTGGAGATGGTGTTCGGCCTGTTCGCCACGATGATCTCGATGTGGTTCTCGCGCCACCGCGAGTTCCGCGCCGATGCCGGCGGTGCCTCGCTGGCCGGTCGCCAGAAGATGATCGCCGCGCTGGAGCGCCTGCAGCTCAACCATGGCCAGAGCACGCTGCCGACCCAGATTGCCGCCTTCGGCATTTCCGGTTCGACGGCCAAGAAGCTGTTCATGAGCCACCCGCCGCTGGAAGAGCGCATCGCCGCGCTGCGGGCGTCGACGGTGGCGTAAGCTTCTGCTTTCAAGGTAGTGCAGGAACGCCTGGCCGCGCGCCGGGCGTTTTTGTTGGCGCGCCGACGCATCTGTGGCGCCGGGTACGACCCGGCGAGAGTCATTTCCGCGACCGCGGAGGGGTGTCACTTTCTTTGCTCGTGCAAAGAAAGTAACCAAAGAAACACGCCGCCGGGGCGCGAGCCGTCGCTACGCGCCGGTACCCTGCGCTTCTCGGCGAATCAGGGGACGGCGCCGAACTCGCTGCGCTCAGACATCGGCGCCTCTTCGCCCCTGATTCCCCTGCGATGCTCTGCTCGC
Organism: Stenotrophomonas sp. T8; assembly: GCF_051853085.1. Lineage (NCBI taxonomy): Bacteria > Pseudomonadati > Pseudomonadota > Gammaproteobacteria > Lysobacterales > Lysobacteraceae > Stenotrophomonas > Stenotrophomonas sp. T8. The sequence continues at coordinate 2,637,122 of NZ_CP195329.1, read as the reverse complement.
TCAAGGCGGACTGAAAGGTCAAGATCAAGATCAAGAACAACAGCATCCCCCGTCGCGAAGATGTACTGGGTGCAGCTGTGGCATTTGACCTTGGGTCCGCCTTGAGCGAGCCGAGCACCGCAGGTCCGGCGAGGGCGAAGAGGTGCGGGTGTCTGAGCGCAGCGAGTTCCCGCACCGTCCCTCGGCGGGCCGAGGAGCGCAGGGCACCGGCGTGCGCAGCACGTCGGCTCGCGCCCTGGCGGAGCGTTTCTTTGGTTACTTTCTTTGCGCGCAAAGAAAGTGACACCCCCCGCGGTCGCGGAAACGAATCTCCGTGCGCACAAACGAAAACGGCACCCTCGCAGGCGCCGTCTCCATGAACCGCTTTACGCAAAACCTCAGAACTTCGCGTCGAACTCGGCGGCGTAGCCGGTGTTCACCAGCACCTTCTGCAGCGACTCGGCCACCTTCAGGTTGCCGGCCACGATCTGGTGGGTCTCCGGGCCACGGTTGTCCATGCGGCCCAGGGTCGCGCCCTTGAAGTCACAGACCTTGCCGCCCGCCTCGCGGACCAGCAGCAGGCCGGCGGCGATGTCCCACGCCTTCACACCGGCCTCGAAGTAGGCGTCGGCACGGCCGCAGGCCACGTAGGCCAGGTCCAGTGCCGCCGAACCGGTGCGGCGGATGTCCTCACCGTGCACCAGCAGGGCGTCGACCGCCTTCAGCTGGGCGCTGGCGCGGCTGCGCTCGCGCGGGGCGAAACCGGTGTGGATCATCGTGCCTTCCAGATCCTTGCGCTCGGCCACGCGGATGCGGCGGTCGTTCAGCACGGCGCCGGCACCCCGGCTGGCGGTGAACAGCTCATTGCGCAGCGGGTCGAAGATGACCGCGTCGGTCGGCTCGCCGTTCTCTACCAGCGCGATCGACACGCAGTAGTGCGGCACGCCACGCAGGTAGTTGCTGGTGCCGTCCAGCGGGTCGATGACCCACATCTGGCGGCGCTCGCCCTGCACGCCACCTTCTTCGCCGAAGATGCCGTAGTCCGGGTAAGCGCGCTTGAGTTCCTTGACGATGACCTTTTCCGCGTCCGCATCCACTTCGCTGGCGTAGTCCATCCGGCCCTTCTGCACCACGTTCAGTGCCTCGAGCTTGTTGATGTTGCGCAACAGGACGTTGCCGGCGAGGCGGGCGGCCTTGACCATGACGGTGACGGCGGGTTTCTGCATGGCGTGGGCTCCCGGAAAGGCAGAAGAGATGGACTGGCGGGGGAAAAGAGCGGGTCCGGCGCAGTGGCCGGTCGCACAGTTTACCATTGGTCATCGTCCAGCTCGACCTTTTCCCTGTTCATGTCCCAGTTTCCTGCCACCACCCGCCTCCGATTCGTCCTGGTCGGTACCCAGCACCCCGGCAACATGGGGGCCGCCGCCCGTGCCCTGAAGACCATGGGCCTGGCCCGCCTGGTGCTGGTCGCCCCCGAGAAACCGCTGGACGAGGAGGCCTTCCGCCGCTCTGCCGGTGCCGAAGATGTGCTGGGGGACGCCCCGGTGGTCGCCACCCTGGCCGAGGCCGTGGCCGATTGCCGCCTGGTGCTGGGCTGCACCGCGCGTGCCCGCCGCGTGCAGCTGGAGGAGTACCTGCCGGCCGATGCCGCCGCTCGTGCGGTGGCCAAGGCGGGCGAGGGCGCCGAGGTGGCGCTGGTGTTCGGCCGTGAGCGCACTGGCCTGACCAACGAAGAACTGCAGCTGTGCCACGCGGCGGTGCACATCCCGTCCGATCCGGCGTTCAGCTCGCTCAACCTGGCTGCCGCCGTGCAGGTGCTGGCCTATGAGACACGCATGCAGCTGCTGGGCGCGCAGCCGGCCGCGGACGCCGAGCCCGGTTTCCGCGAACAGGCAGCAAGCCATGAACAGATGGAGAGTTTCTTCGCCCAGCTTGGCGACACCCTGGACGAGATCGATTTCCACAAGGGCCGCGCGCCGGAATCGGCGATGCGCAAGCTGCGCCGGCTGTTCCTGCGCAGCGAGCCGAGCGAGCAGGAAGTGCGCCTGTTGCGCGGCATCCTTGCCGACACCCAGCGGATGGCGCGGCTGGCGCAGGCGGGCAACAAGGACAGCTGACGACGTTCTCATTTTTTCGGGTAGTCTGTCCGGATACCCAGGGGGGATGAAGCCTGTGTCGGGTCTGCGAAGGGCAGTGCAGAGGGGACTGCTGAGCCTGGTCATGATCCTGCTGGCCGGGACGGTGCATGCAGCACCGGACCGGGTGCTGGTGCTGGGCCGGATCAGCGATGATCCCAAGGCCCATTACGAGCAGCTGCAACCGTTGCTGGACTATGTAGTGGCACGCATGCACGACGTCGGCATCAAGGAAGGGCGGATCCTGATGGCACGCGACCCGCAGCAGATGGCCAGCTATCTGCGGCGGGGGCGGGTCGACTGGGTCACGGAAACGTCGGGTACGGCGGTGGCACTGGGCCAGCGCAGTGGCGCGCGGCCGCTGCTGCTGACCGAGCGCAATGGCGTGCGTGAGTACCAGACCGTGTTCTTCGTGCGTCGCGACAGTCCGATCCAGCGGATCCAGGACCTGCGCGGGCATCGCCTGGCGCTGCAGAACACGGCGTCCACCAGTGCCTACCTGGTGCCGGTGATGACGCTGCTGCAGGAGGGGCTGGCGCCGCAGATCCTGGCCGGTGTGTGGGACGTGCCGGGCCGGGACAGCGTGGGGTACGTGTTCGCACGTAGCGAGTTGAACATCGCCACGTTCGTGCACAAGGGCATGGTCGAAGTGGGGGCGGTGAGCAGCGTGGACTGGAATGACGAGCGACGGATGCCTGCAGCATTCCGGCGCGACTTCCGCGAACTGCTGCGCACCGAACCCTACCCACGGGCGGTGGAAATGGTTCGCGCCGACCTTGACCCGCGGGTGCGTGACCGGCTGCAGGACGTCCTGCTGCAGGCGGCCAGCGACCCGCAGGCACAGGGGGCGCTGCATCGGTTTTTCGGCACTTCCGGTTTCCACCGCGTCGATGCGCATGCGCAGCAGCGGCTGGATGAATTGAAACAAGGATTGACGCGCGTGCGGATGGAAGTGGAATGAAGTGGCTCGGCTCGGGAATGCAGGCCCGGTTCCTGCTGGCGATGGGCGGGGCGATGGTCGTGGTGGTGGCGATCCTGGCGGTGTTGCTGGGGCGGCAGGCGGCGATGCAGGGCGAGGTGCGCAACCTCAGTGGTGGCGTCATCCATGAACTGTTCGACCGCAGCGTGCGCAGCCGCGGCGAAGCAATGGCGCGCGAGCTGTCCGACGCGCTGGCCAACCCGTTGTACTACCGCGACCTGGACCAGGTCGGTGCGCTTGTGCGCAGCACCGCACGGCAACCGGTCGTGCGCTATGTGCTGGTGTTCGACGAACGCGGCCGGCTGGTGCATGACGGCTCGATAGAGGTGTCCGGCTTCGGCCAGCCGATGACCGACCCGCTGGCCCCCAAGGCCGCGGTGGCGCAGGCGCTGGTGGTGCAGGAATCGCCCAAGGTGCTCGACAACACCATGCCGATCATGGTCGGCAACCAGCGCATCGGCGGCGTCCGCGTCGGCATGGCGCTGGACGAGGTGCAGCAGCGCGAACAGGCCGCCAATGCCACGCTCGGCGAGCGCCTGCAGCAGGTCGGCAGCCGCCACCTGGGCTGGCTGCTGCTGATGCTGGGCCTGCTGGTGGTGATCGGCGTGGTGGTGATCCTGTACGTGCAGCGCACCCTGGTGGCGCCGATCCGGGACCTGGCCGCTGCGGCGCGCCGCATCGAGGCTGGCGACTACCAGGCGCCGCTGGCCGAGAACACCCGCGACGACGAAGTCGGCGAGCTGGTGCGCGGCTTCGCCCGCATGCGCGATGCCATCGCCCGCCATGACCGCGAGGTGCGGCGCATGGCCTATACCGATGCGCTGACCGGGCTGACCAACCGGCTGGCATTCCGGGAAGCGCTGGACCATCGCCTGATGGCCGCGCGCGCATCCAATCATCGGCTGGGCCTGCTGTTTGCCGATATCGACGACTTCAAGCGCGTCAACGACACCCTGGGCCATGAGGCCGGTGACGAAGCGCTGTTGCAGTTCGCGCAGCGCATCGGCAGTGCGGTTACCGAAGCCGGTGGCGATGAAGCGCTGCTGGCCCGCTTTGGCGGCGACGAGTTTGTGATCCTGGTCGGTGATGGCGACGTGGCGGCCAACGCACGGCTGCTGGCCGAAGTGCTGGTGCGCGAGCTGGGCAAGCCGCTGGTGGTGCAGGGCCGGGAACTGTTCCTAGGCACTTCGATCGGCGTGACCCTGTTCCCGGACGATGCCGCTGATGCGACCACGCTGCTGAAGAACGGCGACATCGCCATGTACCAGGCCAAGATGGCCGGCAAGAACTGCTACCGCTATTACAGCCGTGCGATGGACCACGCGGTCGAGCGCCGCGTGCACATGGAGCAGGAGCTGCGCGGGGCCTGGGAGCGCGGCGAGCTGCGCCTGGCCTACCAGCCCATCTTCCGCATGCGCGACCGGCGCATGGTCGGCGTGGAAGTGCTGCTGCGCTGGCAGCATCCGACCCTGGGAACGATTCCGCCGTCGGTGTTCATCGAAGTGGCCGAGCAGAGCGGGTTGATCGAGCTCATCGGCCCGAAGGTGCTGCGTGCGGCCTGCATGGAAGCCTCGCAGTGGCCACGCGGGGCGGGCGGCGATGATCTGTTCGTGTCGGTGAATGTGTCGCCGCGGCAGCTGCGCGGCGGTGAACTGCCGGCATTGGTCGCGCAGTGCCTGCACGAGTCGGGGCTGCCGGCGTCGCGCCTGCACCTGGAACTGACCGAAACTGCGGTGATCGGCGACGAAATGGTTGCCGCGCAGCTGCTGGACAAGCTGCACCGCACCGGCGTGAAGGTCTGGCTGGACGATTTCGGTACCGGCTTCTCCGGTCTCAGCCATCTTCGCCAGGTGCCGGTGGACGGCGTGAAGATCGACAAGAGCTTCGTGGCCGACATGCAGCGCGATCCCGACGATCTGGCGCTGACCACGGCGATCATCGCCATGGCCCACGCACTGGGCATCACCGTGGTGGCCGAGGGCATCGAGCAGCAGGCGCAGTTCGAACTGCTGGTGCAGCGCGGCTGCGATCTCGGCCAGGGCTACTGGCTGAGCCACCCGGTGACCGCCACCGAAGTGGTGCGGATGATCGAGTCGGGCCTCTGACCGACACAAAAGGGGACGGAGGGGATTAAGTCGCTTATGCATTTGCGACTTAATCCCCTCCGTCCCTTTTTTTACAGCGGGCGCTTGCTCGGGTCGCCGGGCAGTTCGCGCACCAGTTTCGGGATCAGATAACCGGACAGGCGTGCGGTCAGGCCGGCAATCAGTGCCTTGGCCTGGGCATCATCCACTTCGAAGTGGGCCACGCCTTCGACCCGGTCCAGTTGGTGCAGGTAGTAGGGCAGCACGCCCGCGGCGAAGCTGCGCTCGCTCAGGTCCTGCAGGGCCTGCACGCTGTCGTTGACCCCGCGCAGCAGTACCGCCTGGTTCAGCAGCTGGGCGCCGACGCCGCGCAGGCGGGCCATCGCCGCGTCCACGCTGGCGTCGAATTCATTGGCGTGATTGGCGTGGACCACGATCGCCAGCGGCCATGGCAGGCTGCCCAGCCAGCACACCAGTTCATCGTCCACGCGTTCCGGCAGCACGATCGGCAGCCGGGTATGGATGCGCAGGCGGCGGATATGCGGAATCGCGCGCAGGGCGTCGGTCAGCTCGACCAGCTTGTGCGTGGCCAGTGACAACGGGTCACCGCCGGACAGGATCACCTCATCGATGTCCGGGTCGGCCGCGATGGCGGCTACGGCCTCCTGCCAGCCACCCTTGGCGGCGTTCTCCGCGGCATAGTCGAAGTGGCGGCGGAAGCAGTAGCGGCAGTTGATCGCGCAGCTGCCCGTGGCGACCAGCAGGGCGCGGCCACGGTACTTCTGGATGACGCCGGTGGCCTTCCTGGCGGCACCATCACCCACCGCATCGAAGCTGAACCCGGGCGCCGGGCGCATTTCCTCGTCGATCGGCAGCACCTGGCGCAGCAGCGGGTCGGCCGCATCGCCCACGCGCATGCGGGCCACGAAGCCCTCGGGCACGCGCAGTGCGAACTGGTTCATGGCCGCCTCCGAGACACCCAGCGCCGCCGGGTCCAGCTGCAGCCGGGCCAGCAGGGCGTGGGGGTCGCGCAGCGCCTGGCGCCAGAGCTGCTGCCAGCGCACGGGCGCGCCTGGCGACTGGGGCCGGGGGAAGGCGGAAAGCTGCATGGAGAGGGGGCCTGCGGTTATCATGGGGGCAGAAAAACAGTCGCCCACCGGCATCCGGTGGGCTTTCCATTCTAACGGCTCGCCGCACCCGCGGCGTTTCTGCCACTCAGGAGTTTACGCATGGCCAGCTACGGCATGAACGACGTCAAGAACGGGATGAAGATCCTGGTCAACAACCAACCGGCCGTCATCATCGACACCGAATACGTCAAGCCGGGCAAGGGCCAGGCCTTCACCCGCGTGAAGTACCGCCTGATCAAGGACGGCCGTACCCAGGAAGTGACCATGAAGTCGACCGACTCGCTGGATGCAGCCGACGTCGTCGATACCGACATGAACTTCATGTACAGCGACGGCGAATACTGGCACTTCATGGATCCGGAGTCCTTCGAGCAGGTCCAGGCCACCAAGGCTGGCATGGGCGGCGCCGAGAAGTGGCTGAAGGGCGAAGAGTCCTGCGTGGTCACCCTGTGGAATGGCGAGCCGATCTTCGTTCAGCCGCCGAACTTCGTCGAACTGAAGATCACCGAAACCGATCCGGGCGTCCGTGGCGACACCTCGGGCGGCGGCGGCAAGCCGGCCACCCTGGAAACCGGTGCCGTGGTGCGCGTGCCGCTGTTCGTCAACCAGGACGAAGTGATCCGTGTCGACACGCGTTCGGGCGAATACTCCGCACGCGTCAAATAAGGTTCCGGCCGCAGGCCGACCTTGCTGTAGAGCCGAGCCATGCTCGGATACGCGCCAGTGCATTCGCGCTGGCGCTCCCATGATCTGCTTCGGCAGATCATGGGCCGCGCTTCACGGGTCTCCAGACCCCGCCGCTTCGCGGCAGCCCCTGACTCAGGGGCGTGTTCCCCAGAAGTATCTCGCCGCCCCCAGCCAGTGAGCCCGCATGAGCGATAGCCCGCACCTCCCCGAAGCCTGCGACCTGCTCATCGAAGCCGGTCATGTCGTTCCGATCGAGCCGCATGCGGTGGTGCTGGAAGACCATGCCGTTGCCGTGCGTGGCAGCGAGATCGTGGCCATCCTGCCGCGTGCCGAGGCGCGCGCACGCTTCCGTGCCGCACAGGTGGTCAGCCGCCCCGAGTCGGCGCTGATGCCGGGCCTGGTCAACGCGCACACGCACAACCCGATGACCCTGCTGCGCGGCGTCGCCGACGACCTGCCGCTGATGACCTGGCTGCAGCAGCACATCTGGCCGGTGGAAGCGGCGGTGATCGGCCCCGAGTTCGTCGCCGACGGCACCACCCTGGCCATCGCCGAGATGCTGCGCGGCGGCACCACCTGTGCCAACGAGAACTACTTCTTCGGCGACGTGCAGGCTGCGGTCTACAAGAAGCACGGTTTCCGCGCACTGGTTGGCGCGGTCATCATCGATTTCCCCACCGCCTGGGCCAGGACCGACGACGAATACTTCGCCAAGGCCGGTGAACTGCATGATCAGTGGCGCACCGATCCGCTGATCGGCACCGCGTTCGCGCCGCATGCGCCGTACACGGTCAACGATGCCAACTTCGAGCGGGTGCGGATGCTGTCCGACCAGCTCGACATGCAGGTGCACCTGCATACCCACGAGACCGCGCAGGAGATCAACGATTCGATCAAGCTGCACGGCCAGCGCCCGCTGGCGCGGCTGGATCGGCTCGGCCTGGTCAACGACCGCCTGATCGCGGTGCACATGACCCAGCTGACCGATGCGGAAATCCACCTGTGCGCCGAACGCGGCGTCAGCGTGGTGCATTGCCCGGAATCGAACCTGAAGCTGGCCTCCGGTTTCTGCCCGGCCTGCGCCCTGCAGCGCGCCGGCGTGAACCTGGCGATCGGCACCGATGGCTGCGCCAGCAACAACGACCTGGACATGTTCAGCGAGAACCGTACCGCAGCGATCCTGGCCAAGGCCGTGGCCGATGATGCCACCGCGCTGGACGCGGCCACCACGCTGCGCGCAGCGACGCTGGGCGGCGCCCGTGCGCTGGGCTTTGCTGACCGCATCGGTTCGATCGAAGTCGGCAAGCAGGCCGACCTGGTCTGTGTCGACCTGTCGGCGCTGGAAACCCAGCCGCTGCACAACGTGCTGTCGCAGCTGGTGTATGCCACCGGCCGCCAGCAGGTCAGCGACGTCTGGATCGCCGGCAAGCCGAAGCTGGTGCAGCGCGAGCTGGTCGGCATGGACCTGCCGGGCATCATCGCCAACGCGCGCCAGTGGCGCGAGCGCATCCGTCATATCCGCGCCTGATCCCTGGCGCCGCAAGGACCCCTCATGACTGCCCCCCACGCTTCCTCCAATTTCGATCAGGCCGAGCTGGACAAGTTCGCCGCGCTGGCCAACCGCTGGTGGGACGCTGACGGCCCGCAGAAGCCGCTGCATGCGCTGAACCCGGTGCGCCTGAAGTACGTGGCCGACCGCGTACCGTTGCGTGGCGCGCGCGTGCTCGACATCGGCTGCGGTGGCGGGCTGCTGAGCGAAGCGCTGGCGCAGGCCGGCGCCGACGTCACCGCCATCGACCTGGCCCCGGAACTGGTGAAGGTCGCGCGCCTGCATGCGCTGGAAAGCGGCGCCAAGGTCGACTACCGCGTGCAGGCCGCCGAGGATCTGGCCGCCGAGCAGCCGGGAAGTTTCGACGTGGTCACCTGCATGGAAATGCTGGAGCACGTGCCAGACCCGGGCGCGATCATCGACGCCTGCAAGCGCCTGCTGAAGCCGGGCGGCCACCTGTTCCTGTCGACCATCAACCGCACCGCGGCCGCCTTCGCGGTGGCGATTGTCGGCGCCGAGTACGTGGCGCGGCTGCTGCCCAGGGGCACCCACCACTACCAGGAATTCATCAAGCCGGCCGAGCTGGCGCGCTGGCTGCGCGAGGCCGACCTGCAGCTGGTGGATGTCAGCGGCATGGCCTACGAGCCGTGGCGCAACCATGCCCGCCTGAGCAGCCGCACCGACATCAACTACCTGGCCTACGCGGTCAAGCCGGCATGACCTCCGCCCGCTTCCCGCGTGCGGTGCTGTTCGACCTGGATGGCACGTTGCTGGACAGCGCGCCGGACTTCGTCGCCACCTGCAATGCGATGCTGGCCGAGCGGGGCCGGGCAGCGATCGATCCGGCGCAGCTGCGGCCGGTGGTCTCCAAGGGCTCGCGCGCGATGGTCGGGGCCGCTTTCCCGGACCTGGATGCCGCTGCGCGCGATGCATTGATCCCGGAATTCCTGCAGCGCTACGAAGCGCTGATCGGCCAGCACGCGGTGCTGTTCGACGGCGTGGCCGGCATGCTCGCCGCGCTGGATGAGGCCGGTACGGTATGGGGCATCGTCACCAACAAGCCGGAGTACCTGGCGCGCCTGATCCTGCCGCAGCAGGGTTGGCAGCAGCGCTGCGCGGTGCTGGTCGGCGGTGACAGCCTGGCCGAGCGCAAGCCGCACCCGCTTCCACTGCTGCACGCTGCGCAGGCCATTGGCATGGCCGCCGAAGACTGCGTGTACGTGGGTGATGACGAGCGCGACATCATCGCTGCACGTGCTGCCGCGATGCCGTCGGTGGCGGCGCTGTGGGGCTACCGCCTGCAAAGCGACGATCCGCTGGCCTGGCAGGCCGACGTGCTGGTCGAGAACGCTGAACTTCTGCAACTGGCCAGTCTCTGGCCGACCCGGCCGGCAGCCCCGGCCCAGCCGTAAGGAATCCCGTAGTGAGCAGTACCGCGCTGGACAGTTTCCTCGACAAGTGGCGCAGCCGTTGGCCGGAATGGTCGGTGGCCGCCCCGTTCGTGGCCGAACCGCAACGCGAGCTCGCAGTGGCGTGGTTTGCGCTGCTGCAGGAGTTCGACGACATGCTCAACACCAGCGGCGATCCGCTGCCCGCCGATGCCAAGCTGGCGTGGTGGGGCGAGGAGCTGCGCAGCTGGGCAGGGCATCGTTCGCGCCATCCGCTGGGCCGTCTGCTGGAGCCGGTGCGTGCGCCGTGGGTGCAACTGGCCGAAGCACTGCCGGACCTCGTTGAAGCGCGTACCGTTGCGCTGGATGCAGCCGGTGCCGAGCGTGCGCTGGCCAATTACGCCGACGCCGTGGCCGCAGTGGAAGCGGCCTTGTTTGCCGACAAGCCGCGCACCGGCGCCGGTCGTGCGGTGCAGCTGCAGACCCTGGCCCAGCGCCTGCAGGACGCCGGCGTGGCCGGTGTGCCGCGCAGCCTGTTGGATGAGGATTCCAGCACGGCCGCGCAGCGCTGGGCCCAGTACCTGTTGAAAGGATGGGGCAGCCGCGTGCCGGGCCCGCGCCCGCGGCGCGTGTGGTCGAGCCTGGCGCGCGCCCGCGTTGCCGCGCAGGCCGCAGGCAAGCCAATCGAAGCCACCCCGGTGCGCACGTTGCTGCGCGTGTGGTGGGCTGCCCGCGGTTGATCCAACTGTCTAGTAGTGCCGGCCGCTGGCCGGCAGCTCGGGCACTGCAGAATTCATGCGGTTGCCGGCCAGCGGCCGGCACTACCGTTATTTGCGTTCCAGCACCAGCAACGGGTCGATGCGGGTGTCGAACCAGTTCATGCCCCAGTGCAGGTGCGGGCCGGTGGCACGGCCGGTGGCGCCGACGGCAGCGATCACCTGGCCCTGCTCCACACGGTCGCCAACTTTGACGTCGATGCGCGAAAGGTGCAGGAAATTGGAGCTGACCCCGAAGCCGTGGTCGAGCAGCAGCGTGCCACCGGTCAGGTACAGGTCCGGACCGGCGAAGGTCACGATGCCGGCCGCCGGCGCCTTCACCGGGGTGCCGGTCGGCACCGCGATGTCCATGCCGGAGTGACCGGCCCCCGGCTGCCCGTTGTAGACGCGTGCATTGCCGAAGCGGCCGCTGATGCGGCCCTGTACCGGCCAGATGAAGGTCTGGGTGAAGTCGGTGCGGTCGTCATCGCGGGCACGTGCGGCGGTCACCTGCGCCTGTTCGCGCTTGATCCGCTCGGCGATCGCCGCCGGCGGATTGACCGTCTTCGGTGGCACCCCGTTGACCCGCTCGGTGGGCCAGTCGCGCGGCGTCACCGCAATGGTCGCGGTCTCGCTGCCACCATCGGGGCGTTGCACCTGTACGCGCAGCGGACCCTTCTCGTCGCGGCCGATGCCGAACACCACGCTGCCGTAGCCGCTCACCCGCAGCTGGCGGCCGGCGTACTGCACGCGACTGCCTGCGGGCACCTTGCCGATCACCAGCGCGCCCTGCGAGGCACTGGCCGGGAACACCACGCGGCTGTCGATCAGGCTGCCAATGCCATCCTGCGCGTTGGCCGAAGATGTGCAGAGCAGGGGCGCGGCCAGCAGCAGCGCCCCGATCATCAGTGCCGAACGCATCAGCGGTCGTAGGTCATGCGCTGGCCGGCGGGCTCACCCACCAGCTTGCTGCCGTCCCACACCAGCTGGCCGTTGACCCAGGTGGAGGCGATGCGCGAGCGGAAAGTGGTGCCTTCGAACGGCGACCAGCCGCACTTGGACAGCACGTCCTCGCGCTTGACGGTGAACGGCACGTCCTCCACCAGCACCAGGTCGGCAAAGTAGCCTTCGCGCAGGAAGCCGCGTTCTTCCACGTCGAACAGCTGCGCCGGCGCATGTGCGAATTTCTGCACCACCTGCTCGCGGGTCAGCTTGCCTTCGTGCACCCGCTCCAGCGCGGCCACCAGCGCGTACTGCACCAGCGGCAGGCCCGACGGCGCCTGCGCGTAGGGCTTCTGCTTCTCTTCCCAGGTATGTGGCGCGTGGTCGGTGGCCAGCACGTCCAGCACGTCATCGGCCAAGGCAGCGGTGATTGCCTCGCGGTCGGACACTTCCTTGATCGCCGGGTTGCATTTGATCAGGTTGCCCTTGGTCGCGTAGTCCGGGCGCGCGAAGTGCAGGAAGTGCACGCAGGTTTCGGCGGTGATCTGCTTGCGGCTGCCATCGGCGCGGATCAGCGGGCCCTTCTCGAACAGCGCCAGCTCATCGGCGGTGGAGATGTGCAGTACGTGCAGGCGGGTGCCGTGCTTGCGTGCCAGCGACATTGCCAGGCGGGTCGACTTGATGCAGGCTTCGCGCGAACGGATGTCCGGGTGCATGTCCGGGGTCAGCGCATCGCCGTACTTTTCCTGGAAGGCCTTGAGGTTGGCATCGATCATCGGCGTGTCTTCGCAGTGCGTGATGATCGGGGTCGGGCATTCGCGGAAGATCGCGTCCAGCGTTTCCGGGTTGTCGACCAGCATGTTGCCGGTCGAAGCACCCATGAACACCTTCACGCCCGGGGCCTTCTTCGGGTCCAGGGCACGGATCGCGTCCAGGTTGTCATTGCTGGCACCGTGGTAGAAACCGTAGTTGGCCCAGGCGCGGCCGCGCGCGAGCTCGTACTTGGCTTCCAGGATGGTTGAATCCAGCGTCGGCGGGTTGGTGTTGGGCATGTCCATGAAGCTGGTCAGGCCACCGGCCACGGCGGCCGCCGATTCGCTGGCGATGTCGCCCTTGTGGGTCAGGCCCGGTTCGCGGAAGTGCACCTGGTCATCGATCATGCCGGGCAGCAGCCAGCGCCCGGCCGCGTCCACCACCTGCTCGCCGTCGCGCGGCGCGAGCCCGCTGCCGATCTGCGCGATGCGGCCGTTCTCGATGCGCAGGTCACCATCGAAGGTGCGGCCTTCGTTGACCATGCGGGCGTTGGTGATGAGGGTGGAGGACATGTCAGTGTTTTCCTGTGCAACGGCAAGAGGGGGCGTTGGGGGACTCGGGCACGGGATCGAAGCCGCCGGGATGGAACGGATGGCAGCGGCCCAGCCGGCGCGCAGCCAACCAGCTGCCGCGCAGCGGGCCGTGCCGCGAGATGGCGTCCATCGCGTATTCAGAACAGCTCGGCACGAAACGGCAGCGCGGCCCCAGCAGGGGGCTGATGAAGCGCTTGTAGAAGCGCAGCAGGGCAATGAGCAGGCGCGAGATCACCCAGTCATCTTATGCCAGTTGGCATGAAGGACGCATTTGTGCAGGATGGGGCGTTGGTCGCATGTCGCCGATGGCCTGCGACCGGTACCAGCACCGTCGGGTGCTGGCCAGGTTCCGTACCGCGCAAGGCGGTCCGTGTTCGTCGGACTGCCCTCCAGGGCGCCTTGGCTCCAGGACTGAATGGAGCAGGGTGCCGAGGTTGCTGCTGCGGGTCGGGTAGGCTATAAAGGCCCGCTTTCCCGGGCCCCGGGAAATCCAAGGAAGAGCGTTTCGTGGCTGCTAAAAAAACTGCAAAGAAGGCCGCAACGGCCGCCAAGAAAACCGCCAAGCCTGTTGTGAAGAAGTTGGCGGCAAAGCCCGTTGCCAAGAAGCCGGCCAGCAAGCCGGCGACCAAGGCAGCGTCCTCGCAACCGGCGGCCAGGAAGGCCACCGCAAAGAAAACGCCGGTCAAGGCAACCAAGCCGGTGGCGAAGAAGGCCGCTGCGCCCGCCAAGGCCAAGCCAGCCGCCGCCAGCAAGAAGGCGCCGGTGAAGAAGACCGTCAGCAAGGCCGCGCCGGTGAAGAAGGCCGCCGCCAAGCCGGTGGTCAAGAAGGCCGCCGCCAAGCCGGCGCCGAAGGCGGTGGTGAAGAAGGCTGCAGCCAAGCCGGTCGCCAAGCCCGTAGCAAAGAAGGTCGCTGCGGCTAAACCGGCCGCCACGCCCGCCGCTGTAAAGAAGGTTGCCAAGAACGTTGCCGCGCCGGCCGCAAAGCCGACCCCGGCCCCAGTAGTGAAGTCCGCACCGAAGCCTGCTGCCAAGCCGGCTCCGGCCAAGCCTGTCCCGGCCAAGACCGTGGCAGTGGCGGCAGCCCAGCCGGCCTCAACGCCGGCCCCGGCCGCCGCTCCTGTCGCTTCGAAGGCCCCGCAATCCAAGAATCCCGTGCCCGTTTCGAAATCGCCTGCCAAAACCGCCGTGAAATCCGATTCCGCCCCGAAGACCGTGTCGCGCCCTGTCGGCAAGGTTGCCGTGGCCGTCGCCGCCCGCTCGGCAGCACCGGCCCCGCGCAGCAAGTACAAGGTGGTCGAGTACAAGACCGACGAGGCCACTGGCCGCCCGATCCTGCCGGCTGGCTACAAGCCGTCCTCGGAAGAGGAATACATGAGCCCGCTGCAGCAGGAGTATTTCCGCCAGCGCCTGCAGAACTGGCGCGCGGACCTGGTGGAAGAGTCCAAGCAGACCATCGAGAACCTGCGCGAGGAAGTGCGTGACATCGGCGACGAAGCCGAGCGTGCGACCCGCGAGACCGAGAACTCGCTGGAACTGCGTACCCGCGACCGCTACCGCAAGCTGATCGGCAAGATCGACAGCACCCTGAAGCGCCTGGAAGCAGGCGACTACGGCTACTGCGTCGACACCGGCGAAGAAATCGGCCTGGAGCGCCTGGAAGCGCGCCTCACCGCAGAGCGCACCATCGACGCCCAGGAGCGTTGGGAGCACCTGCAGAAGCAGCAGGGCGACTGATTCCAGTTCGTTGTCTGGTCATGCGAAAAACCCGGCTTCGGCCGGGTTTTTTGTTGGGTTCGTGTTGGCTGCGTAGAGCGGCGCCTTGCGGGTATCGGCGTGAGCCTGCGGGTGGGTCCGGGCAGGACACGCTGCAAGTACATCCCTGTAAGCTCGGCCGCGGCATCCATGCCGCGGACGGTCCTGCCCGGACCCTCCCGCAGGGTCTCGACGGTTTCCTGCGTGCGCGGCCGATGTAGAGCCGAGCCCACGCTCTGCTCAGGCCGACAGGAGCGGTCATGCGTGCTCGCGGCTGTTGAGTCCGCCTTGTAGCGAGCCGAGCACCGCAGGGGAATCAGGGGCGAAGAGGCCGCTCGATCCTGTAGAGCCGACTGCTAGTCGGCTGGCTCTCCGCGCCGTCCCCTGATTCGCCGAGGAGCGCAGGGGCACCGGCGCGCAGCGCCGGCTCGCGGATGGCGGCGTGTTTCTTTGGTGACTTTCTTTGCACGAGCAAAGAAGGTTACACCCCGCCGCGGTCGCGGAAGAAGCCCGCCGGGCGCGGCCCGGCGCAACCGCTGCGTGGGCGCACGGAAATGCGCAGCCGAGCATGGGCTCGGCTCTACAGGTTCACTGCAGGTCGCGAAGATTCAGTTTCCGCAGCGTTGGGTTCTTCCACGCGGTGATCCCGGCCACGCTCAGCACCGCGAATCCGCCCAGCACCACCGCCGGCACCAGGCCGAGCAGCTTCGCCATCGTGCCGGCATAGAACGCGCCCAGCTCGTTGGACGAACTGATGAAGATGCCGTTGATCGACGATACGCGACCGCGCATCTCTTCCGGCGTAGCCAACTGCAGGATGGTCGAGCGGATCACCACCGAGACGCCATCGAACGCGCCGTAGAACAGCAGGATCAGCGCCGACAGCCAGAAATGCTGCGACAACCCGAAGCTGATCACGCACAGGCCGAAGCCGGCCACCGCGAACAGCAGGACGCGGCCGGCATTGCGCTGCAGCGGGTGGCGCGCCAGCCACAGGCCCACGCACACCGAGCCCAGCGCCGGCATCGCGCGCAGGATGCCCAGGCCTTCCGGGCCGTGGTGCAGGATCTCGTGCAGGAACGCCGGCAGCATCGCTACCACGCCGCCCAGCAGCACCGAGAACATGTCCAGCGCCATCGCGCCGACCATGATCCGGTTGCCGACCACGAAGCGCGCGCCTTCGGCGATGCTCTTGAAGATCGGTGCGGCCGGACCGGTATGCACCGGTTCTTCCACCTTCAGCGTGGCCAGGCAGGCCATCGCCACCAGCGCAAAGGCCGTAGCCACCGCGTAGGACAGGCCCTTGCCACCGAAGCCGACCAGCACGCCGCCCAATGCCGGGCCGGCGATCATGCCGGCCTGGAACACCACCGCGCCCAGGCCGGCGCCACGGGCGAACTGGTCACGGGCCAGCACGCGGGCGAACAAGGCGTTGTAGATCGGCGACAGGAAGGCGCGGACCATGCCGGTCAGCGCGATGGCCGCATAGATCGGCCACACGCCGTCAATCGGCAGCCAGCCCATGGCTACGCTGGTCAATACCAGTGCAGTGGCGATCAGCCCGCAACAGGCGACCATGCCCAGCCGACGGCGCGGCAGGTGATCCACCAGGTAACCGGCGAACGGAGCCACGCAGAAGAACGGCACGACCTCGGCCAGGCCGATCAGGCCCAGCGAGAACGGATTGCGGGTGACTTCGTAGATGTGCCAGCCGACAGTGACCGCGACCACCTGGTAGGACAGCATCGCGAAGATGCGGTAGGCCAGCAGCCTGGCGAAACCGGGGCGGGACAGCAGGCCCAGTGCACTGTCTTCGGCTGTGGCGGGTTCGCTCACGACGGGTCGCGCTGCAGCTGCGCCTGCGCCGTCTCGCGGATGAAGGCCAGCATCGCCGCCACACCATTGCTGCGGGTGGGCGAGAGGTGGCGGGCCAGGCCGATGTCCTGGATGTAGCTCGGCTCGGTGTCCAGGATCTCCTGCGCCGAGCGCCCGGAGTACACGCGCAGCGCCAGGAAGATCAGGCCGGAGACAATCGCCGAATCGCTGATGGCATGGAAGCGCAGCGACTGCGCGTTGCCATCGGGCACGATCCAGACCATCGACTGGCAGCCGAGCAGGCGATGCTCTTCGGTCTTCCATTCTTCCGGGAAGGGCGGCAGCTTGCGGCCGAGGTCGATCAGGTACTGGTAGCGCTCGGACCAGTCGCCGAAGAAGCCGAATTCCTCGGCGATGGCGGCCTGGGCCTCGGCGGCGGTGGGTTCAAGCGGGAACGGGGAGTCGGTCACAACAGTCTCTACGGTGGGGGCGTGGCCGGCGGACCGGCCACGGGGCAGGGCAGGTCAGCTGCGCTTGCGCGACCAGCGAACGCCCTGCGGGGTGTCATCCAGCACGATGCCTTCGGCGGCCAGCTGGTCGCGGATGGCGTCGGCACGGGCGAAATCGCGTGCCTTCTTGGCCGCGGCGCGCTCGTCGATCAGGCCCTGGACGCGGGCATCGTCGTCCTCGTCGCCCGCTGCGGTGCCGAACCACTGCGCCGGGTCGGCCTGCAGCAGGCCCAGCACCAGGCCCGCACCGAGCAGCTCGCCCTTCAGGCGTGCCTGTTCGGCCGGGTCGGTGGCACGACGCGCGTCGGCGGCGATGCGGGCCACTTCGGCCAGCGCCTGGGGTGTGTTGAGATCGTCGTCCAGGGTCGCTTCGACGCTGGCGGGGATCACTGCCGTGGCCTCGATCGACGCCAGTTCGCGCAGGGTGCCGTACAGGCGGTCCAGGGTGCGCACCGATTGTTCGATCAGCGCATCAGACCAGTCCAGCGGCTGCCGGTAGTGGGCCGACAGCAGGGCCAGGCGCAGCGCCTCCGGCGGATGCTGGCGGACCAGGTCGTGTACGCGCTCGATGTTGCCCAGCGACTTGCTCATCTTGGCGCCGCCGAAGTTGAGCATGCCGTTGTGCAGCCAGAAACGGGCGAAGATCCTACCTCCGTGGGCGCATTCGCTCTGCGCGATCTCGTTCTCGTGGTGCGGGAACTGCAGGTCGACGCCGCCGGCGTGGATGTCGATGGTCTCGCCCAGGTGGGCTGCGGCCATCGCCGAGCATTCGATATGCCAGCCCGGACGACCCCGGCCCCACGGCGATTCCCAGCCGGGCAGGTCGTCGCTGGACGGCTTCCACAGCACGAAATCACCCGGGTCGCGCTTGTACGGGGCCACGTCGACACGGGCACCGGCCAGCATTTCTTCCGGGTCACGGCGCGAGAGCTTGCCGTAGCCGTTGAAGCTGGCGACCGCGAACAGTACGTGACCCTCGGCGGCGTAGGCATGACCATTGGCGATCAGCTGCTCGATCATGGTGATGATCTGCGGCATGTGCGCGGTCACCTCCGGCTCGATGTCCGGCGGCACCACGCCCAGCGCGGCCATGTCTTCACGGTAGGCGGCGGCGAACTTGCCGGTGATGGTGCTGATCGGCACGCCCTGCTCGCGCGCAGCGGCGTTGATCTTGTCGTCCACGTCGGTGATGTTGCGGGCGTAGCGCAGCGCGCCGAAACGGCGCCGCAGCAGATCGGCCAGCACCCCGAACACCACTGGGCCACGGGCGTTGCCGATGTGCACGTAGTTGTAGACCGTGGGGCCGCACACATACAGGGTCGGACAGGCCGGGTCGAGCGGAGTGAACGGTTCGAGCTGGCGAGTCAGGTTGTTGTGCAGGCGCAGGGTCATGGGGCTGTGGCTGGGGGACAAGCCTGTGATTTTAGAACGTGTCGGCCCCCTTTGGGGCACTGGCTGCCACCGGTGGACGCCGGGTCCATCCTGGGTGGGGTGGGCAGGAGCAGCGTGGACGGGTAATGTTCAGCCCCTTGCGCTCGCCACTGCCTACACTATTGCCGTGTCCTTGCTCCCGTCGCCAATGAAATCCACCGCGTTGCTGACCCTGGCCTGCCTGTCGGCGCTGCCCGCCGTGGTGCTGGCCCAGGAGGCCGAGCCCCGCAACCGGGTGGTGATCGTGGAGAACGTGAAGTTCGACTACGCCCAGGTGCTGAACGTCGAGCCGGTGTTCCAGACCCTGCGCGCGACCCGCACCGAGGAGCACTGCGAGCCGGTGTCGACACGGACCCTGGCCCCGGTGAACGTGACCGGCGAGGAGCCGGTCGAGGACAAGGGCCGGATCAGCCGCTTCTGGGATTCGGTGCGCTCGATGTTCAAGCGCAGCGACGAGGAGCCCTCCGAAGAGGCCGGCCCCGAAACGCCGGCCCCAGCGCCTGCCAACAATGGCCCGATGCTGACCCGCGACTGCCGCATCGTGCCGGTGGGGCGTGAATTCCGCCGGCCCATCGCCTACGACGTGGACTACGTCTACAAGGGCACCAAGTATCGGTCGCGGCTGCCGGAAGACCCGGGCAACCGGCTCAAGATCCGGGTGTCGATCACCCCCTGGGTCGGTCCGGAGCAGGGCGCCGCCGGCAATCCCTGATTCTGCGACCCCGGCCCCTTGCGCCGGTCACGGCCGCATGCAAAGATATTCGGCCATGAAGCTCACCGACTTCCAGCACGACAGCAGCGCAGCCCGACAGGCGTCTGGCATGACCTCGCGTGCGCGTCGACCGGAACCCCACATTCTCGCTGGGTAACCGGAGCTTTTTGCTGTTCGTCCGAAAAAAACCCAGCCCGCCGGCTGGGTTTTTTCGTTTCCGCGTTCTGAAAGCTGCAACTGCAACCTTTTCGTTTCACCTTTGCTTCCTGTTTTCCCTTCCACCGCGTCGAACCCGGCGCCGCCACGCAAGGAAAGATGATGTCCCCCAAGCACTTCCTGAACACCCAGGACTGGAGCCGCAGCGATCTCGACGCGCTGCTGACCCAGGCCGCGCTGTTCAAGCGCAACAAGCTCGGCGACCAGCTCAAGGGCAAGTCGATCGCGCTGGTGTTCTTCAACCCTTCCATGCGTACCCGCACCAGCTTCGAACTGGGCGCATTCCAGCTCGGTGCCCACGCGGTGGTGCTGCAGCCGGGCAAGGATGCGTGGCCGATCGAGTTCAACCTCGGCACGGTGATGGACGGCAATACCGAAGAGCACATCGCTGAAGTGGCCAAGGTGCTGGGCCGTTACTGCGACATCATCGCGGTGCGTGCGTTCCCCAAGTTCGTCGACTGGGCCTACGACCGCCAGGACATCGTCCTCAACAGCTTCGCCAAGTACTCGCCGGTGCCGGTCATCAACATGGAGACCATCACCCATCCGTGCCAGGAGCTGGCCCACATCATGGCGCTGCAGGAGCACTTCGGTACCCAGGACCTGCGCGGCAAGAAGTACGTGTTGACCTGGACCTACCACCCCAAGCCGCTGAACACCGCCGTGGCCAACTCGGCGCTGACCATCGCCACCCGCATGGGCATGGACGTGACCCTGCTGTGCCCGACCGCCGACTACATCCTCGACGAGCGCTACATGGGCTGGGCCGCGCAGAACGTGGCCGAGAGCGGTGGTTCGCTGAAGATCAGCCATGACATCGACAGCGCCTACGCCGGCGCCGACGTGGTCTACGCCAAGAGCTGGGGTGCGCTGCCGTTCTTCGGCAACTGGGAACCGGAAAAGCCGATCCGCGACCAGTTCAAGCACTTCATCGTGGACGAGCGGAAGATGGCGCTGACCAACAACGGGGTGTTCAGCCACTGCCTGCCGCTGCGCCGCAACGTGAAAGCCACCGATGCGGTGATGGATTCGCCGCAGTGCATCGCCATCAACGAAGCCGAGAACCGCCTGCACGTGCAGAAGGCGATCATGGCCGCCGTTGCCGGGCGCTGATCCAACACTTCAGCCGACCAGCGGTCGGCTCTACCGAATTCCCATCCCCCAAGTGGACCTGATCCCCATGAGCAACAAAGACGTCGTTCTCGCCTTCTCCGGCGGCCTGGATACCAGCTTCTGCGTGCCCTACCTGCAGGAGCGTGGCTACAACGTGCACACCGTGTTCGCCGACACCGGCGGCGTGGATGATGAAGAGCGCGATTTCATCGAGAAGCGTGCCGCCGAGCTGGGCGTGACCAGCCATGTCACCGTCAATGGTGGCCCGGCCATCTGGGAAGGCTTCGTCAAGCCGTTCGTGTGGGCCGGCGAAGGCTACCAGGGCCAGTACCCGCTGCTGGTCTCGGACCGCTACCTGATCGTCGATGCCGCGCTGAAGCGTGCTGCCGAGCTGGGTACCCACATCATCGCCCACGGCTGCACCGGCATGGGCAATGACCAGGTCCGCTTCGACCTGGCCGTGAAGGCGCTGGGTGACTACCAGATCATCGCGCCGATCCGCGAGATCCAGAAGGAACACACCCAGACCCGCGCCTACGAGCAGAAGTACCTGGAAGAGCGCGGCTTCGGCGTGCGCGCCAAGCAGCAGGCCTACACCATCAACGAGAACCTGCTGGGCGTGACCATGTCCGGCGGCGAGATCGACCGTTGGGAAGCCCCGGGCGAAGGTGCGCGTGGCTGGTGCTCGCCGCGCAGCGAGTGGCCGGAACAAGCGCTGACCGTCACCCTGAAGTTCGTCGAAGGCGAAGCGGTTGAACTGAACGGCAAGGCGCTGCCGGGCGACCAGATCCTGGCCCAGCTCAACAAGCTGTTTGCCCCGTACGGTGTTGGCCGCGGCGTCTACACCGGCGACACCGTGATCGGCCTGAAGGGTCGCATCGTGTTCGAGGCCCCGGGCCTGGTCTCGCTGCTGGCCGCGCACCGCGCGCTGGAAGATGCCGTACTGACCAAGCAGCAGAACCGCTTCAAGCCGGACGTGGCACGCAAGTGGGTGGAGCTGGTGTACGAAGGCTTCTACCACGACCCGCTGAAGACCGACATCGAAGCGTTCCTGAAGTCCTCGCAGGCCAAGGTCAACGGCGAAGTGGTGCTGGAAACCCGCGGTGGCCGCGTCGACGCGGTGGCGGTGAAGTCGCCGCACCTGCTCAACACCAAGGGCGCCACCTACGCACAGTCGGCCGACTGGGGCGTGGAAGAGGCTGAAGGCTTCATCAAGCTGTTCGGCATGAGTTCGACTGTCTATGCGCAGGTCAATCGCGGTTGACCTGTGACGGGGGCGCCGGCCGCTGGCCGGCGCCTCGCAGCGTCAATGGAAGGTAGTGCCGGCCGCTGGCCGGCTCGTGGCACGGCTGGATCATTGCGGAGCCGGCCAGCGGCCGGCACTACCGATTTCGAACCCTACGGATATTCAGACACATGCTTGAACAGACGCTCGATCACCTGCAGGCCCTGGTGTCCTTCGACACCCGCAACCCGCCGCGTGCGATCACCACCGGTGGCATCTTCGATTACCTGCGCGCGAACCTGCCCGGCTTCAACGTCGAGGTGATCGACCATGGCGCGGGTGCGGTCAGCCTGTACGCCGTGCGTGGGACGCCGAAGTACCTGTTCAACGTGCATCTGGATACCGTACCGGACTCGCCGCACTGGAGTGCCGATCCGCATGTGATGCGCCGCCTGGACGACCGTGTGGTCGGCCTGGGCGTGTGTGACATCAAGGGCGCCGCCGCTGCGCTGGTGGCGGCGGCCAATGCCAGCGATGGCGATGCCGCCTTCCTGTTCTCCAGCGACGAGGAAGCCAACGACCCGCGCTGCATCGCCGCGTTCCTGGCCCGTGGCCTGCCGTATGAAGCCGTACTCGTGGCCGAACCGACCATGAGCGAAGCGGTGCTGGCGCATCGTGGCATCAGCTCGGTGCTGATGCAGTTCGCCGGCCGTGCCGGCCATGCGTCGGGCAAGCAGGATGCGGCTGCCAGCGCATTGCACCAGGCCATGCGCTGGGGCAATCGCGCGCTGGATCATGTGGAATCGCTGGCCTCGGCGCGCTTCGGTGGACTGACCGGCCTGCGCTTCAACATCGGTCGCGTCGAAGGCGGTATCAAGGCCAACATGATCGCACCGGCTGCTGAGGTGCGCTTCGGGTTCCGCCCGCTGCCGTCGATGGACATCGATGGCCTGCTGGCGACCTTCGCCGGTTTCGCCGAGCCGGAAGCCGCCGTGTTCACCGAGACGTTCCGTGGTCCCAGCCTGCCCGCCGGTGACATCGCCGAGGCCGAGAACCGCCGCCTGCTGGCGCGCGACGTGGCCGATGCGCTGGAGCTGCCGATCGGCAATGCCGTGGATTTCTGGACCGAGGCGTCGCTGTTCTCGGCCGCTGGCTACACCACACTGGTATTCGGCCCGGGTGACATCGCCCAGGCACACACCGCCGATGAGTTCGTGACGCTGGACCAATTGCAGCGCTATACCCACGCCGTGCACCGGATCATCGCCGCCGGCGCCTGATCGACCCTACAACGCCGCCATGCCCCGGGCATGGCGGAACTGCAACGCGGCGACCGCCGCCTGTGACGAAACCGAAATGTCTCCTGCCCTCCAGCCCCACCGCCAGACCCGCCAGACCATCGTGCGCCTGCTTTCCAGCATGGCCAGCGCGAAGGAGATCAGCCAGTACCTCAAGCGTTTCTCGCAGCTGGACGCCAAGCGCTTCGCCGTGGTCAAGGTCGGCGGCGCGGTGCTGCGCGACGATCTCGACGCGCTGACCTCTTCGCTGTCGTTCCTGCAGGAAGTCGGGCTGACCCCGATCGTGCTGCACGGCGCCGGCCCGCAGCTGGATGCCGAGCTGTCGGCGGCCGGCATCGAGAAGCAGACCGTGAACGGCCTGCGCGTGACTTCGCCGGAAGCACTGGCGATCGTGCGCCGGGTGTTCCAGCAGTCCAACCTGCGCCTGGTCGAGGCGCTGCAGCAGAACGGCGCACGTGCCACCTCGATTACCGGTGGCGTGTTCGAGGCCGAGTACCTGGACGTGGACACCTACGGCCTCGTCGGCGAGGTGAAGAAGGTCAACCTGGCACCGATCGAGGCCAGCCTGCGTGCCGGTTCGATCCCGGTCATCACCAGCCTGGGTGAAACTGCCGGTGGCCAGATCCTCAACGTCAACGCCGACTTCGCCGCCAACGAGCTGGTGCAGGAGCTGCAGCCGTACAAGATCATCTTCCTGACCGGCACCGGTGGCCTGCTGGACGAGGCGGGCAACGTGATCGATTCGATCAACCTGTCCACCGAGTACGACCACCTCATCGCGCAGCCGTGGATCCACGGCGGCATGAAGGTGAAGATCGAACAGATCAAGGACCTGCTCGACCGCCTGCCGCTGGAGTCGTCGGTGTCGATCACTCGCCCGGCCGACCTGGCCAAGGAACTGTTCACCCACAAGGGCTCGGGCACGCTGGTGCGCAAGGGTGAGAAAGTGCTGCGCGCCACCGCCTGGAGCGAGCTCGACCTGCCACGGCTGAAGGGCCTGATCGAATCCAGCTTCGGCCGCACCCTGGTGCCGGACTACTTCGAAAAGACCAGGCTGCTGCGTGCCTATGTCAGCGAGAACTACCGCACCGCGGTGATCCTCACCGACGAGGCCGAAGGCGTGTACCTGGACAAGTTCGCCGTGCTCGACGATGCGCAGGGCGAAGGCCTGGGCCGCGCGGTCTGGAACGTGATGCTGGAGGAGACCCCGCAGCTGTTCTGGCGCTCGCGCCACGGCAACCCGATCAACCACTTCTACTACGCCGAGTCCGATGGCTGCTACAAGCAGGACCATTGGAAAGTGTTCTGGTTCGGTGCCGATGGCATCGACCGCATCAAGACCTATGTCGACCACTGCGCCCAGCGCGCGCCGAGCCTGCTGGGGTGAGCGATGAGTCCTCCTGACGTGTGGAACACGGTGCCTACCCTGCGCGGCCAGCACGTGGCGCTGCAGCCGCTGCAGCTTGAGCATGTCCCCGGCCTGCGCGCTGCCCTCGAAGGCAGCGGCCTGGACCAGCTCTGGTACACCCAGGTGCCGTCACCGCAGCAGGTCGAGCACTATGTGCAGGCCGCGCTGCAGGCGCACGCCGAAGGCAAGGTGCTGCCGTTCGTGATCCGCGACGCCGCCGGTGACATCATCGGCAGCACGCGCTTCTACGACATGGATGCCAGCGTGCCCAAGCTCAGCCTCGGCTACACCTGGTACACGCCGCGCGTGCAGCGCACCGGCGCCAACACCGAGGCCAAGCTGTTGCTGCTGCAGCACGCCTTCGAGTCCATGGGCTGCATCAGCGTGGTGCTGGAAACCAGCTGGTTCAACGTCACCTCGCGCACCGCCATCGCCCGCCTCGGCGCCAAGCAGGATGGCGTGCTGCGCAACCACAAGCGGCACGCCGACGGCACGCCGCGCGACACCGTCATCTTCTCCATCATCGATGCGGAATGGCAGGGCGTGAAGCGCCACCTGCAGTACCGCCTGGACAGTCACGCATGAACGATTCGACTTTTACCCTGGGCATCGTCGGTGCCCGCGGCCATACCGGCGCCGAGCTGATCAAGCTGGTGGCCGCGCATCCGCGCCTGAAACTGGCCTTCGTCTCTTCGCGCGAGCGCGCCGGGCAGCGCCTGTCCGACCACCACCCGGAATTCCAGGGCGAGCTGCAGTACGAAAACCTGGACGCCGATGCGGTGGCGGCCAAGGGCGTGGACGCGGTGATCCTGGCCCTGCCCAACGGCCTGGCCGCGCCGTTCGTGGCCGCGCTTGAAACCGCGAAGCCGGACACCGTCATCGTCGACCTCTCGGCCGACTACCGTTTCGACAACAGCTGGTACTACGGCCTGCCGGAGCTGACCCGCGGCCGGTACAACGGCCAGAAGCACATCAGCAACCCGGGCTGCTATGCCACCGCGATGCAGCTGGCGGTGCATCCGCTGCTGGACCTGCTGGCGGGTCCGCCGCAGTGCTTCGGTGTCTCCGGCTACTCCGGTGCCGGTACTACGCCGTCGGACAAGAACAACGTCGAACTGCTGGCCGACAACCTGATGCCCTACGCGCTGACCAACCACGTGCACGAGCGCGAGGTGTCCGTACAGCTGGGCGTGGCGGTCGAGTTCATGCCGCACGTCGCGCCGCACTTCCGGGGCATCACGCTGACCGCCAACCTGTGGCTGAACCGCGTACAGACCCGCGAGCAGATCGTCGAGCGCTTCCAGCAGGCCTATGCCGTTGAACCCTTGATCGAGGTGGTGGACGAAGCGCCGTGGGTCAGCCGCATCGCCGGCCGCCACGGTGCCCAGGTCGGTGGCTTCACGCTCGCGCCGGGCGGCAAGCGCGTGGTGGTGGTGGCGACGCTGGACAACCTGCTGAAGGGCGCGGCCACCCAGGCCATGCAGAACCTCAACCTCGCGCTGGGCATCGACGAACTGACGTCGATCCCGCACTGAACACGCCTTCCGGAGCCCCCATGGCAGACCTTCTTTGGCAGAAGCCCGGCGTCGCTGTCGACGCCCGGATCCAGTCCTTCCTCGCCGGCGACGACGTGATCCTCGACCGCGAGTTCTTCCTGCATGACATCGCTGCCAGCGCCGCGCATGCGCAGGGCCTGCAGCACATCGGCATCCTCAGTGCCGATGAGCTTGCCGGACTTCTGCGCGAACTGGAGATCCTGGCGCAGGACTTCCGCGAAGGCCGCTTCGTGCTGGATACGCAGTACGAGGATGGCCACTCGGCGATCGAAGCGCGCCTGACCGAACGCCTTGGTGATGCGGGTCGCAAGATCCACACCGGCCGCAGCCGCAACGACCAGATCCTGGTCGCCACGCGCCTGTGGCTGAAGGAGAAGCTGCAGCGCGTTGCCCAGCTCAGCACCGAAGTGGCAAAGGTCGCGCTGGACCGCGCGCAGGC
Organism: Stenotrophomonas sp. T8; assembly: GCF_051853085.1. NCBI lineage: Bacteria > Pseudomonadati > Pseudomonadota > Gammaproteobacteria > Lysobacterales > Lysobacteraceae > Stenotrophomonas > Stenotrophomonas sp. T8. The sequence goes on along the minus strand of NZ_CP195329.1, from coordinate 2,610,674 downwards.
CGAGAAGGACCTGCCGATTCCCGGTTATACCCACATCCAGCGTGCCGTGGTGTCCTCGGCCGGCATGTGGTGGGCGGGCTGGGCCGAGGCCTTCATCGACAACGCCATCCGCGCCCGTGACACCCATGCACTGGTCGATGCCAATCCGCTCGGCACCGCCGCCGGCTACGGCGTGAACCTGCCGCTGGACCGCGAGCACACCACCGCCGCGCTGGGCTTCGCGCGCATGCAGGTCTCGCCGATCTACGCGCAGCTGTCGCGCGGCAAGTTCGAGCTGGCCGCGCTGGAAGCGCTCGGTGGCGCCACGCTGGACCTGCGCCGCATTGCGTGGGACCTGTCGCTGTTCACCAGCGCCGAGTTCGGCTTCGTCGCGCTGCCGGCGCAGTACACCACCGGCAGTTCGATCATGCCCAACAAGCGCAATCCGGATGTGATCGAGCTGATGCGCGCCACCCACGCCAGCGTCGCCGCTGCGCGCACCGAGATCGAGCAGCTGCTGTCGCTGCCGTCCGGCTACCATCGCGACCTGCAGTCGTCCAAGGGTGCCATCTTCCACGGCTTCGGCCGTGGCCTGGCCGCGCTGGAGCTGCTGCCGGCGCTGCTGGCCAACCTGGAATGGCGCGACGACAGGCTGCGTGCGGCGATCGATTCGGGCATGTATGCCACCGACGTGGCGGTGGAAGCGGCCGTGGCCGGTGTGCCGTTCCGCGAGGCCTACAAGGCGGCTGCGGCCGGTGCCGACAGCGCAGGGCAGGGACGCACGCCGGAAGGCAGCCTGGCTGCGCGTGTATCGCCGGGCTCGGCCGCTGACCTGCGCCTGGACGAACTGCGCGCGCGCTGGCAGGCGCTGTCCTGATGGCGGGCACGGTCTACCTGGTGTTGGCCATGCGCCGGTCGGACTTCAACGATGCAGCGGTGCAGCCGCATCGCGATTTCCTCGATGCGTTGCAGGCGCAGGGCAAGCTGCAGCTGACCGGTGGCTTCGCCGATGGCAGCGGTGGCGCCTACGTGCTGTGCAACGTGGACAGCCTGGCGCAGGCGCAGGCCATCGTCGCCACCGATCCGCTGGTGACGATGCAGGCCTCCGACCTGACCGTGCACGAATGGAACACCCGCTGAGAGCCTGACCGATGATCCAGCACGCTGCCCATGTCGCCTCGCCGTTCCCCGAACAAGCGCTGCCGCCGTGGCGGCGTGCGGTACTCAAGGTTGGCAGCAGTCTGCTGGCAGCCGATGGCGGCGGCCTGTCGCCACGCCACGCGCTGGGCCTGGCGCAGTTCGTCTCAGCCAATGTCCTGGCCGGGCGCGAGGTGGTGATCGTGTCTTCCGGCGCGGTCGCTGCCGGGCGCGCAATCCTGCCTCGGGCCGATGAGCCTGGCGCGGCGATGGCGGCGAGGCAGGCCCTGGCCGCGCTCGGCCAGGCACAGCTGATCGGGCTCTGGCAGCGCTTCTTCGAGCGCCCGGTGGCGCAGGTGCTGCTGACCCACGACGACCTGCGCAACCGCCGCCGCTACCTCAATGCACGCGCCACGTTGAGTGAACTGTTGCGCCTGGGCGCATTGCCGGTGGTCAACGAGAACGACACCGTGTCGGTGGATGAGCTCAAGCTCGGCGACAACGACAACCTGGCTGCCACCGTGGCGGCGCTGGTCGACGCCGATGCGCTGTTCATCGCCACCGACATCGATGGCCTGTACAGCGCCGACCCGCGCACCGTGGCCGATGCGCGGCCGTTGCACGACGTGCCGGAGCTGGGTCACGAGGTGCTGGCGATGGCGGGCGGCGCCGGCTCGCGCGCCGGTACCGGCGGCATGAGGACCAAGCTGGAGGCGGCGGCGAAGGCCGGGCGCCTGGGCATCGAAACCTATCTGTTCAATGGCCGCAGCGGTGACGTGGTGCGCGCGCTGGCGCAGGATCGCCTGTTCGGCACCCGCATCCATGCCGCACGCAGCCGCGAGGCCGCCCGCAAGCACTGGCTGCGGCATGCACCGCTGGCCGAGGGCGTGATCGTCATCGATGCCGGTGCGGCACAGGCGATGCGCGAGAAGGGCGCCTCGCTGCTGCCCGGTGGCATCACCGGTGCAGAGGGCGTGTTCCGCCGCGGCGATATGGTACAGGTGTGCTGGAACGCGCCGCAGGGCCGTGTCTGCGTGGCCCGTGGCGTCAGCCAGTATGCTGCCGACGACGTACGCCGGATTGCCGGCCACCATTCGCGCGACATCCAGGCCGTGCTCGGCTACAACTACGGCGGCAGCGTCGTCCATCGCGACGACCTGGTGCTGCCATGACCGGATTGAAGGACACACCGATGAGCGAGATCGAAGCGCAGGCGCGTGCCTGCCGTGATGCGGCGCAGATCGTTGCCGGCCTGGACAGTGCGGCACGACGCACGCTGCTGCTGGCGATGGCGCAGGCGCTGGAAGTGAATGCAGGGTTGATCCTGGCCGGCAATGCACGTGACCTCGCCGCCGCGCGCGAGAAGGGCGTGGGCAGCGCCATGCTCGATCGTCTGGCACTGGACCCGCCGCGCCTGTTCGCGATGGCCGAAGCCGTGCGCGAAGTGGCTGGATTGCCAGATCCTGTCGGCGAGGTCACCCGCGATGACGTGCGCCCGAACGGCATCCGCGTGCAGAAGGTGCGCGTGCCGCTGGGCGTGATCGCGATGATCTACGAGGCGCGCCCGAACGTGACCGCCGAAGCCGCGGCGCTGTGCCTGAAGGCGGGTAACGGCGTGATCCTGCGCGGTGGTTCCGAGGCAATTCACTCCAACACCGCGATCGCGCAGGCACTCGCCGGTGCGTTGAAGGCCAACGGGGTACCGCCGGCCGCCGTGACCGTGCTGACTGACCTGCGCCGCGAGGCGATGCTGGAACTGCTGCAGCTGCATGAGCTGATCGACCTGGCGATTCCGCGCGGTGGCGAAGGCCTGATCCGTTTCGTTGCCGAGCATGCGCGGGTGCCGGTGATCAAGCACTATAAGGGTGTCTGTCATCTGTTCGTGGATGCCAGCGCCGACCTGGGCAAGGCCATCGACCTGCTGGTGGATGGCAAGTGCAGCCGGCCAGCCGCCTGCAATTCGCTGGAGACACTGCTGGTACACCGTGACGTAGCCGATTCCTTCCTGCCGCGCGTGGCGCAGGCGCTCGGCCAGCGTGGCGTGCAGCTGCGCGCCGATGCGCAGTCGCAGCCGCTGCTGCCGGGCAGCACGGCGGCGACCGAGGAGGACTACGCCGCCGAGTTCCTCGACCTTGTGCTGGCCGTGCGCGTGGTGGACGACCTCGATGCGGCCATCGCGCACATCCGCCGCTATACCTCCGATCACACCGAAGTGATCGCGACCGCAGACGCCGGCCATGCCGAGCGTTTCGTTACTGCGCTGCGCTCGGCGGTGGTGATGGTCAATGCCTCATCGCGCTTCTCCGATGGTGGCCAGCTGGGCCTGGGCAGCGAAATCGGCATTTCCACCACGCGCCTGCATGCCTATGGCCCGATGGGTCTGGAAGCGCTCACTGTCGAACGTTTCGTGGTGCGTGGCGAAGGGCAGACGCGCACATAAGTGGATCCACGCCATGCGTGGATGTTCTTCGCGGCAGACCCCGGTGCCGACCAAGGCCGGCATCCACCGGGCTGTCGGGCTACACCACCTCGCGGCGGATGCCGACCGGGCGTGCGTGATCATCCATGTGCAGCGTGGCGGCCTTGCAGCTCATCAGGCGTTCGGCCAGGCCGGTGCTGGCACCCAGATCGGCGGCTACTTCGTTGAGGCTGGCCAGTGGCCGCGGCAGGCGGCGCTCGCGGCCACGGAAGCGGGCACGGTTGTACTCGGCCCAACCGATCAGCAGCACGCTGGCGCACAACAGCATCAGCGGCAATGCCACCAGCACGTAGGGATCGAACTGGCTTTGCCGTTCGTACAACTGCTGCCAGGCCAGCTGGCCGCCAACCAACCACGAGAACAGTGTCACCAGGGGCGCCCACAGGTAGAAGTAGAAGCCCCAGAACGCCAGGGTGACGAATCCCCAGGCGGTGCGCTGGAAGCGCGGCTGGCGGTGTGGCTTGCGGATCATCCGTGAGTCGAAGCGGTTGGAGGGGCGTTGCGCGTTCATCGGATCCCCCGGTCAGGGCTGGTCCAGGTGGCGCGCTTGCTGCGACGGCGCAGCAGTGTCTTCGGCAGCGCCACCAGGGTGGTGGAAAGGCTGATCAGCCAGTACGCCATCGGGTACCAGATGACCCAGAAATAGTTGCGTCCAATCTGTGTTTCGTAACGCCGGTCGATGATCAGGCTGCTGGCGAACTGCAGCAGGCAGACCAGCGCCAGGATCACGCCATGCCACTGCGGCAGCAGGCTGGCGATATGCAGCTGCGGCGGCAGCTCGATGAACTTGCCCAGTGCCCACAGCAGCACGATGAACAACATGGTGTAGGCCCAGATCACGCTCAGCACGTATTCCAGCAGCACGCCCCACATGCGTCGCTCTTTCCAGTGCAGCAGCGAGCGCGCGTGACGCAGCATCACCTCCACGCCGCCCTGGGCCCAGCGCAGGCGCTGCCGCCACAGGCCCTTGAGGGTCTCCGGCATCAGGATGAAGCACAGCGCATTGGGTTCGTAGCGGATGTCCCAGTGCGCGCGCTGCAGGCGCCAGCTGATGTCGATGTCCTCGGTCACCATGTCATCCGACCACCAGCCCACCTGGTGCAGGGCGGTACGGCGGAAGCCGGCGATCACCCCGGAGATGGTGAAGATGCGCCCGTATACGCGCTGCGCGCGCTTGATCATGCCGATGATCGAGGAAAACTCGGCCACCTGCAGGCGCCCGAGCAGGGTGGAGCGGTTGCGGATGCGCGGGTTGCCGGTGACCGCACCGACCCGGTTGCCGCTGACCAGGTGCCAGACCATCCAGTGCAGCGCATGTTCCTCCAGCATTGCATCGCCGTCGATGCACACCAGGTACTCCGAGCGAGCGGCCAGTGCGCCCATGCGCAGCGCATTGGCCTTGCCCAGGTTACGGTCCAGGTGCAATACGCGCAGCCGCGGGTGCCTTGCCGCCAGCACATCCAGCCGCGCGCCGGTGTCATCGCTGCTGCCATCATCGATGGCGATCACTTCGTAGTCGGCGGGGTAACGCTGGGCCAGCGCCGCAGTGAGTGTGTCATCCAGGTTCTCTGCCTCGTTGTGGCAGGGCACCAGCAGGCTCGCGAAGGGCGGATCGACCATCAATGGAGGGTCGTTGCGCGGCCGCGAGTGGCGTTCGCGCCGGTAGTAGTAGTAGAGGCCGCCGGACATCCAGAAGAACGCCATCACCATCGGGTAGTAGAAGGCGAACTGGAACAGGACCTGCAGCAGCGGATGCATGTCCATGTCACTTCTCCGGGTACGGGAAGGTGCCGGCGGACATCGCCGCGCGGGCATCGCGGGTGGAGGGCTGGTCGGCGATGAAATCGTCCGGGTACCAGGCGAAGTGGTGCACGCCCTGCGCCTGCAACTGGCGGATCTGTGCGCGCAGGCGCTCGGCGGGAATCGGTTGCCCGTTGCGCCAATCGACGGTCTGCAGCTCGAACAGGGTGTGCTGCAGCTGCGGGTCATGTGCGCGTACTGCGGCCAGCAGCTGGTCCAGCCAGCGCTCGGGGTGCTGGCTGCCTTCCATCCACGGCATCGCCATCAGCGCGGTCTGGTCATAGGCCTTGTTGAACAGGTCCAGGCGCTGCGCGAACCAGGCCTCGCTCTGCGGGCGGAGCACCGGCTCAGCGTACAGGTTGCGCACGGTGGCCAGTTTCGGGCGCCAGCGTTGCGCGCTGTCGCGCAGCGCCAGGGTGAAGCTGATCAGCGCCTGCGTGCGCGCGCTGCCATCGCCCCCGGCTGCCAGTGTCGGCAGCTCGGTGTCGCGCAGGTAGCCGTCGTCATGGAACAGCAGGCCTTCAAAGTAGGAATTGACCGCCAGGTCCTCGTAGATGTCGAGCATGATCTGGCGGGCCTTCGGGTTGGTGAAGTCCAACCGGTACATGCCATCGGGATCGCCGTTGCGGATCGCCAGCGCCTTGCGCTGCGCCAGGTCGGGCAGCTCGAAGCCAAGCACCGGCAGCCATGCGTAGACCTTCACGCCGGCGCGGGATTTCAGTTGCCAGGCGACGCGGCTGAACAGGTCCGCCCGCATCGGCATGTGACGGTTGGGGAAGTACAGCGCATCGGCAGTGTTGTTGCCGTCCGGATCGGCGAATGCCTGCAGGTAGACGTGCGTCGGCGCGATGCGCTTGACCCGTTCGACCAGCGCATCGAGGTTGCGTGCCTGCTGCGTCGGGTCTGCGTCGTAGACATCATCCAGGTCGATCTGCAGGGCACGGATGCCATCGAGCGCGACATCGCGGCGCAGCTCGTAGGCCAGCCCTTCCACGGTCGGGTTGTCGCTGACCAGGAAGCGCGCCAGACCATGCAGGTCGCTGGCCACCGGCGTGCTGCGGCCCTCCAGATCGAAGGACACCGGCATGCCCAGCTGTTCGGCGATGTCGTTGCTCAACTGGTTGTAGGCGGCGTATGGCCAGACGATGGCGCGCGGGCGCACGCCCAGGTGCTGCTTGATGCGCTGCACGCTGCGCGAGAGATCGGCGCGCAGGCGCTGCTCATACTGCGTTTCAGTCTCGTACCTGTGCGTGGCCGGGCTGTAGATGCGGGTGACCACGGCGGGCGTTGAATTGCCCTGTGGATTGGCGAGCACGCCGTGGTGCAGGTCGTCGGTGTGGCTGGCCACTTCGATCAGGCCGCTGTCGTGCATCTGCTTCAGCTGCGCCCAGGTGACGAAGTCATCGCGGCCGAACGGCCGGTAGCCGTAGTCGATGGTGCGGCCCGGAGCCATGTCCACGTAGTCGGTGATCACCGCCACCAGCGCCGGGTAGCGGTAGGCCTGCAGCAATGGGAAGGCCTTGTCGTAGACGCTGCGCAGGCCGTCATCGAAGGTCAGCAGCACAGGCTTGGGCGGCAGCGTGGCCCGCCCCTGCGAGGCATCGATCACCTGCGACAGCGAGACCGGGTGATAGCCATGCGCGCCCAGCCAGTCCAGGTGTGCGGCAAAGTTCTGCGTGCTCACCGCATAGGTATCGGCATCGCCCTTGGCCGCGACCTGGTCGCGGATGTCGTGGTAGCTGAGGATCAGCAGGCCATTGTCGATCGCATCGAGATGCGCGGCCTGCTGCGCCAAGGCCGGTGGCGTGATGGCCAGCAGCAGGAGCACGATCAGTCGCAGGAAGCAGGCCATGTCAGTCTCCCCAGCGCAGTGCGGCTTCGAAGCCGATATGACGCTCGCGGTGGCCGTCGTAGACCGGCCGCGACCAGCGCACGCCGTACTCGAACACGCGGCCCGGGCCCAGCTGCCATTCGTGCATGTACGACACCGACGGCACCAGCGCACTGCCGAAGCCGTCCTGCCAGTAGTCGCCCAGCGAGACCGTCAGCCGGTGGCGGAAGTGGCGTTCGTAGTGCCGCCACAGCTGCTGGTCGATGCGCAGCCCGATCTCGACCATGCGGTCGCGCTTCGGGTTGAAGTAGGGCGCATCGTCGCGGCTGCCACGACTGGTGTAGGCACTGGCGAGGCCATCGATCAGCCAGCGCGGGCGGGTCAGCAGGCGCTGTTCAAGGCGGGTGCTGAACAGTTCGCGGTGGTTGCCATCGTCATAGCGGAAGCGGCTGGCGCCGAACGTCCAGTGGGTGAGCTCGCTGCGCCGGTAGTCCACCTGTGCGCTCATGCTGTCGGCGGTGATGCCGGCCGCGCGCGCCTGCATCGAGGCTTCTGGATCATTGCGCGCGGCCACCAGGCCGGCGTGCCAGTAATCGTTGAACTGCCAGCCGACGCCGGCCCGCAGGCCGGTATCGCCGATGTGGTCGTTGGCGCGCAGGACGGCCGCTTCCGCATCCAGCTGCCCGAAGCGGTAGCGCACGCCCGCACCCAGCCACAGGGGATCGATGCGCTGGTCCTGGAAATCGGTCGAGCGCCGGTCGGCCAGGGCGAACAACCGCCAGCGGTCATCAAGGATCGGTGTCTCCACTTCCACACCGTAGTGGCGATCGTTGTTGCCCAGTGGCGAGGTGCCACCGCCACCGGAGCTGCGGCCGATGTCGGTCCATGCCTTCAGCTGCCAGCCGCGATGCGCACGCCAGGCCTGGTCCATGCGTTCGACGGCCGGTTGGGTGGGATAGCGTGCGACCAGGTCATCGTGCAGCGGTCGCGCCAGGTCGTCGCGCTGCAGGGCGACGTAGGCCTCTTCCATGCCCAGCCGCGGTTCGATGTCACGCGGGTCCAGCGCGTGTGCCATCTGCTGTCGCTGCAGTGCCCTGCGTGGCCAGCCGCGCATCATGTAGACGCTGCCCAGCGCACTCTGCAGGCCTCCGTTGCCGGCTGCGATGTCCACCATCGACTCCAGATCGTGCTGCGCAGTGACCAGGTCGCCGCTGTAAGCGCGCACCATTGCCAGGTTGAGATCGGCCTCGTAGCGTGACCAGTTCGCGTACGGTGATTTGCCATTGCTCCAGCGCCACGCCGGCTCCTTGTCGCGCCATGCCTGCAGCAGGTCGATCGCCTTTTCCTGCTGCTCGCTTTCCAGGTAGGCGTAGGCCAGTTCCGAATGCGAGGCGTCGCGCGCCGGATCGCCAGCGACGGCCGCCTGCAGTACCGGAATGGCTTCTTCCGGGTGCAGGGTGCCCATCAACGAATCGCCCACGGCAGGCAGCACGTAGTCGGGCAGGGTGTGGCCTTCGGCCTGCAGGGCTCGTGCTTCCGCACGCACCTGTACATGGCGGCCCAGCCGGTTGAGCAGGATCAGCCGGTCCATGCGGATGCGCAGTGGCGCCTGCGAGGGTGGGGTGCCTTCGCCGCCAACGTAGCGCTGCATGCGCGCCAGGGTCGACTCGGCTTCTTCCAGGCGGCTGTCCTCGCTGCTGCTGTAGGCCAGGCTCCAGACCACGAGTTTGGCCAGGTAGTCGCCTTCCAGGCGCTGCTTCTGGGCGTCGTCGAACAGCTGCGGCCGCTGCTGGTACAGCTCCCAGGCGCGCCAGGCATTGCCGATGTCGCCCAGGGTCAGCACGCGCAGCTTGAACAGCAGATCGTCGTTGGGCTGCTGCTGGCTGGCGCGCTCGATTGCGCCGAGCGCATCCAGCCAACGGGCCTGGTCGCGGTAGCGGCCGATCTCGGCCAGGGCCGCGTCGCGGTCGGTCGGAGCCGCGCCGCTGGCCCAGGCCAGAGCGGTGCATGCGAGGCCGACGCAGAGCGCCAGCCGGCGGTGGACGACCATTGGGGACCCCCTTGGCTTCCGAACCAGACAACCTGTGAAAATGTGACGCAAATCACATGCCAGTATTTGGCGTGGCCGTGGCCTGCGTCACTCCCTTCGTGCATTCCCGCCCATTGAAGACGGATACAACCCGGACAGCGACCTGCAATGTCTTGTCTGAAACGAGAGTCCCCCGCACACCGAGTGGTGGCCTGGGCGGCGCCGCCGCCCCCATGCCCGATGCCGGCACGCGGCAAGGAAGGGCATTCGTGGGCACTATCCGCCCGCAATTGTCAGTCCGGCGTCAAGATTGCCCGGTGTCTGACGAGCGGTAGGCGGGGCCGTCTGGCGGCCCCGGCCGGGCTACCAGAGATCTTCCAGCTTGCGGGGCTTGCAGGCGACCCACGAAGCGCACAGCATCAGGGTGGCGCAGCCGAACAGGAAGCTGAACGGGAGCGTCCAGCCATTGCTGACGGTATGCAGCCAGCCGACCAGGAACGGGCCCAGGCAGCTGAAGCTGTAGCCCACGCCCTGCATGAAGCCCGACAGCGCGGCCGAGCCGGCCGGGGTGCGGGTGCGCAGGTTGATCAGGGTCAGCGCCAGCGGGAAGGTGGACGGGCCGACGCCGAGCAGGCAGGCCCACAGCAGGGGCGCCTTCATCGGCGCCAGCAGCAGCCCGGTGAAGGCGATCACGAACGAGAAGAAGCCGATCAGCACCAGCGGGAACGGGTTCTGCATGCGTACCGCCATCGACGGAATGACCAGTGACGGCAGCAGGCCCAGTGCCGAGAACACGGCCACCATCACGCCGCCGAACGCGGGCGTGCCACCGGCCTCGACCACGATGCGCGGCAGCCAGGTGAACATCGAATAGGTCATCAGCGAGGTCATGCCGAACATCAGCGTCATGCTCCAGCCCAGCGACGTGCGCCAGACCTTTCCGTGCGGCTGCGCGGTGGGATCGGCGGCGTCGGCCAGCGGCTTCGGTGCGCGCCTGGCCAGCAGCAGCCACGGCAGCGCGGCGGCCAGTGCAAGCAGCGCCCACATGCCCAGCGACACGCGCCAGCCTGCAGCGTTGGCCATCGGTACTGCCAGTAGCGCCGGCAGCATCGTGCCCAGCTGCAGCACGCTGATGTAGAGCGTGCTCATGGTGCCGACCTTGTTGGCGAAGTAACGCTTCACCAGCGGCGGCACCACCACGTTGCCGATGCCCATGCCGGCCAGCGCGATTACCGAGCCCAGCAGCAGCGTGCCGACGTTGCCGGCGCTGGAGCGCAGCAGCAGGCCTGCCATCGCCATCGCCATCGCCAGCAGTGTGGTGCGTTCCAGGCCCAGGCGCCGCGCCAGTGCCGGCGTGGCCACGCCGAACAGCGCGAACGAGGCGGTCGGCAGCATGCCCAGCACGCCGGTCATGGTGGTGCCGAAGCCGAACTGCTGGCCGAGCACGTCCAGCAGCGGGGTGATCGAGGTGACCGCAGTGCGCAGGTTGACTGCTGCCAGCAGGATCGCGGCAAACGCGAGGACGCGACCGTGCAGCAGCGACGGCGAATCGGAAGTGGAGGAACTCATCGATGGTCCTTGCAGGTGTCGCACGCCGCAGCAACGGCATGCAGCGCCGGCATCGGTCTACGCCGAAGCGGCAGGTGGGGGTGGGGGCAGCAGGTGGGCCGGCAGCGCGGCCATTGTACGTGTGCGCTCCGGCAAGGTCCCGTCATGCGGGCGGCCTGGCGCGGGGTACAAAAAAACCCGGAGGACAGTGATGTCTTCCAGGCTTCTTGGTGACCACCGAAGTGGTCGGGGAGACAGGATTCGAACCTGCGACCTCTACGTCCCGAACGTAGCGCTCTACCAGACTGAGCTACACCCCGAAGGGAGCCGCCTATTCTAGCGATTCACCCCGATGGCGGCAAGGGGTGAATGCTGTTTTCTTCACACCGCCGAAGCAGTGCCACCTCAGGGAACAAAAAAGCCTGGATGACTTCACCAGGCTTCAATGCGACCACGTGAGTGGTCGGGGAGACAGGATTCGAACCTGCGACCTCTACGTCCCGAACGTAGCGCTCTACCAGACTGAGCTACACCCCGAAGGAGCCGCCTAAGATACCGTGTGAAGGCCAGGGCGGCAAGGTTTTTTTACAGCTCAGCGACGATTTTCGTTCTCGATGCGGTTCTGCTCGCGGGCTTCGAACCACATGCCGTTGAGGATGGCCACCGTCGAGGCGAGGCCGGCACCGAGAATCCAGGCGAAATACCACATGGTCAATCTCCTTTGTTCAAGGGTGTGCCGACCGTCGGCCGGCACACCGGCAATCAGTAGGCGTTCGGGTTGTTGCCCATCTCTTCGGTGGTGGTCTTGCCCTTCAGCACGCGGTACACCCAGGTGGTGTAGGCGAGGATGATCGGCAGGAACACCGCCGTGGCCAGCAGCATGATCCACAGGGTCAGGTGGCTGGACGAGGCATCCCACACGGTCAGGCTGGAGGTGGGCTGGCTCGAGGACGGCAGCAGGAACGGGAAGATGGCGAAGCCGACGGTCAGGATGATGCCGGCGATGGCCGCACCGGAGGCGATGAAGGCCAGGCCACCACGACGGGCACGCAGCAGCACCGCACTGGCCAGCAGGCCCGCCAGGCCGAGCAGCGGGGCCAGGATCGTGGCCGGCATCGCGCTGTAGTTGCGCATCCAGCCACCGGCGGCGCCGAGTTCGGCGGTCTTCAGAAGCGGATTGGTGGCGCCATCGGTAACCACCTGCGAGGTGATCTGGTAACCCGGCAGGCCGAAGGCCACCCAGGCGCCACCCACTGCGAACAGCACGAAGGCGATGATTGCCGCGATGCTGCCGAAGCGGGCCGCACGATCGGCCACCGGGCCGTCGGTCTTGATCACCAGCATGGCCGCACCGTGGGCGACCAGCATCGACACGCTGAGCAGGCCGGCCAGCAGCGCGAAGGGCATCAGCAGGCCGAAGAACGAGCCGGTGTAGAAGATGCGCATGCTGTCATCGAAATGGAACGGAACGCCCAACAACACGTTGCCCACGGCTACGCCCATGATCAGTGCGGGAATGAAGCCACCGATGAACAGCGCCCAGTCCCAGGTGTTGCGCCAGCGTTCGCTGGGCATCTTGCTGCGGAACTTGAAGCCGACCGGACGCAGGATCAGGGCGAACAGGATCACGAACATCGCCAGGTAGAAGCCAGAGAAGCTGACCGCATACAGCGGCGGCCAAGCGGCGAAGATCGCGCCACCGCCCAGGATCAGCCACACCTGGTTGCCTTCCCAGACCGGGCCGATGGTGTTGATCACCCGGCGGCGTTCGGCATCAGTGCGGGCGACGAAGGGCAGCAGGGTGCCCACGCCCAGGTCGAAACCATCCATCACGGCGAAACCGATCAGCAGGATGCCGAGCAGCAGCCACCAGATCACGCGCAGCGTGGTGTAGTCCAGAAGAATGAAGTCCATCTTGGTTCTCCTGCCTCAGGCCTGGCCGGCGGCGGGCGCCGAGGCATTGTGGGAAGCATGCGGCTGGGGCGACTGCAGCGAAGGCAGCAACTCGTCCGGACCCTTGCGGATCGCCTTGAGCATCAGCTTGATCTCGACCACGATCAGCGCGGTGTAGATCGCGGTGAAGCCGGCCAGGGTCAGCACGATTTCATGCAGGGCCAGGCCCGATGCCGCATAGAAGGTCGGCAGCACGCCATCGACCGCCCACGGCTGGCGACCATACTCGGCCACGAACCAGCCGCACTCGATCGCGATCCACGGTGCCGGCAGCGTCCACAGGGCCAGCTTGAGGAACCAGCGCTTGTCCTGGAAGTTGTTGCGGCACGAGTAGTAGAAGGCCAGCGCGAAGAAGGCGATCAGGTAGAAGCCCAGGCCGGCCATCACGCGGAAGGTCCAGAACAGCGGCATCACGCGCGGCACGGTATCCATCGCCGCCTGCGAGATCTCCTGCGGGGTGGCGTTGAGGATGTCATCGCGGTAGCGCTTGAGCAGCAGGCCGTGGCCCAGGTCCTGCCAGTGGCGGTCGAACATCTCGCGTGCTTCCACGTCGTTCTTGTTCGCACGCAGGCGTTCCAGCGCGCCGTAGGCGAGCTGGCCGCCGCGCACGCGGTGTTCGGCGCGCTCGACCAGTTCCAGGATGCCTGGAATCGGCTGGTTCAACGAACGGGTGGCGATCAGGCCCATCAGGTAGGGGATCTTCACCGCATAGTCGTTCTGGTGGGTGTCCTGGTTCGGGATGCCGAAGGCGGTGAAGTCGGCCGGCGCACGCTCGGTCTCCCACATCGCTTCGATCGCGGCCAGCTTCATCTTCTGGTGTTCACTGGCGGCGTAACCGCTCTCGTCACCCAGCACCACCACCGACAGCGATGACAGCAGGCCGAACGCTGCGGCCACCGCGAACGAACGACGGGCCAGGTCCTTGTGCTTGTTGCGCAGCAGGAACAGGGCACTGATCGCCATCACGAACACCGCACCGGTCACGTAGCCGGCGCTGACGGTGTGCACGAACTTGGCCTGCGCCACCGGGTTGAACACCACCGCCATGAAGTCGACCACTTCCATGCGCATGGTTTCCGGGTTGAACACCGCACCGGTCGGGTTCTGCATCCAGCCATTGGCCACCAGGATCCAGATCGCCGACAGGTTGGTGCCCAACGCCATCAGCCAGGTCACCATCAGGTGCTTGACCTTGGTCAGGCGATTCCAGCCGAAGAAGAACAGGCCGACGAAGGTGGCTTCCAGGAAGAACGCCATCAGGCCTTCGATCGCCAGCGGCGCACCGAAGATGTCACCGACGTAGTGGCTGTAGTAGGACCAGTTCATGCCGAACTGGAATTCCATGACGATGCCGGTGGCGACGCCCATGGCGAAGTTGATGCCGAACAGGACGCCCCAGAACAGGGTCATCCTGCGCCAGATCTCCTTGCCGGTCATCACGTACACGCTCTCCATGATGGCCACCATGAAGGACAGGCCGAGGGTGAGCGGTACGAATAGGAAGTGGTACATCGCGGTCAGCGCGAATTGCAGCCGCGACAGTTCTACGACTGTCTGATCAATCATGGCCTGGCTACCTCGTGGGATAGTGCCGTTGCAGGTGGCGGGAAGGGTGGTCTACGACGTGAATGATGTGACCGACTACTTCAAACAGCCTTGATCCAGATCAATGTATGAACAGGTGCCCCGGTTGATCGTATGCCAACCCGATGAAGACTGCGACCGCTGGCCGCAGAGGCCGGCCATTGCCTGCGCCTACAATGCCGTTTCTCCCCCGTCGCCCGTGAAGACCCTTGAGCGCTGCCGAAACAACCCCCGACGCCCTGTCCCAGGACGCCGAGACGACCCGCCAGCGGCGCGCCCGCAGCGCGTGGCTGGCCGATCTGGCGCGGCCTGCCCGAGGCCGCCAGCGGCTGGCGGCACTGTGCATCAGCCTGTCCGGTGCCCTGTTGATCGGCCAGGCGGCCGCCATCGCCTGGCTGGTGCAGCAGGTGCTGGTGGAGCGTGCGCCGCTGGCCTCGGGGTTGCCGGTGCTGGGCGGTCTGGCGGCGATCCTGGTGGCGCGCACACTGCTGGGCAGCGCCACCCAGGCCGCCGCCGGTGATGTGGCCGATGCCGCGCGGTTGGCCCTGCGTGAACGCGTGTTCGGACGCCTGCTCGGCCATGGGCCGCTGTGGCTGCGCCAGCGCCGCACCGGCGAACTGGGCGAACTGATGCTGCATCACGCTGATGCGATCGAGAGCTATTACAGCGGTTTCCTGCCGGTACGCACCGAAGTAGTGGTGGTGCCGCTGCTGATCCTGGCCGCCGTAGCCTGGGTCGACTGGGTGGTGGCGCTGATCCTGCTGTTCACTGCACCGTTGGTACCGTTCTTCATGATGCTGGTGGGCTGGGGGGCCGAAGCGGCCGGCCGCGCGCAGCTGGGTGAGCTGGCGCGGATGAGCGGCCATTTCGCCGACCGCATCAAGGGCCTGGGCCTGCTGCGCCTGTATGGCCGCGGCGAGGCTGAGCTGGAGGGGATCGAGGCGGCTGCCGAAGGCGTGCGCGTGCGCACCCTGAAGGTTCTGCGCATCGCTTTCCTGTCGTCCACGGTGCTGGAGTTCTTCGCCTCGGTCAGCGTGGCGATGGTCGCCCTGTACCTCGGGCTGAGCTATCTGGGCATGATGTCGCTGCATGCAACGGTACCGACGCTGGGGGCGGGCCTGTTCTGCCTGCTGCTGGCGCCGGAATTCTATGCGCCGCTGCGACGGCTGGCCGCCCACTACCACGACCGTGCCAATGCGCTGGCTGCCGCTGCCGAGGTGGAGCGCCTGCTGCAGTCGCTGCCCGATGAGCAGGGCCTGATCGAGAACGAAGCTGCGCCGCTGGCGGTGGAGCCGGCCGAGGCCGCGCTGCCGCCGCTGCGGGCACAGGGTCTGGTGCTGCGTCCGCTGGGCGCGCCGCACGATGTGCTGCAGGATCTGGACGTGCTGCTGGAACCGGGCCAGCGCCTGGCCCTGGTCGGTCCCAGCGGGTCCGGCAAGAGTACGTTGCTGGAGGCGCTGGCCGGTTGGCTGCCGCCGCGTGCCGGCAAGCTGCAGGTGCGTCCCGGCGTGCAGGTGGCCTATGCCAGCCAGCGTCCGTACCTGTTCCACGGCAGCATCGCCGACAACCTGCGCCTGGCCGATCCCGGCGCCAGCGATGCGCGCCTGCGCGCGGTGGCCGAGGCTTCGCAGGTACTGCAGTTTGCGCAGCGCCTGCCGCAGGGGCTGGATACGGTGATCGGCGAACGTGGCTTCGGCCTGTCCGGTGGTGAGGCGCGTCGCATCGGCCTGGCCCGCCTTCTGCTGCGTGATCCGCAGGTGCTGCTGCTGGACGAACCCACCGCGTTCCTGGATGCCGATACCGAAGCGGCATTGCTGCGCAGCCTGGCCGCATATGCACGTGGCCGCAGCGTGGTGGTCGCCACCCACAGCCCGGCGGTGATCGCCTGGGCCGATCGTTGCCTGCTGCTGCCGGAAGGCCGCCTGGTAGAACCGGCACAGGCGGTGCGCGCATGAGCCGTTCACCTGATTCGCTGCGCGCGGTGTTCCTGCGTCATCGTCCACGCCTGTTGCTGACGATCCTGTTGTTGTGGACCACGATGCTGGCCGGCACTGCATTGCTGGGCCTGTCCGGTGGTTTCCTCACCGCGGCCGCGCTGGCCGGTGCCGCAGGCCTGGGGCAGGGATTCAATTTCTTCTCGCCGTCTGCGGGTATCCGTGGCTTGACCATGGCGCGCATCGTGTCGCGCTACTTCGAAAAGCTGGTGGGCCACGATGCCACCCTGCGCATCGCCCGCGATCTGCGCGTCTGGTTCTTCCGCCGCGCGCTGCCACTGGCGCCGGCACGGCTGGGGGCTACGCGTACCGGCGAGTTGCTGGCGCGACTGCTGGGCGACATCGGCGAAGTTGATGGCCTGCTGGTACGTGCGATCGGGCCGCTGGTGGCGCTGGGTGCGCTGTCGGTGGTGGCGGTTGCATCGGCGGCGCTGATCCTGCCGTCGGCGGCAGTCCTGCTGGCGGTGCTGGCGCTGCTGATCGCCTTCGGTGTGCCGTGGCTGGGCGTGCGTGGCCACGATGATGAAGAAGCCGACCGCGCCGCACATCGCGCCGCATTGCGCACCGCGGCCTTTGAGGGGTTGGAGGGGGCGGGAGATCTGGCCGCGCTGCATGCCGATGCCGCGTGGCAGCTGAAGGTGCGCGTGGCAGCCAAGCAGTTGGCCTCGCGTGACCGCCGCCGTCGCTGGCGCCTGATCGCGGCCTCGACCCTGCACGGCCTGGTGGCCGGGCTGGGCCTGGTGGCGATGCTGGCGTTGGCCCTGCACGCCGCCGAACAGCAGCGCATCGCGCCGGAGATGGCGGCGGGCCTCGTGTTCCTGACCGTGGCGTTGATCGAACTGTGGGCCGGCATGGGCCTGGCCTGGCAGTCGCTGCAGTCCGGGCGCATTGCCGCAGATCGCCTGCAGGCGATCGTCGAGCAACCGCCGACGGTGGACGATCCGCAAGTGCCACAGCCGGTGCCGCAAGCCGCGCGCGTGCATTGGGACGATGTGCATTTCCAGTGGCCGGGCGCGGCGCGGCCGGTGCTGTCCGGCCTCCAGCTGACCCTGGCGCCAGGCGAACGCATCGCCATCCGCGGCGACAGCGGCAGTGGCAAGACCACGCTGTCCAGCCTGCTGCTGCGGCTGTGGGATCCGCAGCAGGGGCGAATCACCTATGGTGGCCGCGATCTGCGCGACGTCGCCCAGGCTGAGTGGCACCAGCAACTGGCGTGGCTGCCACAGAACGCACCGGTGTTTGCCGGCAGCGTGGCAGAAAACCTGCGGCTGGGCGATCCCGATGCCAGCGACGCCGCCTTGTGGGCGGTCCTCCGTCGCGTGCGCCTGGGCGACTGGGCCGAGCGCAACGGTGGCCTGCAGGCCTGGGTGGGCGAGAACGGCGCGACGATGTCGGCCGGCCAGGCGCGACGGCTGGCGCTGGCGCGGGCGCTGCTGCGCAACGCGCCGATCCTGCTGCTGGACGAACCAACCGAAGGGTTGGACGTGGATACCGCACGTGCGCTGCTGCACGATCTCTCCGGGTTGCTGGACGGGCGCAGCCTGTTGATGATCACCCACGACGACCTGCCCGAAGGCGTGGTCGATGCGCAGTACCGGTTGCGTGATGGGGTGTTGATCCGCGAATCGTGACGATGGTCCGGTAGTGCCGGCCGCTGGCCGGCAATTGAAGCGTCTGAGGTTGCCGGCCAGCGGCCGGCACTACCGATGGCGAGGGTTATCGCGAAAATTCGCGCAGCAGTACCGCGATCGAGGCCACGTTGGCCAGCACGCACAGCCAGAACACCCATTGGAACGCGGCCTTGCGGTGCTTGTGGCGGAACATCGCCTGGCCCAGCAGCGCGCCGGGCCAACCACCGGCAAAGGCCAGCAGCTGCAGGGTGCGCTCGGGAATCCGCCACTGCTTTCGCTGCGCCGCGCGCTTGTCATGGCCATAGAGCCCGAACGACACCGCGCTGGCCAGCACGCACCAGCCGCCCAGCCACAGCGGCAGCACGCCGCTGATCATCAGCGCGATCAACGCGCCGAAGGCAGCCAGCGCGAGATTACGCCGCCACGCCACTTACAGCGCGTCGAGGAAGCCGCGCACGGCCGGGCCGAAACGCTCGAAATCGACGAGGAAGGCGTCGTGGCCCTGCGGCGATTCCAGGCCGATGAAGTGCGCATCGGCACCGCCGGCGCGCAGGCCATCGGCAATCTGTTGCTGCTGCTGCACGGGGAACAGGATGTCGGTGTTGGCGCCGATCGCCAGCGCCTTCTCCACACGGATCTTCGCAAGCCCGGCCAGCACGTTGCCGTCGGCATACTCGGCCAGGTCGAACCAGTCCATCGAGCGGCTCAGGTACAGGTAGCAGTTGGGATCGAAGAAACGCACGAAGCGCCGTGCGTGGCCTTCCAGATAGCTTTCCACCTGGAATTCCAGGCCGAACGGATCGTCGTCGGTCTGGTCCGAATCCAGCCGCACGCGGCCGAAGCGGCCATCCCACTCCAGCGCCGAGCGGTAGGTGATCACGCCCAGCTTGCGCGCCATGCGCATGCCGGACTCGGGGTACTCGGCATCGTCGTAGTGGCCGCCATTCCAGCGCGGGTCAAGGCGGATTGCCTCGCGCTGCAGCGAGCGGATCGCGATCGAGAACGGCAGTGCCTGCGCGCTGCCGGAAATGTTGACGTGGCTGCGCGCGATGCCCGGATGCAGCATCAGGATGGCAAGGGCCGTCATGCCGCCCATCGAGTTGCCGACCACGCAGGCCAGCCGCTCGATACCGAGTGCACGCACGACGTCGACGGCGGCGCGGGCACCGTCTTCGATCGACAGCTCGGGGAAGTCCAGGCGGTAGGGCTCACCGTTGGCCGGGTTGAGCGAAGCGGGGCCGGTCGAGCCCTTGCAGCTGCCCAGCGAATTCACGCATACCACGAACCAGCGGTTGGTATCGATCGGCTTGCCGGGGCCAACCATCGCTTCCCACCAGCCCGGTGCCGGGTTGGCCTCGTTGGCCGCTGCATGCGCGTCTGGGGACAGGCCGGTCACGATCAGGATCGCATTGCTGGCATCGGCCGCCAGCGTTCCCCAGGTCTCGTAGGCCACGCGCGCGCCGTGCAGGGCGCCACCGCGCTTGAACGGGAACGGCGAAGGCAGGGCGTGGAAGCGGGTGCCGGGCGGGATGAATTCGGTCATGCACGCATTCTAGCGGGGCGGCATGTGGAGCTGGCGACACGCTGGATTCCATCGGCGATGCAGGTAGTGCCGGCCGCTGGCCGGCAACCTCATGAATCCTGATGCGCCTGCGTGGTTGCCGGCCAGCGGCCGGCACTACCGGGCGGCGCGTTATGGAAACCGCAGTTCCACCACGCCTTCATGCGGCAGGCTTACCTTCACTGGAACGCTCTGCAGGTCGCCCTCGCTGCGATTGGCGCTACCAGTACGCGAGATGCGTGCCAGCACTTCCACTTCGCGATGGGCCGACAGCGGTGCGGTTGGCATCGGACTGTCACCGTCGCCCAGCCCGACCGTGTCCGGGAATCCGCTCAGCGGCAGCTTGCGAGCGGCCACCGGCATCGGCGGGCCGCCGACGGCACGGGCCAGCACGAACACCTGGGTGCTGGCGGGCCACTCGGCGTTGTTCAGTGCCGGCAGCTGCACGCGCACCTGCAGCTGCGCCGGTGGCGCCGCAACGCCAGCATCGGGCGCATGGCCGGCGGCCTCGCGGGCAATCGCGATCTGCGCCTGCAGCGCCTGCGCGGCAGCCGGTTCCAGTCGCGGCAGCAGGCCGCTCCACACGTCCGCAGCCTCGGCATTCCTTCCGCGTTGGCGCAGGGCGATGCCCAGCAGCCAGCTGGCGCGCTCGGCGTCGGGGGCCTGTGTACGTGCCTGCTGCAACCAGGTCATCGCGGTGTCATCGAACTGCTTGCCGGCATCAGCCTGCGCGCGCGCCTGCGCGGCTTCCACCAGCACGCCCGGATCATCCGGTGCCAATTCGGCGGCCTTCGCGAAGGCGTCTGCCGCAGCTGAGGCATTGCCCAGTTCGGCCTGCGAACGCCCGAGCAATGCCCAGCCATCGGCACGCTGAGGGTCGCGCTTCAGTGCATCCTGCAGGGCCTGCACGCCATCGCGCAGGGTGGCCACCGACGGCGTCGGCTGTACCTGTGCTGCACGCGGATCACCGACCAGCAGGTACAGGCAGGCACCGGCCACGCCCAGTGCGAACACGCCGACCACGAAACCGCGACGACCGTGGTGGCGCAGCGGCCACAGCACCAGTGCTGCCATCAGCGCTGCAACCAGGCCGGCCAGCACCGGCAGCCAATGGTTCACCATTCGTCTCCTTCATCGGCCTTGCCGGCCGGCGCCGCGCCGACGGTGCGTCCACGTCGGCGGACGATGCCCAGCACCACCAGTGCACCGGCGCCGAGCACCAGCAGGGGGCCACCCCACAGCAGCCAGGTGCCCGGCTGCAACGGTGGTTGATAGAGCACGAACTCACCGTAGCGGGCGACCAGGAACTGCTTGATCTGTGCGTCGTCGTGGCCCTGCTGCATCAGCTGCAGCACCTCGCGGCGCAGGTCCTGCGCGATCTGTGCGTTCGAATCGGCCAGCGACTGGTTCTGGCACTGCACGCAGCGCAGTTGTGCGGCCAGGTCATGGAAGCGGCGCTCCTCGGCATCGTCGCGGAACTGCAGCGGCTGTGGATCGTGCAGCGGCTGCTGGGCCAGCACGGCCAGCGGCAGCATCAGGAGCAGCAGCGCCAGCAGCCAGCGCATCGGCTCAGGGCGCCGTATGCAGGGTGTTGCCGGCACTGCCCTGGGCCTTCTCGATCTTCTCCAGTGCCGGGATCAGCTTCTCATCGATCACGCGCTGGGTCATCGCGCCACTGTACTTCCAGCGCACGATGCCGCTGCCATCAACCAGGAAGGTTTCTGGCGCAGCGGTCACGCCCCAGTCGATCGCGGTGCGGCCCTCGACGTCGCTGAGCACCACCATGAACGGGTTGCCCAGCTGCTCCAGCCAGTGCAGCGCGTCGGTCGGATCATCCTTCCAGTTGTAGCCGATCACGCGCACGCGCTTGCTCTCGGCAAAGCGGGTCAGTACCGGGTGTTCTTCGCGGCAGGCCGCGCACCAGCTGCCCCAGACGTTCAGCAGATAGGGCGCGCCGCGCAGCTCGTCGCTGTGTACGATCATTTCCGGGTCATGCAGCACCGGCAGCGCGAACGCCGGCGCCGGCTTGTCGATCAGCGCCGACGGCAGCACGTCGCGCTGCGGGTCGCCCGATTTCATCACCCCGTAGATCATCAGCCCGAGCAGGCCGAAGAAGAACAGCACGCCGATCACGATGGCTACCGGCGGCAGCGGGCGGGAGGGGCGCGGGGCGGGGGACTCGGACATGGGAACTCCTACGGACGACGGAAACGGCGGTCGGCGGCGGTGATGAATCCGCCCAGGGCCATCAGCAGCGCGCCGAGCCAGATCCAGCGCACGAACGGCTTGATGTGCACCCGGACCGCCCATGCATTGTTGCCCAGCGGCTCGCCCAATGCCACGTAGACATCGCCGTCGAAGCGTGCATCGATGCCGGCCTCGGTCATCACCTGGCCGCCACTGGCGTACTGGCGCTTCTCGGGATGCAGCAGGGCCTGCTCGCGGCCGTTGCGGAACACCCGCAGGTGGCCCCGATCAGCGATGAAATTCGGCCCTTCGCGATGGTCCACGCCTTCGAAGCGGACTTCGTAGCGACCGACCACCAGCTGCTGCCCCGGCGCCAGCGCCACTTCGCGCTGCACGTTCAGCGCTTCGACCAGCAGGGCGCCGGCCAGGAACACCGCGATGCCGGCGTGGGCGACGATCATGCCGAGCATCTCGGCGGTGAAGCGGCCATTGCCGCGCAGGCGCTGCCAGACGAAGCGCGCGGTGCCGAGTGCGACCCAGGCCGCAGCGGCGACGCCGATGCCGGCCTTCCAGCCATTCTGCGGTGCCTGCCACCAGGCCAGCGCGCCCAGTAATACCGCCAGGCCCAGCCAGGGTGCCAGCAGCGCGAAGGCGCGCGAGGGCTGGTCACGCTGCCATTTCACCAGCGGGCCGAACGGCAGCAACAGGATCATCGGTGCCATCAGCAGCAGGAACAGGCTGCCGAAGTAGGGCGGACCGACCGAGATCTTGCCCAGCGACAGCGCATCGGCCAGCAGCGGGTACAGCGTGCCGAGCAGCACCATCGCGCAGGCGGTGGCCAGCAGCAGGTTGTTGGCCAGCAGCAGGGTCTCGCGCGAGGTGGCGGTGAAGCCACGGCGCGGATCATCGGCATCCACGCTCAGCTGGCTGGCGCGCAGCGCGTACAGCAGCAGGCTGCCACCGATCAGCACTGACAGGAACACCAGGATGAACAGGCCGCGCGAAGGATCGGCAGCGAATGAATGCACGCTGGTCAGCACGCCCGAGCGCACCAGGAAGGTGCCCAGCAGCGACAGCGCGAAGGCGGCGATCGCCAGCAGCAGGGTCCAGCTGCCGAAGGTGCCGCGCTTTTCGGTGACGGCCTGTGAATGGATCAGTGCCGCACCGACCAGCCACGGCATGAAGCTGGCATTTTCCACCGGGTCCCAGAACCACCAGCCGCCCCAACCCAGCTCGTAGTAGGCCCACCAGCTGCCCAATGCGATGCCCAGGGTCAAAAAGCCCCAGGCGACGTTGGTCCACGGCCGCGTCCAGCGCAGCCAGCGCGCATCCACGCGACCTTCCAGCAGCGCGGCCACTGCGAATGCGAAGGGCACCGCGAAGCCTACGTAGCCCAGGTACAGCATCGGTGGATGGATGATCAGCCCCGGATCCTGCAGCAGCGGATTGAGGTCGCGGCCTTCCAGCGGCGCCGGGTTCAGGCGCAGGAACGGATTGGAGGTGAAGATCAGGAAGGCGAGAAAGCCGACGCTGACCACGCCCATCACTGCCAGCACGCGGGCCTGCACCGGTGCCGGCAGGTGCCGCGAGAACAGCGCCACCGCGCCGGTCCACAATGCCAGCACCAGCGCCCACATCAGCAGCGAGCCCTCGTGCGCGCCCCACACCGCCGAATAGCGGTAGATCAGCGGCAGCAGCGAATTGGAGTTCTCGGCCACATAGCGCACCGAGAAATCCTGCTGCACGAACGCGGTGGTCAGCACCGCGAAGGCGCCGGCCAACAGCAGCAACTGCGCGAAGGCGGCAGGCCGCGCCACTGCCATCCATGCCGCGTTGTTGCGATGCGCACCGGCCAGCGGCAGGCCGGCCTGCAGCAGCGAGGCCAGCAACGCACACAACAGCAGGATCTGACCCAGTTCGGGCAGCACTCAGCGCACCTCGGGGGCTGTCACCGGCACGTCGTGCTTGCGATGGGCATCGCCCATCTTGTCGGCCACTTCCTTCGGCACGTACTTCTCATCGTGCTTGGCCAGCACTTCGTCGGCGACGAAGACGCCGTCCTTCAGGCGGCCACTGGCGACCACCGCGGTGCCTTCGGCGAACATGTCCGGCAGGATCCGCGAGGTGGTCACCGCCAGCTGTGCATCGCCGTCGGTCACGTCGAAGCGCGCCTCCAGCGAGCCGACCGGGCGGTTGAAGGAGCCCTTCACCACCATGCCGCCCAAGCGGAAACGCGACTGTGCATCGACATCGCCGCGCAGCACTTCCGAAGGGGTGTACAGGTAGGCGATGTTGCGTTCCAGCGCCATCGCCACCAGCGCGGTGGCCAGGCCGGAGGCGAGCAGGGCCAGCAGCACCCACACCAGGCGGCGACGCTGCACCGGGGTCATCGTTCCAGCTCCGTCGACAGCGGCGTCGCCGCGTCCTGCCTGCCAGCGCGGGTCTGCTGCCGCTGCTGGCGGGCCAGTGCCAGCCGGCGCGCCACGCGCAGGCGCAGCCACGAACCGAGGGCATCGGCGCTGAGCACCAGCACGAATACGGCGTAGGCGCCGATCACATAGGGCAGGTGTGTCATGGCTGGGCCTCCCGGGTGGCGCGCGCGGCATCGACACGGCCGCCGACCCAGGCCTTGCCGGCCTCGCGGTCGAGATTGTCGGCGCGGGCCTTGGCCAGCACCGAACCGGCGAACCAGAACTTGGTGCCGATCACCATCCACCACAGCGGCGCGATCATCGCGCTGCTGATCGCCGATTCACCGAACACGTTGATCGACTGGCGCTGGTGCAGGCCGCCCCACCAGTCCACCGAATAGCGGATCACCGGCAGCAGGCTGACACCTACAATGGCCAGCAGGCCAGCGGCGCGCGCGGCGCTGCGGCGGTCTTCGATGGCGTGGTACAGGCCGATCACGCCCAGGTACAGGAACAGCAGTACCAGTTCGCTGGTCATGCGCGGGTCCCAGTCCCACCAGGTGCCCCAGGTGCCCTTGCCCCAGATGCTGCCGGTCAGCAGGGTGATGAGGGTGAAGCCGGCGCCCATCGGCGCGCAGGCCATGGCCAGGATCTCGCAGACCTTGATCCGCCAGATCAGCGCGATCGCGGCATACAGCGCCATCAGCGCGAACACGAACAGGCTCATCCAGGCACTGGGGACGTGGATGTAGAGGATGCGGAAGCTGTCCAGCTGCTTGGCTTCCGGCGGCACCACCAGCAGCGCCTGCCACATGCCGACCAGCAGCACCGGCACTGCGGCGAGGTAGAACACCCGCGACCAGCGGGCAGCGAAACGGTCGAACGTGGGAGGCGAACCGAGTTGGTGGAACCAGCGGACAATCGGATTCATGCGTGGCGGCTATCCAGCAGGGGTGGATTGGCTCTCAGCTCGGTCAACTCAGAGAAATACGTATTGCAGCGGCGGTGGCCAGCGGCGCCAGCACCAGCGCGACCAGCAGGCCGGCGCCCAGCATCAGCAGCGCACCGACCGGATCCTGCCCGCGCCCGGCTGCCGCCAGGCTGCCTGCGCCGAACACCAGCACCGGCACGTACAGCGGCAACGACAGCAACGCCACGAGAATACCAGAGCGCCGGATGCCAACGGTCAGTGCAGCGACCACGCCACCGATCAGGCTCAGCAACGGCGTTCCCAGCAGCAACGATGCCAGCAACATCGGCAGCTGGTCATGCGGCAGATGCAGCATTTCGGCCAGCAGCGGGCTGACCACGATCAGCGGCAGTGCCGTGGTGGCCCAGTGCAGCAGCACGCGCACCAGTACCAGCCAGGCCAGCGGCACCGGCGCCAGCAGCCACTGTTCCAGCGAGCCATCTTCGGCGTCGGAACGGAACAGCGAATCCAGCGACAGCTGTCCCGCCAGCAGCACGGCCAGCCACAGCACCGCGCCGGCGGTGGCGGCCAGCAGTTGTGGCTCACGACCCTGGGCCAGCGCGAACAGCACCACTACCAGCACCGCGAACAGCAGCGGTTGCAGCGCGTCGCCGCGGCGGCGCCAGAGCAGGCGCAGGTCGCGCTTGAGCAGGGCGCCCGCGGTCTGCCACAGGCCCGGTTCGGTGCCCGGCGCGATCATGCCGCACCGCCGAGGTCGAGCTGGCGGGTGCGCACCGGCGGTGCGGCATAGGCGCCGTGGGTGGTGACCAGCGCAGCGCCACCGGCGCGCAGGTGCGCCGAAATCATCCGGTTGACCAGAGTGATGCCCTCCAGGTCGAGGTTGGCGTAGGGTTCGTCGAGCAGCCACAGTGGCGCCGGCGACAGCCAGATGCGCGCCAGTGCCAGCCGCCGCTTCTGCCCGGCCGACAGGTGGCGTACCAGAGTGTCCTCGTAACCGGCCAGGCCGACGATGGCCAGCGCGTTGCCGGGCATCTGCCGCGCACGGCGGCCGTGCAGGCCGCACAGGAAGTGCAGGTTCTCCAGCGTGTCGAGGTCCGGCTTCAGCGCCGGCAGGTGGCTGAGATAGGCGACATAGCGCGCACGCTCGGCGTTGCTGGCCGGCTTGCCGTCGATCCGCACCTGGCCGGCCCCGGGCCGGGCCAGGCCGGCCAGCACGCGCAGCAGGGTGGTCTTGCCGGCGCCATTGCCACCCTGCACCAGCAGGGCTTCGCCGGCGTCCACATGGAAGTCCAGCGGGCCGAACACCGGCTCGTCATTGCGGGAGAAGCTCAGGCCGCTGGCGGCCAGCAATGCAGGGGTGTCCAAGGGGCAGGGATCTTCATGCCGGAGTGCGGTGGCAATTGTAGCGGTGAATTCACAGGGTAGTGCCGGCCGCTGGCCGGCAATTTCGCCATCTGCCAGCCGAGGTTGCCGGCCAGCGGCCGGCACTACCGACGCGCGGATTGCGTAAACTCGGAGGCCTTGTTCCCCACAGTCCAGGCCGATGCAACCCACCACCAAGCTGCCCAAGGTCGGTACCACGATCTTCACCGTGATGTCCCAGCTCGCCGCCGAACACGGCGCGGTCAACCTGGGCCAGGGTTTCCCGGACTTTTCCGCGCCGCAGCGCCTGATCGATGAGACGGCCAAGGCGATGGCCGCCGGGCTCAACCAGTACCCGCCGATGACCGGCGTAGCCCCGCTGCGCCAGGCCATCGCCCAGAAGGCGCTGGACTGCTACGGCGCGCAGGTGGATGCGGACAGCGAGATCACCGTCACCAGTGGCGGTACCGAGGCCATCTTCAACGCCATCCACGCCGTGGTGCGTGCCGGCGAAGAAGTGATCGTGCTCGACCCGGCCTATGACTGCTATGAACCGGCGATCGATCTGGCCGGTGCCAAGGCCGTGCATGTGTCGCTGGATCCGCAGACCTTCGCCGTCGACTGGGACCGCGTGCGTGCGGCGATCACCCCGCGCACACGCATGCTGATCGTCAACACCCCGCACAACCCGTCCGGCGCGATGCTGTCGGCGCAGGACATGCAGGCGCTGGCCGAGCTGCTGCGCGGCACGCAGATCTACCTGATCTCCGATGAGGTGTATGAGCACATCATCTATGACGGCCGCCGCCATGAATCGGCGCTGCGCTACCCGGAACTGCGCGAGCGCGCGTTCGTGATCTCCAGCTTCGGCAAGACCTACCACTGCACCGGCTGGAAGATCGGCTATGCGATCGCCCCGCCGGCGCTGACCGCCGAGTTCCGCAAGGTGCACCAGTACAACACCTTCACCAGCTTCGGCCCGGCGCAGTACGGTTTCGCCGCGATGATCCGCGATGAGCCGGAACACCACCTGGAACTGGGCGCGTTCTACCAGACCAAGCGCGACCGTTTCCGCGAGCAGCTGGCCAGCACCCGCCTGAAGGCGCTGCCGGTGCCGGGCGGCTACTTCCAGCTGGTCGACTACTCGGCCATCAGCGACCTGCCGGACCATGAGTTCGTGAAGTGGCTGACCATCGAGAAGGGCGTGACCGCCATCCCGCTGTCGCCGTTCTACGAGACTCCTCCGGCCGGCCAGCGCCTGGTGCGCCTGTGCTTCGCCAAGAACGAAGCGACCATGGACGCGGCGATCGAACGCCTGCGCCTGCTGTGAGCGGAGGCGTGGACATGCAGGATCTGCGTATTTCCCTCGTCCAGGGCGACACCCGCTGGCACGACCCGGCCGGCAACCGCGCCTACTACGGCGCGCTGCTGGCACCGCTGGCCGGCACCACCGACCTGGTGATCCTGCCGGAGACCTTCACCAGTGGTTTCTCCAACGAGGCCATTGCCCAGGCCGAAGGCATGGACGGCCCGACCGTGGCCTGGGTGCGCGAGCAGGCCAGGGCCTTGAACGCGGCGGTGATCGGCAGCGTGCAGCTGCGTGATGGCGAAGGCGTCTACAACCGCCTGCTGTTCGCCACGCCCGATGGCACGCTGGAGTACTACGACAAGCGCCACCTGTTCCGTTACGGCGGCGAGCACGAGCGTTATGCCGCCGGCCGCGAGCGCCTGAGCGTGGAATGGAAGGGCTGGCGGATCAATCCGCAGGTCTGCTACGACCTGCGCTTCCCGGTGTTCTGCCGCAACCGCTACAACGTCGAGCGTCCGCAGCAGCTGGACTTCGATCTGCAGATCTTCGTGGCCAACTGGCCGTCGGCGCGCGCCTATGCGTGGAAGACCCTGCTGCGCGCGCGCGCGATCGAGAACCTGTGCTTCGTGGCGGCGGTAAACCGCGTCGGCGTGGACGGCAACCAGCTGCACTACGCCGGCGACAGCGCGGTGATCGACTTCCTCGGCCAGCCGCAGGTGGAGATCCGCGAACGCGAACAGGTGGTGACCACCACCATCTCGGCCGATGCCTTGGCCGCGCATCGCGCGCGCTTCCCGGCGATGCTCGATGCCGATGCCTTCCACCTGGATGAACAGGCCTGAGCCACGGCCTGAACACCGCCGCACCAGCGCGCGCGCCTGCATCCAACGTGCACGCGCGCACTGCTAGATTCGCCGTCAGTCCGACCGAACTGGAAGTCCTGCCATGAACAAGCCTTTCGCCGTGCTGCTGGCCCTGTCTGCTGCAACGCTGGCCCCGGCTGCGCACGCTGCCGGCAATCTCGATTGCCAGCTGCGCTACAACCTGTCCGGCTGGTCGCTGATCTACAAGACCGCCTCCGGCAACGGCACCGTCACCTGCAGCAATGGCGCCAGCATGCCGGTACGTATCGAAGTGAAGGGCGGCGGCCTGACCGTGGGCAAGTCGAAGATCACCAATGGGCGTGGCAGCTTCACCGGTGCGGTCAGCGTCAACGAACTGCTGGGTACCTACGCCTCGGTGGGTGCGCATGCGGGTGCGGTGAAGTCCAGCAACGCGCAGGTGATGACCAAGGGTGACATCTCGCTGGCCCTGTCCGGTACCGGCAAGGGCTGGGACCTGGGCGTGGACGGCGCCGCCTTCACCATCAGCCGGCGCTGATCCCAAAAAAAGGGGACGGACGGGATTAAGTCGCTTTCGCCCCTTTGAGGCAAAAACGACTTAATCCCCTCCGTCCCCTTTTTGTATCAGATGCCGTCGGTGTTGGTGCGCACGATCAGCTTCCAGCGGATGTCGCCCTCGTGGGGCGCGTGCTGGTGATGGGATTGGGGCGGGAATGGATCGTTCTTGTTGCACGTCACTTCACGCTTGCAGCCCTTGCACCGATAGATGCCTGACGCCTGGACCTTCTCGGCCGGGCCATGCGTGTCAGTCCATACCTGTGTGACCTTCTCTGCCTGCAGGTGCGCTGCTTCGGTGTACCACGCCATCGTCAATGCCTCATGTTGCGGGTGAGGGTTCACGATAGGCGTTCATCGCGTTGCTCGCGTCGACCTATGGCACTAATTGCACGTTTTCAAAGAATTCCTAGCTCACGCTTTTCATCCGCGCATGGCGTGGATCTGCCAACGGATCGACCCACCAGACAAAGAAAAACCCCGGCCTGCGCCGGGGTTTTTCATTTCAACGTGGCTGCCGATCAGCCGCCGCGTGGGCCGCTACGGCGCGGGCCGCCCGGGCCGCGGTTGCCGCCGGGACCACGGTTGCCACCCGGACCGCCGGGGCCGCGGTTACCTCCGGGGCCACGGTTGCCACCGCCCGGGCCGCGACCGCCCGGACGGGCGCCGTGTGCCGGCTTCGGGCTGCCATACGGGTTGAAACCCGGGGTTGCATGGTCGGACGGGAAGCTCGGAGCGTTGCCCGGATGACCGTACGGGTGCTTGTTGCCCTGGCCCTGCGAGCGGTTGCCGGCACCGGCCGGACGACCCTGGCCGCCTGCGCCGCCACGGCCTTCACCACCGAAACCGCCACGGCCCTGGCCGCCGGCGGCACCCGGGCCCTTCGGCTTGCCGTACGGACGGCCCTGGCCGCCCGCGCCCGGTCCACGGGCACCCGGGCCACGTGCGCCCGGGCCGGCATTGCGGTGCCCGCTCGGGCCAGTGCTCACGCCATCGGGCACGTACCAGGTGCGGAACGCGGCCGGATTGCCTTCCGGCAGCGAACGGTCATTCTTCGGCGCGCGCTGCTTGAACGGCTTCTGCGACTGCTTGGCTGCTGCTTCACCGCTGACCGTCAGGCCGCCCTTGAAGCCGCCACCCTTGCCGCCGCGACCACGGCCGCGGTCTTCGCGGACGTTGTCGAAACGGCGCAGCTCGCGACCTTCGTCAGCGGTGTTGTGGCCATTGACGTAGGCATTGCCGCGGCCACCTTCGCGCACGCGCACGGTGGTCTTTGCGGCGCGGCGCTGGCCGATCACCGGCTGCAGCGTCAATGCCGACGGAGCGCCTTCTTCCAGCTTCAGCTGCGCACGCAGCGCTTCCACCTGAGCGGTGCCCAGTTCCACCGAATGGCCACGGGCCAGTTCGCGCGGCAGGCTCACCTTGCCATAGCGGGTGCGCTTCAGGCGGCTGACCTGGCAGCCCTGCGATTCCCACAGGCGGCGCACTTCGCGGTTGCGGCCTTCCTTCACCACGACGCGGAACCAGTCGTGAGAATCGGTGCCGCCGATGCGTTCGATCTCATCAAACTTGGCCGGACCGTCTTCCAGTGCGACGCCACGGCTGAGGCGGTCGACGATGGCGTCGGAGACCTTTTCCTCGCCTTCCGGTGCACGCACGCGCACCACGTACTCGCGCTCGACCTCGAACGACGGGTGCATCATGGCGTTGGCCAGCTCACCGTCGGTGGTGGCCAGCAGCAGGCCGGTGGTGTTGATGTCCAGGCGGCCGATGGCGATCCAGCGCGCGCCCTTCAGCGGCGGCAGCGACTCGAACACGGTCGGGCGGCCTTCGGGATCTTCGCGGGTGGTCACCTGGCCTTCCGGCTTGTTGTAGACCAGCACGCGCGACGGCTCGGCCAGGGCAGTGGCGACGAAGCCACGGCCATCCAGTTCGATCCTGTCGCCGCTCTTGACCGACATGCCGGTCTGCGCGACTTCACCGTTGACCTTGACCAGGCCTTCGGCGATGCGCTGTTCCAGCGCGCGGCGCGAGCCGAGGCCGGCCTGGGCCAGCACCTTGTGCAGGCGCTCTTCCAGCTTGAACTGTTCGGAGGTGGCTTCGCGCTTCAGCGAGAGCTTGTTACGGGGGGTGTCACTCATCAGTTTTGCTCCGGCCGACGGTTTCGAGGTCGGCCTCTGGTTCGGAATCGGCTTGGTCAACAGCCACGGTCGTCATCGCGACGGCGTTGTCTTCGCGTTCGTTCACTGGCACCGCGCGCTCGCCCGGCGCGGAATCGGGGTGCCCATCATCGAGGGGCGAAGGTGCTTGCTCATCGGAGGCCGATGCAGGGGCTGCATTGGCGGAATCGGGGGTGTCACTGCCGGCCAGGCCGGCGTCATCGTTCGCGGCAACGCCATCGGCGCCGGCCGAGATGTCCGGACCCTCGGCACCGGCCACGGCCGGTGCATCACGGTCCAGGGCCAGCTGCGGTTCCAGCTCACCCAGGTCCTTCAGTTCCGACAGCGGCGGCAGTTCGTCCAGCCGCTTCAGCCCGAAGTAGTCCAGGAAGCCCTTGGTGGTGCCGAACAGCGCCGGCTTGCCGGGCACGTCGCGGTGGCCGACCACGCGGATCCATTCGCGTTCTTCCAGCGCCTGGATGATGTTGCTGCTGACCGCCACGCCGCGCACCTGCTCGATCTCGCCGCGGGTGATCGGCTGCCGGTAGGCGATCAGCGCCAGGGTTTCCAGGGTGGCGCGGGTGTAGCGGGTCTTGCGTTCGGTCCACAGCCGGCTGATCCAGCCATGTACTTCGCCGGTGACCTGGTAGCGGAAGCCGGAGGCGACCTCGACCAGTTCCACGCCACGACCTTCGCAGGCCTCGCGCAGGCGCTCCAGCGCACGTTCGATGCTGCCCGGCGGTGCCGGTTCCTCTTCCGGAAACAGGTCCTTCAGCTGGGCCAGGGTGAGTGGCTGGCTGGAGGCCAGCAGGGCACCCTCGACAATGCGGTCGATCAGCGATTGATCCATCGGCAGTCAGCGCTCACTCGTTGGCATTGGCGGCGTCGTTGTCGTCGAACTCGCTGCTGAACTGCAGCGGCGCGTTGGTGTTTCCAGCGGCCAGCGACTTCACGTAGATCGGCGCCAGCGGTTCTTCCTGGACGATGTCCAGCAACTGTTCCTTGGCCAGTTCCAGCACCGCCAGGAACGTGACCAGCACGCCCAGCTTGCCTTCTTCGGCGGTGAACAGCCCTTCAAAACGATAGAACTTGCCGTCTTCCAGGCGTCCCAGTACTTCGCCCATGCGTTGCCGCACGCTCAGTGCTTCGCGCTTGATGGCGTGGCCGCTGAACAGCTCGGCGCGCTTGAGCACGTCGTGCAGGGCCAGCAGCATTTCCTTCAGGTCCACCGGCGGCGGCAGCTTCACCGTGGCGCGCTCGGGCATGAAGGCATGCGCCACCGTGGTGTCGCGGTCCTGGCGGGGCAGGGCGTCGATGTCCTCGGCGGCCTGCTTGAAACGTTCGTACTCCTGCAGCCGGCGCACCAGCTCGGCGCGCGGGTCGGCCTCATCGCCTTCCTCGCTGACCGGGCGCGGCAGCAGCATCCGCGACTTCACCTCGGCCAGGATCGCGGCCATCACCAGGTACTCGGCCGCCAGCTCGAAGCGCAGCTCGCGCATCACGGTGATGTATTCCACGTACTGCCGGGTGATTTCGGCCACGGGAATGTCCAGCACATCCAGGTTCTGGCGGCGGATCAGGTACAGCAGCAGGTCCAGCGGGCCTTCGAAGGCGTCCAGGATGACTTCCAGCGCGTCCGGCGGGATGTACAGGTCCTGCGGGATCTGCAGGACCGGTTGCCCATGCACCACGGCCAGCGGCATTTCCTGCTGCTGGGGGGCGGGCGGCCGGGTTGGCGGGTTCGCGTCGAGCGCGAGTTCGGAAGTCATCTAATGGACATCAGGATTGCAACGGACCAGTCGCGGCACCGGGTTCGCCGGGCCAACGCCACGGAGCCCCAGGGCACCAGACACGCCGGGATCGGCGCGATTCCACACATATCAAACAGCAGGACGCGCCGCAGTAAACGGCAGCGACAGAACTACGGGGAGGTCGTCTACGTGGCCCGGCCAGGTGGTCCGGTTTGAAGCAGCGGATCTGTCGTCGGGGGCTGCGTGGCCGCAGAATCCGACGGGCTGCTGCATCCAGCCACGTGCAATGGAGTCTAGGGTAAGCCTTTGCTGCGCCAGTGTCCAGCCGGACCGGGGCAGGGGCTGCATTGGCTAGAATCGGCGGACCCGACAACGCGAGCGAGGAAATGCCGGTGTGGTATGTGATCGAAGGGTATGACGGCCAGGATGTGCTGGCGCAGCGGCTGCAGGCGCGGTCGGAGCATCTGGCGCGGCTGCATGCGCTGCGCGACGCGGGACGCCTGCTGCTGGCCGGGCCGTGCCCGGCGGTGGACAGTGAAGACCCGGGCCCGGCCGGTTTCAGCGGTTCGGTGGTGATCGCGCAGTTCGAGTCGCTGCCGCAGGCCCAGGCCTGGGCCGATGCCGACCCGTACGTGGCTGCAGGCGTCTACACCCGCGTGCAGGTCCGCCCGTTCCGCAAGGTGCTGCCGTGAACGCGGAACGGATCGAGCGGATCCGTGATGCGCTGCAGCAGGCGCTGGCGCCGAGCGTGCTGGAGATCGAGGACGACAGCCATCGTCACGCCGGCCATGCCGGTGCGCGCGACGGGCGCGGCCATTTCAACGTGCATGTGGTCAGTGAGCGCTTCGCCGGGCTGGGGCCGCTTGCCCGGCACCGCGCGGTCTATGCCGCGCTGGGGTCGATGATGGAGACCGATATCCACGCGTTGTCCATCCGCGCGCAGACCCCGTCAGAACAGGGCTGAGCCCTTGTCCCACGCTGTCCTGGCGGGTCCTTCATGGCCTCGCTACGGACAGGTTTTCATGTCCATTTCGGGACATTCGCCTAACGGACTGTTTACAAGCCTGGATGGAAACGCTTACATTCCGCGCCAATGCTGGTAGGTCCAAGCCGTGGAGGGCGGCTTCGTGAACAAGGCAGCTATCACAATCAAAGACGTCGCACGCGAAGCCCGGGTCTCCGTGGCCACGGTTTCCCGCGCGCTCAACGGGCATGAAAATGTCGCCGAACCGGTCCGCCAGCTTGTGCTGGAGGTGGCCGCACGGCTGCGTTACACCCCGCACGCCGCCGCCCGCAGCCTGAGCAGCCGCCGCACCAATACGGTGGGCGTGGTGCTGCCTGACCTGTACGGCGAATTCTTCTCCGAGCTGATGCGCGGCATTGACGGCGTGGCCCGCAACCGCCGCCAGCACCTGCTGGTGTCCAGCTACCACGGTGACCAGGAACAGCAGGGCGCCGCCCTGCGTGCCATGCGCGGCCGCGTCGACGGCCTGCTGGTGCTTTCGCCCTATGCCGAGAGCCCGGGCTTCCTGACCGACAACCTGCCGCAGTCGTTGCCGACGGTGTTGATCAACACCTATCTGCCCGGCCAGGACCACCCGGTGCTGAGCATCGACGACCACGCCGGCGCAATGGCGATGACCCGCCACCTGCTGGATGCCGGCCACCGCCGCATTGCCTTCATTTCTGGTCCGGACCTCAACTTCGACGCGCGCGAGCGCCTGCGCGGCTTCCGTGACGCGCTGGCGGCTTCTGGCGGTGGCGCCGAAGGCATCGAGTTGCCCGGTGATTTCGACGAAGCTTCCGGCCATCGTGCCGGTCAGGAGTTGCTGGCAGCCGGAGCGCTGCCCGATGCCGTATTCGCCGCCAACGACATGATGGCCCTGGGCTGCCTGTATGCGTTCACGCAGGCAGGGGTCCGTGTGCCGGCCGATGTGGCCCTGGCGGGTTTCGATGACATTCCACTGGCGCGTTTCGTCCACCCGTCGCTGACCACCATGCAGGTCAGCATCGCCGAGCTCGGCGACCGGGCCATGACGCGTCTGATGCAGTTGATGGACGGCACCTCCACGGATGGGGCAGGGGACAAGCAGACCCTGGTTCCCCGCTTGATTGTTCGCGATTCCACCACTCCGCCATCCGGCCGTTGAAGCCAGAGGCGTTTCTTCTTTTTTTTGACTGATCGCAGGGACCGCGCAAGCGGTTACCGCCACCCGGAGATTGAGTTGATGATGCATACCACCTTCCGCATGCCGGCGCGCCGGCTGCTGAGCACCGCTCTGGTCAGCTGCCTGATGCTGGCTGCCGCCCCGAACGTCATGGCGCAGTCGGCCAACGCCAGCCTGCGCGGCCAGGTTGCCGGTGCCCAGGCCGGCACCGAAGTGACCGCCACCAACGTGGCCACCGGTACCGTCCGCCGTGGCACCATCCGCGCCGACGGC
The DNA here is from genome assembly GCF_051853085.1 of Stenotrophomonas sp. T8. Lineage (NCBI taxonomy): Bacteria > Pseudomonadati > Pseudomonadota > Gammaproteobacteria > Lysobacterales > Lysobacteraceae > Stenotrophomonas > Stenotrophomonas sp. T8. The sequence goes on along the minus strand of NZ_CP195329.1, from coordinate 2,575,200 downwards.
AGCTACTCGCTGATGGGCCTGGATCCGGGCACGTACAACGTGGTCGCCAACGGCCAGACCCAGAAGGTCACCGTCACCGTGGCTTCGACCGCGACGCTGAACTTCGCTGGCGCAGCCAGCAGCACCCCGGGCTCGACCGCGGCCACCAACCTGGACACCGTCAACGTTGTTGCGCCGACCCTGCTGCAGGAAGTGCGCACCTCCGAAGTTGGCAAGACCGTCAGCCTGCAGCAGATCCAGACCACCCCGCAGGTGTCGCGCAACTTCCTGGAGTTCGCCGACGCGGTGCCGGGCCTGATCTTCACCCGCGATGCCAAGGGCAACACCTCGCTGCGCGGCGGCGCCACCAATGCAGATGGCACCAACGTCTACATCGACGGCGTCGGCCAGAAGAGCTACGTCAAGGGCGGCGGCGTGGCCGGCCAGTCCGGCAGCGCCGGTAACCCGTTCCCGCAGCTGGCCATCGGCGAATACAAGGTCATCAGCGGCAACTACAAGGCCGAGTATGGCCAGGTGTCGAGCGCCGCAGTGACGGCTGCGACCAAGTCCGGTACCAATGAGTTCAAGGGTGAGGCGTTCTACCGCTACACCGATGAAGACATGCGAGCCAAGACCCCGGCCGAGCGGCAGGGCGGCAAGGAGAAGATGGTCTCGGCCGAGAAGGAATACGGCTTCGCCCTGGGCGGCCCGATCATCCAGGACAAGGCGCACTTCTTCGTGACCTACGAAGCCAAGCGCTTCGACCTGCCGGTCACCATCGCGCCGGATGGCGCGGTCACCGGCGCTGCCGGCCTGCTGCCGCCCGCCGGTGCCGCCGGCCTCGGCCCGGCCAGCCAGCCGTTCCAGCAGGATCTGATCTTCGGCAAGATCGACTTCGAGCCGACCGACAACGACCGCATCGAGCTGACCTTCCAGGACCGCGACGAAACCCAGTCGCAGTTCAGTGGCCAGACCTCGCCGGAAGCCGGCCGTGAAGTGGTCAACACCGACCGTCGTTATGCCCTGCGCTGGAACCACAGTGGTGAGCGCTACTACAACGAGTTGATGGTCACCCACGAAGACTCGTTCAACAACCCGACCCCGCTGACGCTGGCCAACGGCATCACCTACACCGCACCGGACGGCCCCGAAGACCGCACCATCGTGAAGATCGGTGGCGCCTCGGCACTGGATTCGCAGGTGAAGGGCCAGAAGGGCTGGTCGATCGAAGACAACCTGACCCTGGATGGCATCCAGTGGGCCGGTGACCACACCATCAAGATGGGCGTGAAGTACAAGGCGATCGATCTGTACGCATCCGATGCGGCGCAGATCAATCCGACCTTCACGTACTCGCTGGGCGATCCGGACTTCCCCGATTCCATTCCGTACAAGGCGCAGTTCGTCAAGCCGGTGACCGGCGTGACCGGCGTGTCCGGCGAAGTGCGTTCGAAGTCCAAGCAGTACGGCGTGTTCATCCAGGACGACTGGCAGGTCAACGATCACCTGCAGCTGAACATCGGCCTGCGCTGGGACTACGAAAAGACCCCGTCCTACCTGGACTTCGTGACCCCGCAGCAGGTGGTCGACGCCATCTATTCGCAGGATCCGCGCGCCCCAGCTGGCCAGACCTATGCCGATTCGCTGGCACTGGGCGGCCTGGACATCAGCGACTACATCAGCAACGGCCACAACCGCAAGGCGTTCAAGGACGCCTGGCAGCCGCGCCTGGGCTTCTCGTATGACATCAACGCCGACGAGCAGCACGTGATCCACGGTGGTGCCGGCCGTTCCTACGACCGTGACCTGTTCGACAACCTGCAGCTGGAAACCACCAAGCTGGCCCTGCCGCAGCCGACCATCTACTTCCGCAACCCGGCTACCGGCGCCTGCATCAACGGCCAGGCCGCCTGCTATGACTGGAACCCGAACCTGCTCAACGGGATCGGCAACCTGCAGGCCCTGGTCGGCGCGACCAGCAATGCCGGCCTGGAAGTGGACCTGCTGAACAACAAGCTGAAGGCGCCGTACTCGGATCAGTTCAGCCTGGGCATGAGCAACCAGATCGGCGACTGGCTGACCGACGCCACCATTGCCCGTACCCTGAGTTACGACGGCTTCGCCTTCACCCTGGGCAACCGCTACCCGACCGGCCAGTTCTTCGATGATCCGCGCCTGTGTGGTGGCACCTCCCCGGGCCTGAGCCAGGCCTGGAGCTGCAACGTGCCGGGCTTCGGCAGCCTGATCATCGGCCAGCAGGGCATCAAGACCCGTGCCACCCAGGTCCTGTTGTCGGCACAGAAGCCGTTCACCAAGGAAAGCGGCTGGGGCACCTCGATCGCCTACACCTGGACCACCGCGCGCCATAACCGCGACATCAACGAGAAGTACGCCTTTGACCGCGGCCTGATCGGTGACTACCCGACCATCCGCTCCAACGGCGCACCGCGCCACCGCCTGGTGGTGACCGGTTCGTACGCGGGCTTCTGGGGCATCACCTTCGGCGGCAAGATCACCCTGGCCACCCCGACCGCCGTCAACGACTGGTACCCGGTGATGCAGGCCAGCGGCTACACCCTGCCGACCCCGCAGGCGGCCGTGCCCAACGCAACCGGCAAGTTCCTGGTGGGTGGCAAGATCTTCGGCTACCGTTCGGTTGACCTGCAGGCGACGAAGACGTTCAAGCTGGCGGGCAACACCGAGCTGTACGCCCGTCTGGACATCATCAACGTGTTCAACTTCGACAACTTCTCCACCTACAACTACGTCAAGACCAACGGCAAGCTGCAGGCCAGCTACAACGAGACCGGCGACATCATCGGCACTCCGCGCCAGGTGAAGGCCGAGGTGGGCTTCCGCTTCTAAGCGGCGCCGCCTGCTGCTGTATCCGATGCCGCCGGTCCGCCGGCGGCATCGATTGTGTGAGAACGGCAATGGCCGGCCCCGTGCCGGTCCATTGCCCACGCCGCTGCCGGGCAGGGGGCAGCGGCGTGGGCAATGATCGCGGTGTCAAACCACGTTTTTCGTGGTTTTTTAAGAGCGCATCTTGTAAACGATTTCAGATCATTGGACGGTATGCTTTCCCATCGATCAGACCACCGGAGGAACCGCGCCATGCAGGCACGCCATCTGTTGTCCGCCGCAATGCTGTGCTTGGCGGTGGCCGCCTGCCAGCCGGCCCAGCAGGAACCTGCCAAGCCGCGCCCGCCGGTGATCCTGATCGAGGCCGATGCACCGCCGCGGCCGATGAAGCCGGAGTTGCCGCCGCTGTTCGATGACATCGAGCGCCGCACCTTCCAGTTCTTCTGGGACACCACCAACGAGATCAATGGCCTGACCCCGGACCGCTATCCATCGCGGCCGTTCGCCAGCATCGCGTCGGTGGGTTTCGCGCTGACCGCCTATCCCATCGGTATCGAGAACGGCTGGGTCAGCCGCAACCAGGCGATCGACCGGACCCTGACCACGCTGAAGTTCTTCCGCGACGTGCCGATGGGCCCACAGCGCACCGGCAAGGCCGGCTACAAGGGCTTCTACTACCACTTCCTGGACATGCAGGAAGGCCGTCGCTACGACAGCTGGGTCGAACTTTCCTCCGTGGATACCGCACTGCTGATGATGGGCGTGCTGTTCGCGCAGTCGTACTACGACGGTGACGATCCGCGCGAGAAGGAAATCCGCCAGATTGCCGATACCTTGTACAAGAAGGTCGACTGGCCGTGGCTGCAGCAGCGTGCACCGCTGATCTCGATGGGCTGGTTCCCGGAGAGCGGCTTCATCGACCACGACTGGATGGGCTACAACGAGGCGATGATGGTCTACATCCTCGCCCTGGGCTCGCCCACGCACCCGGTCAGCCCGGACGCGTGGACAGTGTGGACGCGCACCTATGACAACGACTGGGGTGTCTACCAGGGCCAGGAATACCTGTCCTTCGGCCCGCTGTTCGGCCACCAGTACAGCCACGTCTGGATCGATTTCCGCGATATCCAGGACGCGTACATGCGCGAGCGCGGCAGCACCTATTTCCTCAACAGCCGCTCGGCCGCGCTGGCCCAGCGCGAGTACGCCATCGCCAACCCGATGCAGTGGAAGGACTATGGCGAGAACGTGTGGGGCCTGACCGCCAGCGATGGCCCGCAGAACACCACGCAGGAGTACCGCGGCGAACAGCGCCAGTTCCGCCACTACTCCTCGCGCGGCGCCGGCCTGCGCGAGAACTTCGATGACGGCACCATTGCCCCGACTGCGGCGATCGCCTCGGTGGTGTTCGCGCCCGAGCAGGTGATCCCGGCGACGCTGGAAATGCACAAGCGTTACGGCGACTACATCTATTCCAGCTACGGCTTCCTGGATTCGTTCAATCCCAGCTTCAACTACGACATCCCGATCAAGACCGGTCGCCTGGTGCCGGATCGCGGCTGGGTCGCCAGCGACTACATCGCCATCGACCAGGGGCCGATCCTGACCATGATCGCCAACTACCGCAACGACTTCGTCTGGGAAGTGATGAAGAAGAATCCGTACATCCGCAAGGGCCTGGAGCGGGCCGGATTCAGCGGCGGCTGGCTGGCGCCGGAAGGGTCGTTCCAGCCGCTGGAACTGCAGAAGGACGAAAAGGCCGCGGCAGCACGCGCGGTGGGTATCGCCGAATCACGCGCGGCTGCCGCGCAGGAACAGAAGAACAATGCCAACCGCACCACAGGCCAGGGCAAGTAACCCGATGCCGAACTGGATCGACCGCCTGCGCCGCTGGGCGCTGCCTGCCCTGGCCGCCCTGGCCGTGGCCGGCTGCGCCCGCACCGAACCGGGCACCACCACCGTGCGCTTCTGGGCGATGGGCCGCGAAGCCGAGGTGGTCAGCGAGCTGATCCACGAGTTCGAGGCCGAGAATCCCGGCATCAAGGTGGATGTGCAGAACATCCCGTGGACCGCCGCGCACGAAAAGCTGCTGACCGCGTTCGCCGCCGATGGCCTGCCGGACGTGTGCCAGCTCGGCAACACCTGGGTGCCGGAGTTCGCCGAACTCGATGCATTGACCCCGCTGCAGCCGTTCGTGCAGCGCTCCGCTGTGGTCGATCCGAAAGATTACTTCCAGGGCATCTGGGATACCAACGTGATCCACGGTGAGCTGGTCGGCGTGCCGTGGTACGTCGATACGCGCCTGATCTACTATCGCAAGGACCTGCTGGCCAAGGCCGGCTACGACCACCCGCCGCGTACCTGGGCCGAGTGGGACGAGCAGATGGCGGCGATCAAGCGCATGCAGGGCCCGAACCGCTACGCAGTGCTGATGCCGATCAACGAGTTCGAGCAGCAGCTGTCGCTGGCCCTGCAGCAGCCCGACCCGCTGCTGCGCGACGACGATACCCGCGGCAATTTCGCCAGCCCGGGGTTCCGCCGCACGCTGTCCTTCTACGCCAACATGTTCGAGCAGGGCTGGGCGCCGAAGATGTCCGAGACGCAGATCTCCAACGTCTGGGATGAATTCTTCCGCGGCTTCAACGTGTTCTACATCTCCGGCCCCTGGAACATCCGCGAGTTCAAGAAACTGCAGCCGAAGGAACTGGAAGGACAGTGGGGCACCGCTGCGCTGCCGGGGCCCGACGGTCCGGGCGCGGGCATCGCCGGCGGCACCAGCCTGGTGATCTTCCGCAAGTCGCAGCAGAAGCAGGCGTCCTGGAAGCTGATCGAATTCCTGTCGCGCCCGCAGATCCAGGCGCGCTTCCATTCGATCATCGGCGACCTGCCGCCGCGCCGCAGCGCCTGGAACGCGCCGTCGCTGGCCAACGATCCGCTGGCCGCCGCGTTCCGCGATCAGCTGGAGCGGGTCAAGCCGACGCCGAAGGTGCTCGAATGGGAGCGCATCGTGCAGGAAATGCGCATTGTCACCGAGAAGGTGGTGCGCGGTGGCCTGCCGCAGGACAAGGCCGTGGCCGAACTGGACCAGCGCGTGGACAAGGTGCTGGCCAAGCGCCGCTGGATGCATGAACAACAACGCCTGCAGGAGCGCGCGCCGTCGCCGCAATCGAGCAGCGCAGTGGCCGCCGGGAGCGCGCAATGAAACGTACTTCGCTGGCCGGCTGGATCTTCGCCGGCCCCTCGCTGATCGTGCTGGGCGTGTTCTTCGGCCTGCCGGTCGCCTCGGCGCTGGCACTGAGCGTGACCGACTTCGACCTCTATGCACTGGCCGACAGCAGCAACCTGCGCTTCGTCGGCCTGGGCAACTACATCGACCTGCTGCAGACGCCGATGTTCTGGAAGTCGCTGTGGAATACCACCTACTTCGTGCTGATCGGCGTACCGTTGTCGATTGGTGTGTCGCTGGGCGCGGCCATGCTGCTCAACGCACCGGCCGCACGCTTCAAGGCCCTGTTCCGTACGGCACTGTTCGCGCCGGTGGTGACCACGCTGGTGGCGGTGGCGGTGATCTGGCGCTACCTGTTCCATACCAGCTATGGCCTGGTGAACTACGGGCTGGGCCATCTGGGCATCAGTCCGATCGACTGGCTGGGTGATCCCAACTGGGCGATGCCGACCATCATGCTGTTCGCGGTGTGGAAGAACTTCGGCTACAACATGGTGATCTTCCTCGCCGGCCTGCAGGCGATCCCGCATGACCTGTACGAAGCCGCGCGCATCGACGGCGCTTCGCGCTGGAAGCAGTTCCTGCACATTACCCTGCCGATGCTCGGCCCGGTACTGCTGGTGGTCGGGGTGATCACCGTGTCCGGCTACTTCCAGCTGTTCGCCGAGCCGTATGTCATGACCCGCGGCGATCCGCTGCAGAGCACCGTCAGCGTGCTGTATTTCATGTTCGAGGAAGGCTTCAAGTGGTGGAACCTGGGGCGCGCCTCCGCGGTGGCGTTCCTGCTGTTCCTGATCATCCTGGCGGTGACCACCGTGATGCTGCGTTTCGGCCGCAAGAGGCAGTTGGTATGAGTCGTGAAATCGGCCAGTCGCGCTGGTATCCGTGGATGATCAATGGTGCGTTGCTGGTGCTGGCCCTGGTCAGCCTTGCACCGCTGCTGTGGATGCTCTCGGTCTCGTTCATGCCGCAGGGCGAGGCCAGTCATTTCCCGCCGCCACTGCTGCCTTCGAGCATCACCACGCGCAACTACCACGAGCTGTTCGCGCGCACCGGCATGGGGGGCAACTTCGCCAACAGCCTGCTGGTGTCGCTGGCTATCACGCTGGGTTCGCTGCTGCTCAACACCATGGCTGGCTACGCCTTCGCCAAGCTCAACTTCGTTGGCCGCGAACGCCTGTTCCAGGTGCTGATGGCAGCGCTGGTGATCCCGGCGCAGGTGGCGATGCTGCCGCTGTTCCTGCTGATGAAGCAGCTGGGCCTGGTCAACAGCTTTGGCGGGGTGATAGTGCCAGCGCTGGCCAGCGTGTTCGGCATCTTCCTGGTGCGCCAGTACGCGCGTTCGATCCCGGACGAGCTGCTTGAAGCGGCCCGCATCGATGGCGCGGGGGAGCTGCGCATCTTCTTCCAGATCGTGCTGCCGATGCTCAAGCCGGTACTGGTGACCCTGGCGATCTTCACCTTCATGGGGGCATGGAACGATTTCATGTGGCCGCTGATCGTGTTGACCGACCAGGAGCACTACACTTTGCCGGTGGCGCTGGCCACCCTCTCGCGCGAGCACATCATGGACGTGGAAATGATGATGGCTGGCGCGGTGGTCACCGTGGTTCCGGTGCTGGCACTGTTCCTGGTGCTGCAGCGGTACTACATCCAAGGTCTGTTGCTGGGGAGCGTCAAGGGATGAAGCGAGCGATCGCCGTTGGACTGGGCCTGTTGTGGACTTCCCTGGCGATCGCCGCACCACCGGCACTGCCGGCGCCGAAGGTACTGGACGATTTCGACGACATCGGCGCCTGGAAGCTGGTGCTGTCCGACCAGGTCAGCGGTTCGCTGCGTCCGGTGAGCGGTGCCGGTGGCGGCCGCGCGCTGTGCCTGGACTACGATTTCCACAAGGTGTCGGGCTACGTCGGCATCCGCCGCGCGCTGGGTATCGAGTACCCGGCCAACTACCGCTTCGGCTTCCAGCTGCGGGGAGATTCGCCGGGCAACGACCTGCAGTTCAAGCTGATCGATGCCAGCGGCGATAATGTCTGGTGGGTCAACCGTCCGGGCTACAGCTTCCCCAAGGCGTGGACGCCGGTCGAATACCGCCGTCGCCAGATCGACAAGGCATGGGGGCCATCGCCGGATAAGGAGATGGCGCGCAGCGCTGCGGTCGAGTTCACGATCTACAGCAAGGTCGGCGGCCGCGGCACGGTGTGCTTCGACAAGCTGACCCTGCAGGGCCTGCCGCCGCAGGATGATTCGGCGCTGGTGCCATCGGTGATCGCCGACACCGCCACCGCGCTGCAGGACCGGATGATCGACGGAAAGAGCGATACGTTCTGGATCAGTGGCGGGGTCAAGCAGCAGACCATCAGCCTGGACCTGCACAAGAGCCGCGAGATCGGCGGCGCGGTGATTGACTGGCTGCCGAACCTGGAAGCCAATCGCTACACCGTGCGGACGTCCGAGGATGGCCGGGACTGGCGCACCGTGCGCGAGGTGACCGGCGGTGCGGGCGGCCGCGACTGGCTGGCGCTGCCGGATACCGACGCGCGCTACGTGCGCTTCGATCTGCACGATGGCCCGAACTGGCGCTATGGCATCCGTGACATCACGCTCAAGCCGCTGGCGTTCGCGGCCACGCCGAACGCATTCCTGTCCTCGGTGGCGGCCGACCTGCCGCGCGGCTCGCTGCCGCGTGCATATGTGGGCGAACAGCCGTACTGGACCCTGCTCGGCCTCGATGGCGGCCAGGAGCAGGCACTGATCAGCGAGGACGGTGCGCTGGAACCGGCCAAGGGCAGTTTCAGCATCGAGCCGTTCATCCGCGTGGACGGCAAGTTGCTGGACTGGTCGACGGTGGCCATCACCCAGTCGCTGCAGGATCGCTACCTGCCCATCGCCAATGTCGACTGGGTGCATGAGAAGGCCGGCCTGGCGGTAACCAGCTTCGTGCAGGGCACGCCGGAGCGCGCGCAGCTGATCGGCCGCTACCGGTTGAGCAATCCGGACAAGGTGGCGCACGAGTACACCCTGGCGCTGGCGATCCGGCCGTGGCAGGTGAACCCGCCGACCCAGTTCCTCAATACCGTCGGCGGCTTCAGTCGCATCGATGCGCTGGATGTGGGCGAACAGCTGGTGCGCATCAACGGTGAGCCGCGCATCTATCCGTTGCAGGTGCCGGATGCGCGCTTTGCCAGCACGTTCGATGGCAAGCTCGACGCGATGCATCTGGCCTCCGGGAAATACCCGGCCAGCACGGCGGTGAAGGACAGCACCGGCATGGCGTCCGGTGCGCTGCTGTATACGATCAAGCTGGAGCCTGGCCAGAGCCGAGAAGTGGCGGTGGTGTTGCCACAGACCGGAGGCTGGGCGCCGCAGGCGCTGGATGTGGCCAAGGCGCAGGCACAGGTCGCAGAGCAGTGGCGGCAGAAGCTGGGGGTGGTCTCGTTGCAGGTACCGGCTGCGGGCCAGGCACTGGTCGATACCCTGCGCACCGCCGTGGCGCACATGCTGATCTCGCGGGTCGGCCCGCGCCTGCAGCCGGGCACGCGCTCGTACGCGCGCAGCTGGATCCGCGATGGCGCGATGATTTCAGAGGGCCTTCTGCGCATGGGGCGCAGTGATGCGGTGCGTGATTACATCAACTGGTATGCGCCTTATCAGTTCGAGAATGGCAAGGTGCCGTGCTGTGTCGATGCACGTGGCAGCGATCCGGTGCCCGAGAACGACAGCCATGGCGAGCTGATCTACAGCATTGCCGAGTATGGGCGCTATACCGGTGACAGCACCTTCGCCGAACTGATGTGGCCGCATGTGCAGGGCGCCTACAACTACATGGAGCAGCTTCGCGCCAGCGAGCGCACGGACGAGAATCGGGCGCGCAATCCGGCGTTCTACGGGATGATGCCGGCCTCGATCAGCCACGAAGGCTATTCGGCCAAGCCGATGCATTCGTACTGGGACAATTTCTGGGCCTTGCGCGGCTACAAGGATGCGGCATCGCTGGCGGCCCAGCTGGGCAAGGTCGAAGCCATGCAGATTGCCGAATCGCGTGACCAGTTCCGTGATGACCTGCAGGCCTCGCTGCTGTCGGCGATGCAGCAGCACAACATCGATTACCTGCCGGGCTCGGCCGAGCTGGGCGATTTCGATGCGACCTCGACCACCATCGCGCTGGCTCCGGGCGGTGAACAGGGGCGCCTTCCGCAGCAGGCGCTCGATGCCACTTTCGAGCGCTACTGGAAGGAATTCGTGGCCCGTCGGGACGGCAAGCGCGAGTGGAAGGACTACACGCCCTACGAGTGGCGCAACGTGGCCGCCTTCGTCCGCCTTGGCTGGCGCGATCGCGCCTGGCAGGCGACTGAGTTCTTCTTCAAGGACCGTGCGCCGCAGGCCTGGAACCAGTGGGCCGAAGTCGTCTCGCGCACGCCGCGCAAGCCGTTCTTCGTCGGTGACCTGCCGCATGCCTGGGTCGCCTCGGACTTCGTGCGCTCGGCCCTGGACATGTTCGCCTACAGCCGTGACATGGACGATGCGCTGGTGTTGGCCGCCGGCATTCCGACCGCCTGGCTGCAGGGCGACGGCATCGCTGTGCAGGGCCTGCGCACGCCGCAGGGCCAGCTCAACTACCGCCTGCAGCGCAGCGACAAGCAGCTGGTGCTGGAGGTGCAGCCGGGCCTGGTGCCACCGGTCGGTGGCGTGGTCTTGCCGTGGCCGTACGCCGGTGATCCGGGCGAGGCGACCATCAACGGCGAAGCGGCCGAATGGACCGACAGGGAATTACACGTGCACCAGCTGCCGGCGCGGGTCGAGATCGATGTACCGGGCGCGGTGCGCCGCGCCGAGCGCAAGGGGCAGTAACGATGAAGCAGCAGGGGGGAAGGGTGCGCACGGCCGTGCGTGCCCTGGGACTGGCCATTGCATTGGCATTGCCGGGTGCCGTGATGGCAGCCGTGCCAACCGCCGCGACAGCGGCTGACATCGCCAGCGCACCAGGCATGAGCATGGTGACCTTCAACCTGCATCACGACCGCGAGGACTGGCCGAGCCGCCGCCGCACCATCCTGGCCGAGCTCAAGCGCCTGCAGCCGGATGCGGTTGCCCTGCAGGAGGTGATCCAGCGCCGCAACGTGCGCAACCAGGCGCAGTGGCTGGCCAGCCAACTCGGCTACAAGTACGTGTTCGTGTCCACCGATCCGGTGGGTGCGCCGAAACGTTACGGCAATGCGCTGCTGACCCGGCGGCCGATCCTCGCCCAGGGTGAGCACCTGCTACAGCCGCTGGACGACTACCGGACGGTCGCCCATCTGCGCATCAATGTGGACGGCAAGGCGGTCAACGTCTATGCCACCCACTTCAACGAGCGCAGCGACGAAAATGGCCAGCGCATCCGTCGCACCCAGGTCGAGGACCTGCTGCGCTTCATCGCCAGCACCTCAGCCGGCGCACCGGTGGTGATCGCGGGCGACTTCAACGCGCTGGTCGATGCCAGTGACCTGAGCGAGCTGCGCAGCCATTACGGTGACAGCTACGGCAGCGTGCACGTCAACACCGACCTGGCCGGGGTCAGTACGCTGAACAGGCACTACTACCCGGTGGCCTCGCGGATCGACCACATCTTCTTCCAGCAGGACGCGATGGTCGCACGTGAGGCCAAGCTCCTGTTCGACCAGCCCGATGACAGCGGTCGCTGGGCCTCGGACCATTATGGCGTGTGGACCCGCCTGCAATTCGCTCCGGCGCACTGATGTCCTGGTAGGTGCCACCTTTGGTTGGCACGGACGTGTCCGCGTTCGCTCCAACAACGGCGCCGACCAGGGTTGGCCTCTACCAGAGCGCTGCACGCGCCCGGCGCACAAACAGAAACGGCGGGGATCATCGATCCCCGCCGTTCTTTCACGCGATCAAAGCGCGATCAGTTCGCCGGCGGCGTGCGCTTGGCGCCTTCTTCGTCTTCTTCGTCGGCCTTGGCTTCGGCCGCCTGGGCTGCCGCATCGGCGTGGCCATCGGCGACCGGATCGATCGACGGTGTCACCACTGCATCGGCGACCGGGGCCGCAGCTTCCACCGGTGCAGCTTCAACTGCCACCGGAGCGACCGGCTGTTCGGCCACCGGCGCGGTCTCGACGACCGGCTTGGCTTCAACCACCGGAGCAGCCTCAACGATCTCCGGCTTGGCTTCTGCCACCGGAGCGGCTTCGGTAGCGGCCGGCTTGGCTTCAGCCACCGGTGCAGCCTCGACTGCCGCCGGCTTCGCTTCGATCGCCTGAGTGACTTCAGCCACCGGGGCTGCTTCCACCGCGACCGGCTTTGCTTCGACCGCCGGTGCGGCAACAGCCACCGGTTGCGCCGGGGTTGCTGCGTCGATGGCATCGAGCATGCTGGTCTGCACCGGCGAGGACACCGGCTCTGCCTTGGCCGCGGCTTCAACCGCCGCCGGCACTTCGGCGGTGATCGGTGCGGCAGTCTCGACCACGGCGCTGCTCACCACCGCCACCGGTGCGGCGACAGCAGCGGCGGCAGTACGGACCGGCTTCTCGGCTTCGACAGCAACCGGTTCGGCTTCGTCATCGAAATCGAATTCCGGCTGCGCACGGGTCGGCTGTGCGGCGGCGACCGGAGTGGCCGGGGCGGCACTGTCGACGTTCGGCTCGACGCCCTCGGCGTCATCACCCTCGTCACCCTCGTCCTGGTCATCGCCCAGGCCGTCACCACCGGCAGCGTTCTCGGCGCCACCGCGACGACGACGACGGCCGCCACGACGGCCGCGACGGCGGCGGGTTGCACCTTCGCCAGCCTGCTCGCCATGGGCGTCGGCTGCAGTCTCTTCACCGGCAACCGCAACCACTTCGGCCTCGCCGGCAGCGGTCTCGACCGGCACTGCGTCCACCGGAGCGGCGGCCACCGGGGCAACCGGGGCGACCGGTGTAGTGGCTTCCTGCGCGGTCACCACGTTGGCGGCGACGGCGTTGGCGGCCACAGCTGCTGCCGCGGTCACACCTTCAACCGGGGCTTCGGCGACGCTGCGCTGCGGCTTCTCGGCCGGCTTGTCACCGTCCTGCTGCTGGCGCGGCTGCTTGGGCTGCTTCAGCTTCGGCTGATTCTGGTTCTGGCCCTGCTGCTCGTTGCGCGGCTTGTGCTGCTGCTGCGGCTGCTGCTGCTGCTGGCCATCCTTCTGCTGCGGTTCTTTCTGCCTGCCCTGCTGTGGCTGCTGCTGGGCATTGCCGTTGTTGCCGTTGCGGCCGTCCTTGTTGCGCTGCTCACCACGGTCCTTGCGGTTGCCGCCATCCTTCTGCTGCTGCGCGTTGCCGTTGCCACCGTTGCCACGGTTTTCGTCGCGACGGTCCTTGCGATCCTTGTTGCGATCCTTGTTGCGGTCCTTGCGACCACCGTCCTGCTGCTGGCGCGGAGCCGGGGCGGCCGGAGCCGGCGCCGGCGCCGGCTCGCCACCGAACACGCGCTTGAGCCAACCGATCACGCCGCCGCTCGAAGCCGGCGCCACGGGCGCTGCCACGACCGGAGCCGGAGCGGCTGCAGCCGGAGCCGCTTCCTCGCGCACCGGGGCGGGAGAGGTGTGCTTGACCTGGGTCACCGCCGGCGGCGGGATGTTCAGCTGGCCCTTGGTCAGGGCGTGCACCGGCAGCTTGCGCGGGGTGCCGCGCTGGTAGCTGGGCTTGCTGCTCTCTTCACCGAGCTCGTTCTCACGCAGGCGGGTGACCGCATAGTGCGGGGTGTGCAGCTGCTCGTCGGCGACGATCACGATCGGCGCTTCGTGGCGCTGCTCGATCTCGCGCAGGGCGCTGCGCTTCTCGTTCAACAGGTAGTTGGCGATCTCCACTGGCGCCTGGACCAGCACCTGCCCGGTGTTCTCCTTCATCGCGTGCTCTTCGGCGACGCGGATGATTGACAGCGACAGGGACTCGACGCTGCGCATGCGGCCGTGGCCGTCGCAACGCGGGCAGACGATCTGGCTGGATTCGCCCAGGCTCGGGCGCAGGCGCTGGCGGCTCATTTCCAGCAGGCCGAAGCGCGAGATGCGGCCGACCTGCACGCGGGCACGGTCGTACTTCAGCGCGTTGGCCAGGCGATTCTCGACCTCGCGCTGGTGCTTGTTGGAGGCCATGTCGATGAAGTCGATCACCACCAGGCCGCCCAGGTCGCGCAGGCGCAGCTGGCGGGCCACTTCCTCGGCCGCTTCCAGGTTGGTCTGGAACGCGGTGTCCTCGATGTCGCTGCCCTTGGTGGCGCGCGAGGAGTTCACGTCGACTGCGGTCAGTGCTTCGGTCTGGTCGACCACGATCGAGCCACCCGACGGCAGGCGCACGTTGCGCTCGTAGGCACCTTCGATCTGCGACTCGATCTGGAAGCGGTTGAACAGCGGGATGTCGTCCTTGTAGTGCTTGAGCTTGCGCAGGGTCTGCGGCATCACCTGCTGCATGAACTCGCGGGCGTGCTCGTACATCTCCTCGGTGTCCACCAGGATCTCGCCGATGTCGGCGCGCAGGTAGTCACGCAGGGCGCGCACGATCAGGCGCGATTCCTGGTAGATCAGGAACGGGGCCGGCTTGCTCAGTGCGGCTTCGGCGATGGCGCGCCAGACGTTGAGCAGGTAGTCCAGGTCCCACTGCAGCTCTTCCGCATCGCGACCGACGCCGGCGGTACGGATGATCACTCCCATGTCGTCGGGAATGTTCAGCTTGTCCAGGGCCTCCTTCAGCGCGGCACGGTCTTCGCCCTCGATGCGGCGGGACACGCCGCCGGCGCTGGGCGAGTTCGGCATCAGCACCATGTAGCGGCCGGCCAGCGAGATGAACGTGGTCAGGGCGGCGCCCTTGTTGCCACGCTCTTCCTTGTCGACCTGGACAACGATCTCCTGACCTTCCTTCAGCAGCTCGCGGATGCCGGCCTTGTTGTGGTCGACACCGGCCTGGAAGTAGTCACGGGAGATTTCCTTCAGCGGCAGGAAGCCATGGCGGCCACCGCCGTACTCGACGAAGGCGGCTTCCAGCGAGGGCTCGATGCGGAAGATCCGGCCCTTGTAGATGTTGGACTTCTTCTGTTCCTTCGACGGCTGTTCGATGTCGATGTCATACAACGACTGGCCATCCACGATGGCAACACGCAGCTCTTCAGCCTGCGTGGCGTTGATCAGCATTCGCTTCATTGTTGCGTTCCTCGCAAGCGGCTACCGCGCGGAACGCCATGGGGTTTCGCCTCTGGACACGGCTCGCCGCCCATTCGCGCAAGCGCGGGGAGGGCGGCTTGGGTTTCCAGCGCTACGACACCACGGCAGGCCGCGGGAGCGCTTCACTCTTATGGGTTTTGGGTGTTGCAGGGCCGCAGGCAGCTGTCAGCCAGGCTGGAGCGCCACGCGGGACATGTTCAGCACGGTTGCGTGTCAGGCATCCGGCGATGGCCGGGAAGGCCGGTGAGCCGCTAACATGGCCGCCCCGCGGGCGGTGGTCGCGCACTGTGCCGGATTCGTCGGAAGCTGGGCTTCTGGCCCTGAGTAACTTCCAACGAAATCAATCCCTTATCTCGCCCCCCGAGTGTAACAGAATAAACAGCCTGATGACCGCCCAAGACCCGACCAAACCCGCTGGCGACAAGCCTTCCGTGCGCATGATCACCGTTCCCGCCGACCGCGCCGGCCAGCGTCTGGACAACTTCCTGCTCGGCCAGCTGAAGGGAGCCCCGCGCAGCCTGGTGTACAAGCTGGTGCGCAGCGGGCAGGTTCGGGTGAACGGCGGCCGCGCCAAGGCCGAGCGCAAGCTGGAGGCGGGCGATGAGGTGCGTGTGCCGCCGGTCCGTCTCAGTGAGGAAGGAGACAAGGCCGGCCCGCCAGAGGCGTTCATGCGGCGCCTGGAGCAGGCCATCGTCTTCGAGGACGCCCGGCTGCTGGCCCTGAACAAGCCCTCCGGCGTGGCCAGCCATGGCGGCAGCGGCATCAGCTTCGGTGCCATCGAGACTCTGCGCGCGTTGCGCCCGGGACAGACACTGGAGCTGGTCCATCGGCTGGATCGCGACACCTCGGGCCTGCTGATCGTGGCCAAGAAGCGTTCGGCGCTGAGCGAACTGCAGGCGCTGTTGCGTGAAGACCACGGCGCCGGCATCCGCAAGCGCTACCTGACCCTGCTGGCCGGCCGCATGCCGGACGGCGTGATGACCGTCGACGCGCCGCTGCACGTGGGCCTGCGCCAGGGTGGCGAGCGCCATGTACAGGTCAATGCGATCGGCAAGGAATCGATCAGTCACTTCCGGGTGCTGGAGCGCCGCGGCGGCCAGTCGTACTGCGAGGTGCGCATCGAAACCGGCCGCACCCATCAGATCCGCGTGCATGCCCAGCATCTGGGCCATCCGGTGGCCGGTGACGACAAATACGGCGATCCTGCGGTCAACAAGCGGCTTCGTGAGCAGATCGGGCTGAAGCGCCTGTTCCTGCACGCGGCCTCGCTGGAGTTTGCACTGGACGACGGCAAGAGCCCGTATGTGCTGAACGCGCCGCTGGCGGATGAGCTGGTCGAGGCGCTGGACCGTCTGCGCTGACGGCGGTTCGGCGGCGCCGGGTGCTCGGTCGGCGCCGTCGCTTCCCTGCGGAGAGTGGGCTTGTCACTTTCTTTGCTCGTGCAAAGAAAGTAACCAAAGAAACACGCCGCCATCCGCGAGCCGGCGCCGCGCGCCGGTGCCCTGCGCTCCTCGGTCCGCCGAGGGACGGCGCGGAACTCGCTGCGCTCAGACACCCGCGCCTCTTCGCCCTCGCCGGACCTGCGGTGCTCGGCTCGCTACAAGGCGGACCCGGACATCCGCAGCGTAGGCCCATACCCGCCCGTGACCTCTCGATACTGTGGGACGTACCAGCCGCGAAGGGGCTCAGCCCGTCGGCCGCAAACCCCTCACCATTTGAACAGCACCAGGCTGATCGCCAGCGTGCCCATGCCGGCCACCAGCCCATAAACGGTCTCGTGGCCCTTCGCATAGCGCTTGGCGGCCGGCAGCAGCTCGTCCAGTGCCAGGAACACCATCACGCCGGCAATCAGCCCGAACACCCAGCCGAAGGTGGCGTGCGACAGCGACCCGGACAGCAACCAGTAGCCGAGCGCCGCGCCCACCGGCTCGGCCAGGCCCGACAGCAGGCTGGCGCTGAATGCATAGGCCTTGTTCTGGGTGGCGAAGTACACCGGCACCGCGATCGCGATGCCCTCGGGGATGTTGTGGATGGCAATCGCAAAGGCCAGTGGCATGCCCACCGACGGGCTTTCCAGCGTGGCGAAGAAGGTCGCCAGCCCTTCCGGGAAATTGTGCGCGGTGATCGCGACGGAAGTCAGCAGCGCCACCCGCTTCAGGTACTCGCGGCTGTTCTCGCGGAACGCGGGATCCTGCTTGTCCAGGCTGTCATGCGGGTTGGGAATGAAGTGGTCGATCATCACGATCACGATCACGCCCAGCAGGAACGCGAGGGTGCCGTAGGTGAAACCGGTGCGCTCGCCATGGGCCAGTGCGAACGAAGCAATGGACTTGTTGAGGATTTCCGACAGCGACACATAGACCATCGCGCCGCCGGCGAAGGCCAGGCCGAAGGCCAGCAGGCGCGGGTTGGGGCGGCGCGAGAACAGCACCAGCAGGCTGCCGATCGCAGTGGCGAGGCCGGCCGCGAGGGTGACCGCCAGCGCAATCCAGATGTTTTCGGGGGGAATCTGCAGCATCTACCGACGCAGTCCTGGTCAACAGACAACCGCCCCGGACAGGACCGGGGCGGCGAGGGCGAGGCGGGCGCCGGCTGGCCTCGTCGGGTTGCGTGCGATCAGCCGCCGCGGCGCAGGCGCTCTTCAATGGCGAAGCACTGGTCCGGCTTCGGCTGCGGCGGGTTGAAGCTGACCGGCACCTGGATGGTGGCCGGCACCGGCTGGCCATTGCGTGTCGCGGCCTTGAACTGCCAGCCCTGCACGGCGGTTTTGGCCAGTTCGTCCAGCTGCGGGTTGCCCGCGCCAGTCAGCAGGGCGACCTCGCTCGGCTTGCCGTCGGTGCCGATGGTCACCTTGAACGTACTGGTGCCGCCCACGCCCATGCAGGCCAGTTCAAGCGGGTACTGCGGCGGCGGCGTCTTCACTGCTGCGACTTCGGTCGGCGGTGGCGGCGGTGGTGCCGGCGGTTCGGACGAGCCGCAGCCGGCCAGGCCGGTCGCAGCGATCAGGGACAGGTTCAGCAAGCGTACGTTCATGGCAGTTGCTCCGTCAGGGCCGAAGTCTTTGCCGCGCAGATGAAGTCGTTCTCGCTCAGACCGCCCACGTCATGGGTGGAAAAGCGCACGACCGCGCGGTCGTAGTGCACGCCCAGGTCCGGGTGGTGGTCCTCGCGATGGGCAATCCAGGCCAGCGCGTTCACGAAGGCCATGGTGGCGTAGTAATCCTTGAAGCGGAAAGTGCGCGTCAGGGCCTGCCCGCCCTCGCTCAGCTCCCAGCCGGGAACCTGCGGCAGCAGTTCGGCCAGGCGGGCTTCGCCGAGCTTGTGGTCGCTGCCTTTGCGTGGCACGCAACGGGCCTGGGCCAGTGGAATCAGGTCGGCCATGGGAATCTCCACCTCGTGTTGACTGAACAATGCGCCGGACGGTGTATAAACCGAATGAGCGGCTGACGCTTACTTGGCTAGAATAGCCTGATGATCCAGATCTCCGACACTGCCCAGACCCATTTCCGCAAGCTGATCGAACGCGAGGGCGTGCCTGGCATGGGCGTGCGCCTGAGCGCGGTCGACCCCGGTACCCCGCGCGCCGACGCCCGGCTGGAATTCGCCGAACCCACCGACCTGCTGGGCGACGAGTGGGCGGTGGACTGCGATGGCTTCACCCTCTATGTCGATGCCGGCAGCGTTGGCTGGCTCGACGGCGCAGAGATCGACATCGTCGCCGGCACCGCCGGTGCCCAGCAGTTGACCATCAAGGCGCCGCGCATCAAGGGTGAAGCGCCCGGTGATGCGGCCTCGCTGGTCGAGCGCGTGCACTGGGTGGTGGAGAACGAAGTCAATCCGCAGCTGGCCTCGCATGGCGGCAAGGTGGCCGTGCAGGAAGTCTCGGCCGACGGCGTGGTGCTGCTGCGCTTCGGTGGTGGCTGCCAGGGCTGCGGCATGGCCGACGTGACGCTCAAGCAGGGCATCGAAAAGACCCTGATGGGCCGCGTGCCGGGCGTGACCGCCGTGCGCGACGCGACCGACCACGACAGCGGCCACGCGCCGTACATCCCGCGCGACAACGTCGCCTGATCGCTGACGCGTGCCTCTGACCCGGGCCGAGCAACTCATCGATCTGCTGCTGGCCCGCCAGCAGCCCCGCGCCGTCCTTGAGAAGACCACGCGCCTGCCTTATGGCTGGGCGTTGTGGCTGCGCTCGCTGGGGCCGCTGCCGCGGCCGTTGCATGCCGGCGAAGTAATTGCGGTGTTGCTGCCGCGTCCGCTGCCCGGCCGGCCAGGCCAATCGCCGCAGCTGTCGCTGTGGCAAGCGTTGCGCCGTCTGTTCTGGCAGGACTGGGACGCTGCGCCGCGCGACCAGCGCTGGATGCGCTGGACCTCGGCACTGATCAGCGCGTTGCTGCACCTGCTGTTCTTCATGCTGCTGCTGTGGGTGGCGGTGATCCGCACCACTGCGCCAGACGAAGAGGGTGCCGAGGGTGAGCGCGTGCAGGTGGAGTTCGTCGGCCGCGCGACCCAGGAAGGCGGGGGCGATCAGCCAAGCGCCGAAGTCGCTGCGGCCGCTGCGGCAGGTCGGGTTGCGACGGGGCAGCAGACGGGTGCCGCCACAGCTCCTGCCCCGCACCCGGCGGCTGCCGAAGCCGCCGCATCTTCCCCTGCATCCGCGCCGACCGCCAGTGTTCCTCCGCCGCCTGCCGAAGCCGAGCCGGCGCCGGTTGCCGCGCCGCCGCCTTCACCGGTCCAGGCCACCGAGGTGGCGCAGGCCAGCACGGATTTCGTGGTGCCGCCGGTCAGCGTGCCTCGAACCGAAGTCAGCGTCGTACCGCGTGACAGCACGCCCGTTGTGCGCGAGCGCAGCGTGCAGCCGGTGCAGGCGCCGCCGACGCCAAGCCAGATGCGCAGCCCGGAACTGGCCGTGCGCACGCCGCAGGTGCGTGACATCCAGGTGCGCGAACGCGAAGTCAGCATCGTCGAAGCGCCCGTCGCACCCAAACCGCTGCGCAGCCCTGAAATGCAGGTGCGCGTGCCACAGCAGGACGTGCAGGTGCGTGAACGTGAAGTGCAGGCCGTGGCCGATCCGCAGGTGCGGATGGCGGCGGTGGCCGGGCGTGAGCCCGCCGTACGCGCGCCCACCGGCCATGATGTACAGGTGCGGGAGCGTGAAGTGGCCCCGGCACCGGCGGCGGCACCGGCATCCTCCAGTGGCAGTGCCTCCGTGACGCCTGCGGCTGCGGCGCAAGGCAGCGCGGCGCAGACGAGCAGCAGCACGCGTCCGTCGGCCTCCAGCAGCACGGCAAACGCCGGAGCGCGCCCGGCGCCCAATCCAGGCAACTGGGCCACGCCTGCCAAGGGCGACGACTGGGGTTCATCCAGCCGTAACCGTAACGGTGCCAGCAGTGGCGCCCGCCAGGCCAGCACTGCCGGCAAGGGCAATGGCCTGTTCAATGCCGATGGCAGCGTGCGCGTGCCGGGCCAGGACGGCGATGGCCACGCCGAGCGCGGTGCGCCCGGTGGCGCCAACGACGGCTGGAGCAAGGAGCGCATCGCGCAATCGGGCACCTGGCTGAAGCGCCCGCCCTACGACTACACGCCGACCTCGTTCGACAAGTACTGGGTGCCGCAGGAATCGCTGCTGGCCGAATGGGTGCGCAAGGGCGTCAAGGCGATGGAGATTCCGCTGCCGGGCACCAACACGAGGATTTCCTGCGTCATTTCGATCCTGCAGGCCGGCGGTGGCTGTGGCCTGACCAACCCCAACATGCAGGACCAGCCGGCCGTGGCACGGCCGCCGCCGGACATCCCGTTCAAGAAGGAACTGCAGGAAGACAACGGGAGCCGCTAGGACGGCGCATCCACGCATGGCGTGGATCTACTGTGCATCCAGCTGCGCCGGGTAGATCCACGCCATGCGTGGATGATCCATGGGGGGCACGCCCATGCCGACCAAGGTCAGCCTCTATCAGGGCGTTGCCCTTACGCGCTCTGCGACAGGAACACCCAGAACGGCACATCGCGACCGACCCAATCGCGGCTGGCTTCATCCATCACGTCCAGCAGGGTGTCGAAGTCCTTCTGTGCGGCGGCGCGCAGCGCGTCCACATCGCACAGGAACAGCGCGTAGCCGTTGGCCGGCAGCCATTGCAGATCACGCAGGTTGTCCGACAGTGCATCCCAGTTGCCGCCGAAACCGGCCGGGAAATCCAGTTGCGCGGCGAGCCGGGCGAGCAGGGTGCGCTTGTCCGTCACGCCTTCCAGATCGATGCGGATCACCTTGAGGCTGGCATCGCGCATTGCTGCGGCCAGTGCGCCGATGTCATCGCTGTCGATGGCATAGACGCCGGCATTGTTGATGTCATGCAGGCCGAGGCCGAAATCATCGTGGCTCATCACTGCGCTCCCTGGGCCGGTACGGTGAAGCTGCGGAACGATTCGTAGTGGTCGTCGGTGTAGTACCACGCCTCCGGCGGATCGCCGCCGGTGACGATGCGGCGCGTGCCACGCGTGCGTGCACCGGGAGTGTCGACGGTGTACTCGCGGTAGTAGCCACGCGGACGTTGTGGCAGCTGCTGCTCGCGGTTGCCGAAGGTAGTGCCGTCCTGGCGGTGCGGGAATGGACCGCCTCGCTGGATCAGGGCAATGGTCTGGCGTGCTTCGGTGGGCAGGAACGCGGGCAGGCCGTTGTCCCGTCCGGGCGTTGCCGTGGCAGGGGCCCGTGCGGTCGGTGTTCCCTGCAGGTCCGGTGCGAACTGTGGCGCCGGCGGCCGCTGCAGGAAATGGTTGGCGACCAGGCCGAGCAGCAGCAGGGCGATGGCGGTGATCAGCAGCCGGGGGTTGCGCATGGGCAGGGGCGGGCGAGGGTGGTGCACGCACTGTAGCGCCTGCGCGCTGCATGGCGCATGAGGAGGGTGCCGCGTCACTGCTGCGTAACAATTGCCGTCGTGCTCACTGGCAGGACGCAATTTCCTTTACATCCCCCTTGGTAATCTGCGGGTCTGTCCCCATCATTCACGGCGCACCGCCCGACATCGTCGGGTGCCCTCGCAATCAGGAGATTCATCATGGCCTACACCCTGCCCAAGCTGTCCTACGCCTACGACGCGCTGGAGCCGCATATCGATGCGGCGACGATGGAAATCCATCACACCAAGCATCACCAGACCTACATCAACAACGTCAACGCGGCGCTGGAAGGCACCGAATACGCTGACCTGCCGGTCGAAGAGCTGGTGAAGAAGCTCAAGTCGTTGCCGGAGAACCTGCAGGGTCCGGTGCGCAACAACGGTGGTGGCCATGCCAACCACTCGCTGTTCTGGACCGTGATGGCCCCGAACGCAGGTGGCAACCCGGTGGGTGACGTGGCCAAGGCCATCGACAAGGACCTGGGCGGTTTCGACAAGTTCAAGGACGCCTTCACCAAGGCGGCGCTGACCCGTTTCGGCAGCGGCTGGGCGTGGCTGAGCGTGACCCCGGACAAGAAGGTGGTGGTCGAGAGCACCGGCAACCAGGACAGCCCGCTGATGGAAGGCAACACTCCCATCCTCGGCCTGGACGTGTGGGAACACGCGTACTACCTGAAGTACCAGAACCGCCGCCCGGAATACATCGGCGCGTTCTTCAACGTCATCGACTGGAATGAAGTCGAGCGCCGTTACCAGGAAGCGATCGCCTGATCGCGGCGACGGGATGAGTGGAAAGGCCGGGGGAGACCCCGGCCTTTTCTGTTGCAGGATCCCGGCACGACCTATTCCGCCGTGGCCGTAGCGTCCTGCAGGCGCAGGGTTGCCAACACGCCCAGGCGCAGTCCGGGCAGGTCGCCGTCGGCGGGCAGCAGGATCGGCTGCTGGCGGATGCCGCCGAAGTGCTTGACCTGGAACAGCACGTCCAAGCCGTGGCCACTGGCGCCGCCGCCACTGGCCGCAGGCGGCTCGGGGCGGCCGCCGGGATTGCGCCGTGCCGGCTGGAAGCCGGGCGTGCTCCGCACCAGCTCCACCGTGCTGGCCGAAAAGTCGCCCGCGATCAGGCTCGGCATGCCTTCGGCGGTGGCGCCGATCCAGGTCATCAGGTCGCTGGTCTGGTGTTGGCGGGCAGTGGCCTCGTCCGGGTCCGGGCGCAGCCGCGCCACATAGATGTTGACCAGCGCCTCGCCCAGCTTCAGCCGCATCATGCCGGCCGCACTGAAGGTGCCGGGAGGATGCAGCAGGGTCACGCCGTCCTCGCTCACCGGCAGCCGGGTCAGCATGGCGTTGCCATGGCGCAGTGGCTGGCTGGGTGGGTCGGCGGTGACGAAGTCGCAGCTGTAGCGCAGCCGGCTGGCCAGCCAGCAGGCCGGGTTGCGGCCTTGCTGCTGCAGCACCTGCTGCACCGAGATCACGTCCGGCTGCAGGTCGGTCAGCAGTTGTGCGACCTGCTCGCGGCGCTGCTTCCATTGCGCGTCATCGCGGCTGGGCAGCTCCAGCGCGGCTACCGTCAGCTGCCGAGGTTCGCTCTCACTGGCAACGGCGGCCGGCGCCTGTGGTCGTGCCTGCGCCTGCAATGCCAGCAACAGCGCAAGGCAGCTGAGCAGGAGGCGGGCGGGGGCGAGGGGGCGCATAACGATAAGTTTACGCTTTTGCCGTGCAGGTGCCGTGACTTCCGGCAGGGCCTGCACTGCCTGCCACGGATTGGCACCGTTGTCATGCAGCCCTGCAGCGTGCTTCGCAAGCCCCGGTTCCGGTAACCTTGCGCCTTTCGCTTTGCAGGAATGCCTTACAGGATGAGCCACGACGCAGTCGCCCCCATCGCCGGCCAAGGAAAGATGCCGCGCCAGATTCCGTACATCATCGGCAATGAGGCCTGCGAACGGTTCAGTTTCTACGGGATGCGCAACATCCTGGTGCAGTTCCTGATCACCTCGCTGCTGCTGCAGGAAATCACTGCGGAAGGCCGTGCCGGTGAAGCCAAGGACATCATGCACAGCTTCATGATCGGCGTGTATTTCTTCCCGCTGCTCGGTGGCTGGCTGGCCGACAGGTTCTTCGGCAAGTACCAGACGATCCTCTGGTTCAGCCTGGTCTACTGCGCCGGCCACCTGTGCCTGGCGCTGTTCGAGAACAGCCGCGAGGGCTTCTTCCTCGGCCTGGGCCTGATCGCGCTGGGTGCCGGTGGCATCAAGCCGCTGGTGGCCTCGTTCATGGGCGACCAGTTCGACCAGAGCAACAAGCACCTGGCCAAGATCGTCTTCGACGCCTTCTACTGGATCATCAACTTCGGCTCGCTGTTCGCCTCGCTGCTGATCCCGCTGGCACTGAAGAACTGGGGGCCGCAGTGGGCGTTCGGTATCCCGGGCATCCTGATGTTCATTGCTACCTTCGTGTTCTGGCTGGGCCGCAAGCGCTACGTGCTGGTGCCGCTGCCGCCGAAGGATCCGCATTCGTTCGCCAACGTGGTGCGTACCGCGCTGACCACGCGCGTGGCCGGCCAGGGCCGTCCGGGCCTGGTGATCGCCGTGCTCGGCCTGGCGCTGGCGGCGGCCTCGTTCGGCCTGGTCGGCTCGCTGGGCATCGTGATCTGCCTGTGCCTGGCGCTGGTGGCCATCCTCGCCGGCATCGGTGGCGGTACCTGGTTGCAGCTGGACCGCGCCCGTGGCCAGCATCCGGCCGAAGCCGTGGAAGGCGTGCGCTCGGTGCTGCGCGTGCTGGTGATCTTCGCGCTGACCACGCCTTTCTTCTCGCTGTTCGACCAGAAGGCCTCGACCTGGGTCCTGCAGGGCCAGCAGATGCAGATGCCGAGCTGGTTCACCGCCTCGCAGATGCAGGCGCTGAACCCGCTGCTGGTGATGATCCTGATTCCGTTCAACAACCTGGTGCTGTACCCGGCCCTGCGCCGCTTCGGCTTTGAGCCGACCGCGCTGCGCCGCATGACCGCCGGCATCGCCTTCAGCGGCCTGGCCTGGATCGTGGTCGGCGGCATCCAGGTGGTGATGGACGGCGGCAACGCCATGTCGATCTTCTGGCAGATGCTGCCGTATGCGCTGCTGACCTTCGGTGAGGTGCTGGTCTCGGCCACCGGCCTGGAGTTCGCCTACAGCCAGGCGCCACAGGCGATGAAGGGTGTGGTGATGAGCTTCTGGAACCTGACCACCACCATCGGCAACCTGTGGGTGCTGCTGTCGAACGCTGCCGTGCGCAACGATGCCGTGACCCACAGGATTGCCAGTACGGGCCTGAGCGAAGCGGCGTTCCTGATGTTCTTCTTCGCCGGTTTCGCCTTCGTCGCGGCGTTGGCCTTCGGTTGGTACGCGAAACGCTATCGTATGGTCGACAACTACCGTAGCGCCTGAGCCTGACATGACCCCCGTCAATCTGCTGTTGATCGCCATCACCGCCATCCTGTCGTGGATGGCGTTCAACAACCGCAAGCTGGCCGATCGCCTGATCCTGTGGCCGCCGGCCGTCGACCGCCATCGCCAGTACGACCGGCTGGTGACCTATGGCTTCATCCACGCCGACTGGTCGCACCTGATCTTCAACATGATCACCCTGTTCTTCTTCGGGGGATTCATCGAGAGCGTGATGGTGCAGCTGACCGGCAGCTACCTGACCTACCCGGCGTTCTACATCGGCGCGCTGCTGGTCTCGATCCTGCCCAGCTACCTGAAGAACCAGAAGAACCCGAACTACCTCAGCCTCGGGGCATCCGGTGCGGTGTCGGCGGTGCTGTTCGCCTTCATCCTGATCAAGCCGTGGTCGATCATCCTGGTGTTCTTCATCCCGGCACCGGCGATCATCTATGCCGCGTTCTACGTCGGCTACAGCATCTGGATGGACAAGCGCGGCGGCGACCGCATCAACCACAGCGCGCACCTGGCAGGTGCGGCGTTCGGCGTGATCTTCATGCTGGCCATGCAGCCGAGCATCTTCAACCACTTCCTGCGCGAACTCTCCAACCCGACCTTCCGCCTGGGCGGCTGAAGCGTGCCGGGGTCGGATCCTGTGGATCCGGCCCCGGCGTATCCGGTTTCAGGCCTGGGTCGTGTGGCCGTAGGTATCCAGCAGGCGGGCGAATACTTCCTCGCCGATGCGCTGGAAATCCTGATCCTCGGTCTGCCCTTCCACCGCCAGTTGCAGCAGGCCCTCCAGCAGGGCGCGGTCGGTATCGGAATGGGAATCGCTGGCGTGCATGGGAGCCTCCACGGTGGTGCGCATGATCAACGGTCGCAAGGGTCGTGCCAGCCTGGCCGTACCCCGCCATAGGCGATAGCGGCCGGCGACCCTCCAGCTTGAGGGCGAAAACTGACGTGAATGGACTGGACTTGCCCCTGTTCAGGCTTCACGCGATCATGGCGCCCGGCTGCGCACCATCCACGCAGTCGCCGCAGGAGACAGTTCCATGGCTTCGGTCACGCCCCCCGGTCTGGCCTACGAGGTCGAACACGACCTGGCCAACCACCGCTTCACCGCCCGTGTGCGAGGACAGCTGGCGGTGCTGGACTACCAGATCAAGCGCAAGCGCATGGTGATCACCCACACCGAGGTGCCCGAGCCGATCGCCGGCCGTGGCATCGCCGGTGAGCTGACCCGCGTGGCACTGCGTTTCGCCCGCGAGCAGAAGTACAAGGTGGTGCCGGCATGTTCCTACGCCGAGGCTTTCCTGCAGCGGCACGAGGAGTACCACGACCTGCTCGTTGGCTGAGTGCCAGCGGGCCACGCTTCAGCCATGGCAGGCGATGATGTACAAACATGAACAGGGGATCCCGATGAAGATTGGAAACAACCGGCCACTGCACGTCAGCGTGCTGGCCGGCGTGGTGGGCGTGCTGTTGCTGGCCGGTTGCCAGCGTGAAAGCGAGCCGACGCCGGTGACCGACGCGGCGCCCGCCGCCGAAGCCACCGCCGCCGGCGAGACGCCAGCCACGGAAGCGCCGCTGGACCTGCGCGACGTGATCGAAAACAACGAGCGTGAGGTGGTGGGCATCAGCTACCCGGCGGGTATCGACCGCTACCCCGGCCTGGCGCGCGCGCTGCAGAGCTATGCCACCAGCGCACGCAGCGACCTGCAGCAGGCGCTGGACGGGCTGGGCAACGACAAGCCGACCATGCCCTACGAGCTGTCGCTGAGCTTCGAGAAGCTGCTGGAAACGCCGCAGCTGGTGGTGGTCAGTGCTGATGGCAGCCGCTATACCGGTGGCGCCCATGGCGAACCGCTGGTGGCGCGCTTCGTGTGGCTGCCGCAGCAGCAGCAGATGCTCAGCGCCGACAAGCTGGTGGCCGATGCCAAGGGCTGGAAAGTGATCAGTGAGTTCGTCGCCGACCAGCTGCGCGAACGCGTGGCCACGCGGCTCAGCGGCGAGGACATGGACCCGGCCCAACTGCAGGAATCGCTGCGCAACGCATCGCGCATGATCGCCGACGGTACTGGCCCGCAGGCCGACAATTTCAGCCAGTTCCAGCCACTGACCGACGACAAGGGGCAGATCACCGCGCTGCGCTTTGTTTTCCCTCCGTACCAGGTGGGTCCATACTCGGACGGCACCCAGACCGCCGATGTACCGGCGGCGGTGCTGTTGCCGCACGTGGCCAAGGACTACGTGGAGCTGTTCGCACGCGGTTGACCGCAGTCGAGGAGGTGACGTGGATACAGGGTTGCAGGAGCGGGTCGCCGGCCTGCTCCACGAAGCCGGGGTCCGCATCGGCGGTACCCAGCCTCAGGACATCCAGGTGCATGACCCGCGCTTCTTCGCGCGGGTCATGGGCCAAGGCTCGCTCGGCCTGGGCGAGAGCTACATGGAAGGGTGGTGGGATGCGAACGTCCTGGATGAATTCCTCGCCCACCTGATGCAGGCGCACCTGGATGAACGGGTGCACGGCTGGCGCGAAGTGGCCGATGCGCTGAAGGCGCGCCTGTTCAACCTGCAGGCGGGGCAGGGCAGCTACGAGGTCGGGCGCCGTCATTACGACCTGGGCAACGATCTCTACCAGGCCATGCTCGGCCAGCGCCTGGTCTACAGCTGCGGCTATTGGCGCAACGCCGATGATCTCGACGCCGCACAGGAAGCCAAGCTCGACCTGGTCTGCCGAAAGCTGGGCCTGCGCCCGGGCCAGCGCGTGCTGGACATTGGCTGCGGTTGGGGCGAAGCGCTGAAGTTCGCCGCTGAGCGCTACGGTGTGAGTGGCGTCGGCGTGACGATTTCGCAGGAGCAGGCCGAGTTCGCGCGGAACCTGTGCGCGGGCCTGCCGATCGAGATCCGATTGCAGGACTACCGCGAGCTGGACGAACCGTTCGATGCGATTTTCTCGATCGGCATGTTCGAGCACGTCGGTGACAAGAACTACGCGGGCTTTTTCGAGGTGGCCAAGCGTTGCCTGTCGCCGCGCGGCCTGCTGCTGTTGCACACCATCGGCACCAACATCTCCCGGCATCGCACCGATCCGTGGATCGCGCGCTACATCTTTCCCAACTCAATGCTGCCGTCGGCGGCGCAGATCACCCGGGCGTTCGAAGGCCGTTTCGTGCTGGAAGACTGGCACAACTTCGGCACCGACTACGACCTGACCCTGCAGGCATGGCGGCGCAACGTGGAAGCAGCGTGGCCGCGGCTGGATGCGCACTACGACGAGCACTTCCGGCGAATGTGGCGCTTCTACCTGGCCGGGTCGATGGCCACCTTCCGCTGCCGGCATGCGCAGCTGTGGCAGCTGGTGCTGTCGCCGGAAGGCGTGCCGGGCGGGTACGTGGCGCCGCGATGAAGCCAGCGCGGGGTCGGAGACCCCGGGGTCAGATCCCTTTTCACAGAAAAGGGCTCTGACCCCAACCACAACAAAAAAACCGCCCGGTCTCCCGGGCGGTTTTCGTTTCACGCTAGCGCGCAGGCGATCAGTTGCCGGCGCCGGTCAGGCCACGCTTTTCCAGCAGCGGTTCGATCTGCGGCTCGTGGCCGGCGAAATCGCGGAACAGCTGCATCGCGTCGACGCTGCCGCCCTTGGACAGCAGGGTGGCACGGAAGTGGTCGCCGTTCTTGCGGCTCAGGCCGCCATTGTCCTTGAACCACTTCTGGGTGTTGGCATCAAGCACTTCAGACCAGATGTAGGCGTAGTAGCCGGCCGAATAGCCGCCCATGATGTGACTGAAGTACGGGGTCCTGTAACGCGGCGGAACCGGAGCGTAGTAGATGCCGTCCTTCTCCAGTGCGGCGCGCTCGAAGGCCATTACGTCCTTGGCCGCCGGCACCTGGTCCGGGCCGATCTGGTGCCAGCGCTGATCCAGCATGGCCGCACCCAGGTACTCGGTGGTGGCGAAGCCCTGATTGAACTTGGCCGCCGCCAGCACCTTGTCCAGCAGCGCCTGCGGCATCGCCGAACCGTTCTGGTAGTGCTTGGCGTAGTTCTTCAGGATGACCGGGTTGTCAGCCCACATCTCGTTGACCTGAGAGGGGAACTCGACGAAGTCACGCGGCACCGAGGTGCCCGAGAAGTACGGGTACTTCACGTTGGAGAACATGCCGTGCAGGGCGTGGCCGAACTCGTGGAAGGTGGTGTTCACCTCATCCCAGGTCAGCAGGGTCGGCTGGCCGGCCGGCGGCTTCGGGATGTTCAGGTGGTTGGCGACCACCGGCTTGAAGCCGGTCAGCTTGGACTGCGAGACGTAGGAGTTCATCCACGCACCACCGCGCTTGGAGGCGCGTGCATACGGGTCGAAGATGAAGATCGCCAGCTGGCTGCCGTCGGCATCGAACACGTCGTAGACGGTGACGTCTTCGTGATAGACCGGCAGGTCGGTGCGCTGCTTGAAGGTCAGGCCGAATTCCAGGTTGGCGGCATGGAACACGCCGTTCTCCAGCACGTTCTTCATTTCGAAGTACGGCTTCAGCTGCGACTCGTCGAAGTTGTACTTGGCCTGGCGCACCTTCTCGCTGTAGAAGGCCCAGTCCCACGGTTCCAGCTTGAACCTCGGCTTGCCGGCCGCCTTCTGTTCCTGGTCGATCATCGCCTGCAGGTCGGCAGCTTCGCGCTTGGCGTTGGCCACGGCGGCCGGAGCCAGCTTGCCCAGCATCGCGTTGACCGCTTCGGGGGTCTTCGCGGTCTGGTTGGTCAGGTTGTAGGCCGCGAAGTTCGGGAAGCCCATCAGCTTGGCCTTGTCGGCACGCAGCTGCATGATGCGCGAGACCAGCGCGGTGTTGTCGAACTCACCGCCACGGCTGCCACGGCTGACCGACGCTTCGTAGATCTTCTGGCGCAGGGCGCGGTTGGCCAGGTTGGTCAGCGGCGGCTGGCCGGTGGTGTTGAGCAGGGTGATCACGTACTTGCCGTCCTGGCCGCGGGCCTTGGCAGCTTCGGCGGCGGCGGCGATCTGCTCCTTGGACAGGCCGTCCAGCTCCTTGACGTCGTCGACGGTGATCGCCGAAGCGTTCACTTCCGACTGCACGTTCTGGCTGAACTTGGTACCCAGGTTGGCCAGCTCGGCGTTCATCTCCTTCAGCTTGGCCTTGTCGGCTTCGGACAGCTTGGCACCGGCGCGCACGTAGTTGTCGTAGTACTTCTCGACCAGGCGTACGCCTTCGGCGTCCAGGCCCAGCTGGCCGCGGGTGTCGTACAGCGCCTGGATGCGGGCGAACAGCTTGCCGTTCAGCGCGATCGCATCGCTGTGCGCGGCGAACTTCGCCGAGTAGTCGGCCTGCAGCTTCTTGCGGGTGTCATTGGTATCGGCACCGACCAGGCTGAAGAACACGGTGGTCGCACGGTCGAGGATGTCACCGCTCTTTTCCAGGGCGATGATGGTGTTGTCGAAGGTCGGCTTGGCCTTGTTGTTGGCGATGGCCTCCACTTCCTTCAGCTGCTGCGCCATGCCGGCGTCGAAGGCCGGGGCGAAGTCGCTGTCCTTGATCCTGTCGAACTGCGGATAATGCAGGGGCAGCGGGCTTTCGGCAAAGAACGGATTGGCCTGCTGGGCATGGGTGCTGGCAGCCGGGGTGACGGCGCCGGCCGAGAAGGCGGGCAGGGCAAGGCCGAGGGACATGGCCACGGCAAGGGCAAGGCGGGTGGTCAAGGCAGGAACTCCGGTAAGGCAAACAAGGGCCCGAGGGTAACCCGGCCGGCGGCGCCCGCACTTGTGTCAAAAGGCATGTTGCCGGCTCCGGGCGCGGGTACCATGCATTCACCGCCCACGGCCCGCCCTCATGACCAGCGCCTACGATTTCAGCTTCCGTGACCTCGACGGCCAGCCGCAGGCGCTGGCCCGTTATCAGGGCCACCCGTTGCTGCTGGTGAACGTTGCCAGCCGCTGTGGGTTCACCCCGCAGTACACCGGGCTGGAACAGCTGTGGCAGGACTACCGCGAACGCGGCCTGGTGGTGATCGGCTTCCCGTGCAACCAGTTCGGTGCGCAGGAGCCGGGGGACGCGGCGCAGATCCGGCAGTTCTGTTCGCTGGACTATCCGGTCAGCTTTCCGCTGTCGGAGAAGATCGAGGTCAACGGCGAGGGCGCTGATCCGTTGTGGGCCTGGATGACGCACGAAAAGCGTGGCCTGCTCGGCAGTGCCCGCATCAAGTGGAATTTCAGCAAGTTCCTGGTCGATCGCCAGGGGCAGGTGGTGTCGCGGCATGCGCCCACCACCCGGCCGGAGCAGTTGCGCAGCGCGATCGAAGCGCTGCTGTAGAGCCAAGCCCACGCTCGGCTGCTTTTCCGGCTGACTCCGAGAGCGCGCGCCGCGCGCAAGCCGAGCGCGGGCTCGGCTCTACAGATGCGATGGGTTATTTCTCGACGAACGCGCGTTCGAACACGTAGTGGCCCGGTTGGCCGATGCGCGGCGAAACCTGGAAACCCCGGGCATCGAGCACGGTGCGAAGGTCGGCCAGCATCTGCGGGCTGCCGCAGATCATCGCGCGGTCGTTTTCCGGGCTCAGTTCCGGCAGGCCGAGGGTGCGCTGCATCTCGCCGCTCTCCATCAGCTGGGTCAGGCGGCCCTGGTTGGCGAACGGCTCGCGGGTGACGGCCGGGTAGTACAGCAGCTTGTCGCCGATCATTTCGCCGAGGAACTCGTGCTCACGCAGTTCCTTCTCGAAGTAATCGCGATAGGCCAGGTCCTTCTCGTAGCGCACGCCGTGGCAGAGGATCACCTTCTCGAAGCGCTCGTAGGTTTCCGGGTCCTTGATGACCGACAGCCACGGCGCCAGGCCGGTGCCGGTGCCCAGCAGGTACAGGTTCCTGCCGGGATGCAGGTCGCTGATCAGCAGGGTGCCGGTGGGCTTCTTGCCGACCAGTACCTTGTCGCCCGGCTTGATGTGCTGCAGGCGCGAGGTCAGCGGGCCGTCCTGCACCTTGATGCTGAAGAACTCCAGTTGTTCTTCCCAGTTGGCACTGGCAATGGAATAGGCGCGCAGCAGCGGTCGCGCCTCGGTTTCCAGGCCGATCATCACGAACTGGCCGTTCTCGAAGCGGAAACCGCTGTCGCGGGTGGTGGTGAAGCTGAAGTAGGCATCGGTCCAGTGACGGACCTCAAGCACCGTTTCGGCGCCGAAAGCGGAGGACATGGGCGTATCTATCGAAAGTCGTCGGGGGTGATTCTATCTCAAATGAGACAAGTTCTCATTGGGCGGAACGAGAGGCGTTCTCAGCGGTAACCCGCCGCCTGCAGCTCGAACAGCTCGGCATAGCGGCCGCCCTGCGCCATCAGCTGCGCATGGGTGCCGCTGGCCTCGATCCGGCCATCGGCCAGCACCAGGATGCGGTCGGCCATGCGTACCGAGGAAAAACGGTGGGAAATCAGTACTGCGGTGCGATTATCCGCCAGTTCCCTGAACCGCTGGAACACCTCGAACTCACTGCGGGCATCCAGCGCTGCCGTTGGCTCATCCAGGATCATCACCTGCGCATTGCGCATCCATGCGCGGGCAATGGCGATCTTCTGCCATTGGCCACCGGACAGGTCCACGCCCTGCTTGAAGCGGCGGCCGATCTGCTGGTCGTAGCCGCCGGGCAGGTCGTCGATGACTTCCTCGGCCATGCCGCGTCGCGCCGCGTCAGCGATGCGTGCCTGGTCGTCCATCGCCTCGACCTGGCCGACGCCGATGTTCTCGCCGGCGCTGAGGTTGTAGCGCACGAAGTCCTGGAAGATCACCCCGAGGTTGGCGCGCAGGTCATCCAGGTCGTAATCGCGCAGGTCGCGGCCGTCGAGCAGGATGCGGCCTTCGTCCGGTTCGTACAGCCGCGCCAGCAGCTTCACCAGGGTGGTCTTGCCGGCGCCGTTCTCGCCGACCAGGGCCAGCACTTCGCCGGCGTGCAGCTGGAAATCCAGATGGCGCACCGCCCACTGTTCGGCATCGGGGTAGCGGAAGCCGACGTTCTCGAATACGAAGCCCTGGCGGATCGGTTGCGGCACGCGCACGGCCCCATCGCGCGAGTGGATTTCCGGCTGGATCTGGAAGAACGAGAACAGGTCATCCAGGTACAGCGCCTGGCTGGCCACCTGCGAGAAGCCGATCAGCAGGCCTTCCAGCAGCTGGCGCAGGCGCAGGAAGCTGCCGGCGAGGAAGGTCAGGTCGCCGATCGAGAAGTCCCCGCGCACCGTGCGCCATGCGATGTAGGCGTAGGCGGTGTAATACCCCAGCGTGCCCAGCGCAGCCAGCAGCGTGCCCCAGAACGCGCGGCGCCGTGCCAGGGCGCGGTTGGCCTGGAACAATGCCACCGACAGGCGCCGGTAGCGCTCCACCAGGAAGCGGTGCAGGTTGTAGATCTTCACTTCCTTGGCCGTTTCCACGCTGGCGCCCAGCTGGCGCAGGTAGTCGAGCTGGCGGCGCTCGGGCGTCCACTGGAAGTTGAGGCTGTAGCCGGCCGCGTTGAAGTGCGATTCGCCGATGAAGGCCGGCACCAGTGCCAGCGCCAGCAGCAGGATCAGCCACGGCGCGTAGACCAGCAGGCCGACGGCGAGGCTGGCCACGGTGATCGCGTCCTGCACCTGGCCGAACAGCTGGCTCATCAGGTTCATCCGGCCCATGGTCTGGCGCCGCGCACGGTCCAGCTTGTCCTGCAGGTCCGGGTCTTCGAAATCCTCCAGGTCCAGCGTCGCGGCGTGTTCCATCAGGCGGATGCTGGTGGCGTTGGCGAACAGTTCGGAAAGCAGAGCGTCGGCGTAGCTGACCAGCCGGCCGAGCAGGTCCGAGGCGATGGCCAGGCCGAATTCCAGTGCCAGCAGGCCCAGCAGTGGATTGAGCAGGCCGCTGGACAGCGCCTCGCCCAGCGGCGGGTAGCCGGCATCGTGCTGGCTCAGGTGCAGGGCGCTGTCGATGATCAACTTGCCGACGTACAGCATCGCCACCGGCAGCAGGGCACGGATCAGGCGCAGCCCCAGGCTGGCCAGGGTCAGCGCCGGACTGGTCTTCCAGACCATGCGCAGGAAAGGGGGCAGATTGCGCATCGCCCTGAAGCGCTGGCGCAGGCTGGGTTTCTTCGCGGCGGCAGCGCCAGCGGTGGGGGAAGCAGGCATGCGCGTATTGTGCGCGCCTGATACGTGCAGATGGGGTCAGTGCAGCCGTGTGGCCGGCACCGGGGGCAGATCCCTTTGCCACACAAAGGGATCTGACCCTCCCGTATCCATGCACGGCGTGGATCGACCGTGTCGACCACGGTCGACACCTACCAGCAGCTCCAGTGGACTATCGAAGGCGGGGTGGGTCAGGTCGCAGGGGCGTGAGCCGCATGGATGCGGCGACCGAGCTTACATGGACGTACTTGCAGCGTCCCCTGCGACCTGATCCACCCCGCCAACCCACAGTAGCGCCGGCTTTTGATATTGCTCTGGTTGTTGCCTCTGCGGGTGCCGGGCGGCAGCCCGGCCAGCCCCCCGTTACGGCAGCGGCGGCAGCAGCCCCGCACCCAGCCGGTTCCAGGCATTGATCACCGCAATGCCCATGCTCAGGTCACTGATGCCCTTCTCATCGAAGTGCGGCGCCAATGCATCGAACGTCGCCTGCGACGGCGCACCGTCGGTCAGCCGGGTCAGCGCCTCGGCCCAGCCCAGCGCCGCACGTTCGCGCGCATCGAAGAAGCGGCTTTCGTGCCAGGCGGGCAGGGTGTCCAGCTTGCGCGGCTCGATGCCGCCCTTGCGCAGCGCCGTGCCGTGCATGTCCATGCAGTAGCCGCAGCCGTTGAGCTGCGACACGCGCAGGAACACCAGTTCCATCAGGGTCGGATCAATCGAGCTGTCATGCACCGCCTGGCTGGTGGCCAGCAGGCCCTTGAAGGCCTCGGCGGCCAGGCGGGTGTAGGGGACGCGGGGGGAGGTGTGATCGGACATCGTGGGCTCCACGGCGGCCACGATGGCCGCCTTCATCACAAGGACGCCGCAGCGTTGCGGCGCGTGACAACCTTCGGCAATTTTTCTGGATTCAACACGCTGTACACGTTGGCGATGCGGCCATCGACCACTTCGATGGTGGTGACCGAGTGCAGGCGGTCGCCCTGGAAGCGCAGGATCGCCGGTTCGCCGTTGACGTAGCCCAGCTGCGCCGGATGCACCGCGCCGCGGCGGGCGATGGCCCAGAACAGGCGACCGATGCGCTCGGCGCCCAGCAGCGGGCGGATCGCGGCGGTAACCACGCCGCCACCGTCGGAGACCAGTTGCGCGTTGGCGTGCAGCAGGGCCTGGATCGCCTCGCTGTCGCCGCGCTGCGAGGCATCCATGAAGCGCGCCAGCAGCTGCCGGTGCTGGCTGGCGTCGGCGTTGAAGCGCGGCCGCCCGGCCTGCAACCGCTGCCGGGCGCGATGCACCAGTTGCCGGCAGTTGGCTTCGCTGTGCCCGATCAGGTCGGCGATTTCGCGGTAGTCGTGGTCAAAGGCCTCCTTCAGCAGGAACGCGGCGCGTTCCTCGGGGCCGAGCTGTTCGAGCAGGGTCAGGAAGGCGACTGAGACGTCGTTGGCCAGCGCATGCAGCTGGGCCGGACCGGGCGCCGGGTCCGGCTCCAGGGTGACCGCCAGCGGTTCGGCCAGCCATGGGCCGACATAGTGGACACGTTCGCGCCTGGCCGCTCGCAGCCGGTCCAGGCCGAGCCGGGTGGTGGTGGTGACCAGCCAGGCCTCTGCATCGCGGACGCCGGCAGGATCGGCGCCGGACCAGCGCAGCCAGGCGTCCTGGACCACGTCTTCGGCGTCGGCGCGGCTGCCGAGCAGGCGATAGGCCAGCGCCATCAGGCGCGGGCGGTGGGTCTGGAAAACGGTTTCGGCGTTCATGTGGGCAAGGACGCCGCAGTGGCGCGTGGCGTGACAGAGCGTCGGGGGAATCTTGCCGGCCAGCGGCCAGCACGACCACCCCGGGGCCGGGGGAGGGGGTAAAATGGGCGGATTACCCCCGCCAGCCTCGAGCAAGCGAGCAAGCCGTGACATCGATCAAGCAGGAAGACCTCATCCAGTCCATCGCCGACGCGCTGCAGTACATCTCGTACTACCACCCGGTCGACTACATCAAGAACCTCGCCGCCGCGTACGAGCGCGAGGAGTCGCCGGCCGCGAAGGAAGCGATGGCCCAGATCCTGATCAATTCGCGGATGTGCGCCGAAGGCCACCGCCCGATCTGCCAGGACACCGGCATCGTCACCGTGTTCCTGGAAATCGGCATGGACGTGCGTTGGGATGACGCCACCATGGGCGTGGAAGACATGGCCAATGAGGGCGTTCGCCGCGCCTACATGCATCCGGACAACAAGCTGCGCGCCTCGGTGCTGGCTGATCCGGCCGGCAAGCGGATCAATACCAAGGACAACACCCCGGGCGTGGTCAACGTCAAGGTGGTGCCGGGCAACAAGGTCGACGTCATCGTTGCCGCCAAGGGCGGTGGTTCGGAAGCGAAGACCAAGTTCGCCATGCTCAACCCGTCCGACTCCATCGTCGACTGGGTGCTGAAGACCGTGCCGACCATGGGCGCCGGCTGGTGCCCGCCGGGCATGCTCGGCATCGGCATCGGTGGCACCGCCGAGAAGGCGATGCTGCTGGCCAAGGAGGCGCTGATGGAACCGATCGACATCACCGAGCTGCAGGCCCGTGGTGCCTCCAACCGCATCGAGGAGCTGCGCCTGGAGTTGTATGAGAAGGTCAATGCGCTGGGCATCGGCGCGCAGGGCCTGGGCGGCCTGACCACTGTGCTGGACATCAAGATCAACGACTATCCGACCCATGCGGCCAACCTGCCGGTGGCGATGATCCCGAACTGCGCCGCAACCCGCCATGCGCACTTCACCCTGGATGGCAGTGGCCCGGTGATGCTGGACCCGCCGTCGCTGGAAGACTGGCCGAAGCTGACCTATGACGCGTCCAAGGGCACCCGGGTGGACCTGGACACGATCACCCCGGAAGACGTGGCCAGCTGGAAGCCGGGCCAGACCCTGCTGCTCAACGGCAAGCTGCTGACCGGCCGCGATGCCGCGCACAAGCGCATGGTCGACATGCTCAACAAGGGCGAGGAACTGCCGGTCGACCTGAAGGGCCGCTTCATCTATTACGTCGGCCCGGTCGATCCGGTGCGCGACGAAGTGGTGGGCCCGGCCGGCCCGACCACGGCGACCCGCATGGACAAGTTCACCGAGCAGGTGCTGGCGCAGACCGGCCTGCTGGGCATGGTCGGCAAGGCCGAGCGCGGCCCGGCCGCCATCGAGGCGATCAGGAAGCACAAGTCGGCCTACCTGATGGCCGTTGGTGGTTCGGCCTACCTGGTGTCCAAGGCGATCAAGGCGGCCAAGGTCGTTGGTTTCGCCGACCTGGGCATGGAAGCGATCTACGAGTTCACCGTGCAGGACATGCCCGTGACCGTGGCGGTGGATTCCACCGGCGAATCGGTGCACAAGACCGGCCCGCGCGAATGGCAGGCCCGCATCGGCAAGATTCCGGTGGTTGTGGAGTAAGCCCTCCATCCCGGACCAGACAACGGCGCCCCTGTGGCGCCGTTGTTGTGTGGGCAAAAATATTGATGTTCCGGTAGCGGTTGTTCTGCTACGGTCGGAACACCCTCGCACAGGACGTGTCCATGGCCCTGCATCGGTTCATCGTGGTAGGCGTGCTGCTGGCCCTGGCCGGTTGCAGCACCCCGGCGTCGTACGAAGGCGCGGATTTCCCCGCATCGGCGCAATGCCGCGTGCAGTGCCAGGCCGGCTATCGCAGCTGCATGGCGCAGAATGACTCCCTCGGCAGCCGCCAGAGCAACTGC
Organism: Stenotrophomonas sp. T8; assembly: GCF_051853085.1. Lineage (NCBI taxonomy): Bacteria > Pseudomonadati > Pseudomonadota > Gammaproteobacteria > Lysobacterales > Lysobacteraceae > Stenotrophomonas > Stenotrophomonas sp. T8. The sequence goes on along the minus strand of NZ_CP195329.1, from coordinate 2,536,798 downwards.
GAGCAGCAGGTGGTGCCGGCGCCGGACAAGCGCTGCAAGGACGTGGACAATCCGGACCTGCGCCGTGCCTGCGAACTGAAGACGCACGACTGCGCGATGCGCGCGCCGATGATGTCCTGTGGCGAGCGCCGGGATTCCTGCATGAGCAGCTGCGGCTGAGCAATGATCGCGCGCGTGGGCGCATAATCGGCTGATCCACCCGCACAGGATCTTCCGCATGAGCACCACGCTGTATGGTTCGACCAGTACCGCCGCGCTGGTCGTGCACTGGCTGCTGATCGAGCTCGGCATCGAGCATGAACTGGTGCTGCTGGATTTCGACGCGCGCGAGCACAAGTCGGCGCAGTACCTGGCGCTCAATCCGGCCGGTGTGGTGCCGACACTGTTGATCGATGGCCTGGTACTGACCGAAGCGGCGGCCATCGCCCTGTACCTGGCCGATCGCCACCCGGAGGCCGGCCTGCTCCCGGTGCCGGGCACGCCGCAGCGTGGCGATGCCTACCGCTGGATGTTCTGGTGTGCCAATACGCTGCAGCCGGCCTATCGGGCCTGGTTCTATCCGCATGAAATGGCCGGCCAGGCGAACGTCGAGGCCAGCCGCGAGAGGGCGCGTCAGCGGCTCGAAGCGGCCTGGCAGCACGTTGCCGCTCACCTGCAGGCGCACGGCCCGTACCTGCTGGGCGCCACGCCCTGCGTGGTCGACTACATGCTGGTGATGCTGATGCGCTGGTCGCGCAACATGCCCAGGCCCAGTGACACCTGGCCGGTGCTCAAGGCGCATGCCACCTCGATGAAGGCGCGCCCGGCGTTCGCCGAGGTCTACCGCCGCGAAGGCATCACCGACTGGCGGTAACCAAAAAAGGGGACGGAGGGAATTAAGTCGTTTGTGCACAAACGACTTAATTCCCTCCGTCCCCTTTTTCGGGTTACAGGATCTCCAGCACTGTTTCCGGTGGGCGGCACAGCCGCGTGCCCTTGGCCGTGCGCACCACGGGGCGATTGATCAAACGGGGGTGTTCGCTCATCGCCGCCAGCAGCGTGGCGTCGTCGGCGCCGTCCAGGCCCAGTTCGGCGAACAGCGCCTCCTTGCTGCGTACCAGTTCCTGTGCGTGCAGCCGGGATTCGGCCAGTACCTGGCGCAGCGTGGCTGCGTCCGGCGGGTTGCCCAGGTAGTCGATCACCACCGGCTCGAAGCCCGCATCGCGGATCAGCTTCAGTGCGCCGCGCGAGTTGCTGCAGGCCGGGTTGTGCCAGATCGTCACGTCCATCAGAACCACTCCAGCAGAGACACGCCCACACCCACGTAGGTGGCCTTGTGGTTGTAGTCGATCAGGCTTTCGCCGTAGCCGTCGAAGACCTGCACATGGCCACGCAGCAGGTTGCTGATCGGGAAGCCGTAGTCCAGCTGCAGCGCACCGTGCGAACGGCTTCCGGTGCGCAGTGAATGGCGCGCCATCAGCGAGACCTCATGCCCATTGCGGTTCCAGGTCAGGGTGGCGTCGCCGCGACCCATGTAATCCTCGATGTCCGGATTGTTGTCTTCGCTGCGGCTTTCGGGAATGCGGTACCAGGGACGCAGCACCAGCGCCCAGTTCTCGCGGTCCAGGCCGATGTTGAGCATGACCCGGTTCCAGCTGCGTGACAGCGGGTCGGCGCGGCCATTGGACTGGTGGTTCAGCGCGATGCCGGTCATGCGCCCGCGCCAGCCACCGATCGAGTAGCCGTTGCGGAACACCATCATCACTTCCGGCTCGTAATTGGTTTCGCGGAACGGGCGCGAATCCTCGCCGTTGTAAGCCTGCCAGCGCGAACTCTGGGTGTAGCCGGCCCAGATGTCGCCGTTGTCGCCGAACAGGTTCTCGACGATCTTGGTCTTGAAGCTGATCTGGAACTTCAGCTCGGCACTGTCGAGTACCTGCGGAGTGGTCACGCTGTTGGCCGGGTTCGGCGAGTGCGGCATGGTGTTGCGATCGCTGGTCCAGAAGGCGGGCAGCAGGTACACCGGCTTGTAGGCGCGCAGTTGGAACGGCCCCAGCTTGGAGTCCTCGGCCAGTTCCCAGCGGCTGTCCAGCAGCGAACCGCGGCCGGCGTTGGCCAGCGCGCTGTCCGGCGTCGCCGGGCGGAACAGGTCGCTCACCCGCTCGCGCAGCTTTTCCTCGCCCTGGCTCACGCGCGCGGTCTGCCGTTCTTCGCGGCGGGCCTGCGCAGCCGCTTCGGCGGCAGCATCAGCGGCGGCGGTAGCCTCCGGGGTATGCCCGAACAGGCGGTCATAGCAGGCCAGCCGGGCCGCGTCGGTGGTAATTGCCGCGCAGGCGGCCGGTGAGGCATCGGCGGTAGGCGCGAACTCCTGCGCAGCCAGCGGTGCACTGGCCAGGGCAAGCGCCAGCGGCGCCAGACGGGGAAACAGCGTGGGGAGGGTCATTGCAGCAGGCCCTTCGATGAATTCGGGAATCACACAGTGTGGCGGCTGTGCCGGATCGCGGCCAGCCCCACGGTTTATGCACGGTCACAGCGTGCGCGTGGCGTGAAGGCCAGGTGGCTCAGAAGAACCAGGCGAACGCGAACAGGCCCAGCATCGCGATCACAACCGCCAGTTTCAGTGCCAGGCCAAGCAGGATGCCGAGCCAGGTGGCCAGGCCGACCTTGGTTGAGCGGCCGAGTTCGCGGGTGTGCCAGTACTCGCCGAGCAGGGCACCGACCAGCGGTCCCGCGAACAGGCCGATGGGCATGAAGAACAGGCCGACGATGCTGCCGACGAAGGTTCCCCACAGCGCCTTGCGGCTGGCGCCGACACGCTGCGCGCCGACAACCGTGGCCAGCACGTCCACCAGCAGCGAAAGCAGGGTCAGTACCCCGAGCGCGACCAGGGTGGGCCAGCCGACGTGGGCGAAGCCGTCGGCCCAGGCGGCCAGCAGCAGTCCGATGAACACCAGCGGGATGCCCGGGAGGGCCGGCAGGATGATGCCGGCGATGCCTATCAGGACAAAAATGACCGCTAGCAGATACAAGATGAATGAGAGTCCCATGCTGTCCCGTATGGAGTCCGTTTTGGGGTTGACAGTGAAAGATTTTGCCAGTTGCTTTTTCGTTTTGGCCGGGTTAAGTTGCAGTCGCTGAGCTTGGCAAGGTCACCGTGGATCGTGGCCTGATGAAGCAAGATCTTCCCGATCCGCTGCATCGATGCACCTCGCTTCCCCCTTGCTTGTCAGCCGCCCACCAGGCGTTTCCAACAACAAGAGAGAGTCAAAGGGAGTTAGTGAGATGGCTGATCGCGAGACCGGTACCGTAAAGTGGTTCAATGATGCGAAGGGCTTCGGCTTCATCAGCCGGCAGAATGGCGAGGACGTGTTCGTGCACTTCCGCGCCATCGAGACCCAGGGCTTCAAGAGCCTCAAGGAAGGCCAGAGTGTGAGCTTTGAAGTCGTGCAGGGCCAGAAGGGCCTGCAGGCCGACAAGGTCCAGCCGATGTAACACCTGCCGTCCGTCGGCATGAAAAAAGGCCCGCGCAAGCGGGCCTTTTTCTTTGCCTTTGGCCCGCTGCAGGTCAGCGCAGGATGACCTTGCCGTTGACCACGCGCACATAGGTGTTCTCACGGATGCCACCCAGGTCACGCTGGTTGACCACGATGGTGCGACCATCATCCATGCGCACGCTGATGTCGTAGGTATCGCTGGTCACATTCTTCTGGATCTGGTTGCCGGCCAGGGCGCCACCGACTGCGCCTGCAGCGGCGGCAATGTTCTTGTTGCCACGGCTGCCACCGGTGTGGTCGGAGATTTCATGGCCGGCCACGGCGCCAACGATGCCGCCGAGGATCGCGCCGGTCGCGCTGGGCGCGGTGCGGCCCGAGGGCACGGTGTTGATGCGGGTGACGATGCCACAGTCCGCGCAGCGGCCCTGGTTGTAGCCGCCGTTGTTGCCGTAGCCGCCGTTGTTGTAGCCGTTGTTGTAACCACCGCCACTGTAACCGGGCGAGGTGGCACAACCGGCCAGCGCGAGGGTAGCGATGGCGCTGGCGGCGATGAGCTGGATCTTCATGGGGCGTCTCCTGGCCGTGAAGGCGGGTATGTTGGGTGGTACTGCGTCATGCAGCAGGGTGGACGAATCCTCTCCCTTTGAACGTGAACAACGCGCCAACCACGCACCTGATGCCCGGCTGCAGGATGAACGCGCCTCAGCGGAAATCCTGGTGGCAGGCCCGGCAATCGGCCTGCAGCGTTTCCACGAGCTGGGCCAAGGCCCTGCAGTCGCCTGGCGGTGCAGCCAGCGCAGTGTTGAGGTTGCCGCGAAGTCGGCTGGCGTGCTGCTGGAACTGCGTGCTGTCCTTCAGCCCGGGGAACGCCAGGTCCAGGTCATTGGACAACAGGCGTAGTGCCTGCAGCCGCGGCACGCTGTCGGCCAGGCTGCAGCGGTTCTGCTGCTGAGCCTGCTGCAGCAGCTGCGACTGCCGCTGCATCACCTGCATCAGGCTGTCCGGGAACGGGTCGCGACGCGCCTGCAGGGCGCGGCCCACCATTACCGTGGCGACCAGGCCGATCAGCAGGCCCAGGCACAGTACGAACAGGTAGCGATGGGCAGGGGACAGGCGGCGGGGCGGGCTGGCGTTCATGCGGCCTCTCCGGGCGTGCAACGGTGGGTTCAACGCCGGCGTGCTTTGGGCGCTGGCAGCTGCACGTTAAAATGGCCCGATGAACGAACAGGTCAAACAACGCTTCGCCGGCATCGAACGGCTGTATGGCGTGGGTGCGCTCGAGCGCCTGCAGGGCAGTCGCGTGGCGGTGGTCGGCATGGGCGGCGTCGGCTCGTGGGTGGTGGAGGCGCTGGCCCGTTCGGCGGTCGGTCATCTGACCCTGATCGATGCCGACGACATCTGCGTGTCCAACACCAACCGGCAGCTGCCGGCGATGGAAGGCAATTACGGGCGCAACAAGGCCGAGGCGATGGCCGAGCGCTGCCGTGCGATCAACCCGGGGATCGACGTCGACGCCGTGCAGGCATTCCTGACGATGTCCAACATGGCTCAGCTGCTGGACCGCGGGTTCGATCTGGTGATCGACGCCTGCGACAGCTTCCGGGTCAAGGTCGAGACGATCGCCTGGTGTCGTCGCCGCAAGCTGCCGCTGCTGACCGTCGGCGCTGCCGGTGGCCGCACCGACCCGACCCTGGTACGTATCCGCGATGTCTCGCGCACCGAGCACGACGCCATGCTGGCGCTGATCCGCAAGAAGCTGCGCAGCGAGTTCAACTTCCCGAAGAACGCCAAGCGCTATTTCGGCGTGCCGGCGGTGTATTCGTTGGAGAATGTGAAGTACCCGCAGGCCGATGGCAGCGTCTGCGGCATTCGTCCGAACCTGGGTGCCGATGCGGCGTTGAAGCTGGACTGCGGCGCCGGTCTGGGCGCGGCGACCCACATCACCGGCGCGTTCGCCTTTGCGGCGGTGGGCAAGGCGCTGGAGATGCTGCTGGAGCCGAAGAAGGCGAAAACCGAGGTGACAGAGGCCTACGCCGACGCGTGACGGTAGTGCAGGCCGCTGGCCGGCATCGGGTTCGTCGCGGTCGTTACAGCGTGCCGGCCAAGGTTGGCCCCCGCCTTTACGTTGCCGGCAGCGCGAACAGCCGCCGCGCATTCTCTGTCGTGGCCTGTGCCAGGGCCTCCAGCTCCATTCCGCGCAGCGCGGCCACGTGCCTGGCAATGGTTGCCAACCGTGCCGGTTCGTTGCGCTGGCCGCGGACCCCTGCGTCGGGCTGGTCGGGCGCGTCGGTTTCCAGCAGCAGCTGCTCCAGCGGCATCCCGCGTACCAGCCGTTGCAGGCGCTGCGCCCGCTCGTAGGTCAGCGGACCGCCAAGACCCAGCAGGAAGCCGTGCCTGTGCAGTTGCGCGGCCTGTTGGGGGCTGCCGGAAAAACTGTGCACCACGCCGCGCAGGCCGCCGATGCGGCGGATCGCGGCGATCACCGCATCCACCGCGCGTCGCGCGTGCACGATCACCGGCAGCTCGAACTCACGGGCCAGTTCCAATTGGCCGATGAAATATGCCTGTTGAGCCTCGGCATCCAGTCCTTCGACGAAGAAGTCCAGCCCGCATTCGCCGATCGCGCAAGGGCGTTCGCGCTCGATCCACTGGCGCAGCAGTGGCAGGTGCCCAGGCTGGTGATCGGCCAGGAACATCGGGTGCAGGCCGAAGGCCGGGTACAGCCCGGGCGCCTGCTGGCAGACCTCGCGCAGTTTCGGCCAGCTGGCAGCGGTGACCGCTGGCACCACCTGTTGGCGTACACCCACGGCCTGCGCCCGCTCGATCACCGCGGCACGGTCAGGGTCGAACGCGCTCGCGTCGAGATGACAGTGGCTGTCGATCAGCACGCTCAACGCTGTTCCAGCGGCGGTGGCGTGGTGGCATTGCGGCTCTTCCAGTTGGCCAGCAGCAGCGTGCCGAAGCCCAGCACCAGCTCATCGATGAACGGGATCGGGTCCGGGAAGAACAGCGTCAGCACGAACAGACCGGCGGTGAGCTTGAACAGGGTGGGGTAGCGCAGCCGGCGCGCCCACTGCAGTACTGGCAGCAGCATCGGGTTGGCCATGGCGGGGATCCTCGTGGGGAATATGCAAACGCTACCACGGGCCCTGCATTTCCCGATGCTGAATGGGTTACAGGAATGAGCAGGAAATGTGGAGATTCCGTTCAGGCAGCGCATGCTGCAATCTGTCCCGAGAACGTTGCGGATGGTCCGCAAGGAGCAGGTCATGAAAAGCACAACTACAACTGTCCTGGTCGCAGCGGGCGCGCTGCTGGTTGGTGGCATCGCCACCGCCGCCTTCATGAAGAGTGGCGACAAATCGCCCGACTCCATCAGCGCCGCAACCCCCAATGGCGAGTCGCGCCTGGTCGATGGCAACGCCACCGACGATGGCGTACGTGGTGACAAGCTCGACCCGTCGGCGCCGCGCGGGCTGGAATATGCCGATGTGCTGAAGGTCGACCCGATCACCGAGAAGCAGAAGGCCTATGCCACCGTGATCGGCACCGATCCGGTGCGCGAGACCTCCACGACCCAGACCCCGCACGAGGTCTGCCAGGACGTGACGGTGCAGGAGCGCCTGCCGGAGCGTGATGGCAACGTCGGCGGTACCGTGGTCGGCGCGGTGGTGGGTGGCCTGCTCGGCAACCAGGTCGGTGGCGGCAACGGCAAGAAGGCCGCGACCGCAGCCGGTGCGGTGGCCGGTGGCTTCATCGGCAACCAGATCGACAAGCGCCATGTGGGCGGCCGCGTGGTCAATCGTACCGAGCGCCAGTGCCACACCGAAACCGCAACGTCCGAGTCGAGCCGCGTCACCGGTTACAACGTGACCTATCGCAACGAAGACGGCACCACCGGCACCATGCGCATGGCCAGCAAGCCGGGCAGCCGCATCGCCATGGGTACCAATGATGTGGTGAAGGGCTACAACGTGACCTATCGCTATGATGGCGCCGAGAAGACCGTGCGCATGGACAACAAGCCGGCCAGCGATCGCCTGCCGGTGGTCGATGGCCAGCTGGTCACGCAGACCGCTGCTGCCGGCGCCACTGCGGCCACGCGCCAGTAATCCAGAACACCCTGCTGCACCCGACGGGCCGGCTCATGCCGGCCCGCTTCGTTGTGCGCACGGGCATTCATCCGTGGGGAAAGGGAATCGACCATGATGGATGCCCCCCTTCGACAAGGAGTCGGCATGAGCATCTTCGACCTGCGCCTGGAAACCGACCGGCTGATCCTGCGCCCGCTGCTGCGCGAGGACTACGAACCGTACCTGGCATTCTGTGCCGACGAGGAAACGATGCGCACTCTGGGGGGTGTTCAACCGCCCTCGGTGGCATGGCGCGGCTTCTGCAGCCTGGCCGGCGCCTGGCAGCTGTTCGGCTTCTCGATGTTCAGTGTGATCGAGAAATCCAGCGGTGACTGGATCGGCCGGATGGGACCGTGGCAGCCGCAGGACTGGCCTGGAACCGAGGTCGGTTGGGGTATTCGGCATGCCAGCTGGGGCCGGGGCTATGCACCGGAAGCGGCGGTTGCTGCCATCGACTGGGCATTCGACACGCTGGGCTGGGACGAGGTGATCCACACCATCGCCGAGAACAACGACAACTCGAGGGCGGTCGCGCGCAAGCTCGGCAGCACGCTGCTGCGCATGGGTGAATTGCCACCGCCGTACAACGACAAGCCGATGCAGATCTGGGGCCAGTCGCGCGAACAATGGCGCCAGCGCCGTTCGCCGTTGTAGAGCCGAGCCCATGCTCGGCTGCATTTGGCGCACAGCAGCCGAGCATGGGCTCGGCTACAGATTGTCCGCATGCTGCATCCGCGCTTGGCATTCACCGGCGGGCTTGCCAGACTGCGTGCAGCTGGCCGCCGGCCGGATCCGAGGAATCAGGCAATGGTGGAAGAGCGCGTCCCGTTGACGGTGCATGGCATGTCGGTGTCCGGCAATTGCCACAAGGTCCGCCTGCTGCTGGAGCAGCTCGGCAGCCGCTACCGCTGGGTGGAAGTGGACAGTGCCCATGGCCAGACCCACACCGCCGAGTTCCTCGCGCTCAATCCCAACGCCAAGGTGCCGTTGATCGTCCGCGACGATGGCCGCGTGTTGACTGAATCCAATGCGATCCTGTTCTGGTTGGCCGAAGGGACGCCCTACCTGCCTACCGACGGTTGGGAACGCGCGCAGGCATTGAGCTGGATGTTCTTCGAGCAGTACACGCACGAGCCATGCGTGGCGGTAGCGCGCTTCATCCGCGGCTGGACACCGCCCGATTCACCGCGCCGTGCTGAACTGCCACGCCTGCACGAGCGTGCCGCCACCGCGCTGGCAGTGATGGAGCAGCACCTGCGCGAAGCGCAGTGGTTCACCGGCAGCGCATACGGTATCGCCGACATTGCGCTGTTCGCCTATACCGACGTGGCAGGCGAGGGCGGCATCAGCCTGGCGCCCTTCCCGGAAGTGCGCGCCTGGCTGCAGCGCGTGCGCGCGCAGCCGCGCTTCGTGGCGATGCCAGCGGTGACCGCCGAGGTGCGCGCGCGCTTCGAGGCTGCCTGATCCCACAGGGTAGCGCCCGGCGTTGCCGGGTGGAATGCAACAACGACACGGAGGGTGTTCGATGTTTGCTGTGGTTCCAGATCCGATTCCTGCGCGCATGCGCGTGCTCAACCGCGCCGAAGTGTGCGACGCCAATTTCCTCGACGCGGTGCGTGGCTGGCGAGGCGCACCGCGCGCACGTCCTGCGCCGGACGCGCCGATCCTGCCGGGCAGCACGCTCAGCGCTGCGGCCTTCGGTGAGCTGTTCGATTCCCAGCTGGCCAGCCGCCAGCTGGACCTGATGGCGCGCGTATTGCGCGTGCAGAACAAGGTCTTCTATACCATCGGGTCGTCCGGCCATGAAGGCAACGCGCTGCTGGCGCGGGCCTGCCGACATACCGACCCCGCATTCCTGCACTATCGCTCCGGCGCCTTCATGGTCGAGCGCTCGCGCCAGGTGCCGGGCATCGACCCGTTGCGCGATGCGGCGCTTTCATTCGCGGCCAGCGCCGATGACCCGGCCAGTGGCGGCCGGCACAAGGTGTGGGGCAGCAAGCCATTGTGGGTATTGCCGCAGACCTCGACGATCGCTTCGCACCTGCCGAAAGCGCTGGGCACCGCGCTGGCCATCGAGAGTGGCAAGCGGCTGGGCCATGCGCTTCCCATTCCGGCCGACAGCATCGTGCTGTGCTCGTTCGGCGACGCCTCGGCCAACCATGCCACTGCGCAGACCGCATTCAACACCGCGATGTGGGCGGCCTACCAGAAACTGCCGGCGCCAATCCTGTTCGTCTGCGAGGACAACGGGCTGGGCATCTCGGTGAAGACGCCGGACGGCTGGATTGCCGAGCGCTTCAGCCACCAGCCAGGGCTGGACTACTTCTTTGCCGATGGCCTCGACCTGGCCACCGGGCACGCCCAGGTGCAGGCCGCAGCGGACCACTGCCGGCGGACGCGGCGACCGACCTTCCTGCATCTGCACACCACGCGCCTGATGGGCCACGCCGGCACCGACTTCGAGGTGGAATGGCGTGCATTGCCGGAATTGTGCGCGGCCGAGGCGCAGGATCCGCTGTTGCGCTCGGCGCAGATCGCGCTGGAATCGGGCTGGATGGATGCAGCCGCCATCGAAGTGGCCTACGAGACGATGCGCGCGCGCTGCATGGCCGCCGCTGCCGATGCCGAAGGCCGTGCGAAGCTGCAGTCGCTGCAGGAGGTCATGGCGCCATTGGCACCCTATACGCCCGCGGCGGTGCAGGCCGAAGCCCGGCGCGAGGTCGCCGACGAAGCGCGCGAGGCACTCTATGGCGGTACCGAGGCCTTGCCGGAACGACAGGCGCCACGGCATCTTGCGATCCAGATCAACCACGGCCTGCTGGAACTGCTTGCGAAGTATCCGCAGAGCCTGCTGTTCGGCGAGGACGTGGCTCAGAAGGGCGGTGTCTACACCGTCACCAAGGATCTGCTGCGCCGCTTCGGTCCACGCCGGGTGTTCAACACGCTGCTGGATGAAACCATGATCCTGGGCATGGCGCAGGGCCTGGCCAACCTGGGCATGCTGCCGATTCCGGAGATCCAGTACCTGGCCTACCTGCACAACGCCATCGACCAGCTGCGTGGTGAAGCCTGTTCGCTGCAGTTCTTCTCCAACGACCAGTACCGCAACCCGATGCTGGTGCGGGTGGCCGGGCTGGGCTATCAGAAGGGTTTCGGCGGGCACTTCCACAACGACAACTCGATCACCGCGTTGCGCGACATCCCCGGGCTGGTGGTCGGCTGCCCCTCGCGCGGCGACGATGCGGTGATGATGCTGCGCACGCTGGCCGCATTGGCGCGGGTGGATGGGCGCGTGGCGGTGTTCCTGGAGCCGATCGCGCTGTACATGAGCAAGGACCTGCACGAAGCGGGGGATGGCCAGTGGCTGTTCGACTACCCGGCACAGGGCCGGGCGCTGGTGCCGGGCGAGGGCCGGGTCTATGCACCGGAGGCCGGAGACCTGGTGATCTACACCTATGGCAATGGCGTGCCGATGGCGTTGCGCGCGGCGCGGGCGATCGAGCAGCAGCTGGGCTGGCAGGTGCGCGTGGTCGACCTGCGCTGGCTGGTACCGTTGGACGCCGGCTTCATCGCGGCCCAGGCCGCGAGCGCGCGGCGGGTGCTGGTGCTGGACGAAGGCCGCCACAGCGGCGGAGTGGGTGAGGGCGTGGTCACGGCGCTGGTCGAGGCCGGCTTTGGTCACCTGCCGCTGCGCCGCGTCTGTGGCGCCGACACCTACACGCCACTGGCAGGGGCAGCAATGTTCGGGCTTCCAAGCGACAATGCGGTGATTGGCGCCGCCCTCGACCTGGCGCAGGAACCCTGATGCATGTGTGGATTGGCGGGAATGTTGTTGCCGGCGCCGCTGGCGTCGGCCGAGGCGCTGCAGGCGCAGGCGCTGGCCATGGGCCAGGCGCTGCACCATCGCGGGCCGGATGATGGCGGCAGCTGGGTCGATGCCGAGGCGGGCATCGCGCTGGCGCATCGGCGCCTGAGCATCCTTGACCTGTCCCCGCTGGGCCACCAGCCGATGGCCTCGGCGGACGGCCGCTACGTGATGGCCTACAACGGCGAGGTCTACAATTTCGCGGCCCTGCGTGAACAGCTGGAGCCGCTGGGGCACACCTTCCGCGGCCATTCCGACACCGAAGTACTGCTGGCGGCGATCCTGCAGTGGGGCGTGGAAGATACCCTGCAGCGCTGCAACGGTATGTTCGCCATCGCGCTGTGGGACCGCCAGGATCGTTGCCTGTGGCTGGCCCGCGACCGCGTCGGCAAGAAGCCGCTGTACTACGGCTGGGCCGGCGACACGCTGGTGTTCGGTTCGGAACTGAAGGCGCTCTGGCAACACCCGGCGTTCGACAACGACATCGACCGCGATGCGCTCACCTTGCTGCTGCGGCTGGATTACATCCCGGCGCCGCACAGCATCCACCAGCGCTGCTACAAGCTGATGCCGGGCCGGGTGCTGCGGCTGGATGCAGCGGCTGTGGCCGCAGGCGCCGCGGCACACCGCCCGGAGCAGGCGCAGCGCCCGTACTGGGATGCGCGCGCACGCATGCAGGCGGCGTTGGCCGCCCCGTTCCAGGGCCGCATCGAGGAGGCCGAGGAACAGCTGGATACGCTGCTGCGCGATGCGGTGGCGCTGCGCATGGTGGCCGACGTGCCGGTCGGCGTGTTCCTGTCCGGCGGCACGGACTCATCGCTGGTGGCAGCGCTGATGCAGGCGCAGAGCGGACAGCCGGTGCATAGTTTCAGTATCGGCTTCACCGACTCGGGACATGACGAAGCACCGCTGGCCAGGGAGCTGGCGGCTCACCTCGGCTGTGATCACACCGAGTTGTACGTCAGTGGCGCCGACGCGCTGGCGGTGGTGCCGCAGTTGCCGGCGATGTTCGATGAACCTTTTGCCGATGCGTCGCAGGTGCCGACCGCGCTGGTCGCACGGCTGGCGCGGCAGGGCGTGACCGTCGCGCTGTCCGGCGACGGTGGCGACGAGCTGTTCTTCGGCTACACCCGGTATGTACGCGCGCTGCGCAACTGGCAGATGCTCGGACGCGTGCCGGGGCCGCTGCGGCGCTGGATGGGCGCACGCTCGCAGCAGCAGGGCGAGGCCTCGCGGACCGGTGGCCTGGCCGCGCTGCTGGCCGAGACCGGCGCACGTGGCATCGGCGACGTCTACCGCAACCGCATCTCGCGCTGGCGCGACCCGGCCGCGGCGGTGCCCGGCGCGCAGGCCGCCGGCAGCTTCTACGACCTGGCCGATCCGCTGCATGGCGCGGGCACATCGGCCGACGCGATGATGCTGGCCGATTTCGTGACCTACCTGCCGGACGACCTGTTATGCAAGGTCGACCGGACCTCGATGGCGGTCAGCCTGGAGGCACGCGCGCCATTGCTGGACTGGCGCGTGGCCGAGTTCGCCTGGTCGCTGCCGCTGGGCTTCAAGCGCAGTGAGACGACCAGCAAGGTGCTGCTCAAGCGCGTGCTGGGCCGTTACGTGCCGCATTCAATGGTGCACCGTCCCAAGCGCGGTTTTGGCGCACCGGTCGGTGACTGGTTGAAGGGCGACCTGCGGCCCTGGGCCGAGGACCTGCTGCAGCCGGCGCGGCTGGAGCGTGAGGGCGTGCTGTCGGCGGCGGCGGTGCAGCCGCTGTGGCAGCAGTTCCTGGGGGGGCAGCGCAAGTGGCATACCCACCTGTGGAACGTGCTGATGTTCCAGGCTTGGCAGGCGCATTGGCGGCAGGCGCGGACCGGCGTGACCGGCGGCTGATCTTCACTGGATGGCACGGGCCTGGCGACTAGGCTGGGCCTCCCGCACCGTGAGGAGTATGTCCCGATGTCCGTCCCCACCATCGCCGTGTTCGTTGGCAGCCTGCGCAAGGATTCCTGCAACCGCAAGCTGGCCCATGCGCTGGAGAAGCTCGCCGGTGATCGCGCGCGCTTCCAGTACGTGCAGATCGGCGATCTGCCGTTGTACGACCAGGATTTCGACGCCGATTATCCGCCGCAGGGCACCCGGCTGAAGGACCAGGTGCGCGCCGCCGACGCGGTGCTGTTCGTGACACCCGAGTACAACCGGTCGGTGCCTGGCGTGCTCAAGAACGCCATCGATATCGGATCGCGCCCGTACGGTGACAGTGCGTTTGCCGGCAAGCCGGCGGCGGTGATCGGCGCCTCCATCGGCCAGATCGGTACCGCCGTGGCCCAGCAGCACCTGCGCAACAGCCTGGCCTTCCTGGACATGCATGTGCTGGGCCAGCCCGAGGCATTCATCCACTTCAAGGACGGCCTGATCGATGCCGACGGCACGATCCACAACGAAGGCACGCAGAAGTTCCTGCAGGGCTACGTGGACCGGTTCCTGGCGTTGATCGCAGTGCACGTCAAGGGCGATTGACGCCTGCGGGGTCAGAGTCCCCTGCGTCGAAGGGGATCCGACCCCGGGGCGTTGATCTGCGATAATGTCCCACTCGGGCGCCGCAACGGCGTCCGTCGCAGGCAGTGCGACGCTCTCACGCCAGTCTGGCCAGGTACCGGCGGATATCCCCCGTTTTCCCACGGCTTATCCACAGGTTTGTCCATGGCTGCCGGGGTCGGCACATGCCTACACTCGTCTGGCCCACTTTTGCAGGAAACACCGCAGCATGTCCGCTCGTCCCGGCTTCCGTTCCAACCGCAGAGAGCGCGGTGATGGCTTCGATCGCGATCGCGACGAGTCGCGCATCGACCAGTTGCGGGTACCGCCCCATTCGGTGGAAGCCGAGCAGGCGGTGCTGGGTGGCCTGATGCTGGCGCCCGAGGCGTATGACCGTGTCAACGACCAGCTGACCGAAAGCGACTTCTATCGTCGCGATCACCAGATGATCTATCGTGCGATCCGCGAGCTGTCCGAGCGCGAACGGCCGTTTGATGCGGTAACGCTGGGCGAGTGGTTTGAATCGCAGGGCAAGATGGAACTGGTGGGGGACGGCGCCTACCTGATCGAACTGGCCAGTACCACGCCGTCAGCTGCCAACATCGTGGCCTACGCCGAGATCGTGCGCGACAAGGCAGTGCTGCGGCAGCTGATCCAGGTCGGCACCGACATCGTCAACGACGGTTTCCAGCCGGAGGGGCGTGACAGCAGCGAGCTGCTGGCCTCGGCGGAAAAGAGCGTGTTTGCAATCGCCGAACAGGGTGCGCGTGGCCGTACCGATTTCGTGGCCATGCCCGGTGCACTGAAGGATGCCTTCGAGGAGCTGCGCAACCGCTTCGAGAACGGCGGCAACATCACCGGCCTGCCGACCGGTTACAACGAGTTCGATGCGATGACCGCCGGCCTGCAGCCGACCGACCTGATCATCCTCGCGGCGCGCCCGGCAATGGGCAAGACCACCTTCGCGCTGAACATCGCTGAGTACGCGGCGATCAAGTCGAAGAAGGGCGTGGCGGTGTTCTCGATGGAAATGTCGGCATCGCAGCTGGCGATGCGCCTGATTTCCTCCAATGGACGCATCAACGCGCAGCGCCTGCGTACCGGCCAGCTGGAAGACGAGGACTGGAGCCGCGTCACCAGCGCGATCAAGATGCTGAAGGAGACCAAGATCTTCATCGACGACACGCCGGGCGTGTCGCCTGAAGTGCTGCGTTCCAAGTGCCGCCGCCTCAAGCGCGAGCATGACCTGGGCCTGGTGGTGATCGACTACCTGCAGCTGATGAGCGTGCCGGGCAACAGCGAGAACCGCGCGACCGAAATCTCGGAAATCTCGCGTTCGCTGAAGGGACTGGCCAAGGAACTGAACGTGCCGGTGATCGCGCTGTCGCAGCTCAACCGCTCGCTGGAAACGCGTACCGACAAGCGCCCGGTGATGGCCGACCTTCGTGAATCGGGCGCAATCGAGCAGGACGCGGACATGATCGTGTTCATCTACCGCGACGACTACTACAACAAGGAAAACTCGCCGGACAAGGGCCTGGCCGAAATCATCATCGGCAAGCACCGTGGTGGCCCGACTGGCTCGTGCAAGCTGAAGTTCTTCGGTGAGTACACCCGCTTCGACAACCTGGCCCACGATTCGGTCGGTTCGTTCGAGTAACGGTCATGCCGGCCGCTGGCCGGCAACCACCACCGGGCGCTGAGAGCCAAGGCACCGGCAGGAGCCGCTGTCAGCGCGGGTTCCATGCGGTCGCCACGAAGCGCAGCCGGGCGTGGGCGTGGGCGTGGGCGTGGCGTTGCACTGCGCTGGATCGGTTTCATCGCCGCCAGCCCGGTTTCGTCGCAAACCGTTTGCCGGCGCCAGGGCAGGGCGCCAAGGTGTCCGCAGGCGGCAGGGTGCCGCCCCAAGGAGACCGTGATGAAGACCCTGTTCGCGCTCGGTGTGTGGTGCCTGCTGTTCGTACTGTGCTGGCCGCTGGCGATCCTCGCCCTGATCGCCTGGCCGTTCGTGTGGCTGCTGAGCCTGCCGTTCCGACTGGTCGGCATCACCTTCTCGGCGCTGTTCGCCTTCCTGCGCGCGCTGTTCATGCTGCCGGCGCGCATGCTCGGTGGCCGGGCGGTGCCCGCATGAGGGCAGTGGCGCTGGTCGGTCTGGCCCTGGCGGCCGGCCCGGTACTGGCCGCTCCTCCAGCACCGCCTTCGGCGTGGCTGGAGCGCCAGCAGGCAGCCGGTGCCGACGAAGCGAATGCTGCGGGGGCGAAGGCTTCGACGAGGCCCGAGGCCAGGGAGCGCTGCCGGGTCACCAAGGAATGGAAGGTCGGCGAGACGGTGGTGCAGCATCGGGTCTGTGAGGATCCACCGAAGAAGCCGGCTGGAAAGGTGTAACGCTGAACCCAATGCTCGGCGGCCTCTGCAGGGCAGCCGAGCGTGGGCTCGGCGCTACAGGGAAACGGGCAACAAAAAACCCCGCCGAGGCGGGGTTTTTCATATCCGGGTGATGCTGGCCAGCGGCCGGCACTACCGGACGATCAGTTCGCTTTGTGGATGGCGCGCTTGCTGACCGCCATCGCGGCGTCGTGGATCACTTCCGACAGCGACGGGTGGGCGTGGCAGATGCGGGCCAGGTCATCGGCCGAGCCGCTGAACTCCATGGTCAGCACGCCTTCGTGCACCAGTTCGGAGACGTTGGCGCCAACCAGGTGCATGCCGAGGATGCGATCGGTTTCGGCATGGGCCAGGATCTTCACGAAGCCGGCCGGCTCGATCATCGCCACGGCACGGCCGTTGGCGGCGAACGGGAAGCTGCCGGCCTTGTACGGAATGCCTTCGGCCTTCAGCTGGGCTTCGGTCTTGCCGACCCACGCCAGTTCCGGCTCGGTGTAGATGACCCACGGGATGGTGTCGAAGTTGACGTGGCCCGGCAGGCCGGCGATCAGCTCAGCCACCGCGATGCCTTCCTCGAAGCCCTTGTGCGCCAGCATCGGGCCGCGCACGCAGTCGCCGACCGCCCACACGCCGTTGACGCCGGTGTGGCAGTGCGCGTCGACTTCGATCTGGCCGCGCTCGTTGACCTTGACGCCGGTGCCTTCGGCCAGCAGGCCCTTGGTGGCGGCGCGACGGCCGACGGCCACCAGCAGCTTGTCCACGGTCAGGGTCTTTTCGCCTTCCGCGTCGGTGTAGGTGACGATGACTTCCTTCTTCTTGCCCTTGCCGGTGATCTCGGTCTTGGAAACCTTGGCATTGAGCTTGATGTCCAGGCCCTGCTTCTTGAATTCCTTGGCAGCGGCCTTGGCCACTTCGGCGTCGGCAGCCGCCAGGAACTCCGGCATGGCCTCAAGGATGGTGACTTCAGCGCCCAGGCGCTTCCACACGCTGCCCAGTTCCAGGCCGATCACGCCGGCACCGATCACCGCCAGGCGGTTCGGCACTTCGGTGAAGTCCAGGCCGCCGACGTTGTCGACGATGGTCTCGCCGTCGAACTTGGCGAACGGCAGTTCGATCGAATCCGAACCGGCCGCGATGATGACGTTGGTGCCCTTCAGCTCGACTTCCGAACCGTCGTGCTGCTTCACCTTGACCACGTTGCCCGGCTGCAGCTGGCCGAAGCCGTAGTAGGCGGCGACCTTGTTGGCCTTGAACAGCATGCCGATGCCGCCGGTGAACTGCTTGACGATCTTGTCCTTGCGGCCAATCATCGCCTCGACGTCGATCTTGGCATCCTTGAAGCTGATGCCGTGGTCGCCAAAGATGTGGCCCATGTTCCAGAACTGGCGCGAGGAATCCAGCAGCGCCTTGGACGGGATGCAGCCCACGCGCAGGCAGGTGCCGCCGAGGGCCGGCTTGCCGTCCTTGCCCAGGGCTGCGTCGATGCAGGCGGTCTTCAGGCCCAGCTGGGCCGCGCGGATGGCAGCGTGGTAACCGGCCGGGCCGGCACCGATGACGACGACGTCGAATTGTTCAGCCATTGAATTATTCCTTGATGCATTACCAGAACCCCTCCGCGCAGGCGCGGAGGGGCGGGAGGTTTCTTACAGGCCGAACAGCATGCGGCCCGGGTTTTCCAGCTGGTTCTTGATGTCCACCAGGAACTGCACCGAGTCCTTGCCGTCGATGATGCGGTGGTCGTAGGACAGCGCCAGGTACATCATCGGCGCGATCACGACCTGGCCGTTCTGGGCGATCGGACGCTCCTTGATGGCGTGCATGCCCAGGATGGCGCTCTGCGGCGGGTTGATGATCGGGGTCGACAGCAGCGAACCGAAGGTGCCGCCGTTGGTCACGGTGAAGGTGCCGCCCTGCAGTTCTTCCAGGCCCAGCTTGCCGTCACGTGCCTTCTTGGCGTAGTCGGCGATGGTCTTCTCGATGTCGGCGAACGACATGCGCTCGACGTTGCGCAGGACCGGCGTGACCAGGCCCTTCTCGGTCGACACGGCGATCGAGATGTCCGAGTAGCCGTGGTAGATGATGTCGTCGCCGTCGATCGAGGCGTTGACCAGCGGGAAGCGCTGCAGCGCGTTGGCAGCGGCCTTCACGAAGAAGCTCATGAAGCCCAGCTTGATGCCGTGGGCCTTGACGAACTCGTCCTGCAGCTCCTTGCGCGCCGCCGACACCTTGGACAGGTCGACTTCGTTGAAGGTGGTCAGCATGGCGGTGGAGTTCTTCGACTCCATCAGGCGCTCGGCGATGCGCTTGCGGATGCGGGTCATCGGCACGCGCTCTTCCGGACGTGCACCACCGGCCTTGCCGGCGCCGCCGTTGCGGGCGAAGTTGACGATGTCTTCCTTGGTCACTGCACCACGACGGCCGGTGCCGTCGACGTCGGCCGGGTTCACGCCTTCGGTGATGGCGGTGAAGCGGGCGCCCGGCGGCAGGGTGTCGGCGGCCGACTTGGCAGCCGGAGCCGGAGCGGCGGCAGCGGCCGGAGCAGCGGCGGCCGGTGCGGCTTCAGCCTTCTTCTCTTCAGCGGCCGGGGCCGGAGCCGCAGCCACGGCGCCTTCTTCGATGATCGCCACGACCTGGCTGGAGGTCACGGTATCGCCTTCCTTGAACTTGATTTCCTTCAGCACGCCGTCAACCGGCGACGGCACTTCCAGCACGACCTTGTCGGTCTCCAGGTCAAGCAGGTTTTCGTCGCGCTTGACGGCGTCGCCCACCTTCTTGTGCCAGGTGGCGATGGTGCCGTCGGCGACGGATTCGGGCAGTACCGGGGCTTTGACTTCGGTGGCCATTGCGGGAGCTTCCTGGTTTGTCTTCTAAATAGGGGGAGGATTATTCAGCGAACGTGTCGTTGAACGGGTTGACCAGTGCGTCGGCAATCAGCTGCTGCTGCTCGCGGACGTGGTCAGCCATGTGACCGGCAGCCGGCGACGCCGAACGTGCGCGACCGGCGTAGTGCAGGTTCTGGCCATCGGCCAGGCAGAACTGCAGGTGGTGGCGGATCTGGTACCACGCGCCCTGGTTCTGCGGTTCTTCCTGCGTCCACACCACGTCGGTGGCCTTGCCGTACTTCTTCAGCTCGGCAGCCAGCAGCGCACGCGGGAACGGATACAGCTGCTCCACGCGGATGATCGCCACGTCGTCCTGGCCACGCTTGGTCTGGTCTTCCAGCAGGTCGTAGTAGACCTTGCCCGAGCACAGCACCACGCGCTTGACCTTCTTGGCATCGGCATTGGCGTCGCCGATCAGGTGCTGGAACTCGCCATTGGCCAGTTCGTCCAGGGTCGACACGGCCAGCTTGTGGCGCAGCAGCGACTTCGGCGACATCACCACCAGCGGCTTGCGGGTGGTCATGTGCAGCTGGCGACGCAGCATGTGGAAGGCCTGCGCCGGGGTCGACGGCACGACAACCAGCATGTTCTCCAGGGCGCACAGCTGCAGGAAGCGCTCCAGGCGCGCCGAGCTGTGTTCCGGGCCTTGTCCTTCATAGCCATGCGGCAGCAGCAGGGTCAGGCCGGAAATGCGGCCCCACTTGGCTTCACCGGCGGCGATGAACTGGTCGATCACCACCTGGGCACCGTTGGCGAAGTCGCCGAACTGGCCTTCCCAGATGCACAGCGTGTTCGGATCGGTGGTGGAGAAACCGTACTCGTAGGCCATCACCGCTTCTTCGCTCAGCAGCGAGTCGATGACGGTGGCCTTCTCCGGCGAATCCACCAGCTGCCGCAGCGGCATGTAGTAGTTGTCGGTCTTCTGGTCGTGCAGGATCGCGTGGCGGTGCGTGAACGTACCGCGGCCGACGTCCTGGCCGACCAGGCGCAGTGCGTGGCCTTCGTCGAGCAGGGTGGCGTAGGCCAGGTTCTCGGCAAAGCCCCAGTCGCCCGGAATCTCGCCGGCGGCCATCTTGCGGCGGTCGTCGTAGACCTTGGCCACGCGCGAGTGCAGCTGCACTTCGTCCGGGATGGTGTTGATCAGCTTGGCCAGCTCGACCAGCTTGTTCTTCTCGACCTTGGTCGAGACCGGATCGGACAGCTTGCCTTCCAGCAGCTTCGGCCAATCGACGAACAGCGGGCTGCTCGGCGGGGTCTTCTCGACCTTGGCCAGCTCGGTGGTCACTTCACCCGCGTCCAGCTTCTCGCGGTAGGCATCGACCATGGCCTTGCCGGCACCGGCGGCGATCACGCCCGCCTTTTCCAGCTGCTCGGCATACATCTCGCGAGTGGTCGGGTGCTTGCGGATCACCTGGTACATCAGCGGCTGGGTGATCGCCGGCTCGTCGGCCTCGTTGTGGCCCCAACGGCGGTAGCACATCAGGTCGATGACCACGTCCTTGGCGAACTTCTGGCGGAACTCGAAGGCCAGCTGCGCGGCGAACACGACGGCTTCCGGATCATCGCCGTTCACGTGCAGCACCGGGGCGGCGATCATCTTCGCCACGTCGGTGGCATAGCGCGTGGAGCGCGTATCCAGCGGGTTGGAAGTGGTGAAGCCGACCTGGTTGTTGACCACGATGTGCACGGTGCCGCCGACGGCGAAGCCGCGGGCCTGCGACATCTGGAACAGCTCCATGACCACGCCCTGGCCGGAGAAGGCCGCGTCGCCGTGGATCAGGATCGGCATGACCTGCTTGCGTGCGGTGTCCTTGCGGCGCTCCTGGCGCGAACGCACGGAACCGGCCACGACCGGGTCGGCGATTTCCAGGTGCGACGGGTTGAACGCCAGTGCCAGGTGCACCGGGCCACCGTCGGTGGCCACGTCGGCGGAGAAGCCCATGTGGTACTTCACGTCGCCGGCCGAAGCGTGCTCGTCGTGTTCGAACTTGCCTTCGAATTCGTCGAACAGCTTGCGGGGGTTCTTGCCCAGGGTGTTGACCAGCACGTTCAGGCGGCCGCGGTGGGCCATGCCGATCACCACGTCCTTGACGCCATCCTTGCCGGCGCTGCGGATGATGGTGTCCATCATCGGGATCAGCGAGTCGCCGCCTTCCAGCGAGAAGCGCTTCTGGCCGACGTACTTGGTGTGCAGGTAGCGCTCCAGGCCTTCGGCCGCGGTCAGGCGCTCCAGGGTGCGGCGCTGGGTGTCAGCGTCCAGCTGGTAGTTGCCACCGGCCGCTTCCAGCTTCTTGTAGATCCACTGGCGCTGCTCGACCTCGGAGATGTGCATGAACTCCGCGCCGATCGAGCCGGTGTAGGTCGCCTTCAGGCGTGCGAGCAGGTCGCGCAGCTTCATGCGCGGCTGGCCGCCGACGCCGCCGGTGCTGAACTCACTGTTGAGATCGGCATCGGACAGGCTGTGGAACGGCAGGCCCAGGTCCGGGGTGTTGACCGGCGCGGCCAGGCCCAGCGGATCGAGGCGGGCGTCCAGGTGGCCGCGCGAGCGGTAGGCGGTGATCAGACGACCGACATTGCGCTCGCGCTCGTCGCCCGCACCGGTGCCGGTGCCAGCTTTCAGCGCATCCTTGGCCGCGTCCGCGATGTGGGAGATGACGGCCGAGTGCGGAATGTCACCTGCTTCCCGGCCCTTGAAGCCGTCGAAGTAGGTTTTCCATTTGGGATCGACACTATCCGGGGAGACCAGGTACTGCTCGTACAGGTCCTCGACATAGGAGGCGTTGCCGCCGGCGAGTTGCGAAGATTGCGCAAACTGCTTCAGTTGATTGTCCACGATGGAGGGTGTTGATTCGCTTTGTGGGGTATGGCTTCAGAAGGACCCGGCAGGAAGATGAATAGCCCTGCGCGGGCGCGTTCAAACAGCCAAATTGTACCCCCAACGGGACACGAAGGGGCACCACCACAGGTATCCCGCGTCCGCTGGTGCCGGTTCCAGACAGGTTGGGTCAGCGGTGCCGGCTCAGATGCCGAGCGCGCGCAGTTCGCTGCAATCGCGCGAACGGTCCCAGACCCGCTGCAATTGCTGCCCGAACGGCTGCGAACGTGCCGGCAGCGCGACGCCGGCCTCGCCGTCGAGGCGATGGCCGATCAGACGAAAGTAGAAGTCGCCCGCATCGTTGAGCAGGCAGGCCGAGACCAGCGCGCGGTCGACCGGATCGCTGACCTCGCGGAACTGGATCACGCTTGGCAGACGCTGGGCCAGCGCCAGCAGCGGTGCCCCGGCAGAGGCGATCGCAGCGGCATCGTGCACGATCACCCGCAGCTGCTTGTCGTGGCGGGCGGTGACGAAGCGGCGCAGGGCGGCCTGCACCGGCGCCGCGTCGAGCAGTCCCGGGTCCAGCTGGCGGCTGTGCAGCCACAGCTGGCGGCGGGCGCGGTGGACGATGGCCGTGGTGATGGCCACCGCCTCGGCGCGGCGGACGATCGCGCTGGTCGCGCCCAGCCGGCGGCGCATCTGCTGGTGGCCGATGCCGGCCTCCTCGAACACCTCGCCTTCAGGCAGGAAGCCCTGGCGGGCATAGAATTCGCGGGCGGGCAGTTGGGCGTGCAGGTGCAGCTCGGCCAGGCCGAGCCTGCGCCCGGCCTCGACCAGTGCCTCCAGCAGGGCCTCACCGACCCCGTGGCTGCGATGGCTGGCCAGCACGGCCATACGGCCGATGCGGCCGTCCGGGGCCAGCCGGCCGGTGCCGACCGGCTGGTTGTCACTGTCCAGTGCCAGCACATGGACGCTGACCGGGTCCAGCGCATCGCGTTCCAGTTCCGCGGCGATGCCCTGTTCCTGCACGAACACGCGTTGGCGCACGTCGTGGATGGCAACGTGGGCGTCGGCGTGGCTGACCTGCTGGACCCGGACCATGGTGAGGGCTCAGGCCCGGCCCGTGCTGTCGTCTTCGTCGTCGTCCTCGAAGTTGACGATGACCTCGATACCGTCGTCGTGCACGGTCACGGAGTGGACATCGTCGGACACCGCGTCGGCGTCGATCGCATCGACGCGGTCACGGCCTTCGACCACTTCGCCGAGGACCACGGCGTCTTCGCCGTCGTCCTCGTCTTCAGCGTCATACATTTCGCTGGGATCGATCAGCTGGAACACGCCGCCGACCAGCAGCTGCTGGAGCACGGCCCGGCCCTTGTCGGACAGGCCGCGATAGGCGGCGGCGTCGAGCTGCTCGGCGCCGGCCAGGCGCTGGGCGTCCTTCACCGGCAGCGCGAAGTCCTGGCCGCTGACGTACAGGCTGGCGCCGCGCTTGGCCCGGCGCCAGGCCAGGCGTGCCCACGGGTGGCGCTGCAGCAGCAGGCCGGAGGCCAGTGCCTGGACCACTTCCTCCGGAGCCGGCGCGGCCTGGTGGGCCATCACTTCGCCGGCGGCGCGGTAGGTGGTGATGAAGCGACCGAACCAGTCACCCAGCTTGTCCGGGTCGTTCATGCGGATGGCGTTGAGCGCGGTGATCACCCGCGCCATCGCCACCGTGTCGATTTCGTTCGGGTCGGCTGGCACCTTGAGGTCGGCATCCTGGTAACGGATGTTCTCGTCGGCATCGGCGATCAGGGTGTCGAGGTAGTCGCTGATCAGTTCGGCCGAGGACGGCGCGCGCATGCCGAAGGAGAACGTCAGGCAGGGATCCTCGGCGACGCCGTGGTGCGGCACGTTCGGCGGCAGGTACAGCATGTCGCCCGGCGCCAGCACCCAGTCGTGGGTCGGCTTGAATACCTTCAGCAGCTTCAGTTCCACGTCCGGGCGGAAGCCCAGCGGTGGCTGCTTGCCCTTGATCGATTCGCTGGCGTCGATCTGCCAGCGGCGGTGGCCGTGGGCCTGCAGCAGGAACACGTCGTACTGGTCGACATGGGCGCCGACCGAGCCGCCGGTGGCGGCGAAGCTGATCATCACGTCATCCATGCGCCAACGCGGCAGGAAGCTGAAGTGCTCGATCAGGGCGCGCACGTCCGGATCCCACTTGTCCACGTCCTGCACAAGCAGGGTCCAGTCGTGGTCGGGCAGGGCGGGGAACACGTCTTCCTGGAACGGGCCGGTGCGCACGCGCCAGCCGTCCCGGGTCTTGTCGTGCTCGATCAGGCGCGCGAGCACGCCTTCCTCGCAGGCCAGCCCGGCCAGGTCTTCCGGCTGCACCGGGGTCTGGAAGTTGGGGAAGGCGTTGCGGATCAGCAGCGGGCGTTTCTGCCAGAAGTCGCGCAGGAAGGTGGCCGGCGCCATGCCCAGCGGCTGGCCGGGGCGGGCGGTGACTTCGATGAGGGGGGCGGAGGACTTGCGGGCGGCCATGGGGGAATCCTTGCAGCGGAAAGCGGGAGGGGCGGCGTGGCGGGCCGCCATGGGTTGCATTGTCCGACGTTCGTGGGGATTGCGCACGTGCGGTGGTTTGTCGCGGGGTGTCCGGCCAACGGCGGAGCCCCTCGTGGCGACATCTTGGTAGGGTCGACTGTTAGTCGACCGGCTTCATGGGCTTGGCCGGGCGGGTGGGCCATGCAGGGGACGCTGCAAGTACGTCCCTGTAAGCTCGATGGCGCCATCCATGGCGCCAACGCCCCTGCACGGTCCACCCGCCCGGCCCCTGACAGTTTCCTGCGGGGCCCGCCACGGAATGGAAGAAGAAAATCAAAGGCAAGAGCGGGTCGCGCGCTGCGCTTGCTCATGCCCTTGTAGAGCCGAGCCCACGCTCGGCTTGCTTTTGCCCACGCGAAAATCAGCCGAGCATGGGCTCGGCTCTACAAAACCCCCACAAACAAGGAGGGACGCGGCGAAGCCGCGTCCCTCTCTCAAATTCCGTCCCGACAACCCAACGCTCTTCGATCCGTCACCGGACAACTGTCAGAGGTGGGGCGGGTTGGGTTCGCGGGGGTATCCGCGCCATGGATGGCGCGGCTAAGCCTCCACGGACGGATTCACGGCGTCCCCCGCGAACCCAACCTGCCCCGCCCAGCTAGCAGCAATCCAGAGCCGCTCTTGACGTTGATGTTGCCTGCCGCAGGCAGCGCACGCGGCCGCCGCCGCAAGCAAACCCCTTAGATCTTCTTCGCCAGCGCCTCGGCCAGACCGGTGTAGCTGCCGGGGGTCATGTCCAGCAGACGCTGCTTCGCATCCGCCGGCAGCTCCAGCCCCTGCACGAACGCACGCATCGACTCGGCCGTGATGCCCTGGCCGCGGGTCAGCGCCTTCAGCTGCTCATACGGGTTCGGCAGGCCGTGGCGGCGCATCACCGTCTGCACGGCCTCGGCCAGCACTTCCCAGGCCGCGTCCAGATCGGCATCCAGGCGCTGCGGGTTCACTTCCAGCTTGCCCAGGCCCTTGGCCAGCGAATCCAGCGCCACCTGGCTGTGGCCGAACGCGGTGCCCAGTGCGCGCAGCACGGTGGAATCGGTCAGGTCACGCTGCCAGCGGCTGATCGGCAGCTTCGCGCTGAAGTGCTCGAACAGCGCGTTGGCGATACCGAAGTTGCCTTCCGCGTTCTCGAAATCGATCGGATTGACCTTGTGCGGCATCGTCGACGAGCCGACCTCGCCTTCCTTCAGGCGCTGCTTGAAGTAGCCCAGCGAGATGTAGCCCCAGATGTCGCGGGCCAGGTCGATCAGGATGATATTGGCGCGACGCGCCGCATCGCCGATCTCGGCGATGTTGTCGTGCGGCTCGATCTGCGTGGTGTACGGGTTGAATACCAGGCCCAGGCCGGTCACGAAGCGCTCGGCGAAGGCCGGCCAGTCCACGTCCGGGTAGCTGGCGATGTGGGCGTTGTAGTTGCCGACCGCACCGTTGATCTTGCCGGTCAGTTCGACCGCGGCGATCTGCCGGCGCTGGCGCTCCAGGCGTGCGACCACGTTGGCCAGCTCCTTGCCCAGCGTGGTCGGCGAGGCGGTCTGGCCGTGGGTGCGCGACAGCATCGGCTGGCCGGCCTGGGCGTGGGCCAGGGTGCGCAGGGTGCTGGCGATGCCGTCCAGGGTCGGCAGCAGCACCTCGCGGCGGGCCTGTTCCAGCATCAGTCCGTAGCTGAGGTTGTTGATGTCTTCGCTGGTGCAGGCGAAATGCACGAATTCCAGCGCCGGAGCCAGCTCGGCGTCGTACTTCAGCTGTTCCTTGATGAAGTACTCCACCGCCTTGACGTCATGGTTGGTGGTGCGCTCGATCTCCTTCACGCGCGCGGCCTGGGCCGGGCTGAAGCGGGCGGCCAGGTCGCGCAGGCGGGCGACGGCGGCGTCGGAGAACGGCGCCAGTTCGACGATGCCCGGTTCGGCGGCCAGCGCCAGCAGCCATTCCACCTCGACCGTGATGCGGGCCTTGATCAGGCCGTATTCGGAGAAGATCGGGCGCAGCGCGTCGACCTTGCCGGCATAGCGGCCATCGAGCGGGGACAGGGCGAGCAGGGCGGAATCGGACATGTCGGCAGGGCTGGGACGAGCGGCGGGGCCGATATTCTACGACGTGCCGGCGGGGCGTGCCCTGTAGAGCCGAGCCCACGCTCGGCTGCTTCGGAGAATCCGGCGCCCTGCGGGAAGCCGAGCATGGGCTCGGCTCTACAACACGGCCCTGCGGACGGAACGTTCTGGCCCGTCCTCATCATCCCACGCTGCGGGCAAGGGAGTATCGTTGGCGCAGCCGCCAGCCCGGGAAGCGACACCCTGCCAGCCGCCGCTTCCCTTTCCCCAACTGAAGTAGTGCGGAGTTGAAGCAATGAGCAAAGCTGCAAGCAAGGGTTTCAGAATCGAACACGACAGCATGGGCGAGCTGCAGGTGCCTGCCGACGCCCTGTGGGGCGCCCAGACCCAGCGTGCCGTGCAGAATTTCCCGGTGTCGGGCCAGCGCATGCCGCGCGGTTTCATCCGTGCCCTGGGCCTGGTCAAGGGCGCTGCCGCCGGCGTCAACGCCGAGCTGGGCCACCTGCCGAAGAACGTGGCCAAGGCCATCCAGACCGCTGCTGCCGAAGTGGCCGCCGGCAACTGGGACGCGCACTTCCCGATCGACGTCTACCAGACCGGTTCGGGCACGTCGTCGAACATGAATGCCAATGAGGTCATCGCCACCTTGGCCAACCGTGCCGGCAAGGCGGGCAAGACCACCGTGCATCCCAATGACCACGTCAACCAGGGGCAGAGCTCCAACGACGTGATCCCGACCGCGCTGCGCGTGTCGGCGGTGCTGGCGACGCACGAACAGCTGCTGCCGGCGCTGGTGCACCTGCGCAAGACCCTCGACAAGAAGGGCCGCAGCCTGCGCAAGGTGGTCAAGACCGGCCGTACCCACCTGATGGACGCGATGCCACTGACCTTCGAGCAGGAGTTCGGCGCATGGTCGGCGCAGCTGGCCTCGGCGCAGGAGCGCATCGAAGACAGCCTCAAGCGCGTGCGCCGCCTGCCGCTGGGTGGCACCGCCATCGGCACCGGCATCAACGCCGACCCGCGTTTTGGCGCGCAGGTAGCCAAGGCACTGAAGCAACAGACCGGTTTCAAGTTCGACAGCGCCGAGAACAAGTTCGAAGGCCTGGCCGCGCAGGACGATGCAGTGGAGTTGTCCGGCCAGCTCAATGCACTGGCGGTGGCGTTGATCAAGATCGCCAATGATCTTCGCTGGATGAATGCCGGTCCGCTGGCCGGGCTGGGCGAGATCGAACTGCCGGCACTGCAGCCGGGCAGCTCGATCATGCCGGGCAAGGTCAACCCGGTGATTCCGGAAGCGACCGTGATGGCCTGCGCGCAGGTGATCGGCCACCACACGGCAATCACCGTGGCCGGACAGACCGGCAACTTCCAGCTCAACGTCACCCTGCCACTGATCGCGGTGAACCTGCTCGATGGCATCGGCCTGCTCGCGAATGTGTCGCGGCTGCTGGCCGACAGCGCGATCGCCGGGCTGAAGGTGCGCGAGGACCGCGTGGCCGAAGCGCTGGCGCGCAATCCGATCCTGGTTACTGCACTGAACCCGATCATCGGCTACGAGAAGGCCGCGGCCATTGCCAAGCGTGCCTACAAGGAACAGCGCCCGGTGTTGGACGTCGCGCTGGAGGACAGCGGCCTGGACGAAGCCGAGCTGCGCCGCCTGCTGGACCCGGTCGCGCTGACTGCCGGTGGCATCCAGGCGGGGGGCGGTGGCGGGGGCGGTTGATCGAACGGCGTGCGGACCAAGGTCCGCACCCACCACACGCAGGAACGCCGCCCTGGGGCGGCGTTTCTGCTTCAGCGACGGTCGGCGACGATGTTGCCGAACGTGTCGGTGTAATCCTTGAACTCGGGGATGCGCTGGATCAGGTCCGCCGGAATCACTTCCATGCTCTCCGGCGGCTGGATCTTCACCGGTTGCATGTTGGGATCGGCCGGGGCGGCGACCAGGGTGTTCTGGCGCAGCACCTGCAGCCTGCCGAACATCGTCTGCAGCATCTGCTTCTGCCCTTGGTCCAGCGGGATCTGGATCTCGTCCACCTTCATCGTGCCATCGCCGAGGATGATGATGTTCGGTGCCGGCGGGCGACGCACGGTCACCATGCCTTCGCTGACGGAAATCTTGGGCTTGCCGCGCTCGGCGCGGTGGTTGCGGTAATCCTTGTCACAGCCGACCAGGCCCAGGCAGAGCAGGGCGGCCAGCAGCAGGAACAACTTCTTCATGGCATTCGGTTCGGGGGCGTCCGGGGCCGCCATTGTAAGCCGGTCGGCACGCTACGGCCGGCAGCGGGGCGCCGCTGCCGGCCGGGTGCGCTGATCTGTCACAGGCCTAGCGCCGGACCACGGTGTCCTTGCCGCAGTCGTCGACGTCACTCTGGTCCATCGTTGCGTAGGGCTTGAACGCCGGCAGCTCGCGCGCCAGTGCCTGCTGGCTGGCCAGCATCGCCGGCATGCGGTTGCAGATGCGCTTGGCCTGGGCCTCGATCTTCTCGGCCTCGGCGTTGATCCGCTTCTCGATGCCTTCGCTGTCGCCGCTGAAAATGCCCTTCAGCGCTTCGCCGGCAGCGCTGGCACCGAGCTTGGCGCCAGCCAGGCCGACATCCATGCCGTCCATTGCAATGGCGACGACGTGGCCGCGATATTCCAGCAGCCGTTGGCGCTGGGTTTCGTTGGCCGGCACGTCCTTGCCGTCGATCAGCAGGTGGCCATCCGGGGTGATCTCGGCACGCGGCTGCTTGTCGGCCGAGATCTTGATGTTGCCCTGAGTGATGTCCTTGCGGGCATCGTCCATGGCCTCCTTGACAGTCTGGCCGACCCCGCTGGTCGCGTCGGCCACGCTTTTGCCGACGGTGGTATCAGGCGTGGAGGACGTGCCGCCGCAGGCGATCAGCGGCAGGCACAGCAGGGTGGCAGGCAGCACGCGCAGCAGATTCATGGCAGTTTCCTCGATCGGTCCGTAGCGGTTACTTTTTACGGGGCAGGGTGACGGTGCCGCTGACGTTGCGGTGGCCGACATCGCCGCTGCCGCTGTGGTCGACGGTCAGGCTGCCGCGCACGCCATCGACCTGGATGTCCCCCGAGCCGTGACTGCGCACATGCACATTGCCGCCGATGTCGGACAGATCAACATCGCCCGAGCCGACCACA
The DNA here is from genome assembly GCF_051853085.1 of Stenotrophomonas sp. T8. Lineage (NCBI taxonomy): Bacteria > Pseudomonadati > Pseudomonadota > Gammaproteobacteria > Lysobacterales > Lysobacteraceae > Stenotrophomonas > Stenotrophomonas sp. T8. The sequence continues at coordinate 2,506,941 of NZ_CP195329.1, read as the reverse complement.
CCGACCTCGACGTTGCCTTGCACGCGCTTGAACCCGATGTCGCCGGAACCGACCGTGTCCAGTCGTGCGTTGCCGCGGACATCGCTGATCTTCAGGTCACCCGAACCGACAGTGCCGGTGACCGCATCGCCACCGATGTTGCGCACCTTGACGTCGCCGGAACCCAGCGAGAGCAGGTTCAGCGAACTGCCGCCGTCAATGTCCAGGTCGCCCGAACCCACCGCTGCATGGATGCTGCCGCGGGTGCCACGCACGATGGCATCACCGGAGCCGACATCCACGCTCAGCGACTGCGCGTTGTCCACGCTGGCATCGCCGGAGCCGACCTTGAACTGCAGCGGAAGGTTGTCCGGCACGCTGCCACGGATGTCCAGCCAGGCATAACTGCTGCCCAAGCTGATGCCGCTGTCACGGCCCTCGCGGCGCAGACTCACCACCAGCTTGTCGCCCACCTTGCGCTGGTCCAGTACCAGCTGCTCCAGCCATTCCTGGCTGGACGCACAGGCACGGCCATCCAACTGGCCACCGCCGGGGCTGGCGACCACCTTCAGGTCATGCTGGTTGACCTCGAACACCACCGCTTTGGCACCGGCCACGTCCAGCTTCAGCGCGCGGGCAGCGGTGAACTTGCAGTTCGGAGCATCGGCGGCCAGCGCCGACAGCGGCAACAGCAACAATGCAGAACAGGCGAGCAGGGAACGCATGGGTGGTGCCTCCGGGTGGATGGAATCAGATCTCGCCGGCGCGCTTGCGCAGACGGATGGCAAGGACAATGAACACGGCGCCGACGGCAGCACCGATCCACAGTTCCGGCATCGCCAGTGATTTCAGCTGCGAGGCCGGCGACATCAGGCTGACCACCGATTCGAGGTCGCGGCGCGTGCCTTCCTCGGCGCTGAGGCGATACACCAGGTCCGTGCCCGGTACGCCGCCCAGCAGCAGCCGGCCAACGATGTTCTGCCAGAACCAGCCCGTGGTCAGGCCGATCAGCGGCATCACCTTGGTGGTGCTGACGATGACGCCGGCGAACAGCGGCAGCATCACCGCCCACAGGAACGGCTTGCTGCGGGCCCAGGCCGAGCACAGCAGCAACCAGCCGGCGGTGGGCAGGGCCCACAGGGCGTAGACCGGGATCCAGGCCAGGTGGCCGGCGGCCAGGGTCAGCGGGCTGGCCGGGCCCCAGATCAGGGTCATCGGGCTGCCGCCGTGCATCAGCGCGACGATGCTGATCACCAGCATGAAGCCGAACATGGTGATGATGCCGGCGATCACCGCGATCAGTGGGGCCACGATCAGTGCGCTGATCACCTTGGACAACACGGTCTGGGTATCCGACAGCGGCAGTGACTTCCAGAACAGGATGCTGCGGTCGCGGCGGTCGTCGTACAGGGCACCCAGGCAGTAGAAAAACACCACGAAGGCCAGTACCAGGAACGGCCAGGCCGAGCTGAGCACCAGGGTCAGGTCGAGGCCGTTGCCAAGGTCAGCCAGGTCCTTGGCACTGATGTCGCGGGTCAGCAGGGCCAGGTCCAGGCCGTTGATGTTCACGTCTTCGCCGTCGATGTGCAGGCCACCATCACGTGCGGCCCGGTGCAGGGCGAACAGGCCGAAGGCGATGCCGATGGTGCTCATCACCAGCGAGATCAGGCCGGCGATCAGCGGTGCATACAGGAAACCGCCACGGTTCTCCCAGTACTCGCGCTTGAGCAGCCAGCGCAGGGTGCCCATCGGGCTGACGGGGTGGTTGACGGCATTCATGCGTAGGTCCCCTTCATGATGGCGACGAACAGATCGGCCAGGCCCGGGCTGCGGGTCTCGCCAAGGGTGGAGAGCTGGGTGCGCGGCACGCCATCGAACAGCATCACGGTCTTGCCGAACGCCAGGCTGCGCTCGTCGATCGGCTTCAGCGCACGCGCGGTCTCCAGCTGGTCGGCGTTGACCAGCAGCTCGGTGTAGCGCTGGCCGACATCGTCCATGTCCGCGTCGAGCACGATGCGGCCATCACGGATGAACATGACGTCGCTGAGGATGTGCTCGATCTCTTCCACCTGATGGGTGGTGACGATGATGGTCTTCTGTTCGTCGAAATAGTCCTCCAGCAGGCGCTGGTAGAACTCCTTGCGATAGAGGATGTCCAGGCCGAGAGTGGGCTCGTCCAGGACCAGGATGCGGGCGTCGATGGCCATCACCAGCGCCAGGTGCAGCTGCACGATCATGCCCTTGGACAGTTCGCGCACGCGCTGCTTTGGTTGCAGCTTGGTATTGGCCAGGAAGCGCTCGCAGCGGGCGCGGTCGAAGCGCGGGTGGACGCCGGCGACGAAGTCGATCGCCTCGCGCACCTTCAGCCAGCGCGGCAGCACGGCGACGTCGGCGATGAAGCAGATGTCATTCATCAGCTCGTCGCGATGCAGTCGCGGATCGCGGCCGAGCACGCTCAGGTCGCCTTCCACCGAGGTGAGGCCGAGGATGGCCTTCAGTGCGGTGGTCTTGCCGGCGCCGTTGGGACCGATCAGGCCGACGATGCGCCCGCTCGGAATGCTGAAGCTGGCGTTGTCGAGGGCTACCGTGGTCCTGTAGGCCTTGCGCAGGCCTCGCGCGGTGATGACGGGTTCGCTTGCAGTGCTGTTCATCAGACGTTCCCCTGGGGCAGCAATTCGTCGAGGCTCAGGCCCAGGCGCTGGATGCGCTCCAGCACCGCGGGCCATTCTTCGTTGAGGAAGCGCTCGCGCTCGCTGCTGCGCAGCTGCGTGGCCGCCTGCTCGGTCATGAACATGCCCAGGCCGCGGCGCTTCTCGACCAGGCCTTCATCGGCCAGTTCCTGGTAGGCGCGCGAAACGGTGATGGGGTTGAGTTGATAGTCGGCGGCCACCTGGCGCACCGAAGGCAGGGCATCGCCCGGCTTCAGGATTCCGTCGAGCATCATGGCGATCACGCGCTCCTTCAATTGACGGTAGATGGGAGCGCCGTCGCTCCACTGGATGTCGCTCATATTCAGCTCCGTGGGGTCAGCGGCTGGGCGAACGAGAAATACGGCATGGACAGGGAGCTGTGCAGCCGACGCGGGGGAGAGGGGGAGGAAGCGGCGTTCCCGGCCGGTGCAGCGTTTGCATCCTGCGCACTGTCGGGAGAGGCGGGGGTGGTGGGCGTGGCCAGCCAGGCCAGCACGATCAGGGTCGAAACAGCAGCGGCCGCGGGGGCGGTGAGGTTGCGACGGATGCGGGCGTTCATGGCTTCCCCCTGTCTCAGGTGACTGGTGTTGTATGCAACTATAACACCGGCACGCCTGGGTGCAAGCCCCTGCCGTCCCCAACTGATGGCAGGGGTGGTCAAATTGCTGAAATATTCACTTATCCATTTGATTGGAAAGGGAAATAAATTTGATGTAGGGGCTGATCCAGTTCCGCCTTCCATTCAGTGTTGTCCATGCTATGTCATCACTGCGCCGTCGCTGGTAAGGCCAGCGGAAAGACGCCACGCTGCGCAAAGCCGCAGGCGCTTGCCGCAACAAGGGGGGGGGGGCGGGGCGGTGCTATAGTTCGGCCGATTCCCGGCCGCTACCGGCCGGCCCTGTGAATGGCTACCGCGGACCGCTCTCGATGCACCTGCCGACCGTTATCCCGCGCCGCCTGCGCGGCCTGTCCCTGCTGACCCTGCTGGTGGCCGGCCTGGCCGGTTCCGCCCATGTGCTGGCGGCCGATCTGCTGGACCTGGAGTACCGCCCACTCGCGAGCAAGCAGCAGGTCAACCTGCAGCAGCGCTACCACGGGCAGGTACTGCTGGTGGTCAATACCGCAAGCAAGTGCGGCTATACCCCTCAGTACGAAGGCCTGGAGGCGCTGCAGAAGCGATATGCCGGCCGCGGCTTTGCCGTGCTCGGTTTCCCGTCCAACGATTTCAAGGGCCAGGAGCCCGGTGACGAAAAGCAGATCCAGGATTTCTGCACGCTCACCTATGGCGTCAGGTTCCCGATGTTCGAGAAGGTGCATGTCGTCGGTGCACAGGCGACGCCGCTGTACCAGAGGCTGACCGCGGCCACCGGCGTGGCGCCGGGCTGGAACTTCCACAAGTACCTGGTCGGCCGCGATGGCAAGGTCATTGCCCAGTTCGCCAGCAAGGTAACGCCGGACGATCCGCAGCTGACCGCCGCCATCGACAAGGCGCTGGCCGCAGCCGCCACGCATTGATATCCGGCACGGATGCCTCGACATCGACGGCATGCGTGCGACAATGTTTCTTTTCGCGCCGACGTCGGCGCCCAGACACTTCCAGGAATGCAGCGAATGAAGATGGGAATGCGCGGCGCCGCGGCGTCGGTTCTGATTCTGGCGATGGGCACTTCGGGTGTCGCTCTGTCGCAACAACCGGCTGCCCCCGCAGCCGCCAAGGAGACCGCAACCTTGAATTCCCCCAAGCAGAAGCTCGGCTACGCCATCGGCCTTGATGTCGCCAAGTCGTTCACCCCGATCGCCGATGAGATCGATGTGGCCGCGCTGCGCACTGCCGTGGAGCGTTCGTTCGAAGGCCTGCAGCCGCAGATCACCCAGGAACAGGCCAAGGCCACCGATGCCGCGTTGCGCCAGGTGGTGATGGCCCGCAGTGGCCAGCAGGTGCCGGGCATGGCGCCGGGTTCGCAGCCGCCGAAGGTCGATCGCGTCAAAGTGTCGCAGATGATCGGTTCGTACTCGGTCGGCCCGTCGCTGGCACAGCTGAAGGACGACATTGATGTCGCCTCGCTGTTTGACGCGATCAGCACAGGCCTGAGCAAGGGCCAGCCGAAGATGACGGAAGCTGACGCGACCGCCACCATCCAGGCCTTCATGGGCAGCAAGCAGGCCGAGATGCAGGCCAAGGCCGCCGCAGCCGCACAGACCAACCGCGAGGAAGGCAACGCGTTCCTGGCCAAGAACAAGACCCAGCCGGGCGTCGTCACCACCCCGTCGGGCCTGCAGTACCAGATCATCCGCCCGGGTAGCGGCGAGCGCCCGCTGCCGAGCAGCAAGGTGCGCGTGAACTACGAAGGCAAGCTGCTCAACGGCACCGTGTTTGACAGCTCCTATGGTCGCCAGCCGGCCGAGTTCGGCCTGGACCAGGTGATCAAGGGCTGGACCGAAGGCGTCGCGCTGATGCCGGTCGGGTCGAAGTACCGCTTCTGGATCCCGGGTGAGCTGGCTTACGGTGAGAACGGCACCCCGGGTGGCCCGATCGGCCCGAATGCGACTCTGACCTTCGACGTCGAGCTGCTGGGCGTCCTGCCGTAAGCGACCACGGAGCCTGCACGGACATGCGCGTTGCGATTTTCGGTACCGGTTATGTAGGGCTGGTGACCGGTACCTGCCTGGCCGACGTCGGCCACCAGGTGGTCTGCGTCGATATCGACCAGGCCAAGGTCGATGGCCTCAACCAGGGCATCATCCCGATCTATGAGCCGGGCCTGGAGCCGATGGTGAAGGCCAACCACGCCGCGTCGCGGCTGGCGTTCACCACCGATGCCGCGGCCGCGATCGGCCACGGCCAGGTCGTGTTCATCGCCGTTGGCACGCCGCCGGACGAGGATGGCAGTGCCGATCTGCAGTACGTGCTGGCTGTGGCCCGCACCATCGGCCGGCACATGAGCGTGCCGACCGTGGTGGTCAACAAGTCGACTGTGCCGGTGGGCACCGCCGACAAGGTGCGTGCCGCCATTGCCGCAGAGTTGGCGGCACGTGGCGCGGACATCGCCTTCGATGTGGTGTCCAACCCGGAATTCCTGAAGGAAGGCGACGCTGTCGCCGACTGCATGCGCCCGGATCGCATCATCATCGGCGCGACCAGCGCCGAGTCGGTGGCGGTAATGCGGCGCCTGTACGCGCCGTTCAACCGCAACCACGACCGCGTGGTGGAAATGGACGTACGTTCGGCGGAGCTGACCAAGTACGCCGCCAACGCGATGCTGGCGACCAAGATCTCGTTCATGAACGAAATCGCCAACATCGCCGAACGTGTCGGCGCCGATGTCGAGCAGGTCCGCCAGGGCATCGGCTCGGATCCGCGCATCGGCTGGCATTTCATCTACCCGGGCGCCGGTTACGGCGGCTCGTGCTTCCCCAAGGATGTGCAGGCGCTGGCCCGCACCGCGCAGCAGGCCGGCCTGGAGCCGAAGCTGCTGAACGCCGTGGAAGCGGTCAACGATGCGCAGAAGGGCCATCTGTTCGCCCTCATCCAGCGTCATTACGACAAGGGTGAAGACGAAGGTGTGCGTGGCAAGACCTTTGCCGTGTGGGGCCTGGCGTTCAAGCCGAACACCGATGACATGCGCGAAGCTTCCAGCCGTCGCCTGCTGGCGCAGCTGTGGGAAGGCGGCGCGACGGTGCGTGCCTACGATCCGGAAGCGATGCACGAGTCGCAGCGCATCTTCGGCGAGCGCGATGATCTGGTGTTCTGCAGCAGTGCCGACGAGGCGCTGCAGGGGGCCGATGCACTGGTCGTGGTGACCGAGTGGAAGCAGTTCCGCAGCCCTGATTTCCAGACGCTGCGCGAGCAGTTGAAGGACGCGGTGGTGTTCGACGGCCGCAACCTGTACGAGCCGGCGGATGTGGAAGCGGCGGGCCTGGCGTACTACGGCATTGGCCGGGGGCGCTCGCTGCATGTCTGATCTGCTGCCAACCGAACGCGAGCAGGCGCTGGAAGCGCGCCTGGTCGAACTGGAAATGCGCGTGTCCTTCCAGGAACAGGCGCTGGCCGAACTGAGCGATGCGCTGGCCGATGCCCGCATGCAGGGCATGCGCAACGCCGACGTGCTGCGCGTGCTGCTGGAAGACCTGGGCAAGGTCCGCAACGCGCTGAATTCTTCCGATCCGGCGAGCGAACCGCCGCCGCCGCACTACTGATCCGAATCCTATGAGCGATACCCTCCGCGACCAGCTGATGGGCCTGGGCTTCAAGCCCGCGCCCAAGCCCGAGCGCAAGAATGATGGCCCCCGCCGTGACGGTCGCCCGCAGGGCAAGGCTGGCAACGGCAATGGAAAGCCGCAGGGCGCTGGCAAGGGCGAGCACAAGCCCGGCGAGCGTCGTGGGCATGGCCACGGTCGCCCGGGCCAGCAGGGCCCGCGCACGCCGCGCAGCGCCGAAGAGATGGATCTGGCCAAGGCCTATGCCATCCGCGCGCAGAAGGAAAAGGAAGAGCGCATCGAGGCCGAGCGTCTGAAACAGGAAGAGGCGCGCGTACGCCGCGAGGCCAAGGCCAAGCTGGAAGAACTGCTGAAGGACAAGAGCCTGAACTCGGAAGCGGCCGACATCGCCCGCCACTTCCCGTATGGCGGCAAGATCAAGCGCATCTATGTGACCGCCGAACAGCTGACCGCGCTCAATGCCGGCGAGCTTGGAGTGGTCCAGCTCAACGGGCGCTACCTGCTGGTGACCGCTGAAGTGCTGTCACAGTCCGAGGCGGTGTTCGCCCCGTCGGTGGCGCTGAAGGTCGATCCGAATGCGCCGGCCGAGGAAGATCCGTACGCGGATCCGCAGTACCAGGTGCCGGACGACCTGGTCTGGTAAGCGCGCGACCGCCGCGAGCGCGCTGCCGTCGCGGCCGTGGGGGAAGGGATGACCGCTGATCCAAGCCGCGGCTACGTGCCGCACATTGACGGCCTGCGCGCGATCGCGGTGCTGGCCGTCATCGTGTTCCACCTGGACCCGGCCTGGTTGCCAGGCGGGTTCACCGGCGTGGATGTGTTCTTCGTCATCTCCGGTTTCGTGGTCAGCGCATCAGTACACCGGCTGCCGCCGCTGTCGCTGGGGCAGTCGATGCTGCGCTTCTATGCGCGTCGCATCCGTCGCATCGCACCAGCGCTGCTGGCGTGCGTGTTGCTGACCGCTGTGGCGAGCGTGCTGTTCATTCCCGAGTCGTGGCTCAGCGAAGCCAGCGACAAGACGGGGCTGATGGCGTTGTTCGGCTTCAGCAACTGGGTGCTGGCGGCGATCGGCAACGATTACTTCGCGCCCAAGGCCGAATTCAATCCCTACACTCATACCTGGTCGCTGGGTGTGGAAGAGCAGTTCTACCTGCTGTTCCCGTTGCTGTCCCTGGCCTGGGCACGTGGCGCGCGCGGGCGTTGGATCAGCCTGGGCCTGTTCGCACTGGTCAGCATGGCATCGCTGCTGCACGCTGCGGTGCTGGGTCTGCGCGAGGCGCCGCCATCGTGGGCGTTCTACGCCACCAGCACCCGTCTCTGGCAACTGGGGGTGGGCGTGCTGCTGTTCCAGTTGCTGCACGTGCGGCAATCGCTGGACCCGGCAACCAGTCAGGCACTGAAGCGCGCTGCGCCGGTGTTTTCCCTGCTGGCCATGATGGCGCTGGCCCTGCTGGGGTGGGCGCTATGGTGCTCGCGTGCCGGGCGCTCGCCATGGCCTGACGGCCTGCTGCCGGCCTTCGCCACTGCGGGCCTGCTTTGGGCGCTGCATCACCATCCGCAGGCGTGGGTGGCGCGTGTGTTGGCCAGCGCTCCGATGCGCCGCATCGGCCTGCTTTCGTACTCGCTGTATCTGTGGCACTGGCCGGTGTTCGTGCTGATGCGCTGGACCGTGGGCCTACAGACACCCTTGCAGATGACCGCTGCGATGGTGCTGGTACTGGTGCTGTCATGGGCATCGTGGCGCTGGGTGGAACAGCCGTTCCGCGGCACGTTGGCACAGCGCCTGCGTCCCGGGCGTTGGGTGCTGGCCGGCGCGGTCGTACTGCTGTGCGCCGCCGGTATCCAGGCACTGCTCTATCAGCAGGCGCCACGACTGTCACTGAGCACTGTCAGCCGGCATCCGGCCGATTGGTACCCCAATGGCGAGAGCGTGGCTGGCGATTATCCCGATTGCGCTCTGCTGGCTGCCAAGCATCGTTTCGAAGGCGGCAGTGCGCGGACCTTTGCCCGTGAAAACTGCGACCGCCCGACGCCGGCAGGCGCGCCGAAGCGGGTGTTTGTTGCCGGTGATTCGCATGCGATGGCTTACATCGAGCTGCTGCAGCGGCTGGCGCTGGAAACCGGCTCGGAGGTCTCCCTCTATGGCCGCGGCGGATGCCCGCAAGTGAGCCTGCAGAAGTGGCGTGGCGCGGGTGCCGGTTGCGCTGATTTCGATGCCGCGGTGTTCGCCGATATCGCGCGGCGTGCGCAGCCGGGCGATGCCGTGGTGCTGGTGTCGCTGCGGATGCCGCGCCTGTCCGATCAATTCGTGCTGTTCGATGCGCGGGCGCAGCTGGCGGGCGAACTGACAGCGGTGGCCGCGGCAGGGCGTGAGGCCGAAGCAGCCGAGGCGATCAAGCAGTGGAAGCCACTGGCCGAGCGCGGTGTGCGCATCGTGCTGGAGGCGCCCAAGCCGGTGCTGCCGGCGCCGCCCTATCGCTGCTCGGACCGCTTCAATGCGCGCAACGAGGTCTGCCGCAATGGCTTGGACAGCACGCGCGAGGCGATGGAAGCGCTGCGTGCGCCGATGCTGGGCAGCCTGCGGCAGGTGGTTGATGGATTGCCGGGTGGCGTGCTGTGGGACCCGATGCCGGCGCTGTGTGACGACGCGCTATGTCCCGCGCAGCGCGATGGCCGCCCGCTGTTCTTCGATGGCGATCATCTCAGCGCGCATGGCAACCGCGTGCTGCTGCCATCGCTGCAGCAGGTGTTGCTGCAGCGCTGAATCGGAGCGTTGTCAGTGTGCGCCGTGGGTCCGGCGCGCGCGCATCAGCGGCAGGCTCAGCGCGAAAAAGCAGAGCAGGGCGCCAATCAGGGCGAAGCCGCTGCCGGCCAGGAACGCGGTGCGGCCGTCGTCGATCTTCCACAGTTGGCCGGCAATGAGCGCGCCCAGCACACCGCCGACACCGGACGAAAAGCCGTACAGCAGTCCTTGGCCGTGGCCGTTTAGACGACCGGGGAAGTAGGTCGCCAGCATCTGCATCGCTGCAGCGAAGAACGCGGCAAAGCCCAGCGCGTGCGCGGTCTGCGCCAGCAGCATCACCGGCAGGTTCTCCGGGAACAGTGCGGTCACGGCCCAGCGCAGGCAGGAACTGACCAGCGCGATCAGCAGCATCCAGCTGGCGTCGTAGCGGCGGAAGAAGCGGCCGATGGTGAAGAACACGCCCACTTCGAAGACCACGCCGATGGTCCACAGCAGGCCGAGGGTGGTGGTGCGGTAACCGTGGTGGTCCATGTAGACCGAAAAGAACGTGTAGTACGGGCCGAACGACAGCTGTTCCATGAAGGCGGCCAGGAAGAACGCCAGCACTGGCGGTCGGCGCACGATCTGCCAGAAGCCGCTGGTGTCACCCGCCGTCCTGCCGATGTCGCGCGCGTAGTGATTGCTGAAGGCCGAGGCAACCAGCAGCACGAACAGGGGCAGCATCATCCACGGCAACAATCCGGCGTGGTTGCCGGCGCCATCGCCCTCGATCAGCCAGCCGAACAGGGTGACCACGGCGATGAAACCGAGCGAGCCCCAGACCCGGATCAACCCGTAGCGATGGCTGTCGTTGCCCAGGTGGGTGAGGGTGATCGACTCGAACTGCGGCATCACCGCGTTGTAGAAGAAGCAGAACACGATCATCGCCGGGTACATCCACGGCTGCGGCAGTGGCAGCAGAAAGGCAGCGAAGCTGAGCAGGGTCAGCACGCAGCCGACGCGCAGCAGGCGGATCGGTCGCGGTGATGCGGCCGCCAGCGAGGTCCAGGTACTGGGTGCGATCACGCGGGTGGCGTACCACAGGCCCATCATCACGCTGATCGCGGTCACGCTCATCCCGCGCGCGGTCAGGAACAGGCTCCAGTACGGCGTGAACGCGCCGAGCGCCGCGTAGTAGAACAGGTAGAAACTTGAGAGGCGGGCAACGGGAACGGTCATCGCCGAATGATGAAGCAAAAAAAGGGGACGGAGGGGATCAAGTCGCTAATGCACAAACGACTTAATCCCCTTCGTCCCCTTTTTGTGTCATTCGGGGTCGTAGTCGAGGTTGGAGGCCAGCCAGCGTTCGGCCTGGGCGCGGTCCACGCCCTTGCGCCGGGCATAGTCGGTGACCTGTTCGCGGCTGAGCCGCCCGACCACGAAGTACTGGCTCTGCGGATGGCTGAAGTAGTAGCCCGAGACAGCGGCCGTGGGCAGCATCGCGAAGCTCTCGGTCAATTCCATGCCCGCGTTCTTCTCAGCCTGCAGCAGGTCGAACAGGCGGCGCTTCTCGCTGTGCTCGGGGCAGGCCGGGTAGCCCGGGGCCGGACGGATGCCGCGGTACTGCTCGTCGATCAGGGCCTCGTTGTCCAGCGTCTCGGCGCGGTCGTAGCCCCAGAATTCGGTACGCACGCGCTGGTGCAGGCGCTCGGCCAGCGCCTCGGCGAAGCGGTCGGCCAGTGCTTTCAGCAGGATCGCGTTGTAATCGTCGTGCTCGGCCTCGAAGCGCGCGACGTGGGCGTCGATGCCGATGCCGGCGGTGACCGCGAACGCGCCGATCCAGTCCTGCTTTCCGCTGTCGGCCGGGGCAATGAAATCAGCCAGGCAGAAATCCGGACGTTCGGCTGGCTTGTCCACCTGCTGGCGCAGGAAGTGCAGGGTAGTTTCGCCCTGTGCGTGCTGCACGCGGACATCGTCGCCGATGCTGTTGGCCGGCCACAGGCCGAACACGGCCTTGGCCGTCAGCCACTTCTCGCCGACGATGCGCTCGAGCATCGCACGGGCATCCTTGTACAGCTCGCTGGCCTGGGTACCGACGATCTCATCGGTGAGGATCGCCGGGAACTTGCCGGCCAGCTCCCAGGCCTGGAAGAACGGCGTCCAATCGATGTAGTCGACCAGTTCGGCCAGCGGATAGTCGTCGAACACGTGCAGGCCGGGCTGATTCGGTGCCGGTGGCGTGTAACTGTCCCAGCCGCCCTGGAATTTCTGCGCGCGCGCATGTTCCAGTGTGACCAGGCGCTTGGCGTCGCCCCGGTTGCGGTGGCGCGCGCGGATTTCGGCATAGTCGGCTTCGTTGGCGGCAACGAAGGCCTCGCGCAGATCACGCGAGATCAGCGACTGCGCCACGCCAACTGCGCGCGATGCATCCTTCACCCACACCGTCGGCGCCTTGTAGTGCGGGTCGATCTTCAGCGCGGTATGCGCACGCGAAGTGGTCGCGCCCCCGATCAGCAGCGGCAGGTCGAAGCCCTGGCGCTCCATCTCGCGGGCGACGTGGCTCATCTCCTCCAGGGACGGGGTGATCAGCCCGGACAGGCCGATCAGGTCGGCGTTGTGCTCGCGGGCGGCATCGAGGATCATCTGCGCCGGCACCATCACGCCGAGGTCGACCACGTCGAAGTTGTTGCAGGCCAGTACGACGCCGACGATGTTCTTGCCGATGTCATGCACATCGCCCTTCACCGTGGCCATGATGATCTTGCCGTTGCTCTTGGCGGTGTCACCGCTGCGCGCTTTTTCCGCTTCGATGTAAGGCAGCAGGTAGGCCACGGCCTTCTTCATCACGCGCGCGGATTTCACCACCTGTGGCAGGAACATCTTGCCGGCGCCGAACAGGTCGCCGACGATGTTCATGCCGTCCATAAGCGGTCCTTCGATCACGTCCAGCGGGCGGCTGGAGGCCTGCCGGGCCAGTTCGGTGTCTTCCTCGACGAAGGCATCCAGGCCGTGTACCAGGGCATGCGCCAATCGCTGTGCCACCGGCTTTTCGCGCCAGGCCAGGTCTTCGGTCTTCGCCGCGCCCTTCCTGCCCTTGTAGCGCTCGGCGATCTCCAGCAGGCGCTCGGTGGCATCGCTTCGGCGGTTGAGGATCACGTCCTCGACACGCTCGCGCAGGTCCGGCTCCAGTTCGTCGTAGATCGGCATCGCGCCGGCGTTGACGATGCCCATGTCCATGCCGGCGGCGATCGCGTGGTACAGGAACACCGAATGGATGGCCTGGCGCACGGTTTCGTTGCCGCGGAACGAAAACGAGACGTTGGAGACGCCGCCGGAGACATGGCAGTGCGGCAGGGTCTGCTTGATGATGCGGGTGGCTTCGATGAAGTCCACCGCGTAGTTGTCGTGCTCTTCGATGCCCGTAGCGACGGCGAAGATGTTCGGGTCGAAGATGATGTCCTGCGGCGGGAAGCCGATCTCGTCGACCAGGATGCGGTAGGCGCGTGTGCAGATCTCGACCTTGCGCGCACAGGTGTCTGCCTGCCCGGCCTCGTCGAACGCCATCACCACTGCCGCGGCGCCATAGCGCAGCACCTTGCGCGCGTGCTCGCGGAACAGCGCTTCGCCCTCCTTCAGCGAGATCGAGTTGACCACGCTCTTGCCCTGCAGGCATTTCAGGCCGGCCTCGATCACGCTCCACTTGGAGGAGTCGACCATCACCGGGATGCGCGCGATGTCCGGCTCGGACATGATCAGGTTGAGGTAGCGCGTCATCGCCGCTTCCGAATCGATCAGGCCCTCGTCCATGTTGACGTCGAGGATCTGGGCGCCGCTGGCCACCTGCTGGCGGGCCACGTCCACCGCCTCCTCGTAGCGGCCTTCCTTGATCAGCTTGCGGAACTGCGCGCTGCCGGTGACGTTGGTGCGTTCGCCGACATTGATGAACAGCAGGTCCGGGGTGATGACCAGAGGTTCCAGGCCGGACAGGCGGGTAGGGCGGACAGGCGTCATGGCAGGCGTCGGCTCAACAGCAGTAGGGCGGGAAGTGCGGGACGGTGGCGGCAACGTTCATGCGGCCTGCTCCCGGGTGCCGGGCAGTGCGCGCGGCGGCAGTCCGGCTACGGCATTGGCAATCGCACGAATATGCTCGGGGGTGGAGCCACAGCAGCCGCCGACCAGGTTCAACAGGCCATCCTCGGCGAAGCCGCGCAGCGTGGTGGCCATCTCTTCAGGAGTTTCGTCGTAGTCGCCGAACGCGTTGGGCAGGCCGGCGTTGGGGTGGGCGCTGACATAGCAGTCGGCGACCTGCGAGAGGGTTTCCACATGCGGGCGCATCGCATCGGCACCCAGCGCGCAGTTCAAGCCGATCGACAACGGACGGGCGTGGGCGAGCGATGCGTGGAAGGCCTCGGCGGTCTGCCCGGACAGGGTGCGACCGGAAGCGTCGGTGATGGTGCCGGAGATCATCACCGGCAGCCGCGCGCCGCGCGCATCGAACGCTTCCTCCAGCGCATACAGCGCGGCCTTGGCGTTGAGCGTGTCGAAGATGGTCTCGACCATCAGGGTATCGGCGCCGCCGTCGATCAGGCCCTCGATGGCTTCGCGGTAGGTGTCGCGCAGCTCGTCGAAGCTGGTATTGCGGAAGCCGGGATCGTTGACGTCGGGGCTGATCGACGCGGTGCGGCTGGTCGGGCCGATCACCCCGATCACGAAGCGCGGCTTGCCCGGTGTGGTTGCGGCCACTGCATCACAGCACGTGCGCGCGACCGCAGCGCCGGCCTTGTTCAACTCGTACACCAGGTGCTCGAGGTGGTAGTCGGCCTGGCTGACCGAGGTTGCATTGAAGGTGTTGGTTTCGATCAGGTCCGCACCGGCCTCGAGGTAGGCGGTGTGGATGTCGGCGACGATCTGCGGCCGGGTCAGCAGCAGCAGATCGTTGTTGCCCTTCAGGTCATGGCCTTCCGGTGTGGCGTGATCGCAGCCGGAGCCATGCAGATGGTCATAGCCACCGGCGAAGCGTTCGCCACGGTAATCGTCTTCCTGCAAGCCGTGGCGCTGGATCATCGTGCCCATCGCACCATCGATGATCAGGATCCGCTCGCGCAGGGCGTCGAGCAGGGCGTTGGCACGATCAGGATGCAACCAGGGCAGGGCGGGCATGGCGGTCTCGGGCTCAGGGCTTGTTGGCGATCAGCGAAATCACTTCGAAGTGCGGCGGCCGTTTCTCGCGGGTGACCGTCTCCAGGCTGGACACCTGCAGGCCGGCCTTGTCGACGAACCTGCGCAGCTCCTTGTCGCTGAAGCCGAGGTTGACGTGGCCATAGGCCTCCACCGCTGCCTTGTGCTCGTGGCGGGCCAGGCTGCACAGCAGCAGGCGGCCGCCCGGGCGCAGTACGCGTGCAGCTTCGGTCACCGCCTGCGCCGGTTTGCTGGCGTAGGTGAGCGCATGCATCAGCACGACCAGGTCGAAGCTGGCATCCTCGAACGGCAGGGCATGCATGTCGCCCTCGCGCACTTCCACATTGGGCAGCCGCCGCAGGCGCTCGCTGGCGGCGGCGACCACGCGCGCGCTGGTATCGATGCAGATGTAGCGCTTGGAATGCGGGGCAACCAGTTCGGCCAGCACGCCATCACCAGAGGCGATATCCAGCACGTCGCCGGTCTCAAGCAGCGGCAGCGCGGTGCGTGCCAGCGCCTCCCAGGTACGGCCCGGCGAGTAGTGGCGTTCCATGTCGCCGGCCACGCTGTCGGCCCAGTTCTGGTCGGCGGCGCGGTGGGCCAGCACGGCGGCCACGCGTTCAGCGTCCTGGCGCAGCAGCGGATCATCGCTTCCGTTGCTCAAGGCATGCCACAATGCACGCTGCGCCGGGTCCAGCTGGGCCTCGTCGAAGCGGTAATAGGCCGACACGCCGGCACGGCGGTCGCGGACCAGCCCGGCTTCCTTCAGGCGTGCCAGGTGGGTGGACACGCGCGGCTGCGCCAGCCGGGTGATCGCCGACAGTTCGGCCACGGTCAGTTCCTCCTGCTCCAGCAGCGCCAGCAGGCGCACGCGAGTGGCATCGGCGAACACCTTCAGGCGGGTCGACCAGTCTTCCAGATCCATAAACATCTACCTATCGCGATATAGAGATATATTCGCTGAAGGGGCCTGGCGCGGTCAAGTCGCCAGCGTACGGAAACTGCCGGGCCCCGGTACAATCGCAGCACCTGGGCGCGCCGTATGCGGCCCATAACTTCATGTACCCGGGAGGGTGTTGTGGATTTCAGCTTTACCGAAGAGCAGTTGATGCTGCAGGACGTTGCGCGGCGCATCGCGCAGGAAAAGATCGCCCCCAGTGCGGAGCACCATGACCGCACCGGCGAGTTCCCGCTGGACAACATCCGCCTGCTGGGCGAGAACGGCCTGATGGGCATTGAAGTGCCGACCGAATACGGCGGTGCGGGCATGGACCCGGTTGCGTACGTGCTGGCGATGGTGGAGGTCGCCGCCGCCGACGCAGCCCATTCGACCATCATGTCGGTCAACAATTCGCTGTTCTGCAACGGCATCCTGACCCACGGTACCGAGCAGCAGAAGCAGACCTACGTACGTGCCATCGCCGAAGGCACGGCCATCGGCGCGTTCGCGCTGACCGAGCCGCAGTCCGGTTCCGATGCCACCGCCATGCGCTGCCGCGCGGTGAAGCAGGCCGACGGCACCTTCGTCATCAATGGCAAGAAGAGCTGGATCACCTCCGGTCCGGTGGCCAAGTACATCGTGCTGTTCGCGATGAGCGAGCCGGACAAGGGCGCGCGCGGCATCACCGCCTTCATCATCGATACCGACAAGGCCGGTTTCGGTCGTGGCAAGACCGAGCCCAAGCTGGGCATCCGCGCCTCGGCCACCTGCGAGATCGAGTTCAACGATTACGTGGCGCAGGCCGAAGACGTGCTGGGCCAGGAAGGTGAGGGCTTCAAGATCGCCATGAGCGTGCTCGATGCCGGTCGCATCGGCATCGCTTCGCAGGCCGTCGGCATCGCCCGAGCCGCCTATGAAGCGACGATTCAATACGTCAAGGAGCGCAAGGCATTCGGCGCGGCCATCGGTACCTTCCAGATGACCCAGGCCAAGATTGCCGACATGAAGTGCAAGCTGGACGCAGCGCTGCTGCTGACCCTGCGCGCGGCGTGGGTGAAGGGCCAAGGCAAGCGCTTCAGCAATGAGGCTGCCATTGCCAAGCTGACCGCCTCTGAGGCGGCGATGTGGATTACCCACCAGGCCGTGCAGATCCACGGCGGCATGGGGTATTCCAAGGAAATGCCGCTGGAGCGCTACTTCCGTGATGCCAAGATCACCGAGATCTACGAAGGTACTTCGGAGATCCAGCGCCTGGTGATCGCCCGCAACGAAACCGGGCTGCGCTGAGTCGCATGGCCGCGCCGCCGCAATGGCGGCGCGGCGGTAGGCCCACGCCACGCGTGGATGATGGTCATCCAGATGACGTCTTTGCCGTTGGCCTGCGGAGATGCATGCTGCTCTAATGCAGTCCGTTTCTTCGAGGATGACGACGTGATCTATCGCGGTTGGGGAATCATGACGCTGGTGACGCCGATTGCAGCGATCCTGCTGCTGGCGTACTTCTTTCCGCATGACGGCCCCAGGGGCAGTATCCCGCTGTCACAGGTTCTGTTGGGCGCAGGCCTCGGCGCGGCGGTGAACGTGGTGCTGGGCCTGTGGCTCAACCGTGCGCCGCGGCAGAAGGGGGAGGCCGCGCCCCACCATTTCTTCTTCGTACCCATGCAGTGGGCCTCGCTGATTCTGGTGGCGGTGTGCGCGGTGGTTGCGCTGCTGCGCTGAGGCGTTGCCCGAACAGCGCCAACCCAGGTTGGCGGCTACCGGCAATGCCGTTGTTCCGGTAGATGCCAACCTGGATTGGCATGAATTCAATTGTGGCAATAAAAAGGCCCCGGATCGCTCCGGGGCCTTTTCGTTTTCAGCGCAGCACCGGATCAACGATCCGGACGATGTGCGGCATCCGCATCGCGCTGGCGTTCCATGAACTCCTTGGACGGTTCGTCCAGCTTGTCGCCCAGCATGCGGCGCACGACCACGAAGAACACCGGGATCATCAGCAGGCCGAGCAGGGTGGCGAACAGCATGCCGCCGATCACGCCGGTACCGATGGCGTGGCGGGAGTTGGCGCCGGCACCGGTGGAGATCGCCATCGGGATCACGCCCATGATGAACGCGAACGACGTCATCAGGATCGGGCGGAACCGCAGGCGCGCCGCTTCGATGGTGGCATCACGCAGGTTCTTGCCTGCTGCGCGCTGCTCCACCGCGAACTCCACGATCAGGATCGCGTTCTTCGCCGCCAGGCCGATCACGGTGATCAGGCCGATCTTGAAGAACAGATCGTTGGGCAGGCCGCGCAGCATCGACAGGCCGAGGGCACCCAGCACGCCCAGCGGCACCACCAGCAGCACCGCCACCGGGATCGACCAGCTTTCATACAGCGCGGCAAGGCACAGGAACACCACCACGATGGACAGCACCAGCAGCAGGGTCGCAGCGTTGCCGGCCAGGATTTCCTGGTAGGACATGCCCGACCAGTCGTAGCCGAAGCCGGCCGGCAGGTCGTCGTTGACGATGCCTTCCATGGTCTGCATCGCCTCACCCGAGCTGGTGCCCGGTGCCTGCGAACCGACGATGTTGATCGCCGAGTAGCCGTTGTAGCGGCTCAGCGACGGCGGCGCCGACACCCATTCGGACTTGACCACCGTGTTCAACGGGATCATCGCGTTGGTGCCATCGGCGTTCTGGGTCAGGCTGGACGGGCTGTAGAAGCTCTTCAGCGATTCCTGGCCAGTGCGGTACGGACCATCGGCCTGCATGGTCACGCGCTTGATGCGGCCTTCGTAGAAGAAGTCGTTGACGTACACCGGGGCCAGCATCAGCTGGATGGTGCTGTACACGTCCGACACCGACATGCCCATCGACTGCGCCTGCACGCGGTCCACGTGCAGCTGCAGCTGCGGCGCGTTTTCCAGGCCGTTGGGGCGCACGCCGACCAGGTGGTCCGGCTTCTGCGCGGCCTGGCCGAGCAGGATGTTGCGGGCCTGGGTCAACTGTTCGTAGCCGGCACCGCTACGGTCCTGCAGCCACATGTCAAAGCCACCGAACTGGCCGAGGCCCTGCACGGTGGGCAGGTTGACCACGAAGATCTGCGCTTCCTTGATGCCGTAGAACGCGCCGTTCATGTTCTGGATGAACTCGGGCGCGGTGAACTTGCGTTCCTCCCACGGCTTCAGGCGGATGAAGCCCATGCCCACGTTCTCGCCGGAACCGACGAAGCTGAAGCCGGCCACCTGCAGCATGCCTTCATAGCCATCCTGCTTTTCCAGGATGCCACGCATCTGCGCGAACACTTCGTTGGTCTGGCCCTTGGTCGAGCCCGGCGGCAGCTGCACGATCGCCAGCGCATAGCCCTGGTCTTCTTCCGGCAGGAAGCTGCCCGGCATGCGGGTGAACAGGAAGCCGCACAGCGCGGTCAGCACCACGAACAGGATCATCCAGCGCGGCGCATGGCGCACCGCCGAGGTGATGTGCCCCACGTAGGTGTGGCTGATCTTGTCGTAGTACTTGTTGAAGGTGCGGTAGACGATGTTCGGGTTGTCGTTGTGCGTCGGCTTGAGGAACGTCGCGCACAGCGCCGGGGTGAAGCCCAGGGCCAGGAACGCCGAGAATGCCATCGAGATGGCGATGGTCAGCGCGAACTGCTTGTAGATCTCACCGGCGGCACCGCCCTGCAGGGCGGAGGGGATGAACACCGCGGCCAGCACGACGGTGATCGCCACCACCGCACCGGTGATCTGGGTCATCGCCTTCTGCGTGGCCGGCTTCGGCGCCAGGCCCTCCTCGGTCATGATGCGTTCGACGTTCTCGATCACCACGATCGCGTCGTCGACCACGATGCCGATCGCCAGCACCATCGCGAACAGCGTCAGCTGGTTGATCGTGAAGCCGATCATCCACATGCCCAGGAAGGTACCGAGCAGGGCGACCGGGATCACCAGGGTCGGGATCAGGGTGGCACGGAAGTTCTGCAGGAAGATCAGCATCACCAGGAACACCAGCAAGACCGCTTCAAACAGGGTCTTGACCACTTCCTGGATCGAGATCTTGACGAAGGTGGTGCTGTCGTACGGCGAGAACCAGGTGACCCCGGCCGGGAAGCTGGGCTGCAGCTCGTCCATCTTGGCGCGCACCGCTTCGGCCACGTTCAGGGCGTTGGCGCCCGGCAGCAGCTGGATGGCGAAGGCACCGGTCGGCTTGCCGTTGTACTGGGTGTCGAAACCGTAGTTGTTGGCACCGAAGGCGACGCGGGCGATGTCCTTCAATAGCACGCGCGAGCCATCAGCGTTGGCGCGCAGGATGATGTTCTCGAATTCCTGCGGCGAGCTGAAGCGGCCTTCGGCCGAGACCGTGGCGGTGAAGTGCTGGCCTTCCGGCGACGGGTCCGAGCCCAGCGCGCCGGCGGCGAACTGCACGTTCTGCGCACGTACCGCGGCCAGTACCTGGCTGGCCGACAGGCCATAGCCCTGCATCTTCTCCGGGTTCAGCCAGATGTTCATGGCGTACTCGGAACCGAACTGCTGGGTGCTGCCGACGCCGGGGATGCGCGAGACCTGGTCGAGCACGCGCGAGCCGACGATGTCGTTCAGGGCGTCACGGTTGATGGTCGGGGTATCGGACTGCAGCGCCACCACCATCAGGAAGCCGGCGTTGGCCTTGGCCACCACCACGCCCTGCTGGGTCACTTCCGAAGGCAGGCGTGGCGTGGCCAGCGAGACCTTGTTCTGCACCTGCACCTGGGCGATGTCCGGATCGGTACCGGTCTCGAAGGTCAGGGTGATCTGCGCACGGCCGTTGGAGGCGGACGAGGAGCTGAAGTACAGCAGGTGATCGATGCCGGTCAGCTGCTGCTCGATCACCTGGGTGACGGACTTTTCCGTGGTATCGGCGCTGGCGCCCGGGTAGGTCGCCGAGACGGTGACCTGCGGCGGGGCGATGTTGGGATAGGACTCCACGCCCAGGTTGAGGATCGCGATCACGCCGCTGAGCGAGATCAGGATCGCAACCACCCAGGCGAAGACTGGATGTTCGATGAAAAATTTAGGCATGACGGAAGGTTCCCGTTACTGCTTGTTCGAATCGGTGGCGGCCGGCTTGGCCGCATCGGCCTGCTCGGGCTTGGCCGCGTCGGCCGGTGCCTTGCCTGCAGCCGGTGCAGCGCCCGCCGCCGCGGCGCCGCCTGCGGCCGGCTTGCCGTTGGCGTCCTGGCCCGGGGTCCACGGCTTGGCCACCGCCGGTGCACCTTCCTTGACCTTCTGCACGCCGGCCACGATCACCTTGTCACCGGCGGCCAGGCCGTCGCTGACCAGCCAGTTGCCGCCCTGCGCGCCATCGGTCTTCACGTTCTTGCGCACGACCTTGCCGTCGGCGCCGACCACCATCACGTAGCCGCCGGTGGTATCGCGCAGCAGGGCCTGCTGCGGCACCAGGAAGGCGTTGTTGCGCTCGCCCAGGTTGGCCTGGAAGCTGACGAACGCGCCCGGCAGCAGGATCTGCTGCGGGTTCGGCAGCAGCGCGCGCAACGACACGGCGCCGGTGGCCGGGTCGACCGTGGTCGAGGAGAAGTCCAGCGTGCCCGGCTCACCATAGGTGGTGCCGTCGGCCAGCTTGACGTTGACCGTGGCCTTGCCGTCGCCGGACAGCGCCAGCGCACCCTTGGCCTGCTGCGCGCGCAGCTGGGTCAGCTCGTCCACGCTCAACGAGAAGTTGACGTACAGCGGGTCGAGCTGGTCGACGGTGGTCAGCAGGGTCACATCGCCCTGGCCCACCAGCGCACCCTCGGTGACCTGCTGCTTGTTGGCCACGCCACTGATCGGCGCGGTCACTTCGGCATAGCCCAGGTTGATCCGCGAGGAGGTCACTGCCGCTTCGGCCTGCTTGACCGCGGCCAGCGCGGTGCGCTCGGCCGATTCGGCGTTGTCCAGGTCGGACTTGGAGACGAACTGCTGCGGGGCCAGCGAGCGTGCGCGATCGGCGGCGACCTTGGCGTTGGCGTAGGTCGCGCGGGCCGAGGCCAGCTGGGCCTCGGAGGCGTTGAGCGAGGCACGCAGCGGCGCCGGGTCGATCAGGAACAGGGTCTGGCCCTGCTTGACCTGCGAGCCTTCCTGGTAGACCCGCTTGAGCAGCACGCCGGGCACGCGTGCGCGGACGTCGGCGCTGCGGAACGGCGACAGGCGGCCGACCAGCTCGCGCTGCAGCGGCAGGGTCTGCGGCTTGGCGTCGATCACGCCCACCTCCGGCGGCGGGGGCGTCTGCTGTTCCGGCTTCTTGCAGGCAGCCAGCGCGACAGCAACGGCGCACGTCAAGGCAAGGGTGCGGAGTGGGGCGGTCATCAGGAGGAACTCCGGGGTTGGTTTGTAGACGGGGCCGGCGACGGCTGAGGCGCGAAGGCGCGCAGGAAGCTGTCGACGGAGAACTCTGCCCAGCGCCGACGCAAGAGCGCGTCATCACGGTGGGGGGTATGGAAGCGCTGTTTGTCGAAATCCTGACCGGCGATCATGCTCAGCAGCAGTTCGGCCATGAAGTGCGGGTCGTCATGCCGGAGCTGGCCCTGCATGCAAACGGTTTCAATCCATTCAGCAAGATGAAGCGCCAGTGCGCCGGCGCCATGCCGGTACAGGGTACGCGCCTCTTCGGGAAACTGGGCCGCGTCGGCGGCGATCAGCCGGCAGGCCTGGCCCACGTGCGGTTGGTTGAAGTGCTCCAGGAAGTCGGTGGCGAACTGGAGCAGGCTGGCACGCAGGTCGTCAGTACGGAGTGCACGAACCATGGCGCCGGTAGCGTGGCCGACGTGGCGCTGCATTACCCGGCGCAGCAGTTGCTGCTTGCTGCCGTAGCGCGAGTAGAGGGTCTGCTTGGAACAGCCGGCATGCTGGGCCACCGCGTCCATGCTCATCTGCATGCCCTGCTGGGCCAGCAGTTCGCGCACGGCATCGAACACGCGCTCATCGCGTGCGTCGAGGGCAACGGGAAGGTAGGCCGGGTTCACGCGGTGGACTATACCGTCCAGTTCAGGATTGTGGAATCGAATCGGTGTCGCCGCGTGTGTCTTCCGGTAACACGCTTTGCCGATCCTGTCGGCAGTGCTCAAGCAGGCGCCCGCTCCATACCGGAGCGAACTGAATAGGCGTCTAAACCGCAGCAAACCCGGATCTGCTTATTCCGTCCTGCAGCAAGGCCTTTTCGTGCGGTAGGGCTACAATTTCATTTTCCCAACTGAGCAAGCGCATCGCTCTGCCATGAAACCGCAAAAAACCGCAGCCAAGACCGTGAAAAACAAGACGAAACCAGCAGAGTCGGAGGTCGCAGTGACCGCTGGTTTCTCCCTGGAGCCGGTGTACACGGCCTTGCGCAAGCGCTACCCCGCGGCCGCACAGGCCGAAGCAGTGGCCTTCGCCACTGACTTCTACAAGCGCATGGAGTCGGACGAGTTCCCGCACCACAGCGCTGAAGAGTGGGCCGCTCTCGCGGCTGAGACGCTGGAATTCGCCCGGGCCCGCAAGGCTGGCAAGGCCAACGTCCGCGTGTTCAATCCGACCGCGAAGGCCAACGGTTGGGAATCGCCGCATACCGTGCTGCAGATCGTCAACGACGACATGCCGTTCCTGGTCGATACCGTCACCATGTCGCTGGCCGAGCAGGGCGTGGGCGTCCACGTGCTGGGCCACCCGGTACTGCGTTTCACCCGCGACAAGGCCGGCAAGCTGGTCAAGGTCGGCGAAGGTGATGCCGAGTCGGTGATGCTGCTGGAAATCGACCGCCAGCCGGCCGATGCGATGGCTGCCATCGAGCAGGCCATCAACAAGGCGCTGGATGAAGTGCGTGCGATCGTGCGCGACTGGCAGCCGATGAAGGACAAGGCGCTGGCGCTGGCCGACGACCTGGGCAGCCGCCAGCTGCCGGTCGACGACGCGTCGCGCAAGGAAGCACAGGAGTTCCTGCGCTGGGCCGCTGACAACCACTTCACCTTCTTCGGCTACCGCGAGTACCGCGTCGAGAAGCAGGGCAAGGAAGAGGTGCTGGCGCCGCTGAACGACACCGGCCTGGGCCTGATGCGTGGCAAGGACAAGTCCGCCGCCCGTCCGGTCAAGACGCTGGCCGCGCAGGGCCTGAACACCACGTCCGGTTTGAAGGATGCGCTGATCCTGACCAAGACCAATGCCCGTTCGCGCGTGCACCGCGCCGGCTACATGGACTACATCGGCGTGCTGGAGTTCGACGCCAAGGGCAAGATCATCGGCGAGCAGCGTTTCCTCGGGCTGTTCACCTCCAGCGCCTACAACCGTCGCCCGTGGGAAATCCCGCTGGTGCGCCAGCGCCACGAGCACGTGATGAAGCAGTCCGGGCTGGCCCCCGCCAGCCACAGTGGCAAGGCCCTGCGCCATATCCTGGAAACCCTGCCGCGCGAAGAACTGTTCCAGTCCAGCGAGGACGAACTGTTCCGCACCGCGATGGGCGTGCTGGGCCTGCAGGAACGCGTGCGCAGCCGCCTGTTCCTGCGCCGCGACAAGTACAGCCGTTTCATCTCCGCGCTGGTCTACCTGCCGCGCGAGCGCTTCAACACCGACGTGCGCCTGCGCATCGAAGCAATGCTCAAGGACGCGCTGCACGGCGAGTTCGTCGACAGCTCGGTGGTGCTGGGCGAATCGCCGCTGGCGCAGGTGCACCTGATCGTGCGCCCGAAGCCGGGTGAAATGCTCGACGTTGATACCGCCGAACTGGAGCAGAAGCTGGCCCAGGTGCTGCGTAACTGGCAGGACGACCTGCGCGAAGCGCTGGTGAGCCGCCACGGCGAGACCGAAGGCCTGCGCATCGCCGCCCGCATCGGCAAGGCGCTGCCGGCCGGCTACATCGAAGACAACAGCACCGCCGTTGCCGCCAACGATGTCAGCCAGCTCGACGCGCTGACCGGCCCGGACGACCTGCGCCTGAGCCTGCAGGCCGTGCCGCGCGAAAGCGGCGATGGCCTGCGCCTGAAGCTGTATCGCCAGCTGGATGACATCCCGCTGTCGGACGCGCTGCCGATGATGGAAAACATGGGCCTGCGCGTGATCGCCGAACGTCCGTACCGCCTGTCGGTCGACAACGCGCCGGTGTACGTGCAGGACTTCGAGGTCGAGTCGACCGCTGGCGCGATCGATGCCGCCAGTGTCGATGAAGCCTTCGGCGAGACCTTCGCCCGCGTCTGGCACGGCGACGCCGAGAACGACGGCTTCAACCGCCTGGTGCTGGCAGCTGGCCTGCACTGGCGCCAGGTCGCCATGCTGCGTGGCTACTGCAAGTACCTGCTGCAGACCGGCGTGCCGTTCTCGCAGGCCTACGTGGAAGGCACCTTCGCGCGTTACCCGCTGCTGGCCCGCCTGCTGGTCGAACTGTTCGAGGCCCGCTTCGATCCGGCCACCGGCCATGAGAGCAAGGACGACATCTCGGCCGGCCAGGCCCAGCTGAAGGCCCACTTCGATGTGCTGGCCGCTGGCGACGACGCCACCCTGAAGGTGCTCAAGAGCGTGGTCGATGCCCGCAAGGGTGACCGCGACGCGCAGATGCAGGCCGCGCGCGATGCGCTGCTGAAGCTGATGGATCGCGTGTCCAGCCTGGACGAGGACCGCATCCTGCGCTCGTTCATGGGCGTGATCGACGCGACCCTGCGTACCAGCTACTACCAGACCGATGCCAACGGCCAGCACGGCCATGTCATCAGCTTCAAGTTCGATTCGGCGCTGGTGCCGGACCTGCCGAAGCCGCGCCCGTACCGCGAGATCTTCGTGTACGGCCCGCGCGTGGAAGGTACCCACCTGCGCTTCGGCGCGGTTGCGCGTGGCGGCCTGCGCTGGTCGGACCGTCGCGAAGACTTCCGTACCGAAGTGCTGGGCCTGGTCAAGGCACAGATGGTCAAGAACACCGTCATCGTGCCGGTCGGCGCGAAGGGTGGCTTCTTCGCCAAGACCCCGCCGGTGAACGGCGATCGCGACGCGATCTTCGCCAATGGCGTGGCCTGCTACAAGCTGTTCATCCAGGGCCTGCTGGACATCACCGACAACATCGTCAACAACAAGATCGTGCCGCCGGTGGATGTCGTGCGCCACGACATGGACGATCCGTACCTGGTGGTGGCCGCCGACAAGGGCACCGCGACCTTCTCCGACATCGCCAACGGCCTGGCCATCGCGCACGGCTTCTGGATGGGCGATGCGTTCGCCTCCGGTGGTTCGGTCGGCTACGACCACAAGGGCATGGGCATCACCGCGCGCGGTGCGTGGGAGTCGGTCAAGCGCCACTTCCGTGCGCTGGGGCGTGACAGCCAGAGCCAGGACTTCACTGCGGTCGGCGTCGGCGACATGTCCGGCGACGTGTTCGGCAATGGCATGCTGCTGTCGCGCCATATCCGCCTGGTCGCTGCGTTCGACCACCGCCACATCTTCCTGGACCCGAATCCGGATGCGGCCACGTCGTTCATCGAGCGTGAGCGCCTGTTCACCCTGCCGCGTTCGAGCTGGGCGGACTACGACACCAAGCTGATCAGCAAGGGCGGCGGCGTGTATCCGCGCAGCCTGAAGTCGATCGAGATCACCCCGCAGGTGCGTGAGGCGCTGGGTCTGGACGAGAACGTCAAGGCGCTGTCGCCGAACGATCTGATGAGCGCGATCCTGAAGGCACCGGTCGACCTGCTGTGGAACGGCGGCATCGGTACCTACGTCAAGGCTGCCAGCGAGCAGCACAGTGATGTCGGCGACCGCGCCAACAACGCACTGCGCGTGAACGGTGGCGAGCTGCGCTGCAAGGTGGTGGGCGAGGGCGGCAACCTGGGCATGACCCAGCTGGGCCGCATCGAAGCTGCCCAGGCCGGCGTGCTGCTCAACACCGACTTCATCGACAACTCGGCCGGTGTCGACACCTCCGACCATGAAGTCAACATCAAGATCCTGCTCAACGATGTGGTGCGGGCCAAGAAGCTGACCGTCGAGCAGCGCAACAAGCTGCTGGCCTCGATGACCGATGAAGTCGCCGAGCTGGTGCTCAACGACAACTATCGCCAGAACCAGGCACTGAGCCTGATGGAGCGGATGGCAGTCAAGCGCCTGGGGTCCAAGCAGCACTTCATCCGCACCCTGGAACAGCAGGGCCTGCTCGACCGCCAGATCGAGTTCCTGCCGTCCGATGCCGAGCTCTCGCAGCGCAAGGCACGCGGCCAGGGCCTGACCCGTCCGGAGCTGTCGGTGCTGCTGTCCTATTCCAAGCTGGTGGCGTTCAACCAGCTTCTGGATTCGGACATCCCGGAAGATCCGTACCTGTCCAAGGAACTGCAGCGCTACTTCCCGACCCCGCTGCAGAAGAAGTACGCCGACGCGATGGAGCGTCACCGCCTGAAGCGCGAAATCATCGCCACGGCCGTGACCAACCAGACCATCAACCGCATGGGCGCCACCTTCCTGATGCGCATGCAGGAAGACACCGGCCGTTCCATCGCCGAGGTCGCCAAGGCCTACACCATCAGTCGCGAAACGCTGGATGCGCGCGCGTTGTGGGCACAGATCGATGCCCTCGACGGCAAGGTGCCGGAGTCGGTGCAGATCGACGCCCTGGAAGTGATCTGGAAGCTGCAGCGCTCGTTCGTGCGTTGGCTGCTGTCGCGCCCGGGCGCGATGCCGGGCATCACCGAAGCGGTCAACCGCTACCAGGGACCGTTCAACGACATCCGCGTCGCTTCGGGCGTGCTGCCGGATTCGCAGCGTCCGACCTACGAAGCCCTGGTGGCCGAGTGGAAGGAAAAGGGCCTGCCGTCTGCACTGGCACAACAGCTGGCCGAACTGCACTTCCTGGAACCGGCGTTCGACATCATCGAACTGGCCCGCACCCGCAAGCTGAAGCCGGTGGACGTGTCCAAGGTCCACTTCCGCCTGGGCGATGCCCTGCAGCTGCCGTGGCTGTTCGAGCAGGTCGACGCGCTGGAAGTCAACGGTCGTTGGCACGCGGTGGCGCGTGGCGTGCTGCGTGATGAGCTTGCAGCCAACCACCGCAACCTGGCCGGGCAGGTGCTGGGCACCAAGGGCAGCAGTGCCGAGGCCAAGGTCGCTGCCTGGATGGGCCGCGACGACAACAGCCTGCGCTTCACCCTGGCGATGCTGGCCGAACTGGCCGAGCAGAAGACCCTGGACTACCCGACCGTCTCGGTCGCGGTGCAGCGCCTGGGCCAGCTGGCCGCGCATGGTGCGTAAGCGCATTCGCGCTGACGCCCCACGGATTGCTCTGCAAACCGTGGGCCCCATGCCAACCATGCTCCCAGACCCCCGCGCCGTTGGCGCGCCCCCCCTGACTCAGGGGGGCTCCTGATCTGCAGCAGTTGGAGGAACGGCCCCGCGAAAGCGGGGCCGTTCTGCATTGTCTGGTAGTGCCGGCCGCTGGCCGGCAACCTCATGAATCGCAACCGGGTGCAGCAGCCGGCCAGCGGCCGGCACGACCGGGTATGCTCTTGCTGGCACACCCACCCGGATCCACCGATGAGCGACACCCCCCGCATCGCTTTCCTGGCCAGCAGCACCGAACCTGCACAGATGGCCCGCGCGGCGATGATCTCGCGTTATGGCGATCACGCGCCCGAGCAGGCCGACGTGCTGTGCCCGCTGGGTGGCGACGGTTTCATGCTGCAGACCCTGCACCGGCACGGGCACCTGGGCAAGCCGGTGTTCGGCATGAAGCTGGGCACCGTTGGCTTCCTGATGAACCAGTACCGCGGTGACGATGACGTGCAGGCCCGCATTGCGCGTGCCGAGCCGGCCAACCTGCGCCCGCTGGAAATGGTGGCGCTGACCGAGTCCGGCACCAGCACCGGGTCGCTGGCCTACAACGATGTCTCGCTGCTTCGGCAGACCCGGCAGGCGGCCCATATCGGCATCGACCTCAACGGCCAGGAGCGGGTGGCCGAGCTGATCGGTGACGGCGTGCTGGTGGCCACCCCGGCCGGCAGTACCGCCTACAATTATTCCGCGCACGGCCCGGTGTTGCCGCTGGGGTCGCATACCATCGCGCTGACGCCGCTGGCTCCGTATCGGCCGCGACGCTGGCGCGGGGCGATCCTCAAGGCCGACACCGAAGTGCGCTTCCGCGTGCTCGATCCCTACAAGCGTCCGGTCAGCGTCACCGCTGATTCGCACGAGACCCGCGATGTGGTCGAGGTGACCATCCGTGAGTCGAGGGACCGTCGTGTGACCCTGCTGTTCGACCCGGAGCACAACCTGGAAGACCGGATCCTGAGCGAACAGTTCGTTTTTTGAGGACAATGGGCGGCCGGCCCCGCCGACCGCTTGAAGGACCCCCACCGATGGGCGACAACTCCCCCCGTTTGCTGACCGTCGCGGTCACCTCGCGCGCGCTGTTCGACCTCGAGGAAAGCCATGCGCTGTTCGAGAGCGATGGCGTGGCGGCCTATGCCGAGTTCCAGCGCCAGCATGAGGACGACATCCTCGGCCCCGGCGTGGCCTTTCCCGTGGTGCGCAAGCTGCTGGCACTGAACCAGGGTGCCAGCCCGGAGAACCCGCGGGTCGAGGTGATCCTGCTGTCGCGCAACTCGGCCGATACCGGCCTGCGCATCTTCAACTCGATCCAGCATTACGGCCTGGGCATCATCCGTGCGACGTTCACCGCTGGCGAGCCGACCTGGCCGTACGTGAAGCCGTTCGGCACCGACCTGTTCCTGTCGGCCAACCCGGAATCGGTGCGCAGTGCGCTGCGCCATGGCATCGCGGCGGCGACCATCCTGCCCAAGCCACCCGGTGAGACCGCTGCGGCAGCGGCCGACCAGATCGATACCGGTCGCCCGGCCGGCCAGCTGCGCATTGCCTTCGACGGTGACGCAGTGATCTTCGGTGACGAGAGTGAGCGCATTTCGCGCGAGCAGGGTGTGGAAGCCTTTGGCCGCCACGAACGCGAACGCGCCCGCGAGCCACTCAGTGGCGGCCCCTTCCGCGGCTTCCTGTCGGCCCTGCACACGCTGCAGGAAGTGTTCCCGGCTGGCGACAGCGCGCCGATCCGTACCGCACTGGTGACCGCGCGGTCGGCCCCGGCGCACGAGCGGGTGATCCGCACCCTGCGGGAGTGGGGCGTGCGCCTGGACGAAGCGCTGTTCCTCGGCGGCCGGCACAAGGGGCCGTTCCTGCAGGCCTTCGGTGCCGACATCTTCTTCGATGATTCGCAGCACAACATCGACAGCGCCCGCGAGCATGTGGCTGCCGGCCACGTACCGCACGGCGTCGCCAACGAGGGATAGGGCGGATTCGCCCGGCAGGTGCCAACCTTGGTTGGCGCTGCCGTCAGGCCACGGGTCCGATCAAGGGCTGCCCGACATCCCCAACTGCAGGTCCACCACTTTCCAGCGCAGGCCCTGCGGCTCCAGCACCACCTTCGTCGGTGGCTGGCCGGGGCCGCGATCCACATTGATCACGAAGCGATCGAACGCCTCGAAATGGTGCTCGGCGTGTTTCAACGGCCGCGCAGGTTCGGTCGCGCCGAAGGCGTCGCCACCCTGCAGTTCATTGCGGCCACGCTTCCACAGCACGTGGCCCTGCAGCATCGCGCCGATCCCGATCGGGGTCACCATGGTTTCCACCGCGGCCCCCCCGAGCTGGTCGCCCAGGCCGTAGAGCAGGGCTCCGAACGGGCTGGCCGCCACGTCCGGGCCCGCCTGGCGCACCAGGTAATCATTGAGCTGCGCACGCAGGCTGCTGCGCACGCGCGGGAAATCGACGTAACGCTCCAGGCGCGCGGTGTCGCGCTGTTCGATGGCCTTGGACAAGCCATTGACAGTCAGGTACGGGCCGCCGAACCACCAGGCCGCCAAGGCCAGGACCAGCAGCACAAGCAGTGCGGTGAGCTTCCTCATGCCGGACAGACTGCCGCAACGGCGGCAGTGCCGGGTGAAGACTCACTGACTGGGCGAACCACGGCCATCACCGAAGGCATCGACCAGCTGTTGCCGTTCCGCCGGGCTCAGCGCCTCCACGCGCGTTGCCAAGACCTCGTCCAGGCTGCGGATGCGGGTGGTGCCGAGGATGCCGCTGGCCACACCGGGATGCCCCAATGCGTAGGCGAAGGCGGTCTGGGCCGGACGCTGGCTGTGGATCGTGGCCACCGCGCGCCGCATCTGGCGGGCACTGCGCATCAGATGGCGGCTGCTGGGTTTCAGCCAGGCGCGCGCCAGGT
The DNA here is from genome assembly GCF_051853085.1 of Stenotrophomonas sp. T8. NCBI lineage: Bacteria > Pseudomonadati > Pseudomonadota > Gammaproteobacteria > Lysobacterales > Lysobacteraceae > Stenotrophomonas > Stenotrophomonas sp. T8. Next base: position 2,476,022 of record NZ_CP195329.1, on the reverse strand, counting down.
ACCAGCCATCGGCCAGCCGTGGCAGGCGCGGGCGTGCGGGCAGCAGATGGCCCTGCGCCAGCACGGTGCCGGCCAGCACGCCGATGCCCACTGCCTGCAGCTGATCGATAAGCGGTTCGCGGTCCTGCTGTAGGGCGTTGTAGTCCAGCAGCACCACATCGAAGGCATCTGGATGGGCGATCATCCAGCGCAGGGTCGAGGCCGAGTGGGTGTTGATGCCGGTGAATCGGATCAACCCACGTTCGCGCAGGCGCTGCAGTGCCGCCAGCAGGTCGTCACTGATGTCGTGTTCGCTGGCGTCATGCAGCTGGTAGACATCAAGATGGCCCAGGCCGAGGTTGCGCAGCGACGCCTCGCAGCTGGCGGTGATGGCCGCGGGCGAGAAATTGCGTTGCTCGGCGCCGCTGATGCCGGCCTGGCCGGTCAGCGTGCCGCCCTTGCTTGAGATCACCAGTGAATCGCGCGGGTACTGCTTCAGCAACGGGCGCAGGATGCGGCCCAGGCGCGGCTCGGCATGGAAGCCGGAATAGTTGTGACCGGTATCGAGCAGGTTCACCCCGTGGGCAAGCACATGCTCGACCACGGCAGCTGCCTCATGCTCGGGGAAGCGGCGATGACCCCAGAAGCCGGAACAGCCCAATCCGATCGGTGAAACGGCCAGGCCGGTGCGGCCGAGCACGCGCCGCTGGCGGGCCAGCGGAAGATTCTGCGACATCAGAATTCCAGGTCCAGCGCAGCGCACAGGTAGTCGACGAACGGGCCGAGCGCGGCCAGGTCCTTGCCCAGCGTGGACAGCAGGCGTGGGCCGGTCATGGTGGCGTCGTCCAGCGAGCGCCACATCACCCAGTTGCGGTGCTTGAGGTCGTCGATGAACTCGAAGTCGGCCGGGAAGCCACGCGGGGGCCGCACCAGCTTCTCGCTCTCCTCGAAATCGAAGCGCTTGCGCAGGGCCGGCGCGTGCGCGGCGGCCTTCCAGCTGCCCGGGTTGTCGAGGATGAAGTGGCGCACGCGGCGCTGGGTTTCCGGTTCTGGATGCCACAGGCCGGCGCCGACGAAGCTCTCGCCGGGTTGCAGGTGCACATAGAAGGACGGCGCGGCCACCTCGCGGCGCCGCTCGTGGAACAGGCGCGCACCCTGCCAGGTCTTGTACGGTGACTTGTCGTTGGAAAAGCGCGCGTCACGGTGGATGCGGAACAGGGAGCCGCCGACGCCGCGGGTATCGGCGCGGAAGTGCTCGCTGACCTCGGCCAATGCCGGCTGCAGGTCGCCCAGCAGGCGCAGGAACGGCTGCCGAACGTGGTCTTCATACTGCTGGCGGTGGTCGTTGAACCAGGTCTTGTCATTGTGCCGCGCCAGGCTGCGCAGGAACTTGAAGCTGGCGTCCGAGAAATAGGTACTCACAAGGTCTCCTGCAGGTGCTGGCCCCAGTCGCGCAGCGATTGCAGCAGGGCCTGGCGCCGCGCGTCGGCGGGCGACTCGGCGGCCAGCGCATCGAGCTGTTGCTGGTACTGGGGCAGGTTGAGTTCGCCCAGGCCGCCGTCGCCGAGCAGGCGCTGGCGCCGGTAATCCTGCCAGCGCTGGCGTTCAGCCGGCGCGAGGCTGTCGGGATGATTGCGCGCACGGTAGCGGAACAGCAGCTCCGGCAGGCGCGGGTCGCGGAAGCGGCCTTCCAGCGCGGCCAGCTGCTCCGGCGCGGTGGTGCGTGCCAGCGCCAGCAGCGGCTTGTCGCCATTGCCGAGGAAGCCGTCATACAGCGAGGCATCGACATCGGCCACGGTCGCGACGCGGGGCTGGTTGTAGGCCTGGCGTGCCTTCTCGGCCAGCTGTGGAGCGAACGCGCGCAGCCGTTCCACCTTGGCTTCGATCGCGGCCACGTCCAGGCCGAGGCGCGCATGGTCATCGGCGCGCAGGTGGTTCCATGCGATCAGTGCCGGCACCTTGTTCAGGTGCACTTCCTTCAGCGGCACGCGTGCCACGCCTTCGGGCAGCTCGCTGGCCCGCATGTACAGGCGCTGTGCGATCACCTCGGCCGGCAGGTCGAGCAGGTCGTCGATCTCGCCCTCCAGGTCGAACACGATCACCCGGTTGTTGATGGTCGGGTGCACGGCCAAGGGCAGAACCGGTGCGGCGCACAGGCGGCTGGCAGGGTAGCGCATGGAAATGTGCAGAACCGGCTTCATCGCCGCCACGTCCAGCAAGCCGCCGACGAAGCGCTTGTCGCGCAGCTTCAGCGCGTACTCCCACAGCCGCGGCTGCGACTGCTTGAACAGCCGTGCCATGCCGATGGTGGCGCGCACGTCTGACAGCGCTTCGTGCGCATCGCCTTCGCGCACGTTGTTGGCCTCGGCCAGGTGCTCGAGCTTGAACGAGGTGGCGCCGTCCTCGCGCAGCGGCCACCGGATGCCGTCCGGGCGCATCGCGCGCATCAGCCGCAGCATGTCCAGCAGGTCCCAGCGCGAATTGCCGTTGCGCCACTCGCGTTCGTAGGGATCGTGGAAGTTGCGGAACAACCCGTAGCGGACGAACTCATCGTCGAAGCGCAGCGTGTTGTAGCCCAGTGCGCAGGTGCCGGATCGCGACATCAGTTCGTTGATGCGGTCGAAGGCTTCTGCCTCGCTGATGCCCTCGGCCAGGGCCTGCTGCGGGGTGATGCCGGTGACCAGGGTGGCCATCGGCGAGGGCAGCAGGTCATCGGCCGGGCGCACGAAGAAGCTGACCGGCGTGTCGATCTCGTTGAGGTCGGCATCGGTGCGGACCGCGGCGAACTGCGAGATGCGCGTGCGCCGCGGGTCCTGGCCGAAGGTTTCCAGGTCGTAGAACAGGAAGCTGTCGGCCATCAGTGCGCGCCCTCCAGGACCGGCAACTGCGCGTGGACCTGCGCTTCCAGTGCGGCCCAGTCGATGTTGTCCAGTGAATCGTGACCGGCGGTGGCTGCAGCCAGCAGGTCGCGCTGCAGTTCGGTGCGGCGCAGCGCCTCGGCGTAGGGCGTGTGCAGGAAGGTGACCATCGTGTAATGCGGCACGAAGCGGGTCGGCCAGCGCCGCTGCAGTTCCTGCTCCAGCTCGCGTTGCAGCAGGAATGCAGGGTCGGCCACGCGGTCGCGCATCTCCAGGTAGTTCTCAAGCGCCATCTGCTGGATGGCACGTGCATTCGGTTTGCGCTCGGCCTCGAACGCGGCGAACGCACCTTCCAGATCATCCGCTTCCATCAGATGGCGGGCCAGAGCCACGCAATCCTCGAACGCGCAGTTCATGCCCTGGCCGTGGAACGGCACCATCGCATGCGCAGCGTCACCGATCAGCACGGCGCGGCCCTGCTGATGCCAGCGGTCGAGGGTGAGCGTGCCGAGCAGGCCCGGCGGGTGCTGTTCCCAGTCCACGCGCAGGTTCGGGATCAACGGCAGCGCGTCGGCGAACTCGCGTGCAAACAGGGCCTCGGCCTGCGCACCGGTATTGACCGTGGCGAAGCTGGGATCGCCCTGGTTGGGCAGGAACAGGGTGACCGTGAAAGTGCCTTCGTGATTGGGCAACGCGATGCACATGTAGTGGCCGCGCGGCCAGATGTGCAGCGCATTGCGCTCGATGCGGAAGCCGCCATCGGCAGCCGGCGGGATCTCCAGTTCCTTGTACGAATGGTCAAGGAAGGCGATGTCCTCGCCCAGCGGCGCACGACGGTTCATCGCCGCGCGCAGTGCCGAGCCCGCGCCGTCGGCGCCGATCAGGGTGTCAAAGCGGATGTCGTGCGGGCTGTCGTCACGGTCATCGATGAAACGCGCGTAGCCCGCATCGAAATCCACGGTATGCAGGCGACGATGGAAATGCACGGTGGCACCGGCCTGTTCGGCCAGTTCCAGCAGCGTGGTGTTCAGATCGCTGCGATGGATCGACCAGATCACCTCGCTGTCGTCGCGGCCATAGCGCTGCAGCTGCGGTTCGCCGTCGCGTGGATGCACCATGCGCCCGCGCATCATCACCGCGCGCGCCATCACCTCGTCTTCCACACCGGCCTGGCGCAGTGCATTGCGCCCGCGCTCGGCCAACGCCAGGTTGATCGAACGACCGCTCTCGTAGTCGGCAATGCGGGGATCGCCACGGCGTTCGTACAGGGTGATGCGCCAGCCTTGCCGTGACAGCAGGATGGCCAGCAGGGACCCGGCAAGGCCGGCACCGATAATGCTCAACGAGCGGGAGGCGTGTGCGATCAACGAACTGTCCAGCAGCAGGGGGAGGGGCCGGCTTACAGGCCGGCCCAGGCTTCCACTTCCTCGACGAAATGGTGCACGTCCAGGTAGCGGTTGTAGAGCGGGGTGGGCGAGATGCGGATCACGTCAGGCTCGCGCCAGTCGCCGAGCACGCCGATGCCGCGCAGGTGCTCGAACAGTGCACGGCCACGCTCGCGGCCACCGATCACGCGCAGCGACAACTGGCAGCCGCGGCGCTGCGGATCGGCCGGGGTAATGATGTCCAGCACCTGCGGCAGGCGTGCGCGGACCAGTGCTTCGAGCAGGCCGGTCAGCGCCAGCGATTTGCTGCGCAGCGCCTCCATGCCGGCACGCTCGAACAGGTCCAGCGAGGCACGCAGTGGTGCCAGGCCAAGGATCGGTGGATTGCTGAGCTGCCAGCCTTCGGCACCGATGGCGGGGGTGAACTGGGGCGCCATCTGGAAGCGGGTCGATTCCTCATGGCCCCACCAGCCGGCAAAGCGCGGCAGGGTGGTGTCGCGGTGGTGGCGCTCGTGCACGAACGCGCCAGCCACCGCGCCGGGGCCGCTGTTGAGGTATTTGTAGTGGCACCACACGGCGAAATCGGGCGCCACGTCATGCAGGCGCAGCGGCAGGTTGCCAACCGAGTGCGCCAGATCGAAGCCGATGCGTGCGCCCTGCAGGCGTGCGGCGCGGGTGATCGCATCGAGGTCGAAGGCCTGGCCGGTGCGGTACTGCACGCCGGGCCACAGCACCAGCGCCAGGCGCGGGCCGTGCTCGGCGATGGCGCGTTCGATCGCGGTCAGCGAAATCGTGCCGTTGGCTTCGTCCGGCTGCACTTCCACCAGGCACTCGGCCGGGTCGAAACCATGGAAGCGGATCTGAGCTTCCACCGCGTGGCGGTCGGTCGGGAATGCGCCGGCTTCCATCAGGATCACCGGGCGCTGCGTGGTCGGCCGGTAGAAGCTGACCATCATCAGGTGCAGGTTCACGCTCAGCGTGTTCATCGCTACCACCTCGCTGGGCAGTGCGCCGACCACTCGGGCCAGCTGCGCGCTCACCAGGCGGTGGTAGGACAGCCACTGCGTCGGGCCGGTGAAGTGGCCTTCCACCGCCAGTTCGCCCCATTGTTTCATCACTTCCTGCACCGCTGCCTGCGCACCGCGCGGCTGCAGGCCCAGCGAGTTGCCGACGAAGTAGGTCTGCTCGCCGCCACCATGGCGCGGAATCAGGAATTCGCCACGCAGCGGGCGCAGCGGATCGGCGGCGTCCAGGGCGATGGCGTGGGTGCGGCTGAGCAGGTCGGACATGGTCGGGCAACAGGCTGCAACGGGACCGCCAGTGTAGCGCCTGGCGGCGTGCCTGCCGCCGAACCTGTAGAGTCGAGCCCATGCTCGGCTGCCGGGCCACGAAGCCGAGCATGGGCTCGGCTCTACAGGGGCAGGTGCTCAGCCCGCCGCCGGCACCGGCAGCGGATCCACGTGCCCGCACTGGCTGCAGGTACGCAGTTCCAGGCTGGCGTGGTAGCGCGCAAACACCTTGGGCAGGTCGGTCTCGATGTTCTGCAGCGGGAAATACTCTTCGTGCAGCTTGTGGTTGCAGCGCTCGCAGTGCCAGATCACGCCGTCCGTCTCATGCGGCAGCCGCTTGCGCTCGACCACCAGGCCGATGCCCCCGGGCGGGCGGCGCGGCGAGTGCGGCACCTTCGCCGGCAACAGGAAGATCTCGCCGGCGCGGATCGGAATGTCGCGTACCGCGCCGTCCTCCTGCACCTTCAGCACCATCTCCCCTTCGAGCTGGTAGAACCACTCGGGGCCTTCGTCGTAGTGGTAGTCGGTACGCGAGTTCGGCCCGCCGACCACCATCACGATGAAATCGCCGTTGTCGATCATCTTGTTGCCCACCGGCGGCTTCAGCAGGTGGCGGTTCTCTTCGATCCAGGCGTGCAGGTTGATCGGCGGAGCGAGCATGGTGGTCATCCGTGTGGGGATCAGTCGCGACGGCCCTTGCGCGGCACGAAGGACAGCGCTTTTTCATACGCCGGCTGCAGCTCCTCCAGCGAACCGACGTCGATGCCCATTTCACGCACGCGGCCGTCCTTCAGGCTGTAGACCCAGCCGTGCACCATCAGCTTCTGGCCGCGGGCCCAGGCATCCAGCACGATGGTTGAGCGGCAGAGGTTGGCGACCTGCTCGATCACGTTCAGCTCGCACAGCCGGGCGTGCTTGAGTTCGTCGTCTTCGATGGCGTCGAGGATGCCCTGGTGCTTCTGCACCACGTCACCGACATGGCGCAGCCAGTTGTCGGCCAGGCCGACGCGGGTGTTGTGCAGGCAGGCATGCACGCCGCCGCAGCCGTAGTGGCCGACGATCAGGATGTGCTTGACCTTCAGCTGGTCCACCGCGTACTGCACCACGCTCAGGCAGTTGAGGTCGGTGTGGGCGACCACGTTGGCGACGTTGCGATGCACGAACACTTCGCCCGGCGCCATGCCGATGATCTGGTTGGCCGGCACCCGCGAGTCGGAGCAGCCGATCCACAGGTACTCCGGGTGCTGCTGCTTGGCCAGCTGGTGGAAGAAGTCGGGGTCCTCCTTCTCGATGCGGTCGGCCCAGTCGCGGTTGTTCTGCAGCAGCTTGTGGATGTCTTTCATGTTCGGTCCCTGGCGTCGGGTGGGGGCGCATCGCAGCCATCCGGCTGCGACGTCGCGGGAATCTGGGGTGTTCAGCCGCTGCGGGCGGCCTGTTCGCGGTGCCAGCGCATCCACTGCGCCAACTCGGTGGAGGAAGGGGTGCCCAGCTGTTCCAGTTCGGCGATCACGGCGCGCTGGTTGGCGTCGGGATGGTTCTGGCTCAGCTTCAGCTTCAGCTGCACGTGTTCGACCTGGAAACGGAAGCCGACGATGGCACGCAGTTCCGGGCCATGTTCGGCGCGCGTGGCATCGAACTGCCAGGCCTGGCCGACACTGGCTTCGAAGTGATCGCTGATCGCGCCGACCAGTTCGGCCAGCGCATCGGTGTCGTCGAAGGTGTGCAACTGGCCACGCAGCTCGGCGGCGGCGTAGTTCCAGGTTGGCACCCGTGCGGCAGGCTCCTTGTCCGGATACCAGCTGGCCGAGAGGTAGCCGTGTGGTCCGTCGACCAGCACCTTGGCCGCACCGCCGTGGCGTGACTGCGGGTTGGCGCGGGCCCAGTGCCCGCGCAGCTCGATGCGCTCGCCCTCGCGCCGGTACAGTACCGGCATCCGGGTCAGCTCCGGCAGGCCATCGCTGCCGGGGGTGAGCACGGTGACGAACGGATCGCGCGCCAGCAGGCGGTCCAGCCAGAGCAGGTCGGTCTCGGCGAAGGCGCGTGGAGTGAACATGCCTGGATCAGGCGCGCGCGCCCAGCGACTGGATCATGCGGCCGCGCAGGCCCTCGTCGTTGTCGGCCTGCGGCGGCTGCACTTCGTGCAGGCTGAAGCCGCGCACCAGCGCGTCTTCCTCGTCCAGGCCGTCATACTCGACGAATTCGGCGTCGAACAACTGCGAACGGGCGGTGTCTTCGCTGTCGTAGCTCAGCGTGTTGCCATCGCTGTCGAGCACTTCGGCGGTGCCGGCCGGGCGAACGCGCAGGCGCGCCCAGATCAGGGTGTTGCCGAGGCTGGCCAGCCACCAGCTGTCGCGCGAGGCAGAAATGTCATTCATGGGGGTTACCAGAGCGAGGCCAGCCAGAGCAGGGCGGCCATGCCCAGTCCGGCCAGCAGGGTCAGCAGCGATACCCAGGCCGGCGTCGCCAGCCCGGACAGCGAGCGGTCCGGCTGCTGGCGATAGTCGCGGCGCAGCAGCCAGGCCAGGGCATCGGGCTTGAGGAAGGCGCCGCTGCCGAAGCGCTCGGCGAGCGCCGGATGGCGGTCGCGCACGTGCACCAGGGTCAGCGGCCAGAAGATCACGAAGGCACTGAACCCGGCCACTGCAACGCCGACGAAACACAGGGCGAAGAACAGGGTCATGGGAGCCGTACCTCCGTGGTCGTGTGGGGCTTAGAAGTCCGCGCTGCCCGGGGCGCGCGGGTAGGGGATCGCGTCGCGGATGTTGGACAGCCCGCAGACGTACACCACCAGGCGTTCGAAGCCCAGGCCGAAGCCGGCGTGCGGCACCGAGCCATAGCGGCGGAAGTCGCGGTACCAGCTGTAGTGCTCGCGATCCAGGCCGAACTGGGCCATGCGCGCGTCCAGCACGTCCAGGCGCTCCTCACGCTGGCTGCCACCGATGATCTCACCGATGCCTGGGGCCAGCACGTCCATCGCGGCAACGGTCTTGCCGTCGTCGTTCAGGCGCATGTAGAAGGCCTTGATGTGCTCCGGATAGTTGGTCACCACCACCGGACGGCCGACATGCTCCTCGGTCAGCCAGCGCTCGTGCTCGGTCTGCAGGTCCAGGCCCCATTCCACCGGGAAGTCGAACTTCCTGCCGGACTTCTGCAGCAGGCTGACCGCATCGGTGTAGTCGATGCGCTCGAACGGTGCGTTGATGAAATCTTCCAGCTTGGTGATCGCGTTCTTGTCCACGCGCTCGGCGATGAAGGCCAGGTCGTCGCTGCGCTCGTTCAGCACGGCGCGGAACAGGTACTTCAGGAACTCTTCGGCCAGGCGTGCGTCTTCGGCCAGGTCGGCGAAGGCGATTTCCGGCTCGATCATCCAGAACTCCGCCAGATGGCGGGTGGTGTGGCTGTTCTCGGCGCGGAAGGTCGGGCCGAAGGTGTAGACCTTGCTCAGCGCCAGGCAGTAGGCCTCGACGTTCAGCTGGCCGGACACGGTCAGGAACGTTTCCTTGCCGAAGAAGTCGCGGCTGAAGTCGATCGCGCCCTTCTCGTCACGCGGCAGGTTCACCATGTCCAGGGTGGACACGCGGAACATCTGGCCGGCGCCTTCGGCGTCGGAGGTGGTGATGATCGGGGTGCTGATCCAGTTGAAGCCGTTCTCGTGGAAGAAGCGGTGCACGGCCTGGGCCAGGCAGTTGCGGATGCGGGTGACTGCGCCGAACAGGTTGGTGCGTGGGCGCAGGTGCGCCACTTCGCGCAGGAACTCCGGCGACATCGGCTTGGGCTGGATCGGGTAGGTGAGCGGATCTTCGACCCAGCCGACCACTTCCAGGGCGCTGGCCTGGATCTCGAACGACTGGCCCTTGCCCTGCGACTTCACCAGGGTGCCGGTGCCGATGACCGAGCAGCCGCTGGTCAGGCGCTTGATCTCGTCGAAGTTGGCCAGGGTGTCGTTGGCCACGACCTGGATCGGGGCGAAGCAGGAGCCGTCGCTCACATTCACGAAGGCCAGATTCGCTGAACCGCGCACCGTGCGCACCCATCCGCGTACCGTGACTTCGCCGCCTTCCGGGATCTTCCCGGCAAGCGCATGTTCAACGCTGACCACCGTCATGACTTGAATCCTCTGCTGATCGACTCGATCTGTGAACACGGGAGTTTACCGGTTGCAGCGTTCTGCTTGCGAGGCATTTTTCGCGGCAACGGCTCCTTATAATGTTCCCGTACCTCTGGAGTAGCCCCATGGCCGTCAGCCTGACCCCCATTGCCTTCGAGCGCGTGCAGCGCTTTGTCGCCCAGACCCCCGGCGCGCTGGGCCTGCGTTTCGGCGTGACCAGGACCGGCTGCTCCGGTTGGGGCCACGTGACCGACCTGGCCCGCGACGAGCGCGAGGGCGATACCGTGTTCGAGCAGGACGGCGTGAAGATCTACGTCGACGCCAAGAGCCTGGCGCTGGTGGACGGCACCGTGATCGACTTTGGCAAGCAAGGCCTGAGCGAGACGTTCACGTTCAGCAACCCGAACGCCACCGCCGAGTGTGGCTGCGGCGAGAGCTTCACCACCGACGCCGACAAGGCCTGAGGCCGGTTCTGGCGCCCGCCGGGCATGGCCGGGCGCTGGGGGCAGGTTCAGCCGCCGCGGGCCGGTTGCCCGGCACCCTCATCTGCGCCATAATGCGCGGCTTCCTGCCTTCCTGGCGGGAATCCTTGCCCCACCGCGGTCTCAACGGCGGGGGGCTGTCCGGCCGCGAGGCCACATCCGAAAGGTAGAAAAACATGAGTCGTCATTACGAAATCGTGTTCATGGTCCACCCGGACCAGAGCGAGCAGGTCCCGGCCATGATCGAGCGCTACAAGTCGCTGGTCGAGAACGGCAACGGCACCATCCACCGTCTGGAAGACTGGGGCCGCCGCCAGCTGGCGTACCCGATCCAGAACCTGGTGAAGGCCCACTACGTGCTGATGAACATCGAAGCCGACCAGGCCGTTCTGAACGAACTGACCGAGAGCTTCCGCTTCAACGACGCCGTGCTGCGCAACCTGGTCATCAAGCGTGACGAGGCTGACACCGAGCAGTCGCTGATCATGAAGAGCAAGGACGAGAAGGGTGACAAGCCGGAGCGCGGTGAGCGCCGTCGTCGTGACGACGAAGAAGGCGAGTCCAACAACACCGCTGACAACGAAGCCGGCGACGACGCCGCTTCCGCCGCCTAAGGAGCCTTCCCATGTCCAAGTTCTTCCGTCGCCGCAAGTTCTGCAAGTTCACTGCTGAAGGTGTGAAGGAGATCGACTACAAGGATCTCAACACCCTGCGCCAGTACCTGACCGAGAACGGCAAGATCGTGCCGAGCCGCGTGACCGGTACCAAGTCGAAGTACCAGCGCCAGCTGGCGACCGCCGTCAAGCGCGCTCGCTTCCTGGCCCTGATCCCGTACACCGACAACCACGACGTCTGATGCCGGCGGGGCGGCCCGGTGCCGCCCTCGCTGTGCCAGCTATTCGGACAGCCTTTGTTGCGGGGCATCGCCTCGCTAACGAATAACTCATCTGGAGCAATACCATGCAGCTGATCCTCCTGCAGAAAGTCACCAACCTCGGCAACCTGGGCGACCTGGTCGACGTGAAGCCGGGCTACGGCCGTAACTTCCTCGTGCCGCAGGGCAAGGCCGTGCCGGCCACCGAGAGCAACAAGGCCGAGTTCGAAGCCAAGCGCGCCGAGTACGAAGCCAAGGCCCAGGCCATCCACGCAGAAGCTGAAGGCCGCAAGGCCAAGCTGGAAGGCGCGAGCGTGACCATCGCCGCCAACGCTTCGACCGAGGGCAAGCTGTACGGCTCGGTCGGCCCGCGCGACATCGCCGAAGCCTTCACTGCCGCCGGCCTGCCGCTGGAGAAGAGCGAAGTCATCCTGGGTGAAGGCGCCTTCCGCAACATCGGCGAATACGACGTGCTGATCCACCTGCACGCCGACGTCGAGACCACCGTCAAGGTCGTCGTCGTCGCCGAAGCCTGATCCCACGCCGCAAGGCCTGGCATCACCGCAGAACGGGCGCCCGCAAGGGTGCCCGTTTTGTTTTATGGTTCCGTTTCGCCAGCTCGGGCCACGTGCGGCCGGCGGGGCAGGGCCGGGCAATGTTCCACGCCCATTCGTAGAACACGGCCACATCGGTATACTCAGGGCGTCACACCCGTTCCACGGGCATCGATCCCAACAGGATCAATGACTTGGAGGGTAAACGCAGGCCGCTTGCCGGCCCCAGTCCGGAACCCCTATGCGTCTTTCCACGATCAAGCTGTCCGGCTTCAAGTCGTTCGTCGATCCGACCACCCTGCACCTGCCGACCAACATGACCGGCGTGGTGGGCCCCAATGGCTGCGGCAAGTCGAACATCATCGACGCCGTGCGCTGGGTCATGGGCGAGAGCTCGGCCAGCCGCCTGCGCGGCGACTCGCTGACCGACGTGATCTTCTCCGGTTCCAACGCCCGCAAGCCGGTGTCGCAGGCCACGGTCGAGCTGATCTTCGACAACTCCGACCACACGATCTCCGGCGAGTACGCCGCGTTCAACGAAATCTCGGTCAAGCGCACGGTCAGCCGCGACGGTACCAGCAACTACTACCTCAACGGCACCAAGTGCCGCCGCCGCGACATCACCGACCTGTTCCTCGGCACCGGCCTGGGCCCGCGCAGCTACTCGATCATCGAGCAGGGCATGATCAGCCAGATCATCGAGGCGCGCCCGGAAGACCTGCGCGTGTACCTGGAAGAGGCGGCCGGCATCTCCAAGTACAAGGAGCGCCGCAAGGAGACCGAGACCCGCATCCGCCACACCCGCGAGAACCTGGACCGGCTGGGCGACCTGCGCGACGAGATCAGCAAGCAGCTGGAGCACCTCAAGCGCCAGGCCAAGCAGGCCGAGCAGTACCAGGCCCTGCAGGAAGAGCGCCGGGTCAAGGACGCCGAGTGGAAGGCGCTGGAATTCCGCGGCCTCGACGGGCGCCTGTCGAAGCTGCGCGAAGGCCTGTCGCAGGAAGAGACAAAGCTGCAGCAGCTGATTGCCGACCAGCGTGATGCCGAAGCCCGCATCGAAACCTCGCGTGCGCGGCGCGAAGAGGCTGCCGACGCGCTCAACACCGCGCAGGCGGCGGTCTACCAGGTCGGCAGTACGCTGGCGCGCCTGGAGCAGCAGATCCAGCACCAGCGCGAGCTGTCGCAGCGCCTGCACAAGGCGCGCGATGAAACGCAGCAGGCGCTGGCCGAACTGGGCCAGCACATCAGCGGCGACGAGGCCAGGCTGAGCGTGCTGCGCGAGGCGGTGGAGGCCGCCGCCCCGCAGCTGGAAGCACTGCAGGAAGAGAACGAGATCAAGCAGGAAAGCCTGCGCGAGGCTGAAGAACGGCTGGCCAGCTGGCAGCAGCGCTGGGAACAGCACACCTCGCAGAGTTCGGAGGCCTCGCGCGCCGGCGATGTCGAGCGCACGCGCGTGGACTACCTGGACAAGCAGATCCTCGATGCCGACCGGCGTCGTGAAGCCCTGGCCGCCGAGCGTGCCGGGCTGGACGTGGACGCGCTGGAAGAAGCCTTCGAGCAGCTGCACCTGCAGCACGACACGCAGAAGGCCGCGCTGGATGAACTGAGCGAAGACGTCGAGCTGCGCAAGCAGGGCGTGGCGGCGGTGCAGGAACAGCAGCGCAATGGCCAGAACGAACTGGCCGAACTGCGCAAGCAGGCCAACGGCCTGCGCGGTCGCCTGGCCTCGCTGGAAACCCTGCAGCAGGCCGCGCTGGGCCAGGAGCAGGGCGCGGCAGTCGCCTGGCTGAAGGCGCGCGGGCTGGATTCGGCGGCGCGTGTCGGCGAACGCCTGGATGTCGATGCCGGTTGGGAAAACGCGGTGGAAAGCGCGCTTGGCCAGTTGATCGAAGGCGTGCTGGTCGATGACCCGGCCAGCCTGGTCGACGCGCTGGGCGAACTGGGCGAGGGCCACATTGCACTGGTCGCCAACGATGGCGCGGACCTGAAGGTCGCGCCGACCTCGCTGGCTGCACGCGTGCGTGGCCCGGCAGCGATCCGGCGCCTGCTGGCGCACCTGCACGGTGCCAGGGATCTGGCCGAAGCCAAGGCGCTGCAGGCCAGCCTGCCCGAAGGCGATTCGATCATCACCCAGAGCGGCGAGCGCCTGGGCCGGGGCTGGCTGCGCGTGTCGCGCTCCGGTGCCGCCGAGCAGGGCGCGCTGCTGCGCGAACGTGAGATCCAGGAACTGCGCGAGCAGATCGAACAGCTGCAGGACCGCGAGGCCGAACTGGAAGACCAGCTGGCCGGTTTCCGCGAGCAGCTGCAGGCGGCCGAACAGCAGCGCGAGGACGCGCAGCGCGCGCTGTACCAGGCCCATCGCGCGGTGTCCGAACTGGCCGGCCAGTTGCAGGGCCAGCAGGGCAAGGTGGAGGCTGCACGCACGCGCATCGACCGCATCGAAGGCGAGCTGAAGCAGCTGCAGGAAACGATTGAAGCCAACAACGAGCAGGCGCGCGAAGCGCGCTCGCGGTTGGAGAACGCGGTCAGCAGCATGGGTGACCTGGAGTCGACCCGGCAGCGGCTGGAGGGCGAGCGCCGCCAGCTGACCGAGGCCCGCGACCTGGCCCGCGATGCCGCCCGTGCGGTGCGCGAGCGCGCGCATTCGCTGGCCCTGACCCTGGAATCGCAGCGCGCGCAGCTGGCCTCGTTGAGCCAGGCGCTGGAGCGCATGGGCACCCAGCGTGGGCAGCTGGATGCGCGACTGGGCGAGCTGCACTCGCAGCTGGACGAAGGTGATTCGCCGGTCGAAGCGCTGCAGGCCGAACACCAGAACGCGCTGGAAGAGCGCGTGCGCGCCGACCGCGTGCTGACCGAGGCGCGGACACTGCTGGACGGCATCGACGCCGAGCTGCGCAACTACGAGCAGACCCGCCACCAGCGCGACGAACAGGCGTTGGCCCAGCGCGAGCGCATTTCGCAGCGCAAGCTCGACCAGCAGGCCTTGGTGCTCAGCGCCGACACCCTGCAGGCGGCGGTGGAAAAGGCCGGCTTCGTGCTGCAGGACGTGCTCAATGCACTACCCGAGGACGCCCGCCTGGGCGACTGGGAGCAGGCCGTGCACCAGATCGACGCACGCATGCGCCGGCTGGAGCCGGTCAACCTGGCCGCCATCCACGAGTACGGCGAGGCTTCGCAGCGTTCGGACTACCTGGATTCGCAGCACGCCGACCTGACCACGGCGCTGGAAACACTTGAGGATGCCATCCGCAAGATTGATCGCGAGACCCGCGGGCGCTTCAAGGACACCTTCGACCGCGTCAATGCCGGCGTCCAGGCGCTGTATCCGCGCCTGTTCGGTGGTGGCCACGCCTACCTGGAACTGACCGGAGAAGACCTGCTCGACACGGGTGTGACCATCATGGCGCGCCCGCCGGGCAAGCGCGTGTCCAGCATCTCGCTGCTGTCCGGCGGCGAGAAGGCGATGACCGCAGTGGCGCTGGTGTTCGCCATCTTCCAGTTGAATCCCGCCCCGTTCTGCCTGCTGGACGAGGTGGACGCGCCGCTGGACGAAGCCAACGTCGGCCGCCTGGCCAACATGGTCAAGGAAATGAGCGAGAAGGTGCAGTTCCTGTTCGTCAGCCATAACAAGGCGACGATGGAGGCCGCGCACCAGCTGTCGGGCGTGACCATGCGTGAGCCGGGCGTCAGCCGCCTGGTCAGCGTGGACCTGGAAGAAGCGGCGCGATTGGCGGGCGCGGCCTGACGTGCCATCCTAGTTACCTGAATGAATTAGCCGGAGAACCTATCGAATGTCCGACACGGCACTGTTGCGCATCGGCATCCTGGCCGCCGGCCTGCTGTTGATCGCCGCGATCTTCCTGTTTGGCCGTCCGAAGAAAAAGCCCCAGGGCCGTCGCGTGGAGAACACGGAACCGGCCAGTGGCGAGCGCCGCGAACCGGTCCTGGGCGAGGACGGCGTCGTGGTGGCTGAGGGCCGCGTCGAACCGGGCATGCGCGGGGAAGGCGAGCAGGCCGAACTTGGCCTGGCCGACACTGACCCGGGCGCGGCCAACGACCTCGGCAAGCGCACTACCCAGGATTTCGACAAGATCGTCTCGCTGTTCGTGGCCGCCCGTGCCGGCGAGCAGCTGCGCGGCGAAGACATCGTGGTGGCGGCCGAGAAGACCGGCCTGGTATTCGGCCACATGAACGTGTTCCACCGCCTGGTGGAAGGCCACCCCGAGCGCGGCCCGATCTTCTCGATGGCCAGCATCATGAAGCCGGGCAGCTTCGACATGGCCAACATCCGTGCCATGGAAACCCCGGCCATCGCCTTCTTCCTGACCCTGCCGGCGCCGCTGACCGCGCTTGATGCCTGGGAGAAGATGCTGCCGACCGTGCAGCGCATGGCCGAGCTGCTCGATGGCGTGGTGCTGGATGACAGCCGCAATGCCTTGGGCCGCCAGCGCATCGCGCACATTCGCGACGAGCTGCGTGCCTACGACCGCCAGCACCAGGCACCGCCGCTGACCAAGACCCCGCGCTGGTAAAGCCTGTTGTGCCGGCCAACGGTCGGCACCCACGCCGGTAGATCCACGCCATGCGTGGATGGAGCGAACCAAGGTTCGCCCCCGCCAACAGGGTCAGGCCGGTACGCCGGCCACCTTGGCGAACGCACGGCGGAATGCGGCCATCTCGTCTTCGGTGCCGACGGTCACGCGCACGCGCTGTGGCCAGATCGGCCAGCTGCGGCCAATGATCACGCCGTTGTCTGCCATCGCCTTGGCAAAGGCGGCACCGTCGCGCTGCACATCCACCACGAAGCAGTTCGCTTCCGACGGCACGCAGCTGAAACCACGCTTGCCCAGCCACGTGATGGTGGCCTGCCGCACCTGGGCATTCTGCAGGCGCCGCTGCGCGATCAACTGGGGATCCTGCAGGCTGGCCAGTGCCGCGGCCAGTGCTGGCACGGGCAGCGGGTTGTCGCCCAGGCTGGCCAGTTCGCGCAGGCGGTCGGGGTTTGCGGCCGCCACGCCCAGGCGCAGGCCGGCCATGCCGTACAGCTTGGAGAACGTGCGCAGCACGATCAGGTCATCGCGCTGCGTCACCCGGGTGATCAGGCTCGGCTGCTCGCTGTACTGCAGGTAGGCCTCGTCGACCAGCACGCGGGTCGATGCGGGCTTGTGGGCCAGCAGCCAGGCGAGCTCATCCGGTGGGCTGATCGAACCGGTCGGGTTGTTCGGATTGCACACGTACAGCAGCCCGGTCGGGCGTGCGTGCGCGGCGGCGACCATTGCACGCAGGTCATGCGCGCCGTCGTCGCGCAGCGGCACTTTCTGCACGTGCGCACCGTGTGCGGCGGCGACCTCGCCCAGCGTCTCGAAGGTCGGATCGGCGACTACCAGTCCTGCCTGCGGGCCGGTCCACACCATGGCGGCGCGGTTCAACGGCTCGCTTGAGCCGGGATAGAGGCGCACGTGGTCGGCCGGAATGCGTGCCTGCTTGATGAAGGCATCGCGCACCTGTGCAGCCAGGGCGAAGCGGTAGCGGCCGCAGCTGGCGATACTGTCGCGCGCGGCCTGCTGGGCCGCCGGCGAGGGGCCGTAGGGGCACTCGTTGAAGTTCAGCAGTACCACGCCTTCGGTGGGGGCAGGAGCGGCGGCCGTCGCGGGTTGGGTATGGCCAAGCTGCGGCAGCCCGCTGCCAGCGACGGCGAGGCCGGCACCGGCCAGTTGCAGGAAGCGTCGACGGGAAGCAGGCAGGGTCACGGGCACGATTCCGAAGGGCAGACCGTCGCACGCTAGCGCTGGTTGCGGTGGGCGGCAAGCCCGCTTTTTGTAGTACCGAGCCATGCTCGGCTGCAGGTGTGCCAACCAAGGTTGGCACCTGCCGGGGTGGGGAGAAGGTCGGCATCCACCAGGGCAGGGGAGCGCCCGTCGAGCATGGCTCGGCGCTGCGAAGGGGGGCATTACAGGGCCTGACGGCCGGGCGCGGTAGAATCCCCGGCCATCCCAGAACCACCGGATTCCGATGAGCTCCAGCCCCGCCGAACGCGCCGAAGATCTCCGCCGGCAGATCGCCCAGGCCAACCGCGCCTACCATGAGCTGGACGCCCCGGAGATCCCCGACATCGACTACGACCGGATGGTGCGCGAGCTGGAAGCACTGGAGCGCGAACATCCGGAACTGGCCCGGGCCGACAGCCCGACCCAGCAGGTCGGCGCGCGTCCCTCCGGCCGTTTCCCCGAAGTCCGCCATGCGGTGCCGATGTTGTCGCTGTCCAACGCCTTCAGCGATGAGGAAGTGGCGGATTTCGTGCGCCGCATTGACGAACGCCTGGGCCGCCGCAGCCTGCAGTTCTCGGCCGAGCCGAAGATGGACGGCCTGGCGATCAGCCTGCGCTACGAGGATGGTCATTTCGTGCTCGGCGCGACCCGCGGCGATGGCAGCACCGGCGAGGACGTGACCGCCAACCTGCGCGAGATCGGCGATGTTCCCAAGCGGCTGCACGGCAAGGACTGGCCGGACGTGCTCGAGGTGCGCGGCGAGGTCTACATGGCGCGTGCCGATTTCGAGGCCTACAACGAACGTGCGCGCCTGCACGGCGGCAAGGTGCTGGCCAACCCACGCAATGCGGCGGCTGGATCGCTGCGCCAGCTCGACCCGAAGATCAGTGCGCAGCGCAGGTTGAGCTTCTTCGCCTACGGTACCGGTGAAGTGCAGGGCGGCGAGCTGCCCGATACCCATTCGGGCACGCTGGCGCAGCTCGGCGCCTGGGGTTTCCCGGTCAGCGCGCTGTGCAAGGTGGTGGAAGGCACCGACGGCCTGCTCGGCTACTACCGCGATATCGGCGAGCGCCGCGACAGCCTGCCGTTCGATATCGATGGCGTGGTCTACAAGCTCGATGACCGTGCCGGCCAGCAGGCGATGGGCTTCGTCTCGCGCGCGCCACGCTGGGCCATCGCGCACAAGTTCCCGGCGCAGGAACAGAGCACTACCGTGGAGGCGATCGAGATCCAGATCGGCCGTACCGGTGCGGCCACGCCGGTCGCGCGCCTGGCGCCGGTGGCCGTGGCCGGCGTGATCGTGTCCAACGCCACCCTGCACAACGCCGACCAGATCGCACGCCTCGACGTGCGCGTCGGCGACAGCGTGATCGTGCGCCGCGCCGGCGACGTGATCCCGGAAGTGGTCAGCGTCATCCTCGATCGCCGCCCGCAGGGCACCACGCCCTGGCAGATGCCGACGCGCTGCCCGGTGTGCGGCTCGGAGATCGTGCGCGAGGAAGGGGCGGCCGCATGGCGCTGCTCGGGCGAGCTGTCCTGCCCGGCGCAGCGCAAGGAAGCCATCGCCCATTTCGCCTCTCGCCGCGCGATGGACATCGACGGCCTGGGCGACAAATACATTGAAACCCTGGTCGACGCTGGCATCGTCAAGAGCGTGGCCGACCTGTACCGGCTCAGTCGTGACCAGCTGCTGCACCTGAAGCTGGTGCTGGACGCTGAAGATCCCTCGGCGCTGGCCGCCGCACTGAAGCTGCACCTGCCGGCCGAAGGCAGTGGCGCGGTGCTCAATGCGGTGCTCAGGCTGGACGGCAACGATCCGGGCTGGCGCGCGCAGGCGCTGGCGCAGCCGGCCCGCTTCGAATGGAACACGAAGAAGATCGCGACCAAGTGGGCCGACAACCTGATCGCGGCCATCGACGCCAGTCGTGCCGCCACGCTGGAACGGCTGCTGTTCGCGCTGGGCATCGAGCACGTGGGCGAGAGCACGGCCAAGGCGCTGGCGCAGTGGTTCGGTGACCTGGAACTGATCCGCCACCTGCCGTGGCCATTGTTCAAGCGCGTGCCGGACATTGGTGGCGAAGTGGCGCGCTCGCTCGGCCACTTCTTCGAACAGCAGGGCAACCAGCAGGCCATCGATGACCTGCTGCAGGTCGGCCAGGTCCGCATCAGCGATGTGCACGCGCCCAGCGCGAGGCTGCGCGAGGGGCTGGACCTGGCGCAGCTGTTGGTCGAATCAGAGATTCCCGGCATCACCCGCCTGCGCGCGGAAAAACTGGTGGCCGTGTTGCCCGGTGCCCAGGCGGTGCTCGACGCCGAGCATGGGCAGTTCGTCAACGCCGGGTTGCCCGACGACACCGCGCGTGGCCTGGCCCAGTGGCTGGACAGCGAGGGCCATGGCGCGATGCTGCTGGCAGCCGAGAAGGCGATGCAGCAGATCCTGGCCAAGGCACCGGCGTTGGCCGAGATCGTGGCCGGCCCGCTGGATGGGCAGACCGTGGTGCTGACCGGCACCCTGGCCCAGCTCACCCGCGATGCCGCCAAGGAGCGCCTGGAAGCCCTCGGTGCAAAGGTCTCCGGCAGCGTCTCGAAGAAGACCAGCTTCGTGGTCGCCGGTACCGAGGCCGGCTCCAAGTTGGATAAGGCGCAATCGCTGGGCGTGCCGGTATGGGACGAAGACCGCCTGCTGGCTTATCTGGCCGAACACGAATGATGACCCCGCCGGGTGCATGGCGCCCGGCATGAAACACAAAGGAACACCGATGCAGACCGCCCCGCTGGATTTCCGCCTGGCCACCCGTGCCGACGAGGAGCTGTTGATCGCGCTGATGCGCGAGTTCTACGCCGAAGACAGGATCGACTTCGATGACGCGCGCGTGCGTCGCGGCGTGGACGCGCTGCTGGCCGATCCGCGCAATGGCGAAGTGCTGTTGTGGATGGACGAGGCGGGCGAGGTGGTCGGCTACGCGGTGATCGCGATGGGCTTCAGCCTGGAGCAGGGCGGCCACTTCATGCTGCTGGACGAACTGTACCTGAGCCATCGCGCGCGCGGTCGTGGCCGCGGCAAGCAGGCGCTGGCCATCTGCGAACAGCGCGCTCGTGCTCGTGGCGTCAGCCGCCTTCGCCTGGAAGTGAACCACCACAACGAACTGGCCCGACGCCTGTACCTGGCCAGCGGCTACATCGACGATACGCGCGATCTGCTGACCCTGCCGCTCGACCATCCGCGCTCGGAGGGCATCCTGTGAGCGAGGCCCTGCTGCGCGCGCTGCAGCAGCGCGCCGTGCTCAACGCGCTGGTGCGCCGCTTCTTTGCAGAACGCGATGTGCTGGAGGTGGAAACGCCGATCCTGTCGGTGGCAGGCAACACCGAGCCGAACATCGACAGCTTCCATACCGATTTCACCGGCCATGTCGATGCCGGCGGACGCCGCCGCTGGCTGCGCACCTCGCCGGAGTATCCGCTCAAGCGCCTGCTCGCTGCCGGCGTGGGCGACTGTTACGAACTGGGCCGGGTGTTCCGCAATGGCGAGGCCGGTGGTCGCCACAACCCGGAATTCACCATGCTGGAATGGTATCGGGTCGGCTGGGACCACCATCGGCTGGTACAGGAGACCGCCGAGCTGATCGGCCAGGCGCTGGCCCTGGTTGGACGCCGTGCGACCCTGCGGGTGCTGAGTTACCGCGAGCTGTTCCAGCAGCACCTTGGCGTGGATCCGTTCGAGGCGGATGAGTCCACGCTGCGTGCCGCGTTGGGCGAGGTGCACATTGACCCGGTCGGATTGACCCGTGATGACTGGCTCGACCTGTTGATGACCCATCGTATCCAGCCGCATTTCGATGACGCGGTCATGACCGTGGTGCATGACTGGCCAGCCAGCCAGGCCGCGCTGGCACGCATCCGCGCCGGCACGCCGCCGCTGGCCGAGCGTTTCGAGCTGTACCTGGGTGCAGTGGAGCTGGCCAACGGCTATCACGAACTGAACGACGCCGACGAGCAGCGCGCCCGCTTCCAGCGCGACCAGCAGCGCCGCCACGAACGTGGGCAGGTGCAGCCGCCACTGGATGAGGCGCTGCTGGCGGCGTTGCCAGCGTTGCCGGCCTGTGCCGGCGTTGCGCTGGGGATCGACCGCCTGCTGATGGCGATGAACCGCACACCCCGCATTGCAGATGTGTTGGCCTACGACTTCGCCCACGCGTGACCATCACGCGTTGCTGAACATCCCAGGCTGAACGAAACGCGGGTTCTGCGCGCTTGCGTCGGCAAGCGGGATGATGCTTTTATCACGGCCAATGCCGGACACTGGCATGCAGTTCATCCATTCCTGCTGGGGAAGGCTTTGGTCAAGTGGTTTGCGGTTGTCGCTGCACCGGTGTACTCCATCGCGCTCTGGGGTGCCTGGCTGCCGTCGCCGGCGTCGGCCCAGCAGGTGGGCTACGACGATGAAGTGGTGACCTGCGAGTCCCGCGACATGGGCTGGGTGCACTGCGACATCGATGTGGCCAACGGCGTCGATCTGGTGCGCCAGCTGTCGAGCAACAGCTGCATCCGCGGTAGCGAGTGGGGCACCGACCGCAGCGGCGTGTGGGTCACCCTTGGCTGCCGCGCCGAGTTCCGTGCGCGCCGTGCGCAGGGTGCGGCACCTGCGGCAACGGAAGGCAAGCGCCTGGTGCGCCGCGTGGTGCGCTGCGAATCCAATGGCCGTCCGCAGAGCTGCCCGGTGCGCCTGGATGGCGCCCCCGTGCGCCTGCTGCGCCAACTGTCGGTGCTGCCATGCCGCGAGGGGCAGGGCTGGGGCTACAAGCGCAATGAGATCTGGACCAGCCGTGGTTGCCAGGGCGATTTCGAGGTGGCCGACGAGGATGGCCGCTTCGTCGATGTGCCGCGTCGCCTGACCTGCGAATCGAAGTCGAAGAAGCGGCGTTTCTGCGGCGCCAGCATCTCCGTTGGCGCGGTCGTTTCCGAGCAGCTGTCGAGCACGCCCTGCGAGGAAGGCAGTACCTGGGGCTGGAGCCGCAACGGCATCTGGGTGGACGGCGGCTGCCGCGCCGAATTCTCGGTGAATTGAGCCCGGGCGGGCTCCAACGCTGCCGGGCGTGGCCCTACAATGGGCCCATGAACACTGCCTCCGACATCGACTACGCCCGTTATGACCACATCCGCCCGATCCTGTGGACCGGCGATGCCCTGCAACTGCTGGACCAGCGCAAGCTGCCGTTCGTGGTCGAGCATGTGGTCTGCCACGACAGCGACGAGGTTGCCAGCGCCATCCATGCGTTGACCGTGCGTGGCGCGCCGGCGATCGGCATTGCCGCCGCCTGGGGCGTGGTGCTGGCCGCGCGCGAGGTGCAGGCCGCAGACGGTGCGCACGCGCTGCAGCAGCTGGAACCGGCACTGCAGCGCCTGAACGCATCGCGCCCCACTGCGGTCAATCTGGCCTGGGCGCTGGCACGCATGCGCCGTTGCCTGCACGCCGCCGGCGCCGACTGGAAGGCACTGGTGGAGGCCGAAGCGCAGGCCATCGCCGAGGAAGACCTGGCCGCCAACCGCCACATGGGCGCGCTGGGCGCTGGCTTGATCGAGGCCGGCAGCGGTGTGCTGACCCACTGCAATACCGGCTCGCTGGCCACCGCCGGCTTCGGTACCGCGCTGGGCGTCATTCGCGCCGGCATGGCCCAGCACCGCATCGCGCGCGTGTTCGCCGGCGAGACCCGGCCGTGGCTGCAGGGCGCACGCCTGACGGTGTGGGAGCTGCAGCAGGACGGTATCGATGCCACCCTGATCGCCGACTCGGCGGCCTCGCACCTGATGAAGACCGGTGCCGTGCAGTGGGTGATCGTGGGCGCAGACCGCATCTGCGCCAATGGTGATACCGCCAACAAGATCGGCACCTACCAACTGGCCATTGCCGCGCGCCACCATGGCGTGAAGTTCATGGTGGTGGCGCCGTCCTCGACCGTGGACATGGAGACCGTGGACGGCAGCCAGATCGAGATCGAGCAGCGCGACCCGGGTGAGCTGTATGGCGTGGGCGGCACCCGCACCGTGGCCGAAGGCATTGCCGCCTGGAACCCGGTGTTCGACGTCACCCCGGGCGAGCTGATCGACGCCATCGTGACCGAGCGCGGGGTGATCCTGAACCCGACCGCCGAGAACATGCGCGCCGCCTTCGGCGGCTGAGGCGCAGGGGAGGGGCGGCGCGACCGCCGCCCCCGGTAGTGCCGGCCGCTGGCCGGCAACCCTAAGTTCCTGATTTGTGCCGGTAAAATCCCCGTAAAGGCAGGCGGAAACCAGCCCGTTGTGGTAGTATCCACAGGTTGAATCGAGGTTCCGGCGCGACCCCCTCCCGCAGAGGGCTGCGCCGGACTGGACCGCTACCAGACAACGGAACCCGAATGGCAGAAACCGCCAAGGAAATCATCCAGGTCAACCTGGAAGACGAGATGCGCAAGAGCTACCTCGATTACGCCATGAGCGTGATCGTGGGCCGCGCGCTGCCGGATGCGCGCGACGGCCTCAAGCCGGTGCATCGTCGCGTGCTGTACGCGATGAATGAACTCAACGCGCACAGCAACAAGCCCTACTTCAAGTCGGCGCGTATCGTCGGTGACGTCATCGGTAAGTACCACCCGCATGGCGATCAGTCGGTGTACGACACGCTGGTGCGCCTGGCACAGCCGTTTTCGCTGCGCTACATGCTGGTCGACGGCCAGGGTAACTTTGGTTCGATCGACGGCGACTCCGCCGCGGCGATGCGATACACCGAGGCGCGCATGTCGCGCCTGGCGCATGAGCTGATGGCCGATATCGACAAGGAAACCGTCGATTTCCAGCCCAACTACGACGAAAAGGAACTGGAGCCGACGGTCATGCCGACCCGGTTCCCGAACCTGCTGGTCAACGGCTCGGCCGGTATCGCGGTGGGCATGGCGACCAACATCCCGCCGCACAACCTGAGCGAATCGATCAACGCCTGCATTGCGCTGATCGACAACCCGGAGATCGACGTCGACGGCCTGATGGAGTACATCCCGGGCCCGGATTTCCCGACTGCCGGCATCATCAACGGCACCGCCGGCATCGTCGCCGGCTACCGCACCGGCCGTGGCCGCGTGCGTATCCGTGCCAAGGCCGACATCGAAGTGGCCGATAACGGCCGCGAGTCGATCATCGTCACTGAAATTCCTTACCAGGTGAACAAGGCGCGTCTGATCGAGAAGATCGCCGAGCTGGTCAAGGAAAAGAAGATCGAAGGCATCAGCGAGCTGCGCGATGAGTCCGACAAGGACGGCATGCGCATCTACATCGAGATCAAGCGCGGCGAATCTGCCGAGGTTGTGCTGAACAACCTGTACCAGCAGACGCAGATGGAATCGGTGTTCGGCATCAACATGGTGGCGCTGGTCGACGGCCGCCCGCAGTTGATGAATCTGAAGCAGATGCTGGAGGCGTTCGTCCGCCACCGTCGCGAAGTGGTCACCCGCCGCACCGTGTTCGAGCTGCGCAAGGCGCGCGCCCGTGCCCACGTGCTGGAAGGCCTGACCGTCGCGCTGGCCAACATCGACGAGATGATCGAACTGATCAAGACCTCGCCGAACCCGAACGAAGCACGCGAGCGCATGCTGGCGCGCGTGTGGGAGCCGGGCCTGGTCGGTGCGATGCTGGGTGCCGCCGGTGCCGAAGCCTCGCGCCCGGAAGACCTGCCCAAGGGCGTGGGCCTGATCGAGGGCGGCTACCAGCTGACCGAGATCCAGGCCACCCAGATCCTGGAAATGCGCCTGCACCGCCTGACCGGGCTGGAGCAGGACCGCCTGACCGACGAGTACAAGCAGCTGCTGGAAGTGATCGCCGGGCTGATCCACATCCTGGAAGATCCCGACCGCCTGCTGCAGGTGATCCGCGAGGAGCTGGTCAACGTCAAGGCCGAGTTCGGCGACGAACGTCGCACCGAAATCCGCCACAGCGAAGAAGACCTGGACATCCTGGACCTGATCGCACCGGAAGACGTGGTGGTCACCGTGTCGCATGCCGGCTACGTGAAGCGCCAGCCGGTCAGCGTGTACCGCGCGCAGCGCCGCGGCGGCCGTGGTCGCAGTGCGGCGGCGACCAAGGAAGAGGATTTCATCGAACAGCTGTGGCTGGTCAACACGCACGATACGCTGCTGACGTTCACCAGTTCGGGCAAGGTGTTCTGGTTGCCGGTCTACCAGCTGCCGGAAGCGGGCTCCAACGCCCGCGGCCGTCCGATCATCAACTGGATTCCGCTGGAACCCGGCGAACGCGTGCAGGCCGTGCTGCCGGTGCGCGAGTACGCCGATGGCCAGTTCGTGTTCTTCGCCACGAAGAACGGTACGGTCAAGAAGACCCCCCTGGGCGAGTTCGCCTTCCGCCTGGCCCGCGGCAAGATCGCGATCAACCTCGATGAGGGCGATGCCCTGGTCGGCGTCGGCCTGACCGATGGCCAGCGCGACATCCTGCTGTTCGCCTCCAACGGCAAGACCGTGCGCTTCGGCGAGGACAAAGTCCGCTCGATGGGCCGTACCGCCACCGGCGTGCGTGGCATCAGGATGCCGGCCGGCGAGGAGGTGGTCAGCCTGATCGTGGCCGAAAGTGCCGGTGGCATCGAGGACGAGAACGAGGACGACAACGGTGTCGAGGAAGCCACCGCCAATGGCGATGCGGTGATCGATAGTGCCGACGATGCCAGCGTGCAGTACATCCTCACCGCCACTGAGAACGGCTACGGCAAGCGCACCCCGCTGCCGGACTACCCGCGCAAGGGCCGTGGCACGCAGGGCGTGATCGGCATCCAGACCACCGAGCGCAACGGCAAGCTGGTCGCCGCAGTGCTGATGGGCTCCCGCGACGAAGTCCTGCTGATCTCCGACGGCGGTACGCTGGTGCGTACGCGTGGCTCGGAAATCAGCCGCGTCGGCCGCAACACCCAGGGCGTGACCCTGATCCGCCTGTCCAAGGACGAGAAGCTGCAGGCGGTGGAGCGCATGGATGCCTCGATCGACGAGGACGAGGACGAGGTGGCAGTCGCCGCCCCGGCCACGACCGACGGCGCACCGGCTGCTGCCAGCAGCGAGGACGCCGCGCAGGAGTGATCCTGCCGCGAGCCTGGGTACCCGACGACGCCGGCCCTGTGCCGGCGTCGTCGTATCCGGATGCCACGCATACGCGCGCGCTTCACACAGGCGGTGGGATAACGGCGCATGCTGCCCCCGGAGATCGACGATGTCCGCCACGCCGCAGTCCGTTCCTGCTCCCGTCCGCGCCTCACGGCACCCTCTCGTTACCGTGCTGTCGCTACTGCTGGTCGTACTCGGCCTGGTCATCGGCGGGCTCGGCGCGTGGCTGCTCAGCCTGGGCGGGTCGGCGTACTACGCCATCGCCGGGGCCGGCCTTCTGGCCAGTGGCCTGTTGTTGTTCGGCAATCGCCGCAGCGGCGCGCTGCTGTACGCGCTGGTGTTCGTCGGCACGCTGCTGTGGACCTGGTGGGAGTCGGGCAACGACTACTGGCGCTGGGTGCCGCGGCTGGGCCTGGTGACCGCGCTCGGCATCGTGCTGGCGCTGCTCGCGCCGACCCTTCGCGAACCGGTTTCAAAGCGCCTGTCGCGCAGCGTGGCGGGCGTCCTGATGCTGGTGTTCGTCGCTGCCTTCGGGTTGGCGTTCGCACCGCATGGTGAAGTGGACGGGCACCAGCCGTTCCCGGAAGGCGCGGCCAGCGCCGGACTGGAACCCACGCGGGATACCACCGGCCTGCAACCGGCCGACCAGCCTGCCGAGGGAGACTGGCCGGCGTGGGGGCGCAGCAATGCAGGCACCCGCTATTCGCCACTGCAGCAGATCACCCCGGCCAACGTGGCCACGCTGCAGCCCGCCTGGCAGTTCCGCACCGGCGATATGCCGAAGAAGCGCTGGGGTGCGGAAACCACGCCGCTGAAGATCGGCGACCGCCTGTACCTGTGCACTGCCCGTAACCGCCTGATCGCGCTCGACGCCGCCAGTGGCAAGGAAGTGTGGCGCTTCGATCCGAAGGTGAAGGACGCCTCGATCCCGTACACCGCCGCCTGCCGTGGTGTGAGCTACTACGAGCAACCGGCAACGCCGATCCTGGCCGATGCCACCCTGGCCGATGCCGCGGCCGATCTGGCGTTGCCCGAACCGCCGCCCAGCGTGAGCCGCAGCGCTGCACCGGGCAGTCGTCCGGCGTGCTGGGCGCGCATCATCGAAGGCACGCTGGACGGGCGCATCATTGCAGTGGATGCAGATAGCGGCCGTCCCTGCGCGAATTTCGGCAACAACGGCCAGGTCGACATCACCCTCGGGATGGGTGAGGTGCCACCCGGCTACGTGTCGATCACCTCGCCCCCGGCCATCGTGCGCGGCGTGATCGTCACCGGCCACCAGGTGCTGGATGGTCAGCGCCGCGACGCGCCATCGGGCGTGATCCAGGCGTACGACGCGATCACCGGCAAGCTGCGCTGGGCGTGGGACATGGACCAGCCCGAGCGCAGCGGCCTGCCGCCGCATGGGCAGACCTACACGCGCGGCACGCCGAACATGTGGACCACCGCGACCGGTGATGAGGCGCTGGGGCTGGTCTATCTGCCGCTGGGCAATTCTGCGGGCGACTACTGGAGTGGCTCGCGTACGGAAAACCAGAACCGCTATGCGACGTCGCTGGTGGCGATCGATGTGGCCACTGGCAAGCCGGCCTGGCATTTCCAGGCCGTGCGCAAGGATGTGTGGGACTACGACCTCGGTTCGCAGGCCAGCCTGATCGACTACCCGACGGCGGCAGGCAAGGTGCCGGCGATCCTGCTGCCGACCAAGCAGGGTGACATCTACATTCTCGACCGCCGCAACGGCCAGCTGCTGACCGCTGCCGAAGAGCGCAAGGTGCCGGTCGGCGGTGTCGAACCGGAACAGCGTTCACCCACCCAGCTGTTCTCGCTGTACCACACGCTGCGCCGCGAGCATGATCTGACCGAGCGCGACATGTGGGGCATCACCCCGATCGACCAGCTGATCTGCCGCATCCAGTTCCGCAAGGCCTATTACGAAGGCTTCTACACGCCGCCGAGCAGTGATCGCCATTCCATCGAATACCCCGGCTACAACGGCGGTTCGGATTGGGGCAGTGTGTCCATCGACACGCGCCGCGGCGTGATCGTGGCCAACTACAACGACATGCCCAACTACAACCGGCTGGTGCCACGTGCCGAAGCCGACCGCCTGGGCTGGCTGCCGCGCGAAAAGATCCGTGCCGACAGGGGCGGTGGCGAGGGCGCCGGCGATCCGCAGGTGGGAACGCCGTATGGCATCCAGGTCAACGCTGGCTGGCGGCTGCCGTTCACGGGTCTGCTGTGCAAGCAGCCTCCCTACGGCGGCATCCGCGCCATCGACCTGCGCACCGGCAAGCTGTTGTGGGATCGTCCGTTTGGCAGTGCGCGCGGCAATGGGCCGTTCGGCATCCGTTCCGGCCTGCCGATCGAGATCGGCACGCCGAACAACGGCGGTTCGGTGGTGACCGCCAGCGGGCTGATCTTCATCGCGGCCGCCACCGATGACCTGCTGCGCGCCATCGACCTGAAGACCGGCAAGGAGCTTTGGCATGCCAAGCTGCCCGCGGGCGGGCAGGCTACGCCGATGGTGTATGAACAGGACGGACGCCAGTTCGTGGTGATCATGGCCGGCGGCCATCATTTCATGGAAACCCCGAACGGCGATTACGTGATGGCGTTTGCGCTGCCGAAATAGCGGTTGCCGGCCTGAACATGGGCGACGGGGGCCGTGACCGATCTCGCTGCCCAGTGGTGCCGAACTGATTGCCGGCGATGCACGCTTTCTGAGCCCTGCGTATGCGCCCTGCATGGGGGCCGCGGGCACCGCACTGGAGGCCCGTCGTCGTTGTGTCGACGCTGAATTCAAGGTGCGCGACGATGCGCTCAACGCCGCCTACAGTGCGGCGCGCTCCACGCTGACCGTCAGTGATCAGCAGGTGCTGCGCGATCTGCAGCGGCAATGGCTGCGCCAGCGCGACAGTCGTTGCCCGGAAGGCGGCACGGCCGTTGCCCAGCTGGATTCACAGCAGTGCCGCACGCACATGTGCCGCGCCTGACAAACAGGGCAGGATCGTCCTGCGGCCCGGCGAGGGCAGGATCACGCCTGCATTGCAGGTGGTCTTCCAGGTGGCCGACTGCGGCGGCGCCGACAACGTGACGACCTGCCGGGTGAGGAGCATGGGCGTGACCCGTGGCGGGCGCAACGTGGCGGTCACGGACGTGCAGCCGCGCCTGACCCGCGCTGGCGCCGATGCCCAGGGTGCGGTGGCCGTGCTGCTGACCGTTTCGGATTTCAATGGCGATGGCGTGCCGGACCTGCAGGTGTGGCAGGACAACAACGGTGTCTACAACGTTCCGGTGCATGCGTTCTACCTGTTCGACGCCAAGGTCAACCGCTATGTGCGTGCCAAGGCATTGGAAGCGGCCATCGGCGGGCGCGACATCGACCGTATCGACAATGGGCGGTTCGTGCTGCGCGCGAAGGTCAGCCCGTGCGCGCACGAGGACAAGGTCATCCAGCTGCGCGGAACCGGGCCGCGCACGCTGCTGCAGCGCCGCTATGACACCTGCAGGGGCGAGGCCCCTACCGAATCGGACCTGCTGAAGTAGGTCTTTCCCCGACGAACGGATGCGTTCCGGAACTGGAGAGCTGAAGGATGAGCGAAGGCTATGGAAAAGGTGGGGTGGGCTTCGGCCTGACCCGGGACCAGTCGGTCGAGATGATCGTGCGTACCTGCATCGACAACGGCATTACCGTCCATCGGCAGATTGCCTATGTGCTGGCCACAGCGCAGCACGAATCGCGTGATTTCTCCGCGCCCGAGGAAGCGGTGCGGTACCAGATCGGCATGGGCGTGGAATCGCTGCCGCAGGAGCGGAGCGAATGGCATCGCATCGAGGCGTTCGCCGTCACGGTCGAGGTGTTGCGGCAGCGTCCCTAGCGTGGATGCAGCTGGGGGGACGACCGTCATGGACCTGGCCAATCTGCGGCAGGTGAAGCGGTTCCAGATCGTGGGCGCTGAAACGCCGGACAAGATGAAGCTCGCCCAGGCCTGCAAAGCGGAGCGCTGGTCTCACCTGCATTGCTGCAGCGGGCCACCACGGCGCAGAACCACAAGGGCTGGTATGGCTTGGTTTCGTGGTGCAGGGCGAGGGTAGGGAGCACCGGTACGGCCACGAAGACGGTGCGCCTGCTTCCCGCGAACGGCAGTCGACCAGCGGTCGACTCTACCCAATCAATGTTGCTCGGTTGGTGCCGGTACCCGCACCATCTTCGTCATCAAGTGTTCCACCACACCCGCCGGGTCCGCAGTGCGGCCGACATGCGTGCTCGACATCTGCACAACCGAGCTGCGCTTGGCGGTGAGGAAATGAAAGCGGGCGCGCGCGGGCAGCTGTGCGATCGGTCCGGCGCTGGCGTCGCCACGGCAGATGGCCACGATCGCATCCAACCACGGTTGCAACGCATCCTGATCAAGCGCTGGAGCGAACGCGTGCAGGCGTGCCGGATCGATCTCGATGGCCGCTTCCAGATGGCGCGCGCCGGGGCAGGAGACGATCACTCCGACGTTGATGAACTCCTCGCGTTCCACCCGCGGTACCACGCGGATGACCGCATAGTCATACGTGTGCAGCGTGGGCACGGACGGCCTCCTGCACGAACACCGCACGCACTTTCAGGCGGTGCTTGAGATAGTCGATGTAGCCTTGGCGATAGGCCTGCGGACTGTCGAATGCCGGCTCGTTGACCAGCCAGCTGTCCGGCACCAGGCCGACGATGCGCTCGATCTCGGCATCGCTCAGGCGCGCGGCCAGTTCGGTATCCAGCTCGGCGATGCGGCTGGCGAACGACAGCAGCACATGGTCGCGGATCAGCACGAACGGCTTTTCACAGGCATCGCCGGCATTGGCCCAGTCGTGGTGGAAGTACATCGCCGCGCCGTGGTCGATCAGGTACAGCTTGCGGTGCCACACCATCAGGTTGGGGTTGCGGGTGGTGCGATCGACATTGCTGGTGAACGCATCGAACCAGACGATGCGCGAGGCCAGGTCGGCGTCCACCGGCATCGCCGCCGGATCGTAATTGATCGCACCCGGCAGGTAGTCCAGGCCCAGGTTCAGGCCCTCGCTGGCGCGGATCAGCTCCTGGATCTCCGGGTCGGGCTCGGTTCGGGCGAACTCGCGATCCAGCTCGACGAACAGGATTTCCGGAATCGGCAGGCCCAGCGTGCGTGCCATCTCACCGGCAATCAGCTCGGCGATCAACGCCTTCGGGCCTTGGCCGGCGCCGCGGAACTTCAGCACGGCCATGCCGTCGTCGTCGGTCTCGACCACGGCCGGCAGGGAGCCGCCTTCCCGTAACGGGGTGATGTAGCGGAGGGCATGTACGGTGCGCATGGGCGCATTCTAGCGTGGGTGCAGGTACAACCCTCTGATCGGCGAGGACCGATTTCGGCCTTCACCTGTCCCTTCCGCCTGCGATGGCAGCATCGTGCTCCAGGAACCCTTGGGTTCATGGGCGCACTGGCACTCTCGATGCCGAGGCTTCGGGCTGGGCACCTGCTCGGCTGCCAGCGACGCGCACTGCGAAGCGGAAACCTCATCCACGATGTCCAGCAGGCTACGGAGGTGCACCGATGAGCGATGAATTCACTCCCATGCTGCCGCCCTTGGACGATGCCAAGGCGGAAGAAATGATCGGCAAGGTCGTACTGGTAGGTGTGACCCGCTATGGCGGCGACGGCCAGGTGAAGGGGCTGGAGCAGTACGCCGGCACGGTGTTGCGCATCAGCGCCGACGAGGGCGTGGTGCTGGCCGACGAGAATGATGGCCACGAGCGCTATCTGCCGCCGATGCTCGACCAGTACCTGCCCGCCGAGCCCGGCGAGTACCGCATGCGGAACAGTGGCATGATCGTGGTCGACCCCGATTACCTGACTGCCTGGGACCTGCACGCCCAGCAGTGACGACAGACCACACCTGGCAGATGCCGGTCCATTGCCGGCCTCTCCGGGCGTGTCCCACTTTGCCCCATCCGGCCACTAGCCCTTCCGGCCCATTCACGACAACCCCTGCGGTGCTAGATTCGGGACCTTGCCCGATTCCGGGTACCCATTCACACCCAGGGGATAAGGATGCTCATCCGTCGAACCTCTCTGGCGGCGGCCGTTGCCGTTGCCACCCTCGGCCTGCTGGCCGCTGGCCCGGCGCTTGCAGACTACGCGAAGCCGCCGGAGCACCTGCTCAAGGTGTTGAAGGCACCGCCGCCGCCGGCGCCGAACGTGGCCCCGGGTGGCCAGCGCCTGCTGCTGACCACTGCGCAGACCTACCCGTCGATCAGCCGTGTCGCCCAGCCGTACCTGAAGCTGGCTGGCGTGCGCCTGGAACCGAAGAACCGCAGCCGCCATGACACCCCCGGTGGCTATGGCATCCCGGCCTGCGTGGCCGACTTCACCCTGGTCGACATCGGCAGTGGCCAGCAGACCAAGGTCAACCTGCCGCAGGGCTGTGCCACCGGCGCGCTGTGGTCGGCCGATGGCAGCCACTTTGCGTTCCAGAACGCGGTCGATACCAGCGTGCAGCTGTGGGTGGGCGATGCCGCTACCGGCCAGGTGAAGCAGGTGCCGAACGTTCAGCTGAACCCGATTTTCGGCTACACCGTGCAGTGGCTGGGCGGCAGCCAGAACCTGCTGGTGAAGCTGGTGCCGGCCAACCAGGGCCCAGCACCGTCCAACGGTGGCGTACCGACCGGCCCGGATGCACAGGAGTCGCTGGGCAGCAGTGGCGAGAGCAGCACCTACGAAGCCCGCGATACGCTGACCAGCGTGCATGACGAGAAGCTGTTCGCTTATTACGGCGCCTCGCAGCTGGCCGTGGTCGATACTGCCGCCAACAGCGTGCGTCCGGTCGGGCAGCCGGCGCTGTTCAACGAAGTCAGCGCCGCGCCCGATGGCGTGCACGTGCTGACCGAATCGATCAAGGCGCCGTACTCGCATGCGGTGACCTACCAGCGCTTCGCCAACGACGTGGCCGTGCTGGATATCGCCAGCGGCAAGTCCACGCCGATCGCCAGCCTGCCGCTGGCCGACCGCGTGCCGGTGCACGGCGTACCGGAAGGCCCGCGTGGTTTCGACTGGCGTGCCACCGATCCGGCCACCCTGGTCTATGCCGAAGCGCTGGACAAGGGCGACTGGAAGGTCAACGTGCCGCATCGCGACCGGGTGCTGATGCTGAAGGCGCCGTTCAACGGCAAGCCGGTCGAGATCGCCCGCACCGCACAGCGCTTCGAAGGCTTCGCGTGGACTGCCGATCCGGCCGTGGCGTTCCAGTACGAGAACGACGAGAACCGCCACTGGATGCAGACCCGCATCGTCGATGTGGATCAGCCGAAGAAGGAAGGCCGCCTGCTGTGGGACATGTCCAGCGATGAGCTGTACGGCAACCCCGGCAACCTGGTCTTCACCCGCCTGCCGAATGGTGCGCAGGTCGTGCGCCGTGAGGGCAACCATGTTTTCCTCAGCGGCCGTGGTGCCTCGCCGCAGGGCGACCGTCCGTTCCTCGATCGCCTCGACCTGCGCACGCTGAAGAGCGAGCGCCTGTTCCGCAGCAGCGCCGATGCCTACGAGCAGTTCCTTGGTTTCAGCAATACGCCTGGGCGCTACCTGACCTGGCACCAGTCGGTGATCGATCCGCCGAACGCCTTCATCCGTCAGCAGGGTGAGGCGGTGGCCGATGCGAAGACCGGCGAGGCGCAGTTCGCGTCCACCGCGACCGCGCTGACCAAGCTGGTCGACCCGACTCCGGAAGTGCGCCAGATCAAGAAGCAGCTGGTGACCTACAAGCGTGCCGATGGCGTGGACCTGTCGTTCACCCTGTACACGCCGCCGGGCTACAAGGAAGGCCAGCGCGTGCCGGCGATCCTGTACGCCTACCCGGCCGACTTCGCCAACGCCGCGCAGGCGGGGCAGGTGTCCGGTTCGCAGCAGACCTTCACCCGCCTGCAGCCGTACCGCCTGATGCTGCTGGCCGGCTACGCGATCATCGACAACGCCTCGTTCCCGATCGTGGGTGACCCGAAGAACGCCTACGACACCTACCTGGAGCAGCTGGAAGCTGACGCCAGGGCGGCGGTGGACAAGGCGGTGGACATGGGCGTGGTCGATCGCAACCGCATCGGCGTGACCGGCCACAGCCATGGCGGCCTGATGACCGCCAACCTGATCGCCCATACCAACCTGTTCAAGGCTGGCGTGGCGACCAGCGGTTCGTATAACAAGACCTTTACCCCGTTCGGCTTCCAGAACGAGCGTCGCTCGGTGTGGCAGGCGCAGGACGTGTACCTGAAGGCCTCTCCGTTCTTCTATGCCGACAAGATCAAGCTGCCGCTGCTGCTGGTCCACGGCGAGGACGACGCCAACCCGGGCACTGAGCCGTTCCAGTCGCGCAAGCTCTACCAGGCGATCCGAGGCAACGGCGGCATCACGCGGCTGGTGATGCTGCCGAACGAACCGCACTGGTACACCGCGCTGGAATCGAACGAGCAGCTGGTAGCGGAAATGCTGAGCCGGTTCGACACCTACGTGAAGAACGCCAAGTAATGAGACGGGAAGGCCGCCCCAGGGCGGCCTTGCTGTATCGGGATGTGAGTGGGTAGACGGCCTGGATCCGGATGCGCAATCGGGAATCGGGAAGCCACCTGCCATGCGGCATCCGGGTCCACCCGGGCTGCTAAGCTGGGAGTGGAAACAAACCAGGAGACAGCGATGCATCGCAATGGGATGCGCGCCATCACTTTTGTCATCGCGACGCTGTTGGCCGGGATGACACACGGAGTGAAAGCGCAGGCTTTGCGGGCAGATGACCGCAGCTACTTTGGCAGCGCCTCCCAGGAACGTGAGGCGTGGCAGAACCTCGAGCGGAGGACCCATGCCCTCAAGGCACTTCATGCGCCGCCAGACGTGAGGTTCCAGCGGGCCGAACAGCTGTATGGCGAGTGCCTCCGGCACCATGGCTACCTGCATCTTCAGGCAGCGCGCAATGCCGACGATGCCCGGCTGGCCAACACCCAGGGCGAAGTCGCCAGCACATGTGGACGCATCGCGGCGATTGCCAAGCAGGCATTGCGTGATGCGCCCGCGCACGCTGCCTGGATCGGGCCGCATGCCGACCTGCGTGAACGGGCGTTGCGGGAGGATGTGCAGCCGGCCAATGCAGCGCTGGTGGATGCGGTCGACACGTTGGCTGACCCGGCGCTGGATAGCTTCGGGCGCCTGCACCGGCAGCTGCTGCAGTCGGCCCCCTTTGCGCGTTTCGAACATGAAGGCCGCACACTCGACAGCCGCACCGACGCGCGAGCCCTTTCCCGCCTGCCGGACCGTTCACTACGCGAAGCGGCATGGCGTGCCTACTGGCAGGGAATGGCGTCGCGGCGCAGCGAAATGGCAACGGTGCTGCTGGGCCTGGTCCGCCTCAACGAGCATGCGTCGGAACTGCAGGGCGATGGAACTGCGCCTGACCGCAGCTACCGGCACATGGGCCTGGATCAGGCCGCCGTCGCCGCGACACTGGCGGCGGTAGCGCGCCACGCGCTGCTGCGGCGGAACTACCAGCAGATGCAGTTGACCCATCTTGAGCGCATGGGCCAGGCGTCTCCACAGATCTGGGACATGGACCTGCCTGATGCGGGCTATATTCCTCCGCCGCTTGACCTGGCGCAGTTGCGTGATGCGGCGGCGGCATCAATGCAGGTGCTGGGGCCGGATTACGTGACAGGGCTGCGCGGGCTGCTCGATCCTGCGGGCGGACGCATGGATCTGGGCGGATCGGCAGGGCGGCGCGCGATGGATGCGTTTTCGATCAGCGCCCCCGGTGTGCCTTCGTTGCTGTTCGTTGGCCATCGCCAGGGCGATCTGGAGGGGGATGTCCAGATCGCTCACGAAGCCGGCCATGCCATGCATGGCCAGTGGATGCAGCGCGGCGGCGCATCATCATTCCAGCGCAACGGCAACAAGTGGTTGACCGAGGCCTTCGCCATCTACAACGAACTGAAGTTCCGCGATCAGCTCTACCGGCAGGCCAGTGATCCACGTGCCAAGGCGTATTACCTGAAGTCGTTGCTCGATGACATCATCCTGCAGCTGTTCGTATCGTCTGAAGAGGCCGATCTGGAGCAGTCCATCTATCAGGAGGTGGCCGCCGATGAGGTTGGCAACGCAGACGCGCTTGATACGCTGACGATGAAGGTACTGGGCAGGTATGGGGGCGCATCGGAGCAGTATCCCGAGCTGCGCAGCACCTGGGTATCCAAGCGGCTGATGTATGAGGATCCGCTTTACCTGGCCAATTACCTGTATGCAGGACTGATTGCGGTGCAGCTCTTCGCACAGGACCGGCAGGATCCGGAGGGATTCAGGGAGCGCTACCTGGCCGTCCTGGGCGAGGGGTTTGATCGCCCGCCGCAGCGGCAGGTCGAGCAGTTGCTGAATGTGAAGCCCGACTGGTCACGCCTGGTCGAGGAGGATCTGGACGTTTTCCAGCAGTACCTGGCGCAGCTGCAGGGACTGCACGCGGAAATCGAGCGCCAGCGCAGTCGCTGAACAGGCAACGGGGAACGCAGGCCTCGCAGGCGGCGATGCGTCTGCGTTTTGCCCCTGCGATGAACAAGAACCGGCTGGTGGCCGGCATCCTGTTGCTGCAGGTGCTCACCGCGACCGCCTGCATCACTGATATACCTTCCTGCTTGCGCAGCAATTGGAACACTCGCCTACGACACCGGACTGCAGGAGCAGGGGCTCGGCATCATCGAAACCGAGTTTGTCAGCAGCGCAGCTGCCAACGCCGCAGCTGCGGTGAAGGCGGACATGCAGGCGCTGCAGGATTACGCCGGTCTCTACGAGGTCAGTGAAGCCATCTGATGCTGACCTTCGTCGGCGCGCTCGCTGGCAGTGTGCTGGCATTGGCGTTGAATGTCTGGGTTTCGCGCTACTACGAGGTACCTCGCATCGATCCCGGGTACCTGGTGCTGGGCGTCGGGCTGGTGTTCACCCTGGGGCAGCTGGCTGCCTGGGTACCGGCGCGGCGGGCGGCGCGCGAGGCGCCCGTGGCGGTTCTCAACAGTACCGGATGGATCCGGAGGGTGACCTCGTGTCATTGGCCGTTGCGATTGCGTAACCATATGTGATGCGGGTGCCATGGCGTGCGGACGCTGCGATACGCTGCAGGCCTGTTGCTGTCTGCCACGGGTTTCACCTATGAAGTCCAAACGTGTTGTCGCAGTGTTGGCGCTGGTGATGACGCCGAGCCTGCATGGCCAATCACTCCCCTCCGAACTGGCGCAGCTGGGCATTGTCGCCGGCATGCCTTATGCCAAGGCCAAGCGCCTCATGGATGCGGCAGGGTGGCAGGCGAGTCCGGTCCAGCGCGCGCCTGAGTCACTCGAGGGCTTTCCGGAAGTTGGATGCCAGAAGGGCGCCAAGCAATGCGCCACGACCTTCGAAAAGGAAGGTCAGCAGATCGCGGTGCGGCTGGGCGTTACCCTGGCAGGGCAGCCGTTCGTGCAGGGCGTGGACTGAGCGCTCACTGCGTTCAGGCCAGCGGTAACCGGTCCTGAGCGTGCGACAGCCGATCGTGCAGCTCGCGCACATGCTCGGCCTTGGCATGCACCCGGGAGGTGTCGCCGAAGCTGCGCAGGTAGGTGCACGCGGCAAAGCCGGCACTCTTCTTTTCGTACTCGGCAATCCAGGCCAGTCGATCCGGATTGTTGGCCTGTTCGGCTGACCACGCGGCCACAGGCGGCCGGATGCGGTACTTCAGGCCGACGCGCCATGGCTTCGGTGTCAGTCGCGCACGGAAACAATGCTGCAGCCGGCACATGCGCGCGTACAGGGTGTCGGTGCCCAGTGCCTTGAAGAATGCCTGGAGCTGCTCGTCCTCCGGTGAGAACGTGGCATGCATCGCCAGCACGCGCAGCCCGGCGGGTGTGCGGTAGGCACGCAGGTGCCAATCGGGATGCTGTTCGCTGAAGGCGTCCACGCGTTTCAGCGCAAGCCCTTCAGCACCGCCGGCGGCGGCCAGGCGCTGCTTCCGCCGCATCAGCAGTGCCGCGTTGACCAGCAGCACTGCCGCCACGCCCAGTACCAGGCCCACCAGCCAGTGCCAGAGCAGGGTGCCGATGATGGCGCCGGCAAGCAGCACGATCGCAGCGACGATGGCCGGTATCACGCATCCGGCCGGTGGCTGCGCATGATCGATGTCGGCAAACAGCACGTCGGGGCTGTTGAGACACAATGCGCCATAGCTGTTGCGGGTGATGATGACATCGCCGTCGCGCTGCACGATCTGCTCGCGGATTGGCACACCCTCCACGCCATAGTTGCTGCGCACTTCGCGACGCGGCAGCACCTGCCCGGCGAGGATGGCATTGAGGGCTTCGTTGGCGCGGCGGTCGGCGTGGGCCTGGGCCTCGGCAGGTCCCTCATCGGACCAGCCGAAGCGGCGCACGACCACCGGCCGGCCACGGAAACGGGCCTGCAGGCGGGCTTCGGCCCAGTACGCGGGAACGATCATCATCGTGCGGTGCTCCATCATCCATGGCAGGTGCCTGAGTGAGTCTGGCACAGCCCCGAAGGGCCTGCATGTGCCCGCTGCGGTGGCCGGGGCGGAGTGATAGATTGCGCGCTTCGCATGCACTCCACCAAGGACGGAGCGATGTCCAGTTTCCTGCGTTGCCTGCTTGCCCTTGCCTGTGCCGGGGCGGTCGGCGTGGCACAGGCGGGTACCCCGCCGGGGCCGCAGATCCTCACCACCGATGCCAGCCGCTTCTACGCGCTCTACGACAGCACCGGCGGGAAGCCCAGCGTCGCCCAGCTGGCCGGTTACCTGGCCGAAGGCAGTACGGGCCTGGGTGAACTGGCGAAGGCGCGCCGGGTCACGCCCGAACGCATGGCCGAAGCCATTGCCAGCCAGCCCGGGGTGTATGCGCAGGGCCGCAGCTGCCTGGCGGAGCTGCCGGCGGTGAAGCAGCGCCTGGTGCAGGTGTTCGGCAAGCTGCAGGCGATCTATCCGCAGGCCGCGTTTCCTCCGGTGACCCTCGCGGTCGGCCGTGGTCGGCCGGTCGGGTTGACCTCGAAGAGTGGGGTGATCATCGGCCTGGAAGCGCTGTGTGCAGCCGATTTCATGAATCCCAACGTGCAGGACCGCTTCGTGCACGTGATCGCGCACGAGTACGTGCACATCCAGCAGACCGGCCTGAACGATTTCGAGCCCGGCGACCCGCATGCGACGGTGCTGCGTGTTTCGCTGGGCGAAGGTATCGCCGAATTCATCGCCGAATTGATTTCCGGCAACGTCGGCAACAGTCGCCATGCGGCGTGGACGCGCGGCCGCGAGGTCCACATTGAAAGCGCCTTTGCGCTGGATGTGGACAGTACCGATCTGTCGCCGTGGCTGTACAACTACAAGCCCGGTTCGCAGGAGCCCTATGACCTCGGGTACTGGGTGGGCTACCGCATCGCCAAGGCCTACTACCTGCAGGCCAAGGACAAGCGTGACGCGGTGCGCGCGCTGATCCAGCAGGACAACCCGAAGGCGATCCTGGCCGCCAGCGGCTGGACGCCCGGCATGTGGATGCCGGCCAAGGTGACCGGCGTGGCCGCGCGGTCTGCGGCGCGGTAAGCGCGAGGCCGCGCGCTAGACTGGCCCGGACATTCAAGGGAGAGACCCCATGCGTTCCTTGTCCGGCGGCCTGGCCGCAGTTGCCCTCGGTATCGCGCTGAGCGCCCACGGGGGGGCGGCCGAGATGCCCGCAATCAACCCGTTACTGCTGGAGCCTGTCGAAAGCCTGCGCGCGGACGAAGTGCGTTTCATGCAGCAGCGCTTGGCCGATTGGCCGCAGCTGCAGCACTATCGTGAAGCCAACGCGCGGCTGCCTGCGACGGTACCAAGCCAGCCGCGCGTGGTGTTCTTCGGTGATTCCATCACCGAAGGCTGGGGCAGGGAAGGCAGCGCATCGTTCTTTCCCGGCAAGGGCTGGCTCAACCGCGGCATCAGTGGCCAGACCACGGCGCAGATGCTGGTGCGGTTCCCGCAGGACGTGCTGGCACTGAAGCCGCAAGTGGTGGTGATCCTGGCCGGCACCAACGACATCGCCGGCAACACCGGCCCGACCACGCAGGCGATGATTGAAGACAACCTGCACGCGATGGTGGACCTGGCACGCGCACATGGCATCGCCGTGGTACTGGCATCGGTGCTGCCGGTCAGCGATTACCCGTGGTTGCCGGGCACGGCACCTGCGCCCAAGGTGCGCGCATTGAACGCGGCATTGAAGCGCTATGCCGATGCGAAGCAGCTGGTCTATCTGGACTACTACACGCCGATGACCAATGCCGCCGGAGGGCTGGATCCGCAGCTGGCCGAGGATGGCGTGCATCCCACGGCGAAGGGCTATGCGGTGATGGCGCCGCTGGCGGAGGCTGCAATCAGGCGCGCAATGGCGCCGGACTAGGCACAGCACCCGCAATGCACAGCGTCCAGCCCGTCGAGGTAAAATGGCCCTGGAGCTGGCCACGCAGCGTGGCCGCCAGGGACGATGGGGTGGGTGATGCGGAAGGGAATCCAGGGATGGCTGCGCCGCAGCGGCGCAACGATGGCACTGCTGCTGGCGGCCGTACCGGCGTTCAGTGCAGACACGGCGGCGCCTTCGCCGCTGACGCGTGAGCCGGTGGCCGGAGTTTCACTGGCCGAATGGACCGCCCGCTGGTGGCGCTGGGCCGACGCCCAGGGCGGCGCGCCCTATCTCGACCCGGATGGCCGTGTATGCGATGTGGGCCAGGAAGGCCCGGTCTGGAACCTGGCCGGCACCAATGGCCGTTTCCGGCCACATCGCGAATGCGTGGTGCCGGCGGGCAAGTACCTGTTGCTGCCGATCATCAACATGGCGCACTACCAGGTGGATGAGTCTGTGTCCTGCAAGGAGCTGCAGGCGGGGGCGGCGGTCAACAACGATTATCTGATCAGTGCAGTGGTGCTGCTGGATGGGCAACCCCTGGGCGACATGCGCATGCATCGGGTGCGCAGTGAAGGCTGCTTCCGCATGGATGCCGATGA
Organism: Stenotrophomonas sp. T8; assembly: GCF_051853085.1. Lineage (NCBI taxonomy): Bacteria > Pseudomonadati > Pseudomonadota > Gammaproteobacteria > Lysobacterales > Lysobacteraceae > Stenotrophomonas > Stenotrophomonas sp. T8. Next base: position 2,434,549 of record NZ_CP195329.1, on the reverse strand, counting down.
CGCAGACTCACGGCTGGCCGCCGCCGACGGCTACTGGGTGATGCTCAAGCCGTTGCCGCCGGGCCGGCATACCCTCAGCGTGGGTGCCAACTACGGCGTGCCGGAGGGCGGCGCGTACAGCCGCATGCGGCAGTCCTTCGAGTACGTGCTGCACGTGGGAGGGCGTACCCAGGTCGTATCGCGCGGACAGCACATGATGCCGGTGGCGGCTCCCTGAGGCTCAGGCGTCGTCCTGCTTCAACGCTGCGTCGGCGGCCAGCAGCGCTTCGGCGGCCGCACTGAGCGGCGGCGAGGGCGGGGCGACCACGCCGATCGCTTCCATCATCTTCGGCATGCCCAGGAACTTGCGCGCGCGACGGTCGTAGATGCCGGTGACCAGCAGCGCGCGCGTGGCGATCTTCTGCTCGGCACCGATCAGCACGCGCTGCTCCATGATGCCGCGCGAGCCGACCCAGCCCACCAGTCGTGTTTCCAGGGTGAAGCGCTGGAACGGCTTCAATTCGCGGCGGAACTGGATGGTGCCGGCGCCGACGATCGGCGCCCATTTCTCGCGCAGCGCCACCTGGCCCAGGCCCATGCGCAGGATCAGGTCCAGCCGGCCCAGGTCGAAGATGTTCCAGTAGCGGCCGTTGGTCATGTGCAGGTTGCTGTCCAGGTCGTTGGGCAGCACCCGGAACTGCAGCCGCGAGACGCCGAACGGGGCCTCCAGCTTCGGCCGGAACAGGCTGCACAGCAGCAGGTGGAGCAGACGGAACCAGAGATTCATGGCTATGACGACTGTTATAGAATCGCCGGTACGCTAATCTATGACGATTGTCTTAGCAAGGAGACCGCCGTGAGCCCGCGACCGTCCGATGCCCCACAGCGCGTGATCGATGCCGCGGCGCAGATGCTGGCGCGGGTAGGCCTCAATGCCACCAGCATCCGCGAAGTGACCAAGCTGGCCGAGGCGCCGTTGGGTTCCACCTACCATCACTTTCCCGGCGGCAAGCAGGAGCTGCTGGCGCGCGCTACCCACATGGCCGGCGACAAGGTGGAGGTGCTGCTGATGGAGCTGCTGAAGGATGGGGCGGTGCAGGGCCTGCAGCAGTTCCTGGCGATGTGGCGCGAGCGTCTGCTGCGCTCCGATTTCCGCGCCGGCTGCCCGGTGCTGGCCGCTGCCGTGGAGGAGCCGGTGGAGGCGACGCCCAGCCAACCCCGCGCGGCGGCGGCCGAGGTGTTCGCGCGCTGGCACGGCCATCTCGCCTCGGCGTTCGTCGCTGAAGGGCATGCCCCGGCAGCGGCGGGTGAACTGGCCAGCCTGGTGATCGCCAGCGTGGAAGGTGCGGTGGCGATGTGCCGCGCGCTGCAGGACATTGCCCCGTTCGACCGGGTGGCCGCGCAGTTGCTGAAGGCGGCCACGCGGCCTTGATCGGCCGGTGCGGGCAGGCCAGACTCGCCAGCAGCCCACGACTGGTGCCGCCATGGACGAATTGCACCATCGTCAGTTGATCGAGCACTACCTGCAGGCCTACAACCGCTTCGATATCGACGCCATGCTGGCCGTGCTGGCGCACAACGTACGCTTTGAGAATCACAGTGGCGGCCAGCTGACGATGGTCACCGAAGGCGTCGATGCCTTTGGCGAGCTGGCACGCCAGTCTGCGCGCCTGTTCCGGGAGCGCGAACAGCGCTTGCTGGCGCTGGTGTTCGATGGTGATCGGGCGACGGCGACGATTGGCTGGCGCGGCGTGTTCGCGCAGGATGTTCCCGATGGACCGCGTGCGGGCACTGAGCTGGAACTGCAGGGCCAGAGCGAGTTCGTGTTCGCGGGTGGCCGCATCGAACGGATCATTGATCGCAGCTGAGGATCGGCCGCTTGGAACCGCCGTCTGGACAGCGGAGCTGCCCGCGGTAGAATCCGCCCAACACCGCCTACGCGTGCCCGGCAAGGATGTCCGCATGCAGCATCAGGTTCCCGAGGTCCCTGGCCGCGATGCCTCCAGCCCCCTGGCGGCGGCATGAAGCGCTCGCGCCACTCTTCACGCAGCCCACTGACATTGCCGATGAACCGCGGCAGCGAAGTCGTGCGTGCGCGCAGGCACTTGCAGCAGCGCGGTTGGCCACGCCTGCAGATGGCGCTGATCGTCGCCCTGACCGGCGCTGCAGGTTTTCTTGCCTCGCACCTGCTGCGCCTGGCCGGTATCGACGCGATGTGGTTTCGCTACCCGATGGCCGTAGTGCTGGCCTACGGCGTGTTCCTGCTGCTGATGTGGATCTGGATCCGCTGGCGTTGGGACAACGTGCTGGATGGCCTGTCGCCGGATGTGGGCGGTGGCTGCCCATCCCCTCGCGGCAGTGCCGTGGAATCACCGTGGAGCGGCGCCGGCGGCCGTTCCGGCGGTGGCGGTGCGTCGGCCTCGTGGAACGGGCCGGCATCGGTGAGCAGTGGCGATGCCGGAGAGCTGCCGTTGACCGGGCTGGCTGAAGACGAAGCGGGCCTGCCGCTGCTGGCCATCCTCGGCATCGTCGCGCTGGTGGCGACCGTCCTGCTGGCCAGCGTATGGGTGGTGTGGTCGGCGCCGGTGCTGATGGCCGAACTGCTGGTGGACGCGGCCATCGCCGGCGGCCTGTACCGACGCATGCAGGGCATGCACGAGCAGGGATGGTGGCGGGTATGCGTGTCGCACACGGTCTGGCCGCTGATCGGCCTGTTGCTGTTCTTCGCGGTGCTGGGCTGGCTTGCTCAGGAACTCGTGCCAGGTGCAAGCCATCTGCTGCAGGTCATCCAGGGGCTGTAATGCGGTTGCTCCCTTCATATGGCCCGGTCCCGACCGGTTTTCAGCCGCAATGAACAGTGGGCTATGATCGCGGTCGCCGAGGATTCGTGTCCTGGCGGTTTCACCTATCGGGAGCTTGTCATACTGCTTCGGGAACCGGGGCGCTGGATGGCCGAACGCCCACTGAGACACACAACCACTGACGAGGAAGAGCGCATGGATGTCGCTGCACGCAGGAACAGGACGTTGTTTCGTTGGATCATGGTGACGCTGCTGGCGGTGTTGTTGCCGTTTGCAGCACTGGCGCAGCCGGCAGCCGGGCAGGGCGATGGCGCTGAAGCCGCCACTGCCGCGGAAGAGACGCAATGCCGTGCCTGCGCCTATGAGCGCATTGGACCGAAGGTCGATATCGGCCTGGTGGCACTGGTGTCGCTGTTGGTGGTGGGTCTGCTGGTAGCGGTGTCCCGCGAGTGGGGAACCACCTCGCAGCGCTGGACCTGCCGCACCCTGGCCCTGCTGTTGGTGGGCATCGGCCTGGCGTTGTTGTGGTGGGCTGGCAGCGTCGTCTACCTGGGCTACAACCCGTGGCAGGAGCCGCTCGCACCCGGCGGCGGCTCGCTCGGTTCGACGCTGCTGAGTACGTCGCCGAAGTGGCTGGCGGCACTGGTGCTGGTCGGCTTCGCGCCTTCCATCTGGAAGCGCAGCGAGCGCCTGCCGCCCTGGCGTATCGGCTGACCCTGGAACGACGGCGCCGGATCACACCCGGCGCCGCCTGCAGCAATCACTCAAAGCGCCAGCGCACGCCCGCGTAGACGCCGCGGCCTTCGCCCGGCGTCGAACGCGCGACATCCTTGCCGGCGTCGTCATAGCCCGGCGTGACGGTGGCGGCGTAGCGGCGATTGCCTAGGTTGCGCATCTCCGCCCAGGCCTGCCAGCGGCCACCGGGTGCGTCGTAGCCGATGCGGCTGCCGAAGATCACATGGCTGTCGGCCCAGTAGCTGTTGGCGTAGTCCACGGCGATGCGCGAGGCGTATTCGGTATTGAGCGCCGCGTACAGGCCGGATGCATGATCGAAACGCAGCTCGGCCTGGTAGGCGTGGCGCGGCAGGCCGGGCAGGCGGTTGCTGCCGAAACGTGCATCGTGGCGGTAGCGGAAATCGCTGAAGGTATACGCCTGGCGCAGCGACAGGCGGCCCGGTGCAGCCTGCCACAGCGTGCTGTCCAATCCGGCTTCGATACCGCGGTGCACGGTGGGGCTGGCATTGTTCTCGGCGATGAACAGGTTCGGCAGCGGTTGCAGTTCGACGCTCAGCAGTTCGTGGTTCACGTGGGCGTAGTAGCCGGTCAGTTCCCAGCGACCCAGCGCCGCGTCACCGCGCGCGCCCAGTTCCAGCGTGGTGGCGGTCTGGTTCTGCATCGGCACCGGCGCGCGCTGGCGGCCAGTGGATGGGCCATTGCCCGGCCCGAAGTACTGGTTCGAGCCCCAGATCATCGACCATGGGTGCGGTGCCTCCACCGAACGGCTGAGGTTGCCGAACCACTGGGTCTGCGCGCTGTGCTGCCAGGTAAAGCCCAGTCGCGGTGCGTAGTCCCAGTCGTGCTCGCGCAGGCGGCCGCCGCTGCTCGGCCAGGTCACCTGCACATCGCGACGGGTGTTGATCAGTGCCAGCCCAGCCTGCATGCGCAGGCGGTCATTGAAGGCGAGGGTGTTGCTGACGTGCAGCGTGCTGTCGGTGCCGTGGTGGCGGAAGTCACGCGTGCGCGTGCCGGCGGCATAGCCGTTGCTGGCAAAGCGCAGCGACTCGCGCACATCGGCGTCCAGGTCATGGGTGACGCGCAGGCCGACCGTGGTCTCGCTGTCCAGGCCGAACAGCCGGTGGCGGCGGCGGTAGTCCAGTGTGGCGTTGAGGTTGGCGTAGTCCAGCTGCTGGCGATACAGGCTCTCGTTCAAGTCCATCGGGTAGGTGTGGTAGACCAGCCCGGCCTGCAGCGACGAGTCCTCATCGATCTGCAGCGTGGTGACATTGCCCACCCAGGTGCTGCCCGGCTGCGGGCGGCGCGCATCGATGGCCAGGTTGGCCGCATTCGCGGCATGTGGATCGTTGCGGATCTGGTCGCGGGTCAAGCGACCGGGTGTTTCGTGATTGGTTTCGCGGTAGCGCACGAAGAAGCGCGTCTGCAGATCGGGCGTGATCTGCCAGCCGATGTTGGCCATCGCGCCCTTGCCGTCGCCGTGCGCATGGCGCTGGTAACCGTCGAACTCGGTATCGGTGTAGGCCAGGAAGTAGTCAACATCGCCGTTGACGCCGCCCCAGCTGAGGCCGCGCTTCTGGTAGCCACGGCTGCCGGCTTCGTAGTGCAGCTGCACGCCCGCCGAATCACGGCCGCTGCGGCTGACGTAGTCGATGGCACCGCCCAGCGCGAGCGCGCCGCGCTCGAAGCCGTTGGCGCCGCGCAGGACTTCCACGCGCGACAGCCACAGGGGTTCCAGCAGTTCGTAAGGCGTGCCACCCGGGCCGGTCAGTGGCAGGCCGTCGATCGATACCGCAATGCCTGAGGCATGCGCGCCCGGCCCGCGGTTGATGCCCGAGCCACGGATCGAGATCCTGGTGCCCTCGTTGCCCGGCGATTGCGCGCTGATGCCCGGCTGATAGGCCAGCACATCCGCACTGGTGGACAGTCGGCTGTCGGCCTTGGCCACGTCGATGACGTTGCTGGCGCCGGGTACGCGCTTCAGCGCCTCGCGCGCCTGCGCGCTGGCATCGCCAGCAGCGGTGACCTGCACCGCATCCAGCGTGGTGGCCTGCGGGGCTGCAGCGGCGGTGGAGGCGAGGCCAAGGGAAACGGCCAGGAACAGCAGCGAGGGGGTGGGGTGGTACGACGAGAGCGACATGCGGAAATGCTGTAAACCACCAAGGTGGCGCGCAGGTTAACAGGTCGGCGGCGACACGTCACCCACCGGCGGCGTATGGCCGCCCGCCGTGTTCCTGTAGAGCCGAGCCCGCGCTCGGCTAATCGCGTGCAGCGCGGGTTGTCTGCCATCGCGACGAAGAGCAGCCGAGCATGGGCTCGGCTCTACAGCAGGGTTTATGGCGAGGGTTTCGCCAGCGTCTTCAACTTTGCGTAGAGCTGATCAGCTGCTTCCTTCTCGCCCAATGCCGCATGACACTCGGCCAGGCTGTCCCACACATTGGCCGAATCCGGATACAGCTCGGTGTTGAGGGCGAATACCTTCAACGCCCTGCGTGCACCCAGGCTCTGGCGGATGGCATAGCCGCTGGCGTTGATCGCACGTTCCAGCTCGCTGCCCGTCACCCGGTTGTTATCGCGCAACCAGCTGCGTATCGCCTGGGCGGCGCCTGCATCATCATCCAGCGCATACGCAACCAGCCGCTCGGACAGCACCGCGTGCGGAAACTCCTGCGGCGCGGCCATCGCCATCGTGCTCTCCACCAAGGTACTGGACCAGACATTGCGGGCGCTGCCGCTGGTCAGGTACACGAACACCCAGTAGCCGTCGGCCAGCGTGCCCTTGTAGGCCAGCCGCGCACGTACACGGGTGCCGCCATCATGGCCGACCTGGGTATAGCCGTCGCTACGGGTGGTGTCCCAGCCAGTGGAGAAGAAATTGCTGCCGCCACCGCTCAGTTTCTGCGGCTGCCAGAACTTTTCCAGGGTCGCCGTGCGCACCAGCGTGCCGGTCGCCAGCGCCTGCAGGAAGCGGTTCATGTCGCCCACGGTGGTCTGCAGATCGGCATGGCCCCAGCCGTAGTCCGGCCAGGGATCTTCATTGGCAGGCTGCAGTTGGCCATCCTTGCCGATGTACGGCACCGCCGCGCGCCGGGCCGGCACGCTGGCAACGCCCCACGAGGTGCTGGCCATCTTCAATGGCTGCAGGATGCGTTCGCGCGCGATGGCCGGGTAGGGCTTGCGGTAGTGCGCTTCCAGCAACGCCGTCAGCACCAGGTAGTTGGCCTGGGTGTACTGCACGCGGCTGCCGGTGGCGAACTGCATCGGTGCAGCGCCGGCCACCTTCAGCGCAGTGCCAAGGTCAGGCGCTACACCGGGGTAGCCCGTGCTCACCCAGCGGTTATCCACCCGGTCGTAGTACTCGCCGATGCCGGAGCTGTGGTTGAGGAAATCACGCACGTGGATTGCCTGCCATGCTGCAGGCAGGTCCGGCACATAGCGGCTGGCCGGTGTATCCAGATCCACCTTGCTCTGATCGACCAGTTGCATCACCAGTGTGCTGGTCAGCAGCTTGGCCATCGACTGTGCGGCGAAGATGGAATCGACGGTGGCAGGTGTGTGCGTAGCGCGATCACATTCGCCGCTGGCGCCCTGGTACAGCACCTGGCCGTTGTGGGCGACCAGTACCGCCTGGCCGGCAATGCCGTAGCGCTCGCGGTTGACCTGCAGTTGGGCGTCGAGCTGGGTAGAGAGGCCGGCGGAGAGATCATTCGCTGATGCGGGCGGAGCAGCGAACAGGACGCAGAGCAATGCAGCAGCAAAGGTGCGGTACATCGCGGTGATCCATCAGCGGTGATGGCGCATGGTGGTCACGACGGAAGAGCGGGTCAAGGGCACCGATTCCCGCATCAGGGAGAGCCGGCCGCGGGCCGGCACCCCTGCGATCAGCCCAGGATCGCAGGCAGATCCAGTCCCTTTTCCTTCGCACAGTCGATCGCGATGTCATACCCCGCATCGGCGTGGCGCATCACGCCGGTGGCCGGGTCGTTCCACAGCACGCGGCCAATCCGCTTCGCCGCTGCCTCGGTACCGTCGCAGACGATCACCATGCCGGCATGCTGGGAGAAGCCCATGCCCACGCCGCCGCCATGGTGCAGCGAGACCCAGGTCGCGCCGCTGGCGGTGTTGAGCAGGGCGTTCAGCAGCGGCCAGTCGGACACCGCGTCGGAGCCATCGGCCATCGCTTCGGTTTCGCGGTTTGGCGAGGCCACGCTGCCGCTGTCCAGGTGGTCACGTCCGATCACCACCGGCGCCTTCAGTTCGCCGTTGGCGACCATCTCGTTGAACGCCAGTCCGAGTCGATCGCGATCACCCAGGCCGACCCAGCAGATGCGCGCCGGCAGGCCCTGGAACTTGATCTTCTCGGCAGCCATGTCCAGCCAGCGGTGCAGGTGCGGGTTGTCCGGAATCAGTTCCTTCACCTTGGCATCGGTCTTGGCGATGTCTTCCGGATCGCCGCTTAGTGCGGCCCAACGGAACGGGCCGATGCCGCGGCAGAACAGCGGGCGGATGTAGGCCGGCACGAACCCGGGGAAGTCGAACGCGTTCTCCACGCCTTCTTCCAGCGCCATCTGCCGCAGGTTGTTGCCGTAGTCCACGGTCGGTACGCCAAGTGCGTGGAAGCCGAGCATGGCGCGAATATGGTTGGCCATCGACGCGCGCGCAGCCTTTTCCACTTCCTTGGGGGCGGAAACACGCTTTTCGTCCCACTGCTCGACGGTCCAGCCCTGCGGCAAGTAGCCGTTTACCGGGTCGTGCGCGGAGGTCTGGTCGGTCAGCAGGTCCGGCTTCACGCCGCGCTTGAGCAGTTCGGCCAGCACGTTGGCGACGTTGCCGAGCAGGCCCACGGACTTCGGCGTACCGGCCTTGCACGATTCGTCGATCAGGCGCAGCGCTTCATCCAGATTGTCGGTCCAGGTGTCCAAGTAGCCGGTGCGCAGGCGCATGTCGATGCTGCTCTTGCGGCACTCCACGGCCAGGCAGGAGGCGCCCGCCATCACCGCGGCCAGCGGCTGTGCGCCGCCCATGCCGCCGAGGCCACCGGTGAACAGCCACTTGCCGGTCAGGTCACCACCGAAATGCTGGCGGCCCATTTCCACGAAGGTTTCGTAGGTGCCCTGCACGATGCCCTGCGCGCCGATGTAGATCCAGCTGCCTGCGGTCATCTGGCCGTACATGGCCAGGCCCTTCCTATCCAGCTCGTTGAAGTGGTCCCAGTTGGCCCAGCGCGGTACCAGGTTGGAATTGGCGATCAGCACGCGCGGCGCATCAGCGTGGGTGCGGAACACGCCCACCGGCTTGCCCGACTGCACCAGCAGGGTCTGGTCATCGTCCAGGCGCTTGAGCGTTTCGACGATGGCATCGAAGCTCTCCCAGTCGCGTGCGGCGCGGCCGATGCCGCCGTACACCACCAGTTCCTGCGGGCGCTCGGCCACATCGGGGTGCAGGTTGTTCATCAGCATGCGCAGCGGCGCTTCGGTCAGCCAGCTCTTGGCGTTCAGCGTGGTGCCGGTCGGCGCGGCGAGGGTGCGGGACGGGTCGTTGCGGGTCATGCGGCGCTCCGGTTCGTAGCGAATTCGAGGCAGGCGTTGAGCACCTGCGCCAGGGTGTGGCGCAGCGGTGCGGCGTGGTCGGGGTCGAGCGGGGTGGGCCAGCTGTGCTCGTCCACCTGATCTGGCAGGGGTTCGTGCATGTAGCCGCGGCAGGCCAGCTCCATCTGCAGGCTGTGCACACCGCCGGCGATGTTGCTGTAGTGGCGGGTGATCCAGCCACCTTTGAAGCGGCCGTTGCGCACCTGGCTCATGCCACTGATCTTCAGCAGGTTCTCCACCACGTCGCTCAACGCGTTGTCGCAGGACGTGTCCGGCGCGCCGGACGGGCCAGCGGTACCCAGGTTGAACTGCGGCAGTTCGCCGTCGAACAGGTGCGGAATATGTGAGCGGATCGAATGTGCGTCGTACACCACCACCGTGCCGAACTTCGCGCGCAGGCGAGTGATCTGCGCAGCCAGCGCATCGTGGTAAGGCAGGAAATAGGTGTCGCGGCGACGGGCGATTTCTGCATCATCCGGTTCGCGTCCGGCGTGGTACAGCGGCTGGTTGTCGAAGGTGGTCAGCGGGCACAGGCCGGTGGTGTTCTGGCCCGGGTACAGCGAGACCCCGCTGGGGTCTCGGTTGAGGTCGATCACCGAGCGCGAGATCGCCGAGCGCACCGTGGTCGCGCCCATGCCACGCACAAAGTCGTACAGCTCGTGCACCCACCAGTCGGCATCGCGACGGGCCAGCCACGGCGAGTGGTAGTCGCCGATCAGGTCGTGCGGCAGCTCGCTGCCGGTATGCGGGAAGCTGACGATGAGGGGGGCGTCGCCCTCGTGCACGGTCAGCCATTCGGGATGGGTATTCATGCCTGCGGCTCCACGGTTGGCAGCAGGTCGGTCAGGCCCTGCGCCAGCGCGCCACTGCGCACCAGATTCGTGGCGGTCACCATGTCCGGATGGAAGTAGCGGTCTTCTTCCAGCGTCGGCACCTGCGCACGCAGGGTGGCGCGCACGGTTTCCAGCGCGGCGCTGGAGCGCAGCGGGGCGTGGAAGTCGCAGCCCTGCGCAGCGGCCAGCAGCTCGATGCCGATCACGTTGGCGGCGTTCTCGGCCATCTGCATCAGCCGGCGCGCGCCATGCGCGGCCATCGACACATGGTCTTCCTGGTTGGCCGAGGTCGGGATCGAATCAACGCTGGCGGGGTAGGCGCGCTGCTTGTTCTCCGAGACCAGCGCGGCGGCGGTCACCTGCGGAATCATGAAGCCGGAATTCAGGCCGGGGCGCGGGGTCAGGAATGCAGGCAGGCCGGACAGCGCAGGGTCGACCAGCATCGCCAGGCGGCGCTCGCTGATCGAGCCGATCTCGCACACCGCCATCGCCAGCATGTCGGCCGCGAAGGCCACCGGCTCGGCGTGGAAGTTGCCACCGGACAACGCTTCGCCGGTATCCGTGAACACCAGCGGATTGTCGGACACCCCATTGGCTTCGATTTCCAGCGTGGTCGCAGCCTGGCGCAGGATGTCCAGCGCCGCGCCCATCACCTGCGGCTGGCAGCGCAGGCAGTACGGGTCCTGCACGCGCACGTCGTTGTCACGGTGCGATTCGCGGATCTCCGAGCCGTGCATCAGCGCGCGCAGCGTCGCGGCGGTGGCGATCTGTCCGCGCTGGCCGCGGATGGCGTGGATGCGCGGGTCGAACGGCGTGTCCGAGCCCTTGGCCGCTTCCACCGACAGCGCGCCGGCGACCAGTGCCGCCTGGAACACGGTCTCGATCTCGAACAGGCCGGCCAGCGCGTAGGCGGTGGAGAACTGGGTGCCATTGAGCAGCGCCAGGCCTTCCTTCGCTCCCAGTTCGATCGGCTGCAGGCCGGCACGTGCCAGTGCATCGACCGCCGGCAGGCGCTCGTCACCGATGAAGGCTTCACCGACGCCCAGCATCACGCTGGCCAGGTGCGAGAGCGGCGCCAGGTCACCCGAGGCACCCACCGAGCCTTGTGCCGGCACCACGGGCAATACGCCCTTGACCAGCATCCCTTCGAGCAGCAGCAGGGTTTCCTCGCGGATGCCCGATGCACCCTGCGCCAGGCTGACCAGCTTCAGCGCCATCATCAACCGCACCACGCTGGCCGGCATCGGCTCGCCCACGCCGGCGGCATGCGAGAGCACGATGTTCCGCTGCAGGGTGGCCAGGTCTTCGCGCTCGATGCGCACGCTGGCCAGCTTGCCGAAGCCGGTGTTGATGCCATACACCGGTGCGCCCTTGGCGACGATGGCGGCCACCGCCGCAGCGCTGGCGCGTACCACCGGCAGGGCGGCCGGGTCCAGTGCGAGCGGCGCACCGCGATAGACCTGCCGCCACTGGGCGAGAGTGACATGGCCGGGGCGAAGAACCAGGGTGTTGCTCATGTGTTGCTCCAGGAGGCAGGCAGGTCGGGCTGCCCGCGCACCACGCGCGCGTGCAGCGGGTTGAATCCAATGCGATAGACCAGGTCAGCGGGCGCATCGATGTCCCAGATCGCCAGGTCGCAGTCCATGCCCGCGGCCAGGCGACCGATGCGCTCGCCGTGGCCCAGTGCGCGCGCCGCTTCACGGGTGAAGCCGGCGATGCACTCATCCACGGTCAGGCGGAACAGGGTGGCGCCCATGTTCATCGCCAGCAGTGGGCTGGTCAGCGGCGAGGTGCCCGGGTTGCTGTCGGTGGCCAGCGCCAGTGGCACGCCGGCCGCACGCAGCGCGGCGATCGGCGGCAGGGTGGTATCGCGGGTGAAATAGAAAGCACCAGGCAGCAGCACGGCGACGGTACCGGCGGCGGCCATCGCGGCGATGCCGGCATCGTCCAGATGTTCGATATGGTCGGCCGACAGTGCACCGAAGCTGGCCGCCAGTTCGGCACCGTGCTGGTTGCTCAGCTGCTCGGCGTGGATCTTCACCGCCAGCCCGTTCGCGCGGGCGGCCTCGAACACCTGCCGCGCCTGCGCGGGCGAGAACGCGATGTTCTCGCAGAACACGTCCACCGCTTCGGCCAGGCCTTCGGCAGCAATGGCCGGAATCATTACCTCGCACACCTCGTCGACGTATTCCTGTGCCTCGCGGCCCGGCGGAGTCGCGTGTGCGCCGAGGAAGGTGGTCACCACGTTGACCCGGCATTCCTCGCCCAGTGCACTCGCCACCTGCAGCTGCTTGCGCTCGTCGGGCAGGGTGAGGCCGTAGCCGGACTTGATTTCGATCGTGGTCACGCCTTCGGCGCGCATCGCCAGCAGGCGCGGCCGGCTTTCGGCGGCCAGCTGTTCCGGGGTGGCAGCGCGGGTGGCGCGCACGGTGGAGACGATGCCGCCGCCGGCACGGGCGATCTCGGCATAGCTGACGCCCTGCAGGCGCTGCTCGAATTCGTTGGCGCGGTTGCCGGCGTAGACCAGGTGGGTGTGGCAGTCGATCAGGCCCGGCGAGATCCAGCGGCCTTCACCGTCGATGCGGGTGGTCGGCTGCAGGTGCGCATCGCTGCCGGCAGCGCCGACGTGGACGATGCGGCCCTCGGCGCAGGCCAGTACGCCATCGCGGATGACACCCAGGCCCTCGCCATCGAGGGTGATCAGGTGGACGTTGGACCAGAGGGTATCGGCGTGCATGGCATCCACAACGCGGCTGTGCTTATATGTCTATACAATATAGGTGTCCATTTCGGGTTGTCCAGCCATGTCCGATTCGCGTTCCCTGCTCAGTTTCCATGCTACCCACGCCCTGCTGGCCGAGGGCTGGGCCCGCGATGTCCGCCTGCAGGTGCGGGACGGCCGCATCACGGCAATCAGCAAGGGGCAGGCCGCGCAGGGCGGTGACACCCGCGTCGGCATCCTGGTGCCGGGCCTGCCCAACCTGCACAGCCACGCCTTCCAGCGCGGCATGGCCGGCCTGACCGAGATCGGCGGCGGTGACGGCGACAGCTTCTGGAGCTGGCGCGAGCTGATGTACCGCTTCCTGGCCCATCTGCGCCCGGATGCGGTGCAGGCCATCGCCGCCCAGGCCTACATGGAAATGCTGGAAAGCGGCTTCACCCGCGTCGGCGAATTCCATTACCTGCACCACGACGCCGAGGGCCATGCCTATGCCAACCGCGCCGAGATGAGCGCGCGGATTGCCGCTGCGGCCGATCAGACCGGCATCGGCCTGACCCTGCTGCCGGTGTTCTACGCGCATGCCGATTTCGGTGGCGCGCCGCCGAATCCGGCGCAGCGCCGCCTGATCCACGACGTGGACGGTTTCGCGCAGCTGCTGGACGCCGCCAAGCCGGCGTTGGCCGCGCTGCCCGATGCGGTGCTCGGCATTGCACCGCACAGCCTGCGTGCGGTCACCGGCGAGGAACTGGGCGCGTTGCTGCCGTTGACCGACGGCCCGGTGCACATCCATATCGCCGAGCAGGTGCGTGAAGTCGAGGCCTGCCTGGCCTGGAGCGGCCAGCGCCCGGTGCAGTGGCTGTACAACCACGCGCCGGTGGATGCGCGCTGGTGCCTGGTGCATGCCACCCACATCACCGATGACGAGCGCGCGGCCATCGTCGCCAGCCAGGCTGTGGCCGGCCTGTGCCCGATCACCGAAGCCAATCTGGGCGACGGCCTGTTCCCGATGCAGGCGTTCGCCCGCGAGGGCGGTCGCTTCGGTGTCGGCTCCGATTCCAATGTGCTGATCGATGCCGCCGAAGAACTGCGCCTGCTCGAATACGGCCAGCGGCTGACCTTGCGCGGGCGCAATGTACTGGCGCCGGATGCCAGCCGCAGCACCGGTCGTTTCCTGTTCGAAGGCGCACTGCGCGGTGGAGCGCAGGCGCTGGGCGTGGCCGCTGGCCTGCAGGTCGGTGCCAGTGCCGACCTGGTCGAACTGGACGCCGCGCACCCGGCGCTGCAGGCGCGACAGGATGACGCATGGCTTGACAGCTGGGTGTTCGCCGCACGTAATGGCGCGCTGCGATCGGTCTGGCGCCATGGCCGCCAGTGCGTGGCCGAGGGCCGCCACCTGCAGCGCGAGGCGATCACCACCGCCTTCGCCGCCGCCCTGCGCGGCGTGCTGGGCTGATCGCCTCCGCCACCGGGACCTCATTACGTGAAGGCAAGCAAGTCCGCCACGCTCAACCAGCGTATCCGCAGCGATCTGGAAAGCCGCATCCTCAGCGGAGAGTGGGCGCCGGGCTTCCGTATTCCGTACGAGCACGAGCTGATGGAGCAATACGGCTGCTCGCGGATGACGGTGAACAAGGTGCTGACCGCACTGGCCGAGAGCGGCATGATCGAGCGCCGCCGTCGCGCCGGTTCATTCGTGGCGCGTCAGCCGCCGCACCTGGAACAGGTGGCGCTGGAGATTCCCGATATCGCGATGGAGGTCGGTTCGCGCGGCCATCAGTACGCGTACCGCCTGCTGCAGCGCGAGCTGCGCCTGGCCGACACCGGCAATGCCGGTGAAGTGGAGCTGGCCGGCAGCGAGAAGCTGCTGGCGATGCGCTGCCTGCACCTGGCCGATGGCCGTCCGCTGGCGCTGGAGCATCGCCTGATCAGTCCGGTGGGCGTGCCCGAGGTACTGGAAGTCGATTTCAGTACCACCGCGCCGGGCAGCTGGCTGCTGCAGAACGTGTCCTGGACGCGCGCGCAGCATCGCATCAGTGCCTGGGGTGCGGATACCGCTAGCGCCAGGCTGCTGGAGGTGAAGCCGGGCACCGCATGCCTGGTGATCGAGCGCCTGACCTGGCGCGGTGAACAGCCGATCACCCGCGTGCGGCAGGTGTTCCTGGGGGATGCCTGGGACCTGGTTGCGCGCTTCGCGCCGGGCGCTCGCTAGGGATTCCATCCACGCATGGCGTGGATCTACTGGTCCGGTACGGCTGTCGTCTTGAACTCTGTTGGTGCGTGTGTACGATGTGTATCGTCCCTGCATGAAGAGCAGGGACCTCATCCGGGATCTGGAGGCGGCAGGTTGGACCTGTTGCAGGATTCGCGGATCCCATCATGTATTCGTGCACCCGCAGTGGCCTCACATCATCACCGTGCCTCACCCCAGAAAGGATCTGGGCAAGGGGCTGGTTCAGGCGTTGCGGAAGCTCGCAGGATTGACGTAGGAGGTCCCATGCGCTATCCAGTCTTGATTGAGGCCGGCGATGAACGCACCGCGTGGGGGGTCATCGTTCCCGATCTGCCGGGGTGCTTCTCGGCAGCCGACACGCTTGACGATGCACTCAGCGCGGCCGAGGAGTCTGCGCTTGCCTGGATCGATGCGGCCCTGGATGAGGGGCGCTCGATTCCCAGTCCTTCTGCGCCACAGAAGATCGTCGCCGAGGCTCCCAGTGGTACGGCCTGGATTCTTGCCTACATCTGCATTGATCCATCTCTGCTGGACGACACCATCGAGCGGGTCAACATCAGCCTGCCGCGTCGCATCCTGGCCAGGCTGGATGCGCAGGCCAGGGCGGCCGGCGAATCCCGCTCCAGTTACATCGCCCATCTCGCAGCATTGGGCTGAGCGGGCGCCTTGTAGAGCCCAGCCCATGGTCGGCTGCTGTTCGCGCGTTGCGCGATGAGTCGAGCGTGGCTCGACTCTGCAAAGGCATCCACGCATGGCGCGGGATTCAGTAGATCCACGCCATGCGTGGATGTTGCCCCATCAATACGTAGCGCACTGCCGCCAGCGTACGGGTTCATCCACGCCGGGGCGGGCGTTGAGCTGGATGCGCACGTTGCGCAGGGCAGGGTAGTGCAGCACTTCCTCACAGACCTGCGGCCAGACCTTTTCCAGTTCACCGGTGCGGTTGATCGCCAGCGTCTGCCGGGTCAGCCAGACACCGCTGGCGATGCCGGGCTTGCCGGCCAGGGCGCGGGCCAGATCGGCCTGGAAGCGCTCCAGCGTGGCCGCATCCGGATTGGGATTGCTGCGCGCGTCGGCCGCCGGGGCGACGGCAGCCGCGGGTGAAGGGGCGGCCGGGAGCACTGCCGCGGTGCCAGCAGGTTCCGCCGCAGGCGCGGTTGAAGGCGTCGCCACCACCGGTGCCGCAGCAACCGGCGCGGCCTCTTCCACACGCAGGCCCTGCAGGCCCAGGCCAACCAGCAGCCCCAGCGTTGCCGAACCCAGTGCGGCGATGGCGATGCGGCGCAGCGCTTCGTGCCGGGCGCTGGCGCGCACGCGTGCTTCGATGTCGCCGGGCAGGTAAGGCTGCAGCAATGGCCACAGGCGCGGGCCGTCCAGCACTTCAACCGCCTGCTTCTCGGCGGCGCTGCGGCCGCCGCGCTCGATGCGGCCTTCGGTCAGCAGCACGCCGCCCTTGGCGCCGGCCAGGCGCGCGGCCGCACCCAGCTCGTTTACTGCGGCGGTGCCGATGCGGTAGGCCAGGCCATGCTTGCACGACACCAGCCAGTGGTTGGGGCCATCGCTGAGCATGAAATCGCTGCTTGGCTCGCGGGCTTCTTCCGCCGGATCGATCAGCTCACGCAGGCCGCGCTGTTCGCGCAGCATGCGCTTGACCAGAACCGAGAATTCGCGCCAATGCATGCCCGCCAGGGCCTGCAGGCCGAGTTGCATCTCCTTCTGCCGCCGCTTGACCCACCACAGATAGACAACGGCCAGGGAACAGCTAAGCAGGGCCGACAGCAGGGCCAGGATCCAGGGGAGCATGCAGGAGTAGGGCGGAAGGGGCGAAAGCGGAGAACGACAGTGTAAAGGTCGCGGTGCCTGGCCGGGTCAGGATGTTCCTGACAGAAAGCGTGATGGAGCGCGCAGATCGGCGTACAGCGGGCACGAAAAACCCGCCAATCCTGAAGCCGTGAGGGGAGGGAACAAACGGCAGCCGAAGCGATTGGCGGGTTGCTCGCGATTGTCAATCAATTTTTATTGCGTTGCAACAATTGCGCTCAGGGCACGCTGTCCGGCGACTGATGGCTGCCCGGAGCAGGGGCGTCGGTGCCGGACGCGGCGCGGTTTTCCAGCTTGGCCAGGCGCGCGTGCAGGGCATCAATGCGGGCCTCCAGTGCGGTCACTTCGTCGGCGGTGGGTACATGGAGGCGCTTGAGTACGCCCTGCACCTGGTCATCGAAGGCCTTCTCCACCTTGTTCCAGGTGCCGGAGGCCTTCTCGCGGGCCTCGTCCAGCGAGGTCTCGACATTGTCACGCCAGCCCGGGCCCTGGTCGCCGTTACGTTCACGGCGGCGGGCTTCCCAGGCTTCGCCTTCCTTCACCAGGCCATCGAAGAAGCGGCTGCCCTCGGCCTGGGCGCGACCCAGCGCACCCAACCCGGCCAGCCAGACCTGCTGGGCCGAATCGCTCAGCTTGCGCGAGAAGCGCTCGGCCTGGTCACTGAAAGAGGCATCGTCGTTGCGGCGGTCGTCGTTCTCGTAGTGGTTCATCGCACTTCCCGTGGGAGTTGGGCCTGACCCCGAGAGTAGCGCGCACCGGCGTTGCACGGCCGTGACGGCCGCCGCCGGGGTTCAGCCCAGCTTTTCCTTCAGCACACGCTGGATCTCGCCTTCGACCATGCCCTTCATCGCCGACAGCAGGAAGCCCAGCTTGGCGGTTACGCGCACGGCACCCGGCTGCAGTTCGATCGCACCGTCCACGCCGCTGCCGGAGAAGTTCAGTACGTCGGCGGTCCAGGACGACTTCAGGCCAAAGCGCTCGGACAGCTTGGCAGCGACCTGTTCGATCGCGGCGCGCGCCTGTGCATCGGGCAGGGCGTGGGCGTGGCGGACATCGATGGTGGACATGCAGGCTCCTGGCGCAGGGTGGGGATGGTCGAAGAGGGCAAGCATTGTGCGCATCAAGGGCCGCCGCGCCAAGCACTCATCGTGGGTTCTTCTTCGTTGGCGACCAACCTGCTAGGCTGCGCCGCGTGCAGAACCTGCTTGTTCACTTCAGTCAACAACAACAGCCCGACCAGCCCTTGCGGCCCGGGGTGCAGCGCATCGTGCGCCAGGCCAACGGCAGCGTGCGGCTCGGAGATCCTGGCCACGGCGCACTGCTGCTGGCCCAGTTCTGCATGGATGATCGCGGCCTCTGGCTGCAGGTCGGCAACGGCATCCGCGGCGTCCACGTCAACGGTCGCCCGGTACGCCGGATGGCCCTGCTGCGTGCAGGCGATGCGGTGTATGTGGATGGCGTGGAGATGGTCCTGCAGGGCGAGGTCGAAAGCCTGCTGCAGGCGCCTGCGCCGAAAGCCGAAGATGGCAGCGACGAGCAGCAGCGGCTGCTGCGCGGTGTCGGCGGTCTCCATCATGGCCGCAGCTTCACCCTGTCGCGGGCCCGCCTGATCGGGCGTGGCAACGAGGCCGACATCGCCATCGATGACCCGGCTTTTGCCGAGCAGCATGCCCGCGTGGAAGTGCACGGCGAACGCGTGCTGCTGCGCGATCTCGGCAGTGCCGACGGCACCCGCGTCAATGGCGTGGCCGTGCGCCATTGCTGGCTGCAGGCCGGCGACCAGGTGGTGTTCGATGGCCAGCACCGTTTCGTGCTGGAAGTGCCGCATGATCCGCGCCGACGGTCGTTGCCGGTCGAGGACGAGTCGGGCGAGGACGTGGAACAGGCGCCGGTGCTGCCGGCCGCGCCGCGCAGGGTGCGGCGCTGGCCATGGCTGCTGGTCAGTGCGCTGCTGCTGGCCGCGCTGCTCAGCCTGCTGCTCTGGTTCGGCGCGCGCTGACGATGGTGCCGGCCGCTGGCCGGCAACCGCCGCCCCGAATCCGTTAGGTTGCCGGCCAGCGGCCGGCACTACCCGGTCGCGTTGCCGATGGATTCCAATGAAACCAAATTTCCCTTGCCGCACAAGGCCGCAAGGCTGGTGCACTGCGGCATACTAGGGGTCTTGCCCCACAGGTGTGACATGACGCGCGCGTTCAACTTCAGTGCCGGCCCTGCGACCTTGCCGGAATCGGTCCTGCGCCAGGCGCAGGCGGAAATGCTGGACTGGCACGGGTCCGGCGCTTCGATCGTGGAAATGAGCCATCGCGGCGCGGAATTCATGTCCGTGGCCGCCGAGGCCGAGGCCGACCTGCGTCGCCTGCTCGATATCCCCGAAGACTACGCGGTGCTGTTCCTGTCCGGTGGTGCCACCACCCAGCAGGCGTTGATCCCGCTGAACTTCGCCGCCCCCGGCCAGCGTGCCGACTACGTGGTCAGTGGCCACTGGGGCAAGACCGCGGTCAGGCAGGCCGGTGTCTACGTGGACGTCAACATCGCCGCCAGCAGCGAGGCCGATGGCTATCGCACGCTGCCGCCGCGCGCCGACTGGCAGCTGTCACCCGATGCCGCCTACGTGCACATCACCGCCAACGAGACCATCCACGGCGTCGAGTTCCGTGATGTGCCCGACACCGGCAACGTTCCGCTGATCGCCGACTTCAGCTCGTCCATCGCCAGCGAGCCGCTGGACGTGCGCCGCTACGGCGTGATCTATGCCGGCGCGCAGAAGAACCTGGGCCCGGTCGGCATCGCGGTGATGATCATCCGCCGCGACCTGCTCGAGCGCAGTGGCCAGCCGCGCGCGGACATCTTCGATTACCGCTCGCATGTCGCCCGCGATTCGATGCTCAATACCCCGCCAACCTGGAACTGGTACTTGGCCGGCCTGGTGTTCAAGTGGATGCTGGCCGAGGGCGGCGTGGCCGAGTTCGCCAGGCGCAATGCCGCCAAGGCCGCGCTGGTGTACGGCGCCATCGACGGTTCCGGCGGCTTCTACCGCAATGAGGTTGCACACGCGGCCCGTTCGCGGATGAACATCCCGTTCTTCCTGCCCGATGCCGATCTCGATGCCCGCTTCGTGGCCGAGGCCAAGGCCGCTGGCCTGCTGGCGCTGAAGGGGCACAAGGTCGTCGGTGGCATCCGTGCCTCGCTGTACAACGCCATGCCGCTGGCCGGGGCCGAGGCGCTGGTCGCCTTCATGGCCGATTTCCAGCAGCGTCACGGCTGAGCAATGAACGGCGCGCACCGTCGGGTGCGTTCCCCGCAACAAGGAATTCCGATGGCAAGCAGCAAATCCAGCAAGAAGGCGCCGAAGAAGGCCGAACCGGCCAAGGACAGCGTGCCCACCAAGGCGAAGGGCAAGGCCAAGGCCACCTCGAACCCGGCACCCACCCTGGCGCCGCTGGCGCTGGCCGATGTGCGCTCGAAGATCGACCAGATCGACCGCGACATCCAGAGCCTGATCGCCGAGCGCGCGCGCTTCGCCCACCAGGTCGGCAAGGCCAAGGGCAAGCTCGCCGCCGCCGTCGACTACTACCGCCCCGAGCGCGAAGCGCAGGTGCTGCGCATGGTGGTGGACCGCAACGAAGGCCCGCTCAGCGATGAACTGCTGGTGCACGTCTACCGCGAGATCATGTCGGCCTGCCTGGCCCAGCAGGAGCCGCTGAAGATCGGCTACCTCGGCCCGGAAGGTACTTTCAGCCAGCAGGCCGTGCTCAAGCACTTCGGCCGCTCCGCGCTGGGCCTGCCGATGGCCAGCATCGAAGAGGTGTTCCAGGAAGTGGAAGCGGGCAACGCCGATTTCGGCGTGGTGCCGGTGGAGAATTCGGGGCAGGGCACCATCCAGATCACCCTGGACATGTTCCTGACCTCCAACCTGAAGATCTGCGGCGAAGTGGAACTGCGCGTGCAGCAGTACCTGATGTCGCGCAGCGGCCGCATCGAGGACATCGAGCGCATCTACGCGCACCCGCAGTCGTTCATGCAGACCTCGGCGTGGCTGCGCGCCAATCTGCCGAAGGCCGAGAAGATTCCGGTGTCGAGCAACGCCGAAGGCGCGCGCCGTGCGCGCAACGCCGACGACGCGGCGGCCATCGGCGGCGAGAGTGCCGGCCACGTATACGGCCTGAAGAAGGTGGTCACCAAGCCGATCCAGAACGATGCCGACAACACCACCCGCTTCCTGGTGGTGGGCCGCAACATTTTCCCGACCTCCGGCCACGACCGCACCTCGGTGCTGGTGTTCATCCATGACAAGCCCGGTGCGCTGTTCGACGTGCTCAGCCCGTTCGCCCGCCATGGCATCAGCATGAACCGCATCGAGTCGCGGCCGTCACACCACGGCAAGTGGGAGTACGGTTTCTTCATCGACCTGGCCGGCCACATCGACGACGCGCCGATGCAGGCCGCGCTGGCCGAACTGGAAGCGCACTCGGCGCAGATCAAGGTGCTGGGCTCCTATCCGGTGGCCGTGCCCTGAGTGCTGCTGCGGCGGCAACAGCCGCCGCTCCCTGATGCATCGCCGGCGCTGCCGGTGTTTACGGAATGATCGAACGATGAGCAACGCGCAACACTGGATAGCCCGCAAGGGCCAGCCGCTGCAGGGCAGCCTGACCATTCCCGGCGACAAGTCGGTCTCGCACCGCTCGGTGATGTTTGCCGCGCTGGCCGATGGCACCTCGCACATCGAAGGCTTCCTGGAAGGCGAGGACACCCGCGCGACCGCGCGCATCTTCAGCCAGCTGGGGGTGCGCATCGAAACGCCCAGCCCGTCGCAGCGCGTCGTGCACGGTGTCGGCATCGATGGCCTGAAGGCGCCGGATGCACCGCTGGATTGCGGCAATGCCGGTACCGGCATGCGCCTGCTGGCCGGCCTGTTGGCGGGCCAGTCGTTCGACTGCACGCTGATCGGCGATGAATCGCTGTCCGGCCGCCCGATGCGCCGCGTCACTGGCCCGCTGTCGCAGATGGGCGCAAGGATCGACACCCAGGACGACGGCACACCGCCGCTGCACGTGCATGGTGGCCAAGCGCTGCACGGCATCGATTTCGCCTCGCCGGTGGCCAGTGCGCAGGTCAAGTCGGCGGTGCTGCTGGCCGGGCTGTATGCGCAGGGCGAAACCTGCGTGACCGAACCGCACCCGACCCGCGACTACACCGAGCGCATGTTGTCCGCGTTCGGCGTGGACATCGCGTTTTCGCCGGGCAAGGCCCGCCTGCGCGGTGGCCAGCGCCTGCGCGCCACGGATATCGTGGTGCCCGCCGATTTCTCTTCGGCCGCGTTCTACCTGGTCGCCGCCAGCATCATTCCCGGTTCCGAGCTGCGCCTGAAGCAGGTCGGCCTGAATCCGCGCCGCACCGGCCTGTTGCATGCGCTGCGCCTGATGGGTGCGGACATCACCGAAGAGAACCCGGCAGAACAGGGCGGTGAACCGGTGGCCGACCTGGTGGTGCGCTACGCCCCGCTGAAGGGCGCACGCATTCCGGAAGAACTGGTGCCGGACATGATCGACGAGTTCCCGGCGCTGTTCGTGGCGGCAGCTGCTGCAGAAGGCCAGACCGTGGTGACCGGCGCCGCCGAGCTGCGGGTGAAGGAATCCGATCGTCTCGCAGCGATGGCCACCGGCCTGCGCGCGCTGGGCATGCAGGTGGACGAAACTGAAGACGGTGCCACCCTGCACGGGGGCGTGCGCCTGGGCAGCGGCACCATCGAAAGCCACGGCGACCACCGCATCGCTATGGCGTTCGCCATTGCCGGCCAGATCAGTAACGGCGAAGTGCGCATCAACGACATCGCCAATGTCGCCACGTCCTTCCCGGACTTCGACGGCCTGGCGCGCAGCGCCGGCTTCAACCTGGCCTGACCGGCGGATCAGGTTTTCCGGTAGGTGCCAACCATGGTTGGCACGCGCCCCCTGTCCGGTAGGTGCCAACCTCGGTCGGCACGCTCACATCGCCCGGTAGGTGCCGACCTTCCTTGGTCGGCACGCTTCTCCGCATAAAAGGACGGAGGCCGAAGCCTCCGTCTAAACATCACGAACCCCTCGTCCGCGATCAACGCTGTCCGGTACGGAAATCCACCGGGACCCGCACCACACTGGCCACTGCACGGCCTTCATGCATCGCCGGCTGGAACTTCCAGTTCTGCACGGTGCTCAGCACCGCACGATCCAGGTCACGGCTGCGCTCGCCGCTGCGCGAAACAATCGCAGCATTGGTCACTTGGCCGCGGGCATCGACATTCAGGCTGGCGATCACGCTGCCCTGCACGCCATTGCGCAGCGCGGCAGCGGGGTAGGTCGGCTTGCTGTTGCCCGCCAGCGGGCGCGCCTCGCGATTGCGTACGGCAGGGGTCGCCTTGCGCTGGTTGCCGGCCGCTGCGGCCTGGCGTGCCGCAGGCTGCTGTACGTCGGCGACCGGCGCCTGCTCGGGCGCGGGCAGCATGCGCTCGCCGACCGGTGCCGGCGCCACGTCTTCCTGGTTCGAGTGACGCAGCCAGAGCAGTGCGGCGGCAAACATCGCCACGATCAGCGCGATCCACATCCAGGGCGACGTGGGCTTGTGCTGTTCGCTGGCGTCCTGCTGTTGCTGCGGCGAATGAAGGTCTTCGTGGGTGGTGGCGGTCATCGCAAACTCCTTCCGTCAATGGACGACGGGGAGAGTGTTGCGCGGGCCAGTGGCGTAAAGTGTCAGCGTTGCGTCAACGCAACCGGCAGGGTTCAGTTTGCCTGCCGGGAAACGTTCAGTTACTGGGTCTTGAAGTCGAACGGCACTTCAATGCTGCCCGGTACGGCCTGGCCGTTACTCTGTGCCGGGGTGAAGCGCCAGCGGCGCACCGCATCGGTCGCGGCACGGTCGAGCTCGCGTGAGCCGCTGCGCTGGATCACCGTGGCATTGTTCGGATAGCCGGTGGCATCCACGTCCACGCGTACGACCACCGTACCGGTTTCACCGGCGCGCAGGGCGGCGGCGGGATAGGACGGCGGTGGCGACTGGCCGGCAATCGGCATCGGCTGGCTGTTGCCCGTGGCAGCCGGCGCGGGAGCCGGTGCGGCCGGGGCCGCTTCGGCGACGGGCGCCGGCGGTGGCGGCGGGGTTTCGACCAGCTTCGGGGCTTCCTCTTCGACCGGGGCCGGCTTGGCATCGGGCATGTCGCTGGAACCGGCGGCCGCCGCCAGCGGTTCGGGCAGCGGTTCCACCTGCGCCGTCTCCTGCGGGGTCTGTGCGGCCGGGTCGGCGCGGAAGAATTCCTTGTCGCGACCGGTGAACCAGACCAGCACGAACAGCAGCACGCCCACGCCGAAGGCGATGCCCGCGATCTTCAGGGCGTTGCGCGGGATATGCACGGTAAACGACTTGGCGGACGACGAGCGGGGTGCAGACATGGACCGGACCAGTACGGAATGCCCCGATTCTGCCACGGCGGGAATGAACCGGGCGGCAGAAATCCGTATAACAAGCGATAATCCCATCCCTGATACCCACCACGACACCTGCCATGCTTGATCCAGCCCTGCTCCGCCACCAGCCCGCCGACCTCGCCGAACGCCTGCGCGCCAGCCGCGGCTTCGAGCTCGACGTGTCTGCCTTGGAGTCCCTGGAGGCTGATCGCAAGCGCATCCAGGTGCGGACCCAGGAGCTGCAGAGCCTGCGCAACAGCCGTTCCAAGGCCATCGGCCAGGCCAAGGCCAAGGGCGAGGACGTGTCGGCCATCATGGCTGAAGTTGCCGCCTTCGCCGACGAGCTGAAGGCCTCGGAAGTGGCGCTGGACGAGCTGCGCGAGAAGATCGAAGCGATCTCGATGGGGATCCCGAACCTGCCGGCCGATGACGTGCCAGCCGGTGCTGACGAGAACGACAACGTCGAGCAGGCGCGCTGGGGTACTCCGCGCCAGTTCGACTTCAAGGTGCTTGACCACGTCGAACTGGGCGCCCGCAATGGCTGGCTGGACGGCGAGACCGCGGCCAAACTGTCCGGTTCGCGCTTCACCGTCCTGCGCGGCCCGATCGCGCGCCTGCACCGCGCCCTGGCCCAGTTCATGGTCGACCTGCACACCGGCGAGCACGGTTACGAGGAAACCAACGTACCGCTGCTGGTCAATGCTGACTCGCTGCGCGGCACCAGCCAGCTGCCGAAGTTCGAGGACGACCTGTTCAAGACCGCCGTGGGCGACTCCACGCGTTATCTGATCCCGACCTCGGAAGTGCCGCTGACCAACATCGTGCGCGACGAGATCGTCGACGCCGAGCGTCTGCCGCTGCGCATGACCGCTCACTCGATGTGCTTCCGTGCCGAAGCCGGCAGCGGCGGCCGCGACGTGCGCGGCATGATCCGCCAGCACCAGTTCGAGAAGGTCGAGCTGGTCTCGATCAGCCGCCCGGAAGACAGCGACGCCGAGCACCAGCGCATGACCCGCTGCGCCGAAGTGGTGCTGGAGAAACTGGGCCTGCCGTATCGCAAGGTGCTGCTGTGCACCGGCGACATGGGCTTCTCGGCGGTGAAGACCTACGATCTGGAAGTCTGGCTGCCGTCGCAGGAGACCTACCGCGAGATCTCCTCGTGCTCGAACTGTGGTGATTTCCAGGCCCGCCGCATGCAGGCGCGCTGGCGCAACCCGGCCACCGGCAAGCCGGAGCTGGTGCATACCCTGAACGGCTCGGGCGTGGCGGTTGGCCGTGCGATGATCGCGGTGATGGAGAACTACCAGAACGCCGACGGCAGCATCACCGTGCCAGAGGCCCTGCGCCCGTACATGGGCGGCCTGGAAACCATCGCCTGACAGCCGGCGCTTTGCGCCGCCGCCCGAGCGTAGGCTCGGGCGCTACAGATCCATGTAGAGCCGAGCCTATGCTCGGCTCTCCTTTATGACCCGCAGCTTCTCCAGCGGCACCCATCCCGGTTCGCCGTTCTCCGGCACGCACCACGCCCAGCCATTGAGGATGCGCAGCCCGCGCAAGATCTGCCCGGGATCCACATCCAGCTCCCGCGCGCAGTAATCCTCCGTGGCATAGGCGTCATCCTGCGCATCGCGACCGATCACCGGCGCCGGCACGAAACCGGGCTGCTGCCCTTCGGCTTGGCACAGGAACCAGTCTTCCCAGCCCTCCGGGCCTTCATAACGTTCGCCCACCACCAGCGCCTGGCCACGGCGCAGGGTGATCGGGTGCGGAAATTCGCTGCGGTGCGCAGCCGTCACGATGTAGTTCATGGCCCCAGCCTAGCGCGTCGCAAAAGAAAACGGCCCCGCATAGCGGGGCCGCCAGGGTGGGCCGGGATGGGGGAGGGGATCCCGGCCCGCGTTCAGCGCCCAGACGAGGAGAGAGGAGCGCCGAACGTTGGAACGCGTTACGCAGCGACGGCTTCGGCCGCTTCGTGCGACGGC
Source organism: Stenotrophomonas sp. T8 (assembly GCF_051853085.1). Taxonomy (NCBI): domain Bacteria; kingdom Pseudomonadati; phylum Pseudomonadota; class Gammaproteobacteria; order Lysobacterales; family Lysobacteraceae; genus Stenotrophomonas; species Stenotrophomonas sp. T8. Next base: position 2,408,425 of record NZ_CP195329.1, on the reverse strand, counting down.
AGTGCCGCCAGTGCACCGGCAATGGCGTCTTCACGGTGCTGCGGCGAATAGGCGATGCCCTCGGCGCGCACGAATTCGACCTCGTTGATGCCCATGAAGGCGAACACCTGGCGCAGGAACGGCTCCTGGAAGTCGGCCGGCGAGTCGGTGTAGATGCCGCCACGGCTGCTGGCGATGATCACCCGCTTGCCACCGGCCAGGCCCACCGGGCCGTTCTCGGTGTACTTGAAGGTGCGGCCGGCCACGGCCACGCGGTCGATCCAGGCCTTCAGCGTGGACGGAATGCTGAAGTTGTACATCGGCGCGCCGATCACCACGATGTCGGCGTCCAGGAACTGCTGCATCACCTGTTCAGCATCGGTCGCCTCGGCCGCGTCGGTCCTGGCCAGCGAGCTGCTGCGCAGATGCGGTACCGGATTGGCGTCAAGATCGCGATAATCGACCTGCAGGTCATCGATCTGGCTGGCGAAGCGGGCGACCACGGCGGCCGACAGCTGGCGCGAGACGGAGTTGTCGCCAAGCACGCTGGCGTCGAGATGCAGAAGCTTCATGGCAGTCACCTGTGTTCTGGGAGGAAGGGGCGGGGTGGCCCCGCCGACGGAGAGAACGATAGGTTGTTGCAAAGGCGGAATAAAGGTGATTGAATGCCACGTATTGTTCTAGATATGGAACTCGGGTATGCATGACCTGAATGACCTGTACTACTTCGCGATGGTGGTCGACCACGGCGGATTCGCCGCCGCCGAGCGCGCACTGGGTATTCCCAAGTCGCGCCTGAGCCGCCGCATCAGCCAGCTGGAAACCGACCTGGGCGTACGCCTGCTGCAGCGCTCCACGCGCCGTTTCGCGGTCACCGATGTCGGCACCAGCGTGCATCGCCATGCGCAGACGATGCTGGCCGAGGCCCAGGCCGCCCGCGAAGTGGTGGACCGCCTCAGCGCGGAGCCGCGCGGCGTGGTGCGCGCCAGCGTGCCGGTGTCACTGGCGCAGATGCAGCTTCCCAAGCTGCTGCCCAAGTTCCTTGAGCAGTACCCGAAGGTGCGGCTGCAGCTGAACATCAGCAACCGCCGCGTGGATATCATCAATGAAGGCTACGACGTTGCCCTGCGCGTGCGTTCGCGCCTGGACGACGACGGCAGCCTGGTGATGCGCAGCTTCGGCCAGGTGCAGGAACTGCTGGTGGCCAGCCCCAAATACCTGGACCGCGCCGGACGCCCCAAGGACCCGGAAGAGCTCACCCAGCACGTCACCCTCAGCATCAGCGAAGACGAAGCACGCCAGCGCTGGGAACTGCATGGCCCGGAAGGCGAAGTGCGCCGGGTCGACCTGCAGCCGCGCGTGGCTGGTTTCGACTTCCCGTTGCTGCAGAGCATGGTGAAGGACGGTTTCGGCATCACCATGCTGCCGGAGACCGTGTGCGCCGATGCCGTGCGCAATGGCGAGCTGGAAGTAGTGCTGCCGGACTGGTCGTTGCCGCAGGGCGTGTGCCACGCCGTGTTCGCCTCGCGCCGCGGGCTGTTGCCGGCGGTGCGCGTGTTCATTGACTTCCTGGCCGAACATCTGCCGCCGCAGCTGGAGGCCTCGCGCCTGGATTGCGGTGGCGCCTGTGAGAAGGCCAAGGAGCGAATCAAGGCCAGTGCACTGGGGGCGCTGGCGGTGGATGCCGGCTGAGAGCGCTGAACGGTAGCGCCGGGCCATGCCCGGCGTTGCTGTTTTCCGACGATCAGTTCCGGCCGAACAGCCGGTCCCAGAAGCTGCGGCGTCGCGCTGCGGCCGGTGGCGGTTCGGCCGCAACGACGGGCGCTTCCAGCACCGCCATCAGTTCCGCGCTGCGCGGCTTCTTCAGGAAGCGCGCATAGTCCAGATAGCCGGTCACCTTGCTCATGTGAAGGCGTTCGGGCATTGCCGGCAATGCGCCGCCCTGCAACAACACCCGCAATGCCTGCGGGCGGTCCAGGCGGATCGCCTCGTACAGGGCGGTGCCGCCGCAGCCCGGTTCGATCTGGTTGGCGCGCTGCGGCGCATCCTTCAGCAGGTCCTGCAATGCCTCCGCGTCGTCTCCTTCTACCGCAGCCACCAGCCGCGCCAGCGCCTCGGCTTCCGCAGGGGGCAGGTTGTCGCGATAGGCCTGGTCGGCAATCTCGCGCTCGTCGCGCCCATCGCCGCCCTGGATGCACAGGAAATCGGTGACCAGGGCGACCGGAATGCCGGACGTATCCAGCCCCCAGTAGCTGGGATAGACACCGTCGCCCCAGCCGCTGGTGAAGACCACCAGGCCGTGCGGCGAGTTCTCCCCCCCAGGGGCGGTATTCGACGCCTTCGTCCAGGCCATCGTGGTCGATCAGTGCATCCGACCATTCACTCTCTTCCTCGCCATCGGCCTGTTCGATCAGGGCCAGCAGCGCCTGCTGGGTGTCGGTGTCCATGAAACAACCGATGCCAGCGTCGACCGGATAGCCGATGAAGCTGTCCTCATCCAGGCCGGTCAGGTCCTGCGTGGTCCAGCGCGCCATCTGCCAGTGCAGGGCGGTCGCGGTGAGAGCTTCGCGTGGCTTGAACCAGACCACGGCCAACGCCGGGCGGCCGCTGTGCACGATGATCTCGACCGGATGCCGCCCCAGCGGGGCGGTGTAGTCGGCCAGCGCTGGCGCCTCCGCTTGCACCAGTGGATCGCAGACCACCAGCTCCCCGCTGCTGACCGGCAGATGGCCGGCGAAGGTGCGGTGCAGGGCCACAGCGGCCAGCTGTGTATCGTCCAGCAGGCAGGTGCGCAGGTTGGCCAGATCGAGATGCGCCATGGCGGCTCCGAGTGCGGTGAAGGCTCCCACCGTGCCGGATGCAAAGGGCAGGGGCAAGGTGGACTTGGGCAAATGCCCTTCACGTGCGAGAATACGTCGCTGCCCGGGCGACCGGGACCCGATTGGAGAGATGGCCGAGCGGTTTAAGGCACCGGTCTTGAAAACCGGCGAAGGGTTAAACCTTCCGTGGGTTCGAATCCCACTCTCTCCGCCAGTCTTTGCAAAAAGCTCCTGGAAATAGGGGCTTTTTCGCTTCTACAGCCTTAGCTGCCCGCCCGCTTACCCTTCCACCTGCAAAGGTCGATTCTGCGCGATCTGCTGCCGAACCCAGCCTTGCACCCCGGATTCTATCCAGAGGAAGTTGTCGCCTCGGCCAACAACAGGCGCAGCGCAATCTTCTCCCTGCAGCGACGGAGGCTGCGCCGAACCTTCTGCTCTACGAATTGACCGTCTGACGAAACAGGGCACCGCCCGGGCGTCGGCAAGCATCCGGGCAGTGCCCCAAAACAGGTGATCTCAGCACCTGACATGGCCGTCGCCCCTCGCCAGAGCGTCGGGATTGTCGTCAGGGTCTACGGTAATGGGGAACAGCAAGTGTCTACTCTGCGTTGGGTTGCTCAGCTGCTGCGCCTGTACGTACCAACGAATACTGATCTGAATGTGGATTCAGGGAGACTGCACAGCGCTGAGGGAACCTCTACCAGTAGCACACCGCTGCGGTATGCATCCTTCCATCGACGTGTTCACAGTTCGGGCATCACTTATCAGACACGCCACTTGCGCTGTGTGTGTGCCTTCGAATGGTGAGCTATATGGCTCGGTCACCGACGTTGTACATCTTCCATCATCGATGGAGAGCGTTGCCTTCATGTCTCCCGCGACTACACTCTTAAAAGCAACAGCGCCAGTGGATGTAAAATTTTTGCTACAGGATAGTACCCTTCGGGGGCGACAGCGTACAGATAGTCCGAGCTCCTGGCGGAGATTGGAGCATTGCTCGAAGAGGGGACATCAGCTTTGCTGTTTGTGCAGGACCAACTCCACACTGCCTCTCCGGAGATTGTGGTTGCCCCTCTTGAGGGGACAGAGTCTTTTGCTTCACACAGGGCCTGGTGATAGATCTTGGTTGCTTGACTTTGGTCGTCAAACCGATAGACAAGCCCGCCCTTTCCATCTCTGAACAGACGTTGCTCAACCATCACCGTACCGCCTTGGAAATCGGACGTCGGGATGGTTCGAACGATCCACTTCTTTCCATCGGAAGATTCAAGCTGGCGTTCATGAATCGCCGAGCTTTCACTGGCAATCGGATTGGCGGCCGCTAGTCCTGGCGCGACCGCAACGAGAATGGCGAGGGCGATCAAGGCCTTTCCAATCGGCTTCGATGATTTCTTTACAGTGTCCATACTTTTCCCTTGTTCGATTTGGCGCATCAGTCGAGCTGTTTTCGCAGCTGGCCAGTGACCTCCTGGACTCAAATGCCGAGAGACTTGGAGACACTGCCTACACCGATGCAGGGCTCGCTTGTGCGAGGTTGCTCGCATTTTGTGAAATTGGTTGGCATTTTAACTTTCCCGCGCTGATCGTAATCTTCGCTGGGTCGTGCCTATATTCTTGGCCCTAGTTTCATGGTGATACTGGGAGACAGCCGGCTGGGTGCGGTCACTCTCATCGCCATGCGCGAATGCCCAGGGAGAGGCATTTGTGTTTCTGACAGACTACGACCCCTGGATACTTGAACTGCTGGCTCGCTGGTGAGGTCACGTGTTCATCCCCGACGCCCACCCTTCGGCTTGTTATGGCACAACGGGTAACTCGAGCACGACCGGAACGCCCCGTGCGGCCCATTGCGGTCCACGAACACGCCCACCTTGCACACCGGGCAGCGCTCTTCGTGGATGGCCGCGCCTGAAATCGCGGTCACTTCCACTGCGCCTTCCTTCACCAGCTCATCCAGGAACGGCGAGTGCCTGCCCTGCAGGGTGAACATCGCAACCGATCTTCGCGCCCGCGTCAGCGCGACATAGAACAGGCGCCGTTCTTCGCTCAGCGGATAGGTATCGCCGTCCGGCATTGCCAGCGAAAGCACCGGGTCATCCGCGCGCAGGCTCGGGAAGCTGCGGTTGATCACGCCCGGCAGGATCACGTAGTCCGCCTCGCGCCCCTTCGATCGATGGGCGGTCAGGAACTCGACCTCCATCGTGCTGCCAAAGGCCGTCTTCCAATCCAAAGGCATCGCGCTGCGGTCCGCGCGATACCGCCCCAGAATGAATACAGTCACGCGCCCGTTGCGGCCCTGCGGCACTGCACCTGACAGCAGTTGCTGGTGCAGCGTCGCAAGGTATTGGCGAACACCATCCTGTACCTCTTCACGCCGGTTCATCTGGAACGCCTGCAGCACCGGACCCATTGCCGGCGCAGCAGAGCGGACCTTCTTGGCGATCTGCGCGGGGTTGCGGCTGATGAAGCGGCTGGAAACATCACACAGCGCCTGCGGGCAGCGGAACGTCTGCTCCAGTTTCAGCACCTGGCCATGCCCCATCCATTCGCGGAATCCGGTCATCACCGAAACGTCGGCGCCAGCGAAGCGATTGATCGATTGCCAGTCATCGCCCACCGCAAACAGATGGCGGCCCGGTTGGCTGACCAGGGCACGGCAGAGGCGCGCACGGGCGCGCGACGCGTCCTGGAATTCGTCGGCCATCACCAGTTCGTAGGGCGACTCATAGTGGCCCTGTTCCAGCAGCCCGGCGGCCATGTTGAGCATGTCTTCGAAGTCGATGCTGCGCTCGTCAGCCAGTGCGTTGTCCCAGGCCTGGAAAACCGGCCCGGCGATCTCCAGGAAGCGCCGGTAGCGTTCCTTGAACTGATCCTCAGGCATCTGCCGCAGGCGTGCCGCCATGTCATCCAGCGTCAGGCAGTTGCTCTTGGCATGCGCAATGAAGGTGCGCATCAGGCCGATCAGGTCTGCGTCCGGCATCGGCTTGGCGCCCTGGTCGGGCAGCTCGCGGTCCGGGTTCGGGTCGAGTTCGACACCAGACGCACCCAGCCGCCCGGCAAGATGCTGCAGGGCCTGTCCGCTGCGCAGGCCAAACGACGTCGTCTCGACCAGGGCGGTGCCGCGCGCCACATGCTGCTGGCGCTTCCAGTGCATCCCTTCGCTGTAGTTGGCAAAGTGCTTCGGCGACTGGCCATCGGCATCCAGCGCAAAGTGCTCGTGATACAGCCGGGCGTCCGGGTAGTAGAAGTCCGGGCGATACTGGCGATGGGTGTCCGTCGCGGTATCGAATTCGTAGCGCCGCTCGTAGTCGTACGCCACGCCGTTGTAGAACAGCCAGTCGGCGATGACGCACTCTTCCAGGCTCTTCACCCGCTCACCCTGCAGGGTACGCATGTAGGGCGTGCCATCGCGGTCGTAACCATCGGCCATCATGTCGGCGCCGAACGGCGGAAGATCGCGCCCGAACACCAGGCGGAACATGTCCCACTGGGTGCGGAAGTGGGTCGAGCGGTCCTTCAGGTCGTCCACCAGTTCGGCCAGCTTGTTGAAGCCCAGCGTCGCGTCGACCGCCCATTCCGGGATATCCGGCTTGCGCCCTGTGGCTTTGGCGATGATGGACAGGCCCAGGGCGTGGAAGGTCCGCGCCTCCACCACGGTGTCGCCCATGCCGAGCCGGTCGAAGCATCGCTGCGCGCGCTCTTCCAGCTCCTTGGCGGCGTCCTTGTTGAAGGCGAGCATCACGATCCGTTCGGGCTCCATGAAGCCGCGATCGATGGCATAGGCGGCCTTGGCAACCATCGTGGAGGTCTTGCCAGAGCCGGCCGCGGCCACGACCTGCACGCGGTTGTCGAAGCAGATGACGGCGCGGGCCTGCTCCTCGGTCAGCGGCCTGCTCTCGACCCGGTCCAGGAAGGGCTTGGCCAGACCCAGTTCGCGGGTCGCCATTGCCTCATTGGCGTCCGCCCACAGGGCGGGCCAATCCAGCTGCCAGTCATGCAGTGCGTCCAGTGCCATGCGGTGGCGGTCCGAGTGCAGGTCGTCATGCACCTCCTCGTCGAGGAACAGCTGCTCCAGCTCGGCGGGCGGCAGGGGCAGGGACGGGCGGTCGGCCAGCAACGCCTGCTGCTGTTCGTACGTGATCCAGCGGCGGCCGGTGGTGCCTCGGTCGGTAAGCGCATCTGCCTCGGCCAGCCACGCCTGGATCTGCGCCAGAACGTGCTCAAACTGTGCCTTGCGCCCCCGCCTGGAGCGCGCGAAAAGCATGTGCTGCACGGCAGCGGCAAGCCGGGAGCCCTGGCTGTTCGGCAGCCCATCCACAGACAGTGCTTCGCCGCGCTCGGTCGTCAGTTCGACCCTGGACCAGAGTACGCCGCGAACGACCCGCACGCTGTGTTCGTTCGCTACATGCTGGCGGTACTGCCTGCCGTCGATCAAAAGCGCGACCTGTTCGCCATCCAGCCGCAACTGCCAGTCCGGCGAGCGGGTCACACGCTGGCCCCAGCCCGAGGGGCGCCATTCCATAGACATCCAGATACTGCCTTGCGTACGTGACCGGGCGTAAAGCGACCTTGCCGCCACATGATAAGGCGGCTTGGCGTGGCACGTTGCGTTTTTCCGGTCAGTCGCGCGCGTGAGCCAGCGATGGCATTGCACCCTCGCCGGCGCGACAGGCGTCAGGCGTTCACATCCACGACGATGCGGCCGCGCACCTTGCCGGGGATGATCTGCTCATAGACATCCAGCACCTCGGCGAGGCCGATCTGCTGCACGGTACTTTCCAGCTTCTGCGGGTCCAGGTCAGTTGCAAGCCGATCCCAGGCGCGCTGGCGAACCTCTTGTGGGGCATTCACCGAATCCACGCCGGCCAGGGTCACGTTGCGCAGGATGAAGGGCAATACCGAGCCGTGCAGAGCGTCGCTCTGGGCCAGGCCGCACGCGGCCACGGCGCCGCGGTACTTGGTCTCGGCGATGGCGTTGACAAGGGTGGGGCCGCCGGCCACATCGACCACGCCTGCCCAGCGCTCGGCACTCACCGGCCGCTCGCGCGGCTCCGAAAGCTGCGCACGATCGATGATCTCGGCCGCACCCAGGTTGTGCAGATACTCAGCATGCTCCGGACGTCCGGTGGCGGCTACCACGCGGTAACCCAGCTTCGAGAGGATTGCCACCGCGATCGAGCCGACGCCACCGTTGGCGCCGGTTACCAGCACATCGCCCTTGTCGGGCGTCACGCCGGCATGTTCCAGGGCGAGCACGCACAGCATCGCGGTATAGCCAGCGGTGCCGATGGCCATGGCATCGCGGGTGCTCAGGTTGCCGGGAATCCGGTTGAGCCATTCACCGCGTACGCGGGCGCGCTGGGCCAGGCCGCCGTGGTGGCCCATGCTCAGGTCCCAGCCATTGAGTACGACGCGGTCGCCTGGCTTGAAGTCGGTCCTGCTGGATTCCAGTACCACGCCTGCCAGATCGATGCCGGGAATGAGCGGGAATGTCCGGATGATCGGACTCTTGCCGGTGAGCGCAAGCGCATCCTTGTAGTTGAGCGTGGAGTACTCGACCTGCACCAGGACGTCGCCGTCCATCAGATTCGCCTCATCGAAATCGACCAACTCGGTCGAGAGCTGGTTGTTCGTCTTGCGTGTCAGCAGGGCTTTGAACGTCATGGATGGCCTCACATTCATGGAATGGGGCCATGCTAGGCTCGTGCCACTATTGCAACAAGAACGATGATTTTCCGTAGGTACTATGGTTTTCCGGAGTATGCATGCGTAGCAGGCGTTGGGATGGCAAGAGCGGGTGTGCGGTGGAAGTCACGCTGTCCGTGATTGGTGGCGTGTGGAAGCCGATCATTCTGTTTCACCTGATGACCCGCAAGCGACGTTTCATGGAATTGACCCGGCGGGTGCCCAACGCCACCCAGTCCATGCTCACCAGCCAGCTCCGTGAACTGGAAGCCGATGGCGTGGTGATCCGCCACGTGTATCCGGAAGTGCCGCCAAAGGTGGAATACGAGCTGTCCGAGTTCGGTCGCACGCTGGTGCCGGTGCTGCTGGCCATGCGCGAGTGGGGCGAGACCTACCGCGGCTATCAGAGCACCCAAGGCGATAGCTGAAGGCTGAGGGGCGTTGCGCCTGCCGCATGTGGGTTTCGCGAATGCCTACAGCCATCGGCGGGTCTTTGGCACCGCGACCGCGCATGTCGTATACGGCTGGATAGGGCGTCCGGAAAGTACGCGTCGATGGTAGTCGCCTGCTGGCGAAGAACGCCAGTCAATGGACAACTCGACATCCACTGACGCAACCAACGTAGCGACGTGATCGATCAGGATTTCCCTGCTTTCCACCGCCGGTTCAGGGCGGTAACCATGTCCGCGCCAAGGCATTCGCCGTGGCCGGGATTGGCGTCCCGAACTTACGTAGTACAAGGCGTCGTAGTTGCAACGTATGTTGCGATCACGACAATGCAGCTTCTGTCAGTTCATGGCGGATGGTGCGTGGGGGTCTTAGGGCCCGTCGGCTTTCGTACTACGTATCCGGCACGCCAACCCGCACCGTCCGCCACCTTGCATCTGCAGGTGGCCACAACGTGAGGTTGCCGTCATGCCCGAACGTCTTCCCGACCATCCCCGCCTGCACGCGCTGCTGGGTGCCGCTGTACTTGATCTTCCCGCTGCCTTGGCCGAAACGCTGGAGGACGCGCTCCGCGAATCCGCCGAGTTCGTCACCCCATCGGCATTCTTTGCACACCTGAAAGGCCACGGCAGGAACCTGCGCGCCGATGGCGAGGCCTGGAGTGAAATGTGCCTGAGCCCCGGCCGCGCCTTCGACATGGCCCTGGCCACCCGCAGCGTTTCGGGCATCACGGCTTTGACTGCGGTGCTGCACGCCGCGCATGTGGCGCGGGAGAGCGACGATCCCGCCTGCTGCCCCTCCGCAGCCGTGGTCGAAGGTCTGTTCAACGCCTGCCAGGCGTTGTCGCTGCAGGTGGAACGCTGCCTGGTGCCGTGAAGGGCTGCGACGCGGTTCCTGTTCCGTTGACGCCCGGTTCCCTATAGTGGCGCTGGAACCCCGCAATGGAATGCCCATGCACGTGATGTCCCCCGGCCGTTGCCTGACGCTTGCACTTGCCGTCGCGGTGAGCGCCAGCGCATGTGCACGGTCACCGTCCACCGAACACGAAAGGAATCCCGCCATGTCCGGCGCAACGCAGACCGGCCGCACGATCAACGGCCACACCTATACCGATGCGCCCGTGGACGTGAAGCTCGGGCCGAATACCTTCCGCATTCCGGCCAACTACCTGGACAGCCAGATCGCACCATGGCCAGGCGAGGGCGTGACGCTGGTCATCGAGTGGCCGGACATGAAGCCGACGGCGCCGGGTGCGCGGGCCAATCCGCGTACGAATGATTTCCGGAAGGAGATTCCCATCCGGATCAACTATGTTGATCGCGTTCCCGTTGAAACACTGCTTTCAAGGCTGTCGTCAAATGAAGCCATCACGGAGGAGGGCTCTGTGGAAAGGGAGGATCCCAGGGACCGTCTCGATCAACGCGTTGCGCAGCCGGAAACCTTGGGCCTGACGCCCCATGCAATCGATGAAGCGAAGATGGTGGTGTACGCGAAGAAGTATGAGGCGCGGTACGGGAAGCCGCCTGTGCGCAATCCCGCCTACGAAAGAGACTGGTACATCGCACGTCAGAGCGACGGCCGGATCAGCTCATTCATCAAATGTGACGGCGAGGAATTCCGAGGCGACGGCGTGCGGCTGGAGGGGCGCGAGGTGATCAGTGAGCCAGGGGAAGTGGCCGCGGGCTGCGTTCATTACTTCGTGGACATGGACAACAAGCTGTCCGTCAGCCTGGACTACAAGAGAGCGTTTCTGAAAGACTGGAAGCGCATGGAAGAGGCCGTCAGGGACGTCATCGCGCGCACCCGGTCCAAGTGATCGGTGATTCAAGGAAGAGAAGGGGCAGGGTATGAGTGGATTGACAGAACGCGATCTGAGCGTCCTTGGCAGCTATGCCAGAGACGGCAACCGCGAGCTTTACTGGAACTACCTGTCGCAACTGCCGGGAGCCGATGGATACGGGACACTGGCACTGGGTGTTGTACGCAATGACAGCCTGCCGGGACGCGTCGCGAACGCGTATGCACAAAGCTACGCAAAGACCCAGCAGGACGAGGGATCCCGGTTTTCAAATGCACAGTTGACGGAGCGGCAATGGGAGTCCTTTGGGCAGACCCTGCTCGAAAGAGATCTTGAGTTGCGGCAGCAGTGGATGAACGAGCGCCGTCCAGACCTGGCACTGAATCTCCCCGGCAAGGATGTAATGCTGGCTCACGACCGGGCATTTGAACGGCATGAACTTGATCCTAACTGCTGGACGCCGCGCGTGTTGCTGCAAGCGGCTGAGCAGAAGAGCGGCCCCGAGAAGCTGGAACAGATCTGGACCAACATGCTCAACAATGACTACGCCGGAGGCCCGCGCGTAGGCAACACCAGTGTCGATGCCGTCAGCCAGATGGGATGGGTGAAGGGCGGCCAGTACCTCACCCGGTTGAGCGTGCTGGAAGCCACCCAGGCGCTGGAGGGCCGCTCAGCAGTCGATCCGAACGTCATCGGTGGCAACAGCTACTACGCGATGTACTTCGAAGCGGACAGGAAGTGGGCCAGTGTCAGCGCGGGCGGCGGCCACATCTCGATGCGGGAGATCACCGACCCCGCGCGCATCGCCGAACTCAACGACACGCGCGAGGTCCGTCTGGAGCGCCAGGAAAAACGCACCCAGTTCCACCCGGACGACCCGTACCGGACCATCACCCGCAGCCCGCTGACCGCAGCCGTGGACGACGTGCCGGATCCCTCGCAGGCACCGACCCGCCTGGCCGACATTGGTCCGGGCCACCGCGACTACGCACTGATGCAGCAGGTGCGCGAAGGCGTGGCCGCGATCGATGCCAGCGCGGGACGTACCCACGATGAGAACAGCGAGCGCTTGGTGGCGAGCGTGATGGCATTGGCCCGTCGCAACCAGCTTGAACGGGCGGACCATGTCCTGCTGAGCGCGCAGACCGCCGAGCATCCGGCCGGCCGCAACGTGTTCGTGGTGCAGGGCGAGATGAGCGATCCCGCGCATCTGCGAGCCGTCATGCCTACCGATGTTGCGGTGCAGATGCCGGTTGAACAATCACTGCAGCAGATCGAAGCTGCCAGCCTTGAGCGCCAGCAGGCGGCCATGCAGCGCCAGCAGGATATCGATGTGCAGGCGCGCGAAAGTCACGCGATACGCATGGGGTGACCAGGCGAGCGCCGAGCCGGGCGTGGGCACGGCGCCACAGGAGCGGCTCGTCAGAAGCTGTAAGCCGCCTGCACATACACCCGCCGCGGCTCGCCCGGGAAATGCCCGTTGCGCTCGATGAAGCCGCTGGCCGCGTACACCTTGTCGAACAGGTTCTTGACGTTGGCCTGGAACTGCCACTGCTTCCACGTGGTCTTCCAGCTCATGTCGAATACCGTGTATGCCTTGACCGTCTGCCCATCCAGGCTGACACGCTCGCCCACATGGTCGGCGCCGAAGCCGATTGCCGAGTTGATCGAAGGCAGGTCGTAGCGCGTCCACAGGCCGAGCTTGTTGCGTGGCGCATTCGCGAAGCGGTCGCCGGAGGCATTGGTGATGCCGTTCGGTCCGGCGTCCTTCACCCGTGCGTCGTTGTAGGCGTAGGTCAGGTTCACCACCCAGCGCTCGGTCACGTCGGCCAGCAGGTCCAGTTCCATGCCCGTACTGCATACCAGGCCCAGCGCGGCCAGCTGGTTCACGCCGTCCCGTACTTCACCGGTGGCCTGCACGATGTTGCTGCGGTCGATGCGGTAGGCCGCCATGTTCAGGGTCACACGGTCGGCCAGCAGGGACTTCAGGCCGACTTCCCATTGCCTGCTGCGCTCCGCGTCGAACGGTCCGCCGGCCGCCGGGTTCTGGTTGGTGGCACTCTGCGGCACGAAGCCGCTGGCGATGTTGGCATACAGGTTCACGCCGTCCCGGACGGTAAAGGTACTGCCCAGGCGCCAGCTGAGATCGTTGCCATCCACGCTGCCGCCACCCATGCGGTCCTCATCCTTGAAGCCATCCCAGCGCAGTCCGGCCAGCACGTGCCAGCGCGTGCCCAGCGCCAGCTCATCCTGCAGATAGCCGCCGTAGCGCTTGCTGCGGGTTGCGGTGCTGCGCCAGGGCAGGGCGGCCAGGTTGTAGTCATGCCAGGTGCTCGCGCCATAGACCGGGTTGAACAGGTCGATGCCGCGCACCGGGCCGGCGCCGCGTGCCAGGTCGGCACTGTTGGCGGTCTGCGCCGTGAAGTCGGCGTCGAGCTGATACACGTCGGCGCCGAACAGCACCTTGTGTTCGATACGGCCGGTGTTGATCCGCCAGACGGCATTGCCGCTGGCGGTGAAGGCCTCGTTGTCGCGGATCTGGTTGCGCAGCTGGCGCGTCATCCATTCGGCTACGCCATCGCGGTCACGATCGATCAAGCCCATCGGTTCGTGGTACATCTGGTGCTCGTTGTTGCTGAACCAGCGTGCAGCAATGTCCACGTCCAGGGTATCGAGCGGTGCGAAGCGGTACTGCGCCAGTGCAACCCTGGCGCGCATGTCGAGGAAATCACTGGCCTCGTTGTGGTTCCATCGCCGGTCGGTCAGGAAGCTGCCGGCATCGTTCACCGGCACACCGCGCAGCCGGTTGCCGCCCAGGTTCTGGGTGATGTCGGTGAACTGCAGCACCAGTTCGCCGGTCTGGCCAACGTCGAAGGCCAGCGATGCATCGCCGATCACGCTTTCGCTGTCGGCGTTCCAGCGCACCCCCTGCTCGCTGTCGGCATACAGGCCGGCGCGATAGCGGATGCTGCCGCTGGCATTCAGCGGGCCGGTGCCTTCGATCGATCCGGCGCGGAAGTCCTTGTCGCCTGCCTGCAGCTCGATGCGGCGTTCGGCGCGCGCCTTGGGCTTGCGCGTCACGTAGTTGATGATGCCGCCCGCATCACCACCGCCGTACAGCGCACCGGCCGGGCCCTTCAGCACTTCCACGCGTTCGATGTTGAACAGCTGCGGCACCGAGAAGCCTGCATACGGATCGCCGCGCAGACCGTCGTAGAGCACGTTCTCCTGGCGGAAACCGCGCAGCGTGACGCCGGCATAGCTGAAGAAGCTGATGCCGCTGATGCTGCGGTACAGATCGGTGACCTGGCGCGCCGCCTGGTCGTCGATCAGCTCGCGTGGCACGACCTGGATCGACTGCGGTACCCGCTCCAGCGGAGTATCGGTGCGGGTGCCGACGGCTGCATCGTTGGCGCGATACAGGGTCTGCGCGCGGCCGCGGACTTCCACTTTGTCCAGGTCCTTCGGGGCGTCAGTGGAGGTCTCGGAAGCCAGTGCAGGTGCAGCCAGAGAGAGGGGCAGCGCCAGGCAGAGGGCGTGCTTGAGCGGGGTTGGAAGGGGCATGAGGGACGAGGCCGGGCTGCAAATGAGAAAGATTAGCATTTGCAGTACTTCGAGGCCTATCCCCCGGATGCACTATGGACGCGGGCCCGGGTCGGTATACGGAGTGCCGGCCAGGGCCACCAGCACGCCGGTCCCGCCGCGCACGATCAGCTGCAGCATCGCCTGGCGCGGATCCTCACCCTCCTGCTGGCTGGCCAGTCCTCCCTGATAGGCCGCCACCATCGACGCCAGCAGCATCGCCGCACCCAGGCGTGCCTCGGCATCATCCGCTGGCCGCCCGACCGCGCTTGCCATCAACAGCGTGAGGTCGTCGGCCAGCAGTGCCTGCAGCCGTCGCGCGTGCGCCACCAGCACCGGACTGTCGGCCACGGTGGCCCAGAAGGCCGCTGCACCGGCATTGATCCGCAACAGGGGATGGCCGCTGTCGAGCAGCTCCCTCACCAGAGACTGGAAGGCGGCCAGCGGCGTCATGCCGCGGCGCGCCGCCATGCCCTCGCGCAGCAACGCCCGCGCCTCCTCGTCGCGGTCGAATACCAGGTCCTCCTTGCTGGCGAAATAGTTGAAGACCGTCTTGCGCGAGACTCCGGCGGCCTCGGCGATCTCGGACATCGACACCGCCTCGAAGCCACGCTGGATGATCAGCGCGGTGGCGACATCGGAAATTGCCTGTCGCGTCTGTGCCTTGCGTTGCTCGCGACGGCCTTGGGGCGGGGTCATGGCGGTTGGCTTGTGTAAACGTACACCGAGTGTAACATTGTGCGCACGAGAGCGCCGGGCCGGCGCAGAGCGGGGATCCTGATGCTGTACGACGTTGTCATTGCCGGGGCCGGCCCGGTCGGCCTGTTCCTGTCCTGCGAGCTGGCCCAGGCCGGCTGTTCGGTCCTGCTGCTGGAGCAGGCTGAGTCGCCCGATTCAGCCCTGAAGCGCCTGCCCTTTGGCCTGCGCGGCTTGAACGCGCCCACGCTGGAAGCGCTGGATCGGCGCGGCCTGCTGGACGCGGTCGCGGCCCGCCAGGTGCTGAAGCCGGACAAGGGCGCACCGCCGCCCGGCACCGCCCATTGGCTGGCGCAACCGCGGCCGCTGGGAGGCCACTTCGCCGGCATTCCTTTCGCCCTGGATGACGTGGACGGCGGGCGCTGGCGTGATCGCCTGCCGACCCCGGTACCCACCCAGATGGCGGTGGAGCTGCAGTCGCTGGAGGCGGTGCTGGCCGAGCGCGCAGTGTCACTGGGTGTGCAGATCGAGCGGGGCTGTACGGTGCAGGCAGTGCACGCACACCAGTCACAGATGGAGGTGCAGACCGCTCGCGGGCTGATGCGGGGGCGATGGCTGGTCGGTTGCGACGGCGCCCGCAGCACGGTACGCAAGCACTCCGGCTTCGAGTTCGCAGGGACGGCGCCCGAGTTCACCGGGTACACGCTGCAGGTTGAACTGGCCGATCCGTCGGTGCTCACCCCGGGGCGTCAGTTCACCGAATACGGCATGTGCAATTTCAACCCGCCGGGCGTGCTGGCGCTGGCCGATTTCGACGGTGGCGCAGGCCACCGCGGGCCACTGGACCTGCACGCATCCCAGGCGTTGCTGCGGCGGGTGTCCGGGCGCCAGGCAACGATCACCGCGTTGCATCTGGCCACCACATGGACCGATGCCGCGCGCCAGGCCACGGCCTATCGCAGCGGCCGCGTGCTGTTGGCTGGTGATGCGGCGCACATGCATTCGCCGCTGGGAGGTCAGGGCCTGAATCTCGGCATCGGCGATGCGATGAACCTGGGGTGGAAGCTGGCCGCCGTGGCGCGAGGCGACGCCGCCGAGACGCTGCTGGACAGCTATCAGGCTGAGCGTCATCCGATCGGCGCCCGGGTGCTCGACTGGTCGCGTGCGCAGGTGGCGTTGATGCGACCAGGCCCAGGGCAGCGCGCGCTGGCGGCGGTCTTCGCCGACCTGGCCGCGACCCGCGACGGTGCCACCTATCTCGCTGAGCGGCTGTGGGGCGTGGCACAACCAGCGGTGTTCAACGGCGAGCATCCGTGGGTTGGCCAAAGCGTGCCTGACGTCCAGCTGGCCAATGGCGATCGCATGGGGGAGCTGCTGCGCGCAGGGAAGGGCGTGCTGCTGGGGCTCGATACCGGCGTTTCACTCGGCCCGATCTTTGCGCGCTGGCAACGCTCGGTTACCTGCGTGATATCCACGGCGCGCGATGCGATGGGACTGGGTGCGTTGCTGGTCCGCCCTGACGGTATCGTGGCCTGGGCCTGCGATGCCGGCGGCGATGCGTCGGGGCTGGCGCCCTCGCTGGAACGCTGGTTCGGTCCGCCGCGGGGAGCGACCGGCTAGGGCGATGCCACCACAGCCAGCGCGCGGCGCGCGGTCTCGGTCATCACCGAGGCCAGCTGCTTCAATGAGTACGGCTTGCGCAGCAGGGTGAAGCCATGGCCAGGATCCCGCGCCAGCAATTCGCTGTAGCCGCTGGTGAGGATCACCGGAAGCTCCGGGAAGCGGGCGCGGATGGCACGGGCCAGATCCAGGCCGTTCATGCCCGGCATTACCACGTCGCTGAACACCACATGGAAGCGCGAGGCATCCCGTTCCAGCTCGGCCAGGGCCTCGTCCGCATTGCGTGCAAGGACCACGCTGTAGTCGAGTTCGCGCAGGGCGCCCACCGCAAATTCGGCCACGTCGACGTTGTCTTCCACCACCAGCACGCAGACGCCATGCCCATGCTGCAGCCCCGATTGCGCCGCCGGCCGTTCCGTCGTTTCTCCTGCCTGCGCCAGCGGCAGGTACAGCGTAAAGCGGGTGCCGGCGCCGGCCTGGCTCTGCACGTCCACCTCGCCTTCTGACTGCTTGACGAAGCCGAATACCTGGCTGAGACCGAGTCCGGTCCCAGCGCCCACGCTCTTGGTGGTGAAGAAGGGCTCGAAAATGCGGTCAACCACCGCAGGGTCGATGCCCGCTCCGGTGTCGGTCACACTGATTGCGGCAAAGTCGCCCTTCATCGGCGCGGCGAAGCGCACCGAAGGCACGGCGGTTACCTGCTCCACCTGGATGGTCACCCTGCCGTGTCCCTCGATCGCATCGCGGGCATTGACCGCGATGTTGATCAATGCAGTGTCCAGCTGGGTCCGGTCCAGCAGTACCGGCATCGGTGTATCGGGCAATGTCAACGACACCTGGATGCGCGCGCCAAGTACCGTGGTGATGATATCCGAGAGCGCGTGCACGCTTTCGCAGAGGTCGAAGACCTCCGGCGACAGGCTCTGGCGACGCGAGAATGCAAGCAGTTGCGCGGTCAGCTTGGTGGCGCGGTCCGACGCTGTTGCAATGGCCTGGATGTAGCGGCGCCGGGTGTCGTCTGCCGGCCACGTGTGCAGGAGCATGTCTACCGAACCGGTGATGACCTGCAGCAGGTTGTTGAAGTCGTGGGCCACCCCGCCGGTGAGCTGGCCGATCGCCTCCAGCTTCTGCGACTGGCGCAGCTGCTCGCGGGCGCGCACCAGTTCCAGATGGGCCTCCCGCGCCTGCTCGGTGATCGCCGCGACCTGGCGGCTGTGCAGGTCGCGCTCGATCACCCGTTCGGTCTGTTCGCTGACCACGCACAGGATGCCGGCCACGCTGCCGCAGCCGACGCGCAGCGGCGAATAGGAGAACGTCCAGAATGTTTCACGCAGCGTGCCGTCGCGATCCATCATCAACGGGAGGTTCTTGAAGCTGCGGCTGGTGCCGGCGAAGGCATCGTTGACGGCCTGCACCACGTCCGGCCATACGTCCTCCCAGACATCCTCCAGGCGATTGCCCATCGCGCCGTGCAGTTTTTCCCCCAGCATGGGCAGGTACGCATCATTGAAGAAGAACGCCTTGTCTTCCTTGCCCCAGGCAAGCCACAGGGGTTCTGGCGAATCCAGGATCATCGCCAGCAACGTGCGAAGTTCGGCGGGTGCGCTTGCGGCAGTGGCCGAGCGGGCCCAGTCACTGTCCTGCAGCAGTCGGTAAGCGAGCTGATCAGGTGCAGAGACTGGCAGGGGAAAAGGATGCATGGCCGCCATTGGCGCAGGAAGGTGGCGCAGCATAGCCCAGCGCATGTCATGACGCTCTGCACACCGCCGACATGAAAGACCTCGCCACTTCGCCGCCGACGTGGCAGCGATGTACCCTTTGTTCCGCAGGTTGCCGCTATCGCGACGCAGCGCGAAGGGAGGCGACGCTGGCCTGAGCGGCGGGTCTAGCCCTCACGACCTGCCTGCGCGGTGAGCGCATCCCGGCCAGCCTCGGTGAGATCGATATCCCCGTCCTCTGCCTGTACAGCCCATCCGGCGGTCACCGCCCACGTTGCGGCATCACCGCGCACCGGTTCTGCAGCGGCGATGGCCTGGAGTATTTTCCGCTGTTCCACAGTCATTGCCACGTTGCGGTCCTCAGATACCCAGCAACGACGCCGGTTGCCAGTCCGACAGCCGGGCATGGCTGACCGGTTGATGGCAGCCGCACCCGTCGCAGCGGAACAATGCTCCACCTGGCAAGTGCACCAGATTGTCCTCACTGGCCGAACTGGTCGATGTGCAATGCCGGCAGGTGACCGTGAGCGCGGTGATGCGCTGCACGCCCCCTGACAGATCGAACACGGCCTCGAACGCGCGAATGACAGGGTGGGCAGTGTCCGGCATCTGAATCTCGACAGGGTGGGGAGACCCCATCGTCGCGCGCCGGTTGTGATGGGTCAGTCAGCCAGGTGCATGGACATGATCAAGACAGCCGCGGCAACCGGCAGCGCTCCATTTCAGAGATCCTTTTTCTTTCCGCTCAGGTCCAGCGGCTTGTCACTGCCGCCGCGCTCGCTCGACCACACTTCCACACCCTTGTTGCAACGGCTCTCGCGGGCAGCGACCTCGCGTGGCAGATCCTTCAGATGGGGTGACTCCTGGCAGGCCGGATGCATGGCACTGTCGTCGTAGGTGGCGCAGGCGCTGAGCGACGCCAGAGCGATGGCAGTGAGGGTGGCGCGGAATGAAGACTGCAGGTTCATGGGATGGCCTCGGGTAATGCCAGGATGGCCATGGAATTCAAATCCGTGACGCCGGGCATGCACAATCGGACCCGTTGCACTTGTTATTCTGTAACAAATACGCGATAGTCCGGCCCTTGCTGGGTCAGGCGATGCAGATCATCAGCACCATGCACAGCGCCACCATCAGCACGAACACACGACGGCTCAGCGCCAGGCAGGCCAGATAGGCTGCGAGCGCCCACGCAGCCAGCAGTGCACAGGCCACCACCCACAGCCCGATCCCCATCATCGAACCGGCTGCCAACGCGGACAAGGCAATGGCCTTGGACAACGCCACCCCCAGCACGCTGCCCAGCATGCCGGCCTGCAAGGCGATGGCATCGTGGCGGGCAGGGGCGCGAGGGTGGTGCATTGCGGGTCCGGTGCAGGCCGAGAAAACGGCGTCGGCTGCACTGTGCCCAAATGCACATCCACGAAATGTGTTCATCGCGCGTCAGGAGCGCGACAAAGACCGCGCAGTCGACCGGTCGACCTGTGGATGCGGTCGTCCGTTCTTCAGTGGTTGCCGGCGGCGACGGTCTTGCGCTTCCTGTCCAGCATCACCGCCACGCACCACAGCAGCAGGCCGCCGATCGCGGTGGCTGCACCGACATAGCCGGTGCTGGCCGGGCTGAAGCCGGCGCTGATCGCCATGCCGCCCAGCCACGGGCCGAGTGCGTTGGCGGTATTGAAGGCGGCGTGATTGGAGGCGGCCGCCAGCGTCTGCGCTTCGCCGGCCACATCCATCAGTCGCGTCTGCAGCACCGCCGCCAGCGCACCCATGGTGCCGACCGTGATGATCATCGGGCCGATGGTCCAGACCGACTGTGCGGCCAGCGGATACAGCAGCAGCATCATGATCGACCACAGCAGCACCACGGCGGCGGCCTTGAAATGGAACCTGTCCACCAGCCAACCACCGGCGATGTTGCCGATGATCGCGCCGATGCCGAACACGCCCACTGCCAGCGGCATCCACGATTCGGCCACGCCGGTGACCTGCACCAGGGTGGGTGCGAGGTAGGTGAACACGCAGAACATGCCGGCGAAGCCGACCGCACCGATCGCCAGCGCCAGCCACACCTGGGGAGTGTTGAAGGCGCGCAGTTCGCGCATCGGCGAGGTACGCACTTCGTCCGGGTCCGGCAGCAGGAAGCGCGCGATCATCGCCACCGTGGCAATGGCCAGCACGCTGACCAGGGCAAAGGCGGTGCGCCAGCTCAACTGCTGGCCCAGCCAGGTGGTCAACGGATTGCCGACCAGGATCGCGATCGACAGGCCCAGCAGCACCCGCGACATCGCCTGGCCGCGCTGGCCGGCAGGACTGATCGCAGCCGCCACCAGCATCGCAACGCCGAAGTAGGCGCCATGCGGCAGGCCGGCGACGAAGCGTGCCACCAGCATCGTGCCGTAATTCGGTGCCAGCGCGCTGGCCAGGTTGCCGATCGCGTAGAAGCCCATCAGCGCCAGCAGCAGCTTGCGGCGCGGGAAGCTGGCACCCACGAAGGCGAGGATCGGGGCGCCGACCACCACGCCGATGGCGTAGGCGCTGATCAGGTGCCCGACCTGGGTTTCGGAAATCGACAGGCCGCGGCTGATCTCCAGCATCAGGCCCATGCTGGCGAATTCGCTGGTGCCGATGGCGAAGCCACCCAGTGACAGAGCGAGGATGATCAGGGTGCGCTGACGGGGCGTCAGCCGCGCAGCCAGGGAAGAGTTGGGGCTCATGCGGGGGCGCGATGGGGCGGGGGAGCCGTCCATTGTACTGCTGCACTGCAACAGGAGCAGCAGCACTCAGGGTAAATCAGCGTTTGATCGGTGACACGCCGGCCCTCCGCGCCACCTCGCGGCCGGCTCAGATGCCCAGCGCCGCCCGGGCATGAGCGTATTTGTCGCGAAGGCGCCCTGCCGTGGTTCCGTCCAGCATCGCCAGCCGCTGTGGATCGGCGTTGTCATCCAGATCGGCGCGCTTCACTTTGAGTGCCAGCGGGTGGGCGGCAACGCGCGCGTAGTAGCTGTCCGCGTCGGGTGCTGCATCGCGGTTGAGCAGTTGCACCGCCTCGCGCAGCGGCGCAGGAAATACCTCGATCCGTGCGGCAAACGCCGGGCAGTCCTCGGCCACGTCATGCAGCCAGGCCACCACTTCGGCGTCATCGTCGCCGCGCACCGCAGCCGCCACCCGCGCCACATGGCCGATGTAAGGCTGGCCGGCCTTGTCGATCTGCCCCGCGTGGGCCTCGGTGGCCAGCGTGCGGGCAAGTGCTACCCAGTCCATTGCAGTCTCCTTGGATATCCGCGCACAGTTTCGCGCAAACGCCGCAGCGGTTGTGGATGCGCCCATGACGCTGCCACGGGCATGATGGCGAGGCAGGGGACGCAGTGTTGCCCCGACAAGGAGGAGTGAGATGCAGGAATTCAGGCATGTGCTGGAAACCCGTGGGCGCTATCAGCTGGTAGCGGTGTCCTACGAGCCGGTGTACGCTCCCGGCGATGTGGTCGGCCATGCGGTCGTCGCCGACGATGGGGATCGTCTGACCGACCTGATATCACTGGCCGAAGCGCGCCAACGCTTGCTGCAACTGGTGCGTGAAGAGGGCGAGGAGCCCGGGCTGGAAAACGAGAACCACCTGCGGAAGAAGGCGTCGCGCTGGCGCCACCGCTAGGCCGTCGCGCCGCGTGCGCATCATGGAGGATTCGGGTGTTGCCCAGTAAGAAGTATCTGCTCATCGCCATCATCACGCTGGCGACCCTGCTGCTCGGTTTCGTGTTTTCCGGCTATCTGACCCTGCTGTTCCTAGGGCTGGACACCCAGCTGTTCACCTGGAACACCTACTACCAGTACGTCCACGCCATCGGCCAACCGCAGGTCGCGCCCTTCGTGGGCAAGATCAAATGGGCGGGCTACGTGGGCTTCGGCCTGCCCTTGCTGGTGCTGCTGGTGGCCGGCCTGGTGCTGCTGCTGAAGAAGGACAAGCGCTCGCTGCACGGCGATGCGCGCTTTGCCACCGGCTCCGACCTGGCCAAGCACGGCATGTTCAAGAAGACCGGCCAGAGCATCGTGGTCGGCAGCCATGGCGGCAAGCTGGTGCGCCTGGATGGCCAGCAGTTCGTGATCCTGGCCGCGCCGACCCGCTCGGGCAAGGGCGTGGGCGTGGTCATCCCGAACCTGCTGGAGTACGGCGAATCACTGGTCGTGCTGGACATCAAGCAGGAGAACTTCGACCTGACCAGTGGCTGGCGCGCCAGCCAGGGCCAGGAAATCTATCTGTTCAATCCCTTCGCCGAGGACCGGCGCACGCACCGCTGGAACCCGCTCAGCTACGTCTCCGATGATCCGGCCTTCCGGGTGTCGGACCTGATGAGCATCGCCGCGATGCTGTATCCGGACGGGGCCGAGGACCAGAAATTCTGGGTCAGCCAGGCGCGCAACGCGTTCATGGCCTTCACCCTGTATCTGTTCGAGAACTGGGACGACGAGCGCAGCAGCGGTTTCCCGGGCGGCGCCGGCACGCCCACGCTCGGTGCGGTGTACCGTCTGTCCTCCGGCGACGGCACCGACCTGAAGAAGTACCTCAAGACCCTGTCGGAGCGGCCGTTCCTCAGCGCCAACGCACGTTCGGCATTCGCCAACATGCTGTCCCAGGCTGACGAGACTTTCGCCTCGATCCTGGGCACCTTCAAGGAACCGCTCAATCCCTGGATCAATCCGGTGCTGGACAAGGCCACCAGCTGCAACGACTTCCTGCTGACTGATGTCCGCAAGAAGAAGATGACCATCTATATCGGCATCCAGCCGAACAAGCTGGCCGAGAGCCGGCTGATCATCAACCTGTTCTTCAGCCAGCTGATCAACCTCAACACCAAGGAACTGCCCAAGTCCAACCCGGACCTGAAGTACCAGTGCCTGCTGCTGATGGACGAATTCACCTCGATCGGCAAAGTGGAGATCATCGCCTCGGCGGTGTCCTACATGGCTGGCTACAACATCCGCCTGCTGCCGATCATCCAGAGCATGTCCCAGCTCGACGCCACCTACGGCCGGGAAGTGTCACGCACCATCATCACCAACCATGCCCTGCAGATCCTGTACGCGCCGCGTGAGCAGCAGGATGCCAATGACTATTCGGACATGCTGGGCTACACCACGGTGCGCAAGAAGAACGTCACCCATGCCCGCGAGAAGACCCACAACTTCACCGAGGAACGGCGCGCGCTGATGCTGCCGCAGGAGCTGAAGGCGATGGGGCCGGACATGGAGGTGTTCCTGTATGAGGGCATACCGCATCCGGTGAAGTGCGACAAGATCCGCTACTACAAGGACCGCTACTTCACCTCGAGGCTGCTGCCGAAGGTGGATGTTCCGATGCTGAACGTCTAATTCACGACGCTTAATTTGTGAATTTGATTCGAAGTTAAGAATGTGAATTCGTGATTTCGGTCAAGAATTTGGCATTTGTTCATGGATTTTCAGACTTGCCTGACATGGAATTGACGCGTGGTTGTGCGACCCTGTGTCTGTCGTCCAGAAGTGTGTGCTGGATGTCAAAGATGTAGCAGCAGGGTGGCCAGGAGTTTGTGCCATGGAAACAAGGATGGTTTCGACGTTGGTGAGGTATGCGGATGTGTTGTCGGCTGCGCCGATGGCCCCGCGACCTGGTTGGCAGCCTTTGGGCTGCAGGGGAGCCGGAGTGGGTGCGCTGCACACAGCGTGTCCCTCCGATTCCGGCGTGCGCGATGCAGCGCCGGACGACCAGGGGACCAATGCTCGGGACTGCTTTTTCGTACGTCAAAGTGAAGCCCGTATGAATCAGGCGTTTATCGCGAAAATGTCCATCGCCGCAGTGGCGGCGCTGATGGTGGCCGGTTGCGCCACCAAGTCCGCTCCGGATTTCGGAGGCCGCTGGAAGCCGGTCAACCGCTTTGCTGCGACGACGACCGAAATTCCGCTGTACTCCAGCTACGTCTACCAGGCCTCGCCGATGGATGGCACGCTCAAAGCCATGCTCGAGCGTTGGGCCAAGGATTCCGGGCGCACGCTGGACTACCGCCTCAGCTCGGATTTCACCCTGTATGGCGCGGTCTCGAACATCGACACCACCAACGCACAGCAGGCCGTGATCGATCTGACCGCAGCCTATGCAGCGCAGGGCATCTCCGTCTCCATCGTTGGCAACCAGATCGTTGTGCAGAGCGCTGGCTCGACGCCGACCGCGTCGGCGCAGGGCGCTGATTCCAACAGCGGCACCTGAGTCCACCTCGAAATCATCGAACGTGCCGCTCCCCGCGCCTGTCGCAGGGGTGCCACGCCCATTGATGTTTCAGCAGTACGGAAGAATCCATGTTCCGCAAGAAGGATCCCGGCAATAGTCCCAAGGTCGAGCAGTCGGTCGCCAAGGCGGTCAGCTACGAGATCACCGTGGCCGACATGGCGCGCCGCAGCGAGCGGCGCGCGTGGTGGGTCGCCACGGGCTCGTTGCTGATGTCGCTCGCGCTGGCGGGGGGCTACTACTACATGCTGCCGCTGAAGGAGAAGGTGCCGTTCCTGGTGATGGCCGATGCCTACACGGGTACCGCGACCGTCGCGCGCCTGAGTGGCACGTTCCAGGGCGAGACGATCACCACCAACGAAGCGATCAATCGCAGTAACGTCGCCCAGTACGTGCTCGCGCGCGAATCGTACGACTCGGCGGTGATGGGGCTGCGTGACTGGGAACTGGTGTTCGTGATGTCTACCGATCCGGTGGCGCAGTCCATGCGTGTCCGCTATGCCGGCAACAATCCGCAGAACCCGTTCGTGATGTATGGCCGCGAACGCGCGATCCGGGTCAAGATCCTCAGCATCACGCCGCTGGGCGCAGAACCGAACGGCAGCTTCCGCGGCGCTTCGGTGCGCATCCAGCGCAGCCTGCTGGACAAGCGCACCGGCGTCTCTACCTACCTGGACAACCAGCTGGTGACGATGCGCTTCGAGTACAACCAGAACCTGGCGCTGTCCGAACAGGATCGCATCCTCAATCCGCTGGCGTTCCAGGTCACCGAGTACCGCGTCGACAACGACTACTCGCGTGGCGTGCCGGTGCCGGATGACGGCGCCATGCAGGCACAGGCGCAGCAGGCCGCGCAGGCCGCGCAGCAGGCGCAGGGTGTCTACGATCCCAACAATCCGGCCGCGGCCACCATGATCGACCCGGCCACCGGCCAGCCGGTCGCGGTGCCAGCCAACGGCCAGGTACCGGGCCAGGCAATGCCGGGACAGCCCGTACAGGGTCAACCCCTCCCGGGTCAGCCGGTGCAGGGGCAAGCAATGCCGGGGCAGGCCATGCCCGGACAGCCGGCCATGAGGCCGCCGCAGAACAATTCCACCGGAACTGCTGATGGAGCAAGCAACCGATGAGTAGTCGAAATATCAGGGGAAGCGCGCTGGCGCTGCTGTCGATGTTGTCGTTGCTGTTCTCAGCAGCGGCGATGGCGCAGGCGGTTGACCACTACGAGTACGAGAAGGACCGCATCTATCCGGTTCGCACCGGCCTGGGCCTGACCACCCAGATCGAGTTGAGCCCTAACGAGAAGATCCTCGACTACAGCACCGGCTTCAGCAGCGGCTGGGAACTGACCCGCCGCGAGAACGTGTTCTACCTCAAGCCGAAGAACGTCGACGTCGACACCAACATGATGGTGCGCACCGAGACCCATTCCTACATCTTCGAGCTGAAGGTGGTGGCCACCGACTGGCGCCAGCTGGAGCAGGCCCGCCGCGCGGGC
Source organism: Stenotrophomonas sp. T8 (assembly GCF_051853085.1). Taxonomy (NCBI): domain Bacteria; kingdom Pseudomonadati; phylum Pseudomonadota; class Gammaproteobacteria; order Lysobacterales; family Lysobacteraceae; genus Stenotrophomonas; species Stenotrophomonas sp. T8. The sequence continues at coordinate 2,382,330 of NZ_CP195329.1, read as the reverse complement.
GTGCAGTACAAGATCGCCTTCGTCTATCCCAATGACACGGTGTTCGGCGTCGCCCAGGAAGCGGTCGAAGAAGAGGCCAAGCCGTTGTTGAGCTCGGAACTGGCCAAGGACCGGCAGTACAACTTCAACTACTCCTATTCGACCAGCAAGGCGAAGAAGATGGGGTGGCTGATCCCGGTCAACGCCTACGACGATGGTCGTTTCACCTACCTGAAACTGCCGAATTCGCCGGAGTACAAGACCGGCATCTTCCCGGCGGTGTTCGGTCGTGAAACGGAATACGGTGAAGACTTCGTGGTCAACACCACGGTTGAAGGCAATACGCTGATCGTGCACGGGACGCACCCGTACCTGGTCATCCGCCACGGCGACTTCGTCGTCGGCCTGCGAAGGAACGTGAAGAAATGAGCCAGCAGAACACTCCCGGAAACGACCCGAACAACGGACGCGACGAGAGCCAGAGCCCGTACGGCGCACAGGGTGCCGCGGACGCGCCGTCGAATCCCTACTTCGGCACGACCCAGGCCGAGCCCGCGCCGGATCTGGATGCGGCCGCGCCGCAGCTGCGCTCGGCCGAAGAGCAGCGGTTGAACCGCAAGGCGCTGCTGTTCCTGGGCGGTATCGTGGTGCTGCTGGTGGCCATGGGTTTCCTGCTGTTCCGCAAGGGGCAGGATGACAAGAATGCCGTGCAGAAGGTGCCGGACGTTGCGCGCGTGTCTACGCCGACGCTGCCGGACGCCGTGCAGACGAGTCCGGTGCCCTCCCAGGCCATGCAACCGGTTGATCCGATTCCGATGACGCCGCCGCTACCGCCGCCGCCGCTGGATTCCACCCCGCTGTTCGTTCCCCAGTCCGATTCGGCCCGCGAGATGGACCGTGGCCCGACTTTGCTGGACCGCCGCATCGGCTCCGGGAGCGGGGTGGGTGGTGGTGATGGACAGGATGGCAACGGGGGCAATGGCGGCCGCGGCATGGATGAGTACACCCGTACCATGCTGGCGCAGCTGCCCAACAATCAGGCGGCGCCGGCAAAGGTCCGTCGCGGCCCGGACGTCGAGGATGTCTCCAGCGCCACCTACATCCAGAGCCCCGACGCGCTGCTGGTGCGTGGCACCTACCTGCGTTGCGTGCTGGAAACCCGCATCATCACCGATCTCGCCGGCTATACCTCGTGCCTGCTGACCGAGCCGGTGTACTCGATCAACGGTCGCAACCTGCTGCTGCCGAAGGGCTCCAAGATCTATGGCGCCTACGGCGGCGGTCCGATGGGCAAGCGCGTGGAAGTGATCTGGGATCGCATCACCACACCAAATGGCATCGACGTTGCGATGTCCAGCCCGGGCGTGGATCAGCTGGGTGGCGCCGGTCATCCGGGCCAGTACAGCGCGCACTGGGGTAGCCGTATCGCATCGGCGCTGATGATCAGCCTGATTTCCGACGCCTTCAAGTACGCGGCCGCCGAACACGGTCCGGAGACGACCACCATCGCCAACAACGGCATGACGGTGCAGTCGCCTTATGAGAGTGCGACCGCACGCACGATGGAGCGCCTGGCCAATGAGGCACTCAGCAGCAACCGTCGTCCGCCGACCGTCACCATCAACCAGGGCACGATCGTGAACGTCTACGTTGCCAAGGACGTCGACTTCACCAACGTGCTGCACCCCCGCCGGTAACCCAACGAACGATCATGGACGCCGAAGTGTCACCCCTCGCCCTCGTCTCCAGCGATTTCCTGCGCTATCAGTACGAAGTGCTGGGCATCGCCGAGTACATGACATCCCCGGAAGTGACGGAAATCTGCATCAACCGTCCCGGTGAGCTGTACCTGGAAACCCGGGCGGGGTGGCAGCGGGTGGACGTGCCGAGCCTGACCTTCGAGCGGGCCCGGCAGTTCTGCACGGCGGTGGTGAACGAGAGCAACACCGGCCAGCGCATCACCGATGCCGATCCGGTCGTGTCGCTCACGTTCCCCACCGGCCAGCGTGCGCAGTTCGTGATTCCGCCGGCATGTGATGCAGGCAAGGTGTCGATCACCATCCGTCTGCCGTCCAAGCACACCAAGTCGCTCAGCCAGTATCACGAAGATGGCTTCTTCAACCAGATCCTGGAGAGTGATGGCAGCATCAGCGAGCAGGATCGCGAGCTGCTGGAGCTGCGCCATTCGCGCGAATACGCCGAATTCTTCCGGCGTGCGGTGATGTACCGCAAGAACATCGTGGTATCCGGCGCGACCGGCAGCGGCAAGACCACCTTCATGAAGGCGCTGGTCAACCATATCCCGGACAACGAGCGCCTGGTCACCATCGAGGACGCACGCGAGCTGTTCCTGACCCAGCCCAACGTCGTGCACCTGTTGTATTCCAAGGGCGGGCAGAGCACCAGCAATGTCACGGCCAAGAGCTGCATGGAAGCCTGCCTGCGCATGAAGCCCGAACGCATCATCCTGGCCGAGCTGCGCGGTGACGAGGCGTTCTACTTCATCCGCAACTGCGCGTCCGGCCACCCGGGCTCGATCACCAGCTGTCATGCCGGCAGCCCGGAGCAGACCTGGGACCAGCTGGCGCTTATGGTGAAGGCTTCAGCCGAAGGTTCGGGCCTGGAGTTCAACGTGATCAAGCGGCTGTTGATGATGACCATCGACATCGTTGTGCATATCAAGGCGCATGCCGGCTCGCGCTACATCACCGGCATCGACTTCAATCCTGGGCGTGCCCAGGGGCAGGAGGGCTGAGGGATGCTGCCAGGACTGGAAATGATGGCGTGCCCGGAGATGGCCGTGTCGATGGATGTGATGCAGCACGTCATCAACGTCGAATCGTCGCGCAATCCCTACGCCATCGGCGTGGTCGGCGGTGCACTGGTGCGCCAGCCCAAGGCGTTGGATGAAGCGCTGGCGACGGTGCGCATGCTGGAAGAGAAGGGCTACAACTTCTCGATCGGGCTGGCCCAGGTCAATCGCTACAACCTGGGCAAATACGGGCTGGATTCCTACGAGAAGGCCTTCCAGCAGTGCCCGAACCTGCAGGCCGGTTCGCGCATCCTTGCTGAATGCTACAAGCGTTCCGGCGGTGACTGGGGCAAGTCGTTCAGCTGTTACTACTCGGGCAACTTCGAGACCGGCTTCCGTCATGGCTACGTGCAGAAGATCTACGACTCGATCCGCCGCGGCCAGCAGGTTGCCAGCAATGGTGTTGCGCCGATCGACGTGGTGAGCCGCGGTGAACGCCGCAGCGTGAAGGTCGAGCATCATCCGCAGCTGGCCTCTCCGGCGCAGGCGCGCATCGTTGCTCAATCCAATGGCCCGGTGTACGTGCCGTCGGAAGATCCGGCACGCGCGTATGTCGTGTATCCCTCCACCGGTGCGATGGCGCGGGGCAGCCTGCTGAACATCGCTGACCAGGCGCTGTCCAAGGTGGTGCTGGGTTCGGTGGATCGGATGATGCAGCCGCAGGCGCAGCCGGCCCAGGCGGGCGCCTATCCGCAGCAGCAGGCCGGCGGCATGCCGCAGCAGCTGCCACAGCAAGGCCCCGCACAGGCGATGGCCATGCCGCAGCAGTTGCCGGGCGCGGCTGGCGCCGGCAACGAAGGGCCGGTGATGTTGCGCCCCTGGAGCGAGCGTAACCAGCCTGTGGCCGGTACCGACAATTCGTACAACGCGCCGGTGCAGGCCGCACCGGTGCAACAGATTCCCGCAGGGGATGCGGCCTTCGTGTTCTGACGAAGTCGTGGTGCGGCCAGTCCCCCGGCTGGCCGATTCAGTTGTGTTAGTCCATCAACAAGGAAATCAATCCATGAAGCGATCCAATCTCGACCTCGTCCAGGCCCAGCGCACGCTGAAGACCCTGCTGATGGCCACGATCTTCGTTGGCGCACTGTTCGCCCCGCAGGTGTTCGCCACCAGTCCCGACTTCGGCGGTACCGACAAGAAGGTCTGCGGCTTCTTCTCCAACATCAACGGCCTGCTGAACATGGCTTCGATCGCCGTGGTGACCATCGCGGTGATCTTCGCCGGCTACCAGATCGCCTTCGCACACAAGCGCATCGCTGACGTCGCGCCGATCCTGATCGGTGGCGTGCTGATCGGTGCCGCCGGCCAGATCGCGCGCATGCTGCTGGGCGAAGGCAGTGATGGCAAGTGCGGCGGCGGCACCGGCACCACCTACTACCTGATCAACAACGCGATCCAGTACTACAGTGCATAAGAACGTCGTGTTCCGCGGCTGCACGCGCCCGGCCATGTTCCTGGGCGTGCCCTACCTGCCATTCTTCATGGTGGCAGGTGGGTTGCTGCTGCTCAGCATGTACACGAACTTCTGGTTCCTGCTCACCATCCCGGTGGCGGTCTTCATCATGCGGCAGATGGCCAAGCGTGACGAAATGATCTTCCGCCTGTTGGGCCTGCGCCTGATGTTCAAGCTGAAAGTCCGCAACGTGCAGGAACACGATGGCATGTGGGTGTTCAACCCCAACCATTACCGCGACAAGCCGGCCCGAATGGATTGAGGTCCGGATCCGGCCCGGCGGGCGCAAGCGCCCGTCGGGTCTGTTGAAACTTCTTGGCAGTACCTCTTTGGAAGCAGTCGTATGTTCAGCCCAGACACCTCCATCAGCGAGTTCATTCCATTGTCGTCGCACGTCGCCCCGAACGTGGTCAAGACCACGGGCGGCGACTACCTGCTGACCTGGCATCTGGAAGGGCTGCCGTTCGTCGGCCGTGAGGAGTGGGAGCTGGAGCATCGCCACAACACGTTCAACCGCCTGCTGCAGACGCTGCGTGCTCCCGACTTCGTGAACGTGGCGTTCTGGGTGCATGACATCCGTCGTCGCCGCACGCTGAAGGGCAAGAGCAACTACAAGCAGCGCTTCAACCAGGACGTGTCCGACCAGTACATGGGCATGCTGTCCTCGCAGCGCATCATGCAGAACGAACTGTACCTGACCATGATCTATCGCCCCGTGGTGGCGGGTAAGCGCTTCGTCGAGAAGTCGGCGAACGTGGACAAGCTGCGCGCGGAGCAGGAGCAGGCAGTCGAAAAGCTGATGGAACTGGCCGGCAACGTCGAGGCCGTGATCCGCGACTACGCGCCGTATCGCCTGGGCATGTATGAGGCCAAGAATGGCGTGGTGTTCTCGGAAACGCTGGAGCTGTTCGGCTACCTGATCAATCGCATTGACGAGCCGGTCCCGGTGCTGTCGGCACCAATCAAGGACTACCTGCCGGTCAGCCGGCACATGTTCTCGTCCAAGACCGGTGACTTCGTCATCAATACCCCCAATGGTGCCAACCACTTCGGCGCCATCCTGAACATCAAGGAGTATGCCGAGGGAACTTACCCGGGCATCCTCAACGGCCTGAAGTACCTGGACTACGAGTACGTCATCACCCATTCGTTCAGCCCGATGGGGCGTCAGGACGCGCTCAAGGTGCTCGACCGCACCAAGGGCATGATGATCTCCTCCGGCGACAAGGCGGTGAGCCAGATCGTCGAGCTGGACCAGGCGATGGATCAGCTGTCGTCGGGCAACTTCGTGCTGGGTGAATACCACTTCATCATGGCGGTCTACGGCGACACCCAGGCCAAGCTGTCGCAGAACGTCGCTTCGACCCGCGCCGAGCTATCCAACGCCGGCTTCGTGTCGACCAAGGAAGACCTGGCGGTTACCTCGTCCTTCTATTCGCAGCTGCCGGGCAACTGGCGCTATCGCACACGCTTGGCCAATGTCAGCTCGCTGAACTTCCTGGGCCTGTCGCCGCTGCACAACTTCGCCACTGGCAAGCAGCACAACAACCCGTGGGGCGACTGCGTCACCACGCTGCAGACCACCAACGGCCAGCCGTACTACTTCAATTTCCACGCGACCCATCCGTCGGAAAACTCGCTGGGGGAGAAGGCGATCGCCAACACCATGGTGATCGGCAAGTCCGGTACCGGTAAGACCGCGCTGATCAACTTCCTGCTCAGCCAGGTGCAGAAGTATGAGCCGTCGCCGACCATCTTCTTCTTCGACAAGGACCGTGGTGCGGAAATCTTCGTGCGGGCCTGCGGAGGCAACTACCTGGCCCTGGAGAACGGCGCGCCGACCGGCTTCAACCCGTTCCAGTGCGAGAACAACGAAGCCAACGTGCAGTTCCTGGCCGACCTGATCAAGGTGCTGGCCGGCAAGCGTGAGTACAGCGCCCGCGAGGAAGAGGATATCTATCGCGCTGTAGAGAGCATGCTCGATACGCCGATGCACCTGCGCAGCATGACCAACTTCCAGAAGAGCCTGCCCAACATGGGTGACGATGGGCTCTACGCGCGCATGCGCCGCTGGACCTCGGGCAATTCGCTGGGCTGGGTGTTCGACAATCCGGTGGATACCGTCGACCTGAGCAAGGCCAATATCATCGGGTTCGACTACACCGACATCATCGACAATCCCGAAGTGCGCGTGCCGGTCATCAATTACCTGCTGCACCGCCTGGAGTCACTGATCGATGGTCGTCCGCTGATCTACGTGATGGACGAGTTCTGGAAGATCCTGGACGGCGAGGGTGGCCTGAAGGAATTCGCGAAGAACAAGCAGAAGACCATCCGTAAGCAGAATGGTCTCGGCATCTTCGCAACGCAGAGCCCGGAAGATGCACTGAAGAGTGATATCTCCGCCGCCCTGATCGAACAGACCGCCACGCTGATCCTGCTGCCGAACCCGAATGCCAGCAAGAGCGATTACATGGATGGCCTGAAACTGACCGAGGCCGAGTTCAGGGTGGTTACCGCCCTGGACGAGCGCTCGCGCTGCTTCCTGGTCAAGCAGGGTCATGCCTCCAGCGTGTGCCAGCTCAACCTGCGTGGCATGGACGACATCCTGTCAGTGATCTCGGCGTCCACTGACAACATCGACATCATGCATCGGGTATTGCAGACAGCTGCGGTACGCGCACGGGTGACGGTGGATGAGCTGACGCCGGAACAGTGGCTTGAAGATTTCTACAAGAATCGAAAGGGCTCGGGCAAGGCGGCTGTCGCAGCGCGCGACACTGTTACCTGATCCGCGAGACGGCCTGCCCGAAGACTACGAGTTCCGATCAATGGAGACTGATATGAACAATACCAAGCAAGCTTCCTCGCCCCGCCGCCGCGCGCCCCGTCTTGCAGCGATGACCGTGGCAGCCATGATGGCGCTCGGCACCGGCAATGTCAGCGCCTGGATTCCCGTGCAGGAGACCGGTACCAGCCTCATCCAGCACCTGCTCAATCAGATCAACACCTACAAGACCGAGGCGACCGTCTACGCGGCCAAAGCGCAGGACGCGGCCGAGTACGTCGAGCAGAACACCCGCTGGATCCGCACGCTGGAGCAGTATCGCCAGGCGCTGATCCAGGTGCAGGCGGCGGTGAACAGCTTCGGTATGCCCGACAGCGCGCCGCTGGTGCCGGTGGCACCGAACTATCTGGTTGCCGAAACCTGCGGCAAGGCGCTGGACTTCAGCCTGGAGTCCGCCTTCAAGGTGTTCGTGTTCAATCCGCAGGCGGATGTGAAGGAGCAGCAGATGCAGATCTGCGTCAACATCCGGATGATGCAGAACCGCAAGTACAACGACGCGATCGATTTCCTGACCCAGACCGTTCCGCGCATCAACAACTCCTTGACCCGCATCCTCAAGATCCGCCTGACCAACAACGATCAGGGCACCGTGCAGGGTGCCGACAGCGAATCGCTCCGCACCGCCAATGACATTGCCGCACTTGCCCAGAGCTGGGAAGCGCGGATGAAATCCTATGATGCCTATATCGAGGTCATGGAGTCCAACCAGAAGGTGGTGGCGCAGGCCGCATTGAAGGGGGACCCGACCAAGCAGCTGATCAGCGACATGGTCAAGACCACCGCACTGAAGGCCGCGCTCAGCGTCAAGTGATTGCAGGCCGCTAATACGTAGACATGCGCTGCAAAGCAATGCGGCATTTCATGCAGTAACGGAATTACCAAGGGATTGTGGAAATGACGATCAGGTGGCTGGCCAACTTTGATTTCTCAGGCGGATTGCAGGATCTGCTGGGCTACGCTGTGCGTGTCCAGTCGATCGGCGATTTCGTCTTCTTCAAGCTGATCATGGATTACCTGCGCGACAGGATCAGTGACTACGGCATCGACCTGATGGGGCGCATGATGTCCTGGGTCGGTGGTATTGCCCTGGTGCTGATGACGCTGTGGGTACTGATCCAGGGCTTCCGGATCGTCACCGGCCGCAGTCGCGACTCCATGATGGTGCTGGTGACCAATATGGCGCGCGCGGCGTTGATTGTGAGCGTTGCCACCAGCATGGCGATGTTCGGCAGCAACCTGCAGAAATTCCTCAACGAGGACGTCAAAGGCCTGATCACCCACGTGGTGACCGGCAAGGACCAGCAGCCGGAAGACCAGATCGACAAGAGCTTGGCCTGGATGCAGGTGGCGCTGTCGAGCATTGATGGCATCAAGATCCTGAATGATCCAGGGTTGCAGGCGGACAAGACCCGGGCGCTGTGGTTCATCGGCCTGGGCACGGGCGGTCCGGCCGTCACCGCTGGTGCGATGTTGCTGCTCTACGAGGTCGCGCTGGCGCTGTTCATCGGCCTGGGTCCCTTGTTCATTCTGTGTCTGCTGTTCGACCAGACCAAGCAGCTGTTCCAACGATGGCTGTTCTACGGCATCGGCACGATGTTCTCGATGGCGGTACTGGCAGCGATGGTATCGATCGCGCTGGACATGGTGATCCGTGTCTCGACCGCGTTCTGGTCCACCGCCCTGGTCAACAAGTTCCTGCTCGAAGGCGCCTCCAGCGACGGCATGACCAGCCAGGCGATGCAGCAGGGCGGCATGGGATTGATCCTGACGACCTTGATTCTGACTGCGCCCCCAATGGCGGCCATGTTCTTCCAGGGGACCTTGGGTGGTTTCGCGCCATACTCCCAGATCGGTGGCTCTACTGCTGGCCAGCCGGGTCCGCAGGGCCAGCCGCCGGGTTCGTATACGCCGCCGGCTCCCAAATCGAATGATCATGGTGGTAGCGGTAGTTCCGGCGCTGACTACAGTCGAATGGGGGGCGTGAACAGTGGGGCCTCAGGTGTAAGTCAAGATACTGGGCAGCGAGGTGTCGCAGTCACGGCAAAGGATTCAAGATGAGAAACGGCTACAGATCAGGTATTCAATCGATCGCCCCGATTTTCCGCGCCGTGATAGTCGTTTGTACTATGGCTGCTCTATCGGTTGTTGCCGGACCAGTGCTGGCAGAGGGTAGGTGCCCGCCCGGTCAGTACCCAATCGGAGATGACAGAGCGCCTGGCTGTGCGCCAATTCCAGCGGGAGGGGGGGGGGCGGAATCTGGCCCCAGGCCAACTGGTCGCTGGATCAAAACTTGGGGCGCGCTCTCCAGCTCCGCGTCAGGTGATGCGGGAGTTTCGATGGGAAAATTCAGCAAGTCTGATGCTCAGAAGGATGCTCTCGCACAGTGCGCCCAATGGGGGGCTAGTGATTGTCGGATCGATCTAGCATTCAAGAACACGTGTGTAGCTGCGGCTACCGCTGGTGGGGGGCGTGGTACGAAGATCCATACTGGTGCTGATGTGGGCGTGGCTCAGGCCCGCGCTCTCAAGGACTGTCAAGTTACGGGGGGGGCGGCGTGCAAGGTTGTTTACAGCGGTTGCACGGAGCCGTATTTCAAGGCGTACTGATCCTTCCGTAGCCTCACTCTTGATGGATGCTGATGCCGCGATGTGTGCGGTGCTGCGTTGATCGTCACCGTTGCCACCAGCATAGCGATGTCCAGCATGGCGATGTTCGGCAGCAACCTGCAGAAATTCCTCAACGAGGACGTCAAAGGCCTGATCACCCACGTGGTGACCGGCAAGGACCAGCAGCCGGAAGACCAGATCGACAAGAGCCTGGCGTGGATGCAGGTGGCGCTGTCGAGCATTGATGGCATCAAGATCCTGAATGATCCAGGGTTGCAGGCGGACAAGACCCGGGCGCTGTGGTTCATCGGCCTGGGCACGGGCGGTCCGGCCGTCACCGCTGGTGCGATGTTGCTGCTCTACGAGGTCGCGCTGGCGCTGTTCATCGGCCTGGGTCCTTTGTTCATTCTGTGTCTGCTGTTCGACCAGACCAAGCAGCTGTTCCAACGATGGCTGTTCTACGGCATCGGCACGATGTTCTCGATGGCGGTACTGGCAGCGATGGTATCGATCGCGCTGGACATGGTGATCCGTGTCTCGACCGCGTTCTGGTCCACCGCCCTGGTCAACAAGTTCCTGCTCGAAGGCGCCTCCAGCGACGGCATGACCAGCCAGGCGATGCAGCAGGGCGGCATGGGATTGATCCTGACGACCTTGATTCTGACTGCGCCCCCAATGGCGGCCATGTTCTTCCAGGGGACCTTGGGTGGTTTCGCGCCATACTCCCAGATCGGTGGCTCTGCTGCTGGCCAGCCGGGTCCGCAGGGCCAGCCGCCGGGTTCGTATACGCCGGCGCAGACGGTAAATAGCCATTCAACGTCGAGCGGATCGCAAGTGGATACTGTCCAGCAGAACATGACAAGAACTGTTGGGGCAGTGTCTGAAGCTGGAGTTTCGAACTCTAACGGTCGAAAGTTAGGAAATGCAGATTGAGGTAGATTGCATGGGGGCTCTTCCCTATGTCTAGTGCTTACTTAGGTTGAACGGAGGGTGCTGTGAAAATGCTTGTTGCTGTGCTTCTGTTGTTTGCTTTGCCCTTCGTTGCGTTTGCCGAGGGTAGGTGCCCTCCTGGCCAGTACCCAATAGGCGACAGCCGTGCACCAGGATGTGCTCCGATTCCTGGCGGCGGTGCTTCTGATGGACAGCAGGGGCCGGTTGCAACGGGGAAGTGGGAGACAAGGTGGGGAGCCATCGCAGAGGATTCGAGCACGCTTACTACCGGCGCGGCGTTCTCAATGAAGTCGAAACGTCGGGCGGTTAGTGCCGCAATGGCTGAATGTAATCGCTTGGGGGGGAAGCAGTGCAAGCTCAGGCTCGCCTATCACAATCAATGTGTGGCGATTGCGGATCCATCAGCAGAGTCGCTCGCTCGCTCATCCGGTCAGTCAATGGCGGTGACGGCCGAGACTGAAAGTAAGGCCAAGGATATGGCAATCACCCAGTGCCAAGCCTACGGTGCGGGACAGCTTTGCAGTGTGGTGTATTCGGGCTGCAGCATGTCGGAGTTCAAGGCCTTCTGATCGTTAGGGTCGGGCAAGTGCGCGCCTGCATGTCTCACGCTGATTGGTGTTGTACGGTATTGACAGACTTACTATGAAGGTTGACTTGACCTTGAAACATTCGGCTTGAGTGTTGTGGCTAGGTAGCTTCTAAGCGATGGGGCGCGGCGATGGCGCGGCAAGGTGCTCAGGCATTTGGAATGCCGGAAGTGTTTTTATGATGCCTTGGTCATGGCTGCAATCCAAATGAGGGCAGTTCTTCTGAGACGAGTAGGTCTTCGGCCAGGCTGCATTCCACTTTCTGAGCGCGTCTATTTTTGCGATGACGAGCCCCCCGCCAAGATCGGAATGGTGCAGGCCGCACTTGGTATTGCTCTGTTCGCTGGTGAAGTGCCGGGTTTGCCTCTGTGATACTGGTTTGGCACTGACACATATTCACCTCAGTTCGTTGCCTTGTGGCCTTCTGGGATTTGATGTTGCTGCTCTAGGAGGTCGTGCCGGCGCTGTTCATCATCCTCACGACCCTGATCCTGATCGCTCCCCCAATGGCGGCGATGTTCTTCCAGGGCACCCTGGGTAGCTTCATGGCATATTCGCAGATAGGTGGCGGCCCGGCTGCGCAGGCGCCGGGCCCGAGTGGGCAGCCGCCGGGTAGCTACCACACGCCGGATAAGCCTTCGGCGAGCAAGGGAAGCGAAGGCGCTCTCGAACATCTGCGCGCCCCGCCCATGGGTCTCCAGCAGCCGGCGGAAATTGAGAATCGTGGTCTCGTCTGGAATGCGCTCCAGGTTTTGATGCCGGCAAATCGGCGCATCACCGCCGTGTCATACAGCGCCTCTTCCATCGATGGGGCGCTCAGCGCGTACCAATGCTGCAGAAGCTTGCCAGTCCAGCTGTCGCATTTTTCTCTCAGTTCGACTATGTCAGTCTTGATCTTGGGGATTATCCAACGACACAGTGATGCGCCCGATGCCGGGGACTGGCGCCTGCCCGTAGTACTGAGGACTTGGAGCACAGGTGTAGCGGGTCGTATAGTCAGATGTCGCTGAGCAGTGGAACGCCGATGAACGATACGCCGCAAAGCCTCGTGCCACCTGATCGCAAGGAAGGAGCATCGGGATGCAGCCAGCATGAAATGCGCAATCTGTCGCATTTGCCCCGAGATGCTCTTCATGGCACCGTCGTCTGCGGCGTAATCCGCTATTCCGCTGTTCACCGAGCAAGGCAACCCCGTCGGCAGTTTCACGCGTGGAGAACCATGCTCCGTAATAGCGCTGTACCGACGCGCCCGCGTGGTACCTCCACCAGCGACATGGACCGCTCATGCTGAAATCCATCCCCAGCCTTGCTCATGTTGCGTTGATCGCATTGGTCACATTGGCCATTCCAGGCTGCAACAAGGAACGCTCATATCCAGTCTACCGCGAAAATCCTACGCCCAAGGATGCGCTGCCGATTGTGATTCGGGTCCACGATGCACCCGTGGATGTCCCAACCCCCACGATCACCGTCTTGTACGAGATCGACTCGCTTTGCCTCCCTCCGATCAACAACTACGAGGGCGTGCATTACGAACCTAAATGGCATTCAGTTGAGTTCAAAGCGCGGCGAATAAGCGACACTGAGTTCACCACCACCGTGTTCAAAGACGGGATGGCGGTCGTTGACTATTACGGGCGCGGCCCATGCAACTGGATGCCGAATACTGTGCAGGCTTCGTTCCCGATGATCATTGATGGACGCACAATCTACGCAACAGTCGGCGCCTCTTTCCAGAAAATTGAAGACACGGGAGGCTCTACGACTTACGTAGAGAAGGAACTAGAACCTCTCATCCCAGGGCAGACACCTGAACGGGCCTGGACGCTGTCCAAGACGATGTTTGACAAGCGCCCACTCGCAGATCGCCCAAAGTACTTCCCCATAGAGATCTCCTCACGAGTTCAAGGAGATGCCCCATGAACCCTATTACCAGCGCTACACTCTCGGATCATGTCTACAATGGGTTATCTCCGGATGCCGCGTCCGTCACCATTGCAGGAATCGAGTACGAGATCTTAGCTAGACGGGATTCCAGCACTGGTTACCAAGGCACTGTCTATCGCAAAGTTGAAACCGACGAAGTCATCATTGCCCATCGCGGCACCGAGTTTGATCGCCAGCTCCTTCTAGATGGCAGCATTGACGCTGCGATGGTCACCGCCAGAGTCAACGCGCAACTCGGCGACGCCCTCGCCCTGACCAGGCAGGCCATCAAGCTGGCCGATGAAAAGGGGATTGGACCCGTGTACGTCACCGGCCACTCCCTCGGCGGCGCACTCGCGCAGATCACTGCCCACCGCTACAACCTCCCCGGCGACGCCTTCAATCCTTACGGTGCTGCCGGGCTGGCATATCGCCTTCCTGAAGGCCAGCCATCCAACGCGGCACCCTTCACCAACCATGTGATGGCAGGCGACCTGGTCAGTGCGGCCGGCCCTCATTACGGCAAGGTCGAGATGTATGCGCTGCCCAAGGAACTGGAGGTTCTTCGCCATGCCGAGCAGGGCCAGCGCATCGCCGCGCTCGGATCGCTTGCGATGAGAAGCGGCCATGTCATGTCCGCCGCCGTGGCGGTCCAGCTGGGTGACTCCCATCGCATGGTTCATTTCCTTGACCGCATGACCGACAAGGGGCCGGCGCTGTCTGTACTGGACAACCCACAGGCCCGGGTTACGGATCCTGAGGACCTGCGCCGGATTGCCGACTATCGCAGTGATGTTCATCAACTGCGTGCGGGAGCGACCGTGCTTGTCGGCGGCGGCCCCGGTCTGCTGCGCGACGGTATCAATTACCTGCGCGATGTTGAGGAAGCCGGGGCATACGCCCGTCGCGCAGCTGAAGCCGAGCAGCGGGCCCGGAATGCGCTCAGGCCTGGCGAGCAACTGATCCAGGATGCAACCGACAATGGCTCGCCCTCTCTCAGCAATCCCGCTTTCTCTCCCAGGAACCCTTTGCAGGAAAGCATCGAATCAACCTTGGACAAGGCAGGCCTGGATCCCAGGAAGGAAGGCCACCCCGACCATGCGCTCTACCGGCAGATTCGCGACGGCGTATCCGCCGTGGATGCCAGGCACGGGCGCAGCTTCGATGAAACCAGCGAGCGGATAACCGCCAGCCTGCTAGTAACAGCCAAGAGCAGCGGCATGGAACGCGTCGATCATGTGGTCTTGGGCAATCCACCCAGCGATGGCTCAGCCCCTCGCATGTTCGTTGTGCAGGGAGCACTCGACAATCCGGCACACCTGCGCGCGTCGGTTCCAATCAGCGAGGCAATCAATACGCCGGTAGAGCAGTCGCTCGCCAAGGCCGAACAGGTTTCGCAGGCACAGCAGGTCGCCCAGCAAGACCACGCCCAGGAGCAAACCCAAGAACAGCCCCGCGTTGCGATTCGCCTGGGCTAGCAGGCTGCCGGAAAACACCCGATGATTCACGCGGTCAGATTGGGTGCTATTTCGGTCGTTTCCATGTCGGTTCTCCGTTCTGCACGCACATCTGTCCGAAGGTGCGCATCGAGACCAGGCTGTAGGCGGCCATGTTCAGCACGAAGACCTGATCCACTACTTGATCAATCGCGTCACTGAGCCGGTCCCCGTGCTGTCGGCGCTGATCAGGGAGTCACCTCGTCCTTCTATTCGCAGCTGCCGGGCAACTGGCGCTATCGCACCCGCCTGGCCAATGTCAGCTCGCTGAACTTCCTGGGCCTGTCGCCGCTGCACAACTTCGCCACTGGCAAGCAGCACAACAACCCATGGGGCGACTGCGTCACCACGCTGCAGACCACCAACGGCCAGCCGTACTACTTCAATTTCCACGCGACCCATCCGTCGGAAAACTCGCTGGGGGAGAAGGCGATCGCCAACACCATGGTGATCGGCAAGTCCGGTACCGGTAAGACCGCGCTGATCAACTTCCTGCTCAGCCAGGTGCAGAAGTACGAGCCGTCGCCGACCATCTTCTTCTTCGACAAGGACCGTGGTGCGGAGATCTTCGTCCGTGCCTGCGGTGGTAACTATCTGGCCCTGGAGAACGGCGCGCCGACCGGCTTCAACCCGTTCCAGTGCGAGAACAACGAAGCCAACGTGCAGTTCCTGGCCGACCTGATCAAGGTGCTGGCCGGCAAGCGTGAGTACAGTGCTCGTGAGGAAGAGGACATCTACCGCGCAGTGGAAAGCATGCTCGATACGCCGATGCACCTGCGCAGCATGACCAACTTCCAGAAGAGCCTGCCCAACATGGGCGACGATGGGCTCTACGCGCGCATGCGCCGCTGGACCTCGGGCAATTCGCTGGGTTGGGTGTTCGACAATCCGGTGGATACCGTCGACCTGAGCAAGGCCAATATCATCGGCTTCGACTACACCGACATCATCGACAATCCCGAAGTGCGCGTGCCGGTCATCAATTACCTGCTGCACCGCCTGGAGTCGCTGATCGATGGTCGTCCGCTGATCTACGTGATGGACGAATTCTGGAAGATCCTGGACGGCGAGGGTGGCCTGAAGGAATTCGCGAAGAACAAGCAGAAGACCATCCGTAAGCAGAACGGTCTGGGCATCTTCGCGACGCAGAGCCCGGAGGACGCGCTGAAGAGCGATATCTCCGCCGCGCTGATCGAACAGACCGCCACGCTGATCCTGCTGCCGAACCCGAATGCCAGCAAGAGCGATTACATGGACGGCCTGAAGCTGACCGAGGCCGAGTTCAGGGTGGTTACCGCCCTGGACGAGCGCTCGCGCTGCTTCCTGGTCAAGCAGGGCCATGCCTCCAGTGTCTGCCAGCTCAACCTGCGTGGCATGGACGACATCCTGTCGGTGATCTCGGCCTCGACCGACAACATCGACATCATGCATCGGGTGCTGCAGACGGCTGCAGTCCGCAATCGGATCACCGTGGATGAGCTGACGCCGGAGCAGTGGCTGGAGGACTTCTACAAGAACCGAAAGGGCTCTGGTAGAGCCAAGGCCTCTGCCGAAACCGATGCGGCTTGAAAGCCCTGGATCAGACAGCGCCGAATGAAATCCATTCCCCTGGAGAAGAACATGAGCATGACATCCCGAATTCACAAGCGCCACCGCGGTCTGCGTCAGAAGCGCCTGGCAGCCATCCTGCTGGGGAGCATGGTCATGTTCTCCGCCACGTCGGTTTCGGCCGGTGGCTACCCTGTTATCGACTTCAGTAATCTCGCGCAGGCGCTGAAGGATGTTGCCCAAGGAAAAGCACAGCTCAAGGCTGATGGGCTGGAGTATGCGGCTCAGGTTGATCGCTGGAGAAGGACGTTCCAGGAATATCAGAACGCGCTTGTCCAGATCCAGGGCATGATCAACAACTTCGGCTTGCCGCCAGGCGCCACATTGGAGCGGGTTCCAGACGACTATATGGTCGCCGACCTCTGCCGTACATCTGCGGGCTTCAGCGCTGGCAGCCTGCTGAAGAAGTTTGTGCTGGATACCTCCGGTGATCTCTACGCGCAGCAGCAGCAGCTGTGCGTCAACATCCAGATGATGGAAAACCGGAAGCGCAACGAGACGGTGGATTTCATCGAGAAGACCATTCCCAGTATCAACGCGTCGTTGTCTGAGATCATGGGCTGGCGAGGCGGCGCCGATGGCAATCTTGCGGGAACTCTTTCGGCCGTGAACAGTGACTCCCTGCGTACGGCAAACGATATTTCCAAGCTGCAGCAGGAGTGGGAGGCGCGCATGCGGTCCTACGACGCCTATCAGGAGTCAATGATGGCCAATCAGCGCGTGCTGGCGCGCGTGGCATTGAAGGGCAAGCCGGGCGTCATCTCGCAGCTGGTCAAGACGGCTGCATTGGAACGCGCTTTGCACGTCGACTGACGCCGCTTGGGGCAGGTGCATAGGCACCCGCTCCATGAGGTTGTCCGGTAGGGATACATCAAGGGATTGCGGAAATGATCAGGTCGATTGCCAATTTTGACTTCAATGGCGGATTCCAGGATTTGATGGGGCACGTTGCGCGTGTCCAGTCGATCGGGGATTTCGTGTTCTTCAAGTTCATCTTCGACTTCCTGCGAAGAAAGATAAACAAGTTCGGCATCGACATGATGGGGGAAATGATGCAGTGGGTCGGCGGCATCGCCCTCACGCTCATGACCCTGTGGGTGCTGGTGCAGGGCTTCCGCATCGTGACCGGCCGCAGCCGGGACTCAATGATGGTATTGGTGACAAATATGGCGCGTGCGGCGTTGATCGTCAGCGCGGCCACCACGATGGGCGCGTTCGGCACCAACCTGCAGAGCTTCCTCACCCACGACGTCAAGGCAGAAATCACGAAGGTTGTGACGGGCTCGAACGAGTCACCCGAAGCTCAGATCGACAAGAGCCTGGCATGGATGCAGGTGGCGCTTTCCAGTATCGACGCCATCCAGATCATGAATGACGGGGAGCTGCTGGAGGACAAGAAGCGGGCACTGTTCTTCATCGGCATGGGCACCGCAGGTCCAGCCATCACCGCTGGTGCGATGCTGATGCTGTATGAAATCGCCATGGCGCTGTTCATCGGCTTTGGCCCCCTGTTCATCCTCTGCCTGTTGTTCGACCAGACCAAGCAGTTGTTCCAACGTTGGCTGTTCTACGGCATCGGCACGATGTTCTCCATGGCCGTACTTGCAGCGATGGTCTCCATTGCACTGGACATGGTGGTACGTGTAGCGGCCACTTTCTGGACCACAGCGCTGGTGCAGGAGTTCATCCTCAAGGAAAGCATGTCCGACGGCATGACCAGCCAGGCGATGCAGCAGGGAGGCATGGGCCTGATCCTCACCGCGTTGATCCTGACTACACCCCCAATGGCAGCGATGTTCTTCCAGGGCACCCTGGGTACCTTCATGGCATATTCGCAGATAGGCGGTGGCGCAAGTGCCTCGCCGAGTGCCGACGGTCGTCCGCCGGGCATGTCGGCTCCGCCGCCGGCGCCGTCGGGAGATCGTGGTTCGGTGGGGGCGCCTGTCGCAGCAACCTCCCCTGTTGTCAATAACGCGATTGCTCCGACTCAAAGCCCAGGTATGCGAGGAAATGCAACAGCTCAATGAGTTGTGAGACTGAGGCGCCGTGAATTTTCAGAGATTCAAGACAATGGCCGATTTCAAACCTTTACGCGGTAATCCGGCGTTCGTGACTCTGACGCTGCTGTTTGCTGCACTCCTCGTTGCCAATAACGCCAATGCGGAGGGCCGATGCCCGGCCGGCCAGTACCCCATCGGCGATCAAGGGGTGGGGGGGTGTGCCCCCATCCCTGGAGCGGGGGGGAGCGCCCGTGGGGCGGAACCCGCTGGCCAGTGGCATAAGACGTGGGGTGCCATTGCTTCCTCGCCCAGTACGAACGAAGCAGGCGTGGCGACAGGGAGGGCGACGAAAGAGGATGCGGAGCGTGTCGCTCTCGAGGGATGCGGCATGCGCGCTGCTCGCGACTGCCGAATACTCATCGCGTACCGAAACCAGTGCGCCGCTTGGGTCGTTCCTCAGAGCCAAGGCAATGGGGCGCGTGGTGGCGTTGCGAGCGGTCAAGACTTGAAGGAAGCCATTGCGCAGGCACAAAAGATCTGCGTGGATCCGGCTGGAACGCAATGCAAAGTCGCCTACTCAGCGTGTTCTGAGCCGGTCTATGAGGCGTTCTAGCTAAAGGATCCTGACAGCCAGTATCTGGAGCGTGTTGATTGCTCAGGGCAACGGCTAGGGCAAGCTTCGACATGCCGACGTGAAGGCGATATTGGTGCGACGGCGTCTATGTGATCGCCAGTAACTTGCTGTGCCCCGGCTCTATTTCAACTGGGTGATTTACTTCAGTCTAGCCTGCGTTGATGCACAGTCTGACGCGATTGACCTTGAGCGTTCAGCGTGGCTGCGCGACCATGGGGCTTGCAGAGCACTCCGGTTGGAATCGCCGAGTTCTCCAATGATCTGGTACCCGGCCAGCCTGGGCCTTGTTTGCTCTGCGGAGCCCTCCCAATCCGGGAGGCAAGTTTGGGCAACGATCGTCTGCTCAGGCCGTCCCACCTTTCACAATGGGCAGCAAAGGGATGAGTCTCCCCATGAAACGAATCCACCTCGCTTTCCTCCCGTGCCTGCTGATTGCAGGCATGTTGCCATTCAACGCGCTTGCCGAAGGCAACTGCCCGCAGGGCATGTATCCCATCGTTGGCCAGGGTGTACAGGGCTGTGCACCCATTCCGGTGAACAGCTCGGGCTCTCCGTACAACAATCGCCCCAGCTGGGCGCAGACCGTGCGCGGCGTGGCAATGGATGCCCGCGGCGATACCTTCATCAGCAACTCGATGCGTTCGCGGAGCAAGGCCAAGCGCGCATCCATGAAGGAGTGCAAGGAGTTCGGGAAGGGCGAATGCACATTGGCGACCCTGTTCCAGGCGCAATGCGTGGCGGTCGCCCACGCGGGCCTGGGCACTGAAACCACCAGCGTTGCCACCGCCATGTCCGAACAGGGAGCGGTCATTGTCGCTATGCAGCAATGCAACGCGAAGGCGGCATGGAGGCAGCTGCCGCAGGGGCAATGCGGGATCGCCAGAACGGCCTGCACGGCAGATCTGTTGATCAGGTAAGGCGCCATTCACGCTAAGCCTCGTTTTCTGTGATCAATTCCGCTTTTCGATTTCCTCGGACTTCGACGCGGCAGAACGCCTCGCGGTAAGCTCCTCGCGCGTCATGAAAATGACGCGCCAGTGCCGCCGAATGCAGGAGTTCTTCCGTCCAATGAGGACTCTGTCAGCCCCTGCATCGGGTAACGCTCGCCATCATCGCGGTCTTGCCGTACGCAAGGCTATGATCCCTGTCCGCGCGATCGCGGATAAGCCGGAGTACCGCATTCCGGCTGGGCAGGGAGGCGGGTATCGGCATGACCACATTGAAGGAGTGGGAGGGGATGGAAGACAGGGTTGGCGCACACATGGACGATGCCCTGGCATTTGTTCCGTCCGGTGCGAACCTGCTGGAAGCCGTCAGGGGCGAACTCAACGGCGATGGCATCGAGTATCAGCTGCTGGTCATCGACCAGCCGACGCCGGAAGGGCTGGTGCCCGGCCAGCACGGGCCAAACCGGGTGCTGCTGTTGCTGCGCGGTGATGGGCGCGGGCGCTGGCAGCTGGCCGCGCGCAACGACAAGCTGGTGCCGTGTTCCACCCGAGGTGGCCTGGCCGGCGACCCTTTTGCGTATGCAATGGTCGAGAAGGGCACCTTCAGCGTGATCACCAACGGCGGTAGCCGCGAGCGCTGGAGCAGCACCTACCGGTTCCGCTATGCGCCCGCGGACGAGGCCTGCTGGGTTGACGGGGTGAGACGCAAGGTCGTGGATATCGAGACCGAAGCGACCAACATCCGGGATTACTCGGCGGCGGAGCTGGGCAGGGTGAGGTTCGAGGACTTCGACCCATCCAGTGTTGCCGAGGTGTCGCTTCCATGAGCCAAGCTCCAACCGGCGGAAGGGAATCCGCGCTGATGAAGATTCAGGAGTTGCACTGTGTCGACCGATAGAGAGTCGCAGCTGTTGCGACAGGCGACCAAAGCCGGCATCGACTCCCCGCTTGAACTGGCCAATTTCATGGCCCAGGCAGGGCACGAGTCGCGCGGCTTGAGCCGGCTCAACGAGAGCTTCAACTTCACCCGGGGAATCTCGCAGATCCCGGTGGAGGCTGCATGGCGCAATGGCAACGCCGCGTTGGAGAGCGCCCGCCAGGAAGCGCTGCGTGGTCGCCCGGAAAACCTGGCTGAGCTGATGTACGGCGGGCGCATGGGCAACGACGCGCCTGGTGACGCTCTGAAGTACCACGGCCGCGGCTATCTGCCATTGGTCGGCAAGGAGAATTACGAGCGTGCCGGCAAGGCGCTGGATCTGGACCTGGTGAATCACCCGGAGCTGGCAGCGCAGCCCGAGCACGCAGGCCGTATTGCCGTATGGCAGTGGCAGACACGGGTGCCGGAGGGGGCGCGCCATGATGTGCGAGAAGCAACTTATGCGCTCAACGGCGCGCTCAATGGCATCGAGGCGCGCCGGCAAAGATTTGAGGTCTGGCAGCAGAAGTTGACGCCGGACGTGATGGCGCGACTGGATCGCGGCGAAGTCGGTGCGCCGGCGCAGACCATTGCACGCGACATGTCGCATGCCGGTGAGCCCGGCAACGCATTGTTCGAGGATGCGCGCCGGCACCTGCAGCAGATGGGGCCACAAAGTGGACTGCGCAGTGCACAGGAGCTCGACAATACCGCTGGCGCATTGGCGCTGGGGGCGCAGAAGGCCGGCCTGTCGCGTATCGATCATCTGCTGGCGGGTAGCGACGGCCGTACGCTGTTTGCAGTGCAGGGTGCGCTGGGTGATCCGGCCATGCTGCGTGCGTCCGTTGACCGGGAGCAGGCCTCCCAGCAGCCTCTGGCGCAGAGCAGCCAGCAGTTGGCGGCTAGTGTTGCGCAGCAGGATCCGACGGCCGCGCTCGCCCGCGAGCAGGAGCAGCGTTCTCGATCCCTGTAACGCCGATGCCGGCGGGCAGGGTGCCCGCTGGCGCTTTACGTACGACGCGTGGCGCCCTGTGGCGCCGACATGGAAACTAACCCGTAAGGACACCACATGCGAATCGTTCCCTTGAATGCCCTGCAAGCCGCTGCCCGCTGCAATGCATCCGCGCGCCGCCTGCCGCCGCTCTGGCTGCTGTCACTTGGACTTGCCGCAGCCTCGGCACAGGCTCAGGAGGCAGCGCCGCCCGTCGCGGAAACGCACGCCACGGCACAGGCGATCGCTGATGCGCCTGCAGGGACGGCACCGCCTGCCGCCGTCGAGCCAACCGTTCCCGCGGTAGCACCCTCACCGCCCGCATTGGCCATCGTGCCGTTGCCGCCCGAGCAGGCGACCGAGCGGGCGCTCGGTGCCCGCTGCCCGGTGGATCTGGCCGGGCGGCTGGCGACCCAGGGCGACCTGCTGATTGGCGCCTGCCAGGGCACCATGCCGGCGCATCTGGCCGCGTTGCTGGTCGCGCTGCCCGTGCAGGACATCCACCTGCCGCGCAGCTGGCGCGAGCGTGAGGTGCGGCAGAAGGCCTGGTTCAAGGCGGTGCCGGGCTACGGCCAGCGCCCGGACTTCATCGTGCGGATGGGCGACATCTGGGTGCGTTCGCTGGAAGGGCGCGACGCCGACAGCACGTTCTACCTGGTGTCGGCGCCGTTCACCTGCAGCGACCAGGTTGCCAACCGGGATGAGTACGGCGCGGAGCCGGTCCGCGTACCCGCAGGTGATTGCCGCGAGGCTTATGTGGCCCAGCGTGTGTACCAGGTCCGCGGGGATGCGGCGCCGCGGGATGTGACCGCCGATGCCATGCCGACGATGCCCCCGGTCACGGAGGCCGATCGTGCGCGCCAGCTGTCGCGTGAGGGACGGATCAGCCTGGACTACAGCAAACTGCAGTATGGCCCGGCAATGCGCTGGTTCGTGCAGTACCCGGAGACAGTGCAGAAGGGCGGTCCGCGCGCCTACAGCGACTGGAACCGTGAGCACATCGCGTTCGTGGTCTGGACCGGTGATCGCTTCGAGCTGCGCGAGAAGGTCGCGCGCGCGCAGTGGCCCTGTGACCCGGTGGCACCCGGCGATCGCGCCTGTGGCGGATTCCCGGATTCCGGGCCCGATCTGTTCGTGACGGCCGGAGCATCCGTGCCAATGGCAGCGTCCAGCCCCTGAGCCTGAGTTTCGAAGTGATGCGGGAGCCGGGCTGACCGGCTCCCGCGCTGCATCAGGCCTGCAGGCTGCGGGTCTGGTTCCGCTGCTGTTCCAGCTGCTGGTCGCGCTCCAGCGCAACGCGCTGGTCGGCGGCCTGCTGGTCGATGCGCTGGCTGCTCTGTTCCAGCGGGGTGTTCATCGCCACTGCCGTATCTACCGATACGCGAAGGTGGGCCGGGTCGCCGCCCTGGCCCTGCACGGCGAAGCTGCGCGAGGCATCGGCATTCATGACCACTTCGTCGATGCGCTTGCCGCCTGCTGCGTGCATTTCGGCGGCCAGGCTGCCTGCCAATTGCGTGCTCATCACGTCTGGTACCCGGCCGACGCGGACATCCTGCGCGTGCACGCCACGGATCGCGTCGTTGAACAGTGGGTTGCCCACATGGTTGGCATCGTCCATTCGCAGCATGCTGGTGTGATGGCCGTTCTTCTCCGCTTCGCGGCGAGCCGGCTCACCGGGCTGCAGCGGGCCGCGGATGTGGTCGTACAGGTCGACGGCGCCGCCCGGAATGCCCCGCGCCGCGCGGGTGACACCACGGCGCAGTGATTCAACGTCGTCGCGGTATTCCTCGATCATCCTGGCGTTGTCTTTTGCCAGCTTCTGCGTTTCCGGGTGCTGCAGCACCGAGCCGTCACCGAGGAAGTTGCCCAGCTTGTGCGCGCCGAACGAGCTGCCTGCGGCGATGATCGGCCGGTCGGGGATAAGGGCGCGCAACGAGTGATTGCTGAAACCGTTCGCGGCGAGCGTGCTGATTTCATTCGGCCTGGCGTAGATGCGCACCTGGCCGAAGTGCGGCGACGCCGCGCTGACCGGATCGGAGGCCATGACATGGTTGATCATGGTGTTGCCGCCTTCCGGGATGCGGTAGCTGAGGCTGACCGCGCCATAGGCGTTGAAGGTTTCGCCCTTGACGTTGAAATGGTGCGAGGTGATCTGGGCCAGAGCGCCGCCGAGGGAGTGGCCGGTGACGGTGACCTCAGGAGCACGGCCTCCGAAGGCGGCGTCCTGCTTCGCGTAATCCAGTGCACTCTTGGTCAAAGCGATGGCATCGGGGGCCTGCACGTTGGTGCGGGCGACGACCATGCCGCCGTCGGTCAGGATGGCATCACGAGCTATCTGCTCGGTGCCGCGATGAGCCACAACGATCTCGTTGGTGTCGGCTCGCTGATAAACCGTGCCTTGGTAACCATTGAGCCGATTATTGACGTGATCGAGAATCTTGTATTCATGCCCGTTGATCGTGACGAGCTCTTCTTCCCCCGGACGCCTCCGGCCGACAGCGCGATCCTTGTAGGCATCGTCGGAAAGCGCCGCATAATCCTGCGTGCTGATGGTCATGGGGTGACCTCGCTGGCGCTGAGACTCATCGTGAACAACTTGCCCTGAAGTTCAGCAACGTAGTCAGCCGGGTCAGCCTTGCCGGTGGCCGGGTAGTTGGCAGCAAGTGGTGCCCGCGGATAGGCTGCGTCCGGATAATAAAGCGTGTGGGTCTTGCCTTCAGTCAGCGGTTCGGCCTTGACGAAAGTCAGGAAGCGGGTCTCTTCTTCAGCACCCGTTGCCTTCAGCATTGCCCCAGCACCAGTGAACTCCCAGTGGCACACGCCACGACCGTAGTAGTCTTCATCCAGCATGCGGTCCACATACAGCGTGCCCCGGTACTCACCATCGCTGACCTTGCGCAGTTCCACCGGTTCCTGGCTGGTAATCCGTGCAGCCGTGCCGGTGGCCGGCTCGATATAGCCACACTGGTCTTCGTTGGTGACGTCGTACTGGGCCACGCCTTCAACCACAGCGAAATCACCCGGGGCGTCCTTCAGGCGCAGCACCAGTTCATAGGCCTTGCGCGGGCTGGGGTTGAGCTTGGCGAGGCCGCGCCCACCCTGGGCGACATCGGCTTCAGCAGCGGCACGTTCCTGGTTCATGGCGGTCTCCGGATGGCAGGCGGTCAACAGAAGCAGAGCAAGGCACGGAATCATCTTGTGGCGCAATGTCGGCCTCCTTGGGGATAGGGGTGAATGAGGCACTGGCAGCTCATGGCGTGAGCTTCTGCACAGTGGTGGTAGTTGAGAACAGCGCGTCGCGCAGATCTTCGCTGTACCCCGACGGAGCTTCCTCGCCACTGGCACCAAAATTGGCGACAGTGTCGGCGCGCGGATAGACAAGGTTCGGGTAATAAAGCGTCAGAGGCGAGTCGTTCTCCATGCGCTTCTTGTCGACGAACGTCAGGAATCGCGTATCCGCCTTGCTGGTCGTGGCGCGCAACATCGCACCGACGCCCGTCAACGTCCAAACGCAGGCGCCGCGCCCGTAGTAGTCCTCATCCAGCATGCGGTCCAGGTAGAACGTACCGCGGTACTCGTTCTCGCTGACCTTGTGCAGGGTGACGGGCTCTTGGCTGGTGATGCGGCCCGCAGTGCCTGTTGCAGGCAGTATCCGCCCGCAGTCTTCGTAGTTGCTGACGTCATACTGGGCCACGCCCTCCACGATCGCGAACGGGCCCGGCGCGTCCTTCAGTGTCAGCACCAATTCGTAGGCCTGCTTCGGCGCCGGGTTGAGTTTGGCCAGGCCGCGTCCACCCGCGGCGACGTCGCGCTCGGCATCGGCGTAGGGCGAACATGCCGCCAGCGGGACGAGGGCGAGCAATGCCAGCAGCGGCCGCCCCCTGGGTTCGGGGCGAGCTACACGCATGGCGCGAGCCTGCATCGTGCGTCCATGTCCATCTATCCTTCCTGGGTGGCAGGTTTCTCGATTATGGAACGTGCCGGGAGCGCTGTGCCACCCTTGGAGACGGATTTTTGACGCCCCGGCGAGGCATTGCCCGGGCGGATCGCTTGCCGCACAAGGCTCGCGATCATCACGTTGGCATTGCTGCCGGAGGCAGGTCTGCGGCTGAATCCGTGACTGAAATCAATCATTCACATATCCATCACTTCATTGAAGGCGCTCTCCTTGAACTGCACGATCCGCCCTGAAATCCGCGAAGACCGCGCTGTCATCCACGCACTCACCGAGGCAGCCTTCCGCGAAGCCCCACACAGCAGCCACACCGAGCAGTTCATTGTGGATGCACTGCGTTCGCGTGGAGAGCTGAGTCTCTCGCTGGTCGCCGAGAAGGACGGGCAGGTCGTCGGGCATGTTGCCTTGTCGCCGGTGACGATCAGCGATGGCAGTACGGGCTGGTTTGGCCTGGGACCAATCTCGGTGCTGCCCGGATGGCAGGGGCAGGGTGTCGGCGCGGCGCTGATGCATGCGGCGCTTGATGCACTGCGTGAGCAGGGGGCGCAGGGCTGCGTATTGCTGGGAGAACCCGCGTACTACGGTCGATTCGGATTCCGCGCCGAGCCGGGCCTGGTGCTGCCGGGTGTTCCGCCAGAGTACTTCCAGGCGCTGCACCTGAGGCCGTCGATGGCGCAGGGAGAGGTGCAGTACTCACCGGCATTCGAAGCCACGGCCTGATGATCGGGGGCGGGCCTCGAATATCCGTCCAATGTCAGCCGTCGTGCCGGAGATGGATCAGAGGATACGGACGGCCCTGCGAATCCAGCGGTGAACGTCCGGTTTCGACGAAGCCCATGCGCAGGTAGAAGCCAACGGCCTGTGCGTTCTGCTCATTGACGTCGGTACTCAGCTGCGGATGCCGGGCCAGCGCGTGCTGCAGCAGTTGCCGGCCGATACCAGTGCCGCGCACGTCCGGATCGATGAACAGCGCTTCCATGTGCGTGCCGTCGATCAGCATGAAGCCCAGTGGCCGATCCTGCGCATCGACCGCAACGGTCATCGGCGCCTGCGGCAGGAAGCTGGCGACTTCGGCATCGATGGCCTGCCGGTCTTCGGCGCTGAGGAAGTCGTGGGTGGCGTCGACGGCACGGCGCCAGAGGTCGACGAGGGCGGCGCCGTCATCGGCGCGCGAGGGACGGAGGGTGGTCATGGGTTCACCAAGGTGCTTGCGGAAGGGCTCAGTATGAGGCCTGCAGCCTGGCTTCAGCGCGCTCGCTGCTTGGACCGCCTGTCGCGCGCAATGGCACCGCCTATACCCGCGCCGCCTGCACGGCCGCGGGCGTACAATGCGGCCCCGGCGGCCATCCTGGCCCTGCAGACATGCGAGAACCGCCATGACCGATGCCCTGGGTGTACCGGTGCACGACGCCGATGAACACTGGATGCGCCATGCGCTGGCGCTGGCCGAGCGTGCGCAGCGCGAGTTCGACGAGATTCCGGTCGGTGCGGTACTGGTGGGCGCCGATGGCCAGCTGCTGGGCGAGGGCTGGAACCTCAACATCGCCTCGCACGACCCCAGTGCGCATGCCGAGATCGTGGCCATGCGCGCCGGCGGCACGCGGCTGGCCAATCATCGGCTGCTCGGCAGCACCCTGTACGTGACCCTCGAACCCTGCGCGATGTGCGCGATGGCCATCGTGCATGCACGCGTCGCCCGCTTGGTCTACGGCGCCAGCGACCCCAAGACCGGCGCCTGCGGCAGCGTGTTCGACCTGCTGGGTGATGCCCGGCACAATCACCGGGTGGAAATCCACGGTGGGGTGCTGGCCAAGGAGGCCAGCATGCGCCTGACCAATTATTTCCGCGCCAAGCGCGGCAAGCCGCCGTTGCTGCTGGAAGACCATGCGGGCGAGGGCTGAGGGGCGAACGGGTATGATGGGCGCCTCTTTCCTTCACCGGTAGGCCGCGCGCCTGCCCAGCAACGAGGCGACACAATGGCGGACACCGGCGCGGCCAACGAGCGACTGATCTGGATCGACCTGGAGATGACCGGGTTGGATACCGACAACGATTCGATCATCGAGATCGCCACCGTGGTCACCGATGCCCAGCTCAACGTGCTGGCCGAAGGGCCGGAATTCGCCATCCACCATCCGCTGGAAACGCTGGAAGCGATGGATGAGTGGAACCGCAACCAGCACCGTCGTTCCGGCCTGTGGCAGCGCGTGGTGGACAGCACCACCACCCTGGGCCAGGCCGAAGCGCAGACGGTGAACTTCCTGGCGCAGTGGATTCCGGCCGGTCTTTCGCCGATGTGCGGCAACTCGATCTGCCAGGATCGCCGCTTCCTGCATCGCCAGATGCCGAGGCTGGAGAAGTACTTCCACTACCGCAACCTGGACGTGTCCACGGTGAAGGAACTGGCCAAGCGCTGGGCGCCGAGCGTGGCCGCCGGCGTCGGCAAGAACAGCAACCATACCGCGCTGAGCGATGTACACGATTCAATCGCCGAGCTGCGCCACTACCGCCAGTTCATGGGCGCGCTGTCGGGCCTGCCGGCTGCCTGAACGGCGCCGTCGGGCATGGCCCGGCGCTACCGGGTGACACACCAACGGGTAGTGCCGGCCGCTGGCCGGCAAGGCGCCGGGGTCGGATCCCTTTGCTGCGGAAAGGGCTCTGACCCCTCTGTCGTACCCCGCGACGAACCGTTCAACTTCCGGGCGCTAAGATCGGCGCCATGAACGAGCCCATCCTGCTTCCCCGCGACATCGCCCATGACGCCCGCGACTGGTCCGACCTGCAGCGCGCGGTGGCGCTGCTGGAAGCGCCGACCCTGACCGCGCGCATGGCGAACCTGGTCGGTACGCCGCTGGAGTTCGCGGTGAAGGCGCTGCCCAGTTCGGTCTCCAACCGCATCCACGGTGCGGTGCAGGCGGCACTGTCCAAGTCGGCGCAGGCAGCCCTGTGGAGCATGGACAACTCGCCCGGCAAGGGAGCGTCGACCCGCTGGCACAAATTGGCGGCAGCCACCTCCGGTGCGGTCGGCGGTGCCTTCGGCTTTGCCGCCCTGCTCATCGAGCTGCCGGTGTCGACCACGATCATGATGCGTGCGGTGGCCGACGTCGCCCGCAGCGAGGGGTTTGACCTGTCCGAGTTCAGCACCCGCCAGGCGTGCCTGGAAGTGTTCGCGCTGGGCGGCAACTCGCCGCGTGATGACGCCAGCGAGACGGGCTATTACCTGGCCCGCGGCTTCACCACCGATGTGATGCGCCACCTGTCGGCCGAGCTGGCCGGGCGGGTGGTGACCGGCCGCGACCTGACGCTGGGCGTGGCGCCGAAGGAAGCCGGCAAGCTGCTGGCGAAGATGGTGGAGAAGGTGGCGGCGCGCTTCGGCGTGGTTGTTACCGAGAAATTCGCTGCGCAGGCGGTGCCGATCGTTGGTGCGGCCGCGGGTGCAACACTGAATACCATGTTCACCGATTACTACCAGGACATGGCGCGTGGTCACTTCATCGTGCGCCGGCTGGAGTTGAAGTATGGGGAAGATGTGGTGCGCGCCTGCTATGACCGCGTGGCACACGGTGCGGTAAAGATCGAGCCAAGGGTGGAGTAGATACACGCTGTGCGTGGATGAGCCCTCGTACAGGGTGATCCTTGCCGTGGGGGAACAACTGTTTTGCCAGTGCGTGCCTGTTGCCTGGCGGGCGCCATCCCCATTCTTGGTGGCACTCCTCCCGCAAGAGATCGCCGCCATGTTGTTCACTCCTCATCATCTGGGCGCACTGACGCTGCCCAACCGCATCGTGATGCCGCCGATGACCCGCTCGCGCTCGTCGGCCGGCAACGTGCCCACTGCCGAAATGGCCACGTATTACGCGCAGCGCGCCAGCGCCGGCCTGATCGTCAGCGAAGGCACTCAGA
The DNA here is from genome assembly GCF_051853085.1 of Stenotrophomonas sp. T8. Taxonomy (NCBI): domain Bacteria; kingdom Pseudomonadati; phylum Pseudomonadota; class Gammaproteobacteria; order Lysobacterales; family Lysobacteraceae; genus Stenotrophomonas; species Stenotrophomonas sp. T8. The sequence goes on along the minus strand of NZ_CP195329.1, from coordinate 2,352,718 downwards.
TCAGCCCTCAAGGCCAGGGCTATGCCTGGACCCCGGGCATCCATAGCCCGGACCAGGTGAAGGGCTGGCGCCGGGTGACCGATGCCGTGCACGCTGCCGGCGGTCGCATCTACGCCCAGCTGTGGCATGTCGGCCGGGTCTCGCACGTGGCGCTGCAGCCGGGCGGCGCCGCGCCGGTGTCGTCGTCGGCGTTGTTGGCGGAAGGCGTGAAGGTGTTCGTCGACCCGACCGGGGCAGGTCCCGAAGCCGGGGTGGGCGAAATGATCCAGCATTCGATGCCGCGCGCGCTGCGCGAAGACGAGATTCCGGGCATCGTCGCCGACTACGCCGAGGCGGCACGCAACGCGCTGGACGCAGGCTTCGATGGCGTGGAGTTGCACGGTGCCAATGGCTACCTGATCAACCAGTTCATCGACTCGCAGGCCAACCAGCGCACCGACGGCTATGGCGGCGCGTTGCAGAACCGCCTGCGGTTCCTGCGCGAGGTGGTGCAGGCGGTGGTTGCGGTGGTCGGTGGTGATCGCGTCGGCGTGCGCCTGGCGCCACTGACCACGTTGCAGGGCGCGGTGGACGATACGCCGCAGGCGACCTATCTGGCGGCCGCGCATCTGCTGGGTGATCTGGGCGTGGGTTACCTGCACATTGCCGAAGCCGACTGGGACGATGCACCGCTGATGCCGGCGGCGTTCAAGCAGGCGCTGCGCATGGTCTACCCGGGTACGCTGATCTACGCCGGCAAGTACACCGCCGAACGTGCCGAGCAGGCACTGGCTGAAGGCTGGGCCGACCTGATCGGCTTCGGTCGCCCGTTCATCGCCAACCCGGATCTGCCGGAGCGGTTGCGCCTCGGGGTGGAGCTGGCCCCGCCGGATCGCGCCACGTTCTTCGGTGGCGGCGCGGCCGGTTTTACCGATTACCCGACGCTGGAAGAGCGCGTCGCGGCCTGATGCTGGGCGCTGCCGGCCAGCGGCCGGCACTACCAGTGGGCGAGGGGGTAGCGCCGGCCGCGGGCCGGCATTTCAATGTCGTATCGCCGATGGGTGGGTGCCGGCCGCTGGCCGGCATTTCTGTTTGGGATCAGGGCTTGTCGCGCACCAGCGCGTCCGCCTCGACCACACCGCCATCCTTTCCATGCAGGTACAGGTGCATGTCCTGCTGCGGGTACGGGATGTTGATGCCGGCCCTGTCAAAGCCCAGCTTGAGCTGCTCCAGCAGCGTGACCTTGGTGCCGAACCAGTCGGCCGACTTCACGTAGCAGCGGATGCCGAGGTTGATCGCGTGCGCCCCCAACTCGTACACCACGACGTCCGGTGCCGGCGTCTGCAGCACGCGCGGGTCCGCCTTCATCAGCGCCAGCGCGGTGTCGCGTGCCAGCTGGATGTTGTCCTCGTAGCCGATGCCGATCACCAGTTCGACGCGGCGGGTCGGCTCGGCGGTCAGGTTGATGATCGGTGCGGCGGTGATCAGCGTGTTCGGAATGGTGGTGTGCTGGTTGTCGGCACCGGTGATGACGGTCTGGAAAATGCGCACTTCGCGCACCGTGCCGGTCTGTCCGGCAACGGTGACTACGTCGCCGACGCGGAACGGCCGCAGTGTCACCAGCATCACGCCCGAGGCGATGTTGGACAGCGAATCCTTCAGGGCAAGGCCAACGGCCAGGCCGGCGGTGCCGAGCACGGCCAGCAGCGGCGTGATCTGCACGCCCAGCGTGCCGATGGCCAGCACCACCACGATCACCAGCGATGCGGCGTACACCACGTTGCGCAGGAAGCTGCCCAGCATCGGGTCCACGCCCATGCGCGCTGTGGCGCGCGGCATCGCGTTGGACAGGCGACGCGCCACCCACAGGCCCACCAGCAGCACCACGATGGCGGCCAGTAACGGCACACCGTAGGTTTCCAGCAGGCGCTCCCAGTTGAGCGAGTGGAACCAGGGCGTTGCGGCGGGGGCGGGGGCGGGAGGTGCGGCGGCGATCATGCGGAAGTCCTTTGCTGCGTAGCGATGTCTGCGTGGGGCCGGGCGTGCGTGGACGCCAGAAACAGCAAGCCCCGCAGAGGCGGGGCTTGCGTGCAGCAGCAGTATGGGCGGACGTCGATGAAAGCGACGTCAGCCCATCACGGCATCAGCCGTTGGCCTTCAGCTTGGCCAGGCGCAGCCAGGTATCCACCACGGTGTCCGGGTTCAGCGACACCGACTCGATGCCTTCCTGCATCAGCCATTCGGCCAGATCCGGGTGATCGGACGGGCCCTGGCCGCAGATGCCGACGTACTTGCCCTTGGCACGTGCTGCCTTGATCGCCATCGACAGCAGCTTCTTCACTGCCGGATTCCGCTCGTCGAACAGGTGCGCGACGATCGACGAGTCGCGGTCCAGGCCCAGGCTCAGCTGGGTCAGGTCGTTGGAGCCGATCGAGAAGCCGTCGAAGATCTCCAGGAACTCATCGGCGAGCAGTGCGTTGGACGGCACTTCGCACATCATGATGATCTTCAGGCCGTTCTCGCCCTGCTTCAGGCCGTTCTGTTCCAGCACCTCGATGACCTTGCGGCCTTCTTCCAGGGTGCGCACGAACGGAATCATGACCCACAGGTTGTCCAGGCCCATTTCGTTGCGCACGCGCAGCACGGCCTTGCACTCCAGCGCGAAGGCGGCCGAGAAGCTCGGGTCGACGTAACGGCTGGCGCCGCGGAAGCCGATCATCGGGTTCTCTTCGTGCGGCTCGTAGTTGCTGCCGCCGATCAGGTTGGCGTACTCGTTGGACTTGAAGTCCGACAGGCGCACGATCACCGGGTTCGGTGCAACCGAGGCGGTGAGGGTGGCGATGCCTTCGGCCAGGCGGTCCACGTAGAAGCTGACCGGGTCACCATAGCCGGCGATCTTCTCGTCGATCTTCTTCCTGGTCGCGGCGTCCTGGCGGTCGTATTCCAGCAGCGCGTTCGGGTGGATGCCGATGTGGCTGGCGATGATCATTTCCAGGCGGGCCAGGCCGATGCCGGCGTTCGGCAGCTGGCCGAAGTCGAAGGCACGTTCCGGGTTGGCCACGTTCATCATGATCTTCAGCGGCGCCGGCGGCATGTTGCCCAGATCGGTCGTGGTGCGTTCGAAGCCGAGCTTGCCTTCGTAGATGAAGCCGGTATCGCCTTCAGCGCAGCTGACGGTGACCAGCTGGCCATCCTCGATGACCTGGGTGGCGTTGCCCGAACCGACCACGGCTGGCACGCCCAGCTCGCGCGCGATGATCGCGGCGTGGCAGGTGCGGCCACCGCGGTTGGTGACGATGGCCGAGGCGCGCTTCATCACCGGTTCCCAATCGGGATCGGTCATGTCGGCGATCAGCACGTCGCCCGGCTGCACGCGGTTCATGTCGTCCAGCGTCTTCACCACGCGGGCCACGCCCGAACCGATCTTGGCGCCGACGGCACGGCCCTCGGCCAGCACCTTGCCGCCCTTCTCGGTCAGCGCGAAGCGCTCGATCTGGGTGGCGTGGCTGCGTGACTTCACCGTTTCCGGGCGCGCCTGCACGATGAACAGCTTGCCGCTGACACCGTCCTTGGCCCACTCGATGTCCATCGGGCGGCCGTAGTGCTTTTCGATGACCAGCGCCTGCTTGGCCAGTTCCTGCACGTCCTCGTCGCTGATCGAGAAGGTGGCGCGCAGTTCGGCCGGGGTGTCTTCAATACGGACGCGCTCACCGGGGACATCCGAATACACCATGCGGATCGCCTTGCTGCCGAGCGAGCGGCGCAGGATCGCCGGCTTGCCGGCCTGCAGGGTGGGCTTGTAGACGTAGTATTCGTCCGGATTGACCGCGCCCTGCACGACCATCTCGCCCAGGCCGAACGAGGAGGTGACGAACACCACGTCGCGGAAGCCGGACTCGGTGTCCAGGGTGAACAGCACGCCGGAGGAGCCGACGCCCGAACGCACCATCAGCTGCACGCCGGCGGACAGGAACACGTCCTCATGCTTGAAACCGTGGTGCACGCGGTAGGCGATGGCGCGGTCGTTGTACAGCGAGGCGAACACTTCCTTGACCTTGTGCACGACGTCGTCGGCACCGGTCACGTTGAGGAAGGTTTCCTGCTGGCCGGCGAAGGACGCATCCGGCAGATCCTCGGCGGTGGCAGACGAACGCACGGCCACGGCAACGTCGCCGCCGCCATTCTCGGCGCTCAGCTTGGCGTAGGCGGTGCGGATGTCTTGGTCCAGCTGCGGCTGCAGCGGGGCGTCGATTACCCAGCCGCGGATTTCCTTGCCGGCGGCGGTCAGCGCATTGACGTCCTCGACGTCCAGCGTGGCCAGCCTGTCGAAGATGCGCTTGGACAGGTCGTTGTGCGCGATGAAGTCCTTGAAGGCTTCAGCGGTGGTGGCATAACCGCCCGGCACCGAAACGCCCAGACCGGCCAGGTTGCCGATCATCTCGCCCAGGGACGAATTCTTGCCGCCTACGCGGGCCAGATCGGCCAGACGCAGTTCGTGCAACCACAGGATGTTCTCGTTCAAGCGCGATGCTCCGTTTGGCCATCGCCCGAGGCGGGCTGAGTGGCCGCGTCCGTAGGAAGAAGCCGATATGATGCCGGGCAGAGCACCGTCGGCACAAGCTTGTGCTGGCGGCCTTTTTAAGCTTTGTAGGGGGTAAAAGCGCGCATGTCGACCATCCGTCCGGTGTTCTACGTTTCCGATGGAACCGGTATCACCGCTGAAACCATTGGGCATAGCCTGCTGACCCAGTTCTCCGGGTTCAGCTTCATTACCGATCGGATGTCGTTTGTCGACGACCCTGAAAAAGCGCGTGAAGCCTGCGCCCGGATCCAGGCGGCGGGGGAGCGGTACCAGGTCCGGCCGATCGTGGTGAACTCCTGCGTGGACCAGAGCCTGAGCCTGATCCTGGCCGACAGCGGGGCGCTGATGCTGGATGTGTTCGCGCCGTTCATCGAGCCGCTGGAGCGTGAACTGGCCAGCCCGCGTCTGGCCCGGGTCGGCCAGGCCCACGGCATGGTCGATTTCGACACGTACCACCGCCGCATCAACGCGATGAACTTCGCCCTGACCCATGACGACGGCATCGCGGTGAACTATGACGATGCCGACGTGATCCTGGTGGCGGTGTCGCGCGCCGGCAAGACGCCCACCTGCATCTACCTGGCTCTGCATTACGGAGTGCGCGCGGCCAACTACCCGCTGACCGACGAAGACCTGGAAAGCGACCGCCTGCCGCCGCGCCTGCGCAACTACCGGCGCAAGCTGTTCGGGTTGACCATCGATCCGGACCGCCTGCAGCAGATCCGCCAGGAGCGCCGTCCGAACTCGCGCTACGCCAACCTGGACACCTGCAAGCGCGAGGTGGCCGCGGCCGAGACCATGTTCCGCATGGAGCGGATCCCGACCCTGAGCACCACCCACACCTCGATCGAGGAGATTTCCAGCAAGGTGCTGGCCACATTGGGGCTGCAGCGCGAGCTGTATTGATCCTTTCCGGCGCGCCTGGCTGTGCCCGTAGAGCCGAGCCCACGCTCGGCTGGGCCAGCGGGTTCTGGCCGAAGCGCAGCCGAGCGTGGTCTCGGCCCTGCAGGGGGATCGTCGTCGTCGGGTTGGCTGTGGCTTGAGGCGCCCCCACGTTGAAGCACCAACGTGTAGGATCGACCCATGGCCCGAGCCTTGCCCCGTACCGAACGCATTCCCCGCCTGAGCCGGCTGAGCTGGCTGATGGGCCTGTACGCGGAGAACTACCGCCATCTGGTGCGCCTGTTCGAACCGGCGGGACTGGCGGCGGGCAGCTACATTTCCTCGATCGGCGACGGCCTGGATGTCCGCCTGGACGTGATCGAGTGCCACCGCTACACGGTGGAACTGCGGCTGACCTACGACCTGGCCGACCCGGTCACTGGCGAGCCGGATCCGTCGGCCTATGTTCGTCTGTACCGTGACGCGCGCCAGGCCGAGACCACCCATTGCTACGTCGGCCGCCGCTGGCAGGACACCATGGGCCTGTACCCGCCGCCGGCGGAGTTGATCAGTCATCGCATGCGGATGAACACCTTCCTCGGCAAGTGGCTGGAATACCTGGCCGAGCGCGGCCACGGCGTCGCAACGCTGCGCCGTGACCCCGATGGCACCGGTGCGCCTGCCGAGCGCCGCCTGTCGCTTGTGCGCTGATCGGCCATAATCCAGGGCTGACCTGCCGCTGGATGCCGCCCCATGCCGTACACCCCGATCGTCGCCACCCTGGGCTATGTACTGTCGCCCGATCGTCGCCAGGTGCTGATGATCCATCGCAATACGCGCCCCGGTGACCATCACCTCGGCAAGTACAACGGCCTGGGTGGCAAGATCGAAGCGGACGAGGACGTGGCGGCCAGCATGCGCCGCGAGATTGCCGAGGAAGCCGGCATCGACTGCACCGGCATGCGCCTGCGCGGCACTCTCAGCTGGCCCGGTTTCGGCAGGCACGGCGAAGACTGGCTGGGCTTCGTGTTCGTCATCGACAGCTTCGAAGGCACCCCGCACGGCGGCAATCACGAAGGCACGCTGGAGTGGGTGGATCTGGACAAGCTGGACACGCTGCCGATGTGGGAAGGCGACCGCAACTTCCTGCCGCTGGTGTTCGACGCCGACCCGCGCCCGTTCCACGGCGTGATGCCGTACAAGGACGGGCGCATGGTCAGTTGGTCCTACAGCCGGCTGTGACCCGGTGAATCGGGGAGGTGCCAACCATTCCGGGGAGTGCCAATCTGGGTTGGCACGCTCTTTTGGTTGATTAATACCCGGGCAATATTGACGGTCATAAATTGCCCGGGCAATATTCGCACATCACCTCTGATGCCATTGCCATGCCTGCGTCCCGACTCCCTCCCTTCAGTTGTTTCGACGGCCATCGCCTCGTTGCCTGCGGCAGCCCGGAAGTGGCGGCACTGGCGCTCAAGCGGCTGCGCGCCGACAACGCTGCCGGACCATTGCTGGTGTTCGACAACGCCACCGGTCGCACCCGCGATTTCGATACGCGCGGCAGTGATGAGGAACTGCTGGCGCGGGTAACCGAAGCGTTTCCCCCCTCTGACGAGGCGGATGCCGAAATCACTGCCGAAGACGCTGCGACCCCGCGTGGCCGTGGCCGCCCCAAGCTGGGCGTGGTCGCCCGTGAAGTGACCTTGCTGCCGCGTCATTGGGCCTGGCTGGCCGAGCAGCCGGGCGGCGCCTCGGTGGCATTGCGAAAACTGGTGGAGGCGGCCAGCCGCGCCGGTGCGGACAAGGACCGCCGGCGTCGCGATGCCGAGCGCGCCTATCTCTTCCTGCAGACCATCGCCGGTGACCTGCCGGGCTTCGAGGAGGCCATCCGCGTGCTGTTCGCGCACGACCGTGCGGGCCTGGAAGCGGTGCTGCATTCCTGGCCCAGGGATGTGCGCGACCACGCCCTGCGTCTGGCGTTCGACAGCGCTGACGGCTGAACCATCGCGCCGTCGTTGAGCGGCGGCGCCACCTGATCGCGGGCCACGGCCCGGTCCCCTGTGCTTGCTTTGCTGGTGGAAACGCCGGGCAGGGCAGCGCCTTGCCCAGAGAACCCCATGAACTCCCCTGTACATCCCACGCCCCTGGTCGCGCCGCCTCTGTGGCGCACCTACCTGGCCCTGCTGCTGCCGATGCTGCTGACCAATGCGCTGCAACTGGCCGCAGGCACGCTGGACAACATCTACCTCGGCCATCTGCTCGGTACCCAGGCGGTGGCCGTGGCCGCTGCGTTCTTCCCGGTCTTCTTCCTGCTGCTGGCCCTGGTGATGGGCCTGGCGACCGGCGCGATGGTGCTGATCGGGCACGCCTGGGGCGCGGGTCGGCCGCAGCAGGTGCGCGCGGTGGCTGGCAGTGCGGTGGCGCTGATCCTTGTGCTGTCGGTGCTGGTGATGGCTCTGGGGAGCGGTTTCGCACCACAGCTTCTGATGTCACTGGGTACACCGGCACCGATCCTCGGTGAGTCCATCGTCTACGCGCGCGTGCTGCTGCTGGCGGCGCCGGCGTTCTTCCTCCTGTGGCTGGCCACGGCCGTGAGCCGCGCAGTAGGCGATGCGAAGACGCCGCTGCATGCGCTGCTGCTGGCCACGGCGGTGGGCCTGCTGTGCACGCCGCTGCTGATTCTGGGCTGGGCCGGCCTGCCGCGGCTGGGAGCGGCCAGTGCGGCGGTGTCGGCGGCGTTTGCCTCGCTGTTGGCCCTGGGCTGGCTGTTGTTGCGTTGGCATCGGGCAGGACATCCCCTGGCACCGGGCCCTGAGTTGTTGCATGCCATTCGTTTCGATGGCGCGATCATCCGATCGATGCTCCGCATCGGCATACCCTCCTCGCTGCAGATGCTCAGCCTGGCCGTCGCCGAAATCGTGTTGCTGGGCTGGATCAACCGTTACGGCTACACCGCTACGGCCGCCTACGGTGCGGTCAACCAGCTGATGAACTGGGTGCAGTTGCCGGCAATGTCGTTGGGGATCACCGCCACCATCCTCGCGGCGCATGCGATGGGCGCCGGGCGTACAGCACGGCTGCCGGCCATCGCCCGGACTGGCGTGCTGCTGGGGTTGGCGACGCTGAGCGTGGTGGTGGTGCTGGTTGTGGCGCTGGCGCCCGGGCTGACCGGGCTGATCCTGGCGGCAGCCGACGTGCGCGAGCTGGCTGCGTTGCAGCTGCGCACTGTGGTGTGGGGCGTGCTGGCGATGGGAATCAGCGCGGTGCTTGTCGGGGTGATGCGCGGCAGCGGCACGGTATGGTTGCCAGCGTTGCTGGGTATGGCAGCGGTGCTGCTGTTGGAACTGCCGCTGGCGATGTGGATGCAGGCGCAGCACGGGCTGGCCGGCGTGTGGTGGGCGTGGCCGCTGGGGTTGCTGGCCATGCTGGTGATGCAGGTGATGTGTTTCGCGCGGTGGCGGCGGGTGCAGGCTGGGTAGTGCCGGCCGCCGTCCGGCACCCCGGAATGGCAGGTGCAGCCGGCCAGCGGCCGGCTCTACCACTTCAGCGCCGCTGCGCCAGCAGCAGGTGGAAGCATCCGGCATCATCATCGTCCGTCACCAGGAATCGGACGTGGCGGCGGCGGGCCCGCCGGTGACCATAGCGCCGACCTCGCGGCTTGGGAAGTAGGGAAACCCCGCGTCAGGGTGATGAGGAAATGTCCACCGGCGCAGTCGGTGAGATCTGGTTGTCCACAGGGGGTGTGGATTACGCGTGGGCAACTTTGTGGATAAGCCGCGACAGGCGCCACCCCCCTAGGCTGTCAAGATGGGTGGCGAAAAATTCACCGCCGGTGAGGGCGGGTGAGGGGGCGGTGAAGGGTGGGCCCCGCCAGCGCTGTCACCAGCGACGGCGCTCGCGGTAACCTGTGGGCCTTGATGCTCCGTGAGTCCCCATGAAACGTCACTTCTCGATGCTGCGCGAATTCCAGCTGGCCGACTGGTTCACCCTGGCCAATGCTTTCTGCGGCACCGGTGCGGTATTTGCCGCCATGCGCTTCCTGCAGGACGGCGAGCGTGGCTACCTGCTGTTCGGCATGGCGCTGATCCCGTTGGCCTTCATCTTCGACGCCCTTGATGGGCGCATCGCGCGCTGGCGCAAGTCCAGCTCCACCCTCGGCCGCGAGCTGGACTCGCTGTCCGACGTGATCTCCTTCGGGGTGGCCCCAGCGGCGCTGGCCTATGCCTGCGGCATGCAGGGTGGCTGGGACTGGCTGGTGCTGAGCTACTTCGTCTGCTGCGGCGTCAGCCGCCTGGCACGCTACAACGTCACTGCCGAGGCAATGACCGGCGATGAGGGCAAGGTCACGTATTTCGAGGGCACCCCGATCCCGACCAGCCTGGTGCTGGTGATCGTACTGGCGATCGCCGCCGGCACCGATGCCATCGGCCAGAACATCTGGTTCGGCCAGTGGCAGATCGGACCGTGGCAGCTGCACCCGATGGTGCTGTTGTTCGCCCTGTCCGGGTCGCTGATGATCAGCAAGACCCTGCGTATCCCCAAGCCATGAGCCAGCCCTGCGGAGGCCTGCGATGACCAGCTCGGCCCACGATGCCGGCAGCAGCGATTTCGAGACGCTGGCCCGGCAGTACTTCGGCGCCTGGGGTGATGCTCTGCGCCATGCGGGCGCGCCCGCTGCACCTGCCGGTGACGACCCCGGCAGCTGGCAACGGTTGTTTGACTGGTGGGGCCAATTGCTGCCCGAACAGGCGCCCGGCGCGCCGGAAGATGCCATGCGCCGGTTCCGCGAACAGGCGGGCAGCTGGTACGGCACCATGCAGGAGGTCGCCGCTCGGTTTGCCGGCCGCGACGCCAGCAGTGCCGACGTGGCCCAGGCCTGGCGTGAGGCGGTGCAGGGGCAGGGCGACGGCATGCTGCAATGGATGCTGCAGGGTGCCCGCGGCAGCACCCACGCCGGTGCCGCAGTACCTGAATTCGCCGCATGGCTGCAGCAGTTCCAGTTGCAGGCGGGCCCGTGGCTGCAGAGCCCGGCATTCGGCCCCGGCCGCGAGCACCAGGCGCGCTGGCAGGCCCTGCTGCGTGCGCAGGAAGAATACCAGCAGCATTCGCGCGCCTATGTCGACCAGATCAAGCGGGCATTGGACGAGGCATTTGCGCTGTTCGAGCAGCGCCTGGCCGAGCACGAACAGCCGGGCAGCCAGCTGACCAGCGCCCGCGCGATGTTCGACCTGTGGATCGAAGTGGCCGAGGAGGCCTACGCCAAGGTCGCCATGTCCGAACCGTTCCAGCAGGTGTACGCCTCGCTGGGCAACGCGCAGATGCGTCTGCGCGCCGGCCTGCAGCGCGAGGTGGAACAGATGAGTGAACGTATCGGCCTGCCGACCCGCAGCGAGATGGATGCCGCACACCGCCGCATCGCCGAGCTGGAGCGCAGCCTGCGCCGGCTGCAGGCACAAGTGGCGGTGCTGGCTGGAACCGCTGCGGTCGATCCGGTGGCGCAGCCGACGCCGGCGAAGGTGAAGCCAGCCGCCCGCAAGGCCGCGAAGAGGGCCGCGCCGGCAAAGAAGGCGGCTGCCAAAAAGTCCGAATCTCGCACCACCTCACGGGCACGTGACCGATGAAGGGACCGCTGGGCTTCAACGCCGATGACCTGATGCAGGAGACCCTGGCCATGCAGCGCAAGCTGATGGAGGGGCTGAAGCTGCTGCCGCAGGTGGAAGACGTTGACTATGGCGTGACCGCCCGCGAGGAAGTGTGGCGCGACGGCAAGGTGGTGCTCTACCGCTTCGTCGGCGAACAGGCGCCGACCCGGCGCACGCCGCTGCTGATCGTCTACGCGCTGGTCAACCGGCCGTACATGGTCGACCTGCAGGCCGACCGCTCGCTGGTGCAGAAGTTGTTGGCGCTTGGGCAGGATGTGTACGTGCTGGACTGGGGCTACCCGGATCGCTCGGAGCGCTTCCAGACGCTGGAGGACTATCTGCTGCGCTATATCGATGGTGCGGTGGATGCACTGCGCGTGCGCAGTGGCGGCCCGATCGACCTGCTCGGCATCTGCCAGGGCGGTGTGTTCGCGCTGTGCTATGCCGCGCTGCGCCGGGAGAAGCTGGGCAAGCTGATCACCATGGTCACCCCGGTCGATTTCCAGACGGCCGACAACATGCTCTCGCACTGGGCGCGGCAGGTGGACGTGGATCTGCTGGTGGATACGCTGGGCAACATACCGGCTGACCTGATGAATGCCAGCTACCTGATGCTCAAGCCATTCCGCCTGAACGTGCAGAAGTACGTCGGTCTGCTCGATATCCTCGACGACAAGGCGGCGCTGGAGGATTTCCTGCGCATGGAAAAATGGATCTTCGATTCGCCGGACCTGGCGGGCGAGGCGTTCCGTGACTTCATCAAGCAGTTCTACCAGGGCAACGGCCTGGTGAACGGTACGGTGCGGATCGGCGAGGAAGCCGTGGATCTGTCGCAGGTGACCTTGCCGGTGCTGAACATCTATGCCGAGCAGGACCATCTGGTACCGCCGGACGCCTCGCGCGCGATGCGTGGGCGCCTGGGCACGGACGACTACACAGAGTCCAGTTTCCGCGGTGGCCACATTGGTATCTATGTGTCCGGCCGCGCCCAGCGCGAAGTGCCGGCCACGATCGATGGCTGGTTGAAGGCGCGTGACCTGTAGAGTCGAGCCATGCTCGATTGACCTGGGGGGATGATGACGTACCGGATTTCGTTGATTCTTGCGGCACTGCTGGCAGCACAATTTGCCCACGCCGCACCCAGTGCCGATGCACGCCGGGAGATCGCCCAGCTGATTTCCAGCCTGGACGGCTCGCAGTGCCGTTTCCAGCGCAATGGCAGCTGGTACGACGGCGGCGATGCGCGCGCTCATCTGCAGCGCAAGTACGACTACCTGCTGAAGAAGGACATGGTGGACAGCGCCGAGCAGTTCATCGAGCGCGCCGCCAGCCAGAGCAGCATGAGCGGGAAGCCTTACCGCATCCAGTGCCCGGGGCAGCCTGAACAGACCGCGGCCGCCTGGTTCGGTGCGCGCCTGCAGGCGCTGCGTCTCCGCACGCCGTAGACACGGAGGCGGTGTAGAGTCGCGGCGTGCTCGACTGATTCTGCCCGCAAGCCGAGGAGACACCGCCGTGAACACCACGCCCAAGACGCTGTCGCGTTCATTGAACGACCGCATGATTGCCGGCGTGATGGGCGGCATTGCCCATCGCTTCGGCTGGAACCCCACCCTGGTGCGGATCGTGTTCGTGCTGGTATCGATCGGCTCGGCCGCCTTCCCCGGCATTCTGATCTACCTGATCCTGTGGCTGCTGATTCCGAACGAGGCGGATTGAACACCGCCGCTCGATCCTGGCCGCTCTGGCTGCGCGCGCTGCAGATGCTGGGCGCCGCATGGACGCTGCCCAACACACTGATCGGCCTGATCGGCGGCCTGGCCGGCATGCTTGGCGGCGCGACGCTGCGATGGAGCGGGCGGGACTGCGCCGTGGTGTTCGATCACTGGCCGTGGGGGCCGGGCGGTGCGATCACCCTGGGCAACGTGATCCTGCATACCGGCCATGACCTCGGCATCTGTTGCCGGACCTATGCGCATCAGGCGGGGTGGGGCGTGGAGCCGCTGATCCGGCTGGACGACCACGAGCGCGCGCACGTTTACCAGTACATGGTGCTGGGGCCGTTGTACCTGCCGGTGTACCTGCTGTGTGGTGGGGTGAGTGCACGCAATCCGTTCGAACGCGCGGCCGATCATTTCGCCCGGTTCGGGCGTGGTTGGTGGCCGTAGTTTCCAGCCAACGGCGCGGCCCCTCGTGGGTAGTGATGCCTGGTTGTCAAATGCAAAACCCTCGCGCTGGTCGGTCGGGTTGGGTTCACGGCGTCCCCGGCCTACCCACCCTCCCGGCCAGCCCACAGGAAACCGGCTTTCCGCGACCAACCAAACCACCCACGAGGGGCTGCGCCGTTGGCGGGAATCCCCGCGATTCGTTAGCCGGAAGTTAAAGATCCGTAAGCATTCTGCTGCGATCCCGCAGTCATCTGCATGCAACCGATCGTCATTAGCCTTCGTGACGTTCCAGTCAGGTTCGACGCGGTAAGCTCTCCCTCGATGAGCTCGCAGCATCGCTCATCGAGCGCAGTACGCAGTAGCAATTTGGAGGAAGACATCACATGGCAATCGTTCTTTATGTCGGTGGTAGCAAGGATGGCGAGAAGGGCGTGGTGCCCTACGGCTTCAGCAAATCCCGCGCCGACACCGCGCTGGGGCCGGAGTTCTACACGGAGCGGTTCATGGAACTGCAGGGTGTCGGCAAGGTCCGCCTGATGGCCCTGGAAGGCATGCGTGACGACATCGTCATGCAGCGCGCCGCCCGCCACTACCGCTGACCGTCGCAACACGCGGCAGGGCGCGCCCACCATCGCGCGCCCGCGCCGGCATCCCAGCCCCGGGCCAGTCCGAGCCCGCTCTTTGCCAGGATGCCGGCGTCCAATCCGGCTTCGCCGCTGAACCTCGCCCCCTGTCAATGCCTTGTCCGGCTCCGTCGCGGATTGCCAGAATGGGGGCTTCCCGAAACGCGGCACAGACCTGAAGCAATGCACGACGCCAAGAACGCCCAGAGCGCGCTCGCCCAGCAGATCGCCCAGACCATCGCCGACGAAATCGGTGCCCAGTCCGCCCAGGTACGCGCCGCCGTCGGCCTGCTCGACGAAGGCGCCAGCGTTCCGTTCATCGCGCGCTACCGCAAGGAAGTGACCGGTGGCCTGGACGACACCCAGCTGCGCAACCTGGAAACCCGGCTGACCTACCTGCGCGAGCTGGAGGACCGTCGCGCGGCGGTGCTGGCCAGCATCGGCGAGCAGGGCAAGCTCAGTGACGAGCTGCGCAATGACATCCTGGCCGCCGATACCAAGAGCCGGCTGGAAGACCTGTACCTGCCGTACAAGCCCAAGCGCCGCACCCGTGCGCAGATCGCCCGCGAGGCCGGCCTGGAGCCGTTGGCCGATGGCCTGCTGGCCGACCCGGCGCAGGACCCGCAGACGTTCGCGGCCACCTTCGTCGACGCCGACAAGGGCGTGGCCGACGCCAAGTCCGCGTTGGAAGGCGCGCGCGCGATCCTGATGGAGCGCTGGGGCGAAGACGCCGCGCTGGTCGGTGAACTGCGCACCTGGCTGGGCGAGACCGGCGTGATCCGTGCCCGCGTCGCCGAGGGCAAGGAAACCGAGGGCGCCAAGTACCGCGACTACTTCGAGCATGCCGAGGCGCTGGCGAAGATTCCGTCGCATCGCTTGCTGGCACTGTTCCGTGCGCGCCGCGAGGAGATCCTGTTCCTGGAACTGGACCCGGGCAGCGATGCCGAGGCTGGCCATCAGTACGCCGAAGGACGCGTGGCGCGCAAGGCCGGCATCGCCGACCAGGGCCGTGCCGCCGACCGCTGGCTGCTGGATGCGTGCCGGCTGACCTGGCGTGCCAAGCTGCACACCCATCTGCTGCTGGACCTGTTCAACCAAGCCCGCGAAAAGGCCGAAGCCGAAGCCATCGCGGTGTTCGGCGACAACCTGAAGGACCTGTTGCTGGCGGCACCCGCCGGCCCGAAGACCGTGCTCGGACTGGACCCGGGCATCCGCACCGGCTGCAAGATCGCCGTGGTCGATGCCACCGGCAAGCTGGTCGCCACCGACACCATCTACCCGCACGAGCCGCGTCGCCAGTGGGAGCAGTCGCTGCAGACGATCAAGCAGCTGTGCGCCAAGCACAACGTGGAACTGATCGCGATCGGCAACGGCACTGCCAGCCGCGAAACCGACAAGCTGGCCGGTGAAGCGATCAAGGCCGCTGCCAACCCGAAGCTGCAGAAGGTAGTGGTCAGCGAGGCCGGGGCGTCGGTGTACTCGGCGTCCGAGTTCGCGGCCAGGGAGTTCCCGGAGCTGGACGTGTCGCTACGTGGGGCGGTGTCGATCGCCCGCCGCCTGCAGGACCCGCTGGCCGAACTGGTGAAGATCGAACCCAAGGCGATCGGTGTCGGCCAGTACCAGCACGATGTGGATCAGTACCGCCTGGCGCGCGCGCTGGATGCCCGCGTGGAGGACTGCGTGAACGCGGTGGGCGTGTACGTGAACACCGCTTCGGCTGCACTGTTGTCGCGGGTGTCCGGCCTGTCGGCCACGGTGGCCGAGAACATCGTGCGCCACCGTGATGCGAACGGCCCGTTCAAGCGCCGCAAGGACCTGCTGAAGGTCGCGCGCCTGGGCGAGAAGACCTTTGAACAGTGCGCGGGCTTCCTGCGCATTGCCGACGGTGATGAACCGCTGGATGCTTCGGCGGTACACCCGGAAGCCTACCCGGTGGTCGAGCGCATCGTTGCCAGCACCGCGCGCCCGATCAAGGCGCTGATCGGTGATGGCAGCTTCCTGCGCGGCCTGAAGGCCGAGCAGTTCACCGATGCCACCTTCGGCGTGCCGACCGTGCGTGACATCCTCAAGGAACTGGAGAAGCCGGGCCGAGACCCACGCCCCGAGTTCAAGGCGGCACGATTCGCCGAGGGCGTCGAGGACATCAAGGACCTGCGCGAGGGCATGGTGCTCGAGGGTGTGGTCAGCAACGTGGCGGCCTTCGGTGCCTTCGTCGATATCGGTGTGCACCAGGATGGCCTGATCCACATATCGGCACTTTCCGATACGTTCGTGAAGGACCCGCGCGACGTGGTCAAGGCCGGCGATATCGTCAAGGTGAAGGTGCTGGAGGTGGACGTGGCGCGCAAGCGCATCGCCCTGACCCGGCGCCTGGACGATACCCCCGGGCAAGCCACCAGCCGCCCGGGACAGCGTGATGAGCGCGGTCATGGGCAGGGTCCGCGCCGCGATGCAGGCGGCCAGAACCGCGGGCTGAACCGGGGTCAAGGCAATGGTGGCCGTCCCGCCGCGTCCGCGCCCCCGGCCAACAACGCCCTGGCCGAGGCCTTCGCGCGCGCCAAGCGCAGTTGAGGACCGCGTTCCCCGTCACACTTGATTCATGGCGGGGGACTTGTCGATTTTCCCCGTGATTGCGCACACTTGCGCTTGAGGGGAGGCGTCCGGCCACCCCGCTGTTGCTGGGGAGGGCCATGACGCCAGCACCACCCGTTGCTCGTACCGGCGGTCGCAGCGCTGCGCTGCGTTCGGCGCCTGCCCGTGCCGGCAGGAGACCGGATTGATGCCGGGCCAGGGCATCCACGGCAATGGACTGCTGGAGCGCCGCCTGCAGGAGCTAGCGGAAGAGCGTCGCCGCCTGGCGATGATCATCGACGGTACCGCCGCGGGAACCTGGGAATGGAACGTGCAGACCGGCGAGATGCGGGTCAATGCGCGCTGGGCCGAGATCGTCGGTTACCGCCTGGAAGAGCTGGAACCCATCTGCCAGAAGACGTTCCTGAGGCTGGTCCATCCCGATGACATTGCGTTGTCCGATGCTGCGCTGGACGACCATTTCCAAGGGCGCAGCGACAACTACGCCTGCCTGCTGCGCATGCGCCACAGGAACGGCCAGTGGATCTGGATCCAGGACCGTGGCCGCGTCTTTGAATGGGACGGGCAGGGCAAGCCGCTGTGGATGGCCGGTGCCCATGCCGACGTCACCGAGCTGCAGCAGGCGAGACAGGACGCGGCCGAAACCCGCCAACGCCTGCAGGCCGTGGTCGATGCGTCCGATGAGGTAGCGGTGATCGCCACCGATACCGATGGCACCATCACCCTGTTCAACACGGGTGCGGAGCGCCTGCTGGGCTACAGCGCAGCGGAGGTGGTCGGCCAGCGCCGGCTCGATGCGTTCCACGATCCGGAGGAACTGAATGCCTGGCTGGAGCCGCTGGCCGATGCCGAGGGCAACCTTCCCGACGTGTTCGAAGCGCTCAGTGCCCGCGCTGACGGGCAGACCTACTCGCGGCAGTGGACGTTGCTGCGCAAGGAGGGCCTGCCACGCCAGGTGCGCCTGTCGATCAGCCGCATGGAAGGTGCCGATGGCGCACGCATCGGCTACGTCGGCATGGCCATCGACATCACCGAAATTCTGCAGGCACGGGCCGAGGCGCGGCTGTCGGCGGAGAAGTTCGCCGGTGCATTCACGTCGGCGGCGTTGGGCATGGCGCTGGTGTCGCTGGAGGGGCGTTGGCTGGACGTCAATGATGCGCTGTGCCGGATCCTGGGTTACCCGCGCGAAGAGCTGCTGCAGGTCGACTTCCAGCGCCTGACCCATCCCGATGACCTGCAGACCGACCTGGCCCTGGTGCAGGACCTGCTGGCCGGACGGCGCAGCCATTACCACCTTGAAAAGCGCTATCTCGACCGCGACGGCCGCATCATCTGGGCGCGGCTGTCGGTGTCGCTGGTGCGCAGCGAGCATGGCCAGCCGCTGCACTTCGTGTCGCAGATCCAGGACATCACCGCCCAGCGCAGCAGTGAGCAACGCCTGTTCGAGAGCGAACAGCGCAGCCGCATCACCCTGGATGCGGTGGCCGACCTGGTGCTCAGCGTCAACCTTGACGGCCGCATCGACTATGCCAACGCGGCCGCGGTACGCACCCTGGCCGGTGATGGCGCGCTGTCGCTGGCCGGGCACAAGGTGCAGGACGTGCTGGCGCTGACCACCGAGTACGCGCCCGGCTCGGTACTGGATGTGTCGGTACTGCTGGACCCGGAGAGCAACGCGGTGGACCTGCACGCCGACCTGCTGCTGCGCCTGGGCACGGCAACGGTGCCGGTGGACCTGACGCGGGCCTGGCTGCGCGATGACGAAGGCCATGTGCGCGGCGCGGTGTGGGTGCTGCGCGACGACACCCAGCAGCGGGCGCGGCAGCGCGAAGCCCGCCACCTGGCCGAGATCGATCCACTCACCGAACTGAGCAACCGCCGCGGTTTCGAGGTGCACCTGCAGCAGGCGATCACCCGCGTCGAGCGCACCGGGCAGGCCGCCTCGCTGATGTACATCGATCTGGACCGCTTCAAGCCGGTCAACGACACCTGGGGCCACCTGGCCGGCGATGCCGTGCTGTGGGCGGTGGCCAGTGTGCTGCGACATGGTGTGCGTGATTCGGACGTGGTGGCGCGGCTGGGCGGCGACGAGTTCGCGGTGATCCTGTCCGGGTGTACGCCGCGTCGTGCCGCACGGATCGGCGGTGAACTCCTGCAGACCCTGTCAGCGCTGTCCATCCCGTGGGATCAGCATCGGCTGCGGGTCGGTGCCAGCATCGGCATCGCGCCCCTGGCGGGGGGCATGAGCGTGGACCAGGCAGTGGCCGCTGCCGATGCACAGTGCTACCGGGCCAAGGCGCTGGGGCGCAACAACGTGCAGGTGCAGGGCGAGCTGTCGGAGCTTCCAGGCGACGATGCCGATGCCGCCCAGGACTGATCTCAGCCTGTGAGAGGGCACGCGCGAATACTGCGCGCATCTCCCCTGAAGCAGGTGAACCCATGAATGCCTGGAACCCGGTTGCGGTACGCATGTTCATCCCGGCGCTGGTCGGCTGGTGCCTGGCGCTGGCCACCTGCCTGCGCGCCGAACAGCTGCGCGGCGACCCGTACGCGCAGGCGTTGTTGCCCGTATTGCAGCAAGGCGCGGTCGCGCTGCTGGTCCTGAGCCTGGCCTGCACGGTTGCGGCCTGCGTGTTGCTGTGGCGGCATGGCCGCGGCGACGGCGGGCGTCTCGCTTCCGGCACTACACCCGTGCCGCGTCCATCAGCAGGACCCGGCACGGTGCGCGCTGGAACGCGTTGATCTGAGGCACCAGACGCTGGAAGTGCTCGCTGGCGCAATGGATATCCAGAGCGTCGCGGTCCGGCCATTGCTCGATGAAGACGAAATGCCCGGGGTCCTTCTGGTCGACGAACAGTTCATAGCCGAGGCAGAGCGGCTCTCGCCGCGTGCATGCGACCAGCTCGCGGTACAGGGGAAGCACGGTGTCCACCGCATCGGGATGGATGAAATCCTCGGCGATCACTTTCAGCATGTCGGCACCTGCAGACGGGCCTTGCAGGATAGTGCCAGCGCATCGCGTGCACCTATCCTGGTCAACGCAATACCGTGTCCGTACTGACCAGCTGCACGTCGTGCATCTGATTGAGGTAGGCCTCGTAGTAGCCCTTGTGCGAGGCACCGACGATGGCCAGCATTCGGCTGCCAGGGTGCAGGCCCAGCACGTCGCGGACGTTGGCGACCATGCGCAGGTTGCGGGTTTCCCAGTAACCGACATACATCCGGCCGAACGCCTTGGAGGACGGCTCGACGAGCGTCGCGCCGAAGTCGCTCTGGTACGCTGCCATCGCTGCCGCGGGGCTGTTGTAATCCCGATACAGCGCCATGACGCCGCCGGGCTTGTCCAGATTGGCCACGAGGCGTTCATCGGCCTCCCGTCGCGCCCGCAAGTGTGTATTGTTCCAGGCACCGGTGATGGCTGCACTGGCCGCCGCTTCATCCTCGGCCGGTGTGGGAGAATCGGCCGTGTGGTCGTCCACGGCCCACAGCCGTTCATGCCCGAGGCGGGCAGCAACGACGGCGGCGATCAGGCTGGTTTCATTGCGGCGGACCAGGCCTTTGCCGAGGATCTCGACCAGGGCCGGCGTCAGCCCATCGCCGGCTTTGCGCTCGGACGCAGGCAGGCGCAGCCACTGCACCTGCGCCGAGCCGCGTTCGCCCGCTGCCAGGAACAATGCTGCGAGCCGACGACGCTGGGTGGGCGTCGGCTCGTCCGGCCAGGTCGCAAGCAGGCGCTCGGCCTGGGCGTTCGCTGCGGGCACGTCCAGGCCCGTGGCAGCCTGCGCAGCGGTGGTGTCGAAGCAGTAGGTGGCCACGCTCTGCGCATAGCGTTCCGGGTAGCGACGCATGGAATCGCACTGGAGGCCGGACAGGTCTTCGGTGGCGATCAGTTCGGGCTTCCAGGCGACCAGTCGCTGCAGCAACGGTTCAAGCAAGGCGGGCTGGAACGACTTGGGCAGGCCGGACAGGTGGGCGGTGCCCAGTACCAGCACCTCGTTCGGTCGCCCGACAGGCGGCCCCTTCAGCTGGTCCGGATGGAAGGCGGGCCGATAGGTGGCATCGGCAGCGAGGGCGCCGGTACTGCACAGGCCCAGGATCAGGAGGCTGGCCAAGCGTGGGAACATGCGATCTCCGTGTCAGTGCGCGTCCTGCAGTTCGCTGCATGCTGGCCGTTTTCACCTGCCACGGAATCGCCCGTTGGTCATGCAAACCTTTTGGGCCTGAACTGCATCGTGCCCGGCAAGGCTCTGCCCAGTGACGACGGCAACGCGCGACATGTTCCGTGATGACACCCGGTGTCCCCACCGAGCGTGAGCAGAATGTGAAGTACATCGCGATTGTCTACCGCGTCCCTGCAGCTGCATCTGAAGTTGCGACGGACGTCGCGTAATCCGGCTAAAGCCACCGATCGCCTCGCCGATATTCCCTCTGGATCCCGCTCCAGTCACCCGCCGCAGGACCCCAGGCCGTCCCCGATGGGCGGCCCGCGCTGTGTGTTCCGCCGCTCCCAGATGCCGATCGCACCCGCAGCAGACGTTCGTGGCAGTCGCTCGAGAGGTGCCGGTTGGCACCTGTAGTCCCTGGCACCTGAAGTTGCCGCCGGGCATCCCGCCCGTCGGGTCGCAACCGCTTACCGGACACCGAGGATCAGACAATGCTCATTCCAGGCTTCACGGCGGGCGCACAGGCGCCGGCTGAGCTGCATACCCGTTGGTCGCCGTGGCGTGCCCTGCTGGACGCGCTGGCACCCCAGCACCGCACCGGCGCCGAGGCCGTGTCCGACGGCCGTGCCGAGCTGGAAGCCCAGGTCGCGGCGCTGCACCGGGTCCAGGCGGTCATCGAGTTCGCCCTCGATGGCACCATCCTGCAGGCCAATGACAACTTCCTGCAGGCGATGGGCTACCGGCTGGAGGAGATCCAGGGAAAGCATCATTCCCTGTTCGTCGATCCCGAGCAGGCGCGCAGCGCCGAGTACCGCGACTTCTGGGCGCGGCTGGGGCGTGGCGAATATGACGCTGGCCAGTACCGGCGCTTCGGCAAGGGCCAGCGCGAGATCTGGATCCAGGCCTCGTACAACCCGGTGCTGGACCGGCAGGGGCGGCCTTACAAGGTGGTCAAGTTCGCCACCGACATCACCGCGCAGAAGCTGCAGGCGGCCGACTCGGCCGGGCAGCTGGCGGCGATCGACAAGTCGCAGGCGGTGATCGAGTTCGGCATGGACGGCCGCATCCTTTCGGCCAACGAGAACTTCCTGGCAGCCACCGGCTACAGCCTGGACGACGTGCGTGGCCAGCACCACTCGCTGTTCGTCGAGCCCGAGTATCGTGGCAGTGCCGAGTATCGGCAGTTCTGGGAGAAGCTGGGCCGTGGCGAATACGATGCCGGCCAGTACCGGCGCCTCGGCAAGGGCGGGCGCGAGGTCTGGATCCAGGCGTCCTACAACCCGATCCTGGATCTCAATGGAAAGCCGTTCAAGGTCGTCAAGTACGCCACCGACATCACCGCGCAGGTGCATGAGAACCAGGCCATGCAGCGCGCCGTGGCGCAGACCCGTGAAGTGGTGGCGGCCGCCAAGGAGGGCGACCTGACCCGGCGCGTGGCCACCGCCGACAAGCACGGGCCGATCGCCGAGCTGTGCGAAGGCGTGAATTCGCTGGTCGAGGCGATGGCTGCGATCATCGGCCAGATCAAGTTTGCCGCCGACACCATCGCCGTCGGTGCCACCGAGATCGCGCAGGGCAACAGCGATCTGTCGCAGCGCACCGAGCAGCAGGCAGCGTCGCTGGAGGAGACCGCCATGTCGATGAAGGGCCTGGCCGAGACCGTGCAGCGCACCGCGAGCAACGCACGGCAGGCCAGTCAGCTGGCCGGTGGGGCTGCCGATGTCGCTGCGCGTGGCGGCAACGTGGTGCACGAAGTGGTCGAGACCATGGCGGTGATCAACGCATCCTCGCGGCGCATCGTCGACATCATCGGCGTGATCGACGGCATCGCTTTCCAGACCAACATCCTTGCCTTGAACGCCGCGGTGGAAGCCGCGCGTGCGGGCGAACACGGGCGTGGCTTCGCCGTGGTCGCCACCGAGATCCGCGAACTGTCGCAGCGCTCGGCCAGTGCCGCCAAGGAGATCAAGCAGCTGATCGATGCGTCGGTGGCCAATGTCGGCGCCGGCACCGCGCAGGTTGAGAGCGCCGGCCGCACCATGGACGAGATCGTGCTCAACGTGCGCCGGGTCAGTGACCTGATGTCCGAGATCAGCACGGCCGCACAGCAGCAGAGCGACGACATCCAGCAGATGAACCACGCTGTCGATCTGATCGACCAGGGCACCCAGCAGAACGCTGCGCTGGTCGAGGAAGCCTCGGCCGCGGCGCGCAGCATGGAGGAGCAGTCAGCGCAGCTTCTGCAGACCGTGGCCAGCTTCCGCGTGCAGGGTGGCGCGGGGCACCTGCACGGCGCGGCGGTGCTGCGTGCGGTCTAGGCCCGGCGGTCGGAGTGCTGTTCCCCGGCCTCGTGGCTCGGCCTGCTCATGCGCGGCCTGCCAGGCTACGCCGATGCTGATGGTCACATGGGCCTCAGCGGCGGGCAGGGCGGCGGTTTCCACGGCGGCGCGCAGGCGCTCGCAGGGTGGCGATGAATTCCTCGCCGCCGTCGCGGGCCAGCAGGTCATCACTGCGTTGCGGGCAGCCGTCGAGGATCGCGGCGACCGCCTGCAGGTTGTTGGCGTCCCCAGCGCCAACGCTGATCGGATGCGTCAGGCAGATGGCGGGCGATCTGCAGCGCCATCGCCCGTTCGGAAACGTGGCCCCAGCTGGTGTGCTCGATCACGCCCGGCAGCGAGAGGTAGTGGGACGAGGCGACGGCGTCGGACGCCCGCAGGAGGGGCAATCGCGCGGGCAGGGCATGCTGGGGCATCTTCGCCAGTGTCGGCGCTCTGGCCCGGGAAAAGCAAAAGGCCAGATCACGGACCTGGCCTTTGATGCTGTGGTGCCGGTGAAAGGACTCGAACCTTCATGGGGTCACCCCCGGCTGATTTTGAGTCAGCTGCGTATACCATTCCGCCACACCGGCAGGCAGCGTACGAGTGTAACCGAGGTCGGCAGGCGATGCATAGTAGGAGGGCCTATGAGGGCGGTTCCTGTCGGCATTGGCCCCTTGATAGCTATACTCCCAGCGTGCAATTGCCTCCAGGAGCGGTAGCCGATGACAGTGTTGCAGGACCTGAGGGTGCTGGTGGTCGAGAACGACGAAATGAGTGCGGCCCTGCTGCAGATGCAGCTGGTGCATGCCGGTGCGGTCGTGGTTGGCCTCGCAGCGAGTGTGTCCGAGGCCCTGCGGCTGCTGGAGCAGAGCACTCCTGACGTGGCCCTGCTGGATTACCGCCTGGCCCGCAACGAGACCAGTGAGCCGGTGGCTGCAGCGCTTTCAGCGCGTGGCATTCCGTTCGTGCTGGCCACCGGGATGCTGGCCGAGCAGCTGCCGGCGCCGATGTTGGCCGGCCTGCTGCTGGTCAAGCCGTACCTGTCGGCTGATCTGTCACGCGCGCTGGCGCGAGCGGTGGGTCGCTCCAGCGTCAAGGCCTGAGCCGTCCGTCACGGACCGGCAGGGGGATACTGCCGACGGCTGAATGCTCGCGTCTGCGAAGTTCGGCGGCAACCCCTGATCCAGGAACCCCGTCCAGGCGGGGTTTTTCAATTGCGTCCGGCGCTCAGCCCGCTTCCTCGTACACGTAACGGATCTCCTCGCGGTCATCGAGGATGCGGTACTGGCGCGCCAGGTCATCCGGTTCGGGGTTGAGCCAGGCGTCGAGGTGTTCCTTGCGGATCGGCACTACCCCGCGGTCATGCCCGGCAGCGGCGACGTCGCTGGGCGGTGCGTCGGTGATCGTGGCAAACGACAGCAGGCGGCCTTCCGGTCCTTCCCATTCTGCCCAGAGGCAGGCCAGCAGCAGGTCGCGGGGCGGATCGGGACGGAATTCGAGCACCACGTCCTGTTCCTTTTCGTCGGCACCGAGGGTGCGGCCGGCGATGGCGTGGCGGGGCACGTGCTCGTAGAACGCCTGTACCACCACCACGCCGTGGCGCAGTCCGAACGCACCCCGCCAGTAACCTTCCAGGCTGTCGCGCCGCGCATTGTAGGTGCCGGGGTAAAGCACGTCGTTGCGCGCCGGCTTGTCCGGCAGCCGGCACTGGTAGCGCATCGGCTTGATCACGCGCTGGCCGTTCTCGCTGACCATCACCGGTGCGTAGGTGCCGGGGAAAATGCGGTTGTCACGCGGCAGCAGCTGCACCCGATGCAGGTCTTCCAGCCGGGCCTGTGCGCGCTCGATGCGGTTGCCGGCCACGCGCAGGTCGTTGCGCGCCTTCTGCGTGGGCCGGGTGGCCAGCGTGGCATGGGCAATATCGCGTCGTTCGCGTTGCCGGGCCAGTTCGGCCTCCAGGGCCTGTTGCTCCTGCGCATGCCATTGCTGGATCTTCGCCACGATGTCCCGGCCCTGTTCGGTACGCGCACCGGCGAATCCGTCATCCATCGCCTTCGGGGTCTTCGGCCGTTTCTTGCCCGGATCGTGTGCGTACAGTTCGGCGAACTCCTCCAGTGACAGGATGGCGCCGAACTCGCGTACCAGCTTGGCGTAGTCAGCGCGGATCAAGGCGGAATAGCACATGGGACTCTGGGGGCCTGGGTCGCAGCGGCTGCGACGTGGATGCGGCAGGATAGCCCGACCCATCCGGAGATGTCGCATGAATGATTCCATCACCTGCCAGTTCCGCGAAGCCGTGCCCACGGTCGAGGACTATTGCCAGTTGCGTGTGCTCGCAGGCCTCAGCGCCAAGACCCGGGAAGCAGCTGCGCGCGCGCTGCCCAATACGTTGTTCGGCGTGTGTGCCTACCAGGGTGCAGAACTTGTGGCGATGGGGCGTATCGTCGGCGATGGCGGCTGCCACCTGCAGGTCTGCGACATCGCGGTGCTGCCGCGGTTGCAGGGGCAGGGTCTGGGCAAGGAGGTGATGCGGCGCCTGGACGGCTGGATGCGGGCCAACCTGCCGCCGTCGGCGTATGTCAGCCTGCTGGCCGATGGCGAGGCGCATCGGTTGTACGCGCAGTTTGGTTTCGCACCGACTGCCCCGGCATCGATCGGGATGTATCGGCGGTTCTGAGCCGTGGGCGGGATGAAGCCATCCACGCATGGCGTGGATCTACCCGGGCCCTGCAGTAGATCCACGCCATGCGTGGATAGGGCCTTCCCAGGAATCACAGGCAAAGAAAAACCCCGACCGGAGTCGGGGTCTTCAAGAATTGGCGTCCCCACGGGGATTCGAACCCCGGTCGCCACCGTGAAAGGGTGATGTCCTAGGCCTCTAGACGATGGGGACGCACGAAAACTTCAAGTTGTAGATCCTTCGACGGCCTAATGTCGAGGTGGTGGAGCCAAGCGGGATCGAACCGCTGACCTCCTGCATGCCATGCAGGCGCTCTCCCAGCTGAGCTATGGCCCCATGAAACTCCGGATATCTGCCGGGAGCAGAGTCCGTTTTGAAACTGGCGTCCCCACGGGGATTCGAACCCCGGTCGCCACCGTGAAAGGGTGATGTCCTAGGCCTCTAGACGATGGGGACGCACGAAAAACTTCAAGTTGTAGAACTTTCGACGGCCTAATGTCGAAAGTGGTGGAGCCAAGCGGGATCGAACCGCTGACCTCCTGCATGCCATGCAGGCGCTCTCCCAGCTGAGCTATGGCCCCGTGTTACCGAGCCGCCTATCATACCTGCGTGTTCACGTTTGTGGAAGTTTTTTTTGAACTTTTTCGTCCCGGTTCAACCGTTGCCACCAAGGGCAGGGGAACCGCAACGCCACAACCTGAATGCCGGTAGGCGGTGAACAAAAAGACCCGGTTATCGGCCGGGTCCTCGTTGTTCGTGATGAGTGGCGTCCCCACGGGGATTCGAACCCCGGTCGCCACCGTGAAAGGGTGATGTCCTAGGCCTCTAGACGATGGGGACGCAATTCTCATCAATGTTCTTTAGCGACCTTTCGACGGCCTAATGCCGAAAGATTGGTGGAGCCAAGCGGGATCGAACCGCTGACCTCCTGCATGCCATGCAGGCGCTCTCCCAGCTGAGCTATGGCCCCACGTCGCTGAGGAGCGAAATAATAGCCTTGCCCCAGAGGGTTGGCAAGCATTTGTTGCACTTTTCTTCACGCGCGTTGCGAAGGGAACGACGATCACACGTACTCAGTCGGCGCCGTCGGTCAGCGCCGCCAGGATCGGGCACTGATCCAGGGTGCCGTGGCCGGGGCAGGCGTCGACCAGCTGCGAGAGCGCGCTGTGCATGCGTTGCAGTTCAGCCATGCGCTGCGCGATGTCCTGCAGTCGGGCTTGCGCCGCGTCGCGCACGCTGCCCATGTCCTGCGGATGGCCATCACTGAGTGCCAGCAGTTCGGCGATTTGTTCCAGGCTGAAGCCCAGCGTCTTGGCGCGGCGGATGAAGCGCAGCCGGCGCAGGTCCTGCTCACCGAAGATGCGATAGCCCCCGGCCGAGCGTGCCGCGGTGGGCAGCAACTGCTGGCGCTCGTAGTAGCGCACGGTATCGATCGGTACGCCGGCCTGGCGCGCCAGTTGACCAATGTTCATGGCGGATTCCTGCGGATGCTGCCGGTCATTCTGAAGCCTGGAGTCAGGTCCAGGGTCAAGCTCCCGTCGCTGACGGCGCATTCAGCGCACTTTGCAACTTTCTTCATAGCCCCGCCGTCGTGGCAGTTCCTACCCTGCGCCTGAACCGGCCGCTGGATGGCCTGCAACGAACCGAGGAGATGCTCTGTGGAAGGATTCAGGAACGAGGGATTCGTAGAGGTCGCGGTGGTCGAGTACCCGGGAGGGGACCCGTCGGCGGCCTCGGTGCTGACCGAAATGGCACACGTCGCCAACCGGCTTGCCCAGCAGCAGCGTCGCCCGTTCAAGCGTGTCCTGGTGACCCGCTGGGTCGTGCCAGCCAGCCAGACCGGCGTGCATCGCGTTGCCGGCGCGGAGATGCTCGAGGCGGACATTCCCGCCGTGATCGCCGTGCCTGGCCAGATCAGTCAAGGCGTCTGCCTGCGCGCCGATGAGGTCCTGCTGGATTGGCTGCGCGCGCATTACGATGGCGGCAGTCTGCTGGCAGCTGCCAGCGATGGTGTCAGCATGCTGGCACGCGCGGGTCTGCTTGCCGGCCGCACCGTCAGTGGGCCGGACCTCGGGCGTCATCCGGGCCTGCAGGGACCGTCGGCCAGCTGGGTGCCCAGTGAGCGTGCGCTGGTCGACGACGGTGACCTGCTGACGGTGGCCGGTTCCCAGGCCTGGCGCTTCCTCGCCCTGCGCCTGCTGTACCGGCTGCACGGTCAGGGCGTGGCGAGCTCCGTGGCGCAGCAGCTGGGGATCACGGTGCCAGCGGCGATCCAGCAGGATCTGGAGCGTTTCAGTGCCAACTTCGCCCACGGCGATCGCGACGTACTGAAGGCGCAACGCTGGCTGCATACCACCGCTGCGCGTGGGGCCACGCTCGGAGCGATCTGCGAGGTTTCCGGACTGGAACCGCGGACTCTGCAGCGGCGCTTCCTGAAGGCCACCGGCCTGCGTCCGATCGAGTATTGCCAGCGGTTGCGTATCGCCAAGGCGCAGACATTGCTGCAGCAGGGGGCGGGTATCGATGAAGTGGCCTGGGGCGTGGGCTATGCAGACCAGAGCGCATTCCGCCGCCTGTTCCTGCGCATTGTCGGAATGACGCCGGCCAACTATCGCCGGCAGGTCAACAACAATCGGCGCGAACGACCGCTGTTGTCGTCGGTGGCGGGCAGCCTGCGCGGGCTGCAACCGGCGCCTGGCATGCAGATGCCGCGCAGCGCGGCCTGAAGCCTGCGGTGGGCGTCGCACTTGCAACCTGGGCGCGACGCTTTGACCATGCAGGCAACGAGATGATGTGACAGGTGGGTTGATGTCGAGTGTTGGACCGGTGCCGATGCCGGTGGTGCTGATCCTGATGTGCGTGCTTATGGCCATGGCGGTGGCCCACCTGTGGCCGCGGCCGAAGGACGGGATGGCAGTGCCTTCCGCGGCCAGCCTGGTCCTGGACATGTTGCTGATCGGCCTGCTGTGTGGACGCATCAGCTTCGTGGCCTTGAACTTCGCGCTCTACCGTGAGGCCCCCTGGAGCATCCTGCAGATCGCCGACGGTGGGTATCACCTTGCCGTCGTGCTGGTTGCGGGCCTGGCGTGGGGCACCTGGCGGCTGCGGCTGTGGCGCGCGTTGCGTGCGCCGGTGCTGGCGGGAGCCCTGGTGGGTGTGGTGCTGTGGGCGGCGGGCAGCCACCTGCTCGCAGCATGGCAGGAGCGGCGAATGCCGCTGCCGGCGGTCCAGGTGGCCGATCTGCAGGGGCGCAGGATCGACCTGCAGCAATTCCGTGGCAAACCGGTGGTGCTGAATCTCTGGGCCAGCTGGTGTGGTCCCTGCCGTCGCGAGATGCCGGTACTGGCATCCGCACAGCAGACCCACACTGACGTGCAGTTCGTGTTCCTCAACCAGGGAGAAACCCTGGACGAAGTGAAGGGTTTCATCGCATCCGAACAGCTCCGGCTGGGCAATGTATTGCTGGACGATACCGCCTCGGCGTCAACCGTGCTGGGTGTACAGGCCTATCCATCGACGCTGTTCTTCGACGCCGAAGGCCGCCTGCGTGAACTGCACCTTGGCGAACTGACGGCGGCGGGTCTTGAACACAAACTGCGCCGGCTGCGGTAGCCTGCGCGGGCATCTCACTACGGAGTTCCCATGTTGTCGACTTCCCTGCGCATCGCTTCGGCGGTGCTGTTGCTGCCGGTCATGCTGGCATTGGCCGCCTGCAGTCAGGCCCAGACCCCACCAGGCAAGGCAACGGCAGCGCCGGCAGCGAGCGCTCAGGCCCCAGCGGCCAAGGGCGAGCGCCCCGCAGTGCTGAAAGGCATCGAGAAGCACGGTTTTGAAGTCGTTGCCGAGTTCGATGCACCGGGTGGCCTGCGTGGATTCGCTGGCGTGGTGGGTGGGCAGCAACCGGCCGCAGCCTATGTCACCGCCGACGGCAAGCATGTGCTGGTAGGCAGCCTGTTCGATGCCGAGGGCAACGACGTGGCCGCCGAGGCGGTGGAGAAGCTGGTTTCAGCACCGATGTCGGCCAGGATGTGGACCAAGCTGGAGGCCAGTGCCTGGGTGCGTGACGGCAAGGCTGATGCGCCGCGCGTGGTCTATACCTTCAGTGATGCCAACTGCCCGTACTGCCACAAGTTCTGGGAAGCAGCGCGTCCGTGGGTCGACGCCGGCAAGGTGCAGTTGCGCCACATCATGGTCGGCGTGATTCGTGAGGACAGCCCGGCCAAGGCTGCGGCCATCCTGTCTGCGCGTGACCCGAGTGCGGCCTTGCTGGAAAACGAACACCAGTTCGACCGTGGTGGAATCAAGGCCCTGCCGAGCATCAGCCGCGAGATCGCCGGCAAGCTCGATGCCAACCAGGTGCTGATGATTGAAATGGGCTTCCAGGGCACGCCGGGCATCCTGTTCCAGGATGCACAGGGCCAGGTGCAGCGTCGCGCCGGCCTGCCACAGGGCGCTGACCTGCAGACGGTGCTGGGCCCGCGCTGACCGGCACCCACGCCGTGATGCGACATCACAGGCCCACATGGCAGCATGCGGGCCTGTTGCTTTTCGTCACCTGTGCGGGTGATGCAGGCTGCGCACCTCCTGTTCGTCGTCACGTCTGAATCGTGACTGACATCAAGCATCGCGCCTTGATTCCAATCAAGGCCAAAAACGACAGGCGGATTAGCCTGTGACGCATGGAATACAGCGTCAACGCGCCAGGGATGCCGCGCCTGACACGCCCTGAACCGGGGCAGTCGGCACAGCCATTCACGACGTTCTCACTCCCTGGTTGTTACCCAGACCGCTGCGGTCGCCACCTCTCCGGCAGTGCGGCCCTGATGGCGTCGATATCGGTACGGGCGGGGCAGTGTCATCGTCCTGTTGCCTGCCACGTGCAGGCTGGCCGGTGTCGTCGACGCAGTACCCGCATTTCCAGCAATGGCAACGCAATGTCGGAGCTGCGCCTGTGCGCGCGCCGTCAGTGCGCTGCGAATGTTCGTCCAGGGAGGATGCAATGCGCTTTGCGGTACTGAGTCTGGCCTGCCTGACCGCGCTGGCGGTCACGCCAGCCTATGCGCGGCAGAATGGCCAGGAGGATGCGCACGCATTGCGCCAGGAAATCGCTGCCATGCGACAGGCACTGGAGGGCATGCAGAAGCGCCTGGAACGGCTCGAACAACGCGAGGGCGCTGTCGCGGCCGCTGCGCAGGTAGCGGCGCCGGTGACACCACCTGGCAGCAGTGCCAACCTGCTGCATCCCACCCAGGTGCCGGGTGTGGCGCAACCGGTGCTGCCGCAGCGCGAATCGGTGGCCGATCCCTCAACAGCGGCCTCGCGTCCCGACAGCGCTGCTGGGCCGACCGACCCGGATCTGAAGGGCTTCTTTGCCATTCCAGGCACTGACACGGTGATCCGCATTGGCGGCTATGCCAAGCTCGATGCGATTGCCGATTCGCGTGCGGCCGGTGACGAGGATCAGTTCATCCCCTCATCGATGCCGGTGGGCGGCAGCCATCGCGATGTCTCCAATTTCAACATCCACGCCAAACAGACCCGCTTCAGCTTCGAGGCGCGGCGCCCGACCACGCACGGCAACCTGCGCTTCTACCTGGAGAATGATTTCTTCGGCAGCAGCGATGGCTACGCGTTCCGTCTGCGCCACGCGTATGGCCAGCTTGGCAATACCTATGCCGGCTACGGTTACTCCAGTTTCATGGACCCGGACAGCCTGCCCGACACGCTCGACTTCGCCGGTCCCGGCGGCGCCGGCTATCTGCTGGTGGCCGGCATCCACCACAGCTTCGCGATGGGCAAGGGCAACACCCTGACGCTGGCGGCCGAAGACCCCAGGACCGAACTGGCCGGTGCCAGTGATGAACGGGCCGCAGTGAACCGGCTGCCAGATGTGACCGTGACCGCACGCATGGAGCGCGACTGGGGCCATCTCCAGCTGGGCGCGGTGGCGCGCAGCCTGGCCTATGACGGTGACGGCGAGCGTGACCGGCGCATGGCCGGCGGCCTGCAGTTCAGTGGCTCGGCATCGGTAGGCGAGCGCGATCTGTTGCTGTTCGGCGCGCTCGGCGGGCGCGGCCTCAGCCGCTACACCGCGGACCTGACCGGCTCCGGGCTGGACGCGGTGGTCGGTGCCGATGGCCGTCTTGACGCGCTGGACCTGCACGGCGGCTTCGTCGGCTACACGCATTACTGGTCCGGGCTGTGGCGTTCGAACCTGATCTTCGGCCAGCTGACCCTGGAGCGGAACGCGGCACTCGCTGCCGACGCCTTCCGGCAGAGCCGATACGGCGTGTTCAACCTGATCTGGAGCCCGGCGCCGTCGTGGACGATGGGCATGGAGCTGCTGTACGGCCGCCTGGAACAGCAGGGCGGCGCGCGCGGCGACACGGTCCGGGTGCAGGGCAGCCTGCAATACAACTTCATCAAGTAAGCGCCAGCGGCGTTACGCCAGCGCAACCGTCCCCACGCCCGGCCGCACCGGGCTCATGCCAGTACCGGAGATTGTCATGGCAGAAGCAAAGAAAATCGGGGTGGTCGGAGCCACCTTCCTCGTCGCCGGCAACATGATGGGCTCAGGCGTGTTCCTGTTGCCGTCCAGCCTGGCCAAGATCGGTACCGCATCGATCTGGGGCTGGCTGATCACCACGGCCGGTGCGCTGTTGCTGGCCTTCGTATTCGCCAAGCTGGGCAAGCTGGCGCCGAAGGCGGGCGGCCCGTACGCGTATGCGCGTGACTGGTTCGGGCCCTACATGGGCTTCCAGACCAATACCATCTACTGGTTCGCCAACTGGATCGGCAACGTTGCCATCCCGATCGCCGCGGTGGGCTACTTCAGCTACTTCTTCCCGATCCTGTCCGAGCCGCTGGTGCGCTGCATCGCGGTGCTGATCCTGGTGTGGGCGCTGAGCTTTGCCAACGTGATCGGCCCGGCCTTCGTCAGCCGTGTGCAGACGGTCACCACCAGTTTCGCGCTGGTGCCGATCCTGGGCATCGCCATCTTCGGCTGGTTCTTCTTCGATGCCGACATCTTCAAGGGCGCCTACAACGTGTCCGGTGAGTCCAACTTCGGCGCGATCTCCAGTGCCGCGGCACTGACCCTGTGGGCCTTCATCGGTGTCGAATCGGCTTCGGTCACGGCTGGCGTGGTCGAGAACCCGGAGAAGAACGTGGCCCGCGCCACCCTGGCCGGCGTGTTCCTGGCGGCCATCGCCTACATCGCCAGCTCCTCTGTGATCATGGGCATGGTGCCGAACTCGGAACTACAGGTGTCCGACGCACCGTTCGCGCTGGCGGCGGCCAAGGCGGTCGGCGGCTGGGGCGGCGCGCTGGTCAGCCTGTGCGCCTTCATCGGCGCCGCCGGTTCGCTGGGTGGCTGGATCCTGCTGACCGCGCAGAGTGCCAAGGCGGCCTCGGATGATGGCCTGTTCCCGAGCATCTTCAGCAAGACCAACAAGGACGACGTGCCGGTCAAGGGCGTGCTGATCGTGGCGGTGCTGATGACCCTGGCGGTGCTGGTGACGTCCACCTCGGAAACCGCGTCGGCCCAGTTCGACGTGATCACGTCGGCGGCCGTGGTGCTGACCCTGCTGCCCTACATCTACTCGTGCGTGGCCTGCTACTTCGTGGTCGAGCGTTCGCACACCCTGGTCCATACCGGTGCGTTCTGGACCCTCACCAGCCTGACCGTCGTGTACTGCCTGTGGGCGATCTACGGCTCGTCGGGAACCATCGTGCAGTACGCCTTCCTGTTCGTGCTGTTCATCACCGTGTTCTATCCCTTCTTCAGCGAGGAGCGCCGTCAGCAGCGGCAGCGCGCCCGCGAGGCATCGGCCATCAGCGCCGGCGCCCAGCGTTCCTGAGTTCGACAAGGAGAATCAACGTGTACTTCAAGTCCCTGGACTACCCGGTCATTGTCATCGACAACGACTACGAGTCGCCGCGCATCGGCGGCATCCTGATCCGCGCCCTGGTGGAAGAGCTGCGCAGCAACGACCAGCGGGTGCTGTGCGGGCTGAACCTGGATGATGCGCGTGCCGGAGCCCGTACCTACGTGGCGGCCTCGGCGGTGCTGATCTCGATCGATGGCAGCGAAGAGGTGGATGGCGAGTTCCAACGCCTCACCGCCTTCCTGCGCGAGCAGAGTGCGCGCCGCGCCAACCTGCCGGTGTTCCTGTACGGCGAGCGCCGCACCATCGAAAAGGTGCCGAGCAAGCTGCTCAAGTACATCCACGGCTTCATCTTCCTGTTTGAAGACACCAAGAGCTTCATCTCGCGGCAGGTGATGCGCGCGGCCGAAGACTACATGAAGAATCTCTTGCCGCCGTTCTTCAAGGCGCTGATCCATCATGCGGCAGAGTCGAACTACTCCTGGCATACGCCGGGCCATGCAGGCGGCGTGGCATTCACCAAGTCGCCGGTCGGCCGTGCGTTCCACCAGTTCTACGGAGAGAACACCCTGCGCAGCGATCTGTCGATCTCGGTGCCGGAACTGGGCTCACTGCTGGATCACACCGGCCCGATCAAGGATGCCGAGGAAGAGGCGGCGCGCAACTTCGGTGCCGACCATACCTTCTTCGTCACCAATGGCACCTCCACCGCCAACAAGATCGTCTGGCATGGCACGGTGGCCCGCGGCGACGTGGTGTTCGTCGACCGCAACTGCCACAAGTCGCTGCTGCACGCGCTGATCATGACCGGCGCGGTGCCGGTGTACTTCACCCCAAGCCGCAACGCACACGGCATCATCGGCCCGATCAGCCTGGATCAGTTCACGCCGGAGTCGCTGCAGCAGCGCATTGCTGCCAACCCGCTGGCCAGCCAGGCCTACAAGGCCGGTTCCAAGCCGCGCATTGCGGTGGTCACCAACTCGACCTACGACGGCCTGTGCTACAACGCCGAGAAGATCGCCGACGAAATCGGCAGCGCGGTCGACTTCCTGCACTTCGACGAAGCCTGGTACGCCTACGCCGCGTTCCATCCGTTCTATGAGAACCACTACGGCATGGCCAAGGACAAGCCGCGCGAGCAGGATGCGATCATCTTCACCACGCACTCCACCCACAAGCTGCTGGCCGCGTTCTCGCAGGCGTCGATGATCCACGTACGCAACTCGGCGCAGCGCGACCTGGATGCCGAGCGCTTCAACGAGTCGTTCATGATGCACACCTCGACCAGCCCGCATTATGGGGTGATCGCGGCCTGTGACGTGGCCTCGAAGATGATGGAGGGCGAGGCCGGCCGTTCGCTGGTGCAGGAAATGCATGACGAGGCGATCGCCTTCCGCCGCGCGATGCTGCACGTGCGTGACGACCTCGGGCGCGACGACTGGTGGTTCAGTGTGTGGCAGCCGACCAAGGTCGAGCGCAGCCTGGACAAGGGCGATACGCCGGCGCCGCTGGTGGCCAAGCGCGAGGAGTGGTACCTGCAGCCGGACGCGCACTGGCACGGCTTCGAGAATCTGGTCGATGACTACGTGCTGATCGACCCGATCAAAGTGACCCTGCTGACCCCAGGCCTGACGATGGACGGCAGCATGGGCACGCTGGGCATTCCGGCGGCGGTGCTGAGCAAGTTCCTGTGGGGCCGCGGCATCACTGTGGAGAAGACCAACCTGTATTCGGTACTGTTCCTGTTCTCGATGGGCATCACCAAGGGCAAGTGGAGCACGCTGGTCACCGAGCTGATGGCCTTCAAGGAGCTGTACGACTGCAACGCGCCGCTGAGCCAGGCATTGCCGACGCTGGCGGCGGACTATCCGATTGCCTACGCTGGCTGGGGACTGCGTGACCTGTGCGATGCATTGCACGCGTTCAACCAGGAATTCGAGGTCGCCCAGGTGATGCGCGAGATGTACGTGGATCTGCCGACGCCGGTGATGACCCCGGCCGATGCCTACAACCACCTGGTGAAGGGCGAGATCGAGCGGGTCGACATCGAGCAGCTCAGTGGTCGCGTCGCGGCGACCATGCTGGTGCCGTATCCGCCGGGCATTCCGACCATCATGCCGGGCGAGCGATTCGGCGACAGCGACGAACCGATCATCCAGTCTCTGCGTATTGCCCGTGAACAGAATGCGCGCTTCCCGGGCTTCGAGTCGGATGTGCACGGGCTCATCATCGAGCACGATGGCGATGTGACCTCGTACAAGGTGGAGGTGCTGAAGGCCTGACCGGCGACGGTCGGCCCTTCGGCGAGCGATGGATACCGCGCGCGAGCAACGCATCCTGAAGTTCTCCATCGGGGTGACCATCGCGGTGAGCGCGGTCGGCTTCATCGGTGGCCTGCTGGTGGGATCGCAGGCGATCCTGTTCGACGGCGTGTACAGCCTGGTCGACGTTGCCTTGACCCTGGTGTCGTTGTCGGTACTGCGGCTGGTGGCGCGGGAGCAGAGCCCGCGCTTCCAGTACGGCTATTGGCACCTGGAGCCGATGGTCGAGGCACTCGGCGGCGTGATCCTGTCGCTGGCCTGCGTGTATGCGCTGGCCAACGCGGTCATTGGCTTGACCACGGGCGGGCATGAGGTGAAATTCGGGCCCGCGCTGTGGTGGGCGGCGCTGCTGAGTGCCAGCAACCTGGCAATGGCGACGTTCGTCGCGCAGCGTGCGCGGCACCTGCGCTCGGCGCTGTTGTGGCTGGATGTAAGAGGCTGGTTGCTGGGTGGGTTGATGAGCCTGGCGGTGGTGCTGGCCTTCGTGCTGGCCCTGGCCCTGCATGGCGGCAAGTGGCACCACTGGGTCCCGTACTTGGATTCGATCGTGCTGGCGTTGATCAGCCTGGCGGTACTGCCAGTGCCGGCGCGCAGTGCATGGAAGGCCATGCGCGAAGTGCTGCAGGTGGCGCCGGATGACCTGGACCGGCGCGTGCAGCAGGTGATGCAGGCGTTCGTGTCCGAGCGTGGCTATGCCGGTTTCACCAGCCACGTGGCGAAGATGGGGCGGATGCGCTTCATCGAGATCCATGTGCTGGCAGACCCCGGCACGCCATTGGGCTCGGTGGGCGAGGTTGATGCGATGCGCGATGAGATCGCCGTGCGGCTGGATGCGCGGGGCAGCACGTTCTGGTTGACCATCGATTTCACTGCGGATCCGGCGTGGACGTAGCCCTGCCTCTTTCGCGCCGGGGCCTCGTCCGGCCAGGTTCTGTTCCCCTGTAGAGCCGAGCCCATGCTCGGCTGTCGTTCGCGTGGAGCGGCCGAGCCGGCCCGGCCTCGCGATCGTTGCACACGGCGGACTGCTCTGTTGCGCCGGATGTGTTTGACCTGAACCTGGGTTGAGGTTGCAGACTGCAGCACAGTTCCACAACGCCTAGCGCAGGTAGTACTCCACCGGCACCACCAGTTCCTGTGGTGCCTTCAGTTCATCGGGAATGGGCGGTAGTGGCTGCGCGCGGCGGAAGGTCTGCAGTGCGGCGCCGTCAAGCATCGGTTGGCCACTGGACTGCTCCAACCGCAGGGCCAGCAGGCGTCCCTCGCGATTGATGCTGGCCCTGACCCAGGCAGTGCCCTGCTGGCGCCGTGCGCGGGCCGCAGCAGGGTAGTAGCGATAGCGCTCCAGCCGCGCCATCAGGCGGGCTTCCCACTGGTCGCTGGCGGCGCCGGCCTGGAAGTCCGCCGGTGGGGCGTCGGGAGCGGGCGGCGCGGCCGTGACCGATGCCGGTGCGGGACTTGCATCGGTCGCGGCCGCAGGCGGGGCGACCGGCAGGGCTTGCCGGCCAGCGCCGCCGCGTTCGCTGGCGGCTACCTCGCCCTCGCGTGCGGCGGTGGGTTTCGGTGGAGGGGGCGACTTCGTGGGTCGGGATGCGCGGGCCTGCTGCGCCTGGCTGGGGGTGTCGGCTTGGCGTTCTTCCAGTGGCTGAGGCGGCGTTGCCGGTGCCAGCAGGCGCAGGCTGATGCGCACGTCCTTCTCCGGCGGCGTCGGCAATGGCGGCGCGGCCACCCAGTGCACCAACAGCAGCAGGGGCAACAGGTGAAGCCCGATGCTGATGGCGATCGCCTGCCAGTGTTGGCCGCGCTCACTCATCGTCCAGCACCCATAGCAGGTCGGCGTCGGTCGCATCGACGGATGCACCGACTGAAGCGAGCGCGATCACCAGCGCTGGTGTGCCCGCTGGCAGGTAGCCCGGCATGCCAGTACCGCGCAGTACATGCCAGCGACCGGCCAACAGCAGCGTGGGTGCCGCGGCTCAGGTTGTGGGCGACGCGGTACAGGTAGGCGCGGCCATTGCTCAGCAGGCCACTGGCGGCGATTCTGACGACGCGCAGCCAGGTCTCCTGGACGACATCATCGGCGTCGCTGCGTTGCGGGAGTTTACGGCGGACATGGGCGTGCAGCGGCCGGTAGTGGGCCGCGCACAGTTGCGCGACATCCGTCGGTTTGACAG
This sequence comes from Stenotrophomonas sp. T8, assembly GCF_051853085.1. Taxonomy (NCBI): domain Bacteria; kingdom Pseudomonadati; phylum Pseudomonadota; class Gammaproteobacteria; order Lysobacterales; family Lysobacteraceae; genus Stenotrophomonas; species Stenotrophomonas sp. T8. The sequence continues at coordinate 2,314,714 of NZ_CP195329.1, read as the reverse complement.
GCGTGGACACGGGGCGGGCGACAACTGGGAAAGGGAACAGCCTGCGGCGGCAAGGGCAGCGGCTACACCTTACAGCAAAAGAGAATCATTTGCATCCATGGACGCGAGGCGCGGCATGCGTGGCCGACTGCGAGGTCAGCGCGGACGAAAGTCGCAGTGGATCTGCAGGGCTTCGGTGGGGTTGTGATGCAGCTCGAAACCGCAGTGCTGGAGGCTGCGCTTCACCCGGGCGATCGCTTCGGCATGGCGGGCGGTGCGACGATGTTGCCAGCGCGGCGGGGTGAACACGTCCAGTGGCAGCAGCCGCAGCCGCTTGCCGTGCAACACCACTGAGACATCGATATGACGGCCATCGATGTCGTGGCCGTTGGCGCCGAAGATGGCATCGACTTCATCATGGCGCTGCGGATAGCAGGCGCGGAACACTGCGATGCCGAGCCAACGCACGCCACGACGGAAGCTGCCGAGCCAGCTGTGGCTGGGTTCGAAGCCGCGCGTGACGAGCAGGCCCAGCCCGGCGGGCAGCAATGCCTGCGCGTCGAGCAGGCGTTGCAGTGCCTCTTCTTCCAGCTGGATGCGGGTGGAGGGCCAGCGCGGTGCGATGAGCAGTGCGTGGTGGCGGCCGCGTTGCAGGGTCAGCATGGGTCAAGCCTCGCATGCGGGCGAACAGCCGGGGTAGTGCCGGCCGCTGGCCGGCAAATCTGTTCCCCGTCGGGTGCCGGCCAGCGGCCGGCACTACCGTGACGATCGTCAGAGGTCGCGGTACTGGGTCTGCGAAGCCAGTACGCGCAGGCCATCGGCATTGCTGGACAGGATGCGCTCTTCGCTGATGCCTTTCTGCCGTTTCAGCTGGAAGCCCTGGGCTGCAGGCAGCTGCGCGGCGATGCTGTCCATGCGCTGCAGGGCATCAGGCCCGCTGCAGTCGAAGTGGCCCCAGTAGGCGCCATCGCGGTGGATCTGCAATCGGTAGTTCATCGCGGTAGCTCCGGCAGGTCCTGCAGCCAATGGTCGAACATCGCGGTGGCGGCCGCGGCCAGTGGCGCGCCATAGCGACGCGCCTGCGTGCGCAGGTCGTTCGGATCGATGCCGGCCTGCGCCAGTTCCAGGGTGTGACCGATCAGCCAGCGCTCGAACTGGCGCGCGTCCAGCTCCGGATGGCATTGCAGTGCCAACGCATGGTTACCGATGGCAAAGGCCTGATGGCGGCAGGCCGGCGTACTGGCCAGGCGGCGTGCACCCGCCGGGAGTTCGAACGCCTCGCCATGCCAATGCAGTACCGGAATGCCCTGCAGGGCCTGCAGTGGCGAGCGCTGGCCGTCATCGGTGAGCAGCAGCGGCGAAAAGCCGATCTCCTTGCCGCCACTGGCGGCGACGTCGGCACCGAGTGCACGCGCCATCAGCTGCGCGCCCAGGCAGATGCCCAGCGTGGGCCGCTGCTGCTGCAGCCGACATTGCAGCAGCGCGATGCTGTCATTGAGGAAGGGATAGAGATCAACGTCGTTGACGCTGACCGGACCGCCCAGCACCACCAGCAGGTCGGCGGCTTCGGCCGGATCGAGGGCGTCGACACCGGCTTGCAGCACCTGCAGCTGCCAGCCCTGTGCCATCAGCAGAGGCTGCAGGGTGCCGAGGTCTTCAAAGGCGACGTGTTGCAGGACGACCGCGTGCTTCATGCCAGGGCTCCATTGCTGGGCCAGTAGAAACTGTCCGGGGTGGCGCGTGCGCCGAAGATGGCCTGCCCGACGCGGACCACGGTGGCACCTTCCTCGATGGCCACTTCGAAGTCACCGGACATGCCCATCGACAGCTGCGACAGGTCGATGCCGGGAGGTGCAGTGCGCTGCAGCTGGTCGCGCAGTTCGCTCAGGCGCACGAAGCAGGCACGCACGCGCTCGACCTCGGGGGTGAAGATGGCCAGCGTCATCAGGCCGCGTACGTGCAGGCGGTCGAACGCTGGAAGCTGCTGCACAAAGGCCTCGACGGCAGCGGGTTCCAGACCGTACTTGCTGGGTTCGGCGGAGGTGTTGACCTGTACGAACACATCGAGCGTGCGGTCTTCCAGCTGCAGGCGCTGCTGCAGCGCTTCGGCCACGCGCAGGCTGTCAAGCGCCTGGAACTCGCTGGCGAAGCGCGCCACGTAGCGCGCCTTGTTGGTCTGCAGATGCCCGATCACCGACCAGTGCACGTCCAGATCGGCCATCGTCTCGGCCTTGCGCTGCGCCTCCTGCACCTTGTTCTCGCCCAGCTCGCGGCAACCGGCGGCCACCGCCATGCGGATGCGGGCGTCATCGACGGTCTTGCTGACCGGCAGCAGGCGCACGCTGGCCGGGTCCCGGCCGACGCGGGCGCAGGCAGCGGCGATGCGTTGGCGCACCGTGACCAGGTTGGCGGCGATCTGTTCAACGGACTGGGCGATGGGCCAGTCGGCGGCGGCAAGGGGCATGCGGGCACCTCCAATGCAGGATGGCCAGGGTGGGATACACTGGCACAGGACAAGAATTATTTTGGCATAGGACAAAATGAAAATCACCGGGCATAGCGCCGAGTCGATCTTCGACAGCATCCGTGATGGCATCGGCAAGGGCCGCCTGCCGGCGGGCAGCGTGCTGCCGCCGGTGCGCGAACTGGCCGATCAGCTGGGGGTCAATCGCAACACCGTGGCTGCTGCCTACAAGCGACTGGATGCGGCCGGCCTGGCCAGTACCGCGGGCCGACGCGGCACGGTGGTGCGTGGCCTGCCGCCGACGCTGGCGCGCGAGGGCAGTACGCCGGGGTTGGCGCTGCAGGACCTGGCCGGTGGCAACCCGGATCCTCGCCTGCTGCCCAGCCTGCGCCTGGCCCCGGCGGCGCCACGGCTGTATGGCGTGGGCACGGTCGACCCGAGGTTGCAGGCGTTGGCACGCGCCTCGCTGGATGCGGATTGCCCCGAGGGGTACGCGCTGGAGCTGACCCATGGCGCGGTCGATGGCATCGAGCGCCTGTTGGCGGCATGGCTGCTGCCGGGGGATCGCATCGCGGTGGAGGATCCATGCTTCCTCGGCAGCCTCAATGTGCTCAATGCCGTGGGCCATGTGCCGTTGCCGGTGACGGTGGATGCGCATGGCATGCAGGTTGAATCGCTGCGACAGGCGCTGGAGGCCGGGGCACGCGCGGTGCTGCTGACCCCGCGTGCGCACAACCCGACCGGGGCCAGCCTGGATGCGAAGCGGGCACGGGCGTTGCGCCAGCTGCTGGCGGCCTACCCGCAGGTGGCGGTGCTGATCGATGACCACTACGCACTGCTCTCGCAGCAGGCCTACCACTCGGTACTGCCGCTGGATGGCCGGCGCTGGGCGCTGCTGCGTTCGCTGTCCAAGCCGCTCGGCCCCGACCTGCGCCTGGCCTGGCTGGCCTGTGATGACGAGACCGCGATGCGGTTGCGGTTGCGGTTGGCGTCCGGCATCGGCTGGGTCAGTCATCTGCTGCAGGATGCCGCCACTTCGGTGCTGGCCTCGGCGCCGCAGCGGGCGAAGATCGTCTCGGCAGGCGAGCGGTACCAGCAGCGCCTGCAGTCGCTACAGGAACTGCTGCGCGCGCGTGGTGTGCCGACGCCGTTGCCGATGGAGGGATTGAACCTGTGGCTGCCGTTGCCGGCCGACAGCCATCCACAGGTACTGGCGCTGGCTGCGCGCGGATGGCATGTGCGTGCTGGCGAAGTGTTTGCGGTGGCTGCACCAGGGCATGGCCTGCGCATCACCTGCGCGGCGCTGGGGGCGGCGCAGCTGCGGCAGCTTGCCGATGACCTGGCGGCGGTGTGTGGTCTGTAGCGTCGAGCCATGCTCGACGTTGTTTCGCCTTTGTAGCGCGGAGCCATGCTCGGCTGCTGTTGGTAGAAGCAGCCGAGCATGGCTCGGCGCTACAGAAGCAGATCAGGGCGCGGCGTTGGCGCCGGGGCGCACGTAGTAGGACTGGCCACTGTCATCGACGAACATCAGCTCCGGCTTGCCCTGCCAGGAGGTGAGCATGGCGCCGGTATTGTTCTGGTGCTTGACCATCAGGCTGGCGCCACGGTCCGGGTTGGCGACGACCTTGAAGACTTCGGTGGTGCCGGTGGCATCGTCCAGAGTGAGCAGGGCTTCGCCCCCGCGGTCGCTGGTGCCATAACCGCCGCGCTCGGAACCGTCGGGGCCAAGCAGAATCAGGCCGGACAGCGCGGTTGCACGCGGTCCTTGGGTGCGGCCCCTGCTGAGGGGGTCCGGCACCGGCGCACCGAGGATCAGCCGTGGTTGGCCAGTGCCATCGTGGATGACCAGGCCGCGCGCTTCGATGATCCGCTCAGGCGATTGGCTGCGATGCAGGCTCCAGGCGGTCCAGCCGGAAACGAGCAGGGCAAGGGTCGAGACCACCAGGGTGGTCAGCAGCAGCACACGGGGCATCGGGTCGTCCTTCCTTGGATAGGCCGACGATAGCGGATGCCGGCGGGCAAAGGCCAGTTCGTTGTGTGACGATCTGTATCGTCAGTGGAAATCGCGGCTGTGGCTGCGCAGTCCCTGCAGCAGCTCATCCAGGCAGTGCATGCGCTGCACGATGACATGCTGCACGCCATCAACGCGCTCCAGGCGGCCATCGATCTGCATCAGCTGGGTGTCGACCAGCACCCGGTGCTGGCGGTCGGCCAGGTGGCGCCAGACCACGGCGTTGACCATGCCGGTCTCGTCTTCAAGGGTGAGGAAGGTAACGCCACTGGCGGTCTGTGGCCGCTGGCGCATGCGCACCAGTCCGGCGATGCGCACACGGCGGCCGTGGCCGTGCCCGGCCAGCTGTGCGGCATCCAGGCAGCCACGACTGCGCAGCTGCGCGCGCAGGAACGAGATCGGGTGGCGGCCGAGGGTGGTGCCCGTGCTGCGGTAGTCGGCCTGCATGTCCTCCCAGGCGCTGGGCAGTGGCAGGGGCACGCGTGCTTCGGCAGTGGCACGGGCCTGGTCGAACAGCGGCAGCCGGTTCTCTACGCCCGAGATATCCCAGCGTGCACGATGGCGATGGCCGCTGAGCCCGCGCAGTGCCCCGGCATCGGCCAGCAGGCCCTGCTGGCGGCGGTCCAGCGCGGTGCGCTGGCACAGGTCGCCGACGTCGTCGAACGGGCGCCGCGCGCGCTCGCGCATGATGGCCTGCACGGCATCTTCGTTGCAGCCGTCGATCAGGCGCAGGCCCAGACGGATCGCCGCCGGCCCCCTGCTGAAGTCCAGCGTGCAGTCCCAGTCGCTGTGGCGTACGTCCACGGGAAGAACGGTAATGCCATGCCGCCGTGCGTCCTGCAGCAGCTGGTCGGGGCTGTAGAAACCCAGCGGCTGGCTGTTGATCAGGCTGGCAGTGAATGCGGCCGGGTGGTGGCATTTCAGCCAGCAGCTGTTATAGGTCAGCAGGGCGAAGCTGGCGGCGTGGCTTTCCGGGAAGCCGTAATCGCCGAAGCCCTTGATCTGCTCGAACAGGTGCTCGCCGTATTCGCGACTGAAGCCGTTCTCCAGCATGCCGGCCAACAGCTTCTCGCGATGCGGTTCCAGCCCGCCACGACGTTTCCAGGCGGCCATCGAACGGCGCAGGGCATCGGCCTGGCCAGGCGTGTAGCCAGCTGCTTCGACCGCCAGCTGCATCACCTGTTCCTGGAACAATGGCACGCCCAGCGTACGCGCGAACACGCGTTCCAGCTGCGGTGGGTAGAGCGGATTGTCCGGATCGTTCAGTGCCTCCGGGCCCTGTTCGCGCAGGATCCGCCGCCGCTCCAGGTAGGGATGCACCATGTCGCCCTGGATCGGCCCGGGGCGCACGATCGCCACTTCGATCACCAGGTCATAGAACGTGCGCGGCTGCATGCGCGGCAGCATCGCCATCTGTGCGCGCGATTCGATCTGGAACACGCCGATGGTATCGGCGGCGCAGATCATGTCGAAGGTTTTCGCATCCTTGGGCGGGATGGCATCCATGCGCCCTTCGTGCAGGCCATGCTGTTTCAGCATCGCCAGGCACTTGCGGATGGCCGTGAGCATGCCCAATGCCAGGCAGTCGACCTTCATCAGGCCGGTGGCATCCAGGTCATCCTTGTCCCACTGGATGACGGTGCGGTCGGCCATCGCCGCGTTCTCCACCGGTACCAGGGTCGACAGTGGATGCTCGGAGATGACGAAACCGCCCGGGTGCTGCGACAGGTGGCGCGGAAAATCGATCAGCTCTGCGGTGAGTGCCAGCAGGCGCCGCATCAACGGCGTGTCCGGATCGAAGCCACGCTCGCGCAGGGTTTCCGGCAGCGGGATGTTGCCGCCCCAGTGGTCCATCGCCGCGCCCAGTTCGTTGACCTGGTCCATCGGCAGGCCCAGTGCGCGGGCCACGTCGCGGATCGCGCTGCGGCCACGGTAGCTGATCGCCACCGCGGTCAGTGCGGCGCGCTCGCGGCCGTAGCGCTTGAACACGTACTGCAGCACCTCCTCGCGACGCTCGTGCTCGAAGTCGATGTCGATATCCGGTGGTTCGTCGCGCTCGGCGGAGATGAAGCGCTCGAACAGCAGGTTGCTGCGTGCCGGGTCGATCTCGGTCACGCCCAGCACGAAGCACACCGCCGAGTTGGCCGCTGAGCCACGGCCCTGGCAGAGGATGTCCTGGCTGCGCGCAAAGCGCACGATGTCCTGCACGGTGAGGAAATACGAGGCGTAGTTCTTCTGCTTGATCAGCGCCAGTTCGTGCTCGATCTGCGTGCGTTGCTTCGCTTCGATGCCGCCTTTCCAGCGCCACCGGATGCCGCGCTCGACCAGCACGCGCAGCCAGCTGTCCGGATCGTGTCCTTCGGGCACCAGCTCGCGCGGATAGGTGTACTGCAGCTGTTCCAGGGTGAAGTGGCAGCGATCGGCGATGCGCAGGGTTTCAGCCAGCAGTTCGGGCGGATACAGCTGGGCCAGCGCGGTACGCGGGCGCAGGTGGCGCTCGCCATTGGGAAACAGGCGCCAGCCGGCCTCGGCCACGCTGCAGCGGTGGCGGATCGCGGTCAGTGTGTCCTGCAGGGCACGGCGACGGCGCACGTGCATGTGCACATCGCCACTGGCGACCAGGGGCAGGCGGTGGCGTTCGCCGAAGGCCTGCAGCTGCTGCAGGCGGCGTGCATCATCGTGTTCGCGGTGCAGTTCCACAGCCAGCCACAGCCGATCATCGAAGCCGGTGCGTAGCAATTCAAGATCGGTGGCGGATGGCTGCCGGTCCAGCCACAGGCACAACAAACCGTCGGGCAGGCCGAGCAGATCGTCGCGCAGGCAGCGGTATTCGCCCTTGGCAGCCCGCCGCCGACAGGTCGTGATCAACTGGCACAGCCCGGCATAGGCGGCCTGGTCGGTGCACAGCAGGGCCAGCTTCGGCCCGTCCTCGACCTGGAATTCGGCGCCGACGATCAGCGCCACGCCATGTGTCTTCGCTGCCTGCCAGGCGCGCACGATGCCGGCCAGCGAGCATTCGTCGGTGATCGCCAACGCGCGGTAGCCCTGGCCAGCGGCGCGCGCGAACAACTCTTCGGCGATCGAAGCACCGCGCTGGAAACTGAAGGCCGACAGGCAGTGCAGTTCGGCGTAGCCGGGCAGTTCGCTGTGCATGGCGGCTCAGCCGAACCAGCCGTGCAGCATCCACGGCGCATGCGGATCGTTGCGCGCGCGGAAGGCCCAGCCGCGCTGGCCATGCGCGGTTTCCACCACGTAGTAGTCGCGGCGCGCGTCAGCCTGGTCCCACCAGCCCGATTCGATCCGCTCCGGCCCGGCGATGATGCGCAGGCGCGGGTCACGCAGCGGCTGTGGAGCGTCCAGCAGCCAACCGGGGCGCAGTGGCCAGTATGCCGGTGGCCTGGCTGCTGGCTGGGTGCCGCTGGCGCGTTCGGGGCGATGGTCGGCCTGCACTGCCAGCGGCTGCACGGCGTCATCGCCGAGCCGCGCGCGCAGGCGCTCACGCAGCTGGTTCCACGGCATCGCCTGCGCCGGACGGGTATCGAACAGGTCACGCGCGGCGGGCACGAACGGCGGCAGCTGTTCGGCCTGCAGGCGCAGTGCGCGGCTGCCGGCCGGCAGGGCGAACGCTTCCATGCGGTTGCGCGCGATCTCGAACAGCAACGCGGGATCGCGTTCGGGCGCCAACAGGCCGATGGTCAGCACGCTGGCCGGCAACAGGTCATGCTCGAAATGCAGGTCGAAGCGCTGCACGCCGCCATCGCGCGAACACAGGAACGCGGCCAGGTCGAGCAGCAGGCGGCGCAGCGGGAACAGCAGGGCCTGGCTGGATTCGATCTCGTATTCGAATTCGATGCGCGCATCGAAACGGTCCGGTGGCTGGTAGTAGCGCAATGGCGCGGTGGGCAGCCCGCGCAATGCATCCAGCTGCTGCAGGACCTCGGGGGCGAAGCGCCGGGCCAGGCTGTCGCGCGGCAGCTTGAGCACCGCGCCCAACGTGCGCAGGCCGGAACGGCCAAGCACCGTCACCGCCTCGCTGGGCAGGCCGCAGCGCGCCAGGGGCAGCTGCGCCAGCGCCGCCGGCAGCTGCTGCGCATCAAGGCCGAGGCCATCGTGGACGTTGGCCAGCACGCGCGCGGCATGTGGGGTAGGCGCGGCCACCAGGCGATGGCGGAAGCCGAGTTCGTGCAGTTCGTTGCGCAGGCGCTGCTGGATCGTCAGCCAGTCACCGAACAGGGCGCGGCTGGCACCGATTTCCAGCACCAGCGCATGCGGAAAATCGAGGCTGACCTGCGAGCTGTAGGCATAGGCCCAGCTGGCCAGCAGCTGCCGGGTGTGCTGTTCGGCATTGGGGTCGTAGTCGTGCAGGTGCATGTCCTGCACCAGTACCTGTGCAGCCGACAGCAGCATGCCCGGGCGCAGCCCTGCTGCACGTGCCGACGGGCTGACCGCGCGCAGCACGCGACGCTGCGCAGGCCCCTGCAGCAGTACCAATGGCCGCTGTGGGTCGGGCTGCAGGCGCAGCACGCTGTCCAGCGCCAACTGCGGCAACAACAGGCAGGCCCAGTGCATGGCGCGTCCTCAGTGGGCGATGGCCAGCGGCAACGGTTGTGCCGGCGGCAGGCCGCCACGGCACTTCAGCACCCGCACCTGGCCGTGGTCGAGCTGCAGGCGCAGGCTGGCCGGGGAAGGATTGCGCGCGGCCTGCGCCTCGCGGAACACGAAGCCCAGGCACTGGCCGCTGTCGGCGGCCACCTGCAGGCGGCGCAGGGCGCGGTCGTCGGCTTGATGCGGCCAGCACAGTACCGCCGCGCAGGCCGCAGAGCGCAGGCACTGTTCGGCGGCCCACAGTGCCTGCTTCGGCGTGGCCTGGATGACCTGCAGCTGGGCCAGTTCCAGCCCGGCCGCAGCCCAGGCCGGAGCGTGCGGGCGATAGGGCGGAGCGACCAGCACGATCGGGCGGTCGCGCTGGCTCAGCCTGGCCAGTGCCGGCCAGACCAGCGCCAGTTCGCCAACGCCGGGCGCCGCCTGCAGTACCTCGCACAGCCCGCTGGCCGGCCAGCCGCCGCCGGGCAGGCGTGCATCCAGTGCCGGATGGCCGCTGGCCAGATGGTCGCTGGCGGGGCCCTGGCGGGCCGGGCCACGCCACAGCTGGCGCCCGTCCAGCAGCCGGTCGAGGGCGACGACGGCACCCATCAGTCAGCCCTCCAGGGGAGGCGCCGGGCGGGCTGGAAACGGCAGGAACGGGCGGAAACGGCGGGCATGGCGCGAGTATCGACGGGCCGGTATCAGGGGCTGAGACCAGACATGCTACTCGCGTTGTAAGTAGAATTACTAATGAAATCGGAGGGTCCGGTTTCAGGTTGCTGAAGGGGGAAAGCATCCACGCATGGCGTGGATCTACTGGAGAGAGCCCCGGCAAATCCATGCCGCAGCCTGGTAGATCCACGCCATGCGTGGATAGCGGTAAAGCGCGGTGCCGACCAAGGTCGGCACCCACCCGGCATGGCCCGGCGCTACCCGGGGATGCCCCTGGTTACGGGCGCACCGGCAGCGCCACCGGGCGCAGCGGCGCGGCATCGCCACCGCGGATCTTCAGCGGGCCGCCGATGAAGGCGAATTCGTAGACCTTGTCGCGGGCCAGTTCGTCCAGCGCCACCAGCTCGATGATCGGCGCACCCTGCTGAGCCAGCAGGTAGGTGTGCAGCGGTACGTAATCGTCGGACACCTCCGAGGGGAAGGTCTCGAAGCTGAGGTTGTCGGCACCGACGATCATCGCGCCGCCGTCCTCGACCAGGAAGCGTGCCGCGTCCAGGCCCATGCCCGGCGGGTTGGCCATGTAGGCCCTGGGCTGCTCGAACAGGCGCATGCGGCCGGTGCGGATCAGCACCACGTCACCCTGCTGCAGTTTCACCTTCTGGCGTGCCAGCGCATCCTTCAGGTCCTGGCGAGTGACGCGGTAGCTGTCCGGCAGCATGTCCACGCCCTTGGCGCCGGCCACGTCGATCAGCACGCCACGCGCGATCAGCGGCGGGAATTTCTCGATGCCGGTGACATTCCAGCCGCGGTCGCCGAGGTGCTTGTCGGCCTCGAAGCCGTTCCAGATCTTCCCGTGGATGCCGAAGTGGTTCAGCGCATCGATGTGGGTGCCGGTGTGGCTGTACATCGAGAACGCGGTGCCGGTGTAGCTGCGGGTGAGGTTCATGGCCTCGCCCACGCCCATCGGATCGTCCATCACTGTGCCGCGCGGGGTGTGGGTCATCCAGAACTGGTAGTGCGGGTCGCCGGCATCCTGCCAGCTGGGCATGCCGACGTAGTATTCGGTGGCCAGGTCATAGGCCTTGCCGCCGCTGACCCGCGACAGGATCGCCGCACGCGAGGCTTCGGTGATCAGGTTGAGGCGGCCGATCTCGTCCTTCGGCCCCCACGGGCTGGTGCCGACCTGCTGGCCGGAGGGAACGCGTTCGTGCGCGGACACGGTGGTGGACGCGGCGGTGGCGGCCAGCAGCAGGGCCAGCGCGGTGGACAGGGTACGTGGGGTCATGGGGAGTCTCCTTGCAGGGTGGGGGAGGGGGCGGCTCAGGCCGCGACCAGGGGCGCCAGGGCCTGGCGCAGGTGTGGGAGCGGCAGGGTCTGCAGGCGCAGGCCGTTGCCGCCGATCACGGTGGGGATGGAGCGGATGCCGAGCGCGGCAGCTTCGGCGCGATCGGCCTGCACGCGCTGGCGCACCGCGTCGCTGCGCATGTGGTCAGCGAAGGCGCCACGTGGATGGCCCAGCGATTCGGCAATATCCAGCAGCACTTCGGCATCGCCGATGTTGCGGTGCTGGTGCAGGTGTGCCCATTGCACCGCGTCGAACATCGCGCCATGGGCATCATTGCCACCGATCAGTCCTGCGGCCTGGCAGGCCAGTGCGCCGAGCCAGCCGGAGGGATACTCGAAGTCCTGTGCGCGCATGCCTTCGATATCGATGCGCGCGGTGTCTTCATGCGCGGCGCAGTCGGTCCAGTGGCGCAGGATGATCGCCTTGGCGCGCGCCATCGAGCCGAACACCTCGACCATCTGCGCGCGCGAATCCTGCAGCACGAAGCTGCGGTGGCGCACCTGGATGCCGAGTTCGGCCGATACCTGCTGCAGGCGCGGGGCCAGCACGAAGCACCAGCCGCAGACCACGTCGTGGAAGAAATCGACCACCGGCGCTGCGGTGGCGGGGGAAGGAACGGAAGACATCTGCCTGCCATCGGTGAGAGGGGAGGCGGCAGAGTAGGCAGCGCGGCGTGGCCGAAACAGCACGCTGCGGGCAGCTCAGTTTTCGCTGGCGGTTACGAATCCAGACCGGCGCAGCCGGGCAGCTCGGCGTGCAGGAAGTCGATGAAGGCACGCACCTTGGGCTGCAGATGGCGCGAGGTGGGGTAGACCGCATGCACGAAGCGCGGCGGATAGCGATGGTCGGGCAGCACCTGCTGCAGTTCGCCACGGGCCAGCGCTGGTGCCGCCAGGAACGAGGGCAGGGCGCCGATGCCCATGCCGGCCACCAGCAGGTCACGCAATAGCAGGCTGTTGTTGACGGTCACGCGTGCCGGCAGGGTGATCGTCACCTGCCCATCCGGGCCGAGCAGCGGCCAACTGCCGGGCGAGTCGGACAGGCTGTAGGCCAGCACGCTATGCGCCTGCAGATCGCCTACTGCCTGGGGTGCCGGATGCTGCTGCAGGTAGGACGGCGCCGCGCACAGCACCTGCTGCAGCGAGGCCAGCCGGCGTGCCACCAGTCGTGAGTCATCAAGCTCAGCGCGCAATCGTAGCGACACATCGAAACCCTCGCCGACCGCATCGAGCAGGCGGTCTTCCATCACCAGGTCCAGCGACAGCTGCGGATGCTGCTGCAGGAAGCGGGGCAGTAGCGGCGACAGCGTGCTCAGCGCGAACGACTGCGGCACATTGACGCGCAGGCGCCCGGTCACCTCGCCACGCTGCTCGGCGATGCCACGTTCCAGCGCTTCCAGCTCGTCGAGCAGGCGGCAGCATTCGCGGTAATAGGCGTGGCCGGTTTCGGTCAGGCTCATGCGCCGCGTGGTCCGCTGCAGCAGTACCACGCCCAGATGCGCTTCCAGCGTGCGCAGCTGTTTGCTGAGCCCGGCGGGCGACATGCCCAGGTCTTCGGCGGCACGAGCGAGCCCGCCGCGTTCGACGATGCGGCGGAAGGCACGCATCAGGTTGAAGGAATCCATGCCGGTCCCGGGCGCGATGAGGGCGCCATTGTAGATCCACGCCATGCGTGGATGTGGGAAACGCGGTGCGGCAGGGTTGCGCCGTTTGTTCAAGCCGGCAACCCGCACGTGGCGCCAGCATGCAGGCCCCTCATTTCCCGGGTTGCCCATGAAGCACTGGATCCTGCGCCTGTATGCCCCGTTGTTCCTGCTGGGGTTCGTTGCCACTGCCGTCGTCTGGGTCGGCCACTGCCATGGCGATCCGTTGTGGCTGCTGGCCCTGCTGGCGATCGCCATTGCGGTCTCGTTCGTCGCTGAGCGCGCCTGGCCGTATGACCCTGCGTTCAACCATGACCAGGGCGACCGTGTGCGTGATGCCCTGCACGCGCTGGTCAACGAGAGCCTGAACCTGCTGTCGATCGCCACGGTGCCGCTGCTGGCGGCGATCATTCCGTGGCAGGTCTGGCCGCTGCAGTGGCCGTTCGCGCTGCAGGTACTGGTGGCGATCATCGCTGCCGATCTCGGCATCACCCTGGTGCACTACGCAAGCCATCGCATCGGCTGGTTGTGGCGCCTGCATGCGGTGCATCACAGCGTGACCCGCATGTACGGATTCAACGGGCTGATGAAACACCCACTGCACCAGGCGGCCGAAGCGGTGGGAGGTGTGCTGCCATTGTTGCTGCTGGGCCTACCGATGCCGGTGGCGGCGGTGCTGGCGTTTGCCATCGCCATCCAGCTGCTGCTGCAGCACTCCAACGTGGACATGCGCCCGGGTGTGCTGGGCCGGGTGATGGCGTGGGCACCGCTGCATCGCTTCCATCACATGCGTTACGGCACCGCCGGTGACGTCAACTTCGGCCTGTTCCTGACCGCATGGGATCATCTGCTGGGGACCGCCTTCGATGCGCCCGGTTATCGGCTGCAGCAATGTGATCTCGGCATCGGCAGCCAACCGGACTATCCGCGCGATTACGCGGGGCAGCTGCTGGCGCCGTTTCGTGAACTGCCGCATGGCGAGGTGCCGGAGCTGCCCGAAGGCCTGCGCAGGCGTGGGTGATCGGCCGTGTCAGGTCGCGTGCAACTGCAGGCCCTGCAGCTGTGCGGCACCGATGCCGAACATGCGGCGCAGGCTGCGCGAGAGATGGGCCAGGTCGGCGAAGCCGGCGGCATGCGCGCTGGCGGTCAGGCTGTGCCCCTGCAGGTGGTGCGCGAGCGCGGTACGCAAGCGCTGCCACAGCACCCAGCCGCGCAGGGTCACCGCCAGGTCGGACTGGAAACGCCGGTGCAGCTGGCTGGTTGACAGGTGCGCGGCTTCGGCGATGTCGGCAGCCGGCACCGGGCCGGGCAGGTACTGGGCGATACGGGCCAACGCCGCCTGCACGCGGCGGTCCAGCGGTTGCGGGCGGCTCAGCCGTGGCAACCAATCGCGCAGCTCCAGCGCGTTGCCCGGCAGCGCGTGCAGATGCTGCTGGATCTGGGTGGGATCGGCGTGGGCCGGCTCAAGGAACACCGTGCAGCCTGCTTCCGGTGCCGACAGGATCGCGTGCGGCTGGAACGAAGGCAGCCATAGCCGCTGGCCCTGCTGCTGTACGCCATCGATCTCGACGTGCCAGGGCGTACCGTCGCTCAGCAGCAATTGATGGGCGTAGTGCGCATGCAAAGCGCTGTCACCGGCATGGCCGTGCAGCACGGCGGCGTGCGCATCCAGCAGCAACGTGCCGTTCCAGGGCAGGGCGGGGGAAGACATGACGGGATTGTAGATCCACGCCATGCGTGGATGAATCTCCATCGAAATCGAGTAATTCGACAATGAAACGAAGAGCATCCACGCATGGCGTGGATCTACTGCAGGTCGCGAGAGACTGTCGAAGGCGGGGTGGGTCCGGTTGCGGGGCGTGAGCGCCATGGATGGCGCGACCGAGCTTACATGGACGTACTTGCAGCGCCCCCCGCAGCCGGACCCACCCCGCCTACCTGCAGGAACCCAGCTTTTGCTGTTGCTCTGGTTTTTGACGTTGATGTCGCCTCTGCGGGTGCCGGGCGCAGCCCGGCCGTGCGTCCCTCACCGCCCGTGCGGATCCGGCCGGTGATGCACGTACTCGACCACCGTGCCATCGGGATGCACCGCATTGAACGCCGCCCCGGTCGGGACCACCTGCAACGGGAAGATGATCTCGGCGCCGGCGGCGACCAGTTTGTCGTGATAAGGCCGAACGTCATCGACCAGCAGTGTCCCCGTGGTCGAGGTGAACGGCGCCAGCGCCGCCTCGCTGCCCTCGATCAACAGGAACGCACCGACCATGGCCAGGCGCAGCCCGGCCTCCGGAAACGGAAAGCCCGCATCGGCCACCACGCCCTGCAACTGCTCGTAGAACGCCACGCTGCGTTCCAGCTCACCGGGGGCCACGAACACACGGATCAGCACGCGCGGTGCGCGCTGGCTGGAGGTATCGCAGCGGTCGCGCCAGAGATGGTCGAAGTCGCGATGTACGTTCATGGGCTCGGTTCGTGGCCAGGGACCTTCATTATCGGCAGCCTCGCACGGCGCGCTGATGACCGCCGGTGATGGCCTGATAACTGCAGGCTGGGATCGCCCCTGTGACTTAGGTCCTGTTGACAGGTGTGAACGCCCTCGCACAATCTTCACAGGATTGGGTCGCCCTGCGCGGCCCGGGCAGGCAGGTTGTCACGCCGGGAGGAGGGTCCCGCGCGCAGACCGGCCCGTCCTTCGGCCTGCGGGAGGTTGCCTGGCAACCCCTGCGCGGCATGAACGCTGCACCCTTCGGCGGCACTTTCCCTGGACCGATTGCCTTGGCAACGGAATTACGCCTGTCGATGAAAACGTTTACAAAGCCGCTTGCACTGTCCCTGGCCCTGTCCGCTGCACTGGCCGCTCCGGCCTGGGCCGACCCTGCCGCGTTCACCGTGCTGACCCTGGAACAGGCCCCGACCGCCGAGGCGATGCCGGCCCTGGCCGCCCAGCTGAAGACCCTGCAGGTGGACGCAGTGAGCGTGCGCCAGGTGCAGCGCGGCATCGGCCAGGTCGATCCGCTGCAGGTGCTGGCCGACGGACTGGGTTACGAATACCGCTTCATTGCTGCGGGCAAGGACGATGGCCAGACCCAGCGCGGCCAGGCCGTACTGACCCGGCTGCCGATCGCCGCTGAATCCGGCCCGGACCAGCCGGGCCTGAACTACCTGCGCCTGGACGATGGCCGCCACACCGTGGCGGTCTATACCGATGCCGGTGCAGGTGCCGCGCAGCTGCCAGCGCTGGTCACCCGTTCGCGGCTGGGTGCACCGGCGGTGCTGCTCGGCGCAGTGGCCGGTGAATCGGCCAAGGCCGCCGGCTTCGATCCGGCGCGTGTGGCGCTGGAAGCGGATGCCAGCTATTTCAGCGACGGTTTCCAGGCCGCCAGCAGCGCGCCGTTCAAGGTGGAAGGCAGCGCCTTGCGCGCCACCCTGCTGACACTGGCCTATGCCGCCGACAAGCACGGCGAAAAGCCATGGATGGACACCGCCCTCAACGCCGATGCGCGCGCTGCGCTGCTGCTGAAGGCGATGACCGAGGATGAGAAGTTCCAGATGCTGCACAGCTACTTCGGGCTGGGCAAGGATGGTGGCCCACTGCCGGAAGGCGCGGTCGGTTCGGCCGGTTTCGTGCCGGGCGTGGCGCGGCTGGGCATTCCGTCGCAGCAGTCGGCCGATGCCGGCGTCGGCGTGACCAATCCGGGCGGCATCCGTCCGGGCGATTTCGCCACGGCAATGCCCTCAGGCCCATCCACCGCGTCCAGCTGGAACCGCGAAGTCGCCTTCGCAGGTGGCGCGACCATGGGCCGCGAGGCGTGGCAGCAGCGCTTCAACATCCTGCTGTCGGGCAGCGTCAACCTGCAGCGCGATCCACGCAACGGCCGCAACTTCGAATATGCCGGTGAGGACCCGCTGCTGGCCGGTTCGATGGTCGGCGCGCTGATCCAGGGCGTGCAGAGCCAGCACGTGATCTCCTCGATGAAGCACTTCGCGCTGAACGACATGGAGACCCGGCGCAACTTCCACGACGTGCGCATCGGCGAACAGGCCATGCACGAGTCGGACCTGCTGGCCTTCGAGATCGCGCTGGAGGCTGGCCGCCCGGGCGTGGCGATGTGCTCGTACAACAAGATCAACGGCACCTACGGCTGCGAGAACGGCTACCTGATGAACCAGGTGCTGAAGCAGGAATGGAAGTTCCCCGGTTTCGTGATGTCTGACTGGGGCGGCGTGCACAGCGGTTCGAAGGCGGCGCTGGCCGGCCTGGACCAGCAGTCGGCCGGTGAAGTGTTCGACGCGGCGGTGTTCTTCGACGAACCGCTGCGTCTGGCCGTGCATGGCGGCGTGGTGCCGCAGGCGCGCTTGAATGACATGGTCACGCGCATCCTGCGCACGATGTTCCTGCACGGCAACTTCGACAACCCGCCGCAGCACCAGAAGGTGGATGCCGAGGCCGGCTTCGCCGTCGCCCAGCGTACGGTGGAAGAAGGCAGCGTGCTGCTGCGCAATGAGGGCAACCTGCTGCCGCTGGCCGACAGCGTGAAGCGCATCGTCATCATCGGCGGCCATGCCGACAAGGGCGTGATCGGCGGCGGTGGTTCGTCGATGGTGGGCGTCACCGCCAAGGGCACCAATGCGGTGCCGGGCGTGCTGCCGACCACCTGGCCGGGCCCGGTGATCTTCCACCCGTCCTCGCCGCTGGAATCGCTGCGTGCGGCGCGCCCTGACGCAACCATCGAATATGTGGACGGCACCAATGCCGCCGCTGCGGCCAGGGCCGCCGCGCAGGCCGATGTGGCCATTGTGTTTGCCACGCAATGGGCCGCCGAATCTGTGGACCTGCCGGACATGCAGCTGCCGGACAACCAGGACGCACTGATCTCGGCGGTGGCCGCGGCAAACCCGAAGACCGTGCTGGTGCTGGAAACCAACGGCCCGGTGCGCACACCGTGGCTGGCGCAGGTGCCAGCGATGCTGCAGGCCTGGTACCCGGGCATCCGCGGCGGCGAAGGCATCGCCGCGCTGCTGACCGGCCAGGTCAATCCGTCCGGCCGCCTGCCGGTGACCTGGGTGACGGACGAATCGCAGCTGCCGCGCCCGCATATCGATGGCCTCGGCTTCAAGCCGGCCAAGCCGTTCGGTGATGTGTTCGATTTCGATATCGAAGGCGCCAACGTCGGCTACAAGTGGATGGCGGTCAAGGGCCTGACCCCGACCTTCGCCTTTGGCCATGGCCTGTCCTACACCTCGTTCGCCTATGACAACCTGAAGGTGAGCGTGGAAGGCTCGCGCCTGGTCGCCAGCGTCGATATCCGCAATACCGGCAAGCGCGCCGGCGCCGACGTGGCCCAGCTGTACCTGAAGCTGCCGGCCGGCAGCACCACGCCGATCCGCCTGATCGGCTACGACAAGGTGAACCTGCAGCCGGGCGAACAGCGCCGCATCCGCATCGAAGCCGAGCCGAAGACCCTGGCCCACTACGATGCACAGGCGCGGCAGTGGAAGATCGACGGTGGCACCTACCAGGTGCAGCTGTCGCGCAATGCCGCCGAGCCGCTGCAGACGGTAGATGTGCAGCTGGTGGAGCAGGTGCTGCGCTGATGCCTGACGACACGGCCCGCACAGGGCCGTGTCCGTTCGTGGTGTTCCTGTAGAGCCGAGCCCACGCTCGGCTGAAGAACGGTCAATCGAACCGACGGGCAGCCGAGCATGGACTCGGCTCTACAAAGGTGCGGTGCCGAACCACCTGCGCAGGAAATCGATCAGCTGCCGCACCTTCGGTGAAGGCTGCGAACTGTGCGGATAGACCGCGTAGACACTCTGCTGCGGGAAGCGGTGCTGGCGCAGCACCGGGCGCAGCCGGTCCTGGGCCAGGTCGTCCTCGATCAGCCAGCGTGGCAGCACGGTGACCCCGGCGCCGGCCAAGGCGAACGCGCGCAGGCTGCTGGCACCATCCACGCGTACCACGGCGTTGCCCGGGTTGGTGGCAAACAAGGCATCGCTGCCGTCAGGTGCAACCACCGGCACATCGGCCAGGCGCGGATAGCCCAGGCGGGGCAGGGTGCCCAGCAGTACTGGATCATCGGCAGCCTCGGCAGAGGGCAGGCGCGCCAGCAGTGACGGCGCCGCCACCGCGTACAGCGGGTGGCGCTCCAGTTCATTGGCGTGCAGGCCCGAGTCCGGCAGGCGGCCGAGGCGAATCGCCAGGTCGAAGCGTTCGGGAATGAGGTCCGCTGGCGCTGGAGAAGTTGAAAGGTGCAGCTGCAGGGCCGGGTGCTGCGCGCGGAACGCCTCCAACGCGGGAATCAGGCGTAGCTGGGCGTACTCCGGTGTGGTGGTCAGGCGCAGCACGCCCTGCAGCTGGTGCTGGTCGCGGCGCGCGGCATCGATCGCCGCCTGCGCAGCATCCAGTGCCTGCACGCAATGTTGCAGGAACTGCTCGCCGGCCTCGGTCAGGGACAGGTGGCGGGTACTGCGCAACAGCAGGGTCACGCCCAGCTCCTGCTCCAGCCGCTTCAGGTTGAAGCTGACCACCGCGCGGCTGAGGCCGAGCCGATCGGCCGCAGCGGTCAGGCTGCCGGCTTCGACCACGGCACGGAAGATATCGAAGCGATCGAGGCTGACCATGGCGATTCATTGTCAAAACAGATTTGACAGTGTTGCAGCTGCCGTCGTGTTTTTCCAATGGGGTCCGGGCGGCATGCTGGCTGCTTCCTCGCTGGAGCGCCGCCGATGCCGTCCCCCCGCCTGCGCCATGAGGCGATCTTCCTGCTGGTATTCGCCCTGGATCTGGTCAATATGTTCATCGCCACGGTGGCCTATCCGGCATTGGCAGCGGAGCTGCACGCCGACGTGAGCACCCTGGCCTGGGTCGGCACGGCGTACATGCTGGGCCTGAGCATGGTGATTCCGCTGGCGCCGTGGCTGGCCGCACGCTGTGGCGAGCGTCGCTTGCTGCTGGCGGCGTTGCTGTTGTTCGCGGTCGCCGCTGTGCTGGCTGGCGCAGCGCCAGGAATCGGCTGGCTGCTCGGCTGGCGCCTGCTGCAGGGCCTGGCCGGTGGCCTGCTGATTCCCGTGGCGCAAGCCGCAGCGTACCGGCAATGCACGCCCGACCAACGTGGCGCGCTGACCCGCCGCATCCTGCTGGTGGCGCTGCTGGTGCCAGCACTGGCGCCGGCGCTGGGCGGGCTGCTGGTGCAGTGGCTGTCCTGGCGCGGTGTGCTCTGGGCCAGCCTGCCGTTGGCGGTAGCGGTCATCGGTCTGGTGCTGGCCTGGATGCCGGCCGATGGCGCGCGCAGTGCGCCGCGCCTGCAGGCCTATGCCTTGTCCACCGCGATGCTGGCGCTGGGTGCGCTGCTGCTGGCGCTGACCTGGCTGGGCGAATCGGGACATCGCGGTGCAGGTGCCGTGTTGCTGCTGGCCGCGCTGTTGCTGGCGGCGACGCACCTGCGACATGCACGTCGGCAGGCGCAGCCACTGCTGCGCTGGTCGCTGCTGTCCCATCGCGGGCTGCGGCTGGCGATGCTGGTGTATCTCGCCGTACCCGGTGTGTTCATCGGCAGCCAACTGGTCAGTACCCTGCAATTGCACCACGCCGGTTACAGCGCGGCACGCATCGGCGCGCTGATGCTGCCCTGGGCGCTGGCTGCGGCCATCGCGATCATGGCCAGCAAGCGCCTGCTGGCTCGCTTCGGTCCGGCCGCGGTACTGCGCGCCGGCATGCTCCTGCAGGCCAGCGGCCTGTTGTTGATGGCGCTGCTGCCGCAGCCGGCCTTCGTGCTGGCCGGATTGTTGTTCGCGTTGATGGGCGCCGGCGGCAGCCTGTGCAGCAGCACCGCGCAGACGCTGGCCTTCCATGGCGTGGAAGGTGAGGCGTTGGGCGATGCCAGTGCACTCTGGAACCTCAACCGCCAGCTCAGCTTCTGCCTCGGCACCGCCGCCATCGCACTGCTGCTGGCATTGGCCATGCAATGGCTGCCGGAACGCGCCACCAGCGTGGCGCTGGGTTTGGCCGCTGCAATGACGCTGCTGCCGATGACGCTGCTGCGCCGTCCGCAATCGATCTCTCTTTCCCAACCCGAGACAATGCAATGATGATGACCGCAGAGAACGAGTTCCATGATCTGATCGCCAAGCTGCAGGCCTGGTTTCGTGCGGAAGCAGCCGCCAGTACGCTGGATGCGCTGATGGATCATTTCTGCACCGACTTCAGCATGGTCGGTATTGCTGGGCAGCGCCTGGACCGCGAAGCACTGGCCGGCATGTTCGCTGGCGGCCACGGTGCCCGCCCGGGCCTGCGTATCGAAGTCGATGCCCTGCAGTTCATTGCGGTGCCGGCACCGTTGGCAATGCTGCGCTACCGTGAAGGGCAGGGCGTTGCTGAAGGTGGGATGGCCTGGCGTGAAGCACTGGCCGTGCTGCGGCAGGAAGACGGCCGTTGGCGTTGGCTGGCGTTGCATGAAGTAACGGCAGCCTGATCGGGTAGTGCCGGCCGCTGGCCGGCAACTTCATGATCCTGGGCGCGTTACGCGGTTGCCGGCCAGCGGCCGGCACTACCTTTCGCCGACGAGCGCAGCGGCACCGCAGGCACATGTGCCATCAGTCCTGCCCGCATCCACCGAAGAATGCAAAGCCTGCGCACACTTCACGGCGCCAGGCAGGAGTAGGCTTGAGGCTTTCCTGCCGGGAGGGGTTGTCCATGCGTGTGCGTGCCGTCGCTGTAGCCATTGCCCTTTGCCTGTCCAGCACCGTGCTGGCCGCCGATACCCCGCCGATGACCCCGGATATCAGCGGCAAGCCGTTCGTTGCCCCGGATGTCGGTCGCGACTACGACAAGCGCGTGGTGATGGTGCCGATGCGTGATGGCACCAAGCTGTACACGGTGATCGTGGTGCCCAAGGGCGCCCACAATGCGCCGATTCTGCTGACCCGGACCCCCTATGATGCTGCCGGTCGCGCCAGCCGCAGTGATTCGCCGCGCATGCGCGACCTGTTGCCGCAGGGTGACGAGGTGTTTGTCGACGGCGGCTACATCCGCGTGTTCCAGGATATCCGCGGCAAGTATGGTTCCGAGGGCGATTACGTGATGACCCGGCCGCTGCGCGGGCCGTTGAACAACACCAAAGTCGACCATTCCACCGATGCCTGGGACACCATCGACTGGCTGGTGAAGAACGTACCGGAGAGCAATGGCAAGGTCGGCATGCTCGGCTCGTCGTACGAGGGCTTCACCGTGGTGATGGCGTTGACCGACCCGCATCCGGCGTTGAAGGTGGCCGCACCACAGAGCCCGATGGTCGATGGCTGGATGGGTGACGACTGGCTCAACTACGGTGCGTTCCGCCAGGTCAACTTCAACTACTTCGCCATGCAGACCGAGAAGCGCGGCAAGGGTACGCCGCTGCCCAGCCTCGGCTACGACGACTACAGCACCTTCCTGCGCATCGGCTCGGCAGGCGACTACGCGCGTTTCACCGGCGTGGACCAGTTGACCTGGTGGAAGAAGCTGGTCGAGCATCCGGCCTATGACGGCTTCTGGCAGGGCCAGGCGCTGGACGCGGTGATGGCAAAGACACCGCTGAAGGTGCCGACCATGTGGCTGCAGGGCCTGTGGGACCAGGAGGACATGTGGGGTGCCAACCACGCCTATCAGGCGATGGAAGGACGCGATAGCGGCAACAACCGCAATTACCTGGTGATGGGGCCGTGGCGACACAGCCAGGTGAACTACAGCGGCAGCGAACTGGGTGCGCTGAAGTTCGACGGCGATACCGCGCTGCAGTTCCGCCGCGACGTGCTCAAGCCCTTCTTTGACCAGTACCTGGTGGATGGCGCGCCGAAGGCCGATACGCCACCGGTGCTGATCTACAACACCGGCGAAAACCACTGGGACCGCTTGAAGGGCTGGCCGCGCAGCTGCGACAAGGGGTGTGCCGCCAGCAGCAAGCCGCTGTACCTGCGCGCCGGGGGCAAGCTGGCGTTCCAGGCACCGGCGGCGGGCGAGGGTGATTTCGAGGAATACGTGTCCGACCCGGCCAAGCCGGTGCCGTTCGTGCCGCGCCCGGTGCGCTTCGGCGACCGCGACATGTGGACCACCTGGCTGGTCAAGGACCAGCGCTTTGTCGATGGTCGCCCGGACGTGCTGACCTTCATCACCGAACCGCTGACCGCGCCGCTGCGCATCGGCGGCGCGCCGGTGGTGCATCTGCAGGCCTCGACCAGTGGCACCGACAGTGACTGGGTGGTGAAGCTGATCGACGTGTATCCGGACCAGGAAGCGTCGACGCCGGAAATGGGGGGCTATGAGTTGCCGGTGTCGCTGGCGATCTTCCGTGGCCGCTACCGCGAGAGCTTCAGCGATCCGAAGCCGCTGGCCGCCAACCAGGTGCTGCCGTATCGCTTCGATCTGCCCAACGCCAACCATACGTTCCAGAAGGGCCACCGGGTGATGGTGCAGGTGCAGTCCAGCCTGTTCCCGCTGTACGACCGCAATCCGCAGACCTACGTGCCGAACATCTACCTGGCCAAGCCGGGCGATTACCAGAAGGCCACGCAGCGGGTCTGGCATAGCGCGGCGCAGGCCAGCTACATCGATCTGCCGGTGTATTGAGGCCCGCAGGGTGACGCCGGGCCGTGCCTGGTAGCACGTGGTAGTGCCGGCCGCTGGCCGGCACCCGCAATGGCGCAGGAGCGTGTCGACCAAGGTCGACACCTGCCAGGGCCCGGGCCTTCAGCCCACCTTCGAGGGGCCCGTACGCCAGCGGCTGGGGACCAGGCCGAAGCGCTTGCGGAACGCGGCGGCGAAGTTGCTGGGGTGGCGGTAGCCGCTGGCGGCGGCAGCCTGCTCGACGGTCCATCCGTTTTCGCGCAGGCCCTGTTCGGCATGGCGCATGCGCTGCTCATGCAGGTAGTCGAACACCGAGCTTCCATATTGCTGGGCAAAATGGCGGCGCAAGGAGCTGGGGCTCATGCAGGCCAGCTGGGCCAGTTCGATCAGGCTGTGGGCATGGCTGGGGTCGTCATGCAGGTAGCTGCGCACTCGCTCCAGCCGCTCGCGCTGGCCGGCGCGCAGCGTGCGTACATGCTCGGTCTGCATATCCTCGGCCTGCAGGCCGACGGCCAACACCTGCAGGGCCACGCCTTCGCGCCACAGCGCATCGATGTCGTCCTGCCAGGGGCTGTCGAACAATTGGGCGAGCGTCGGCAGCAAGGCATGCGGAATGGCCCAGTGGCGGCACTGCAGAGGGGAATGAAGGACCCGTTGCAGTGCCGGCAGGCGCAGCATGTCCACGTCCAGATCGGCCGGTACGCTCAAGCTGACCCCGCGCAGGTGGCTGCCACCGGGATGCAGCCCGGCCATCGACACAGGTTCATGGTGGCTGGTGGTCATGCCTGTGCCGGCGCGCAGGGTGAACCCCTTGCGACGAGGAAACTGGACATCCACTTCGCCCTGAAGCATCAGGCGGATGGTCAGGCCGGCACCGTGCACAGCGGTGGCCGTGTAGGTGAACCGGTTGTGCACGTCCGAGGCGATCAGGCCCAGGCCACCGCGCAGTGACTGTTCGTGGACGTCGCCACGCCCTGCCCATTGGTCGTCGCGCAGTTCACTCCCTTCGATCCGGTAGTCGTAGCCATGGCGTTCGCCGAACTGGCGGTAATCAGCAAAAGTGAAATATCGGGACATCGCTCTGCGCAAACACAGGTTGAATTGAATGTGTCGAAGAAACTGGAAGCGTTTCCCATTGTCGCCGCGATTCGCGCGCTTTTGACTTCGATAAGGTCAAAACGATTTGCGATTACGGCCAAAGTGAAAAAGCAGAAGAACATACGCCGGGGTTTTGCACGCATATCCGTACGCAATTCCATACATAAACTGCAGTTGAGGTTTCATGGCTGGAACGATCTGGAGATGCGATGTCAGCCCGGCCATCACGGGCGCGCGCGTAAGGTAGGTAGGTTGGCTGTTGCAGGCCACTTCGATACCCCCGCATTTGGAGAACGCAGATGATTGACTACCAGCTCACCGGCAAGACCGCGATCGTGACCGGAGGCGTGTCGGGCATCGGCCTGGCCGTGGCCCAGACGCTGGCCGCATCCGGTGCCCGTATCTCGGTCTGGGACCTCAAGCAGGATGCAGTGGATGCCACCGTGGCGCAGTTGCGCAGCACCGGCACACAGGCCATCGGCATCGCGCTGGACGTCACCGACGACGCGGCGGTGGAGGCAGCGGTGCAGCGCACGATCAAGGAACTCGACGGCCTGCACGTGGCGGTCAACAACGCCGGCATCAGCGGGCCGGCCGCCGCCAGCGGTGACTATCCTATCGATGGCTGGCAGCGCGTGATCGATGTCAACCTCACCAGCGTGTTCCTGTGCCAGCGTGCGCAGATCCAGGCCATGCGCGCGGCCGGCACGGGCGGCAGCATCATCAACATGGCCTCGATCCTGGGCCAGGTGGGCTATGCCGGTTCCACTGCGTACGTGGCGGCCAAGCACGGCGTGGTCGGGCTGACCCAGACCGCAGCGTGGGAACATGCGGCTGACGGCATCCGTGTCAACGCGGTGGGTCCGGGCTTCATCAGCACGCCACTGCTGGAGAAGATGGACCCGAAGGTGCGCGCCACGCTGGAAGGGCGGCACGCGTTGAAGCGGCTGGGTACGCCGGAGGAAGTGGCCGCATTGGTAGCCTGGCTGGCCAGCGACGATGCCTCGTTCGCGACCGGCACGTACTACGCCATCGATGGTGGCTACCTCGCGCAGTGATGCGCTGAACGCGGGTTGCGGCGTCGCCGGGCATCGCCCGGCGCTACCGGGTGAACGCACTGTGGGGTGGGCCTTCACCTCTGTGCCACGCATGCCACGCGACGCTCAGGAAAATTCCGGAGCCTGCCCATGGAACTCACCCAGGATGTCTCGATCCTGCTGCGCGTAGCCGCAGCGATGCTGTTCGGCGGTGTGCTCGGTGTCGAGCGGGAAATGGGCAAGCACGCCGCCGGCCTGCGTACGCACATGCTCATTGCCGGAGCGGCGGCATTGATCGTCGGTCTCGGCGACTCGGTGGCCGAGCATTTCCAGCAGGAGCGTTACCGCGACCTGCTGCAGGTTGATCCGGTGCGCCTGATCGAAGCGGTGGTGGCCTGCGTCGGCTTCGTGGCCGCTGGCACCATTCTGCGCGGCTCACGCGAGGACCAGGTCAGCGGCTTGACCACGGCCAGTTCGCTGATCATGGCGGCGGCGATCGGGATTGCGGTGGGGATCAGCAAGTACGTGATCGCGATCGGGGTCAGCGTGCTGTGCGTGCTGGTGCTGGCGGTGATGCGGCGGTTGGAGAAACGGATCTCGTAGGGAAGGTCGAGTTGCCGGCCAGCGGCCGGCACCACCATGAAGGCTCAAATGGTCAGACCAATAAAGGGCTAGCCCTATGGTCTAATAGGCTCTTCGTCGGAGTAGCGGTTAAATCCGCTGCACGTGGTCTGATCGCAATCATTAATGGTAATACCAATGATCGACGGCCACGGCGACCCACCGCCTGCGGTGGGCTCCTTCCGTTTCCAGTCGAGAGTCTTCATGCAGCCCTGGCAACACCTGTACGACCCCGCCGGCAACCTGTGGTTGTCGAGCCTGATCGCGCTGCTGCCGATCGCGTTCTTCTTCGTTGCCTTGGCCGTGCTGCGCATGAAGGGCTGGCTGGCCGGCACGATCACCGTGGCCATCGCACTCGGCGTGGCCCTGTTGTTCTACCGCATGCCGTTGCCCCAGGCGCTGGGCGCGGCCGGCTTCGGTTTCGTCTACGGCCTGTGGCCCATCGCGTGGATCATCATCGGTGCGGTGTTCCTCTACAAAGTTTCGGTCAAGACCGGGCAATTCGACATCATCCGCGCCTCGATCCTGTCCGTGACTGAAGACCAGCGCCTGCAGATGCTGATGGTCGGCTTCGCCTTTGGCGCCTTCCTGGAAGGTGCGGCCGGTTTCGGTGCGCCAGTGGCGATAACCGCGGCGCTGCTGGTCGGGCTGGGCTTCAAGCCGCTGTATGCCGCCGGCCTGTGCCTGATCGTCAACACCGCGCCGGTAGCGTTCGGCGCGATGGGCATTCCGATCATCGTGGCCGGGCAGGTCACCGGCCTGGATGCATTCGAGATCGGCCAGATGGCCGGTCGCCAGCTGCCGTTCCTGACCATCATCGTGCTGTTCTGGATCATGGCGATCATGGATGGCTGGCGCGGCATCAAGGAAACCTGGCCGGCGGTGCTGGTGGCCGGTGGCTCGTTCGCCATCGCGCAGTACCTGACCTCCAACTTCATCGGCCCGGAGCTGCCGGACATCACCGCCTCGCTGGCGTCGCTGGTGTGCCTGACCCTGTTCCTGCGCCGCTGGAAGCCGGTACGGATCTTCCGTTTCGACACCGAAACCAGCGCCGAGGCGGCCGCACAGGCGCTGGAGGCACCGCTCCACAGCGTCGGCCAGATCGCCAGGGCATGGTCGCCGTTCCTGATCCTCACCGCGATGGTCACGCTGTGGAGCATCAAGCCGTTCAAGTCGCTGTTCGCGGCGGGCGGCCCGCTGGAAGGCTGGGTGCTGAAGATCCCGGTGCCAGGCCTGGACCAGCTGGTGCAGAAGATGCCACCGATCGTGGCTGCGCCGCTGAGCTATGAAGCCATCTACAAGTTCGACTGGTTCTCGGCCACCGGTACCTCGATCATCCTGGCCGCGTTGATCGCCATCATCGCGCTGCGCATGCCGGTCCGTTCGGCGCTGCAGACCTTCGGCGAGACCGTGCGTGAGCTGCGCATGCCGATCTACTCGATTGGCATGGTGCTGGCGTTCGCCTTCATCGCCAACTACTCGGGACTGTCTGCCACGTTGGCCCTGGCGCTGGCGCATACCGGCGACGCGTTCCCGTTCTTCTCACCGTTCCTGGGCTGGCTGGGCGTGTTCCTGACCGGTTCGGACACCTCGTCCAATGCCTTGTTCTCGGCACTGCAGGCCACCACCGCACAGCAGATCGGCGTGTCCGACGTGCTGCTGGTAGCGGCCAACACCACCGGCGGTGTCACCGGCAAGATGATCTCGCCGCAGTCGATCGCCATTGCCTGCGCGGCGGTCGGCCTGGCCGGCAAGGAGTCGGATCTGTTCCGCTTCACGGTCAAGCACAGCCTGATCTTCACCACGATGGTCGGCCTGATCACCCTGGCCCAGGCTTACTGGCTGACCTGGATGATTCCCTGAGCCATGCGCGGCTGGCCGACCACCCGCTGCGCGCTTCGGGCCACAATGGCGCCATGAGCACGCAACGTATTTCGGACAAGGTGGCCGCGCAGCTGCGCGGCCTGGTGCAGGAACAACGGCTGCAGCCGGGTGACCGGCTGCCGGCCGAGCGCACCCTGGCGGTGCAGCTGGGGGTCTCGCGCACGGCCTTGCGCGAGGCCATCGCGCAGCTGGCCAGCCAGGGTCTGTTGACCGCACGGGTCGGTGGCGGCACCTACGTGGCCGAGCCTGCGGCACGCGCGCGGCAGGCGCTGGATGAACCGCTGGCGCCGTACCTGCCGCTGTTCCAGGGCGACCCGGAATACCGCTTCGACGTGCTGGAGATCCGCCACGCGCTGGAAGGTGCCACCGCCTGGCATGCGGCGCTGCGTGCCACCGACGAGGACCGCGCGCGCATCGCACAAGCCTTCCAGACCATGATGGACGCGCACGGCAAGGACGACCCCACCGGCGAAGCCGAGGCCGACGCGGCCTTCCACCTGTCCATCGCCGAGGCCTCGCACAATCTGGTGCTGCTGCAGGTGATGCGCGGGCTGTTCGAACTGCTGCAGACCAACATCTCGCAGAGCCGCGAAAAGCTCTACACCTCGGCGAGGACCTTCTCGCCGCTGTCCGACCAGCACCGCGAGATGATGGATGCGGTGCTGGCCGGCGACCCCGAACGCGCGCGCGCCGCCGCGCATGCCCACCTCGAGTTCGTGCACACCACACTGCGCACCCTCGATGACAACGAAGCCCGGCGTGCGCGGGCCTCGCGCCTGCCTTCCCCCCACGGTTGACCCCATGATCATCTCCGCCTCCACCGATTACCGTGCTGCTGCCGAACGCCGGCTGCCGCCGTTCCTGTTCCACTACATCGATGGCGGCGCGTATGCCGAGCACACGCTGAAGCGCAACGTTTCCGACCTGTCCGACATCGCGCTGCGCCAGCGCATCCTGCGCAACATGTCCGACCTGAGCCTGGAAACCGAGCTGTTCGGCGAAAAACTGGCGATGCCGGTGGCGCTGGCGCCGGTCGGCCTGACCGGCATGTATGCGCGGCGCGGCGAGGTACAGGCGGCGCGCGCGGCCGACAGCCGCGGCATCCCGTTCACCCTCTCCACGGTGTCGGTGTGCCCGATCGAGGAAGTGGTACCGGCCATCCAGCGGCCGATGTGGTTCCAGCTGTACGTGCTGCGCGACCGTGGCTTCATGCGCAATGCGCTGGAGCGTGCACAGGCTGCCGGCGTGACCACGCTGGTATTCACCGTGGACATGCCGGTGCCGGGCGCGCGCTACCGCGATGCACACTCGGGCATGAGCGGCCCGAATGCCTCGCTGCGCCGCATCGGCCAGGCCATCACCCATCCGCACTGGGCGTGGGACGTGGGCCTGTTCGGCCGCCCGCATGACCTGGGCAACATCTCCACCTACCGCGGCAACCCTACCGGGCTGGAGGATTACATCGGTTGGCTGGGCAGCAACTTCGATCCCTCCATTTCGTGGAAGGACCTGGAGTGGATCCGCGAATTCTGGAAGGGCCCGATGGTGATCAAGGGCATCCTCGACCCGGATGACGCACGTGATGCGGTGAAGTTCGGTGCCGATGGCATCGTGGTCTCCAATCACGGTGGCCGCCAGCTGGACGGCGTGCTGTCCACCGCGCGTGCGTTGCCGGCCATCGCCGATGCGGTGCAGGGCGACCTGAAGATCCTCGCCGATTCCGGCATCCGCACTGGCCTGGACGTGGTGCGCATGCTGGCGCTTGGGGCCGATACCGTGCTGCTGGGACGCGCCTTCATCTATGCGCTGGCCGCGCAGGGCGAGGCCGGCGTGGCCAACCTGCTGGACCTGATCGCCAAGGAAATGCGCGTGGCGATGACCCTGACCGGTGCGCGCCGCATCGCCGACATCGGCCGCGATTCGCTGGTCAGCCTGCCATGAGCGGCCACGACGCCGTGCTGGCACAGTTGCGCGATGCGGTCGGCAATCGCCATGTACTGACCGGCGACAAGGCCACGCGGCGCTTCCGTCGCGGCTACCGCTTCGGCGATGGCCCAGTGCTGGCGGTGGTGCGCCCGGGGACGCTGCTGGAACTGTGGCGCGTGCTGCAGGCAGCGGTGCAGGGCGGCGCCGCGATCATCCTGCAGGCGGCCAACACCGGGCTGACCGGCGGCTCGACCCCGGATGGCGATGACTATGGCCGGCCGATCGTGCTGGTCAGCACGCTGCGCCTGACCGGCATCCAGTTGTTGAACGAAGGCCGGCAGGTGCTGTGCCTGCCTGGCGCGACGCTGGACCGCCTGGAGCAGACGCTGGCCCCGCTGGGTCGCGAACCGCATTCGGTGATCGGCTCGTCCTGCATCGGCGCCTCGGTGCTGGGCGGCATCTGCAACAACTCCGGTGGCGCGCTGGTGCGACGTGGCCCGGCCTACACCGAGCTGGCGCTGTATGCGCAGGTCGATGCGCAGGGCCAGTTGCAGCTGGTCAACCATCTGGGCATCGCGCTGGGTGACACGCCCGAGCAGATCCTGCAGCGCCTGCAGGCCGGTGACTACACGGCCGCCGACGTGGGCGATGGCGACGGCCGTGCGGCTTCCGATCCACGCTATGCCGAGGAAGTACGCAAGGTCGATGCCGATACCCCCGCACGTTTCAACGCCGATCCCAGCCGCCACTTCGAGGCGGCCGGGTCCGCGGGCAAGCTGGCGGTGTTCGCGGTGCGCCTGGACACCTTCGAAAAGGAGGCCGCCGAAGTCTTCTACATCGGCAGCAACCGCACCGACAGCCTCACCGCGATCCGCCGCCAGCTGCTGACCGGCTTCGAGCGCCTGCCGATCGCGGGCGAGTACATTCACCGCGATGCCTATGACATCGGCGAGCGCTACGGCAAGGACAGCTTCCTGCTGATTGATCGCCTCGGTACCTCTCGTGTGCCCGCGGCGTTCGCATTGAAGAGCCGCATCGATGGCTGGTTCGAACGGCTGGGCCTGCGCGGGGTGACCGACCGGGTGATGCAGGTGCTGACCGGCCTGCTGCCCTCGCACCTGCCCAAGCGCATGGGTGAGTTCCGCCAGCGCTATGAGCATCACCTGCTGCTGAAGGTGTCCGCGCAGGACGCAGCGCAAACCGAAGCCTGGCTGCGCGATTTCTTCGCTGGTCACGAAGGCGGCTATTTCCACTGCACGGCCGAGGAGGGGCGCAAGGCGTTCCTGCATCGTTTCGCCGTAGCCGGTGCCGCGGTGCGCTACCGCGAAGTGCATCGTGAGCAGGTGCAGGACATCGTTGCGCTGGACATCGCGCTGCGACGTGACGACGCCGACTGGTTCGAGCAGCTACCACCTGATATCGACGGCCGTCTGCTGCACAAGCTGTATTACGGGCACTTCCTGTGCCACGTGTTCCATCAGGACTACATCGCGCGCAAGGGCGAAGACCCGATGGCGATCGAGCATGCGATGTGGGCGCTGCTGGACCAGCGTGGCGCCGAGTATCCGGCCGAGCACAACGTCGGCCACCTGTACCCGGCCAAGCCGGCGCTGGCCGGGTTCTACAAGCAGCTGGACCCGAGCAATACGTTCAACCCGGGCATCGGCCAGACCTCGAAGGCGAAGGGGTGGGGCAGCTGCGATTGCAGTGGGCATTGAGGACGGAAAGGGCAGTCGAGCATGGCTCGACGCTACAAGGGCGATGCCGGGCAGGCCCGACGCCGTCCGGGTAGCGGTTACCATCGGAATCCCAGCCACAGGAGCCGCACATGCCTTCCATTCCCGTCCGCGCCGCCCTGTGCGCTGCATTGCTGGCGACCCCGCTGCTGGTGCTGGCACAGTCTTCTATCCTGCCGCAGCAGCGCGATGCCGCCGGCAACGTGATGGAACCGCTGGGGCAGGTGCTGATCGCGAGTGAGACTGGACCGTCGGGGCTTTATGACTGCACGCGGGACGGCAACTGGTGCGTGCGCGTGCAGCCGGTCGCCGAGGAGGGTGACCGGCCGAGCGTGCTGGAAGTGCTTGAGAAGGTGCAGGGCCAGGGCAAGCCACACACCTACCACGTCAGCATCGACGTGCCGCAGGAAGCCGACCTGTCACTGTGGCCGTGGATCGTGCGCCTGGCGCCGGGCGTGGGCAGCGACGAAACAGTGACCGACCCGCAGCAGCGCGCCCGCCAGAATGTGCTGGTAGGCGGCATCGTCAAGTTCAGCACCATGTACTCCGGTGGAAGTGCGGACGCGTCCACGCTGCAGTTGGCACGCGTGCGCCACCTGCAGGACGACATCCAGGTGGACGACGACGTGCTGACCGTGCCATGGCTGGGCAATGCGATGATCCGCGCCTGTTTCAGCGAGCAGGACATGAAGCAGCGCGCAGGCGCCTGCCACGACGAATACGGGTTCTCGGCCAAGCTCGGGCTGGATCCGGTGGCCGAGGGCATGCCGGTGCTGCGCTACCAGACCGTGGCGACCCGGTTCCCGGCGGGTGTTTCGCGCTTCGAGGATTCGCTGGCCAAGGGCCCGCTGAAGAAGAAGGACCTGCGCACCGAGCAGGACCCGGCGTGCAGCTACACGCGGCTGTTCCGCTTCAGTGATGGGGTGTTCAACCCCGACCAGGCTCTGCCGGACTGCGCGGGGTATACCGAACCCTGACATGTAGCGTCGAGCCATGCTCGACTGGGGTTTTCTGTAGAGCCGAGCCTGCCCTCGGCTGTCACGGAAGCGCAGCCGAGCGTGGGCTCGGCTCTACAGCGCCTACTCGCAGCGGGTGGCGGTGATGATGTTGTCCTTGTCCACGTACACGCGCAGGCGATCCTGGCGGATGTCCTTGGTGGTGATGGTGCTGGGGCCGATCGGGTTGACCAGGCCGGCGCCGCTCTCGCTGGACAAGCGGCGGATGTTGGGTTCGTTGGCCGGCTGGCCGATTGCCCAGCCCAGCTGGCTGGCATCGCAGTGGCCGGTACCCTTGACCTGCGGGCCAGGGGTGCTGACGCAGGCCGACAGCAGCAGGGCCGACGCAGGCAGTAGCAGGGACAGACGGAAGGCGGACATGCGAGCGCTCCTGCGCAGGGAAGATGGGCGGAACGATAGCACCCGTCGCGCGAAAGGCGTCAGCACTCCGGTCATTGCCGGCACAGCGTGGTCATTGCATAGTGGCAGGGATGGCTGGCAGCACGCCAGCGGGCAGGCCGGGCCATTCCGGTGCAGGTGTTGGATACGCTATGACGGCAGGCAGTTTGCGCGACAAGCGCAGGGCGAGAAGGGTACTGGCGGTGTCGGTGCTGGGCGTGGCGTTTGCCGCCTCTGCCATCGAACCGGCGCCGGACGCCGCTGCGGAAGCGCCGGTGTTCGGTGCCTGGCGCAACCTGCAGACCGAGGCAGGCTACGCACCCGCTCAGCGCAACCTGGCGTTCGCGATGCTGCCGCAGGCCGCCACTCGTGGCGATCGATTCGCCATTGTCGATCGTGAGGGCAAGCGCGCGGTGTGCTGCCTGCAGGTGGCCAGCCCGTCGCTGGGCGTGGCCGCACTGCGCGAGCAATACCACCTGCCACAGGCCTGGGTGACCGACCTCAGCAATGGCCGCAGCCCGGCACGCCCCTACCTGCCGCACGTCTATGCGATGCAGCGCGTGGATGAGCTGGCTGACTATGGTTTCACCGATGTGCCGGGGGCCTATAGCGACCTGGGTGGACTGCTGATTCCCGAAGGTGCCGCGCTGGAGGCCGATGGCAGCGCCGTGCGCCTGGGTGATGACCGTTATCCCCTGCATTTCCAGCGCCAGCCGCACGCCGAAGATGATGGCGCACTGGACCGCTACACCCTGCAGGCGGGCGAGGGCGTGGCTCCGATCGTGGTTGAAGTGCCGTTCGGCACCTACTGATTGCAGCACCGCACTGGCTAGAATGCAGCGCGGCACCGCCTGCCGTGCCTGTTCCGTGAGTCGCCGCCGTGTCCCTGCGCCCGTTGCTGCTGTCGCCCCTGCTGCTGTTGTCCGCCTGTGCGAGCGCGCCGCCTCCGCCGCCCGCCCATTCCGATGCGCTGTAGCGCCTGATCGAGCGTGACTGCCAGGCAGCTGACGGCCCGCGCGGCAGCTGCCTGCGGGTAGAGACGGCAACCGGCCGCCGTGACGTGCTGGTCAAGGATGCACACGGTGACTACCAGTTCCTGCTGATGCCGCTGGACAAGGTAAGTGGCATCGAGAACCGCGGTCTTTACCAGCGTGGGGCGCCGAACTACTTCGCTGCGGCCTGGCAGGCGCGCAGCCACACCGAACAAGCCTTGCGGCAACCGCTGCCGCGCAACGTCGCGAGCCTGGCATTGAACTCGCCGCACGGCCGTTCGCAGCACCAGCTGCATATCCACGTGGATTGCCTGCGTGGCGACGTGTTGCAGGCGTTGGACGTGCATGCCGCTGCCCTGGGCAGCCAGTGGTCACCGTTGCCGGTGCCGCTGCGCGGTCATCAGTACCAGGCCCGCCTGTTGCCGGGCGCGGAACTGACCGCCAATCCGCTCAATCTGCTGGCCTATGACCTCGCCGGCGTGGACGACGTGGGCCAGTGGAGCCTGGTGGTGGCGGGACGGGATCCGGTGCAGGGTGGCCCGGGTTTCATCCTGCTGGCCACCCGTGTGGACCCCGGCACCGGCAACGAGGCCAGCGCTGAAGAGCTGCAGGACCACGCCTGCGCAGTGCTGACCGGCGCAGGTGCATCGCTGGAGCGGGTCCGCTAACTCTCGGGGTGCTGGCGGCTGCGCCAGACCGGCGCGGTCAGTGCCAGCAGCTGGCGATCCTGCCAACCGTCCAGATCCAGGTGGTGGTCGCGCAGCAGCCCTTCCTGTTCGAAGCCGAAGGCGTGCAGTGCAGTGGCGAACGGGCTGCTGCAGTCCGGTGGCAGCATCACGAACAGGCGGTGCACGCCCACATCCTCGAAAAGGAACGGGCACAGCGCCCGCAGCGCTGCATCCGCGTGCGGGTGCCAATGCTGCAGCGACAGCAGCTCGGCGCAGCGCGTATGCAAGCACTGCAGGCGGACATGCAACTGGTCCAGCACGGTGCCGTGCTCGTCATCGAATACCCCCAGCATCAGCTGATCGTTGTCCTGCTCCAGCCGCGAGCGGTGCATGTGGGCCAGGAAGCGGGCTTCCTCGTCGATACCCGCCGGATGGCGTCGGCCGCGCCGGCGGCGATCATCGAACAGGCGCCAGCGCGGCAGGTCGGTACGCTGGAACGGGCGCAGGGTGACCGGTGCGGCCTGCAGCTGCAGCAGGTGACGGCGCAGCACCGGTCGCAACGGGGGGAGAAGCGAGGTGGGATACGGGATCATCATCCCCGGCACGATGGCCGTGCCCGCCTCCCTGCACCATTCAAAACATTGCAAAAAATGCGGTGAGCGGAGCCGGGGGTCTGATTCGGTTCAGGCATAAGCCCATCAGGGCTGGTCATTTCCGTTGAAACCACCCATTCAGGACACTTTCGTTACGGGATCGTTATGTGCCGCACAGGCCACGGCTCCCCCGTACCACCCGCCCACTCCCCCAGGAAGCCCATGTCCGCCTCCCACAAGGCGTTGCGCCCGCGTCCGCTGGTGCTCGCGCTGTCGTCCCTGATGCTGGTCTCGCTGCCGGCCTTCGCGCAGGAAAGCGCACCCACCACATTGCAGGAAGTGAAGGTCACCGGCTCGCGCATTCCCCGTGCCAGTGTCGAGGGGCCCTCGCCGGTGACGGTGATCAGCCGCGAGCAGATCGATGCGCAGGGCTACCGCAATGCCTTCGACGCGCTGAGCGCGCTGACCGAGAACACCGGCAACGTGCAGGGCGAGGACTTCGGCAATACGTTCACGCCGGCCGCCAACACCATCAACCTGCGTGGACTGGGTCCGAACCGCACGCTGGTGCTGGTCAACGGCCGCCGCCAGGCCGACTACCCGCTGGCCTACGAGGGCTCGGTGAACGTGGTCAACCTCGCCAACATTCCCAGCGCCCTGATCGAGCGCATCGAGGTGCTCGCCGCGGGTGCGTCGGCGGTGTATGGCTCCGATGCCATCGCCGGCGTGGTCAACATCATCCTCAAGGACCGCTTTGAAGGCGTGGACGTGAACGTGCGCGCCGGCGGCACCCAGCAGGGCGGGGGTGACAACCAGCGGGCGCAGGTGGTCGGTGGCAGTTCCGGCGAGCGTTGGGATGCGCTGTTCGGCTTCGAGTTCGACGTGCGCAAGGCGATCCACGCGCGCCAACGCGACTTCATGGATTCACTGGACGATGATCCGGCCGGCAAGGCGCCGCAGGCGACCGCGATCGCCTATCGCCGCAATGCTGCCACCGGCCGCAACATCGATCCGGGCGTGAGCGGCTGCGACGCAGCGTCGGGCATTTATGGCGGCAGCGTGTTCCGTGCCAACAACCCGCGCCAGGGCTGGTACTGCGGCAGCAACGAGGCCGCCGCCAGCTACTGGACCGTGCAGACCCAGAAGCGCAACCTCAATGGCTATGGCCTGTTGACCTTCCACGTCAACGACACCACCGACCTGTTCGCCGATGTCGCCGTGGGCAGCGCGCGCATCTACAACAACACGCGTGCGCCGACCTGGACGTCGTCACGCAACTACTTCTACAACCAGAACAGCGGGAACCTGGAGAGCTGGTACCGCCGCTTCGCGCCGGAGGAAATCGGTGGCCTGCCGCGCAATGCCAATCGGTTCCTGGAGAACTCGTGGTCGTTCAACCTGGGCGCGCGCGGCCAGATCGGCGACAGCGGCTGGGACTACGAGGCGGTCTACAGCCGTTCGCGCTACGAGAACCGCACCCGTCGCCCGGTGCTGCTGGCCGGCATCAACGAGTACCTGCTGGGCCCGAAGCTGGGCGTGCGCAATGGCGTGGAGGTCTATGCGCCGGACCCGGTGCGCCTGTTCAAGCCTTTGACTCCGAACGAGTACGAGGGCCTGTCCGACTATCAGGAAAGTCGCAACGCGGCGTGGCTGCAGACCTTCAGCGCCAGCATCAATGGCCGCCTGTTCGCACTGCCGGGCGGCGATGCTGCGCTGGCGGCGGTGGTCGAGGCCGGCAGCCAGGGCTACCGCAACCGCCCGGACCCGCGCCTGGGCACCGGCGAGTTCTGGAACACCAGCGCCGGTATCGGTGCCGGCGGTGATCGTGATCGCTATGCGGCCGGCGTTGAACTGCAGTTGCCGTTGCTGCAATCGCTGACCACCACGCTGGCCGGCCGCTACGACCAGTACCGCGCAGGCGGCGAGCACATCGGCAAGGCGACCTGGAGCTTCGGCGTCGAGTTCCGCCCGATCGAGAGCCTGTTGATCCGCGGCTCTGCTGCGACCAGCTTCCGTGCGCCGGACATGAACTACGTGTTTGCCACCGAGACCCGCGGCTACAACCCGGGCATGACCGATTACTGGCGCTGCCGTACTGCAGGCCAGTCGTACGACAACTGCGACTACAACGGCCTGTCGATCGACTACAGCAACCGTGCCAACGCACAGCTGCAGCCGGAAACCGCCAAATCCTATGGGTTCGGCGTGGTCTGGTCGCCGCTGTCCGGGCTGGACTTCAGTGCTGACTACTACGACATCCGCATCGACAATGAGGTCACCAGCCTCGACACCAGCCGTATTCTTCGTGATGAAGCCGATTGCCGCCTGGGACGCACGTTGGGTGGCGAAGCGCGCGATATCGGTTCACCGCTGTGCCAGGACGCGCTGTCGCGGGTGATCCGCAACCCGTCCAATGCCACGGTGCAGCCGGACCAGGTAACCCGCGTGCTGATCAATCCGATCAACGCGGCCTCCGAGTCGGTGCGCGGCCTGGACCTGAAAGGCAACTGGCGCTTCGACGCCGGCCGCTACGGCCGCTTCACCACGCGCCTGGCCTATACCGTGGTGCTGGAGCATAAATACCGGCAGTTCTCCGATGATCCGGAGCGTGACATCCGCAATTCACTGGATGACTACCAGTGGCGCAGCAAGGCCAATGGCAGCATCACCTGGAACCAGGGCGACTGGACCACCACGCTGTACGGCAATCGTTTCGGTTCACTGCCGAAGACCGATGGCAGTGGCCGCATCGCGCCGTACATGACCTACAACGCCAGCGTGTTCCGCCAGTTCGGCGAGAACCTGTCGGTGGGCGTGATCGTCAACAACCTGCGTGACAGCCGCCCGCCGGCGGACAGGAACGGGGGCGGCTGGCCGTTCTACCCGGTCGGCAACTACGACCCGTATGGCCGCCAGTACTGGCTGCGGCTGGACTACCGGTTCCGCTGATCGGGCGGGCAGACAGAAGGCCCGGCAATGCCGGGCCTTCTGCTGTCTAGACACCGCGGTGATGGCGCGCGCCGGTCGGCTAGGGCAGGGCCTGTTGCAGGTACGACTCGATGACGTAGCTGAAGGGCTGCTGCTGGCGATCGCGTAGCAGCGCGCGCACTTCCAGGACCACGCCGTCGTCGCCTTCGCCACGCGGTGGCCAGAACGTCTGGTCAGCCAGGGTCTGGCGCTGGAAACCGAGCGGGCCGACCACGCGGCCAAAGGGTTCGTCGGTGCTGTCCAGCACCTGGTTCATGGCCGGGCTGAGATGGTCCGGCAGGTACCAGTTGTCGGCCTCGGACAGCACGCGGCTGCCACAGACCAGCTGTACCCGGCGGTAGCGCAGCGCGGTGCCAGGCTGCGTCGCACCCAGCGCCTGCAGCACATCGGCAGGGGCAGGCTTGTCCTGGCCATGCACACGCACCGCGCGCACCCGCGCCTGTTCGGCCAGGCCGTGTTCGGCGCACCAGTGTTCCAGGGTGGCGGTGGCGCTCTGCCCGGACAGCACACGCTGGTGCAACCGCTCGACGAGGGCAGCCGATGCGATGCGCTGTTGGCCCGGCGGCGCCTGCAGCGGCGCGGTGGCGGCCGTATCGGCGGCGGACAGGCTGGCCATCGGGGCAGCAGCGAGCAGGGACGCGGCCTGCCAGCGGCGGAGGCGATCGTGGCGGTCGGACGGGCCCATGCGGCATCACAGCGGAAACAGGCGCCCATGTTACCCGTTCAGGCGTGTGCACGGCGTGGCTGCGACCGGTTGTCGCAGGGTAATCATCGTTCTGGTGAATGCGTGCCATCCAGATATTTCGTTGGCCGATGGCAGCGCCGGCGCTCAGGATGGCGCCATGGCTTGGCTTTCCCGGAGTTTCCGATGACGCTTCAGTTCGTCCATGGCGGTGTAGACCGCTACGGCGCGCCACTGCATTTCCATATCCGTGACGGCCGCATCAGTGGCCTCAATGGCGAGGCCTCGCCGGCCGACGGGGCGGAATGCGTCGACCTGCAGGGCTTCGCGGTCCTGCCCGGGCTGGTCGACGGCCACATCCATCTGGACAAGAGTTTTGTCGGCGACCGCTGGCACCCGCATCAACCGGTGAACAGCCTGCGTGAGCGGTTGGCGGTAGAGAAGGCCGCGGTAGCGAGTGCCGCGCCGATGGTGGACCGTGCCGAGGCATTGATCCGCCAGTGCAGCCGCTTCGGCACGGTGGCCATGCGCTGCCACGTCGACATCGACGGCAGCACGGGCCTGCGTCATCTCGAAGCGGTGCGCGAGGCGGCGCTGCGCTGCGCCGACATCATGCGGATCCAGCTGGTGGCGTTCCCGCAGGCCGGGGTGATGTCCTGTCCGGGTACCGCCGCCGTGCTTGAGCAGGCCCTTGCAGCGGGCGTGGAGGTGCTGGGAGGCATCGACCCGACCACGCTGGATGGCGATGCTGAGGGCCAGCTGGCACTGCTGTTCGGCCTGGCCGAGCGCTATGGCGTGCGCCTGGACATCCACCTGCATGAGCCCGGCGAAACCGGACTGGCCCAGTTGCTGCGCATTGCCGCGCGGACCCGGGCCGCTGGCCTGCAGGGGCGGGTGGCGGTCAGTCATGCCTACTCGCTGGGCGACGTGCCGCTGGCGCGCGCGTTGCAGGTGGGCGAGGCGCTGGCCACGGCGGGTGTGGCGATCATGAGCAACGCGCCGGGTGATCATCCATTTCCGCCTTTGCGCGCACTGCATGATGCGGGCGTGCGCGTGTTCGCCGGCAACGACAACATCCGCGACTGCTGGTGGCCTTACGGCAACGGCGATCTGCTGCAGCGGGCGATGCTGCTGGGCTACCGCTCGGGCTTCTACACCGATGCCGACCTGATGCTGGCGCTGGACATGGTCACGACCCATGCGGCGCAGGAGATCGGGCTGCCGCAATACGGTCTCGTGGAAGGGCATCCGGCCACTTTCGTGGCCGTGCGGGCCGATCATGGCCCGGCTGCCGTGGCCGGGGTGCCGGTGCAGCGCCGGGTAGTGGTGGATGGCCGTTGGCTGTAGACCACGCCGCGCCAGCTCCGTGTAGTGCCGAGCCATGCCCGGCGGCTTTCAGGCGTAATCGTCTGCGCGGGTGGCGACGAACTCTTCCAGCCACGCCAGCAGATGGGCGATGTCGATGACCTCGCCCTGCTCCACGCGCTTGAGCAGCAGGGTGCCGGCGCCGATCTGCAAGTTGCTGTCGGCATGGCGCAGCACCGCGTCGATGCCCCAGGCATCGGTGACCTGCATCCAGGCCAGGCCCGGCACGCGTTGCGCCAGAGTGTCACCGAACGCCACGCCCAGGGCTTCCCAGCCGCCGCAGTCGTCACGATCGATCAGTTCGGCATCGACCACGCGCTGCAATGTGCTGGCGGCCAGCGGCCATTGCACCGGCAACGTCGGGAAGCTGGCGGCCACGCGCGCGGCGATCAGTGCACGCTGGTGCTGCAGGTGCGTCTGCAGCGCCGCAGGCAGGGGATCGAAGCGGGTCGGGGTTTCGTCGGACATGGCGAGGCGCCGTGGAGCACGGAATCAAGGGGCACTGTACGAGGCCATGATGCCTGCCGTGCGGCAAGATTGATCAGATATCGATGATCAATGCGCGTAAGGCATCCACGCGTGGCGTGGACCTACCGTGGTCAATCCGGTTCGCGCTGTACCTGCCGCCACAGCTCGCTGGCCAGTGCCCGCACCGCATCATCGGCATCGGCACGATGCAGCAGGCCGATTTCGTAGTTGTCGATCACCGGCAGCCCGCGCTCGCCATCGATGATGCGGTGCTCGCGCGTGACCGCGCGGCGCGGCAGCAGGCTGATGCCGATGCCATCAGCCACCGCGCCCTGGATGCCACTCAGCGACGAACTGGTGAAGGCAATGCGCCAGCGCAGGCCCAGCGCTTCCACGGCGTGGATCATCTCGTCGCGGTACAGCCCTCGCGGCGGGAAGGTGACCAGCGGCAGCGGGTCCTGCTGCAGGCAGCTGCTGCGCAGGCTGTCGATCCAGTGCATCGGCTCGCGGCGGCAGTGCACCGCCTGGCGGCTGTTGCGGCGCTGCTTGACCAGCACCAGGTCCAGCTCGCCGTGGTCGAAACCCTGTGCCAGGGCGCGGCTCAGGCCGCTGCTGATCTCCAGCTTCACCTGCGGGTGGCGGCGGCTGAAGGCGGCCAGCATGCGAGTGGTCTGCGGGTTGACGAAGTCTTCGGGTACGCCGATGCGGACCGCGGTTTCCACCGTCGCGCCGGCCAGCGCCTGTGCCATTTCCTCGTTCAGGTCGAGCATGCGCCGCGCATAGCCGAGCAGGGTGTGGCCGGCGTCGGTGGGGTGTACATCGCGGTGGCCGCGCTCGAGCAGGCGATGCCCGGCCAGTTCCTCCAGCCGCCGTACCTTCTGGCTGACCGTGGACTGCGTCGAATGCAGGCGCGTGGCCGCCGTGGTGAAGCTGCCGCAGTCGGCCACCATCACCAGCGCCCGCAGCAGGTCCAGTTCGAACAGGGTTCTATTCGATTTGGCACTGTCTTGCATTTGAACATTTCACTTCTGGATACCCAGGCCGACTTCTACCATGCGGGGCAGGGGCCGGCAATGCGCGGCCCCTGCGACCATCGCCCTGCGGCGATGGAGAAAAGGAGACACCGTGATGCGCTTCCATTGCCCTGCTGGCTGGCCTGCACCGTTCACGCGCGTGCTGTTGTTGTGTCTGCTGGCCATGGTCACCCCTGCCTGCACTGCCAGCTCCAGAGCTGACGCAGACGCGCGCCTGCGTGATGCCGCCAGCCGCGGCGATGCCGAGGCGGTGCGCGGCGCACTGGCCGATGGTGCTGATCTTGAGGCGCGCGATGGCCAGGGCCGCACGGCGCTGCTGCTGGCCACGCAGGGCAACAACGTGGATGCCGCGCGCGAACTGATCGAGGCCGGGGCGGACGTCAATGCCAAGGATGCGCTGCAGGACAGTGCCTACCTGTATGCCGGCGCGCGCGGCCTGGATGAGATCCTGGCGATGACCCTGGCGCACGGCGCCGATCTGCGCAGCACCAACCGCTATGGGGGCACTGCGTTGATTCCGGCCGCCGAGCGCGGCCACGTCACCACCGTGCGCATGCTGCTGCGTGCAGGTGTGGCGGTGGACCACGTCAACCGCCTGCACTGGACCGCGCTGCTGGAAGCGATCCTGCTTGGCGACGGTGGTGAACGCCATGTGCAGATCGTGCAGCTGTTGCTGGAGGCCGGTGCCGACCCGGAGCTGGCCGACGGCGATGGCGTAACGCCACTGGCGCACGCGCGCCAGCGTGGCTATGCCGGCATTGAAACCCTGCTGCGCCAGCACGGCGCGGCGCGCTGAACCGCTACTCCTTCCACCCGCACGCTGGCCGTGCCTACCAGGATGCTGTCCATCATGTTCCGTTCCCGCCCGTTGTCCCTTGCCATCCTTCTTGCGGTGGCGCCGCTGTCGGCATCTGCTGCCGAGCGCGCCGACCTGCTGATCCGCAATGCCATCGTGGTCGACGTCGAGCACGCCAGCGCGCGGGCCGGGCAGAGCGTGGTGATCCGCGGCGAGGACATCGTCGCGGTGGGCCCGGACGCGCAGCTGCGCGGCCAGTGGAGCGCGGCCCGCCAGATCGATGCCAAGGGCAAATACCTGATCCCGGGCCTGTGGGACATGCATGTGCACTTCGGTGGCGGCCCGGCGCTGATCGAAGAGAACAAGGCGCTGCTGCCGCTGTACATCGCGCACGGCATCACCACCGTGCGTGACTGTTCCGGCGATCTGCCCGAGCAGGTGCTGCAGTGGCGTGGTGAGATCGCCAGGGGCACGCTGTTCGGCCCGCGCCTGCTCAGCTCGGGCGCGAAGATCGAAGGCATCAAGCCGGTCTGGAAGGGCACGATCGAAGTGGGTAGCGAGGCCGACGTCGACAAGGCGATCACCCGACTGCAGCACGATAAGGTCGATTTCGTGAAGATCACCGACAGCACGCTGAAGCCGGATCTGTTCCTGTATTCGGCCAGCGCCGCGCGCAAGGCCGGCTTCAAGGCCTCGGGCCACATTCCGATGGCGCTGACGGTGGAGCAGGCGGTCGATGCCGGCCTGGCCTCGATCGAGCACCTGGACTACGCATTCAAGGCCGGCAGCAAGGACGAAGCGAAGATCGCCGCCGACTTCGGCGCCGGCCGCATCGACCGCGCGGAAGCCAATCGCCGCCTCGACGCCAGCTTCGACCGTGACACCGCGATGCACGCCTACCGTGATTTCGCCAAGCGCGGCGTATTCGTGACCCCGACCCTCAACGGTGGCCGTATCCTCGATTTCCTGGACCAGGATGACCACGCCAACGATCCGTACCTGGCCTACATCGGCCCGGGCCTGCGCGCGACCTACCAGTGGCGCGTGGACCGAGCCGCGAAGGCGACGCCGGCACAGATCGAGGCGCGCC
This sequence comes from Stenotrophomonas sp. T8, assembly GCF_051853085.1. Classification (NCBI taxonomy): domain Bacteria; kingdom Pseudomonadati; phylum Pseudomonadota; class Gammaproteobacteria; order Lysobacterales; family Lysobacteraceae; genus Stenotrophomonas; species Stenotrophomonas sp. T8. The sequence goes on along the minus strand of NZ_CP195329.1, from coordinate 2,271,045 downwards.
ACGCGCAGTACCACCAGGTGGCGGCCGTGCTGCCGTTGCTGCAGGAGGCGGGCGTGACGATCATTGCCGGCACCGATGCGGGCTTCCTCAACTCGTTCAACTTCCCGGGCATCGCCCTGCACCAGGAACTGCAGCTGTTCGTGAAGGAGGGTCTGAGCGCGCCGCAGGCGCTGTCGGCCGCAACCCGTTCCGGCCCGGCCTGGTTCGGCCAGATGGACCGCTACGGTGGTGTCGCGCAGGGCAAGGCCGCCGACCTGGTGCTGCTGACCGCCAACCCGCTGCAGGACATCGCCGCCACCGAGAAGATCGACAGCGTGATCCTGCGCGGCAACGTGTATGACCGCGCCGCGCTGGACAAGATGCTGGCCGACACCAAGGCCAAGGTCGCGGCGTGGAATGCAGAGGCGGCGAAAGCTGACTGATTGCGGGGTTGGACGGAATCCACGCATGGCGTGGATCTACCGTACCCTCAGTAGATCCACGCCATGCGTGGATGATGCGGCCGGTGACCTAGCGCGGTGCCGGCCGCATTCCGTGCAGCTGCGGCAACGCGGCCTTCATCGCATCGATGAAGGCGCGCAGCCGTGGCGGCTGCTGGCGCGCGGCAGGAAACACGACGTGGACCGGCAGTGCCGGCGCCTGCCAGTCCGGCAGCAGCTGCACCAGCCGTCCTTGTGCGAGGTCGTCGGCCACCAGCCAGGCCGAGACCACCGCTGCGCCCAGCCCGGCGCGTGCAGCCTGCTGTACCACGAACAGGTTGTCGCTGAGCAGGCGCGGGCTGATCGAAAGGGTATGCGCGCGTCCCTGCGCGTCATGCAGCAGCAGGCGTTCGCGGTAGTAGGTGACCAGCGAGATCCACGGCAGTGACTGTGCCTGTTCCGGCGTGCTGACCGCCGTGGCGTCCACCAGCGAGGGCGCTGCCACGACGATGCGCGGCACTTCCGCGAGCGGCAGTGCAACCATGCGCGGTTCGTCGACTGGGCCCACCCGGACCGCGCAGTCGATACCTTCGGCGATGAAATCCGGGCGCCGATCTTCCAGGATCCACTCCAGGCTCAGCTGCGGGTGCTGGGCGAGGAATGCGAGCATGGTCGGCAGCAGCTGCGCCTGGCCAAAGGCGTGCGGCACCATCACCCGCAGGCGTCCGCGCAGCGTTTCCGGTTCGCCGTTCAGTTCGGCCTGCAGCGACTCCCATTCGTCGACCACGCGCTGCGCATGACGCTGGCAGCGCAGGCCGTCCTCGGTCAGTTGCAGGCCATGGGTGGAGCGCTGCAGCAGGCGCAGGCCGAGCTGCCGCTCCAGTGCCTGCAGGCGTCGGCTGACCGTCGGCTGGGTGGTGCCCAGCTGCAGGGCCGCAGCAGACAGGCTGCCGGCATCGACGATGCGCAGGAAGGTGCGCAGCAGATCCAGGCGATCAGCGCCGGTGGCGAGGTCATTCATGCGTGTGGCGTATGAAGTATATGTGCCAGAGCCTACTACAGACGTTTGGCGAATACAGGCAGGATACGCCCACTTCCTCTACGGGGCTCCCCCATGTCTACCCCCTCGCTGTCTGTTGCGGCCGCACCGGCGACCGTGCCTTCCGCCCCATTGGTGCTGGCAATGGCGGCCGGTGCCGGCTTCTCGGTCGCGTCGCTGTATTACAGCCAGCCCATGCTGGGCCTGATCGCGCAGGACCTTGGCGCCGGTGAGCGCGCCGCCGGCCTGGTGCCAACCCTGACCCAGCTCGGCTACGCACTGGGCATCCTGCTGCTGGCACCGCTGGGCGATCGCTTCGACCGCCGCCATCTGATCCTGTTGAAGTCCGCGCTGCTGGCGCTGGCACTGGGCGCCGCCGCGATGGCCGGGCACCTGCCGGGCCTGTTGATGGCCAGCCTGCTGGTCGGGCTGATGGCAACGCTGGCGCAGGACATCGTTCCCGCCGCTGCGGTGCTGGCACCGGATGCGCAGCGCGGCCAGATCGTCGGCCGGGTGATGACCGGCCTGCTGCTCGGCATCCTGTTGTCGCGGGTGGTCAGTGGTGTGGTGGCTGAAGCGTGGGGTTGGCGCACGCAGTTCGTGCTGGCGGCGGTATCGGTGGCGGCGATGGGCGCGGTGATGGCGCGTGCACTGCCGCGTTTCGCGCCGACCAGCACGCTGCGCTATCCGGCGTTGCTGGGCTCATTGCTGGCGTTGTGGCGTGAGCAGCCGCAGCTGCGACGTGCAGTGGCCAGCCAGTCGCTGCTGGCGGCCGGCTTCAGTGCGTTCTGGTCGACCCTGGCGCTGATGCTGCATGCCCGCCTGGGGCTGGGCAGTGCGGCGGCGGGTGCGTTTGGTATTGCGGGTGCGGCCGGTGCATTGGCCGCGCCGTTTGCCGGCCGTTTCGCTGATCGACTGGGGTGCCATGCGGTGGCACGGCTGGCGATTGCGGTGGCGCTGCTGGGCTTCGGCCTGCTGCTGGCCGAAGGCTGGTTGCCGGCCGCCGCGCTGCTGCCGTTGCTGGTGGTGAGTGCGCTGCTGTTCGACTTCGGCTTCCAGTCGGCGCTGGTGGCGCACCAGACCCTGGTCTACGGCCTGGTGCCGCCGGCACGCAGCCGGCTCAATGCGCTGTTGTTCACCGGCATGTTCATCGGCATGGCCGCCGGCGGTGCGCTGGGCAGCCTGGCGCTGGCGCAGTGGGGGTGGCACGGCGTGGCCTGGCTGGCGGTGGTGTGTGCGGGCGGCAGCCTGGCACTGCGTTTGAAGTAGGGGGTTGTTCGGCAGGTCTTGCAGCCCTGCACCTGCTGGAGGCAACAGCAACAGCAACAGCGGGGTTCCTGTAGGGAGGCGGGGTGGGTCCGGTTGCGGGGGACGCCGTGAATCCCCAGTCCGGCCCAGCCGCTGGCGGCTGGGCGTTCGGGCGCTTGCGAAGCAATGCTTCGCAAGCGAAGCGCCCTCACCCATGGGGGCTCGGTCGCGCCATCCATGGCGCTCACGCCCCCGCAACCGGACCCACCCCGCCTTCTGTTGGAATGGCTCTTGGGGTCAGATCCGTTTTCCGGAGGAAAACGGATCTGACCCCTGATTGATTTCGATATCTGACAGAAGTGTCGACCAAGGTCGACACCTACCAACCGCCATCGGAATCTGTCAGAGGTGGGGCGGTGTCGGAGTGCGGGGTGTCAGCCGCATGGATGCGGCTGCCAAGCTTACAGGGACGTACTTGCAGCGTCCCCGTACTCCGACACCGCCGCGCCATTCCACGGAGAGCGCGCTTTTGATTTTGCTGTTGAAGTTGCCGGCCAGCAGGTGCAGGGCTGCAAGCCCTGCCGAACCCCCCCCCCCTAATCGTGACCGCTGTCGTCCAGGCTGATGATGCCGCGCCGCAGTGCCTGGGTTACCGCATGCGTGCGATCACCCACGCCGAGCTTGTCCATCAGGCTTTTCATGTGCGCCTTCACCGTCTGCTCGGAAATCTGCATGCGCTCGCCGATGCGCTTGTTCGACAGCCCTCCGGCCACGTGCCGCAGTACCTCGGTCTCGCGCCGCGACAAGCGATCTTCCACCACGTGCGCGGCGATGCTGGCTGCCACCGCCGGGGGAATCGGTGCGCGCCGGCCGCCGGCGACCATGCGGATGGTGTCGACCAGTTCATGGCGCAGCATGTCCTTCAGCAGGTACGCGCTGGCGCCGGCCTGCAGCGCCCGCACCGCACGTACGTCACCGCGGTAAGTGGTCAGCACGATGATGCGCGCGCGTGGGTCCAGCGCGCGGATCCGCACGATGGCTTCCACACCATCCAGGCGGGGCATCTGCAGGTCCATCAGCACGACGTCGGGCTGCAGCTGCTGGTAGCGTGCGATGGCTTCCTCGCCATCGGCGGCCTCGCCGAGCAGGCGCAGGTCGGCATGAGCGCCCAGCAGTGCCGCCAGTCCATCACGCAGCAGCGGGTGGTCGTCGACCACCAGCACGCCGATCGGGGCAGGGGACTCAGTCATGGTTTTCTCTACTCCAGGGCCAATGCCAACGCGATCGGCGGCGGTGATACAGCCGCCGGGCCGGGACTGCCAGCGCGACTTCGGTACCCAGCCCGGGGCGGGTCCACAGCTGCAGTTCCGCGCCGAGGCGCTGGGCGCGCTCACGCATGCCCTGCAGGCCCCAATGGCCATGGCCGGCGTTCTCGTCGGCAATGCCGGCACCGTCGTCGCGCACGTGCAGCAGAAAACAACGCGTGCCATAGGACAGTTCCACTTCAATGGCACTGGCATTGGCATGGCGCAACGCATTGCGGATGGCCTCGCGCCCGATCAGGAACACCTCTTCGGCCGCGTCGGCCTGCAGCGGTGGCGTCGCGCCTTCCACGGTCAGGCGCAGGGGATTGATGCCATGCCCGGCGTATTCGGCGTGCACGTCGGCCAGTGCCGAAGCGAGGTCGCGGCCCGCGAACGGCCCCTCGCGCAGCGCATTGACCCGCTCGCGACCCTCGGCCAGGTTGCGCTCGGCCAGCTGCATCGCTGACTCAAGCTGGCTGCGCACCGGCTCTGGTGTCTGCGCTGACTGGCTGATCGCGTGCAGGCGCAGGATCAGGCCCTGGCTACCCTGCAGCAGGGTGTCGTGCAGGTCGCGCGCGATGCGTTCGCGCTCGCCATTGCGTTCCTGCAGGCGCGCGCGGAACAGTGCGGCCAGCTGCCCGCTGCGGATGCGCACCGCCAGCACCAGCAGTGCAAGCACGGCGGCGGTGCACAGCAGCTTGAACCACACGGTCTGCACGAAGGTGGGAGCGATGCGGAAGCTGCGGCTGGCCGGTGCGGTGCTCCAGATGCCGTCCTCGTTGGCGGCTTCCACCTCGAACCGGTAGCCGCCGGGCGCGAGGTTGGTGTAATACGCACGTGTGCTGCTGCCCGCGTCCTGCCAACCATCATCCACGCCCGACAGGCGGTAGCGGTATCGGTTGCGCTCCGGACGTGCCAACGACAGCGCCACGTAATCGATTTGCAGCTGGCTGGTGCCTGCCGGGAGGCGCAGGCCATCGCGTAGCGGCGCGTGCTCGCTGCCATACAGCACCTCGCCGATACGCACGCTGGGAGCCATCGTATTGACGTGCGAGCGGGTGGTGTCCAGCCAGGCCAGGCCCTGGTTGGTGGCCAGCCACAGCAGGCCGTCGTCGGCCAGGGCGGCGGTAGCGATCGGTCCGCTCTGCAGGGCGATGCCGGGCATGCCGTCGATGGCATCGAACAGGCGTGGCGTCACTGGCAGGCCGGAGCGCAGGGCACGGCGCAGCAACCCGCTTTCCATCCGTACCAGGCCACGGCTGCCGTTGAGCCACAGGTGTCCATTGGCATCGGCGACCATGCCGGTGATGCCCTCCAGGACACCGGCCATGTCGGTGCGCACCGGGACGAACCGGCCGTTGCCCAGCCGTGCCGCCAGCCCCGCTTCGCCGGCGACCAGCAGAAGGTCCCGGTGGTGCAGCATCGCGGTGATCGGCCCTACCGACAGGCCGTCCCCGGCGCCGAAGCTCTCGGTGCCATTTGCACCCAGGCGGCGCAGGCGGCCATCGGCATAGCCGAGCAGCAGCTGGCCATCGGCATCCAGCGCCAGCGATGAGCAGGCCTGCTCGGGCAGGCGGATTTCACGTTGCCACTGGTCATGCTGGTAGTGCAGCACCCCGCGTTCTCCGGCGCAGACCCAGGCCTGTCCGTCATCGGGGAACAACAGGGCATGCAGCGGCTGCCCGGTGAACGGCGCCGGCAGCGGGATCAGTGTGGTGTGGCCGGCGACCGTGCGCGCGAGGTTGACCCAGTCGAACTGCCAGATCGGCGTGGGTGCCTGGCGCGCGGCGGCCTGCAGCTGCGTGGCGCTGCCATCCAGCAGGGGGCGCCGCAGGTCGTAGGGCTTGAGGTCTTCGCCATAGCCATACACGCGCCCATCGCTGGCCCGTACCAGCGAGCGGTAGGGATCGCTCGGGCCGACCACCAGGGCGTGCACGCTGCGTGCGCGGAAGCGGTTGAGGCCGAGATTGGTGCCGACCCAGAGATTGCCTTCGCGATCGACGATGATCGGCACTGCCGATGTGGCGGTCAGTCCTTGCGGCGTATCGAAGCGTTCCATGCGCACGGCCCGGGTGCCGTCGAAGGTGATGCGGGCGACGCCGCCGTGCGGGCTCATCGTGGCCCACAGCGCGCCATCGGCAGTGAACTGCAGGCGCGCAGCAACCAGTTCCGGCAACCGCCGCGCCTCACGTTCGCCGGCCGCCAGCAGACCCTGCGCGTTGGCCAGCGGCGAGGTGCCGCGCACCCGGTCGGCCAGCCATACTTCACCCTGCGGGCTTTCGGCCAGCGTCGCCATCTGCGAGACCGCGATGCCGGTGTCCTCGAACGCGGTCTGGCCCGCCGCACGCATCCAGATCTTCAGGTCGGCCAGCACCCAGAACCTGCCCCGGCTGTCGTGCAGCACCCACTGCGCACGGCGCTCTGGCAGGCCGGCAGCGGCCGGCAGTGGCTGCCAGCGATGTCCGTCAAAGCGGCGCAGCCCGCCATTGATCGCCTCCCAGAGCTGGCCCTGGCGATCCTGGCTGAAGCGTGGGACCACGCCGACCGGCACCCCCTGCTCGCGGCCGTAGCTGCGCAGCTGCCCATGCGTGAACTGGCTGATGCCGGCCTGGAAGTAGCCGATCCACAGCGCACCGCCGGCGGCATGCGCCAGCGTGACCATGTTGGTGGATGGGAACTGGCTGCCGGCGGGCGCTGCCTGCCGTTCGAAGCGACGGCCATCGAAGCGGTACAGGCCCGAGCCGGTAGCCAGCCACAACAGGCCCTCACGGTCCTGGGCAATGTCCCAGATATCGCCCGGCGCGCCCTGGCCGACACGCCAGGCGGTGTGTTCGTAATCGGGCAGCCCGCCGCTCACCGGCGGGCGCTGCACGGCAAAGGCGGGCAGGGAGGTCAACAGCAGCAGGCACGTCAGCAGCGTCGGCAAGCGACGCACGGACGGGAAGGGGCGGCCACGCATGGCGCGCATTCTGGCAGGTGTGGGGCAGTCCGGGGTGACCCGAACGGGGTAGGCGGCGTGCGCCGGCGTCGGCTATCACGCCGGCATGCCCTCCGGAGCCCCGCCATGCAGCGCCTGTTCGTGATGTTCCCCGACCGCGGTCCGGGCATCGGCCTGCTGTGGTTGCGGTTGTGCCTGTCCGCTGCGCTGTTGACGCCCGGCATGCAGGCGGGCGGGTGGTCGGCGTTGTGCCTGCTGGCAGTGCTGATGCTCGTGCTGGGTGCGTTGACGCCGCTGGCGGCGCTGATGGCGGCCGTGGGCATGTTCGCGCAGCAGGCGCCGTGGCCGCAGGCGGTGCTGCCATTGGCGCTGTTGATGCTGGGCCCTGGCGCCTATTCATTGGATGCGCGGTTGTTCGGGCGCCGCCTGCTCGGCCGTCGGCCTCCCCCATTCGGGTAGGTGCTGGCCTCGACCGACGGGGGTAGGGCATCACGCAGGGGTCACGCACCATGGGGCACCCCTTCGCGGCGTCCCGCATGGCCACCCTCTTCCCGCCTGATCCGCCCGCCGCTTCACTGGCACCGCAACAGGCCGCCGCGTTGCAGCGCGCCCTGCGCTATGTCGATGAGCATCTGTCGCAGCCGCTGCGGGTGACCGAGCTGGCGGCGGCCGCCTGCGTCAGCCGCTTCCATCTGGTACGCCTGTTCCGCGCCGGTACCGGCGCCAGCCCGCTGCGCTATGTCCGCCGCCGTCGCATCGAGCGCGCGCGCGAGCTGCTGCCGGGCGCGCAGCTGCCGATGGCCTGCCTGGCCCAGCAGCTGGGCTTCTTCGACCAGAGCCATTTCGTCCGCAGCTTCCGCGCGGAGACCGGCTGCAGCCCCGGCCAGTACGTTGCCGGCGATGCCGCCCTGTTGCATCCCCTTGATCGTGTTTCCAACGGAGTCCACCCATGAGCCTTGCCACCGCCACTCCCGCCCCGGCGCTGCTGTCGCCGACCGACCACGCCCTGGTGCTGATCGACTTCCAGTCGCAGATGGCGTTCGCCACCCACACCATCGACATCTCCGCGCTGCGCAACAACGTGTCGCTGATCGGCAAGGGCGCCAAGGGCTTCAATGTACCGGTCGTGCTGACCACAGTCGCCGAAGCATCGTTCTCCGGGCCGATGTTCCCGGAACTGCCGCAGATCTTTCCGGGCCAGACGGTGTTCGATCGCACCTCGATGAACACCTGGGAAGACCAGCCTGTGATCGATGAGATCAACCGCATCGGCAAGCGCCGTCTGGTCATCGCCGGCCTGTGGACCAGCGTCTGCATCGTCGGCCCGGCACTGTCGGCGCTGGCGCAGGGCTTTGAGGTGTATGTGATCACCGATGCCTGTGGCGATGTCAGCGAGGAAGCGCACGAGCGTGCGATTACCCGCATGGTGCAGGCCGGCGCGGTGCCGATGACCAGCGTGCAGTACCTGCTCGAACTGCAGCGCGACTGGGCACGGGGTGAAACCTACGACCTGACCACCGGCATTGCGCGCGACCACGCCGGCGGCTACGGCATCGGCATCCAGTACGCCAAGCGGATGTTCGGTGCGCAGGAAGGCGGGCACTGAGCATGGTTGCCGGCCATGGCCTCGACCTGGCCCTGCTGATGCTGCGCGTGGCGGCAGGAGGCTTCCTGCTGCCGCACGCGCTGGGCAAGCTGTTCGGCTGGTTCGGGGGGCCGGGGCTTTCCGGCTTCGCCACCGAGCTGCGCGGTTTCGGGCTGCCGGCAGTGGCACCGTTGCCATTGCTGTTGGCCTTGCTGCAGGTGTTGTCCGGGCTGGCCGTGCTGCTGGGGTGGCAGACCCGCATCGCTGCGCTTGCAGCGGCTGCCTTCATCGGCTTCACCGTGCTGTTGGCCCTGCCCAAGGGCTGGTTCTGGATGCGCGGCGGCAGTGAGTACCCGTTGATGTGGACCACGGTGCTGCTGGCCCTCGCGCTGGCCGGCCCCGGCGCCTGGGCGCTGGACGGCCAACGCTTTCCGGGAGAATTCGCATGAGTCACGATCCCCTCGATCATGGCCGCCGCAACGTGGTGCTGGCCAGCGGCGCCGCTGTTGCGCTCGGCCTGGCAGGTCGCGCCGGTGCCGCACTCGATTCCACTTCCAAGGAGCGTCGCATGAGCACGCTGGTCATCCGCAATGCCCGCATTACCACCCTCGACCCGCAGCAGCCGCATGCGCAGGCGCTGGCTGTACAGGAAGGCCGCATCGTGGCCGTCGGCAGCGACGAGGAGATCATGCGCGGCTGGGGCAATGAAGCGACCTTGATCGACGCCCAGGGCCGGCGCCTGCTGCCCGGCCTCAACGACAGCCACACTCACCTGATCCGTGGTGGCCTGAACTACAACCTGGAGCTGCGCTGGGACGGCCTGCGTTCGCTGGGCGACGCCCTGGACATGCTGAAGGCCCAGGTAGACCGTACTCCCGCGCCGCAGTGGGTCCGCGTGGTCGGTGGCTTCACCGCCGCGCAGTTCAACGAGAAGCGCCTGCCGACGCTGCAGGAGCTCAACGACATCGCACCGGATACGCCGGTGTTCCTGCTGCACCTGTATGACCGCGCACTGCTCAACCGCGCCGCGCTGCGCGCCTGCGGCTACAGCAAGGACACACCGGATCCGCCGGGTGGCCAGATCGTGCGCGATTCGCTGGGCAACCCGACCGGGCTGCTGCTGGCCAAGCCCAATGCGCTGATCCTGTACGCCACGCTGGCCAAGGGCCCGCGCCTGCCGATCGAATACCAGGCCAACTCGACGCGCCATTTCATGCGCGAACTGAACCGGCTTGGCATCACTTCGGTGATCGACGCCGGCGGTGGCTTCCAGAACTACCCCGAGGACTACCAGGTCATCGAGCAGCTGCATCGCGATGATCAGCTGACGGTGCGCATCGCCTACAACCTGTTCACCCAGAACAAGGGCAGGGAAGTGGATGACTTCCGTGGCTGGAGCGAGATCCTGCAGCCGCGCCAGGGCGATGACCTTCTGCGCCACAACGGCGCGGGCGAGATGCTGGTGTTCTCTGCCGCCGACTTCGAACTGTTCAACGAGCCGCGCCCGGAACTGCCGCCGGAGCTGGAGCCCGAACTGCACGACGTGGTGAAGCTGCTGGTCGAGAAGCGCTGGCCGTTCCGCATCCACGCCACCTACGACGAGAGCATCACCCGCATCCTGGATGTATACGAACAGGTCAACCGGGAGGTGCCGTTCGATGGCCTGCACTGGTTCATCGACCACGCCGAGACCATCACTCCGCGCAATATCGAGCGCATCCGCGCGCTGGGTGGGGGTATCGCCGTGCAGCACCGCATGGCTTACCAGGGCGAAGCCTTCGTCGAGCGCTACGGTGTGCAGGCGGCACAGCACACGCCGCCGGTCAGGCGCATGTTGGCCGAGGGCGTGCCGGTGGGCGCAGGCACCGACGCCACCCGCGTGGCCAGCTACAACCCGTGGGTGGCGTTGTCCTGGCTGGTGACCGGGCGCACCGTGGGCGGGTTGGCCCTGTATGGCGAGGAAAACCTGCTCGAACGCGAGCAGGCGCTGCGCCTGTGGACCCAGGGCAGCGCCTGGTTCTCCGGCGACGAAGCAGTGAAGGGGACATTGAAGGTTGGTCAGCTGGCCGACTTCATCCTGCTCTCGGCCGATTTCTTCCGCGTCGACGACGCGCAGATCGCCGACATCACCAGCATGCTGACCGTGGTCGGCGGGCGCATCGTGCACGCCGACGGCGATTATGCTGGGCTGGCGCCGCAGCTGCCGCCGGCGATGCCGGACTGGTCGCCGGTCAACCGGTTCGGTGGTTACCATGTCGGCGGTGCTGCCACCGGGTTGGCAGCTGCCCATCGCCACCATCACGGTGTGGCCTGCAGTACGCATGGTGCTCACGGGCATGCCGCGCAGCATGCGGCGCCCACCGATGACCTGACCGCCTTCTGGGGCGCGATGGGATGCTCGTGCTTCGCGTTCTGAGCCTGGCGCTGCTGTCCGTGCCCTCGCTGGCGCTGGCCTGCGAAGGCGGCCGCTGCAGCGACGCGGGCAACGGCGAGCTGCAGCTGGACGCATCGCTGCGCCTGCGTGGCCTGTACTACGACCCGACCCGGTTCGGTATCGGCGGCGGCGAAGATGGCTATGGCCTGCTGCGTGCACTGGCTTCGGCCACCTATGTGGAGGACACCTGGCAGGCAAAACTGCAGCTGGGCGTGCATGCCGAGAATGGCAAGGCAGGCGGCCCGGGCCGCACCGACCGTGGTGCCTTGGACGTGCAGCAGGCGTACTGGCGCTGGCAGCGCGGTGGCTTCCATGTGCAGCTCGGCCGGCAGGAAGCCGGCTATGGCAGCTCGCGGCTGTTGTCGGTGCGCGATGGGCCGAACATCCGCCTGGCCTTCGACGGTGCGCGCCTGGGCTGGAAGGGGCGGCTCGGCACGCTTGACTTGATGGCCCTGCGGCCGGTCGAGAACCGGCCGGGTGCCTTTGATGATCGCAGCGAACACGGTGCGCACCTGTGGGGTGCCTATGCCACCGCGGCACGCGGGCAGGGCGTGGGACAGTGGGATCTGTACCTGCTGGACTACCGCCGCGACGGTGCGCGCTTTGCGGCGGGCTCCGGAACCGAGCGCCGGCAGACCCTCGGTGCACGCTGGTTCGGCCAGGCTGGTGCACTGGACTGGAACAGCGAGCTGGTGGCGCAGGGCGGTGAGCTGCGTGCCGCCACCGGCACCCTCGACATCCGTGCATGGACGCTGGCGACCGACACCGGCTGGCGCTGGAGGGATGTGCCGCTGCAACCGCGCGTGGGCCTGAAGGCCGACGTCGCCAGTGGCGATGGCAACCTGCACGACCGGCGATTGGGCACCTTCAATGCACTGTTCCCGAAATCGGCCTACTTCAGCGAGGCCAGCCTGCTGGCCCCGGCCAATCTGCTGGACCTGCAGCCGACCCTGGCCCTGCGCCTGCACGATGCGGTGACGACGGAACTGGGCGTACAGATGGCCTGGAAGCATCGTCGTGCCGATGCGGTCTACACCACGCCGGCGCCGCTGGTGGCGTTGCCGGGCAGCGCCGGTGGCGCGCGCCGCATCGGCACCCAGTACAAATCCGAAACCCGCTGGCAGGCCAGCGAACACTGGCAATGGCAGCTGCAGCTGGCCTGGGTCGACGCCGGTCCTGCACTGAAGCAGGCTGGAGGCCAGGACACGCTGTTCGCCTCGATCGTTGGAGCATGGCAATGGTGAACGCAACCTCGTCGCAACCCCCCGTACAGGCCGCAGGGGCCTGGTCCCCGCTGAAGATCCAGATGTTCCGTTCGATCTGGCTGGCGATCCTGGCCAGCAACATCGGCACCTGGGTCAATGATGTGGCCGCCGCCTGGGTGATGGCCGAGCGCACCGGTTCGCCGTTGATGGTGGCCCTGGTGCAGTCGGCCACCACAGTGCCGATCGTGCTGCTGGCGCTCGCTGCCGGCACCCTGGCCGACATTGTCGATCGTCGGAAGTACCTGTTGGCGACCCAGGGCTGGATGCTGCTGGTGGCCGCAGCGATGGCTGCGTTGACCGCGATGGACCTGCTGACCCCGCAGTTGCTGGTGCTGCTGACCTTCTGCATGGGCTGCGGTGCGGCGATGGCAATGCCCGCGCAGGCCGCCATCGTCTCCGAACTGGTGCCGCAGCCGATGCTGGCCTCGGCGGTGGCGCTGAACTCGATCGGCATCAATATCGCCCGTTCGATCGGCCCGGCCATCGGCGGCGTGATCGTCGCCCAGCTGGGTGCGGTCTGGGCGTTCGGCTTCAATGCCATCACCTTCGCCGCAATGCTGTTCGTGGTGTGGGGCTGGAAGCGCGACCCAAAGCAGTCGAGCTTGCCGCCGGAAGGCTTCGGTGCCGGATTGAAAGCGGGCCTGCGCTACGCCAGCCGTGCCGGACGGCTGCAGGCGGTGCTGATCAAGTCGGTCGGCTTCTTCTTCTTCGCCGCGGCAATGAACGCGCTGTTGCCGGTGGTGGTGCGTGGGCAGATGCAGGGTGGGGCGGGGCAGTACGGCATGCTGCTGGGCTGCATCGGCATCGGTGCAGTGGGCGGTGCGTTGCTGCTGCCGAAGCTGCGCGCACAGCTGGATCGCGACCTGCTGGTACTGCTGGCGACGTTGTCGCTGGCCCTGAGCCTGGTCGGGCTGGCGCTGACCCGCAGCTGGTACGTGCTTCCGGCGGTGATGCTGGTCAATGGTTTTGCGTGGATCACCGTGCTGTCGTCGCTGCAGATCGCTGCGCAGACTGCGGTTCCGGCATGGGTACGTGCGCGTGCGCTGGCGCTGTACATCATGGTGTTCTCTGCCGGCATGGCCGCCGGCGGCCTGAGCTGGGGCGCGCTCGCTCAGCGCACCTCGCCCGAACTGGCGTTGCTGGTGGCAGCGGCCGGTGCGGTGATCGGCGGATTGCTGGTGTGGCGCGTGCGCATCGCCGGCACCGAGGACCTGAACCTGCGCCCGGCCGGGCACTGGCCGGCACCCGAGCTGTCGGTGCCGGTGTCGAACGATCGAGGTCCGGTGCTGGTCACCATCGAGTATCGCATCGATGATGCTGATCGTGCCGCGTTCCAGGCGCAGATGCGCGCGATGGGATCCATCCGTCGTCGCGACGGTGCGGTGGTCTGGGGCGTAGTCGAAGACGTGGCAACACCGGGAATCCACCTGGAGTATTTCGTGACCCCGTCATGGCTGGAGCACCTTCGCCAGCACGAGCGCATCACCGCCGACGACAAGGCGATCCAGGAAGAACTACGCGGATTGCATCGGGGAGAGCGCGCGCCGGTGGTGCGCCACTTCGTGGGTGGCCATGATCCGCTGCCCGCCTCCGTGCCACATCACCATGCCGACATCTGAGCCGTCGCGGCTAGAGCCGGCCGCTCGCCGGCTGCGCAGGATCGCGATGGATTGATCGGGGTGCCGGCCAGTGGCCGGCACTACCGAAGGGGCGGCGGTTGACCTGCCAGTGGTAGAACCGGCCGCTGGCCGGCTGTGCAGGATCGCGAAGGATTGATCGGGGTGCCGGCCAGCGGCCGGCACTACCGAAGCGGAGGCGGTTGACCTGCCGGTGGTAGAGCCGGTCGCTGGCCGGCTGTGCAGGATCGCGACGGGTTGATCGGGTTGCCGGCCAGTGGCCGGCACTACCGAAGTGGCGGCGGCACCGTTGCGGCGCCGCCGCGATACCTCACTTGCGTGCGAATGCCAGCAGGTCGGCGTTGAACTGGTCGGCGTGGGTGATGGTCAGGCCATGCGGCGCACCGGCGTACACCTTCAGTTCGGCATCCTTGATGATCTGCGAGGACAGCTTGGCCGAGGCATCGAACGGCACGATCTGGTCGTCATCGCCGTGCACGACCAGCGCCGGCACGTCGATCTTCTTCAGGTCCTCGGTGTAGTCCACTTCCGAGAATTCGTGCACGCAGTCGTACTGGCCCTTGACGCCACCGAGCATGCCCTGCAGCCAGAACGCATCGCGCATGCCCTGGGTGACGTTGTTGCCATCCCGGTTGGCGCCGAAGAACGGGGTGGTCAGGTCCTTGAAGAACTGCGAACGGTCGCCGCCGGTACCCTTGCGGATACCGTCGAAGACCTCCAGCGGGGTGCCGGCGGGGTTGCCAGCGGTCTTCAGCATCAGCGGCGGCACGGCGCCGACCAGCACCACCTTGGCCACGCGCGCGCTGCCGTGGCGGCCGATGTAATGGGCCACTTCACCGCCGCCGGTGGAATGGCCGACCAGGATCGCGTCCTTCAGGTCCAGCGCTTCGATCACCGCGGCCAGGTCATCGGCATAGGTGTCCATGTTGTTGCCATCCCAGGTCTGGCTGGAGCGTCCGTGGCTGCGGCGATCGTGGGCGACCACGCGAAAGCCGTTCTGGCCCATGAACAGCATCTGCGGATCCCAGGCATCGGAAGTCAGCGGCCAACCGTGGGCGAACACGATCGGCTGGCCGGTGCCCCAATCCTTGTAGAAGATGCGGGCGCCATCGGCGACGGTGACGAAGTTGCTCATTGCAGGTTCCTTGGCGGAAGGGAGGGAAGGCTTCGGCAGGATGCCGGTGCCTTCGGCAGTACAGCGCAGGCGCAGGCGACCGACTTGCACGGCTGTGCTGGATTGCATCGGATGTGACGCGTATCGCTCTGGCAGGACGGGAGCCGTGTGCCGAGGATGAGCGCAGCCCGCCACAGGAACGCACGGATGCCCGCCATGCGATGGTCGCTGATGCTGTGCCTGCTGCTGCCCATGGCAGCGCCGGCACAGACCCATGTCTACAAGTGCGTGGATGGACCGCACCCGGTCTACCAGCAGACACCCTGCCAGGGGCGCGCCGCATGGCGCTGGGACGTGCCCGCGGAGCAGTCATTGTCCCGCGGCGCTGTGGCGCCAGCGGCCTCGACACCGAAGCCATCGCCCCGGCCACGGCGTGCGGCGCGGGCGCACGGTGCGCTGATCACGATCAGCACGGATGCGGCGGCCTGCGAGCGTGCCCGGCGTCATCGCGAGCAGGCGTTGCTCAAGCGTCGGCGCCTGGATTTCGTGCAGCGCCGGCAGCTGGATGACGCGGTCTACGGCGCCTGCCAGTGACGCGGGGACGCTGAAGTGCCGAAAACGACAACGGCGCCATAGGGCGCCGTCGCGTGGAGTACCGTGAGTGCAGCTCTCAGCGACCGTTGCTGGCGGCCGCCGGTGCGGGCACGCTGTCCGGCTTGGGCAGGCTGAACTCCGGGTTGCCCTGTTCGGCCTGCAGGATCTGGATGCGGCGCTGCAGGGCGTCCAGCTGGCTGTTGGTGCTCTGCACGTCGGTGCTGAGGCTCACGGCCTGCTGCTGGGCCTGCTGCAGGGCGGCGCTGACCTGGGCCGACTGCGCCTGCTGCTGTTCCATTTCCTGCTGCAGGGTACGCAGGCGTTCCTCGTTGTAGGCCACCAGGCGCTCGGTGTAGCGCTTGCCGGCTTCAAGGCGGGTGGTGTCGATGTAGACCTGGGCCAGCTGTTCGGACTGCTGCGCGAAGGTGCGGTAGACGCGCTCGGCGTTGTCCACCGCATCGGTCTTGATCACCCGCCAGAAGTTCTTCTCCTGGAACAGGGCGACGTAGTAGGTCAGGGTGTTGGCATTGAACAGCAGGCTGGCGCCGTAGTTGCCGTTGTAGGTGGTGCGCAGCTCGGTCAGCTGGCGCGAGTCCATCAACTGCTTGAGTTCGTCCACGGTATTGCGCACCACCGGCGCGCTGCGCGCCGGTTCGGCTGCCGCCTCACGGTCGCCACGTGCAGCCATCGCTGCCGGTGCCACCAGCATCATGACCACGGCCAGCACTGCCGCGCTGCGCGCGTGCCGGGCAAAGACCGCGCCCCCTGAAGTTTCTCGCATGTCTAGACCATCCACGGATGAGTGTGGGTTGATATGAAGGTGGTTCCCCGCCGGGAGTCTAGCATGGGTGTGGGCGCCGCCAAGGGCGCCCGTCACGGGTCAGTAGACCAGCTGTGCGGCGCTGCACTGGATCGACTGCACGTTGACGTCGGTCCGGCCCAGTTCAAGGCCCAGCACGCTGGCCAGCAGGTTGGTCAGCAGGGTGCCGACACTGTTGAGCACCGGCCGCAGTGCGGCCAGGATCGGCTTCAGCACGGTGCACAGCAGGCCGCTGCAGCTGACGCTGCCATCGGGGTTGGTGACACCCGTTCCCCCCGCACCATCGAGAAAGCCGACAGGTGCGGTCTGGATGTACGACGCCAGATTGTTGCGCACGCAGCCGTTGTAATCGATCAGGTTGCCGAGCAGGCTGTCGCAGCGGTTGATCAGCAGGCCGCCGACCAGCGAGCCAAGCAGGCCATCGAGCAGGCCCAGGCCCTGGCCGGTGACGGTCGTCCTGTAACCGGTCCACACCGAACCGTCTTCCCAGCAGGTGGTCAGGCCCAGCAGGCAGGGCTTGGGGACGCCATGCTTCACCGTCCAGTTGCCCAGCGGGGCGAGATTGCGTGCCGGATCGCCATCGCGCAGCAGCGGGATGACCTGGTCGACGTTGTAGCGTCCGCCAGTGGGAAAGGCCGCCTGCAGGTAGCGATCGGCCAGCGCCTTGGCGGTGTCGTTGGCGTTCATGCCCTGCTTGGGCGAATTGAGCATGCCCGACAGCACCCGTAGCAGTTCGTTCACCAGGCTCGACACTGCGTCACCGATCGCGAGCGGGTTGAACCGGGTCGAGCCGGTCTCACCGGCGGCCAGGGTCAGGGTCTGCGTGCTGGTCAGGGCAGGCAGGGTAATCCTGTCGTTGATCAATGGTTGGCCCAGCAGCTTCAGCAGCTGTTCGTCCTGCAGCGTGGCGTCGCAGACATTGGCCTTGGAGAAGCGCTGTGCAGGGTCGACATTGCCGACGCAGGCGCGCAGCACCGACGAGTCCACCTGGATCGTGGCCTTGGGTGGATTGCCGCCGCACTGGATGCCGGTCAGTGTGCCCATGCCGTTGGCCACGTCGACGTGCAGCGGCAGGTGCAGGCGCGTGCCAAGCAGGTTCAGCAGCGGCCCCAGGGCGAACAGGTTGTTGCTGTCCACGTCCGCCATCAGCCGCACCTGCGCGTTGTAGGCACGGCTGCCGACACCGCCGATGGCGATCGATGGCGGCTCGACCACGCCTGCCTGGATGCTGATGCCCAGCAGGTCCAGTCCCTTGACCGCCACGCCGTTGCCATCGTTGGCGATGGAGATCGCGGTGCTGATCAGGTTGAGCACGTTGATCTGTGACTCCAGTGCGCTGCCGACTGTGCCGTCGGGCGAGACAACTTCGGCAAACAGGCCACCGCCGCCGGACTGGCTGCCAAGCACGATGTTGAGCTTGTTGATGTCCAGCTGGGTGGCAACCAGATCGGACAGGGCGCGCAGCTGCACCCCCACTGCGGAGTCACGGCCGACCACGGTGGCGGTGGCATCGACCAGCTGTGCCAGCGAAATCTTGTTGACCGACAGCAGGCGGTTGAAATCGGCCACGCTGAGGTTGGCGCTTACCGGTATGTTGAGCGCTTTCAGCAGGCCGGACGGAGTCACGTTGGCCTGCGCCAGGCCGTCATAGGACAGCACCGTGGCATTGGTGACGTCCAGGCCAACCAGGCGCAGGGTGGACAGCAGCACTGAATCGCCATTGGTCCGTAGCAGCTGCGAGCCGACCGCAAACACCGCGGTGGGTTCGGCACGGCGCGCCACGGCCTGCACGCTCACGGTGGGCAGGCCGGAAGTCTGCCCGAAGAAGGGCAGCACGCTGCGCTCGGCGATCACCTGAACGGCATTGCGGGGATTGCTGGCATCGACGCTGGTGACGAAGCGGGTGCCGGTGCCACGGCTGGCGCTCCAGTTGCCGCAGCGGATCTGCAGGGTGCCTGCGAACCCGTTCTGGGCCACCGCATTCTGCCGGGCAGCGCTGTTGTCGCTGTTGTCCGGGCTGCACAGCTCCAGTCGCTGTGCGCCGGCCAGAGCGGCAAGGTCGGCCACCTTCTGCGCATCACGCTTGGCCCAGAACAGATAGCCGATCTCGATCAGGCCCAGCATGGCCAACAGCGCCAGCATGACCAGCATCATCGTGACCGACATGCCGCCGCGTGCGCGGCTGAAACTGAACTGGCGTGGGCGTTTCATGGCCGACCTCAGCGTCCGGAGGAGGAGGCGTCCTTGGACCGGGAGACATCGGTCTCAAAGAAGTCCGGGATCTCGTGTTCAAAGCTCTTCAGGTAACGCGCATAGCTCAGCGTGGCCTGGTCACCCAGGATCGGCAGCCGCTGGCCGGCCTGCTGCCCGGAGGCCTGCAGGCGGAACAGATTGCGGGTCGCCTCGCCGCTGGGCAGGCGCGCGCGCGGTGCTGCGGGCGATGCTGGTGCGACGTCGTTTGCGACGGTTGCCGGTTGCGCGCCAGTCACCTCGGCGGATGCGGCGGGTGCGGCCAACTCCACGGTGGGGAGCGGTTCGGCCTGCATGGGCACCGTGGCCGCTGGCGACGGCGAGGGGCCACCGAGCATCTGTCCGGTCAATGGCTGTTGCTGCGCCTGCACGGCACCGGCAACAAGCAGGCAGCACAGCACGGGCAACAGGCGTCGGATCTGGCGCATCGTGGTCATGGTGTGCTTCCGGTCGGGTGGTCGGTGGCGCTGAAGCGTTCCAGCATCGAGGGTGGCAGGCGCTGCGGATCGCGTTGGTCGCGCGGGTCGCGGTGGGGTTCGCCCGCCAGCCGTGCGCCGCCCGATGCACGAGCGCCACTCTCGACGCTGGCCGTATGTGCAGGTGTGGCTGCGTTGGCGGCAGCAGCGGCCTGTCGTTGCTGCAGGCGCGTCCGGATCTGCTGGGCCTGCTGCTGGATGCTTCGGCGCGTTTCCTCGTTGAGGCTGGCCTGTGCCGATAGCCGCTCCGCCGTGGCCTGGTCGCCGCGCAGTACCGCCCAGAGTGCAAGGTTGGCCGTTGCCTTGGCGTTGCCCGGTGAAAGCTCCAGGGCCTTGGCCAGCGGCTCGCGGGCCTGATCGAACCGGCCGGCACGCAGCCGTGCATAGCCCAGGTCGCCAAGGTAGTCGGTGTTCAAGGGCTGCAGCTGCGTAGCGCGCGCCAGGGCCTGTTCGCTGCCGGCATCGTCGTCGCGACGTGCGGCGATCAGGCCCAGGCCATGTGCCGCAGCGGCGGCCTGCGGCCCGCTGGACAGCTCGCGATACAGCGCGACCGCCGCGTCGGTCTGGCCGGTCTCACGCAGTGCGTCGGCCTGCAGCAGGCGCAGGGCAGGACGATCACCATAGCGCTGGCGGAAGGCCTCCACATGGGCCAGCGAGGCATACCAGGCGCCCTGCTGCTGCATGCGTTCGATCAGCTCCAGATAGGCGTTGCGGCTGTCCTGCGGATCGGGTTCCGGCGGCGCAAGGCTGGGCGCCCGCACATACTTCGGCGTGGTCGAGGCGCAGCCACTGGCCAGGGCGGCGAGGGTGACGGCAAGCAGCAGGCAGGAGGTGTGCAGGGGAGGCATCAGGGGGATCCCATCTTGGACAGGGTGGTGGCCAGCGCGACCAGCGCCGGGCCGGCAAGCACCAGCATCAGTGCCGGCAACAGGGTCAGCATCATCACCACGGTCATCTTCACCGAGAGCTTGCCGACCTTTTCCTTCAACGCGTTGCGGCGCTGTTCGCGCAGGCGGAGGCTGAACTGGCGCAACGGCTCCTGCACTGCGCCGCCGTGCGCATGCACCTGCAGGATCAACTGCATCAGGCTGGCCAGGTCATCATCGGCGTAGACCTCGCTCAGCCGCCGCAATGACTGCGCGCGCGTGCGGCCATGGGTATAGGCCACATTGGCTTCCTGCAGTTCGCCGCCGAGTACCGGCAATGCATCGCGCAGCTTGTCGCCCAGCGTCTGCAGGCTCTGGTCCATGCTGAAGCCCACGCCCTGCAGCAGGCGCAGCAGGTCGATCAGCAGGGGCAGCTCGTTCTCGACCGCACGGCGGCGGCGCTTGACCCACGACGACAGCACGAACTTCGGCAGCAGCAGCCCGGCCGCCAGCGCACCGATCACCACCATCACCTTGGCAAGCCCGTGCGCGCTGCTGAACGCCAGCGCCAGCGCCAGCACCAACAGGGCAAGCAGCAGGCGCAGGCCGAGATAGATCGCGGTGCCGCGGCGCGTGTTCCAGCCAGCCAGGTCCAACAGCAGCTTGTCTTCGTTGGCAAGCAGTGCGGCCTCCAGGCGGCCGCCACTGAGCGAGCGCCCGAAGCGCTCGATCCAGCCCAGTGAGTCGCGGCGCGTGGCCTCGGTGTCGCGGCCTTCTTCACGCGGCTGAAGGGCGGTTTTCAGTGTGGCTGAGGTGCGGTGCTCGCGATGGCTGCGCACCCAGCCGGCGATACCGAGCAGGGCGACGCCGGCTGCCAGCACCAGCAGCGAAAGGGCGAACCAGGCGCTGGCGCTCATCGGGCACCTCCGGGGCGGCTGCGGGCGGTCATAGCGATTTGGCCAGGCGGTACAGCAGGAACGCCCCGAGCAGTTCCAGGCCCAGTGCGATCAGCAGGATCCTGTGACCGAGCGGGTCGTGCAGCACCGGCTGGAAGAACGCCGGGCTGGAGATCGCCATCAGCACCGCACTGGCGGGTGGCAGCAGCCCCAGCACCCAGGCCGACATCCGTGTTTCCGAGGTGGTGGCCGCCAGTTCCTGCTGGGCCTGTTCCAGGTCGCGCATGAAATCGCCCATGCGTTGCAGGATCTGGTCGGCGCGGCCACCGATGCGCACGCTCACGCCGATCACCACTGCCAGCACCTTCAGTACGTCCATCCGGTACGGCTGCGCGGCCAGGCTCAATGCACGATCCAGGTCCATGCCGCTGCGCGCATAGCGCACCGTGGTGTCGAGCAGGCCGCGCAGTGGCGCGCTGGTCTGCATCGAAGACACCTGGAACGCGGCCTGCAGGCTGTTGCCCAGCGCGGTGAGGCGGACCAGGTTGTCGAGAAAGTCCGGCATCTGGTGCAGCAGCTGCGCGCGCAGCTTCGTGATCCGGCGCATCACCCACAGCCAGCAGCCCAGCAGGTACAGCAGCAGGGTCAGCGGAAACATCCAGGCCGTGCCCAGCCGCATCGCCGCCACGACCGCAAGCACCAGTCCCGGCACCAGCAGCATCAGTGGCAGCTTCCAGCCCGGCTGAAGGCCGGCGCGCTGCAGGACACCGTCCCACGGCAGTACACGGGTTCCGGCGCTGGCCGGGCGGGTCGAATCGTTGGCCGCCGCAACGGCAGGCCCGGCCGGTACCGCGCCGGCCGCGCTGCCGCGCGCCAGCTGTTGCTCGGCATGCTGCAGCGAGGCCTGGCGCTGCTCACGGCTGGCGGCGGTGCCCCATAGCCAGACGGCCAGCGCCAGCAGCACCGAGATGATGCTCAACACGCCCAGCAGCAGGCCGGTGCCCATGCTCAGAAGTCCCCGTAGAGCGATTCACGCAGTTGCTGGCGGAACGGCTCCAGCTTGTGCGAGTGCGGATGGAAGCCCAGGCCGATCCAGCGGTCGGTCTCGCGGCCGGCGGCGTCGATCTGCACCTCGTGGCGGAACATTTCCTGGGTGGTGATCAGGTTGTCACTGACCCCGGTGATCTCGGTGATCGAGACCAGCACCCGGCGCCCGCTGCCCAGCCGCGAGATCTGCACGATGAAGTCGATGGCGCTGGCAATCTGCCGGCGCAGGCTGTCCTCGCTGCCCTGGAAGCCGGCAAAGCCGGCCAGCATCTCGATGCGGTACAGGCAGTCGCGCGGCGTGTTGGCGTGGATGGTGGCCATCGATCCGTCATGGCCGGTGTTCATCGCCTGCAGCATTTCCAGCACTTCCGCGCCACGCACTTCGCCGACCACGATGCGGTCCGGGCGCATGCGCAGACTGTTGCGCACCAGGTCGCGGATGCTGACCGCGCCCTGGCCCTCGGCGCCACCGATGCGGCTTTCCAGGCGCACCACGTGCGGATGGTTCAGCGAAAGCTCGGCGGTGTCCTCCACGGTGATGACGCGCTCGCTGGGTGGCACGTAGCTGGCCAGTGCGTTCAGCAGCGAGGTCTTGCCGGAGCTGGTGCCGCCGGAGACCAGGATGTTGCATCGGCCCAGCACCATTGCCTTCAGCAGGGCCTGCATCGGTGCGTCGAAGGTGCCCTTGGCGAGCAGTTCGTCGGGGGTGAACGGGTCCTTGCGGAATTTGCGGATGGACACCATCGGCCCGTCCACCGCCAGTGGCGAGATGATCGCGTTGAGGCGGCCGCCGTTGGGCAGGCGCGCATCGACCATCGGATTGGAATCATCCAGCCGGCGGCCAAGCGGCGCGAGGATGCGGCGCAGGATGCGCAGCAGGTGGGTGTCATCGGTGAAGCGCTGGGTGGCACGCCGGAGCTGGCCACCCTGCGAAACGTGCACGTCCTTGAAACCGTTGATCAGGATGTCTTCGATGGAGGGGTCGTGGAGCAGGTCGTCCAGCGGGCCGAAACCGGTCAGCTCCTTGACCAGGCCCTCGGCAACCACCTGCATCTCTTCTTCGTTGATCGGGATGCGCCATTCCTGGATGAAGCCCACGGTCTGTACCTGCACCCAGCGGGCGATGGTATCCGGGGCCCAGGAATCGATGTCGATGCGCTCGTCCTCGATGCTGTTGAGCAGGTGCTCATGCGCGGCCGACAGCACCTTCTGGTACTGCTCGGTCTGTGCGAACGGCAGGTGGCCCGGGCTTTCGTGCAGCAGCGGGCGGGCAACGGCATGCGGGAACGGGGTTACCTTGTCTTCCATTGCGATCCACCCAGGGCAAGGGAGAGTCTTTCCCGCAGGCCATGCGGCTGGACCGGGCAGGCAGCCGGGTCCAGCCGTGACACAAGCGGGGCGAGGGCACGCAGGTAGGGATCGCGCGGCGCATCCTGCAGCAGCAGGCGGCCCTGGCTGGCGGCAAGGCGCACACGCGGTCGTTCAGGCAATGTCGCCAGCAACGGCAGTTCGAAGCGGCGTGCGATCTGTTCCGGGCTCATGCCGCTGCTGTCGTCGTGGCGGTTGATCACCAGTTGCAGGCGTTTCTCGCGCTCGCGCTGGCCTGCAAGATGCTTCAGTGCCTGGTCCAGCGAGACCAGCGTGGCGATCGACGCATCGGTGACCAGCCAGATCTCGTCTGCCTGGTCCAGCAACAGCGGCGGCAGCTGCCGCAGCGGGCAGCCGCCGGCATCACACAGCACGCTGGCGAACACCCCGCGCAGGCGCTGCAGCAGCGCGCCAGGGTCGGACGGGGGCACGGCATCACTGCCGCCGGCACGGTCCAGCAGCACCAGCCCGGAGTCATGGCGCGCCATCGCGGTGCGTGCAAGGGTGGCGTCGATGCGGCTGGCGTTGCGCAGCGCATCCTCGTAGTGGAAGCGGCTGTCGAGATTGAGGTACAGCGCAAGGTCACCGGCGGGCTGCGCCAGTTCCATCAGCAGGCCGTCCTGCTGCACTGCATCGCCCTGGGCGAGGGCCCGCGTCTGTTGCGCCAGCACCGAAAGATGTGCGGCCAGGGTACTGGTGCCGACGCCTGCGCGCACGCCCAGCAGCACGATCAGGCGCGCCTTGTGCGCGTGCTGCGCCACCGCGGCCGGGCGCGGTGACAGCGCACGCCGCAGGGCCGCCTCGATGCCGGCGTTGTCACTGTCCAGGTCCAGCACATCGCGCAGGCCGGCGCGCAGCGCGATCACCACGCCTTCGACCTGGCCGGCGCTGGTGGCGCCGACCGCGACCAGCGCCAGGTCCGGTTGGGTCTGCTGCAGCTGCTGTGCCAGCACGCTCGAGGCAGCCGCGTGCTCGGGCCGGAAGTCAAGCAGCACCAGGCTCTGCGGCCCGCGTTGCAGGTCCTGCGCAGACGTCGGCGCACTGCTGTCCTGCCAGTGCAGGGTGGTGGTCGGCGGCAGCTTGGCGGCCAGCCGGGGCAGCAGTTCGCGGTCGATGCCGTACAGGACCAGGTTCATCGGCGGTCCTTGCGGATGCAGCGGCTGGGCGGTGGCGTAGGGCATGGGCGTGGTTCCGCAGGCGTCATGGAAGTCAGCGCGAGAAGCCGGGCACCGGGTCCTGGCTGACCGGCCCCAGCAACCACGACCCCCATTCGGGAAGATGCGGCTTGGCTTCGCGCTCGCCAGGCAGCGGCAGTTCGGTGTTGCGTGCCAGCGGCTGCACCAGACGCGGGGTGACGATGATCACCAGCTCCTTGTCCTGGCGCTTGTAGTCGAAGTTGCGGAAGAACGAACCAATGATCGGCAGGTCGCCCAACAGTGGAATCTTGTTGACGTTGGAGACGATGTTGGAGCTGACCAGGCCACCGATGACGAAGCTCTCGCCATCACCCAGCTCGACCGTGGTATCGGCGCGACGAGTGGTGATCGAGGGAATCTGCACGTTGTTGAGCACGATCGCGTTGCTGTAGTCCAGGTCGCTCGCCTCCGGCGCGACCTTCAGCGCGATCCGGTTCGGCGCCAGTACCGTTGGGGTCACGGTCAAGCCGATGCCGAAGGGCTTGTAGGTGATGGTGGTGGTGCCAAGCCCCTGCGGCTCCAGGATCGGCAGCTCGCCACCGGCCAGGAAGCTGGCGCTCTGGCCGGACAGTGCCACCAGCGTCGGCTCGGCCAGCACGCGCGCCATGCCATTGCTCTGCAGCAGTTCGACATCGGCGTTCCACCGTCCCTTGGTCGAGCCGAACACCAGCCGGAACGCCGAGGAAATCGGCGACACGGCCTCGTTGCTGCTGTTGCCTTCCTTCATGCCGGGCAGCAGGCCGGTATTGCCGGGCAGGCCAGTGCCGGGCCGCGCGAAGCCATAGGCGAAGCCGCCGTTGCGGTTCTGGAAGTTGATGCCGATCTGCTTCATCGCGGTCTTGTTGAACTCGACCACCTTGACCTCGACCTGGACCACGCCCCCACTGTTGATGGTGGACGCATCGGCAAGCATGCCGTCCTTGCCCAGCGCCATCGCCGCAGTGCGCTGTTCCTGCATGTGCGTGAGCATGCTGTCGGTGCTTCCCTGCAGGAGGCCCTGCTGGTCCTGCTGGGTGAACACCAGCCCGGTACCGCCGGTGCTGGCAGCGCCCTGTACGGCGCTCTGCACCCGTACCGTCAACCGCTGTGGCTCGGCCTGTCTGCGGTGCCACAGCAGCAGGGTGGTGGTGCCAGGCGTCTTGCCGACCAGCAGCGCCTGGCGCTGCCCGCGCAGCATCACGATGTCGGCCACACCCGGGTCGGCAATGGCCACCCGCTCCAGGTCGGCCGGCAGGTTCCAGGGACGCTGCTCGCGCGCCTGCAGCACCAGGTCATCGGCGGCCACGCTCGTTGCCGGCGCCAGCAGCACCAGCAGCAGGGCCAGCCAGCGCTGGCGGAGGGAGAGGCGTGGACGGCGGCGACGTTCGGTCATGGATGCACTCGATGCAGGTCAAAGGGAGGCACGGGATGCGGAACTGTCGCCGCGGATGATCTCGATCCCCGACGCGCGCGGTGCACTGCGACGTGACGCCGGCGCGCGCGCCGGTGCATCCGGGGTGCTGCGTGGCGGTGCACTGCCACGTCCGGCCAGCGCGTCGCTGTCGATACCGGCAAAGGCGTGGTTCTCCGGCCGCTGCAGGGCGAGCTGCTGTTCGGCGTCGAGCCCACGCAGCGGGTCGATCACTCCGCGCGATTGCGGGAACAACGCCAGGTCGGGCAGGCCAGTATCGGCGGGATTGCGCAGGGCCAGGAAAAGTTTGCCTTGCTGCGCACCCAGCAGCAGCCGGTTGGCGTCGGCCACCGGTACCGCAAGCACCGCGCTGCGTGCGGGTTGCGGCGCTTCATTGCTGCTGCTGTGCGTGCTGCCACTTCCGGTGATGTCGGCAGCGCGCGGGTCGTTGCGGGTGTCGGCCTCGCTGTCGGAAATAGTCTCTGTGGCCAGCGGCACGATGTCCTGCTGGCCGTAGCTCAGGACGCGCAGGCGCGACAGCAGCAGGCGCGTCTGCGCCGCTTCGCCAGGGCTGTTGATGCTGGGCTGGGCGTTGCGCAGGTTGAGGAAGACGTCGACGAAATCACCGGGAAGGATGCGGTTGCCGGCACCGACCAGTTCGTCCACGGGCACGGCCAGGGCACGCTCGCCCGGCCGCAGCTGCAGCGAGAAGCCCTGAGCCAATGCGCTGCCGTTGATCACACTGCCTTCGGCAATGTCCTGCACCGGCACCTTGCCGGTCACGGCGGCAATGCTGGTAGCGGCGCCGGGGACGGGTGCGGTGCGCTGGGCCAGGCGCAGGCCGTTGGCGCTGATCGGCTCGCCCGCAGGCAGGCGTGCCACGGCTTCGACCACGGTGATCGCCTGGGTCTCGTTGTGAGCGACCGGCGCGACCGTTGCAGGTGCGGCGGGTTTGCGCCCGATCATGAAGGCGATCAGCGCCAGCAGCACGGCCAGGCCGATCAGGGCGACGGCAGCGATGCGGGTCAACTTGAGCATGGAACCATCTCCAAAGTACCGATCATCAATTGCCGCTGCCGAGATCGAGCTGCGCGACCGCGACGCTGCGGATGGGGGCCTGCATCACCCACTTGTAGAGCGTGGCGGTGCCGGGCAGGAAGGGATGGCTGGCGTAGTCGTAGCTGACCGTCACGGTCATGCACTGGGCCGTGGCCAGACCGGCGCAGGGTGCCTGTGCCGACACCACGATGGCGTTGCTGCCCCCCGCGCTGCAGTCCACGTTCTGCCTGGAAAACTGCAGCAACCATTGCATCGAGGTGCGTGCGGCGACGCAGGCGGCGGTGCGTCGTTCGCTGGCGGTGCCGTAGCGCAGCGAGGCACGCGCGCCTTCGGCCGATGCGGTGGCCAGGGTCTGTTGCGCCGCCATGATCATCACCCCGGAGAAGGTGAACAGCAGCAGCGGCAACAGGCCGAGCATCAGCATCAGGGCGAACTCGATGCTGGCGACACCGCGTTGCAGGCGTGGGCTGCGGATGTTCATGGTGCACCTCCGTAGATGCTGGCCAGCACCCAGCCGATGGCGGCCAGTGCCAGGTAGGCTGCATAGGGAATGCCACGTCGTCCCTGGCGGGCGGCCTGCATGTCACGCAGCACCGGATGCGCTTGCCACTGCGTGCTGGTGCGATTGACCTGCATCTGCAGGTGACCGGGCAGCAGCACGCCCAGGCGGCGACCGGCCAGCACCAGTACGGCATGCAACCCAGCCGCGAGGCTTGCCACCAGCCAGACCGGCAGCAGCGCCTGCCAGCCCAGCATCAGGCCCAGCACGGCAAAGAACTTCACGTCCCCGGCGCCCATCAAGCGCAGGGCATGGAACGGCAGCAGCGCCAACAGGCCGATCGCCGCGCCGGCAAGGTGGGGCAGCCACGGCTGGCGCGGCGCACTGAACTGGCCGACCACGATCACCGCAGTGGCGATCACGCATGCGGCGACCAGCCAGTTGTTGGGCACTCGACGGGCATACAGATCACTGATCGCGATCCGCAGGCACACGCCGATGGCCAACAACCCCAGCACTGTCATCGCACACTCCATCGTCCGTCACTGGACGGTCTTCGCCTGGTTCCATGCGCCCCGCCGTCGCGGCTCTGCCGGCCGCGCGCGGTCGCCGCTCAGGTCGTCGAGCCCGAAGCCTTGGTGGCCAGTGCGGAGAGGTTCTTGAACAGCGTTTCGAAGAACCCCTTGATCTGGTCGTTGCCGACCGCAATCAGGACGCCAGCTATCACGGCAGCCAGCAGCCCGTACTCGAGCGCGGTGACGCCGTCTTCTTCCTTCAGGAATTTGCGGATCGATGCGTTCATGACCAATGTCTCCCTCTACCTGTCTGCGGATGCAGTACACCTGCGTTGGGCGGTGGCCCGGCTCCGCCGGGATCGTCCGTGGGCCTCCGCGCGTCCTGGCGGAGGAGGCACGGCGGGATAGGCCCGCTGTGCTCAAGCAGGGTGATCGTTTCCAGGCGGGACATCGGCCGCACGGTCGCGACCGGACGGCCCGGGGCCGGTGGTCGAGGCATCCAATGATGCGTGCGTGGTCATGCTGTCCCCCTGGGTGCGGCCAGATCAGATGGCTCGATCACCGTAATGTCGACTTTGCCTGAATGGCGGTTGGCTGCAACCGGAACCTATATGCAAATTCGGCAGAAACCCCGGAAGCCTGAAAATTTCAGATGGTTTTTGTGACGAAAATCCGTTCGCAGGCAAAACGATTCATTGTCGTGCAGATAATGTGATTCGCCTTGTGGTTCCATGCGAAAACCGTGCCACCTGCTCAGACATTTTCTTCACTTGTGTATCCCGTTTCATCATTCAGCGCCGCGGGTTTACCTTTGCCGATTATTGGGCATACTCGTATTCAAGCTCTTGCATTGATTTGTACGATCGCATCGACGCCGGCGCTGTCGGCGTGGCAACGGAAATGGATTCTGGATCGTTGCGCGCCCTGTCAGGCAGTGGGGGCCGCAGCGGATGGCGGATCAACGGGGGGACAACACTGTCATGGTCGATGGTGGGGTAGAGGACAGCGACGACAGCGGCCTTCGGTCGATAGACCTGGCCACGCTGAGCGGCGTGCTTCGCGTCTGCGATGTCGAACTGCTGCTGCTGGATGGCAACGGGCCACGGGCGGCGTTCGCTTCGCGCGTGCACGAGGAAGCCCTGTTCTGCAGCATCAGCTGCGGCTTCCATTGCCGTGGCCGTTTCATGCTGCCGCCGGACTGGGCGATGCTGGGGTACCTGCACGCCACCGATGAAACGATGAGCTGGTGCCACGGCGTGCCGCTCTCGCCGGGCATGGCGCTGACGATCATGCCGGAGGGCATCAGTGAGTTCACCCTGAGCCCGGGCACGCACATGACCCTGATGCTGGTGCCGGTGGCCCGCGTCCAGCGCAAGCTGACCGAACTGAGCCTGCGCAGCACGCCACCTGCTGGCCAGGCACTTTCGCTGTTCAACCTGGCCAGCGATGCCACGCCGCTGGCACGCCATTACCAGCAGCTGCACCTGCAGCTGGGGCAGGGTGCAGGCCTGCAGCCGGATGAGACCGAGAACCTGCTGCATGAGCATGTGCAGGCCCTGCTGGGCGCCGGTGCGGCGGATCGCCCGGGCTGCACCCGTGCGCGGCGCACGCATTATCTGATCGCGCAGCGTGCAGAGAACTTCATGCGGCTCAACCTGCGTCGCAATATCTACATGAACGAGATCTGCGATGCCGCCGGCGTCAGCGAGCGCGGCCTGCGCTATGCGTTCGAGGACCTGTTTGGAACCTCGCCGAACCGCTACCTCTCCATGCTGCGCCTGTGCGCGGCCTGCCGCAGCCTGTCGATGGCGGACTCCAGCCGTCGCTCGGTGAAGGCGATCGCCCTGAGCTGCGTGCTGTGGGACCTGTCGCGCTTCGCCGACAATTACCGCAAGGTATTCGGCGAACTGCCGCGCGACACCCTGATGCGCGCACCCGCGCAGATCGGCCAACCGGCCTGATCCAGGCCCGGCAAGGGTTTTTGCGGAGTTTATGCCGGAATTGCGTATCCGCTTGCCGATCGTGTTGCCGCTTATGCATAGCCGGCTGCCGATTCCGGCCGTGGATTTGCCGGAATGCGCGATTGCCGTGCCGGATTGAAGTGCACCGCCCTCGTTGCAACCGCTGGAATGTCAGTCACCTGCCTAGCGGCAAGTCCACTGACATTCCAGTTGTTCGCCTACGGGGGAAATGCTCATGAACCGCATCTACCGGCGTGTATGGAACCGCCAGCTCAATGCTCTGGTTGTGGCCTCGGAACTGGCCACCGGCGACAGCGGCGGCAGCGCCGCACGCGATCCGCGCGCCTTCCTGCTGATGCCCACGGCCCTGGCCCTGGCACTGCTGTGTGCGCTGGCCAGCGGCCATGCAGGGGCCTCGGAAACCAATCAATCGCTGCGTGACCTGCAAGCACTCGCGGCAAAGTATGCGCAGCCGATGCCGGTCAAGGTTGACGCGGAAGTGGCCCTGGCTGCCGCCGCGCGACAGGCGCAGAACAGCCCCGCACTCAGCGCGGATGCTCGTCTGGGCCTGCAGTTGAACACCACGTCGCTGCCGGTGGTACGTGACGTGTTGCCGGCCACCGTGCAGGTGAAGCTGGCAGCGAACACCGTGCCGAAACAGGTGGCCGTGCCGGCACTGGCGGCTGATGTCCGCGCCAATGTTGGCGTGGGCAACGCTGCGGCCAGGGCGGCACAGGTGGATGCATCGCTGGCTGCGCACGTTGCGCCCGGCGCGCAGGCGCCGCTGGGCGTTGCTGCCAATGCGCGCGCCAGGGCCAAGGTCGGCATCGCTGGCCGCCAGGTCGCTGCGATCGATACGGGTGCCCAGGCGGCCGCCGGCCTCAGCGGTGCAGCCGCCGGATCACTGCCTGGGCTGAAAGCCACCGTCGACGGCAAGGCCGACACGCATCTGGCGGTCGCTGGCCATCACATCGAGGGGCATGGCCAGGCCCGGGCGACGGCGGCAGTCACGCTGCCGGCCAAGGAAGAACTGCCGGGTGAAACCCATGATCGTGCCATCAGTGCCGCGTTCGATGCCGGCGTCGCCGGCAAGGTGCGCGTGCAGGCGCCAGACGGCCAGGAGGTAGTGGCCGATCGCAATCTGAAGCTGGCCGGACAGGCGACGGTGGCCGCACAGCACAGCGCGCTGGGCGTCGGCAACCTGGTCGGTGGTGCGGTGGGTGCTGTCGGCGGGACGCTTCACGGTGCCGCGGGCGCAGTTGGTAGCGCGGTGGGTGGCGCGCTGAACGGTACTGTCGGTACCGTTGGCGGCGCACTGAACGGCACCGTCGGCCAGGTCGGCGGCGCACTTGGCGGCACGCTCAACAATACGGTAGGCGCGGTCGGTGGCGCAGTTGGCGGCGCACTGAACGGCACCGTCGGCCAGGTCGGCAGCGCAGTGGGCGGCACGCTCAACAACACCGTCGGTGCAGTCGGTGGCGCGCTGAACGGTACTGTCGGTACTGTCGGCAGTGCGGTGGGTGGTGCTCTGAACGGCACTGTCGGCCAGGTCGGCAGCGCAGTGGGTGGCACGCTCAACAACACGGTGGGCGCAGTCGGTGGCGCAGTTGGCGGTGCTCTGAACGGCACTGTCGGTACCGTTGGAAGTGCAGTGGGCGGCGCACTGAACGGCACCGTCGGCCAGGTCGGCAGCGCAGTGGGCGGCACGCTCACCAACACGGTCGGCACGGTCGGCGGCGCCGTGGGCGGCATTCTCAACGGCACCACCGGCAGCACCGCCGGCGACCTGGGCGGTGTGCTGGGCAGCACGCTGGGCAGTGTCGGAAGCGCGGTGGGCAACCTGCTCAACGGCAATCTCAATGGCACCGTCGGCAACCTGGGCAGCGCCGTGGGGGGCCTGGTGGGAGGCACGCTGGGCAGCCTCGGCCTGACCCAACCCTCGGCGATTCCGCCAACCAGTCCGAAGGCGCCCGCGCCGGCCGACCCGAATGCTGGTCTGATCATCGGCACCGGTGGCCTGGTCGGCAATGTCGGCCAGCTGATCGGGCCGACCACCACCAGCCTGTTCGGCGGCAATGGCTACCTGAGCAACGGCAATCTCAAGCTCAGCAACGCCAACGTCATGCAGACCTATTCGACGGTCAATGTGCTGGGCCTGCCGGTGGTCAACCTGTCGCCGGTCGGCAGCACGCTCAACGGCCTGGGCGGCGCAGCCACGGGCGGCAGCTCGCACCTGACCCTGATCGGTGGCGTGACCTCCGACAGTTACATCTACAACATCAACAACGGCAATCCCGGTGGCCTGCTGGGCCTCCTTCTGCCAACCGACTCGCCGGCGTGGGCGGCCAAGTGCCTGGACATCGCGCTGGCCGATATTTCCTGCTGGGCGGTCAACGCGGCACAGGACTACCAGGTGTTGATGGGCGATGGCGCCTTCGCCAACGGGTCCAAGGAAGTGGTGATCGGTGCCAACGCACGCCATGAACTGCCGAAGGTCGATGCCAATGTCGCCTTCCCCGGCGATGGCGTGAACGATCCCAGCAATCCGACCGGCGTGCCGACGGCCGACTATGCCGCCCGCATGGGCCACTCGGTCGTCGTCGGTGACAGTGCCGTGGGCACCGCCAACGGACAGACCCTGCTGGGTGCCGAAGCCACTTCAAACCAGGCCAACTCGGTCGCGCTGGGTTACCGCTCCGCTGCACTGCGCGGCGCGCAGGCCAGCTACAGCGCCTACGGCCTCACCGCACCCCAGGTCTCGGCCGGCGAAGTGTCGGTGGGCACGGCCGGTGGTGGCGAGCGCCAGATCACCAACCTTGCCGCGGGCAGCGCCAATACCGATGCTGTCAACGTGGCCCAGCTGAAGGGCGCCATCAGTCTGATCGACGATGTGGCCTCCGCAGCGGTCACCTATGACCTGGACGGCTCGGGCAACCCGAACTATCGCCGGGTCACGCTCGGCGCAGGCACCGGCACCACCACCATCGGCAATCTTGCCGCTGGCGCGGTCACCGCCGGCAGCCTGGAGGCGGTCAACGGTGGCCAGCTGGCGGCGACCAACAGTGCCATCGCCAGCTTCTTCGGTGGTCGTGCGGCTTTCGATCCGGCCAGCGGCATCTTTACTGCACCGTTGTTCGAGATCAGCACGATCTCCACTGGCGGTGCCATCGCCAAGGGCCTGTATGAGAATGCCACCGATGCCTTCGCCGCGGTCGATGGCTCGCTGGTCAACCTCAACACGCAGATCACCGACATCCGCAACGGTGGCACCAAGTACCTGCGGGTGAACTCGACCGGCACTGAGGCGGTGGCCAGCGGCGCCGACTCGATCGCGGTGGGTACCAATGCCCGCGCCACTGCCGCCAACAGCATCGCGGTCGGCGCCGGCAGCCTGGCCGACCGTGCCAACAGTGTCTCCATCGGTGCGGCCGGTGCCGAGCGCCAGGTCACCAACATGGCCGCCGGCACGGCGGCGACCGATGCGGTCAACGTGGGCCAGCTGCAGGCCTCGGAGCAGGGCGCCCTGCGCTATGACCTCAACGGCGACGGCAGCGTCAACTACGCCAGCGCCACGTTGGGCCAGACCGGCACGGCAACCACGCTGCGCAACCTTGGCCCGGGCCAGGTCAGTGCCACCAGCAGTGAGGCCATCAATGGTGCCCAGCTGTTTGCCGCCAACCAGGCGGTGGCCACCCATCTGGGCGGTGGTGCCGCGGTCGATGCCAACGGCGTACTGACCGCACCGACCTACTCGATCAACAACGTCGCCGCCAACGGCACGATCACCAAGGGCAACTACAACGACGTCGGTACCGCCTTCGATGCCGTCAGCAACTCGCTGGCCAACGTCGCGGACCAGACCGGCGAGATCGACAAGCTGGCCGTGAAGTACGACGTCGATGGCAGTGGCAACGTGCTCAACAGCGTGACGCTGACGGGTACCGGCACCGGCGCGGTGAAGATCACCAACGTCGCCGCCGGCAGCATCCTGGCCGGCAGCAGTGATGCCATCACCGGCGACCAGCTGTTCAGCACGAACAGCACCATCGCCACCTACTTCGGTGGCACCACCGCCTACAACGGCACCACCAACGTGTGGACCGCGCCGACGTTCAGCATCTCCAGCATCGCCACCGATGGCACCTTCACCAGCGGCGATTACAACAACGTCACCGCCGCCTTCACCGCTGTCGACGGCTCGCTGAAGGTCCTCAACCAGCGCATCACCAATGGCGGTGGTGGCAGTGCGTACCTGGCGGTCAACTCAACGGCGGCCGCAGCCACTGCAGCCGGTGCGGAAGCCGTGGCGGTCGGTCCGCAGGCCAGTGCCGCCGGTGCCAACAGCGTGGCGGTCGGCAACGGTGCCAGCAGCAGTGCCGGTAACAGCGTGGCGCTGGGCGCCGGTTCGGTCGCCAGCGTCGGTGCACAGAGCGGCTACACCGGCGCCTACGGGCAGACCGGTGCCAGCAACTCGGCCGGTGAGGTCTCGGTCGGCAGCACCGGCAGCGAACGCAAGATCACCCATGTTGCCGACGGCTCGGACACCTACGACGCGACCAATGTCGGCCAACTCAAGAACGGCGTGAACTACGCCATCGACGAGTCGAAGAAGTACACCGACCAGAAGATCCAGAACATCACCAACGTGGCGGGCAGCTTCCGCGCCAACAACACCAACAACCTGGCCGATCCGTCCGCCAGCGGCGCCAACTCGGCCGCCGGTGGTGCAGGCTCCACTGCCGCCGGTGCCAACTCGACCGCGCTGGGCAATGGTTCGCAGGCGCAGGCCGACAACTCGGTGGCGCTGGGTGCGGGTTCGGTGGCGAACCGGGCCAACACGGTCTCTGTCGGTGCCGCCGGTGCCGAACGCCAGGTGGTCAACGTGGCAGACGGCTCGCAGGCCACCGATGCGGTCAACGTGCGCCAGCTGCAGGCTTCGCAGCAGGGCACGATCCGCTACGACACCACGGTGAACGGCGCGACCAACTACAACAGTGTCACCCTGGGCAGCACCAGCAGCGGCCCGACCACGGTGCGCAACGTCGCCGCCGGTACTGCTGGCACCGATGCCGTCAACGTCGACCAGCTGAAGTCGGGCATGGCGCAGACCCTGGACTGGTCCAAGGCCTACACCGACGAGCGCATGGGCGGCTTCGAGCGCGACCTGCGCAAGACTGACAATCGTGCTTCGGCCGGTATCGCGTCGGCGATGGCCACCGCAGCGCTGCCGCAGCCGAGCGAGGCGGGCCGCAGCATGGCCTCGATCGCGGCTGGCAGCTACAACGGCGAATCGGGCGTGGCGGTCGGTATCTCCGGTGTCTCCGAAGGCGGCCGCTGGATCTACAAGTTCAGCGGTTCGACCAACAGCCGTGGCGAGGCCGGTGTGGCCGTCGGTGCCGGCATCCAGTGGTAATCCCCGCCGCCGGGCCGCACCCGCGGCCCGGCATCGCGGAAACGTCTACAGGGGGAACGACATGAAACAGCATCGCATCGCCCGCGCCGGCCAATGTGCCGCCACGCTGGGCCTGATCCTGGGGATGGGCCTGCTGGCCGCCTGCCGCAGCCATGCGCCGGCCGCCGACGGTCCTGCCGACGCCACCGCCGTGCACTTCCCGGAGGCCTCCAAGGCCTCGCTGAAGGAAGGCATCTATCCCGACGTCGCCGACCTGCGCCGCTTCGCGCCGGGCATGAGCAAGCGGCAGCTGTACACGCTGCTGGGCACGCCGCACTTCAATGAAGGCATGTGGGGCGTGCGCGAGTGGAACTACCTGTTCAACTTCCGCACCGCGCAGGGCGCGGAGTACTTCACCTGCCAGTTCCAGGTGCGCTTCGACAGCAAGGGCATCGCGCAGGGCGGGTATTGGAAGCCGGAGTCGTGCGCGGCCGTGCTCGAACCACCGCGGCCACCGGCGCCGCTGGCACCGGCACCGCTGCCGGAACAGCCGCTGCGGCTGTCGGCCGACGCGCTGTTCGGCTTCGACAGCGCGGTGCTCAGCGCCGAAGGCCAGCAGGCGGTGCAGGGCATCCTGGCGCAGGTACGCGAGGCCGCGCAGGTGCAGTCGATCAGGGTAACCGGCTACACCGACCGCATCGGCAGCGCCAGCTACAACCAGGCACTGTCGCAGCGCCGCGCCGATGCCGTGCGCAACGCGCTGGTGCAGGGGGGCGTGCCTGCAGCCAGCATCAGTGCCGAAGGACGCGGCGCGGCCGAGCCGATCGTGCAGTGCGAGCAGCGCAACCGGCGCGAGCTGATTGCCTGCCTGGCACCGAACCGGCGCGTGCAGATCGCCGGGATGGCACAGCCACATTGACTTTCCTGCGCCGGGGCGGTGCCCCGGCATTCCGAGTCCCCCCTGACCGCCGGCAGGCGTGGCAACGTCTCCCCCGTCGTCCACGCCTGCCTGCGGCTCAGGTTTTCAAACGGTGCACGCGATGAATGCCCAATTCCTGCCACTCTCCATGAAGACGGAAGCTACGCTCAGCGTGTACGGCCAGCTCGGCAATCATGCCGTGGTGCGCATCCCCGGGCGGCGCCTGCCGGGCCTGATCCTGCAGGCCGACACCGTGGCCGGATTCCTGGCCCAGTTGCAGGAAGCCC
Source organism: Stenotrophomonas sp. T8 (assembly GCF_051853085.1). Classification (NCBI taxonomy): domain Bacteria; kingdom Pseudomonadati; phylum Pseudomonadota; class Gammaproteobacteria; order Lysobacterales; family Lysobacteraceae; genus Stenotrophomonas; species Stenotrophomonas sp. T8. Next base: position 2,234,527 of record NZ_CP195329.1, on the reverse strand, counting down.
AGGCCTGCCTGCGCAGCGGTCGCGCACAGCGCGCCGACGCCGAGCTGGACATGCTGATCGACGTGCTGCAGCAGTGGTACGCCCTGATCGAATCGCGCCTGGCCGACGCCGGCGAGGCCCTCTAGCAAAAAAAGGGGACGGAGGGGATTAAGTCGTTTCCGGCACAGCCGGGGCATATGCGACTTAATCCCCTCCGTCCCCTTTTTTCAAGCGCGGGCGCGGATCAACCAACAGGCGGCATCCACACGAACGCGGTCACCTTCGATGAACGGCGCGAATGCGGCCAATGCTTTTCCGCGAAGCATTGTGGCGCGGGCTTCCGGCATCGATCGCAGGGCCAGTCCCAACGGTCCCAGGTGGCCGACATAGGTCGGCAGGTCTTCGCGGGCGAGCGAACAGGGCAGGTCCACCGCAACCACTTCCACGTCATTCCAGCCGGCGGCCTGCAACAGGCGCTGCACGCGCTCGCCATCGGCAAAAGCGAACTGTCCCGGTGCGCCGGGTACGCGGGGCGGGAGATCCAGTACATCGCCGATCGCGCGCTCGGCAGTGGTCATGAATGGATTTTCGTCGGCACTGCGCCAGGCGATGAAGCGCAGCCCAGCGCCGGGTGTCGTGGCACGATGCAGGTTGGCGAACGCGGCCTGGCTGTCCTCGAAGAACATGACGCCCAGCCGCGACTGGATCCAGTCGAAGTGCGCGGGCGGCAGCGGATGGCGCTGCGCGTCTGCCACGATCAAGTCCGCGTCCAGTCCCGCAGCCTCGGCGCGCTGGCGGGCCAGCGCCAGCATCGGCGCGGAGATGTCCAGGCCGGTGCAATGTGCCCCGGGGCGCGCTGCGGCCGCGGCCAGCAGGCTGGCGCCGGTGCCGCAGCCGATGTCGAGCAGTTCGGTAACGGTCTCAGGAAGTTCGGTGACCAGCAGGTCGGCCATCGGCTGGAACAGGCCGTCAAGAACGGCCTGCTGCGCAACCCACGCCTGGCCGCCAGGGCCGTTCCACAGGGCGTACTGATCAATGGGAGATGTGCTGGCCATGGCCTTGCCTCGACGGGTAGTTGCCCATAGCTTGGTGCTTGAAGGTCACTTGAGGTCAAGCCCGTGCGTGAACTGGATATCGGCGAGGTGGTCAAGCGCAGTGGCGTGCCGGCCTCGACCTTGCGCTACTACGAACAGCTGGGGTTGTTGCATGCGCTGGGGCGCCTCGGCCTGCGCCGGCAGTACGACAAGCGGGTGCTGGAACGGCTGGCCTTGATCGGCCTTGGCCAGGCGGCCGGCCTTTCGCTGCAGCAGATTGGTGCATCACTGCCGTCGCAGCATGGACGCATCTCACTGGACCGCGAGGCACTGCTGGCGCAGGCCGACGTGCTGCAGCGGCAGATCACCCGGTTGCAGCGGGTGCGCCGTCAGCTGCAACGCGCGGCGGCATGCCCGCTGGCGGAGGATGCCCGGTCGTGCAGTTCGTTCCGGAAACTGTTGCGCGCGCAGCAGCGGACGAGGGGATGAGAGAAGAGCCTCCACGCCCCGCGTGGATCATCAATCGCGGGTGCTGACTTCCCAGGTGGCATGCAGCACGCCCGGCACCTGCTCCATCCGTGCCAGCACCACGTCCAGTTCATCGGCACTCACGGCCGTACTGACCAGCACTGCGATCACATCGGTAGGCGCGTCGGCATGCTCGACCACCTGCACATCGCCCACCGGATACTGCGCCGCTTCCAGCGCATCGACCAGGCGCTCGCGCACCCGCGGCACGGCGTCGGCATCCACGCTCAGGCGCACCTCGTAGGTGGCTTCGGTCGCTGCCTCGTTGATCGGAATGCGGTTGATGGCATTCACCAACGGCCGCAGCAGGGTGTTGCCGGCGATGATCAGCACGGTCAGCAGCACGCCCTCGGCCAGCATGTCCGCGCCGGTGCAGCTGCCGACCGCTGCAGAGCACCACAGGGTGGCGGCGGTGTTCAGGCCACGCACGTTCATGCCTTCCTTCATGATCACGCCGGCGCCGAGGAAGCCGACACCGGAGACCACGTAGGAGATCACCCGCACCGCCTCGGCACTGCCGGCGATGCGCATGCCGAGGTCGACGAAGGCGGCGGCACCGACTGCCACCAGCACGTTGGTGCGCAGGCCGGCGGTGCGTTGCCGGTACTGGCGCTCGGCACCGATCAACGTACCCAGCACGAAGGCGGCCAGCAGGCTGACCACGGTGTCGGCGAAAGGACCGGCCTGGAAGGTCTCAATGAAGCGCATGGCCGGAGTCTACCCGGTCGAAGTGACAGTAGATCCACGCCATGCGTGGATACCCGGAAGTGCCAGAAACGACTTAATCCCCTCCGTCCCCTTTTTCGGGGTCAGTCGGTGTCGTCGACGCGCTCGCCCATCAGTTCGCGCTGGCGCTTGTCCAGTTCCTCGGCATAGCGCTTGCGTACGAAGGCTTCGGACACCACGCCCAGCACCTGGCCGTCGGCGCCGACCACGGCCAGTTCATCGGCCTGGGTCTGGTCGAAGCGCTGCATCACGCTGACCACGTCCGCGGACGGCGACAGCGAGATGTCACGGTTCTCGGCAAGCTCACCGATCGCGGTCTCCGGCTTCACGCCATCGCCGTACACGCGTGGGATCTGCACGATGCCCGCGTAGTGGCCTTCGCTGTCGATCAGGATCACGCGGCTGCCCGAGCCCAACGGGAAGCGCTGGCGGAAGGCGGCGGCGTCGAGGTCAGCGGGAGCCGTGGAAACCCCTTTGCGCATCATCCGGCCGGCATTGAGGTTGTGCACCCAGCCGACGTCGCGCGCGCTCCTGATGGTTTCGCCACGCAGGTGCATGCGCCAGGTCGAGAACGAATAGCCGAACCACTGCCGCACCAGCGTGCTGGACACCAGCACTGCACTCATCACCACGCTGGTCAGCAGGAAATCGTGGGTGCCCTCCAGCACCAGCATGGCCATGGTCATTGGCGCACCGACCACGGCAGCGGCCAATGCGGCCATGCCGGCCAGCGCCGCAGAGGTGGCGTCGACCACGGGCACGCCAGTGGCCATGCCGAGCAGGCCCGCGAACAGCGCGCCGACCAGGGTGCCCATGAACAGCGAGGCAAAGAACAGGCCGCCGCGGAAGCCGAAGCCCAGCGAGATGCCCGAGGCCAGGCATTTCAGGGTCAGCAGGCCGCCGATCCAGATCAGCGGCAGATGCGTGGTCAGGTCAAGATGCAGCGCGCCGTGGCCTGACGACAGCACCTGTGGGCTTGCCATGGCCAGCGGGATCAGCAGCAGGCCGCCCACCACCGGCCGACCCCAGGCAGGCAGCGGGCTGCGCTTGACCGTGCCCTCGATCGAGGCGATGAGCCGCATGATGACAATGCCGACCATCGCGCAGCAGCAGCCGAGCAGGCCGTAGATGGCGTAGTCGGCGGCGCGCACGTCGATGGTCGAGGCGGCGGGCAGCAGGTAGGCCTCGATGCCGGCCTGGTCGGCCACAAACGCGCCGGCCAGCGCGGCGACCGCCACCGGGGCCAGTGCGGCCGGCGTGTAGGCGCCGATGACGATCTCGAAGGCATAGAACGCACCGGCCAGCGGCGCACCGAAGGCGGCGGCAATGGCACCGGCGGCACCGGCGCCGACCAGGATGCGCACGTCGTTGCGGCGCAGGCGCATCACCCGGCCCAGCTGCGAGCCAGTGCCGGCCCCCATCTGCGTATACGAAGCTTCCAGCCCGACCGAGGCGCCGCAACCATTGGACAGCAGGGTCTGGGTCAGCACGATCAGGTTGTCGCGCATCGACATGCGGCCGCCGTGCAGGGCATTGGCTTCCACCGCATCGAGCAGGGGCCGCTTGAGTCGCGTTGCCGCCAAACTGACCAGGCCCACCAGCAGGCCACCCAGCGGCAGCACCAGCAGCGCGGTCCAGGTCATCGAGGGCAGGGAGCTCAGGCGCATCCCTTCATCCAGCCCGTACAGCGTGCCCTGCAGCCAGCGTGCGATGCCGGACTGCAGCAGGGTCAGGTAGCCGGCAAGCAGGCCGACCAGCAGGGCAAGTGCGATGAACCACAGGTCGCTGCCGCGCAGCCGCAGGCGCAGGCCCTGGAAGGCCGAATGCAGGCGCGATGGCGAAACAGGCAGTGACATGGTGGCGGCATGATACGCCGCCACCGTGATCGCCACCGTCACTGCATCGGGCGGCTACCGCTTCAGAAGCGGTAGCGACCCTGCACGTAGAAGGTGCGCGGTGCGGCCACCATGCGGCCGGCGTTGCCATCGACGTTGCGGGTGTACCAGCGCGTGTCGGCCAGGTTGTTCACGCCCAGCGCGATCTCGCTGTCACCCAGGCCCGGCACCTGCCAGGCCACCTGCGCATTCCACAGGCGCACGCCCGGCACGCGGCCCACGCGCGCATCGGCGGTTTCTTCCCAGGTGTTGGCGGCATCGGAGAACTGGCCGCTCTGGTGGGTGCTGGAGACATTGAAGGTCCAGCCGGCCAGCGCGTAGCGGGCGCCGACGCTGTCGGTGTCGCGCGAGTAGAACGGCACGTCCAGGCCACGGTTGTCACCGGACTGCTGGACCGCCTTGGTCCAGGTGTAGTTGGCGTACAGCTCCAACCCGGCCAGCGCACTGTCCTCGGCGAAGTGGTACTCCACCGCGCTCTCCACGCCCTTGTGGTCGGTGGCGCCGATGTTCTGGAAGGTCGGCGGGGTGATGCCCGGCACCTGCAGGATCTGGTTGTCGAAGCGCATCTTGAACACGGTCACTTCCGCGCGCAGGGCGCCGTCCTGCCAGCGCGCGCCCAGCTCGGTGGTCCTGGCGATTTCCGGGTTCAGCGGGTTGCTGGCCGTCTGCGAATTGAGCTGGATGTTCTGCACCGGCCCGAACGAGGTGGTGTAGTTGCCGAACACGGTCAGCTGCGGAGTCAGCAGATAAGCGATGTTGAGCGAGGGCAGAGCCTTGTCGTTGCGGCTGCTGAAGGTCGCCGCGCCACCGGCCTGGCGGCGGTCCATGTCGATCCACTCCATGCGCACGCCCGGGGTGATCCGCCACTGGCCGATCGCGATGCGGTCGTCGATGTAGAACGCGTGGGCGTCTGTGGCGTTGTCGAAGCGGTTGGTGGCGCCGGCCACGCCGGTGCGGCGGGTGACGGTGTAGCTGCGGTCGTTGCCACGTTCGCGCAGGAAACGGTAGCCGGCGGTGATGTCGTGAACGCTTGCACCCCAATGCAGGCGCTGGGTGTAGCGCGGCTCGATGCCGAGCACGCGGTAGTCGCGCGGCTGCACGGTCAACTGGGTGTTGGCGGCGTTGATCAGCGAGCTGGCACGGGTACTCTCGTTGTAATAAGCCAGCACCTCGAACTCGCTGTTGGCCGACAGCGTGTTGGTGTAGCCCAGGTCGATGCCGGTGCGATGGCCCTTCCAGAAATCGGTGGGGCGGGTGTTCTGGAACGGGTCGGCCTCGTACTGGGCGCGAGTCAGGCCGCCCGGGGTCAGCGAGCGCACATCGTAGTAGGACAGCTTGGCGCGCAGTTCCTGTTGTTCGTCGATGGCATAGGCGAACTTCAGCGCCAGGTCGTTGAAGCGGTCATCGCTGCCCTGGCGCCAGCCGCGGCCGTCCTGGCCGGAGTACAGCAGGGCCGCGCCCAGGCCATTGTCGCCGGTGCCGCCGAGGAAGGCGTTGTACTGGGTGCTGTCGCCGCCGCCGTGGTCGTAGGCGGTGTAGCGCACACCGGCTTCGCCATGCAGGCCGGTGCCGGTGGGAATGGCACGGGTACTGAAGTTGATGATGCCGCCCACGTTCTGCGGGCCGTAGCGTACCGCGCCGCCACCACGCACCACGTCGATCGATTCGATGTTCGACAGGCTGGTCGGCGCGAACGACAGCTGCGGCTGCCCATACGGCGCTACCGCCAGCGGCACGCCGTCCAGCAGTACCGTCGAACGCGGCGAGTAGCGCCCGGTCAGGCCACGAACGCCGATGTTCAGCGACACGGAACTGCCGGCGGTGCCGGAGTTTTCGGTGACCTGCACGCCGGGGATGCGGCGCATGGCATCGCCGATGCTGGCCGCGCCGCTGGCCTCGATGCGCTGGCGGTCGACCACCGTGCGTGCGCCGGCAAAGCGCTTGACGCTGTCATGCAGGCCGGTGCCGAGCCAGCTGCCCGAGACCTGGATGCTGTCCAGCGTAGTGGCGCGGTCCTGGGCAAAGGCGCGGGTGGCCGGAAGCAGGCACAGGGCGAGGGCGGCGGCCAGGGGCAGGCGGGCCGGTTGCAGGGCGTGGATGGCCATCGGTAGAGGTTGTGGAAGGTCGCAAATGAGAATTATTGCTGATTCCATTCGCTATTGGAATGCGCCCCCGGTTCATGCCCGTGCCCCGGTGATAGAGTGGGCGATTGTTTCCTGACTCGCTGAGATCCGCCATGTCCCAAGCCGCCTTCTACCCCGTCGGAACCCCTGGCCAACCGTGGGGAGCGGCGCAACGGGAGCTGTGGCGTGGCCGCCAGCAGCGCCTGCGTCGGTATGACAAGGAGGTGCTGCCGCGCATCGAGTCGCTCGCATCGCGCTTCGACAAGGTGGCCTATGGTCAGCTCGACTACGCCGGCGAGAGCTATACCCTGTTTGCCCTGCGCAGCCGCGACTGGAACCCGGCGCTGCCGGCCGCACTGGTCACCGGTGGCGTGCACGGCTACGAGACCAGCGGCGTGATGGGCGCGCTGGAATTCCTCGAGAAGCACGCCGCCAACTATGCCGCCAAGGCCAACCTGCTGGTCGCGCCGTGCGTGAACCCGTGGGGTTTCGAGCGCATCAACCGCTGGAACTTCGATGCGATCGACCCGAACCGCAACTTCCGCGCCGATGGCCCGGCGCGTGAATCAACGGCGGTGATCGATCTGATCGCGCCGTACAAGGGCCAGTTCGTGCTGCACATCGACCTGCACGAGACCACCGACAGCGACGAGAGCGAGTTCCGCCCAGCGCTGGCGGCACGTGACGGCAAGCCGTTCGAGCCGGGCCTGATCCCCGATGGCTTCTACCTGGTGGATGACAGCGAGAACCCGCAGCCGGCCTTCCAGCAGGCGGTGATCGCTGCGGTGGAAAAGGTGACCCACATCGCCCCGGCCGACGACAAGGGCGAGATCATCGGCTCGCCGGTGGTGGCCCACGGCGTGATCGAGTATCCGCTGGTGAAGCTCGGACTGTGCGCGGGCATCACCGGTGCGAAGTTCACTACCACCACCGAGGTCTACCCGGACAGCCCCCGGGCGACCCCGCAGCAGTGCAACGACGCGCAGGTGGCCGCGGTGTGCGCGGCGCTGGATTACGCGCTCGCCCATCGTTGACCGGTAGTGCCGGCCGCTGGCCGGCAACTGAAAAAGGGGACGGAGGGGATCAAGTCGTTTGTGGCACAAACGACTTGATCCCCTCCGTCCCCTTTTTTGTGTCATCCCAACGCGTCGGCCCACCACAGTGCGGCCGGTCCCGGCGGCGCGTCGCGGCGCCACAGCAGGTCGCTGTGGATGCGTCGTGGCCAGCCGGGCAGCGTCAGTTCCACCAGCTGCCCGCGGTCGTAGCGCTGTACCAGCGCGCGTGGCAGCTCGGCCCAGCCGATGCCGTCCTCGGCCATCTCCATCACCATCAGGTAGTCGGTGGCGGTCCACGCCAGCCCGGTAACCGCCCGCGCATGGTCGACCTCCGCGCTCAATCGCACCTGCCGGTACCGTGCCAGCTGGGAAGCTGCGCGACGGCCGGCGTCGGCCAGCGCATGGTCGCGCGCCACATACACCGACAGCTCGCTGTGATGGGCCAATGGGCGTGCCACCAGACCATCCGGATAGCTTTCCTGGCGCGGCAGCAGGCCCAGCGCGGCGCGGCCGCTGCCGACCAGCTCCAGCACGTCATCGCCTTCGGCATCCAGCCATTCCAGTTCGATCTCCGGGAATGCTTCGGCAAAGCGCTGCAGCACGCGCTGCTCCGGATCGAGCTGGTACACGTCGGAAAACACCACGGTCAGCCGCGCTTCGACCGGCGCGGCCAGGCGCACACTCAACTGCTGCAGGCGGGCATCGGCGGCGAGGATTTCATGGGCATGGCCAAGCACCTGGCGCCCGGCCTCGGTCAACCGGGGGTAGCGCCCGCTGCGGTCGAACAGGCTCACCCCGAGGTCGGCCTCCAGATGGGCAATGGCGGTACTGACCGTTGACTGCGTCTTGCGCAGGCGGCGCGCCGCCGCCGAGAACGAGCCCAGCGCGGCGGCTTCCACGAAGGCCTGCAGGGATTCGGGGGAATAGGGCATTGAACCATCGCTCCTGTCGATGGAATCCATTTTGATACCACCGTAAAAGGCGATGATACTGGCCGCCGTCGCCCTTGTCTGCGGGGCGTTCCGGACCGTCCACGCATGCCGTGGACCCATTGAAGAGGCGGCGCGGTCCCCGCCCTGCAAGGAGCTTCACATGTCCCGTACTGTTGCCGCCCGTGGCGCGCTCGCCGCCTGGGCCTGCCTGACCGTGGCGATCGTCGCCGAAGTGGTCGGCACCTCGTTCATGGCCCATGCCGCCCGCGATGGCGGCTGGACCGGCTACCTGATCATGGCCGGCGCGCTGGCGCTGTCCTACTTCTTCCTGGCGCAGTCGGTGCGCCGCATCGCCGTGGGCGTGGCCTACGCGGTGTGGGAAGGCCTCGGCCTGACCCTGCTGACCGTGGTCGGCCTCACCGTGTTCGGCGAGAGCCTGTCGCTGCAGCAGCTGGCCGGCCTGATGCTGGCCGTGGCCGGCATCGTCTGCGTCACCCTCGGGGAGGCGCACTGATGAATACCCTGGCCCTGTTTTTCGTGATCTGCTCGGCGTTGATCGACGTCGCCGCCAACATGATGGTGGCCAAGTCGGAAGGTTTCCGTCGTTGGCGCTGGGGCGTCGGTGCGATCGTCCTGGTCTGGATTGCCTTCGCCCTGCTGGGCCAGGCCGTACGCTACATGGATCTGGCCACGGCCTATGCGATGTGGGGGGCGATCGGCGTGATCGGCACCGCCAGCTGCGGCCGCCTGTTGTTCGGTAACCGCCTGCGGCCGATCGGCTGGATTGGCATCGCCCTGGTCACGGCGGCGGTACTGCTGCTCAGCACCGCCAAGTAGCAGCACGTCCGGTCGCGAGCGGGGCGGCGATGATGCAGCGATTTGCGAAGTCGCCCATGCTCATCGACACTGCGGTTTTCCACATGGAGTGCCCGCATGTTCAGCCACATCACCGTAGGAACGAACGACATGAATGCCGCACGTCGCTTCTACGACGCCCTGTTCGCCGCGATGGACGCGCGGGCGGGCGTATTCGACGAGAAGGGACGGCTGCTGTACTTCAAGGATGGGCGGATGTTCGGTGTAACCGCGCCGATCGATGGGCAGCCAGCGTGCCATGCCAACGGTGGCACCATCGGTTTCAGTCTGGGCAGTGCAGAGGCCGTGCGTGCCTGGCAGGAGGCTGGAGTGGCTCACGGTGGCACCGCCATCGAAGATCCGCCCGGCGTCCGCAACATGTCCGGTCGCCAGGTGTTCCTGGCCTATCTGCGTGACCCGGATGGCAACAAGCTGTGTGCGGTGCACGTAATGTCGTGATCGGACAGGATGTGCGTGGCCGCGCCGCAGCCCGCGTGGGCAAGGTGGCACTCCGGCGCGCGCGTGATACCACGGAATGAGCGGACGGGCCTGCGACCGCAGGCCGCAACTTCATGCTCTGTCCACTGCGGTTCAGCCAGAATCGGTCGGCTAACCCTTTGATCTACCGGAGAACGCCGCCCCATGGAAGTACTGGAGCCGCAACAATCCCCGGTGCGCACCCTTCGGCCTGTGTTCGCCTTCGCGGCGATCATTGTCGTGGCGTTCGCGCTGTTCGTCAGCCTGTTCCCGCTCGGCGCGGGCCGCCTTCTGCTCAAGGCACAGGATTGGGCCGCCCTCAACGTCGGCTGGTACTACCTGCTGGCCATGACCCTGTACCTGGTGTTCGTGGTGGGCGTGGCGCTGTCCAAGTACGGTGGCATCAAGCTGGGTGCCGACCATGACGAGCCGGAGTTCAGTTACCTCTCGTGGGCCGGCATGCTGTTCGCCGCCGGCATCAGCATCACCCTGTTCTTCTTCTGCGTGTCCGAACCGCTGACCCACTACCTGCAGCCGCCGCAGGGCGATCCGGCCGCAGGCGAGGCTGGCGCGCGCCAGGCCATGCAGCTGCTGTTCCTGCACTGGGGCCTGCACGGCTGGGGCGTGTTCGCGCTGGCGGCGATGGCGATGGCCTACTTCGCCTATCGCCACAACCTGCCACTGGCCCTGCGCTCGGCGCTGTACCCGCTGATCGGCAAGCGCATCAACGGCCCGATCGGATACACCGTGGACGCGCTGGGCATCGTCGCCACCGTATTCGGCATCGGTGCCGACATGGGCTTCGGCGTGCTGCACCTCAATGCCGGTCTGTCGCATCTGTTCGACATTCCGCACTCCAACCTGGTGCAGATCATCCTGGTGGTCAGCATGATGGGCGCGGCGGTGGCCGTGGCCGTGTCCGGCGTCGAGAAGGGCGTGCGCTGGATGGCCAACATCAACATGCTGCTGGCGATCGCGCTGGTGCTGTTCATGCTGTTCGCCGGGCCGACGCAGTACCTGTTCAGCACGCTGATGCAGAACCTGGGCGACTACCTGGGCAGCGTGGTCGGCAAGAGTTTCGATGTGTACGCCTATGGCGGCCGACCGGAATGGCTGGGCGGCTGGACGGTGTTCTACTGGGCCTGGTGGATCGGCTGGGCACCGTTCGTCGGCCTGTTCATCGCGCGCATCTCACGCGGCCGCACCATCCGCGAATTCGTATTCGGGGTGCTGCTGATCCCGCTCGGCTTCACCCTGGCCTGGCTGTCGATCTTCGGCAACAGCGCGCTGGACCAGGTGCTCCACCACGGCCAGCAGCAACTGGCGCAGCTGGCGGTGGATGATCCACCGACGGTGCTGTACGCGCTGCTGGACGGCTACCCGTGGAGCCGCACGGTGATCGCGGTGACGGTGCTGGTGAGCTTCATCTTCTTCGTGACCTCCGCTGATTCAGGGGCGGTGGTGTTGTCCACGCTGTCGTCGCATGGTGGATCACCCGAAGACGATGGTCCGCGCTGGCTGCGCGTGTTCTGGGGCACGGTGATCGCGGTGCTGACCGCCGGGTTGTTGCTGGCCGGCAGCATCGATGCATTGAAATCGGCGGTGGTGCTGGCATCGCTGCCGTTCTCGGCGATCCTGTTGCTGATGATGTGGGGCCTGACCCGCGCGTTCAGTGACGAGTCGCACCGCAAGCGCGCGCTGCAATACCGGCCATCGCCCTTGATCGGAGACGATCGCCATCATCAGGGCTGGCGCCAGCGCCTGAGCCAGGCCATGCACTTCCCGGTACGCGACCAGGTCTACCGCTTCATGGATGACACGGTGAAGCCGGCGATGGAGGCGGTGGCCGAGCAGCTGCGCGGGCAGGGTTGGGATGTATCCACCCGCTTCGAGGCCGGCGACATGGAGCTGACGGTGAACCACGGCGAGCAGCAGGACTTCCTGTACCGGGTGATCCTCAGCGGCTACCTGACCCCGTCGTTCGCCGCCCAGCAGCTGCGCAATCAGCGCTACTACCGCGCTGAGGTACATCTGTTCGAAGGCAGCCAGGATTACGACCTGGTGGGCTACAGCCGCAAGCAGATCATCAACGACATCATCAGCCAGTACGAACGGCACCTGCAGTTCCTGCACCTGAGCCGTTGATGCGGTGGGTGCGGACCGCGGGACCGCACCGACCTGTAGAGCCGAGCCATGCTCGGCTGCGTGGTGCCGAAGAGCAGCCGAGCATGGCTCGGCTCTACAGTGGCAATCAGAACCGGTAGCGCGCGCCCAGCGAGACGAACTGCCCGCGCAGGTTGTACTGGCTGATGTCGAAACCGTTGGAACCGCCAGCCGGGTCGAACGGCGGGTCCTTGTCGGTCAGGTTCAGCGCCGACAGCGACAGCGTGGTGTTGGGAATCCCTTCGTAGGCCACATACAGGTCCAGCTGGTGATAGGGCTTGACGCGGTCACGCAGCCCCGGGTTGCTGGTCGCCGTCGCCACGCGCTGGTCGTAACCGCTCACGTACTGCAGGCTCAGCGTGCTGCTCCAGTCGCCCACCGCCCAGTTCAATGAGGTGGTGCCGCGGGTGCGAGGCAGCGCGCCGTGGCGGTTGTTGCCGGCGCCGTCATACGGTGCTTGGCCGGCCACCAGCGGTTGCTTGAAGCTGAGCAGGTGGGTCCAGCTGCCGGCCACGGTGAAGGTGCCCCAGCCGTCGGTACGGAAGGTACGGCTGGCGTCCAGGTCCAGCCCCGAGGTGGTCAACTCGCCCTGGTTGGCGTACTGGTTGGTGATGAACTGGATGCGTCCCTGCGCATCACGTTGCACGCGGCCCGGGAACAGGGTCGGGTTGTCGACGATGAACTGCGCGCTGTCCGGCTTGACCAGGTTGTCCTGCTCGATGCGGTACCAGTCCAGGCCGATGCTGGTATCGCCATCCGGCGACCACACCGCACCCAGGTTGAAGTTGCGCGAACGTTCGGCCTTCAGGTCCGGGTTGCCGGTGCGGATGTTGGTGATGCCACGGCTGCCGCCGGGCTGCAGCGGATCCAGCGGATCGATCACCGAACCATAGCTGACGGTCTGGCCGGGTGCGATTTCCGGCAGCGACGGTGCACGGAAGCCGCGGGAGAACGAGCCGCGCAGCAGCAGGCTGTCCAGCGGTTGCCAGCGCAGCGCCACCTTCGGTGAGAACGCCTTGCCGAAGTCGTCGTAGTGGTCGCCGCGGCCCGCAACCTGCAGTTCCAGCGTGCGATGCAGCGGCACGCTCAGTTCGGCGTAGGCGGCGCTGACCTGGCGCTCGCCGTTCACCACGTTGATGGCCGGGCGCAGTTCGGTGCCCGACAGCACCTGTGCACTGGTGCGCGCGTCCAGTGATTCCTTGCGGAACTCTGCACCCCAGGCGAAGCTGATCGCACCGGCCGGCAGCTCCCACAGCGAGGTCGAGGCCTTCAGGTTCAACGAATGCAGCTTGTACCAGCCCGGACGCTTGGTCTGCAGGCGCAGTGCATCCAGTGCCCCCGGCGTGCTGGACGGGTTGAGGAAGTTGTAGCTGCCATCGCGTAGGATCTGTTCGAACGCGTAGCGGTTGACGAAATTGTCGACGTACTCGCGCTGCGCACTCTGCGAGGTCAGCGCCGAGACTTCCCAGTCCCAGCGTTCACCGCTGCCGCGCACGCCGGCCAGTGCACGGTAGAACACCTGGGTGTTGTCCTTCAGGCGCGGGCCGAGGTCGAAGAAGGTGTACTCGAACGGCAGCGGCGTGCTGCCCGGATTGTTCGGGTGGCCGACCGGCAGCACCGCCGGCACGTCGATCAGCGTGCCGGTGGCCGGGTTGTACGCGCGCAGGCCGGGGCCAACGGTCAGCGGCGCGCTGAAGATCTGGTCGGCCTTGTTGTGGCTGTACAGCACATCGGCGAAGGCCTCGACGCTGTCATTGAAGCGGTAAGTCGCGCTCAGCGAGGCCTGCAGGCGCTCGGCGCCGGGCTGCAGGGTCTTGAACGGCTGCGCATTGAAGGCGCAGGCCTGGCCGGGCAGGGTACTGCCGAAGTCGCTGTACGGGCGCAGCTGGCTGCCGTCGGGGCAGTTGGCGAACGGCTGAGGTGCGCGTGGGTTGGACAGCCAGTTGCCACCGGCGGTGGACCAGCCGGCCAGGCGTCCGCCGGGCTTGTCGCGGAAATCGCCGCTGCGGGTATAGGCGCGCTGGTCGGCGTCGAGGCGATCACGCTTGAGCAGGTCCAAGCCGAACAGCACGTTCCAGCCCTGCTGCTCCAGGTCGCCGAAGCCGGCCAGCAGGTTGGCCTTGCGTTCGTTCAGGCCACCCTGGGTGGCGGTACCGAAGCCGCCACCCACCTCCACGCCCTGGAAGTTCTTGCGCAGGATGATGTTGATGACACCTGCGATGGCATCGGAGCCATACACCGCCGAAGCACCATCCTTGAGGACTTCGATGCGCTCGACGGCGCTGATCGGCAACGCGTTGAGGTCGACGAACGTGTCCTGGGTATTGAGCGCGAAGCCGAAGTTGGACACGCGGTAGCCGTTGACCAGCACCAGCGTGTTCTTCGGCGACAGGCCACGCAGGCCGATCGATGCAGAGCCGGCGGCGAAGCTGCCGGTGTACTGCTCATCGAAACTGTTGCCGGTATTGGCCGACAGGTTGCGCAGCACGTCGGTAAGGGTGGAGCGGCCGGTCTGCTCGATCTGTTCGCGGCTGACGATCTGCACCGGGTTCGGCCCGGCGGTATCACTGCGCTTGATGTTGGAGCCGGTCACCAGCACGGTGCCGAGAGTGGTGCTGTCCTTGCCGGTATCGGCCGATTCAGCGGCGCCGGCAGCGCCGGCGGTGAGGCTCAGCGCAATGGCGCCGGCTAGCAGGTTCAGGGTGGTGCGGTACATGGAAGCGACAACGCCAAACGGGGGAGGAGCCGTCAGTACCGCACGCAGGTACATGCGCCTTCCAATGACGAAAGCGCATTCAGTTATACAGCACAGGTTCTTAATGAACGGAGCGAGGAGTGCGGAGCATTTGGTCCGCACGCTCCTGTAGAGCCGAGCCTACGTTCGGCTGCGCACACTGACCGGAAAGCAGCCGAGCATGGCTCGGCTCTACAGAAGGCAATGCCAGCCCATCACGGCCGCAGCAGCACCTTGCCGTTGCGGCCCGAGCCTCCTGCGACCTTCGCTGCCTGGGCGATGTCGTCCAGCGCGAAGATCTGCTCCACCGGCAGCGTCAGCTCGCCGCCAGCAGCACGCTTCAGCAGTTCGCCCACCAGCCGGCGCTTGTCCTCCACCGCCATCGCCTGGCTGACCTTGCTGCCCCAGAAGCCCTTCACCGTCGCTTCCTTGTAGATCAGGCCGCCGGCCGGGATGCGCATCGGTTCGCCGCTCATCACGCCGAACGACACCAGCGTGCCGTTGTGGCCGAGCAGGTCGACCAGGTCACCGCTGGCGTCGCCGCCGATGGAATCCACGGCGGCCGCCGCCTGTGCTTCGCCGGTCGCTTCACGAACGCGATCCTTCCACCCGTCCAACGAGGTGTCGAACACATGATCGATGCCCAGCGCCTGCAACTGCGCCACGGCAGCGGCGTTGCGCACCAGGTTGGCCACATGCACGCCACGCGCCTTTGCCAGCATCGCCAGCGACTTGCCGACCGCGCCGTTGGCGGTGTTCTGCACGATCCACTGGCCTGCTTCGACGTGCAGGAACTCCAGCAGCATCAGCGCGCTCAGCGGCATGGCGATCAGCTGTGCGGCCATCTCGTCCGGGATCGCCTCCGGCATCGGAATCACCATGCGTGCCGGTGCAATGAACGCTTCGGCCCAGGTACCGTGCACCGAGGCGGCGGCAACCCGCTGGCCGATCTGCAGGCCGTCCACGCCATCGCCGAGTGCATCGACCACGCCCAGTGCTTCACTGCCACCGATCGCAGGCAGTGTCGGCTTGTACCCGTAGAGGCCACGCACGGTCAGCAGGTCGTGGTTGTGGATCGAGGCCAGCACGGTGCGGATGCGCACCTCGCCGGGACCGGGCTCGGGCAGGGCGGCATCGGCAATGGCGAGGACGTCGGCCGGGTTGCCGAAGGAGGAGTACTGGGCAGCGCGCATGGACGGTGTTCCGGGGAAAGTGGATGTTGTACCGAACTGGGGACGCAGGGCATGTCGACAAGGCGTCGCTGCTGCAACACGGCATCCTGCGACTGATCGTCGCGGCATGTCGTGATTACCGCATCTTGTGTTGACGGTTCGAGTCATCCCCACTATGTTGTGGCCGTCACTCCCGGTCAGCCGCCGCCGCCGGACATGCAGCAAACGTCCCACGGCCCGCCCCTGAAGGCTTGCCGTGTCGACGCGGCCGCCACCGTGCGGACGCAGGTCGCCCCCACGGCCCGGATACCGGCCGCAGGCGCAGGCAGATGCCGACGACCTCCGTTCCCGCACCCTGGCAATCCACCCGTTTGCCCCGTGCGCCGGTATCGCGTCCAGGGCCGCCATGGCATCGACCGCCAAAGCGCGTGCGAGCCTGGAGTTTCACCACCATGACCGACAGTACCTTCCGCGCGGCCGATCTGGCCGGCGCCGCCGACGCTTTGCGCGCTGGTGGCGAGCGCGTGCCGACCTGGATCACCAAGGAGGCCGGCAACCGCCGCCTGCCGTTCGACGCTGAGCGGCTGCAGCGCAGCATCGATGCCGTGCATGCCGAGTTCCCGCAGCTGGATGTGAGCGACTACCGCCGCGTGGTGCAGGCAATGGTCGAGCGCAAGCCCAGCATCAGCGCCGATGACCTGGTCGATCTGCTGATCCGCGAGGCGGAATCGCGGGTGGACCTGGTCGCGCCCGAGTGGGAACAGTTCGCCGCGCGCATCTACCTGCGTCGCCTGTACAAGCGTGCCAGCCGCAACCGCTTCTACGATGTCAGCCTGAAGTACGGCTCCTACGTGGGCCTGCAGGAAAGCCTCGCCGATCGTGGCATCTACAGCAACGACATCCTGCGCTGCTATTCCAAGGAAGAGCTGCAGCAGGCCGGTGAGATGATCGATCCGGAACGCGACCGCCTGTTCGCCTACAACGGCCTGTACCTGCTGGCCACGCGCTATCTGGCCAGCGACCGCAGCCGCGAGGTCTATGAGCTGCCGCAGGAGCGCTGGCTGACCATTGCGCTGTACCTGATGCAGGAGGAAAAGCCGCGCGAACGCCGCATGCAGCTGGTCGGCGAGGCGTACTGGGCGCTGTCCAACCTGTACATGACGGTGGCTACGCCGACCCTGGCCAACGCCGGCAAGGTGGGCGGCCAGCTGTCCAGCTGCTTCATCGACACGGTGGACGACAGCCTGCAGGGCATCTATGACTCCAACACCGATATCGCGCGCGTGTCCAAGCACGGCGGCGGTGTTGGCGCCTACCTGGGCTACGTGCGCAGCAGCGGCGCGCCGATCCGCGGCGTGGCCAATTCCTCCGGCGGCGTGGTGCCGTGGATCAAGCAGCTCAACAACACGGCGGTGTCGGTTGATCAGCTTGGCCAGCGCAAGGGCGCGGTGGCGGTGTACCTGGACATCTGGCACCGCGACATCGAAGCCTTCATGGACCTGCGCCTCAACAACGGTGACCAGCGCCTGCGCGCGCACGATGTGTTCACCTCGGTGTGCGTGCCCGACCTGTTCATGGAAGCGGTCGAACGCCGCGCCGACTGGTACCTGTTCGACCCGCACGAGGTGAAGCAGGCCAAGGGCTGGTACCTGCAGGACTTCTACGATGAGAAGCGCGGTTCGGGCAGCTTCCGCGACCGCTATGCCGAGCTGGTGGCCGATGAGCGCATCAGCCGCCGCACGGTGAAGGCCATCGATCTGTTCAAGCGGATCATGCTCAGCCAGCTGGAAACCGGCAACCCGTTCCTGTTCTACCGCGACGAGGTCAATCGCAGGAACCCGAACAAGCACGCGGGCATGATCTATTCCAGCAACCTGTGCACCGAGATCCTGCAGAACATGAGCCCGACGCGGATGATCCAGGAGATCGTCAGCGGCGACCAGATCGTCACCACGCGCCGTGCCGGTGACTTCGTGGTCTGCAACCTGTCCTCGATCAACCTCGGCCGGGCGATCAGTGCACCTGATGACCTGCTGGCCACCGATGTGCTGGAGCGCCTGATCCCGATCCAGGTGCGCATGCTCGACAACGTGATCGACCTCAACGCGTTGCCGGTGCCGCAGGCCACGATCACCAACCACAAGTACCGTGCCATCGGCCTGGGCACGTTCGGTTGGCACCACCTGCTGGCGCAGCAGGCGATCCAGTGGGAATCTCCGGATGCCGAAGCATTGGCCGACCGTCTCTACGAACGCATCAACTTCCTGACCATCCAGGCCAGCGCGCAACTGGCGCGGGAGAAGGGCAGCTACCCCATGTTCGCCGGCAGCGATTGGCACAACGGACGCTACTTCCGTGACCGCGGCTACAGCGGCGCGGCCTGGGACAGCCTGGCCCGCGAAGTCGCCAGGCATGGCCTGCGCAACGGTTGGCTGCTTGCAGTTGCGCCGAACATGAGCACCGCGCAGATTGCAGGCTCCACGGCCTCCATCGACCCGATCTACAGCGCGTTCTATTACGAGGAAAAGAAGGACTTCCGGCGGCCGGTGGCGGCGCCGGGTCTGTCGCTGGAGACCTGGCCGTACTACGAGAAGGGTGCCTACAAGGTCGACCAGTTCGCCAGCGTGCGCCAGAACGCGCGCCGCCAGCGCCATGTCGACCAGTCGATCAGCTTCAACCTGTACGTGCCCAGCACCATCCGCGCCAGCACGCTGCTGGAGTTGCACCTGAGCGCCTGGCGCGAAGGCCTGAAGACCACCTACTACGTGCGCTCCAACGACATCGACATCAGCGAATGCGAGTGGTGTTCAAGCTGACCACCGGCGGCCCACGGTAGTGCCGGCCGCTGGCCGGCAACACGAAGGAAAGAGAACGAAGGCATAAACCATGGCAACCCCCCTCGATCGCATCAAGATACTCGAACCACGCCATCCCAACCGCAGCACCGGCATCATCAACGGCCAGACCAGCGGCATCCTCAACTGGAACGATATCCCGTACCCGTCGTTCTATCGGGCCTACAAGGAGCTGTCGACCAACTTCTGGATTCCCGACGAAGTGGACATGAAGCTGGATGCGCGCCAGTACGGAGAGCTGTCAGGGCGCGAAAAGAACGCCTACGACTCGATCATCGGCCTGCTGGCCACGCTCGATTCGCCGCAGACGCGCTTCATCTACAACGTGGCCGAGTACATCACCGATCCGGCCGCGCACGCCAACGCGGCGATCATCGGCCAGCAGGAAGTGATCCACAACGAGAGCTACAGCTACGTGCTGGCCTCGATCACCGACCTGCCGAACCAGAACCGGATCTTCGAGATCGCCCGCACCCACCCGACCATCATCAAGCGCAATGCCCCGATCATGGGCGCGTATGACGATTTCATGCGCGAGAAGACCGCCGAGACCCTGCTCAAGTCGTTGATCCAGTCCTCGATCCTGGAGGGCATCAACTTCTATTCTGGGTTTGCGTACTTCTACAACATGGTGCGGCAGAACCGCATGAACGGCACCGGCAAGATCATCAGCTTCATCAATCGCGACGAGCTGGCCCATACCAAGTTCATCAGCGAGCTGATCCGCGCCATCATCGGTGAAAACCCCGAGCTGCAGACCAATGAGTTGACCGCCTATGTGCACCAGTCATTCGAACATGCCATCGAGCTTGAGACGCAGTGGTCGTCGGAGGTGCTGGATGGCATCGATGGCATCGACGTGGACGAGATGGTGCGCTACGTGAAGTACCGCGCCAACAAGATGGCCGGCATGCTCGGGATCGAGCGCCTGTACAGCGACACCACCGACAACGTGATGCCGTGGATCAAGGCCTACGCCGACAACTTCACCGAGACCAAGACCGACTTCTTCGAGATGCGCAATGCAAGTTACAAGAAGACCAACGTCGACAACGGCTTCGACGATCTCTGAGCCCGGCGCCGCGCTGAGCATCCTGATGGTGGTCGCCTCCTTGAGCGGCAACACCCGCGAACTCGGCCGGCAGATTGCCGAGCGCTGCCGCGTTGCCGGTCATGCGGTGCACTGGCAGGAGGCCGACGACCTGCGCCAGGCACCGCCGCTGGCGGCCGATGAGGCCGACCTGGTGCTGCTGGGCTGCTGGACCGATAACGCCGGGCGCACGCCAGCGGAGATGAAGGCGTGGGTGGCCGGCATTGCCGAGCGCGGTCAGCAGCCACGCCAGCTGGCGGTGTTCGGTACCGGCGAAACGCAGTGGGGGCAGGCGTACTACTGCGGCGCCGTGCACCGGCTGATCCGCTATTTCCGCAGCGACTATCCGCCGCTCGAGATCGAGCAGATGCCGCATGGCGAGCGTCACGCCGCAGCCATCGACGCCTGGACCGATGCGATCCTGGCCCACTACTGGAGCAACCACGATGCAGATCATCGACGCCACCACGCCTGAGCAGTTCCAGCAGCTGCTGGCCGAGCACCCGCGGGTGCTGGTGGATTTCCACAAGGACCAATGCCCGGGATGCCGGATGCTGGAGATGTCGCTGCACCGGGTGGCCAACAGCGTCGCGGGGCAGGGCACCACGTTGCTGCGCGTGCAGCTGGAGGTGCTGGGTGAGGCGTTCTTCAGGGAGCTGGGGCTGCGGCAGACGCCGACGCTGTCCCTGTTCCGTGACGGCGACGAACGCACGCGCCTGGCCGGGTTCCAGTCGCCGCAGCAGATCGAAGCCGCGATCGCGTTGCATTTGTAGAGCCGAGCCCATGCTCGGCTGCCGTTCGCGCGGTGAGCGATGAGTCGAGCATGGCTCGACTCTACAAGGTATCCACGCATGGCGTGGATCTACCGGGGCAGGGTCCGTGGTTTGGCGTCAGGCTCCGCTGAAGGTATCCACCAGCAGCTTCACATTCAGCACCACAATCACCAGCGCGATCACCCAGGCGATCGCGCCCAGCCAGCGCGGGGCCACCAGCGCGCCCATCGTCACCTTGTCGGTCACGATCCGCACCAGCGGAATGATCGCGAACGGCAGCTGCATCGACAGCACCACCTGGCTCAGCACCAGCAGCTTCACCGCGCCCTGATCGCCGAACAGCAGGATCACCACCACCACCGGAATGATCGCCAGCGCACGTGTGATCAGCCGTCGCAGCCATGGCGGCATTCGCAGGTGCAGGAAGCCTTCCATCACGATCTGGCCGGCCAGCGTCGCGGTGACTGTCGAATTCAGGCCTGACGCCAGCAGCGCCACCGCGAACAAGGTCGCCGCCGCACCCACGCCCAGCATCGGCGCCAGCAGCTGGTGGGCCTGCTCGATGTCTTCCACGTCGAATCGGCCATTGGCATGGAACACCGCCGCCGCCAGGATCAGGATGCTGGCGTTGATGAACAATGCGAGTGTCAACGCGAGGGTGCTGTCGGTGACCGCCCAGCGCAGCGCGCTGCGGCGGCCTTCATCCGTGCGCGGGTAGGCGCGGGTCTGCACGATGGACGAATGCAGGTACAGGTTATGCGGCATCACCGTGGCACCGATGATGCCGATCGCAATGTACAGCGCGTTCGGATCGGTCACTACCTGTGCGCGCGGAATGAATCCGCCCAGCACCGCCATCACTGGCGGGGCAGCCATCGCGATCTGCACCACGAAGCAGGCGAAGATCACCATCAGCAGCGCGATCACGAAGGCTTCGAGCGCACGGAAGCCGCGGTTCATCAGCAGCAGAACCAGCAGCGTATCCAGCGCAGTGATCACCGCACCCCAGAGCAGTGGCAGGTCGAACAGCAGTTTCAGTGCGATCGCGGTGCCGATCACCTCGGCCAGGTCGCAGGCGATGATCGCCGCCTCGCACAGCGCCCAAAGTGCCAGGTTCACCGGCTTCGGGTAGCGGGCGCGGCAGGCCTGCGCGAGGTCCATGCCGGTGGCGATGCCGAGCCGTGCCGACAGCGCCTGCAGGATCACCGCCATCAGGTTGGAAATGAGGATGACCGACAGCAGCAGGTAGCCGAAGCGCGAACCACCGGCGAGGTCGGTGGCCCAGTTGCCCGGGTCCATGTAGCCGACCGAGATCATGTAGCCCGGGCCGAGGAAGGCCAGCAGGCGGAACCACCAGTGACCCTTGTCGGGTACCGCCACCGAGGCGTTGAGCGCGCCCAGGCTGGCCGGAGTGGAGGCCGAAGGGTCGCGGGGCGCCAGGGTGTTCATGGCCCGAATATAGCTCCTGCTATAGTCATTAGCAATGTGAAACAATCGTCTTTATCGCTTTACTGGTCCAGAATTCAGGTTCAACACCGGATCACCCCGGAAGGACAGGCGCAGGCGTGGGCAAGACCGACGATTCGACATCGCTGAAGAGCACCCCCTTGATCGAGGCCGAGCGCCAGGTCGAGAGCTTCCGGCAAGTGCGCGAGGCGCACCGGATGGAGCTGGTGGAGGACTATGTCGAGCTGATCTCGGACCTGCTGGCCGACGGCGGCGAGGCCCGCCAGGTCGACATCGCGACGCGTCTGGGCGTGGCCCAGCCTACGGTGGCGAAGATGCTGCGGCGCCTGGCCCGTGATGGTTGGGTGGTGCAGCGGCCGTACCGTGGCGTGTTCCTGACCCCGGAAGGTGAGGCGCTGGCCCATGCCAGCCGCCAACGCCACCAGACCGTGGAGCGTTTCCTGCTGGCGCTGGGGGTGGACGCAGATACCGCGCGGCGCGATGCGGAGGGCATCGAGCACCATGTCAGCGAACAGACACTGGCTCTGTTCGAGGCATTCGTGCGCAGGGCCGAGGGCGGCTGAGCCACGTTTCCTGTAGAGCCGAGCCATGCTCGGCTGCTGTTCGCGCGATGACAGGGAGCATCCACGCATGGCGTGGATCTACAATCCAGGCGGGCAGCGCGCCTGCTGCTGCGCGCACGCGAGTCTCGTCCATTCCTTCAACACCGGCTGCAGGCCTTCATAGCGCCGGCCCTGCCATCCGTTGGCCAGCACCTTCCCATCCGCATCGATCAGCACCAGGTTCGGTGGTGCCAATCCGGCCAATGCCTGCAGTGCCGGCATGCGCGCGGCGCGGCGCGGGTCCAGCACCGGCCACGGCATGTCCTGCGCGTGCATGTAGCGGCGAAGCGCGCTCTCGCTCTCATCCTGGCTGACGTACACCACTTCGGTATCGGCGCCGGCTTGGCGCAGGGCATCACGCACGCTGCGCAGCGTGGGTACGAAGGCATGGCACGGTGCACACCAGTCGGCGCCGAAGTACAGCGCCACCAGTTTCGGCGGCGACGACCACTGCATCGGCCGTAGCGATCGCTGCTCCGGCCGCATCAGCGAGGCCGAAACCTGCGCGTGCAGGTCCGCAGCCATCGCCGGTGCGGCCAGCAGCACGGCACAGGCCAGCACCAACGCTCGCAGAGCTTCAGAACGCATAGCGCAGGTTGACGTACCACGAACGTGCAAAGCGCGGCCCGTAGACATAGTCGCTGTCACGCAGCGCGCCCACTTCCAGATCTTTCTGGCGCTGATCGAACACGTTCTTGACGCCCGCGGCCACCGACACTTCCTGCTGCGCCTGCGTGCCCAGATGGCGGTGCCAGCGCGCTCCGAGGTCGGTGACCAGGAATGACCGCGTGCGGTGCAGCTCGCCCAGCCGGTTGTTCAGCACCGACATCGGCCCGGTATGGCGCAGCGCGACGAAGGTTTCCCACGGTTCGGCAGGCATCCAGCTGAGCTGCGCCAGGCCGGTCCAGCGTGGTGTCTTCAGGTAGTCGCGGCTTTCGATGATGGTATCGCCACCGTCGCCAGTGTCGTCGAAGATGCGCTGCGGTTCGCGGAAGCGCGAGCGGTACCACGAGGCACCGGCGGTCAGGCGCCATTGCGGCGACGGCTGCCAGCCGAGGTTGGTTTCCGCACCCAGCACGTTCGAGCCGGAGGCGTTGTAGCGCAGCTGGCTCAGCTGGCCGTCATCGCCGCGCTGGATCTCGCCCAGCGCGAAGGTGTCGCGGATGCGTGCATGGGAGGCGGTGGCATCCCAGCTCCACACCGGATTGGCCGGGTCCGAACGCCAGTCGAAGCCGAACAGGGTGGTCAACGCGCGTTCCTCTTTCAGGCCATCGGTGTTGCGCACGCGCACCTGCTCGCCACCGAGGGTATCGACATGTACGTCCTCGACGAAAATCTCCGGTGCACGGAAACCGGTGGCGACGCCCGCCCGCCATTTCAGGTTCGGAGTGGCCTGCCAGGCCAGCGCGATGCGCGGCGAGAACACCGCGCTGTCCAGCTCCGAGCTCTTGTCCACGCGTGCGCCCAGTACCAGGTCGACGTTGTCGCGCAGGCTCCACTCGTCCTGGATGAAGGCGCCCAGGTTGTGGAAGGTCGCATCCTCCAGCACCGCGAGACGCTGCCCGTCACCGGTGCGGTTGTCGTCGCGCAGCGCCTCGTGCTTGTACTGCACACCGAAGGCCAGCGCATGCGCGCCGCGGCGCCAGTTCAACTGGCTGTCGATGTAGTGCAGCGGGTTGTGGGTGCGGCCGTACTGGCGCCACGAACGCGAGGCCGCGCTGCCGGCCACGTTGCGGTCCAGCTGCAACGGGTCATAGCCGGGCGCCGAGGGATCGGTGACCACGTCGCCCAGGCCACCATAAAAGCTGTCGCGGTCGATGTCGGCGAAGGCATAGGCCAGGCGGAAATCGACGTCGGCAGTGATCTCCTGGTCCCACGACACGCTGCCGCGGCGGTATTTCGTATCCAGCGATTCGGCGATGTTGGCCAGGTACTCTGGCTGGTCCAGGCGGTTGCCGCCGCGGCGGGTTTCATCGGTCACCTGCAGGTCCAGGCGCAGCCGCGTGCCCGGCGTGGGCGCGTACCAGGCCTGCAGCCCGCCGACCTTGAGGTTCTTGCGGGTGATCTCGGTGTAGCCGTCACCGTTGTAGTCGATGCCGCTGTTCCAGTTGCGCTGGGCAATCACCGACAGGCCGGCGTCTGCGTCCTTGGCGACCAGGTCCAGTCGAACGTCGGCGTTCTTCTGCGGCGTACCCTTCAGCACATCCACGCCGGCCTGCACGTGGCCACCGCTGCGCGCCGGCAGCGGCGGAATCAGGTTGATCACACCGGCAACTGCGCCCGGTCCGTACAGCGCCGAGCCGCCGCCCTTGACCACTTCGATGCGGTCGACGAACCCGGCCGGGATCTGCTCCAGACCGTACACGCTGCCCAGCGTGGACAGCAGCGGAATGCCATCGAACAGGAGCTGGTTGTAGGCGCCGGGCAGGCCCAGCAGCTGTACTTCGCTGGTGTTGCAGTTCTGGCAGTTGCTCTCCACGCGCAGGCCGTTGATCAACTCGGCGGCGCGCGAGAAGTCGGTGGCCGCGCGCAGCGCAATGTCTTCCTTGCGCAGCACTTCGGTGCGGATCGGCACGTCCGACAACAGGCGTTCGCTGCGCGTGGCGGTGCTGACCTTGACCTGCACACGGTCCAGTTCGGTCGGTTTCGGAGTGTCGGCCAGTGCAGGCAGCGGCAGGGTCAGTGCAATGGCGGCGGCCAGCGGCAACCGTCGGAAGCGGTGGGGGATAGAGCGCATGAGGGCGTCGTCCTTGTGGGAAGAAAGGCGGCGAGGGCGACCTGGCTGACGCATATGAAAGCAATGACTTATGAATATAGCAAGTGCTATATAACGAAGCCGCAGCAATTTCGGGTGGAGCGCCGGTCGAGTCAGATCATGAAGGTGTTATAACATTACAACTGACAGCGACCACCCTGCCGCTGGTCATAGGCGGAGGATGGAATAGTCGTGGGGGCAGTGGGGACGGGGTCAGAGCCCTTTCCTTTGGAAAGGGATCTGCCCCGGGAGCGGATCGTCAGCCGCGGCGGAATGCGGCGGGCGTGCGGGCGCCGACGATGATCATGCGGATCATCGTGGAGATCTGTTCGACCAGCTCCGGATCCTTCTCCGGAGGCAGGTCCATGGCGGTGGCACCCATCGCGAACACCAGCCGGGTGATGGCCTTGGCCACCAGTTCGGGGGCATGCAGTACGGCGCCATCCAGTGCGGCCAGGCGCACCAGGTCGTGCTGCAGCTCTTCCTCGAAATAATGCAGCTCGCGTTCGACTGCGTGCTTGAAGTCGTCCGAGCCGACCGCGCCTTCGCGCAACAGCACGTGCAGCAGCTTGTCGTCGGCGCGCAGCTGTTCCATGAAGGTCTCCACCGAGACCCGCACCACGCTGGTGGCGGTGGAGGTGGCACGCTGGCGCGCCTCGCCGATGATGGTGCGCAGCGAGCGGCCGGCCGCGTCGATCAGCGCTACGGCCAGTTCGTCCATGTCGCGGAACTGCCGGTAGAAGCTGTTCGGCGCGATGCCGGCCTCACGTGCCACTTCGCGCAGGCTGAGCGTGGACAGGCTGCGGTGCGGCCCGATCAGTTTCAGGGCGGCGGCCAGCAGATCCTCGCGGCTCACCGTACGGCGGGCCGGGCTGTTGGCATCTTCAGGCGTCGACAAGACGGTGGCGGCGGCCATGGCGGTTCCGGTGGGGCGAGGCTGAATCATACCCAATCCGGTTCAATATACACATGTATACACAGATGTATGTGCGCCCGTATAGTGCGCGTATGAGCGCTGTCGTCCGTCCATCCCTGTTCTCTCCGTACCGCTGGGTCTCGCCGTCGCTGTTCGATTTCTGGGCGGGCCAGCTCAATCCCCTGTGGACCCTGCGTGAGCCGGTGGCCCGCCTGGTCCGGCGCGAGCCGGCCGGCGAGGGCGCGGCGACCCTGGTCCTGCGCACCAACCGGCACTGGGCCGGCATGCGCGCGGGCCAGCACGTCACCCTGGGCGTGGAGATTGAAGGACGCCTGTGGCAGCGCAGCTACAGCCCCACTGCGCTGGGACCGCGCGAACTGGCGATCACCGTCAAGGCGGTCGAGGGCGGCCGGGTCAGCCAGCATCTGGTCAACCATGCGCAGCCGGGCGAGCTGTTCCGCCTGGAGGCTGCGTTCGGAGAATTCCAGCTGCCGGCCGCGGCTCCGGTATTGCTGCTGGCGGCCGGTAGTGGCATCACGCCGATGCGCAGCCTGCTGCGCGAAGCCTGCCAGCGCCCGCTGGCCGCGCCGGTGGACCTGTTCTACTGGGAGCGCAGTGCCGCCCAGCTGCAGTTCCGCGATGAGCTGCAGGCACTGGCCGCGCGCCAGCCGAACCTGCGTGTGCACCTGCTGACCACCCGCGAAGGTGATGTGCCTGCCGCACGCATCGATACCCACGATCTGCAGGTGGCCGGCGATGACACCCCGTTGGCGCAGCGCCACGTACTGGCCTGTGGCCCGGATGGATTCGTTGCCGCTGCGCGCGAACGCCTGGCGCACCAGGTTGCGGGTTTCCAGGCGGAAGCATTCACTCCGCCGGCGCCGTTGCGTGACGCCAGCAGCAAAGGCGAAGTGTCGCTGACCCTTGCCCGCAGTGGCCGCCAGCTGAGCGTGCCGCGCGGCCGCTCGTTGCTGGAAAGCCTCGAAGCCCATGGCATCAAGCCCAAGCATGGCTGCCGCATGGGCATCTGCAACACCTGCAGCTGTGACCGCGTCAGTGGCGCCACCCGCCACCTGCGCACCGGCGACCTGCAGTCCGAATCGGCACAGCCGGTACGGATCTGCGTGAGCGCACCGACCACCGACCTGACCCTGGATCTCTGAGGACGCCTGCCATGACCCGCGCCACCGACCGTGCCCTGAGTACTGCCGAGATGCATGCCTTCGGTGAGGAACTCGACGCGATCCGCGACCGTGTGATCGGCAGCCTCGGCGCCTCCGATACCCGCTACATCCGCCGCGTGGCCGCCGCCGTGCGCTGGTTCGGCGTGGGTGGCCGTGGCCTGCTGTTCCTGGCGGCATTTTCGCCGCTGTTCTGGATGCCGCTGCTGTGGCCGGCCGCGATCACCGGCACGCTGCTGCTGGCGCTGTCGAAGATCCTGGAGAACATGGAGCTGGGCCACAACGTGATGCACGGCCAGTTCGACTGGACCGGTGATCCCAAGCTCAATGGCAACACCTACGAGTGGGACATCGTTGCCACCGCCGACAACTGGCGCAAGACCCACAATTTCCGCCACCACACCTACACCAACGTGCGAGGCATGGACGATGACATCGGCTATGGCCTGCTGCGGATCTTCCCGGAACAGCGCTGGAAGCCGTTCTACCTGCTGCAGCCGATCATCGCGCCGATCTTCGCACTGCTGTTCCAGTGGGGCGTGGCTGCGCAGGACCTGCGCCTTGGCCGCTGGCTGAAGGGCCGCATCAGCGGCCGTGCGATGTGGATGCAGACCCGCCCGGTGGCGCGGAAAATGGCCCGCCAGGTGCTGAAGGACTACGTGTTCTTCCCGCTGCTGGCGGGTCCGTTCTTCCTCACCGTGATGCTGGGCAACCTGGTTGCCAACGGCCTGCGCAACATCTGGACCTACGTGATCATCTTCTGCGGGCACTTCACCGCCGAATCGGAAACCTTCCCCAAGGAGTGCCTGCGCAATGAGTCGCGCGGCCACTGGTACCTGCGCCAGCTGCGCGGTTCGTCCAACATCAGCGGCGGCTTCCTGATCAACGTGCTGTCGGGCAACCTCAGCCACCAGATCGAGCACCATTTCTACCCGGATCTGCCGGCCAACCGCTATGCGGCCATCGCCAAGGAAGTGAAGGACATCTGCCGCCGCTACGGCCAGCACTACAACAACGGCTCGCTGCCGCGCCAGTTCGGCCAGGTGGTCTGGCGCATCCTGCGCCACGCATTCCCGAGCAAGCCGCGCCGCCTGCCGATGCCGGACATCATGTCCGCACCGGCATCGGCCAACGCGGGCTGATCGACTCAGCCCGCCTTCGCCAGGGCGGCCTGCTCGCGGTCCAGGCGTCGCAGGAACACCTGCATTTCCTTGCGCGCCTGCTGGTCGCCCTTGCTGCCGGCCACGCTCAAGCCGCGCTGCCATGCCTCACGGGCCGCCTGTGGCTGGCCACTGGCCAGCCAGGCTTTGCCCAGCAGCTTCCAGGCTGCCGAGTAATGCGGATCAAGCACCACGCAGCGGCCCAGGTGGGTTGCCGCGCGTACCGGGTTGCCGGCATCCAGCCAGCCCTTGCCCAGGCCGAAGCGCAGCAGCGCGCCGTCCTTGCCTGCGGCAAGCATGCATTCCAGAGCTTCGATGTTCATCCGCGCACCTCCACCAGCAGTTCGGCCGGGCCGGGCTGGAAGCGGCCGCGATGGAACAGCAGCGGCGCGCCGCCATTCTCCTGCACTTCGATGATGCGGCCGGCCAGCAGCAGGTGATCGCCTACCGGCCACTGCGCGTGGCGGGTACAGGTGAGATGGGCGACCGCACCGGTGATGCGGGGTGGGGCGTCCTCGTCGTCATCCAGCAATGCCAGGCCGTCGAAGCGGTTGCGGACCTGCGGATCGGCGAAGCGCCGGGCCAGTGCTTCCTGGTCGGCCGCCAGCACGCTGAGCGCAAAGCGTGTGGCACGCTGGAAGGTGGACAGGCTCTGAGCGTGCAACGCCAGGTTCCACAGCACCAAAGGGGGCTGCAGTGAGACCGGTACGAACGAGTTGATGGTCAGGCCGACCGGCTTGCCCTGTGCATCGCGCGCGCAGACGATGACCACGCCGGTCGGGAAATGGCCGAGCAGCCGCCGCAGGGCACGCGGCGGCATCTCGACCGATGGCACCGGGGCCGGGGCGGGGAACACCCCCGCCCACGGCCCGGCGTAGGGCAGTGTCTCGCCGCTCATGAGGCCCGGGCCTGGCGGGAGCGCCGGCCGACCTCGGCCCAGTTGATGATGTTGAAGAACGCGCCAATGTAGTCCGGGCGACGGTTCTGGTAGTGCAGGTAGTAGGCGTGTTCCCAGACATCCAGTGCCAGGATCGGGGTGTTGCCGGACAGGCCGACGGCTGCACCCATCAGCGGGCTGTCCTGGTTGGCGCTGCTTTCCACCTGCAGGCGGCCATCGCGATCGCTGGTCAGCCAGGCCCAGCCACTGCCGAAGCGGGTCTGCGCGGCCTTGCTGAAGGCATCCTTGAACGCATCGAAGCCGCCAAGGTCACGGTCGATGGCGGCGGCCAGTTCATCATCGGGTGCACCACCGCTGGGGCTGAGCACGGTCCAGAACAGGCTGTGGTTGGCGTGGCCACCGCCGTTGTTGCGCACCGCGCCACGCTGCGCCTCGGGCACGGCATCGAGGTTGGCGATCAGCGCCTCGACCGGTTGCTCGGCGATGCCGGCCTGCTCGATGGCGGCATTGAGGTTGTTGACGTAGGTCTGGTGGTGCTTGCTGTGGTGGATCTCCATCGTGCGCGCATCGAAGTGCGGCTCGAGGGCGTCGTAGGCGTAGGGGAGCGGGGGAAGCGAGTACGACATCGAAGCAATCTCCGTGGGGAAGGCCAGAGGGGCTGGCCGTGGGGAGATCGTTATCGCACCTCAACATTGGTTGAGGTCAAGGGAAGAAGCGATGGACATCGAGGCATGGTAGTGCCGGCCGCTGGCCGGCAACCCGACCCGCCCTGATTGCCGGCCAGCGGCCGGCACTACCTTTCACTACCTCAACTCAACCAATCCTTGCACGCGCCATCCACCTGATCCCCGCACGCCTGCTGCATCCGCTGCTGCAGCCGCGCCAGTGTCTCGGCACCCTGGTGCTTCCCGCTCCACGTCTTCAACCGCCCGGCCAGGCGTTCGAAGCGCTGGCGGGTGCGCTGGTGGTAGCCCGACGGCTGCGCCTCCAGTTCGGCGATCAGCGAGGCGGTGGCCTGCTCGATGCGCGGCGCGTCGTTCGGCGCCAGCTTCAGCAACCCTTCCACGTACAGCACGCCCCATTGCACGCGGGTGGCCGGGCCCTGCGCACCGTCGTAGGCACGCTTCAACCACTCCAGCGCACCGGCAGTGTCGCCGCGCTGCTCGGCCAGTTCGGCCAGCTCGGGCATGTAGTAGTAGGGCTGCTCGCTGCGCTTCAGCTCCGCCAGCAACAACGCCTCGGCACCGGCGTCGTCACCGACCTGGCGCAGTGCGTAGACCGCGCTGCTGATCGTGGCCTGGCGTGCATGCGCATCAGTGGCGGTGGCGTCGGCCGCGGCCACGCGCTGCTTGACCCGATCAACCAGCGGCGCGGGCAGTGCGCCCTTCGGCTGCTGCTGGCGGGCCAGCGATACTTCCGTCAGTGCGCGCGACAATGCGTCGTCGGCGCGGTCGCCGCGCTCGGCATCTGCGCGCTCCAGCGCGACCAGCAGCTGCTGCCCCAGCGTGTTGCGGGTGGCTGGGCCGGCGCTGGCCTGCTGGACCAACTGTGCGCCTGCATAGCCCAGCAACTCACGGTTGCGGCGGACTTCGGCCGGCTGCGCCAGCACGGCCTGCAGCAGCTCGCGTACTTCGGTAGGCGAGCTGGCGGGCGTGTCGGCGGTGGCCAGGGCCAGCAGGGCGAAGCGGCGTTGCAGCGCCGCGTCGGGTGCGGCCTTGGACAGCTGGCGCAGTACATCCTGGCCCCTGCGCCCGCCAGCCAGACGGTTGGCGTCGACTTCCCAGCCGTAGTCGCCCAGTACCTGCCAGTCTTCGGCGGCCAATTTTTCCGGCGTGGCCAGTGCCGTCGCCAGGGTGGCGGCGATGGCGCTGCGGCGCCCGGCCGCGACGGTCAATGCCCGGGTCAGTTCGGCGGCGTCGTTGCCACCGGCCACGCGGGTAAGTTCATTGCGCTGTGGGTCCAGCACGATCAGGGTCGGGTAGCCGCGCACCCCGAAGCGTTCGCCCCAGGCCTGCGCACCTTCCTCGTCGCCATCCAGGTAGACCGGCACGAACTTGCCGGTCAAGGCGATGAAGGCCGGGTCCTTGAACAGGCCGGCCTTGAGCTGGTTGCACGGCGGGCACCAGACCGCGCCCCAGTACAGCAGCACCGGCTTGCCGCTGTCGGCGGCTTCGGCGAAGGCATCATCGACGTCACCCTGGCGCCACGCGATTCCCTTGGCCGGCGCAGGTGCCTCGGCGGAGTTGGCGGTGGAAACCGGGGCCGGGGTGCAGGCGCTCAGCGCCGAAGCCAGCAGCAACATGGAAAGCGCGACGCGCATCGGCAGCATCTCGAAGGGCAAGGTGACAGGGCATTGTAGGAACGCGCAGGGAACCCGCTGATTCAGTTTGCTTATGACGGGCATGCGGCGAGGCATGACGCCCCCCGGGCATTGCCGGGGGCCGTGCCTTCAGGCGGCCGCCCGCACCATCTGCTGGTAGACCAGTCCGTTGAACTCGCCGGCCTCACCGTCAACCACGAAGCCATAGCGCAGATAGGTGGGCACAGCATTGAGCGATGCGCGTACGGTCAGGACCGGCTCGCGTACCTGCGGCAGCACCGCCTCGAACAGTGCATGGCCGATGCCCTGTCCCTGGCAGGCGGGATCGACGAACAGCATCGCCAGGTGGCGGCCTTCCTTCAACTCGACCACGCCGACGATACGGCCGTCCTGCTCGGCCACCAGGAGATGGTTGTCGCCGTCCAGGCGTTCACCGAACGCATCGGCGGCGGCGACATTGCCGAACGTGGCGATGCCGGCTGCGCTGAGCGAGGGCGCCACCGCCGCAGTGAACGCGGCCAGGCACACCGCGCTGATCGCGGGCAGGTCATCGACGCGGGCAGGGCGGATCGTCGGCATGCAGTGTTCTTCCCGTGGCGGGCTGCGCGTCATCGCTGCCCCGTGCCTGCACGCTAAGCTGCAGGCATGAGTGATTTCAATCCCGCGTACGCTGCGTTGTTTCCAGGGCAGGGCTTGAGCCTGGGCCTGATGACGCCGGTGGCGTCGCAGGGACTGGCCGATCCGCATGAGGCGCGGCGCATCGCGCGGTTGGCCGACGATCTCGGCTTTGCCGCGTTGTGGGCGCGCGATGTGCCGCTGATGGTGCCGCAGGGGCCGGACGCGACAGCAAGTGCGCTGGACGATCCGTTCCTGTGGCTGGGCATGCTGGCCGCTGCGACCGAGCGCATCGTGGTCGGCAGCGCGGCCATCGTGCTGCCATTGCGGCAGCCGCTGCAGGTGGCGAAGTCGGCGTTGAGCCTGGACCGGATCAGCGGCGGGCGGTTCGTGCTGGGGCTGGGTTCGGGTGATCGCCCGGAAGAATTCGCTGCGTTCGGCGAGGATCTGGAGGGCAGGGCGGCGACCTTCCGTGAGCGCTGGACGTTGCTGCGCGCGGCGCTGTCACCGGAGACCGATGAGCGGACCGCCGTACTGCAGGCGACCGGTGGCTTCGACGTACTTCCGGCGCCGGCAACCCGCGTTCCGATGCTGGTGGTGGGTACCGCACGGCAGAGCCTGCAGTGGATCGCGCGCGAGGCCGAAGGCTGGGTCACCTATCATCGTGAGGAGGCCGCGCAGGAGGGGCGCATCGGCCTGTGGCAGCAGGCGCTGGCGCAGCGCGGCGGACCAGGCAAGCCATTCGTGCAGTCGATGCTGCTGGACCTGCAGGCCGATCCGCAGGCGCCAGCCGATTCGCTGCCGCTGGGCCTGAAGGTCGGCCGCGATGGCCTGCGTGACTATCTGCTGCGCGTGCATGGGCAGGGCGTGGCGCACGTGATGTTCAATCTGGTCGACAACGGGCGGCCGATGGACGCGGTGCTGCGTGAGATCGGGGAGCAGGTTCTGCCGCATATGCTCGGGTAGGTGTACACCTTGGTGGACACGCTCTCACCGCTGCGCCCGCTGAACTGCTGAGTGTTTCCTTCAGTGGCCGAGGCAGAAGCAGTCGAGCACTGCTCGACTCTACATGCAGCAGGCATCTGCGTATCATTCGCATTTGATACCCCGCTGCCGGAGCCCCGTGTGACCCAACGTTCCCCCATGCACCCGACCGGACGCCTGTTCGCCGCGGTCGCCTTCATCGAGGCCGTGACCTGGGCCGGCCTGCTCATCGGCATGTGGATGAAATACGGCCCGATGGCCAACGTGGCGCTGGTGAAGCTGTTCGGGCCGCTGCACGGCGTGGCCTTCCTGGTCTATGTGGCGGTGACGCTGTTTGCGGCGGTGCGCCTGCGCTGGCCGTGGTGGGCCAGTGCCCTGGCCCTGCTGGCAGCGATCCCGCCGCTGGTGACGCTGCCGTTGGAGTGGTGGTTCAAGCGCCGTGGCCTGCTCGGCTTGCGTGCAATGCGCTGAACCCACTGTTGCGGGCCCATTCAAGAGAATGGGTATCAAATGCAAATACGAGCCGTTATCATTTAAGGGTGGCATCTGGCCCTTAGCAGGGTCGGTGCCGGGTGGGGCGCGCAGGCGCGTCCGGCCAATCCTTCCCTGTTACGGCTGGTGTTTCATGCACGCACGTCCCGTCGTTCCCGGCTTGCCGGCGCTGGTGTTGGCTGCCCTGATCGGCACCATGGCGATGATGTCCTTCGTCGCCGTGATCGGCCCGGTGGTCCGCATGCTCGGTTTGTCCGAGTGGCATGCCGGGCTGTCAGTCACCGCCGCAGGCGTGTTGTGGATGCTGGCCGCGCGCCCCTGGGGCAAGCTCAGCGACCGCATCGGCCGCAAGCGTGTGCTGATGCTGGCGATGAGTGCCTACACCGTGGTCTACATCGCGCTGGCGGTGTTCATCGACGTGGCCCTGCAGGCAGTGCCGCCGGTGCTGGTGTCAGTGCTGGTGCTGGTTGCTGCGCGCGGCCTGATCGGCCTTTTCTACGCAGCGGTGCCTCCTACCGCAGCTGCGCTGATCGCCGACAAGGCGCCGACTGGGCAACGTGCGAAGTTCCTCGCCCGCCTGGGCAGCGCCAACGCACTGGGCATGGTGCTGGGCCCGGCTGCCGCGGGTTGGCTGGCCTATACGAACCTGTCGCTGGCGCTGTATGTAGCCGCACTGTTGCCACTGCTGGCGTTGGCGCTGCTGGCCTGGCGACTGCCGGCCACACCGCCTGTGATGGGCGTTTCCGCCCAGCGCCGCGCGCCGATGAGGTGCCTCGACCCGCGCCTGCGCCTGCCGCAGCTGGCGGCGTTCACCGCCATGGTCTCGGTGACCATCGCGCAGGTGACGGTGGGCTTTTTCGCGATTGATCGGCTGGGACTGGATGCGGCGGCCGGTGCGCGCATGGCCGGCATCGCGCTGACGGCGGTCGGCGTTGGCCTGATCCTGGCGCAGGCGCTGGTGATGAAGCTGGAGGTTCATCCGCGGCGCTGGATCGTCCTCGGCGCCGTGATCTCAGGCATCGGCTTTGCTTCGGTGGCGGGCGTGCAGCAGGCCTGGCAACTGCCTGCGGCCTACGCACTGGCTGCATTCGGCATGGGCTTCGTATTCCCTTCGTTCCAGGCGTTGGCCGCCGACGCGGTGGAGGCGCACGAGCAGGGCGCCGCCGCCGGTACTGTCGCTGCCGCGCAGGGACTGGGCATGGTGGCCGGGCCGATGCTCGGCACGCTGGTGTATCGCGGCGGGCCCAGCCTGCCATACCTCCTGGTCGGCGCGTTGCTGCTGTTGCTGTGCGCGCTGGCTGCAGCGCATCGGATGAAGGAGACCCCATGAACGATTCCCTGATGCAGGGCGCGTGGCCGGAGGCCGCGCCCGCGCCGCAGGAGAGCAGCGACGACGCGTCGCTGTTCCTCCTGCGGCACGCTGGCCAGCACGTGCACGCACGCGGTTGCCGCGCCACGCTGCCGGCCGGTGCGCTGGCGACGTTGGCAGAGCGCGTTGCGTCCTTCTTCGAGCAGCAGCGCGGTGGGCCGGGCCTGCTGGTCGGCGCAGTCCCTTTCGAACCCCGTGCGGACGACGCGTTGTACCAGCCCGAGCGCCTGCTGCCGGCCCTGCCGTTGCAGCCACAGGCCGCGCCAGCGCTGGAGGGTGCCCTGCAGGCCGAGCCTTCGGCGCAGGCGTACGCGGCGTCGGTGGCTGCGGCGGTGCAGGCATTGCGCGCGCCCGAACTGGACCTCCAGAAGGTGGTGCTGGCGCGCAGCCTGCTGGCACGCACGCGGCAGTCACTTTCCCCGGAGGTTCTGCTGGCCCGCCTGGGCGCGGATCCTTCGGTGGCGACCTACGCGGTGCCGTTACCGGTGGCGCCGGGTCAGGCGCCAGCCTGGCTGGTGGGGGCAACCCCGGAATTGCTGCTGCGCAAGCGCGGCGCCGAGCTGTTGTCGCACCCGCTGGCGGGCTCCGCGCGGCGCAGCACCAATGCTGCCGAGGACGAGCAGGCCGCGCAGGCGCTGCTGGCCTCGACCAAGGACCACGACGAGCACCGCCATGTGGTCGAGGCCATCGTCGACGGCCTGGCGCCGTACTGCAGCCACATCGATGCACAGCCGCGGCCGGCGCTGCATGCCACCGCCAGCATGTGGCATCTGGGTACCCGCATCCATGCCACCCTGAAGGATCCGCAGACATCGGCGGCCGAGCTGCTGGCGCAGCTGCATCCCACGCCGGCCGTCTGCGGTACGCCGCGGTTGGCGGCGCTGCAGCGCATACGCGAACTGGAACCGGTACCGCGCGGCTTCTATGCCGGCGCCGTGGGCTGGTTGGACGCGCAGGGTGACGGCGACTGGTATGTGGCAATCCGCTGCGCACGCCTGCAGGGAATGCAGCTGCGCCTGTTCGCCGGCGCCGGCATCGTTGCCGACTCGCAGCCCGAGGCCGAGGTGGCCGAGACCGCTGCGAAGTTCGCTGCCCTGCTGAATGCGTTGGGTGTCCATGAATCCGCGCCTGCGATCGAGCCTGCCGCATGACTACCTCCACTGACGCTTCCCGCCTGGCACTGCAGCAGGTGTGGCCGGATGACCTGATCGCGCGCTATCGCGAGGCCGGTCATTGGCGTGGCGAGACCTTTCCGGCGTTCCTGCGCGAACGTGCAGAACGCTATGCCGATGACATCGCGGTGGTCGCCGGCGACGTGCGCCTGAGCTATGCGCAGCTGTGGCACGTGGCCGGGCGGATCGGTGCAGGCCTGCTGGCGCTGGGCCTGCAGCCTGGCGAACGGGTGCTGGTGCAGCTGGGCAACACCGCAGGCTTCATCACCACGGTCTGCGGCCTGTTCCGGGCCGGCCTGGTGCCGGTGTACGCGCTGCCGGCGCACCGCATCACCGAGCTGGCGCACTTCGCCAACAAGGCCGAAGCCAGTGCCTACATCACCACGGCACTGCACGATGGCTTCGATCATCGCGGGCTGGCGCGGGCACTACAGGCCGAGGCCCCGGCAGTGCGCCATGTGGTGATCGACGGCGATGCGGCGGAGTTCATCGCGCTGGAGGCGCTGCAGGGTGACCGCAGCCAGCTGCCGCCCGATCCGGACCCGCAGTCGGTGGCGTTCCTGCAGATTTCCGGTGGGAGCACCGGGCTGTCCAAGCTGATTCCACGCACGCATGACGACTACATCTATTCGTTCCGTGCCAGCAATGAAATCTGCGGCATCGACCGCGACAGCGTCTACCTGGTCGCGCTGCCGGCCGCGCACAATTTCCCGATGAGCTCGCCCGGCTTCTTCGGCGCGTTGTATGCCGGTGCCCGCGTGGTGCTCAGCCCCGGCCCCGGGCCGGACGCCGCATTCCCGCTGATCGCACGGGAGCGGGTGACCTGCTGCGGCCTGGTGCCGCCGCTGGCGCTGCTGTGGGCGCAGGCCGCCGCCACCAGCAAGTATGACCTGTCGAGCCTGCAGGTGCTGCAGGTGGGCGGTGCCAAACTGGTGCCGGAAGCCGCACGGCGAGTGATCGACGGCCTTGGCTGCACGCTGCAGCAGGTGTTTGGCATGGCCGAAGGCCTGGTCAACTACACGCGGCTGGATGATCCGGAGGACCTGATCGTGGCTTGCCAGGGTCGGCCGATCAGTCCGGACGACGAAGTGCGCGTGGTCGATGACCATGACCAGCCGGTGGCCGAAGGCGAGGTGGGGCATCTGCTCACCCGTGGCCCGTACACCATCCGTGGCTACCACAACGATGCGGTGGCCAATGCGCGCTCGTTCACCGATGACGGCTTCTACCGTACCGGTGACCGCGTGCAGCAGCTGCCCGGGGGCTACCTGGTGGTACAGGGGCGTGCGGGTGACCACATCAACCGGGCGGGCGAGAAAATCTCTGCTGAAGAGATAGAGGACCACCTGCTGGCACATCCGGGCGTGTTCGATGCGGCCGTGGTCTCGATTCCCGACGAGTACCTGGGCGAGCGCAGCTGCGCCTTTGTGATCCCGCAGGGCGAACCGTTCAAGGCGCCGGCACTGAAGGCCTGGATGCGCGGGCGCGGCCTGGCGGCGTTCAAGGTGCCCGACCAGATCGTGTTCGTCGACAGTTTCAATACCACGGCGGTCGGCAAGATCAGCCGCCGCGAATTGCGCGCGCAGCTGCGTGCGCGTCATCTGCAACAGACAGGAGGAACGCGCTGATGGCGCTGCCCCGTATCACCGACTATCCCTTGCCGACCGCCGCCGAACTACCGCAGGCGCGTGGCCCGTGGCGCCCGCAGCGCGATCGTGTGGCTTTGCTGGTGCACGACATGCAACGCTACTTCCTGGCGGCATTCGACGCCGGCAGCACGCCCTTGCGGCCGGCGGTGGACAACATCGTGCGCCTGCTGGCGCACTGCCGCGCGCAGGGCATTCCGGTGTTCTACACCGCCCAGCACGGTGACCAGGACCGTCGCGACCGCGGCCTTCAGGCCGACCTGTGGGGACCGGGCATGCGTCGCAGCGCCGATCATGAGCCGATCATCGAGGCGCTGGCGCCGCAGCCGGGCGAGCATGTGCTGGTCAAGCATCGCTATAGCGCCTTCCAGCGCAGCAACCTGGAGACGCTGATGCGGGTACGTGGGCGTGATCAGCTGCTGGTGACCGGCGTGTACGCCCATATCGGCTGTACCGCGACCGTCGTCGAGGCCTTCCAGCGTGACATCGAGGCCTTCATCGCCGCCGATGCGGTGGCGGACTTCTCGCGTGCCGATCACGATCAGGCGCTGCACTGGATCGCGCGCACCTGTGGTGTGCCGATGACCACCGATCAGCTGCTGGAGGTGCTGTGATGGCTGCCATGGGTGAGGCGCTGGATCTGGAGCGGATGCGCGCCGACGTGGCGCGCGTGCTGGAGTGCACGCCGGCCGAGATCGGGGACGACGACAACCTGATCGACCTGGATCTGGATTCAATGCGCATGCTCGGCCTGGTCCTGGCGTGGGGCAACACTGGCCTGCCGCTG
Organism: Stenotrophomonas sp. T8; assembly: GCF_051853085.1. Taxonomy (NCBI): domain Bacteria; kingdom Pseudomonadati; phylum Pseudomonadota; class Gammaproteobacteria; order Lysobacterales; family Lysobacteraceae; genus Stenotrophomonas; species Stenotrophomonas sp. T8. The sequence continues at coordinate 2,195,772 of NZ_CP195329.1, read as the reverse complement.
GAGTTCTCGCAGTTGGCCGAGCACACCACGCTGCGCCGGTGGTGGGGTGTGGTGCAGCAACTGCAGGCCGCGCAGAACGCATGAACGCCGCAGCGCTGGCCACGCCGGTGGCGTTGACCGAGGCCCAGGCGGGGCTGTGGTTCGCACAGCGGCTGGCACCGGACAATCCGTCATTCAATACCGCGCACGCGGTATGGATCGACGGCCCGCTGGACGTGGCCGCGTTCGTCGCAGCCGCAGACCAGGCTGCGCGCGAGGCCGAGGCTTTCGCATTGCGCTTTGCCGAAGGTGCCGATGGCCAGCCACTACAGTGGCATGACCCGGCACACGTGCCGTTGCTTTCGGTGCGCGATGTTTCTACCGAGGCGGATCCCGCCGCTGCGGCACGCAACCTGATGCACGCCGACCGGCTGAGCCCGGTCGATCCCGCCCGCGACCGGATCAGCCAGCAGGTACTGTTCGATCTGGGTGGCCTGCGCTGGGTCTGGTACCTGCGCGTGCATCATCTGGCGGCCGATGGCTACGGCATGGCGCTGTTCACTGATCGGGTGTGCGCGTTGTATGCCGGTCGTACCGGTGAGTCACTGCCGGGGCTGGCGGGCGTGCTGGCCGATGATGCCGCGTTTCGTGCCGATCCGCGCCGCGTGCAGGCCGGGCAGTGGTGGCGCGAGCACATGCAGGGCGCACCGGCAGGTGCAGGCCTGGCCGGCACGCTCGCGGCCAGTGACGACGCGCTGCGCTGGGTGCAGCCGCTCGATGCGGCATTCCGTGAGCTGTTGCTGCAGGCTTCGGTGCGTTGGCTGCAGCCCTGGCCGGATGTGCTGGTCGCGCTGGCGGCCGAGTACCTGCGGCGGATGAGTGGCGCCGATGAAGTGGTGCTGGGCGTGCCCTACATGGGGCGGTTGGGCAACGCGTCGGCGCGGGTGCCGGCGATGGTGATGAATGTGTTGCCGCTGCGCGTGGCGGCCGGCGAGGGCAGCGTCGAGGCCTTTGCCCGGGGCCTGGGTCGCCAGCTAAGTCAAGGCCGCAGGCACGGCCGCTACCGGGGCGAGCAGCTGCGCCGGGACCTGGGCCTGGTCGGCACGCAGCAGCGCCTGCATGGTCCATTGGTGAACGTGCAGCCGTTCTACAGGCCGCTGGCGCTGACCGACGTGCAGGCGACGCTGGAGGTGCTGTGCACCGGGCCGGTGGATGACCTGGCGCTGGGTTTCCGTGGCGATGGCCAGCACCTGCTGGATCTGGAGATCGAGGCCAATCCCGTGCTGTACAGTCGCGAGGATGTCGAGGCGCACGCGGTGAGGCTGCTGCATTTCGTGTCGGCGGCGCTGCAGGCTGACGATATCGAAACCGTACCCTTGGCGACGCCCATGGAGGCGCAACAGGTGCTGCAGGGTTTCAACGCCACCGCGCACGCGCTTCCTGAGACCACCTTGGTTGAATTGCTGCAGCAGGGCATGGATCGGGACCCGCACACGCCTGCGCTGGTGTTCGGCGATGCGACGCTGGATTACGCGACGCTGGAAGCGCGCAGCTTCGCGCTGGCGGCACAGCTGCGGGCAATGGATGTCGGCCCGGGCAGCGTGGTGGCGGTGGCATTGCCGCGCTCGCTGGAGCTGGTGATCGCGCTGGTCGCGGTGCTGCGCGCAGGCGCGGCCTATCTTCCGTTGGACCTTGCCCATCCCGACGAGCGGCTGGCGCGCATCTTCGCCTCGGCGCAGCCGGTGTGCGTTCTGGCTGCGGCGGAGATTTCGGCGCGCACGGCCGGCGTACCGGTGCTCGCGCCGGAGCAGTGGGCCGCGCTGAGCTTCGCTGCGCCCTGGGCCGATCCGGCGCCCAGCGATGCGGCCTATGTGATCTACACCTCCGGTTCGACCGGCGAGCCGAAGGGCGTGGTCATCGAACACCGCGCCATCGTCAACCGCCTGCTGTGGATGCGCGAGCACTACGGCATCCGCGCCGATGACCGCGTGCTGCAGAAGACCCCGGCCACCTTCGATGTGTCGGTCTGGGAGTTCTTCCTGCCGTTGCTGTGCGGGGCAACGCTGGTGATTGCCGGGCCCGATGCGCATCGCGACCCCACTGAACTGGCCCGCTTGATCCGTGGCCATGGCATCACCACGGCGCATTTCGTGCCGTCGATGCTCGATGCCTTCCTCGCTGCACCGGCCTCCGAAGGCCTGCAGCTGCGACGGGTATTCACCAGTGGCGAGGCGCTGGACGCCGCGTTGCGCGACCGCTTCCACGCGTGCATGCACGCCGAGCTGCACAACCTGTATGGCCCGACCGAAGCCGCGGTGGACGTCAGCTACTGGCCGGCGTCGGCGCAGGATCGATCGCGGCCGGTGCCGATCGGCTTCCCGGTCTGGAATACCCGACTTTACGTGCTGGACGCGCGGATGCAGCCGGTGCCGGTCGGTGTGGCCGGTGACCTTTATCTGGGCGGTGTGCAGCTGGCGCGCGGCTATCTCGGTCGCGAGGACCTGACTGCCGAACGCTTCCTTGCCGATCCTTTCCTGGCGGGCGAGCGCATCTACCGCACCGGCGACATAGCGCGCTGGCGCAGCGATGGCGCGGTGGAGTACCTGGGCCGCAGCGACCATCAGGTGAAACTGCGCGGCCTGCGCATCGAGTTGGGCGAGATCGAGGCGGCTTTGCGCGAACTGCCGGGCATGGAGCGGGTGGAAGTGCTGCTGCGCCAGGATGCGCCCGGCGACGCGCGTCTGGTGGCGTATGTGCCGACTGCGCTTGCCGATGCCGTGATGCTGCGCAGCCATTTGGCCACGCGTGTGCCGGACTACATGGTGCCCTCGGCGTTTGTCGGCGTGGACCACTGGCCGGTGACCGCCAACGGCAAGCTCGACCGCAACGCGTTGCCGAAACCATCACAACATGAGGTCGCCGGATTGGCGCCGCGCACGCCGTTGGAACAGGAGCTGGCGTCGCTGTTTGCCCAGGCACTCGGGCGAGAAGCGCCGGTGGCGGTGGATGCGGATTTCTTCAGTCTCGGCGGTGACTCGCTGTCGGCGGTGCACCTGCTGCTGGCGATCGAACAGCGCTGGCGCTGCGATCTCGGTCTGGGGGCGTTGTTTGCCCAGCCCACCGTGGCCGCGCTGGCGGTTCGCATTGCCGAGCCACCCGCGCTGGCCGATCACGCACTGGGGCCGGTGATCGCGCTGGCCGCGACCGACGCTGCCGGGCCTACGCCGCTGTTCGTGCTGCACCCGGCCGGCGGCATCGCCTGGAACTACCGCACCCTGGCCCGGGCACTGCAGCCGGCACGCCCGGTATATGGCCTGCAGTCGCCGGCACTGGACGCGCGGCAGCCGCTGCCGAGCAGCATCGAGGCGATGGCCAGCGACTACGTACAGCGCGTAGTTGCATTGCAGCCAAAGGGGCCGGTACACCTGCTGGGCTGGTCGGTGGGTGGCATCCTCGCGCAGGCAATGGCGGTGCGACTGCATGAGATCGGGCGCGAGGTCGGCGAACTGGTACTGCTGGACGCCTATCCCAGCGAGTGCTGGCGGGCCGAGCCGGAACCCGATGCCATCGCCGCATTGCGGGCACTGCTGGCGATTGCCGGGCATGACCCGGATGCGCATCCGGACCTGGACAGCCGGGAGCGCATTCTCGCGTTCCTGCGTCGTGGTGGCAGTGCGCTGGGTAGCCTGCCGGATGTCGTGCTGGATGGCGTGGTGCGCGCCGTGACCGGCACCAATCGACTGATCCGTGAGCATATCCACCGGTCGTTCGATGGCACGCTGGTGCATGTGCGTGCGGGCCGGGATCACCAGGCGCGGCCACAGTTGCAGTCGGCGTTGTGGCGGGCACACGCGCGTAGGGTGCAGTCGTTGGAACTGCCGTTCCTGCATGCAGAACTGACCGGCCGCGATGCGGTGGCGCAGCTGGCGCCGTGGTTGTCGGCGCGGTTGCGCCAATGGGACGAGCAACAGGAGATCGCAACATGCAGTTGACCGGCTTTGAAGGCCGCGTGGCGCTGGTCACCGGCGCTGCCGGCGGCATCGGCGAGGCACTGGTACGGTTACTGGCCGAGGCCGGTTGCACCGTGGTGGCGACCGATCGCGAGGCGCCTGTTACGGCAGATGTGCGTGTGCATACCTTCGCACTCGACGTGACCGACAGTGCCGCCGTGGACGGCTTGGTGGATCAGGTCGAGTCCAGCATCGGGCCGATCATGCTGGGCGCCAGCGTGGCCGGTGTGCTGCATGTGGGCGGCGTGACCGAGACCGGCGATGACGACTGGCGCCGGGTGTTCGCGGTGAACACCGACGGGGTGTTCCATGTCGGGCGTGCCCTGGCGCGGGTGATGTCGCCGCGCGGGCAGGGCGCGATGGTTACCGTCAGCTCGAATGCGGCCGGTGTGCCGAGGCATGGCATGTCCGCCTATGCGGCATCCAAGGCCGCCGCCACGATGTTCACCCGCTGCCTCGGGCTGGAGCTGGCGCCGTTGGGCATCCGCTGCAACATCGTCGCCCCGGGCTCGACGCTGACCCCGATGCAGACCGGCATGTGGCAGGACGAGCACGGCGCCGAACGGGTGATCGCCGGCAACCTGGAGACCTACAAGGCTGGCATTCCGCTGCGCAAGCTGGCCACCCCCGAGGACATCGCGCACGCGGCGATGTTCCTGCTCTCCGAACAGGCCGGGCATGTGGCCATGAGCGACCTGTACGTCGACGGCGGCGCCACCCTGCGCGCCTGAGCCCCGACCGCCGCTGCCCGGCAACGGTAGTGCCGGCCGCTGGCCGGTAGTCCATAGCCCCCGGTAGTGCCGGCCGCTGGCCGGTAATCCATAGCTCCCGGTAGTGCCGGCCGCTGGCCGGCAACCTCATTCAGCTTCAGACATCTCCCAGCCCCCATCGAGGCTTGGCCCGACAGCCAGCGCCCAATGATCGACCCACCATGGCGCATGAGCAGCCATCGCCTCCGCCTGGGCCGTCGCTCGATCATTGGCCAGGCCTATATTCTGACCACCACCACGCATCAGCGCCGCAGGCTCTTTGAAAGCGACGCTTCGGCAGCATGTGTAATCGATCAGTTCGATTACATCGAACAGCGCGGGCTCGTACGGTCACACGCATGGGTTGTCATGCCGGATCACGTCCACTGGATGTTCGAGCTGCGTGCAGCTGACCTTCCCGACATCGCGCGCCGGATGAAATCGTCGAGCGCGCTTGCCCTGAATCGCCTGGCGGGCCGTCGAAGCACGCTGTGGCAGCCCGGGTACTTCGATCATGCAGTGAGGACCGAAGAGTCGCTGGCGCGGCAGGCGTTGTACATCCTGGGGAATCCGGTACGCGCCGGTCTCGCTGGACAGATTGGCGAGTATCCCTATGCGTGGTCGGCCTGGATGTGATGCCGGTCAGCGGCCGGCACTACCACAGCAGAACCGACGCGCAGCGTAGATCGCGTTCCGGCGCACAGAGCACCCTCGGTGGTAGTGCCGGCCGCTGGCCGGCAACCACATGACCCGCGCAGAGATGCGTAGCTGCCGGCCAGCGGCCGGCACCATCATTCAATGTTCAGCGCGACCATTCGCTGTTCAGCGCCGCCTGCGCGCGCTTCGGCCGTGGTCGGCCTGGATGTGATGCCGGCCAGCGGCCGGCACTACCACAGCAGAGCCGACGCGCAGCGCAGATCGCGTTCCGGCGCACAGAGCACCCTCGATGGTAGTGCCGGCCGCTGGCCGGCAACCACATGACCTGCGCAGAGATGCGTAGCTGCCGGCCGGCGACCGGCACTACCATTCAGTGTTCAGCGCGGCTTGCGCGTACGCTTTGGCTTTGTGGTATCACCGCCGCTGGCGGCGCTGTCCTGCAGCGCCTGCAGCCAGGACAAGGTGTCCACATAGTCGATGAAGTGGCGAAGGTAGCCGGGGCTGGCGGCCTGCATCATGTCGAGCATGCGTTGCACCAGTACCGCCGAGTTCAGCGGGCCGCCATCGGCCGGGGCCTCGGCGCGTAGCGAGCGGCGCACCTGCAGTTCGCTGCGCAGCTCCGACCATTCGCGCTGCACCTGTTGCAGCATCGGCACCTGCGGGTAATGCGGCAGCGAGCGCGACCCCGCATCGAGGTCACGCACCAATGCGCGCAGGCCTTCCAGGGCGGGCGGTTTACTTGCCATCCGCCGCCTTGGGCTTGGGAATCGGCGCGATTTCCACGCGGCGATTGCGCGCGCGGCCTTCCTCATTGGCGTTGGAACTGACCGGCTGCTCGCTGCCGAACGCGGCGGCGAACACGGCGTCGGCCGGTACGCCATCGGCGATCAGGGTGCGGGTCACGGTCAGCGAGCGCTGCGCGGACAGCTCCCAGTTGTCAGCAAAGCGGCGGTTGCCTTCGCGCACGGGCGCATCGTCGGTGAAGCCGCTGACCATCAGGATCTCTTCGCGGCTGCCCAGATAGGCGGCCAGCGGTGCGGCCAGGCTGCGCAGCAGCTCCTGGCCTTCCGGCTGCAGCTGGTCGGAGTTGAGCGCGAACAGCACGCTGCCGCTGATGCCGATGCGGCCATTCACCAGCGTCACGCGGCCGGCCGCCAGCGGTCCGGCCAACGCTTGCTCCAGCGTCTGCAGGCGCTTGGCCTCGGCCTGGCGCTGCTTCACTTCCTGCTCCAGCCGCTGCGACAGCTCCAGCTGCACCGCGACCACACCCACCAGGATCAGCACGAACGCACCCAGCAGCACCGACATCAGGTCGCCGAAGGCGGCCCAGATCGGCGCGTGCGAGCCGCCATCGACCTCCAGCTCGTCGCTCATGCGCTGCCGGCCTTGCCGCGGCGTGTGGCCAGCTGCTGCAGTTCTTCCATCACCTGCTTCTGCGACAGCAGGCTGAGGTCGACCACCTCGCGCGCCTGCGCTACGTAGTAAGCCAGTTGCTCATCGCTTCGGGCCAGCGAGGCATCCAGTGCACCACCGATCTGTTCCAGGCGGCCGGAAAGCTCGGTGGCGGCACTGCCGAACTGCGCGACCGCTTCACCGAAGGCGCCGGCCAGCTGGCCGACGTCACCCGCGCTGCCGGTAAGTGCTGCCGCAATGCCATCCAGCTTGCCGGTCTCGGCGGCGATATGATCGGTAAAGCGGTTGCCGACACGCTCCAGCAGCTCGGCCGAACCGCCAACCAGTGCGTCCACCGCGGTGCGCTGTTCGTGCGATGCGTGGTTGATCGCATCGAGCAGGGTCTGCACGGTGGCCAGCAGGCGGCCGCGCTCTTCCAGCATTGCGTTGTCGCGTACCAGGCTCTCGGACAGCGTGCTGCGCAGCTCGTTGATGACATCGGCGGCAGCCTTCGGCGCGGCCGCGGCGGTCTGCAGCAGGGTGGACACTTCGGCCAGCGTGGCACTGGCCTGCGCGCGACCGTTCTCGCCGATCTGCTGTGCGGTGGCCGCCAGCGCGTCGCAGACCCGTTGCTGCTGTGCAGCCAGGCGTTCGCCATTGGCCTGCAGGCGCTCGGCCAGCTCGGTGGAAACGTGCTGCAGGGCATCGCTCCAGCGCTGCAGGCGCTGTTCGTCACCGGCCTGCAGTTGCGCCTGCAGGGCGGCGTGGGCCTGCTGCAACTCGGCGCTGACCGCGTCCCAGCGTGCCTGGCGCTGCTGCTCGCGGCTGTCCAGGCTGGCCTGCAGTTGGGCATGCGCAGTCGCGGCGGCGGCCTGGGCGGCTTGCCACTGTTGCGAGCGCTGCTGTTCGTGGTCCTGCAGCAGCGACTGGCTGGCGCTGTGGCGCTGTTCCAGTGCCTGCAGCAGTGCCTGCGCGTGCTCGTCCAGCTGCTGGCCGGCCGCCAGCAGCGCCTGCTGCTGGCGCTCGATCAGCGCGCTGTTCAGTGCCTGCTGCTGCTCGATGGCGGCGCGCCAGGCCTCGGCGTTGCCGTTGGCATCGGCCTGCAGGCGCTCGCCGATGCGCGCGATCAACGCTTCGGCATGCGTGCCCTGGCCATCGCTGAAGGCCTGCAGGTGCTGGCGCAGATCACTCACCAGCGCCTGCTGCGCCTGGGACTGTTCACTCACCACCTTGGCCCAGCTGGCTTCGGTGGCGACCCGGCTGCGTTCGAAACCGTCGCTCAGGCCCGCCAGCTGCTGTTGCACGGCCCGCTCGACACGGGCATGCAACGCTTCGCCATGGTGAGCCAGACCGGCCAGGGTGGTCTCGGCCATCGGCTGCAGCGCGCCACCGATGGCCGCGGCACTGGCTTCGGCACCTTCGCGCAGCGACTGCTGCAGCGACAGGGCCAGGCGTTCCTGCAGCGCCTGGCTCTGCGTCAGGAACTCGGCCTGGCCTGCCAGCAGGCGCTCATTGGCGGCCGCACTGTGCTGTTCAAAGGTGCTGGTCATCGCCTGCAGGCGGTCGACCAGCGCCGGCAGCGCGGCGGACTGTGCCTGCAGCAGGCGCAGCGATTCGGCGCGCTGCCAGGCCTGCGAATACGGGTGCAGGTCGCCGGCAATGGCGCGGTCCAGCTGCTGCACGGCCTGCAGGCGGTCGCGGCGCAGCAGCGCGGCCAACAGGCCGAGCATGGCCGAGCTGGCCACGCCCGCGATCGAGGTACCGAAGGCCACCGCCAGGCCCTGCACCGGCGAGGCCAGCGAGCCGCGGATCGCGGCCATGTCGGTGGCGCTCTGCAGGGCCAGGCCAGTGCCGCGCAGGGTATCCATCATGCCCAGCAGGGTGCCGAGCATGCCGAGCAGCACCAGCAGGCCGACCAGGTACGGGGTCAGCACCGGCGCGGGCAGGGCAGTGCGCTCGCCTTCCACGCGCAGGCGCACGGCGTTGCGCAGGCCCACCGGCACGCGCTCCAGCCAGGGGGCGAGGCTTTCTTTCGCGCTGGACAGGTCATTCAGTGCGGCGCGCAGGCCGTTGCTGGCCTGGCGGTAGCGGTACAGCTCCACGCCGCCGGCGATGTAGCAGGCCGCGATGATTGCCGCCACCGCTGCACCCAGCGGATGCACCGAAACGTAGCCAATGCCGATCCAGCACACGGCCAGCAGGCCGACAAGGAAAACAACGACATGGAGAGCAGTTCTGGACATGGTGTTCCGGTCAGTGGGAGCGCAGGGCGTCTTGCAGCCCTTCGATCGGGTGGAAGCGCAGCTGCAGCTCGGCGAGCAGCAGCGTGCGCATGTCATGGCGGAAGGCCGCGCGCCAGCCGGGCTGGCCATGCACGCGTTCAAAACGGGCGCCGAGCACCGCCGGCGCGGTGGCCAGCAGGCTGTGCTCGCGCGGGGTGAGGGTCTGTTCCATCACCGCATCAACCTCGGCCAGTCGCGCCAGCTCCGGCGAGACCTGTACCAGCTGGTCGCGCAGGCGGCCGCGCAGGCGCCCGGTGGCGGTCTGGATGGCCTGCTGCAGCACCCGGTAGCGCTGGCGCAGCGAAGCGAAGTTGGGTGCGGCAGCGGCCTCGGCCAGGTCCAGCAGGCGCTCGGCCTCGGCGTCCTCGCGGATCGAGGCCAGCAGGCTGGCATAGGCCTGGGCGCAGTCGGCCAGTACATCCTCGGCCCCCTCGGCAGCTTCGCCGGGCTCGGGCAGGCGTCCGCCCAACGCGCCGGACAGGGCCACGGCACGGCTCCAGTCCACCCACTGGCCGAGGCGATCGGTCAGAGCGGGACTGCTGGCCGGCATCGCGCCGTCGCTGAGACGGGCGAGCAGGCGGAGGAACTCCGGTCCACCCAGGACCGGCTGCGCTGCGTTCGCCATCAAGGGGTGAGGGGCCAAAAACCGCTGATTTTACAGCCAGATGACCCCGGCTGGATGAAGGCGGGGCTTGGGTGGCGGTACCCGCAGGCGCGACAAGGCTTAGAATGTCCGGCTGCATCCACCCGTTCGACCCCTGGAGTACCCCCATGACTGTTGCGCAGTTCTACCCGATCGGCACCCCCGGACAGCCCTGGGGCAACGTGGAACGCGCACAGTGGCGGGCCCGCCAGCAGCGCCAGCGCAGCTACCACGATGACGTGGTGGCCGCCCTCGAACGCCTGGACGACAGCGTTTTCGACGTGATCCAGTACGGCCAGCTGGACTATGCGCCGGACCATTATCCGCTGTTCGCGGTGGTCAACCACGACTGGAACCCGGCGCTGCCGACCGCGCTGATCACCGGCGGCGTACATGGCTACGAGACCAGCGGCGTGCACGGCGCCCTGCAGTTCCTGGAACAGCAGGCCGAGCGTTACCTGGGTCGGCTGAACCTGATCGTGGCGCCGTGCGTCAGCCCGTGGGGCTACGAGCGCATCCAGCGCTGGAACCCGGATGCGATCGATCCGAACCGCAGCTTCCGTGACGGTGGCCAGATCGAGGAAGCGGCCGCCCTGATGCGCTGGGTGGCCGAGCGCAAGCCGAACCTGCTGGTGCACCTGGACCTGCACGAAACCACCGACAGCGACCTGCACGAGTTCGATCCGGCGCGTTGCGCCCGCGACGGCAAGCCGTTCGAGCGCGACACGATTCCCGATGGCTTCTATGTGATCGGCAACAGCGAAGACCCGCAGGCCGAGTTCCAGAAGGCCCTGATCGCCGCAGTGGCGCCCATCACCCACATCGCTCCGGCCGATGCCGACGGCAACCTGGTCGGCCTGCCGCTGCAGTCGCCGGGCGTGGTCTGGGGCGAGTCGCGTTCGATCGGCGCCTGCGCCGGCTTCACCGACGCACGCTTTGCCACCACCACCGAGGTCTACCCGGACAGCCCGCGCACCAACCCGCAGGAATGCAACGACGCCCAGGTGGCGGCGGTGTGCGCCGGCCTGGATTTCGCCCTGGCGGCGCAGTAGCGCATCAACACGAGGTAGCGCCGGGCCCTGCCCGGCGGGTCGGGCGTGCGCTAGCCCAGCAGGATCACGCCCCACACCGTACCGACCATCAGCAGCGCGGTGGTCTGTGCGGCGCTGCCCATGTCCTTGGCGTTCTCGGATAGTGGGTGGTGGTCAAGCGAGATGCGGTCGACCACCGCTTCGATGGCCGAGTTGAGCAGTTCCACCAGCAGGCTGATGAAGCAGGCCGCCAGCACCACGGCGCGTTCGACCCTGCTGATGTCCAGCAGGAACGCGGTGGCGATCAGCAGTGCATGCAGCAGCAACAGCTGCCGGAAGGCTGCTTCGCCACGGAAGGTGGCAATGAAGCCATCGCGCGAATGGATCAGCGTATGGAAGATACGGCGAAGCCCGGTCTTGCCGTGCGGGTACTTGCCGCTGTCCCTGGGGTGAAGTGGCTGCATGCCGGTCCTGCCATGAGTTGACCTCACGACAGGATGTGCAGGCAGGCGTCGGGAAGGCGTCGGACGCCCGTTGGATTTTCCTTCAGCCGCCTTGGCGCTGCGCCTGGATGGCCTGGTCGAGGGCGTCCAGCTCATCCGTCGGCGAGGCCAACCATGCCGGGTACGCCTCGGTCTCGACGAAGGCGGAGGATCGCAGCACGTCATCTAACGCCGGATTGTCCTTCTCCGCATGGCGCAGCAGGCCGGACATCAGCCCGCAGATGCGGACTGCGGCCTGGAAGGCGCCCTGCAATGAACCGGCCGGCTCGGTGACCGTGTTGAGGAAGGCCGCATAGGCCGGCCCATCGAAGACGAAGTCCTCGCGCCGCTGGAAGGCATCACCGTTGAGGTTGGCTTCGCCAGAGACGTGCCGCGAGAATCCCCAGGACCAGATGTCGAGGAAACGCAGGTCATCCAGCATCCGGCGCGCATCGTCATTCAGTGGAACGGCGCCGGACAGGGCGTGCTCCAGCGTGGCCGCCGCGAAGGGCTCGGTGCCCTCGTGGGCCAGGAAATCGCTCAGGCAGCGCAGGGCACCGGGATGATGCGGGTCCAGCTGCAGCGCCCGGTAGATCACCCGCGCACCTTCGACGTGACGGCCCTGGGCGATGAAGATGTTGAGGGCATGGTGCGCGAGCTGGTCGGCGCTGAGGTCGGCAATGCGGGTCATCGGGTCTGGCGGGCATGGACGAAAGGTGTGCGCCAGTCTGACAGATCGCTCAATCGGCCGGGCTGCGTGAATCGCGGATCGAATAGATCACCGAGAAGTCCTGGGGTGCCGCTCGCGCATCAGCGCGCGTAGGTTCGCCAGAAAAGCACGTGGTCTTCGGCCGTGTTGACGGCGACGAAGACGGATTTTCGGGATTCGGGCGCGCAGCGAAAGACGCGGTACGACGACTTGAGCGTCCCGTCGCCCGGCCACCAGTATCGATCGAACGCAACAGGATCGCTGCTACTGAATGTCGTTGCCTGGCAATCCGCCGGCAGCTGCAGTGATACCGCAGGGGGTTTGGTGAAGGCCAGCGCGCTGGTGTTCGAGTCGAGGTCATGTACCTCCCGCAGATCGGTCGCCGCTTGCGGCACCCAGCCGGGAATCCACCCCTTGTTCACCCTGTCGGAGTCAAGCGCCTCCTGCAGGGTGTCGAACGAACTGTCCATCACCATACCGCAGGCGCATAGCGCGATACAGAACGTCACGACAATGGCGCGCCTGGCCCATGCAACGGGGCTGGTCATCCTCGTCATGCTCTGCGGAAAGCAGCCTACCCACTTCTTAGGGCGGCAAGCGCTTGAGCCGCGCTTCCAGCCCCGGTCGTACGGCCGGTCGCAGGGTTCTGCATGGCGCTGCGCCTTGCGCGCGTACTGCTGCATGAACAGGCCGATCTCCTGCGCGATCCTGTCCTTCCGGCTCTTGCCTGCCATCGACGGGCGTCCCTGTGTTCATCCTGAATCATCGGTCGGCGCACGCCAGCACGGATGACGGGCGCCGCAACAGGCCGGTTTGACGTTGAGGAAGGTCTGCGCGGATGATGCGCGGGCGCGCGGCGCAGGAGGGGATCTGTCAATGGGGCAACTTGACGTGGTGGAGCATGCCGGTGTTCCCTTTACCCGCTATGCCAGCCGTGAATGCAGTGGTCTCTGTGCGCAGCGATGGTGGTATGAGAACCGGTTGGGCCTGGATACCGAAGCCTGGTCGGTGGAATTGGATGCTTCCGATCGCGTGCTCGCAACGTCGCGCTTGACGTCACCCTAGAAGACCGCGACGAACGCATGCGCATCCATCGACCTTTCGTCTTCATCGCAAGCCTGGCCCTGATGGCGTTGTGCGGACTGATGGGCGTACTGGTGCTCATCCATGGCTTCAACGAGCAGGGCCTGCGCTGTGGCAGGCTGTGCTCACTGGAGGTCTCCATTCGCCTGCTCTTCGGTGATCGGGGATTCGAAATACTGGTGGCGATGGGACTGTTTGCCACAGCGCTGATGTGCGCGTATATCGCACTGCGGGAGGGCATGCATGCCGGGCGGCCGCGGAGGCAGGTGCAGCGTCGGGGGCGCAAGCGCCGCCGACCGTCACAGCCCCGGTCGTGAGTATCCCTCCACGTGGCGTGCTGCCGCGCGGAGGGACACCGCAGGAGGTCTCAGCGATGCAGCGCGTCGATGATCAAGCCGGTCGCGATCTCCACCAACAGATACTCGGTGTCGGACTGGCGCACCCAGCGCTGGCCGCGACCCGGATTGCGCAGGTCGTAGCGCGCGTAGTCGTCTACCCAGTAGCGGCGGTCCACTTCGGCCCAGGGCAGGCGGTCGCCACGACGCCAGGCCTTCTTCTGCCAGCCCGGCGGCGGCGCATCGCGGTTGTGCGGGCCGCCTGCATGCGGCGGCGGGCCGTTGCCGCGGGCGTGGTGCGGCGGATCGGCGAAGGCGGGGGCCGCAGCCAACGCGGTGGCGGTGGTCAAGGCGATGGCAAGCAAACGTGTGGTCTTCATGGAGATGCCTCCGTCATGGCCGCGGCATGCGGCGCTGTGGCGGGAATATAGGGCAGGCAGCGTGAATGAATACGGGTGTGCGCGGCACTTTCCTGAACACACGGCGTGACGTGCAGTCGCCGCCCCGGAACGGATCACCGGGTCCCGTCCCGGGCCGGATCCGTTGCGCCCCAACCACCGCCCAGTGACAGGAACAGATCCATCTGGCGATCGACCCGGTCCGCGCGCGATGCGGCCAACGCGGACTCCGCATCTGCCAGTGCGGCCTGGGCCGAAAGCACATCGAGAAAATCGATCCTGCCGAAACGGTAGAGCTGCTGCGCCTGCCCCGCGGCCCGCGCTGCGTCCCCACGCGCCTGTGCCAGGCTGCGCTCGCGTTCGAGCTCCTGCGTGCAGGCAGAAAGCGCAGTCTCGGTCTGGCGCAGTGCCTGCAGCACCGCGCCGTCAAAGGAAGCAAGAGCGGTATCTGCATTGGCACCGGCCGCTGCGATGCGGGCCTTGGCCACGCGGCGGTTGGGCCAGTGCCATGACAGCAGCGGCCCGACGCTCGCCCCGAAACCGTTGGCGGAAAGCAGCTGCCCTCGCATGCCCGCCGTGCCCAGGGACGCGCCCAGGGTGACCTGCGGATAGAGTTCCGCGGTCTCTACGCCGATCATGGCCGTGGCCGCGGCAAGGCTCCGCTCGGCGGCACGTATGTCGGGGCGCCGCTGGAGCAGCTGCCAGCCCTCACCGACCGGCAGCGCCTGCTGCAGCTCAGGGGGCTGGGGGCAGGCTTCGGCCTCCCTGGGATAGTCTGCCGGGACCCTGCCCATCAGTGCGGCCAGTTCGAACAGTGCGGCCTGGCGTTCTGCCAGCAGGTGCGGTACCGCCGCCGCGCTGCGGTTGACCGCGGCTCCGGCACGGCTGACATCGAAGTCCGTTCCACGCCCGCCTGCAGCCAGGCGACGGGTTGCCTCCAGCGTGGCGCGCTGTATCGCCAGCACATGCCGGGTCGCAGCGAGCGTGTGATTGCTTGTGCAGATCTGGAGATAGGCACGGGTGACAGCTGCAGCGACGACCACGCGGACCTGGTCCCGTGCCGCAGCGATGGCCTCCGCGTCCGCGTTGGCGGCTTCGATGCCGCGGCGGATGCCACCTGCAAGATCCAGTGGATAGGAGAGGTGGAGGCCCAGCGCGTACGACTGCGGCGCGGCCGACGCCTGGGTGTAGCCACCGGCATGGACGAGCGTGCCGGATGCATCCACGTCCCCTTGCACGGCACCGCGCGCGCGGTACTCCAGCACGGTCGCGGTGGCGCGCCGAAGGTTGGCATCGGCGGCGCGCAGGTCGGTATTGGCCGCCAGTGCCTCGCGTACGTAGGCGTCAAGCTGAGGGTCGCCATACAGTTGCCACCATCGATCCGGTGGCGCGTCGTGGCTGAACGGTGCGTCCTGGCCTGAGACGAACGCCCGCGCAGCCCGTTGTGAAGCTGCGACGGCATTCGCAGGCAGGTGATAGTCGGGGCCGGAGACGCAGGCCGTCATCGGCAGCAGCAGGGCAAGCAGCCCACCGCATAGTGTTCGCAAGCTCACTTGCAGGCTCCCTGTGCCGAGGGCGTGATGGTCACACTCGCAGTGCGACCGACGATCAGGCGGGTATCCGGCCGCGCATCATCAATGCGGATGCGTACCGGGATCCGCTGTGCCAGCCTCACCCAGGTGTAGGTCGGCGCCACCGCCGGCAGCAGGTTGTGGGTGCTTGAGCGCTGATCGTCGGCAATGCCGGCGGCGATGGTATCCACGTGCCCGCGCACGTCGTGGTCGTCGCCCATCAGCCGGGCCACGGCGGCATCGCCCTCGGTGATGCAGGCCAGCTTGGTTTCCTCGAAATAGCCCTCGATGCGCAGGCTGCGGGTGTCGATCAGCGCCAGCGCCTGTGCCCCCGGCTGCAGGTAGTCGCCCGCGTGCAGGTCCAGGTTGGTGACGATGCCATCGGTGGTCGCACGCACCTCGGTGCGTTGCACATTGAGCCGGGCAACGCGCTGTTCGGCCCGCGCCTGCGCCAGGGCGGCCAGCTCGGTATCGACCTTGGCGGCATTGCGTTCGCGGGTTTCCGAAGCGACCAGGTTGCCCAGTGCGTCGTCCCGCGTCGATTCGCGGCGGGCCAGTGCCAGCGTGGCGCGTGCGCTGCTGGCCGCTGCGTCGGCCTTCTCAAGTGCGGCAGCGAAGCGCGGCTGGTCCAGCACCAGCAGCAGCTGTCCGGCGCTCACCCGCTGGTTGTCGTGCACCAGCACCTGGGTGACCAATCCCCCCATGTCCGACGCAACGCGCACCACGTCGGCGCGCACCCGCCCATCGCGCGTCCACGGGCGTGTTTCGTAGCGATGCCAGATGGCCAGTGCAGCGACGACGGCAATTGCGAACACCACCAGGGTTGCGCTCCAGCGCCCGATGACAGCAAGCGTGTGTTTCATCTCATTTCTCGAACAGGGGCGCGAGCCGGATCATCAGCTCCGCCAGGATCACGAACAGGGACAGGCCCACCAGTGGCCACGCGGCGAACAACCGGTACAGACCGAGGCTGGCGAGGAAACGTGAGGTCAGTACCGACACCGCCAGCGCGGCGACGGCCACCGCAAGCAGGCCGGGAATCAGCACGCCGTCAATCGAAAGATCAGGAAGCATGAGCTCAGCGCCGATGAGTGAGCGGAGATACGAGAAGGTCGCGGCGCAACCCGCAGAGCAGGTGCGACAGCTGCTCCCGATCAGCCCCGCTGCTGGCCGCGGCAGCCTCGCGCATGCGGTCCAGCAGTTTCAGAAGATGGATGTCGCCACTGCTTGGCGCGCGTGTGCGCATCCTGAAATGTGCGGCGATGCGCTCGACCAGCGCGGCGTGAAGCGACTGCGTGCGCGGATCGACCAGGCGCCTGCCCAGTGCGCGGAGTTGGCTGGATGCACGTGCCGCACGAACCTCCGCAAACAATGCCCGCAGGTCGTGTGCCGCGCTGGAACGGCCCTGCAGCCTGGGAGCGAGCAGCCCGATTCGATCCAGCATGCGGCTGAGCCAGGCCCGGGTCAAATCACCTTGTCCGGCGGCGTGTCGTGCGATGTCCCGGCGGATCGAACGCTCCAGCCGAGCGCGGTTGCGGCCCGCATCGGCGGTCTGGAACAGCTGCATGCTGCACAGTGCCACCGTCGTACCGATGAACAATGCAACGCTGTTGTTGAGTGCGCCGACGATGTTGACCGTATTGGTCGCCCCCAGTCCCGCGATGAGCGGAAACGTCAGCACCACGCCCAGCGCAGCCATGATGAAGGGAGGCCGGGCCAGGAACGATCCGCACAGCAGCAGCGCAGGCGCCAGCGCGGCAATCAGGCCGACGAAATCGGACAACGCGGGGAAGATCAGCAGACCGTAGAGCAGGCCGACGGCAACGCCGATCAATGACCCCACCAGATAGCGCATGACATGCGGCGCAGGCGCTTCGATCGTGCCGAACAGCACGCACGCCGTGCCGATGATGGACACCGCCGTGGCGCCCTCCGACCAGCCGGTGACGATCCACAGAACGCAGCTCAGCAGGATGCCGACGAACGCGCCCAGCGCGCTGCGCAGGGCAAGCTGATGATCCCGGTGAAGCGCCGCACCACGCGCATGTCGGGCAAGGCGAGCAGGTACATGCAGGCGCCAGTCGGGCCGGGCAGTGTGCAGTTGCGCCTGCAGCACGCGGCAGTCGGCGTGGGCCAGGTCGAGCTCGGCCTGTTGCGTGGCGAGGCTGGCCTGCAGCAGATCGCGCCAGCCGCTTGCATCCATTGTGCCGGCCTGCGGTGAACGCAGCCGAGCGATGGAATCTTCCACCGCGCTGGACAGCATCAGGACGTCCAGCATCCGGTCATGCAGGGCGCGCAGGATCTGCACCTGGGCCACGCCGTGGGCGCTGTCGAAGGGCAGGTGGATCGACAACACGTGCAGATCAAGCAGGTCGGCTGCCACTTTCGAGCGGTCCGTCACCAGCACCGTGTCCGATGCACCGGCGCGCATGTCCCGTGTCCATCGTTCCGCATCATCCAGCACGGCAGCAACCCGTGCGTGCACGCGCGACGAAACCCGGCGCGGCAGCACCAGCCCATGTACCAGCGTAGCCGCCAGGATGCCGATGGCGATTTCCTGCACCCGTGTGATGGCAATGGTGAACACGTCTGCCGGCACCATCACCGCCGGAAACCCGATCAGGCTGGTGGTATAGCCGGCCAGCAGGAACGCATAGGCACGCGGCGTGCGGTCGAGCATCGCCAGGTACAGGCACAGCGCCATCCACGTGGCGAGTGCGGCGCTCAGCATCAGGGGGGCATTGGCGAAACGTGGCACCAGCGCGACGGTGGCGACGGCCCCGCCCACGGTACCGAGCAGGCGGAACAGGCCGCGGCTGAGTGTCGCCCCGGAAAGGGGCTGCGACACCAGATAGACCGTGCCGATCACCCAGAACGGGCGATTCAGGCCGATCCGCAGGGAGACATACAGCCCCAGCGACGCGGCGAGCAGGCATTTGAGCGAGAACAGCACCGCCTCCTGGTCGGTCCGGAGGGCAGGGCTTTTCAATCGGGCGAATGCCTGGAGCAGGTGGGGAAGGAAAGGTGTGGGGAGGTGCATGCGGCTCATGCTAGTGATCGGCCGCAACGACTAATTTCGCTACAATGACAATCAATCGCTAAAACCGGTCAATGTGAGAATGGCTCGCATTTCGCTCCCCGGCTTTGACCTGGACCCGGACAAGACCGACCGCCCGGCGGTTGCCAGCCGCCTGCAGGTGGCCGAGCACGACGCAGAGATTCCCGTGCATGAACACCGCAAGGGCCAGCTCATTCTTGCGCTGCATGGCGCGGTGACCTGCGAAGTGGCCAATGCGTTGTGGATCGTGCCGCCCCAGTGTGGCGTCTGGATCCCGGGCGGCATGCCGCACAGCAATCGCGCCACCGCCAACGCGCGCCTGTGCTACCTGTTCGTCGAGCCCGGCGTCGTCGACCTGCCGGCGCAGTGCGTGACGCTGGCGATCTCGCCGATGCTGCGCGAGATGATCCTGCACCTGGCCGACGCGCCGCTGGACTACCCGCATGGCAGCCACACCGACCGGTTGGCGCGGGTGTTGCTGGACGAGCTGGTACAGATGCCGGCCGAGCATCTGTCGTTGCCGGTCAGCCATCACCCGAAGGTGCGTGCGCTGGCGGCGGCGCTGTCGGCGGATCCGGCAGATCGCAGCACCATCAGCCAGTGGGCGGTGCGCCTGGCCCTGGGCGAGCGCACATTGACCCGGCTCATCGAACGGGAAACGGGCTTGTCCTTCGGGCGCTGGCGGCAGCAGCTGCACCTGCTCATCGCCATTCGGGAACTTGCCACGGGCGCACCGGTACAACGCGTTTCCGAGACGCTGGGCTATGAGTCGGTGACGGCCTTCATCACGATGTTCAAGAAGGCGCTTGGCCTTTCCCCGGCGCGGTACTTCGCGGTGCGCTTGCGTGGGCGGTAGCGGGGAACAACGGGCGAAGCCGTTGCCTGGAACTGCTACTTCGAGGTGTCGGAGACCGATTGAATCGCGGCCACCACCGCAGCGGGTTCCTCGCGCTGGAGGGTGAGGCCGGTTGCCAGGTAGCGGTGCGAGCCGCGTGTGAAGCCCGGGAAGAGCAGGGCGTGTGTGGGAGATTGTGCTGGTAGTTTTGTGAGCTATGAACACGGACTCCCTGTAGAGGAAGTCATGGGAGCCCGGCGTAGGCCGCTGAATGGCCACGGATGCTTGAATCTGTGACCGGTTACGCGACTCCACACTTGAATGTGCAAGCGTCCTCGCCGATAAAGGCGGCATGTGGCACTGCCGCATTCCGGACCAGGGACGATCCGATGCACGACGCGTGGGCTCAGCTCCGCGTTCTCGTTCCCGCCGGCGCTGTGTTCGTCCAGGAAGGAGAACAGGGATGTTGGAACGACTGAAGACCCTCTCGCGTGCCGCGCTGGCGATTGTTGCCGCTGGCTGCATTGCGCCGGCTGTTGTACAGGCGCAGGAAAGCAAGATCACCTGGCGTATTTCGCAGCCCGGTGGCGATGCGACCCAGTACAAGACCCAGCAGGCGGCGGTGGCCGGCATCAAGAATCTGCCGGCGCCCAGCCCCTTCCCGCCGGAGTTCCAGTTCGGCTGGCAGTACGTCGACAAGATCAAGTCGAAAGTCGTGGACTTGAACGGAAACACGGCGATTACCTACTGGATGGGAAAGACTCAGCCCTCCGATCCTGACTGGACTTACTACGGCGCGGGTGATGGTGGCTTCCTGTCCGAAGAGGAAGTGCTGGAAGCGCTCATTGCAGACTTGCAGGACATCAATCCCCAGTGTCCTGGGGAAACTGCTGTGCCGGAAGGAGAATGGGGCCCAACTGCTCCAGGGATGGACGGAATTTCGGAGGTCAGGGAGTACCGGGTCACCGGCATGCTGGGCAGCAATTCGGCGGAGTCTCCGTGCGTGCCCTTCGACGCAGGAACGACAGGGCTTGCTCGCATGCGACGCTTGAACTGCCCGATCCCCTTCACGCAGTGGTCCAACACACACAACGCCTGCGTCAGCGAAGAATTCGTTGCAACCATCACCTCGAAGTCGCAGAAGTGCGACAAGGACGGCGGCAACGGTAGCTGCCCCATGTCCCGCAACGATACAGCGGCGAACATGAGTCCGATTCCCGACAAGGACCCGGCCTCCAACGGCGGTACCTGCGACGGCAATGTCGGCAACCCATGTGATGTCAAAACGGGCGAGAAGTACGAGATCGCGCCGGACTTCGATCTGGGCTGGATCGCGCTGACGCGCTTCTATCACTCCGGCATCTCCACCTCATCCGGTGGCTTCGGCTATGGCTGGACCCATTCGCTGGGCGCCCACCTGGCACTGGACGGCGTTGACAGCGTGGGCATCATTGAAAGCACCGGTTTCCAGCGTGCATTCAAGAAGATCGGCCAAGCCTATGAGGCGGACGACGACAGTGGTGACCGTCTGGTCCAGAACGGCAACTGGACACTGTACTCGGCGGATTCCATCTCGACCTTCGGCGCGGACGGGCGTCTGGCCGCCAAGCGCTTCGCGGATGGCACGTCGCTGACCTATATCTACGACGACAGCGACCGCCTTGCGGCGGTCACGCACAGCAGTGGCCGCACACTGGAGTTCGTTTACCAGTCCAACGACTATGAGGCGCTGATCAGTTCGGTGCTGGTCGAAGGCATTGCGCTCGCCACCTATACCTACACGCCGCAGAACCAGGTCGCCACGGTGACCTATGCGGGTGGTGGTGTGCGGACGTATCACTACGAGAACCAGGACTTCCCCCAGCACCTGACCGGCATCACCGCCGAGGACGGTCGCCGCTACAGCACCTTTACCTACGATTCCATCGGTCGTGTGATCTCCAGTCAGCATGCCGGCGGTGCCGATGGCGTGACACTGGCCTACAGCCCCAATGGCGGTGCGGTGGTGACCGACGCGCTGGGGCGGCAGACCGACTACACCCTGACACCCGGCGGCGACACCGCGCCGTCGCGCAAGGTGACCGGCCTGACGGATTCGCAGGGAACCGTCAGCCGAACCTACTACGACCAGAGTGTCGACTTCCGCCGGCGCCTGGATACCTACACCGATCGCCGCGGCATCCAGACCAAGCACACCTATGCGCAGGGCACCGATCCGGTAAGCGGTCGTGCCGTCAGCATCCATACCGTGACCGAAGCGGTCGGCTTGCCCGAGCAGCGTGTTGTGACCACCGCGCGCGAGGTCGAAACCAATGCGGTACTGACCACCCGGATCGGTAGCCGCGAAACCCGCACGGCCTTCAATTCCCGACGCCAGCCGACGGCCAACACGGTGACCGACACCGCTTCCGGTCAGACGCGCATCACCAGCTACACGTACTGCGAAGCCGCTGATGTGGCAGCGGCAGGCAGCTGCCCGGTGGAGGGGCTGCTGAAGAGTGTGGATGGCCCGCGCACGGATGTGGCCGATGTCGTTACCTATGCCTATTACTCGGCGGATGATGCAGGGTGCGCGATCGGAGGTGCCTGCACCTATCGCAAGGGCGACCTGCGCAGCGTGACCAATGCGCTGGGCCAGACGGTCGAGACTCTGGCCTACGACGCGTTCGGGCGGCCGTTGTCGGTCAAGGATGCCAACGGCGTGGTCACCGACTACACCTACCATGCTCGCGGTTGGCCAACCTCGGTCACCGCGCGTGGCGCGACCACTGCCGAGAATCGGGTCACCCAGATCAGCTACTGGCCGACCGGCCAGGTGCAACAGATCACCGAGCCCGACGGCAGCAGCGTTTCCTATGTCTACGATGCGGCGCTGCGCTTGACCGATATCGAGGACAACGCGGGCAACACGATTCACTACACGCTGGACAATGCCGGCAATCGCCTCAAGGAAGACACGCTCGATGCAGGCGGTACCCTGCGCCGTACCCTGGCGCGGACGTTCAACACACTCGGCCAGCTGACCGCACTGAAGGACGCAGGCAATCACGCCACCGGCTTTGCCTACGATGCCAACGGTAACCGGCAGACCGTGACCGACGCTCTGCAGCGCGTGACCAGCCAGCAGTACGACCCGTTGAACCGCCTGGCGCAGACCCTGCAGGATGTGGGCGGCGTCGCGGCGGAGATCCGCAGCCAGTACAACGCGCTGGACCAGGTCACCCAGGTCACCGACCCGAAAGGCCTGCACACCACTTATGCCTATAACGGTTTCGGTGATCTGACCGGGCAAGTCAGCCCGGACAGTGGCGCCAGCAGCTTCACCGTGGACGCGGCCGGCAATCGCAAGACGGCTACCGATGCGCGTGGCGTCACCGCCACCTATCAGTACGACGCACTCAACCGCCTGATCGGCATCGCCTATCCGGACCCCAATCTCGACGTGGGCTACAGCTATGACGTGGCGCCGGCCGCCTGTGCCGCCGACGAGCGCTTCGCCAAGGGGCGCCTGGGGCAGGTGCTGCACGCCAATGGCAGTACCCAGTACTGCTATGACCGTTTCGGCCAGGTCACCCGCAAGGTACAGACCGTCAACGGCGTTGCCAGCACGCTGCGCTACGCCTATAGCAAGTCGGGCCGCCTGACCGCGTTGACCTACCCCGACGGAAGCGTGGCCGACTACGTGCGCGATACCCAAGGGCGCATCAGCCAGATCGGTCTGACCCGCCCCGGCCAGGCGCGCCAGATCGTGGTGAACAACGTGACCTATGCGGCCTTCGGCCCGGCGACCGGCTGGACCTACGGCAACGGCCGCCAGCTGCAGCGTCCGCTGGATCTGGATTACCGCCCGCAGGCGGTGCATGACCCGGCCGCGGGCGGCCTGTCGCTGGGCTATGGCTACGATCCCGTCGGTTCGATCACCGAGCTGAAGAACGGCACAGGCTCAACGGTGCTGGCCAAGTATGCCTATGACGCGCTGGGTCGCCTGACCCAGACCCAGGACGGCACGACCGGCACCCCGATCGAAACCTATGCCTATGACGCCACCGGCAATCGCACCGCGCTGACCACCTCGGCAGGCACCGCCAGCTACACCTATCCCGCAACCAGCCACCGGCTGACCGCAGTGGATGGCGAAGCGCGCAACCATGACGCTGTGGGCAACACCACCCGAATCGGCAGCAAGACCTTCACCTACAACGATGCCAACCGCATGAACGCGGTGAAGCAGGGTAACGCCACACTGGAGAGCTACGCGTACAACCATCGTGGCGAGCGCGTGCTGCGTACTCCGGCTGGTGGCGCTGCTCAGATCACCCTGTATGACGAGACGGGGCAATGGCTGGGCAACTACTCGGCCACGGGCCAGGCGCAGCAGCAGGCCATCTGGCTGGACAACTACCCGGTGGCGTTGATCAGCGTGCCGAGCGCCGGCGTGCCGGAACTTGCCTACGTGCAGCCGGATCATCTGGGCACGCCGCGCGTGGTGATCGATCCGGTGCGTGATGTGGCGATCTGGGAGTGGAGCAACAAGAGCGAGGTGTTCGGCAACCAGATCCCAAGTGCCGATCCAGATGGCGATGGTGTGGCGTTCGAACTGGCGCTGCGCTTCCCGGGCCAGCAGGCGACGGATGCGAGTGGGCTGTTCTACAACTACCAGCGGGAATACGACCCTGCAGTGGGGCGGTATTCGCAGAGTGATCGCATTGGACTCAGGGGCGGGATCAGCACATACGGATACGCAGGTGGCGTCCCGTCGTCTTTGATAGATCCACTTGGTTTGTGTCCCTGCGAGTGCGTCGACTACTTAGGCATGACGTTCGGTGTGGCAGACGTCACCTTTGGAGGCTTGGAAGCTGTGAATGGCGCAGGAGCCACCATTGCCGGTGTTTTGTCTCTGCAGCCCGAAGTTGCAATCCCCGGATTCCTGGTAATGGTGAATGGTGGAGCAACGGCGTACGATGGAGTGTCAGCGATACAAACCGCTCAAGATGGAAAGGAAAGAGAATCCATCTACACCGAGGTGGGCGGGGAGTTGCTGGGGCCAGTTGGCGCGAAGACGGGAGAGCTGTTGTCGTTTGGCTTGACGTTCAGCGGTCACCTTAAGGCCACACGGAAACTGTTGCAACGCGTAGCCACTGACAAGGATGCACTGGATGCCATGAAGGCGGTGAAGGATGTTTCGGGTGGGTCCGGGTGCAATTGCAAATAATGGAGATGATATGCATATGCGCAAGAAAATATTTAATTGGCTTGGTTTGTTGTTCTTTGCACTAATCTTCTTGAGGTCCTCGTCCTATCTTGTATTGAAGGCGTATGCGATTGGCCACCTTGAGAGGGGCGATTATTTTGTAATGTTGCCAATGGCGCTGGGGGCGCTCCTGATCTGCGGCATGTTTATGGCAATTATTATTAAAGGAGTGAAAGCCAATCGGTAAGCTCCGCCTGGAGGCTCACGCGCGACGTATGGTTGCGGCAGATTGTATGGGTATCACTTTCACGATTTACAGCTAGCTGGAATTCGTCTTGATCCGGTGTCAGGTGTGAATGGTTATCTGTTCGATTGCAGGATCTTGCGAGAGCGCTCAGCGAGAACCTGCTGATCGACTCTCCGGTGATCCGCCGGATTCTTAATGTGTGAGACATGAAACATGAAACATGGAGCTCCTCAGCCCTCCAGGAAGGTCCGTGGCATAGCATGAGAGCGTTTGATCTGCGGTGTTTGAAAAAGGACGCCGAAGCAAAACCATAAGGCGTTATTGGAAAAGAGGGTTCCTAATGCCTGCGTGGGTAGGCCTAAAGGTGCAAGCGCATTCCCATAGGACTGGGTATGGCGGGATCGAGCATCGGCAGCTGGCTAATGAGCTTGAGTGTCGCGCATATCAAGAGTGGATGATCTGCGCAACTCGGCTGCGCGATGGAGGACTCGGAGGCGCCGCAGTAGACAAGGCCTACAGCAGGGCAGTAAAGGAAGGAGCAACAGGCAATGCGATGCATTCGGATACTGGCCATCTTCTCGCTCGTTCTGGGCCAGCTGGGGTGCCGGGATGATGCTGAGAGTTCAACGTACCCCATGGGTCAGACTGGAAAGACTTGCACTGCCTTCAAAGGCTTTGATCGCCAGCCTCCCGAAGCGGTTGTTACCGAACTGGCCAGACGGGGGTTGGACAGTCGCAGGTTGATCCATAAAACAGTTTGCGGCTCGATCACCAGCTGGGAGATCCTTCCTGCAGGGGCGTCGATCAATCGGATACCTCCCCCAGATACCTACGTGAACGTCTGGCTTAGCGAAAACGGCTCTGTTTCCGTCAGTATGGACAGCCCTTGATGTCGGCGTTGCCCCTGATGCTCACGCATGGGCCAGCGCGCCTGCGCAATAGGTCAGCTAGGGCGAAGTTGCGCTCATTCGATTTCAAGCTTTGCGCACGTTGGTGGGGATCCGATTTCACAGTCCGTCTCTCTGAGATTGTGCGAAGACGATAATGATTCTGATGCGCCCATTCATAAAAAGACCTGTGGCAAGTACTTCAAGTCATGCATGTCCTACGTCCAACCTCCGACATGGTTGACTTTGCCGGTGTCTGGTGCGTCCGTTCTGACGTTGTTTGTTGAAGTGCCCTTTGTTGCCGGTGTTGCAACAGTGGGGGGAGGAGCGCTGGCGAGCTATTAGGTTGGAGCTGCTATCGTCTGCGCTATGGCTGGAATTCAAGCTCTGCAGTGAGCCCTATGAAACTGACACGCAGGTGGCTTCTTACATTCTCTGTGATTTGGCTCGCACTTTCGGCTTTGATGCTGTGGTTTTGACCGAATCTGGGATGTGTGTGGCGCGTTCCTGGCTGCGACAGCCTTCTATCTCGTTGCCTTGAGGAGGAAGCAGCATCTGGATGGTGGATCACAAGAGTAGCGTGCCTTTTCAACCCCCTCTTCGAAGAGGGGGCTTGAGAATTATGACTCCACCGGTAATCGCACCCCGCTGACCACTTCGGCAGGCACCGCCAGCTACACCTATCCCCCAACCAGCCATCGCCTGGCTGCGGTGGATGGCGAGGTAGCAGCCATGACGCAGCGGGCAACACTCCAGCTTCGGTAGCAAGACGTTCATCTACAACGATGCGAACCGCATGAACGCGGTGAGGCAGGGTGATGCCGTGCTGGAAAGCTACGGTTACAACCATCGCGGCGAGCGCGTGCTGCGTACCCGGGCCGGTGGCGTAGCGCAGATCACCCTGTATGACGAAGCAGGGCGGTGGCTGGGCAGCTACTCGGCCACCGGCCTGGCGGAGCAGCAGGCCATCTGGCTAGACAACTACCTAGTGGCGTTGATCAATGTGCCGGGCACCGGTGTGCCCGAACTGACCTACGTGCAGCCGGATCATCTGGGCACGCCGCGCGTGGTGATTGACCCGATGCGGAATGTCGCGATCTGGGAGTGGAGCAACAAGAGCGAGGTATTCGGCAACCAGATTCCGAGTGCCGATCCGGATGGTGATGGTGTGGCGTTCGAACTGGCGTTGCGCTTCCCGGGCCAGCAAGACGGAAGCCGCTACCTTGTGCTGCCAGGTCTGATAAAAGGAAATCCGATCAATCAGACCGTTGATCCTTGCGGGAGAACCATCAAGAATGTGGCTTTGCCAGGTCACCAATTTGGCGGATCGGTCACTATTTCAATTCAACAGAGGAGCGGTGTGGTGGGTGCGCATATCGTTGGAGCTGTTATCGGGCCGAATCCGATCATGAATCAGCTTATGGGGTCGATGATTTTTGAGTATCTCGGTTCCCGCGCTGCGAGGTCTTTGGGGCCATGAATAATGTGCTAAAGAAGGGCTCAAGGCGCCGATTGGTGTTCGCTCTGTTTCTGCTCGTATGGTTCGTAAAATCTATTTTGGGATTCATTGCTGTCGCAGGACGAGATGCTCCTGGCTACCCGGGTGCTGTGAGAGGCTTCCCATATCCGTATCTTGGAGGCGCGAAATTTTACGTTGCAATACCGGCTATGTTTGTAGGGCTTAACGTGATCATGTTTTTGTTCGCGAGCAGGATTCCGAAATGGTTAGCCATCATCGTTGCGGCGCTGCAATTATTTATTCTGCTGATGCTCCTGTTTCTTGGTGCAGGAGGAATTTAAGTGAGCTGCATATCCGAAGCCCCGCTCACGCGGGGCTTCTCTTTCACCTGCAACGATGCCAACCGCATGAGCTCGGTGAAGTTGGGTGACGCCACAGTTGAGGGCTACGGTTACAACCATCGCGGCGTGCGCGTGCTGCCTACCTCGGGTTGTGGCGTAGCGCAGATCACCCTGTACGACGAAGCAGGGCAGTGGCTGGGCAACTACTCGGGCACCGGCCAGGCGGAGCAGCAGGCCATCTGGCTGGACAACTACCCGGTGGCGCTGATCAATGTGCCGGCTACCGGCGTGCCGGATCATCTGGGCACGCCGCGCGTGGTGATCGATCCAGCGCGTGATGTCGCGATCTGGGAGTGGAGCAACAAGAGCGAGGTGTTCGGCAGCCAGATTCCGAGTGCCGATCCGGATGGCGATGGTGTGGCGTTCGAACTGGCGTTGCGCTTCCCGGGCCAGCAGCCACGGATGCGAGCGGGTTGTTTTACAACTATAGTGGTTCGATCAAAACACCAAGGGCGACTCCACCGCTGACTCCGCTGCGGATCAGCTGGCAATCCGCCTCGGACGATCATCTGGGCAAATGAGCCGTACGGGGAGTTGCTCGCAGATGTGCGGGAGCTATCGACCCCGGTGGAAACTTCCCTTGCTGATGACTCGGATGCCTCAGATGTACGCTCCCAAGCTGCTCCCAATCGTGACGCTGTCAATCGCACTTTGTGGTTGCATGGAAGTTGCCAGCACAGAGTATGCAGACCGCAATCAAGCCGTCTCAAGGCAAGCAATCGGTGAATCGAAATGGTTGCCTTCATGGTTGCCTGAGGACGCAGTCAACATACGCGAGTCGCACGACATGGACACAAATGAGTCGTGGCTGGTTTTCCGCCTGACCAGCGGGGCTCTTGCTTTGCCCGAAGAATGTAGGCTGGTGAGCAGGCCGGAGATGTCCGACGCGCGAGTCATGCGGAGATTTCCTCAGTTTGCCCGCAACGCGTGGTCGCGAGCGTCAAGCTATGGCGGCAAGTTCTATCTGTGTCCGGAGGGAAATGTTGGCCGCTGGGTCATGCGCGATGAAGAGCTGGGCCTTGTTTACAGCGGAATAAAATTATAGTTGGCTGGGCGGTCTCACCCAGTAAGCGAGATGCGTGAGTGGCACGTGGCGGTCTCCTTTCCCGGTGCCTGATTCGGCACTTTCCGGCCGAGCGTCGTGTGGGTTCGGGTATGTGCCAAATCGACCTTGCCACTGGTCCGTGTTCACGAATGGGAGGGCCGTGTAAGAAGATCGGATGGTCCGGCAAGCTTTAAGCACCCTGGCGTTCGGCAGGAAGATTGCTGGGCCGCGGTGACGACTGTGCGGGAGGACCTATGGGATATCGGCTCCATGCTCTATTGTGGCTGCAGCGCAGGCGGTGGATAGAGGCGAATGGAAATGAAGGAAAGCCTGAGAGAAAGAGAGGCGCTGTCGCCAACTGGCTTCTATGACCGATACTATGCGGAGAGTGGCCTGGAACAGGAAACCGTAGTGGAGCTGCTGGAGCATGTTGCAGACGAGCTTCGTTTGCCCTCCGGGAAGCTCCGTCCTGGAGATCGATTTTCGAAGGAACTGTCGCCTGGTGAAGCTCATGGTTGGGACTCGGGGTATGGGGTGTTGATATTCGAGCTTCAATCGCTCGCAAAAGAACGTGGTATTGCAGTCGATCGGCGGGTGGATTCGCTCGACGACTATATTCGTATCATGGCGGGTATCTATTGATGAGATTGATGCGTCCCTGAATGGCTATCGGCGTGAGACGTCGCAGTGCGTACTGAGGATTCGGGGATGCCAAAGGTGAGGTGTGCCGCAGCTGTCGTTGCCGGTCTGGTTCTGGCCGGCTGTGCAACATTGGGTGGCGATATGATCGTGCGCGTCTCGGGAAGCGTGCCGCCAGGTCAGGGTGACGTTCGCGCTCTCGATTGTGAGCTGAGCATGCTCGGGGAGGGCGAAGGTGTAGTTTCGTCGAAACCGGTTGGAAGCACATTCTCGGTCCCCATGATGGTCGTTGCAGGGCCGGAACCCCAGAGCTACCAATTCGCCGTTGAATGCAGGGATGGCCGGAGGTTCGCATCCAAGCCGGTGCAGCTCAGTAGTCGGCGGTCCTAGGCCCGGGATCTCAATCTTGGGGAGCTTCAGGAGCGGTGAGAGAGAGGAAGGGGCGACCGGGGTCGCACCTCCGTGGTATGCATCTGACGGATTCCAGTGGATGAATGAAGATTTCAACTTGCTCGAATGGTGTGACGCCACGATGCTGGCCATCAACATTGATAGGAGCAAACCTGGCGTATGCGACGAGGTAAGGGTCCACGTGCGCTGGCCGGACGGCCGGCAGGCAAGCGTCTGCTTCTCGGAAGCCTACGGGTGCTCGGCGCTCATGAACTTCGGCGTACTGGGGGAGGAGGGAATAGAGTTCGCCAGGGTCGAGGACGACGAGCCGGGGCTTGCTCATCTTCGTTGGAAGGCGGTCGGCTATCCGTTGTCCGGCCTGAAGTGTTTCCGTATCGAGACCACCTCGACCGGAAGCGTCATTCTCATCTACGCCAGGACATGGCGGATCGAGCATCTGCCGATGGCGGGTGCAGTGCCCTGAAGGACATTCCGTGCCAAGATTCCTCACCCCCGACAAGGTCTCCCTCATCCAAGGGAAGCGGCCTGAGAAGACCGAGCGGAGATGTGTTTGGGGTCATGATTTTTGGCCCTGCGGCGACGTTGTCCGCCACACTCTGCAAACTGGGGCCTTGATGATGGTGAGGATCCTGACAGCACTACTTCTGATTGGAGTCGGACTTGGATTCTCTGGCGGCGCATGGGCTGTAGGAAAGCGGCCCTTCAAGATGATCCAGTTCTGCGTGCATGACCAAGAGGGCGTGAATCGGTTCAAGCAGACCCTCAGCTCTATCGCCAAGGACGAAGGAATGCAGTACTTCGATGGCAGCGCTGAATTGGATCGCCAGCTTGCCAGGGCAAAGGTGGACGTGAAGCGCCCTGTCGTCTACGTCGGAGTGAAGCGGGAAGATGGCTCGGGACTGGAGGCGGGGAACCTCGGATTGGATCGCTTCGAGATAGCTATCGGCTTCTCTGAAGGGAAGATGCCCGCCGAGGCACGGTCATTTTCTGTCCGCGTCGAACGCACCTTGGCCGAGCGCTGGAATGCACTCGCGATTCCCTCGGCGAAGGGCGCTACGCCGCTGGCATGTCGGGTGGAAGGCGGTTCTCGTTGAAGTCCGTTGCACATGACATTCACCCTTCGGGCTGTAACCGCCCCACCGCGTGGGCGCACAACGACTGGCAGGCCATGACCAACCCCTCCATCACCCGGTCGCCCACGTACTGCCCGGGTTCGCCGTTCTGACGGGTGCGTTCGGCCGCCAGCAGCATTTCCAGCACCACCCGCAACCCGCTCAACGCGCAATCGGCGTCGGCCAGGGCCAGGCAGCGCCCGGGCAGCTGGTGACGCTCCGGCCAGGGTTGCCCGTCGGCCGCAGCACCGGAGCCGATGCGGTGGAGGTTGGCAATGAAGGTGTTCCTGTCCACTGTTGGCGCAGCCTGTGGCGCACCGTCGTCGCCGGCGGTGTTGCGGTAGGCGTGCAGATGCGGGAAGTCCGATTCGTTCATGGCAAGGCTCCGTGCAGGGCAATCGGTAGCCGCCACCCATAAAAGTGGCGGGCGGTACGTGGTTCGAACACCGGGTTGATGTCAGTCCGGCGGGCCCGAAGGCCCCCACGCACCGCCCGCCATAGCCGGCAGACGGATTGCCAGCCGGCGCCACGCTAAGGTGGCGCCGGCTGGCAAGCGCATACATCAACATCAACTCGGGTGTTCGAAGCCCGGCCACCTATTTCCGGTGGCACGCCATCTGAGCCCTTGGCGCTGTGCAATGCCAATCAGAAGAGTTGTAAACATCACTCGATTGGAGACGCTTTTGACATTGTCCTACGCTGTTAAGCCCCGCCGGTGCTGGCTGGCGTAGTGATCCGCCTGCAACGTGCAATCTGCGACAGGTGTCGAGGTTGTCACGGCGAACGGGACGGGCGAGGAGGGCCTATCACGACAGGCGGTGCCAATTCAGGCTGCGTGGCTCACGGGTTGACGCTTTCAACGCCCCAGCGCACTCTGCGGGCTGGGGTCGACAACCCGTTCAGGGGCAGGGCTGCAGGGTGGTACCAGGAGGCGGAACAGCCATGAGCCAACTCACCGACAGCTTCGGACGCAGCTTTCCGTACCTGCGCTTGTCGCTCACCGAAGCCTGCAACTTCCGGTGCAGCTACTGCCTGCCCGACGGGTACCAGGCCGACGGCCGCCCGCGTTTCCTGCAGGTGGAGGAGATCGGCCGCCTAGTGCGGGCCTTTGCGGCGCTGGGCATGAGCAAGATCCGCCTGACCGGCGGCGAGCCCAGCCTGCGCAGGGATCTGGACGAGATCATCGCCACCGTGGCGGCGGTGCCGGGAATCCGCAAGGTGGCCATCACCACCAATGGCACGCTGCTGCCGCGGCGCCTGCCGGGCTGGCACCGGGCCGGCCTGACCGCGCTGAACGTGAGCATGGACAGCCTGCAACGCGAGCGTTTCCACACCATCACCGGGCACGACCGCCTGCCGGAGATCCAGCAGGGCCTGGCGCTGGCGCAGGCGCTGGGCCTGCCGTCCATCAAGCTCAACGCGGTGCTGCTGCGCGGCCTGAACGACGACGAGCTGCCGCAGTGGATGGAGTACCTGCGCAACCGCCCCTTCAGCGTGCGCTTCATCGAACTGATGCGCACCGGCGACAACGAAGCCTATTTCCAGCGCCACCATCTGCGCGCCGATCGGGTGATCGAGCAGCTGCTGGCCGCTGGCTGGCACGAGCGCCCGCGCGCGGCCGATGCCGGCCCGGCGCGCGAGTTCGGCCACCCCGACCATCGCGGCAGCATCGGCATCATCGCGCCGTATTCGCGTGACTTCTGCAAGGGCTGCAACCGCCTGCGGGTGACCGCCAAGGGCGACCTGCGGCTGTGCCTGTTCGGCGAGTTCGGCGTACCGCTGCGCCCGTTGCTGCAGCGCGACGAGGACCAAGACGCGCTGCTGGCACGCATCACCACCCAGCTTGGCCTGAAAGCGGCCGGGCATGGACTGCACCAGGGCCAGACCGGGCTGACCCCGCACCTGGCCTCCATCGGAGGATGAGCAACACGATGAGTGGGGAATTGAATGCGGCCTTCCATATGGCCGATGTCCGTGACAAGCGCATCACCCGCCGCCGTGCGGTGGCGGTGGGCGAGTTGCATGCCGGTCCAGTGGCCTATCCGCTGATCGTCGAGCGCCGCCTGCCCAAAGGCGATGCGCTGGTGATGGCCGAGATTGCCGGCCTGCAGGGCGCCAAGATGGCCTCGATGCTGATGCCGCTGTGCCACCCGCTGCCGCTGGAACTGGTGCAGGTGTTCTGCGCACCGGTGCCGGAAAGGCAGGCGATCCGCGTGTGGTGCGAGTGCGCCAGCGAGGCGCGCACCGGCGTCGAGATGGAGGCACTGGCCGGCGTCAACGCGGCGCTGCTGACCCTGTACGACCTGAGCAAGCCGGTGGAACCGGCGCTGCGCATCGAAGGTATCCGCCTGCTGTTCAAGGAAGGCGGCAAGCGCGGTGTCTGGCTGCACCCGGACGGCATGGACGAGGCCGAGCGCGAGCGGTTCAAGCCGCGTGCGCCGAAGGGGCTGCAGGGCGCGGCCTGCGCGGTGATCACGCTGAGCGATCGCGCCAGCGAAGGCACCTATGAGGATATCTCTGGCCCGACCCTGGTGACCGGGCTGAAGAAGCTGGGGGGCGAGGTGGTAGCCGCCGAGGTACTGCCCGATGGCATCGAGCCGTTGGCGGGCCGCCTGCAGGCCTTGGCCGCCGAGGGCGTGCGCCTGTGCCTGTGTACCGGTGGTACCGGGCTGGGCCCGCGTGACCTGACCCCGGAGGCGCTGCGTTCGTTGAATGCGCGGCCGGTGCATGGCCTGGCGCAGATGGTGCGGGCACTCAGCGCACAGCACACGCCGATGGCCTGGCTGAGCCGCGCCGAGGTGGTGCAGCTGGGCAACATGCTGGTGTTTGCATTGCCGGGCAGCCCGAAGGCGGCGGCGCAGTGCCTGGACATCCTGGCGCCGGTACTGGGCCACGCACTGGCAATGGTCGAGGGTGGTGGCCACTGATGATTGCCTATAGCGAAGCCTTGCAGCACCTGCTGGACGCGGCCATGCCGCTGCCGGCCGAACATCTGCCGCTGAATGAGGCCGGCGGCCGCACTCTGGCCGGTGACATCCACAGCGGGCAGTCGTTGCCGCCGTTCGACAATTCGGCAATGGACGGCTTCGCGCTGCGCGCCAACGGCGTGGCATTCGAAGCTGGTACCGAATTCGGGGTGCAGGGCTGGCAGGCGGCCGGCGATGCCGGTGCCGAAGGCGGCGAGGGTGCCTGGGAAATCATGACCGGCGCGCGCATGCCGGTCGGGCTGGACACGGTGGTGCCGGTCGAGAATGTGGAGATCCTCGCCAGCGAGGACGGCCGCCCGACCCGCATTGCCCTGAAGGCATTGGTGAAGCCGGGCCAGAACGTGCGCCTGCGTGGCGAGGATGTAAGCGACGGCGAGCGCGTGCTGCAGGCCGGGCAGGTGCTGGATATCAACGCGCGCACCCTGCTGCATGCGATCGGCGTGGGCGAGGTGGCGGTGGTGGCAAGGCCAAGGGCCGCAGTGATCGCCACCGGCAAGGAGCTGGTGACCGAGGCGGCGCAGACGCTGGCGTCCGGGCAGATTCGTGACAGCAACCGGCCGTACCTGGTTGGCCGCCTGCAGGCCGCCGGTGCCGAGGTGGTCTGGCAGGGCACGGTGGGCGACGACGTGGCCGCGTTCAATGCGGTGCTGGATGCAGCGCTGGATGCGGGTGCGCAGCTGTTGATCAGCACCGGCGCGGTGTCGGCCGGCCGGTACGATTTCGTTCCCGACGCGCTGCGTGGACGGGGTGCGCGCATCGTGTTCCACAAGGTAGCGATCCGCCCCGGCAAGCCGTTGCTGTTTGCGGTGCTGCCCAATGGCGTGCTGTATTTCGGCCTGCCGGGCAACCCGGTCTCCGCTGCCGTGGGCCAGCGCTTCTTCGTCGAGCCGGTGCTGCGCCGCCTGCTGGGGCTGTCACCGGAGCCGGTGCTGACGCTGCCGCTGCAGGCCGACGTGCGCACGCCGCCGGGCCTGCGCTTCCACGCGCGGGCGCGGGTGGAAGTGGACGCGCAGGGTCGCCTGAGTGCGCGCGTGCTGGCCGGGCAGGAGTCGTTCCGTTTGATGTCCATGCTGCAGGCCAACGCCTGGGTGGTGCTGGAAGGCGAGGGCGGTCTGGCCCCTGCCGGCACGCCGGTGCGTGTGCAGGGCTGGGGTCATCAGGACCCGGTGCAGCTGGCGAGCCAGGAGCCGTGATGAAACAGGTGAATCTGCAGTTGTTCGGTGCGTTTTCCGATCTGGATGCCAGCCGCGAGATCGCGGTGGAGGTGGCTGGCAGCACCGTGGCCGATCTGCGCCAGGCGCTGCGCGAGCTGCTGCCGGTGCGTTGGCCGGGATTCCGTGCCGGCCTGCTGGATTATTCGGCATTCGCCGACCAGCAACAGGTGCTGCGCGACCACGACGCGCTGCCGGACGATGGCCGGGTGGCGATCCTGCCACCGGTAAGTGGAGGCTGACCGATGAGCGAGAAGATCATCGCCAAGGTCGTGGACCGCGCGCAGGCGGCGATCGATCCGGCCGAGGGCATCGCCGCGGTCTCCGATCCGGGCTTCGGCGGCATCGATGTGTTCATCGGCAAGGTGCGCGACGTCAATGTGGGCCGGCGGGTGACCGGGATCACCTACGATCTGTTCGAACCGCTGGTGCTGAACGAGTTCAAGCGCCTGGCCGCCGAGGTCGAAGCGACGTTCGGGCCGAAGCTGAAGCTGTATGTGGCCCATGCCAAGGGCCGGCTCGGCATCGGCGATGTGGCGGTGGTGGTGGCCGTCGGCAGCCCGCACCGTGACGAGGCGTTCCGCGCCTGCCGGCAGTTGATCGAGGTGGTGAAGCACCAGTGCCCGATCTGGAAGCAGGAGCATTACGAGGACGGCGACAGCCAGTGGAGCGAAGGTTGCAGCCTGTGCCATGCGGACAGCTCATCCGCACATGCCGATGACCACACACATGACCACGGGCATTGACCGCGCCCTTCGGGGAGCGTCGGGTCCAGTAGATCCACGCCGTGCGTGGATGAGGCTCTCCCGATGAATCCGGCCGACGCAGCCACGCATGGCGTGGCTCTACTGCGATGAGGATCAACGGCATCGTGCTGGCCGGTGGCCTGTCCGCCCGCATGGGCCGCGACAAGGCACTGCTGCCCTGGCAGGGCCGCACATTGCTGGAACACATGCGCGGCCTGTTGAAGCAGGCGGGCGCGCGCGAGGTATGGGTCAGCGGCAACTACCCGGCGTTTGGCGGAATCCCGGACCAGGTCGCACGCTGCGGCCCGCTGGGCGGCCTCTACAGCGTGGCGTTGCAGATGCCTGACGGGCCGGTCTGGGTGGTGCCGGTGGATACGCCGCGGGTGACACCCGCGCTGTTGCAACGGCTGCAGGCCGATCAAGCGCGTGCCTGCACGGTGTTCGACGATGAACCGTTGCCGATGCGGTTGCAGATCGATGATCATTGCCGCCGCGTGCTGCGGGACTTGATTGATGATCCGATGGCGCGACGTTCACTGCGCGCCCTGCAGGAACGCCTGGGCGTGACCCGATTGCCATTGGCACCCGAGGATCAGGCGTTGCTGCTCAACTGCAATACGCCATCAGAGTGGGAGTCCATCACAGCATGAAGGTCCAGCTGCAACAGCAATCGATGCGCCTGCGCGTGGATGAGGAAGAGCTGGCACGCTTGCTGGCCGGCGAGTCACTCGAGAACCTGACCCGCTTCGGCGGCAGCGGCGGCTGGGGCGTAGCGCTGTCGCTGCATGCCGGCGATCAGGCAGTGCTGCTCGATGGCGGGACATTCTGCCGGTTGGTACTGCCTCGCCAAGCCGTTGAGTCGCTGGCGGGCAGGCTGCCCTGCCGGGATGGGCTGGGCTTCGGTATCGCCCTGGATGACGACAGCATGTTGCAGCTGCAGTTCGATGTGGACGTGCGCGACAGCATGCGGCAGCGTGGCCCGCAGCGACGCGCTGAACCTGCGCCGGAGTAGGCGCATGATGCGCAGGGCCGGCTGGCACGCTGTCGTATGATGGGCGCCTTCGTTCCTGCGTTGCTGCAATGCCCCTGAACCCCTCCGCACCCTCTGCGTCCCGACCGGCCACGCCCAATCCGGCAGCGGCCGATGACGGCGACGCGCTGCACTTCTGCAGTACCTGTGCGTTCTCCGACGCCTGCATGTCGCAGGGCTACGACAAGGCTGCGCTGGGCGAGTTGCATGTGCTGGTCGACCACGTCGGTCCGTTCCAGGCTGGCGACTATCTCTTCCGTGCAGGCGATCCGTTCGACTCGATCGCAGCGGTCCGCGCCGGCATGGTCAAGACCTTCGTCGATGACAGCCAGGGCAACGAGCAGGTACTGGGGTTCAGCCTGCCCGGCGAGGTGATCGGGCTCAACGCCATCCATGGCGCGCGCTTCCCCTGCAATGCGGTGGCACTGGATACGGTCTACCTGTGCCGGATCTCGTTTCCGCGATTGAGCCTGCTGGCCACGCGCATGCCGGGGTTGCAGGCGCGGCTGTTCAGCCTGCTCAGCGCCGAGATCGGCAAGGTCGCCACGCTGGCGGCCAACCATCGCACCGAGGAGCGCATGGCAGCGTTCCTGCTGGATCTTTCCGAGCGCTATGCCCGGCGCGGTTTCTCTGCCACCCGTTTCAACCTGAGCATGGCCCGTACCGAGATCGCCAACTACCTGCGGATGGCGCCGGAGACGGTGAGCCGGGTGCTGCGCCGGCTGAGCGACGAGGGTGTGATTGCGGTGAACCAACGTGAGATGCTGTTGCTGCAACCCGAACGGCTGGCGGCGTTGGCCGTGGCCCGGGAATCCGGACTGGACTGATCAGGCAAGCGAGGGGCCGACCCATGATGCGAGCGGGGCTGTTGTTGCTGGGACTGCTGGCCACGGTGCCGGCCTGGGCGGCCACGCTGACCGTTTCGGCGGCATCGAGCCTGACCGAGAGCTTCCGTGAACTGGGCGCGGCCTACGAAATGGCGCATCAGGGAACCAAGGTCGATTTCAACTTCGCCGCGTCCGGCGTGCTGCTGCAGCAGATCGGCCGTGGCGCGCCGGTGGATGTGTTCGCCTCGGCCGACGAAACCACCATGGACCAGGCCCAGCAGCGGGCCCTGCTCGCGCCCGGCACTCGTGAGGTGTTCGCGGTGAACGCGCTGTGGGTGGTGGTGCCGCCGCAGGCCAAGGCGGCGCCGCGTACCCTGAAGGACCTGGCCGGTGCCGGTGTGCAGCGCATCGCACTGGGCAACCCGGACAGCGTGCCGGTCGGCCGCTACGCCAAGGGCGCGCTGGAAGCGGCCGGGCTGTGGCCGTTGGTACAGGGCAGGATCATCACGACGCAGAACGTGCGTCAGTCGCTGGATTACGTGGCGCGCGGTGAAGTGGATGCCGGCTTCGTCTATGCCACCGACGCGCAGGCGATGCCCGAACGGGTGCGCCGTGCGTTCGCGGTGCCGGTGTCCGGGCGCATTGCGTATCCGCTGGCGGTGACCAGGGCCAGTACGCAGCCGGCAGAGGCACGGCGCTTCGCTGCCTTCGTGCGTTCGCCGCAGGGCCAGGCGATTCTGGCCAAGCACGGGTTCGGCAAGCCCTGAGGCATGGATCTGGACTGGACCGCGCTGGGGTTGTCGCTGAAGGTGGCCGGCTGGGCCACCGCGATCAATCTGGTGCTGGGCGTGGCGCTGGGCGCGTTGCTGGCCCGCCGTCGCTTCCCCGGGCGCGAGCTGCTGGATGCGCTGCTGACCCTGCCGATGGTGCTGCCACCGACGGTGCTGGGGTACTACCTGCTGGTGTTGATCGGTCGCAATGGTCCGATCGGTGCGTGGCTGCAGTCGTGGTTCGGCATCAACCTGGTGTTCACCTGGCAGGCGGCCGTGATTGCTGCGGCGGTGGCCTCGCTGCCGCTGGTGTTCAAGCCGGCACGCGCGGCGTTCGAGGAAGTGGACGGGCAGCTGGAGCAGGCCGCACGCACGCTGGGTGTGTCCGAAGTGGCGGTGTTTTTCCGCATCACGCTGCCACTGGCGTGGCGCGGCATCCTCGCCGGCCTGCTGCTGGCGTTTGCGCGCGCAATGGGCGAGTTCGGCGCGACGCTGATGGTGGCCGGCAGCATTCCGGGCCGGACGCAGACGTTGTCGATCGCCATCTACGAGGCGGTACAGGCCGGCCAGGACGGCAAGGCCAATGCGCTGGTGATTCTCACCTCGGTGGTCTGCATCGTGATCCTGTTGCTGGCCGCGCGGCTGGTGGGCGGGCGTCGCCGGGAGCTGCGCGATGTGGCTTGACCTGCAGGTGCAGCGTCGCCTGCAGGCGGCCGGCCAGGAGTTCGTGTTGGACGTATCGCTGCAGTGCACGCAGCGGCAGGTGGTGTTGTTCGGGCCTTCGGGCGCGGGCAAGAGCCTGACCTTGAAGGCGGTGGCCGGGCTGCTGCGGCCGGGCCAGGGTCATGTGCGCGTGCAGGGGCAGACCCTGTTCGATGCGGCCACCGGCGTGGATCTGCCGCCGCAGCGCCGCCGGCTGGGCTATGTGTTCCAGGATTACGCGTTGTTCCCGCACCTGAGCGTGCGCCAGAACGTGGCGTTCGGGCTGGAGAAGGGGTGGTTGAATCCGCGCGTGGGCCAGCGCTTCGATGCGGTGGAGCAGTGGTTGCAGGCATTCCGCATCGACACCGTGGCTGATCTGCTGCCCTCGCAGATTTCCGGCGGGCAGCGCCAGCGCAGCGCACTGGCGCGGGCGCTGGTGACGCAACCGCAGGCGTTGCTGTTGGATGAGCCGTTCTCCGCGCTGGATCATGACCTTCGCCAGCACCTGCGCCAGGAGTTGGAGGCGGTGCTGGACAAGACCGGCATCCCGTTGTTGTTGATCAGCCACGATCCGCAGGACGTGGCCATGTTCGGCCAGCAGGTGGCGCGCATGGTGGACGGGCGTATCGTCGGCGATTGACCTGCATCTGTAGAGCCGAGCCCATGCTCGGCTGCTGTTGGCGGTGTTGCGAAAAGCAGCCGAGCGTGGGCTCGGCTCTACAGGATCTACGGATCAATACAGTTCACAGTGCGTGCGGCCTTCATTGCGCAGCGCGTCCCAGCGCCCTTCGCCACCGATGGCATCGATGGCCTCGCGCACCGCGCCTTCCAGGTGGCGCTTGTTGCCGCACAGGTACAGATGCCCGCCCCGGGCCAACACGTCGCGCACTTCGGCGGCACGCTGCTGCAGCACATGCTGCACATAGACCTTTTCGACGCCATCGCGCGAGAACGCGGTATGCAGGCCAGCCAGAACGCCACGCGTGTGCCAGTCCTGCAGCTGGTCGCGGTACAGATAGTCGTGCTGGCGGTGCTTCTCGCCGAACACCAAGTGCACTTCGCGTTCGCAGGCATTGGCCTGCAGTTCCTGCATCAGGCCCATCAACGGTGCGATGCCGGTGCCGGTGCCGACCAGCAGCAGCGGTGCCTGGCCGGTATCGGGCAGGTGGAAGCCAGGGTTGGAACGGCAGTACACCCGGGCGTGGTCGCCGCCATGCAGCAGGCTGCCGGTGGCAGTGCCGAAGCGCTCGCGGCCGCGCAGGGTGTAGCGCACTTCGCGCACGCACAGGCTCAGCTGGTCGTGGCACGGATGCGAGGCGATGGAATAGGCGCGCGGCAGCCGCGGTGACAGCAGCTCGCGCAGCCGGGCCAGCGGCACGCCGTCCGGCGTGGCGTGGTCCTGCAGCACGTCCAGCAGGTC
The DNA here is from genome assembly GCF_051853085.1 of Stenotrophomonas sp. T8. Classification (NCBI taxonomy): domain Bacteria; kingdom Pseudomonadati; phylum Pseudomonadota; class Gammaproteobacteria; order Lysobacterales; family Lysobacteraceae; genus Stenotrophomonas; species Stenotrophomonas sp. T8. The sequence goes on along the minus strand of NZ_CP195329.1, from coordinate 2,155,473 downwards.
CAGGCCATGCAGGTAGGCGTCGAGCTCGCGCTTCTGGTTGACCTTCAACAGGCGCTTCAATCCCTCGCTGCCGCTGAGCCTGGCCAGTTCGCGCAGCACGCCCTTGCTCAGCAGGCGCAGCTCGCGGTCGTGCAGGGCGGCCACGGCGGTGCTGTCGCCGTACCAGGTGGCCAATGCCCGCAGCAGGGCAGGATCGTTCTCCGGCACCACGTGCAGGGTGTCACCCGCGCGGTAGGCCATGCCACTGCCGGCGATGTCCAGCTGCAGGTGCCAGGCAGCGGGGTCGCTGCTGTTCAAGCGGCGACGTTCGAGAATGCGGGCGGCAAAGGCATTGTCTTCGCCATAGGCGGTGACCTGCAGGTGCAGGTCGTGGCCAGCGTTGAGGTCGCCCTCCAGCACCTGGCCCAGCACCGGCCGCCATTGCTGGAAGAACTGCTCGTAACCCAGGTCGGCGTCCACGCGGTGCAGCAGCGGCTGCGCCTGGCGCTCGCTCAGCGCAGCATCCAGCGCCTTGGTGAAGCCACAGAAGTTGGGGTAGCCGGTGTCACCAAGGCCGAACACCGCATAGCGCAGGCCAGCCAGCGTCGGGGTCTGGCGCAGTGTTTCGAAGAACTGTTCGCCGTTGGCTGGCGGTTCGCCATCGCCGAACGAGCTGGAAATCGCCAGCAGCACATCGCCGTGGCCGAGACTGGCCACGTCGATGTCGTTGAACGGGAGCACCTGCGGCGCGTGCGGCTGCAGGTCCGCGCCCAAGCGCTGGGCCAGGGCGCGGGCATTGCCCGACTCGGACGCGAATCCCACGAGCAGGCGGCTGAAGGGCGTACTGGTCGGGAGGGCGTTCACGCGGCCTCGTAGAAGTCGTCGAACTTTTCCTTGCTGAACTCGACCAGGTCGTAGTTCTGCATCAGGTCGTTCACCACGCGGCGGATGCTGATGTAGGAGGTGATGTTGCCGTCGCCGTCGAACAGCGGTTGCACGGTGGTGTCGACCACGTAGAGCACGCCGCCCTTGCCGAGGTTGGGCACGATGCCGGTCCAGGTCTTGCCGGCCTTGATGGTGTCCCACATGTCCTTGTAGACCGCCTTGGGCACGTCCGGGTGGCGCACGATGCTGTGCGGCTGGCCGATCAGTTCCTCGCGGGCGAAGCCGGTGAGCGTGCAGAACAGGTCATTGGCGTAGGTGATGTTGCCCTGCAGGTCGGTGGTGGAGATCACCATGACGTTCTGCAGCGCATTCACGAGCTGGGCGTTGTCGGGGGAGTAGCTCATCGCAGGGTCCTTGTAGAGGCCGGCTGCGCCGGCGTGTTCGGGTTCTGCATAGGAATACGCCCGCGTGGCAGCGGGCGGTTTGACATTGGTCAAGCGCGTAGCGCGAAGGCCTGCGACCGGGTGTCGCAGGGTGAGTCTCTTTAGAGATCAACCCAGCCCGGCTCAGGCGGCACGCGGGATTGCCAGCAGCCGGGCGTGGGCTCGGCCCCATCGCAGGAGACACGGGCAGGAGGCGGGCGCATGTCATGTGTACTGAGCTCATGACGTGTTGTCACAAAGAAATCGCCATGGCTTCACGGTTGATTGATCGCATGCAGGGCTATTGTCGTCCTGAGCCTCTCGCTGGCGTCCCCCACGTCCTGCGTCGACTTCCTTCCCAGCATCAGCGCCTGTCCGGGCGCCGCTGGCGTCTGTCTGCCTGAAGCATCCGAGATCATCCCCATGGCCCGCGCCGCCCAGTCCGCTTCACCCGTTGCGATCTCTCCCGTCACGCCCGTGCCGATCGGCACGCGCCGCGGCCATTCGCAACCGTTGGATCTGCCGGAACTGGTGCAGCGCGTGTTGTTCGTTGCCACCGAGATGGCGGACTTCGTCAAGGCCGGTGGCCTGGGCGACGTCGCTGCGGCCCTGCCGCGTGCGGTGCGCGGTGCGTGTGATTCGCGCGTGCTGCTGCCCGGCTACCCGGAGGTACTGCAGCGCCTGCCACAGCTGCAGCGGGTGGGGCAGGTCAGCGCGCGGGCCGGCTTGCCGGCGTGCACGATCGGCATGGCGGTGCAGGCCGACGGCCTTCCGATCTACGTGCTGCTGTCGCCGGAGCTGTACGAGCGTGAGGGCTCGCCCTACGTGGACGGGCAGGGGCAGGAGTGGAAGGACAACGCGGTTCGCTTCGCGACGCTTTCGCATGCGGCGGCGGAGATTGCGGCCGGGCGTGCCGGGCTGTACTGGTCGCCACAGCTGCTGCACCTGAATGACTGGCCGGTGGCCATGGCGGCCGCCTACGTGCGTTGGGACCGGACGGCCGTGCCGACCCTGCTGACCATCCACAACCTGGCTTACCAGGGGCTGTTCCCCTACGCGCTTGCGCCGGTACTGGGCGTGCCGGCCGAACACCTGGATGAACTGCACTTCCACGGGCAGATGTCGTTCCTGCAGGGCGGCATCACCAACGCCACGCGGCTGAACACGGTCAGCCTTCGCTACGCTCAGCAGATCACCGCCCCGGATGAAGGCTGCGGGCTGCATGACCTGTTGGCGCGTCGCGCAGCCGGCGGGCACCTGAGTGGCATCGTCAACGGCATCGACGCCAGCTGGGACCCGCGCCGCGATATCCATCTCAAGGCCCACTTCGGCATTGGTGAGTGGACCGGGCGCGCCACCAACGCCCATGCGGTGCGCAAGGCGTTCGGCCTGGCACCGTCGACCGGCCCGCTGTTTGCGGTGGTGTCGCGGCTGGTGCACCAGAAGGGCCTGGACATCACCTGCGACGTGGCGCCCCAGATCGTGGCGGCCGGCGGCCAGCTGGTCATCATCGGCGGTGGCGAGCCGCAGGTGGAAGCCCAGGTGCAGGCGCTGGCCCGCCGCTACCCGGGGCGGGTGGGCGCCTTCATCGGGTTCGAAGAAGCGCTGGCCCGCCAGATGTTTGCCGGCGCCGATTTCCTGCTGATGCCTTCGCGCTTCGAACCCTGCGGGCTGAGCCAGATGTACGCGCAGCGTTTCGGCTGCCTGCCCATCGCACACGCGACCGGCGGACTGGTGGATACCGTGGAGGACGGCGTGACCGGTTTTCTGTTCCATGGCGCCAATGCCGATGGCCTGCGCCGCTGCGTGGAACGGGCGATGCGCACCTTCCGCCTGCCGGGGCTGCTGCAGGCCATGCGCCGCGCGGCCATGCTGCGGCCAGGTGGCTGGGATGCGGCGGGGCGCGCCTACCTGGCGTTGTACCAGCAGACCTGCCAGGTGGCCGCATGAGCCACGACAGCCTGCATCTGGCCGCCCTGGAGGATGAAACCATCGCGGAGATGGGATTGGATCAGCGCATCGCGCCGGCGCTGGAGGACCTCGTCCATGCACGCCCGGCCGACGCATTCGCCTGGCTGGGCCCGCACCGCCAGCCAGAAGGCGGACGCCAGCTGCGCGTGCTGGTGCCGCACGCGCAGCGCGTCGAGGTGATCGCAGACGACGGGCGGCGCTGGGACCTGTCCCCCGGCCCGTTGCCCGGCCTGTTCGAGGGCGCGGCCGGCGACGCGGCGATACCGCTGCTTGCCCTGCATTTCGAACAGGGCGTGGAGCAGGTGCACGATGCCTATGCGTTCGGTCCACTGTTGGACGAAGCCCTGCTGCAGCGGTTCCATGCCGGTGATGCCGATGCGGCGCGGCAGCTGGGGGCGGTGCCGATGCAGGTGCAGGGCATCGCGGGCGTGCGCTTCGCGGTGTGGGCACCCAATGCCCAGCGGGTCGCGGTGGTTGGCGATTTCAATGGATGGGATGGCCGACGCCATCCGATGCGGCTGCGTCACACCGCCGGCGTGTGGGAACTGTTCCTGCCGGGCGTGCAGGCCGGTGCCCGCTACAAATTCCGCATCGTCGGCGCCGACGGCCGGGTGATGCCCGACAAGTTCGATCCGATGGCGCGCTGGGCCGAGCTGCCACCGGCCACCGCTTCGCGGGTGCCTTCGGCGGCGCCGACGCAGTGGCACGATGACGCATGGTTGGCGGCCCGACGCCAGGCCGGAACCTGCGCACCGCTGTCGATCTACGAAGTGCATGCGGGCTCCTGGCAGCGCAGCGACGAGGGTGCGCCGCTGGACTGGGATGCCCTGGCCGACCGGTTGATTCCGTACGTGGCCGGGCTGGGCTTTACTCACATCGAGCTGCTGCCGGTCAGCGAGCATCCCTTTGGCGGTTCCTGGGGCTATCAGCCGCTGGGCATCTACGCGCCGACGGCGCGCCATGGCACGCCGCAGGCCTTCGCGCGCTTCGTGGACCGCTGCCACCAGGCCGGCGTGGGGGTGATCTTGGACTGGGTGAGCGCGCACTTCCCGAACGATGCGCATGGCCTGGCCGGGTTCGATGGCACTGCGCTGTACGAGCATGCGGATCCGCGCGAAGGGGTGCACGCCGACTGGGACACGCTGATCTACAACTATGGCCGCAATGAGGTGGCCGCCTACCTGATCGGCAGTGCCTTGGAGTGGGTGGAGCGGTTCCACATCGACGGTCTGCGCGTGGATGCCGTGGCGTCGATGCTGTACCGGGATTACAGCCGGGCCGAGGGGGAGTGGATACCCAACGAGCAGGGCGGGCGCGAGAACCTGCAGGCGGTCGCGTTCCTGCGGCGGATGAACCAGACGCTGCGCGAGCGCTTTCCGGACGTGCTGGTGATCGCCGAGGAATCCACCGCGTGGCCGGGCGTGACCGCGCCGGTGGAAGCGGGCGGGCTTGGCTTCACCCATAAATGGAACATGGGCTGGATGCACGACACCCTGCAGTATATGGGGCGCGACCCGATCCATCGCCCGCATCACCACAGCGAGATCAGCTTCGGCCTGGTCTACGCCTTTTCCGAACGGTTCGTGCTGCCGCTTTCGCATGACGAGGTGGTGCACGGCAAGGGGGCGCTGCTGGCCAAGATGGCCGGCGAGCCGGCGCAGCGGCTGGCCCAGCTGCGCGCGTACTACGGCTTCATGTGGGCGCACCCGGGCAACAAACTGCTGTTCATGGGCGGCGAGTTCGGCCAGGGCCACGAGTGGTCGCACGATGCGGCACTGGACTGGGCACAGGCGGCCAGCAGTGAGGGCCAGGGCCTGTCGCGCCTGGTGCGAGACCTCAACGGCGTGCTCCGCGCCGAACCCGCGTTGCATCGCGACGAGCGCGACGAACGCGGTTTCGACTGGAGCGTGGCCGATGACAACCGCAACAGCGTTTACGCGTTCATCCGCCGGGATCCTGCCGGCAGCGGCCGCACCCTGCTGGTGGTGAGCAACTTCACCCCGGTGCGGCGCGAGGCGTACCGGGTCGGCGTGCCGCACCCGGGGCGTTGGACCGAACGACTCAACACCGACAGCGTGTACTACGGTGGCGGCAATAGCGGCAACCTCGGAGCGGCGCTTACCGAGCCCGGGCCGATGCATGGGCACGCCCAGTCGCTGCGGCTGACGCTGCCGCCGCTGTCCACGCTGTACCTGCAGGTTGATGCATGACGGCAGTGACGCCGCGCCTGGGCGCATGGCCTGTGGCCGGTGACGGGGTGGAGTTCCGCGTGTGGGCACCGGACGCAAGGACGATGGCGCTGAGCCTGCACGGCACGCAGCGGCCGATGCAACGCGACCCGGACGGCTGCCACTGGCTGCGAACACCGGCATCGCATGGCGACCGCTACTGTTTTCGCCTTCCTTCCGGCCTGGACGTGCCCGACCCGGCCTCGCGCTGGCAGCCGGACGGCATCGACGGCGACAGCGCGGTGGTGCTGGACAAGGACATGGTGCAACCCACGTGGCGCGGGCATGCCTGGCAGGACCTGGTGATCTATGAAGTACACATCGAGGCCGGCGGCGGCTTCGCGGCGCTGACCGCGCAGCTGCCGATGCTGGCCGCGATTGGCATCACCGCCATTGAGCTGATGCCGGTCGCGCAGTTTCCCGGCCAGCGCAACTGGGGCTACGACGGCGTGTTCCCGTATGCGCCGGCCCATGCTTACGGTGGGCCGGCAGAGCTGAATGCCTTCGTCGAGGCGGCACATGCCGCTGGGCTTTCCGTGTTGCTGGACGTGGTCTACAACCACTTCGGACCGCAGGGTAACCATCTGCGCCAGTACGCGCGGGGGTTCTTCCGTGATGACCGCAGTACTCCCTGGGGCGAGGCCATCGACTTCCGCCAGCCCTGGGTGCGGCGCTTCTTCATCGACAACGCGCTGATGTGGTTGCGCGACTACGGCTTCGATGGGCTGCGCCTGGATGCGGTGCATGCCATCGATGATGAGCGCTTCCTGCAGCAGCTGGCCGAGGAGGTACACGCGGTGGTGCCGCACGCGCACCTGGTGCTGGAGAACGAACGCAACCAGGCGCGATGGTTGCGCGGCGCCTACCAGGGGCAATGGAATGACGACTTCCACAATGCGCTGCACGTGATGCTGACCGGCGAGCAGGAGGGCTATTACGCGGCCTATGCCGGTCGCGCCGAAGCACTGCTGGCGCGCTGCCTGGCCGAAGGATTCGCCTGGCAGGGTGAACCGGACCTGCGCGGCGATCCCCGCGGCGAACCCAGCGCTGACCTGTCTCCCGCGCGTTTTGTGGCATTCGCGCAGAACCACGACCAGGTAGGCAACCGTGCTTTCGGCGAGCGCTTGTCGATGCTGGTGGATCCGGCGCGGCTGCGTGCGGCGCTGGCGTTGACCGTGCTGACGCCGATGATCCCGCTGCTGTTCATGGGCGAACCGTGGCAGGCGCAATCGCCGTTCCTGTTCTTCACCGACTACGCGCCGCCGCTGGACGAGGCGGTGCGCGAAGGGCGTCGCCGCGAGTTCGCTGGTTTCAGCGCCTTTGCCGACGCCGCCTCGCGCGCGCGTATTCCGGACCCGAACGATGCGGCGACCCTGCAGGCGTCGTACACGCCGCCGCCCGGCGATGATCCCTGGTCGCAGCACTGGCTGCGCTGCACGGGCGAGTTCCTCGGCCTGCGCAGGCGCTATCTGCAGCCGGGCCTGCTGCAGGCGCGGTCGCTGGGTGCGCGCGTGCTGGGCCAAGGCGCGGTGCAGGCGGGCTGGCAGTTGCCCTCGGGCCAATGGTGGATCGCGATCAACGTGGGCCCTGTGCCGGTGGCGCATGCGGTGCCGGCCGGCGACTGCGTCGTGGGGCCGGACGCGGCCGGGATGCTGCCAGCCGGCGGCGGCGTGCTGGCCTGCTGGATCGCCGCATGAGCACGGATGCAGCGGTGCGGGAAGCGGCCGGCCGTGCGGGCCTGCTGGTCCGCTGGACCGACGTGGCCGGTGCCGCGCGCGAGGTCGCACCGGACGTGCTGCGCGCGGTGCTGGAGGCGCTGCAGGGCGATGCAGCGCCCGAGCACGGTGGCCTGCGCACGGCTTGCTGTGGACAGCTGCTGGCGATGCCCCAGGCGGCAGGCGCAGCGTGCTGGGTGGATGAGCAGGGCGCAGTGCTGCCGGCACACCCCGATGCGCAAGGGCGCTGGCGCGTGCCGGACCAGCCCGGCTACTGGCAGTGGCGCCAGGGCGGACGGCAACAGGCGATTGCGGTGGCGCCACAGCGTGCCTGGTGGCCGCTGGGCTTGCTGCGCGGCTGGGGCCTGTCGGCGCAGGTCTACAGCCTGCGCGCTCGCGACGACGCCGGCATCGGTGACAGCGCCGGCTGTGCGCGATGGAGCGAACTGCTGCACCGTCACGGCGGCGATGCAGTGGCGTTGAGCCCGCTGCATGCCGGCTTGCCACCAGGGCCCGGTTACAGCCCCTATTCGCCCAGCGACCGGCGCTGGCTCGATCCGCTGCAGACCTCCCTGCCGCAGGTACTGCCGGAAGCAGCCGACGCCGTGCTGGCTGAAGACGAAGCACTGGCGACGGCCGTTGCAGCAGCCACTGCCGCGCGCCGCATCGACTGGCCGCACTCGGCGGCGTTGAAGTGGCGCTGGCTGCGCCAGGTGCGCCAGTGGCTGCGGCAGCAGGCGCCGGCTCAGTACGAACAGATGCAGACGTGGTGCGATGCGCAGGGCGAATCCCTGCTGCGCTATTGCCAGCACGCCGCCGACCGGTTCACTGGAAGCGCCGACGACCATGCGTTTGCGCAGTGGTTGGCGCGGCAGGGCTGGGCGCAGGTGCAGGCGGGCTTGCGCGACGACGGCGCGTCGATCGGACTGATCGCAGATCTGGCGGTGGGTTGCGCGCCGCAGGGCGTCGAGGCCCGGACCGGTGGCGACCGTCTGCTGCAGGGCCTTGAGCTGGGCGCGCCGCCGGATGCGTTCAATCCGCTGGGCCAGGCCTGGGGTATCACCAGCTGGTCACCCTCCGCGCTGCAGCGCGAGGGCTTTGAGCCGTTCATTCGCGTGCTGCGCGCCGTGATGGCCGGCCGTGGGGGGCTGCGCATCGACCATATCCTCGGCCTGCAGCGGCTGTGGGTGCTTCCCTGTGGCTCAGCCGCCGGACAGGGCGTGTACCTGCGCTATCCGTTCGATGATCTGATCAACCTGCTGGTTCTGGAATCGTGGCGGCATCGCTGCGTGCTGATCGGTGAAGACCTGGGCGTGGTGCCGCCGGGCATTCGCCAGCGGCTGGCAGCCCGCGGCATCCTGGGCATCGAGGTGCTGCCGTTCGCCCGCAAGGGTGAACACTTCCTGCCTGCGCCACGGTGGCGCCGCGATGCGGTGGCCATGCCCTCCACCCATGATCTGCCACCGCTGTCCGGCTGGCTGCACGGGCGCGACCTGCGCTGGCGTGCCCGCCTGGGTGAGCTGACCGGGCTTGCAGCGGCGTTGCACGCGCGCGCCAGTGAGGTGCAGGGACTGTCCGCCGTTGCCCGAGGCGAGGGCGCGACGCTGGAAGCGCGTGCGCTGTCGCTGGTCGCGCACGCGCCTTCGCGGTTGGCGCTGCTCCCGCTGGAAGATGCGCTGGGGAGCCGCGCGCAGGTGAACCTGCCGGGCACCGTCAACGGCCATCCGAACTGGCGCCGGCGGCTACCGCTGGCATGGGAACAGGACGCGGTTGACGCGCGTATTGCCCGGTTCAGCGCAACGCGGCGGAGGGAGCGGCGATGACTCCATTGCGTGCCACCGTACGCCTGCAATTGCATGCAGGCTTCGACCTCGAGGCCGCCGCGATGCAGCTGCCGTACTACGCCGCGCTGGGCGTCAGCCACCTTTACCTGTCGCCGATCGCCGCTGCGCTGCATGGGTCTACGCATGGCTACGATGGCATCGACCCGGCCTGCATCAATCCGGAACTGGGCGGCGAAGAAGCCTTCCGGCAACTGGCCACAGCGACGCGCGCGCACGGCATGGGCCTGATCCTCGACATCGTACCCAACCATCTGGCGGCGTCCCCGCACAGCCATTGGTGGAACGATGTGCTGATGCACGGGCGTCGAAGCCCGCACGCAGCATGGTTTGACATCGACTGGGAGGCGCCGGGCTGCGAGGGCCGGCTCTGGCTGCCTGCACTGGACCGGCCGTTGCACGACGCGGTGCGCGATGGCGTAGTGCGCGTGGTGGTGGACAACGCGCGTCCCGTGCTGCGCCACCATGGTCTGGCGTTGCCCTTGTCGCCGCGCAGCCATCCACTGGACTCCGCGCAGTGGCCGGCGTGGGCCGAGCGCTGCAACCGCAGCGTTGAACGGCTGCATACGCTGCTGCAGCGGCAGCACTACCGGCTGGCTTGGTGGCGCACGGCGGGCGATCAGGTGAACTACCGGCGCTTTTTCGATATCAATGAACTGGCCGCGCTGCGGGTGGAGCGCGATGACGTGTTCGAGGCGGTGCATGCGCTGCCGCTGCGGTTGGTACGCGAGGGATGGGTGGACGGCCTGCGTATCGATCATGTGGATGGCCTGTCTTCCCCGGGCGCCTACCTGCGGCGCCTTCGTGAATCGCTCGACGCAGCCTGTGCGGCCGGCGGCCGTGATCCGCAGGCGGTGAGCCTGCATGTGGAGAAGATACTGGCCGAGGGCGAGCAGCTGCCCGACAGCTGGGCCTGCGACGGCACCACCGGCTATGACTTCATGGACCAGACCGGTGCCTGGTTGCACGATCCGGCGGCTGCACCCGCGCTCTCGCGCACGTGGCAGGCGCTGGGCGGTGATCCGCGCAGCTTCGACCGGATCCAGCAGGACGCTCGCGGCATGATGTTGCGCCAGGGCCTTCACGCAGACTTCCAGCGGCTGCTGCGCAGTGCGCAGCAGGTCCTGCAGCCCCGGCTGGCCGAGGCCGATATCGGAGTGGCTGCGCTGGCACGCGCATTGGCTTCATTGCTGCGGCATTACCGCACCTACCGGCCCTATTCGCTGCAGGGGGCGGGTGAACGAAAGGCGCTGGTGGACGCTGCAGCTGCTGCGCGCGAGGCGCTGGACGGTGCGGCATGCGCCGCGCTGGATCTGCTGCTGCAGGCACTTCCCGGCCAGGCGCCGGCTGAAACCGAGCTGCGCGTACGGTTCGGGCAGCTGGCCGCGCCGTTGAATGCCAAGTCGGTGGAAGATACCGGGTTCTATCGCTATTTCAGGCTGCTGTCGCGCAACGAAGTCGGCAGTGATCCGCAGCGGCTGGGCATGGAAGGGCGCGAGCTGCTGGAACATGCAGCCGGGCGCCTGCGGCGCCATCCCAGGGCGCTGCTTGCGCTGGCGACCCACGATCACAAGCGCGGGGCCGACAGCCGGGCACGGCTGGCGGTTCTCAGTACCTGCACGGTCGAGTGGCGGGACGCGGTGCGGCGCTGGGGCCGGATGGCGACCCGCGCCGGCGCGCCAATGCCATTGCCGAGTGCCGAGGCCTATGCGCTATGGCAGGCGCTCGTGGCCGCGTGGCCGATGCACGGTACCCCCGGCGCAGGCTTCGCATCGAGGATGGGGCAATGGCTGACCAAGGCGTTGCGCGAGGGCAAGCGGGTCAGCAGCTGGTCCGATCCCAACGTGGCCGTGGAGGAGGGCGCCGCGCAGTGGCTGCACGCGCTGCTGGATGGAGCGCCGTTGCAGCCGGTGCGGGAGGCGCTGGCGACCTTCGTGGCGCTCATCGCGCCGGCGGGCGCCTGCAACGGCTTGGCACAGCTGTGCCTGCAGCACTGCCTTCCCGGCGTGCCCGATCTTTACCAAGGCGGTGAAGGCTGGGACCTGAGCCTGGTGGACCCGGACAACCGGCGCGCCGTGGATTATCCAGCGCGGCAGGCGTGGCTGCGTGATGCGCGCGCGTGGCCCGCGCTACTGGAGGACTGGCGGGACGGTGGGATCAAGGCATTTCTACTCCGGCGATTACTGGATTGCCGCCGCAGGCACCCGCAGCTGTTCCTGCACGGCGCGCTGCAGCCGCTGTCGGCGCCGGTGCGCTCACCGTGGCTGGCGTTCACGCGCAGGCATCAGGCGCAGATGCTGCTGGTGGTCGTGCGGCGTGGTTCGCCCACCGCCGTGCCTGGCCCAAGCCTGCATGCGCCGCGCGACGTCGGCAGCGATGTGACGCTGCGTGGGGTGCCGACAGGCCCCATGCGCAACGTCCTTGACGGGCGCATCGAACATTTCAACGCAACCACGGACGTGGCCAGGCTTCTGGCTGGCAGCCCGTTGGCGATATGGATCAACGAGGAGGCAGGTAGGGATGGACAGCAGGGAACGACGGCAGCGGATTGAGGCACTGGCCCACCAGATCTGGGAGGCAGAAGGGCGCCCGGATGATCAGCAGCAACGGCACTGGCACATGGCCGAGCGGCTGGTGGAGGCCGAGATCGCCGCCGCGCGCGAGGAGGAGGGCACCGATGGCGAGCCGTAAGTGGACGCAGACCTCGCGCGTGCGCGAAGGCCGGCCCTTCCCGCTGGGGGCGACCTGGGACGGGTTGGGCGTGAACTTCGCGCTGTACTCGCGGCATGCCACCCGGGTGGAGCTCTGTCTGTTCGATGCACGCAACCGCGAAGTGGAACGCATCGCGCTGCCCGAGTACACCAACGAGATCTGGCATGGCTACCTGCCGGACGTGAGGCCCGGCCAGCGCTATGGCTACCGGGTGCATGGCCCCTATGCGCCGGAGGAAGGCCATCGCTTCAATCCCAACAAGCTGCTGCTGGACCCCTACGCCAAGCAGATTGTGGGCGAACTGAAGTGGGCCCCCCACCTGTTCGGCTACACCTTGGGCCACCGCGATGGCGACCTGAGCTTCGACCGCCGCGACAGCGCCAGCTACATGCCGCGCTGTGCCGTGATCGATCCGGCCTTCAGCTGGGGTGCCGAGCGGGCACCTGCCACGCCCTGGGACCGGACCGTGATCTACGAAGCGCACGTGCGCGGGCTGACCATGCAACACCCCGATGTTCCGCAGGCCGAGCGTGGCACCTTGTCTGCCCTGCGCCATGACGCAGTGGTCGACCACCTCAGCCATCTGGGCGTGACCGCCATCGAACTGCTGCCGGTGCACGCCTACGTCGATGACCAGCAGCTGCTCGAGCGCGGGCTGCGCAACTACTGGGGGTACAACACCATCGGCTTCTTCGCGCCGCAGCCGCGTTACCTGTCGCTGGGCACCGTGGCCGAGTTCAAGCAGATGGTCGCGCGGCTGCACAATGCTGGCATCGAAGTGATCCTGGATGTGGTCTACAACCACACCGCCGAAGGCAATGAGCTGGGCCCTACGCTGTCCTTCAAGGGCATCGACAACGCCAGCTACTACCGCCTGGCCGATGATCGCCGCTACTACATCAACGATACCGGCACCGGAAACACGTTCGACCTGACCAATGCCGGTGCACTGCGCATGGTGATGGACTCGCTGCGCTACTGGGTGACCGAGATGCGGGTGGACGGCTTCCGCTTCGACCTGGCGACCATACTCGGCCGTGAACGGCATGGGTTCGACGCTTCGGGCAGCTTCCTTGATGCCGTGCGCCAGGACCCGATCCTGAGCCAGGTGAAGCTGATCGCCGAGCCCTGGGACATCGGCCCGGGCGGCTACCAGCTGGGCCAGTTCCCGCCGGGCTGGGCCGAATGGAATGACCGTTTCCGAGATACGGCGCGCGCGCTGTGGCGCGGCGATGGCGGCCAGCTGGCGGAGTTCGCCACGCGCTTCACCGGCTCGGCCGACCTGTTCGAGCACCACGGCCGGCGGCCGTCGGCCAGCATCAATCTGGTAACGGCACACGATGGGTTCACGCTGCATGATCTGGTGAGCTACAACGACCGCCACAACGAAGCCAACGGCGAAGACAACCGTGATGGCCATTCGCACAACCTTTCCAGCAACCATGGCGTGGAGGGTGAGACCGATGATCCGGCGATCCTCTCCGTACGTGCGCGGCAGATGCGCAACCTGCTGGCCACGCTGCTGTTGGCGCAGGGCACCCCCATGCTGCTGGCCGGCGATGAGTTCGGCCATTCGCAGCAGGGCAACAACAACGCCTACTGCCAGGACAACCCGCTGAGCTGGATCGACTGGGAGCGTGCTGCGCAGCCGGCAGCCCAGGCGCAGGTGGCGTTCGTACGCCGGGCGCTGTCGCTGCGCCGACGCTATGGCCTGCTGCGCAGGAACCGGTTCCTGCGCGGCGAATACGATGAGGCGCTGGGCCTGCGCGATATCGACTGGCGGCATCCCGATGGTCGCGGCATGGAGGAAGCGGACTGGCATGACGCAGGGCTGCGTGCGCTGCTGATCATCTTGGACGGCCGCAGTCCGGACAGTGGCCTGCGCGAGCCCGGGCGGCATGTCAGCCTGGCCCTTTTGTTGAACGCCGGGGAGCAGCCGCAGCGGTTCTGTGTGTCAGACGACGCCCTGTCGTTCCGGCGCGTACTCCTGCAGACCGACGAAACGCCGTTGGAGCCGGATGAGGAAGGCGCCTGGACGCTGCCGCCGCGCAGCCTGTGCCTGCTGGCGGCAAGCAGCAGCGCTTGATTGCATCGCGGCGCCACTACGGTCCGCCGGGCGTTGCCCGGCGTACCGGTAGCTACCCCATCAGATAACGCAACACACCCGCCGAGACCACGCCGATCAGCACCGTCGGCAGCATCGACAGCCGCGTGGCGGCCAGCAGGGTGATCGCCAGTGCAGCCAGGTCGGCCGGCTTGTCAGCGACGAAGTCCGGGGCGATCACCGAGATCAGCACGCAGCCCGGCGCGGCTTCCATCACCGTCACTGCGCGTTTGCTCAGCGTGCGGTTGCGCAGCGCGAGGAAGCCGGCGATGCGGGTCAGGTAGGTGGCGGCGGCCATCAGCACGATGGTCAGTACTGAAGTCCAGTGGATCAAGCCATTGAAGGTCATGCTGCGTCCTCCGCCAGCAGCCAGGCTGCGGCCAGGCCGGCCAGTGCGCCGCTCGCCACGTACCACGCACCTGGCGCCAGCAGGTAGGTAGCGGCGGCGACGACCAGGCTGACCAGCCACGGCCGTGCAGCCTTCATGCCCTGCCACATGCCGCGCAGCAGCACCAGGAACACGGCGGGGAAGGCCATGTCGAAGCCGTAGGCGTGGATGTCGCCCAGCATCGGGCCGACGATCGCGCCCAGTGCGGTGCAGGCCACCCAGACCGTGTACAGGCCGGCCGACACGCCCAGGTAGTAGGCCAGGCTGAAGCCCAGCGCGCGTCGACGCGCATCGGCCACGCCCATTGCCCAGCTTTCGTCGCACATGAAGAACAGCGCCGGCAGCACCCGGCGGCGCGGCAGGTGTTGCAGCAGCGGGGCCAGGCTGGCGCCCATCAGCAGGTGGCGGCTGTTGACCAGCGCGGTGATCGCCACGATCAGTGCGATGTGCGGTGGCGAGGTCCACAGTTCGACGGCGGCGAACTCCGAACCGCCAGCGAAGTTGAGGCCGGTCATCAGCGGTACTTCCAGTGCGCTCAGGCCCTTCTGGGCCGCCTGCGCGCCGAGCACCAGGGCGAACGGAATGAAGCCGATCATCACCGGTACGGCGGCGCGCAGGCCGCGCAGGAATTCGGCACGCGGCGCGGTATCGCAGGTGTCTGGCAGGGGGAGGGTGGTACGGGCGTCCATGGAACGGCACGACGAGGTGGGGGTGGCCCATGCTAGCGGTCCGATCACGAAATCGGGTTGCGTTGATGCCACTGGATTCTGGATGATTGATATTCCATGCGGCCAGAGTCGACCAGGACGAAATTGCATGCAGTACCAGCTCGACAACCTTGATCGCCGCATCCTCGACGCCCTGCAGCGCGACGGCCGCCTGCAGAACCTGGAGCTGGCCCGTCTGGTCGGGCTGTCGCCGTCGGCCTGCCTGCGCCGGGTGCGGCTGCTGGAGGAGGGCGGTTACATCGACCGCTACGTGGCGCTGTTGAACGAGGCCAAGGTGGGCCGCGGCTTCACCGTGTTCGTGCGGGTGTGGCTGCGCGGGCAGGACGAGGACACCACCAACCACTTCATCAACAGCATCAAGTCTTTCCCGGAAGTGCTGGAATGCCATCTGATGGCCGGTGACTGCGATTTCCTGCTGCGGGTGGCGGTGGCCGACCTTGATGCCTACCGGCAGTTCCAGATGCAGCACCTGAACCGGATCGCCGGCGTGCAGAACACCAAGACCGAGATTCCGATGCAGCGGATCAAGCAGACGACCCAGCTGCCGCTTTGAGGGATGGGGTTTACGGCCGGGTTGCACCCGGCACCCGCGGGTAGTGCCGGCTGCTGGCCGGCAACCTCAGGAGCAACAACAGCAACAGCGATGCTCCGTGGGGCGGCGGGGCGGTGTGGCCAGGCAGGACACGCCGTAAACCCTTCCTTGGGGGCTCGATGGCGCCATCCATGGCGCCAACGGTCCTGCCTGGCCACACCGCCCCGCCGCCTGACAGTTCCCCGCGATCCGTCGGGGTCGGATCCCGTTGTTGCGCAACGGGTTTTGACCCCTGGGGCAGATGATCATGCCTGTTCGATTCATTGATTCCTGACGCGTGACTGGCTTCGCAGGGCCTGACCCGGCGTCAGCCGTGGCGGCGGTCATCGCAATGACATGTGCCCCCGGTACGGTTTGAGCCCGCTTGCGGGTCGCGCGTGGGCCGGGGTTCCGGTTGTAGTGCGCGACCGTTGCAGCTGCTGTCGCTGCCGAGGGTCATGTGTTCTACGTCAGGGGGCTGAATGGACACCATGCGGTCAGAACTTGGAAGGTGGCCATCGCCGCATGGCTGCTGCTGTCCTTTGCCGCTGCCGCACAGGACGCGGTTCATGCCTACGACATCCCTGCGCAGCCGCTGGAACAGGCGGTCGAGCGCTTCAGTGTCATCAGTGGGTGGTCGGTGATGTACCCCGGCGACCTTGCTTCGGGCCGCAGCAGCCATGCGCTGCGCGGGAGCCTGGCGCCGCTTGTGGCGCTGGAGTCGCTGCTGCAGGACACCGGGATCGAGGCCGAGGTGATCGGCGAGCAGCGTGTGGTGCTGCGCCGGGGCAAGCCCTCGGCCGCGGAACCCGATGTTGGCGCGGGGCTGCCCGAGGCCGAACGCCGGGGTCGCTACGGCGGGTTGCAGCAGCGGCTGCGTGCGGCGTTCTGTGACGACCCGGAGATTGCGCCCGGCCGCTATGCCGCAACGCTGCGCTTCCGCATCGACGGCGCGGGCCAGGTGAGCGAGCCCGAGCTGCTGTCCGGCAGTGGCAGTGATCGCCGCGACGCACGCCTGCTGCAGGCGCTGCACGGCCTGGTGCTGGCGGCCGACGCCGCCGCGCTGCCACAGCCGGTGACGCTGCAGATCCGTCCTTCCGGCACCGACCACGACTGTGGCCGGCGCGCGCCCCTTCCATGACTTCAAGGATTCGGACATGAACAACGGTACGGCTGGGGCGGTTGATCTGATGGACCACCTTCTGGGTGCCTACGACGAGCTGAAACGCCGGTTGGTGCGCAAGCTCGGATCGGAAGAGTTGGCCGGCGACGCGCTGCAGGACACGTGGATGCGCCTGAGTGCGCGACGTGACCGCCTGGACGCGGTGCAGAACCCTGCGGCCTACCTGCTGCGGATGGCGATGAACACCGTGATCGACCGCCAACGGGCAGACCACCGCCTGCTGAGCCTGGAGGAGGTGGATACGCTGATGGACATGGCCGACCCGGGGCCGGGGCCGGCACAGGCGGCCGAGCTCGACTTCGCGCTGGAAGACATGGTCGGCCTGCTGCAGCGCATGCCCGAGCGCCGTCGTCGCATCCTGCTGGCGATCCGCGTCGATGGCCTGCAGCAGCGCGACGTGGCCGACCACCTCGGTGTGTCGCTGCGGTTGGTGCAGCGGGAGCTGAAGGCAGCCCAGGACTACCTGGCCGAACGCAGTGGGCAGGGGCGCCAGGTGCGGTTCTGAGCGACGGCATCCGTCTACACTTTGACGCCGAGCAGAACCCCGCAGCGTGCGGGTCCGGCATGAGCTCCCATGGATCCTGACGACCGCCCGCAACGCCCGCTGGATGCCGTTGAGCGTCAGGCCCACGCGTGGGTGGTGCGGCTGACCTCGGGCGAGGCGACCGCTGCCGATGGGCGCCGGTTCCGTGCATGGTGCGAGTCCGACCCGCGTCATCGTGAAGCGTTTGGCCGTGCGCGCCGGCAGTGGGAGCAGGTGCAGCTGGCCGGCGAGCGACTGCCCGCCGCCGCGCGCCAACCGGTCGCGCCGACGCCGGCGCAGCGCTGGAGCCGGCGCGCCTTCCTGGGCGCTGCGGTGGCGGCGCCGGCCAGTCTGGTGGTGGTGGCGGCGCTCCGCCCGCCGCTGGGATTGTGGCCGTCGGTGACGGCGATGGCGGCCGATTTCCACACCGGCACCGGTGAACGACTACAGATCGCGCCCTCGCCGCAGCTCAAGATCGAACTGGATACGCAGAGCAGCCTGCGCCGCCGCGCGCACGCGCAGGGCGAAGGCTTCGAGCTGGTGCAGGGCCAGGCCGCGATCGAAACCGGTGCTGGCCTGCGCCTGGCACTGTTCGCGGGCCCGGGTTGCGTGATTGCCGATGAAGGTGCGGTGCGCCTGGACGTGCGCAACACCCACGGGCTGGTACGGGTGACCTGCCTGCAGGGTAGCGCCCGTATCGAGCACCCGCAGGGCCGCCTGCAGCTGCAGGCCGGCCAGCAGACCCGGTTCGACGAGCGCCTCAGTGGCGTCGTGGCCGAGGCCGTAGCTTCGGAAGTGAGTGCCTGGACCGAAGGCATGCTTGTGTTCCGCCGCGCACCGCTGGGCGAGGTGGTGGACGAGATCAACCGTTACCGGCGGGGCAAGGTACTGCTGGGTGAATCGGCATTGGCGCGCGCGCCGGTCAGTGGCCGCTTCCGCATCGATGATCCGGATGCGGCGCTGGAGCAGCTGCGACTGACGATGTCGCTGGATCTGCGTCGCTTTCCGGGTGGCATCGCCGTCCTTGGATAGATGAAGGCGCTGGCCGTGCGCGCCGCGCAGGGCTGTTGCAAGCGAGGAGAAGCCAAGGATGCGCAACGAAACCATCGGTGTGCTCGATCTGCGTCGCAATCTGTCTGCATTGCTGGAAACCACCCAGCGAAGGCCCCTGATGGTGCATCGTTATGGTTCGCCCTGGGTGTGCGTGGTGTCTGACGCGCAGTGGCAGCAGCAGGCGGTGCTGCTGGACTTCAATCCGCAGTCACACCCCTTGGCGATGCTGCTGCGGTTGCAGCAGCAGGAGATGCCCTTGGTCGAATCCGGGGCGCTGCCGCCTGCGGCGCTCGCACGCGCACTGCTGTTGGCGGACATGCATGGCATCGACGATCTCACGCAGCTGCATGAGCAGGTGCTGCATCATCGGCTCTGGCACTGGTTCGTGGCGGGCGCCCATGGGGTGATGGACGGGTGGCAGCTGCCCGCGCTGCGCGTCGCGCTGGCGTCATGGTGCGATGACGTGGACATGACCGATGCACTGGTCGCATTCGCTGCCCGCAGCGACGTGGCGGTACTGGCCCGCCGTTGTGGGGGTGACGCACCGCGGCTGCAGCGCGAAGCCTGCAGGCGGATGACGCTGCGATGACGTTGCCGATGAAGCGCCATCCCGTGCACAGAGTTGCATTCGCGGTGTCGCTTCACCTGCCTTGCTGACGTCTTCTCCAGAGTACGACGCACCACGCGTCGCGGAGCACGGGCGGCGCAGATGGAAGACAGTCGCAGGATCAGCATGCTGGAGCTGGATCGCCACCTGAGCCAGTCACTGGAGCAGGCACGGCACACGCCCCTGAACGTGCAGCGTTACGGGCGCTCGTGGGTCTGGGTGCTGTCCAGTGACGCCTGGGCGGACGCGGCGCGCTGGGCGGCACTGGACAGCAGTGCGCATCCACTGGCGGCACTTCGAAAGGCACTCGACCTGCGGATGTGGCCCTGGCCCGACGCGGCCATGAGCGCGCTGCCGCTTGGCGCAGCCGATGCGCGACTGCTGCAACGTGCGGCCCTGCTGGTGAACGTGCGTGACCTCAACAGTGCGCAGCGTGTGTACGACGACCTGCGCTACCACCAGGCCTACCGCATGTTCATCGGCCTCGACCACGGCACCGCGTGGTCGCCGACACAGTGCGTGCGCCTGCTGCAGGCGTGCGTGCATCCGTTGCTGCGCGAGTGCATCGACCAAACACTGGCCAGCGTGCCGCCGCACCTGCTCGAGGCGGCACGCGTGCCGGCTGCACGTGCGCCCGCACAGGCAACCGCGCAGCGAATCGCAGGCGGATGTTTATCGTACTGACACATGCACCGCTGACCATGGTGCAGCGGTCTCTTCCAGGATGACGAGGGCGGAACAATGGCAAGGCAGGCAGGTGGTCGCAGGGCTCGGCAGCAGGGCTTCAGCCTGATCGAGATCATGGTGGTGGTGGTGATCATCGGCATCCTTGCCGCGCTGATCGTGCCGCGGTTGATGGACCGTCCGGACCAGGCACGCGTGGTGGCGGCGCGCCAGGACATCGCGGCGCTGATGCAGGCGCTGAAGTTGTTCAAGCTGGACAATGGGCGCTATCCCAGTGCCGAACAGGGCCTGCAGGCGCTGGTGAAGCCGCCGCAGGGCAGTGGTGCGTTGCCGGTGACGCCGTACCTGGATCGCCTGCCGAATGACCCGTGGGGCCATCCGTACCAGTACCAGGTTCCAGGCACTCATGGCGACATTGATGTGTTCTCGCTGGGTGCGGACAGCAAGCCCGGTGGCGACGCCGGGAACGCAGACATCGGCTCCTGGCAGCTGTGAGGCGTGCTGATGGCAGCCCCGACGCGTTCGGTCTCGTGCACCCGCCAGCGTGGCATGGCGGTGATCGTCGCCCTGCTGGTGGTGGCGTTGGTGGCCGTGATTGCCACCGCGCTGCTGACCCGGCAGTCGGCGCAGCTGCGCGCGCTGCGCGGCGACCAGTTGCGCGCGCAGGTGCGCATGGCGGTGGACGCCACGCTGGAGCGTGCGGCGCAGCAGCTGCGTGAGGATGTAAAGGAACAGCTGACCACGGTGCGCAGCGGGCGCTGGGCGCGCCCGTTGCAACTGCAGGCGCCGTTGCCGGTGCAGCTGCAACTGGTCGATGCGCAGTCGATGTTCAACCTGCGCAACCTGCTGGCACAGGGCAGGCCGGACCCCGAGGCGCGGCGCGCGTTCATCGCGTTGTGTGCTGCACAGGGGCTTGGCCAGGGTGCCTGCGCATCCGCGGCGGACCACATCCAGGCGCGCCTGCGCGACGGTGACATCCAGGCACAGGCCCCACTGCCGCGCGAATCACTGATCGCGCAGGCACTGGCCGGTGCCGATCCGGTGGCATTGCAGGCGCTGGCGCGACGCACCGTGGTGCTGCCGGCGCAGACCCTGGTCAACGCCAATACCAGCGACCTGAGCGTTCTGCAGGCGGTGACGCCTGCGGTCGAGCCCGCACGGCTGCAGGCGCTGCTCGCTGAGCGCGACGCCGGCCACTGGCTGCTCAACCGCGGTGACATCGCCAACCGACTCCAACTGAGCAACGAACAGATGGCCGTGCTTCCACTGGGTATCCATAGCGAGTGGTTCCTGGCCGTGGGCCGGGTGCAGGCTGACGGCAGCGCGGTTGATTTTCGCGCGCTGCTCTGGCGCGAGTACCGCGACGACGGGGTACGTGTACAACGGGTGTGGACGAGGATCGGCGCATGACGGTGCAGCTTCGGGTGCGCCTGCCGCCGTTGGCGCAGCTGCGCGCCGACAGCGCGGTGGACTGGGCGCGGCTTCACAAGGACGAGGTAGTGGCACACGGCCGCGACACGCTGGCCGCGCTGGGCCTGCGGCATCCGCGGGCTGCGGTGCATGCCTGCCTTGACCCGAACGACCTGATCCTGCTGGAACTGCAGCTGCCGCCGCTGTCCGGGCGCCGCCTGCAGGCGGCGTTGCAGGGCGAGGTGGAGGCCATGCTGCTGGATGACCTGCAGGAGGTGGCGCTGGCCCACGGTGCGCAGGCGGCAGACGGTACGGTTCCGGTGGCCTGGCTCGGCCAGCAGGCCATCGCGCAGGCGCAGCAGCTGCTGGCCTCGTGTGCGCTGCAGCTGCAGGCGTTGTATCCGACGCCACTGCTGCTGCCTTGGCAGGACGGCCACGCCACGCTGCAGGTCAGCGGCGAGCATCTGCTGGTGCGCAGCGGGCGCGATCGGGGACTTGTCCAATGGTATGGCGGACGTGACGCGTCTGCGGTGATGCAGGCGTTGGCCACCCGCCTGCAACAGGCCGGCGTGCGGGCCGTGCAATGGATCGGCAGCGTACCGCCGGCGTGGCCGGACAGCCTGCCGGGCACCGCCGTCACGCATGAACGGCAGGCCTGTGGCCCTTTGCCGGGGTGGTCATTGCCGCTGCCCGGCGCAGGCCGTCAAGCGCCGCGACTGGCGATCGGCCTGGCACTGGCGGCGGTGCTGCTGGCTGCACTTGGCCTGCAGTGGCAGGTCTCGCGTTGGCGGGTCGAGGGTGAGGCGCTGCAGCAGGACATGGCACGGCAGTTCAGCGCACGCTTTCCGGAGATCACCGACGTGGTGGACCCGGTGTTGCAGGCAAGGCGAGCGCTGGCGGTTCCGCCGCCAGCGCCGCCGTTGCCGGCGCTGCAGCGCCAGGTCGCCAGCACGCTGCATGCGGTTCCGGAGCTGGCGGGGCAGGTGCACAGCCTGCACTACCAACCCGGGCAGGTGTACCTGGAGCTGGACGCCGATGCCCAGGCATTGGCTGACGATCCACAGCGGCTTGAGCACTGGCAGCAAGCGATGCAGGCGCAGGGGCTGCAGCTGGCGCGCGACGCCGGTGGACGCCTGCGGGTGAGCGGAGCGGGACAGTGACGACCCGAACCCTGCGGCTGGGCGAGGGGCTGGCGGGCCTGCAGCAGCGCTGGCAACGCCTGCCACCGCGCGACCGGCTGATGCTGCGGGTGATGGGGGTGGCGCTGCTGGTGGCGGGCCTGTGGTCGTCCTGGCTGGAGCCCCTGCTGAAGCAGCGCACGCACTGGCAGGCCGAACTGCCACGGCTGCAGGCGCAGCATCGCGCACTGGCACCGCTGCTGCGCGCCCGTGAGCGCCAGCAGCTGGCGCAGGGCCAGCATCCGACCCTGGCCGGGCTGCGTGACCAGATCAAGTCCGCCGGTCTGGCTGGCGGCCTGCATATCGAAGCGCGCGACGGGTGCTGGCACCTGCAGGTACGGGCCGTACCCGCCGATGCGCTATGGAACTGGCTGCTGCCGCTGCTGGCCGACCCGGCCATCGAGTTGCAGCAGTTGCAATTGACACGCACAGGGGATGCGAACATGCCGGCGGCAAGGATTTCCGGAAACATCGTGATGGTGGCTCCTGCGGGTGCCCATCCATGAGGGCGATGCGCAGCCTTGCCTGCAGTGCGGCATTGGCACTGATCGTGGGCATGGCCCACGTGCCGGCGCCGGTGGCGGCGCAGGACACAGGCGATGAGCCGGTGCAGCTGAACCTGGTGGATACCGATATCGGTGGCGTGCTGCGCATGGCGGCGCGCTTCACCGGGCGCCAGTTCCTGGTCGACCCACGCGTGACCGGCAAGATGACGGTGGTTTCCGATGGCCCGGTCAGCCGTACCCAGGCCTACCAGCTGCTGCTGGGCGCACTGCGCATGAGAGGCTTCGCCGTGGTCGAGAACGGCGGCGTCAGCCGGGTGGTGCCGCAGGCCGATGCCAAGCTGCTCGGTGGCCGGGTGGGCAGCGGTGGTGCAGGGGGCGAGATCGCCACGCGTACGTTTGCGCTGCGCTATGAGAGTGCGGCGGCGCTGGTGGCTGTGCTGCGGCCGATGATCAGCCCGGACAACCCGATCACCGCCAATCCAGGCAACAACACCCTGGTGATCACCGACTACGCCGACAACCTGGAGCGCATCGCGCGGGTGATCGCCAGCGTCGACACGCCCGCCGGCATGGACACCGATGTGGTGAAGCTGCAGCAGGGCATTGCGGTGGACGTGGCGGCCATGGTTGCGCCGCTGCTGGATGCGCAGGGCGCCGAGCCGGGCCAGAAGGTGGTGGTGATGGCCGACCCGCGCAGCAACAGCGTGCTGCTGCGTTCCAGCAGCCCAGGCCGCACCCGCCTGGCGCGGCAGCTGGTGGAGAAGTTGGACCGTGCCCAGGACGAGTCCGGCAACCTGCATGTGGTCTACCTGCGCAACGCCCAGGCCAACCAGCTGGCCGGTGTGCTGCGTGGCGTGGTGGCCGGACAGAGCGATGCACCGGCCATGGGCAGCAACGAAGGCATCACCCCACTGCCGGGTGACGCCAACCGTTCCACGCCCATCCAGCCGTCGCAGCCGCAGCAGGCCAAGCCCGGAGGCAATGCGCTGGAATCGCAGCGGCTGGACCCGAGCCGGCGCGACCCGATCGATGCAGGAAGCACCGGCTTCAGCCATAACGGCATTTCGGTACAGGCGGACGTGGCCACCAACACCCTGCTGATTTCGGCGCCGGAGCCGGTGTACCGCAACCTTCGGCGGGTGATCGACCAGCTCGACCAGCGCCGTGCGCAGGTGCTGGTGGAAAGCCTGATCGTGGAGGTCAACCAGACCGACGCGGCCGAGCTGGGCGTGCAGTGGATGCTGGGCAATGGCCGTACGTTTGGCGGCACCCATTTCGGGGGCGCTACCGGCGGTAGCGGGCTCAATACCGGTGCGCGTACCACGCTGGACGTGCTGCCCAAGGATGGCCTGAAGATCGGCGTGATCGACGGCACCATCAACCTGCCCGGTGTCGGCCAGATCCTCAACATGAAGGCGCTGGCCACTGCGCTGCAGAGCAAGGGCGGCGCCAACATCCTGTCGACGCCGAACCTGATGACGCTGGACAACGAGGCAGCCAGCATCATGGTCGGCCAGACCGTGCCGTTCGTCAGTGGCCGCTACGTGACCGACGGTGGCGGCGGCAGCAACAACCCCTTCCAGACCATCGTGCGCGAAGACGTGGGCCTGAAGCTGCGGGTGCGCCCACAGATTTCCGAGGGCGGTACGGTGAAGCTGGACATCTACCAGGAAGTCAGCAGCATCGACGCGCAGAGCGCGAACAGCACGGCCGGCATCATCACCAACAAGCGCGCACTCGATACCAGCGTGCTGCTGGACGATGGCCAGATCATGGTGCTCGGTGGCCTGCTGGAAGACAGCGTCAGCCATGGCCGTGATGCGGTGCCGGGGCTGGGGAAGATCCCGGTGCTGGGCGCCTTGTTCCGCAGCGACACGCGCAAGCGCGCCAAGACCAACCTGATGGTGTTCCTGCGCCCGCACGTGGTACGCGACCCGGCCGCCGGACTGCGCCTGACCCGCGACCGCTACGACTACATGCGCAATGCGCAGGCTGGCGCGCAGCCCGTACAGAGCTGGGCCTTGCCCGCGCTGTCGGCGCCGCAGCTGCCACCGCAGGACCTGTCGGTACTCGGCCAGGGCAATGCGCGCGATGGCCACGGCCAGCCGTTGCAGAACACCAGCCTGGCAGCGTTGTATCCGGCCGGTGACGGCGATGCGCAGCTGGTGCAGTTCGCACAGGGGCTGGAGCCGAGCCGTGCCAGCCAGGGCGTGGCGCAGGTGCGGGCGCTGGGCCTGCAGGCCTACGCGGAGGCGACGCCGGGCGAGGGTGGGCAACGCCTGCGCGTGCGGTTGCCGCGTGATCCGGCGAAGTTGGATCCGGCATTGCAGCAGCTGCGCGGGCTGGGCTACACGCCGGAACTGGTGATCGGGCCGTGAGCGCCGTTGTGCCGCTGCCATACGCGTGGGTGCGCAGCCACGGCGTGATGCTGTCCGAAGCCGGTGGCGAGCCGGTGCTGCTCGGCACGGCCGACACGGCGGCGTGGGCCGTGGCCGAGCTGCGCCGCCGGCATGGCCCGCTGCCTTTCCATGCCCTGGATGCGGCGACCTGGCAGCAGCGGTTGGGTGAGCAGTACCGTGACGGCGGTGATGCCGCGGCCGTGGTCGGTGCCGCCGAAAGTGAAGTCGATCTGGACCGGCTGATGCAGGACATGCCGGAGGTCACCGACCTGCTGGATGCGCAGGATGATGCGCCGGTGATCCGCATGATCAACGCGCTGCTGGCACAGGCTGCACGCGACGGTGCCAGCGATCTGCATATCGAGCCGTTCGAGACCCATTCGGTGGTGCGCTACCGGGTGGACGGCACGCTGCGCGACATGGTGCAGCCTCGGCGCGCACTGCACGCAGCGCTGGTGTCGCGCATCAAGATCATGGCCCATCTGGACATTGCCGAGAAGCGCCTGCCACAGGATGGGCGCATCGCGATCCGCGTGGGCGGGCGGCCGCTGGACATCCGTGTTTCCACGGTACCGACCGGGCATGGCGAGCGCGCCGTGCTGCGATTGCTCGAAAAGGATGCCGGCCGCCTGCAGCTGCAGCGCCTGGGCATGGCCGATGACACCCTGGCCACGTTCACCGGATTGATCCGGCAGCCGCACGGGATCGTGCTGGTGACCGGGCCGACCGGCAGCGGCAAGACCACGTCGCTGTACGCCGCGCTGGGCCAGCTCGACAGCAGCACCAGCAATATCCTCACCGTGGAAGATCCGGTGGAGTACGACTTTGCCGGCATTGGCCAGATCCAGGTCAACGCGCGCATCGGCATGAGCTTCGGCACCGCGCTGCGCGCGATCCTGCGCCAGGACCCGGACACCATCATGATCGGCGAGATACGTGACCTGGAGACCGCACAGATCGCGGTGCAGTCGTCGCTGACCGGGCACGGTGTGCTGGCTTCGCTGCACACCAACGATGCGATCTCGGCGGTGACCCGCCTGGCCGACATGGGCGTGGAACCGTTCCTGCTGGCCTCGTCGTTGCGTGGTGTGCTGGCGCAGCGGCTGGTGCGGCGATTGTGTACGCAGTGCCGGCGTGCCGAGGTGGACGGCGAAGGCCGGACCGTATGGCGCGCAGTGGGCTGCACGGCCTGTGCCAACAGTGGCTATCGGGGACGCACCGGCATCCATGAACTGTTCGTGGTGGACGACCGGGTAAGTGCACTGATCCATGAAGGGCAGGGTGAGCCTGCGCTACGCGAGGCGGCACGGCGGGCCGGCATGCGGACCCTTCGACAGGACGGCCAGCGCTGGGTCGACAGCGGGGTGACCACGCTGGAAGAGATCCTGCGCGTTGCTGGCGACGACTGAGGCTTGCATGGCGCTGTTCGATTACCAGGCTGCCAATGCGCAGGGCCGCATCGAGAAGGGTCAACTGGATGCCGACAGCCCGCGCGGTGCGCGCCAGCTGCTGCGTGGGCGCGGGCTGACACCCGTGCAGGTGAGCGCGGCGCGCAGTGTCGGCAGTGGCTGGGGCGCTCGCCGCCTGTCGGCCAGCGAGTTGGCCTGGGCCACCCGCCAGCTGGCCAGCCTGCTGGCGGCCAGCCTGCCGTTGGAAGGCGCCTTGAGTGCGGTGATCGAGCAGGCCGAGCGCCCGCACGTGGCCCAGGCACTCACCGCTGTGCGCGCCGACGTGCGCGCCGGCCAGCGCCTGACCGTGGCGCTGGCCGCGCGGCCGCGCGATTTCCCGCCGATCTATCGAGCGCTGGTGGGTGCAGGTGAGGATTCCGGCGATCTGGCGCGGGTGATGGAGCGCCTGGCCGACTACATCGAGGAACGCAATGCGCTGCAGGCCAAGGTACTGACCGCCTTCATCTACCCGGCGGCGATCAGCCTGGTATCGGTGGCGATCGTGATCTTCCTGCTCAGCTACGTGGTGCCGCAGGTGGTGACCGCGTTCGTGCAGGCGCGGCAGACGCTGCCGATGCTGACCCAGGTGATGCTGGCCGCCAGCGCGTTCGTGCGCAGCTGGGGCATGTGGGTGGGGCTCGGCATCGCTGCGCTGGTGGTGGCCTGGCGGTTGGCCCTGCGCAAGGCCGGGTTGCGCCTGCGCTGGGACGCGATGCTGCTGCGGGTGCCGATGGTCGGGCGTTTCGTGCTGGGTGTGAACAGCGCGCGCTTCGCCTCGACACTGGCGATCCTGCTGGATGCGGGTGTGCCGCTGCTGCGTGCGCTTGAAGCTGCCCGGCAGACCCTGGGCAATGCGTTGCTGGCGCGCTGTGCCGGTGACGTGTCCGCGCGTGTGCGCGAAGGTGCCGCGCTTGGTTCTGCGCTGAAGGTGCAGAAGGTGTATCCGCCAATCCTGGTGCACCTGGTGGCCAGCGGCGAGAAGACCGGTTCGCTGGCGCCACTGCTGGACCGCGCCGCACAGACCATCTCGCGCGAGATCGAGCGTCGCGCGATGGCGCTGACTGCGTTGCTGGAGCCGACCATGATCCTGGTGATGGGCGGCGTGGTGCTGACCATCGTGCTGGCGGTGCTGATGCCGATCATGGAAATGAACCAGCTGGTGCAGTAGATCCACGCCATGCGTGGATGCACCGGACAGGTCGCGCGTCGCTCGATCCATCCACGCACAGCGTGGATCTACGGGTGCCTGGATTTCTCCACACAATCCTCCACACCTTTTTCCGATCTTCCACAGGTTTCTTAAGCGGCCTGTCATCGGCGCGGACCAGCATGGACCCGTCGCCGCAGAGTGGGCTGGGAGGCCCTCGGCGGCAGCAGGCGTGTAGTGACCGTTCCTCCCTTGGCGTTTCCCTTCGCAGTAAACCCTTCAGGAGAAGATCATGACCAAGTACAAGACCCTGGCCGCGCTGGTTGCCACCGCGCTGCTCGCTACCGTGGGCGCCGCCTCGGCGCAGACCGTTACCGGCGGCGGTGCCTCGCTGCCGGCCGACCTCTACAAGGGTTCGGCCGACAGCATCCTGCCGGCGAACTTCACCTACGCCGTGACCGGTTCGGGCACCGGCAAGAAGGCCTTCCTGGAAAACAACTCGGCGCTGTTCTCGACCACCGGCACCGTGCATTTCGCCGGCAGCGATTCGGTGCTGAGCAGCACTGAGCTGAGCAACTACACCACCAACTTCAACCAGGCGACCAACGCCAACCGCTACGGCGCGCTGATCCAGGTGCCGTCCGTGGCCACCTCGGTCACCATTCCGTTCAACAAGGCCGGTTCGGCGGTGGACCTGAGCGTGGCGCAGATCTGCGGCGTGTTCTCGGGCGCGATCAGCGACTGGTCGACCATCGATGCCAACCGCAGTGGCCCGATCCAGGTGGTGTACCGTCCGGAAAGCAGCGGTACCAGCGAAATGTTCAGCCGCTTCCTGACCGCGGCCTGTGCCGCCGAGAACGCTGAAACCTCGAAGCTGATGGGCGGCAAGTTCGCCATCAAGTCGACCTTCGCCGACCTGTACAAGCGCGATGCCAACGGCAACCTGCCGGCGTTCCTGGTGGCCGCCCCGGCCACCGGTGGCACCTCGCTGTACAACACGGTCTACGCAGCTGAAGGCCGTATCGGCTACGTCGGCCCGGACGTGATCCCGAGCCTGACCGATGCGACCAGGGTCGCCAAGGTCAAGGGTTTCTCGCCGGACCAGGTGAGCGTGCAGGCCACCCTGGACACCGTTGCTCCGCCGACCGGCACCGATGCTGAGAACCCCGCCAACTGGGTGCCGGTGTTCGGCAACCCGTCGGCTGGCTATCCGATCGCCGGCTACACCAACCTGGTGATCGGCCAGTGCTACAAGGATTCGAGCGTCGCAACCAGCCTGCGCGGCTTCCTGGCCCGCCACTATCCGGCGACCTACACCGTTGCGTATGAGAAGTCGATCACCGACCACGGCTTCATCCCGCTGACCAAGGCGTGGCGCGATGCGATCCGCAACCGCTTCGTGCTGGCCAGCAGCACGGCCGGCCTGAACAACCCCAGCACCTGTGCCGGCATCGGTCGTCCGCTGTAATCCGCAGTACCGGTTGAATCCTGCTTGACGCGACGCCGGCCTCTGGGCCGGCGTCGCCATTTCCGTGATGGTGCCGCCGCCGCAGTGTTTCGCTGTCGGCTTCGTGTCACGTGAACCGTCTATCAGTGGCAGGGCATGCGTTGCGCGTGCCTCCCCGATCGTCGCCGCAGCCGCGGCCCACCAGGTTGATGAGGTTCCGATGTCGCACCCGCTCCCGTCCGTTGTTCGTCCGGCCGCGTCGATGCGCCGCAATCATCCGATGGCGTGGGCCATCGCAGTCGCACTGGGGAGCATGGTGGCCCCGGCCAGCCAGGCGCAGCAGGCGTTCAGTCCGGGCTGGTTCGCCGAACGGGGCGCGGCCCAGGGCAGCGCGGCACAGAGTGGCCGCATGCCCAACGGCGTGCCGATCCAGTTCCAGTTGCCGGCCCAGCAGCAGGATGCAGCACGGCAGAAGCTGCAGCAGTCGATCGACAATCTTGGCACGGCGGCGCAGGCGATCGCCCTGCAACAGCGCCTGCAGGAACAGGCGCGGCAGGCGCGCCGCGAGGCTGGCTTCATTGTTGCCGATGGCCTCGGCAAGGACGGCCTGAGCGTCGACCAGAACCCGCTGACCCGCGGCTGGCTCAATGCGCGCGAGGCGATCCAGTCGCAGGGCAGCGACGGGCGGGTGCAGGTCACGGTCGAGCAGACCGCGGACAAGGCGATCCTGAACTGGGAGACCTTCAACATCGGCGGCAACACGACGCTGAACTTCCTGCAGAGCCCTGACTGGGCAGTACTGAACCGCGTCAACGATCCGCAGGCGCGGCCCAGCCAGATCCTGGGCCAGCTGAAGGCCAATGGCACGGTGTTCGTGGCCAACCGCAACGGCGTGGTGTTCGGCAACAACAGCCAGGTCAATGTACGCAATCTGCTGGCGGCTGCAGCACGGATCAGCGATGCGCAGTTCCGCGACAATGGCCTGTACAGCCCCGACGCCAGCAGCAGCGCGCTCAGCGATGCATTCGGCAAGGTGACGGTGGAGCAGGGCGCCCGCATCGCGACCCATGAGCCGACCAGTGCGACGCGCGGCGGTGGCTACGTACTGCTGGCCGGGCACAGCGTGGAGAATGCTGGCCATATCGAGGCGCGCAAGGGCCAGGTGCAGCTCGCTGCGGGTGACAGTTTCGTGATCCGGCGTGGCGTGGGTACGGCCACCAACACCAGCTCCACCACCCGGGGCAATGAGATCGCGCCGCGCTTCATCGCTGGCAGCACGGCTGGCGGCGTGCGCAACACCGGCCTGCTGCGCGCGCTCGAGGGTGACGTGACCCTCGCCGGGCGCAGCGTCGAGCAGGCCGGTGTGGCCGTGGCCAGCACCACGCTCGCACAGCGCGGCACCGTGCATCTTCTGGCCTCGGCCAGCGATGCCGGCAGCAGCGTCACGCTCGCCGATGGAGCCACCACGGCGGTGCTGATCGAGGACGACGGCAAGGCCACGGCGCTGGATACGCAGCGCGACAGCCTCATCAAGGAGTCGGCAGAGCAGGACGCGGTCCGCGCTGGCGCGCGCTCGGCCACCTTCGACAATCTGTCCCAGCACAATGATCGCCGGGACCAGTCGCGGGTGGAGATCGTCTCGGGTGGCAACATCCATTTCAGCAGGGATTCGCTGACGGTCGCCACGGGCGGCCAGATCATCGCCGATGCGGCGGCCCGCAGCTACGTGGACGACGCCGCGCGCGTGGACGTGTCCGGCGCAGTGGGCGTGCAGGTGTCAATGGAGAGCAACAATGTCCAGGTCAAGGTGCAGGGCAACGAACTGCGCGACGCCCTGGACAACCGCGACAGCGGAAAGCTGACCAGCAGTGAAGTCTGGGTCGACCGCCGCAGGCTGGTCCACGTTCCGGCCGGAACCGGGGGCTACGAGGGGGAGCGCTGGTACGCTGCTGGCGGCCTGCTGGAAGTGGGGGGCTACCTCGACAACCAGGGGCACTCGATCGGCGAATGGGCCGCGCAAGGAGGCACCGTCCTGCTGGGCGGCAGGGAAGTGATCACGAACGGTGGCTCACGCATCAACCTTGCCGGCGGCAGCCTGGATGTGCAGAGCGGCGTGGTCCGGCAGAGCTGGGTGCGCGGCGTCGACGGCCAGGTCTACCGCCTTGATGAGGCGCCGGCGGAGATGCTGTTCGATGGCCTGTACAGCGGCCATGAAGTGAAGCAGGAACGCTGGGGCATCACCCAGACCTTCCGTGATCCGATCGTATTCGCGGCGCAGCGTGTCGACAACGGGTACACGGTCGGCCGCGATGCAGGACGGCTGATCGTCTCCGCACCGACCGCGGTGCTGGATGGGAAGGTTGAGACGGCCACCTTCCAGGGCGCGCAGCAGAACCGCAGGCCGGAGGCCGCACTGGATGGCTATGCGCAGGCGCAGACGGCGGTGGCGCGCAATGCGCAGCTGTACCTGGGGCGCTACGACGGCCAGGGCCGCAGCGGTGTGTTCGGCTCGGATGTGCGCCTTGATGACAAGGCTCCGGCGAAGGCGGCGTGGTCGCTGCTGGCTCCGGTCGACGAGGACCGGCGTGACACCGTGTGGCTGGATATCGCAGCGGCGAGTGCCCAGCAGTGGGGACGGATCGACCTGGCGACCGCCGATCGCATCCGCGTCGATGGCAGCCTTCGGCTTCAGGCAGGCGGACAGCTCAACCTGACCGGCAGCGAGGTGGAACTGGCAGGCGACATCGGCATTGCCGGCGGCCAGCTGTCGGCGGGCAACCTGCTGGATGTCCAGGGCCGGCCGACGGCGCTGCTGCACGATGGCCGCGCCCGCACCGCCATTGCCGACGGCACGCGGATCGATCTCTCCGGTGAATGGAGCAACGCATCACTGGCGATGCCGCTCGACGCCAGCGGTGCCTGGACGGATGGCGGCCGCCTGAGCCTGAGCAACAGTCATGACGTGGTCGTGGGCGCCGAGGCAACGGTGGACGTCGAGGGCGGCGCCGCGCTGGACCTGCGCGGCAAGGGCCGCATCGGAAAAGGGGGCAGCGTCAGCCTGCAGGCCAACAGCAGCACGGTTACGACCGACGGCAGTGGCCGGGTGCAACTGGGCGAGGGTAGCCGGTTCAGTGGCCGAGGACAGGGCAGTGGTGCCTTCTCGCTGGGAACCGGTGGCCACGTTCGAGTGGGCGATGCGGACCTGGCGGGCGCGTCGCTGCGACTGGACCCCGGCCTGTTCGGCAGTGGCTTCGCACAGTACGACATCAACGGCCACCAAGGCGTGGAGGTGGCCGACGGCGCGCGGCTGGTCGCTGCCCTGCCAGGCCTGCGCATGACCCAGGACGCGCAGACGGCAACCGATCGGGCGTCCGCACTGGCGGCATGGGATGCGCCGCTGTACAGCGCCGATCCGTCGAACGGGCGCGTCAGCCAGCGCGCCGGTGCGAGCATCAGCCTGCGTTCGGACCGCAACAGCGTGGGCGGTGACCTGCGGGTCGGCAAGGATGCACTGGTGGCGGTCGATCCAGGGCAGACGATCTCGCTGCTGGGTGCAGGCAACATCGATGTTGAAGGCACACTGCGTGCGAAGGGCGGCCGCATCGTGATCGACGATGTGCGTCCGCAGAATGCGCTGTACGCGGGGCAGCGCACCGAACGCACCTGGCGTTTCGCCGAAGGCGCGCTGCTGGATGCCGATGCAGACGCGATCTCGCTGCCCGATCCCAGCGGCCGCCTGCGCGGGCAGGTGCCCGCGGGTGGACGCATCGAGATCGGCGGGGCGCTGGACTGGGAAACCACAGCATTCGTCGACAACCGACCACCGGAAGCCTTCGTGGTGGTCGAACGCGGTGCGCGCCTGCAGGCACGGGGTACGTCGGCCGAGCTGGATATCGACGGTCAGGGCCGTGTACGCGTGGACAGCGACGGCGGGCAGATCGTGCTGCGCTCGGCCAATGCGCTGTATCTGGAGGGCGGGATGGACGCGGCCGCCGGTGGTGCCGGCGCACGCGGCGGCACGCTTGGGCTGGCCTTCGGCGGCAGCATCCATGCGCGTGGCGCCAGCGAGGAGGTACTGCGGGCACGTGCGATCACCCTCAGCCAGCACAGCGCACCGATGCAGCCACTGCCGGACGCATTGGAGTACGGCCACGCCGCGTTGTCGGTCGAGCAGCTGCAGGCGGGCGGCTTCGACAACCTGTCCGTGTTCGGTGACATCCGCGCCGTCGGCGATGTCGACCTGCGCCTGGCCCAGAGCCTGCGCATCCATGGCCAGGGCACTTCGAGCCTGGGCATGGCCGTGGATGCCGGGCCGTCGTCGGCGTTGCGGCTGAGTGCGCCCTACGTCCGCCTGGCGCAGGCGCGCTGGGGCCAGCTGGCGGGCGAGAACCTGCAGGGTACCGTGGCGGTCGCTTCGGCCGGGCCGGACGATCACGCGCTGGCGGTGCAGGCCGCGCTGATCGACATCCGCGACGTCACCTGGCTGCCCGGGTTCGACCACGTGGCGCTGGAAAGCCGCAGTGACGTGCGCCTGACCAACGGCATTGCCAGCACTGGCAACACCAGCGCGTTGATGACGGCCGGTTCGATGGACGTGACCGCCGCCCGCCTGTACCCCACCGCAGGCGCGGTCGGCACGCTGGTGGCCGGCGCTTCGGCGCAGACCGTGCAGACCGCTGATTACTGGGCCGATCCAGCTGCCGTTCTGCGAATCCACGGCACAGGTGCGGCCACGCAGCCGGCGCCGGAATCGGCGCTGGGCACGCTTCGCCTGGTGGCTGCCACGGTGCAGCAGGGCGGCAACGTGCAGGCGCCGATGGGCACGCTGCAGCTGGGCGGCCTGATCCAGAACGGAACCATCGGCAGCCGGGTGGAACTGCTGCCAGGCAGCGTTACCTCCACCAGCGGTGCCGGCCTGTCGCTGCCCTATGGTGGCACCGTCGACGGTGTCGACTGGCGGGTAGGCACGCGCAGCCTGAGCTCGCTGACGCCGGCCGGCATCTCCTCGATGGGGGTGACCCTGAAGGCCAACGCGATCGAGGTGGCGCCGGGGGCACTGCTGGACATGTCCGGCAGTGGTGAGTTGACCGGTGCCGCCTTCGTGTCCGGGCGCGGCGGCTCCGTCGACGTGCTGCGCACGGCGTTGGCCGACGCCAATCCGCGCTACGCGTTCAGTGCGTCGGGCAACCCGGTGTACGCGATCGTACCGGGACGCGCCGAGGCGTTCGCCCCCAGCGGCGAAGAAGGATTCTCAGCTCCGGCGGTGGGCCAGCAGATCACCGTGCCGGCTGGCGTGCCCGGCCTGGCGGCCGGCACCTACACGCTGATGCCGGCAAGCTATGCGCTGCAGCCCGGTGCATTCCGGGTGGAGCTGGGCGCTACCGGCACCTCCGGCATCGTGCAACCGATTGCGACCGGCACCGGCACCTGGCGTGTGTCCGGGCAGCAGCGCACGGCGCTGGGCGCGGCATTCTCGCCGTTGCTCACCGACATCCTGCTGACGCCCGCCGCAGTGGTACGCCGGCACTCGGGCTACAACGAAACCTCCTACAACAGCTTCGCGCAGTCGGTGGCCGACCGCCGCGGCGAGTCGCGTGGCTGGCAGACCATCGATGCGCTCGGGTTGACCCTTGCGCTGGGCGAAGGTGCAGGTCGTGCAGACACGCCTGCCATCCGCTTCGCCGGCACCGCGCGGTTCGGCGCCGCCACCGACAAGGGGCGCGGCGGCACGCTGGCAGCCACGTTGGCGAGCCCGGCGGTCGGTTCACTGGAGATCGTTGACGGTAGCGCGCAATCGCAGGCGCGTGATCGCGGTGCCACCTTCAGCGACGACGCGCTCAATGCCTTCCTGCCGGCGCGGATGATCATCGGCGGGCAGTTCAGCCAGGAGGCCTCGCAGGTGGCGGTGACCGGCCAGGCGCGCAGTGTGGCGATCCGTTCCGGCGTCACCTTGAACGCACCGGAAGTGCTGGTGGCAGCGGCCTCCGGTGGCAGCGGCGTACTGGTCGAGGCCGGTGCGACCCTCGATTCACTGCCGTTCGCGACCGCCAACGCGGGTGCCAGCGCGACGCTGCCTTACCAGGTCTCCGGCGGTCTGCTTGCAGTGTCCAACCAGCGCCTGAACCTGATCACCGGCACCACGGGCGTGGAGGCCGGTCCGGTGGCGATCGACATCGGGGGGTGCCAGGCGGCGTGCGACGGCCAGGCCCGGCTGGTTTCCGATGGCAGCATCGCGGTAGCGACCGATGGCACGCTGCAGATGCGCGACTCGGTCAGCTATGGCACCCGTCAGCTCGGCCTGAGCATGGCGGCGCTGAACCTCGGCAGTGCCGAAGCGATCGCACAGGCCGCAGCGGCAGGGGCGCTGCCCAGTGGCATGACCATGAACCAGTCCGTGCTGCAGCAACTGCTGCGCGGCGATGGCGCCACCGGCGCGCCGGCGCTGGACACGCTGAGCCTGGTCGCGCGGGAGTCTGTCAACGTGTTCGGCAGCGTCGACCTGGACGCGCGCGACAGTGCCACCGGCCGCAGTGGCCTGCAGACGCTTGTGCTGGGTGCGCAGGCCATCCGCGGCTACGGCGCGGCGACCGACCGTGCGCGCATCCTGGTGGACACGCTGGTCTGGGACGGCGCATTGGCGGCGAGCCAGGCGGCGGGCAGCGACGCGTCGGTGCCGCCGGCCGATCCGATGGTGGACCGGCTCGGCGCCGGGCAGCTGGACATCGTCACCCGCCAGCTGCAGCTCGGGCGGGCGCCATTCAGCCGTCCCAGCTCTGAAGTACCTGCGAACCGGCAGGTGCTCGGATTCAGTGCGCTGAACCTGAGGGCTTCGGAGCAGCTGTCGTTCTCCGCGCAGGGCACGCTGGACGTGTTCCAGCAGCGCGGCGACTATCTGGCCGACAAGGGCTGGCAGTACAGCGGAGGCAGCCTGGGTATCGATACACCGCTGTTGACCGCCGATCCCGCCGCGCAGCTGCGCGTGCGCTCCGGCGGCGAGTTCCGCCTGCACGGGGGTACCGGCAAGGCGGGTGGCGATGCACTGGGCAGTGAGCTGAGCATCGACGCCAACCGGATCGCGCTGGACAGCACGATCGCGCTGGCGTCAGGACGGCTGTCTGCGAACGCGCGTGAGGGCATCGCGCTTGGTAGCCGGGCGGCGCTGGATCTGGCCGGGCGCAAGGTCCCGCTGTACGACGTGGACAAGTTCAGCTGGGGCGGCGATGTCGTGCTGTCCACCGACACGGGTGACATCCGCGCCGATGCGGCCTCCCGCATCGATGTTTCTGCCCGCAACAACCGCGCCGGGCGCATGACGGTCACCGCAATGGCCGGCCAAGCCGATCTGGCCGGTGTTCTGCAGGGTGCCGCCAGTGGCCGCTACGATGCCGGCGGCACGCTGGTGCCCTACGACGGTGGTGAACTTGTGGTGCGGGCACGCCAGCTGCAGGACTTCACCGGCCTCAACCAGCGATTGACCGCCGGCGGTGTCGTCGGCGGCCGCAGCTTCCAGATTGGTGAAGGCGATCTGCGGATCGGCGACGAAGTGAAGGCGCGCCGGGTCGACATCAGTGTCGACGCGGGCAGCCTGACCGTGGCCGGCCGCATCGATGCCAGCGGCGAGCAGGTCGGCAGCATCCGCCTGTACGCCCGCGACCAGCTGCAGGTGGATGGCACGCTGGACGCGCACGGTACCAGCCTGCGCGTGGACAGCCATGGCAAGATCATCGACAGTCCGAACCGGGCCACGATCGCCCTGGGCAGCGCCGAAGGCGCCGTGGGTCTGGGCAGCGCGGCGCACCTGGACCTGCGTGCCGGCAGCGACGTTGCCGTCGGCGACGGCCCTGGACAGAACGACGGCATGGCGCGGGGCTCGCTGAAGATCGATGTGCCGCGGGTGGGCAGCAACGACGCGGCGATTGCCGCGGCCAATGGCCTGCGCATCGATGGCGCGGCTGACATCCAGCTCAATGGTGTCCGCCGTTACGACGATGCGCCCCTGGCCAGCACCGCTGATGTGCGCGGCAACCGCGCGCAGCTGGTGACCCAGCAGTGGCTGGACCAGGTGGTCGATCCGCACAGCGTGGCGTGGATCGATGGTGCGCTGGGCAACCCGGACCTGCAGCAGCGCACGCACGCGCTGGGTGACGTCCGCCTTCGTCCCGGCGTGCAGGTGGTGGCGCGGCGCAGCGAAGCCAACCCGGACGGCGACCTGACCATTGCCGGCGACATCGATCTGTCCGGTTACCGCTACGGGCCCGAAGCCAACCGCGCCGATCCATCGCGGCGTGGCTTCGGCGAATCGGCCTCGCTGGTGCTGCGGGCCGAAGGCAACATCAACGTCTACGGCAGCATCAACGATGGCTTCGCATCGCCGCCGTCCACGCCGGATGAGGGGGGCTGGCAGCTGTATGAGGGTCGCAATGGCAGCGCCGGGCACACCCCCTTCGGCAGCGGCCTGGTGGTGCCGGTGGACGGAGTGAAGCTGCAGCCCGGCACCGAGTTCCAGGCCGGCACCCGCCTGAACTACGACGTGCCGGTCGAATCGGTAACGCTTCCGGTTGGTACCGTGCTGCCCGCGCCGATGGTGATCTCGCAGACCCTGCGCCTGCCAGCGGGCACCGTACTGGGTGCGGCGGTGACCACCGACTCCGGGCAGACGCTGGCGGCGGGCACCGTGCTGCAGGAGCCGCTGGTGCTGGCGGCAGGTGCGCGGCTGGGAGCCGGCTTCCGCCTGCGCAGTGCGGTACAGGTGGCGGCACAGGAGTGGCCCGCCGGCGCGGTGCTGCCGGTTGCGCTGCGCCTGGCACGGGAAGTCGCGCTCAAGGTGGGCGCGTACATTCCCTCGTTGACCAAGGTGGAGCTGCCCGGCGACGGGCCGGTGAATCTGCGGCCGGCCGATGCCAACGGCAACCAGGGGCGCAACTGGGCGCTGGCGCCGATGCTGGCCGAGGGCACCAGCTCCTGGGACCTGACCGCGGTTGCCGGTGCCGATGCCGGGGCGGCCGATCCACGCAGCCGGCGCTGGGGCAGCGAAGGCAGCGTGGTGCTGGCCGATACCCACCAGGGCTCGATCGGCACGGTCAAGACCGAGATCATCTGGGTGGGTGATCGTGCGTTGACCGAGCGGGCATCGCTGGACTGGATCGGCGACACGTCCTATGCGGGCCGTCCGATCGCGGAGCTGGCCGACATGTTCGGCTTCACCGAAGATGAGTTCTGCGCGATGTCGGCCGACTACTGCGGCCCGGCACCCCGCCAGGTGGCCGCGCAGGGCTCGCTGGATTACTGGGGCGACGAGTCCTACGTGGGCACCCCTGCGAAGGACTTCGCCGCGATGTTCGGCATGACCGAAGACGAGTTCTGCAGTACCGCGCCCACCTACTGCGCCGGCGGCGGCACGCAGACCGAAGTGACTACCTACGGCAAGCGCGCGGGCACGCCGGCGTGGAGCGTACTGCGCACCGGCAAGGGTGACATGGAACTGCTCGCTGCCGGTGACGTCGTGATGAAGTCAGGCTTCGGTGTCTACACTGCAGGCACTCCCACCGCGCTGGGTGGGGGCCGCGACGCTGCCTTCAATTCTCCCCGCGCAGCGGCTCCCTGGAACACCGCACTGCTGGGGCCGAACCTGGTGCCGGGCAGCTATGACGCAGCGATCGCAGGCTACCAGGCCTGGTATCCCGATCATGGTGGCAACCTGCGGGTCGAAGCCGGGCGCGATATCGTCGGCGACGCCTGGACCGCGCGCGCGGAGTCGGGCACCAGCGAGCGCGACTGGGCGCTGTACTCCAGTGCCGCGGTCGGCAATTGGCTGTGGCGGCAGGGAACCGGCAGCACCAGCGGCGTGGAGCCGGTGCCGACCAGCTGGTGGGTGAACTTTGGCACCTACACCAACGTGTCCGCTGCCGCTGGCGCCTCTCCGCGGATGGTCGGCTTCACCGGCTTCGGCACCTTGGGTGGCGGCGACCTGACGCTTGAGGCCGGGCGCAATGCCGGCGTCCGCGATCCGATGGGCGACGCGCTGGGCTCGCTGAGCGCACCGCGCTCGGGCGCGATCATCGCGGCGGTGGGATCGACCGGCCGCGTCAGCAATGGCCAGCTGCACCTGACCGGTGGCGGCGACCTGCGGTTGCGCATCGGTGGCGCACTGAATCCGAATCTGCAGGCGACGATCTCCAGCCTCAATCCCTCCAGGGCGGGACAGAATCTCGACCTCAACGGTACCTTCAGCAATCTGCGTGGCAGCCTGCAGCTCGATGCCGGGCGCATCGGTGCAATGGGCGTCACCCTGGAAAACTACGCGACGCTGCGTCAGCAGCGCGCCGCAGACCTGTTTGCGCCCGACGCCGCCCGCGCGATGGGCGGACCGGTGCTGGTGCTGGGCGATGCGGTCGCGCAGCTGCAGGCACGGGGCGATGTGGTGCTCGGCGGGGTCGCCGATGCAGGCCGGGTGCCGCTGGCCAACTACAGCGCGGTGCTGCAGGATGATGGCGCGCGCGCTGCAGGCAGCACGTGGTTCTCCCTGTGGACCGCCAGCACGGCCGTGGATCTGTTCAGTGCCGGTGGTGACCTCGCGCCAGGCCTCGCCGGGCCGGATAACGTGACCGGTAGCAATCTGTGGCGCGAGCAGGTCCAGCTTGTTGTGCGTGGCAGTGATGATCTGCTGAATTACTGGCTCTATCCTTCGCGCTTCAGCGCCATTGCTGCGCAGGGCGACATCAAGCTGGACCGGATCAGCGCCACGCCGGGGACGCAGGATGTGATCCTGCTGGCACCCTCGGCAACAGGACGGCTGGACGTCCTGGCCGGTGGCAGCATCTTCGCCCAGCGTGGCGCGACCCAGATCGCGCGCTCGGGCGCGGATGCGCGCCTGCCGGGACCCTTCGACCCCGCGTTCCTGGCCCAGCAGGGGGATTCCGGCGGCAATGTGACCCGCTCGCGGCACAACCTGTCGGTCGACGGCAACATTGCATCGCCGGACGCGTCGCTTCCGCTGTTTGCGTTCGGTCCGAATACTCCGCTGTCCACCGTGTCTGCGGCCCTGGCGCCGAGCCGCTTCTACGCGATGCAGGGCGACATCATCGGTCTGGCCACCGGCGCCCGGCGCACGCTGAATCCCAACGTGGGGCAGCGCACGCAGCTGAACTGGTTCGAGGCCGCCGGTGCCGTGCAACTGCGGGCAGGCCGGGACATCCTCGGGGTGTCGATGACCGCGTTGAACACCGCGCCCACCGACATCACGGTGGCGGCGGCGGGCCGCGACATCGTGCATCTGAACGCGACCATCGCCGGCCCCGGCAACACCGAGATCAGTGCCGGCCGCCAGCTGCGCCAGGAGGATGCGGGCAGCATCGTCAGCCTCGGTGGCATCGTGCAGGGCGACACCCGTCCCGGCGCCAGCATCGCGCTGACGGCCGGCAACCAGCAGATCGATTACGCGGCCCTGCGTGCCCGCTATCTGGACCCCGTCAACCTTGCCGATCCCG
The DNA here is from genome assembly GCF_051853085.1 of Stenotrophomonas sp. T8. NCBI lineage: Bacteria > Pseudomonadati > Pseudomonadota > Gammaproteobacteria > Lysobacterales > Lysobacteraceae > Stenotrophomonas > Stenotrophomonas sp. T8. The sequence goes on along the minus strand of NZ_CP195329.1, from coordinate 2,114,858 downwards.
CGCAATCGCTTGCGTCGCAGCCGGGCAAGGCAGTCAAGGTCTACGACCAGGAACTGAAGCAGTGGCTGCAGCAGCGCTTCGGCGTGGCCGCCGACGGCGACGGGGCGCTGGCTGCCTTCGATGCGCTGCCGCAGGAACAGCAGCACATCTTCCTGCGCCAGGTCTATTACGCCGAGCTGCGCGAAGGTGGACGGGAATATACCGATGCAGAAGGGCCCCGCTTCGGCTCCTACCTGCGTGGGCGCGAGGCCATCGCCACGCTGATGCCAGACAAGCCTGCGACCGGCGCGACGATCGACCGTACCGGCGATATCGTGATGTACGGTGGCTCCGGCGTGCGCACCGAAGCGGGTGGCAACATCGAGCTGATGGCGCCGGGTGGGCAGATCGTGATTGGTGTGCAGGGCGTGGTGCCCCCGGCCAGTGCCGGACTGGTGACCCAAGGGCAGGGCGATATCCGGCTGTTCAGCCAGGACAGCGTGCTGCTGGGCCTGTCGCGGGTGATGACCACGTTCGGCGGCGACATCCTGGCGTGGTCGGAGCAGGGTGACATCAATGCTGGTCGTGGTTCGCGCACGACGTTGCTGTACACGCCACCGCGCCGCGTCTATGACGGGTGGGGCAATGTGATCCTGTCGCCGCAGGCCCCGGCCAGCGGTGCTGGCATCGCGACCTTGAACCCCATCGCCGAAGTGCCGCCGGGCGACGTCGACCTGATCGCACCGCTGGGCACCATCGATGCGGGCGAGGCCGGTATCCGCGTCTCCGGCAACATCCACCTGGCCGCGCTGCAGGTGCTCAACGCGGCCAACATCCAGGTACAGGGCGAGAGCAAGGGCCTGCCGGTGCTGGCATCGGTCAACGTCAATGCGCTGGCCGCGGCCAGTGCGGCAGCCAACAGCGCCAGCCAGGCGGCACAGGACGTGATGCGCAAGAGCCAGGACGACGCACGGCGCAACCAGCCGTCGGTGATCAGCGTGCAGATCCTGGGCTTCGGCAGCGGCACCAGCAGCGTAGCGCCGCCGGCGCGTGGCACTACCGCCAACAGCGGCTACGACGCCGACAGCGCATTCCAGTTCCCGCAGGCCAGCCGCGACGACGGCACGCAGCGCCGCTAGGTGCCGACCCTGGTCGGCACGATCGCGGCCGGCAGTAGATCCACGCCATGCGTGGATGGGACTGACCAGGAAGAACGGATAGCATCGGGCCAGCCGCCAGGGAACGGTGGCGGCCCCAGCCAGGACGGCACGGAGGGCAGGGAGCGGCCTTCAGCGGTGAGGACCACCGACACGGCGCCGCCGGGCGCAGGAAAGCACCCGGCGGCAGGCTCGGCAGTAGGTCCACGCCATGCGTGGATGGCTGGGCCAGCATCAGTGCCGACCAACGGTCGGCACCCACCAGGGCAGGCCGGGCAGTAGAAGCCGCTCGGCAGTGGATCCACGCCATGCGTGGACGGCTGGGCCAGCATCAGTGCCGACCAACGGTCGGCACCCACCAGGGCAGGCCGGGCAGTAGAAGCCGCTCGGCAGTAGATCCACGCCATGCGTGGATGGCTGGGCCAGCATCAGTGCCGACCAACGGTGGGCACCCACCAGGGCAGGCCGGGCAGTAGAAGCCGCTCGGCAGTAGATCCACGCCATGCGTGGATGGCTGGGCCAGCATCAGTGCCGACCAAGGTCGGCACCCACCAAAGCAGGCCGGGCAGTAGAAGCCACTCGGCAGTAGATCCACGCCATGCGTGTATGGTTGGGCCAGCATCAGTGCCGACCAACGGTCGGCACCCACCAGGGCAGGCCGGGCAGTAGAAGCAGCTCGGCAGTAGATCCACGCCATGCGTGGACGGCTGGGCCAGCATCAGTGCCGACCAACGGTCGGCACCCACCAGGGCAGGCCGGGCAGCAGAAGCCGCTCGGCAGTAGATCCACGCGATGCGTGGATGCTTTGCCTGGGAGGAATCCTAAAGCTCCAGCACGCGCCGGTAGCTCAACGGCCCACGCCCATCGCGCAGGCCCAACCGCAGTTCCAGCCCGGTGGCCGGCAGCACTACGCCTTCGCTCGGCAACAGCGCCCACCCCGCGCCCGGCTGCCAGGCGCGTACCTCGAACCGCTGCACATCCCTGGCCACCGCAATGGCTTTCGACGGCTCAGGCGCGGGCAGGGGGTATCGATCCGTCGCCGCGCCACTGGCCCGCCACAGCGTAGTGCCCTGCCGCCACCAGCGCACCCGCTGCCAGCGTAGTCCATCACTGCCGACACTGCGGGTGATCTCCAGCGCAAAGCTGCCGTCCGGGTGCCGTTCGCTTACCAGGGACGGAGGCAGCAGCCGCTGCGGTTGATCGGCCGGACGCACGGCACCATTCATCAGCGCGTCGTCCGCGCGCATTTCGATATCGCGCTGGAACTGCTGCAGGATGCGCAACGCCGTTGTGGTTTCGGCATCGGCCCGGCGCAGGCGCTGGTCGCTGCTGGCCACGCTGTCCAGCGCACGCCAGCAGATCAGCGCCAGCACACCCATGATGGTGATCGCGATCATCACTTCGATCAGAGTGAAGCCACGTGCGGCGTGCCTCATGGCGCTGCCGTCCACGGTAGCTGCACCCGCGCCAGCGACTGCCGCGGTGCATCTTCGGCCACCACGCTGAGTTCCAGTTGCGGCTGTCCGTCACTCCCCGTGCCGACATGTTGCAGCACCAGAAACGTGCTGCGCCCCTGCACGCAGCGCTGCCGTGCATCCTTGGGCGGCTGCGCGGCCAGGCGCAGCTCCTGCCAGCGGTCCTGCGCGCACATCAGTGCCAGCCGACGATCGCGCAGGCGCGACTGATCGTCGGTGGCCACCGCCACCGAACGCATCACCGCCGCCAGTGCGATTGAAACGATCGCCAATGCGATCAGCACTTCGATCAGGGTGAACCCGTGCCTGTTCCGCTTCACTGCACGACCTGCAACTGTCCGCTGCCATCATCACGAAGACGCAGCTGGCGGCCCTGCAACGACAGCGTCACCTCCCACGCCACGCCAATCCATTCGGGGCTCAGTTCAATCGGCGTGCTCGGCTGCACCGCGATGCCCGCCGGCTGCCATGGCTGTGGTCGCAGCTGGTCGTCGCGCTGCACATCCACCCAACGGGTGCCTTCGCGGCGGCTGAAGCGGTAGCCGGCGGCGTCGGCCTGCCAGCGCCACGGACGGCCATCGATGCGCGCCTCATCGCGCGCCACCTGCAGGCGCTGTGCCAACCGTTCGGCCTCCTGTCGCAGCTGCCGGCCCGGGTCGAGCAGGCTGCCCAGGCCCAGCCCGATGCCCGCGGTGCAGATACCGATGGTCACCAGCACCACCATCAGTTCCAGCAGGGTGAAACCACGCGGCATGCGCTGCATCGACGTTGCCTCCTGTGCTGGCCGATGCCTCCCAGCATAGGCCCGCATGATGAAACAAAAGCGTCAGCCGCAGCTGCTAGCGTGGGCAGGGACGAACGTGGCGATGGTGCGGAACATGGATGGCAGGCGCTGGGATCGCAATCGCATACTGACCCTGCTGGCGGCAACGTTGCTGCTGGCCGTGGTGGCCTACTGGGGCGTCACTCTGTCTGCGGTAGCGCCGGCGGCTGTGGCCAGCGAGGCGAAGACCGAGGCGGCGGTGCGGCCGATGTTCGATGCAGTGGCAAGCCTGCCGCTGGTGCGCCTGTTGTCCCCCGGCGCAGTGCAGACCGAGGTGGTGGTGCTGGGCGTGATGGCCGGTGACCATGCGCCATTGGCCCTGCTCTCGGTGGATGGACGCCCGGCGGAAGCGTATGCGCCCGGCCAACGGCTCGGACCCTGCACGGTGCTGGCCAGCATCAGTGCCACTACGGTGGAGCTGAACCAGGCAGGGCAGTCGCGCAGCCTGGCGGTGCCCACGCTGCCACCGGTGCCGAGCGATGGCATCGTGCCGGCTGCCCTGTAGAGCCGAGCCTGCGCTCGGCTGTTTCAGCTTGGCCTCGCCGACGGATACAAAGACAGCCGAGCATGGGCTCGGCGCTACAGAGGCGCAGGCTCAGCGCGCAGGTCGCTGCGGCACCACCGAGCGACCGAACGCATCGCCCATGCGCTGCCGCGTGCCTTCCAGGTTGTACTGCATCAGCTGGTTGCCGGGCCGCCGCATCAGGCGTTCGGCTTCGGGGAGCGCTGGCGACTTCGCCGGCCTTGTCGCAGGCGCCAGCTTGCGTTGCAGGCAGTCCCAGGCCGGAATCCGCTCGCCGTTGACCTGCACTTCGATGCAGGGCGCAGCTCCTTCCTGCTTCTTCGCCTCGTCGGCGCGACCCGATGGCAGCGCCAGCAGCAGGGCGAGGGCGAGCGCAGCGCGCAGGCCCGGCATCAACGATTCACGCATCTCGAATCTCCCGCAGCAATCGATGTTCTGCAATGAAGACGGGTGGCCAAGGCAGGGCCCGCCTGCGTGCGTTGCGGCGCTGTCAAAAGATGACGGCGCTGTCACAAAACTGTTGGCGGCTTTGACGCGATGTACACGTCCTGTTGGTAGATCCACGCGCCGCTCCCTGGCCCCTCCCTTCGATACGACGCGATGCCTTCGATGAATCCTGTTCCGTGCCGAGCCGTTCGCCTTCCGCTGCGCCTGCATCCGTTGATGCTGGCGCTGGCAGCGCTGCCGCTGCCGCTGCTCGCGCAGGAGGCAGCACCCGCGCCCAGCGTGAACATCAACGAATACATCGTGCGCGGCAACACAGTGCTCGATCCGCGGGAGATTGAACGTGCGGTGGAACCGTTCCTCGGCCCAGGCAAGACCCTGGCCGATGTGGAGAGGGCGCGCGATGCGGTCCACGCGCTCTACCAGCAGGCCGGCTACCAGTCGGTCTACGTCGAGTTGCCCGAGCAGCAGGTCAGCGGTGGCGTGGTGCTGCTGAAGGTGCAGCAGACGCCGATCGGCCAGCTGCGCGTGGTCGGTACCCGCCACGAATCGCCCGAACGCATTCGTGAACGCGTGCCGGCATTGGCGGAAGGCAAGGTTCCCGACTTCGACCAGGCCCAGAAGGAACTGGCTGCACTGAACGAAGGCGGGCGTCGCCAGGTGATGCCGCTGGTGCGCGAAGGCCAGGTGCCGGGCACGATGGATGTGTACCTTCAGGTCGAGGAGAAGTCGCCGTGGCGTGCCAGTGCGTCACTCAACAACGACCATAGCGCCGACACCGAGAAGCTGCGCCTGAGTGCATCGCTGGCCTACGACAACCTGTGGAAGCGTGGGCACAGCGCCAACCTTGGCGTGTATCTGGCGCCGGAAGATACGAAGCAGGCCAAGGTGTTCTCGGCCTCGTACACAATGCCGTTCGAAGGCACGCCGTGGAGCCTGGAAGCCTCCGGCTACAGATCCGACAGCCGCGTGTTGGATGCAGGTGGGCAGGTCGGCACCGGCACCGGCACCAATGTGATCGGCAACGGCCATTCGATCGGCCTCAAGCTCAACTACCGCCTGCCGGGCAGCAGCCAGTGGTGGCGCCAGCTCAGCCTCGGCGTGGATTTCAAGGACACCGAGGAGGACACGCAGATGGGCAAGGACAGCCTGAAGACGCCGCTGAAGTACGCGCCGATCACCCTGGCCTTCGTCGGCGTGCGCCAGGGCGAGCACGATCAGCTGAGCATCAACACCCAGCTGGTGGCCGGTACCCGCCGCCTGTTCGGTTACGGCAGCGACGCCACGGCGTTCGGGCAGAAGCGCTACTGGGCCGACCCGAGTTTCGTGGCGTTCAAGGCCGACGTGGACAACACGCATACCTTCGGCAGCGACTGGCAATGGTATGCGCGCGGCTCGCTGCAGGTAACCGATGCGCCACTGGTGTCGGCCGAGCAGTTCGCCGCAGGTGGCATGTACACCGTGCGCGGCTACCTGTCGGCCGAGGCGATCGGCGACTACGGCGGCCTGGCCAGCCTTGAATGGCGCACGCCTGCGTGGTCACTGTGGCGCGGCGCCGACCTGCGTGTCTACAGCTTTGCCGACGCAGCCTACCTGCGCCTGCGCCAGCCGCTGCCCGAACAGCGCGACAAGTACAACCTGGCCTCGGTCGGCCTGGGCGCGCAGCTGCGCCTGGGTGAACACCTGCAACTGCGCCTGGACTACGCCTGGCCGTATGCCGATGGCCCGGTCACGCGCAAGGACGATCCGCGCCTGCATTTCAACATCAGCACCAGTTACTGACCCTTCCCTTGAACATGCGTTCTCCGGAGACCCTTCGCATGGACCGTTTGCTTTCCCGAGTGTTGTTGCTGCTGGCCGCGCTGATTGCGCTGCCGACGGCTGCGGCCGATGCCAATTGGTGGCAGGCCGAATGGAAGTACCGCAAGCCGATCACCATCGACGCCGGACCGCAGGGCGCGGGCCTGGCCGGTGACCCGGGCCGCACGCCGCTGCTGCTGCGCCTGCATACCGGCAACTTCGGCTTCGACGGCACCCAGGATGCGGGCAACGACCTGCGCTTCGTCTCGGGTGATGGCCGTACCGTGCTGGCCCACCAGATCGAACAGTTCGATCCCAAGATGGGCCTGGCCCTGGTCTGGGTGGACGTGCCTGCGTTCAGTGCCGCCGCGCCGCAGACGATCTGGATGTACTACGGCAATGAAAAGGCCCCGGCCAGCGGCAACGGCCAGCAGGTGTTCGATCCGGACTATACGCTGGTCTACCACTTTGCCGAGGCCAACGCCCCGGCGCGTGATACCACCGCCTACGGCAACAACGCCGGTGCCGTGGCACCGCCGGCGGAAGGCTCGGTGATCGGTCGCGGCGTTCAGCTGGGCACCGCGCCGCTGCCGCTGCCGGCCAGCGCCTCGCTGGCACAGGAAGCGGGTGCACCGCTGACCGTCTCGGCCTGGATCAAGCCCGGCAGCAACACCGCTGCGCAGGCCATCTACGCCCGCCGAGATGGCGCGTCCGAACTGGTGCTGGGCATCGAGAACCGCGTGCCGTTCGTGCAGCTCAATGGCCAGCGCAGCACGCCCGCGCAGCCGGTTCCGGAAGGACAGTGGGCACACGTTGCACTGACGGCAGAGAAGGGCGCGTTGCAGCTGTACCTCAACGGGCGCGTCGTTGCCCAGCTGAGCGGTGCGCTGCCGGCGCTGGGCACGGCTCCGGTGGTGGGTGCCGATGCGCCGGGCGCGGTGCAGCCACTGGCCAACTTCGAAGGTGCGCTGGATGAACTGCGCATCTCGCGCGTGGCACGGCCGGCCGCGCTGCTGCTGGCCGATGCCACCGCACAGGGTGCCGATTCGCGGCTGATCAGCTACGGCGCCGACGAGCAGTCCGCCGGCCAGAGCCACTTCGCCTTCATCCTCAAGGCGATGCCGTTCGACGCCTGGGTGGTGGTCGCGATCCTCGGCCTGATGATGCTGCTGTCGTGGGCGATCATGATCGCCAAGAGCCGCCACTTCGGCCGTACCAGCAAGGCCAATGCGGTGTTCACCGAGAGCTTCGGCAAGCTGTCCGGCGTACCGCTGCGCACCCTGTCCGACATGGACCGCCAGGGCAAGGCACCCACCGCGATGCACGACGGTTCGCTGTGGCGCATCTACCAGGTGGCCATCGACGAAATGCAGCAGCGCCATCAGCGCGACGGCAACAGTGGCTACCTCAGTGGCGCCACCATCGCGGCGATCCGCGCGTCGATGGATGCGGTGATGGTGCGTGAGCAGGAGGCAATGGCACGACGCATGAACTGGTTGTCGACCACCATCGAGGGAGCCCCGTATGTGGGCCTGTTCGGCACCGTGATCGGCATCATGCTGGTGTTCGTGGTGGCGGCGATGGCCGGCGCGGTCGACATCAACTCTGTGGCACCCGGCATGGCCGCAGCGTTGCTGTGTACGGCGGCCGGCCTTGGCGTCGCGATCCCGGCACTGTTCGGCTACAACTACCTGGGCGCGCGTGCCGAAGCGATCGGTGCGGACATGGCAGTGTTCATCGACGAGTTCGCCGCACGCCTGGCCGAAGAGCAGGACGGGCGCGGCCCGGCCGCGGTGCAGGGCTGAGGGGCGCGCCATGGGCCAGAAGGCGAAGTTCGGCATCAAGAAGCGCGAGAAGGGCATCAACGTGACGCCCTTCGTCGACGTGCTGCTGGTGGTGCTGGTGATCTTCATCCTGACCAGCAACGCCTCCATCCCCGGCATCGAGGTCAACCTGCCGAAGGCGAGCAACAGCGTCGCGCTGGAGAAGCCGAAGACCAAGGCGATCACCATCGACCCCAGCGGCCAGGTGTTCCTGGATGCCTACCCGGTGACGATGGCCGAGCTGGAAGATCGCCTGCGTACCGAACGCGCGACCACGCCGGATTTCCCGGTGATCGTGCGCGGCGACGCACAGGTGCAGTATGCCCGCGTGGTCGAGGTGCTGGACCTGCTGCGGCGCCTGGAGCTGGCCCAGGTCGGCCTGGTCACCGGCAAGGCGCAGGGCTGAGGCATGACCGCCCATCAACCCCCTCGGCAGGAGCCCGGCATGCGTGGCCGCCCGTTGCTGGTGACCGTCGCGCTGGTGCTGGCCGCGTTGCTGGTGCTTGGCGTCGCGCTGTGGTGGCTGTTGTTCAAGGACACCGCAAGCACCCGCCGGCCGGTGGTGCAGCCGCCGATGCTGGCGTTGCCGCCACCGCCTCCGCCACCCCCGCCGCCGCCGGAGAAACCGCCGGAACCGGAAACGCCGCCGGAAGAGGCGATGCCCGAACCGGAGCCGCTGGATCAGCCGACGCCGGCCGAAGAGCCGACGCCGACCCCGGACAACAGCGATCCGGTGACGATGAATGCCGACGCGCAGGCCGGTGGCGACAACTTCGGCATCCAGTCCGGTAGTGGTGGCGGTTCGTCCGGTGTCGGTCGTGGCGGTGCCGGCAATGCCACCTATGGGCGCTACCTCGGCTACCTGATGCAGCAGGCGATCTCGCGCGACGACAAGGTCAAGCGCCTGGCGTTCCAGTTGCAGGTGAATGTGTGGCTGGCCAGCGATGGTCGCCTGGAAAAGGTCGAGCTGGTGCGTGGCAGTGGCAACGAGGAGGCCGACGCGGCCGTGCTCGATGCACTGCGTCGCATCGGCAAGGTCGACCAGGCACCGCCGCCGTCGCTTGATTTCCCCGCCCGCGTCCTGATCCAGGGCCGCCGGCCCGGGGCCTGATTCCTCGAACTCCGTGATTTCCCTTCATTCGATGAGAACCGTGATGAACGACCACGTCCGCGCACGAACCGATTCCCGCCGCCCGCGGCCGGCCCGACGGGCGCTGCTGTGCTGCGCCGTGCTGCTCAGCCTGGCCGCCCCGGCCGGTGCGATGGCCGCCGAAACCACCATGGTCAAGCTGATCAAGGGCTTGATCGCCAGTGGTGCGCTGAAGCCCGAAGACGGCCAGGCATTGCTGGTGCAGGCGCAGGCCGAAGCAGCGGCGTTGCAGCACACCGCGGCCGCCGGGACACCGGCCGCCAGTGGTGGCGTGGCCCTGGAGCCCGGTGACGTGCGCGTGCCTTACGTACCGCAGAGCGTGCGCGACGGCATTCGTGACGAGGTGCGCCAGGAGGTGATGACGCAGGCCAGGTCCGAGGGCTGGGCGGCGCCGAACGAAGTGGCTGAGTGGACCAAGCGCATCAAGGTCACCGGTGACATGCGCGTGCGCAGCGAGTCGCGCTTCTTCTCCGAACGCAACAGCGACATCGTCAGCAACTGGTCGTCGATCAATTCCGGCAACGGCTTCGACACCAACACCAACACCAACCTGCAGCTGCCGCCGCTGCTGAACACCCGCCAGGACCGCCGTAACCTGTGGCGCATCCGTGCGCGCCTGGGCATCGAGGCAACCATCGGCCAGCACACCACGGCCGGCGTGCGCCTGGCCAGCGGCAGCAGCAATGGCCCGGTGTCGACCACCGAGCAGCTGGGTGGCGGCCTGAGCAAGAAGGACGTGTGGCTGGACCAGGCTTGGCTGGCCTACAGCCCGGCGGACTGGGTGACGGTGCGCGGTGGCCGCTTCGGCAATCCGTTCTGGACCAGCGACACGCTGTTCTCCAACGACATCAACTTCGATGGCCTGGCTGCGAACCTGAAGTATGACTTCGATGACGGCGACCTCGATCTGTTCGGCAACCTCGCGGTGGTGCCGCTGGAGTACACCTCCGACAGCTCGCCGAGCCAGAGCCGGGTCAAGACTCCGAACGAGAACAAGTGGCTGTCCGGTGCGCAGGTCGGCGTGAACTGGCGTTTCAACGATGACAACGCGCTGCGCGCGGCGCTGGGTTACTACGACTTCAAGAACATCAGCGGCCGCCTGTCCTCGCCGTGCGCGCTGTACGCAGGCGCGGTCGGCTGCGACACCGACTGGTCGCGCCCGGCCTTCATGCAGAAGGGCAACACCCTGATGCTGATCCGCGACATCGCACGCAACCCGCTGGATCCAGCCAACACGCCCACCCCGCAGTACGTCGGCCTGGCCTCGGCATTCCGCCTGGCCACGCTGAACCTGCGCTGGGATACGCAGCTGGCCCAGGGCATCGGCCTGCGCCTGGACGGCGACTACATCCGCAACCTGGCCTACGACAAGCAGGCGATGTTCAGCCGCGCCAACAACGGCATCGTCAACAACTACGGCGCCGGTGGTACCGCCAGCATCGACACCTTCCGCAGCGGCGACACCGCCTGGATGGTGCAGGCCACCTTCGGTGCCACCGACCTGAAGGAGAAGGGCCAGTGGCAGGCGCTGCTGGGCTACAAGCGCATCGAGGCCGATGCGCTGCCGGACGCCTACAACGACCCGAACTTCCACCTCGGAGGCACCAATGCCCGCGGCTACTACGTGGGCGGCGCCTACGCGCTGGACGCGCGCAGCTGGATCAGCGGCAAGTGGATGGCGGCCAAGGAAGTGTCCGGTGCTCCACTGTCGATCGACGTGTTCCAGCTGGAGTTCAATACCGGGTTCTGAGTGACGGCGTGATGTGGATCACGTAGTGCGTGGCGGGGGTGCAGCGATGCGCCCGTCTAGGGAAAGGAGACCACGCGCTGCACATAAGGAGGAGTGGATGAGCCGTCGCAAGCTGTTCGAAAGTTCCGAACCGTCCAGCCGATCGCTGGGCGTCGGCCCGGCCTATGTCTCGGTGGAGGGGCTGCGCCAGCACCTGGCGGAGTTCCTGCTGTATGCGGGCCGGCCGGTGGTGATCATGCGCGGGCGCAGCGAAGTGGGTTACTTCCTGCCAGCGCGCTGCTGGCGCCAGCGTGACGATGATCCGCTGGCGGCCGCCGCCGCCGACCAGCTGCTGGACGCGGCCGGGTTCCAGGCCGAGGATATCCAGCAGGTAGAGCAGGAATTCAACGCGATGCGCCAGCGCACCGTACTGCATTCACGGCGCTGAGCCTTTTGCAGAGCCGGGCATGGGCTTGGCTCTACAGTAGATCCACGCCATGCGTGGATGGGGTTACGCAGCACCCCCGCGCTCACTGGTGATGCGTGCACCTTCGCGCATCACCAGGGTCACCGGGGTCTTCTCCACCACCTCCAGCAACCGCTGCCACTGCGCATCACTCAGCTCGGCGCTGGCATGCAGCACGCGGTGCACGTGGAAACGTCCATCCTCGTCACGTTCCGAGCGCAGCTCGGCATGGAACTCGCCCAGATCCCAGCCCTTGCGCTGCGCATACATGCGCAGGGTGATGGCGGTACACGCCGCCAGCGAGGCCAGGTACAGGTCGAACGGCGCAAAGCCCTTGCCCTGGCCACCCAGCGAGGCAGGCTCGTCCGCATCCACATCAAAGCTGCCGTTGCTGATGTGGTGCAGATAGTTGTCGGCGGTCGAAACAATGCGTGCGTAGGCCATCACGTTCTCCATCTGTCTGTGGCGTCGAGCCACGCTCGACTGCGCCAAAAAGGGCGGCCCCAGCCAGGACCGGGGCCGCCACCCCATCACTCGGTACGATCGTACGAGAACTGGATGCCCGCGGTACCACCGGTTGCGATGAAGAGGTTCATGAAATCCGGGACCGTTGCCGAGCGGGCCCAGTCGCGCTGCAGTTCGCAGAGCACCTGCCATGCGTGGATGAACGAGCCCGCGGCTTGCCGCCCACGGCCGCGCAGCCCACAATCCACGTCCGGACCGTCGCCATCACGCCCATCATTCCCCGGTCCGGCCTTGGCACCTATGTCTCCCAATGCCCTGGCGCTGGTCGAGCTGCTGATCCGCGAGCGCCGCGCGTTGTCCCGCTTCATCGCACGCTATCTCGACCCGGCCAGTACCGAGGACACCCTGCAGAACCTGTACCTGAAGGCCAGCAGCGTGCCCGGCGATCCGCCCATCCTGGAGCCGCGCGGTTATCTGTACCGGATGGCCTACCATCACGCGCTCAACCGCAGCCAGGCCGACGCGCGCGAGCGGCGAGCGATGGCCGAGTACGCCGTCGACATGGGCGATGCAGGGCATGATGGCGAGGCGCAGGCGCTGGACCAGGCGCAGCTGCGCGAGATCACCCAGACCATCCTCGCCCTGCCGGCCCAGGTGCGCGAGTGCTTCGTGCTCAACCGCTACCTGGGCCTGAGCGAGCGCGAAATCGCCGCGCGCCTGGGAATCTCCAAGAGCCTGGTCGGCAAGCATGTGCTGCGCGCAGCGCTGCTGATCCAACAACAGCAGCAGGGAATGCGTCGATGAGTGGCGATTACCGTGGGCAGATCGCGCCCGCCGTTGTCACAACAGGAAAGCGCACCCGTTCGTGGTGCGGCAGGCCACAATCATGACCACCTCCGAACCCTCGCCGCGTCAGGCCAGGCAGGCGTTGCGCTGGGTGATACTGCGCAGTGCAGGCCCGCTGCCGGAACGCCAGCAACGAGCCCTGCAGCGCTGGCTGCAGGCCGATCCCCGCCACGCGCGGGCCTGGCGCCAGCAGCAGGCCTTCTGGCAGCGGTTGGACGCTGCCGGGCCCGAGGTGCTGGCCGCGCTGCCCGAGCTGACCGCAGATCGGCAGGGGCTGCGCCCGATCGCACCGCGCCGCCGTCTGCGCTGGCTGCTCGCCAGTGTTGCGGCCGCAGTGCTGATGGTCGCGGCCACTCCGCACGCGTTGCTGCTGGCGCGCAGCGATGTGCGCAGCAGCGATGCGCCGCGCGTGGTGCGGCTGGACGACGGCAGCACGGCGGTACTCGATGCCGGCACCGCACTGGCATTCACGTTCGATGGCCAGCAGCGGCGCGTGCAGCTGCTGCGCGGGCAGGCCTGGTTCCAGGTGGCGCATGAGCAGCGACCGTTCCAGGTCGAGGCCGGCGGTGGCCAGATCCGCGATATCGGTACGGCGTTCAGCGTGTCGATGCAGGGCGCCACCATCACCACCGACGTCAGCGAGGGCGTGGTCGATGTGCGCCCGGGCGATGGCAGCGTGCAGCGCCTGCGCGCCGGGCAGGTGCGCGCGTTCCGTGACGGGCGCTGGTTGCAGCCGCTTCGGCAGGCCGCGCCGGAGGCGATGGCGCCGTGGCGCCGTGGTGAGGTGGTGATCGACGGTCTGCCTGCCGCGCAGGCCATCGCCGATCTCGGCCGCTACCGGCGTGCCCCGGTCTGGGTGGTGGCCGGGCAGGGCACACGCGTGCGGGTCAGTGGCCTGTTCCATCTGCAGCAGCCGGACACGGCCATCGACGCCGTGGCCGCGCAGGCGGGACTGCGGGTGCAGCGCTTGCCCGGTGGTGCGTTGCTGGTGTGGTGAAGCGCCCGCGGAGCACGCATGAACCGGCTGCATGAAAAAACATGAAAAAACCGTGGGCAGTCGTCGTACCCCGCTGTCTATAGAGGTATAGCCAGAGCGAAACCGCGTTTCTTCTCAAGCCAGACACACCACCGGGCACCGGACGTGCCCGTGGTCCCGCCCCGCTTGAGGAGTTCCTGTCCATGCCGTCCACGGCATCCGCCTGTCATCGTCGCGCTACCGTCCTAGCCCTGGCCATCTCCACCGCATTGCTGCCGCTGGCCTGGGTGCCGGTGGTGCAGGCGCAAGCCACAGTGGCCGCACCGCTGCGCACTTACGCCATTCCGGAACAACCGTTGGCCGATGCCGTGCGCAGCTTTGGCCGCCAGGCCGATGTGCAGGTGGTGTTCCGCAGTGACCTGGTGGAGGGCCGTCGATCCAGCGCGGTGAGCGGCGAGTACAGCCAGATGCAGGCCCTGCAGCAGCTGCTGCGCGGCAGTGGTGTGCGTGCCCAGCGCGGCATGAATGGCACCTGGAGCCTGCGCGCCGCAGCGGAGGCGGGGGAAGGGGAAGGGGAAGGGGTGCGGGTGACCGAAACACTGGACGTGGCCGGTCGCCTGCAGTCGGAAGGGGGCGAGGCCCGCGATCGGCGCGGCTACGATGATGTGTTCGCGCTGGATCTGACCACGGCGTACTCGGGGCGCGACCGTGTGGAGCGCTATCGCGGCTCCAACCCGGCCGACGTGGTCAAGGATCTGGTCGGTGTGTTCAGCGGTGATGCGCGCAACAGCGGCGCGCTGGACATCAACATCCGCGGCATCGAGGGGCCGGGGCGGGTGCCGGTCAGCATCGACGGTGGCGAGCAGGCGCTCACGGTCTGGCGCGGCTACAACGGCGTCAGCAACCGCAACTACATCGATCCCAACCTGATCGGTGGCATCCAGGTCATCAAGGGGCCAGGGCTGGTGCGCGATGTGCACAGCGGGATCGGTGGCGCGCTGGTGATCAAGACCATCGACGTTGACGACATTGTTGCTGCCGGCGAGCGCTTCGGCGGGGAGCTGAAGATCGAAGGCAGCAGCAATGCGGTGGCGCCACGCCTGCCGCGGCTGCATACCGGCGAGGATTACCGCACGGTGCCCGGGTTCCCGCAGGGCTCGCCCTCGGCACCGTATGCCGACAGCACGCTGCTGGTGCCGGTGAAGTCGCGCGGTTCTGAAACCAATGTGTTCGCCGGGGAAGACCAGGCCTGGCGGCTGGCGCTGGGCCTGCGTGGCGAACACGTGGACCTGATGGCGGCCTATGCCTGGCGCAAGCGCGGCAACTACTTTTCCGGCACCCGGGGCGCGGCGTACTACGACCAGGATCCGCGCGAGCAGTTCGAGTACAAGGGCCTGGACTACATCACCACGCTGGCGCGCTACTTCAAGCCCGGCGACGAGGTGCCCAATACCTCCAGCGAGCAGGAATCGTGGCTGCTGAAGGCGACCTGGCAGATCAACGACGACCAGCAGCTGCGCGCGACCTGGCGGCGCACGCTCTCGCACTACGGCGAGATCATGCCCTCGCGCATCCTGTCCGCGCCCGACTACGGTCGCATCCAGTGGCCGCTCAGCCGCGTCGATGCCGATGCCTGGAACCTGGAATACCACTGGCAGCCCGCCGGAAGCCGCTGGCTGGACCTGCGTGCCAACCTGTGGCGCACCGAAACCACCAGCGATACGTACACCGCTGGCGGCTTCCCCAATTTTGCCAGCAACCCCGACTGGAACCCCGGCAGCAGCCCGATCCTGCGCAATACCGCGCTGGCCAATGCCCGCAACGACCGCACCGGCCTGACCCTGAGCAACCGCTTCGCGTTGCATTCCACCCTGGACCTGACCGTGGGCGGCAACTGGCAGTTCGAGAAACTGCGCTCGGCGGACCCGTACTTCGGCGTCAGCGATGGCTGGCGCATGTACCCGCGCGCAGGACGCCGCCAGGAAGGTGAGGGCTACCTGGTGCTGGACTGGCTGCCGGTGGATTTCCTCTCCCTGAGTGCTGGCGTGCGCTACGCGCGCTATTGGGCCTTTGATGATTTCCTGCAGGACCACCCGGAGCTGATGACCACCTCGGTGTTCCCCAAGGAGGCCCGCTACCGCGTCAACGAACTGCCCGAACGCCCGGCCAGCCTGCAGGGCGAGATCGACGCCATCGAGTCGCAGCGCGCGTTCTGGGACAGCATCGGCATGGGCTTCATCGTTGATGATCTGCTGAAGGGCCTGCTGAGCAGGTATGAGACGCCGGTTGCGGTGGACCACACCATTCCGTGGCTGCCGGATGCGGACGGCAACTACAGCCGTGCCAGCAACCCCTGCCTGAATGGCCAAGTGGCGACCATTCCCGGGCGGTTGCCGGTGCAGGGTGCGCAGATCCTGTGCAGCATCCAGAGCGGGCGGCCGCAGACGGTGTCCGGGCGCAATGAGCGCAGGCGCGACCATGCCTGGCTGCCGACCTTCTCGGCCACCGCGCATTTCTCGCCCAATGCGCGCGCCTACGTCCGCTACAGCGAGGCGGTGCGTTTCCCCAGCATGTTCGAGAGCACCATCGCGTTCTCCAGCAGCCTGAACCCGCTGTACCCGCTCAAGCCCGAGCACGCCTACAACTACGAAGTGGGCTACGTGCACAACCTGTCGGCGCTGTTCGGCAACACCGCGGATGCCGACGTGAAGCTGGCCTACTACGTGCACAAGACCCGCAACGTCATCGAGCGCGACGGCAATTTCCTGTTCGACAACCTGGACAAGCAGCGCATCCGCGGCGTGGAGCTGCAGGCGCGGTTCGACAACCGTCGCTTCTTCACCGACCTGGGCATCACCCGCACGCTGGAAAACAAGGTCTGTGACGAAAGCATGGCGGTGCAGCTCGATGCACTCGCCGGCAAGGTGCCCAACTGCGTGCAGGACGGCTTCGTCAGTGGCTACCTGCTGACCCAGGCCATTCCCCGCTTGTCGGTGAACGCGTCGCTGGGCACCCGGCTGTTCGATGAGCGCCTGGAGCTGGGCAGCCGCATCGTGCATTACCAGCGCCACCAGAACCCGGACCTGCAGGCCTACCGTGACCGCCTGTACGCCGGCAGTGGTGGCCTGATCTGGCAGAACGTGCCGTTCACCTGGGGAAACATCACCACCGTCGATGCCTACGCGCGCTGGCGCATCAACGACCATGCCAGCATCGAGCTGGTCGGCACCAATCTCGGCAACCGCTACTACGTCGACCCGGCCACGCGCTCCACGCTGCCGGCGCCAGGGCGCACGCTGAAGCTCGGTGTCACCGCGCGCTTCTGATGACCTGTTCCGTTGTTGTACCCGTAGTTCCCTCAACCCAAGGAGTAGTTCCATGAAGATGATCTCCCGTTCCGTACTGGCCGTGGCCGCCACCTTTGCCCTGGCCGGTGCTGCCCAGGCTGCCGACATCGTCGGTGCGGCCAGCGCGGCCACCGATTCGCAGCTGTACGTCAAGGTCGGTGCTTCCGAAGTCAACGGCGGCCCGCACAGTGCCGGCAAGGCCGGCATCGGTGTCGGCACCGTCTCCAACGCCAAGCCGGTCGATTTCCAGGGCCTGGCCGCATACTCGGCCCCCACCACCGTGGGCAACGTGACCGTACGTACGCTGGCCATGCCGATCACCGGTACCCCCGGCAACCATGCCGGCATGGGCCACTTCAACTTCGTCAAGGTGGGCAGTGGCGATGTGTGGTTCGGTGAATGGTCCAAGGATGGCGCCGCGGGTGGCTTCAACAACCGCCAGGTGTACTTCGCTGGCGACCGCGCGGGCACCACGTTGCCCAGCGGCACCGCCACGTACGCGGTGGCCGGCCTGAACAAGTTCAACGGCAGCAACCTGCTCAGCGGCACCTTCGCCGCGAACTTCGGTACCGGCAAGCTGACCGGCGGCCTGACCGGTGGTGGCCAGACCCTGGCGATCAACGCCAACATCAACAGCGCCGATGCGTCCTTCGCCGGCACCGCTGTGGCCAACGGTTCGGTCACCGGCAACAGCCAGGGCCAGTTCTTCGGCGCCAACGCCGCCACCCTGGCCGGTATCGCTACGTTCGCCGGCAACAGCCAGTACGACACCGCCTTCGGCGGCAGCAAGAACTGATAGCCACGCCCCTGACGGGGCAGGGCAGGGACAAGCCGCGATCCGCCAGTCCCTGCTTCGGCCCGCTGCATGCACCGCCACGGATCGACCATGCGCCACCCCATTTTCCTTGTGTTCCTGCTGCTGGTTGCCGCCGACGTGCGCGCCCAGCAGGACGATCTGCGCCGCGTGCTCGAACAGGGCAGCGAACTGCGCCACCAGCAGCAGGACCAGCAGCGCCTGCAGCAGGCCGAATCGCAACGGCCGACGCTCACCATCGACGGCCAGACCGTGCGGGTTGAGCGCACCGTCGATGATCTCGGCCAGGCCCTCTACCTGTCATTGCAGCACCAGCAGTGGCCGGCCGCTGCGGCGTTCCTGGCCGAATACATCGAGCTTCCGGGGCACGATCCGCTGCTGCGCCACTACGCGCAGGGTGCGTTGGCCCGCGTGGCCGGTGACCATCCGCGCGCTGCACGGGAGTACGAAGCGCTGCTGGCACCGCAGCCGGACTTCCTGCCCGCCCGCCTTGAACTGGCACGCGTCTATGCCGAAGACCAGCGCGACCGCGAGGCGGTGGCATTGTTCGGTGCAATCAAGGCCGGTATCGACAGCAACGATCCGGCCACTACGGGTGTCCGCGCTCGCGTGGACAGCTATCTGGACGCGTTGCAGGCACGCAGGCGCTGGAAGGCGGCGGTCGCCGCCGGGCCTGCATGGAGCGACAACATCAACCGCAGTTCGGCCAGCCGCACCTGCCTGTTCGTCGTCGGCGACACCTGCCTGATCGAACGCACGCTACCCGAAGCGCAGCGCGCCACCGGCCTGGACTACGACGCCAACCTGGAACGGCGCTGGGCGTGGGCCGGCCATCATGGACTTTACGTGCGCGGTCTCGCTTTCGGTCAGGCATGGCGCGGGTACAGTGCATACAACGAGCTCAACGCCAGCGTGCAGGCCGGTTACAGCTGGCGCAGTGCACGGCACACCCTGCAGCTGGCGCCGAGCTATGACTTCCAGGCGCTGGGCAACCACGCCCTGCAGGGCGGCAGCGGCGTGCACGGCGAGTGGCAGTACGCCCTGGACGGGCGCAGCCTGCTCAAGCTGGAGGCCGACTGGAAGCGCCAGCGCTACCGGGAGCCGGGCCTGGCTGACAACTACGATGGCGATCTGGCAGCGCTGTATGCCATTTGGTTCCGCGCGCTCAATCCGCGCTGGACCCTGTTCGCGGGCATGGACCTGACCGACAGCAGCGCAGCCGACCCGGCCAACGGCTACCGCCAGCGCGGACTGCGGCTGGGCGCGGCGCGCCAGTGGAGTGGCACCACGGCCACGGTGTTCGTGTCGTTGCGTCGCCGTGACTATGATGCCTGGAGTCCGTTGCTGGAGGCGCGCAGGCAGGACGACGAACAGAACCTGATCGCCATCGTGCGCAGCGAGCGGCTGGCGGTGGGCGGGCTGGTGCCCAGCCTGGGCCTGCGCTACGCCCGCATCGACAGCAACGTCGGTTGGCTGTACAGCCATGACCGCAGTCTGCTCAGCCTGAAATGGGAGCGTGCGTTCTGAACGCACCGCTGCAAGGCCGGAGTGAATGCGCCGCGGCTGCGATCTTCATCGATCATCACGCGCCCTTGTAGCCCGGTTCGCGCATCCTACGACCGTTGCGGCGGAGGTGGGCCGCGTGTATCGAGGAGCGCCGGTCGTGCTGGAAGCGGGCAACAAACCAGAAGGCCTGAAAGGGTTGAGAGTACTGGTGGCGGAAGATGAATTCGCCATCGCGATGTTCCTGGTGGACTACCTGGAGTTGAAGGGCGCGCAGGTGGTGGGGCCGGCCGGGGACCTGCAGGCACTCGGCCGGCTGCTGGATGACAACCCCATCGATGTGGCCCTGCTGGACATCAACCTGGGCGGTGAACAGGTGTACCCGCTGGCCGACCGGTTGGCCGAAGCGGGTACGCCGTTCATGCTGACCTCTGGCTACGATGACAACCTGCCCAGCCGCTTCGCGGATGCGCCACGCTGCACCAAGCCCTATCACATCGAGGCCCTGGTCCAGCAGCTGGCGGGACTGGTGGCGACGCCGCAGGCCCCTGCGGGCATCGCCTGATTGCGCGGCATGTCGCGCCACACCGAAGGCCTCCGGGCCGTTGAGCGCCCGGCGGGCATGCCGCCGTCGCTGCAGGCGCATGCGCGCCATGACGGCATGGCCGCCCGTATTGCCCGGCACGACTGGTCAGGCACGCCACTGGGTGCGATCGAGCAATGGCCGCCGCACCTGCGCGCCACCGTCGACCTGATGCTTGCGCACGGCTTTCCGATGATCGTGCTGTGGGGCGAGCAGCTGGTGCAGCTCTACAACGATGGCTATGCCGAGATCCTGGCTGACAAGCATCCTGGCGGACTGGGCCAGCCGACGCGCGAGTGCTGGCCCGAGGTCTGGCACATCAACGGCCCGATCTACCAGCGTGTGTGGCAGGGCGAGACCATCACCTATGAGGACAAGCTCTATCCGCTGGCGCGGCGGGGGCGCTTGGAGGATGTCTGGTTCACCATCACCTACAGCCCCATAAGCGGAGAGGACGGGTGCATCAACGGCGTGCTGGTGACCATGTTCGAAACGACGGCCGCGCACGTTGCGCAGGCGGCCCGCGAACGCGAGGAACAGAAGCGCCGTGAGAGCGACCGCCGGTTGGCGCTGGCCTTCAAGGTGCTGCCGGTGGGTGTCTGCATTGTCGATGCCGACGGCAACCTGCAACTGTCCAACGACCAGATGCGGACCTATCTTCCCACCGGCAAGGTGCCCTCCACGGATCGCCCCAACCACTACCGGTGGCAGGGTACGCATCCCGATGGCTCGCGCATCGAACCCCACGATTTCGCCATCGCCCGCGCCCTGCGGGGGGAGACGATGGTCCCAGGCCTGGAGTTCCAGTTCATCCATGACGATGGGCGCGCGCGCTGGACGCGTGTCGCCGCCGCACCGCTGCGTGATGCCGATGGCGGGGTGAGTGGCGTGTTCGCGATCGCTGTGGACATCGACGACCTCAAGCGTGCCACCGAGCGCCAATCGGTGCTGCTGGCCGAACTGCAGCATCGCGTGCGCAACATCATGTCGACCATCCATGCCCTTGCCTGGCGGACCCGCGCATCGGTCGGCAGCGTGGACGAGTATGCCGAGCGCCTGTGCGCGCGGCTGATGTCACTGGCGCGCACGCAGAGCCTGTTGACCCGTGGCGCCAATGTAGGGGTCTGCCTGCGCGGCATGCTCGAGGAGGAGATCGCGGCGCAGACGCCGGCCGCCGCCGCCTATCACCTGCAGGGTGAGGATGTGCTGTTGCCACCGAAGGCGGCCGAAGTACTGTCGCTGGCCATCCATGAGCTGACCACCAATGCGTTGCGGTATGGCGCGCTGGCCCACGAGGACGGCCGGATCGATGTCTGCTGGCACCTGCAGGTGCAGGATGGGCAGCCGTGGCTGGGCCTGCACTGGTGCGAGCGCCATGCCGAGGTGGCGGGGTGGGAGATGCCACGCCAGCGTGGCTTGGGCCGGTTCCTGATCGAGCAACGGGTGCCCTATGAACTGGCCGGCAGCGGCGAGCTGCGCTTTGCCCCGCAAGGCCTGGATGCCTGGATCCGCTTCCCGCTGCGCGAGCGCGACAGCCTGCTGCAGACCGACGCCCCGGACTCCGGGCTGCCTGGGTAAAAGGGTATTTATCTCCAATTTGGCCAAATTGGGTATAGTGTCGCTTATCCACCCCGCCTGGAGCCGTGTGATGACCCTGCCGCTGGATCTGCCTGGCCTCGAGAAGGCCCCCGCCTCGTCGGTGAAGACCCGGGGCTGGCCGAGCCTGATGCGCACCGTGCGCGAAAAGCAGGCGCTGGTCATCACCAACCACAATCACCCCGAAGCGGTGATCGTGGATATCCGCACCTACCAGGAGCTGCTGGCCAAGGCTGCCGGCGGCGATGCCGATGAGCGCAGCGAGGAACTGCTGCGCCTGCGCAGCGAGTTCGACCAGACCCTGGCCGGGCTGCAGCGCGGAGAAGGGCTGGGCAAGGTACTGGGCCAGCCGATCCGGCGCGGCCGCAAAGTCACCCTCGGCCGTCCGCTCTGATCGATGGGACGCATCCTGGCGCTGGCCGGCGTCAATGGCGCCGGCAAGAGTTCGCTGCTGGGCACCTGGCTGGACGCCGAAGGACTGAGCTGGTTCAATCCGGACTCGTTCACCCGTCGCCTGGTCGACGCCGGCTGGCCGCTGCCGGAGGCCAACGCCGAGGCATGGCAGGAAGGCACCCGCCGCCTGCGCCAGGCCATGGCCGATGGCACCGACTTCGCCTTCGAGACGACGCTCGGCGGCAACACCATTCCGCGCCTGCTGCGTGAGGCCTGCGAACGGCATCACGTGGCGATCTGGTTCTGCGGCCTGGCCGATGTCGAGCTGCATATCGCCCGTGTTGCGGCGCGGGTGGCCGCTGGCGGCCACGATATTCCGGTGGAGAAGATCCGCGCGCGTTTCGATTCCGCGCGCGCGAACCTGCTGGAGCTGCTGCCACACCTGGCCGAGCTGCATGTCTACGACAACAGCGCACCGGCCGACGCGCAGGGCTGCGTGGTGCCGCTGCCGGTACTGGCCATGGCTGCAGGCGAACTGCAGTACCCCATTGCGGTAGCCGACCTGCTGCACACGCCCGGCTGGGCCAAGCCCATCGTGATGCGCGCGATGGAATTGAACAGTCCGCGCGATTGAGGGCGCGTGCGTTGTAGAGCCGAGCCCATGCTCGGCTGATTCCCCGAAGGGCAGCCGAGCGCGTGCTCTGCTCTACAACGCAGGCTTCTCCTGCTCGGGGTCCGCAACGTCCGGCAGCGGTGGCAGGTCCGGGTCCACCGTCACCGGTGCATCGCTCATCAACAGCGCAGCGGCTTCCTTCCTGCAGCCGACGGCCGGCGGTGAACCGCGCAGCGGCAGGCCGGCGGTCTCCTTCACGAACAGCATGGTCACCAGGCCGATCACTGCCGCGCCCATCAGGTAATAGGCCGGCACCAGCGGGTCGCCGGTACGCTCCACCAGCCACGCGGTCACCAGCGGCGTGGTGCCACCGAACAGCGACACCGACACATTGAAGGCGATCGACAGCGCGCTGTAGCGCACCGGGGTGTAGAACAGTGCCGGCAGCGTGGACGGCATCGAGCTGGTGAAGCACACCAGCGCCAGCCCCAGCAGCATCAGGCCGAGGAAGATCAGCCCGTCGTTGCCGCTGCCGACCAGCAGCAGGCACGGAATGGCCAGCACCAGCAGCGCGATACACGCGCCGATGATCATCGGCCGGCGGCCCAGCCGGTCACTGAACACGCCACCGACGATGTTCAGCGGCATCATCACCAGCATCACGATGATGATCAGCAGCAGGCCCTTGCTCTCGGCATAGCCCATGGTGACGCTGAGGTAGCTGGGCATGTAGGTCAGCAGCATGTAGTCGGTCACGTTGAACACCAGCACCAGGCCCATACATACCAGCAGCTGGCGACCGTGCACCTGGAACAGCGCGCCCAGCCCGGGACGATCGTGCTCGCGCTTCTCGGCTTCCTCGGCGAAGGCGCGGAAAGCCGGGGTTTCCTCCAGTTTCATGCGCATGTACAGGCCGAGCAGGCCCAGCGGACCGGCTACCAGGAACGGAATGCGCCAGCCCCAGTCCAGCATCTGCTCGCTGCTCAGCAGCATGTGCAGCGCGGTGACAGTACCTGCGCCGGCGATGTAGCCGCCCAGCGTGCCTAACTCCAGCCAGCTGCCCATCAGGCCGCGGTTGCGGTCGGTGGAATACTCGGCGATGAAGGTGGCCGCGCCGCCGTACTCGCCACCGGTGGAGAAGCCCTGCACCACGCGCGCCAGCAGCAACAGCACCGGCGCCCAGATGCCGATGCGCTCGTAGGCGGGAATCAGGCCGATCGAAAAGGTGCCCAGCGCCATCAGGATCATGGTGAACGCCAGCACTTTCTGGCGGCCGTAGCGATCACCCAGCGGCCCGAACACCAGGCCGCCCAAGGGGCGCACCAGGAACGCCACGGTGAAGGTAGCGAACGCGGCGATCACCTGCGCGGTGGGATTGCTGGAGGGGAAGAACACCTGGCCGATGGTGACCGCCAGATAGCCGTAGACACCGAAGTCGAACCACTCCATGGCATTGCCGAGTGCGGCCGCGCCGACGGCGCGCTTGAGCATGGGCTTGTCGACGACGGTGATCTCATCGACCTTCAGGTGGCGGCGGCGTTTGAACCAGCCGAAGTGGGCGTGTGCATCGGGGGTGTCCTGCATGGGGACTCCTTGTTTGGTAAATACAGTGCGGGATAGACGGTGTGATGTCTCCCGAGAAACGGAAACGGCGATGCAGACGCAGGTGGCGCAGGGGCATCGGGGGCAGGGAGAATGTGCGCAGGCACGACGCCACGCGCACGTCAACGTACCGCCGTAACGGTGGACATGCGGAAACAGACCGCTGCAGCCGCGCAATCAGCGGCCAGCGGTCACGTCAGCGTGGGAATGCAGGCAGAGCGCCTGCGGGCGTCATCCGCCGGGATCCAGCGCGAGGCGATGGAAGGGCAGGGCGGGAGCCATCGTGGCAAGCGAAGCGCCGGTCGGCAGTGCTTCCCACGTAACAGGTGCGCCCGTCACGTAGTGGGTCGTGTCGATCATCGGTTCATGATAACGGCATCGGCGTGAGCATGCGGAGAAGCGGGCTGATCTGCACGCTGTGTTCCATGGCGCCTGTTCATCCGCAACGCATGCGATGACACGCGTTGAACGAACCCTGGCCGCAGCGCTCACGCAGTGCTGTCTACGGTAGTGCCGAACGCAATCGAGAAGGAGCATCGCATGACCCGTCGCATTCCCGAAGGCACGCTGATCATCGTCGCCGATGGTGGTTCGGCCCGCGTGTTCACCAACGTTGGCGACGAACATCAGCTGACGTTGAAGCAGGAAGGCGAACTGCGCCTGCAGGACATCAGCGAGCAGGGTATCTCAGGTCAGGGGCCGGCCGGTGCGGTGCCGAAGGACATGTCCATTTCGCAGCTCAACGAAGCGACGTTCGCCAAGCAGGTGGCTGAGCAGCTCAACGAAGATGCCTTGAATAATCGCTATGCACACCTGGTACTGGTGGCAGACCCGACCACGCTGGGCCGTATCCGCCCGCTGCTGCACAAGGAGGTCCAGGCGCGCCTGCTGGGCGATATTGCCAAGGATCTGACCAATTCACCGGTGGAGGACATCCAGAAGGCCTTGGCGGGGTAACGACCATGCCGTTCATGCGTGACTACCCGGCGGCGGAGCCCGCCGGCGCGGACGTGGAAGCTCAGGCGGGCTGGCTGCTGCTCGAGTTCGGTGCACCCTGGTGTGGCCATTGCCAGGGCGCGCAGCCCACACTCCAGGCGTTTGTGGACGCCCATGATCTGGTGCATTGGAAGATCGAAGATGGCAAGGGAAAGCCACTGGGGCGTGCTTTCAAGGTAAAACTGTGGCCCACAGTGGTGCTGCTGCATGACGGCCAGGAAGTGGCGCGGGTGGTGAGGCCGGTCGACAGCGCCGACCTCGCCACGTTGCGGAGCGCGTTGCCGGGTTGAGGGCAGCAGTCGCTGCCTGCGGCCCGCACGGCGACGAGCAGGCTTGGCTGCATCGCGGTCTAGTGATAGGTCACCTTTTCCGCTTCCGCGCGCAACTTCTGCAGCAGGCAACGCCCATGCTGGCTCAGCATGACCATCGCATTGGCGATCTGCTTGGCGTCGTAGCCCATCGGCGCGGGAGGTTTCGGCTCGGGGCCGTATTGCTCGCCGATGAGGATGGCCATGCCTTCGGCGCTGTTGAGTGCGTGTTCGATGCGCTGGAACAGCGACTCCATGGCCGGGCTGAGCGGGCGTGGGTGTTTCATGCGGAAACTCCTTGGGTGCGAGGGCCACCGCAAGGGTGGCGGGCGATGCGTGCTTGGAACTCCCGGAAGGAACAGAGAAAACCGGAGGGCCTGACGGCCACACGCATCGCCCGCCGTAGTTGCGACGGGCTATCTCTGTCCTTCCTTTCGGGGGTTCCAATCCCGGCAGCGGCATGTCCGCTGCGGCGCCATCCTGTACGCATCACGACGTGGAACGCTCATTGATGGTGTCTGCCGAACGGGCAGAATCGAAAGGTCACATCACTCACCGTTGTAGATCCCGGCAAACAAGTGGCGGACGCGACAATCCCTGTCGCGCCCTTCACGCCGTGGCCGCGAACCCCAGTCCGGCAGCCACACCTCCCGCCTTGAGACAAACCCGCAATCGAATCGACCACGGGCCGAAGGCGACCGATTACCAGCTGTAACTGACACCCACCTGCGCACTGGTCTGGTGATAGCCGCTGGCCCGCTGCAGCGACAGGCCGCCCCAGGCACCGACGCCGTTGGCAAACTTCACCGATGCGCCGCCGCTGAACTCGCCACGACTGCGCGGCACGCGTGCATCGGCGATCTCGTCATCCATGCGGATCTGCG
Organism: Stenotrophomonas sp. T8; assembly: GCF_051853085.1. Classification (NCBI taxonomy): domain Bacteria; kingdom Pseudomonadati; phylum Pseudomonadota; class Gammaproteobacteria; order Lysobacterales; family Lysobacteraceae; genus Stenotrophomonas; species Stenotrophomonas sp. T8. The sequence continues at coordinate 2,088,563 of NZ_CP195329.1, read as the reverse complement.
ATTCGGCGCGGGTGTGCAGCCAGTTGGCGGTCAGGTACGGCTGCACTTCCGCCGCGCCGTTGCCCGGGCGGGTTACGCCGGACAGGCGCAGGCCCGCGCGGCCGAACAGGCCATTGGCATTCTCGGTGCTCACCACCGTGCCGTTGGCCTCGGTGTGGCGGTTGCTGTCCCAGCAGCTGTAGCCGACCTGCAGCTGTGGCTCCAGGTAGATGCCACCGTTGCTGGCACCGCCCACACGGAACGCGTAGCCGGTTTCCACCGCACCCTGCCAGGCACGGCTGTCGTAGCGTTCCGCGTCCAGGCCGATGCCTTCCACGCGATTGCGGAACTGCGCACGCTGCACCGAGCCATCCACGTAGAAGCCTGCATACGGGTCGACACCGTTGCCGCCACGCCAGGTGCCGTAGAGGCGCAGCGCCTCGCCCTTCACCTTGCCGCGGGCGTAGTAGCCGGTCAGTTCATTTGTCGAGGTGCTGCTGGCGTTGCCGCTGGACAGCATCACGCCCACGCTGCTGCCCGAATCGTGACGCCACAGATCAGCACCGACGGTCAGTGCCTGGCTGTTGCCACGGATGTCGAGCTGGCGGCTGACGGCATCGAAGCCGTTACGCGAGCCGTCCATGCGTGCCCAGACGCGGCCGGCATTCTGGCCGGCGTGGCGATCGTGGTAGCCGACGCGGAACATGCTCTGCGCCGCCTGCAGGTTGGCCAGGTAGGCGCCTGGCTCGGGGCGCAGCACCGGTTCCGGATCGACCGGACCCACGGGATCGACGGGATCGACGGGATCGACGGGATCCACGGGATCCACGGGATCTACTGGATCGACCGGATCGACTGGCCGGCATTCCGGCAAGTCGGGGTTCGCCACGCACGGGTCAGGCACGGTCGCCAGCTGCGAACGCAGGTACCAGTTGCCATCGGTGCCGGTGCCCTTGTGCAGGAAGTACTCGTACTGACCGCCCACCGCGCGGCCGGAGAGGTTGAACCGGCCGTTGGATGCGCCACCGATCTGGATCAGTTCGATGCCCGTGTCGGTCTGAGCACCGGCGCCGCCGACATTGTTGACGCGCACGTTGGCAGTGCCGCTGGTGTCACCGCCGATGATCAGCTTGTCGGTGGCGGCACTGTCGCCGGCCAACACGGTGTTGAAGATGATCGTGCCACCGGCGCCGCTGAAGTTGCCGGCCACGTTGAGGCTGTGGAAGGCGGAGCCGTCGCCGAGCGCGATCTCGCCGCCGCTGCCCAGCGACACCGAGCCGGTGCTGCTGCTGCCGGTCAGCTGCCAACGGGCATTGTCCACCGCCATCGACGTGATGTTCTCGGTGGCACCACGCAGCGAGGCGTTATTGGTCAGGCCGACATCGACGATGCTGCCAGCGGTGTTGATGATGTTGCCGGAGAGGTTGGAGTCGTCGACGGTGAAGCCAACGGTGGCAGCGGCCGCAGTGACTTCCAGCAGGTTGCCGTTGCTGCCGATCAGCTGCGCGCCGTTGCGGACGGTGAAGCGGACGTCGGAGTCTGGGATGCGCGCCAATGTGGGTGCGGGGACAATCAGTGCGGCACCTGCGTTGCCTTCCACCCTGGAAGCGTCGATGACCACCGTGGAGGCGATGGGGCTGGTGGAACTTCCTACGGCGTAGATGCCGTTCTGTGCGCCAGTTACCACGCTTCCGTTGCCCACGTGAATGTCTGAGCCCTCCAAAGCGACGATGCCGTTGCCGGCCAGTGCCGGATCTGCAGTGCTGACCAGCTGGCCGATGACTTGCGTACGGTCCAGATTCAGCACAGCGCGCCGCCTGAATGTTTCGCCTATCACGCTGATGCCGGCCCCTTGGCCGGTGATCTGGCTGTTGCTGATGTTGGCTACGGGGTTTGGACGTCCCTGCGAGCTGGCGTAGGTAAGCTCCACGCCGCGTCCACCCGTGTTGTTTACCGTCGACTGGGTGAGCGTGAGTACGCTGTTTGCGACGCGGATTGCGGTGGAGTTTACTGCTGATGCAGACACCTCGGCACCTGAAAGCGTCGCCGTGGACTGGGCATGTGCGTCGATGCCGAGTGTCTTTCCGCCGGGATTGACGATCAGCCGGGCATTGATGAGTAACCACGCCTCTGGCAAGTCTCCCGGTTGCACGGTTGCGGACTGCCCAGGGTTCAGCGATCCGGCATGCAGCGGAGCTGCCATGGCAAGATAGCTGGTCACAGCCAGTGCGAGGAAACGGCGAACAGCGATCTTCATGGAAAGTCTCCTTCGACCCTCCGTCCCAGCGGCCTACGAAAGTTCATGTGGATTGGCTGGGAGGCGCCAGCCTGGCTGCCTCTCATGCGCAAGGCTTACCAGCTGTAACTGACACCCACCTGCGCACTGGTCTGGTGATAGCCGCTGGCCCGCTGCAGCGACAGGCCGCCCCAGGCACCGACGCCGTTGGCAAACTTCACCGATGCGCCGCCGCTGAACTCGCCACGGCTGCGCGGCACGCGTGCATCGGCGATCTCGTCATCCATGCGGATCTGCGATTCGGCGCGGGTGTGCAGCCAGTTGGCGGTCAGGTACGGCTGCACCTCGGCGGTCCCGTTGCCCCAGCGGGTCACGCCGGACAGGCGCAGGCCCGCGCGGCCGAACAGGCCATTGGCATTCTCGGTGCTCACCACCGTGCCGTTGGCCTCGGTGTGGCGGTTGCTGTCCCAGCGGCTGTAGCCCACCTGCAGCTGCGGCTCCAGGTAGATGCCGCCGTTGCTGGCACCGCCTACACGGAACGCGTAGCCGGTTTCCACCGCACCCTGCCAGGCACGGCTGTCGTAGCGTTCCGCGTCCAGGCCGATGCCTTCCACGCGATTGCGGAACTGCGCGCGCTGCACCGAGCCGTCCACATAGAAGCCTGCATACGGGTCGGCACCGTTGCCGCCGCGCCAGGTGCCGTAGATGCCCAGCGCTTCGCCCTTCACCTTGCCGCGGGCGTAGTAGCCGGTCAGCGCGTTGGTGGAGGTGCTGGTGGCGTTGCCGGTGGACAGCATCACGCCCACGCTGCTGCCCGAATCGTGACGCCACAGATCAGCACCGACGGTCAGTGCCTGGCTGTTGCCACGGATGTCGAGCTGGCGGCTGACGGCATCGAAGCCGTTACGCGAGCCATCCACGCGGGCCCAGGCGCGGCCGGAGTTCTGGCCGGCGTTGCGGTCGTGGTAGCCCAGGCGGAACATCGTCTGCGCGGCCTGCAGGTTGGCCAGGTAGGCGCCGGGTTCGGGGCGCAGCACCGGTTCCGGATCGACCGGATCCACGGGATCCACGGGATCCACGGGATCCACAGGGTCGACCGGCGGGCATTGCGGCAAGCCGGGGTTGGCCTCGCAGGGGTCAGGAACCGTCGGCAGCTGGGAACGCAGGTACCAGTTGCCATCAGCGCCGGTACCCTTGTGCAGGAAGTACTCGTACTGACCGCCCACTGCGCGGCCGGAGAGGTTGAACTGGCCGTTGGAGGTGCCGCCCACTTGGATCAGTTCGATGCCCTTGTCCGTCTGAGCACCGGCACCGCCGACGTTGTTGACGCGCACATTGGCAGTGCCGCTGGTGTCACCGCCAATGATCAGCTTGTCGGTGGCGGCGTTGTCGCCGGCCAATACGGTGTTGAAGATGATCGTGCCATCGGCGCCGCTGAAGTTGCCGGCTACGTTCAGGGTGTGGAAGGCGGAGCCGTCGCCGAGGGACACGGTGCCGTTGCCGAGGCTTAGCGCACCGACCGTGGAGTTTCCGGTCATGTTCCAGGTGGCAGAGTCCAGTGACACGCGAGTGACGTCGGTCATCGCGCCGGTGATGCTGGCGCCGTTCGAGAGTGCGACGTTCACAGTGCCCCCGGCAGCGTTAACGATGCCACCGGTCGCGCTCGAGGCATCGAGGTTCAGGTCGATCTCTGCGCCTGCATCCTCGACCAGAAGCGCGGTGCCGCTGCCACCGACCAGCTGGCTGCCGTTGCGGAAATTGAACGTCGCCAGGACAGAAGGCCTGCTACCAAAGCGCACAACATGAATGCCTGCGCCGCTGCGGCCTTCAACACGCGAAGCGTCTATCTCAACATTGGCTCTATCACCTGGTGCGGCCATTTGAAAGTTCGCATTGATGCCCGAATCATCACCAATGATGGTGCTTCCATTCCGGGCAAGCAGGTGGGCCGGGTCGGCCAACAGGAATCCAATACCGCGGTCAAAAGCGCCGTTGGAGTTGAACACGCCTTCGAGTCGGCTTGCGTCCAGCGTCAGATCGGCACCCTGCGTAGCACTACCACCGATGCCGGCACCTACCAGTGTGGTGCGTTCGACGACTGCGACGGAGCTGCCGGAAGTGCCACCGGAGGTAATCAGACTCAGGGCACGGCCGGCGGTGTTCCGGACGGTGCTGTCGCTCAACGAGAGTGAGCTGTTGTTCAGATTGATCCGCCCATCAATGGACACGCTGTTCGCCGTGACGCTGGATGTCCCTCGGGCATCGATGTCCAGGAGGCGTGCTCCTGGATTGCCTGTCAGCTGTGCGCCGTCGAGTGACCAGGACTCCGGGGCATCCCCAGCATTCACTGTGGCCGACTGGCCAGGGCCCAGAGTTCCGGCCTGGGCGGTGGATGCGAGGGTGATGCCGGTGGCTATGGCCATGGCAAGGGAACGACGAACTGCGATCTTCATGGCGGTACTCCTACGGGGTATCAAACTTCGGGAAACGGGCCGCATCACTTCGTTGGCGTGAATGAAACGCTGTGATGGCGTGAGGATGAAGTGATTCCGGCGCACTTTCCGGCCCGGCTGGTGCAAAGTGCAATAGCGGTCGCATTGCGACCGGGAATGCCGCAGGGCACCTTTTTCGCCCCGCTTTTCGGCTTTGGCGACAGTGTGGTGAGCGCCACGGCATCGAACCATGCAATTAGTTGCATAGGAAATCGGACAGCTTTTGTCGCCTTTAGATCCATTCAGTTGCGCCGCAACATGCGGCACCTGAAGCCCGGTGCTAGCATCCGGTCAACATCTTGAATCGATCCAAACTCCGATGCCCACGCTGGACCGTCGTCTCCTGATCGCTTTCGCCGCGACCGCCGTGCTTGCCTCCGGGGCGGCGCTGGCGGTCCCGTCGAAATCCGCCGCCGAACGCGCCTACGCCGCCGTCGATCCCTTCATCGGAACCGGTGGCGAGGGCCACACCTATCCCGGCGCCACGGTGCCGTTCGGCATGGTCCAGCTCAGCCCGGACACGCGCATCCAGCCGCGCGAGAAGGCCTATGGCTGGGCGGCGGGCTACCGTTACGACGACAGCAGCATCGTCGGTTTCTCGCATACGCATTTTTCCGGCACCGGTCATTCGGACCTGGGCGACATCCTGCTGATGCCGTTCACCGGCACTCCCGGCCTGGAGCGTGGCGATCCGGAGAAGCCGGGCAGCGGCTATGCCTCGCGGTTCCGCCACGCTGACGAGAAGGCCGAGCCGGGCTACTACGCGGTCACCCTGGACGACTACAGGGTGCGTGCCGAGCTGACCACCAGTACCCGCGTGGGCGTGCATCGCTATGCCTTCCCCAAGGGTACCGACGCCAAGGTGCTGCTGGACATGCGTACCAGCATGTACGACTACCCGGGCAAGGTGCTGTGGTCGCGGGTACGGGTGCGCGCCGACGGCACGGTCACGGGCTTCCGCGAAACCCGCGGCTGGGCGCCGGGCCGCCAGCTGTATTTCGCGATGCGTTTCTCGCGCCCGCTGGCCGGGCACGAGCTGCACAACACCGAGCAGGACATCGTCTACAAGGGCTTCCCGCCGCCGGGTGAGAAGGATCCCGCGCAGCGCGCCCAGATCGAGGGCCGACAGCTGGTCGGCACGTTCGCATTCGGCAAGCTGGATGCACCGCTGGTGGTGAAGGTGGCGATCTCGCCGGTCAGTGAAGCCGGCGCCATCGCCAACCTCGACGCCGAAGTGGCCGACTTCGATTTCGACCGCGTGCGTGCGCAGGCAAAGCAGGAGTGGACGCAGGCGCTGTCGGTACTCGATATCGACGCCCCCGAGCATGCGCGGCGCAGTGCCTATACCGCGCTGTACCACACCCTGCTGGGGCCGACGCTGTTCATGGATGCCGATGGCCAGTACCGCGGGCCGGACAATGCCGTGCACAAGGCCGAGGGCTACACGAACTATTCCACGTTCTCGCTGTGGGACACCTACCGTGCGCTGCACCCGTTGCTGACGCTGGTGCAGCCGGAGAAGCGCAACAGCGACTTCGTCAATTCCATGCTTGCCCACCATGAGCACAGCCCGTACGGCATGCTGCCGGTATGGTCGTTCCATGGCCTGGAAGACTGGTGCATGATCGGCTACCACGCCGTGCCGGTGATCGCCGATGTCTACGTGAAGGGCATTCGTGGCTTCGACGCCGACAAGGCGCTGAAGGCAATGGTCGAGACCGCCAATTACGGTCCCTATGACGGCATCGCGCAGTACCGCGAGCTGGGCTACGTGCCGATCGACGAGGAGGGCGAAGCAGCCAGCAAGACGCTGGAATACGCCTTCGACGACTGGACCATCGCACGCATGGCGCAGGCCATGGGCAAGGCCGATATCGCGGCGACCTTCGACAAGCGCGCAGGCAACTGGCGCAATGCCTTCGACAAGGACACCGGCTTCATGCGCGCACGCAAGCGCGATGGCAGTTTCCGCACGCCCTTCGACCCCAGCGCCAGCGGCTACGGCACCGACTACACCGAAGGCAATGCCTGGCAGTATTCGTGGTACGTGCCGCAGGACGTCGCCGGGTTGGCGGCCGCGCACGGTGGCAGCGACAAGCTGCTCGCGCTCCTGGACGAGGTGTTCAACGCCAAGGTGGATCCGTCGATCTTCGAGCACATGGAAGACATCACCGGCCTGATCGGCTGGTATGCCCACGGCAATGAGCCCAGCCACCACGTGGCCTACCTGTATTCGTATGCCGGCCAGCCGTGGCGCACGCAGGCGCGCCTGAAGCAGATCATGGATACCCAGTACGCCGACCGCCCGGATGGCCTGGCCGGCAACGATGATGTCGGCCAGATGTCGGCGTGGTACGTGTTCACCGCCCTGGGCTTCTATCCCGTGGCCCCGGGCTCGGGCGAGTACATCCTTGGCCGTCCGTTCCTGCCGAAGACCGCGATGCGCCTGCCCAACGGCAAGACGTTCACCATCGTGGCCGAGGGGCTGGATGACGCGCACACGTACGTGGGCAGCGTGACGTTGAACGGCAAGCCGCTGCAGCGTACCTTCCTGCGCCACGACGAGATCCTGGCCGGCGGCGAACTGCGCTTCAGCATGCAGGCCGAGCCGAACAAGGACTGGCCGGGGCAGGGCGCGCAGGCGCCGTATTCGATGAGCCAGTGACGATTGGTAGGTGCCGACCTTGGTTGGCACGCTTCACGGGTGACCAGGAACCTGTAGAGCCGAGCCCACGCTCGGCTCAGGCATCGTGCCAGGAGCAGCCGAGCATGGGCTCGGCTCTACAAGGGCAATTCAACAACGCTCAGCGGAACCGCAGCCCCACGCGCGCGCCACCGAGCGGCGCCGTTTCGATCTTCAACATCGCACCATGCCGTTGCGCGATCTCGGCCACGATCGCCAGCCCCAGCCCGCAGCCGTCCCCCTCGCTGCTGGCCCGGTAGAAGCGTTCTGTGACGCGCGCGCGTTCGGCTTCGGCGATGCCGGCGCCGTCATCGTCCACCCAGACCTGCACGCCGTCGGTTTCCTGCCGAACGCCCAGGGTGATCACACCGGGCGCGGCGCCATAGCGCAGCGCGTTGTCCAGCAGGTTGCCCAGCGCCTCGCGCAGCAGCTGCGGATCACCTTGCACCTGCACACCGTCGTCGGGTCCGTCGTAACCCAGGTCCACGTCGACCGCCAACGCACGGTCTGCGTAGCGCTCGACCACGCCCCGCGCCAGCGCGGCCAGGTCCAGCGGCTGCAGCGGCAGTACGCTGCCATGGGGATCTTCCGAACGGCTGAGCATCAGCAGTTGGTTGACCAGGTGCTGCAGCCGCGCCAACCCAGCCAGCGTGCCGGACAGCGCGAGGTGCTGGGTCTGCGGATCCTGTTGCCGCAATGAACTCTCCAGCTCCACCTGCATCGCCGCCAGCGGCGTGCGCAGCTGGTGCGCGGCGTTGCTGACGAAGCGCCGTTGCGCGGCTTGCATGGCGTCCAGTCGCTGCAGCAGGGCGTTGTAGGCCTCCACCGCCGGCCACAGTTCGCGCGGCGCCTCCTGCGCCGGCTCCAGTGGCGCCAGCGGGTCGGGGCGTGGGCTGGCCAACCGCCGCGCCACCTGGTTCGCATGGCGTGCGGCAGCGCCGGTCCCGGACCAGGCCAGCCAGGCCGCGAGGGCGAGGATCGCGGCCTGGAACGGAATGCTGGTCAGCAGCAGCTTGCGCTCCAGCCGGTGGCGCTTGCGCAGCGTCTCGGCCACGCGCAGCCGGATATCGTGGCCGGGCCCGGCGCTGACCACGACTTCGACCATGCGCACCGGCTGCCCGCGTAGGCGCGCATCGTAATAAACCGCGTCGTCGCTTGAAGCGGCGGTGGCCGGGCGGGGCAGCGCTTCGGCCAGGTCGCCATACAAGCGTGCACCCGCAGCGTCGACCACTTCGCCATGCACTTCATCGGCGGTGTCCCAGCTGAACATACGTGACACCGCGGGCGTGATCTCGATCAAGGTATGACCGTCCTGCACCGTCACCAGCTCGGACAGCGACATCGCCGAGTCCAGAAGCCAGCGGTCGTAGACCTGGCCGGCGTAGAAACGGGCCAGCGCGAAGGAACCTACCGCGCTGCACAGCAGCAGCACCAGCAGTGGCAGCCACAGGCGGCGCAGCAGCAGGCCACGCAGGCTGTGCACGCGCTCAGTCACCCACGGCCTCCAAGCGATAACCCAGGCCACGCAGCATGCGGATGCCGACGCCGGCACGCGCCTGTTCCAACTTGCGGCGCAGGCGGCTGACATGCACCTCGATCACCGACAGGTTGGCTTCGTGGTCCCAGCTGTACAGCGCATCGAACAGGCGCTGCTTGGTGACGGTGCGGCCAGGATGCTGCATCAGTGCCTCGACCAGCGACAGCTCGCGCGCGGTCAACTCGATGCGCTGGCCTTCAACCTGCACTTCATTGCGGATGCTGTCGAAGCACAACCGGCCCAATCGCTTCTGAGCCGGTGCATCGCTGCGGCGGCGCGACAGTGCACGCAGGCGGGCTTCCAGCTCACCGAGTGCGAACGGCTTGGCCAGGTAATCGTCGCCACCCCGGTCGAGGCCGAGGATGCGGTCCTCCACACCATCGCGTGCGGTCAGGATCAGCACCGGCAGGGTGGCACCGTCGTTGCGCAGGCGCGAGAGCAGGTCCAGGCCATCGACGTCGGGCAATGAAAGGTCCAGCACCATCACGTCATACGGTGCGCCGGCCAGTGCCGCCGGCGCGTGCAGTCCACGCGAGAGGTGGTCGCACAGATGACCGGCACCCTGCAGGGCGCGGATCAGTCCATCGGCCAGAGCGGCGTCGTCTTCGATCAGCAGGATTCGCATTGCAAGCTTCGTGCAAGGTTGGGGCAAGTTTGGCGCAAGTGCATCACCTTACCGTGACGTGCATGAATTTCTCCTCTCGTCTTGCGGCCGTGCTGGCCACGCTTCTGTGCGCGCCTGCGGCTTCGGCGCTGTCCCTGCAGGAAGCGCAGCGCGCAATGGAAGCACACAACCCGGACCTGCGCGCGGCGGCACTGGCGCTGCGTGGCGTGCAGGGCGACGCGCAGACGGCGGCGCTGCGTCCAGCGACCGAGCTGTCGATCGGCACCAGCAAGCTCAGCCCCAGGCACGGCGTCGGCCCGGGCCGCTGGCAGGACAAGCGGATGGACAGCACCGTGGGCCTGGGCTGGACCTGGGAACGCGGTGGCAAGCGCGCGTTGCGTATCCGCCAGGCCGATGCGCTGCTGGAGGTGGCCGGGCTGGAGATGCTCGATGCGCGGCGTCGCCAGCAGGTGGCGCTGCATGAGGCCTACTTCGGCCTGAAGCGCGCGCAGGAGCGGGTGCAGATTGCCGAGGCCAACCGCCAGAGTTCGGCCGAACAGATGGCGGCAGCCGACAAGCAGGTTGCCACCGGGGCGATGGCGCCGGTCGACCGCGCGCGGCTGGCGGTGGACGACCTGGCGGTGGCCGACGCGGCGCGCGAGGCGGCCCTGGATCTGCGCGATGCGCGGCACGCGCTGGGCCTTCTGCTCGGGCGTGACGACAGCGGTGACCTCAGCGCCGATGATCCCTGGCCGGACCTCGCAGGCGTTGCCGCAACGCGCGCGTTCGATCCGCAGCAGCGTGCCGATCTGCGCGCAGCGCGTTCGCGCCTGGCCGCGGCGGATGCCGGTGTGGCACTGGCGCGCAGCGAGCGCTATCGCGACATCCAGTTGGGCGTGGAAGCCGAACGCGAGCCGACCGACATCAGCGGTGTGACCTGGGGCGTGTCGTTGACCATCCCGCTCGGCGGCCCGTCACGTGCACGCGGCACGATGCAGCGTGCCGAGGCCGACCGTGATAGTGCCGCGCTGGAACTGCAGGTGCTGCAGCGCGAAGCGCGCGCCGAACTTGACCTGCTGCAGGCCAGCGTGCAGTCCGCCGCGCAGCGCCGCAGCGACTACGAAGGACTGCAGTCCGACGCCGCGCGCAAGGCGGTGCAGGGCATCGAACTGGCCTACCGGCGCGGCGCCGCCAGCCTGACCGACCTGCTGGATGCGCGCCGTAGCTGGCGCGACTTCGAGGGCGCACTGATCGAAGCACGCGTCAACCATGCCATTGCCCTGGCGCTCTGGGAAGCGGCCACATCCGTTGCTGAAGGAGAGTCTCGATGAAGTTCATCGTCGTTTGTCGCCCGCAGGCGCGACATGCCGTGCTGCCGGCCTTGCTGGCGCTGGCCCTGCTGGGCGGCTGCGGCCGCGAGCCGGCGTCGTATACCGAGGACGCGCCGCAGGTCAGTGCCGGCCAGGTCCAGTTTCCAGCCGGCAGCCGCCAGCTGGACGTGCTGCGCAGCGAGGCGGTGACCGCCGGCGCAAGCGCCAGCCTGCAGCTGCCGGGCCGGGTGGTCTGGGACGAGACACGCTCCAGTGCACTGCGCACGCCGTTGCCGGGTCAGGTGGCGCGCATCGAGGCGCAGCCGGGGCAGAAAGTGAAGGCCGGCCAGGTGATTGCCTGGATCACCTCGCCCGAGTTCGGCCAGGCCCAGGCCCACAGCGTGCGTGGCCGCGCCGAGCTGCAGCGGGCCCGCCGGGAACTGGACCGTACCCGCGAGCTGCATGCCGCGGGTGTGGCGTCGGGCCGTGAACTGGACGAGGCCGAGGCCAACTTCGCGGGCAGCCAGGCCGATCATGCGCGCGCGAATGCATTCGCCCGGGCCTATGGCAATGGCCAGCGCGTGGACCAGCGCCTGCCGCTGCGCGCCCCCATCGATGGCGTGCTGGTGGAGCGGCGGATGAACCCGGGCATGTCGGTCAGTCCCGACAGCGAGCAGCCATTGGCAGTGATCGGCGATCCGGACCGCCTGTGGCTGCTGCTGGATGTTCCTGAAAGCCTGGCAGGGCGGTTGAAGGCCGGCATGCAGGTGAGCGTGCCCGGCGCCGATGGCCAGCCGCTGCAGGCGACCCTGCAGCACGTGGATGACTTCGTCGACAGTGAGCGCCGCGTGGTGCAGGCGCGTGCCGAGCTGGACAACCGCGCACGTGGCTTCAAGGCCGGGCAGTACGTACGCGCCCAGGTGGCGTTGCCGTCCGAGGGCGGTGTCTCGCTGCCCGACGCCGCGGTGTTGCTGATCGACGGAAAGCAGGTGGTGTTCGTGGAGGAAGGCAAGGGCCGCTTCGTGCGCCACGCGGTGCACGTCGAGGAGCTGGGTGACGGCCGCCTGTGGGTGCGTGAAGGCCTGGCGCGGGGCAGCAGAGTGGTCGTCGAGGGTGGCCTTCTGCTGCAACAGCTGGTGGACAGCGCGCCGGCAGCCGTCAGCACCGGCACGGGGCGCGCCGCCCCATGATCGATCGCCTGATTGCCTATTGCCTGCGCCAGCCGCTGATGGTGATGCTGGCGTTGCTGCTGTTCATCGGCGCTGGCATCGCCGCGTTCCGCGTGCTGCCGGTGGAAGCCTTCCCGGATGTGTCCGACACCCAGGTGACGGTGGTGTCGCTGCACCCGGGCCGTGCCGCCGAAGAGGTGGAGCGTGAGGTGACGATGCCGCTGGAAGTGGCGCTGTCCGGCATTCCGCATTCGGTGCGGGTGTTCTCGCATACGCAGTTCGGCCTGTCGATGATCATCCTGACCTTCGACGACAAGGCCGATGACTACTTCGCACGCCAGCAGGTGCTGGAGCGCCTGCAGGGCGTGGAGCTGCCGGAAGGGGTGACCCCGGAGCTGGAGGCGATGAGCTCGGCGGTGGGCGAGATCTACCGCTATGTGCTGAAAGGCCCGCACCTGACCCCGACCCAGCTGCGCACCGTGCAGGAATGGACGATGGAGCGTAGCCTGCGCACCGTTCCTGGAGTGGCCGATGTGATCAGCTTCGGTGGCTTTGCGCGCACCTTCCAGGTCAAGCCGGACCTGGACAAGCTGCGTGACCGCGGCATCAGCCTCGGTGAGTTCGCCGAGGCGCTGGAGAAGGGGAGTTCGAACGCGGGCGGCGGCTATGTGGAACGCGGCCAGCAGCAGTTCCTGATCCGTGGTGTGGGCCTGATGCGTTCGCCGGCCGACATTGGCAACGTGGTGGTGGCGCAGCGCGGTGGCACGCCAATCCTGGTGCGCGACCTTGCCGGTATCGCCGATACCGGCCTTCCCCGGCAGGGCCTGGTCGGCCACGACGACAATGACGATGCGGTGTTCGGCATGGTGCTGATGCGCAAGGGCGAGAACCCGTCCGACGTACTCGACGCCCTGCATGCGCGCATCGCCGAGATCGAGGCCAACCAGCTGCCGGCCGGCGTCAGCATCGAGCCGTTCTACGACCGCTCATGGCTGGTCTCGACCACGCTGAAAACCGTCTTCCGCAACCTGCTGGAAGGCGCCGTGCTGGTGTTCCTGGTGCTGTGGCTGTTCCTGTACAACGCCCGCGCGGCGCTGATCGTGGCGGCGATGATGCCGCTGGCACTGCTGTCGACCTTCCTCGGCCTGCACCTGTGGGGCGTACCGGCCAACCTGCTTTCGCTGGGAGCGATGGACTTCGGCATCATCATCGATGGCGCGGTGATCGTGACCGAGCACATCGTTTCGCGGCTGTCGAAGCTGCCGCCGAACGCTGACAGGAAAACGCGCTTCTCGACCGTCCTCTCGGCAGCCTCCGAAGTGGGGCGGCCGACGTTCTTCTCGATGCTGATCATCATCGCCGCACACATCCCGATCTTCACCCTGCAGCGCCAGGAGGGCCGAATGTTCGCGCCGATGGCGTACTCGGTGACCTCGGCGTTGATCGGTGCGTTGATCCTCGCACTGACCGTGGTGCCACTGTTCTGCTACTGGTGGCTGCGCCGCGACCGCATGCGCGATGGCAATCCGCTGATGGACCGCCTGACCGGCTGGTACAAGCCGATCCTGGAACGCGCACTTGCCCGTCCGCGCGCGGTGGTGCTGACTGCGGTTGTGCTGCTGGTCGGTACGCTGGCACTGGGCACGCGGCTGGGATCGGAGTTCCTGCCCGAGCTGGACGAAGGATCGATCTGGCTGACGGCCACGCTCGACCCGAGCACCAGCCTGGGCGAAGCGCAGCAGCAGTCGCGGCGCATCCGTGAGCTGGTCGGCACTTTCCCGCAGGTGTCGACGGTGGTGGCCAAGCTGGGGCGGCCAGAAGACGGCTCCGATGCCAAGGGCGCCAACCAGATCGAGGCGCTGGTGGCGTTGAAGCCTGAGAAGGAATGGCCGAAGGGCGTGGACAAGCGCCAGCTGGTGAGCGATCTGCAGCGCACGCTGGAGCAGCGCATTCCGGGACCGGAGTTCTCGATCTCGCAGCCGGTGCGCGACAACATCCTGGAGAGCATCTCGCAGATCAAGGGCCAGGTGGTGATCAAGGTCAGCGGCTCGGACCTGGATGTACTGAACCAGCACGCGCAGGCGATCCTGGTCCAGGTACGTGCGGTGGACGGCGTGGAAAGCGCGTTCATCGATCGCGACGGTTCGCTGCCGCAGCTGCAGATCGACATCGACCGCGACCGCGCCGCGCGCTACGGCCTGAACGTGCGCGACATCGACGAGGTGATCGAGACCGCACTGGGCGGACGCCAGGTCGGTGAACTGTGGGAAGGTGACCGCAGGTTCCCGATCACCCTGCGCCTGGACGATGCCGATCGTGAGCTGCAGCGGCTGCGTACGGTGCCGGTTGGCATCGGCGATGGCCACACGGTGACGCTGTCCGACGTGGCCGAGTTCCGCATGGCCAGCGGCGCGATCAACATCTCGCGCGAGAACGCACAGCGGGTGAAGGCGGTGAGCATCTTCATCGCCGGCCGCGACATGGGCAGCGTGGTGGCTGACATGCGCAAGCGCGTGGACGCCAGCGTGCAGCTGCCGGAAGGCTACCGGCTGGAGTGGTCCGGCGAGTTCGAGAACCAGCAGCGTGCGATGAAGCGGCTGGGCTGGGTGATTCCGCTGTCGGTGCTGATCATCTTCGTGCTGCTGTTCGATGCCTTCAAGGACATCAGCAGCGCTGCGCTGATCCTGGCCAACGTGCCACTGGCGATGATCGGCGGCATCCTCGCCCTGTGGCTCACTGGCATCCCGCTGTCAGTGTCGGCGGCGATCGGTTTCATCGCGTTGTTCGGGCAAGCAGTGCTGAACGGCGTGGTGATGCTCAGTCGCTTCGCCCAGCTGCGCGAGCAGGGCATGGACCTGCTGCAGGCGGTGGTGCAAGGTTCGCTGCAGCGCCTGCGCACGGTGCTGATGACCGCGCTGCTGGCGATGTTCGGCCTGCTGCCGATGGCCACTTCGCATGCGATTGGTGCCGAGACGCAGAAGCCGCTGGCGGTGGTGGTGATCGGTGGCCTGCTGTCGGCGATGCTGCTGACCCTGCTGGTGCTGCCTACGCTGTACTACTGGGTGCACGGGCGTCGCGAGGCCCATGGCGCCTGACCTGCCTGTAGCGCCGAGCCCACGCTCGGCTGCTTCTGGCCTTTGCGCGAAGAGCAGCCGAGCATGGGCTCGGCTCTACAAGGGCGTCGCGCCATGCGTGGATGCCATCTGTGCGATCTACACCATTCCGCCGTTGGCGCGCAGCACCTGGCCGTTGATCCAGCCGCCATCGACACCCACCAGGAAGGCCACTGCACGGGCGATGTCTTCCGGCGTGCCCAGCCGCTCCAGCGGGTTCATCTTCGCCAGCCGCTCGATCAGCTCGGGCGGCTTGCCGTCCAGGAACAAGTCGGTGGCGGTCGGGCCGGGCGCCACCGCATTCACGGTGATGTTGCGCCCGCGCAGCTCCTTGCTGAGGATCGCGCTCATGGTTTCCACTGCCGCCTTGCTGGCGGCGTACGCGCTGTAGTTCTCCAGCCGGGTGCCGACCACGCTGGTGGACAGGGTGATGATGCGGCCACTGTCGCGCACCCGGCGCGCGCTTTCGCGCAGCACATTGAAGGCGCCCTTGAGGTTGATGCCGATGACCCGCTCGAACAATGCGTCGTCGGTGTCGGCCAGCGGCGCCAGCTGCAGCACACCGGCGCTGTTGACCACCACGTCGATACCGCCGAAACGGGCTTCGATGGCATCGAACAGCTGACGCATGGCCTGCGGATCGGCGACATCGGCCTGCAATGCGATGGCCTGCGCGCCGGCTGCGCTGAGTTCGGCCGCCAAGGCTTCGGCGTCGTCGCGGCGGCCCGCATAGTTGATCGCGACCGCGTGGCCGTCGGCGGCGAGCCGGCGGGAGATGGCGGCGCCGATGCCACGGGAGCCGCCGGTAACCAGGGCGACAGAGCGGACGGGGGAGGGGGTCATGGTGGTTTCCAGTGGGCACGCCGGAGTGGCGCAGGGCCATCTTCGCGCCATTGCCCGTTCGGATAATCCTGCATAATCCGCCAACATCATCCGGATCACCGAACAATGGATCGCTTCACGGCCATGCGCGCCTTCGTCCGTATCGTCGAGCGCCGCAGCTTCACCCGGGCTTCCGAGGACTTGGGCCTGCCACGGGCCACGGTGACCGACGCGATCAAGGCACTGGAACAGCGGCTGGGCGTGCGCCTGCTGCACCGGACCACGCGGCGGGTGGTGCCAACGCTCGAAGGCGAGGCCTTCTATGGCCGTTGCCTGCGCCTGATCGCCGACATGGATGATGCGGAGGCCGCGTTCCGTGACGCGCCGCCACGCGGCCCGTTGCGCATTGAAGTGCATGGCACGCTGGGCCGGCACCTGCTGTTTCCGCACCTGCCGGAATTCCTGCGGCGCTACCCGGAGATCGAGCTGGACGTCAGTGAAGGCGACCGTTATGTCGACCTGTTGCGCGAAGGCGTGGATGCGGCGTTGCGGGTGGGGACGCTGGCCGACAGCGATCTGGCGGCGCGCCGGTTGACGATGCTGCGCGAGGTGACGGTGGCCTCGCCAAGCTATGTGCAGGCCAGGGGCGCGCCGGGCAGCATCGATGCCCTGCGGGACGGCCACGAGATGGTCGGCTACCGCTCCAGCGCCAGCGGCCAGCTGATTCCGCTGGAGTTCCAGCAGGGCGGGCAGGTGCGCTACCTGCCGCTGCCGGCGCGGGTGCGTGTGTCCGGTGCGGACGCCTTCCTTGGTGCTGCGCTCGCAGGCCTGGGCATCATCCAGGCACCGCGCTACCGGATGGACCCGTATATCGCGCGCGGGCAGCTGGTCGAGCTGTTGCCTGAGGCGCCGCCGACGCCAAGCCCTTTGAGCCTGGTCTACCCGCGCAACCGCACGCCGTCGCCGCGGTTGCGGGTGTTCATCGACTGGGTGACTGGGGTGTTCGACTCGTTCGAGGGTGCCGGCCAGCGGCCGGCAATACCGGGCCCGGTCAAACAGAGTGGGGTATTGCTTGGGTAGTGCCGGCCGCTGGCCGGCATCACAGCGCGTGCAGCGGCCCCTGCATGCGATGGAAACTCCCATCGGGGGCGGTGAACCAGGCCAGCGAACGCCCACCCACGAAGTCGTCGACATGCACCACCGTGGCGCCGTCGGCTTCCTGCCACGAAATGGCATAGATCCCGTCGCTGATCTGTTGCCACTCGCAGGCGGCTTCGCCACGTGCGCCGGCATAGGCGCCGGAGACGATGACGTACTGCACGTGGCGACCATCGGCGCTGTAGGCATTGTCGGCCGCCAGGCCGTCATAGCAGACGCGGAAACGGCGGCCAGCGAACACGGGCAGGTCGGTGGCAGCGCTCATCGAATCGCCACCGGGTTGATGTTGACCTGGGTCGAGCCGACGTACAGCGGCTGGCCGAGTACGAACAGGAATTCCCAGGCCTTGTCGCGCACCAGGGCACGGCTGTCGATCAGCTCCAGGTTGTAGATGCCGCGCTTGGCCAGCATGTACTGGTTGACCGGAAATTCCTCGGCACCGTCCGGGTTCGGGTAGACCTCCGAGGCCCAGGTGTCGCCACCGAAGGCGACGATGCCCTGGTCGGCCAGCCACTTCGCGGCCTCCATGCCGATACCCGGTTCCACTGCCAGGAATTGCGTGTTGTCCTTGCCGATCAGTTCCAGCCAGCCGGTGTTGAACAGCACCACGTCGCCCTTGCGCAGGCTCAGGCCCTGCTTCTTCAGCACGGCCTGGATGTCGGCGACGGTGAACACGGTGCCGCCGGGCACGATCGCCTTGCCGTAGTACGCGGTCATGTCCAGCACCACGCCGCGGGTGACCATTGGCGGTACCTTCTCGACGCCGAGCTTGCGCACACCGTCCACGGTGACGAAGTCGGCAGCCCTGTTGCCGTTGTAGTAGACGTTGTCGATGCCGATATGGCCGATGCCGTTGAGCTGGGTGCCAACGCCGGTCCAGGCGTTCACCAGTTCATCGTTGAAGGTGAACCTGTTGGGGCCCAGCGACGTGCCGGCCTGCTGGCCGACCTGCACGTTGTACAGGCGGAAGCTGCGGTGGCGGAACGCGGGCAGGTTCTTGTCCACCGGCACCGCCAGCGGATAGGTCTTGCCGGTCCTGACCAGCGAGACAGCGTGTTTGACCACGTCCGCGGTCAGCAGGTTGGCCGCGCCGATCTCGTCATTGGCACCGTAGGCAGAGGGATACCAGTCCTCGGCACTAGCCTGGAAGGACAGCGGCAGGGTGGCCAGCGCAAGGGCGGCCAGGGTCTTCATCTTCATGGCAAAGCTCCGGTAACTGTCAGGCCGTCGCGGCGGCGCCGGCATGGGCCGGGAAGCGCGGCAGCACGTACTCGGCGATTTCGTGGAAGGTTTCGGCCAACGGCCGTTCATTGCGGCGGAACTGCAGGCCGATGTGGTCGACACCGGCGGCCTGCATGGCATGCAGCTCGGCCAGCAGGGCGTTGCGGCCGCCGCGCAGGCCGAAGCGCCAGCGCTGCAGAGGGGCATCGGCATCGGGCACCAGGTCCAGATGGATGAAGCTGGCATACGGTTTGTTGCCGGCCACGGCGCGCCAGGCCGCCACGCGTTGCGCATGGTCCTGTGGCGTGCCCGGGTAGGCCAGGCAGCCGTCCATGTGCTGGCCGATCCACGCCGGTTGCTGCTGGGCCAGGCCGGCCACGAACAGCGGCAGGGCCGGGCCATCCGCGGGCAGCACGTCCAAGCCCTGCGGCAGGTGCGCGGCGGCGCCTTCGCGCAACAGTGCGATCTGCTCGCGGAAGCGGCTGCCACGGCTGTCGAAGTCGCGGCCGAACAGCGGGTACTCCACCGGGCGGTCGCCACTGGCCACGCCCAGCAGCAGGCGGTCGCCGCTGAGCCGCTGCACGCTGCGCGCCGACTTCAGGGTCAGCAATGGCTCGCGGATCGGCAGCACCACCGCACCGGTGCCCAGCAGGATCTGCTCGGTGATGCCGGCCAGGTAGCCGAGGTAACTGAACACCTCGAACACCTGCGCCGCATCGCCGAAGGCCGGGTCGTACACCGGCACGTCGCGTACCCACAGCGCACGGAAGCCGAGGCGGTCGGCCAGCCGTGCCAGCTCCGCATGGCGCTGCAGGTCCGGTTGGCCGGGCAGGCGTCGCGCGGCGCGTCGCGCCTGTTCGCCCAGCGGCGTCCAGTCATTGTCCAGCGGTGCTTCGATGCCGATGCTGAAACCCCCGGCCTGCAGCCGCGCCAACGCACTGCCCATGGCCAGGCTCCTCAGTCCCAGGCCGGGGCCAGGCCCGGCGGATCGACTTCGCGGCCGTTGCGGTCAAGCGCGGCGATCGCGGCCATGTCGTCGGCATCCAGGCGCAGGTCCTGGGCGAGCAGGTTGCTGGCCAGGTTCTCGCGCTTGGTCGAGGACGGGATGACCGCGTAGCCCCGTTGCAGCGCCCACGCCAGCGCGACCTGGGCTACGGTGGCCTGGTGCTTGTCGGCGATGGCGGCCAGCACCGGGTCCTTCAGCACCTTGCCGTAGGCCAGGGTCATGTAGGAGGTCACGGTGATGCCCTGATCCTGCAGGAAAGCAGTCAGTGCCGGGTTCTGCAGGTAGGGGCTCAGTTCGATCTGGTTGGTGGCGATCTCGCCGGCGCCGACCACCGCGATGGCCTGCCGGGTCAGTTCGATGTTGAAGTTGGACACACCGATCTGGCGGGTCAGGCCCAGCGTCTTGGCTTTGGCCAGCGCGGTCATGTACTCGCGCAGTTCAACGCCATTGCCCGGCGCCGGCCAGTGGATCAGCAGCAGGTCGACGTAGTCGGTGCGCAACTTGGCCAGGCTGTCGCGCAGGCTCGGGATCAGCTTGTCGACGGCGTAGTTGTCCACCCAGATCTTGGTGGTCAGGAACAGCTGGTCGCGCCGGACGCCGGATTCGGCGATGGCCTGGCCGACCTCGGCTTCGTTGCCGTAGATCTGCGCCGTGTCGACCGCACGGTAGCCGACGTCGAGGGCGTTGCGCACCGAGTTGATGACGGTCTGGCCGGTCAGGCGGAAGGTGCCGACGCCAAAGGAAGGAACGCTCATGATGGACTCCAGGGACTTCGTTGAGAGCCGGCGGGCTCGGGACAGGGCGAAGTGTGGGCGCTTTACATTTGTTGATTAAGCCGTGTATACGGGAAATGCTTTTGCAGCGAGGTAAATAATGAAAACCACCCTGGATGAGCTGAAGGCCTTCGTGGCGGTGGTCGATGGTGGCTCGATCACGGCGGCGGCCGAGGCGCTGGAGCTGACCATCTCGGCCACCAGCCGCACCCTGGCGCGGTTGGAGGACAAGCTGCAGACCACGCTGCTGCGGCGGACCACGCGCCGGCTGGAATTGACCGAGGAAGGCGCGGCGTTCCTGGAGTACGCGCGCACGATCCTGGCCACGGTTGACGAGGCCGAGGAACAGATGGCGGCGCGGCGGCTGCAGCCGGTCGGGCGCCTGCGCGTGGACGCGGCCACGCCGTTCATGCTGCACGTGATCGTGCCGCTGCTGGAGGGCTTCCGCGAGCGCTACCCGCAGGTGGAGCTGGAGTTGAATTCCAACGAGGGCATCACCGACCTGATCGAAAAGCGCACCGATGTGGCGTTCCGCATCGGCGTCTTGCGCGATTCGACCCTGCATGCGCGGCCGATCGGCCACAGTCGCATCCGCGTGCTGGCCAGCCCCGAGTACCTGCGACGGCACGGCACGCCTACGCGCGCGGAGCAACTGCGCGAGCACGACCTGCTGGGTTTCACCCAGCCCAGCTCCTTGAACGAATGGCCGCTGCAGGATGCCGATGGCGGGCCTTTCGTGATCGCGCCGGCCATCGCTTCATCCAGTGGCGAGACACTGCGGCAGATGGCGGTGGCCGGGCTGGGCATCGCCTGCCTGTCCGACTTCCTGACCGGCCAGGACCGGCGCGAGGGCCGACTGGTGCAGCTGTTGGCCAGGCAGACGCAGGAGGTGCGGCAGCCGATCAACGCGGTGTACTACCGCAACACCGCGCTGGCCGCGCGCATCACCTGCTTCGTCGACCATGTCACACAGACGCTCGGCCAGCGCCCGTTCGATGAATAAAGATCGGTAGAGCCGGCCGCTGGCCGGCTTCCCCATCTGCTGGATCACCGCCGCTGCCGGCCAGCGGCCGGCACTACCGGGTGCGCAACGGCGCGCATCACCTGTTTCGTCGACCATGTCACACAGACGCTCGGCCAGCGACCGTTCGAAAAATAGAGATCGGTAGAGCCGGTCGCTGGCCGGCTTCCCCATCTGCTGGATCCCCGCCGCTGCCGGCCAGCGGCCGGCACTACCGGGCGCGCAACGGCACGCCCTGTTTCGTCGACCATGGGGAGCAGACGCTGGGGCAGCGTCCGTTCGATGAATAAAGATCGGTAGAGCCGGCCGCTGGCCGGCTTCCCCATCTGCTGGATCACCGCCGCTGCCGGCCAGCGGCCGGCACTACCGGCGGTTGTGCAGCGCGCGCCGGTTTCCGATATGCGCGCATGCCAGCAGCACGCCACCGCTGGCTGTCGCCACGCCGTGCCAGAGCAGCGATTCCTTCAACGGCAGGTACAGCGAGGCCGACAACAGCAGGATGGCGCCGACGCACGCCAACCGCAGGGGGCACCAGTACCGATGCCGATACACCCCGGCCAAGGTACTCGCCAAGGCCAGCGAGGAGGCCAGCAGCGCGAACAGCCACTCCCAGCGCGACATCATCAGCAGCCATGTCATGGCGCCATGGCCGGGATGCTGGAACGAGCGCAGCGCCATCATCGCTGCCGGCACGAAGGCCAGCAGTAAGGGGAGGGCGATGCAATGGGCGGCGCAGGCCAGGGACAGCCAGGCACCGGCAAGATCGAAGCGGGGGTGCCAGCGTGCCGAACGTGGCGGCTGGGCCAGGGCCCTTGCGGGCGTCGTGGGGGTGTGGTCCATAATGTTACATAGTAACAACCGGGGGATCCCCATGAAGCGTTCTGCTGCTCTTTTCCTGCTGCTGACGGCCAGCACCGCGCAGGCCCATGACGTCCGCCAGTTGGGTGCGCATGTGCACGGCCAGGCCACCGTCGATGTTGCGCTTGACCAGCAGACACTGGAGTTCGCCCTGCAGGCCCCCGGCATCGGCATCCTTGATTTCGAGCGGCCGCCGGCCAATGCGGTAGAGCAGGCCGCGCTGGCGCGAGCGACTGCGCTGTTGAAGGGGGGCAGCTGGGTCACCCTGCCTACCGCGGCGGGCTGCCGCCTTTCCGGCAACGATGCCAAGGCCGAGGGCTTCGATGCGTCGGCTGCCGCGCCGCCGCCAGGCCAGCACCGGCACGCGGGGTTCAGCGCAACGCTGCAGTACCACTGCGCCAGGCCGGCCGAGCTGCGGGCCATGGTCGTGCGCCTGCCCGTACTGTTCCCGGGCCTGCACGAAGTGATCGTCAACAGCGCCACGGCTCGCGGCCAGAACCGCAGCGTGTTGACTGCGGACAACCTGCGCGTGGTGCTGGCACCGTGAGCCTGCGACCGGTGATCGCGTTGGATGGCGTGCAGTTCGGCTATGGCCGGCGCCTGGTGCTGGATGTGCCGCGGCTGTGGATCGAGCAGGGCAGCAGCGTGCTGCTGCGCGGGATCAGCGGTGGCGGGAAGAGCACGCTGCTGGGCCTGCTGGCGGGCGTGTTGCTGCCCGGCAAGGGCAGCGTGGAGGTCGCCGGCCACGCACTGCAGGCGATGCGTGGCGCCGCACGCGACCGCTTCCGTGCCGACCACCTGGGCGTGATCTTCCAGCAGTTCAACCTGCTGCCGTTTCTGAGCGTGCGCGACAACATCGCACTGGGCCTGCGCTTCTCGCGCGTGCGCAGCGCGCGCATCAGCGGCCCGGTGGATGCCGAGATCACCCGCCTGCTGCAGGCCCTGCAGCTGGACCCGGCGCTGATGCAGCGGCGCGCAGGCACACTCAGCGTTGGCCAGCAGCAGCGCGTGGCGGCGGCACGCGCCCTGATCGGCCGCCCGGCGTTGCTGCTGGCAGATGAGCCAACCTCGGCGCTCGATCGCGACGCGGCCACCGCGTTCCTGCAGCTGATGTCTGCGCAGTGCCAGGCGGCCGGCACCACGGTGCTGGTGGTCAGCCATGACGACAGCCTGGAGCGGTTGTTCGACCGCACGATTGCCCTGTCTCAGATCAACCAGGCAGGTGCCGGCCATGCTTGAGCTTGCCTGGGCCAGCCTGCGCAGCCGTGCCGTGAGCGTGGGCCTGACCGTGCTGGTCATCACCCTCAGCGTGGTGCTGTTGCTGGGCGTCGAGCGCGTGCGCACGCAAGCACACGAAGGCTTCGCCAGCACCGTGTCCGGTACCGACCTGATCGTCGGTGCGCGTTCGGGGCCGGTGAACCTGCTGCTGTACTCGGTGTTCCATATCGGCGACCCGACCAACAACGTGTCCTGGCAGTCCTACCAGGCGCTGTCCGCAATGCCGCAGGTGAAGTGGGCGGTGCCGCTTTCGCTGGGCGATTCCTGGCGCGGCTACCGCGTGGTCGGTACCAGCGATGCCTATTTCGAGCACTACCGCTACGGCGCCGGGCACGTGCTTGCATTTGCGAGCGGACGGCCGTTCGATGACCTGTATGACGTGGTGATCGGTGCCGAGGTGGCACAGGCACAGAAGGTCGTCCTCGGTGATGAGATCGTGCTGGCGCACGGCACCGGCGCAGTCACCCTGGCCAGGCACGCCGACAAGCCATTCCGTGTCACCGGCATCCTGCAGCGCACCGGCACGCAGGTCGACTCGTCGCTGCTGGTCTCGCTGGCGGCCATCGAGGCGATCCATGTCGACTGGCGCTCGGGCGTGCAGCTGCGCAGCCAGAGCGTCAGCGCCGAGCAGGCGCGTCATCTGGACCTGACCCCGACCAGCATCACCGCCTTCATGCTCGGCCTGAACTCGCGCATCGCGACGTTCTCGGTGCAGCGCAGGATCAACGAGTACCCGGACGAGGCGATGCTGGCGATCCTGCCCGGCGTGACGCTGCAGCAGCTATGGCAGTCGCTGGGTACCGCCGAGCGGGCGTTGCAGCTGATCAGTGCGATGGTGGTGCTGCTGGGCATGGTTTCGCTGGTGGCGCTGCTGGTCTCGACCCTGCAGGAGCGGCGGCGTGAGATGGCCATCCTGCGTGCCACCGGGGCACGGCCGGGTTACATCGCCGGCCTGCTGGTGGTGGAAGCGGTGGCGACCAGTGCGGTGGCGTGCGTGCTGGCCCTGTCGCTGCTGGTGGTCGCCAGCATTGCCGGGCGCGGCTGGGTACTGGCCACCTTCGGCCTGTCGATCACCCATGTCTGGCCGGATGGCCGCGAGCTGGCGTGGGTGGCGGGGGTGCTGGCGATCAGTGCGGTGGCTGGGCTGGTGCCGGCATTGCTGGCCTACCGGCGCACCTTGGCCGATGGCCTTTCACCGGGAGGCTGAGCATGCGCTGGATGCTGTCATTGCCGATGGTGCTGGCGCTGGCAGCCTGCGAGCGGCCGGTGGATACGGGCTTACAGGCCTTGCCACCCGCGCCGGTGGTCGACCGCGAGGACCCTGCAGGCGCTGCGGAGCAGGAGCTGGACTGGTTGCAGATGATGCCGAAGGATGAGCTGGCCGCGCTGGAGCGGGGCGAGGGCCCGGAGGTCGAGCACAACGGCAACCGGCGCATGCCGCAGTTCGGCACCTTCCGCACGGTGGACACGGTCCTGCAGCGACCGGTGCGCCTGCCAGGCTACGTGGTACCGCTGGCCAATGCGCAGGACGGGCGGCTGACCGAATTCCTGTTCGTGCCGTACTACGGCGCCTGCATCCACGTGCCGCCGCCGCCGCCGAACCAGATCGTGCACGTGGTGCTGCCGCGCCCGATCGAGATGCCGGACATGTACTCGCCGTTCTTCCTGGCCGGCACCCTGCGTGCCGAACGGCTGGATGACGATCTGGCCGGCTCGGCGTACACCATGCGCGATGCGGAGCTGAGGCCGTATGAACCGTAGCCCCCTTTTGCTCATGCTGGGATGCCTGTGGCTGGCGGGCTGTACGTCGCCGGGCGGCGATGCCGTGGCGGTCGTGCCGCAGGACAAGCCGGCGCCCTCCGCCACGGCCGAAGCCCCGATCGACCGTTGGGACGCGTTGCGGCCCGACGAAGTCACCTATCAGCGCCCGCCCCCGCAGATCGGCCTGTCACGCAATGGGATGGACGGCGTGGGCGGGCTGATCGACGACACCGGCTCGGGCACGCCGCCGGGGCAGGAGATCGACCATTCCAGCCCCGATCGCGCCAAGCAGTTCGGCTCCTCGCGCGTGGTCGATGCTGCCGATGGCCGCGCGGTGGACCTGGATGGCTACGTGGTACCGCTCGGCACCAACGATGCCGGTCTGGTGGATGAACTGCTGTTCGTGCCGTTCTACGGGGCCTGCATCCACGTGCCGCCACCGCCGCCGAACCAGATCATCCACGTGACCCTGGCGACGCCGATCGCGCTGGGCGATCTGTGGGATCCGTACCGGTTGGCCGGCCGCCTGCGGGTGAAGCGCTTCGATGCGGACATTGCCAGCGCGTCCTACGATGCCGCCGCGGCCACGCTGACGGCGATCCACAACTGATGCGGCGGCGCTGGGTCCTGGCTGCCGGGGTGCTACTGGGCGCAGTTGTGCTGCTGGTGTGGTGGCAGCGGCGGGCTGCACCCGCTGCGCCGCCGGAAGTCGCGTTCCCGGCACCGGCGTCCGATGCCCGCCAGCGCATCGAACAGCGCTTGGGCGATGACCACGCGTTTCGCAATGACGTGCTGTTCCTGCTCGCGGCAACAGTGCGCGACCGCTGCCAGCCGACGCAGGCCGGGCTGCTGGCGCGCATGGCCAATCGTGCGTCGTTGCCGGTGCTGGCGGCGGTCAGTGCGGTGACCCAGCAGGATCCAACGCTGGACCGGCCGATCTACCAGTACATCCAGCATCGCGCTGATGCGACGCCGTGCGGCCAGCCGCTGCAGATGCCGCTGGCCGGTGGGCGCAGCCTGGCGGTGGACATCGAGCAGTACGCGCGCACGTTCCCGGACAGCTATTTCGACCCGCAGCGCAGCAGCGAACCACGGGATTTTGGTGGGGTGTCGTTGCAGCAGCGGGCCGGCAATGCCTGCAACAGCGTGGTGTATTCGGTGTTGCCGCTGGGTGGCACCGATTGGCGGTGCAGCAGCCTGCGCGCCAATGCCCGGGCGCGGGTGCGCGGGCTGTGCGAGGACGAACTGCGGCGCCAGCATGGGAATACAGGTGGGGAGCTGGACATGGCCGTAGGGCAGGGCATGCAGGCGGCCGTGGTATCAGCCATCGCCGCGCTGCCGGAACACTGCCGGTGATGATCCCTGACACCGGCCACACTCGGCAGGCGCGGCGCGGCAACATGAACATTGGCCGGACCCCAATCTGAACCGGTGGTACAGTTTCCGTAACTATACCGGACATCCTGTATAGTTACGGTGGTACTTCATCCCATCAGGTTCTCCCATGGCTCTGTCCCAGCCCTTGGCCGGCGCTCCGGCCCTGTCGCGTGCCCGTCGGTGGGCACTGTTGTTCACCGTCGCCGCCGGCCTGCTGCTGGTCACGCTGGATAACTCGGTGCTCTACACCGCACTGCCCACACTGACTGGGGAACTCTCGGCCAGCGCCGGCCAGGCGCTGTGGATCATCAATGCCTATCCACTGGTAATGGCCGGCCTGCTGCTGGGGGCGGGCACGCTGGGCGACCGCATCGGCCACCGCCGCATGTTCCTGATCGGCCTGGTGGTGTTCGGCGTCGCCTCGCTGGCAGCGGCGTTCGCCGACTCCGCAGCACAGCTGATTGCCGCACGTGCGTTGCTGGCGGTCGGCGCGGCCGCGATGATGCCGGCCACGCTGGCGCTGATCGGCCTGAGCTTCCACGAAGAGCGCGAACGCAACATCGCCATCGCCATTTGGGGTTCGGTGGCCATCGTCGGTGCGGCGCTCGGCCCGATCATTGGCGGCTGGCTGCTGCAGCATTTCTGGTGGGGCTCGGTGTTCCTGATCAACGTGCCGGTGGCGGTGGTCGCCTTCGTGGCCACGCTGCTGCTGGCGCCGGAAGGACAGCGCGACACCTCGCGGCCGTGGGATCTGGTTTCGTCGCTGCTGGCATTGACGGCACTGTCCGGCCTGGTGCTGGCGATCAAGTCGCTGATCGCTACGCCGCCGTCGTATGCGCTGGGCGCGGGCGCGCTGCTGTTGGCTGTCACCAGCGGCGCAGCGTTCGCACGCCGCCAGCAGCAGCTGCCGTACCCGCTGCTGGACTTCGCTATCTTCCGTAATCCGGCGTTCCTGGCCGGCACGCTTTCGGCGGTGTTCACCCTGTTCGCGATGGCCGGCCTGCAGCTGGTCACCACGCAGCGCTTCCAGCTGGTGGCAGGTTTCACGCCGCTGCAGGCGGGCCTGCTGGTGTCGGTGGCGGCGCTGGGCAGCCTGCCCAGTGCGCTGCTGGGCGGCAGCATCCTGCACCGGGTGGGCCTGCGCCCATTGATCTGCGGTGGCCTGGCTACGGGCGCGCTGGGCGTCGGCCTGGTGGCGTTCGGCTTCCCGCACGGCCTCGGTTGGGTGATCGCCGGCATGGCGATCACCGGCTTCGGCATGGGTTCGGCCATCTCGGTGGCGTCCACGGCCATCCTCAACAACGTGCCGACGCACCGCGCGGGCATGGCGTCTTCCGTGGAAGAAGTGTCCTACGAGTTAGGTGGCCTGCTGGCGGTGGCGATGCTGGGCAGCCTGAGCGCGGCGATGTACAGCGTGTTCCTGCCGGTCTCGGCCGATATGCCCGCGCTTGCCCGCGAGGGTTTCACCCAGGCGCTGCATGCCGCGCGCGAGAGCGGGCAGGGTGATTGGTTCGCACTGGCTGCGGCGGCATATGACCGTGGCTACCAGAGCGTGCTGCTGGTGATCACGGCGGTACTGGCGCTGGGCGCGACGATCCTGGCGCACCTGCTGCGTGGCCGGGCCGGCAGCCGTGAGGGCGCGGCCGATCGCGTAAAATGACGCCATGAGAACCAGCAAGCGCGACCGCATCCTCGACGCCGCCGTCAACGTGATCAATCGTGACGGCGTGCGTGCGGTGACCTTCGAGTCGGTGGCGGCCGAGGCCAGGCTGACCCGCGGCGGCCTGCTGTACCACTTTCCCTCGCGCGAGGCGCTGCTGCGCGGGATCGACGAGTACCTGGCGCAGGCCTGGGAGGCGTCCATGGAAACGCTGCTGGGCAAGCGTGCGGACGAAGCCTCGGCGCTGGAGCGTTACCAGACCTTCGTGCGCGTGTCGGCCCAGAGCGCCACCCGTGCCGAACTGATGTTCATGCTCGAATCGGCCGACCCGGAGGCGGGTGAGCGTCCGTGGGGCCCGGCGGTTCAGCGCTGGGCACCGTCCGCGCCGGAGGCCGGGAATGTGGATCCGACGACGCTCGACAATTTCGTGGCGCGCCTGGCGGCCGACGGCCTGTGGATCTACGAGGCGATGTACGAAGGGCAGCTGGATGAAGGCGTACGTGCCCAGGTGGCCGAGCGCATCGCCGGGCTGCTGGCAAAGTCTGACGGCACGTCCAGTTGAGCGGCCAGCCGGCGCGCCGACATCGCCCGTGGTAGAGCCGACCGCGGGTCGGCAGCCCTTCGGTCAGGCCACGGAAATGCCGCTTCGATCGCCCGTGGTAGAGCCGACCGCTGGTCGGCTGCCCTTCGGTCAGACAACGAAAATCCCGCGCGTCGCGCGATAGTCGACCAGCGGCCGACTCCACCCCTCACCCATTTACCGAGCCTGCGTGGCGCTCGCGGCCAGCCACGCCCTGGGCGATGCCCCCAGCCGCTTGCGGAACGCCTTCGACAACGACGCGGTATCGGCAAACCCCACCTCGACCGCTACCTGCTTGACCGCCACGCCGGCCCGCAGCTGCGCGCAGGCCAGGCTCAGCCGCCAGTCCAGCAGATAAGCGGCCGGCGTCGCCTGCATCACCTCCTTGAACACTGCCGCGAATGCGCTGCGCGACATGCCGGCGGTCGCGGCCATCCGGGGCAGCGTCCATTCGTCCTGCGGTGCCTGGTGCATCGCCACCAGCGTGCGTGCCAGCCTCGCGTCGGACAGCCCGCGCATCAGTCCGTGACTGACGCCCGCTGCACCCGGGTGGTCGACCACCCAGCGCAGGATCTGGATCAGCGCCACCTCGAACAGGCGATTGGTCAGCAGCCGTGAACCGCAGCGCTGGCGATCGGCCTCGGCAAACAGCAGCTGCAGGGTGTCATCCAGTTCGCCGATGGCCGCCAGCGGTACTACCATCACCGGTGGCAGCGACTGCACGATCGGATTGCGCGCACCGCCATCGAAATCCAGCGTGGCGCAGGTGAAATCCGGGCCATCCAGCGGCGCGTTGAAGAACACATGGTGCAGCGGCTGCGGGTACAGCAGCAGGCTGGGTGTGTCGATCTTCAGCCGGGGCAGCGCGATATCGCCGTCGGGATGGCGAACTTCCATTTCACCCTGGCGCAGGATGTGCAGGAACGCACGACCGGGCTGCGGCTCGAAGACATGCCGCCCGCACAGCGGGCCACTGTAGAACAGCGCCGCCTGCACCCGGAAGCGTTCCAGCAGGCAGGAGAGTCGATCTGGCGCAGGGGCGGCGGCGGGCATGCTCATGGACGTATGGACAACATGTATGGCGAATTACGACTGATGCGTCCGGCGAGTCTACCTAGGATGAGCGGGTCGTCCAATCCCGGGCGCTTTCCCAAGGAGATCCACCATGTCCCGTGTCCCCCTGATCGATGCCGCCAACACCACCGCCGACCGCCAGGCCCTGCTGGGCCAGGTCCACGCCGCTTTCGGCGCCACCCCGGCCATGTTCCGCGCCGTGGCCAACTCGCCGGCCGCCCTGCAGAGCATGTGGGGTTCGTTCGGCGCGCTGGGCGGCGGTCGCCTGTCGCCGCTGCTGGGCGAGCAGATCGCCGTGGCCATCGCCAACCGCAACGCCTGCGAGTACTGCCTGGCCGCGCACACCGCGCTGGGCCGCAAGGCTGGTGCCAGCAGCGAGCAGATGGCGGCCGCGCAGATCGGCCAGTCCAGCGACCCGGCCACTGCGGCGGCGCTCGACTTCGCGTTGAAGGTGGTCGAGCAGCGTGCGCAGATCGCCGACGGCGACGTGCAGGCGCTGCGCGCGGCTGGCTTCGATGATGAGCAGATCGTGGAGATCCTCGCGCATGTGGCGCTCAACCTGTTCACCAACTACGTCAACGTGGCGTTCGACGTGCCGGTGGACTTCCCGAAGGTCGCGCTGCGCTGAGTGCAATTGCTCCGGGCAGCAGAGTGCTGCCCGGACTCAGGCCCGCAGCTCAGTGGCTACGCCGGCTGGAAGCTGAAACCGCGTTCGCGCAGCGCTCTGATGTAGCCATTCCCGTCGAACGCATCTGCAATATCGAGCATCGCAAGCGTGGTTGATCTTCCCGCAGTTACGGTTTCCACTGCGCTGAGCCAGGCCTCGCGTCGAAGCGTGTCCAGCTCGTTGCTGCCAGTCGCTGTCACGTGCATATCCATAGGCACGTCATGCCCACACATGCCAAGGGCATTGCCCTGCGCCCAGGCCTTGGACTGAACACGGGCGGTATCGTGAAGGCGACGGAGTCGTTCGACCTGCACCGCAAACCGTGTCGTGTCATCCAGTGCAGGATGCGGTTTACCGCAGTCGTCAGCTGCCGCGATGTCGATAGCCAGTTCAGTGCGCGGCACGAAGTAGCGCGCTCCACCCGCGCGTCCTATCCTGCGCAGCTCCTTGCAGAATGCCTTCGGCGACTCCAGCCGATGCCTGGCCATGACGGCCTTGCGCAGCGCTCTGGCCGCGAAGTGGGGACGCAGGCGTTCCAGCTCGATTGGATCGATTCCGCACTCATTCAGTGCCGCTTGCCATTCTGCATGGACGTCCGCCGGCAGAACATCCTTCAGGGTCAGGTTGTCGGGATTGTGGTGGATGGTTTCGGCTTCAGACACCGCGCGGGCCAGTGTGAACAACGCGCTCAGTCCCGAGCCCTCCCATCTGCCGGTGATGTCCACCTTCGGCCGGCCCAGAATGGTGTGCGCAACCGCGGCAATGCGTCCTGCTTCGCCCGTCACGCATCGCATCGATCCGGGTAGCGCGGTGGGGACGGGCAGGATCCACAGGTGGGCCTCTTCACGCCTTGCCTGCCAGAGCGCCGGACCTTCTGCACGGATCGTGGGGGGAGGCAGGGCATCCGTTACCTTGGTTCCGCGGCTTCCGGAAGCCGGCGCACCTGCCAACGTACGGTGCACGGAAACATCAAGGGAAACCGACAGCAGTGAACGTGGTTGCCGGGCAGCCGACATGGGGAACTCCAGAAAGGACCATGATGAGTGTCCTCGATGGTGCGTGGCGCGCCGATTGTCGGCTATCGGACTACGACGATTTCGCCTTGGCTGGGCGAGGGGCCCGGAAGCCGTTGCGGTAGAGGCGACAGTTAATCGACTGCTCGTCCTTCAGGTGCCCGGAAACCTCGCGCCACGAGTGATAGTCGACCCTACGCAGCGGAGATTACCGGTCGTCCGCCTGCAACCGGTCCGGATGGGTATACACATTGAACCCGCTCTCCCGCGCGAACCCGACCAGGCACAGGCCGGCACTGCGGGCCAGGTCGATCGCCAGCGCGGTCGGCGCCGACACTGCCGCCAGCACGCTGGCGCCGGCGCGCACCGCCTTGCTGACCATTTCGTAGCTGGCCCGGCTCGAAATCACCAGCAGGCCGCCTTCGATGGCGTGTTCGTTGTGGTGCAGCGCACCGATCAGCTTGTCCAGTGCATTGTGGCGGCCGACGTCCTCGCGTACCCAGCCGATGCGCCCACTGGCGTCGGCCCAGGCCGCGGCGTGGATCGAGCCGCTTGCCGCATTCATCGGCTGGTGCTGCGCCAAGGTGGCCAACGCCCGCTGCAGGGCGGTGGCGGAATAGCTGCGGCGCTCGCGGATCTGCGGCAGTGGGCGCAGCACTTCTTCCAGCTGGCGCGTGCCGCACAGGCCACAGCCACCACGGCCGGGCAGCAGGCGCCCCTTGTCGGGGTCGAGGTTTGCGCCGGGCGCAGCCTCGTCCACGGTCATCTGCAGCTCGATGCCTTCCAGCTGTGGGTGGATATCGATCGACAGCAGCTGCGAGGGCGCGCTGATCAGGCCTTCGCTGAGCGAAAATCCGAGTGCGAAGTCCTCCAGATCACAGGGTGTGGCCATCATCACGGCAAAGGCGGCATCGTTGTAGCGCAGCGCCACCGGCACTTCCTCGGCCACCACGTCGACCCGCTGCTGTTGCGTGCCGCCGCGCCAGCGCTGCAACGGGCGTTGGGCGGTGCCGGCAGGCGGGGTGTGCGGCGGGATCGAATCAGGCATGCAGCGCGTCCGGACAAGGGAGAAACGCGGGCGGGCCACCGCCTGCGGTTTCGAGGATAGCGCAGTGGTCGCGCGCAGACGCGGCTGTAACCGTTGCCATGGCAGGTTGTGCTGAAATCAGCCTGTGCCCTCTGGCGAAGCGCCGTGGGCCGTGCTTGACTGTGCGGCTGGCCGTGCCACTGAATGCACCGCCGGACCGCGTTGTGCCGTTCGTTGCTGCGTTCCTTCCGCCAGGTTCCCGAACATGTCCGAGCAGAAACCGCCGCGTTACAAGCCCTACAACCAGCCCGCCGGAGGCTGGGGTGCCGCCGGCGCCACGGCCAAGGTGCTGCTGCAGCAGAGTGTGATCGGCAAGGGGTCGAAGGCATTGCTGGCGATGAACCAGCCCGGTGGCTTCAAGTGCCCCAGCTGTGCGTTCCCCGATGCCGACGAACGCAGGAAGCTGGAGTTCTGCGAGAACGGCGCGAAGGCACTGGCCTGGGAAGCTACGGAGTTCCGGTCCGGCCGCGAGTTGTTCGCCCGGCATACCGTGACCGAACTGATGGCGCAGACCGACTACTGGCTGGAGATGCAGGGCCGGCTGACCGAGCCGATGCGCTACGACGCAGCCACCGACCACTATGTGCCGTGCAGCTGGGAAGATGCCTTCGCACTGATCGGTCGCCACCTGCAGGCGCTGGACAGTCCTCACCAGGCCGAGTTCTACACCTCCGGGCGCACGCCCAACGAAGCGGCGTTCCTGTATTCGATCTTCGTGCGCGAGTTCGGCACCAATAATTTCCCGGACTGCTCGAACATGTGCCACGAGCCGACCAGCCGCGGGCTGCCGCCGGCCATCGGGGTGGGCAAGGGCACAATCGTGCTGCAGGATTTCGAGCACGCCGAGGCCATCTTCGTGATTGGCCAGAACACCGGCACCAATTCGCCGCGGATGATGAGCAACCTGGTCGAAGCACGCAAACGCGGCATCCCGATCGTGGCGGTCAATCCCATGCCCGAGCGCGCGCTGATCCGCTTTGCCGAGCCGCAGGACGTGGTGCAGATGGCCACGTTCGGCTCGACCGCGATCACCAGCGAGTTCGTGCACATCCGCATCGGCGGCGACCTGGCCCTGATCAAGGGCATGATGAAGGTGATGTTCGAGCGTGAGGCACAGGGCGAGCGCGTGCTCGACCATGATTTCCTGTCGGAACACACGGTGGGCCTGGAGGCGCTGCGCGAAGACGTGATGGCGCAGGACTGGGACCAGATCGTGCAGGTGTCCGGCATCTCGGAGGCGCAGATCCGCCGATGCGCAGAGATCTACATCCGCTCCAACGCCACCGTGATCTGCTACGGCATGGGGCTGACCCAGCACCAGTATGGCTCGCGCCTGCTGCAGCAGGTGGCCAACCTGCTGATGTTGCGCGGCAACTTCGGCAAGCCCGGTGCCGGCATCGGTCCGATCCGCGGACATTCCAATGTGCAGGGCGACCGCACCGTCGGCATCGACGAGAAGCCCAAGCCGGCCTACCTGGACCGCGTGCAGCAGGTGTTCGGCTTCGATCCGCCGCGTGAGCATGGTCACCACGTGGTCGAGTCGATCGAGGCGATGCTGGCGGGCAGCGCCAGGGTTTTCATCGGCCTGGGGGGCAACTTCATTCGTGCGGTGCCCGATACGCCGCGTGCGTACGAGGCGATGCGTGGGCTGGACCTGACCGTGGGCATCGCCACCAAGCTCAATCGAGGTCATCTGGTTCATGGCCGCGATGCGCTGATCCTGCCGGTAGTGGCGCGCTCGGAGCGCATCGTCACGCCGGCCGGCGAGCAGTTCGTCACCATCGAAGACGCGATGTCGAACGTGACCGCCTCACGCGGCGTGCTCGAGCCGGTCAGTGCCGATGTGTTGCCCGAGGTCGAGATCGTCTGCCGCATGGCGATGGCCACACTGCCGCACAGCAAGGTCGACTGGATGCGCTGCATGCACGACTATGCCTCCATCCGCGCGCTGATCGCTGCCGTGTACCCGGAGATCTACGCCGGCTTCAACGAGCGCATCCAGCAGACGCATGGCTTCCACCTGGACATTCCGCCGCGCCGCCGGGTGTGGCCCACGCCCAACGGCAAGGCCAACATCCTGGTGATGCCCGGCCTGGACGTGGACGATCCGGTGCACGATCCGGACATGTTGCGGTTGGCCACCGTGCGCTCGCATGATCAGTACAACACCACCATCTACAGCTACAACGATCGCTATCGCGGCGTG
The DNA here is from genome assembly GCF_051853085.1 of Stenotrophomonas sp. T8. Lineage (NCBI taxonomy): Bacteria > Pseudomonadati > Pseudomonadota > Gammaproteobacteria > Lysobacterales > Lysobacteraceae > Stenotrophomonas > Stenotrophomonas sp. T8. The sequence continues at coordinate 2,053,878 of NZ_CP195329.1, read as the reverse complement.
TACAACGATCGCATGGTGCTGTTCATGAACATCGAGGACCGGCTGGCGCGCGGGCTGGAGAAGGAGGCGCTGGTCAGCCTGGAGACGATCAGCGGCGATGGCGTGCAGCGCCGCATCGAGGGCCTGACGGTGATGGACTACCCGATGCCGCGCGGCGCGCTGGCCGGTTACTACCCGGAACTGAATCCGTTGCTGCCGCTGGACTACTACGACCGGATCAGCGGCACACCCGCAGCGAAGTCGATCCCGGTGCGGATGCGGGCGATGGCGGCGGCGATTGCGTGACGCGCATCGGCTATCATCGGCGGGTGAACCTGCCTGACCTGCTGCTGCGATGGATGCTGCTCGTTACCCTGGTGCTGAATGCACCGGCGCTGGCGCTTGCCTCGTCTTCGTACGGCGGGTCGGGCAACCAGGATCACTGCGCTGCACCGCACGCGGCTGCGCTGGCGGCAGCCGGCTGCTGCGATGATGCGGCCCGGGCGGCCTGCCAGAGCGGTGAGTGCGAATGCCCGCCGGCCTGCCTTGGCATGCTGGCCACGTTGAGCGGAACGCCCGCCTCGCCGTGGCGCGAGGCACCTGTAGCCGCGCGCTCCCAGCAACGCGCATCGCCGCCGATGCCGGACCCGTTGCGTCCCCCCATCGTGTGATGTCCTGCAGGCGCTCAAGCGCCTGCCATGCCTGTTCGACTTTTTCTCGCCTCTGCCTGCGCCTTCGATGCGCGGGCGGCGGGCCGCGTTGTCCGCCTCTGCAAAGGAATTACTCAATGAACCGTACTCTCTCCCTCGGCCTGCTGCTGGGCACCGTGCTGACCACGACTGCCTGTGCACGTGCCGCCGAAGAATCCGCCGCCGCACCGATCGCCAGCGCAGCACCGGTGGCACCGATCCAGGCCGGCCCGGCCAAGGTCGATCCGGTCTTGCCGGTGGCCATCGTGCACAAGACCGCCAGCTGTAGCTGCTGTGGCATCTGGGTCGACCACCTGAAGGCCGCCGGCTTCCAGGTCGAGGTGCGCGACACCGATGACATGAATCCGATCAAGGTTCGCCTGGGCGTGCCGGTCGGCAAGGCCTCCTGCCATACCGCCGAGATCGGCGGGTATGTGGTCGAGGGCCACATCCCGGCCGAGGACATCAAGCGCCTGCTGGCCGAACGCCCGGCCGCGCGCGGGCTGGTACTGCCCGGCATGCCGGCCGGTTCGCCGGGCATGGAAATGCCGGATGGCTACGTGCAGCCGTACACCGTCGAGCTGGTGCGCAACGACGGCAGCACCGAGCCGTTTGCCCAGCACGGGCAGGGTGGCTGATGGACGGCGGGTGCCGGTTGTCCTGACCGGCACTCTTCGACGCGTCCTGTGGATAGCCGAGCCTACGCTCGGCTGTTGTCGGCCGGCAAGCCGAGCATGGGCTCGGCTCTACAGGATCAGCGTGCCGTGGCCGTTTCCTTGGCCAGCTGCGCGTCGAACTTCTTCTCTGCCGCATCCGCGTAGGCTTTGCAGCTCAGTACCTTCTCGCTGGCGTTGCTGCCAGCAGCATAGTTCCAGTTGCTGGCGCCCGGATGCGGGGTCAGCAACAGGTCGCAGGGCAGGCCGCGCACCGTAGCGAAGCTGCGTCGGTAGTCCTCGACCAGGCGGGGATAGCGGACATTGCCCTGCAGCTGGTAGCCCGGCGCGCTCAGGCTGTCGGCATAGGCGATGCGCACCGGCTTGCCATCGCGCGTATCGGTCCAGGTCCAGGCGGTGCTGCCCGGGGTGTGCCCGGGCATGAAGTGGGCGGTGAACTCGATGCCACCCACCGTGACCACTTCGCCATCCATGATGATGCGGTCGGTGCTGGCCGGCGGAAAGGTGATGCTGTCGCCAAAGTGCAGGTCGTTGCTGCCGCCGCGCGCCAGCAGCACCGCTGATTCGGCGTTGGCTACCACCATCGCACCGGTACGGCGCTTCAGTTCTGCCACCGGGCCCGCATGGTCGGCATGCGCATGGCTGAGCAGGATCAAGCGCAGGTCCTGCGGCGCCACGTCGCGCACCTTCATATTGCTGATGAGGTGGCTGGCCATCTGCGGCATGCCGCCGTCGAGCAGCACCGCGCCGTCGGCGGTCTGCACCAGTAGCGCGGTCAGGTCCTCAGTGCCGATCTGCCAGGTATGGTCGGCGATCTGCAGCGGCGCCATCGGCTGCAGCCAGGATGGGTCTACGGTGTAGGCCTGCAGCTGTGGCAGCGGTGTGTCGGCGGCAGTGACATCAAAGGCAAGTGTGGCAGTCAGGGCAAGGGTCGTCAGGCAACGGCGCATGGCGGAGAGGGGTCTGGATAGGGTCGGATGAAGCTAGCACGTACCCTGGACGGCCCGTTTCGCGAATAACTCATGGCTGCCATAAGGTTCGCCGCAGCCGATGCCGGGATTGTTCGCTTGCTCTGGACTGTGAATCCATCTCCACGGGCTGTTGCGCACAATCGGCCGGGGCTAGCCTGTTCCCAGGCTCAAGGAGGTGGACCATGCATGTGCTCATGGTGATGCTCGGCGGCGTGCTCCTGCTGGGCGTGTTCCTGCTGTTTGGCCGTCTCTGGAGCGTGGGCACCTCGCAGCTGCCCACGGCGCTGATCGCCTTCATCGCTACCTGGCTGCTGGTGGCCATGGCCAACATGTGGGTGGGGGTCAGCAAGGCCGGTTACGCCGTACGCGAGGAGTTGCCGATCCTGTTGCTGGTGTTTGCCGCGCCGGCGTTGCTGGCCGGTTTCCTGTACTGGCGCTTGGCGCGCTGAAGGAGTTCCATGCGTACCCGACTGCGCTTGCCCGCGCTTCGCCACCGCGACGGCCACCATGCCCGCGTGACCTACGAAGAACTGTTCTTCGATCTGGTCTACGTATTCGCGGTCACCCAGCTCAGCCACCATCTGCTGCACCACCTGGACCTGGCCGGTGTACTGCAGACGCTGGTGCTGTGGTTCGCGGTCTGGCTCGGCTGGCAGTACGCGTGCTGGGTCAGCAACTGGTTCGACCCGGAGGCGCCGCGCATCCGCGGCCTGCTGTTCGCCACCATGCTGCTGGCGTTGTTGATGTCCTCGTCCATTCCCGAGGCGTTTGCCGATCGTGCGTGGATCTTCGCCGGGGCGTACGCCACGATGCAGGTCGGACGCACCGCGTTCGTGCTGCTGGAGGTCGGCCGGAGCCATCCGTTGGCACCGAACTTCCGCCGCATGCTGGCCTGGGTCAGCGTGTCGGCCTGCTTCTGGCTGGCCGGCGCGGCGGCCGAGGGCAACCTCCGCCTGGCATTGTGGGCGGTGGCGGTGGCCTGCGAATACATCTCGCCGATGTTCGGCTTCGCGTTCCCGGGCATGGGTCGTTCGCACAACCGCGACTGGACTATCGAGGGGGGGCACCTGGCCGAACGCTGCCAGTTGTTCGTCATCGTCGCACTGGGCGAGACGTTGCTGGCCACCGGTGGCGTGCTCAGCGACGTCGAGCATTGGAGCCTGGAAGTGGTTTCAGCGGTGTTGGCCACCTTCGCCGGCACGATTGCCATGTGGTGGCTGTACTTCGGCATCTCCAGCCGCGATGCCACAGAGGCCATCACCCACGCCGAAGACCCCGGACGGATGGGCGCCAACTTCCACTACGTGCATGCATTGCTGATCGCCGGCATCATCGCCACGGCGGTGGGCAATGATCTGGTCATGGACCATCCGGGGGTGGCCGTCACCACGGTTTACGCCAGCGTGATGGTGGCAGGCCCGCTGATCTATCTGCTGGGCAGTGCCCTGTACAAACGCGTGGTCTATGGGCACGCGCCGCGCTCGCATCTGCTGGGCGCGGTGGCGCTGCTGGTGCTGGGGCTGATGCTACCGCACGTGCACCTGCTGGCCGCCGGATGGCTGACCAGCCTGGTGCTGCTGGGCGTGGGGCTGCTGGATACGCGATTGAAGCGCCGCTTGCAGCGGGCGTGACCCGTTGGGTCCGCCCACTGCTTCAGCCTTCACGGAGCGCGAGCGCAGCGCAGTGCCTGAGGGTCGACGCTACCGCCTCCGGCCAGCACGCGGATTGCTGGCAGGCCAGGTAAGCGCTGCGGCCATCACTGCAAGCTTGCCGATTGTGTTCATATTGCGGGCGGTGCCGTGCTGGGCATAGGGCACCCGCAAGCGCGAGTCGGCCATGCCGGCACCGTAGTGGATGAAGATCTCGCGCGTGCCGAGTGCAAGCTGTTCGTCGCGCCGGCCGGTCACGCCGTCCAGCGGATCGGCAGGCAGGCTGCCGTCGAGGAACAGGGCGACCACACGGTTGCCGGCCGCCTGCGCAAACGGGTTGCGTGCCACCACACCGGCAATCTCGTCGGCCGTGCGCACCAGCACGCCCACCGGCTTGCCGGCATAGGCCTGGAGCCGCTGGCCGAGGGCCTGGCGCACGCCTGTTTCGTCGAGCGAGCTGCGCAACACCACGTTGCCGCTGGCGATGTACGTGCGGACATCGGCGAAGCCTGCGTCCTCGCACATTGCCACCAGTTCGCGCATCGGCAGCTTGCCGGTGCCGCCGACATTGACCGCGCGCAGCAAGGCGACGTGGACGTTCATGGCGCACGCGCCTGCAGGCGGTCGTACATGCGTACCAGGTCGACCAGGGTGCGTGCGCCCATCTTGCGCATCACCTGCGCACGGCGCACCTTCACCGTGATCTCGCTGACGCCCAGGTCGCCGGCGATCTGCTTGTTGAGGCGGCCGCGTACCACGCCATCGACCACCTCGCGCTCGCCGGCGTTCAATGAACTCCAGCGCAGCCGCAGCGCGCCGAGTGCCTCGCCCTCGCGCCGGCGCTGGCGGTCGATCTCGATGCCCTTGTGGATGGCATCGAGCAGCTCCTGGTCACGGAAAGGCTTGGTCAGGAATTCGATGGCGCCACCCTTGATCGCGTTGACGCCCATCGCGATGTCGCCGTGGCCGGTGATGAATACCACCGGAAGCTGCAGGCCGTGGTTGCCCATCGTGCGATGGAATTCAAGACCGCTCTGGCCGGGCATTCGCACGTCCAGCACGAGACATGCCGGTGCGTCTTCCAGCGCGTGTTCGAGGAAGGCCTGGGTGGAGGCGAAGGCCCGCACCTGCAGGCCCATCGAGGCCAGCAGGTCTTCCAGTGCCGCGCGCACCGACGGATCGTCGTCGACCACATAGACGATGGGTGCCGGATCGGGATTGGCGGCAGTCGGCTTACGCATGGTGGGCGTCCGTGGCAATGGGCAGGTCGAACACAAAGCAGGCACCGCCGCCTGCCGGTCGTTCGGCACGGATCTGGCCGTCGTTGGCTTCGATCATCGAGCGGCTCAGGCTGAGACCCAGCCCCAGACCGTGCGACTTGGTGGTCCAGAAGGCATCGAAGACGCGTTCGGGATGGTCGGCGGGCAGGCCGACGCCGCGGTCACGCACACTGAGGCTGATCCGCTGGCCGTTGCGCCGGGTCAGCAGGGACAAGCGTCGGTCGGCGGTGGGCACGGTCTCCATCGCGTCCACCGCATTGAGGATCAGGTTGCCGATCACCTGCTGCACCTGCACGCGATCGGCCTGCACCGGTGGCAGCTCGGTGTCCAGCAGCAGTGCCACGGCCACGCCATGCCGGTCCAGCTCGCTGCGCGACAGCGCCAGCATTTCCTCCACCGCTTCGTTCAGATCGAAGGCGCGTCGCTGCGGTGCCGCGCCCTGGGTCAGGCCGCGGATGCGGGCGATCACGTCACCGGCACGATGTGCATCGGCCAGGATGCGGGCCACGGTCTGCCGCGCCTTGTCCACGTTGGGTGGATCCTGCGCGAGCCAACGCTGGCAGGCTTCGGCGCTGCTGGCGATGGCCGCCAGCGGCTGGTTTACTTCATGCGCGATGGAGGTGGTCAGCTCGCCCACGGTGGAGGCGCGCGCTACCCGCAGCAGGCGGCCCTGTGCTTCCTGCACGGCGGCCTTGGCCGCTTCCATGTTCAGGGCAAGGTAGGTGGTGATACCGATCACCAGCATGCCAATGACCGAATTGACCAGGCCGATGCGGTAGGTGCCGAAGCGGGTCAGGAAGAAGCTCAGCCCGGTCAGCGCGATGCAGGCCAGGGCAAGCGTGATCAACCCGCGTGCGCCCAGCACGCGCGATGCGGCCAGGATGACCGCCGCGTAGAAGCAGGCGGCGGCAACCGCGTAATCGGTGACGGTGTCGATCAGGAAGATCGCCGCCATCACGACGAACAGGGCCAGCAGCACCAGTGGGCGGCGGGGCGACAGCGATGGCATCGGGACGGCTCCCTGGCGTGGGGTGAAAGGATAGCAAAGCCGCCATCGGTGGATGCCGGCCTTGGTCGGCACCGGTCAAAGCGATGCCTGGTAGTGCCGGCCGCTGGCCGGCATCTGCACGGTGCTTCCGGAGATCACGGGGTTGCCGGCCAGCGGCCGGCACTACCCCCAGCGGTGGGCATGCCGAGGCGATGCATGGGGCGTCCGCGGATCATGGGTCGGCGTGCTCGTGTTGGGTGGGTGCCGACCGTAGGCCGGCACAAGCCAGAACGATGCCTGGTAGTGCCGGCCGCTGGCCGGCATCTGCAGGGTGCTTCCGGAGATCATCAGGTTGCCGGCCAGCGGCCGGCACTACTCCTCCAGGCTGGCGTTCCAGAACCCCTGCAGGACGCCGGGCGTGGTCGCCAGCGTGGCCAATACCGCATCGAGTTCGCCCGCATCGACGGTGGTGGCATACAGCACCGCTTCGATCTCCACGTCGCGCTCGCCAAACGGGCGCTGGTCGACTGCGCGCACCGGGTACTGTGCCTGTTCAAGCAGCAGCAACAGCTGGTCCAGCACCTCGGCCTGTTGCTCGCGCTGGCAGACCACGTTGATCGCATAGGTCGCTTCGCTGAACGCTTCCGGCAGCGGCTGCCGCTGGATGCGGTTCACCACCGGCCGCAGCAGGGTGTTGGCGGCCAGCACGAACACCGCCGCCAGCACCGCTTCCGGCAGCAGCTTGATACCCGCGCATGCACCCACCGCCGCCGAGCCCCACAGGGTGGCGGCGGTGTTCAGGCCGGACACCTGCGCACCATCCTTCATGATCGCGCCGGCGCCCAGGAAGCCGACGCCGGAGATCACATAGGCCACCACATGCAGCGGCGACGGCGGGCCGCCGTACAGGTCATGGAAGCGCACCGCCAGATCGACGAACACCGCCGCTCCCACCGCCACCAGGGTGTTGGTGCGCAGGCCCGCGGTGCGTTGGCGCAGCTGCCGTTCCAGGCCGATGGCCGTGCCAAGCACGAACGCCACCGACAGGCTGATCAGCGAACTCAGGGTTGCGCCGGCGTTGAACGCCGGCAGGTTCGGATTGATGTCCATTGTGATTCTCCCTGGACAAGGCGGCGGGCGCTTACTGCCAGCCGTAGCGACGGATGTAGAAGCGCTTCAGCGCGGTGGTCAGCACCGCATAGCCGAACAGGATCGCCACCAGGAACGGCCAGTAGCCGGCCGGCAGGGCCTGCAGCTTGAAGTAGCCGGCCAGCGGGCTCATCGGCAGGGCCACGCCAATGGCCATGACCAGGCCGGTCATCAGCAGCAGTGGCGGCGCGGCGATGCTCTGCAGGAACGGCAGCTTCGGCGTGCGGATCATGTGCACGATCAGGGTCTGGGTCAGCAGGCCGACCACGAACCAGCCGGACTGGAACAGGCCCTGGTCGGCCGGCGTGCGTGCATCGAACACGTACCACATCAGCGCGAAGCAGCTCAGGTCGAAGATCGAGCTGATCGGCCCGAAGAACACCATGAAGCGGCCGATGTCTGCCGGGTTCCACTTCAGCGGCCTGCGCACCAGCTCTTCGTCCACGTTGTCGAACGGGATGGCGATCTGCGAGATGTCGTACAGCAGGTTCTGCACCAGCAGCTGCAGCGGCAGCATCGGCAGGAACGGCAGGAAGGCCGAGGCCACCAGCACCGAGAACACATTGCCGAAGTTGGAGCTGGCGGTCATGCGGATGTACTTCAGCATGTTGTTGAACGTGCGCCGACCCTGGATGACGCCTTCCTCCAGCACCATCAGATTCTTTTCCAGCAGGATGATGTCGGCGGCCTCCTTGGCGATGTCCACCGCACTGTCCACGCTGATGCCGATATCGGCCGCGCGCAGCGCCGGTGCATCGTTGATGCCGTCGCCGAGGAAGCCGACCACCTTGCCCTGTGCACGCAGCTCGCGCACCAGGCGCTCCTTGTGCAGCGGCGTCAGCCGGGCGAACACGCGATGGTGGTGCAGCGCCCGCGACAACGCGCCGTCATCCATGCGCTCGATCTGCGGCCCGGTCAGGATGGTGTCGGCATCCAGTCCCACCTGTGCGCACACACGCGCGGTCACCAGTTCGTTGTCGCCAGTGAAGACCTTGACCTCGACGCCGTGTGCGGCCAGCGCCTGCAGCGCCTGCGCGGCCGATTCCTTCGGCGGGTCCAGGAACGCCACGTAGCCGACCAGGGTCAACCCGCACTCGTCCGCCTGCGAGTAGGTGGTCTGGCTGGCTGCGGTCTCCTTCATCGCCACCGCCACCACGCGCAGGCCCTGTTCGTTCAGTTCCTCGGTGGTCTGCCGCACCCGCGCCAGGCGGCGCTCGTCCAGTGGCATGTCCTGGCCGTTCTCGCGCACGGTGCTGCACACCGCCAGCATCTCTTCTACCGCCCCCTTGCAGATCAGCTCGTGGTGATCCTCGCGCTCGGAGACCACCACCGACATGCGGCGGCGCTCGAAGTCGAACGGGATCTCATCCACCTTGTGGTAGTCCTGCGACAGCCGCAACGAACTCTGCAGCTCCACGTGCTCCAGCACCGCGCGGTCCAGCAGGTTGATCAGGCCGGTCTGGAAGTGACTGTTGAGGTAAGCGAACTTCAGCACGTCTTCCGAATCGTGGCCGAACACATCGGTGTGGCGCTCCAGCGCGATCCTGTCCTGGGTGAGCGTGCCGGTCTTGTCGGTGCACAGCACCTCCATCGCGCCGAAGTTCTGGATGGCGTCCAGGCGCTTGACGATCACCTTGCGCCGCGACAGCAGCACCGCGCCCTTGGCCAGGGTGGAAGTGACGATCATCGGCAGCATTTCTGGCGTCAGGCCCACCGCCACCGACAGCGCGAACAGGAACGCCTCGGTCCAGTCGCCCTTGGTCCAGCCGTTGATCAGCAGCACGAACGGCACCATCACCAGCGCGAAGCGGATCAGCAGCCAGCTGACACTGTTGACGCCGGCCTGGAATGCGGTGGGCGCACGGTCGGTGGCGGTGCTGCGCTGGGCCAGCGTGCCGAAGTAGGTGCGGTTACCGGTGGCCAGCACGATGGCGGTGGCCGTACCGGACACCACGTTGGTACCCATGAACAGCAGGTTGTGCTGTTCCAGCAGGCCGGCCAGGCCATCGCCCGGGTGCGCGAATTTCTCCACCGGCAGCGACTCGCCGGTCATCGCCGCCTGCGCCACGAACAGGTCCTTGGCATTCAGCACGCGGCAATCGGCCGGAATCATGTCGCCTGCCGACAGCACGATGTGGTCGCCGGGCACCAGTTCACGGATCGGCAGGTCCAGCAGGCGTGCAGGGCGACGGCTTTGCAGGCGCGCGCCGAAGTACTGGTCTGCCACATCCGCAGCCTCGGTGCCGGGATTGCGGCGCAGCACGCGCGCAGTGTTGCCGACCAGTGCCTTCAGCCGCTCGGCCGCTCGGTTCGAACGACCCTCCTGCACGAAGCGGATCAGCGTGGACAGCAGCACCATCGCACCGATGACGATCGTCGCCTTGATGTCCTCGGTCAGCCAGGATACCGCCGCCAGCACGGTCAGCAGCAGGTTGAACGGATTGCGGTAGCACTGCCACAGGTGGCGGCACCACGGCAGCGGCTTCTCGTGATCCACCTCGTTGGGGCCGAGCGTGGCCAGTCGCTCCTCGGCCTCATGCGGGCTGAGGCCATCGGCATGTGATTCCAGCGTGGTCAGCAGCTCGGCTTCGTCCTGCTGGGCGAGGGTGACCAGGCCGGTGGTGAGCGCGAACGGCGCGGCCTCGGCGCTGCCAGGGCCGAAGCCGGCTTCGGGCATCGCACGGCGGCGGAACAGGTTGCCTGCGCGACGGCTGCGCAGGAAGGCATTGAACCAGGCGTTGAGCAGGCTCATGGGACTCTCCTCGAATGTCAGAGCCGGCCGCGGCCGGAACACGAACGGAACGGTTGGAACAGGTCAGGCGTGGCGCATCGCCAGCACCGCCGGCGACCACGGCTGCATGCGCAGGCGCTGGCTGCCACCGATGCACAGTGGCTTCATCGCGTCGCGCAGGGGATAGGGCAGGTGGCGCAGCACATTGATGCGCTCGCTGATCGGGAGCAGCGACAGCGCGTCGGCCACAACGCGTGGCGAACCGAGCGACAGCGAACGGGCAAACATGATCGGGCCGTACTGCAGCAGCTGGCTGCGCAGGGCGGCAACATCGCGCTCGCCGATCAGGCGACGCAGGGTGATGTACAGGATCTTGTAGGACATGGGGGCGATCTCCAGGCAGGCGGCGCCTGGCGGTCCCCCGTCACTCAGGCAGGCAGGGACCGGCGGCCAGGCGCCAGGAACAGGCAGCAATCAGGCATACGGGTCGCGGTGCGCCCGGAAGGGTCGGGGTCCATCTGCGTCTCCATGAGGGGAGGGGGCCGGCCAGGGTTGCCCTGCCCAGTGGTGCTATTGTCCGCGCCTGAACGGGACAGTCCTAGAGGTCCGTGGGTTAGCCCGGCTATACCTTGGTATAGCCGGGCATGCACAGCGCCAATCGGGGGTTCGGTGATGGATCAATGCGAAGCGCTGGTCTGCTTGCACACGTCGTACTCGCCGCGGCTCAGCGTCTTGTTGCGGTCGGTATCGCAGGCATGCAGGCGCTCGGCCCAGTCCGGTGCCACCGCATCGACTTCCGCCAGGGTGACGATGCCGTCCTTGTCCTTGTCCAACGATTCATACGGCGGTATCAGCTTCACTTCGGTGACGTCCTCGTCGGCGGTGGCCCTGCTCGCCTCCTGGGTCCTGGAACAGGCGCCCAGCAGCAAGGCCGCAGAAAGCGAGAGTACAATCGGAAGGTAGCGACAAGCGATCATGGCGTGCTCCTGAAGAAAAGGCGGACGACCGGTGCGGTGGTCACGGCCGGATCTTCTGCGGGAGGCTGTAAGCGGGCTGCGAAGAATGGGGCCCGTCGACCATTGCCGGTGGGCCGCCATTCACCGGGCCGCGCAGAGGCGATTGCGCGCGGAGGCCTTGGGGGCGGTGGCTCGACGGAGACGCCTCGGTAGAGTTAACTGCTAGTGCAGCGCGGGGCCTTCAGCTTCCTGCCAAGAGCAGTCGACTAACAGTCCACTCTACCCTCGAACGGCAGGAAGCCGGCCAGCGGCCGGCACTACCGTCTGCTTCAGAACCGGTCGGCAAAGGCATCCGTCGCCCGCACCAGCGCATCCACCGTGGCCGGCTCGTTGGCGCTGTGGCCGGAGGTCACCATTTCCAGCCGCGCCTCCGGCCAGGCCTTGGCCAGGTCCCACGCGCTGCGCGGTGGGCAGATGATGTCGTAGCGGCCCTGCACGATCACGCAGGGCAGATGGCGGATGCGATCGATGTTGCGCAGCAGCTGGTCGGGTTCCAGGAAGATGCCGTTGCGGAAGTAGTGCGCCTCGATGCGGGCCTTGGCCAAGGTATCCAGCGGATCATCAGTGGATTGGGCGTCGACGTCGTGCTGGAGGGTTGCCGCGTTGTCTTCCCAGCCGAGCCAGGCCTGCGCGGCTTCGATGCGGGTCGCCTCATCCGGGCCATCCATGCGGGTCCAATAGGCCGCAATCATGTCGCCACGCTCAGCCTCCGGAATGTAAGCCTCATAACGGTCCCAGCGCTCCGGAAAGATCCAGCGCGCACCGCCATCGGCCTCGGCGAACCAGCGATTCTCCATTTCGCGGCCGAGGAACACGCCGCGCACGATCAGGCCGGTGGCGCGTTCGGGATGCGCTTGTGCGTAGGCCAGTGACAGGGTCGACCCCCAGGAGCCGCCATAGACCAGCCAACGCTCGATGCCCAGGTACTCACGCACTTTCTCGATGTCGGCCACCAGGTCCTGCGTAGTGTTGTCGCGCAGCTCGCCGAACGGTGTGGAGCGGCCGCTGCCACGCTGGTCGATCAACACGATGCGGTAGCGTGCCGGATCGAAGAAGCGGCGATGGGTGGGTGAAATGCCCGCGCCTGGGCCGCCGTGCAGGTACACCACCGGAGTGCCGTCCGGTGTGCCGCACTCTTCGACATGCAGCGTGTGCAGATCGCTCACCTTCAGCGGGAACTCGCGGTAGGGTTCGATGGCGGGGTACAGGGTGCGCATGGCGGGTGTCTCACAAGCAGGGGCGGCCAGCATAGCGCCGCCACCTGCGGGCTGCAGCGACGGGCTCCTGCGCGGCGCTGGAAATGGGCTGGCCGATGCGCATAAGCTTCCGCGATGCAAGCGACCACGACCGGGACGTCAACCTTCAACTTCACCCTTGGCAGCGGCGCGCGCGAGCTGCTGAAGTGGATCGCACTGCTGGCCATGACCGGTGATCACGTGGCCAAGGTGGCCTTCGGCGGCTACGTGCCGGTGGTCAGCGAACTGGGGCGTATTGCCTTCCCGCTGTTCGCGCTGGTGATGGCCTGCAACCTGGCCCAGCCCGGGGCCGACCTGCGCAAATCGATACGCCGGCTCGTGCTTTGGGGGTTGATCGCCCAGCCAGTGCACGCATTCGCGTTTGGTTCCTGGCTGCCGCTCAACATCCTGCTTACTTTCACTCTGGCGGCCGTGGCCGTTCATGCGCTGGCGAACCATCGGCCCGTTCTGCTGTTGCTGGCTGCCGGCGTGCTGCCGATGTTCGTGGATTACCAGTGGGCGGGTGTCGGATGCGTGCTGCTGGGATGGATCGCGTTCCGGCATCGCGCGTGGTGGCTGTTGCTGGTCGGGCTCGCAGCGGTGTGCTGGGCCAACCACAACGGCTGGGCATTGCTGGCCGTACCGGTGGTGCTGCTGGCCGCGCGGGTGACATGGCCACTGCCGCGCTGGCGGTGGGTGTTCTACGGGTACTACGTGGGACATCTGGCGGTGCTGGCGTTGATTGCACATCTGCTTGCGTAATGTCGGAACTGGCGCGTCGCCTGTCTTGAATGCCGGATGCGGTCAAGGAATGCGCGGTGCCGATGCGGGTGAAGCATGCCGCCATCGGCATGGTGCAAGTTGTTGAATCTTCGGCTCGATTGTCGATATGCGACAATGCTGCCACTGCGTGAACGTTGCTGTCTTTGCACGTGGGTTGTTGGCGCCTGCCACCCCGCCGTGCACATGATGGATTGCCGCCGGAAAAGGGTGGCCGGGTGTGGAAACCCGTTTAGCTATGCGTTGTTTACGCTTGCCAGCCGGCGTCGCCTTGCGCGGCGCCGGCTGGCATTCCGTTCGCGTTCCATGGCGGGCGGTACGTGGGGTGCGCGCAAGCGAACCCACCGGGTAATGACGCTTAGCTACCGGTTTCCACACACGTACCGTCCGCCGCCTTTGTTAAGGGCGGTGGTCCCGCATGCCTTGCACGGAGACCTGCCATGAACGCATCGGAGTTTCCCCATCAGCGCGCCCCGGCCAATGCCGATGAGGGGCACGACATCCCGCCCGATCCCAACAACCTGACGGCCCTGCTGCATCGCATCGGGTTGGGCGCGGCTGCCGACGGCCAGCCCTGGCCCGAGCGCCATCAGCTGCCGGGCCGGTGCCTGGCGTTGGCCGACGCCGACGGTGCACTGGCCGGGCTGCGTATCGTGCAGGAGATCCTGCTGGCGGCCGAACGCGCCCGCCAGAATGGCGGCCCGGAACAGTACGTGGGCGATCGCGTGATGGAAGGTCTGAAGCTGGCCGCGCTGGCGCTGACCAATCACGCCATCTTCCGCCTGCATCCGAGTAGAGCCACGCCATGCGTGGATGCTGTTGGCGTGGAGCCGAGCGTGGGCTCGGCTCTACAGAATATTCGCATCCTGCCTGGATGCCGTTGGCGGATGGCCCCGCGTTCTGTAGCGCCGAGCCTATGCTCGGCTCAGCGGGCGAACGGAGCCGAGCATGGCTCGGCTCTACAGGGATTCCACGTATGCTCAGAAGTCCATCGTCGCCGACACCAGCACCGTCCTAGGTGCACCCAACGCCAGGCTCGACAACAACGGCATGCCCCAATACGCCTTGTTGGTCACGTTGTTCACACTGGCTCTCAGCGCAAGCGGTCGACCCGCCACGGTGGTGCTGTAGCGCGCGCCCACGTCGAACAACGTCCGCCCCGGCACCGACAGGCGGTTGTCGGCGCTGATGTACTGCTTGGACATGGCCGTGGCATTGCCGGTCAGGGTCAGGCCTTCCAGCGCGGGCACATCCCACTCCACGCCCAGCTTGGCCTGCCGCTGCGCAATTGCTGTGGCCATGCGTCCTTCATTCACGCCGCCCGCCGTGCGGGTCAGCTTCGGCTGCACGTAGGCCACGCCGCCCAGCAGGCGCACGCCGTCCAGTGGCGCACCGAAGAAGCCCCATTCCACGCCGCGGTTCCGCTGTTCGCCGCCGAACGAGAAGATATTCGTGACCGGGTCGGTGTAGCTGCTGGGCCGCTTGATCTCGTACACGCTGAAGGTGTGCGCGAAGCGGCCCAGGTCCAGCTTCAGGCCCAGCTCCTTCTGCCTGGTGCGGAACGGCGCGAACACATCGCCGGCATTGGCGGCGGTCATCGGCGCGGTGGCGCCCTGGCTGAGGCCTTCGATGTAGTTGGTGTAGAGGGAGATCGTGTCGGTGGCCTTCACCAGCAGCGCCGCTGCCGGGGTGGTGGCGCTCTCGTCGTAGCGCGAGGTGCGTACACCCGTGGCCACGTTGAAGGTCTCACTGACCACCTGCTGGCGGCGCACGCCCAGGGTCAACTGCACGCGTTCATCGGCGAAGGACAGGGTATCAGCGAAGCCGAGGCTGTCCAGCCGCAGTTCGGTATGCGAGATGTGCGGCGCTACGAACGGCGCGGCCGGGCCCCACACCGGGTTGTAGAGGTTGGTGGTCCAGTCCCAGCCCGGCACGCTGCGGCGGCCGTAGTCGTTCTGGGTGTGCTGGTAGTGGGTCACGTTGGCAGCCCACTGGTGGCCGACCCTGCCGGTCCGGAACGAACCGCGCAGGCCGGCATCGCCGGACTGCTTCCTGATATCGAAGGCGAGCTGGCCGATCACCGTGGTGAAGTCGCCGGCCGGGTTGAGGATCTGCGCGCTGATCGAACCGTTGTAGCGGTAGTCGGTCCTGCTGGTGCCGTAGGCCAGGTAGGCCATCAGGGTATCGTTGATGTCCAGTTCGCCGCGCAGCATCGCGCCCTTGTCCTGGCTGTCCACGTAGGCCCAGTCCGGGTTGATCAGCGTATCGCCACGCGGCGGCCGCGGAATGGCGACGCCGGGTGCCAGGCCGACGCCACGTGCGGGGCCGTCAACACGGTCATCGGCGCTGTACAGATCGGCCGACAGCCGCGCACGTTCGCCGCGCCAGTCCAGTGCCAGCGAACCGAGCTGGACCTTCTTGCGCTGCTTGCCCACGGCGCCATCGCCATCACGGTACGCGCCGTTGAAGCGGATGCCGAACTGCTTGTCCGCGCCGAGCCGACGGCCTATGTCCACATGGGTGCCGAACTGCGCGTCGGAGGCGAAGTTGGCGCTGACCCGCAACAGCGGCTGCTGGCCGGCGCGCTTGGGCACGAGGTTGACGCTGCCACCGACCGAACCACCCGGCGGCATGCCATTGAGCAGCGCGGAGGGGCCCTTCAGTACCTCGATGCGTTCGAACATTTCCGGCGAGGTGCGGTAGTAGGGCGCCATGCCACTCAGCCCGTCGAAGGTGGTGTCGCTGGTGCTGGAGGCGAAGCCGCGGATTGCGTAGTTCTCGCTCCAGGAACCGGTGACGCCGTTGCTGAACACCGTGGGGTCGGTGGCGGCGATGACGTCGGTCAGGTCCTTGGCCTGGCGGTCGCGGATGAAGGACTCGGTGTAGCTGACCGTACTGAACGGCGTATCCATGAAGTCCTTGTCGCCGAGCAGGCCGATACGGCCGCCGGCGGCCACCTGGCCGCCGGCATAGTCGCCGGTCACGCGGCGCTGTTCCTGTACCTGCACCGAGGGCAGGGTGGACGGCGCGGTTTCGGCCAGCGCGGCACACGATGCCATCAGGCCAAGCGCGAGCGCCGATGCGCGGTAGCGCCGGGCCAGGCCGTGTGGAAGTGGCTGGCTGCAGGACACGGCGGCAGCTTGGTTCTGTGAAGAGGAGAAGGGGGATACGGTCATACCAGGGTCCTGTGAATCGCGAGGGCGAGCGCGCCTGGCGCGCGGCCATCGGCAAGCACGGGGGAGGGCGCAGCGCGGGGTTGTCGGCTGGGTGGGGACCTGGCGGGAAGTGAGCCACGGGCTCGATCCGGACGGCGCCATGATTGCGAACCAGACGCATTCCGAATTAGTTGAGTAAATTAAACTAAAGAGACCAAAGCGGACAAGAGGGTCCCTTTGCTGGCACCCTCGGCAGGGTATGAACATGCAACGCGAAACCACGGTGCCGTCTCGCGGCCGTCCACCGACCATCACCCCCGAGCGCCTGGCCGACATCGGCATCCGCCTGGGTCTGCCCAACCTGACCATGGCCAATGTGGCCGCCGAGCTCGCGGTCACCCAAGCGGCGCTGTACAAGCGCGTTGCGAACCTGGAGGCGTTGAAGCGGCTGGTGGCCGAAGCCGTGTTCCAGCGCTGGCAGATTCCGCGCGCCTCGGCCGATGCGGCGGGTGGCCTGCAGGGCTACCTGATGGTGTTCGTGGAATCGTTGTGCGAGGTAGTGAAGGCGCATCCCGGGTTGCCGCCATACCTGCTGCGGCGCACGGTGGCGACCGCGCCGATGCTGGAAAAGATTGCCTCGCACCAGGCGCACGTGGCCGAAGTGTTCGGCCTGCCGATGGACAAGGCGCGCTGGCTGCTGGCCACGATCGCGTTCTACTGCATCGCCGGCGCCGACACCATCTACGCGATTGCGGATGACGAAGAGGGCCAGGTGATCACCGAGTTCAAGCAGGGCATGCAGGCGCTCGTGATCGGGTCGTTGCAGTTGTTGGATGCGGACGGCGATCTGTAGCGTTGGTCGTGCCTGTGGGCCCTACGGGCGGGCACATCTGGGACCTGTCCTATGTGTGGCCAGGTGTGCCCGGTCTAGCCTAGGGCTCCGAGTCCTTCCATCACCTTCCGGAGCCCTTATGGATGCCACCCTCCGCGCGTCGTGGTCCCAGCGAATGCTGGCGTGGCTGAAGAAGGAGGCCGCGCCGCTGCTGATGCTGCTGGGCCTGTTCTTCGTTGCACGCGACACCCTGGCCAACCATTACGTCGTGCCGAGTGGTTCAATGCAGCCCGCCTTGCAGCCGGGTGACCGCGTCGTTGTCGATATGCGCGCGTACGGCCTGCGCCTGCCTTTCAGCGGGCTGAAGCTGATGGGCGCCACCGTGCCGCAACGCGGCGAGGTGGTGGTGTTCGCTTCGCCGGCCGATGGCGTGCGCATGATCAAGCGCGTGGTGGCCGTGGCCGGCGACCGCGTGCGTCTGCAGGATGGGCGCCTGAGCGTCAATGGACGCCCCCTCCAGATGACCTATGCGAGCGGCGTGGAACGGTTTGGCAAGCGGCACGCCTGGCTCGACCTGACGCATGGCGGAGGCCCGGACATTGCCGATGTGCAGGTACCCTCCGGCAAGGTACTGGTGCTGGGTGATCACCGTGGCAACAGCCTGGACGGCCGCTTCTTCGGATGGGTCGATGCGGACCGGATTTATGGCCGCGCGATGGCGGTGTACTACCGCCGGGGTGAGGGCGTGGTCTGGCAGCGCCTGTAGTTGGATCCGGTGAAGGGTCCGGGTGCGATGAGCGCTAGCCCTCGGGGGAATTGCCGTGATCCCATCCACGCATGGCGTGGATCTACAATGCAGCCATGCCTGCCACGCCTACCCTTGAAGATCTGCGCCGCTACGCGGTGGCGCGCACCCTGTTCAAGCCGACCACGCTGTTGACCGCGATCCGGCGGCTGGGCTTCGTGCAGGCCGACCCGATCCGGGCACCGGCACGCGCGCAGGATCTGACCCTGCGGCACCGGGTGAAGGACTACCGCGCGGGTGATCTTGAACGTCGTTATGCGCGCTTGCCGGTGGAAGAGGACTGCCTGGTGAACTACGGCTTCCTGCCGCGCGAGCATCTGGCGCTGATGCACCCGCGCGTGTCCAAGCGCGAGTGGGACGCCGAGACCCATCGCCGCGCGGCCGACGTGCTGGCGTTCGTGCGCGAGCGCGGCAGCGTGCACCCCCGCGAGGTCGACCAGGCGTTTGCGCATGGGCGGGTGACCAACTACTGGGGCGGCACCAGCAATGCCAGCACCCACCTGCTCGATGGCATGCACTACCGCGGAATGCTGCGCGTGGCGCGGCGTGACAACGGCACCCGTATCTACGCCGTGGCCGAGCATGCCGAGGCGGATGCCAGCGAGCAGTCGCAGGTCGAACGCGCGGCCGCCCTGATTGATCTGGTGGTGCGCAAGTACGCGCCGCTGCCATCGGCCAGCCTGACCTACCTGGTGCGCCTGCTGGGCTATGGTGCACCGCATCTGGCCGAGCAGACCCGCAAGGCATTGGCGCTGGCCAAGCAGCAGCTGGCCAGCTGCTCGCTGGAGGGCACCACCTGGTACTGGCCGGCAGACGAGAATCCACGCTCGCGCAGGCACGCGCCAGACGATCAGGTGCGCCTGCTGGCGCCGTTCGACCCGGTGGTGTGGGACCGCCGCCGTTTCGAGTTGCTGTGGGATTGGGTCTATAAGTTCGAGGCCTACACACCTGCGCCAAAGCGCCAGTATGGGTACTACGCACTGCCGGTGCTGTGGCATGACCAGGTGGTGGGCTGGGCCAACCTGAGCGTGTGCGGCGGTGAGTTGGTGCCGAACGTGGGTTATGCCGGAAAGTCGCTGGCCCGCGACAAGGCATTTCGCAGCGCATTGGACGACGAGCTGCAGCGCATGGCGGAGTTCCTGTAGCGCCAAGCGGCGCATGGGTACCTATCTGGTGCTGGCCGCGTTGGTGTGTTCGTCTGTGATCGGGCTGGGCTTTGGCTACTTTCCGGCGCGCAGCGCCGCGCAGCTGGACCCGATCCAGGCATTGGCGGCGGAGTAGGGTTGCACCCGCTGTGGCACCCGTAGAGCCGAGCCCATGCTCGGCTGCTCTCCGTTCAGGTCGCGCTGCACCGAGCGCTGCGCGCAGCAAGCCGAGCATGGGCTCGACTCTACAGCTACTCAGCGCACCTTGCCTTTGATTGGCACGCTTCCCGGCAGCTGGGAATAGCCGCTGTCACCCCAGTGGCGGGTGATGCGCTGGAAGAACAAGGAGTTGGGCACGCGCAGCAGGCAACCGCGCGCGCCTTCGCCACGATCACTCAGCGTGGTGTAGATCAGGTTGATGTCCACCACCTGACCGCACAAGCCCGGCTTGTCCACGCTTTCCAGCACCTCGATGGTGTCATTGATGCGGAACGGGCGCGTGGCGACGATCAGGAACGAACAGAACAGGTTGGACAACACGCTCCATGCAGCAAAGAACGCCACCGCACCGACCGCCATGAACCCGGTCAGCGCGGTCCACAGCACCGAGCGCGACACGCCCAGTCGCTCCAGTATCAGCAGCGCAGCCGCCAGATACAGCAGCAGGGCACCGCCGCGGCGCAGGCCCACATGAAGCTCTGGTGCCAGCCTGCCGCGCTGCCGCGCCTGCACCAGCAGCCACGCGAGGACACGCACCATCACCCATGCGACGCCGAGGATGGCGAGCACCTCGGCCACCGGCACAACTACGGTCAGCCAGTCCTCAATCCAGGCGGGCAATCCGGCCATGAGGGGTCACAGTGTTGCCGCGCCGCCGGAGATGGTCAGCAGCGCACCGGAGGTGTAGCTGGCGCTGTCCGAAGCCAGCATCACATAGGCCGAGGCCAGCTCGGCCGGCTGTCCGGGGCGGCCGAATGGCGTCTGCGCGCCGAACTGTTCGACCTCTTCGGCGGCCATGCCTGCGGGAATGAACGGCGTCCAGATCGGGCCGGGCAGCACGGCATTGACGCGGATCTGATGCTCGGCCAGCAGGCCGGCCAGCCCCAGCGTCAGGTTGGCGACGGCACCTTTGGTTGCAGAATAGGGAAGGATGTTCGGCGTCGGCCGCTTGGAGTTGACCGATGCGGTGTTGATGATCGCACCGCCACCGCGCAGGTGCGGGACGCACAGTCGGGTCAGATTGAACACGGCATGCACGTTGGTATCGAACGTCCGCTTCCAGTCATCCAGGGTGATGTCGTCGAAGTGCTCGTAGTAGCGCTGGTAGGCCGCGTTGTTGACCAGGATATCGAGACCGTCCAGTTCGCTGGCCACGCGGTCTACGAGCGATCGCGCCTGTGCCGGGTCACTGATGTCGCAGGGTACCAGCACGGCTTTGCGCCCGGCCTGTTCGATCTGCTGCTGCACATGGCGGGCGTCGTCCTGCTCGCCATCGAGGAATGCGATGGCAACGTCGGCGCCTTCGCGCGCGAAAGCGATCGCCACCGCCGCGCCGATACCGCTGTCACCGCCGGTGATCAATGCCTTCTTGCCCTGCAGCAGGCCATGCCCGCGATAACTGTCCTCGCCGTGGTCCGGCCGGGGCTGCATCTGCGCAGTCTTGCCGGGGAAGGATTGCTGCTGGGCCGGGAACGGCGGGCGTGGGTAGTCGGGCAGGGCCATCGTCACTCTCCGAAAGGAAACCGGCGCCAGTCTCCCTCCAAGCGGGTAAACGGCTGGACGGCGCGGTGTCGTTGCAGCGTGGACGCCTGCGCGCGCGGCTTCACACTGGATGCGCGATGGTGGTCATGATGCTGTTGGCCGGTTGCCGTGAATCCAGCCGCGTGTGCTGCACGATGATCGGCTGGTCGGATTCGACGAGGGTGGCGAAGCCCGTACCGAGCGGCACAGGTGCCGGATCCTGCAGGTCGTTGAAGCGCAGATGGCAGGTGCGCCGCGCCGGCACTGTAATCCGGTAGGGACCCACCGGATCGCGGTCCTCGAAGTAGAGGGTCAGCGTGACATGCGCGTCCTCGCTGCCGGCATTGAGGACACAGCAGGTTTCGTGACTCTGCATCTCCGGTGACGGGCCGTTGCTCCAGGCCGGAATGTAGCCCTCGGCGATAGCCCAGCGTCGATGCCCGATGCAGGGAGTGTTCGTTTCCATGACGCCGTTTTAGCTGGAGGGGTGTTGCCATCGTGTCCAGTCCCCGCACGGAATCCGTGATGACCATCGGCTACCACGCATCGCATGAGCAGTTCCCGCCCGCCACCTTGCTGGGCCTGGCGCTGCGCGCCGAACAGGCGGGATTCGAGGCCCTGATGTGCTCGGACCATTTCCACCCGTGGACGACCGCACAAGGGCAGTCGGGCCACAGCTGGGTGTGGGCCGGCGCGCTGGCGGTGCAGAGCGCGTTGACCCTGGGCATGGTGACCTGCCCGATGCTGCGCCAGCACCCGGCCTTGGTGGCACAGGCAGCGGCGACGCTGGAGCAGCTGGCGCCGGGCCGGATCTGGCTGGCGCTGGGTACCGGCGAGGCCCTGAACGAGCGCATCACCGGCCAGCCGTGGCCAGCCAAGCGCGAGCGGCAGAAGGCACTGCGCGCTGCGGCCGAGGTGATGCGGCGGCTGTGGGGAGGCGAGCGGGTCGACCACAGCGGTGGCTTCCAGGTGCGCCAGGCGCGACTGTACAGCCGACCGGCCCTTCCCCTGCCGCTGCTGGGTGCAGCCGTCACCGAGGAAACCGCACGCTGGATGGGGGGCTGGGCCGATGGCCTGATCACCATCAGCCAGCCACTGGCGCAGTTGCGGCGTGTGGTGGCGGCGTTCGAACAGGGCGGTGGCAGGGGCAAGCCGATGTACCTGCAGGCCAAGCTCTCCTACGCGCGTGCCGAACAGGCGGCACTGGAAGGCGCGATGGAGCAGTGGAGCGCCAATGTGCTGCCACCGGAACTGGCCGAAGGCCTGGACCAGCCCGAGCAGTTCGAGGCACAGGCCCGGTCGGTCAGTGCCGAGGAGCTGCGCCAGCACGTGCATGTCTCGGCGGATCTTGGCCAGCACCGGGCCTGGCTGCAGGAACTGCAGTCACTGGGCTTCGATCGCATCTACCTGCACAACGTGAACCGCGAGCAGGACCGCTTCATCGATGATTTCGCCGAACACGTGCTGCCCGCGCTGCGCACTCAGGCACCCTCGGCGGCCAGCCACGCGTAGCCGTGGCCCTGCAGGATGCAGCGGTTATCCTGCATGGTGGTGCCGTGGCCCACCAGCATACGCAGCGGGCCGTGCAGTGGCACCTCTACCTCAACCGGGTTGTCGCCGAAGTTGATCAGTGCAAGCGCCTGGTGGGGGGGCTCGCCGTAGCGGAGCATCAGCAGCGCAGGTGAAGGTGGGTCGAGCGTGTGTGGCCCCTGCTGCAGCACGGGATGGGCATTGCGTTGCTGCAGCAGCTCGCGCACACGCCGCAGCAGCGAGCCGGGCGTCGCGCGTTGCGCCTCGACATTCACTGTCCGGTAACCGTAAGCGCCGTCTGCCGGAGGCGCGCGCCACGCATGCCGTGGCTGATCGGTAAAGCCCGCCCCTGGGCGGTCGTGCCAGTGCATCGGCATCCGCACGGCGTTGCGCTCGGGCAGTTCCAGGCAGTCGCCGAGGCCGATTTCCTCGCCATACCGGATCACCGGCACCTGACCCAGCGACAGCAGTGCGGCCCAGGCCATGGCCTGCCACGCGGTGTCGCCGTCCAGCATGGGCGCCAGCCGGCGGCGGATGCCGCGGCCATAGATGCGCATGCCAAGTTCGGGCGCGAAGCGCTCCATCACCGCTTCGCGTTCGTCGGGCCGCAGCTGCTCCAGGTCAAGCTCATCATTGTTGCGCAGCCAGGCGATGCGCGTGTGCGGCGGCGCCTGCGGTCCGTATTCGGCCATGACCCGGGCCACTTCACTGGCGTCGCCGCGCGCCAGGGCCAGGAAGAAATGATTGTTCAGATGGAAGTCGAGCAGGTGCGAAAGCCGCCGCCCCTGGCACAGGAAGTCACCGTAGCGGGACGCGGGGACATCCGCTTCGCCGATCAACGGCAGCCCTGGCTGCTGTGCGTCTGCCGTGGCGCGCATTTCCTCCAGCAGCCACAGCCCGTCGTCGCGCGGGTCCGCGTGGCGGGCGCGCTCGACCATGTACGGGACCGCATCCACGCGGAAGCCGGCCACGCCGCGCTGCATCCAGAACGTCATCACCCGCAGCAGTTCGTCGCGTACTGGCGCATGGGCCAGCTCCAGGTCTGGCTCGTGCCGGTAGAACATGTGCCGGTTGAACGCGCCGGCCTCGGCGTCCCATGTCCAGGCAGACGCCTCGATCGGCGGGAACATCGGCTGCAGGCCGTCGTCGGGCACGTGGTCGCTCCACAGGTACCAGCGGCGCCAGGCCGGGTCGCCGCGCTGCGCGGCGACGAACCATGGGTGGGCGCTGGCAGTGTGCTGCATCACCAGCTCGACGATGATGCCCATACCGCGTGCGTCGGCAGCATCGACCAGGCGCTGGAACGCGGTCTGGTCGCCCAGGCGTGGATCGATGCGGTAGTGATCGGTGACATCGTAGCCACCGTCACGGCCGGCATTGCAGTAGAACGGCAGCAGCCACACATGGCTGATGCCGAGCCACTGCAGGTAGTCCAGCTTTTCGGTGATGCCATCTAGGGTGCCCCAGCCGCGCCCATTGCTGTCGCGGAACAGGTAGGGGTCGACCTGGTAGATCGCGCGCAGCGGGCGCACCGCCATGGGGCTTCTCCGTCACTGGCCACGGGTGACCAGCCTGCTGTCGCCCGTGGCAGCGGTTGGTGAAACGGATGGCACCCTGTCGTGACATGGCATCCACGGATTCTGCATGCGCGGGCGCGCACAGTGAACGCTCATTCCCGGCGCCGAGGAGACTTCCTGCATGGCCCGACGCAAGACGCTTCGCATTGCCACGTTCAACGTCAACGGCATCGGCACACGCTTGCCGCAGCTGTTGGACTGGCTGCACAGGGAATCGCCGGATGTGGTTGCCCTGCAGGAACTGAAGGCGACCGACGCCGCGTTTCCGGCTGCGGCATTGGAAGAGGCGGGCTACGGCGCGCTCTGGCAGGGCGAGGCGCGGTGGAACGGCGTGGCGCTGCTGGCACGAGGGACCACGCCGGTCGAGAGCCGCCGCCGATTGCCGGGCGAGCCCAAGGACACCCAGAGCCGCTACCTGGAGGCGGCGGCGCACGGGGTCATCGTGGGTGCCCTCTACCTGCCCAACGGCAACCCGCAGCCCGGTCCCAGGTTCGACTACAAGCTGCGCTGGATGGCGCGCCTGATCCGGCATGCGCGCAGCCTGGTCGAGCTGCCGCATCCGGCGCTGCTGCTGGGTGATTTCAACGTGATTCCCACCGAAGCCGACGTCTACGACCCCAAGGCCTGGCGCCGCGATGCGCTGTTCCAGCCGGAGGTGCGCGAGGCCTTCGAACGACTGCTGGCGCAGGGCTGGACCGATGCGGTGCGGAAGGTGCACGGCGACGCCACGATCTATACCTTCTGGGATTATTTCCGCCAGCATGCCGAGCGCGACCGTGGGTTGCGCATCGATCATCTGCTGTTGAACCCCGTACTGGCGTCGCGACTGAAGGGCGCTGGCGTCGACCGCTGGGTACGCCTACAGGAAAAGGCCAGCGACCACGCGCCGGCGTGGGTGACGGTAAGCGCGTGATCAACGCGCGGCTGGGTCCTCGCGTCGCTCGCGGCGTACCCGTGCGCGGGTGCGATACAGGCGGCTGTCCGCTTTCTGGATGGTGTCGGCCACCGGCTCGCCGGGCGTGTTGATGGCCGCACCCATCGAGAACGCGCTGGGCGAGAGCGCGGCGTGGTCCTGGTACCAATGCTCCAGTTCGCTCAACCGGCCGTCCGCAGGCGCGACCAGTACCACCATGAATTCGTCGCCGCCCAGACGCACCACCGTCTCCTCCTTGCCCAGCGGCGAGCGCAGGAAGGTGGCGAACTCGACCAGCACGGCGTCGCCACGCCGGTGGCCTTGGGTGTCGTTGATGTGCTTGAAGTGGTCCAGGTCGAACATCACGCAGGCCCAGCGCTCGTCAATCAGTTCATCCAGCCGGTGCAGGTAGCGCCGGTTGTAGCACTGGGTGAGCGGATCCTTGAAGGACATTTCGCGCAGCTGCTGCTCCTGCATCCGCAGCGCGGTGACGTCCTGTGCATGTCCCAGCACGTAGGGCGGGCTGGCCTCGCTGTCGAGCACGTTGTGGTACGCCCAGTAGTGGCGCGTACCGTCGGCGGCAATCAGCTCGATCACGCCAGCGTCGGTGTGGTTTGCCTGGATCCGAGCGAGGTAGGCCTTGAAGCCCTCGCGTTTTTCCGGCGGCATCAGGTCACACAGGCTGCGCCCGATCATCTGGCTTTCCTCGAAGCCCAGCGACTGCACCGCCGCGGGATTCACCGAGGTCAATGTGCCGTCCAGCGTGTGGGTGCAGATCAGGCCCAGGCTGTAGTGGAACAGTCGCCGGTAGCGGGTTTCGCTCGCTTCCAGCGCGTCCAGCGCGGCTCGTTCGTCCGTGATGTCCTGGATCGCCCCGACCAGGCGCGGATGGCCGTCGACCTGTTGCCGGCTGCCGACCACCCGGGTCCAGATCGCGCGCCCGTCGGCGGTGGTCATTGGCAGCTGCACCTCCCAGGACGTGCCTTCGTCGATGCAACGCTGCACTGCTGCCCGGATGATGTTGCGGCTGTCTTCGCGATAGAACGACAGCGCGGTGTCGAGCGTCGGTTCAAAGTTGCTGCGCACGCCGTGCAACTGCTTGGTCTCGCGGGTCCAGCGCACTTCGTTGGTGACCAGGTCCATCTCCCAGCCGCCCACCCGGGCGGCGCGGTTGGTGCGCTCCAGGAAGTCCTCACTGCGTTTGAGCTCACGATGCAGCGCCTTGGCCTGGCCCACCTGCGCCATCAGCGTGCTGCGCTGCTCCAGCACCTGGGTGGTGACCCGGGCAAGGTGCACCATCAGCTCGCGCTGGGACGGAGACAGCACGCCGGGCATCGGATCGAGCAGGCACAGTGTTCCGATACGCGCGCCGTGCGCCGAGCCCAGGGGGATGCCAGCGTAGTGGCGGATACGCGGCCCACCCGTCACCAGGGGGTTGGTGGAGAAACGTGGGTCCTGACGCGCATCGGGTATCTCGAACAGCTCGTCCTGGCGTATGGCATGGGTGCAGAAGGAAATTTCGCGGGCCGTTTCGCTGACGCTTTCAAGGCCGATGTTGGCCTTGAACCACTGGCGGTCTTCGGCCACCACGCTGATCAGGCCCATGGTCATGCCGGTTGCGGCGCGGGCGGCGGCGACGATGGCATCGAACACCGGCTCCGGGGGCGTATCCAACAGGTGCAGTCGTTCGATCTCAAGCAGTCGTTCGGCTTCGTCCATGGTGCTTTTCAGGGCAGGGTGGCGAGGGCGCTTGCGGCGGCTGTCTGGGACTACGGTAGTCGGTACAGTGTTATGTATCGCTGTGACGGGGTGATGCCGACGTGAGCTGGGTGCGCCGGTTCAGTGCTCGCGCAGCGACGCCTGCAATGCGGTTGCCAGCGCCGCGTCCCCGGACACCAGATCCTGCCAGCGCAACGCAATGCCCTTGCGTCGCCCCTTCTCCGCCAGCTTCAGGCCTTCAGGGTCCACAGTCAGGGTGTAGGGCTGGCCATCGATCTCCAGTTCGCGTCGCAACGGCTTGTCGAGAGGTGTCATCAACGTTTCCTTGCGGGGGCGGAGATGCGGCGTCGCCGCACCGATACGTGACGGTGGTCACGGACGTGCCATCGCCACGGGAAATCCACGGCTCGGGTGATGCCGATGCGAGGACCAACTTCCGGGTCGGACGGAGGCGGGGTGCCATCGCTGGCGATCACGATGCCATGGCTGCCGGTCACCAGATCGGCGCCGTCGAAGCTGCGGTCCAACCCGAAGGCCTGCGAGAGCTTGCCGGGGCCACTGGCCAGATCGTGGTCGCGGCGCGCGGCGGAACGCAGCTCGTGCATGCGCTCCAGGCCCGCCAGCGGCTCGACGGCCCGCAGCAGCACCGCCACGCCTTCACCGACCTCTCCGCAGACCACGTTGCTGCCCCAGTGCATGCCGTACGTGAAGTAGACATAGAGGTGGCCGGCCTCACCGAACATGCTGGCCGTGCGCGGCGTTGGCCCGCGATAGGAGTGCGCGGCGGGGTCGTCGCTGCCGGCATAGGCTTCAACCTCGACGATGCGGCCAGCGCGACCATCGTCGCGCACCAGCAGCTTGTTGAGCAGCTCCGGCGCAACGTCGGTCGATGGACGCCGGTAGAAGCGGCGCGGCAGGATCTGCAGGGAGGCGGGCAACCAATCCGGCACGGTGGTGGCAGGCTCGGGAGAAAGACCGTGGCACTGTGGCATCGATCAGGTGAAACGGGCGCAGACGCCGCGTCATTCCGGCGCAGGCGGTGCGGCCAATGCAGCGCGCCGGGCGGCATACACCTCCGGCGTCTGCGGCTTGATGAACAGTGCCACCAGCTCCGGATACTCGCGCTTCACCGCCGTTTCGATGCGGGTGATGCAGGCTTCGATCTGCGGGGTCCGCCGGTCATCCTCGAACTCGGCGCTGAGCATGGCCACCACCTGTTCCGGGCCCATCTGCATGGTGGTCACCCCGTTGGCGCGGCGCAGATCCGGATCGGTTTCGGCCACCGCCATGATCCGCTCGGCCACTGCGGGATGGGCAGGCTCTCCGACCAGCAGGCCCTTGGTCTCACGGGCCAGGAGGAAGGCGGTGGCGGCCAGCACGCCAGCGATGCACAGCGACGCAACGCCATCAAGCACCGGCATGTCCAGCACCTGCGCGGCCACCAGGCCGATCAGTGCGAAGCCCAGGCCCAGCAGGGCCGCGCTATCCTCCAGCAGCACGGTAAAGGTGGAAGGATCCTTGCTGCGGCGGAACGCTTCGAAGTAGCCAAGTCTGCCCTTGGTGCGCCGGAACTCACGCAGCGCCACCCACCAGGAAGCCCCCTCGAACAGGATGGAGATGCCCAGCACGCTGTAGCTCAACGCGTGGTTGGTGGCCGGCTCCGGCTGGCGGATGTGCTGGATACCTTCGTAGGCCGAAACGCCGGCGCCGGCAGCGAACACCAGCAGGGCGACGATGAAGCTCCAGAAGTACAGTTCGCGGCCATAGCCGAACGGATGCAGGGAATCCGGCGCCTTGCTGGCACGGCGCAGCCCGTACAGCAGCAGAAGTTCATTCAATGTGTCGACCAGCGAATGCACGCCTTCGCTGAGCATGGCCGAGCTGCCGGAGATGCCGGCTGCGATGAACTTGGCCACGGCAATGGCCAGATTGCCTGCAAGGGCCGCATAGATGACGAGACGGGAGCCAGTGGGAGCGGACATTTCGGTGGCGGGGTGGGGCGGATGCCTGATCTTCCCGATCAGCGCGTGCCCACTGCGTGCACGGTGCGATCAGCGCCCCTTGGGATTGAGATACAAGCGCGCACCATCCGATTCACGGTACCCCGTCCAGCGTCCGCCGCCCGACGCGCGGAAGCGCCCGAATACGGTGTTGCTGGTGTCAGTCAGCAGCAGCTGGTTGCCCGACAGCACCCAGCGGTTGGCCGAGAAGAAGCCATCCGGGCAGCTGGCAGGCACATAGGCACTGTAGCCGCCGAACCACTCGATGTTCTTCAGCTCGATGGTGCAGGTGCTGCCGTTCTCCTGGCCCAGTGTCCAGTTGCCGACCAGGTCGCTGTCGCGTGTATCGCGGTCATCGCGCCAGTCGTCGTTGTTGTCATGGACGCCGAAGTCCACGTCGATGCCTTTGCTTTCGCTGCGCGATTCGGATTGCGAGCTGCCACTGCTGGTGGTCTGCATGGTCATCGAGCCACTGTTCTGGATCTCGGTACTGCTCGAATGGGTGGTCTGGTCGGTGCGGGCGGTCTGCTGGCCGAAGCCGAACGAGGCCTCCTGGGCGAGGGCGGGCAGCGCCAGGCAGCACAGCGCGAGCAGGCAGGTACGGGGGAGCACGGCGGCCATTGCAGCATCCTCGGCAGGTTGGATCGCGCGAGTATCGAACCGGTAGGGCGGGAGGCGGTGTGAGGGCGCGCCCTGAGGCAAGCCAGCCAAGAACAGGTGCTGTCCGCTGAAGGGTCGTGCCGGCCGCTGGCCGGCTCCCCTTTGACGCCCAGAGACCGAAGGAATGCCGGCCCGCGGCCGGCATGACCCGCAGCCAGGCATGGCCTGGCGCTACTGATCCGGCTTCACCCTTGCCACCCGTTTCCGGTACTCATACACGTTGTCACCGCGGATACGCTTGTCCTCGGTGCCGGTGATCCGGCCGACCTGCTGGTCCGAGCCGGTGACCGGTTTGGCCTCGATCTCGGTCTCGTGTTCGAAGGAGTGCGATTTGTCGGTGTTGCGGTAATAGCGGTACAGCGCCCAGTACAGCGCGGTTGCGCCGGCCGGACCTGCCGCCAACAGCCAGAGGCCACTGTCGTCGCTCATGTCGATGCCACCAGGAAGGCAATTGCGAGGGCTTCAATGACGGTGCCGGTGGCCAGGGCCGCCAGCAGCATCTTCCATTGCTGCACGGGCACACTGCCCATGGTTTCGCCGGTACGGCCGTTCACTGCGATGTAGTGCAACATGCCGCCGTTCTTTCCGGGCTGGTGATACGAGTACAACCACACCGGCAGGTACATCGACACCCAGCGCGTTCCATGCACCTCCAGCTGTTCATGTTCCCAACGCACGCCACGGTTGTAGCGCCTCACCGACCCTTCCACCTGCGCGCGGGCGATCGACAGCAGCTGGTCTTCCAGCCGCGGCCGCAGCTTTTCCACATCCAGGTTGCGCTTCTCAGAGGTGAAGCCAGCCAGGTATGAGGCGTTCCATTTCACCGCGTTCTTGGTGTCGAACGGCAGGATGGTGTTGATGATGTTGTTGGTGTTGGCGCGGGTATCCAGATTGCCGCGCTCGGCCGAGGATTCCAGGGGCAGGTCATCAACCGTGAAATCCACCTGGCGTTCGACCTGGTAGACATCGGCGTCGTACAGGGTGCGCTTGTTCTTCTCGGTGCCGACCGTGTATTGCCGGGTCTGGATCTCGCCCTTGCCGGCCACGGCCGCGCTGACGTTGCTGTCCACGATCATGTAGGGCAGGAATACACCCACCACGTTTTCCGGGGTGAACTGCTCCTTGAACGCCTTCAGCGCGAACATGCGGCGCTTGTCGACGAACTGGCGGATGCGCGCGACCGCATCGTCCTTCTTGATGTGGAAGGGCAGCACCGCGTCGGGCACCGCACCATTGCTGATCTGTTCGTTGACGCCGAATACATGGCGGCACCAGTGGCAGCGCGCCGTCATCGTGCTTTCGGTATTGACCGTGACTTCAGCGCCGCAGCCCGTGCACTTGAACGTCATCAACGCCGAGGTGTCGGCGTCGATGTCACGCGCGCCGGAGGCGATGACCGTGCCACGCAGCTGGTCGATGGCCTCGCCCAGCCCGAATTCCTCCTCGACCCGCGCGCCATGCCATTCGTGACGGCAGTACAGGCAGATGAGGATATCGGTGCCGGCCTTGGGCCGGATGTCGGTGGCGCCGCACTTCGGGCAGCGGTTGAGGCCGTCCTCCAGCTCGCTGGCCGAGGTATCAATGGCCACAGGATCGGGCGCTTCCACTTCATCGCGGATGGCCTGTGGCAGTTTCGAGGTGTCCAGCGGGAAGCTGCCCGGCAGGGGAGGGACGTCCTGCGGCGAACCGGGCCCATCCAACGACGCCGCCGGCAAGAGCGGCGGCGTCGCGGGCGTGGATCCGGGCAGCGGCGGTGGGCCGTTTCTGGGATCGGACATGTGGGTTGTGCGTCCTGCTGTTACAGGCCCAGCGCCTTGGCTTTCAGGGCGTCATAGTCGCCCTGGGTGATCAGGCCCAGGTCCAGCATTTCCTTGGCCTTCTTCAGCTTGGCCACCGGATCGTCGGCAGCCGGCGTGACCGGCTGCTGCATGCCGCCGACACCGAACATGCCCGAGGCCATGCCGACACCGACCAGGCCGGCCGCACCGCCGTTCTCGCCGGCCGACTGGATGCCCTGGGCGACGCTCGCCTGCAGGTTGGAATTGCCGCGCGAGCCGGACAGCGCATCGGCGCGCTGGACGGTCTTCAGCAGTTCGCGGGTGTTGGCGTCGTACTCGATCGAGACAATGGCGGTCTTGACGATGGCCAGGCCGCGATCCGACTTCCACTGGTAGCCCTGCTCGACGGCGGCCGACAGGCTCTGTGCAAAGCCCAGCGAGTCCTGCTGCAGCCTGGTGATGCGGTTGCCCTTGCCCGGATCGTTCGTGTACAGGCTGAAGGCCGGCGCCAGCGAACCGACCACTTCATTGAACAGCTGGCTGGCGGCGGCGTTGTCCAGGTCGGTGAAGTCGAACACCTGGCCCGGCTGCAGGTAGCTGGCCGGCACGAAGTTCTTCACGAACAGGATCGGGTCGACGATCTTCAGCGTGTACGAGCCGCGCGTGACCGCGCCCACCTGGGTATTGAGGAAGCCGTCGTCCCAGTAGATTTCCGACTGGGTCCCGAAGCGGTTGTCCGGCAGCTCCTTCAGCGAGACGAAATAAGCCGCCTGCTGCGAACCGGGCTGGCCGCCGAACTTGAAGCGTTCCCAGCTCTGCTTGATGAAGGTGCTGACCAGACCGTCGCCGGCGAAGATCGATTGCGAGTTCAGGTCGTCCGAACGCCACTCGTAGCCGCCCGGTTCGGCGACGAACGCGGTGATCGCGCCGTCCTGGAACAGCAGCAGGCCGTAGCCCTCCGGCACGATGATCTTCGAGCCGTTGCTGATGATGTTGGACGAGCCGCTGGTGTTGGAGCCGCGGCCGGCGTTGGTGCCGCGCGGCACCGCCGCGAACAGGGCCGCCGTCGAGGGCAGGCCCGTGGGCACGGTGTAGAAGTCCTTCCACTGGTCGGCCAGCACACCACCGACCGCACCCTTCACCGCCTGTACCAGACCCATGTCCAACTCCCTGTGATTCGAGGGCAGGCACCATGCCTGCCGAGCTGGGCTGAATATAGCAGCGGGCAGGGACCGCTGTGGTGCCGGAAGATGAATCCAGGCCCTGCCGGGGCGCAGGACCGTGCCTGGCGCTGTCTCTACAACATGTACGGGATCTTGAAGGCGAGCGTGAAGTCCGGTGCATCCGGGGTCAGCCCGATGCCGAGCAGGGTCACCAGTGTGGTGTGCTGGTTGAGCGCGTAGGTCACGCCCAGATTCAGTGATGCCGCGTTGGCGTCGCTGCCGATCACTTTCATCCACTTCCCGCCTTGGAAACGGGTGGAAGCGCGGGCGCTGATGCGGTCGCTGAAGGACAGGCTGAGGCTGGTGCGCTCGTTGAACGCAAAGGCCACGCCAGCGCCGAAGTAGACCGCGCCGCCGAGCTTCACGTCACCCGGGTTGACCGTGTCGGGGTTGCTGTCGATATCACTGAAACCACGCGGGAACGAATGCACATAGCCGACGTTGGCGAACAGGATTGCCGGATCGGCGGTCTTGACCATCGACAGGCCCACATTGGCCTGCCACACGCCATTGCCGGTGGGCTGTTCCCTGGGTACTGCGAAGCGGATGTAGTCATCGTCGTCGCGCTCGATCACCTTCCAGTCCAGACCGTAGGGTGCGCGCCCGGTAGGGGCGGTGACTCCGGCGGTGAGCACCGTTTCCGGGCGCCAGCCGCGTTCGCCGAACAAGCGGTAGTTCGCACTCAAACCGATATCGCCCAGCCCGTTGCCATTGGTTTCTTCCTGCGCGATCGCGGCCGCCGCGCCGCCGGCGCCGCCCTTCTGGTAGACGGTGCGCCGCGCCAGGTAAGGCACGTCCAGGTTGAGCGTCAGGTTCGGGCTGACACCCCAACGTGCGGCCAGGTTGTAGGTGAGCGAATCGGATTCAACGTTCTCGATGGCGATGTTGCCGAGGAAGATCGCGTCCAGCGCCAGGAAACCATTGAGGGTGAGCTGCTTGCGGTCGTAGCGGGCGTAGGTGAGGCTGTTCTCGACGGTGAAGCGGCGCGAGAACAGGGCCGACTGCTGTTGTTTCACATCATCCACGCTGCGCCGCGATTCCTGCTTCGCCTGCTGTGCCTCGGCCGCCGTACTGGCGTAGCTCTCGCTACCCTGCGACGTCTGTAGCGTCGAGCCATGCTCGACTGCTGCGCCCGTTGCCGCCGCCGTTGCCGGCCCGGTGGGCCCCGTGCGTCCACTCAATCGCGCCTGCATGGCCTGCACCTGCATGTCCAGTTCGCGCAGCCGCCGCACTTCCTGTGCATAGTTGGATTTGAGCTGCTCCAGCTGGTTGGCAAGTGCCTGCACGTCGCCGCCATCGTCCGCCGCTGGCGGTGCGGCAAAGGCGGTGCCCGCCAGCGCCGCCAGCGCCAACGGGGTGATCCTCATCAAGGTGTGCATGTTCGTGTCCTGCGTTGTGGAACGCCTCCCCCAACGCCGTGCCGTGGTGCTATCGGCCCGGCCCCATGCCGCGGTTCATCGCAATCGCCTGGGCCACGTTCTGGCTCAACGGCAGGTTGCCGCCCGCGGTATCCCGCACCAGTTCCAGCCGCAGCTGGTTGCTGGCGATCTGGCCGTCACCGGCCAGGGCGATGCCCTGGCCGACGCTGCCGTTGCGTATCCATTGCTGGACCATGCCCTGGCCCTCCACCTGCAGCTGCAGGCGTGCCTGGTTGCCGTCCAGCACTGCGGAGGCCGACGCGCCTGCACCCTGCGCACTGAGCGAATGCGCACCGTCATCCGAAAGGCCCGGCACCGTGCCGTTGCGCACCACCAGCGTGGTCGAATTGCGGGCAACGTTGCCATCGCCGGCCACCTGCACGCTCTGCACCAGGCCATTGGCGTTGGCCAGGCCGGTGCTGTCGATATGGCGGCCCTGCGTGTCCGGCAGCGGCGCATCTGCGGCAGTCACGTGCACGCTGGGCTGGAAGCTCAGTTTCGGGCTGCCGCCGCCGCGGAAGTCCATGCCCAGAGTCAACGCACCCTGCAATACGTTTCCGTTGCCGGCCTGCCACTGCGAGACCATCGTCACCCCGAACCACGCGACGGTACTGCCGCCCACGGTGTAGCGGCCGCGCATCAGGTTCAGTTCGGGATCCGGAATTTCCTTCAGGCCGCGTCCCGGCGCAGCATCCGCCGCCTGCAGGGGCAGGGCGGGGCTCGCCAGCAGCAGGAGCATCAACAGACGGTGGCGGAACATGGCGGAACCTCCTTCAGAACAGGTCGGCGTGGTTGAAGCCGAAATCGACCAGTTCGGCATCGGTGATCGGCCCCTGTCGCGCGTAGAGCGCGCGGGCACTGGGCCGTTCGCTGGGTTGCAGCAGGACTGTGTTGCGATCGAAATCACTCCCGATCACCACGAATACGGCACGCGATGGCCACGCAGCGAGGAATTCAGGCAGCGCCAGGCTGCGGTTGCCAAGGATGGGATCAGCCACCTCGACCACACCGCCGCGCACCTGCTTGAGCACCACGAAGTGGCGGAAGCCGCGCA
Source organism: Stenotrophomonas sp. T8 (assembly GCF_051853085.1). Taxonomy (NCBI): domain Bacteria; kingdom Pseudomonadati; phylum Pseudomonadota; class Gammaproteobacteria; order Lysobacterales; family Lysobacteraceae; genus Stenotrophomonas; species Stenotrophomonas sp. T8. The sequence goes on along the minus strand of NZ_CP195329.1, from coordinate 2,019,188 downwards.
CGTCCATCAGCACAAGACCCGGAACCCGAAGCGTGCGCAGGCGGGCCTCATCGATGCGATAGCCGCGCCCGCGCATGCCCAGCGACTCCACGTAGCGCTTGATGTCGAGCAGCGAGAAGCCACGCTCGGCCACCAGCGCCGGGTCGGACACCCCCATCATCCCTTCGATGACCGTCGCCTCGTCGGTGTCCAGGTGGTAGGCATGGCGCAGGACGGTCGCCAGTGCGGCCGCTCCGCAGCTGTAATCGGTGTGCTGGCGTACCACGTTGCGGTAGCGCCGTTCCTGCATGCTCTCCACCTTCTGCTGCAGCAGTGCGCCATTGGGCAGTACGCCGGCGAAGCCGACGTCGCCCGCCCGCGCGGACGCGCCGCCCAGCAACAGCAGGCAGGCCAGCAGGCGTATCGAGAGACGGTGGCCGAACATCGCATTCTCCGGCAGCAAGGGGGAGCTCCTGTCCCAAGGGGGAGGAGGAACAGGAGCTCCCGGGGAACCCGGCCATTGGCGGACGGCCGGGGTGTTGCGCTTACTCGCCGCTGCCACCACCGCCGCCGGTGCTGGGCTGGGCGACTGCCAGGGCCAGGCTGTTGGCCTGCAGGTTGCCGGTGCCCGCGGCCACGTTCACGCCGATGTTGCCCGAGGCGCCGGAGAAGGCGCTGCCCGACAAGGCCGAGGTGTTGGTCGCGTTGACGTTCACCCAGCGCGTGGTGCTGACCGTGCCGCTGAGGCTGGCATACAGGTCGGCCACGCCCAGTTCGACGAACTGGCTGGTGCCACTCTCACGCGTATCGAAGCCCAGGCCACCCACCCCCGGCCGGTTGGGGTTCATCGTGGCGTTCTGGATTTCGTCGTCCAGATCGATATGGCCGGTGCTGCTGCCACCCGGGTGCGGCAGCTCGCCACTCCAGGTATCCAGGTAGTAGTTGGCCATCTGGTAGGCGTTGCCGGTGCCGCGGTAGGTGCCCGCGCCATAGGCCAGGGTCAGGCCGCTGACGCCGCCACGCATGCCGACCTGCACGGTATCGGTGTAGGACTGTACGAAGCCGGCGTTGCTGACCGTGTTGCCGGTGGAGACCTGGTTGGAGCTGATGCTCGACTGCGCCACCGCGGTGGTCGCGACCGACGCCGCCAGCGCGTTCTTCTGCTCGTTGTTGTTGCCCGAAGCAATGTTGACGCCGATGTTGCCTGACGCACCGCCGAAGGCATTGCCACCGAGACCTGCGGCATTGGTGACGCCGGAGTTCATGGTCGCGTTGCCGAAGCCGGCCTGGTTGACGAACACCTCGGCGTCGGCCATGCCGAAGCTGAAGGACGCGTCGGCGGCGGACAATGACGCGGCATTGTCCTGGGCGTTGTTGTCGCCCGATACCACGTTGAAGCCGAGGTTGCCGGAGGCACCTGCGCCCACGCTGTCACCGATGGAGGCACTGTTGGTGACCAGGCTGTTGCTGGTGGCGTTGTTGCTGATCGACTGGCGGTTGTCGATCACGGCGATGGCCGCCGAGTCGAGGTCGATGTCGCCGGTGATGTTCGGGTCGCCGGAGAAATTGATGTCGGTGCTCAGTCGCAGGTCCTTCTCCAGGTTCACGTCGACGCCGTGGTTGTTCTTTTCCTTGCGTTCGTCGGCCTGGATGGTGCTGTGCTTCTGCACATTGACGTTGACGGTGCGGTTGCTCACGTCGTTGTCGGTGTGGTTGTGCGTCTCGTTGCGGGTTTCGCTGACGGTGTGGGTGTGGTTGATGTTCGCGTTGGCGTTCTGGTTGTCCCAGCCATTGGCCGCAGCGGCGGTCGAGGCAGTGGCAATCGCCATGGCGAGCATGGTCCGTTTGACGGTCGCTTTCATGGTGCCCTCTTTCTCTCATCAGGTGGTGCATCGGTTGGGTGGTTGTCACGGGCGGTCCTGCACGACCAGGCCCAGCACATTGGCCGTGTCATTGCCGCTGCCCGCGATCTGATTGAGTTGCAGGACCCCGTCGAATCCCCGCAGCGCGGTGCTGGTGACACCGGCGCTGCGGGTGCCCGTCGCGACGCCGCGACCGGCGTCGTCCCGCCCCCCTGCCAACGCGGAACCCTCGGCGGCCAAGGCCGTATCGTCGGTTTCGCGTATGCCCTGTCGGGCCAGCGTCGCGCTGACGACGTTGAGCGTCGTGTTGGCGATGCCGCTGGCCTGGTTGATGGATGCGATGCCGCTGGCACTGGCCAGCGCCTTGCCATCGATGACGGCAGTGGCGTGCATCGGCGCACCCAGCACGCGGTTGCCACCGCGCAGTTGTCGGTTGCCGATCGAGACGTCGGCATGTTCGCCCGTGGCGATGCCGCGCAGGTTGGCCTGCAGATTGAGGTCGCCGGCCGCCTGGTTGACCGCGATGGCGCCGTTCGCGCCGGCCAGTGCATGGCCGTCGATGCGGGCAACGTCGAGGTAGGCGAGCATGCCGCTGTAGTCATCGGCCTGCGCGATCAACGGCGTGGCAGGCAGGATCAGCAGCAGCCAGTGCGCCCGCCTCACTTGCCACCTGCCGGGGCCATGCCCTGCAGCGGGAACTGGCCGAGCGCGCCGCGCACGGTCTCGCTGATGCCGCGGGTATTGTTGCCGACCGCGCCGAGCGGCCCGCTCATGGCACCACCGAGACTGCTGCCGACCATGCCGTCACCGTTGCGGCCGAGCGTACCGCCCAATGCCTGCTGCGTCACACGTTCGACCGTGGTGCCTGCGGGTGCGGTGGCTGTGGCGGCGTGACCTGCCCCCATGCCTGCGTAGTCCTCATCGCTCAGCTCGTCCATCCCGTTTGCCGGGGCACCCGCACCGAGGGCCGCCGCGATCTCGCGCTGGGGTTTCGGGTCGGCGATCAGCGCCATGCCGGGCGGCGCCATGCGATAGGCCGGGCGTGCGGACACATCACGCAACAGGACGATTTCGCCCGGTTGAGCCTTCACACCCTGGCGCGCACCGGAGGCAGAGGCGCTCGCGCCAACCGACAGCAGGGCCACAGCCAGCGTTGCCAGCAGGCCGCGAATGGGGGTGATGCCGTCCATGCCGATCTCCCGTGGTGGGTGCGGCGGAAGCACGCATCAACCGTGCCAACCCTGCAAGGCTTGGCTGCCTTGGCGTCAGGCGCTGGCAGGCGCAGGGGGCTGCTGCCGCGCCGTTACAGCGGCGTCGGAAAAATGTTGGGATCGCGCTGTACCACGCGCCGCAGGGCAAGGCGGGCGCCCGACTGTCACACCGGCGTTACAGGTGCCGTCGCGGACTGTAACGATGCCGCTTCAGCCGGTGGTCTCTTGACGTGGCGCTCATTGCGCCGCCGTTTAGCGCAGCGCTAGGATCCGCCCATCAAAGGCCGCTGCGGTGGCCGTAGAGGGTCCCGGCGGAGGGCGGCACGCCGGCGATTGCCTGACAGTCCGCCGACGGTGTCCGGATGCTGGGGGAAGCATGGCGGCGGTCCCGGAGGCTTCTACATCACGTTGCGTGCTCTGGTTCGGCGAGCCGCTGGCGAACGAGCGCAGCGCGCTGGCGGCCGCAGGCTGGTACGTGCGCTGCATCCATCCCGACCCGGCGATGGCGATCGGGCTGCGCGGGCGTGATCGGCTGGTCGCTGTGCTGGATCTTCGCCATCTGGATACGCCCGCGCTGCAGTTGCTGGCGCCATGGATCGAACAGCACGTGCATCTGCCCTGGATTGCGGTGCTGCCACCCGGCGCGGGGCCCACGCCTGCAGCGTGGCTGCCCTTGCTGCAGCGTTGCATCTCGCGGTTCACGCTGCCTTTCGGCCTGCAGGACCTGGTGGCTGCGATGCGCCAGCAGTTCGACGCGGATGATCCTTCTGCCAGCGAGGTATGCGCCGGCCAGGGGCCGCGCACACTGATCGGCGAGAGTCCTGCGTTGCATGCGGTGCGCAGCGTGCTGCACAAGTTCGCGCCGGTCGAACTGCCGGTGCTGGTCACCGGCGAAACCGGCACTGGCAAGGAGCTGGCGGCTCACGCGCTGCATGCGTTGTCCGGCCGTGCGGGCAAGCCGTTCATCGCGGTCAACTGCGGTGCCATTCCGGCCAGCCTGGTGCAGTCGGAGCTGTTCGGCCACGAGCGCGGCTCGTTCACCGGCGCCGACAAGCGCCAGATCGGCGTATTCGAAGCCGCCCACGGCGGCACCGTGTTCCTCGACGAGGTGGGCGACCTGCCGGCGGAGGCGCAGACCAGCCTGCTGCGCGTGCTGCAGGAAGGCACCTTCGAGCGCGTCGGCAGCAGCCAGCCGCTGCGGGCCGACGTGCGTGTACTCGCCGCCACCCACGTCGAACTGGAGCACGCGGTGGCGCAGGGGCGGTTCCGCAGCGATCTTTACTATCGGCTCAATGTGCTGCGCCTGCTGATGCCGCCCTTGCGCGAGCGTGGCGCCGATGTGCAGCTGCTGGCCGAGCACTTCCTGCGCTGCTTCCGCCTGCGCCACAGCGTGCGTGCACGTGGCTTTGCGCCCGCTGCGCTGCAGGCGATGCGGCGCTTCGGTTGGCCCGGCAACGTGCGTGAACTGCTCAACCGGGTGCAGCGGGCGGCGATCATGGCCGAAGGCGAGCTGATCAGCGAGCGTGACCTTGAACTGGGTGGGGCCGAGCATGCGCCGCCGGGCGCGATGCTGCAGGATGCCCGCGGCCAGGCCGAGCGCGATGTGCTGCTGCAGACCCTTCGCCAGACCGGCTACAACGTCTCCGAGTGCGCACGGCAGATGCAGATCTCGCGGGTGACCGTGTACCGGCTGTGCCGCAAGCATCGTCTGGAACTGCCGGCGCAGCGTTGAGTGCGGATCATGGTTCGCCCGAACGGTAGCGGATGCGGTACAGGTCCAACCCCGCACCGTCTGCGCGCCGCGCCGAATAGGTCAAAGTGTCAGGTTGCGAGCCATCCAGCATCGCACCGTAGCTGTCGCCGGAGGCTTCGTTCACCGGGGAGGGCAATGCATGGCCCGCGTCATAACGGCCTCCACGCTCGTAGGCAATGAACTGGCGGACCGGTGCAGTGGCGAAGTCCAGGGCGCGGGCAAACACCACCGTTTGGCCGTTGCCGAGGAACGTGGCATCGAACTCCTGTGCGGCGGTATTGATGCCACCCGCCAGCGGCCGCGCCAGCTGCGCCACGCCGCCGATCATCGTGGCGCTGTAGAGGTCATGGCCGCCGGCACCGCCCGCGCGATCGCTGGAGAACAACAGCGTACGACCGTCCGGCGAGAGCATCGGCGCGAACTCGTCGGCCGCGCTGTTCACCGCGGGGCCCAGATTCTCCGGTTCGCCGAATCGACCGTCACGTCCAATGCTGACCCGGTACAGATCGTCGCCGCCCTGGCCGCCTGCTCGATCCGAACAGAAATGCACCGTGCGGCCATCGGCAGAAAAGGCGGGATCGAAGTCTCGTCCCGGCGTGTTGAACGAGACCGGCGTCGCCGGCCGCCAGCGCTGCCCATCGTGGCGGGAGACCCAGATGTCATACCCGCCCGGACCGCCGGGACGGTTGCGGCTGAACCACAGCGCGGTGTTTCCGTCCGGGCTCAGGGTCAGTCGAATCTCGTCGTACTGCGTGGATGCAACGCCCGGCGCAAAGCGTTCAGCGGAGCCGACGATCTGCAGCACGCTTGAGGGAGTCGCGGGGGGCGACGCAGCAACCAGCAGCATCACGGCCAGCCGCGCTTTCATGCCTGCCGCTCGAAGTCGCTGACCCAGTTGGTTTCCCAGCTGCGCCCGCCATCGGTCGATGCCGCCTGTTCCCAGCGCGCCGAGCGCGGGGTAATGCGTGACCAGATCACCCGCGTCTGGATTGATCGACCGTCGTGCTGGTCTTCGCCGAAGAAGCGGCCGACGCCGGCCTCGAAACCACCGCGCAGCGGCGCGCCGATCCGGGTCGGCTCCCGGCCATCCAGCCACCAGCTCAGCCAATGCCGCTCAGCGGCGTTCCAGGCGCGGATACCCATGCCGCGCAGCGGTGCTCCCGGCACGTCCATCAGGTTGTCGCCCACGTTGCCGAATCCTCCCAGTACCGGCCAGTTGTGCAGGGTGCCGTTGAACGCGTCCCACGCATCACTGCCTGCCAGCCGAGCACGCAGGCGACGATGGCGCACGTTCCAATGGCCCACCAGGAAATCGAAATCGCGCGGTGCATCCGGCAGCTTCGGAAGCGGTGAGGGGACCGCCGCAGTGCGGCGGAACCAGTTGCGCCAGTTCACTTCCCAGTGCGCGCCGGCATCGTCGGAGAACGCCTGCTCCCACCATGGCTCCTCGCCATGGATGTCATGCCAGCGGAACCAGACGTCGATGGGGCGTCCCCTGAAGTGATCACGACCACGGAAGCTGCCGCCATCGCCTTCGAAGACGCCGCGCACGGGCGGTTCGATATGGGCAGGGTTGCGCCCATCGATCCACCAGATCGACCACGTGGAAGACACTGGATCAAAAGCACGCACGCCCAGGCCTCTGTACGGGCCCGAAGGCAGCGCCATGACGTTGTCATCGATGGTGCCGAGTCCGCCCAGGGTGAGCCAGACCGCGCTGGCGCCGGTGAAGGCTTCCCAGCGGGTGTCGCCCACCAGGCGCTCCTTCAGGCGTTGGTGCCGGACCTGCCAGTTGCCCTGCAACCATTTCCAGTCTTCGCTGTGGCTGGACAGGGGCCGCCCCGAGGGTAGGGCGCTTGAGGCTGCCACTGCGGCCAAGGTGGCCAGGAACTGCCGTCGATCCATGTGCGTGACCCCTTGCCGGAAGTGCCTCCATCGTTGCGGGTGCGAGGGGGATTGACCACGCAGATATCCGGGCTCAGGCTAAGCCACACTTATGGTGAGCCAACGCCAGCTTCCATCGCTTGCCGCCATCCGCGCCTTCGAAGCGGCGGCGCGGCTGGGCAGTTTTGCCCGTGCCGCCGAGGAGCTCGACACCAGCGCGGCATCGGTGAGTTACCACGTGCGCCGGCTGGAGGCCCAGACCGGCACCTGCCTGTTCCTGCGCCACGCACAGCATGTGGAACTGACGGCAGCGGGTGCCAGCGTCGCGCAGGAGGCCACCCGGGCCTTCGACGCGCTTCGTGCCAGTTTCATGCGCGCCGCAGACATGGATGCGGCGCGACTGCGCCTGTCCGTGCTACCCACGCTGGGCACGAGCTGGTTGACACCGCGGCTGGGCAGTTTCCGCGGCCGCCATCGGAGCATCGTGCTGGAACTGGACCTGTCGGCAGAGCCGCAGGACCTGGCCGCCGGGCATTTTGATGCTGCCATCCGCAATGGGCATGGCGAGTGGCCCGGGCTGCAGGCCACGCCCCTGTTCCCCAGCATTTTCACCCCGTTGTGCGCGCCAGCGCTGCTGCCGGCGGCAGACGGGCTCGGGCGCCGGGCCTTGGAGGTTCCGCTGCTCGGCAGGCCCGACTGGTGGGCACTGTGGTTTTCCGCACATGGCGCGGTTCCGCCGCCGGCCGAGGAGAGCCTGGTCAGCCCCTTTGCGGTAGAGCATCTGGACGTCGGCGCGGCCATTGCCGGGCAGGGCATCGCCATTGCTTCGCCAATCCTGTTCCAGGCCGAACTGGACAGCGGGCGCCTGGTGCAGGCACATCCCGGTGTGGCCAGCGACGGGCGTGGTTTCTGGTTCGTGGCACCGACGGCGCGCAGCCGGAGCGCCAAGGTCATTGCATTCGGTGACTGGCTGGGCGAGCAGGCCGCGCAGGCCAGGCATGCGGCGCGACATCATCTGGCGAGCACGGTGGCGGCATGAACCAGAGCCCTGAACTGCTGCGACGCCTGCTGCGTGCCAAGGACCGGATGGACCATGCCAGCCACGAGGACTGGCCGGTGGCCCGCCTGGCCGAAGTGAGTGCCGTATCCGCGGCGCATTTCGCGCGTTCGTTCAAGCAGGCCTTCGGGCTGCCGCCGCACCGCTACCTGCTGAGCCGCCGCATCGAACGGGCCGTGGCGATGTTGCGTGACACCGATCTGCCGGTCACCGAGATCGCCGCGCAGACCGGCTGGAGCAGCCTGGGCACCTTCGGCCGCATCTTCCGTGACATCATCGGCGACAGCCCGGGCAACGTGCGCGAGCGTGAGCGGGCCGGCCAGGCGACGCCGGCCTGCGTGCCGGAGTGCCACGCACGTGCCGCGCAGCGACCGGACCTGAACATGGCAGTTTTGGAGAAGCGCCGGCGCGCGGCGGTTGCTAACGTGGATCCCACGTGAGGGAGGTCCCATGACAAACACTGTGAACACGGTCGGCCTCTATGTGCGCGACCAGGATGAAGCGCTCGCGTTCTACGTCGGCATGCTCGGTTTCGAAGTGCACACCGATGTGCGCAATGGCAGCTACCGTTGGCTGACGGTACGCAGCCCCGGCCAGGACGGATTCCAGCTGGGGCTGTTCGTTCCGGGCCCGCCCACACACGACGCGGCCACCGCGCAGGCACTGCAGCAGCTGGTGGCGAAAGGCGCAATGCCTCCGCTGGTGCTGGCCGTCGATGACTGCCGGGCACGCTATACGCAATGGCTGGCACGGGGCGTCGAGTTCACCCAGGAGCCGGTCGAACGCTATGGCGCCATCGATGCCGGATTCCGTGACCCGTCCGGCAATGGCTGGAAGATGATCGAAGCCCGATCCGAAGCGAGGCGCCGTCAATGAGCCGGGGTGGCTGGGCGCGGCCCGTGCATCGCTGGACCTCGATCGTCTTCACCCTGGCGGTGATCGCCAATTTCGCCGCTCGCGGGCTGGGGCAGGGCGAGCCGGCAGCGTGGATCACCTATTCGCCGCTGCCGCCATTGTTCCTGCAGCTGTTCACTGGCCTGTACCTGTTCGTGCTCCATTACACCGGGAAACGCCGCAGCGCCACGCTGGGCGCTGCAGGCTGAGGCCGCCTCAGGCGGCAGCGTCGGCGGCGTAGGCCGCCAGCAATGCCGGCAGCTGGTCCATGCGCTGGAAGATCACCTTCGCACCCGCAGCGCGCAGGGCCTCCGGCGTGCTGTGGTGCGGGCCGCCCTCGCTGAAGCCAAACACGGTGGCACCCGCCGCGACGCCGGCGGTCGCGCCGGTCACGGTGTCTTCAATGACCGCGCAGCGCTTCGGATCCACACCCAGCGCGGCAGCGGCCGCCAGGTAGACGTCCGGGTGCGGCTTGGTGTTCGGCATGTCCTGGCCGCTGTAGACGTGGTCGCCGAATGCATCGAGGATGCCGACCTTGCCCAGCTGCAGTTTCACCTTGATCAGGTCGGCACCGGACGCGCAGGCAATGCGGCCACCGGTCGCTGCGGCGATCGCACGCACGGCCTCGGGCGCCCCCCGGATCGGCTCCAGATCCCGTTCCAGCGCCCGGTTGCGCTGCTGGCGGAACTCCTCCAGCCATTCCTCGGTGAACGGCTTGCCGGTGCGCTCTGCGATCAGCCCGGCCAGATGGGCCACGGATTGGCCCAGGAAGACCTCGCCGGCCTGCGCCGGGGTCAGCGGCCAGCCGCGTGCGGTCAGCATTTCCGAGAGCACGCGGGCCACCAGCGGCTCGGAATCGACCAGTACGCCGTCGCAGTCGAACAGCACGGCATCGAAGGGGAAACGGGACATCAACTACTCCGGGAACAGCCAAAGGGGCGAGGCGCCCGCCATTTTCCCATAGCGGGACGGGCAGGGCACGCTGGCCACAGGAACGCTAGACTGCCGGGCCACCCCACCCAGCGCTTGCACGGGAATACCCCTTGAACCGAGTGCGATCCCGGGCCCGGCACCATCGCCTCATCAGTGCCGGCATCGCCGGCGCGGTGACGCTGGCCGGCAGCTGCCTGCTCCCCGTCCTGCTTGTCGTTGCCACCGTCGCAGGCGCCGCAGTGCAGTTCCTGGTTGCCAGAGTGCTGGCGTCACGATGGCTGCGCGTGCAGGCATCGTGATTCCTCTGCCTGCCGATCAGCCCAGGTCACACCCTGCAGGCTGTGGCCAGGTGCTGGCCGGCAGCATGTTCTTCAGCGAGGTCGGTGCGTTGATCGCCACATAGCTGGCGCCCAGCAGCTCCTCCAGATCGGCAATCGTCACCAGATAGTTGTCCAGGCTGCCCAGGTTGGCCTCGTTGGGAATGATCCAGCTGATCGCCTTGGCGGTTCCGGTGTTCGGGTCACGGGTGATGATCGTCTTCCAGAAGAACTCCGGGGTCGGGATGCCATGGCTGGCCAGGAAGTAATCGTTGGCGGCGTCGCCGTAGACCACACCACCGTAGACGTCCACCGGTGCGATGTCGCGGTAGCACTCGGCCACGTTTTCGGCCTTCACCCAGATGCCCTGGTTGAAGCTGGACACCTGCGGCACGATGTTGGTCATGTAGTTGGCGCGGCGGATGTAGGTCGCGTCGTAGTCCATGTGGTTGGACGTGACCAGGTGGCCACGGTCGTAGCCGGATCTGATGCTGGCGTAGGACGCGGTGCTGGTCTGGCCCAGGCAACCGGCCGGCAGGTCCGGGTCCTTGTAGAAGCTGGACGGCCGTGCGGCCGAACCGGTATCGGCAGTAAGCGTGTACTCGTAGCGGGTGGCGCTGTGGATGCTGCAGTCGTAGGTCAGCACGAAGCCGCCCTTGTTGAGGGTGACCACCTGGGCCTGTGCAGCACCGGCAAAAGCACTGAGTACGAAAGCAAAGACAAAGCTTGCAAGGCGCATTTCGATTCTCCAGCAGAAGATTCAGGGCGCAGCCGCCCGTCACGACCTGGCCGGGGCGAGGTCATGCGGAGATGCTGCGGAGACGGATGCTGCGGATTGCGGTGGAGCCTGGCCGCGTTGTTGGGCCATCAGCCCTGCGGTGTCATAAGCGTCACAAGCTGGCGTCTTGTGGTCAATGACGAAAGGGCGAAGCTGTGATCATGCGCAAGCACTGGTGATATGTCAGATCACGCGGCGCGTGGATGACACGCGCGCGTGCTAGGCGCCCGGCAGGCCTGCCAGCTGCGCCCCTGGGCCTGCGGCGGCGGGCGCTACAGGAATGTTTCCTGTTCTTCGTCCGGCGCCAGGCATGCGGCCTTGCTTTGCTCGGTCGAGTGCGCAATGGCCGCCTCGTCGAAACCGGCGCGGCTCAACCACAAACGATTCCAGCGGACCAGTGCGTCGCCGTCGCGTGCCAGGCAGGCATAGCGGACGATCGATTCCAGGTTGTCGATGGTCGGGTACTGCTGGGCGATTTCGTCCAGCCCCTGGCGCATCAGCGGCCAATCGGGCTTCGCTGCGCGGAAGTGATCGGGCGAATATTCGGTGGCCGACCAGTACAGCCGTGCGTAGCGCATGGCCCGCTTCTTCTTCGGTGCACTGGCCATCGAGTGCCGCGCGAAGGCTTCCATCTTCTGCGCGCTGCCACCCCAGGCCGGCGTGAAGTACTCCATGGCAATGAGGTGCAGTGGTTCGTAGTCGGGGAAGGCCTTCGCTGCGCGATCAACGAGCGCCAGCATTTCGTCGTCATCCGCGCTTTCGCGCAGCGCGATCAGCACGTTCATCTCGTGCCAGAACGGGTCGCCGCCGGCAACATCCTCATGCGATTGCAGGTAGGCCCGCGAAACCGCGTTGTACTCATGGAACTGTGCCCAGTCGTCGGCGTTGACGGTGTTGGCGTAACCGTTGCCGCGGTAGCTCCAGGCCAGGTTGAGTGGAATCCGTGCGGAGATCAGGTGGGCCGCCGCAGACTTCGGCGCGTGCTGAACCCAGCGCGCCGCCCATGCAGACCAGTCGTTCCAGGCTTGAACCTCCTGCCGCGACGTGCCGATTGCACGCGACATGCAGATGTAGAAACGGCCGAGCCGGGATTGGCCGGCGGCGTTGAGCTCGCCCTTGCGGAAACGTGCGGCCATCGCATCAAGTGCCGCAAAGTCGTCGTTGGCCATCAGCCGCGCAATCTCCGCGCAGTCGTTGGCCGGTTCGGGGGCATCTTCCGCCAACACTGAAGGGGCGAACAGACAGGCGACGCTGGAGAGCGTGCCTGCGACGAGCATCCTGTGCATCGGGGGCGTCCTTGCTTTGATGGGAGACTGCGGAGGGCCCGCAGTGCCTTGAAGCATAGCAAGGCGCGCTTTGCGGCATGTTGCGTCGCAAGGTGCCAGCCACCATTCGCACTGGTACGGTCCGATCCGTTGCACCACCACCGACGGGGAGAGACAACGATGCGCAAGGTTCTGCTGCTGTTGATCCTGCTGACCGGGCTGGCGCCCACGGCCCTGGCGGCCACGGTCAAGACCACCCATCGCACCATCCCCAGCTGGGATGGCACGCCCCTCGGGGCCTTCGTCATCGAACCCCAGGATGCCGGCAGTGGCCGCTATCCGCTGCTGGTGATGCCCAGCAGCTGGGCAGTGCCCAGCGTGGAGTACGTGGGCGCGGCACAGTCGCTGGCGCAGCGCGGCTATGTGGTCATCAGCTACAGCTCGCGCGGCTTCTGGGAGTCCGGCGGCAGCATCGACATCGCCGGGCCCGCCACGGTCGAAGATGTCAGTGCCCTGATCGACTGGGCGCTGGCCAACACCCGGGCCGATCCGGCCAGCATTGGTGTCTCTGGCATCTCCTACGGGGCCGGCACCAGCCTGCTGGCGGCGGCACGCGATCCGCGCATCAAGGCCGTTGCCGCGCTGAGCGGCTGGGCCGACCTGCAGGCGTCGCTCTACAGCCATGACACGCCCAGCGCACAGGGCATCGCCCTGCTGGTGGCAGCCGGCCTGGCCACTGGCCGCCCCGGGGCGGAGCTGGCCACCATCAACGGCAATGTGCTGGTCGGCAACTACCAGGGGGCGGTGGACTCGCTGCTGCCGGTAGCGGCACAGCGCAGCCCGGCCAGCAGCCTTGATGAGATCAATGCCAACCAACCCGCGGTATTCCTCGCCAACGCCTTCAACGACAGCCTGTTCCCGCCGGGCCAGCTGGTCGACTTCTTTACCCGCCTGAAGGGACCCAAGCAGTTGCAGCTGCGCCATGGCGACCACGCCCTCAACGAAGCCTTCGGTGCGCTCGGCATTCCCAATGAAGTCTATGCCGCGGTGGGCGACTGGTTCGACCACTACCTCAAGGGCGTGGCCAATGGCATCGACCGCCAGCCGGCGGTGCAGTTGAAGTCGCAGAAGGGCAGCTGGAGCCGTTATCCGGACTGGCAGGCCACCTCTACCGGCGCCGTAAGCTACGGGCTGACCGCGCCGACCGGGCTGCTGCTGCCCACCGGAGGGCTGGCCGAGAGCGGTGGCGGCACCGGTTGGAACTACCGGATCGGCAGCGGCCTGCTGACCGCCGCCAACTCCGGCGTGGTGATGGCGTCCGGCGCGCTGCAGATGTTCAACCTGCCGCCCGGCGCCTATGTGCCGTTCGTTGGCCGCAACGCCGCAGGCGTCTGGCAAGGCCCGATCTACTGGAGTGCACGCCGCCTGGATGGCGCACCGGAAGTGCGGTTGACGGTGACGCCCACGCGCGCCGACACCACGCTGTATGCCTACCTGTATGCCGAGGATATGCTGGGCAACGGCCAGCTGATCAGCCACAAGCCGTACACCCTGCGCGGTGCCACGCCCGGCCAGCCGAGAACCATCGATCTTCGCCTGGAAGCCAGCAGCTGGAACCTCCCGACCGGCAGCCGGCTGACCCTGGTGGTCGATACCGTGGACCTGCGCTATGCGGGCATCAGCCAGCTGGGCGGTGCGGTGACCTTCAGCTCGCCAGCCAACGCGCCTTCGGTGCTGAAGGTGCCTTTGCATTGATGGGTCAGCGCAGGTCCGGTGGATTCATCGAAGCGTCGCGGACACAGGGATCACCGGCGTCCGGTGTCAGGCACGCCTCGATGTCCGGTGGAAACCGCGGAATCCTGCTGGTCTGCATCACCACCCAGCGCATGATCGTGTGCAGGTAGTTGAGTGGCAGCATCGTGAGCCACATGAAACCCGGGAGCTGCGCGTCTTCGGCGAAGATGCGCTCCTTGCCGGACGCGAAGCTCTCGCGCTTGCCGTCCAGCGGCATGCAGTAGTGCACCGCGTCCACGACGGCTGCCGGTCCTTCTTCCATGTAGCGCCGCAGGAACTCCCAGTGGGCATGCGCGTTCTCGATGCGGGAGGTCGCGATGCAGAACGCGAACGTCTCCCGTACTGTCACGCCATCCGCGTCTAGGATCAGTCCGCGGACATCCCAGTTGTACCATCCGAAGGTTCCGGTTCCGCGGCCAAGCGTGAAATACACTCGGTCCCAGGGCGCGCTGAGGGTGGTGCCATCCAGCCGGAACACGTGTATCTGCCGATGCTTGCGATCAAGCGCGATCGGATAGTAGGTCCAACGGAACAGCTCGAGGCAAGCTACCCATATGCTCGCTGCAGTGAAGACGGCCAGCATCGCCATGCCTATGAATATCGCCTCCCACAGGCCGTTTTGGTTCGGTAGCCTGTTCACGACCAGCAACCAGAGCAGCATCAGCATGCCGCCCAGCCCGAAGGCAATGCCGATCGCGCCCAGCAGGGCTGCAAAGCCACGTGCGGCGAACCAGCGATCCACCGAAACCAGGCAGTTCGAATTCATCTTCACCACGCACAGCTGCGCCAGCGGCGCGACATCCAGTCGCTTCTTCCGCAGCAGGCGGTGCTCACGATCAAACGCATTCAGCGGGCGGTTGTTGGGAAATTTGCGCGTGTATCCGGTGTAATCCATGGGCGATCCCTGCGCGATTCCAGCGCCCGTTGGATTCTAGCGGGATTATCCTGGGGGAGATCAGCGACGAACGTCGAACTGGTCGCTCTCCATCAGCGCCCGGACTTCAGCTTCGCGGGCAGGGCTGAAGTCGCCGGGAATGGCGTGCTTCAACGCGCCCGCAGCCAGTCCGAAGCGCACGGTGCTTTCTGCGTCCAGCCCGGACAGCAATCCGTGCACGATGCCGGCGGCAAAGGCATCGCCACCGCCGATGCGATCAACGATGCCGGGCAGCGGCCTCGGAGGAGCCTGCGCGCGGGTTCCATCGCGTCCCAGCAGCAGCGCACCGAGCACGTGATGGTCGGCGCTGATTACTTGGCTGTTTCTGAAGAACTACCAGCGCTAAGCTTGATCTGGCGCGACGCACACCTGCGTTGAAGCGCGCAATGCATCACGAAACGGTGAATGGCCCTCCTGCCCCGCCGAGCGCAAAGAGGTTTCCTGCTACCTTCGGCCGTGGAGCCGGCACTGGCTCCTGAACTCATTCCATGGAGGAAACCTAGATGTCGCTAGCATCAGTTCTGCTTGTTCTCGCGTCAGCTCAGAGTCTCGCGGTCATGCCGGCAGGCCAGGCATTTTCGGAGAAGGAATCGGATATCGCTGCCAAGGCCTACATGAGTGCGAACGGCGTGTCACTCGACACCGCCAAGCGCAGGCTGGAAGTTGAATCCGAGCTACCTTCGGTCATCGCCGAACTGAAACGGCGATACAGTGATCGGCTCGCATTTGTTTCGATCGAAAACATGCCCGATCAACACCTCGTTGTTGGACTGAAGGGAAACATGATGGAGGCGGTCCGGCACTTCAGAGTGAGCGACTCATCCATCAGGGTCGAGTTCGAGGAGGGGTATCCGTACACGGAGAAGGAGTTCTCCGAAACCATGCATAGAGTCGTTCCACTTGTGGTCGAACTCATACCTGATGCAGTGAGTGTGGACGGCCGCCCCGAGCTGGGCATGATTGACGTTTCGGTTCGTGGAGCCGATGCAAAATCGTATGAAGCGGCCAAGCGCAAGATTGAAGAGGCTGCGAAGCTGAAGGTCAACATCATCCTTGGGAGGGATCCCTTCCGCAATTCGGCGTACACCGCCGGTGGGGCGATCCTGACTGCCAATGGCAGGATGTGCACAAGCGGCCTTGCGGTTCGGCACAAGCTGACCAAGGTAAAAGGGCTCCTTACGGCAGCGCACTGCGATGATCAGTTGCTTTACAGCAATTACGGTCATGAGGTTGGTGGCCCGCAGGTCATGATGCCACTGACATTCCAGGACGCGCTCTTCGACGGTAGTCACGATGTTCAATGGCACTCGCTTCCTGCTGGAAATACACCGCTCCAGGAAGTGTTCGCAGAATTGAAGGGTGAGTACCAGACGAAGGCATTGATACTGATCCATGCGGACCTTCCACTGCATGGCCTCCTTTGCTTCCGAGGGGCTCGCACCGGCTTCAGTTGCGGAACCGTCACATCGGTGCAGCACGCCCCGTTGGGCGTATGTGGCGCTGCAGTCTGTGCACCCACTTGGGGAAGAGTGGAAGGCTCCGAACTTGCATGCGCGTCCGGTGACAGCGGCGCCGCCGTCTTCAACAAGAGCGGCTCAGGCTACGGGATCGTAAAATCCGCTGAGAATCCCAGTGATTCAATCGAGAAGGGAAGCTGCAAGGCGTTGACCGTCATGCCTTTCGGCAAGGTTGCCGATCTGAATCTCGACCCGGTATGAGGCACCGGGACCGAGGAAGCCTTCAGTAGGCGCCGCAGGGAATTGCTGCGGACAGGAGAGGTGGCGCGCTCTGCCGTGGGCGAGAGCAGGGCACCACGGCGGCGGACTATGCCGATCGTGCGCGACACTACCGGGTTGCCGATCGCGCGTGTCACCAGGGTGGGGTGATCCCCGTCCGGCGTGGCCATCTTCGGCAGCGCTGACACGCCGATGCCGGCCTCGACCATGCCCAATGAGTCGATAGGTGGGCCACTTCGTAGTGCCAGCTGAGCTTGAGGCTCTCACGCGCCAACGCACCATTCAGCAGCGTGCGGTTGCCGCTTGTGCGGTGCACGGTGATCAACTGGCGCTTGGCCAGATCCGCCCATTCCACCTTGCGCTTGCGTGCCAGGGAATGATTGTGCCGGGTCGAACAGGCCTTCGCGCCGGGCCAGCCGGGCCAGCCCGGCCAGCATCATCATGCCGATCAGGAACAGATAGACATCGCGGCCCTCGGCCACCGCGTGCAAGGTCGTGCCGAACGGCACCGTTCCCAGCAGTGGAAGCAGAAGAGCAGCCCCCAGTGCCCACACGTACTCCGGAATGCGGAATGGCCGGAACAGCAGGCCGAGGGTCGCCACGGTCACGGCCGCCCAGATGAGGAAAGAGGAACAGGAAGCGAGCATCGGGCGGGGTGTCGCACCTCCCCGCATAAGGTGGGAGCCATTCAGGGCGTTGCGGTGGACTCAACGATGTTCGACTACCAGGGCTGGACCTTCAACGCCAATGGCCGAACCCGGGTGGCCCGGGTGGAACTGGATGGCGACGGCGACGGCACCATCAACCGTTACCGGTTGACCCTCGGGCCCGCCCAGTCCGGGCTGTGCATCAAGGTGGCCTCGCAGGAGGAAGCCGCCAAGAGGCTCGAAACCGAGGTGGAGAAACTGCTCGGCCCAGAGTGGTAAAGAGGGGAGTGGTAAAGAGGGCTTCACTGCGGCAGAAGCGTTGTGAGGTTGCCAGCGCCACTCCGCAATCTCAGTCCATGCGACGGCCGACCGTATTCTTACGGCCATGCATTCGCCCTCCAGCGCTCCCGATTTCATGATAGCCCGCCGGCCCTCGGGCTGGGTGCAGAGCGGCGAGCGCTGGGATCTGTGGTGGAACGGCCGTTCGGTGGCCAGTATCGTGCCGCATGCCGCGCTCGGGTTCCGTCTGTACCTGGACGCACGCAAGATGTCACAGGTCAAGGTCGTGTCCGCCACCAGCACCCGTCAGGCCAAGCGCTACGCCGAGCGCTGGTGTGCTGCACGGCTCTGCCCGCAGTTGCCTCTGCGCGATGCGGTGGCGCGATTGGTGGATGCCGGTACTCCACCGCCTCCGGCGCTCACGCGGGAACAGCGGCAGCAGGCCCGGCGCCTGGCCGAAGCCGGGGCAGGGGAGATGGGGCGGATCAAGGAAGCGCTGGCGCCACGGCCGCGCATGACGGCCGCCAGGCCCGAGGTGCAGGGGCGAGGTGGAGCCTGGTCTGTACCAGGCCAGGTTCCATCCTCCCCGCGCCGAAACGGGAACACATCCCCAGCCAGGGCTACGCCGAAAGCTCCTCACGTACGATCCTCGCCCCCGCGCTGAGTGCGCGCAGCTTGCCCCTGGCCACGTCGCGCGCCAACGGCGCCATGCCACAGTTGGTGCTCGGGTAGAGCTTGTCGGCGTCCACGAACTGCAGCGCCCTGCGCAGCGTGTTGGCCACATCCTCCGCCGATTCCACCGTGTTGGAGGCCACGTCGATGGCGCCCACCATCACTTTCTTGCCACGCACCAGCTCGATCAGGTCGATCGGTACGTGCGAGTTGTGGCATTCCAGCGAGATGATGTCGAGGTTGGAGGTCTGCAGCTTGGGGAACGACTCTTCATACTGTCGCCATTCCGATCCCAGCGTCTGCTTCCAGTCGGTGTTGGCCTTGATGCCGTAGCCGTAGCAGATGTGCACGGCGGTCTCGCACTTCAGCCCTTCGATCGCACGCTCCAGCGCGGCCACGCCCCAATCGTTCACTTCGTCGAAGAACACATTGAAGGCCGGCTCATCGAACTGGATGATGTCAACGCCGGCGGCCTCCAGCTCCTTCGCTTCCTCGTTGAGGATCTTCGCGAACTCCCAGGCCAGCTTTTCGCGGCTCTTGTAGTGCGCGTCGTACAGCGTGTCGATCATCGTCATCGGGCCGGGCAGCGCCCACTTGATCGGCTGCGTGGTCTGCCGGCGCAGGAACTTCGCATCCTCCACGAACACCGGCTTCGGACGGCTCACTGCGCCGACCACGGTCGGCACGCTGGCATCGTAGCGGTTGCGGATGCGCACGGTTTCGCGCTTCTCGAAGTCGACGCCGCTGAGATGCTCGATGAAGGTAGTGACGAAGTGCTGGCGGGTCTGCTCGCCGTCACTGACGATATCAATGCCGGCATGCTGCTGTTCCTGCAGGGACAGGCGCAGGGCGTCCTGCATGCCCTCGATCAGGCTTTCGTCCTGCAGCTTCCAGGGTGACCAGAGCTTCTCGGGCTCGGCCAGCCAGGAGGGTTTGGGCAGGCTGCCTGCGGTGGAGGTGGGGAGCAGCGTCTTCGTCGGCATCGTGTGGTGTGTCCTGGGGGCGAATGGGAAATCGATGGATCAGCGGGCGGCCCACTGCTCAAGCACGGCGCGGTACGGCTTGATGAAGTGTTCTTCGGTGAACCGGCCCTGCTTGACGGCCAGCTGGCTGCGCTCTTCGCGGTCGTAGACGATGCGGGTGGAGGAGTAATCCTGGTGCTTCAGGCTGGGCTGGTAGACCTTGCCGGCCACGGAGTTGGCGTTGTAGATCTCCGGGCGGTAGATCTTCTGGAAAGCTTCCATCGTGCTGATGGTGCCGATCAGTTCCAGGTTCGAGTAGTCTCCCAGCAGGTCGCCCTGGAAGTAGAAGGCAAGCGGCGCCACGCTGCCCGGTGGCATGAAGTAGCGCACCTGCAGGCCCATCTTGTCGAAATACTGGTCAGTGGGGGAGGACTCGCCCTGGCGGTATTCCACGCCCAGGATCGGATGGTGGTTCTCGGTGCGGTGGTAGGTCCTGCTGCTGGAAACACTGATGCAGATCACCGGCCCCTTGCTGAAGTTGGCGCGGTAGGCGTCCGAGCGCAGGAAGTGCTGGAACAGCTTGCCATGCAGGTCGCCAAAGCCCTCCGGAAGGCCGAAGGTGTCCTTGCCTTCGTTGCTGGCCGGAAGAACCACGCTGAAGTCGTAGTCACGGACATAGGACGAGAAGTTGTTGCCGACGATGCCTTCGGTGCGTGCGCCGGTGTGCGTGTCGACGATGGTCGGGCGCAGCACTTCTATCAAGGGAAAGGGGTCGCTGCCCGCGTTGCCATCGATGTGCATCTCCACCGAGATGATGTCCAGCTCGACCGCGTAGCGATCGGCGCTTGGGTTGTCCCAATGCGCCAGATCATTGAAGCGGTTGTTGATCATGCGGATGGTGTTGCGCAGGTTTTCCTGCCGGGACGCGCCGCGCGCCAGGTTGGCGAAGTTGGTGGTGATGCGCGTGCCTTCGGCCGGCTGGTAGTCCTCGTTGAAGGGGATGCGCGTGATTCTGAAGGTGAAGGCGTCGGTCGTCATGGGCGGCGTTCCGTGTTGCGGGGTGGCATCCGGATGCGGGCGAGGGCATCCGGCATTCAAAGAGCTGCGGCGGTCTCAAGGGCGGTGGCACGATGGCGGGGCAGCGCCAGCAGCGGCATGGCCCGCCGTACCGCCAGTCGCGCCCGCTCGATCAGGGCGTCGCTGTGCACGCGGCCGTCGGCGAAATCGCGATCGGTGGCGTAGATACCCAGTGGCAGGGTGCGCGCCTGGAAGAAGCTGAAGAGCGGCCGCAGCTGGTGATCGATCACCAGTGCATGGCGGTCACTGCCGCCGGTCGCGGCCAGCAGGATGGGGGTATCGACCAGCGCGTCCTGGTCGATGAAGTCGAAGAAGTGCTTGAACAGCCCTGTGTAGGAGCCTCGATAGACCGGCGTGCTCACCACGAGCACATCGGCCCGTTCGACGGCCACCAGCTGGCGCTCGACAACCTCCGGGAGCTGCGAACGCCACAGCGCACCGGCCAGCTGCGGCGCCAGTTCGCCGAGTTCGATCAGCTGTTGTTCGCTGCGCATGTTGTCGCCGATCAGGCCCAGCAGGTGCTCGGCGAGGGTGGCGGCCCGGGAGGGGCGCTGCAGTCCACCGGAGACGGCGACGATTCGGAGGGGGCGTTGGGATGAAGGCATGACCCGATCCTAGCCATGCCTTTCCATGACGTAAAATGGTATTACTTCACCTATCCATGAGTGAGATTCATCTTTATGTTGGAGCGGATCCACCTCAGCATCGTGCAGCAGGTCGAGCAGCAGGGCTCGCTCACCGCAGCGGCCGGCGTGCTCAACCTGACCCAGTCGGCGCTCAGCCACAGCATGAAGAAGCTGGAGCAGCAGCTGGGTACCGATGTCTGGCTGCGCGAAGGCCGCAGCCTGCGGCTGACCCAGGCCGGGCAATATCTGCTGGCAGTCGCCAACCGGGTGCTGCCGCAGCTGGACCTGGCCGAGGAGCGCCTGCGCCAGTTTGCCCAGGGCGAGCGCGGCGCGCTGCGCATCGGCATGGAATGCCACCCCTGCTACCAGTGGCTGCTGAAGATCGTCTCGCCGTATCTGGCCGCGTGGCCGGATGTGGATGTGGACGTCAAGCAGAAATTCCAGTTCGGCGGTATCGGCGCCTTGTTCGGCTACGAGATCGACCTGCTGGTCACCCCCGACCCGCTGCTGAAGCCAGGCCTGAAGTTCATCCCGGTGTTCGACTACGAGCAGGTGCTGGTGGTGGCCAGCAACCACGCCCTGGCCAAGGTGGACCACGTAAAGCCGCGCCAGCTCAGCCAGGAAGTGCTGATCAGCTACCCGGTGCCGTTCGAGCGCCTGGACATCTACAACCAGTTCCTGCTGCCGGCCGGCATCACCCCGCGGCGCCACAAGGCCATTGAAACCACCGACATCATGATGCAGATGGTGGCCAGCGGCCGCGGCGTGGCCGCCATGCCGCGCTGGCTGGTGGAGGAGTACGCCGCGCGCATGGACGTGGTGCCCGTACGCCTGGGTGCCAAGGGCATCCCCAAGCAGATCTATCTGGGTGCGCGCGAGGCCGATACCAGCATCGATTACCTGCAGGCCTTCATCGAGCTGGCCCGCAACAGCTCGCCGCTTGCCGGCAACGCAGACGGAGCCCGTTGATGCCCGTACCTGGATCACTGCGGGCGGAAGCCTTCATCAACACCTTTTCATTGGAGGTCAGCGCGAAGGCCATGCCCGCGCTGCGCGCCGAGGCTGACCGCATACCGCGCGGCACGATCATCTCCATTCCCTGGCTGGCCAGCGAGGATGACGACGCACGCCTGGCCGCCGCACGCACGGTGCGCGCGCTCGGCTTCGAGCCGATGCCGCATCTGTCTGCGCGCCGTATCGGCTCGCGCGCGGTACTCGGGCGGTTCCTTGAGCGCGCGGCCAGCGAGGCTGGTGTCGAGCAGTGCCTGGTGATCGCCGGTGACCTCGCCACGCCTGCTGGACCGTTTGCAGACAGCATTTCGATCATCGAGGCCGGACTTCTGGAACGGTGCGGCATCAAGGTCGTTGCTATCGGCGGGCACCCGGAAGGGCATCCTGTAATGAGCAGTGACGAACGCTGGCAGGCGCTGGAGGGAAAATGCCAGGCCATCGAAGCACGTGGCATGGCCCCCTTGGTCGTCACCCAGTTCGCCTTCGATGCCGATACCGTGCTGGCCTGGCTGGATGCACTGCGCGCGCGTGGCATCACGGTTCCGGTGCTGGTCGGTGTGCCGGGCCCAGCCAGCATCCCCCGGCTGCTGCGCTATGCCGCAATGTGCGGCGTGGGCGCCAGTGCATCGATGTTGGCCCGGTATGGCATCTCGATCGGCCGGCTGCTCGGCACGGCGGGGCCGGAAGCGTTCGTCGACCGCCTGGTGAAGGGGTTGACCAGTGCCCATGGCCCGGTCAGCCCGCATTTCTTCCCGTTCGGCGGTGTTGCGCCGTCGCTGGAGTGGATGGCGCGGTACCGGCGGCGCATTTCCAGTGCCCGCAGCGTAATCCCCGAAGGCTGACAGCTGTCACTGGCTGCAACCCGGGCGGAAGCGAATAGTGAGCGCCAAGGCGAGCGCACCTCGCCACCACTCACCAAGGGGACCGCTCATGAACATGCTCCAGCATCTCGCCTCGCAGACGCCGATCTGGGTCTGGCTGCTGCTGGCCTTCCTGGTCACCCGTGGGATCGCCGCCATGAAGCCGGCCGAGACCTCGCTGCAGAAGCTGGCGATCGTACCCGCCTTGTTCGCCGTCTGGGGTGCCTGGTCGGTCAGTCATCGCTTCGGCGCGTCGCTGAGCGCCTGGAGCGAATGGCTGGCCGGCATCGCCACGGGCGCCGCGCTTGCCTGGCTGCTGCTGAATCGGTTGAAGCTGACGCTGGACCGCAGTACCGGCAAGCTCTGGCGCAACGCGGATTTCAGCCTGCTGCCACTGCTGTTGATCACTTTCCTGGTGAAGTACGGGTTCGAAGTCGCATTTGCGGTGTCGCCGTCGCTGTCCGCCAATGCTGGCTTCAATGCCGCCTACCTGCTGCTGGCAGGCGGATTCACCGGCATCTTCGTTGGCAAGTACGGCCGATACCTGGCCTCGCTGCGGATGGATGCGGCAGGCAAGGGGCTGGAAACCGCAGGCTGATCGCCCGGGTAGTGCCGGCCGCTGGCCGGCTTCCCCATGCAGGGTTGTGCGGGGCTGACGCAGGCGTCACGATGCCCACCACTGGCCAACACCGGAAACGCTGACGTCATGAAGACCACATCCTGGTTCTGGATCAACGTGGCCAGTCACTTCGGTATTGTCGCAGCCCTGGCCTGGCTGCCCGCACGGTGGACGGGCCAGCTTGTAGAGGGTTTGGCCGGCACTCAGCCGGCTATTGGCGATGCCCAGCATGTGGCCCTCATTGGTTCCATTTTTGGTTTCTGCGTGACCGCACTGATCTTCATGGGGGCGCTGACAGTCACCGGCGAACTCCTGGGTTTCTCCAGGCCCTATGCGCGGCGGCCGGAGCCCCGGAACGAAGCGCAGGTCGTGCACCGGAAGGTGTTGCTGGTTGCATTCGCCACGCTCTCGTGGGTGGCCGTGGGATCGCTTGCAGGTATTGCGTCGATCTTCGCGGCTTCGTTATGAAGGGCGGCCCTGCCAGCGTCTGGCGCGCCGGAACGCATAGGCGCGTGAACCGCGCAGTTGCTCACGCCTCCCCGCGCCACTGGCTCATCAGCATCTGCAGGAATCGCTCCGCCGTGGGCGAGAGCAGGGCGCCGCGGCGGCGGACGATGCCGATCGTGCGTGACACCACCGGGTTGCCGATCGCGCGTGTCACCAGGGTGGGGTGATCCCCGTCCGGCGTGGCCATCTTCGGTAGCACCGACACGCCGATACCGGCCTCGACCATGCCCAGTGACGTCGACAGGTGCGTCACTTCATAGTGCCAGCTCAACTTGAGGTTCTCGCGCGCCAGCGCACCATCCAGCAGCGTGCGGTTACCGCTGGTGCGATGCACGGTGATCAGCTGGTGCTCGGCCAGGTCGGCCCATTCCACCTTGCGCTTGCGTGCCAGAGGATGATCGCGGCGGCATGCCAGCACGAATGGATCTTCAGCGAGCACGTCGAAATCGAGATTCGGATCGTTGGCGCCCATGAAGTTGATGCCGAACTCGACTTCACCACGTTCCACTGCCTGCAGACCCTCCGTCGCCGGGATATCCAGGATGCGGAAGCGCACGTTCGGGTGCGCTTCGTGGAAACGCGCCATCACGCTGGGCAGGAAGTAGAACGCCGCCGTCGGCAGGCACGCGATGGTCACGGTAGCGCCGCGGGTGTCTTCGCGGCCACGCAGTGAGAACAGCGAGCCATCGAACTCCTCCAGCATGCGGCGCACCAGCGGCAGCAGGTTCTCGCCGACGGCGGTAGTGCTGACGCTGCGCGTGGTGCGCTCCAGCAGCGGCGACCCCACCGCCTGCTCCAGTTTCTGGATGCGGCGGCTGAGTGCTGGCTGGGAGACGTGCAGGATTTCTGCGGCGCGGTGGAAGCTGCGGGTCTCCGAGACCAGCAGGAAGGCGCGTAGATCCAGGATTTCGCAATTGATGCTCATGGGGTATCAATCATCCAAAAATCAGCAATTCACAGATCAATTGGGGTCATGCCAGTATCGAATCACAGAGGGGTCATTCATCCCCTATACGCATCAATCTAGCACACGTATGTCCAACGATCTGCTCAGCATTCCCTGCGTACTCATGCGCGGCGGCACCTCCAAAGGCCCGTTCTTCCTGGCCAGCGACCTTCCGATGGACATCGCTGAACGCGATCGCCTGCTGCTGGAAGTGATGGGCTCGGGCCATCCGTTGCAGATCGACGGCATCGGCGGTGGCAACGCGCTGACCAGCAAGGTGGCGATCATCGACCGCTCCAGCCGTCCGGACGCCGATGTCGACTACCTGTTCGCCCAGGTGCGGGTAGAGCAGCAGGTGGTGGATACCTCGCCGAACTGCGGCAACATGCTGGCGGCCGTAGGCCCGTATGCCATCGAGCGTGGGCTGGTGCAGGCGCAGGATCCGCAGACCGAGGTGCGCATCCACAACGTCAACACCGGCAAGCTGATCATCGCCACGGTGGAAACGCCCGGCGGCAACGTGGTGTACCGCGGTGACACGCGCATTGCCGGCGCGCCGGGCTCGGCCTCGCCGGTCAGGCTCGCTTTCCTTGATGCGGCAGGCGCCCGCACCGGCAAGCTGCTGCCCAGCGGCCACGCGCAGGAAACCATCGATGGCGTGCCGGTCAGCCTGGTGGACTGCGCGATGCCGATGATGCTGGTGCGCGCAGAAGATCTGGGCGTGCGCGGCGATACCCCGCCCGCCGAACTGAACGCGGACGCGGTATTCATGCGCCGGCTGGAAGCGCTGCGCATCGAGGCGGGCGCCCGCATGGGCATCGCCGACGCCGGCAACAAGGTCATTCCGAAGCCGGTGCTGCTGTCGGCGCCGCAACATGGGGGCGATCTGCAGGTGCGCTATTTCATGCCGCATCAATGCCACACCGCGCTGGCCATTACCGGCGCGGTCGGCCTGGCCACCGCCGCCGTTACGCCGGGCACGCTGGCCCACACTTTGGTCGGATGCCTGTCCGTTCCCGGCAGCATTACCCTCGAACATCCGAGCGGGGCCCTGGAGGTGGGCCTCAGTCGCAGCTCGCAGGACGCGCCGGTCGTTGCCAGCGTCGTGCGCACCGCACGCCGGCTGTTCGAAGGACGCGTGTTTGCCACCACGCCAGCACTTGCCGTGGCCGGTTCCACCCAAGCCCGCCAATGGACGTCAGCGGCATGATCTGAACCCGGACGGGCCGGCGCAGGTGCGCATGCCCGCCATTACAACGTAGATGCTTCACTCCTGGGAGGGATGATGTACAAGCAGTTCTTGATGGCCGCGCTGTGCGCGGCTGGTCTGGCCGCGGCCGGATGCAGCAACAGCGGGCGCACCGAAGGCGCATCCGCCGGCGGTGATGACAATGCACCGGTACGCATCAGCGTCGGCTCCTACAACCTCAACAACCTGCCGTTCTTCATCGCCGACGCCAAGGGGTACTTCAAGGACGTCGGCCTGCAGGTGAAGACCGAGAACTTCGCCCAGGGCGGCTCCAAGGTATTGCAGGCGCTGGTGGCCAATTCCACCGACGTGGCCGTCGGCTTCTACGACCACACCATCCAGATGCAGGCCAAGGGCAAGGACGTGGTGGCCTTCGTGCTGCTCTCGCGCAACTCCGGCCTGGTGATGGCCGGCCGCGAGGATGCCAGCTTCGATCCGGCACGCCCGGAAACCATCAAGGGCCAGAAGGTCGGGATCACCGCGCCGGGCTCATCGTCGGACTTCTTCGTCCGTCACTTCCTCGCTCAGCACGATATCCCCGTCGACAGTGTCTCGCTGATCGGCGTCGGCTCGGGCGCGGCTGCGGTGGCCGCGCTGGAGCAGGGCAAGATCGACCTGCTGGTCAACTACGACCCGGCCGCCACCCTGATCACCGAGCGCAAGGTCGGGAAGATCCTCCTCGACGCGCGCAGCGATGACGGCGCCCGCCAGGTCTATGGCGGCCTGTACCCGACCTCGGTGATGTACGCCAACCAGAGCTTCCTGGACAAGCGCCCCGAAGCGGCCGAGAAGATCGCCCGCGCCGAGCAGATGGCGTTGAAGTTCATCGCCGACAACAGTGCTGAAGACATCGTTGCGGCGCTGCCGGACAGCTACGTCTCCGGCGACCGCGCCACCTATGCGCGCGCGGTGGAGAACGCCCGCGCGATCTTCACCCGCGACGGTCATTTCACGCCGGCTGATCTGGAAACGCCGTTGAAGGTGCTGCGCGAGTTCAATACGGATGTGGCCAAGGCCAACATCGATCTGTCCCGCACCTACACCAATGCCTTCGTCGAGCGTGCCAACGCCGCGGCGCCGGCTGCCCAACCGTAAGCGGAGGTAACCCCATGGCCCTCAATGCCACCGTGCGCCAGCTCAATGGCGCACCGCAGCTGGAGCCTGCACAGACCATGGTCGCCATCAACAAGGTGACCATGTCCTTCGGCGAATTCACCGCCGTCCGTGATGTCGACATCCAGGTGGGGGACGGCGAGTTCCTTGCCATCGTCGGGCCGACCGGCTGCGGCAAGAGCACCATCCTCAATTCCGTGGCGGGCCTGCTGAAGCCGTCGTCCGGGCAGGTCAGCATCGATGGCCGTGCGGTCAGCGGCGTCCAGGAGTCGGTCGGCTACCTGTTCCAGCAGGACGCGCTGCTGCCGTGGAAGACGGCTTACCAGAACGTTGAGCTCGGCCTGCGCTTCCGTGGTGTGCCCGAAGCCGAACGCAAGGCCAAGGCCAACGCGTGGCTGGCCAAGGTCGGCCTGGCCGGTTTCGAGCACCGCTATCCGCACCAGTTGTCCGGTGGCCAGCGCAAGCGCGTGCAGATGGCGCAGGCGCTGATCGTCGAGCCGAAGGTGATCCTGATGGACGAACCTTTCTCGGCGCTGGACATCCACACCCGGCACCTGATGCAGAACGAACTGCTGCGCCTGTGGCAGGAGGACCGGCGCTCGGTGATCCTGATCACCCACGATCTGGAAGAAGCGATCGCCCTGGGCGACCGCGTGGTGGTGCTGTCATCCGGTCCGGCCAGCCGCGTGGTGCGCAGCTTCGACGTGGATCTGGAACGCCCGCGCAACGTGGCCGAGATCAAGCTGGATGACCGTTTCACCGACCTGTACCGCGACATCTGGGCCTGCCTGCGCGGCGAAGTGGAGAAGAGCTATGCACGCCAAGACTGACAAGTTCATCCAACTGGCCCTGGTTGTGGCCGTGTTCGGCGGCTGGGAGGGCGGCATCGCGCTGGGCGTGATCGATCCGTTCTTCTTCCCCTCGCCAACGGCGATCGTGCAGCAGGCCTGGACCTGGCTGTCCGATACGTCGTTCTACCAGCACGTCTACATCACCCTGACCGAAACCGCGCTGGGCTACATCATCGGCACCGGCCTCGGCGTGGCCGGCGGTGTCTGGTTGGGCCTGAGCCGCCGCTCGGCGCGCATCCTCGATCCCTTCATCAAAGGCTTCAACGCAATTCCGCGCGTGGTGCTGGCCCCGATTTTCGTGTTGTGGCTGGGGCTGGGCCTGTGGTCGAAGGTGGCGCTGGCGGTCACCCTGGTGTTCTTCACCACGTTCTTCAATGCCATGCAGGGCGTACGCGAGGTGAATCCGGTGGTACTGGCCAATGCCCGCATCCTGGGCGCAAGCCGCAGCGACCTGCTACGCCATGTCTACTTCCCGGCAGCAGCCAGCTGGATCCTGTCCTCGCTGCGCACCTCGGTGGGCTTCGCCGTGGTCGGCGCGATCATCGGTGAGTACCTCGGCGCCTCGGCGGGCCTGGGTTACCTGATTGCGCAGGCAGAAGGCAACTTCAACGCCGTCGGTGTGTTTGCCGGCATCATCATCCTTGCCGCCTTCGTGCTGGTCATCGACGCGCTGCTGGACGTGGTCGAGAACAAGCTGATCACCTGGCGTCCCAACGCCCAGGCCCAGGCCACCAGCTGACCGGGCCGGGCTGAGCCCGCCTGCCGCGCCGCCGGGCCGATCCGGCGGCGCGCGCTTCCTCCCCCGATCTTCCCCCGCACCACCGCAACAGGCCAGCGCCGGGCCAGGGGGCCGGCTGGCCGGAGAGAGAGTCCATGAACCATTCCACCGTGCTGCCGCTGGCAGCGCTGTCGGTCGCGCTCGGCCTGCTGTTGGCCAGTGGCCATGCCGGCGCCCAGTCCACGTCTTCGCTGCCCGCGCCGCTGAGCCAGGCTGAGCTGTCACGCCTGGTGCAGCAGCAGGCACTGCAGATCCAGCAACTGGAAGCACGCCTCCGCGCCGTGGAGGGCGGGCACAGCACCGCCGGTGCGGCGGCCGCAACGCAGGCCCCCGCGCTGGACACCCGCGTCGCCGCACTGGAATCCAGCCAGGCCAAGGCGCCCAAGGTCACCTGGTCCAAGGGCGCACCGGAGTTCAGCAGTGCCGATGGCAGCGTGGTGTTCCGTCCGCGCGGACGCCTGTTCGTCGACGCATCCAGCACCGATGGATCGTCAGTGAGTGACCGCAACATCTCCGGTACCGAGATCCGCTCGGTGCGGCTGGGCGCCGAAGGCCGCTACGGCATCCTCGGCTGGGCGGTGGAAGGTGACTTCGCCGACAACGCGGTGGCGTGGAAGTCGGTCTACGCCACCGTTGACCACCGCCTGTTCGGGCTGCCGGCCGACCTGACCGTAGGCAACCGCCTCAACGACCGGGGTATCGACGGCTCCAGCAGCACCTCCAACACGCCGTTCCAGGACCGCAACGTGGTCGGCACGCTGATGATGCCGCAGCGCGGCCTGTTCGGTGTCGGCCTGACCGAGCGCGTGTACGGCAAGAACTGGCATGCCAGCCTGTCGGTGGCCGGCAACGATCTCAACAACGCCGGCACCGACAACGACAGCCAGACCTGGGCCACGCGCGTGCATTGGAACCCGGTGGCCAACGACGCAGTCACGGTGCACCTGGGGGCCTGGGCCTTCCACGAGGAGATTGCCGCAAGCGCCAGCGGCGTCGTCCGCAGTTCGGCCATCGCCGGGCACTTCAACGACCTGGTCAAGATTGCGCCGGGCACACTGCTGGGCGCCGAGCGCAGCACGTCCTATGGCGCGGAACTGGCAGGCTTCTTCGGGCCGGCCTGGGCGACCGGCGAATGGGGTACGCGCAACCTGCGCGGGGCCGGCGCCAGCGGGCGCTACGATCTGGACCACCAGGCCTGGGCGATCTCGGCGGGCTGGTTCCTGGCCGGTGCAAGGCCGGCCTATTCGGGCAAGGCCGGCACCTGGGGCCGGGTGAAAGTGGCCGATCCTGTCACCCGCGGCGGCGCCGGGGCATGGGAACTGAAAGGGCGCTACGAAGACGTGGACTATGCCGAGCTGCCCAGTGGCGGTACCGGCCACGCGTGGACGCTGGGTGCGAACTGGTATCTCAACGACTTCAGCCGCGTGATGTTCGAGGCGATCCGTTGGCAGACCCGCAACCGCAGCGGCACCGGCCAGGGCAGGGATGAAGGCACCACCTTCAACACCCGCCTGCAGGTGGCCTTCTAGCAGCGCATGCCGCTTGCGCGCCGATCAGAGCAGCAGTAGTGCTCCGATCAACGCCGGCGGCATCACCAGCGCGCCGACGCGCAGGAAGTCGAGCGCGCTGACATGCTCGCCCTCGCGGCGCAGCGCCACCAGCCACAGCATTGTCGCCAGCGAACCGGTGACCGACAGGTTGGGCCCCAGATCCACGCCGACCAGCAATGCGGCACGGGTCTGCGCCGGCAGGTCGGCCATCTGCCCCAGCGAACCGGCGGCCAGGCCGACCGGCAGATTGTTGGCCACGTTGCTCAGCAGCGCAGCCGCGCCACCGGCCAGCCAGCTGGCCTGGCGGGGAGATGCCTGCGCCAGAGCCTGCAGCGCGCTGGCCGCGCTCTGGATGACACCGGTCTGCGCCACCGCTTCCACCAGCACGAACAGTCCCGCCACCAGCGGCAGCACGCCCCAGGACACGTGTCGCAGCAGTGGCAGCGGGCTGCGCCTCTGGCGGATCGCCACCACGGCCACACTCAGCGTGCCCGCACAGAACGTGGTCAGGCCCAATGGCCCGTTCAAGGCGGACGTGACCAGCAACACGGTGCCGGTGAACAGCACGCCCAGTGCGCTCAGCCGGCCGCCGTCGGTCAACGGGCGATGCGCCGGCGCGGCCACCAGCGGCTGGGCGATCTCGCGCCGGTGCACCCAGCGCAGGACCAGATAGGTGGCACCGATCGCCGCCGCCGACGGCAGCGCGAACTGCGCCAGCCACTGCAGCAGCGGCGGCAGGTGCTGGCCGTACACCACCAGGTTGGCCGGATTGGAAATGGGCAGCACGAAGCTGGCCGCATTGGCGATGAAGGCACAGACAAACAGGTAGGGCAGGGGGTTGGCGCGCGCCGCCTTGCAGGCGGCGTAGACCGCCGGCGTCAGCACTACGGCCGTTGCATCGTTGGACAGGAACACGGTCACCAGCGTGCCGACCAGGAACACCAGGTCGAACAGGCGTCGCCCGGATCCGCCCGCATGCCGCACCGCGTACAACGCCAGCCAATCGAACAGGCCTTCGCGCCGCGCCAGTTCGGCCAGCACCATCATGCCGACCAGGAACAGGTAGACGTCGCGGCCTTCGGCCACTGCGCCCCATGCGGTGTGCAGCGACACGGCGCCCAGCAGCGGCAACACGGCGGCAGCGCCCAGCGCCCACACATATTCGGGGATGCGGAAAGGACGGAACAGCAGGCCGAGGGTGGCAACGGCGACCGCTGCCCAGATCAGGAGGGGGGCTTGGGAGGCAAGCATGGAGTGGGGCTTCAGCGGCACCTGCACCGACCCCGGCGCAGGGGGGGCCTGGCGCGCGATCAGCGGATGGGCGGCCGCTGCAATCATCGCAGGTTCCGGGTCGCCGCATCATACCGTGCGGCGCTGCATGGCGACCGCTGCGGTCGACCGCGTTGCAGGTGGGCCGGGGGTGGCGCCCAGCCCACGTTCAGCACGCAAGCGCGCCATCACTTCAGCCACTGCAGTGTGACTACGCATGTAGTCACACTGCACGCACACTCATTGGACGAGATTGCGATGCCAGGATCCTGCTGGTTGTCCTGCGCCCTGGCCCTGGTGTTCGGCATCGCCGGGCCCAGCCAAGCGGCGACGCGTGCCGAAGCCCTCGCCGCGATCGAGCGCAACGCGCGTGGCGCGCATTCCGACGCGGTCCTGGTGATGCACGACCGGGAGACGCTGCTTGAGTTGAAGCCCGCCGCCGGAGCCAGATCTCCGCGCGCGGACTGAAGCGCGCCGATCTCTACGACATCACACGGGGGCCGGTCGTCGGCTTTGCCGCCAACGGCTACCTGGGCCAATACCTGATGATCGTCCCGGAACAGCGGGTGGTCGCCGTGCGTCTGGTCCACCGGCGCGAGACCCACAGCGCTCCACAGGACGACTATCCCTCCTTCTTCGCCGATGTCCTGCAGTTGGCGCGGACACTGCGATAGGCCCTGTCGCCATCATGTCCACGCGCGCTGAACATCTTCCTGGAGCGTTCTTCACTGGCGTGCCGCCTAAAGTGGGATGACATCTTGGCCGCACAGCAACTTAGGCATGTTTGATTATCAGGACTGGACCTTCCACGCCAATGGCCGAACGGTAGTGGCGCGGGTAGCGCTGGACGGCGACGGTGGCGGCACCATCAACCGCTACCAGCTGGTGCCGGGGCCGGCGCAGTCGGGGCTGTGCATCAAGGTCGCCTCCCAGGACGAGGCCGCGCAGAAACTGGAGGCCGAAGTGACCAAGCTGCTCGGGCCGGAGTGGTAGCTACTACGCCATGCCGGGCAGGGATCCGCATGGTGACGTCGGGATGACCGGGCCCGGGCAACGGGCATCGCGCCGGATGCCCGTTGCGTGAGGCCGCTTACCTGGGCATCAGCACGGTGTCGACCACGTGGATGACGCCGTTGGACTGGCCGACATCTGCAATGCTGATGCCTGCCTTTCCACCCTTTGCGTCGATGACCCAGAGCTTGCCATCGTGGAGCGCCACGGTGAGAGGCTCACCCTGCACGGTCTTCAGGGTGGCCTTGCCGCCGTGCTTGCGGGCATCGGCCAGAAGCTGGGCGGAACTGTAGCTGCCCGGGACGACGTGGTAGGTCAGGATCCGGGTCAGCTGTGCCTTGTTTTCAGGCTTCACCAGTGTATCGACAGTGCCTGCAGGCAGCTTGTCGAAGGCCGCATTGGTGGGCGCGAAAACAGTGAAGGGCCCGGCGCCGTTGAGGGTGTCGACCAGGCCGGCTGCTTTGACCGCTGCAACCAGCGTGGTGTGATCCTTGGAATTGACGGCGTTCTCGACGATGGTCCTGGTGGGGTACATTTCTGCCCCGCCCACGATGACGGTGTTGGCGGCGAAAACCGAGGAGCCGGACGAAACGAGTACGGCGAAGCCGACTGCGGCGGCGATGCGCTGAAGAGCGTTCACGGTGCGTTCCTTTCTGGATGACCCGCAAGTGCGGGCATCTTTCCTACGTCGGGTGAGCGTGACCGGATGCAGCAACGGCCGAGTCATCAGCTGTTTGGCGCGCAGGCGGTTTTGCTGCGCTGCATGGTGACAACGGCGAACCTCGGTGATTACTCTCCGCTGCAACGCGATGGTAGCGCTACCAGTCGGACGGGGATCCAGGGTCCGGGAGGCTGCCTTCTTTGCCGCGTGTTTGTCCTGGCAGGCTTGAAAAGCAAGTGTAAGTCGCGGCGTGCCCGAGCACCCGTGCTGTTCGGTTTGGAATGCGGGCCACGCCCGTGCGTGCCCCTGGGAGGGGGCGGTACATCCATTCGATCGTATGTCAGAGGGGACTTTCATGAGCACCTGCAGTTTCCGTGGCACCCCGGGCCCGAGGTCCGGTTCATGAGCCGCGCGTTGGCGAAGTTCCGGTCCCGGGCCATGTTCACCTTCGTGGGTGGTGCCCTGGTCATCAATCCCGCCTTTGCGCAGGACGCCGCACCGGCGACCGGGCCGCAGCCGCAGAGCCAGTCGCAACCCACCCAGCTTGATGCAGTGCAGGTCACGGGCATACGCAACAGCCTGAGCCAGGCCATGGACATCAAGCGCGACTCGGCGGGCGTGGTCGACGCGATCAGTGCCGAGGACATCGGCAAGTTCCCCGATACCAATCTTGCCGAGTCGTTGCAGCGCATCACCGGCATCTCCATCGAGCGCCGTGACGGCGAGGGTGCGCAGGTGACCGCGCGTGGCTTCGGCCCCCAGTTCAACATGGTCACGCTCAACGGTCGGCAGATGCCGGGTGCCGATGCATTCGGTGCCTCTGGACAGGTCGCCATCGGCGGTGTCGACGGCGGCACCCGCGCCTTCAATTTCGCGCAGCTGGCCGCCGAGGCCATCAATGGTATCGAGGTCTACAAGACCAGCCAGGCGCAGGTGCCCAGCGGTGGCATCGGTGCGACGATCAACATCCTGACCTCGCGTCCGCTCGATCACGCCGGCATCGTGGCCAGCGCCGGGGCGAAGCTGGTGTCCGACCAGAGCCAGCCGTTTGACAATGACCTGACACCGGAGCTGTCGGGCATCTTCAGTTACAGCAATCCGGAAAAGACCTTTGGCGTCAGCCTCAGCGCGAGCCAGCAGAAGCGCAAGGGTGGCTCGGTGCAGGCCACGGAGAACTACTGGAACGTGCAGCCGTGGACAGGGTCGATGCCGGGCAACCCGACCGTGGTCAATGCTCCGGCCGTCGGCCAGCTTTACGCGCGGCCCAACGACCTGCGCTACGCGTTCTCCGAATTCGAGCGCGAACGCGTCAACGGCCAGGCCGTGCTGCAGTTCGCACCGACGGACAGCCTGACTCTGACCGTGGATTACACGTACTCGACCAACGAGATCACCGAGAATCGTGGCGAGCAGGGCATGTGGTTGCAGAACAGTAACTACACCAACGTCGAGTTCGACACCAGTGGCGCCGTCGCGACGCCGGTCTACATCCGTGAAATCGCCGGCACCAAGGATTTCGGCCTGGAGCAGCAGCGCAGCATGCAGGAGTACAAGCTGGGTTCGCTGGGCTTCAACGCCGTCTGGAATGTCAGCGACCGCTTCAAGCTCAGCTTCGATGCGCACAACTCGAAGAACGAGAGCCGCCCGAATGATCCGCTCACCGGCGGTGGTTCGATCTTCATGAGCATCGCCGGCACCAACAACTGTACCCGTGGCCCGCATTGCGGTGGCTCCTGGGTGCAGGAGCTGAACTTCAACAATGGCCTGCCGGTTGGCACCCAGGTCTGGTATCCCAGCACCGCCGATGCGCTCGCCGGGACCAATGGCGTGGTCAATCCGGGCTTCCAGGAAGGCGAGGTTGGCACGCAGGTGCTGCGCGTCAACGCGCAGACCCAGATCAGCGAGATCAAGCAGGCGCGCGTCGATGGCGAATGGAACTTCGACCACGGGCGCTTCCAGTTCGGCGTGGACACCAACAAGTCCACCACCCACCGCATCCAGGCCGCCGAGGCCTACTCGACCCTGGGCGACTGGGGCGTGGCCAACGTGGACCGGGATACCGCCGCAGGCCTGATGGACCTGCTGCAGCCGGTCAGCATCGTCGGCCTGTTCGACGACTACAGTGCCAACAGCTGGCCCGCCTGGCGCGGCAATGCCGGGCAGCTCGCGCAATGGGCATCGCGCGAGTACGGCGTCGGCCTGGGTGTGAACCCGCAACGCGCGGCCGACAACTTCGTCGAAGAAAAGACCAAGGCGGCGTACTTCCAGGTGGAGCTGGACGGGGAGCTGGGTGGCATGCGCACCAACACCCGCCTGGGCGTGCGCTATGAAACCACTGACGTGGTGTCGACCTCGGTCATTGCCGTCCCCGAGTCCATCGAGTGGCAGGCCAACAACGATTTCCGCATCGTGCTGTCCGATGAGCAGCAGCCCTTCACAGAGAAGGCGCGCTACAGCTACATCCTGCCCAACCTTGATTTCAGCATCGACCTCACCGAGGAACTGAAGGGCCGCGTTTCGTTCGGCAAGAGCATCGCCCGCGCGCCGTACGGCAATCTCTATGCAGGACCCGGGGCCCAGCAGCCGTTCGGCTCGGTGCTGATCGACCCCTCGTCGCGCGCCAGCGGCAACTCGCAGAACCCGAGCCTGAAGCCGCTGGAATCGGACAACCTCGACCTGGGGCTGGAGTGGTACTTCGCCGATGCCAGCTATGTGTCATTGACCTACTGGAACAAGTCGGTCAGCAACTTCATCGGCAACACCGTCGTCCAGGAAAGCCTCTACGGCCTCACCGACCCGACCTCCGGGCCGGATGCGCGGGCGGCGTTGGACTTCCTGACCAGCGGCGCCTGCGTCGCCCAGGTCGGGCCGGCCAATGCCGCTGCCTGCTCGGCCAACGACACCTCGCTGTTCACCGCGCTGGCATTGCTGCGAAACAATCCTGCCGGCCTCGGCGCCTACAACGGCACTGATGCGCAGGTGCTGGCCACCGAAGCGGCCTACGATCTGTATGGGCAGCCCAACGATCCGCTGTACCAGTTCAACGTCAATCGCCCGATCAACCAGAACAAATCCAAGCTGCATGGCTGGGAGCTGGGCGGCCAGTACTTCTTCGGTGACACCGGCTTCGGCGTGCTGGCCAACTACACCGTGGTCAAAGGTGATGTCGGCTACAACAATGGCGGCGATCCGGGCATCGACCAGTTCTCGCTCACCGGCCTGAGCGACACCGCCAACGCCATGCTGATGTACGAGAAGTACGGGTGGTCGGTGCGCCTGGCATGGAACTGGCGCGACCAGTACCTGATCCTGGCCAACCAGGGCTCCAGCCGCAATCCGTACTATGTGGAGCCGTACGAGCAGTGGGATCTCAGCGTCAACTACGCGCTGGATGACCACTGGTCCTTCAGCCTGGAGGCGATCAACCTGACCGGCGAGGATGTGCGGTGGCGCTCGCGCACGTCGCAGATGATCGTCAAGCTGGCTGACCAGAGCCCGCGCTACATGCTGGGCGTCCGCTACAAGTTCTGAGCCTGGCTGCCGATGCGTCCGGCACGGCACCGCTGCCCGCCAGCGGTGCCGTGCCGGGACGGTGTCGCCGCAGCTGTCGCGCCTGCGCTACGCTGCCGGCCAGCCACCCCGCACTGGATACCCTGATGGCCCGCTACGAAATGCTCAACAACATCGCGCATCGGGACCTGAAGGTCGCCACCGGATTCGGGCCGCAGTTCGGCGATGCCGTGGGCATGGTGCCGGCCTATCCCAGCGAGTTCGCAGAACTGCAGCGTGAGTATCCGATCTTCCTGCGCAGGGAAACCGGGACGGAAGCGTGGCAGTCCGTGGCCCTGCTGGGTTTCGAGCAACACGAGAACCTGTTCCTGCAGGACGGGCGCTGGAATGCTTCCTACCTGCCTGGCGCGGCGGCCAAAGGGCCGTTCCTGATCGGCTTCCAGGAGCACTACGTGGATGGCCTGCTCACCCAGGATGCGGTGATGCACGTGGACCTGGACCATCCGCGCGTCACCGACGGGGGCGGCGAGCCGGTGTTCCTGCCGCAGGGCGGCAACACCCCTTACCTGGACCACATCGCCAGCGTGCTGCGCGGCATCCACGAGGGCAGTGCCTTCGCGGCCGGGATGTTCACGATGCTCGACGACTGTGGCCTCATCCAGCCGGTCACGCTCGACGTGCAGATCGCGGCGCACCACCGGGTGAGCGTGAGCGGATTGCACGGCATCGACCGCGAGCGCCTGGCGGCGCTGGACAGTTCGCGCCTGGCTGCGTTGAACCGCGCCGGTTACCTGGAAGGTGCATACCTGATGCTTGCCTCTCTGCATAACATGCGCCGCCTGATCGCCGAGAAGCAGCGCCGTCTCCGCGTCCAGCACGGCACCGCGCAGGCGGCCAGGAACTGACCGGTGCACGCCAGCCTGCCGATGCGGATCCTGGAAGGCATCGATCCTGCCGCCTTGCCACTGGCGGCCCTGGTGGAGGCCGGTGACCCGGTCGTACTGCGCGGCATCGCCACCGATTGGCCACTGGTCCAGGCCGGGCTGGGCGGGGTGCAGGACGCAATGGCGTACCTGTGCAGCGTCGATGCGGGTGCGCCCATCCAGTACTCGTTCGGCGGCGCCGAGATCGGGGGGCGCCCGTTCTACAGCGCGGACTTCACCCGGTTGAACTTCGAAGTACGGCGCGGTGGGCTGGCCCAGGTGCTGGAAGAGATCGCCATGACGCTGCATGCACCGCAACCGCCAACCTACTACGTGGCCTCGCTGCCGATCGCGCGGGCACTGCTACCGGCATTCGCGCAGGCCAACGACGCCGGTCTGGCCAAGCAGGGCATCGACGCCACCGCCAGCATCTGGATCGGCAACCGGGTGACGGCCTCGTGCCATTTCGACACACCCGACAACCTCGCCTGCTGCGCGGTGGGGCAGCGCGAGTTCACCCTGTTCCCGCCCGACCAGATCGACAATCTGTATCCGGGCCCGCTCGATCCCACGCCGGGGGGACAGGTGGTCAGCGTGGTGGACTTCGAACAGCCCGACTTCGATCGGCATCCACGTTTCCGCGAGGCGCTGGCGCACGCGCGCCGCGCGGTGCTTGGGCCCGGCGATGCGATCTTCATCCCCAGCATGTGGTGGCACCATGTACGCAGCCTGGAACCGTTCAACGTGCTGGTGAACTACTGGTGGCGAAGCTCGCCGGCCTGGCTGGGATCCGCGCTGGCGGCGCTGCACCACGCGATGTGGGCCGTGCGTGATCTGCCGGCGCGCGAAAAGCAGGCCTGGGAAGGGCTCTTCCGCTACTACGCATTCGGCCCTGGCGAGCGCGCGGGGCAGCACCTGCCTGACGCCGCGCGCGGGGATCTGGCACCGTTCGACGAGCAGCGCGCCCGCCGCATGCGCGCGATGCTGCTGGGCAGGCTCAACCGTTGAGAGAGGGCGTCGTTTTGGATACCCAGAGCACGCCTTCAGGGCGCATCCGCAAGGTGGTCATTGCCGGTGGCGGTACGGCGGGTTGGCTGGCCGGCTGCGCGCTTGCGCACCAGTTCCGTGACCAGCTGCAGATCACGCTGGTCGAGTCCGAGCAGATCGGCACGGTCGGTGTCGGTGAGTCCACTGTGCCGCCGATCCGCACCTTCCACCGCTTCCTGCAGATCGACGAGCAGGAGTTCCTGCGCGCGGTGGCCGGCACCTTCAAGCTGTCGATCTCGTTCGAGAACTGGCGCCTGCCGGGCGATCGCTTCTTCCATCCGTTCGGCACCATCGGCCATGGCACCTGGGCGGCCCCCTTCCATCACTTCTGGCTGGACAGCCTGCGCCGCGGTATGCCCTCGGACCTGGGCGACTTCTGCCTGGAGAGCATCGCCTCGCGTGGCG
The DNA here is from genome assembly GCF_051853085.1 of Stenotrophomonas sp. T8. Lineage (NCBI taxonomy): Bacteria > Pseudomonadati > Pseudomonadota > Gammaproteobacteria > Lysobacterales > Lysobacteraceae > Stenotrophomonas > Stenotrophomonas sp. T8. Next base: position 1,980,218 of record NZ_CP195329.1, on the reverse strand, counting down.
ACCGCTTTTCGCTGCACACCCAGCCGCAGGCCAGCTATGCGTATCACTTCGATGCCGGTCTGTATGCGAGGTTCCTGCGCGGCAGGGCCGAGGCCCACGGCCTGCGCCGGATCGAAGGCCGGATCGCCCAGGTCAGGCAGCACGCGCACGACGGTTCGGTGCAGGCGCTGGTGCTGGACGACGGCCAGGTGATCGAGGGCGATCTGTTCATCGACTGCACCGGCTTCCGCGGCCTGCTGATCGAGCAGGCACTGTGCACCGGCTACGAGGACTGGCACGAATGGCTGCCGTGCGACCGGGCCGTGGCGGTGCAGACCGAAGCGGTGGCGCCGCCGGCGCCCTATACCCGGGCGATCGCCCACGAGGCGGGGTGGCGCTGGCACATCGCGCTGCAGCACCGCGTTGGCTGCGGGCTGGTGTATGACAGCCGCCATCTGTCCGATGACGAGGCCGCCGCGAAACTGCTGCGCGATGCCGGGGCTCCACCCTTGCGCGATCCATGGAAGGTGCCGTTCCGCAGTGGACGCCGGCTGAAGGCCTGGAACAGGAACGTGGTGTCGCTCGGGCTGGCCAGCGGCTTCATCGAACCGCTGGAGTCGACCAGCATCCATCTGACGATCAGCGCAGTGGTGCGGCTGATCCAGCTGTTCCCGTTCGACGGCATCAGTGCATCGCTGGTGCAGCTGTACAACGATGTCAGCCGCCAGGAAATGGAGCACGTGCGCGACTTCATCATCCTGCACTACCACGCCACGCAGCGCAGCGAACCGATGTGGAAGGCCTGTCGCGAGATGCGCGTGCCCGAGTCGCTGCAGCATCGGCTGCAGGCGTGGCGCGAGCGTGCGCATGCGTGGCAGGACCCCGGCGAGCTGTTCCGCGTCGAATCCTGGACCAGCGTGCTGCTCGGGCAGGGCATCGCGCCCGGTCCTGCGCACCCGCTGGCGCGGGCCGTGAGTGATGTCGATCTGCGCACCTTGTTGAAGGGCATCCAACGGCCTGTGCAGCAGGCCGCCGCGCAGATGCCGGCGCAGGCGGATTTCATCGCGCAGTACTGCAGGTCCGGCGTGGACGTGTGGCGTTCGACGGCAGCAAGCGCGTAGCAGGGTTTTGCGTTGCAGCACGCTTTTTCCGCTGCGGCTGGTTACAGTGCGGCAACACCGCGGGCGATGACGCGCGCGGTGGCAACGAGGGGGCCGGACACCACGCCCCCTTTTTGAGTCCACGGAATGTTAGCGCTACCTTTTTTGATCGGAGGCGGTTTCGATGGGTCTGGTTGCAGGGATCGATGCAGGGACGCAGAGCCTGAAGGTGCTGGTCTATGACCCGCGGAAGCAGGCGGTGGTGGCCTCGGCCAGCGCGCCGCTCGCGCTGGACAGCGGTGCCGATGGCAGCCGTGAACAGGCGCCGGCCGACTGGGTGTCGGCCCTGCGCGACTGCTTTGCCCGGATCGATCCCTCGCTGCGCGCACGCATCGTTGCGCTGGCGGTATCGGGCCAGCAGCATGGATTCGTGCCAGTTGACGATGCTGGCGAGGTGCTGGCACCGGCCAAGCTGTGGTGCGACACCAGCACCTCGGCCGAATGCATCCAGATCATGGACGCCGTGGGCGGGTTCCAACGAACCATAACGCTGGCGGGCAACCCGATCCTGGCCGGCTACACAGCGTCCAAGCTGCCCTGGACCCGCACCCACCGTGCCGACGCCTATGCGCGGCTGGCGACCATCCTGCTGCCACACGACTACCTGAATTTCGTGTTGACCGGGCAGCGGTTCTGCGAGCTTGGCGATGCGTCCGGCACCGGCTGGCTGGACGTGCGCACGCGCACCTGGTCGCAGGAACTGCTGCGCGCCACCGATCCTGATCGTGATCTTGCTGCCTGCCTGCCGCCGATCGCTGCGCCCGATGCCCTGTTCGATATCGCGCCGGAGGCCGCGGCCGCGCTCGGGCTTGCAGCGGCGGTGAAGGTGGCCGTTGGTGGCGGCGACAACATGATGGCGGCGATCGGCACCGGCTGCGTCACGGAAGGGCGGCTGGCGATGAGCCTGGGAACCTCCGGAACGCTGTTTGCGTATTCCGCCTCGCCGGTGATCGATCCGGATGGCGCGTGGGCGGCGTTCTGCTCGTCCACGGGGGGCTGGCTGCCGCTGATCTGCACCATGAACTGCACCGTGGCCACTGAACGCGTGGCCAGCGCCTTCGGTTTCAGCAGCCGCGACGGCGACGCGCATCTTCGCGCAACGCCGCCGGGGGCAGGGGGCCTGGTGATGCTGCCGTTCCTCAATGGCGAACGTACCCCTGACCTGCCGCTCGGCAAGGGGGTGCTGGCTGGCCTGGACATTGCCAATTTCACCCCGGCGCATGTGTACCGCGCCGCCATGGAGGGCGCGACCTACAGCCTGAAGTACGGCTACGACGCCTTCGTCCGCGCGGGCATGCAGTTCGATCGCATCGTGCTCACCGGCGGCGGCAGCAACAGCGCTGCCTGGCGTCAGCTGGTGGCCGATGTATTCGGCCTGCCGGTGGAGGTCCCGGTGCAGGCCGAGGGTGCGGCGTTTGGAGCGGCGCTGCAGGCGCTGTGGGCGCTCGCCCGATCGCAGGGCAACGCCACTTCGATCAGCGACATCACCGCACGGCACGTCACCGTCGATCCCGCGCTGTCCGCACGACCGGATCCGGATCGCAGCGATGCCTATGCACGGGCCTACGCACGCTTCCTCAGTCATCTCGATGCCATCACGCCGCTGCAGCGCGGTTGATGGCTCCTCCACGACACCCCGTACAACGACAGGAGCACGCACCATGAGCACGCAGCCCTTCATCGGCGCCAAGGAGTACTTCCCCGGCGTCGGCCGCATTCCGTTCGAGGGCAAGGGCTCGGACAATCCGCTTGCCTTCAAGGTCTACGATGCCAGCCGGGTCATCGGTGGCAAGACCATGCAGGAGCATCTGCGCTTCGCCGTGTGCTACTGGCACACCTTCTGCAATGCCGGGCACGATCCGTTCGGCCCGGGCACCCGGCAGTTCCCGTGGGAGGCCGCCTCGCCACTGGCCACGGCAGAAGCCAAGGTGGACGCGGCGTTCGAGTTCTTCACCAAGCTGGGCGTGCCGTACTGGTGCTTCCACGATATCGACCTGGCGCCGGATGCCGACGACATCGGCCAGTACCAGAAGAACCTCTCGCATATGGTGGGCCTGGCCAAGGCACGCCAGGAGGCCACTGGCGTCAAGCTGCTGTGGGGCACGGCCAACCTGTTCTCGCACCCGCGCTACATGAACGGCGCATCGACCAATCCCGACTTCGCGGTGGTCGCGCGTGCAGCCGTGCAGGTCAAGGCCGCCCTGGAGGCCACGGTCGAACTCGGTGGCGAGCACTATGTGTTCTGGGGCGGGCGCGAAGGCTATGCGTCGCTGGCCAATACCCAGATGAAGCGGGAGATCGAGCATTTCGCGCGCTTCCTGACCATGGCACGCGACTATGGCCGCAGCATCGGGCTGAAGGGCAACTTCCTGATCGAGCCCAAGCCGATGGAGCCGATGAAGCACCAGTACGACTTCGACAGTGCCACGGTGGTGGGCTTCCTGAAGGAACACGGGCTGGACAAGGACTTCAAGCTCAACATCGAGGCCAACCACGCCACGTTGTCGGGCCATACCTTCGAGCACGACCTGCAGGTCGCGTCCGATCATGGCCTGCTCGGCAGCATCGATGCCAACCGCGGCAACGCACAGAACGGTTGGGACACCGACCAGTTCCCCAGCGATCTGTACGACACCGTGGGCGCAATGCTGGTCGTGCTGCGTCAGGGCGGGCTGGAGGGCGGGTTGAACTTCGATGCGAAGGTGCGCCGTGAGTCGACCGACCTGGAGGATCTGTTCATTGCCCATATCGGCGGCATGGATGCGTTCGCACGCGGGCTGGAGGTTGCCCATGCACTGCTGACCGAGTCGCCGTGGGAGCAATGGCGTGCGCAGCGCTACGCCAGCTTCGATTCCGGCGCCGGCCAGGATTTCGAGCGTGGCACGCTCAGCCTGCCGGACCTGGCGGCACTGGCCGCCCGCCTCGGCGAACCGCACCAGGCCAGCGGCAAGCAGGAGCGTTACGAAAACCTGCTCAACCAGTATCTGCTGCGCTGAGCGCGGCAACGGTGCACTCAAGGGGATGGGGATGAACCAGGCAGCAGGCAGCGGTGAGAACACGCGACTGATCGTACTGATCAGCGTGGTGGCGACGATTGGCGGTTTTCTGTTCGGCTTCGACAGCGGCGTGATCAATGGCACCCAGGATGGCCTGCACCGGGCGTTCCGGTCCGGCGAGTGGATGCAGGGCTTCGAGATCGCGTCGATGCTGCTGGGCTGTGCGGTGGGCGCGTTCAGTGCTGGCCGGCTGGCCGACCGCCTGGGCCGTCGCAACGTGTTGATCCTGTCGGCAGTGATGTTCCTGCTGTCGGCACTCGGTGCCGGGGCGGCGGTCTCCTCGGGTTGGTTCATTGCGGCGCGGGTGGTGGGTGGATTCGCGGTCGGCGCAGCCAGCGTGATCTCGCCGGCCTACATTGCCGAGGTCGCTCCGGCCCGTTACCGCGGTCGCCTGGCAACGGTGCAGCAGATCGCGATCATCACCGGCCTCACTGCCGCCTTCCTGTCCAACTATCTGCTGGCGGCCGCAGCGGGCGCGTCGACCGAACCGCTATGGGGCGGGCAGGCCGCCTGGCGCTGGATGTTCTGGATGCAGGCCGCGCCATCACTGGTGTTCCTGCTGCTGTTGCTGACCATTCCGGAGAGCCCGCGCTACCTGGTGGTGAAACGGCGCAAGGACGACGCCCTGCGGGTGCTGACCCGGCTGCTGGGCAGCGACAAGGCCAGGGCCACGCTCGAGGAGATCGATGCCTCGCTGTCCAACGACCATCATCGCCCGCGCCTGTCCGATCTGAAGAGCCGGGCGACCGGGCGGATCCGCCCGATCGTGTGGGTCGGCATCGGGCTGGCCTGCTTCCAGCAGCTGGTCGGCATCAACGTGGTGTTCTATTACGGCGCGGTGCTGTGGCAGGCAGTCGGCTTTTCCGAGAACGACGCGCTGCTGATCAACGTGCTGTCCGGCGCACTGAGCATCGGTGCCTGCGTGGTCACCGTGCTGCTGATCGACCGGATCGGCCGCAAGCCCTTGCTGTGGTTCGGCTCGGCCGGGATGTCGCTGTCGCTTGCACTGGTGGTGGTGGCGTTTGCCAGCGGTTCGCTGGCTGACGGGCATCTGCAGCTGCCCGGCCGCATGGGCACGCTGGCACTGGTGGCGGCCAATGCCTATGTCGTGTTCTTCAATCTGTCCTGGGGACCGGTGATGTGGGTGATGCTGGGCGAGATGTTCCCGAACCAGATCCGCGGTTCGGCACTGGCGGTCGCCGGCGCGGCGCAGTGGACCTCCAACTTCGTGGTCACGGTGACGTTCCCGATGCTGCTGGCCGCGGCAGGGCTGGCGGCCACCTACGGCATCTACCTGGTGGCTGCCGTGATCTCGGTGATCTTCGTCGTCCGGCATGTGCACGAGACCAAGGGCAAGGAACTGGAGCAGATGGAAGGATGAGCACCATGACATCGCAGGCCTTCGTCATCCGCAGCGGCGTGCTGGTCGCCGCACTGATGCTGGGATTGCTCGGCTGCCGCGGCCAGGACCGGGCTGCCGCCGCCGCAGCCACCGACAAGGATCCCTGGCCGGAGGTCATCTGGCCCCTGGCTGCGGACCCGGCGCTGGAGAAGCGCATCACCGACCTGATGGCCGGAATGACGGTGGAGGAAAAGGTCGGCCAGCTGGTGCAGGGTGACATCGCCAGCGTCACCCCAGATGATGTGCGCCGCTACCGGCTTGGCTCGATCCTGGCCGGTGGCAACTCCGATCCCGGTGGCCGCTATGACGCCTCGCCGGCCGAATGGCTGGCGCTGGCCGACGCCTTCTACGACGCCTCGATGGACACGTCGAAAGGCGGCAAGCCCATTCCGCTGCTGTTCGGCATCGATGCCGTGCACGGGCAGAGCAACATCATTGGCGCCACGTTGTTCCCGCACAACATCGGGCTGGGCGCCACGCGCAATCCGGAGCTGCTGCGGCAGATCGGTGGCATCACCGCGCTGGAGACCCGCGTTACCGGCATGGAGTGGACGTTCGCGCCGACCGTTGCCGTACCCCAGGATGATCGCTGGGGACGCACCTACGAAGGCTACTCCGAATCGCCGGACGTGGTGGCCAGCTATGCCGCCGCCATGGTGGAGGGGCTGCAGGGCAGGGTGGGAACCCCGGAGTTCCTCGATGGCCGCCATGTGATCGCCTCGGTGAAGCATTTCCTCGGCGACGGTGGCACCACTGACGGCAAGGACCAGGGCGACACCCGCATCAGCGAGTCAGATCTGGTGCGCATCCACGCCGCCGGATATCCGCCGGCAATCGCCGCCGGCGCGCAGACCGCGATGGCGTCGTTCAACAGCGTCAACGGTGAAAAGATGCATGGGCACCGGCACTACCTTACCGATGTACTCAAGGGCCGCATGAACTTCGGTGGCTTCGTGGTGGGTGACTGGAATGGTCATGGACAGGTCAAGGGTTGCACCACTACAGACTGCCCGGCCACGATCAACGCGGGCCTGGACATGGCGATGGCCTCGGACAGCTGGAAGGGTTTCTACGAGACGACGCTGGCTGCGGTGAAGGATGGGCGGATCACGCCGCAACGCCTGGACGATGCGGTGCGCCGGATCCTGCGGGTCAAGTTCCGCCTTGGGCTGTTCGAGGCCGGCAGGCCATCCACGCGGGCCGTCGGCGGGCAGTTCGCACTGATCGGCGCGCCGGCACATCGCGCGGTTGCCCGGCAGGCCGTGCGCGAATCGCTGGTCCTGCTGAAGAACCAGAACGGCCTCCTGCCGCTGTCGCCGAAGCAGCGGATCCTCGTGGCCGGCGACGGTGCCGACGATGTCGGCAAGCAGGCCGGCGGCTGGACGCTCAACTGGCAGGGCACCGGCACCACCCGCAAGGACTTCCCCAATGCGGACACGGTCTACGAGGGCATCGCGCGCCAGGCCAGGGCGGCAGGGGGTGAAGCCGTGCTTGCCGCCGATGGTCGCTATGCAGTGAAGCCCGACGTGGCGGTGGTGGTGTTTGGCGAGGACCCCTATGCCGAGTTCCAGGGAGACCGGCCGACGCTGGCCTACAAGCCCGGCAACGAAACGGACCTGGCGCTGCTCAAGCGACTCAAGGCCGATGGCATACCGGTTGTCGCGGTCTTCCTGAGCGGGCGGCCGCTCTGGGTGAACCGGGAAATCAATGCCGCCGATGCCTTCGTAGCTGCGTGGCTGCCGGGTTCGGAAGGCGCCGGGATTGCCGATGTGCTGCTGCGCGGAAGCGATGGACGCGTGCAGCACGATTTCAAGGGCAAGCTCAGTTTCAGCTGGCCGCGCACTGCCACCCAGTACGCCAACAACGTCGGCCAGAAGGACTACGATCCGTTGTTTGCGTTCGGCTACGGCCTGACCTACGCCGATAACGGCGACCTGGCCGCGCTGCCGGAGGCATCGGGCGTGACCGGCAACGAGGGCGCGACCGGCGTGTTCTTTGCGCGCGGCGACGCAGGCCCTGGCATGGCGCTGCGGCTCGAGGATGCTGCTGGCCAGGGCCTGACCGTGACCCGCGTGCCGGACGCATTGCCCGATGATCGGCTGAAGATCACTGGCGTGGATCATCTGGCGCAGGAGGATGGACGACGCCTGGCCTGGTCGGGCAATGGCGAAGCCGTCGCGGCACTGCAGTCGCACACGACGCTGGACCTGCGGCGTGAATCCAACGGCGACCTGATGCTGCTGACCACGCTGCGGGTGGACGCAGCCCCGAAGGGTGAGGCGTGGCTGTCGGTCGGTTGCGGCGTGGGCTGCTCGGCGCGCATCGCCATCGGGCCGGCGCTGGCGGCGCTTCCACAGGGCCAGTGGAAGCGTGTCGGCGTGCCGCTGAAGTGCCTGGCCAAGGCGGGCGCCAAGCTGGACGCGATCGACAGACCGTGGTCGGTGGCGACGGGCGATGCGATGACGATTTCCGTGTCACGCGTCGCGCTGGGCGCACTGAACGAAGCCGAGGTCACCCTCGGATGCGGAGCATGAGGCCTGCGCTACCGCGCACGGGGCGGCGCGGCGACCGAACCGCGTGCGATCAGCCGATGCGGCATCACATGATCGCGCAGCACCGTTGCGTCCCCCGCCGGTCGGCGGATGGTGCGCAGCAGGATGTCGACGGCCGCGTTGGCCATCGAGGCGATGGGCTGGTGGATCGTGGTCAGTTCCGGCCACACGGTGGTGGCGGCCGAGGTGTCATCGAATCCCACGACCGACAGGTCGCGCGGCACTTCCAGCCCGCGCCGATGCGCGACGGAGATGGCCGCGGCACCCATGTCGTCGTTGCTGGCGAAAATTGCGGTCGGTGGGCGGCGTTGGGACAACAGCTTTTCGGCGGCAGCGAGGCCGGACCGGTAGGTGTAGTCACCGTGTTGGACCAGGCCAGGCTCCACCGCCAGCCCGGCCTCGCGCAGGGCGGTGACGAAGCCGTCGTAGCGGAGCGCACTTGCGCTCAGGTCATCGCGCCCACGGATGAAACCGATGCGGGTGTGTCCCTGCCGGAGCAGGTGATCGGTCATTTCCCTGCCCGCACTGAAATCGTCGATGCGGACGCAGGACAGGGCCTCGCTCAGGCGCCCCGATGCGATGGCCACCACCGGAATGCCAGCCTTGACCAGTTCGCTTACGGCGGCCTGCGATTCGCACAGGGGCGGCGGCAGGATCACCCCGTCGACGCGTCCGGCGAGCGCGCGCGCCGCCCTGCGTTCGGATTCGGCATCCAGGTTGTCCCAGTAGTCGATGACCAGCTGGATGGCGGAACTGGAGGCGACGCGCAGCAGGCCCACCAGCAGTTCGCGCAGGTAGGCGCCGCTGGGGTTGGTGTAGATCAGCGCAATGCGCGTGTGCTGTGCGGCGGCCAGCGAACTGGCGGCAAGATTGGGCGTATAGCCCAGCTCGCGCACGGCGCGCAGCACGCGCTCGCGGGTGACGTCGCGCACCTTGCCCTGGTTGATCACCCGCGACACGGTCATCGGCGAAACGCCGGCAAGGGCCGCAACCTCGTCGATCGTCACGCCTGCGGTTCTGCGGCGAACCGATTTCTTCGGCTTGTCCAATGCACGATCCCTTTGTTCTTGGTGGCGCTGCCGCGCGGGTGCGAAGGACGATGATGCGCCGCCCCGGGCCCGGACGTAGTCTACAAAAGCGCATGTTAACGCCGTTGTTGCGTACTGTCGGCACGCGCCTGTGCGCCGTGCTCGCACTGCTGGCCTGTGCTGGCGGGGGACGGGCGGAGGATGGCTACGGGCTGTGGATGCGCTACCAGCCGGTTGCCGCAACGGTTGCTGCCGATTACCGGCGGCAACTGGCCGAAGTGGTGGCCCCGGATCGCACGCCAATGCAGCGCGCCACCCGCGACGAGCTTGCGCGGAGCCTTTCTGGATTGCTCGGAGCGGCGCCGCCAATGCGAACGGCAATCAGTACTGGCCATGCCCTGGTGCTGGGTACGCCGCAGTCCTCGGCGCTGGTCGCCGCGATCGGCAACGAGGTTGTCACGCTGGGCGACGAGGGCTTCCTGATCCGGCAGGTCCGGACCGGGGGGCGCGATGTGCTGTTGGTGGCGGCACGCCGGGATGTCGGCGTGCTGTATGGCACGTTCCACCTGCTGCGCCTGTTGCAGCGTGGCATGCCGCTGCAGGGGCTGGACGTTCGGGAGTCGCCGCGGGTCACACTGCGTGTGCTCGACCATTGGGACAACCTGGACCGCTACGTCGAGCGTGGCTATGCGGGCAGCTCGCTGTGGGACTGGCAGACGTTGCCGCAATGGCGTGACCCGCGCTACACCGACTACGCCCGTGCCAACGCTTCGCTCGGCATCAACGGCACCGTCCTCAACAACGTCAACGCCAATGCGCTGAGCCTGTCGCCGGCCTATCTGGCCAAGGCCGCCACGCTGGCCGATCTGTTCCGCCCCTATGGCATCCGGGTCTACCTGAGCGCACGCTTCAGTGCGCCCATCGAGCTCGGCGGCCTGGCGACGGCTGACCCGTTGGATCCCGGCGTGCGGCGCTGGTGGCGCGACAAGGTCGATGAGATCCATGCGCACATTCCGGATTTCGGCGGCTTCCTGGTCAAGGCGAACTCGGAGGGGCAACCCGGCCCGCAGGATTACGGTCGTTCCCATGCCGACGGCGCCAACCTGCTGGCCGACGCGCTGGCGCCCTACAACGGCGTGGTGATGTGGCGGGCCTTCGTGTATTCGCACGAGGTCCCCGAAGATCGCGCCAAGCAGGCGTACAGCGAGTTTGTCGGGCTGGACGGCGCCTTCCGGCCCAACGTGATCGTGCAGGTGAAGAACGGCCCCATCGACTTCCAGCCGCGCGAGCCGTTCCATCCGCTGTTCGGCGCGATGCCACGCACGCCGCTGATGATGGAACTGCAGATCACCAAGGAATATCTGGGTTTTGCGACGCACTTGGTCTACCTGGGAACGCTCTACGAGGAAGTGCTGCAGGCCGACACGCATGCCCGCGGCGAAGGCTCCACCGTTGCCCGCGTGGTCGATGGTTCGCTGGAGGGCCACGCACTGACCGGTATCGCCGGCGTCGCCAACATCGGCATGGACCGTACCTGGAGTGGCTCGCACTTCGACCAGGCCAACTGGTACGCCTTCGGCCGACTGGCATGGAACCCGCAGCAATCCGCGCGCGCGATTGCCGAAGATTGGGCAGCGCTGACCTTCTCGCCCGACCCGCAGGTGACCGGCCCGATCGTGCGGATGATGATGGACTCGCGCGAGGCGGCAGTGGATTACATGACGCCGCTGGGCCTGCATCACCTCATGGCACGCGGCCATCACTACGGCCCCGGCCCCTGGGTGGACGGCGGCCCGCGTGCGGACTGGACGTCGGTCTACTACCACCGCGCAGATAGCAAGGGCATCGGTTTTGACCGCAGCGCCGGCGGAAGCAACGCCGTGGGCCAGTACGCCCCGCAGGTCGCCGAGGTCTATGGCGACCCCGAGCGGGTGCCCGAGTCGCTGCTGCTGTGGTTCCATCATGTGCCGTGGGACCGCCGCATGCGCTCGGGCAGGACGCTCTGGGAGGAACTGGTCGGGCGCTATTCGCGCGGCGTGCGCCAGGTGCAGTCGATGCAGGCGACCTGGGCCGGCCTGCGCGACCGGATCGATCCGCAGCGGCATCGGCACGTCGCGGCGTTCCTGCAGATCCAGCACGACGAAGCGCAATGGTGGCGTGACGCCAGCGTGGCGTACTTCCAGTCGCTCAGTGGCCGGCCGCTGCCCGCCGGCGAGCGGCCGCCGCCGCATCCGTTGTCGTACTACCAGGCGTTGCAGTTTCCGTTCGCACCGGGGGATGGCCGATGAGCAGGTTCGGAGCGGTCGGGTGCGCGCTGTTGATGATGGCTGCGGTAGTGGTGGCGATGCCGGCCGCGGCGCGGGAAGTAGCGGGATTGCTGCATCCGCAGTTCAGCGATCACGCCGTCCTGCAGCGTGACCGGCCCATTGTGGTCTGGGGGCACGCAGGCCCCGGGCAGCCGGTTTCCGTGACGTTTGCCGGGCAGGCGGTGAGCAGCCGGGCGGACGCCGCAGGCCGCTGGCAGGCGATGCTGCCCCCGGTGGCCGCGGGCGGTCCGTACACGCTGGAGGTAAACGCCGGGACGCGTCGGGAGATGGCGCGCGACGTGCTGGTCGGCGACGTGTGGCTGTGCTCGGGCCAGTCGAACATGGAGCTGCCGGTGTGGCGCTCGCTCAACGCAGCCAGCGAGATCGCCGCAGCCACGATGCCACGGATCCGGCTGTTCACCGTGCCGCAGCACGCCGCCGTGCAGGCACAGGAGAGCTTCAACGGCAGCACTGCCTGGACATCGGCAACGCCTGATACGGTGCGCGATTTCTCCGCCACCTGCTTCTACTTCGCGCGCGAACTGCAGCGCACCGTCGACGTGCCGATGGGGCTGATCGAGGCGGCGTGGGGGGGCTCGCGGATCGAGGCCTGGACCAGCGTGGGTGCACTGCGAGGGCAGGATAGCCTGGACGAGGCACTCGATATTCTCGCGCGGTCTGCGCGTAATCCGCTGGAGGCACGCGCAGCCTGGGGCCGCTACTGGCAGCACTGGTGGGCCACACGCGAGGGCACGCCGCCCGGCGACGCCCCATGGCGCGCGGATGCCGATGACCGAGGATGGCCGCGCGCACCGGCCACACTGGGCGCATGGGAGCGTTGGAACGAGCCCGCGCTTGCCGACTACAACGGCATGGTCTGGTATCGCACGCAGGTGATGCTGAGCGCTGAACAGGCTGCACGCGGCGCGACCCTGGAGCTGGCATCGGCCGACGAGGTGGACGTGACCTGGGTGAACGGGGTCGCCGTCGGCAGCCAGTACGGCGCCGGCAAGAGGCGCTACCCGTTGCCACGTGGCCTGCTGAAGGCAGGATCCAACAGCATTGCGGTCAACGTGCTGGACACCTACGGCGAAGGCGGCCTGGCCGGCCCCGCCACGGCATACGGCCTGCAGTTCGACAACGGTGAGCGGGTGGCACTGCAGGGTCCGTGGAAGTACCGGGTCGCGCCGGGCCAACAGGCGCCGCCATTTGCCCCCTGGCAGGCCGCCACCGGGCTGTCGACGCTGTACAACGGAATGATCGCACCGCTCGGCGCTTTCGGGCTGCGCGGCATGCTGTGGTACCAGGGTGAATCGAACACCGGTGATGGCGCGGCGTACGCGGCGCGGTTGCGTGCGCTGCGCGACGATTGGCGGCGTCAGTTCGGTGAGCGCACGCCACTGCTGTTCGCGCAGCTGGCCAGCTATGGCCAGCCGCCGGTTGCGCCCGCCGACAGCGGTTGGGCGCAGGTGCGCGAGTCGCAGCGGCGCGTCGCCGCCGAGGATGCGCAGAGCGGGCTCGCCATCGCCATCGACATCGGCGATGCCTACGACATCCACCCACCGAACAAGCAGGAGCTCGGGCGCCGCCTGGCGCGCGTAGCCCGCCAGGTGGTGTACGGCGAGCAGGATCTGGCACCGTCAGGTCCGCGGGCGGTTACCGCCGTGCGGACGCCCACGGCCGTCGCCATTGCGTTCGAGGATGTCGAAGGCGCGCTCACCGCGACCGGCGCACTGCGTCCGATCGGCTTTGAACTGTGCGAGGCCAGGGGCCATGCGCACCACTGCGAGTACGCCGAAGCCGAACTGGATGCGCGCCGGATCCTGCTGCGAGGCCCTCTGTCGACGCGCGCAACGCATGTCCGCTACTGCTGGGCCGATGGCCCGGTGTGCACGCTGCGCGATCGCAGCGGGGCGCCGGCCGGCCCGTTCGAACTTCCCATTGCCGAAGCCGAGGCCCGACGATGATGACGTTGTCCACGAAGTCCCCTGTGGCCCGCGACAGGGCTGGCCTGAGATCCATGGCGCGCCGGCTGCTGGCGGCAGTGTTCCTGCTGTCGGCCGCAGCCGCCCGGGCCAGCGCGCCGCCGGACGCTCCGCCGGTGTACTTCGACTGGTTCGAGTACCGCGGCAATGACCAGGCGTTTGAAGTGCCGCTGCCGGCCGGGCACTACCGCAATCCGGTACTGGCCGGCTTCCATGCCGATCCCAGCATCGTGCGCGCGAACGGCCGGTTCTATCTGGTCAATTCCAGCTTCACCTACTTCCCCGGCATTCCGGTGTTCGAGAGTGCTGACCTGGTGCACTGGAAGCAGATCGGCAACGTGATTGACCGCCCCACGCAGCTGGATTTCGACGGGCTGAGCGTGTCGCGCGGCATCTTTGCCCCCACCATCGAGTACCACGACGGGGTCTTCTACGTGGTGACCACCGCCACCGACAGCGGTGGCAACTTCATTGCCACGGCGCGCGACCCGGCCGGGCCGTGGTCCGATCCGCACTGGCTGCCCGGCATCGATGGCATCGATCCATCACTGTTTTTCGACGACGACGGCAAGGTCTACCTGATCAACAACGATGCACCGCCCGGTCCGCCGCGCTACGACGGGCACCGCGCCATCTGGATGCAGCAGATCGATCTGCCGGCGTTCACGCCGGTTGGGCCACGCCGGGTGCTGGTTGATGGAGGCGTGGAGCCGGCGAAGAATCCGATCTGGATCGAGGGACCGCATATCTACAAGCGGGAGGGCTGGTATTACCTGTCCGACGCTGAAGGGGGTACCGGGCCGCAGCATTCGCAGGTGGTGCTGCGCAGCCGCGCGGTGTGGGGACCCTACGTTCCCTATGCGGGCAATCCGATCCTGACCCAGCGCGAGCTGCCGGACGACCGTCCGCTGCCGATCACCAATGCCGGCCACGCCGACCTGGTCGAAGGCCCGGATGGCTCGTGGTGGGCGGTGTTCCTGGCCAGCCGCAACTATCAGAAGCGCCACTACAACACCGGGCGCGAGACCTACCTGTTGCCGGTGCGATGGCAGGATGGCTGGCCGCAGATCCTGCCGACCGACCAGGCCATTCCCTACGTGGCCAAGGCGCCGTCATGGATGCAGGGCGAGGCATCGCAGGCCCCGTCGACCGGCAATTTCGTGGCGCGCGACAATTTTGATGGCCCAGCGCTCGATCGCCAGTGGCTGCGCGTGCGCGTGCCCAGGCATGCCTGGGCTGACCTGCACAAGCGCCCCGGGATGCTGGCCGTGCACCCGCTTGCCGAGGATCTGGACACGTTGCGCAATCCGGCATTTCTCGGCCGGCGCCAGCAGCATCTGCGCTTCGAGGCGAGCACCGCGATGACCCCGCCAGCCCCCGGTGTCGCCGCCGGTCTGGCGGCGTTCCAGAGCGAGGCGTACTGGTACTTCCTCGGCGTTCGTGACCTTGGCGGGGGGCGCCTCTCGCTCTTTCTCGAAGCGCGTGACGGGGGGGGCAGCACGCGGACGCTGGCCAGCCATGAAGTGCCGGCGTCTGCAGCACTGCGCCTGAAGATTGCCGGCAACGAGGGCGACTACGCGTTCTCGTTCGACACCGGCGACGGGCAGGGCTGGCAACTGCTCGCGGGCGACGTGGACGGCACCGTTCTGAGTACGGACCGGGCAGGCGGCTTCGTGGGCGCACTGCTGGGTCCCTTCGCGCGCGACGAGCGCACCGGGAGAAGCAAATGAGACTGTCGATTTCGTCCAGGACCCGCCGCCGCACGTGGCGTGGCCGGGCTACCCTGTTCGTCCTCACCTGCGTGGCGGCCGCGGCGTCCGCGGCCGCGGCCGCGCCACGGCCCTGGCTGGATGCCTCGGCAAGCTTCGAGCAACGGGCCGCCGCACTCGTCGCGCAGATGACCCTGGAAGAGAAGGCCGCGCAGATGCAGAATGCTGCACCGGCAATCGAACGGCTGGGAGTGCCCGCCTACGACTGGTGGAATGAGGGGTTGCATGGCGTCGCACGGGCGGGGCAGGCCACGGTGTTTCCGCAGGCAATCGGCCTGGCCGCGACCTTCGATGTACCGTTGATGGGGCAGGTGGCCACGACCATCAGCGACGAGGCCCGCGCGAAGCACCACCAGTTCCTCCGAGAAGGCGCGCATGGCCGTTACCAGGGCCTGACCTTCTGGTCGCCGAACGTCAACATCTTCCGCGACCCGCGCTGGGGGCGCGGACAGGAGACCTATGGCGAGGATCCGTACCTCACCGCGCGCATGGGCGTGGCCTTCGTACGCGGCCTGCAGGGCGACGACCCCGTCTACCGCAAGCTGGACGCCACCGCCAAGCATCTGGCCGTGCACAGCGGCCCGGAGGCCGACCGCCATCACTTCGATGCACGCCCGAGCCGGCGCGACCTGTATGACACCTACCTGCCGGCGTTCGAAGCGCTGGTGAAGGAAGGCGAAGTGGATGCGGTCATGGGCGCCTACAACCGCGTGTACGGCGAGTCCGCCAGCGCCAGCCGTTTCCTGCTGCGTGATGTGCTGCGACGCGACTGGGGCTTCAAGGGCTACGTGGTCTCGGACTGCTGGGCCATCGTCGACATCTGGAAGCACCACCATATCGTTGCCACGCGCGAAGCCGCCGCGGCGCTGGCGGTCAGGAACGGCACCGAGCTGGAATGCGGCCAGGAGTACGCAACGCTGCCTGCGGCAGTGCGCCAGGGACTGATCAGCGAAGCGGAGATCGACGATGCGGTGACCCGCCTGTTCACCGCACGGATGCGCCTGGGCATGTTCGATCCGCCGGAGCGGGTGCGCTGGGCGCGCATTCCGGCCTCGGTGAACCAGGCGCCGGCCCATGATGCGCTTGCCCTGAAGGCCGCGCAGGCATCGCTGGTGCTGCTGAAGAACGATGGCATCCTGCCGCTGTCGCGCGACACCAGGCGCATTGCCGTGGTTGGACCCACCGCCGACGACACCATGGCGCTGCTCGGCAACTACTTCGGCACACCGGCCGCGCCGGTCACGATCCTGCAGGGCATACGCGAGGCGACCAAGGGCGCTGAGGTGCGGTATGCGCGTGGCGTGGACCTGGTGGAAGGGCGCGATGACCCCGGTGCCACGCCGTTGATCGAGCCGACCTTCCTGCGGCCCTCAGCGGACTCGCCCGAGCGCGGCCTGCGCGGCGAGTACTTCCGCACGCCCGACCTGTCTGGCACTCCGGCCCTGGTACGTACCGACGCGCAGATCGGCTTCCGCTGGGACCGCGGCTCGCCGACCGACAACCTGCTGGCACGCGGCGAAGCGGCACCGGGGCAGGGGATTCCCGACGACCGCTTCAGCATCCGCTGGAGTGGCCAGCTGCTGCCCCCCGTGTCCGGTCGTTACCGGCTGGAGGTGGCCGGCGATGATGGCTACCGTCTGTACCTGGACGGCAAGCGTGTGATCGATCACTGGGTGAACACGGATCGCCTGCATGCCGAGGGTGTCGAACTCGACCTGCAGGCGGGGCGTGCCTATGACCTGAAGCTGGAGTACTACGACGACCAGCGCGATGCCGGCGTGCGCCTGGGGTGGCGCATGCCCGGTGCCAAGGCGCCGTTCGATGAAGCGCTCGATGCCGCACGCGAGGCCGATGTGGTGGTGTTCGTTGGTGGACTCACCGGCGATGTCGAAGGCGAGGAGATGACCGTCAACTATCCGGGTTTTGCCGGTGGCGACCGTACCGACCTGCGCTTGCCCGCGCCGCAGCGCACCCTGCTGGAGGCCCTGCACGCCACCGGCAAGCCGGTGGTGATGGTACTCACCGGCGGCTCAGCCATCGCCGTGGACTGGGCGCAGGCGCATCTGCCGGCGATCCTGATGAGCTGGTACCCCGGGCAGCGCGGCGGCACCGCCGTCGGCCAGGCGCTGTTCGGCGACGTCAATCCGGCGGGTCGCTTGCCGGTCACGTTCTACAAGGCCGGCGAAGTGATGCCGGCATTCGACGACTACGCCATGGAGGGCCGCACCTACCGCTACTTCCGCGGCACGCCGCTGTATCCGTTCGGTCACGGACTCTCGTACACGCGCTTCGATTATGGAGCGCTCCGCCTCGATGCGGACACCATCGGCGCCGATGGCCGCCTGGGCGTGACGGTGGATGTGACCAATGCGGGCACACGCAGCGGTGATGAAGTGGTACAGCTGTACGTGCGGCGCGAACACGCCGGCAGCGGCGATGCCGTGCAGGAACTGCGTGGCTTCCAGCGCGTCCAGCTGGCCCCGGGCGAACGCCGCACGGTGACGTTCACCCTGCAGGCGGCGCAGGCCCTGCGCCACTATGACCAAGCGCGTGCGGCGTACGCGGTGCAGCCCGGTGCCTACGAGGTCAGGGTAGGGGCGTCCAGTGCCGATATACGTGCGCAGGGCAGGTTCAGCGTGGTGCCCGCGCATGACTGATCGCCCTCGTTGGCATCGGTTCCCCTTCGACCAGATTCCTTTTCCAGGACGTCCGCTGCATGGCAAGCACTGAACACGCGCTATCGGTACGCGAGAAGCTCGGCTACAGCCTGGGCGATCTCGCTGCCAACCTGATCTTCCAGACCCTGATCACCTACCTGGCATTCTTCTACACCGACGTCTACCGCCTGCCAGCGGCGACCGCGGCCACGATCATCTTTGTGGTGGGCCTGCTGGGAGCGTTCGTGTTCACGCCGTTGATCGGCATTGCGGCTGACCGAACGTCCACCCGTTGGGGCCGCTTCCGCCCGTGGATCCTGTGGACGGCCATCCCCTTTGGCGTACTGTCCCTGCTGGCGTTCAGCACCCCGGACCTGGGCGAGCGCGGAAAGGTGATCTATGCACTGGGCACCTACGCGCTGCTGGTCTGCGTTTACGCCGCGAACAACCTGCCGTACTCGGCGCTGAGCGGCGTGCTGACCGGCAGCATGGCCCAGCGCAACAGCCTTTCGGCGTACCGCTTCGTGGCCGTGATGATCGCGCAGTTCATCATCCAGGTGCTGCTGATGCCGCTGGTGCTGATTCTGGGTGACGGCGACCGGGTGCGCGGCTTCGAACAGGTCATGACCGCCTTCGCACTGATCGGAACAGTGTTCTTCCTGATCACCTTCGCCACCACCCGCGAGCGCATCGTGCCGACGCGCGAGCAGACCGGCGGCATTGTGCAGGACCTGTCCGACCTGCTGCACAACCGCCCGTGGCAGGTGATGCTGGCCCTGACCGTGCTGGTGTTCATCAACCTGGCGTTGAAAGGCGGCACCTACATCTATTACTTCCAGTACTACATGAGCGAAGCGGCGCTGGCCGGTTTCCTGGAGAACTCAGGCTTCAACGGCCTGATCCCTGCATTGAATGGCGCCTTGGCCAGCGCCGGCTTCGCGGCGTTCACCTGGCCGAAGGACGCGGCCACCTCGGCGTTCAGCCTGTTCAACGCGTGCGGCATCCTCTGCATGATCCTGGGTATTGGTGCATCACGGCGGCTGGCGGATCGCTTCGGCAAGCGCGATGTCTTCGGTGGCGCCCTGTTTGTCTCGACCCTGTTCCTGCTTGCCTTCTACCTGTTTCCACCCACGGGCGTGGCGGTGGCCTTCGCTGCCTTCATGCTGCATGGCTTCTGCTATGGCATCACCATCCCGCTGCTGTGGGCGATGATCGCGGACGTTGCGGACTACTCCGAGTGGAAGAACCATCGCCGGGCCACTGCGATCATCTTCTCGGCGATGCTGTGCGGCCTGAAGATCGGCCTCAGTGTCGGCGGCGCGCTGGTCGCCGCGATCCTTGCCCACTACGGCTACCAGGCAGGCCTGGTGCAGCAGCCTGAGGCCGTGGTGCAGGGCATCCGCCTGACCGTAAGCGTCTATTGCTCCCTTCCGTTCCTGCTCGCCGTGGCGCTGCTGTTCTTCTACCGGATCGACAAGCGCGCGGAAACCCGCATCGAGCAGGATCTCCACCTGCGTCGCCGTTCCGCCGACGCCTCCGCGTAACGCCAAGATGACAACCATGATCGACCTCTCTGCCGGTGAAGACGGCCAGGCCAGCGAAGCCCGTCTCGCGCAGCTCAGCGCACACGCCATTTCGCAACCGCTGGTGACCCACATCTACACCGCCGACCCTTCGGCGCACGTATTCGAGGGGCGCCTGTACATCTATCCGTCGCACGACATCGACGGTGGCCAGCCATTCGACGATGAAGGCGGCCACTTCGGCATGCAGGATTACCATGTGCTGAAGATGGATACGCCCGATAGCGCGGCCGTGGATTGCGGCATGGCGTTGCACGTGCGCGACGTGCCGTGGGCGCGGAAACAGATGTGGGCTCCCGATGCCGCCTGTCGCGATGGCCGCTACTACCTGTACTTCCCGGCCAAGGACGCCGAGGGCCGGTTCCGCATCGGCGTGGCAATCGGTGCGCGACCGGAGGGCCCGTTCGTACCCCAGCCGGAGCCGATCAAGGGCGCGTACTCGATCGACCCGGCCGTGTTCGAAGACGACGATGGCAGCCACTACCTGTACTTCGGTGGCATCTGGGGCGGGCAGCTGCAGAAGTATCGTGACAACCAGTACAGCGAAGCGCACGAGGAACCCGAGGGCGGCGCGCCGGCCCTGGGGCCGCGCGTGGGCCGCCTGGATGCTGGAATGACCGAGCTGGCCGAACCCACCCGCGAAGTGCAGATCCTGGATGAGCATGGCCAGCCGCTGCGTGCGGACGACCATGCGCGCCGTTTCTTCGAAGGCCCGTGGCTGCACAGGTACCAGGGTCGCTACTACCTGTCGTACTCCACTGGCAACACCCACCAGCTGTGCTACGCCGTGGGTGACAGCCCGTACGGGCCGTTCACCTATGCTGGCGTGATCCTCACCCCCGTGGTCGGTTGGACCACCCACCACTCCATCTGCCAGTTCCAGGGCCAGTGGTACCTGTTCTATCACGATGCGCTGATGTCCGGCGGCATTACCCACCTGCGCTCAGCCAAGTGCACGCCGCTGCACATGGAGCCGGACGGAAGCATCCGCACGATCAATCCCTATGAGGCCTGAGCACATGTTGCCGAGGGATGATGCGCTGGCCCCGCTGCCGGCCGGTCAGCTGCACTGGCTGAGATGCGGCGAACTGGAGGTTGCGCTCGCCGCAGCGGCGGGCGGGCGCATCGCGCACCTACGTTACCGGGGCGTGGAATGGCTGGTGGACGCGCAGGAGACCGGGGCGGCGGCGATCGCCTGGGGCTGCTACCCGATGGTGCCGTGGGCCGGGCGCATCCGCCGTGGACAGTTCCGTTTTGACGGCATGCCGCATCGGCTGCCGCTCAACTTCGACGGGCATGCCATCCATGGGGTCGGCTTCTCGCGACCCTGGCAGATCGACCGGCTGGATGCGGCCGCAGCCGAGGTGTCGCTGCAGCTGCCGCGCGACAGCTACTGGCCCTTCGGTGGCATTGCCATGCTGGAACTGCGGTTGCAGGGGCACACCCTGCAGCTGCGCCTTTCGGTCCAGGCCGGCGAGCAGGCGATGCCGGCGGTGCTGGGCTGGCACCCCTGGTTCAGGAAGCCGGACCGGTTGCTGTTCAATCCTCGCGCGATGTATCCGCGGGACAGGGAAGGTATTGCCACGCTGCCCCACGTGGAGCCCACCACCGGCCCCTGGGATGACTGCTTCGTTGCCGACGGTGACATCACGCTGGTACGCGAAGGCCAACGCCTGCGGCTGAGGTCGGACCACGACCACTGGGTGGTCTACGACGCTGCGCCGCACGCCACCTGTGTCGAACCGCAGAGTGGCCCGCCGGACGGCTTCACGCTGGCACCGCACCGGCTGGAGCCTGGCCAGCGCCTCGCGTTGACGTTCGAACTGGCGTGGGTGGCGGACAGCAGCTGAAGCCCGGCCAGGGCCCGCAATCGCCCTGGTTCCGGAGTATCGGTACGCCGCCTGGACCGGTTGTGGACCCTGGTGCCTGACACGGGCCGCGCCTGACCGACACGTGCCATCTGCTACAGGTTCCAGTCAACCCGCATGCCCGCGATCAGTGCATTCGGCAGGTCCCGCTGCCGCGCAGGTTCGTTGAACGGGTCCGGATGCACGATGTAGTGCAGGTTCGGTGCAATCCTGAGCTGCGGAGTGAGCTGGATGCCATAGCTCAGCTCCATCATCACCTGGCTTCCGTGCGGGGTGCCGCTGCCGCCGGCGGCAGCGCGGGCCAGGCGGAGGTTCTCCAGCGCGATGCCGCTGTACTTCTGCCGGGTGACGACGAAGCCGATGCTGTCCTGCGGCCGGCGGGCGAACGCGCCCTTCTGCACAAGCCCGGCCTGCAGGAAGTGATCCTCGATCAGCTGCCCGGAGGTACCCTTGAGCGCGGCGCCGAAAAGGGTCAGGCCGCGGCCATTGCCATCGCCGGTAAGCTGCTGCTCGAAGCGCGCGAACGCACCGGAGCGACCGTGGCGTGCCGCGTACTCCTGGCCACTGAGCAGCGCGGGAATGCCGTTGGCATCGCGCAGCGGATCGCGATAGGTCGAGTTGTCCTGCCAGCCACCGAGTTCGTAGCGGGCTTTCAGTCGTGCCGAAGCCGGGCTGCGCCAGCCGATCGTGTAGGGCACGATCCAGCCGGTGGCCTGGTTCGTATTCCACTTCAGGCCATGCTGGCCATCCTCGGCCTGGCTGGGATCGACCTGGTAGGCACCGATGCGGACATAGACATCGGGCGTCACCCAGGCCGTGGCGTCGGCCATCCAGCTTGATACGGGCCACCAGGTGAAGTTGCTGGTGCGGAAAACGTAGGTCGGGTTGCCGCACGCCGAGTTGCCCTGGAAGTACTGGCACAGCTCCGACCCGAGGTGGTGGATGTTGGCGACGCTGCGACCGGCCTCCAGCACCAGCCGGTCGTTGAACAGCTTCTGTTCCAGGGTCAGGTTGGCCAGGCGGGTCCCCTGGCCGCCGTAGATTTCCTGCACCGAGGTGCTGTTGCCGGTGCTGCTGTTGGCGAGGTTGGTGCCGTGGCGATTGATGCCATAGGCCTTGATCGTGGCCCCCCGCCAGCCGAACGCAGCGTCGAGGTCAACATCGGCGCCGAACATCAGCTGGCCGGCGTAGGCGGTGCCGCTGCGCTTGCCACCATCGAGCGTGGCGGCCGCCTCGCCGGTGTAAGCCAGTTTGGGAGTGAAGACATCACTCGCGTTGGCAGCTACGGCCAGTGAGGGCAGGGTCAGCAGGATCGCTACCGGCACCAGGCGGCAGGAAGGGCAGGTCATGGGCGGGGTTCCTTTTACAGGGTGGGGGCTGTGACCGGCTTCTTGAGGATGCGCAGTGCAATCGCGGTGACCGCCACGCCGGCCAACAGCGCCAGCAGGTAGACACCAAGATGGGTGACCGCGTTCGGGATCGGCAGCACGAACACACCGCCGTGCGGCACCTTCAACTCGACGCCTGCGGCCATCGAGATCGCACCGGCCACGGCCGAGCCGAGGATCAACGCAGGAATGGTGCGCAGCGGATCGCGTGCAGCGTAGGGAATAGCCCCCTCGGTCACGAAGCTCAGGCCGAGCACGCCGGCGGCACCGGCGGTGCCGCGCTCCTCGGCAGTGAAGCGGTTGCTGAACAACCACGTCGCCAGCGCGATGCCCAGCGGTGGCGTCATGCCGCCGATCATGGTCGCCGCCATCGGCGTGTAGACCTGGCTGGAAATCAGGGCGGTGGAGAAGGCGTAGGACGCCTTGTTGACCGGTCCACCCATGTCAACGGCCATCATGCCGCCCAGCAGCAAACCGAGCAGGATCGCGCTGCTACCCTCCATGCCGCGCAGCCAGTCGGTCAGCCAGGCCAGCAGTGCGGCCACCGGCGTGCCGATCACGTACATCATCAGCAGGCCGACCAGCAGCGTGCCCAGTACCGGCAGGATCAGCACCGGCTTGAGGCCTTCCAGGCTGCGCGGCAGGCGCAGCGCACGGTTGATCCAGTGCACGCCATAGCCGGCGATGAAGCCCGCCAGGATGCCGCCGATGAAGCCTGCGTCCATGTTGACCGCAACCAGCCCGCCGATCATGCCGGGCGCGATGCCGGGGCGGTCGGCGATGGAGTAGGCGATGTAGCCGGCCAGCGCCGGCACCATCAGCATGAAACCGGACTTGGCGCCGATCTGGAACAGCGACCAGGCCAGCGTCCCCTTGTGTGCGTCGTCGAAGGCATAGATGCCGCCGAGTGCGAACGCCAGGGCGATCAACAGGCCGCCGGCTGTCACGAACGGCAGCATGAACGACACGCCGGTCATCAGGTGCTTGTAAGGACCGGTGCTCTTGTTCCTTTCTGCGGTACGGCCCGAAGCCGCTGTCCCCGCGTGCACGCCGGCCTCGGCCAGCGCCTTGCGGATCAGGTTCTGGCCGTCATTGATCGCCGGCTTGGTACCACTCTTGAACAGGCGCTTGCCTGCGAAACGCGAAAGATCGACTTCGCGGTCGGCGGCGATCAGCACCACATCGGCAGCGGCGATTTCCGCATCGCTCAACGCATCCTGCGCGCCGACCGAGCCCTGTGTTTCAACCCGGATCGCATGGCCCAGCGCTTTGGCAGCCTGTTGCAGGCCTTCTGCTGCCATGAAGGTGTGAGCGATGCCGGTGGGGCAGGAGGTGACGGCAACGATGCGCTTGCCAGCCCCGGTGGCGGGGGCACTGGCCGGCGCAGCTGCGAGCGGTGCAAGCGCGGCGACCGGATCGTCCAATACCTCGCCCAGGCTGGCATGCACGATCCGGGCATTGCCGAAGCGTGCGATGTCTGCCTCGCCATCGCCCACCAGCAGCAGCTGGGTCGGGGAGGCGGCGTCCGAGGCGGGCAGCGCGCCGGTCACGCCCTGGTCGCTGCGGATTTCGATCATCAGCTCAAGCCCGCGCTGGCGGGCCGCGCGACGCAGAGCCTCGGCGGCAAGTACCGCCTCGATGCTGCGTTCGCCAGCGGCGATGACTACGGTGGAAGCGTGCATGGGAACTCCTGGAATGCTTCGGGTTCGTCCTTGCCGGAGGCATCGCGGGTGGCCCGAAGCCAACCGCTGCTCCTCCGGCAGGTGTTTCAATCCAACCGCTCGATCAGTACATCGCCGGCCCCGGCGCGCACCTGCGCCGGATCGAGCCGCCGCGCGTCTCCGCTATCCAGCCGGCTCATCGAGAACGCCGTGGCCAGTCGTGCACAGGCGGCGAGGTCGAGGGAGCGCTCCAACAGCGCGGCGGCGATGCCGGCGACCATGGCATCACCGGCGCCCACCGTGCTGCCCTGGGCCAGACGCGGCGGTCGCGCGACCAGGGCGCCGGCGCGATCAATGAACAGCGCGCCGTCGGTCCCCATGGAGATGGCAACGAGTGCGACACCGCGTTCGACCAAGGCCTGGCCTGCAGCGCGCAGTGCGCTGCGATCCGGCAGCGACGTGCCGGTCCAGGCCTCCAGTTCGTGGCGGTTGGGCTTGATGGCGTAGGGCAGCGCGCCCCGCGCGCCGTCCAGCGCAGCTGCAAGCGCATCGCCGCTGGTGTCCAGCAGCACGCGCGCACCGGCCGTTCCGGCCTGCGCCTGCAACCGCGCCCATGCATCGGCCGGCAGTCCGTGCGGCAGGCTGCCGGACAGCACGACCGGCAGGCCGGGCGCGAGCAGGGCGCCGAGCTGGCGCGACACCGCGTTCAGGCCGGCAGCGTCCACGGCCAGGCCCGGCAGGTTGATGTCCGTCGTTTCGCCGTTGGCCTCTTCGACCAGCTTGATGTTGGTGCGGGTATGGCCCGGAACGCGCAGGCAGCCGTCAATGATGCCCCGCTCGCGGAACAGCGTGCGGAACACGCCGTCGTTGCCGTCGCCCAGCACACCCAGCGCGGTGATCGGCACGCCCCAGTCGGCCAGGCAGGCCGCCACGTTGATGCCCTTGCCGCCTGCGTCGTCGCGGGAGCTGCCGGCCCGATGCACGCGGCCTGGCTGCAGGCGGGCCAGGCGCACGGTCTGGTCGATGGCCGGGTTCAGGGTCACGGTGACGGCGCGGGCAGTCATGCGCGCGCTCCATCGAGGCCGCGCACCTGCTCGGCGGTTTCGCACCCCAGTGCGGTGCTGGCCAGCGCTTGCAGTTCGGTCATCGCGGTGCCACGCAGGCGCGCCTTCACCGCCGGGATGTCGTTCGGAGTCATCGACAGTTCGTCCACACCCAGGCCAGCCAGCAACATGGCGCCGAAGGGGTCGCCGGCCAGGCCGCCACAGACGCCGACCCAGCGCCCATGCAGCCGTGCGCCTTCAACCGTGGCGCGGACCGCGCGCAGCACCGCCGGATGCAGGCTGTCGGCCTCGGCGGCGAGTTCCGGGTTCTGGCGGTCGATCGCCAGCACGTACTGGGTCAGATCATTGGTGCCGATCGAGAAGAAGTCGGCATGGCGCGCCAGTACGTCGCTCTGAGCGGCGGCAGCCGGCACTTCGATCATGATGCCGATCGGCACCACCGGCGCCTCCAGCTCGGCACGCAGGCGCTCACAGATGGCGCGCAGTGCGACCAGCTCGGTCACCGACGTGATCATCGGGAACATGATGGACAGGCGTGCACCGTCCTTGGCGGCGCGATACAGCGCACGCAGTTGCGGCTCCAGCAGGTCAGGGCGGCGCAGCAGCAGGCGCGCGCCGCGCACGCCGAGGAACGGGTTCTCCTCGCGCGGCAGTTCCAGGTGCGCCACCTGCTTGTCGCCGCCGATGTCGAGCGCGCGCACGATCAGCGGGCGGCCGTCGAGTGCCTTGGCCATCGCCAGATAGGTGGTGTACTGCTCCTCCTCGCTGGGCGTACTGCCACGTTCGAGGAACAGGAACTCGGTGCGCATCAGGCCGACGCCTTCCGCACCCTGTTCCAGTGCCAGTGGCACCTGGTCGGGCAGGTTGACGTTGGCGCCGATGTCGATACGGTGGCCGTCGGGGGTCTGGGCGGGTTGCGCGCGTTGCGCGGCTTCGCGCTCGCGGATCTGCTGCTGTTCGGCGATCCATTCGCGTGCCGAGGCGAGATCGGCTTCGGAGGGGGACAGGTAGAGCCGTCCGCTGCTGCCGTCCAGGATCGCTTCGCGGCCTGGCTGGATCGCCAACAGCCCGGCGCCGCCGGCCACCAGCGCCGGCAGGCCCAGCGTGCGCGAGAGGATGGCGGTGTGCGAGGTCGGCCCGCCCTGCGCGGTGGCCAGGCCGAGCACGCGACCGGTGTCGAGATTGGCGGTATCCGAAGGCGACAGATCTGTGGCGATCAGGATGCACGGTTGCGACGGCAGATCCGCCAGGCCACCACCTTCAGCAGAAGGGTCAAGCTGCGCCAGCACGCGCCGGCCGACATCACGCAGGTCCGCCGCGCGCCCGGCCAGCACCGGATTGCCCAGCGCCGCCAGCCCGGAGGCGATCTGCTCGATGGCCTGGTGCCATGACCACGCCACACCATGGCCTTCGACCATCAGCTGGCAGGTGCGGGTGATCAGGTCGGTGTCGTCGAGCAGCGCGGCCTGCGCCTTGAAGATCGCCGCATCCGAAGCGCCAAGGCGGCGCTGTGTGTCGTCCTGCAGGGCGGCCAGCTGCTGGCGGGTGCGGCCGAGTGCATCCTGCAGGCGTGCGCCGCCCTCGCCAAGCGGGGCAGGACGGTCGGTGACTTCCGCCTGCGTGCTGGCCAGCACATGCACCGGGCCGATCGCCAATCCGGGGCTGGCGCCGATGCCAATGATCGTCGCCTGCGCTTCGGGTGGTTTCCACCCGGCGACAGGGGCTGCTGCCTTGCGCTGGGCTGCACGCTCGGCATCAGCCCTTTCCTGTGCGACCAATCCATCCATGACCTTGCGCAGCGCAGCCAGCAGCGCGGGGGCATCGGCGCCCTCGGCAGAAACACGCACGGCATCGCCCTCACGCAGCCCGAGCTGAAGCAGCGCTACCAGACTCTTGGCATCGGCCGCCTGATCGCCTGCGCGGACCTGCGCGCGGGCCGCGAAGCCGCGCGCCGTCTCGGCCCAGCGCGTGGCAGGACGGGCGTGCAGTCCGTTGGGGTAGGCGATGGTCCATTCGAAGCGCTCGGCCAGATCCACCGCTGGCGCGTGGGTGGCGGCAATCGCAACATCGCCGGCCAGCGCGTTCACGATCTCGCCCGCCTCGGTGGTGGTGAACAGCCGCTGCAGCGTGGACTCGTCCTGGATCAGCCGGGTCAAGCGGCGCAGCACCGTGATGTGGGTATCCGACTGGGCAGCGATGCCGACCACCAGACGGGTGACCTGTCCCGGGTTCCATTCCACGCCTTGCGGCAACTGCAGCACGGCGATGCCATCGCGGTGCACCAGATGGCGGTCCTCGCCAAGCCCGTGCGGGATTGCTACGCCGTGTCCAAGGAAGGTGTTCGCCAGCGTTTCGCGCCGCCCCATGCTGGCTTCGTACCCCGGCGCCACGCAGCCGGCCGCGACCAGCATCTGCGCGACCTGGGCAATGGCATCGGTTTTGTCCTGCGCCCGCGCGTCCAGGCGGATCAGTTCCCGGCTGGCCGGGGAAGGGGAGGTCTGGGGCGACAAAGGGGGCTCCGCGGAGGGGGTGGCTGGGACGTATTGGGAACGTTCCCACTCGCCATTTCAATGTGCAGTGCACAAAAATCCAATAGTCCTTTGGCGTTAACATGGTGCTGGAGGGCCGTCCGGCCCAGAAAAGCGCTCGATTCCGGGAACGTTACCAGTGAGCATCAGCATCAATGACGTCGCACGCGTGGCGGGGGTATCCAAGTCCACGGTGTCGCGGGTGCTCGGCGGCGGCCCGGTCAGCGAGGCCGTGCGCGGCCGGGTGGAGGCGGCGATCCGCCAGACCGGATATCACCCCAACCTGCAGGCAAGACGCCTGCGCGCCCGGCATACCGGCATCATCGGCCTGATCGTGGCCGATATCCGCAACCCGTTCTTTACCGCGCTGATCCGCGCCGTGGAGGAAGTCGCGTACCGGGAAGGCCTTCGAGTCACCCTCTGCAACACCGATGAGGACCCCGAGCGCGAGGCGCTGTATCTGCAGTTGATGCACGAGGAACGCATCAGTGGGCTGATTTTTGCGCCCACCCGGACCACGGTGGGGCGGCTGGACCGGCTCACGCTGGATTACCCTACGGTCCTGGTCGATCGTGCCGCACCCGGTGGCTCGATCGACAGCGTGGTCCTCGACAACGCAGCGGCGATGGCGGGCCTGGTCGAACACCTGGCCGAGCGCGGCTATTGCCGCATCGGTGGCCTGTTCGGCAGCACCAGTACCACGGCGGCCGAACGCCGCGACGGCTATATCGCTGCAATGCGCAGGCACGGGCTGGAACCGGACTACCGCGAGGTAGAGCCCACGGCCGAGGCCGCCATCGCAACGGTCGAGCAGTGGTTGACCAGTCCTTCGCGTCCCGATGCGCTGGTCGCCAGCAACAGCCTGCTGCTCATGGGCGCATTGAAAGCGGCCCGCAGCGCTGGGCTTGCGATTCCAGGAGAGCTGGCGCTGGCAGGGTTCGACAACGAGCGATGGACCGAACTGGTCGAACCCGGGGTTACCGTGGTCGAGCAGCCGGTTGAAGAGATGGGGCGGGCCGCGATGTCGCTGCTGCTGGAGCGCTTGCGCATGCCGGAGCTGCCGGTACGCAGACTGGTGATGACGGGAAGGTGCGTGGTGAGAGGGTCAACGGCTGCGCGATAGTCCGGCGCCGCGCCTGCGGCAGTCGCAGTCCATGAGGCTGGCACTGGGGTGTTGGCGGGTCGCGCGTTGTCTGCTAAAAGCCATCTGGACACGCAGACCGGATGGGTCATCGCCTTGTCAGAGCCTTATTCAGCGCTGTTGCGCCTGCAGTTGCGCCACGAAGATCTCTCCAGATGGCTGGCGGCGCCCCTGCCTTCGCCATCCCGATGGTCCGACTGGCGATGCATCGCCGGGCCGTGGCGCTTGGGCAACGGTGAATGCCTGGCGTCTTCAAGCGACGAGGCGTTGGATGAACTGCTCATAGACTGCCAGGCCCTGCTGGCCCGCTACCCCGACAATCGCGCCGCATTGAAGGCCTTCCTTGCATCCGCGCAGGCCGAGAATATCCAGGTTGCCGCCTATGACCGCACTGGTACGCACTTTGTTGCGGGATCGCTGACGTATTCGGAAAGCCTCTACGATCTCATCGCGTTTCTGGCTGTGGCACGGGGCGCGGCCGATTTCCTGAAGGCGGGCGACCACGGGGTGGCACTGGTCCGCGACTATCTCTGGGCAGAGGAAGGTGAGCGCGAGACCGTTGCCGCGATTGCCCTGGCCGGCCAGGGGGAATCCGGATTCCTTTCTTCCACGGACCTGGATACCGCTGCCGCGCCCTTCGACGCCTTGGTGGACGCCATGCTGGAAGCTGAGGACGACCCGGCGTTTCAACCACGCAACCAGCTTGATCAACTCTGACCGGCACCGCGTGGAATCCAGAAAAACGACAGCCAGGACCCCGATATGAAAGGACATCAAGCCCGCCGCGCGCACCGCCGCATGCGTTGGCTCCTGACACTGTGCCTCGGCGCCCTCGTGGGACCCGCCGTGGCAGGCACAACGCAACCGGAACGCACCTGGCTTGTCAGTGGTGCGGAGCTCATCACGCTGCTGCAGGGCAAAGGCGCTGACGGGTTCTGCGATGGCGAACACTGCCGGGGGCTGTCCAGCGCCCGGGCCAGCAGCTATATCCTGGGTGTCGCCGATGCCAGCCGCGGTCAGTGGTGTGGGCAGGGCCGGATCCTTCCGCATGAACTGGTCGATCAGGTGTCTTCCCAGCTCCGGCAGCTGCCCCGCGAGCGATTGCAACAGGATGCGTCTCCCCTGGTTGTCGAAGGGCTGCGCGCGGCGTTTCCCTGTGGTCGCGGCACATCGCCTGGTGGCAGTGCCGAGCCCGGCAAGGCACGCTGAGACGCGTGGGCTGGGCGTTGGCAACGCGGGCTGCAGCCTGCGTAATGAACACATCGGTGTTCTGCACGCTGGCGACACGATGCATTAACGACCGCCGACACCCGCGCCCGCGACACTGCATGCTCCTTTCTCCGCATGAGGTGCCCCATGGCTACCTGTGATGTCTGCGGCAATGACTACGACAAGAGCTTCACCCTCCAGCAGGGTGGACGCAGCGGCACCTTCGATTCGTTCGAGTGCGCCATCCATGCGTTCGCACCGCGCTGCGCACATTGCGACTGCGCGATCATCGGGCATGGCGTTGAAGGAAACGGTCAGATCTTCTGCTGCGCACATTGCGCCGGTCACGCCGGTGTAAAGGGAATCGCAGACCGGGCCTGAGCCCGCTCCGGCCGGTCATGCCGGGACCAGCGAGGCGAGCCGTGCGACCCGGGCTGCACCCGAATCGGCGAGCAGCGCCATCGCACGCTGTTTCCGGGCGGGCGTCCCCGCCACGGCCTCCCGTGCCACCACTACGTCGAATTCCCTGGCGTTGGCGTCCAGCGCGGTAGCCAGGACACATGAATCGGCCGTCATCCCGCTGAGCCAAAGGCTGCGCACGCCAAGCTTGGCCAGCAGAATCGGCAACGGGCTGGCCAGGAACGCCGAATGCTTGGGCTTGAGCACGAAGTAGTGACCGGGCAGGGGAGAGAGGAGGTCGGCAATCCGCCCGGCCGGTCCTCCATCCCGCTGGCACTGTGCTACCTGTTGGCGGAAGTCACGCTTCCAGTCCGAGAAATTGTCATTGGCGTAGATGACCGGCCATCCGTGGCCATCAAAGTGGTCTCTCAAGCGTCGGATCTGTGCGGCCGCCCGCTCCGCTGCCGGCGCCAGCGCCTGCGCGCCTGGGAAGTCGAAGCGACTGAACATATCGATGATCAGCAAGGCGGTTGACGGAGCATTTCCCATGGTTCAATCCCCTGTCTGCGCGTGCGGAGCTTCGACCGGCTTGGATTGCGGTGAGTCCTTCTGCCGCAGGAAGATCGTAAGTACAACCAGGGACAGCACCGCAAGAAACTCACTCTGCCAGTTCTGCATCGATTCGAACCAGAACGTGCTGCTGCCCAGATGCTCCAGGAAACCCGGCACCGGCAACCCCTGCAGCTGCTGCTCGACCTGCTCGGCGCGCCAGCTACCCAATGCATGCAATGCAAAACTGAGCAGGAACAACAGCCCGAAGGCAATCGCAAGCGAGTGACCGTAAAGCACCTTCCATGCGCCGCCGCGACGAACCGGCCACGGCGCAGGGCCCGGCTCGACGCGGTTCTGCTCCTGCGCCGGGTCCAGGGGCCGGGATTCGGCCGAGCCACGCTGGCGCAGGGTGACGGTCAGAAGAACGTACATTCCCATCTGCAGGAACTCGCTCTCCCAGTTCTCGAATGTAGCGCTCACGAAATGCCCGGTCGCCAGGTAGTGCCAGAGGTCGATCGCCGCGCGCCCGTGCTGCGTCAACTCCTGATTGTGCACGTGATGTCCCGCAACTGCCTGCCCGACAATGAAGACGACAGTGAGTGCGAGCAGTACCAGCGAGAGACCGTTGCGTTTCCACATGCAACACCTCTTTCAGCCTGACCAGAAACCGTGCATGCAGCTTGCGCCGGCAGCGCACCATGACGCGTGAACCCGGCGCATCCAGGATGTGAGGCGGCCTCAACGCTTGCCCGTCGGATCGGGATCGGGACGCTCGTAGTCCTCGGGTACGGCCTTGGGGCCATCGCCGTCGTCCGGCATGTCGTGCTCCTTCCACTTCGCTCGACCATTGCGCCGCTTGTCCGGCGTGTGTGCTTTCGATTGATCGTCCACGTCTGTTGTTGGATTGAAAGGCAGCTTGTCGTTCATGGTGAGCTCCTGTGGCGGGTGTTCGCAGCGTGCCCCGGGCCGGGTTAACACCACGACGCCGCGGAATGAACGCTGCGCACACCTGGATGTCACCGGGGCAGGAGGGCGTCCCTGCAATGCTGTCGTTCCGATCTTCTGGAGAAGCACGATGCAGGCATTGACCTATCACGGCCGCAAGGATGTGCGCGTCGAGACCGTGCCGGACCCGGTGCTGGCAGCTGAGGACGACCTGATCCTGAGGGTTACCGCCACCGCCATCTGTGGCTCGGACCTGCACCTGTACAGGGGCAAGATTCCCGATCTGCACGACGGCGATGTGCTGGGGCACGAATTCATGGGCGTGGTGGAAGAGGTCGGCAGCGGCGTAACCCAGGTGAGGCCGGGCGATCGCGTGGTGATCCCTTTCGTGATCGCTTGTGGCGAGTGCTTCCACTGCCGGCTGGCCGAGTATGCCGCCTGCGAGACCACCAACCCGGGCAAGGGCGCTGCGCTGAACCAGAAGGGCCTTCTGCCCCCGGCGGCGTTGTTCGGATACAGCCATCTGTATGGCGGCGTGGCAGGCGGACAGGCCGAATTCGTGCGCGTGCCCAAGGCGAATGTGGGCCCACTGCGCATCCCGGAAGGCGTGGCCGACGAACAGGTTCTGTTCCTGTCGGACATTCTGCCCACCGGCTATCAGGCCGCGCTGAACGCAGGGGTCAAGCCGGGCTCGACAGTGGCGATCTTCGGTGCCGGTCCGGTTGGGCTGATGAGCGCGGCCTGCTGCCGGCTGCTGGGAGCGGAGACCATCTTCATGGTCGACCATCTTCGCTACCGCCTGGACTACGCGCGCCGTGCATATGGTGTGACGCCGATCGACTTCAAGGAGATCGAGGACCCGGCCGACTACATCCTTACCCAGACCAGTGGACGCGGCGTGGATGCCTGCATCGAGGCCGTCGGTTTCGAGGCCGAGGGCAGTGCCCTGGAGTCAGCGCTGACCGCCGTGAAACTGGAAGGCAGCAGCGGCGTGGCCATCCGTCAGTGCATCGCAGCCGCCCGCCGCGGCGGCGTGGTCAGCATTCCCGGTGTCTATGCCGGTTTCATCCACGGGTTCCTGCTGGGCGATGCGT
This sequence comes from Stenotrophomonas sp. T8, assembly GCF_051853085.1. Lineage (NCBI taxonomy): Bacteria > Pseudomonadati > Pseudomonadota > Gammaproteobacteria > Lysobacterales > Lysobacteraceae > Stenotrophomonas > Stenotrophomonas sp. T8. Next base: position 1,946,892 of record NZ_CP195329.1, on the reverse strand, counting down.
TCGACAAGGGCCTGACATTCAAGATGGGGCAGACTCACGTGCAGGGACTGATGCCGGAGCTGCTGGACGCAATCCTGGAAGGAAAGCTGGATCCGGGGGACATCATCTCGCACCGGATGCGCCTGGCCGACGCGGCGCAAGGTTATGCGATGTTCGATGCCAAGGACGACGACTGCCGCAAGATCGTATTGACTCCCTGAGCAGGCCGTCATGAGTTGGATTGTCATGGCATGTGTCTACGCAGTCTGGCTGGCCGCCGGTGCGCTGGACTTCCACTTTCACCGGCGTACCGACCTGCCGCACACGTCCGCGATGCGCGAGAGCCTGCTGCATGGGCTGCAGCTGCTGCTCATCGGCAGCGGCGTGCTGGCGTGGCTCGTGCTGGAAAGCACGTGGTTGCTCGTCACGCTGCTGGCAGTCCTGGTCATCGCGCACGCAATCGCCGGCTACCTCGACACTGTCAGCGCGGACGGGCGGCGACGCATCAGCCCGGCCGAGCAGCACGTGCACAGTGTGCTCGACGCCGCTCCTTGGGTGCTGCTGGGCGGGGTGGCGTGGCAGGCCGAACCTCGATGGGCAGTCAATGTGGCACCGGCAGCACCGGCGCTGTGGGGGTTCGTACTGCTGCCGGCGCTTGGCCTGGTGGTGTTGCCCTGGCTGTGGGAGCTGCGCCAGTGCGTGCGTGCCAGCGAACAGCGCCAGCGGTGAGCGCGTGAGGAACACTGCGCCGGGTATTCATGTGGCCGCCACACCGCCAAGACAGTGATGTGACCGCAGGGCGCCTACGTTCATGACCTATCTTCATTGCAGATCGGCCATGCAGGATGTGACGTTGCCTTCTTCGCTGTTCAACCGCGCTCGCCAGGTTCTCGCCCAGCAGCCCGCACTGCCTTTGCCCGGAAGTGGCCACACGCTGCAGCGTTGGCGGGCGCTGGCGGCGTGGGGGGCAGAGGACCTCTGCCTGGCCAAGGTGCTGGAAGCGCATTACGACGCCCTGGCGATCATTGCCGAGCTGAACGCGCCTATGGTTGCTGAGGGGCAGCTGCTGGCGGTGTGGGCCGCAGAAGGCCCAGCCAACACCCTGCGCATCGACGCCGGCGGTGGACTGTATGGTGACAAGCCCTGGTGTTCAGGCAGCGCGTGGGTGGATGCGGCACTGGTAACCGTGCGGAACACACACGGCGTGTGGCTGTGCCATGTGGCGGCGGAGCATTGGTGCACGCTTTCGGGTGAGCCCTGGCCGGCGGCTGGCATGGCCGGCATTCCGTCCACGACGGTGCGCTTCGACGGCGCACCGATGACGATTCTGGGACCGCGCGACGCCTACCTGCAACGGCCGGGCTTCTGGCATGGCGGAGCCGGTATCGCGGCGGTCTGGTTTGGCGCAGCGGTGGCACTGGCTGAACGCATGCGGCCGGCCTGCAGCGACGGCAACCGCGCACGGCTGCTGGGTGCAGCGGATCTTGCCCTGGGGCCGGCTGCGGCGCTGCTTCGCGAAGTGGCCTCGCGCATCGACGACGCGCCCCAATCGGCACATCGGGAAGACGTAGTGCGGCTGCGCTGCGTGGTCGAGCGGGCGGCGACGCGCGTCCTGGACCTTGCAGGCCGGGCGCTCGGTCCGGCGCCGATGTGCCTGGAAGACGGGCACGCCCGCCGCTGGGCGGACCTGACGGTGTTCCTCAGGCAGTGCCATGCCGATCGCGATTGGCAGTGGCTGGGTGAGCAGCGGGCAGCCGAGGAGACCGCATGGGCGCTGTAGCCAGCACACCCCTGCAAGGACAGGGAACTCTGGAACAGGCCTGGCTGCGCTGCGATTGGCTCTGGCAGCAACCGTCCACGCCCGCCCGCTCGCTGTGCGCCGACCATCACCGCCTTGTGGTCGTTGCGCCGCATCCCGACGACGAGATCCTTGGCTGTGGAGGGCTGCTCCATCAAGCTGCGGCACAGGGCATGGAGATTGGCGTCATTGCCGTGACCGATGGTGAAGCGTGTTATCCGGGTGAGCCGTGGTGGACACCGGACCGCCTGCGGTCGGCGCGTCGGGCAGAGCTTGCAGCGGCGCTGGCGGAACTTGGGATTGCGGCCGACGCGACGTTTCATCTCGGCATCGGCGATGGCGCGGTCAGCAAGCACGAACAGGGCTTGCAGGACTGGCTGCAGCAGCACCTGCAGCCGGGCGATCTGGTGCTGGCGCCCTGGCGCTTCGATGGGCATCCCGATCACGAAGCGGCAGGGCGTGCAGCCTGCCGCGCCGCGCGCGCAGTGGGTTGCCGTCGCCTGGAGTACCCGGTATGGGGCTGGCACTGGCTGGATCCGGCCTGCGCGCATATGGCGTGGGAGTTCCCGCAGCTTGTCGACATTTCCGCAGTGGCGTCGGTGAAACGAAGTGCGATCGCCCGGTTCCGGACGCAGACGGGCAACGTGCCGGGCCTGAACAGCCCGCCGGTGCTGCCTTCCCATGTACTGGCCCGATTTTTCCGCGATTACGAGGTATTTCTGGCATGAGCGCGCAACCGTACTTCGATGAACTGCATGAGCAGGAAGACCCTTTTGGCTACCGCAGCCGGTGGTATGAAGAACGCAAGCGTGCGTTGCTGCTGGCCAGCCTGAGCCAGCGCCAGTTCAATCGTGGCTGGGAGCTGGGATGCTCCAACGGCGTGCTGACCGAGGCCCTGGCGGCCCGCTGTGAGCGCCTGCTGGCCACCGACATCAGCCCGCGCGCAGCGTTCCGGGCCCGCCGCAACCTGGCCCACCTGCCGCACGTGCAGGTCCACTGCGCCAGCCACCCCGAGCAATGGCCGCCGGGGCGCTTCGACCTGATCGTCTGCGGTGAGATGGGCTACTACCTGGGGACGAGCGCCCTTCGCGAGCTGCGTGCCGGAATCGATCAAGCACTTCGTGACGACGGATTGCTGGTCGCGTGCCATTGGTTGCCCTCGTTCCCCGGGCGGGTGAGCCGGACCGAAGTCGTGCATCGGTGCCTGGGCCACGGCCTGCACGAAGCCTTCCACTATCGCGATGCGGACTTTGTGCTGCAGGGCTGGACGCGCGGCACGCTGTCACTGGCCCGCAACGAGGGCCTGCGGTGATAGGCGTTCTGGTCCCCGCGCACAACGAGGCAGCCAGCATGGCGCGCTGCCTGCAATCGATCCGAAGGGCGGCCCTGCACCCGGGCCTGGGCGGCGAAGCGGTCGAAGTGGTGGTTGCACTGGACGCTTGCTCGGATGCGACGGCGTCCATCTGCCACCAACAGCGCGTCGGCATTGTGCGGCTGGATGCACGCTGCGTGGGGATTGCCCGCGCAGCGGCCGCCGTCGAGCTGTTGGGTCGCGGCGCCAGGTGGCTGGCCAGCACCGACGCTGATAGCTCGGTCCCTGGCGATTGGTTGGTTGGACAACTGGAGCAGCCGTGTGACGCCTTCTGCGGACTGGTGGACATTGCGGCGCGCTGCCCGTCCGAACATCGCCTGCGCAGGGTATTCCAGGGGCGGCAGCAGTGGGGGGAAGGTCACGGGCGCATCCATGGTGCCAACCTGGGTGTCTCTGCCCATTTCTATCGTGCGGTCGGCGGTTTTCCTGCGTTGCGCTGCGGGGAAGACGTTCAGATGGTGAGTGCGCTGCAGGCCTGCGGCGCGGATGTACGCTGGGCCGGTGCTCCCGTCGTCTTCACCAGTGCGCGTCTGGAAGGGCGCGCCGCAGGGGGATTTTCAGCCTATCTGGCGGAGATTGGGGCGGCGGGTGCCCCTGCCGTGCTGACCGGGCCGGTCATTGTGTAAACACCGGCCATTTCGCCGCACCGCAGCATGCGGTCGCGCCGTCAGGCGTCTCCGATCCAGGCCGAATCCCATGAAACCCGGGCACATCGGCCGATGTGTGACGCGTGCCCTGTACGCGTTTACGGCGCGTGAACGCTGCCTACCTTACATTGATCGGCTGGGAGAGCAGGAGCGGTCGATGCCGAACAGCGCGATTGTCTACGCCAGCCAGGCTGCCCCAGGGTTCACGCCGGAACGCCTGGCTGCACTGATGGAAGATGCGGCCCGCTTCAATCGATCAGCGGGCGTGACCGGGGTCCTGTTGTTTGACGGGCAGCGCTTCCTGCAATACATGGAAGGCCTGGCCGACGGGCTGGATGTTGCCTTCTCCCGCGTAAGCGGCGCCCGCAGCCACACCCAACTGACCGAACTCGGGCGTGGCCGTGTCGGGCAGCGGCGGTTGCCGTTCTGGCCAATGCGCTGCCTGTCGGTCAGCGCGGGCGAGCTGCAGATGATCGCCCTTGCGGACTGGAGCCGTTTCATCCAGCGGGCGGTAACCAGCCAGGACGAAGACGAAGCGATGCAGAAGCTGCTTGCAATCGTTGAGCCCTACGCGAACGCCGCTTGAAGTCCGGGACGGGTGTTAGCGTAGTGTGCAGCCGAGGAGAGGCGGCGGTGCCTCAGCGCCTGAAGGCCCTCATCGCCGCCTACAACGGGGCAGCGATCATTGCCGCGCAGGAAACCTCCTGCGCCAGAAGGAACGAATGTGCCCCTCCGCGCGATCGCCTACGCAAGTGAGGCGATACCGGGGCTTTCCATGGACCATGTGGACGACCTCGCCAGGGCCGCCGCCGGCTTCAACTTCGAAGCCTGCGTTACCGGTGTGCTTCTTTACGATGGGCTCCGCTTCCTCCAGTACATCGAGGGACCGGAAGACAGCATCAACGTGGTGTACAGCCGCATTCTCAGTGCCCGCAGCCATCGCGAGCTGATCGAACTGGGCCGTGGCAGGGTTTCAGGCCGTTTCTTTCCTGATTGGTCGATGCGGCTGCTGTGGGTTGAGGCCTCCGAGATCCGCAGCGTGGCGCGTGGCAACTGGGACGGGCTCTCCCGTGGTGGTGCGCTGCGCCAGCTGAGCCTGGTGGTGGCCCCGCACCTGGGTTGACCGCTGCAGTCGGGGTCAGCGTGCCGAAGAGGGTGCGCAGGCGTCGCCCACCACGCGCCGCACAGTCTCCTGCAGCTGGTCGACGTGGAACGGCTTGGCCACGAAGGCGGCGCGGCGGTGGCGCTGCGGCACCAGCTGGTCATAGACCGCAGAGACGAACAGAAAGGGGATGCCAAGTTCGGCCAGGCGATCAGCGACTGGAAACACCACGCCGTCACGAAGCTCGACATCCAGCACGGCGCCGTCGAATCGCTGGGTGTCCAGCAGTCCCAGCGCGTCGAACACGCTGTAGGCGTGCGTCACCTGGTCGCCTGCGTCCTCAAGTGCATGTTCCATCAGTGCTGCCAGGTCGAGCTGGTCTTCCACCAGCAGCAGGTTGCATCTGCGCTGGCTCATTCCGGATTGCATGTGTACAGCCTGTATTGCTTCGGGAGTGCCAGTCTGTGCTGTGCAGCATCAATACGACGCGTGCGGCTTGTCAGCCCGGCGCGAAGCCCGTGAAGCGCGCCTCCAGCACCGTCGAGGCAGCGTGCAGGGCGGGATGGAGCTCGTTGACGGCGCCTTGGCACGTGGCATGGATACTGCCGCCGTCCCCCGCATTGGAGCTTCTCTCATGCCGCTATCCGGAACCGATTCTGCTTCTCCACGCGTGCTGCGTGTCGAGTGCATGCCGCTGGACTGCGGTGGCACTGCCATCGTAGTGGAACTGGACCGCATGCCTGAACGCACGTGGATGAAGTCGCTCAAGCGAGCCCTGCAGGCCGACGATCTCCTGGAGGGCGCGCACGCCAAGTTCGATGGGCGCTTCGTGTATGTCGTGGGCGTGGAGGGCGGTGCTCATCGTATGCAACACCGTGTGGTACAGGCACTGGTGGCGACGGACGCTCCGCGCGCGTCGGGTGGCAGCCTGCATGGTCGAGCCGGCGGCGCGGCACTGTCCAGCCCGATGCCCTGACCGCGGAGCGGGGCCAACCCGCAGTCCCTGCATGTTATCGCCGCATCAGGGCCGCGTGCAGCGGCCACCTCCAGCGGTTCACGCCGCCCGACAAGGCGGTGATTGCCAGCGCTCCACCATGTTCTCCGGAGGCATGTCGCCCCAGACCGGAGATCGAGATGGCAGACCACAACGACACCCGACGCGAACGCCTGCTGAAATGGCTGCAGGATGCCTACGCCATGGAACAGGAAGCGGAGACCATGATGAAGGCCATGGCTTCGCGGATCGAGAACTACCCCCAGCTTGCTGCCCGGATCGGCCAGCACGTCCAGGAGACACAGGGGCAGGCCGCTTCCCTGCGGGAGTGCATCGAGGCGCTGGGAGGAAGCGTGCCCACCGCAAAGGGATTGTTCGCCAGCATGACCGCCGCCATCCACGCCGCTGGCAACACGCTGATGGAAGACGAGGTGGTCAAGAGCGTGGGCCTTTCGTTCGGCTTCGAGAACACCGAGATCGCCACGTACCGGGCGCTGGTGATCGCTGCCGAGCGCGCCGGCGCGCCCGACATTGCGGCGGTGTGTGGCCAGATCCTGCAGGAAGAGGTTGCCATGGCGCGCTGGCTGGAGGACCACCAGGACGGCCTGGTCGGTGCGTTCCTCAACCGTGACGAAACGCCTGGCGCCCAGGCCAAGCGTTGACCGCAAAGCCAGCCCACGCCAGCCACTGGAGAAATCCTCATGTTCTTTCATCACAAGAAACTGATGTATACCGTGCGCGTCCGCGAATCCAATCCGCAGCTCGCCAGCCTTATGCTTGAGCAGTTCGGCGGCCCGCAGGGCGAGTTGGCCGCCGCGATGCGCTACTTCACCCAGGGACTTGGCGAATGCGATCCCGGGCGCAAGGACCTGCTGATGGACATCGCCACCGAAGAGATCAGCCATCTGGAGATCATCGGCACCATCATCGCCATGCTCAACCGCGGGCCCAAGGCGATCCAGTCCGAAGGCCTTGCCGAGGCCGAGGACATGCGGCTGCTGGGGCAGAACAGCACCAGCCACACCGAACAGATCCTCTACGGCGGCGGCCCGGCGCTGGTCAATTCCAGTGGGGTGCCGTGGACAGCCGCCTACATCGACTCGATCGGTGACCCCAGCGCAGACCTGCGCTCGAACATTGCGGCCGAAGCCCGCGCCAAGCTGGTGTATGAGCGCCTGATCAACGTCACCGACGACTCGGGCATCAAGGATGCGCTGCGCTTCCTGATGACCCGCGAGATCGCCCACATGAAGTCGTTCGAGAAGGCGCTGCACAGCATCCAGCCCAACTTCCCACCGGGCAAGCTGCCGGGGGATCCTGCGTTCACCGATCTGTACATGGACATGTCGCAGGGCGACGGCGCCGACGACCTGCAGGGCAGCTGGAACAGCGGCGAGCTCTGGGAGCGGGTCAGCGACCGCGAGGCACAGGCTGCGGTGGACGGTGGCGACGGCAGCGGCACGGTGGAGCTCGATCCACGCGAACAGGCCGCGGTGCAGGCCATGACCCTGCGCACGCTCTCCGACCCGGAAGCGCGGCCGACCACCGGGGCCGAGCTGGGGGCCGGCCCGGGCGCGGGCGCACTGGATCTGCCGCCACGCGAGCCATGAAAAACCTGGGGCGCCCGCCTGCGGCGCCCCAGTTGAAACGCCCGTGAGTGACGCGAGGGCGCACGAAAGTGGGCGGACATCACGTCCGCCCACGAAGGGGTACATCGGGTTTCAATGCCGATCAGCGCTGCTGGCCACCGCGGTTGTTGCCGCCGCCACGTTCCTGCTGTTGCTGCCCGCCGCCCTGGTTGCCACCACCGCGACTGTTCTGGCCGCCTTCGCGGCCGATGTCAGCCATGTGCTGGCGGTCCTGGCTCACTGCTTCGCCGCCCTTGCGGCCGGCTTCGCGTGCTTCTTCCGAGCTGAATTCATGGGCGTTGCCTGACTCGTGCGCGGCACGTCCACCCTTGGCGGCGATCTCGCGCTGCTTGTCCTCGTCCATCGAAGCGAAACCGCGGTTGCTGTTGCCCTGGTTCTGGTTCTGGTTGGCCATGGAAAGTCTCCTTGGGTTCAGCCGCCCGATTGGCGGCAGCGACCATCTTCCAGATCCGACGCTAGACGGCGGTGGCATGGCTGCCAACGTGGCGTCATCCGGAAGCCTGCGATTCCTCATCCTGCCTCCACGAACCATGGTGCACGCGTGTGCGCACAGGCAGACACTTCTTCCGCAACCCAACCGCGCGTCAACGCGATGCGGAAGGGCCACGCCAAAGTTCGACGCAGCCTCCACACCGATCTCACCGCGCGTACGATCCGCGTGGCTAAGGTAGAGCGGTCTGCAACAACCGGTGGTGCCATGCCTTTTCGAGCAATTGCCTACGTAAGTGAAGCCTCCCGCAACCTGACGGAACAACGGCTGCAGCAGCTTGTGGCGGAGGCGGTGCAGTTCAACGAATCCGTCGATGTCACCGGCACACTGCTGTTCGATGGCTCGCGCTTCCTGCAGTACCTGGAAGGCCCGGAGGCAGGAATCAAGGCCGCTTACACGCGTGTTCTGGCCGCCAGCAGCCACAGTGGGATCGTCGAACTGAACCGGGGCAGGGTGGGGCGTCGACAGTTTCCGCACTGGCGGATGCGCAGCGTGCGGGTGGACGAGCTGGCGCTCGGAAAGATCGCCATCTCCGACTGGACAGGCTTCGTGCGCAGCGCGTCGGCGCTGCAGTCGGGCACCAGTGCACTGGATCGTCTGCTGTCGGTTTCGCAGTCGCACACGGAGGCAGGTGCGGGCGGCATCACCGAACCGGACGGGCAGCTGGCACGATGAAGGCCACAGCGGCCCCGGTTGCGCCCGCCCCACCACGCGTCGGTTGTGCGGGTTGGTCGCTGCCGCGGGCGGATCAGGAAGCGTTCGGCGCGGGCGACAGCCTGCTGCAGCGCTACGCCACACGCCTGTCGATGGTAGAGATCAACTCGTCCTTCTATCGACCGCACCAGCCCAGGACTTACGCGCGATGGGCCGCGAGCGTTCCGGAGGGCTTTCGGTTCGCGGTGAAGCTCCCGCGCGAGATCAGCCATGAGCGTCGGCTGCGCGATGCAATGCAACCGCTCGAACAGTTCCTTGAAGGCGTGCTGGCGCTGGGCGGAAAGCTCGGTCCGTTGCTGCTGCAGTTGCCGCCCAGCCTGGTGTACGACACGATCACGACCGAAACCTTCCTGCGGGGCCTGCGCGCACGCACGCAAGCCGACCTGGCGTGCGAGCCGCGCCACCCGAGTTGGTTCACGCCGGAGGTCGATGCGCTGTTGAGCGCGCATGGCGTTGCACGGGTCGCCGCGGATCCGGCACGTGTGCCGGCGGCAGCGATCCCCGGCGGTGACCGCACGTGGAGCTACTGGCGCTGGCACGGCCAACCGCAGATCTATCGCAGTGCGTACAGCGAGCAGACCCTGGCGAAGCTGGCGCAACGGCTGCAGCGCGAAGCCGATGCGCAACGACCCGCCTGGTGCGTACTGGACAATACCGCACTCGGCCACGCCACCCGCAACGCCCTGGGCCTGCAGGCGCTGCTGCAGGAGAACGCCCATGCCTGAAGGTCCTTCCATCGTGCTGTTGCGGGAAGCGGCGAGCCATTTCAAGGGGCACGTGGTCCGCACCGTGTCCGGTAACAGCCGCATCGACCTGTCACCGCTGCAGGGCCGCCTGGTCAAGGCGGTCCGCAGTTGGGGCAAGCACTTACTGCTGGAGTTCAGCCGCCACACGCTGCGCATCCATCTGATGATGTTCGGCAGCTGGCGCATCGATGAAAGGAAGCCAACCCCGCCGCGTGTATCCCTGATGTTCGACAATGGCGAGCTGAACTTCTATGCGTGTTCCGTGCGGCTGATCGATGAGCCGTTGGACGATGTCTACGATTGGCGCGCGGACGTGATGAACGACGCCTGGGATCCGAAGCTGGCCCGGCGCAAGCTGAAGGCCCTGCCGGACGTCATGGTCTGTGATGCGCTCCTGGACCAGACCGTCTTCGCCGGCGTGGGCAACATCATCAAGAACGAGGTGCTGTTCCGGATCGGCGTGCATCCCGCCTCCCGGCTGGGCGACCTGCCGCCACGAAGGCTTACCGCCTTGATCGAGCAGGCTCGCGCCTACAGCTTCGATTTCCTGGAGTGGAAGCGCCGCTTCGAGCTGAAGAAGCATTGGCAGGTGCACACGAAAAAGGTCTGCCCCCTGTGGTGGCCCGATCAGCAAGCTCTATCTGGGGACGACGCGGCGACGCACGTTCTTCTGCCCGAATGATCAGGTGCTGTACGGGCCCTGAGGCGGCCATCCGTGGCCGCCGGGTTCCGGCGTGCGCCGGTCAGGCGGCCTGCGCGGCCTTGGCGTTGCCGCCGCCCTTGGCCAGCAGGGTCAGCTTTTCGTCGGTGGCCTTCTCTTCCTCCAGCGTCTCCAGCAGCAGCGGAAGGGCATCCTTGTAGCCCAGCTGCTTGGCCAGCGCGGCGATGGTGCCGTAGGACGCAATCTCGTAATGCTCGATCTTCTGCGCGCCGCCGATCAGGGCCGCATCCCGCACCGGCCCCTTGTCGATGCTGTCGATCACTTCCTTGCCTTCCTCCACCAGGCCCTCCATCGCCGCACACTTGATGCGCTTCAGGCGAATGCCAAGCACCTCCACCACCTGATCGATGCGTTCGATCTGGCCCTGCGTTTCTTCCAGGTGCGTTTCGAACGCTGCCGCCAGGTCCGGGTTCTCGGCCGCACGGGCCAGGCGCGGGAGGGCCTTGGTCAGCTGCTTCTCGGCACTGTAGATATCCGAGAGTTCGTGGATGAACAGGTCTTCCGCCGTCTTGATAGCCATACTGGGCTCCGCAGTGAGTGGAGTGCCCAGCGTAGGTCCTGACCGGTTGCGATCGGGCAGGGGCCAAGTGAAGGCGGCATGGGAACGTCCACGCGAACTCTGCGCGCTGTCTTCACGATGCAGGATCTGTCGGCGTCTGTTGCCGCCGATGCATCCAGCCTTCGCCATGGCTTCACAATGGCATCGCTTCGTGCCCATGCACCGGCCGGTACGGTCACTTCACGCCCGATCACGCGTGGAGACCCCCCATGAGCGATGACAAGAAGAACACCGGCAGCCCGGACCGGGATCGTATCAACGTCAACGAAGATTACGAGCTGCAGTACTGGACCGCGACGCTGGGTGTGTCCGCCGCAGAACTTCGTGCCGCTGTCGCGGCGGTCGGCCCCACCGCCGTTGCGGTCCGCAAGCATCTGGGAAAATAGCGCGGAGTTGCCCATGTCCCTGGTCGAGTACCGCCGCAAGCGTCGTTTTGACCAGACCCAGGAGCCCGAGCCGGGCAAGGCGCTACCGAAAGGCCAACGCGCCATCTTCGTGGTGCAGTTGCACCATGCCAGCCGCAGGCACTACGACTTCCGCCTGCAGGTCGGCGACGCGCTGAAGAGCTGGGCCGTGCCCAAAGGACCCAGTTACGACCCGAAGGTCAAGCGCATGGCGGTGGAGGTGGAGGATCATCCTGTCGACTACGCGAGCTTCGAAGGCGAGATCCCCAAGGGCCAGTACGGCGGTGGCCATGTCGCCCAGTTCGACCACGGTGTATGGGCCACGCAGGGCGACCCGGAAGCCCAGCTTGCCAAGGGTCATCTGCGCTTCGAGCTGTTCGGTGCCAAACTGAAGGGCGGGTGGCATCTGGTCCGCTCCGGGAAGCCGGCGCGCCAGCCGCAGTGGCTGCTGTTCAAGGACGACGACGAATTTGCCGGCGATATCGAGGCGGACGATCTGCTGGCCGATGTCGCTGAACCCCCTGCAGAGGATCTGAAGCGGTCGGGTGCCGGCAAGGCTGCAAAGAAAAGGCTCGCCACAGTACCCGCCAGGCGCACCCGGCCAAAGAACTGGGCGAAGAAGGCCCTGGCGCTCAGCAGGGCAAGAAAGGCCGCAGCGCCGTCCGGTCCATTCGAACCGCAGTTGGCCAAGCTGGGAGACGCGCCGCCCCAGGGCGGGCAGTGGGTCCATGAGATCAAATGGGACGGGTACCGCATCCTTGCCACGGTCGCCGAGGGCAATGTGCAGCTTTGGTCCCGGAATGCACTGGAGTGGACCGGCAAGATCCCCGAGATACGTGACGCTGTGGCGGCGCTGGGCCTCACTTCAGCCGCACTGGACGGCGAGCTGATCGCCGGCGCTGGCACCAAGGAGGACTTCAACCTGCTGCAGGCCACGCTCTCCGGCGAGCGCCAAGGCGTGCTGACGTATGCACTGTTCGATCTGCTGCACCTCGATGGTGTGGATGTCGCTGATGCGCCCTTGCTGGAGCGCAAGGCCTTGTTGCAGTCCGTGCTGGAAGGACAGGGCCGCCCGTTGGCGTTCAGTTCGCATGTGCAAGGTGATGGCGATGAAGCCTATCGCGTGGCCGGCGAGCAGCATTTCGAAGGCATCATCTCCAAGCGCGCCGACCGCAGCTACCACAGCGGCCGCAGCGAGGATTGGCGCAAGACCAAGCAACTGGCCAGCGACGAATTCGCGGTGGTCGGATATACCGCGCCCAAAGGCAGCCGCACCGGCTTCGGCTCACTGCTGCTGGCCCGGCCGGATGCGAAGCATGGCTGGCTCTACGCCGGCCGCGTCGGGTCCGGGTTCTCGGACGAACTGATCGGTGACATCAGCAAGCGCATCAAGGGCGGTGGCGGCCGCAAGCCGACCGCCTACGTGCCCACGCAGGACACCGACCTGCGCGCTGCGACCTGGTTCGAGCCACGTTTCGTGGTCGAGGTCTTCTACCGCGGGATCGGCGGGCAGAAGCTGTTGCGCCAGGCGTCGCTGAAGGCGGTGCGGGCCGACAAGGATACCGCCGACCTTGCCGATTCCGATCGCGCTGGAACGTCCCCGGCGGCGGCGCGCACACCGGCAGCCTCGGGACCTGCGCGCAAGACCAGGAAGGCACCGGTGGCGGATCGCGTGCCGCCGTCGCTGTCGTCTCCGGGCAAGATCCTGTTTCCCGGCGACGGTTACACCAAGCAGGACGTGTGGGATTACTACACGGCAGTGATGGATCATCTCCTGCCCGAGGTGATTGATCGCCCGTTGTCGATCATCCGATGCCCCGGTGGCACCGCAAAACCCTGCTTCTTCCAGAAACACCATACGGCCGGACTGGAATTGGTCGACGCGGCAAGGCTGAAGGAAGAAAGCGGCATCAATGCCCATTACCTGGTCGTGCGCGACCCGGCCAGCCTGCTCGAACTGGTGCAGTTCAACGCATTGGAATTCCATCCGTGGGGCAGCCACGCCGAAGCGCCCGAGCAGGCCGACCGGGTGGTGTTCGATCTGGATCCAGGACCGGACGTGCCCTTTGCCGAGGTCAAGAAAGCGGCCACCGACATCCGCAAACTGCTGGCGCAGCTGGAGCTGGAGTCGTTCCTGCGTGTATCCGGCGGCAAGGGCCTGCACGTGGTCGTGCCGCTCAACCCGGGATGCGATTGGGACCTGACCAAGCGCTTTGCGAAGGGTTTCGCCGAAGCACTGGCGCAGTCCGAGCCGCAGCGGTTCCTGGCAACAGCCACCAAAAGCCTGCGCAACAAGCGGATCTTCGTTGACTATCTGCGAAACGGGCGCGGAGCAACGGCGGTCGCGTCGTACTCGTTGCGGGCCAGGCCGGGGGCACCGGTGGCGCTGCCGATTGCATGGGGGGATCTGTCCAAACTCAAGCGCGCCGACGCGTTCACGATCAGGGACGTGCCAGCAAAGCTCAAACGGCGCCGCAGGGACCCGTGGGCCGGCATCGACAAAGTGAAACAGAATCTTGCGCGATGGGCGCAGGCAGACGGGTAGCCCAGGCGCACTCTGCGTACCGTCTGTCTGTCTGAACCCAACTGATCCACAAAATACACAGCGTCGGAACATACCGGCGGCGCGGTTGGCCTATGCTTTCGACACGGAATCTGGGGGGATTCGCTACAGGAGCAGCCAATGCCGATCAGGGCAGTCGCATACGTGAGTGAAGCGGCCCCAGCCGTTGCGGGTGACCCGCTGGGTCTGGGCAGCGTGAAGCTGGATGATCTGGTGGATGATGCCGCCCGCTTCAACCGAAATGCGGGCGTCACCGGGGTGCTGCTGTTCGATGGAGCCCGATTCCTGCAGTACATGGAGGGGCCCGAGGACGGCTTGAGCGTGGCGTACTCACGGGTGCTCGGTGCTACCAGCCACACGGGACTGATCGAATTGCAGCGCGGCAGGGTAGGCAACCGGCGTCTCCCGTTCTGGCCGATGCGCTGGATCCCGACGCAGCCGGCGGCGTTGAGACGCCTGGCCCGCGCAGACTGGCTGGGGTTTGTGCAGCACAGCGACGGCCAGGCCGAGGCTGAGACGGCGATGGACGTCCTGGCCAGGTTGGTCGAACCCTATGCCATCGCGGCCTGACGTGATGGCTCAACGACCTCCATAGCGCGCTGCCCACGGGATCTCTCCGCTGCACACGTTGAGGTGCCCGGTGCGCATCACGCAATACATCCGGGCATCGGAGTCGGCACTGGCAGCAATGAAGTCCAGCGCCTCGGCGAGCATTCGGATGAACTGTGGCTCGGGGTAGAACGCCGCCCATTCCGGCAGCATTTCCTCCAACTGCGCGATCATCAGGTCGATCTCCAGGTGCGTGCTCACAGCGGGTTCCTCCTTCCAGGCACGCTAGCGACCGCACTGCAAGGGGGGCGTCGTCGCCCGCACAGCGGGCGCAGGCGTGTCGCCCACGCGATGTTCACCCGTCCTTGATCGGCATCGCTGCTGCCACGCGTGTGAGCATTTCCTGCACGGCCGCACCACTGCTGTTTCACCCGCAGCGGCGTATCAGGGAAGGCTTCCAGCTGACTCTGCAAGGGTGTATTCATGGCCGACCCGTTACCGCGCGCCAGCCTCTGGTCCCGTGATGCCGAATCGAACAGCTTCCGCCGACTTGCCGGAACCACGCAGGCGGACGTGCTGGTGGTTGGTGCTGGCATGACTGGCCTGCTGACAGCGGCCCGCCTGGCCGATAGCGGCCTGGATGTGCTGGTGGTCGATGCGGGGCCCATCGGCGGGCGCAATACGGTGATGTCCACGGGCAATCTTTACGCGCCCGTTTCCCGGCTGGCAGACCTGATCGCGCGTTGGGGCGGTGACACGGCCAGTCGTATCGTGCAGTGGCGGCAGCAGGCGCTGCGGTCCATCGAAACACTGGTTCACCGCTACGATCTGCGCTGTGGCTTCGAACGCGTGGCCATGCAGTACGGCATGCAGGAGCGCACCCGCGAGGTCACTGCGCGATTCGAGCGTGAGCTGCAGGCCTATCAGCGCGTCGGCCTGCAATGCGAACACCACCAGTCCGGGCTGCCGTTCACCTTGGGCCACGCCTTCCGCGTTGCAGATCAGGCGCAATTGGATCCGGCGGCGTTCTGCATTGAGCTGGCGCGACATCTGGCGGGCCGGGTGCGCATCCACGACTGGACCCGGATCAACAGCATCGAGGCATCCGCCGGCGTTGCGACGGCCGACGGCGCCCGCATCCACGCCAGGCACTTCGTGCTGGCCACCCATTCGCCAGCAGGTTTCAACCTGGTGCAGGCCGAGATGGAGGTCTACCGCGAATACGGCGTGGCGGTACCGGTTGCCACGCCGCCCGCGGCAGGCATTCATTGGATTGCCGATCGGCACCGATCGCTGCGCGGGGTGCGCGGTACTGATGGCCGTGACTGGTTGGTGCTGGTCGGCGAGACCCACCGAACCGGCGAAACGCCGCCGATGGATCCAGCCGAGCATCTGGTCGCCGACGCGCATCGCAATTTCACCGTGCAGGGAGAGCCGCTGTGCTGGTCCGCGCAGCAGTTCCGCGCAGCCGACCAGCTGCCCTACATCGGCAGCAGCGCGCACGACAATGTGTGGCTGGCTACCGGCTATGGGCCGGACGGCTTGACCTGGGCGGGCGTGGCCGCGCGTGCGATCACCGAGGGAATCCTCGGCACGACCAGCGAGATCGAGCAGCTGCTCAGCCCCATGCGCTTCACACCGGTGCGCTCGGCGGCCGGCTGGGCCCGCACCAATGGCACCGTTGCGCGGCACATGGTGGGAGATCGCCTTGCTGCTGTGCCGTCGCACTCGCCCAGTGAGCTGGCCCGTGGTTGCGGCGCACTGCTGGACGTGGATGGAAAGCGCACTGCGGTCTACCGCGACGAGGGCGGGCGCCTGCACACGATGTCGGCGCTCTGCCCGCACCTGAAGTGCGTTGTTCAATGGAATGGTCATGAGCGCACATGGGATTGCCCTTGCCACGGCAGCCGCTTTTCCGCCACCGGAGCGCTGCTGGAAGGCCCTGCCAGGCAGGGCCTCACACCAGAACAGTGATAGGTGCAGGTAGCCGCCGGAGCAGCGACCTCAGGCTTCGGCGGCCGCGTCCGCATGGCAGGGCATGCAGCGCTCCTTCTTGGACTTGATGTCTGCAGCGGTCTTCGCCAGTGCCTCGTAGCGCTGGCGTATCTCTTCAAGGTGGGCCGGCTCCATCGACTCCAGGTTCAACAGCTCCTGGTTGGCGTCCTTGCTGACACGGATCAGTTCATCCAGTTTGATGTGCAGCGCTGCGGTGTCGGCGTTCTGCGTATGCTGGATCAGGAACACCATCAGGAAGGTCACGATGGTCGTTCCCGTATTCACCACCAGCTGCCAGGTGTCATTGAAGTGGAAGGCCGGCCCGCTGGCAGCCCAGGTGATGATCACCCCCAGCGCTGCGACGAATGCCCCCAGGCTGCCGGACAATCGCGCCGTCGCGGCCGCGACACGGGCGAAACCGCGCCGGATCACTCGTCACCTCCCGCGGCCTCCTCATCCGTGCGACGGTCTGGCAGCCTGACCCGCTCCCCAAGGCGCTTGGCCTGCTCGTCCGGCGTGGGTGCAGCGACGAAGGGAGAGATCGGGTCGCTGGCGGGGAAGGTTTCCTGCAGCGCTTCGTCATGATTGCGGTGGTTGTGCAGCTTTGCCTGCAGCGGACTGACAGGATCGGGGCGCTGCGCCTCCGTGTCCGGATGGGGAAGGTCTTTCTGGTCGCGTTGCATGGTGCATCTCCAGGTTGATCACCACCTCGCAGGTGGTGGGCCCAGCATAGGAATGCGTTGTGGGCGCCCCCATCAAGGGCGGGGCAACGTGATGTCAAACCTTCAGGCAACGCGCATTAACAATCAGCAGGGCGGGGGAGCCCGGCGTCGGCCGCGGCGGCGCCACGCCATCACCTGGCCCACCACCGCCGTCAACAGCAGCATCGCATTGGTCACCACGAAGACCACGCTGCCCAGCATCGCGCTGTACACCGTGAACAGCGCAGATGCGGTCATCTGGCCTGCGAACAGCCACCTGGACACGGCTTCCGGGTTGGACGACTGCCACTGCTTCACCATCTGCCGGATCAAGGTTGCCATCAGTACCGCCGTGGCGGCCAGCCAAGTACGTCGGGGTGCATGACGGCCTCCGGTGTGTGGGCACCCAACGCTAGCCCTTGGCTGGGCAAGGCCGTACGAACGGGAGGTGAAGACAACATCCCGCTTCCGGCGCCCTCACGCCATTCACTCCGCAGCGGCGACAATGGCCCCTCGGGCGCACCATGCGCGATCCGCCCACCGAATGCAGGAATGCTGAGATGTCCAACACCCCCTTTGGCGAATCGTCATGTGCTGCCGCAGCCAGCGGCTGCATCGAGGTCCGCGGTGCGCGCGAGCACAACCTGAAGAATGTCGATGTCTCCATTCCACGCAATGCACTGGTGGTGTTCTCCGGCGTGTCGGGGTCAGGCAAGTCCTCGTTGGCCTTCGGCACGGTCTTCGCCGAGGCGCAGCGGCGCTACTTCGAATCCGTCGCGCCGTACGCGCGTCGCCTGATCGACCAGGCCGGCGTGCCCGACGTGGATGCCATCGACGGCCTGCCGCCGGCGGTGGCCTTGCAGCAGCAGCGCGGCGCGAGCAATGCGCGCTCGTCGGTGGGCAGCGTGACCACGCTGTCCAGCCTGGTGCGCATGATGTACTCGCGGGCGGGGGCCTACCCGGCCCACCAGCCCATGCTGTACGCCGAAGACTTCTCGCCCAACACCCCACAGGGCGCCTGCAGCACCTGCCATGGCCTGGGGCATGTCTACGAAGTGACTGAAGCACTGATGGTGCCGGACCCGTCGCTGAGCATCCGCGAGCGCGCCATCGCCTCCTGGCCACCGGCATGGCATGGCCAGAACCTGCGCGACATTCTGGTCACGCTGGGCTACGACATCGATGTGCCGTGGAAGAAACTGCCGAAGAAGGACCGCGACTGGATCCTGTTCACCGAGGAAACGCCCACGGTGCCGGTCTATGCCGGCTTCACGCCGGCCGAGACCCGCGCCGCGCTCAAGCGCAAGCTGGAGCCCAGCTACATGGGCACGTACACCGGCGCACGCCGCTACGTGCTGCACACCTTTGCCAACACCCAGAGCGCGCTGATGCGCAAGCGTGTTTCCCGCTACATGGAAGGCCGCCTGTGCCCCGCCTGCCAGGGAAAGCGCCTGAAGCCGGAAGCGCTTTCGGTCACCTTCGCCGGCGTGGACATCGGCGAGTTCATGCGGCTGCCGCTGGACCAGCTGGCGGCCTTGCTCGAGCCCATCGCGCAGGGCGATTTCAGTGCACACAGCCACGGCGCGCGTACCAGCAGGCGTGCAACGCCCAGCGATCGCGCCAAGCGGGCAGCAAGTGGCCGCGCGACCCACGAAGGCGCCCCCGACGTGCGCCTGACCTCAGCCTTGTCTGAGGAAAAGCGCCTGGCGGCGCAACGGCTCGCGGGTGGGGTCATGGCGCGGGTACGACAACTTCGCGAGCTCGGCCTGGGCTATCTCTCGCTGGATCGCGCCACGCCCACGCTGTCGGCCGGCGAACTGCAGCGCCTGCGCCTGGCCACGCAGCTCAGCTCGCTGCTGTTCGGCGTGCTGTACGTGCTCGACGAACCGTCGGCCGGCCTGCATCCGGCCGACAGCCAGGCGCTGTACGACGCGCTGGAACGGCTGCGCGACGGCGGTAACTCGGTGTTCGTTGTTGAACACGATCTGGAGCTGATGCGCCGCGCGCAGTGGCTGGTGGATGTGGGCCCGCAGGCAGGGGAACATGGCGGACGCGTTCTCTACAGTGGCGAGCCCGACGGCCTGCGCAACGTTCAGGATTCGCGCACGGCGCAGTACCTGTTCGACCGGGTGCCCGCGCCGGCCAGCCGGCAGCGCAGTGCCAACAGCTGGCTGGCGCTGAAAGGCATCCACCGCCACAACCTGCACGGTGTGGATGCGCAGGTGCCGCTGGGGTTGCTGACTGCAGTGACCGGCATTTCCGGATCGGGCAAATCCAGCCTGATGGCGCAGGCGCTGCCCGAGCTGATGCTGCTGCACCTCGGGCATGAGACGGCAGACGACGGCGCCGACAGCGCACCTGCCGAAGGACCCACCGTAATCGAAGCAACGAGGGGCCAGCTGGCCGGCGACGTGGACGCCATCCAGCGCGTGGTGCAGGTGGACCAGAAGCCCATCGGCCGCACGCCACGCTCCAACCTGGCTACCTACACGGGCCTGTTCGACCACGTGCGCAAGCTGTTCGCCGCGACACCCGACGCGCGCCGTCGCCGATTCGATGCGGGCCGCTTTTCGTTCAACGTAGCCAAGGGGCGATGCGAGACCTGCGAAGGCGAGGGTTTCGTCAGCGTCGAACTGCTGTTCATGCCCAGCGTCTATGCGCCGTGCCCCACCTGTCACGGCGCCCGCTACAACGAGGCCACGCTGAAGGTGCAGTGGAACGGCCGCAACATTGCCGAGGTCCTGCAGATGACGGTGGACCAGGCCCATGCGTTCTTCGCCGAAGAAGAGGCCATCGCCCGCCCGCTGCAGTTGCTGCAGGAGATCGGCCTGGGCTACCTGCGGCTGGGCCAGCCGGCCACGGAGCTTTCAGGGGGTGAGGCGCAACGCATCAAGCTGGCCACAGAGCTGCAGCGCAGCCAGCGCGGGCGCACGCTGTACGTGCTGGACGAACCCACCACCGGCCTGCATGCATCAGACGCGGACAGGCTGCTGGTGCAGCTTCAGCGGCTGGTGGACGCAGGCAACACGGTGGTGATGATCGAGCACGACATGCGTTCCGTCGCACAGGCCGACTGGGTGATCGACGTCGGCCCGGGCGCAGGCAGCGCGGGCGGCACCATCGTGGCGGCGGGGCCACCGCATCAGGTGGCCCGCGCCAAGGGCAGCAGGACGGCACCGTTCCTGGCATCCGAGCTGGGGCAGGGTGTGCGCGAGCGGAATCATCCGGCAGGAGGCGCCTAGCCGCAGGACAGCAGCGTCCAGCAACGATCGGCAATCTCCGCCGCGCCAGGGTGGCCGCGCAGGCTTGATCGTTTCGCAAGGCGGCACTGCAGATCGTCCATCCAGGCTGACCGGGTACCGTGCGGATCTCTCACATAGATGTCGCAGGCAAGCCGGATGACCGGCGCCACTTCGTGCCGGAAACTCACCGCGGGCAACGCGCCCAGGTTGAACGCGGTTTCCCAGTGGGCCAGCTCGCGCTCCACATCGACAACGTGCTTGCTTCTTCCGCGGCTCACGGCGCCTACCCCTGTTCGAAACCTCACTGTACACGCTTGCTGCCGGGAGCCTGTTCATCACAACCGTTCATACAACGCGCTTGCCGGCACGTTCCCGTAACGGCAACAGGCCCACAGTCAATCGGCAGCACACTTGCTGCGACGGAGAATCGAAATGAACAGCGTCCCCGAACAGAACAGGATTGACCGCTCCAACGCTTCCGCTGAAGCAGAACAGCCCGTGCAGCAGGGGCAGGTCGAGGGGGGCGAGCCCGGCGCGGAGGAGCCTGGCCGGCAAGGCGAACAACAGCAGCAGGACAAGAAGGATCGTAGCGATTCGAATCCAACGGACGAAAAGAAAGGCGGTCCCGGCGGTGATACGCGCCGCTGAATAACAGGAGGAGCCGCGCGCCGCGCGGCTGCTTCAGCGCAGCAGACAGGGAGCGCGCATGTCCTCGCAAAGCCAGGCGATCAGCCTGATGACCAAGATCATGTACCAGTGCCGCCCGGAGAGAACGACGACGATGGCGCAATGCCGTTGGTGCGATGCGCCCAGTCCTGGCGGGATGGAGTGCGCACGGTGCCTGACCGGAAGGCTTGGCGAAACGATTCACAGTCGTGGCGCAGCGTTCGGCTGGCTGGAGTCGTTCCGCAGGGTCCAGCAGGACGAAGCACACGTATTCGAATGCGCAAAGCGCGCCGATGCGGCATCTTCCTAGGCGTCGCATCCAGACCTGACATCGCGCAGGCGTATGCTCGGGTCATCCAGGAGCAACGCGATGACTTTTCCGATCTGCATCTACGATAGAACGGGCACGGGGCTCCGGCTGCCCACGGGGTGGTGGATCGACCTTCAGTCCGATCTGCCCGCGCTGGTGAACGGCGCCGCACGTATCGACCTTCCGCGCTCTTCGAAAGACGAGCATCCACGCTTGGATCCAGAGGTCCTGAGGGACCTCTTCCGGCGCATCGGGGGTTCGCAGTGGCTAGGTTGAATCCGGTGCGTTCCCTGGGAGTGCGCTGGCTGTTCTTCCGTCTTCGCAACGGCCAATCCATCAGTCCCGCCAGGTTGATGTCCGTCTGGTCCGAGGCTGCCGAATCCAATGAGTGCGCCGTGCGCCGCGAGATCATCGACGGCGCAGGCTACGTCTATGCCCTGTACGCGCCCAACAGCCTGCTTTCCCCCCGGCGTGTGGAGCTGCGCATGAGAGCGCTGCTGGAGGAGGCGGGCTACGCCTTCACGATGGGTAGCCTGGCAGGGCGTCACCCCGGCTACGGTTGAGGCGCGGCGCTGAGGCGCCGGCCGGACAGTCCATGTGTCGCTCTCATTCGGGGCCATCAGGCTCCAGAGGTTCGTCAGGTGCGGGATCGAAGAGCGCCAGCATCCGTTCCCGCCGGCACTGTTCGAGCCAGTGGTGCCATATCTCCACCTCGTCCATCAGCCCCGTGGCACCGCACGCGGGGCACGTGAGCGTCGTGCCCAATGGACTCGTCTTGATGCCCTCGTCCTGAGTCATTGATGAGCGCAAGCCGCAGCTCTTGCAGGTGGATCGCAATTGATCGAGGCGAACGATGGCCCCATTGCGCGCAAGAAGGGGCTGGATCGCGTGGATCCGGAAGGCATTGGGAGGATGCATGGCCGTGTCGTCTGGGGCTGGACACGGGAGCAAAGGATTCTGCGCCGGAGAAGAGCCGTGAGAGCGCAGTGTGCTTTGTTGGAGGTTAACCCTTCATCAAGGTGCACACCGCGCGCCATGATTGGCCTGAAATCCCACGGCCGCAATCGTGCACTGACGTGGCAGCCGGCGCTCGTCCGGTGCCGGCCCTGCCTCTGGGCAGGAAGGGCTCCGCCATCACGACGGAGCCCCGTACACTCACTTTTCCTGCAGGAACGCCAGCAGATCCTGGCTGACCTTGTCCTTGTGGGTGTCGGTCAGGCCGTGCGGCGCACCCGGGTAGACAATCAGCTTTGCGCCCTTGATCAGCTTTGCCGACTGGCGGCCCGAGATATCGATCGGCACGATCTGGTCGTCGTCACCGTGGATGACCAGGGTAGGAACATCGAACTTCTTCAGGTCGGCGCGGAAATCGGTGGCCGAGAACGCAGCGATCGAGTCGTAAGTATTCTTGTGGCCGCCCTGCATGCCCTGTGCCCACCACGCATCGATCAACCCCTGCGACACCTTCGCGCCCGGGCGGTTGAAGCCGTAGAACGGGCCCGACGGAATGTCCCGGTACAGCTGCGCGCGGTTATCCATCTGTGCCTTGCGGATGCCATCGAACACTTCGATCGGCAGGCCGTTCGGGTTGTCGGCGGTCTTCAGCATGAACGGCGGCACCGAGCTGATCAGCACGGCCTTCTTCACCCGCCCGGTGCCATGCCGGCCGACGTAGCGCGCCACTTCGCCGCCACCGGTGGAGAAGCCCACCAGGGTCACATCGTGCAGGTCCAGCGTATTGATCACCGTGGCCAGGTCATCGGCGTAATGATCCATATCGTTGCCGTCCCACGGCTGGCTGGAGCGGCCGTGGCCGCGACGGTCATGGGCAATGACGCGGTAGCCGTGGTTGGCCAGGAAGATCATCTGCGACTCCCAGCTGTCCGAGTTCAACGGCCAGCCGTGGCTGAAGGTCACGACCGGGCCGTTCTTCGGGCCCCAGTCCTTGTAGTACAGCTGCACGCCATCGGCGGTGGTGATGTAGGTGGCGGTGCGCGCGATGCTGGTGACTGCCGCCGGCGTGGCCGGTTCGGCGGCCTGCGCGGACAGGCTGGCCTGGACCGAGAGGGCGAGGGCGGCAACGGCCAGGGTACGGGCGAAGGTGTTCATGCGGGAACTCTCATGGGTGGGTGGTGAGACGTACTTTGCGCCTGCAACCAGGCGTCCGGGTGATGAACTGTCCTGATTTCTTGATAGATCGTCTTGCACGGATGTGCGCACGCGAATCGCTCGCGATCGCCTGTTGACAAGGGAGAACGCTCATTCTACCTTGCAGCCATGAGCAAGGGCAGCACCGACACCCAACAGAAGATCCTGGCCACGGCCGAGGCGCTGATCTACCAGAACGGGATCCACGCCACCGGCATGGACCTGCTGGTGAAGACCTCGGGCGTGGCGCGAAAGAGCATCTACCGCCACTTCGAGAACAAGGACGACGTGGCCGCCGCCGCATTGAAGGCGCGCGATGTGCGATGGCTGGCCTGGTTCCGGCAGGAGTGCGATAAAGCGGACACCCCGGAAGCACGCATCCTCGGCTTGTTCACCGTGCTCAAGAACTGGTTCCAGTCCGAGGGCTATCGCGGGTGTGCGTTCATCAATACCGCCGGGGAGGTCGGCGACCCGGCCGATCCGATCCGGGAAATCGCGCGGAATCACAAGCAGAAGCTGCTCGATTACACGCTGGAACTTACCGAACAACTGGATGTGGAGCAGCCGGCGGATCTGGCCCGTCAGCTGCTGATCCTGATGGAAGGCGCCATCACCCTGTCGCGCGTGATGGGTGATTTCGACGCCGCAGACACCGCGAAGGATGTCGCGAAGCTGTTATTGGAACAGGCCAAGCGTTAGCGCCTGGGTACCCCAGATCCCTTGAAGCAACCCGTATATCCATTTCGATTGGAGGTTTCCCCGTGTCCGCTGAACAACCCCGTCCGCCGCTTCCTCCGTTCACCCTTGAATCGGCCACGCAGAAAGTGCGTCTTGCCGAGGATGGCTGGAACTCCCGCGATGCCGACAAGGTCTCGCTTGCCTATTCGCTCGACACCCAGTGGCGTAACCGTGCCGAATTCACCAACGGTCGGGAGGAAGCCCGGCAGTTCCTGGCACGCAAATGGAACAAGGAGCTCGAGTACCGCCTGATCAAGGAGCTCTGGGCCTTTACCGAAAACCGCATTGCGGTCCGCTACGCGTACGAATGGCACGACGACTCCGGCAACTGGTTCCGTTCCTATGGCAACGAAAACTGGGAATTCGGAGAGGATGGCCTGATGCAGCGCCGCTTCTCCTGTATCAACGACATGCCGATCAAGGAGAGCGACCGCAAGTTCCATTGGCCGCTGGGGCGTCGCCCGGATGATCACCCGGGGTTGTCGGAGCTGGGTATGTGATTCCCGCTGAGGCGCCATCCGAAGCACGCTCAGGTACGATGGGGCGGCCGGCATCCGCGCCGGCGGGGCAGGGGGCGCAATGGACATGCAGGCCGGGGGCGGATTCGAACCGCCAGCGAAGACCGATTCTCAGGAACTGGGATTGATGATCCTATTTAAGAGAGCCGGTCTTCTCTTGTGCCTGGCGGGCGCAGGGTCGGTTAATGCGCAGGTGCCGCCTCAACCGGACAGGCCGAAAGTTGAGCTTGACGGGTCGATCGCAACGGATGATGGCGCGGAGCTTGATGACAAGCAGCTACGCACGCTGGTCGGGCGCGCAGATGCAGGCGACGCCGAGGCGGCGTTTCGACTTTCGCGCCACTTTGAGGGCAAAGGCGTGGCCGGCAACTCCCATATGTGGCTTGCCTATGCCGCAGCGCTGGGACACCCGATTGCACAGTACAACGTGTTCTTCATATTGAGGGACAAACAGGACTGTGAGTCATCCAGTGAGGCATACGCATGGCTCAAGAGTGCCGCGCTGAAGGGAGTGAAGGCCGCGCATTCCGAACTTGAGCAGGCGGCACGCATGGCGTCTCTGCGATGTGCCAGTAAGCGAGAGGAAGAGAGAAGCCATCTACCTACGAGAGAAGCGAGCGTGGCAACTCAGTCAAGCCCGCCGTAGTTGGCCTGCAGGCTGGGAATGAGTCCGGGTGTCCATGAAAGGGCTGGATGCAGTCGATTTCTTCGGACTTGCTACAACATGTTCTTCTGGGCACTCAGGCTGACTGCCTTGGCGGGTTCGTACATTTCGCCGACTTCACAGATCTGTACCCCGCAGATGGGCATAGTGGCCCTTCGGTAGTGTGAGCGCGTCCATCCAGCCACGGGGTTTCCCCGAACGCCAGGAGGTCACTGTGCCAAGTTGTGATGAAGGAATGAAGTTGACGCGTCGCCAGGTGATCGCTGGCGGCGTCACGACCGTGGCGATGTCCGCCGCACCGGGGGCATCATCGCTCGCCGCCGAACTGGCGGCGCCCCCGCCGCCCAGGCCGCCGGTCATCAGCACGGTTGCCTTGACCGTCAACGGCGAGCGGCGGGAGCTTGAGCTCGACACCCGGACCACGCTGCTCGATGCCCTGCGCGAACATCTGAAGCTGACTGGAACGAAAAAGGGCTGCGACCACGGTCAATGCGGTGCCTGTACCGTGCTGGTCAATGGTGAGCGCATCAATGCCTGCCTCAGCCTGGCGGTACAGCACCAGGGCTATGCCATCACCACCATCGAAGGCCTCGGAACTCCCGATGACCTGCATCCGATGCAGGCCGCCTTCATCAAGCATGATGGCTACCAGTGCGGGTATTGCACGCCGGGGCAGATCTGTTCGGCGGTGGCGGTACTGGACGAGATCAAGCGGGGTGTCCCCAGCCATGTACAGGCGGACGTCAGCGCACGTCCCCGCGCCACCAACATGGAAATGCGCGAACGCATGAGCGGCAACCTCTGCCGCTGCGGCGCCTATTCCAATATTGCCGAGGCGATGGCAGAGGTCGCTGGCGTGACCTCTGCAGGGAGGCGCTCATGAGGGCCTTCAGTTACGAACGCGCCAAATCCCCGGCCGAGGCCGCCAGGGCCGTCGCCGGCACCGAGGGCGCGAAGTTCCTGGCCGGAGGGACCAACCTGCTCGACCTGATGAAGCTGGAGGTCGAGACGCCAGCGCATCTGGTCGATGTGCAGGACATCGGCCTGGACAGGATTGAACCCACCGACGAGGGCGGCCTGCGCATCGGCACGCTGGTCACCAATACCGCACTGGCCTCGCATGAGCGCGTGCGCCGCGACTACGCGGTGCTGACCCGCGCGATCGTGGCAGGCGCCTCCGGGCAGCTGCGCAACAAAGCCACCACCGGCGGCAACCTGCTGCAGCGCACGCGCTGCCCATACTTCTACGACCCCAATCTGCCTTGCAACAAGCGCCTGCCCGGATCCGGCTGCGGCGCACTCGAGGGGTTCTCCCGGCAGATGGGCGTGATCGGCACCTCGGACAGCTGCATCGCGACCTATCCGGGCGACATGGCGGTGGCCCTGCGGGTGCTGGACGCCTCGATCCAGACCGTCAGGGGTGACGGCAGTACGCGCAGCATCCCGATTGCCGATTTCCATCGTTCCCCCGGCGACAGGCCGCAGCAGGACAACGTGCTGCAGCGCGGTGAGCTGATCACCCACGTCACGCTGCCACAACCCCTGGGCGGTCGGCACGTGTACCACAAGGTACGTGACCGCGCGTCCTATGCGTTCGCGCTGGTGTCGGTCGCCGCGGTCGTGCAGCGTGACGGCTCGGCGCGGTTCGCCTTCGGTGGGGTCGCGCCGAAACCGTGGCGCGTCGAGGCAGCCGAACCGCTGCTGCGCAATGGCGTAAAGGCCGCGACCCGGCAGGTGTTCGCCGGTGCCCGTCCGACGTCAGAGAACGCGTTCAAGATCGCGCTCGCCGAGCGCACCCTCGCAGCGGTGCTGGTGGAAGGAGAGCGCTGATGCCCCTTGAATTCAACGCCCCCGCCGGCGACAACCTGTTTGACAAGGCCAAGGTGGTCGGCAAGTCGACGCCGCGCATCGACGGCCCACGCAAGACCACCGGTACCGCCCCCTATGCCTACGAGCGCCATGACGTGGCGCCGAACCAGGCCTACGGCTACATCGTCGGTGCGGGCATCGGCAAGGGGCGCATCATTTCGATGGATGCCTCCCGCGCACGTGCCGCGCCCGGCGTACTGGCGGTCATCACCGCACCGGAAACCAAGCCGGTCGGCACATCGAACTGGAACAATGCACCGTTGTTCGGCGGAGCCGAGGTGGCCCACTACCACCAGGCCATCGCCTGCGTGGTGGCAGAGACCTTCGAGCAGGCCCGCGCCGCCGCGGCGCTGATCCGCACCCGCTACGAGCGCAGCAAGGGCCGCTTCGATTTCCCGGCCCTGGCACCGTCCGCGCCGCTGGCAAAGGGGCGTGACGGAAAGCCCGACCGGCAGGCGCTGGGCGATTTCGACACTGCCTACGCGAGCGCCGCGGTCAAGCTCGACGAGACTTACCACACCTCCGACGAAAGTCATTCGATGATGGAGCCGCACGCCACCATCGCCGCCTGGAAGGGTGACACGCTCACGCTGTGGACGGCGAACCAGATGATCGACTGGGCCAGGCAGGGCATGGCGGCGATCCTCGGCATCGATCCTGCCAAGGTGCGCGTGGACTCGCCCTATATCGGCGGCGGCTTCGGCGGCAAGCTGTTCATCCGTGCCGACGCGGTACTGGCCGCGCTGGCGGCCAAGCAGGTCGGGCGGCCGGTGAAGATCGCGCTGCAACGCCCGTTGATGCCCAACAACACCACGCACCGGCACGCCACCCTCCAGCGCGTGCGGATCGGCTGCGGAAAGGATGGCCGGATCTCCGCCATCGCCCACGAGAACTGGTCGGGCAACATCAACGGCGAGGACGGCGAAAACGGCACCCTGCAGACGCCCAAGCTCTATGCAGGCGCCAACCGTCTGGTGGCCAACTACATCGCCACGCTCGACATGCCCGAAGGCAATGCGATGCGCGCACCGGGCGAAGCACCGGGCCACATGGCGCTGGAAGTGGCGATGGACGAAATGGCCGAGAAGCTGGGTCTCGACCCGATCGCGTTCCGCATCCTCAACGAGCCCGAGGTCGTGCCCGGCGATCCGTCCAAGAAGTTCTCCGACCGCAACCTGGTGCGCTGCCTGCGCGAAGGCGCGGAGCGCTTCAACTGGAACAAGCGCAACCCCAGGCCGGCGCAGGTCAGGGAAGGGGACTGGCTGATCGGCATGGGCGTATCTGCGGGCTATCGCGGTGCACCGACGATGAAGTCGGCGGCGCGGGTCAGGCTTGACGGCCAGGGCGGAGTGATTGTCGAGACCGACATGACCGACATCGGCACCGGCTCCTACACAATCATCGCGCAGACGGCAGCCGAAACCATGGGCGTGCCGCTGGAGCGGGTCCAGGTGACCCTCGGCGACTCCCGTCATCCCGCCTCCGCCGGTTCCGGCGGCCAGTGGGGCGCGGCAAGCTCCACCGCAGGCGTGTACGCGGCGTGCGTCAGCCTGCGCCGCAAGGTGGGCGAGAAACTGGGCTTCGACGGCGACACCGCAGACTTCGCCAATGGCCGCATCCAGGCGGGTGGGCGGACGATCAAGCTGGCAGAGGCGGGGACACTGTCGGCGGAGGACGGCATTGCCTTCGGCGACTTCAAGCAAGGCTACGACGTCGGCACCTATGCAGGGCATTTCTGCGAGGTCGCCGTGCATGCCTACACGGGAGAGACGCGCATTCGTCGCATGCTTGCCGTATGCGATGGCGGCCGGATCCTCAATCCGCTGTCTGCACGCAGCCAGGTCATCGGGGGGATGGTGATGGGTGCGGGCGCGACCCTGATGGAGGAGCTGGTGGTCGACAAACGGCTTGGCTTGTTCATCAACCACGACCTGGCCGGCTACGAGGTTCCCGTGCACGCCGACATCCCGTACCAGGAGGTGGTCTTCCTCGACACGCTGGATCCGGTGATCTCGCCGATGAAGGCCAAGGGTGTGGGTGAACTGGGCATCTGCGGGGTCGGCGCCGCGATCGCCAATGCGGTCTACAACGCAACCGGCGTGCGCGTGCGCAACTATCCCATTACCCTGGACAAGCTGCTGCCCGGCTTGCCCGACGTAGGCTGACGGTGCGCATGGACCGACCCGCAGCCTCGACCACTCTGGAGGTCTCCGCCGCAGGCGGAGGGGAGCCCGGCGATCTTGCCGAGGACCTGTCGGCAGCGCCGGGCTTCCTCGCCGAAGGCAGCCCGCGCGGCGTACTCGAGACGGCATTGACGCGCGTGCGCGCGGGGGAGTACGCCGTGCTCGCGCTGGTGCTGGAAACCGATGGCTCCACCTACGCCGGTGCCGGCGACATGGTGCTGTTCTGCAACGGCAGCCAGGTCGGCTGGCTGAGCGGCGGATGCCTGGAGCCCGAGCTCGCGCGACGCGCGGAGCAGGTGAGCGCTGCAGGCCGGGTCGACTGGATCGAGATCGACACCCGCAGTGACGACGATCTGTTGAGTGGGTCCGCGCTCGGGTGCCGCGGCCGGCTGCGGATTGCGCTCCTGCCCTTGCGTGCCATGGCCGGCATCGACGACGTCATCGAGGCATGGCTGCGCGAGGGCGTGCCACTACAGCGCGAGCTGCGCGCATCGGGGCAGATCGTTTTCCGCGCGGGCTGTCGCGAGCGGACGTGGCAGCTGCACCCGATGGACGGTACGCAGTCCTTTGGCGAGGGTGCGTGGCGTTTGCCGTTGCCCCGGCTTCCGCGGGCCCTGGTGTTGGGGGGCGGTCCGGAAACGCCCCTCCTGGTTCCGTTGCTGCGGGGCTTGGGGTGGCGGGTCAGCGTGGCCGAACGGCGAGCGCGCTGGGCCTCAGCCGGGCAGTGCGCAGACGCGCATCTTCAGACCAGCCCGGCCGAGGCCCTTCATGGCGACCCGTGCGACGCGGTACTGGTGATGCATCACGATTTCGAACTGGACCGGGAGGCGCTGGTGGCCCTGGCTGATACCAAAGTTATGTTCATTGGACTGCTGGGTCCGCGGCGAAGGCGCGAGGACCTGTTCAAGCTGCTGACACCGGATCAGCGCCACTGCCTTTCCCCGAGACTTCGGTCACCGGTCGGCCTGAACATCGGCGGCCGAGGGCCCGAGGCAATTTCGCTCAGCATCGCCGCGCAGCTGCAGCAATGGCGAAGCGCGCACGGCAGGTGACTGACGCGCATGCGGTCGTCGTGCTGGCTGCCGGCGGGAGCACCCGACTTGGCCAGCCCAAGCAGCTTCTGACCCGGCAGGGCGAGACCCTGGTACATCGCGTGGTGCGGTTGGCGCGCGAGCTCGCGCCAGCGCAGGTCCTGGTCGTGGTGGGCGCGAACGCACAGGCCGTGACATCCAGCATTGCCGGCCTGGATGCCACCCCGGTAACCAACCAGCACTGGGAACGCGGCCTGGCGAGCAGCCTGCAGGTTGCCAGCGCACACCTGCTGCCCACGGTGACTGCGGTGATGGTCGTGGCATGCGACCAGCCCGCAATCGAGCGCTCCCATCTGCAGGCGCTGCTTTCGGGTGCCCGCGCCTCGGCGTCAGGGTGCGCTGGCACCCGTCATGGAGGCGCGCTTGGCATTCCTGCAGTAGTGCCGCACGCATGGTTCAATCAAGTGGGTGCAAGCGGTGACCGCGGCTTCGGAGCGCGCCTGCGGCAACTTCCTGCCGATACGGTGCATGTCCTAAAGGCACCGGCACTGGGCCTGGATATCGATACGCCAGAAGATCTTGCACGTGCGCGCGATGCGGGCTGGATCGATGCCGGGAGGTGACCCGCATGATCACTGGGCCAATGCCTGTCGCGCAGGTGACTAGCGGCAGGGCCGGAGCTCGAACCCTCGCTGCCCGCAGCCCTGTAGAGTCGAGCCATGCTCGACTACGGCACGCCACATCGCGCCCCATCAGGCACATCACCAGCAAGAATCTGCAGCACCCGATCCAACAGAACTGGTTCCGGCACGCCAGCCAGGACCTGCTCCAGGTAATCCAACGGCTCCAACTGCCATTGGAGGAGCGCCCGCAACCGCACAACGGCAGGCGCCCGCTGCTTCGCATCCAGTGAGACCTGCAACAGCAGATGTTGCGGGCGCCTCTCCAGCCACAGCACGGGTATGCCTCGGCAATGAACCTGGAACTCGGCATCTCGATGCCGCTCGACGAACTGGAAGCCTTGTCGTAGCCGAGCCTCCACGAACTGCACGGCTTGGCGGCGCAGTTGTGAGAATCGATCTTCGTTGATGCTTTGGAACGCGACAGGCGAGGGCACCGGCGGCGCCGGCCACAGCGCCTGTGCCGCAACCACCACCACAAGACAGAGCGCGGTGGCCGCCCAGCGCCACCAGGCCACTCAGCCCTCCGGATGCAGTCGGGTACTGGCGTGTGCGGTAAGGCCGATACCGGCCATGATCAGCCCCTCCATCACGCGCGGGCCAACGTACTGCTCCAGCTCGCCGTTCTCGCGGGCACGCTGCGCGGCCAGCAGGATCTCCAACACCACGCGAAGCCCGGCCAGCGAGCAATCGGTATCCGCCAAGGCAATGCGCCGGCCCGGCATCTGGTGGCGCTCCGGCCAGGGCTGACCATCGGAGGCGGCGCCGGAGCCGATGCTGTGCAGCAGGGCGATGAGGGTGTTCGGGTCCAGCGCAGGGCCACTCGCAGGCGCGTCGTGGATCGGGTGCGGGGCAGGGGAGTGGGGCTGGGTCATGGTGGGGCTCCTTGCGTGCATGCAGAAGCCGCCACCGATAAAGGTGGCGGACGATGCGAGGTTCGAAACCCGGTCTACGCTAAACCGGCAGGCGCAAGGCCTCCACGCACCGCCCGCCATAGCAGGCCGACGGATTGCCAGCCGGCACCACCTGATGGGTGATGCCGGCTGGCAAGCGTTTACTTCAGCGTAGAACCGGGGTTTCGAATCCCGGCCACCTGTTCAAGGTGGCACGGCAAGGAATACGCCCGGTTGTGCGCGATGCCAATGCAGTAGGGCTGATGACGTCACTACTTTCAACATTTTCAGAATCGTTGCATACGACGAAACCAAGCTGGAGCCTTGCGCTGCAACGCTATCGGCCATGTCGGTGGTGCAGCTCTGCGCGCTGTCGGCATCCGCCCGGTGGGGCTCTGAGCAAGGCAGATGC
This sequence comes from Stenotrophomonas sp. T8, assembly GCF_051853085.1. Lineage (NCBI taxonomy): Bacteria > Pseudomonadati > Pseudomonadota > Gammaproteobacteria > Lysobacterales > Lysobacteraceae > Stenotrophomonas > Stenotrophomonas sp. T8. The sequence goes on along the minus strand of NZ_CP195329.1, from coordinate 1,914,555 downwards.
GACATGCCTGTCCAGCAATGCGCTTCCGATTGCGTGTGACGCGTCACGTTAATACGTGAAATCCGCGAAATAAGGCGCTGCATGTCACCATGTGGCGAATCATCTGCACAATGCCCCTTGGTACCTCATGGACGCATCCGCCCAAAAAGGTTTTCATGTCTGGCATGACTGACGGGCAGCAACTACGCAACGCGCAATGGGGCAAGGTGTCGCGCCTGTTCAAGCCTGCGATGATCATTAGCGCGGCGCTGGCGGCAAGCGCAGAAACGCTCTATCGCACAGGGGTATACCCGCGAGCCATCTTCGAGGCGGGCAGCGCTGATTCTCGAACCTGGTTGTATGTGGCATTGATGTACTTGATCGCCTTTCCAGTACTGTTTCTTTGGATGAGGCGACTGCTCGCAGGCTATCCCATGCCATGGAACCCGCCACTCAAGCGCTGGTTGCTGGGCGCGTTCTCCCTGATCCTCTGCAGCGGAATGATAATGCTGCCGGTCATCGTGCTGACTGTTGGAGGCAGCGCTGCAGGTCGCGGCAAAGGGCTGTATCAGGTGTTCACCGGCAGCCTATTCGGCACATTCCTTGTGGGAACGGTGCTCGCCTACGCAGCGGCCCTGGGGGCATGGCTGCTGTTTATCGGAACCCCCAAGCTGCTCTTCCCCAGGCCGGGCTCGCGCTAGGCCCGCTGCGATAGTTCCCTGGAAGTGCAGGTGTTCGAGCCCGCCACCTGCTGCCGGGTCGTCAGTGGCCCTTCAACGCCGCCTTGGTTCGCTCCAGCCATGCGGCATTGTGGCTGCGCGCGTGGCGCGACCAGTGCTGGGCATCGTCGATGATGCTGGCGAACAGGCTGCGGGCTTGCTCGCGATCGTCGGGTTGCGGCTGCGCCATCAGCCATTCGGCGTAGAGGCAGCGGGCGGCCGCGTCGTTCCCGCATTCCACGGCGCGCTCGAACGCGGCGCGAGTGCCGGGCGCCTGGGTAGCTGCCAGTGCCTGCGCGTACAGCAGGGTCTGTTCCGGCTTGCGGCGCACATCCGGGTGGCGGGCGAACAGGCCGTCCAGCGTCTCCACCGCAAGCGCAGCGTGCCCGGATTCGAGGCGGGCACGGGCAAGGCCGGTCAGGATGTAGGGGTCGTCGCCCAGCGGCGAGCTGGCTGCCTGCTCAAGCAGGGTTCTGGCTTCCTCGGCCTGGCCGGCATCCAGCAGCGTCATGCCCAGCCGAACCCGGTTCTGCACGGTGGGCGTGCGCGCCAGTTCGGCACGGGCGTTGCGAAGGTCCTGGCCCGGGTCCATGAGCTGCTTGGCGGAACGGACGACCTGTCGGGCGCCCCGCGAGTGGCGGACTTCCGGGAAGTAGATCGCCAGGAAGTAGACGACGCTGCCGAGCAGTGGGAACGAGAAGAGCAGGATGAGCCAGTAGAGGTTCTGGCCCGAGCGGATGGCGTGCACCGCGAAGTAGATGGCCGCCAGTACGTGGAGTCCGATTCCGATATAGGGCATGTGTGCCGCCTCGTCCTTGTGAGGGGTGGAACTATAGTCGGGGAGGGGTAGGGCGCCAATGGAGTGGCAGCGATCGAGCGTGACGCGTCACGTTAATAGGATGAGTTCTGCAGGGTCGAGCGCTGCATGCCACTATGTGGCGGGGCTGCATTGACGGAAGGGGATACATGGAACGTACGCAGAAGACGCTAACCATGGCCGATGTTGCGGGGTGGGGTTCGGCGCTGGTTACGTTTGGCTTGGTGCAAGGGGCTTTCTATCTGAAGGCTTACTGGGGTCACTTCGGCCTGGATCCTTTTCAGTTTGTTGCGGTGAGTGAGCTTGCACTGGCAGGGCTTGCGGGGATCGGCATGGTGTTGTTCCTTATTCTGATTGCGCTGCTGTTTGGAGGGTGGGTTGAGGGGAAGGTGACAGCGACGCCGTCCCAAGCCAATCTGCTGATGTGGCTGACCCTGGCTCTTTGTCTTGTTGGAATGGGTGCCTTGCTTTGGTGGACCAATGCCTGGCCCGTTTTGATAGGTGTGGCGCTGACGGGCATATGTGCAATGGCAGTACGCCTGTCCCCAGTGTTGCCGGCCGCCGTGAAGGACTCGCCGTGGCTGGTCTATGCGCTCGTGATGATTGTCTATGTCCCGATCTCGTCAAACTGGCTTGGCTTCGAGCGCGCCAAGGCGATCACTTCTGGCGCCAGCAAGTACACGGTCAATGTGACTATTGATGAGAAGGTGCAAGGCGGCCTGGGCCTAGTGGGGCGTTTGGGTGATAGCTATGTACTTTGGGACCCGGTACAGAAAGCTGCAGTTCTTATGCCAGTGGACGACGTGAGTAGGCTGGAGATTGCGCAAAAATCCGTTCTGCCTGCCAAACCAGTTCAGTCGCGATAAGGGCTCGTTATCACGGCTACAACCGTACCCCTGTCGTGGACCTGTGCCGTACGGGAGCCAGTCCACGTGTTTCGTGGTTGGCCCTTAACAATCATGCGCGGCAAATCTAGGCGCAGTCCGATAGAGCGCTCCGGGGGCCTTACCTAGGATTCTCTCCGCCAGCCGTGCACCGGCTGGCCGGACAGGACCTTCTCCCCAAGTGTCCGATCCGTCCCCGGCCACCGCCGCTTCGGCGGCGGTGGTTTCTTGCCGCCCGCGTGCGGATCACATCTGTGAAGAAGAACACCACCATCATGAAGCTCATTCCGATCGCTTCCGCTGCAAGCCTGCTGCTGGCCGCTTCGGCCGCCAGCGCCCAGTCCTATGGCTCGGGCACCATCGAGTTCACCGGCGAAGTCACCGACCTGACCTGCACCATTTCCGGTGGCGCCGGCGCCATCGGCACCACCAACGTCACCGTTCCGATGAGCGCGGTGCAGGCCAACCAGCTGGCAGCAGCCGGCGACGTTGCCGGTGAACACCCGTTCCAGCTGATCATCGGTGGCCCCGGCCAGGGCACGTGCCTGGACGGCAAGGTCGCCGAGCTGTACTTCGACCCGGCTGCCGGCCAGGTCGACGCCAGCAACGGCAACCTGCGCAACCAGGAAGCCAACGCGCCGGCAGCCAACACCCAGATCCAGGTGAAGTACAAGAATGCCGTGGTCGACCTGCGCGATCCGTCGTTCAAGACCGATCCGGTGACCATCACCAACAACACCGCCACGATCGACATGGCCAGCCAGTACGTCGCCAACGGTGGCGCTGCGGCCCCGGGCTTCGTGCAGTCGTACGTCAACTACAAGGTTGTCTACAACTGATCGCGGGAGGTCGCCGGCAGGCGCTGGCGGCCTCCTTCCTTCCCCGTTCCGAGGTGACCCATGAACGCCCTCCATCGCATCATCGCTGCTGCATTGCTGTCGCTCGTCGCGCTGGCTTCGCCGGCGGCCCATGCGTCGGTCGTGATCGGCGGTACCCGCGTGGTCTATCCCGCGCAGGACAAGGAAGTCACGCTCAAGTTCATCAATGAAGGCGAGCGCGCGACGCTGGTCCAGGTCTGGCTGGATGATGGCGATGACCAGTCCACGCCGGATACCGCCAAAGCCCCCTTCGTGGTCGCGCCACCGGTGTTCCGCCTGGACCCGAAGAAGCAGCAGACCACCCGCATCATGTTCACCGGCGCGGGCCTGCCGGCCGACCGGGAAACGCTGTACTGGCTGAACATGCTGGAAATCCCCCCGAAGAATGGCACTGCCAGCGCCAACATCCTGCAGTTCGCCTTCCGCACCCGCATCAAGGTGTTCTACCGGCCGTCGAACCTGGCAGGGGAGCCGGTGCTGGCTTACCAGAAGCTGCGCTGGACCCTGCACGCCGGTAAGGACGGCCTGGTTCTGCGTGCCGACAATCCGACCCCGTTCCACGTCAACTTTGCCAACGTCAGCCTCAATGTCGGCGGCCAGGAACAGGGCGGGCAGGGCGGCGGCATGGTCGCGCCGTTCTCACAGGCCGAGTTCCCGCTGAAGGATCTACGCGCGCGCCCGTCGGGCCAGCTGAAGGCTGCCGTTACGGTCATCAATGACTTCGGCGCGCTGGTTCCCACCGAGGCCGTATTGCAGCCCTGAGCCGCGCACCGCACCGCACCGCCGGAGAATCCATCATGAACGCCCGTTCCCGGGCGCCGGCCGCCGGCGCCCGCCGGTTCCAGCGCGCCCGCCTGCCGGGTGTGGTGGCCGCCATCCTGTTTGCCCCGGCCGTCGCGAGCGCCGGCAACGAAAGCCCGGACGATGTCGAGTTCGACGCCGCGTTCCTGCCGGTGGGGGCGTCCTCGCGCCTGGACCTGCAGCGGTTCTCGCAGGAAGACTACGTTGCGCCCGGTACCTACCGGGGGGACGTGCGTCTGAACGGCCAGTGGCAAGCGCGTGCGGACGTTGTCTACCGCGACGTGGACGGCGTCTCGCGGCTGTGCCTGGACCCGGCCGCGCTGAAGCGCTACGGCATTGCGCCGGAGCGCCTGCACGCCGACCAGGCCCGGCAGCCGGCCCTGGCCTGGCCGGACGAACCCTTCTGTGGTGACCTGGGCGAGCGCGTGCCCGGTGCCACGGCGTCCTTCGATGCAGGCAGCCAGACCCTGGATCTGCAGGTGCCGCAGCTGTACCTGCGCAGCGAGGCGCGCGGCCATGTCGACCCCAGCGAGTGGGATGCCGGCGTGGCGGCGCTGTCGCTGGGCTACAACGCCAACGTCTATCGCTACAGCAATGGCGCTGCCCCGACCTACTCCGGGTTCCTTGGCCTGAACGCCTCGGGCCGCGTGGCGGGCTGGCAGCTGGTGCACCAGGGCGCGATGACGCGCGGTGGCAGCCAGTCGCAGCGCTACCGGTCAGCGGCCGCCTACCTGACGCACGACATCGTGCCGTGGAAGGCGCAGCTGATGGTCGGCGACACGTCCACTGCGGGCGACCTGTTCGAGAGCGTGCGCCTGCGTGGCGCCCGCCTGGGCAGCGACGACCGCATGCTGCCGCAGTCACAGCGCGGTTTCGCACCGGTAGTGCGTGGCATCGCCGAGACCAACGCCCGGGTGATCGTGCGCCAGCGTGGCAACGTCCTGCTGGAAACCAGCGTTGCACCTGGACCGTTCGAGATCAACGACCTGTTCCCGACCGGGTATGCCGGCGATCTCGACGTGGAAGTCGTCGAAGCCGACGGCCGCTCACGGCGGTTCACGCTACCGTACTCGGCGGTGCCGCAACTGCTGCGTCCGGGCCAGTCACGGTGGTCGGTAGCGGCCGGTCGTGTTGCCGAGGCCTCGCTGCTCGATGCGCCGGACGTCCTGCAGCTGCAGTACCAGCGCGGCCTGTCCAATGTGGTCAGTGCCTACGGCGGCGCCGTGGTGGGCGACAACTACCACTCGGTGCTGGCCGGTAGTGCGGTCAATACACGATTCGGCGCGCTGGCAATGGATGCGTCGTTGTCACAGGCCCGTGTACGCGGCCTGCCTGAGCTGTCCGGCAGCAGCTTCCGCGTGGCCTACAATCGAAGCATCGCCAGCACCGGCACCTCGTTTGCCATCGCGGCCTACCGCTATGCAACGGGTGGCTACGTGAGCGTGCGCGACTGGGCCAGCCTGCGTGACGCACAGGCACGTGATCTTGGCATCGATGCGGTGGCGCGCCAGCGCAACCGCATGGACCTGAGCGTCAACCAGCGCCTGGGGGAGCGCGGTGGCCAGTTGTTCGTCATCGGGACGCGGCGCGACTTCTGGAACACGGCAGGCCGCCAGCTTGACCTGAGCGTGGGCTACAGCAACCAGTGGAAGTCGCTGAGCTACAGCCTGAACTTCCAGCGCACGCGCGATTCGATCGATTTCATGCCGGGCTTCCTGCAGGATCGCATTCCCGGCGCGGATGCCGCGCCGCGTCCACAGTTGGCGCGGGCTGACAATCGCCTGATGCTGATGCTGTCGGTGCCCCTGGGGCGCACGCCCCGTGCGCCACAGCTCAATGCCACCCAGACCCGCAGCGACAATGCCGATCCCTCCACGCAGCTGTCGGCCAGCGGACTGTGGGCCCGCGACGACCGAGTCAATTACGGCGTGTCACTGGCGCGTATCGGCGGTGGCAACGCCCTGGACGTCAACGGCGGCTATCGCGGCGGCCGCGGCCAGGTGGCGGCCAATCTCAGCCGGGGGCCCGGCTATACCCAGATGGGCCTTGGCGCGTCGGGCGGGCTGGTGCTCCACGCGGGTGGGCTGACCCTGTCGCCGCCGCTGGGCGACACGGTCGCGCTGGTGCACGCGCCCGGCGCGGCGGGAATGCGGGTGGAGAACAGTGGCGGATCCCGCGTGGACAGGCGTGGGTTTGCGGTGGTGCCGTACCTGACGCCGTACCAGCTGAACACGATTTCGCTCGACCCCAAGGGGGCCGGCTACAGCGTGGAGCTGCAGGAAACCGCACGCGCGGTGGCGCCGCGTGCCGGCGCCCTGGTGAAGCTCGATTTCAGTACGCGCGCCAGCCGTGGGCTGATGGTCGACACGCAGACCGAAGACGGCCGCCCGTTGCCGTTCGGCGCGGAGGCCACCGATGCCAGCGGCGCCACGGTCGGCGTGGTGGGGCAGGGCAGCCGCCTGCTGCTCAGTGGCCTTCAGTCGTCCGGGCCGGTGCAGGTGCAATGGGGCGAGGGCGCCGACCACCAGTGCGTGGTGGACGTGCAGATTCCCGACGGCCCTGTCAGCGGCCAGTACGCCGTGCTCAGCGCGCAATGCCGATCCCCCGTCGTCCATGCCAACGGTGACGCGCCGCCCGCGCGCCGGGTTACCACCACCACCTTCCAGGAGAACGCACCGTGATTCGCATGCCTCTGGTCGCGCGATTGATCGCGCTTGTCCTGTTGATGGCCGCAGCGCCTGCGCTTGCGCAGAACTGCAGATTCCATAATGGGACCGGCACACTCGCCAACGTTGCCAATCTGTCGGGCAGCATAACGGTTGGCCCGGATGTGCCTGTCGGTGCGGAGTTGTACCGAGCCAGCTATCAACCCGGTCCTGCAAACGAGGTCACCTGCACTGCCGGCCCTGCTGATCGCGTGCGTCAGCTCACATCCATGCCCTATGGACCCTCCGGCTATGTGCATCCTCAGTACGGCACGGTCTACAACACCAATGTCCCTGGGGTTGGGGTCGCGGTCTGGAATGCGAGCCAAGGCTTTCCAATCACCACCACGCAACAGGTCGTTCCGGATCCAAATACCATCTGGCTCCTGTATCCACTGCAGACCTTCGGTGTCAGCCTGATCAAGACCGGACCGATAACGGCCGGCACGGTCACTGGCGCGAACCTGCCGCGCTTCGAATACCGCATGACCGGCGCCAACAGCGCGCTCCAGCTCTGGAACGGGCGGGTGCAAGGCTCGCTGTCCATCGTTGCACGCACCTGCACCGCTGCAGACATTTCGGTGAATCTTGGCGATCACCGCGTGACGGAGATTCCCGCCGTTGGCAGCGGGACACAATGGGTCAACGTACCGGTAACGCTGAGCAATTGCCCGGCGTTCTACGGCCGCTACCGCGGCAACCTCACCACGGGAACGGTACAGACGGCCAATGGGCGCGTCGACAACACCCTCCGCTTCCGCGTGGATCCGGTCACGGCCGTGGCGGATAGCGCGCGCTCGGTGATGATGCTGCAGAACGACGGCGTGAACACCACGGCGACCGGCATCGGCATCCAGATAGGGACCGCGGCCGACGAGTCGGTGGGCTTTGGCAGCATGCGTGATTCCGGACTGGCGCTAAGCGAGACCGACAACGCTTCCTACACGCTGATGCTGCGTGCGCGCTATACCCGCTACGCCGCTGCCGCGTCATCGGGACAGGCGAACGGTGCCGCCACCATTACCCTGGAGTACTACTGACATGCACGCACGATGGCTGCTGCTGGCGCTGCTGTGCGGGGCCGCCCTGCCGGTGGCGGCGGCGGACCTCACCGTCCGCTTCACCGGCAGGTTCCTGGCCGGGACCTGCCAGCTGAGCGTGCAGGACGTCGATCTGGGCACGTTCCAGGCAACGTACTTCACCACCAGCACGCAGTCACCTGCCGTTGCCTTCGTGCTGGAGCGCAAGAACTGCACCGATGACCTGCGAACCCTGCACGTCCGCTTCGTCGGCGCCGCCGACAGCAGCAACGCCAGCTATTTCGCCATTCCGCCGACGGGCGGCGTGCAGGGGCTGGCCATCCGCCTGCAGAGTGCCACCGGCACGCTCTACGCACCCAACCAGCCCGCGTTTGACTGGCCCACCGGCGGCGATGCCGCAGGCCAGCGCGCACTCGGCGCGCTACTGGTCCGCACCGGCAATGTCACTGCAGGCGCGGTCCGTACCCCCATCACTGTCCAGGTCACCTACAACTGAGGTCTCCCATGTCCCGTCCGCTTCTCTCCCTGAGCTTGTTGCTTTGCGCTGCCACAGTGCACGCGCAGGACAGCCAGGTTTTCACGATGTCCGGTGAAATCCTGCCAGGCGTCTGCAAGGTCGCGTTCCCCGATGTGGATCTGGGGTCCCATCAGGCGTCCTTGTTCACCGGCAGCTATGCCACGGCCTATGTGGACTTCAGTGGCACCGTCAGCGACTGCGACGCGCAGGTGCTGCGGGTCGCCATGACCTTCACCGGTGCGGCCGACAGCAGCAACGCGTCGCTGTTCCAGGGGGTTCCCGGCGTGGGCATCGAACTGGTGCGCATGGTCGGTGCCGTCAACGTGCCGATTGCACCAGGTGGCCGTACCCAGTACACCACCGCCGCCGGCGTGTATCCATACCGTGCGCGCTTCCGGCAGTCCGCTGCAACGGTGGGCGCGGGCCGCGTGACGCGTCCCATCACCGTTTCGCTCACCTACAACTGAGGCTGCAGCCGATGTGCACTGTCGCCCTCCGCCTGCCTCCCATTCTGCTAACGCTGGCCCCGCTGTTCGCTGCGGGCCATGCGGCCGCGCAGACGACCACCACGTTCAACGTCACCGGCACCATTCTGCCGGGCGTCTGCCGCATCGCCGTGGCCGACGTCAATCTGGGCAGCTATCAGGCAACACTGTTCACCGGCGCGTATACCTCGCCGTTCCAGCCGGTGAATGTTGTGGTCAGCCAGTGTGACCCGCTGGTGACCCGGGTTGCCCTGCGTTTCGATGGCACTGCCGACACCAGCAATGCCCAGCTGTTCCAGGGTGTGCCTGGCATCGGCGTCGAGCTGCAGTACACCAGCAGCGGGGCCCGCGTCGCCCCTGGCGGAACGGCCCAGATGGCCACGGCTGCGGCGACGCACGCATTCCGCGCACGCTTCGTGCAGAGCCGCGCAACGGTATCGGCCGGTACGGTCAGCCGACCGATCACGGTAACCATGACGTACAACTGATCACGCGGGTGGGGGACGGCACCCGGGGCCGTCCCCTCGCGTTTCAGGCGCAGGACAGGGCTGCTGCGCGCAGCGGCGCCTCGCTAGCGGAGGCTGTCCGCGCTGTGCGATCCATCGCCCTGCTCCTGTGCAGCGCTTTCCTCACGCAGCACGCGTGAGCGTTCCGCCACGATCTCATCCATCTCGACACGCAGCGCCCGGGTCTCGGCGGACAGGCTGGCAACGTTGAGCCGCAGGCCATCGATATCGGCCCGGTTGCGCAGTCCGTCCTCGTTGGCCTCCAGGGTCTGCCTGACGCGCAGGGATACCGGGGCCGCCAGCCGCGCGGACAGCCGACCTGCCAGATTGCCCTGGGCATTGTTGATATAGGCCGGGACCAGCGCCACCACGTCGATGACATAGCGATGCTCGGCACGCACCACGGACATGTGTTCAATCGACGCACGGCGATCGCCCAGGTACCGGGTAACCACGGCGCGGGCCTGGTTTGCGGCCCAGGTCTGCTGCCCGATCTCGCGCAGGGCCAGTCCCAGCGGCAGCGCCAGCAGAATGAACGTGGTGGCGATCACCCCCGCTTGCCAGGCGGTGTGGCGAGGTGAGTTCTCCATCCCGAACCCGTACCACTTGGCAATCAGTGTCACGCTCAGGGCAATCGCCAGCAGGTTGGTCATGAAAAGGAACATCGCGCCCCCAGCCACGCGCATGTCGCCCGTCGCCAGCCCAAACGCGACCACTGCCAACGGCGGCATCAGGGCGGTCGCAATTGCAACGCCCACAATGGCCTCTCCCTTCCGGGTAATCACTGCGTAGCCGCCGGCCAGCCCTGACAGCAGCGCCACCAGCAGGTCGAACAGGGTGGGTTGCGTGCGTGCAAGGATCTCACTGGTCGCCTCGCGTAGCGGCGACAGCCATACGATGCACATGGCGGTCAGCAGCGCCAGCGCCATGCCCACAAGCAGCGCAAGCAGTGCACGGCCCATCATCCGGAAATCGACCACGCACAGCGAAAAACCCAGCTGCACGATGGGGCCCATCAGCGGCGAGATCAGCATCGCACCGATCACGACGGCCCCGGAGGACTGAAGCAGCCCCAGGATCGCGATACCGCAGGACATCACTGCCATGAACGTGAAGCGCGGGCTGAGCCCGCCACCGTCACTCACGTTGGCGATGACGGCATCGTGGTCGACGGCGGCAAGCATGCGGTTGCGCCACCGGCTCCAGCCATGGTGGGCGGATGCCAGGACACTCACCAGCAGCGTTGGCACGGCACTCATCGATCCGCTCCCGGCTGCGCGGGTGAATGCAGCGCTTCGGCCCGTTGCAGCCGGTGGAAGTAGTCCAGGAGGGCCAGCGCCTCTGCGAGGCAGGTACGGCCGCCAAGCAGCTGACGGCCGCGCATGACATTCCAGTGGCCGTACTCGGTGTAGATGAGGGTGTGTCGGGAAAGATCTGCCATGGAGATGCCTGGGAAACAAAGAGGGTCGAACGCGTATCGTCAGCCAGCGTGGTGCGGTAGCCCATCGGACGACGCCCATTCCGCGGGGGATCCGAAGCGTGACACGGACGTCCACGCACCCACGCCAGCCGTGCGGCCGCGTTGCGCCACAGCGCGGCAGAAAGTCAGCCGCGTCCTATGTGGCTGTCTGCCAGGGGCCGATAGGGTGGCCGCTCCCTTTCACTTTCTCCGGTATGGCCCGCATGTTCCTTGGCGGGCGCATCCACAGCAACAATGTTCCGTTTCTTCCGCTCCGCACACCTGCGCCAGGACGCCTCGCCTGATGCTACCGACGATTGCGACCTCGCTGCGCTCCGCAAGTACCAGCGCGGCGTGCTGCTGGGCGGCGGCTGCCTGCTCAGCATCGCTATCGTGGCCGGGCTGATCGCGCTGGCGCTGTTCCACGCAGATGGCTTTGCGGCGCGGCGGTCGGAAGCGCTGCAGCGCAGCCGTGCCATCGTCGAGGCCCACTTGGCGGCGTCGGATGCGGCCCACCTTCGGCTGTTGAGCATGGCCGAGTACGCCTGGCGGCATCGCCCGGACAATGATGCGCGGACGCTGGAAGTGGACCGTGCCAACTATCTGCGTGCCGGACAGCGGGCCGTCATGACCGCTGGCACCGAGAGCGTGCCGCAGACGGTGCTGGGTGCCGGCACCGATGCCTGGCCCGTTGACCGTCTGGATCGCTATCTCATGCTGGCGCACTCGCTGTCGATCATCCGCCGGCTGGGCGGCGCCGGCGGCCGGTCCAGCGAATCGGAGTCGAGCTTCTTTCTTGATCCGCGCGGCCAGCTGCTGGTACTGGGCGAGGGCATGAGCGAACAGCATCTTCTGTCGGCCACGGGAGAAAAGGACCGTGCGCAGCTCATCGGTCGGCTCGCGGCGCTGTCCCGCACCGGCGTCGACGACGCGGAGGCGTATGGCACGCACGCCACCCGGATGGAACTGGTGCGCCATCCGGTGTCGGGGGCTCCGGCGATCGCCAGTGCCCTGGTGGCGCGTGACAGTGCCACGGTGATCGGTACGTTCGTCACGCTGGAATCAACGGCACCGCTGTCCCGGGCAATGCGCATCGCCGACGGTGGCGTGTCGTTCGTGCTGACTGGCGACGGCCGCGTGGTGGCGGGCACCGGCAGCCCCAAAGCGCTGGATCTGGGCGAGGTGACCCGGCATCTTCTGGACGCGGAGCAGAAGGGGCGCACGCTGGCCACCTTCCGCCAAGGGCTGCGCTTCTTCCAGGTGGTCCGTATCGAGGAGGCTGACTGGGCACTGGTCAGCACGTACTGCATCGCCGATGTCATTGCCGATGGGCAACGCCTGTACATCGCCGCCGCGTCGTTGGCGTTCGGCCTGTTGCTGGGTCTTTGGACGCTGCTGGCCTGGCTGCATTGGCGCGCCTTCGGGCCCGCGCTGGCACGCGCCGCGCGCGTTTACCAGGGCGAACAGCTCAGCCGCGCGTTGATCCAGCTGTCACCGGTGGGACTGTGCCTGCTCGATCGCCACAGCGGTGACCCGGTGGTGCAGAACGACATGATGCGTCAGCTCGCCGCCGCCGCCGAGCGACGCGGCGCCATGCTCTATGCCCGCATGGTCGACCAGGCCTCGGCGATCCTGCTGCTGCCTGATACCACCATCGCCGAGTTCGAGGTGTCGGTGCCGGATCCCCAGGGCCAGGCGCCTGTCGTGCTGCTGGTGGGGGCGACCAGTGCCAGCTATCAAGGGCGCATGGTACTGCTGTGCGCCGTGCGCGACTTGAGTGCGCGAATCGAACTGGAGCAGCAGCAGAAGCAGGCGCGCGAGTCGGCGGAGGCCGCCAGCCGCGCAAAGAGCCGCTTCCTGGCGGCCATGAGCCACGAGATCCGCACGCCGTTGCATGGCATCCTGGGTCACCTGGAGTTGCTCGGCCGCTCTGCGCTGGACGACAACCAGCAGGCACGGCTTCGGCGGATTACCCAGGCTGCGGACTCGCTGCTGCAGATCATCAACGACGTGCTGGATTTCTCCCGCGCGGAATCCGGGCACCTGGACCTGGTTGCGGAGACCTTCGAACCGGTGACGCTGCTGGAGCGGGTCGCGCTGCTGTTCTCGCCACTGGCCGAAGCAAAGGGCCTGGTATTGGACGTCATGGTCGATGATGCAGTGCCGGCCAGGCTGGTCGGGCCGCAGGCACGCGTCGAGCAGGTCCTGCGCAACCTGGTCAGCAATGCAGTGAAGTTCACCCCGTCCGGTCGTGTCGAACTGAGGGCTGACTGGGTGCCCGATACGGACGGTTCCCAGCTGCAGCTGCAGGTCATCGACTCCGGCATCGGCATGACGGAGACGCAGATGGCAAGGCTCTTCCAGCCCTATGTGCAGGCGGACGCCAGCATCATCACCCGTTTTGGCGGGTCTGGGCTGGGGCTTTCACTGTGCCGTGAACTGAGCAGCTGCATGGGGGGCACCATCCATGCCAGCAGCACGCCCGGCGTCGGCAGTGTCTTCACCTTCTGCATACCGGTCCAGGCGGTTCCGGCTGCCGGGACGCTGCCCTTGGCTGACCGCTCGGTGCTCCTGAGTTCCTCGGCCAGCGGGTGGCGGGACGAGCTGCGGCGCCGGCTTGAACGCTGGGGCGCCACCGTGATCATCGTGAGCGAGGCCGACGCCTGGCCCGCCGAACACTGGGAGGCGCACGTTCCGCTCGTTGCATTCGAGAGAAGTCCCGCGCGGACGGAAGTGGCGTCGCGGGCGGGACGGCGGCGGGTGATCCTGGTATCTGCCGACGGTCCGCTGAAGCCGCAGGTGCGGGGAAATGCGTGGCGCGTGTCCTGCTATTCCAGTGATGGCCTGCTGCAGGCCCTGCTGGTTTCCTCGCAGCGGGGCGTGCCGACACTGGCGGTGGAAAGGGGCATGCACTAGATTCATGGCCACCCCCTTGCCCGTGCGCGGGAATGCCATGCCTCCGGCCTCGCCTGACTTGCCTTCCGCCCCGTTGCAGGCACTCCACCGTTCACAGCGCCGGCTGCTGTTAGGGGGAGGGGGGCTGATCACGTTGCTGGTGCTGTTGACCACAGCGGTGAGCATTTTTGCCGGCGTGGGCGAATTCCATGACCGCGAGCGCCAGAAGTTCTTCGAGGCCCGCGGCGCGATCGATTACTTCCTGGTGCAACGTGACCGTGCCTATGCAGGAAGCGTGAACGCCAACGACGTGATGTGGAGCGGGCAGCGGGAAGAACTGCGGCGCCTGGGTCGGCCGATGGTGGCCAACTACCTGTCGCAGGACATGCGAACGGTGGTCCGGGCAGAAGGTCAGGCATCGGTGCCGTGGCTGGTGCTGGGCGATCCCGAGCGGCCGATGCCACAGCCTGAGCTGGAAGCCTATCTGGGCATGATCTATCAGTACTCGCTGTACACGACTGCGGCGATCAGTTCGATGCAGGGGAGCAGCCCGGCCATGGTGTATGGCTATGACCCGCAGGCGCGGCTGATGGCACTGCCCGGCGTGGTTGACGAGGCGCAGCTGCTGCGGGGGCTGCGCGCAGATTCGCGGGCACAGGCGTTCGCACTGTTGAAGGGCATCGAGCGCCAAGCACCGCTGCAATCTCCAGACCCCGGTCCGATGGAAAGCGCCGCTAGGGGCCATCGCCTGGCCTCGCTGTTCGGCCGCAACCCGCTGGATGGCCGGCCCTCGCTGGTGGGCATTCTCACCCTGGCCGAGGGCACCACGCCCTATTTCCGGCGGGTCACCTTCGAGCCGATCAGCAGCATCGGCTCGCGCCTGGAGGCGACCGCCGCCGGCAGCTATCTGCTGACCGGGCCCACCGGTGAAGTGGTGCTGGCAAAGGGCCCCCTCAGCCGGGAGGCCAATGCGCTCGGCCCGCTGCTGGCGCAGCAGGACACACGCAACGTGACACGGCTGTCCTTCCAGCATCTGTTTGCGGTAAGCGGGGGGCTGTCAGGGACGGACTGGCGCTTCACGCGTCTTTACGACTGGAGCGCGCTGTGGCGCGACCAGGGGATGGCCATCGTTGCGCGGCTGCTGACGGCACTGTCGATCATCGCAGCGCTCTGGCTGCTGCTCTGGCGGGTGGAGCGCAAGGTCATGGCGCCGGCCCTGGCCGAGGCATCGCGCGTCTACGAAAGCGAAGCGCTCAGCCAGACCATCATCGGCACGGCGCCGGTGGGCTTGGCACTGCTCAGCTGCGATGATGGTGCTCCCCTTCTGCAGAACCAAGTCGCACGCGAACTGGCGACGCAGCCGGCGGGCTATTCGACGACCCCGGCGCTCTATGCCGCGCTGGTAGAGCAGGCGCATGCCTTGCCCGGTGCGCGCAAGGAGTTCAACTGGACGCTGCACGACGCGGGTGCAGCGCCGATCCAGCTTCAGGTGGCGTTGGCCATCGCACGCTATCGCGACCAGACCGTGTGGGTCTGCGCGCTGCGTGATGTCACGGCGCAGATGGAACTGCAGCAGACCCTGGAGCGCGCCAGTCGCGATTCCGAGGATGCCCGCGCCGCTGCGGAGGCGGCCAACCGGGCGAAGAGCGCCTTCGTCGCCACCATGAGTCACGAAATCCGCACACCGCTCAACGGCATCCTCGGCCATCTGGAACTACTGGCACGCTCACCGTTGCAGCCTGCGCAGCAGGAGCGCGTGCAGCGCATCCGGCTGTCGGCGGACTCACTGATGGCGATCATCAGTGATGTGCTCGATTTCTCGAAGATCGAGGCCGGGCAGTTGGATATCGACCCGGCTCACTTCAACGTTCGTGAACTGATCGAGCAGGCCACGCTGCTGTATGCGCCCGAGGCGCACAAGAAGGGCGTGAAGCTGTTCTATATGATCGATGGCGAGCTTGAGGATGCCTACCAGGCAGATGCGCATCGCATCCGGCAGATCATCAACAACCTGCTGAGCAACGCGGTGAAGTTCACCGAGTCCGGACGCATCACGCTGCACGCCGGGCTCGGGAACTGCCTGCAGCCGAACCAGAGCGTGCTGCGGCTGCGGGTCGTGGACTCCGGCATTGGCATGTCCGACGAGCAGCTTGCGCATCTGTTCCGTCCCTTCGAGCAGGGCGATGCCAGCGTGTCCCGGCGTTACGGTGGCAGCGGGCTGGGGTTGGCGCTGTGCAGGCAACTTGCGCATCTGCTGGGCGGCAGCATCCAGGCCGAAAGTACGCTGGGTGTCGGCACCGTGTTCACCCTGGAGGTGCCGGTTCACCCTGTCGATGCGCCGCATGGCGGTGACCAGCCGCTGTCGGGCACCACCGTGACGCTGCTTTCCGCAGCGCCGGAGTGGCGGCAGGAAATCGGGCAGGTCCTGCAGCGCTGGGGCGCGGGGTTGACCGTCCTTGATCGTCCGGCCGCGCTGCCCACCGATGCCGCAACGACAACGCTGTTGATTTTCGGCGAGCGCCGCGCATGGCCGGAGGAGGATGAGCAGGCGCTGTGCAGCCTCCACGCCCGGTTGGTGCGCGCGTACCCGAGCGGCCCCCTGGCCCCCGAACGCCGTCCTGATGGCGTGCACGTCACCAGCTATTCCAGCCGGGCGCTGCTGCGCGCGTTGCTGCAGGATGCGATGGGAGCGGAAGCGCCATCGCCGGTCGCCGCGCAGGCACGGCCGCCGGCGGGACGGGGAAGGGTGCTGCTGGTGGAGGACAATCCGGTGAACCGCGAGCTGATCCAGCAGCAGCTGGAGGAGCTCGGCTGGCATGTGGGCACCGCCGAGGATGGCCAGGCCGCGCTGAGCCTGTGGCCGTCAGCCAGCTGGGACGTCGTGCTGACCGACATCAACATGCCGGTGATGGACGGCTACGAGCTGGCCCAGGCGCTGCGTGCACGCGGGGATAAGGTGCCGATCCTGGCGATCACCGCAACCGCACTGGCCAGCGAGCGGGAGCGCTGCCGGCAGGCGGGCATCGATGGGCTGCTGCTCAAGCCCCTGGATCTGGAACGGCTGTCGGCGGCGTTGTCCCGCTATGTTCCCCCCAGCAACCGCAGGGCGTCCCCGTCGGCCGCGGGGGAGGGGCTGCCGCTGAAACTTCGGGCCCTGTTCGTGGAAAGCGGCGCGCGTGATCTTGACGTCCTTGCCGCCGCGCTGCGGGAAGGGCAGCAGGCCGCGCTGCTGGACAAGGTCCATTCCCTGAAGGGCGTGCTGTTGATGATGGGGGAGCGTCCGCTAGGTGAGCGCTTTGGTGCTGTGGAGCACCGCCTGCGCGAGCACGACACGGTGGATGAAGCCGAGCTGCAGGCGCTTCTCGCGTCCCTGTCCGCGCTCATCGACAGCTATCGGGAGGGCCTGCCGGACGGCTCGTGAGCGAACGCCGATCAGTCCGGATCGGGGCCGTTTGAACGCAGGCCGAGTTCCGTCGCGAACTTGAAGAGATCGGCTTCCTTGTCGATGCCCAGCTTGGCCATCCCGATCCGCTTTTGCGTGCTGATGGTCTGCTTGCGCCTGTCCAGGCGCTCGGCAATTTCGTTGATGCCAAGCCCCGACACGAACAGCGTCAGCACTTCACGTTCCCGTGGCGAGAGCGCTATCTTCCTTGACGCTGCGGCATGGTGTGGCAAGATCTGCGCGACCGACGGCGAGAGGTAGCGCCGGTTGGCCCACGCCGCAGCGATGGCCGCCGGAACATGGCTGGTGTCATCGGCCTTGCTGAGGATATGGGTGATGCCGCGCTGATAAAGTGACTGGATGACCACCGGCTGGTCCATGCCCGTCATCACGATCACACGCAGGTCGGGGTAGCGTTCGCGGAGTGTATCCAGCAGGGCGAGGCCGTCGCCGTGCGTGCCGCCCGGCATGGCGTAGTCGGTCACCACGACATCACATGCGGTACTGTCCAGCAGCGCCACCAGCTCCGAGGAGTCGGACGCCGTTCCAATGCACTGCAGCGTGGGAACCGCATCGATTGCGGCCTCGATTCCCATGCGGATGACCGGGTGGTCGTCTGCAATGGCTACACGAATGATCGGATGAGACATGCAACAGCCCCGCGCTGAAGTTGGCCCGCCACACCGGCGACCCGCCGCCGCAACTATAGGCCAGGCGACCGCGTGTTGGCATGCCTGGCGATACCTGCAACCAAGAGGATGACTGTATGGCCTTGAACCTGGTCGTTGCCGACGACCATCCCGTGATGCTGGCCGGCATGGAAATGCTGCTGCGCTCCGAACCCGGCATCGCGGTCGCTGGCCTGGCCAGCGACTCGACCGGACTGGTTGCGCTGCTGAGCGCCGCATCGGTGGACGTGGCCGTCTGTGACTTTTCGATGCCGAACGGACGCTACGGCGACGGAGTGACCCTGCTCAGATTCCTCCAGCGGCGGTTTCCCAACCTGAAGCTGGTGGTGCTCACCGGCATGGAGAGTCCGCTGGTCCTGCGCTCCATCCAGGCCGCCGGGGTGACGTGCATCGTGAGCAAGAGCGATTCGCTGGAGCACGTGGTTCCTGCGGTGCATGCGGCGTGGTCCGGCCTGCCGTTCGTCTCTCCGGCCATTGAGCGATTGCTCGCGGGCGTGGCCGAAGCACCTGCCAGTGGTGCGTCTGCACTGTCAAAGCGGGAAACAGAAGTGCTGCGCATGTTCGCCGAAGGACTGACCATCCGGGAAATCGCCGAGCGGGTAGGGCGGAGCAGCAAGACCGTCAGCACGCAGAAAATGGCGGCCATGCGCAAGCTTGGGCTGAAGCGCGACGCGGACGTGTTCGAGTACGCGCTGGCGCATGGGCTGGTCCAGGCATCACAGAGCGCCCGTGCAGGCGCCGGTGGAGAATCGGACTGATTCAGGCATTGTCCGATGGTCTTGCGGTGCAGCGTTCGTATTCTCGGCGGGGCGCAACCCTGTAACCGGTGACCACGTGCCTGACCCCAATTTTCTGGTAACGCTGCTGCTGCTTCGATTCAGCGAGCTTTCGGCCAGCTCGCAGGCGAGCTTCCTGGACGGCCTCAATCAGTATCTGTTTGCCTCGCCGCAGTTGCGCCGGGCGCTGCGCCGCCAATGGAAGGACCGATGCAGTGACGGGGAAGCGGGCCAAGAAGCGAGCCCGGCACGGGGCACTACAAAGCAGAACGCTTCTCAACACGATTCTTGACGTCCGCGAGCACGCATGACCGCTGCAACGCACCCAGAGGGCATCTGCCGGGGCGGGCGGCGCATGCCCGCAGTGCTTCGGGGAGGCCAGCAACGCCGCGCCCCCGCCCCCCACTTTTGGGACGAGTCCGATTCGACTCCCGGGTGGCCCTCACTAACCTCGCAAGTGTCCGCTGAGTGTTTCCCTTCCGTTCCTTCGAACGCGCCGGGAAGCCCTCCAGCCATCATCTCACTTCGAGGAGAGCCTCATGAACAAGATTCATTCAATCGTCTGGAATGCGGCCACCGGTCGATGGGTCGTCGCCTCCGAAATCGCCACCCGTCGCCGTCGCGCCCACGCGGCCAGCCGTACCGTGCTCCGCCCGCTGCAGCTGGCTATCGCTGTCGCCCTGGCGTGGGGCGGTGCCGCTGGTGCAGAGACGCTGCAGTTCCCCGGCGCCCCGGTTGACGTTGCCGATGGCACGCGAGTCGTCGAGGACATCATTGTAGCCAATGGCGCGACGGGCGTCGTCGTTGGCAACGGCGGCACGCTGATCCAGCAGGGAAATTCCTTCCGCATCGGCGGCACAGCGAACCGCGCCACCCAGAATCTGGACCTCAGCGGGCTGTCTCACTACGTCTACGACAATGCCAGCCTCAACTTCAGCGTCGGTGGCCGCGTCATAGGCGGCACACGGGATCAGACCGGGGCTACCACCGGTACGGTTGTTTTGGCTTCGGATACCAACCTCATCCGCGCATCGCATATTGGCATAGGCGATGTTGGCCGTAGCATCAGCGCAGCGGCCACCAATCAAGGTACCGTGCGTCTGGGCCAGAACAATACGATCAATGCCGACAGCATCACGCTCGGCGGCAACCAGAGCACCGGCACCCTGGTTTTCCAGGACTCAGTCACGGACGGGACTCTTATCCTGCGTGGGTCGGACGGGGAAAGCGCCGTGGGCACCTGGAACATTGGCACGGGAAACAGCAGCAATTACAGCGGCACCACTGGCAATGTCGACCTGCGCCGAGGTGTGCTTGACGCAAAGGTGGACGCCCTGAACATCGCCGGCGCGACCTATGGTGATGCCACCGCAACTGGCACACTCAGCCTGGGCCGGGGCGTGCTCGAGGCCAACACCATCATGCTCGGCGAGCGGAGCAGCACCTCAGGCACCGGTGGCTCGAACGGGCGTCTCAACATTGGCCAAGGCGGCACCGTGCTTGCCAATACCATCACCTTGGGCAACCGCACCGGTACGACAGGGACAGTGTCGTCGAACATCACCCTCGATGGGGGTGCGCTGCGTGCTGGCAGCATCCTGGCGGGCGCCGGTCCCGGCACGCGTGTGATCACCTTCAACGATGGCGTGCTGGGCAACCGTGCCGCAGGCCAGGACATGCGGGTTGACGTTCCGGTGGTGCTGGCCGCAATCGGCGAGCACGCGTTCCGCGTCGATGGCGAGGATGCCGTGATGACCGTCAGTGGTCGGGTCAGCGGCAATGCAGGCACCCTGACCAAGACAGGCGAGGGCGTGCTGGCCCTGACCGGCGCTAACACCTACGGCGGCTCGACGCGCGTCGATCAAGGCCTGATCCGATTCCAGTCCGGCAGCAACCTGGGCACCGGCAGCATTGTTCTGGATGGCGGCGGCCTGCAGTGGGCTGCAGGCAGCGATGAAGACATCTCCGCGCGACTGGAGGCGCTGGGGGCTGCAGGCGCGGCGCTGGACACCAACGGCAATGCTGTCACCCTGGCCACGGCCCTGCGCGGCGAAGGCGGCCAGCTGATCAAGCGCGGCGACGGCGCGCTCACCCTGACCGCAGACAACACCCACACCGGCGTGACCCGCATCGAACAGGGTGAACTGGTGCTTGGCGACGGCGGCGCAGCCGGCAATGTGGCGGGCGACATCGTCAACAACGCGCGGCTGACCCTCAATCGCGGTGATCGCATGTCCCTGTCCGCCAACATCGCAGGCAGCGGCGAGCTGCTGCAGGCAGGTGGCGGCACCGTCGTGCTGTCCGGCAACGTCGCGCACAGCGGCGGCACCCGGGTGGCGGCCGGCACCCTGCAGATCGGTGATGGCGGCTCGCGCGGCACGCTGGGCGGCGATGTCAGCCTGGCCGGTGGCACGTACCTGGACGTGGACCGCAACGATACGTTCCTGCTCTCGGCACGTGTCGCCGGGGATGGCGCGCTGCGCCAGATCGGATCGGGCACCACCGTGCTGAACGCTGACCACAGCTACGCCGGCGGAACGCTCATCGCGGCCGGTGCGTTGCGCATGGGCAACGGTGGCACCAGCGGCAGCGTGACCGGTGCAATCGACAACCAGGGCTGGCTGGAATTCAACCGCAGCGACGACGTGCTGCTGGACAATGCGGTGAGCGGAACGGGCGGCCTGGTGCAGATGGGCACGGGTACCTTGCGCATCGCCGATGACCAGGCCTACACCGGTGCCACCCGCGTGCTCGCCGGTGCACTTCAAGTCGATGGCAGCATCCGGTCGGCAACAGAAGTGGCCAGCAATGCCACCCTGAGCGGCAACGGCGCCATTCACGGTGACGTGGTGAACGCCGGCGTGATCCGTCCGGGCAGCGGGAATGACTACGGTCGCCTGACCATCCAGGGCAACTACGTGGGCCAGCAGGGGCAGTTGGAACTGAACACCTGGCTGGGCGACGACGCATCGCCCAGCAGCCAGCTGGTGATCGATGGCGGCAGCGCCAGCGGCAACACCACCGTGCGCGTCCACAACACCAGCGGCACCGAAGGCCACACCGTCGGGGACGGCATCCTGGTGGTTGCCGCCATCAATGGCGCCACCACGTCGGCCGATGCATTCAAGCTCGGAGACTACGCACGAAACGGCGCATTCGGGTATGGGCTCTTCCGCGGCGACCTGGAAGGCAAGTCGACCGAAAACTGGTACCTGCGCAACGCCTTTGTCGTGCAGCCGCCGGTTGATCCGACGGACCCGGTCAATCCGACTGACCCGGTCGATCCGACTGATCCGGTTGATCCCATCAACCCGGTCAATCCGACCAACCCTGTGCCTCCGGTGGCCCTGCCCATCTTCGGTCGCGAGCTGGCGACGTACGGCTCGGTCCAGCCGCTGGCGCGCGAACTGGGTGCACTGGCGATGGGCAACCGGCGCGACCGGGCGCAGGCCGCCGCTGCTGGCGACAGGCCGCGTGCTGCCTGGGTGCGTATGGCAACCCGCGACCTGCACAACGGGTACGAATCCATGGTTGCGCCGGAAGCCCAGGGCAGGATCGACGCGTTGCAGGTCGGAAGTGATTTCTGGCAAGCCGCCCCGTCGGCAGGAGCCCGCTGGCGTGCGGGTGGCTACCTGTCGCACGCAAGCAGCAATGTGCAGGTCGACGGCATCTACACCAATGATGAGCGGACCCGCTATGTGCGTGGGGCGACCGGCAACGTCGAGCTGCAGGCCACCAGCGCTGGCTTGACCCTGACCGGCGTTGGCAGCCGAGGCGGCTATCTTGATGCCGTCGTCCAGCTGACCCGCTACGGCGGTTCCGCCAATGCGGGCCCGGTTCGCCTCAACACCCGTGGTGACGGCTACCTGGCGTCGCTCGAGGCCGGCTATCCGTTTGTCATGCAGGCCGGCACCGGGCAGTTCACGCTGCAGCCTGAAGTTCAGCTGGTCTGGCAGAAGGTGCGTTTCGATGCAGGGCAGGACGCTGCAGGGCAGGTGTCGCTTGGAAGCACGCAGGGGCTGAGCGGGCGATTGGGCATCAACGGCAGTTGGCAGTTCCAGAGCGCGGGCGGCGTGCAGTGGGCGCCGTACCTCGCCGCCGATGTGTGGCACGAATCGGATGCGCGCTCGGCAGTGACGTACGCCGGCAAGGACCAGATTCCCTTGGGGGCGGGTGGAAACCGAGCTTCGTTGAGCGCTGGCGTCAACGTCCGGTTGAATGAGCGCTTCAATCTGCAGATCTCCGGTGGGCGCGAGCGCTCGATGGGCAACAGCAGTGGTGCCAGCCGGGAAGGCGCGTTCGGCAACCTCAGCCTGCAGGTGCGCTGGTAAGGGCGAGCCGCCGGTGTCCTCCATCAGATGCGGCGACCCCGCATCTGATGGCGCCCCAGCGAGCACCGCAGTCGAGCAGGGCATCCAGGGGCGTGCCTGCTGCCCAGGCTGATTCGTGGGATGATCCTGCCATGGCAACACCATCGGTGCGGAATCGGCTGTTGTCTGCGGCAACGGAATCGGCGATGGACGCCAAGCTGGGCCAGAAGCTGACGTCAGCGGAGAGCGACAAGATCTGGAACACATGGGACTTCATTGGCAGGGAAGGGGAGGGGCTGGAGCTGTCGGTCGTCAACCCCACAGCGGTCCTGGGGCCGGTACTGGGCGCGGACTATTCCCACTCCATCCGGTTGATCAAGCACATGCTGGAAGGACAGCCAGGATGCCCGAAGATCAATTGTGGATTCGTGGATGTGCGTGACGTGGCCGACCTGCATCTACGCGCGATGACCCACCCAGCTGCCAGCGGCCAGCGCTTCCTCGCCATCGCGGGCGAAAGCCTATGGCTGAGCGAAGTCGCCAAAGTTCTGCAGCAGCGACTCGGCACGTCCGCAGCCCGGGAATCGAGCGCTCAGCGATGTTGATCGAGCCCGCCAGGAGGCGAAGGAACTCCAGGCGCAGCTAAGCAAGGCATCCGAACAGCACAGGGCACTTGAGAAGCAGCTGCGTCAGGAAATCCAGGCCGCCCAATCAGCGGCCGCCACGGCCAGTCAGTCTGCCGATCTCCTGCGCGGCAGATGTGATGCGCTCGAGGGGCAACTTTCAGGGCTTCGAGATTTGCCAGCTCAACTGGAAGTAGCGCTCAAGCGATCCAAAGAAGTTCGCGTCGCTGCTAATGTCAGACCGAAACGCAAGCAGCCGAAGCAATGACCACCTGGCCGCAATCCCGGCCAGTGACACGAATAGGGATCAAATCTGGCTATTTGGCCGGCCCCATTGCCACGAACTCGGGTCGAATTTGAAGCAAATTTGGCCCTAGTTGCCGCACGTGCCACTCCAGACACGATGGCCTCCAAAGGGCGAACCGAATCGCCCGAGCTCCTCCAGCTAATCCATTTGCCCGCCAATCCGCCGTTAGGCCAGATCTGGGGCAACAGTTTCGCGGTTTCGTCGAATTAGGGGCGCCTTGATGGAAGTTCCACCAAATGTGTGGCGACTTTTCGTAGCAAATGGGGCGACTTTCCGTAGTAGGTGGGGCAACTTCTCCCCGTCAATCAGCTGATGGAGCAGCTAATCCTGTTACCTCGCAGTCTTTGCATTTCAACAGTCTACAAAGGTGAAGCTCCAACTCCAAAAAAATGAATAGGCGAGCATCTTGAGGTATATGTGTTACTTATCCATTGACTACAGGTATTTCTGTTACTAGTTCGGCGGGGAGTCTGACAGGGTTCGGTCACCGGTTGCGCCCCAAGCCGCTCGGGAGTAGCGTGATGCAGCACGCCAGCGACATCTGACGCCGCAACCGGCAACTGCCCAGGCCCAGGTCGCCCACGAAGCGATCAAGCCCGAATAGATCCTGTGGATGCCTAGACCGTTGCCCCTCCCTCGCAGGGATGTCCATTTGGAGCACGGGAATGAGTGTTACGACCAAGGCTAGGCAACGCCGTCTAGGTGTGCGGCAGGCTCGGACAAGCAACTCGGCAAACCTTTGGACACTGCAGTCTCCGACAGCTGAGTGTCCGGTGACGCTTAGTGGTGACCTGAGAATGAAGCTCTTCTTCCACTGTGAAGGCGACCCAAAC
Organism: Stenotrophomonas sp. T8; assembly: GCF_051853085.1. Taxonomy (NCBI): domain Bacteria; kingdom Pseudomonadati; phylum Pseudomonadota; class Gammaproteobacteria; order Lysobacterales; family Lysobacteraceae; genus Stenotrophomonas; species Stenotrophomonas sp. T8. The sequence continues at coordinate 1,889,890 of NZ_CP195329.1, read as the reverse complement.
GTCCGTGACGCAGAGTATCGTGAGCCGCTGACACAGGTCCTTCTAGACAGCGGACCGATCAGCCTTGATGCGCTGACTACACTAACGGATGGCTCTATTCAGGCTCGGATGATCGACGACGGATCGGAGCGGGCCCGACGAGATATCGAAGCACTGAGTGCAAAGCTCGGCAAATCAGTCACCATTTTCAGCACGCGTGATCTGGGTCAGGCCAAGATGAGGATCCGCAACTGGCAAGCAGCCATTTCTGCTTTTCACCGCTGCCGCGGTTCGGATCTCACTTTTCTGGCAAAAGAAGTTGAATCGATGGTCCGACGACGCGGCAAGGCGACCCTAAGAGAAGTCATTCGAACGCTTAATCAGCAGCATCCTGCGCTGCTGGTAGGAGCGACGGTACTAGCGCTGCGCACTCGAACCATAGGCTCGGACATGGATGCCCACCCATGGTCTGTGCACACAAGGCTATTCAGGTGCGGACATGGCCCAGAACCTTAAGTTCAACCGGAGAACGCTCCCGGCAGACCTTGCAGACTATAGCGAGTGGCCGGCCTGTGAAACCAGTCAGATGGACCCGGCTGATCTAGCGCTGTTTGAGCGAAGAAAGAAGGCACTGATTGCGTACTTAAGTGGCTACCGAACTGCCGAGATAGCTTCTCGGCTCGGGATCGAGCGTACTGAGGTATTGCGGTACCTGAATCGATGCGTCGCTGTCATGGATGATGGCCGTATTGCGGGGTGGGTCGGCCTCATTAAGGGATTTCGCAAGCAGAAGCCTACACGCTCTAAGCCCGTGAACGCGATGCCAGGCCAGTCATTCGGTGGCTATACGGGTGCCCTATCAGCGCTGTTTGACTCGCAACCCGATGTGCAGTCCGCACTGGACAATTACCTCGCCACTGGCATCACCCCAGAGGGAGCTAAGCAAGGGCGTGTTACCCCCAAGAAGGCTCATCAGATCTTCCTCGAGCTCTGTCGTCATGCCGGACTTCGCAGGAGTGAATGGCCGTTCTGTGTCACCCGGCGCGGCAGGGAAGCCATTTGTGCGTACCTGAAGCAATTCTTCACTGCAAACCACGAACGCGTCGCATCCCTGCAGTACGGCGAGGAGTGCAGGCAGCGTTCAAGGAGGCCATGGGAGCAGTCGGATACTCCTAAAGCCTCGGCCCCTTTTGAGATAGTAGAGGCTGATGAGCATACGGCCGACATCATCTTTGCAGTGGGTGTGAGCACTCCAAAGGGAATCAAATACGTTCCCAGTCATCGCATGACGCTCATCGTCATCGTTGATAGGTTCACGAGCTTCATTCTAGGCTGGGACGTGGTAGTCCGTCGAACGATTGCTAGCTCCGACTTCCTCAGGTGCATCGATCATGCATCTTCTGGACAGTGTCTCTCAGAACAGCTGCGAATTGCACTTGCAGGAACGCTTTCAGAGGAGGTCGATCCTTCAGAATTGCGCTTTGGCTTTGGAAGCCTTTTCGTCGACAACGCACTCGCGCACCTGTCGGACAACGTAGGCGACAGGGTTAGGGGAGAGACTGGCGCCGCCATTTCCTTCGGTGCCATTAGGCGGCCCAAGCGTCGAGCACTTGTAGAGCGAGTGTTTGGGTGGTTGGCATCGGCCGTTTTTCATCAGTCGCCATCGACCACGGGGAATACCCCCAAGGATACCCTGCGCAACCAACCGGAGTGTAAGGCCGTCAGAAATCAGGTGACCCTTGAGAAGCTGATGAAGGACACGGCAAAGGCCGTTGCGCGTTGGAACTCGACGCCTACGGAGGCCAACTATGGCAGCAGTCCCGCTGACCAATTGCTCGAATACTATGCCCCTGGCTCCGGGTGCTTGGCGCCATTGGGGCCACCCAGGTCTAAGATGACACCTTCGCTCAGAGTGGATGTGTCCTCCGCCATCGTTAGGGGCTCTCAGAAGAAGGGTAGGCCGCCTCGGATCTCCTACGCTGGCGTAGAGTACGGTTCGCCCATCCTGGCTGCACGTTGGGATCTAATCGCACAAGCGATAACACTTCAAGCAGATCCCTACGACATCTCCCACATTCATGCATATACAAGTGATGGCAGGGATCTCGGCAGGCTCGAGCCACTGAGCTCGCGGTGGCGCCACCCGCACTCCCTAGAGATGCGGCGATTGCTCAGGTCCAAGATCATGAGCGCTCGGGATGAGCCCTTGGCCGACATCGTCGGCTCGGAGCTTCAAGTGCTGGCTCAGAAGGCCCTGGATGCGTGCGCAAGCGCACCCCGAGCCACAAAGGCTGCGACTGTTCTGGCGGAGGAGGGGAGGAAAGGATACGCACCGGATATGACTTTGAGGGCCGCCGCAAAGTCTGTTGACACGCAGACGCTGGCATCGCGTGTCCGAAAATCTAGAAGCATTGATTTTTCCGTCATTGGAAAATGATGAGACTAACAATGGATACCCACGAGAGCATCGCTGCCATCCAAGCGACCTACCCATCTTTACGGGAGCGGCACCCCCTACTCATGGCGTCGGCCGTACTTCCCACCGCCCCAGTCAAAGAAGTAGCGCGCCTGGTCTTCGACCGAGCGCAGCGATTTCGCTCCTCAATCGCGTTCTGGGCTCATCCGTTGTGCGGGAAGTCTTCGTGCATCTACGCGCTGCAGAAGCTGGCCCCTGTCCAGTACCCGGGATCGGCGTTCGTTATCTATGAGCCCTCTTCAAAGGACGCGGCGGCGGAAGGCGCATTAATCGAAGACCTTCTCTCCGTGATCGACTACGAGCCCCGCGTACTTCGCTCCCTTGCAGGAAAGCGTGACCAACTGATGCGAGCTCTCTATGCACTGTCAGTAGCTGGAAGGCACCTCTTCTTGGTAGTTGATGAAGCACAGAACTTGCACGCCAAGGATCTAGGCTGGTTGAAGCGTATCGTCAACTGGCTAAACACGCATGAGGTCAAGGTCACGGTCGTCCTGTTCGGACAAAGCCAGCTTTGCACGATGCACCAACAGTTCATGGCCGAAATGCCAGATCTGACCATCAGGTTCATGGCGGAGTTGGTTGAATTCAGAAGCCTGCAAGATCCGGCCGACTTGCGCGTCGTTCTCAAGTCGTGTGATGACGAGACCGAGTATCCTCGCGGTTCGGGCTGGTCGTACACGCAGTACCTGTGGCCCAACGCCCACGCCACTGGGTTTCGCTTAGCCAATTGCGCCACGGATCTGTACGACGCATTTCGGTCTCAGTCTGCAGGCGCCGTTGATCAAGAGGGAATCAGCATGCAGTGGGTGGCCGAAGCACTGATGTTGGTCGGCCAGGACGGGGAGGGCAGTGATACTGAAGGAATGACGATTTCGCGGGAGGTCTGGGAGCGCGCGATCCTTGATTCCGGCTACCGGTCTAGGACTCCTGCGGCGCTGGCCGCTACAGCGATGGGGAGGCGTCGCACACAGAGCTCGCCATGATCGCTTGGAGCCCAAGCCTGATCGATGCCTACTGTTCCTCGTGGACCATCATCCAAACATTGGAGTGGCTCAACTGCATTGATCTGAAGTGGATGCCAGTGCGCCGAGACTGGCGAGTGCCGCTCGCGCGATCAAAAGCACATCTCGCAGAATGCGACGCTAACGACGATGAGTTCGTCGATGAGGCGGAGCAGCTCGTTGATGTTCAGTCGGCTCTTAATGAAAGATGCCGATGGTTGACAGACGAAGAACTTCGTTACTGTCCAGTCTGCGTTCAGTCTGGGCGCCACTATCAGTACCAACAGGATAAAAGATTTGTGCGTTGCATCCTGCATCTAGAGCGGTTGCAGACGGGCTGCCCCAACTGTTCAGTGGCGCTGGACACAAAAGGATCTCTAGTGCATGGATTCGCATGCAATGTCTGTGGCGACACACTGCTGAAGTATCCGATACCTGGATCCTTGAAGACTGGCGAGCGTGTCTCGTACGCTCGCGTACTCGATGAACTGCATCAATGGCTTAAAGATGCCAACGTATCTCTCCTCAGATACCAAAGAGCATGCAGTGGGCACACATAGATATGCTGGGACGGTGATCAAGCTGATAGCCATGCTGGCACGTATTGGTACGCACTCATTCAATACCCGAACTCCATAGTGCGGAACGCGCTGGCACCGACGCCGGCCTCCTTCCGGTCGTTTCAGGCAACCCCTCTAGTGCAACCACTTCCGTCTGACGATGGCAGAGCGGCGATCAAGCCCTACCAAGACCTGCTCAGATGCGTCGCACGTCAGATAAGACGCACTTATCTTAAGGGGCACTCTCGCTGCCGCATTCATGCTATGAGGTCCGTGGGCGGGGGGCGCGCCCGGTTCAACTCCTGGTCTCCCGCTACGCTTAAACCGCATTTGTGCTGCGCTGGACAGGCGTACGCACTATGGCAGCTCCAGCGGCGCGAAGAGCTCTTAGTTGTCTCCCGAGCATTGGTAATGAAGGTGCATTCAGGCTCAGAGGTTCCTATATGGCTGCCCGACCTCCACGCAGCCGCAGCCAGTTTCATCAGCTCTTTTGAGGCATGGGTGGCAAATCTTGCACGGATACAATCGCGGGTTGATCGCACCAACAGACAGCCCATGCTGTGCGACCCGTTCAGTTACTCCTCGCACTGGGCACTGCATCAGCCTGGTGCGACCTGGAGCTGCCCCACGCACCTCCGTCTGGGCGGCTGGGAAGATCTTGGCCTCTGCGATAAGGGGCTCGTTCAAAAGGAAGATCACGAATTGGTCATAGCCATGGGGCAAGACCGGCGTAGGAGTATTGCCAGGCTCGCTAAGCGACGGCGACGCCGCGGTCCCGCTACCCCTGACATCCCGCTTTGAAAGCGCCGCGCAACCCATAAAACGAAGAATGAACAGCTACCTCGACGGACGCTGCTTCTACACGGCATTACGACAGCGTAGAAGGGCTATCAGGATGGCAGAAGCACCAACCTCGGACAGGGCAACTCCGTCGCAGGCCAGGGCATGCTCGGCATTCCGCGGCAGCACCGGATGCTCGGCCGACGTCGCGCACTGTCCAATCTGAATGGCCCGACGTCAGCGTCCCTGAACCCATCTGTTGTCTGTCTCATCGATAAGCGTGCGTTATCGAGGCTGCGAACTTTGGCCGGGTCCTCACAGATCTCCGATTTGCTCAGTGAGAAGTGCTATTGCCTGTGTAAAGCCCTCCATGAACATGGGCTTGGTCCCATCTGCATGGGTTTCGAGGATGCTGGGGAGTAGCTTCTCCCATGCGCGTCCGAGCTGATCAGGATCAGGGTGTGTGATGATCATGATCCTGAGGCCATACTCGAACGCTTTTAGGTAGCCGCGATGCGCCTCCAGTGTGCACTCGCAGGCTGAGAGTCGCTGTAGCATATCTTCCATTGTGGTGATCATTCTCGAAGTAGGAATCGACAAAGGGACGGGGCTTCAGCCATATTTCGCGAAGACCTTTGGACTAGCCTGATGAGCATCCTCAACGTTCTGTTGCGTTCTGACCAGCTCCTGGTTGCCGTGGACACCCTGGCCGAAGACGCCAGAACTGGCGTGACATCGGCTGGCGCGAAGGCACTCCTTATCCCTCAGCACAACCTGGTTCTGGCAACGCGCGGATCAACTCAGTTCTTCATTCGAGTCTTCGAGCTCACTCTCCAGGCCAGTTACCGCTCGGATTTTAGGCTGGAACAACTCTTCGCTGAGATGGGGGCCGTGATTGATCGCCTGTGGCCCAGCTATGAAGAAGCGGCTGCGGCGGCTGGTCTTCCCATCGGCCAGCTTGGCTCTGAGATCTTGGTCGGCGGCTGGTCGCCCCAACATAGCCGAATGATGGCCACCGCTTATGCCAAGAGCAGCAACGACCGACCAGCGATAGTCCAGCCACTTGACGGCGGATTGGCGTCCCCTGGAGAGCCCTTGGTTGGCAGACCGGATAGCTTTGATCCTGCCGATGTACTGGCATCTGGCAAGATTCAAGCGGCCTGGCTCAATGGGCAAGTAGGACGCAAGGTGGCGGGCGGCCGACTTTTGGCGACTGTTCTGCGCGAGAACCAGGCGGTGATTCAGGATCTAGGTCAAATCTAGATCTTCGGGCGTCAACCCCGCCAGCGCCAAGATCCTGTCTCTTTTCATCTGCTTCCCCCAGAGGTTCCAGGCTCTGTCGGTAGACAATGTCTCTGTCACCTTACAGGCTGGGCAAGTCAGTTCGACGCCACCTTCTACATCGGCAAGTCCGCATCCCCGAAACATGCGTGACTCGTCCCCACATGCGCCGCACTTGGCCTGAAGCGTCTCGACGCGCTCGATCGTTCCGTTGAGGCGGAGCAAAGGACGGATCCTCAGGATCCGAAAAGCAGCTGGATAGGTCATGTGTCGTGCCGGTCAGGGGCTAGACACGGAGGCGAAGGATTCGCGCCCAAGAGGAGCCAAGTGCGGCCAGCGTACAGCATAAATCGTTAAGAATCCTCAAATTGACTTCACCCGTTGGTGCCGGTGCGAATGTCCTGGCGGGGACTCGACTCAGCAAGGCTTAACGCAATGGTTTGGCCGACAGCTGAACTCCATTCGTCCCCGGGCGGCAGGGAGAGTAAGCTCACCTTCAACCATTTGACCCGGGGCTCTTATGGATCTCATCAGACTGCTGCGATCGCTTGAAGAGTTCCTCTATGAACTCGTAGGGTGGCTGGTGTTCTACCCGCGGACCCTGTGGAGGGTGCTGGTGCAGCCGGGCGAGGTAGCGCACTACACGCGCCGAGAGTTCTCCAAAGATCCGGAACAACGATTCGCCGATGCCATCAGCCCTGTGCTGATGTTGATTCTGTCGGTGGTGCTGGCGCACGCATTGGAAATGTCTACGCGCACCGCCCCCCTCGCGGTATCAGGACCCGTAGGCAAGCTGCTGTTTGGGAGTGAGCAGGGGCTGCTGCTCACCCGTTCGGCTGCCTTCTGCATCTTCGCCCTGGGGGCGGCGCTAAGCACGCTGTGGCGACAGCGCCTGCCCATCAACCGCGACACGCTGCGGGAACCTTTTTCCATACAGGCGTTCATTGCGTGTCCATTTGTGATTCTGCTTGCAGTTTCGCAGGCAGCTGGCTCTGCAGGTGGAGAGATTGCGCATCGCTTGGGTGTGGGGATCGGAGCGCTGGCAGTTGCATGGTATTTGTGGGCGCGAACGCGCACCTTCGTGGCACTGAACGGCACCGGGCCACTCCAAGCATTTGGCTTCGTACTCGGCTCGTTTCTGCTGACGCTGGCACTGGTCGTCGCACTGACGCTCGCCTTGGTTCTCTAGTCCAAGAGACCTGTATTGAAACCGAGCCTGGGAACGAAATCCGATCAAATGCCTAACGATCGGCTAACAAAGGCCTAATTTCGCCTTAATCGGCGCGCTTCAGGATCGTGCCCCATGGACATGATCCCTCAGCCGATTCCAATGGTCCCGCATCCGGGCAGATTCGCGGAAGCCAACCTCGTCGGGCCTGATCATCCGCTACGTGGACAGGTGCAGTCCTTCATCGCCGACACCTATCGTCAGCGCTTCGATGCCGAAGTCCGTGACTTCATGCCACAGTTGCTGGCCTACCGCGATACGCAGGGGGCACTAGTGGCGGCAGTCGGGCTTCGACACGCAGACAGTGGCCCGCTGTTTGTGGAGCACTATCTGGATGCGCCCGTCGAGGCCGTGCTGGCGCAGCACCTTTCCAGTGCACCTCGGCGAGCGCAGATTGCCGAAGTGGGCCACTTTGCCGCGTCGACGGCGGGCATCGCACGCGAGCTGATCGTGCAGCTGGCCTGGGTCCTGCGCGCCGCCGAAGTGGATTGGGTGATGTTCGTAGCGACCCAACAGCTGCGCAACGCGTTCGTCCGTCTGCATCTGGCACCGCTCGAACTTGTGCCCGCGCGTGCCGAGCGCATGGGCGACAGCGCGGGCGACTGGGGCCGCTACTATGAATCGCAACCGCGCGTGATGTGCGGCGATATCCGCGAAGGCATCGCCTTTCTTGGCGGAAAGGCCTGCTCGATAGACCCAATGGATACGGCCAGTTCCGTGGGGGTGGCCGGATGAGTGTTGATGCACAGCACGTCCTGCGCCTGCTGCAGCAGCATAGCCAGCCAGTGCTGACCGCTCAGGAGAAGCTGAGTGCGTCCGAGCTGCGGTCTCGCGTAATGGAACTGACACAGTGGCTGCAGCGGACAGGTATCACCTGCGTTGCCAGTCGCTTGGACAACGGCCCCGACTGGGTGGTGCTCGACCTGGCCCTTCGCATTGCCGAAGTGGTGCACGTACCGTTGCCCACCTTCTTCTCGGATGAACAAGTGCAGCACGCACTGCAGACCAGCGGTGCCCAGCTGCTGGTGCTGGCGGAGGGCGCGCCGCCGCCGTGCGGGATCACGGCCGCACCAATGGCGTTGCCGACACTGAGTGCGCACGGCTTAGGCCTGGACGCTCCTGCTGGCAGTACGCTGCCGCTTGGCACGGCCTGCGTGACCTACACCTCGGGCAGCACAGGGCGCCCGCGCGGCGTATGCCTCTCTGCCGGAACGTTGATGGCCACCGCCGCGTCATTGGCAGGTGCCGCAGGTGACATCGCACCACGCCGACATCTGTGCGTGATGCCGCTGTCGACGCTCCTGGAGAACGTCGCGGGATTGTATGCGGCGTTGTTGTCGGGCGCCGAGATCGCGCTGCCGTCCCTGCAGGAGATCGGTTACACCGGCGCAGCAGGGCTGGATATGCCGGTGCTGCTGAGTTGCCTCAATCGTTACCGCCCCGAGAGCATCATCCTCGTGCCCCAACTGCTTCTGGCCCTGGTCATGGCGGCAGAGCAGGGCGCTGAACTGCCAGCATCACTGCGATACCTGGCCGTTGGGGGAGGCCGGGTTTCTCCCGGTCTTCTGTCGCGGGCACGGCACCTGGGGTTGCCGGTGTTCGAAGGCTACGGCCTGACCGAGTGTGGGTCGGTGGTGTGCCTGAATCGTCCTGGTGCCCAGCGCGATGGCACGGTGGGGCGGCCCCTTCCACACGTGAGGGTGCAGATCGTGGACGGAGAAATCGTGGTGTCCGGTGCGCGTGCACTGGGTTATCTGGGCGACGAGTCGCTGCCGGAGGGGCCGATCCACACCGGTGATCTGGGACACATCGATGCCGACGGCTTCGTGCATGTGACTGGGCGGCGCAAGAACGTCTTCATCACTGCATTTGGCCGCAACGTGTCGCCCGAATGGGTGGAGAGCGAACTGCTTTCGCACCCGGCCATCGCGCAGGCCCTGGTCTGGGGGGAAGGGCAGGCCGACAACCTGGCATTGCTGGTTCCGCGCATCGCGCAGCAGGGCTCCGGCGCGCTCGATGCGGCGCTGTCCACCATCAACGCCGGCCTGCCCGACTACGCGCGCATCGCGCGCTACGTGACCGTCGCGCCATTCAGTGCGAACGCCGGCCTGTTGACCGCCAATGGTCGCATTCGTCGCGAGGCCATCCTCGCCCACTACCAGGCAGAGATCGACGCCGCCTACCGGCGCCCTGCGTTCAGCACCATCGGAGACCCTGCATGAGCTTCCACGATCACCTTCTTGCCCAGACCGCCAGCGAGCGCCAGTCGCTGCTGGAGATTCCCATCATCGGCGATGCACTGGCGGGCCGCATCGACCGCGACGACTATTTGGCGTTCCTGCAGCAGGCGTACCACCACGTGCGCCACACGGTACCGCTGCTGATGGCCTGTGGCTCGCGCCTGCCTGCGCGCCTGGAATGGCTGCGGACCGCGATCGGTGAGTACATCGAAGAAGAGATGGGCCACCAGGAATGGGTACTGGACGATATTGCAGCTGCCGGTGGTGATCGGTCCGCTGCTGCAACATCCGAACCCGCACTGGCCGCCGAACTCATGGTCAGCTACGCCTACGACACCATCCAGCGCGGGAACCCTGTGGGCTTCTTTGGCATGGTACTGGTGCTGGAGGGCACCAGTGTGGCGCTGGCAACGCAGGCTGCAAACACCCTGCAGACGTCGTTGGATCTTCCGCGCAACGCCTTCAGCTATCTGCTTTCGCATGGCGATCTCGATATCGAGCATGTCGGCTTCTTCAAATCGCTGATGGACAGGCTGGATGATCCCGGCGACCAGCAGGCCGTTGTCCACGCGGCACGCCGCTTCTACGTGCTGTACGGCGATATCTTCCGCACCCTGCGCAGTGGCGGTGCGCGTATGGCGGAGGCGGCCTGATGGACCTGCGTGGACGTACGGTCGTTCTGACCGGAGCCAGCGGCGGAATCGGAAGGTTGCTCTGCGGCGGCCTGGTGGGCGAGGGCGCGCAGGTCGTGGCGGTGGGGCGGGGCCGCGATCGGCTGCAGGCGCTCACCGACACGTTGCCGGAAGGGGGTGTCATACCGGTCGTTGCCGATATCGGCACGGCGGCGGGCCGCGGCACGTTGCTGGCGAAAATCGATGCGCTATCCAGGCCGCCTTCGGTGCTGGTCGTAGGCCATGCAAGCGCCGCCTTCGGACTGTTCGGCGCGCAGACCGAACAGGCGTTGGAGCAGCTGATGCAGACCAACCTGGTTGGCTCCATGCTGCTGATCCGCGCCTTGTTGCCCTTGTTGGAGCGGCAGTCGCACGCCAGCGTGGCCGTTCTCGGCTCGACGTTCGGTAGCCTGGCCTTCCCGGGTTTTGCCGCTTACAGCGCCAGCAAGTTCGGATTGCGCGGCCTGGTCGAAGGACTGGGCCGCGAGTATGCCGGCAGTACAGTCAAGTTCCAGTACCTCTCACCACGCGCCACCCGCACCGATTTCAACAGCGGCGCCGTGGATGCCATGAACGCTGAACTGGGCGTTTCCCACGACTCGGCCGAGAAGGTCGCGACGGCCTTGTTGCAGGCCCTGCGCTCTGGCAATCCGCGCTTGCAGATTGGCTGGCCAGAGCGGCTGTTCGCTCGGTTGAACGGCCTGCTGCCCGAGCTGGTGGACCGTAGCCTCCGCAAACAGTTACCCATCGTCAGGCGCCACGCCAGCAGTGGCACCACCGCAGCGAGTTCTTCCGCATCCCCTCCCAGCAAGGACACCTCCCATGAAGCGCACGCAGGGTAAGACCATGTTCTATCTCATTCTTATTGCCGCCGCCGTATTGGTCGGGGTCGCTGCGGCTGCCGAACCATCAGTGCCGGTGGCGCAGATCCGTGACCGCTGGGCCCAGATCAACTACCAGACGCCCAAGCCGCAGCGCGAGGCGGCGTTCATGGCCCTGTCCAAGCAGGCCGCGCAAGCCCGGCAAGCGGCCCCCAGGGATGCCGCTGCGCTGATCTGGGAGGGCATCGTGCTGTCCAGCCTTGCGGGCGAAAAAGGTGGCATGGGCGCACTCAGCCTGGTCAAGCAGGCCCGCGCCGATTTCGAGGCCGCGCTGAAACTGGATCCCCGGGCCCTGGATGGTGCGGCGTATACCAGTCTGGGCGCGCTCTACTACCAGGTTCCGGGGTGGCCGCTGGGCTTCGGGGATGACGATCAGGCGCGGCAGATGCTGAAGAAGGGGCTGGATATCGACCCCAATGGTATCGATGCCAACTATTTCTATGGCGATTTCCTGCGCGATCAGAAGGAGTGGGGCCCGGCGCAGGCGGCGCTGCAGAAGGCACTGGCAGCACCAGCCCGGCCAGGAAGGGATGTGGCCGATGCCGGCCGCCGGCATGAGATCGAAGCCAAGCTGCACGATGTGATGGGCCATCTTGCAAAGTGAAGTCCGCGACTGGACACTGCCTTCATGCGCATCCTCCTCGTCGAAGACGACCGCTCCCTGGGTGAAGGCATCCGGACCGCACTTCGACGGGGCGCCTTCGCCGTGGACTGGGTGGAAGACGGTACGGCCGCACTCCTGGCTGCGCAGGATGGGGATTTTGATCTGGTGGTGCTCGATCTGGGTCTGCCACGGGTAGACGGCATCGAAGTGATCCGCCGCCTTCGGGCGGCGGCAAACCCGGTGCCGATTCTGGTCCTCAGTGCCCGTGAACGCCCGGCCGACCGTACGCTCGGGCTGGACGTTGGAGCAGATGACTACCTCGGGAAGCCCTTCGATACCGCCGAGCTGCTGGCACGCGTCCGCGCGCTCGTCAGGCGCAGCAGCGGACGTTCGCATCCCACGCTGGACGCCGGTGACCTCCATCTTGATCCGGCGACGCTGGAGGCGCGATGGAAAGGACGGACGCTGGATCTGACCCGCCGCGAGTTCTCGCTGCTGAGATTGTTGATGGAGCAGAACGGGCGGCCAATGGCGCGAGAAACGATCCAGAAGCACCTCTACGGCTGGGATGAGGACGTCGCCAGCAACGCGGTGGACGTTCATGTGCATCAGCTGTGGCGCAAGGTCGACCCTGCGATCGTGCGTACCGTGCGAGGCATCGGGTATGCGCTGGGGCAGTCGCCGGAGGCGGATGCATGAGGTCAATGCGACGTACTCTGCTGCTGACCCTGCTGAGCACCTTGGCGGTTCTGATGGCCGTGGCTGGATTCTTCAGCTATCGCGCCGGCCTACAGGAAGCGGGGGAAATGTTCGATGCCCGGCTGGTGCAGTCCACGCGGGTACTGATGGGCCTGGTAGATGAGCCGCTAAGTGATCTGACTGCGTTTCCGGGCGACCCCATTGTGCTGCATGGTTGGCACGGGCACGCTGAAGGCGTGGGCGACGCGCTTGCGTTCAGCGATGGGCATGCCTACGAGAGCAAGCTTGCCTTCCAGGTGTGGGACGCGAAGCAGCGCCTGTTGCTCCGCTCGGATAGTGCTCCCACCCGGCCACTGGCTTCATTGGTGGCCGGGTACGCCAGTCCCGTGATCGACGGCGAACAATGGCGCACCTTCACGCTGCAGACCCGTGGGGGCCGATGGTTCCAGTCTGGCGAGCGGTCGGACATCCGCGAAGAGTTGGCCGAAGATATTGCAGGAGGCACCTTGCTGCCGTTGTTGCTGGCGCTGCCACTTATGGCGCTGGTGATCTGGTGGAGCGTCAATTACGTGACCCGCTCGCTGCAGAGCGTCTCGGACCAGATCGGCAGGCGTGATCCCGAGCGCATGTCGCCACTGGACGCGGCTGACGTGCCGCGCGAGGCGCGAGGACTGGTGCAGGCAGTGAACGGTCTGCTTGGGCGATTGAACGAGGCACTGGCGCGTGAGCGGCGATTTGTAGCCGATGCCGCACACGAGTTGCGCACACCGATCAGTGCGCTGAAAGTGCATGCAGACAATGCACGCATGGCGCCGGATGATGCAGGAAGGGTTCGCGCACAGGAGATGGTCAGCGACTCAGTGGCGCGGCTGGAGCGCCTTGCTTCGCAGCTGCTCACACTCAACCGCGCAGAAGCCGTATCCCGATTGACTTCGGTGCGCCTGAGCCTGGATGGCTTGGTCGGCATGGAGGTGGATGCGCTGCGTCCTATCCTTTCCGTAAATCGACAGTACATCGAACTGAAGCTGGACAGCGCGGAGATCAGGGGTGACGAGGCCGCGCTGAGCGCTCTGGTTCGCAACCTGCTGGAGAACGCCGTGCGCTACACTCCCGTCGGCGGTCGCCTGAATGTCTACGTGATGCAGGAGGAGGGCAGGGCGTTTCTCATCGTCGCCGACAGCGGTCCGGGCATCGCCGAGGAAGAGCGCGATCGCGTCTTTGACCGCTTCTACCGAACGCTGGGGAGCCGGGTGCAGGGCAGCGGGTTGGGGCTGTCCATTGTCAGGGAGGTGGCCGATGCCCACGGCGCGGGCGTGACGCTGGGCACCTCACAGAAACTGGGCGGACTTGAGGTGAAAGTGACCTGGCCAGCAGGATCAGCGTATCGAGCCGCGAGTGACAGCTGAGTGCCAGGCGAGCGCGTCTGGCAGGGCGCTCAGCTGCATTGCACTACCACCACACGTGCTGCGACCTGCGCCAGAAAACCGATGTTTGGGTGTCCTGCGTTGCTTTGATATTCTCCGGCATGCCGCCTCGCTCCAGCACGTGACGCCCTCCAAAGGCTGAGCTGCCATTGCCAAGCACGGGCGGATTCAGGCTAGTGGATGGGCAGTCAGAGGAGCCTCCGGTGATGAGGGATGGCGCGGTACACGCTGGGCTTGGGGTCCTGAAATTCAAAGGCGCAGCTCGCCGCGACAAGGTGTCGGCCATACTGTCCCTCGCAGGAATCTCCTGCATCTGCCTGGGCCTGGCCTGGACATCCTGTTACCTGTACTTCGGTCGGGCCGAACTATCCGTTGTGTTTGTTGGCTTGATAGCCGTCGGCATCCTCGCGCTGCTACGAAGCAAGCGCAGTGACGGCACATCAATTCTGATCGTCGCCCACGGAGTGCTGGCAGCTGTCTGTGCGATTGCGGCCATTGATGCGCCCATTGCAGGCGTGCCACGTTCGGTTCACCTGTTCCTTCTGCCCTTGGCCGCAGGTGCTGCTTTCACATTCGAAGCGCGCGAACGCTATGGCTCCCAGGTCTTTCCGTTGCTTTGCCTGGCAATGTTTGCAGCGTTCGCGCTGGGGGCACTCGATCGAATTGCACCTGGCATCTCACCGCCAGTAGAGGTTCGCCACTGGGGCGCACGCTTCAACACGGCGATCTCCATGGTGCTTCTGGCGGCGATCTTCGGCATCTACCGACTGGATATCGGCAAGCGCCTGCGCCTGGAGCGTGAGCTCGGACGCGCAGTGCGCAACGGTGAGATAGAGGTTCACTACCAGCCACAGGTGCATGTCGACGCCGACGTGATCGGCGTTGAAGCACTGGTTCGCTGGCGGCATCCGTCGGCGGGCCTGTTATCGCCAGACTCGTTCATACCGCTGGCCGAAGAAAGCGCATTGATCAACGAGATAGGGCTGGAGGTACTTCGACAGGCCTGCGAACTGCTCGATGGATGGTCCGGGCACGTCCATACGCGTGGCATGCGGGTGGCCGTGAACATCAGTCCGGTTCAACTCTTGGGTGAGGCATTCGTCCCCTCGGTAGCCAAGCTGGTCAATCAAAGTGGAATCAACCCAGCCTTGCTGGAACTGGAACTCACCGAATCCGCACTATCCACTGATACGGCAGAGATGATCGACCGAATGCTTGATCTTGAGGCACTGGGCGTGACCTGGGCACTGGATGATTTCGGCACGGGCTATTCGTCCCTGTCCACACTGCGGACCCTGCCTATTCGCAAGCTGAAGATCGACAGGCAGTTCGTGCAGGAGGTCGCCACCCAGGAGAGTGCTCAACGTCTGCTGGGCAAGATTGTTGAGATCTCCCAGGTGATGGACATGAGCGCGCTGGCGGAAGGGGTCGAGACGGCGGAGCAACGCGACCTGTTGATCTCGCTGGGCTGCGAATCTTTCCAGGGCTACTTCTTCGCGCCACCGATGCCGCTGCCCATGCTGTCCGCCTGGCTGGAGGAACGCCGCGGCTTGTCCGTATCGCACTGCACCGGCGAGATTGAGGGGTCGCTGAGGTCGGGCGCTGTCACCTCGGGCGGGAGCGATACAAGCCGCCGCCTGCGTTGACCTGCCGTTGACAGCAAAGGGACAGACTGCGCAGGAGCAAAGGGCGCCTGGGGACATCATGGACACGGGTGAGGGAAGCGATGCCATTCTTCACTGATTCGGACGAGGTTGCGGTTGAGGGCCTGGGGGCTGCCCGCCGGATTGGGTGGATGCGCTTCGTGGGCGCCTCGCTTGCTGCGCTGCCCATTGCATCGGTGGGTCTGGAGCGCGGCATGGGCAGGTCGGCATGCGTGTTTCTTCTGGTCAATGCGCTGGTCTGGCCGGCCATTGCACAGCTGCTGACACGGCACGCCGCCCGGCCCGCTGTCGTGCAATTCCGTTGCATGGTTGTCGACTCGCTGCTGGGCGGGGCATGGATCGCCTTCATGGCTGTCAGCGCTGTGCCCAGCGCGCTCTTCGCTGCGCTGCTGGTGGCAGACAAGATCGCGGCCGGCGGTACACGGCTGGCGCTGAAGGCCACGGCTGCGCTTCTGCTCGGTTTCCTTGCTGCATGGCTTGCTATGGGCACGCCCTGGCAGCCGGCCACTTCTTCCCGAACATTCCTGCTCAGCCTTCCGTTCCTGTTTGTCTACGGGATCGGATTGAGTGCACTGAGTTGGCGTCTTGCGCGCCGGGTCAGGTCACAGAATCGGCAGTTGCAGCGACTCAGCCGAATGGATCCACTGGTGGAACTGGCCAATCGCGGCTATCTCATGCACCGCGCTCAGCAGATGATCGAAGCGGGGCGCGCTCTGGGCCGCAGGGATTGCCTGCTGATGCTGGACGTGGATGATTTCAAGCGCATCAACGATACCTTGGGCCATCGCACTGGCGATGAAGCACTGCGTCGTATAGCCGCGGTCCTGCGCAGCGTGTCACGCCCTGGCGACACACCGGGACGCCTGGGCGGAGATGAGTTCGCGCTTCTGCTCGCCGGGCAGACGCCGGCTGAGGCCATGCTGCTGGCAGAGAAGATCAGGAGCCTGCTCCACGCTGATACGGGCAGTGATGCCACAATGCTGGACCTGAGCGTGAGCATCGGCATTGCCGCCGCGCCCACGACGACCAGTGCTGAAGAGTGGCTCGCAAGAGCGGACCAGGCACTGTATGAAGCCAAGCGACACGGCAAAAACACGGCGAGCTGCGGCACGGATTGCTGAGCAAACCCTACGCATCGTGGTCGACGTCAATCGCTGACATCTTGATGGTTGCCGGTATCTGACGGAAAGATCGCCTCGTTCGCTGGGAACACTTTCCACTCCTGATGACACGGGACTGCACTGCGTCGGCCGTCGGGCGACGCGTTCTTCACAACATGCAACGTTACACTGGCGCGCTTTCGCATGTGGAACTCGGAGGCAGATAGCCCGATCGTGAGAGTAATTTCCTCTATTGCCATTGCCTTGCTCGCCAGCGTTTCCTTACCCACAGAGGCATCCGAACCTGGTCGGAACGGCGATTCCTACTTCAAGCCTGGTGGTGCGGTAAGGTTCAATTACGGCTGGCTCGACTACGGGCCGACCAGCCGCCTTCAGCTTGAACTGATGCGTGCGGACCTTGACGCTGGAACCGGACCGTTTTCCTTCTCTGCCCAATACCGCTGGTACGATGGCTTCGACGCCGTGCATCACGCCTACGCGGGCTGGCAGTTCTCCGATGCTACCCAGCTCAAGGCAGGTATCCAGCAAGTCCCGTTCGGGCTGCTCCCCACCGTTTCGCAGAGTTTCTGGTTCGGCTCCGGCTACTACCTGGGCATCGAGGATGATTACGATCCGGGCCTTGTGGTGATTCACCGCAGCGGCAGCACAACTTGGCATCTTGGCTGGTTCTCCGGAGACGAATACGGGTCCGGGGCTCGCTACGATCGCTACTCCTTTGATGTCGCGCAGACCGAGGCGTTGCCGTATCGCGAGCGGCAACGACTGCATGCACGCGTGGAGAGCGCGCGCGACTGGGGCGGCGGCGAACTGTTGCTGGGCGCATCAGCGTTTGCTGGCAAGGTGCAGAACACTCAGACACGGCGTCAATACGGTCATCAGGGCGCGGTCCTCCACGCACAGTGGCAGCGCGATGGTTGGACCGCGCAGTTGCAGTGGGCGCGGTACCGGTATGACGTGCCCGGAGATCGCATCGCAATGTCGGCGTTCGAATCCCCCTTCCAGGTTGCAGCGCAGGCGGATGTGCCAAGCGCCAACATCGCCTATTCGTTCGGCCAGAAGGGCTGGCTGGATGAAATCACCTGCTATAACAACCTCAGCATGACCCGCCCAGTCGGGCAACGCGCGGGCCTTCGTGATTCGTGGCAGAACGTGACCGGTTGCAGCCTGCAGAAAGGCATCATGCTCACCTATGTCGACTGGATCGCTGGCCGCAACATGTGGTTTGCCGGTGGTGATGGTATCGGCATCGACGAGGGAGGTCCTTCCCGCTGGCATTCACGGCTGAACTTCAACATCGGCTTCTACTTCTGATCGGGCTCGCGCAAGCCGGAGGCTTCTTCACCCAACAACACGGAGGTATCCATGCAGAGCACGGCTCCGCAACATCCCCCCGTTCGCCAGCGGATTCTTCCGCAGGTGTTCATTCCCACGGCAGCCATCGTCATCGCGCTGCTCGCGCTTGCTGCCATCGCGCCCGATATAGCCACGCGGTGGTTCACCGCGGCCAAGTCATGGGCTGCCAATGATGCAGGCTGGTTCACCATCCTTGCGGTGGCCGGCTTCCTGGTCTTCGTCGTCGGCGTCGCCATCAGCAGTTACGGCCGCATCAAACTCGGCCCTGACCACAGTACGCCGGACTACAGCTACGGCTCCTGGTTCGCCATGTTGTTCGCTGCCGGCATGGGCATCGGTCTGATGTTCTTCGGCGTTGCCGAGCCCATCATGCACTACGCCACGCCGCCGGTCGGCTCGCCCGAGTCGGCCGCAGCTGCCCGCCAGGCCATGCGCATCACCTTCTTCCACTGGGGCATCCACGCATGGGCGATCTACGCAGTGGTAGCGCTGTCGCTGGCGTACTTTGCCTACCGGCACAATCTCCCGCTGCGTGTCCGATCCGCACTGTATCCGCTCATCGGCGATCGTATCCACGGCCCGTTGGGGCATGCTGTAGACACGTTCGCCGCGCTGGGTACCATCTTCGGCCTGGCCACCTCGCTGGGGCTGGGCGTCATGCAGATCAACGCCGGCCTGAACTACCTGTTCGGCCTGGAGGTCAGTACGCTCGTCCAGGTTGGCTTGATCACCGTCATCACACTGGTGGCGACCGGCTCGGTCGTGGCTGGCCTGGACAGCGGCGTACGCAGGCTGTCCGAGCTCAACATGATCCTGGCGGCAGCGTTGCTGGCCTTCGTGCTGGTCTGTGGACCCACCGTGCACCTGATGCAGGCACTGGTGCAGAACACCGGCATGTACGTTTCCCAGCTTTTCTCGATGACCTTCAACCTTTATGCCTACGAACCCACGGGTTGGCTGGGTGGCTGGACGCTGTTCTACTGGGGCTGGTGGATTGCCTGGTCGCCCTTCGTTGGCATGTTCATCGCGCGCATCTCACGTGGACGCACTGTCCGTGAGTTCGTGGTGGGGGTGTTGCTTGTGCCGCTTGGCTTCACATTCCTCTGGATGACCATCTACGGCAACACCGCGTTGCACATGGTGCGGGCGGAGGGCATCCAGCAGTTGGTGCAGGCGGTCTCAACCGACAGCTCGATGGCGCTTTTCGAGTTCCTGGAGCACCTGCCCCTGACCATGCTGACCTCTTCGCTGGCGGTCATCCTGGTTGCGCTGTTCTTCGTAACCTCAGCGGACTCCGGTGCCCTGGTAATCGACATGCTTACCTCGAAGGGTGAGGAGGAATCACCGGTCTGGCAGCGGATCTTCTGGGCGCTGCTGGTCGGCGGCCTGGCAATTGCCCTGTTGGTGGCCGGCGGGCTGGAATCGTTGCAGGCAGCCACCATTGCCAGCGCGTTGCCATTCACGATCGTCATGATCCTGATGTGCTGGGGACTGCTGAAGGCCATGCATCTGGATGCGACCAAGCGCTCGATCCTGCGGGATGCACGTATCCTGCCGGGGACCAGCGAGGATTGGCGGGCGCGCCTGCGCCTTCTGGCGCACAACCCGTTGAAGATCGAGGTGACCGGCTTCATCGAGCAGCGCGTCATTCCTGCATTGGAAGAAGTTGCGGCTGAGCTGCGCAAGCAGGATCTGCCGGTCCACGTCTCCAAGGGGGAGGATCGTCGTGCGTGGCTGCAGGTTGGGCATGGCGAGGAGATGGACTTCTTCTACTCCGTGCGGCCCCAGCCCTATCAGCCGCCGACGTTCGCCCTGCAGGATCCCCGTCGACCGGTCAGCGAGGGTACCCGCCATTACCGCGCGGAGGTCTATCTGCGGGAGGGCGGGCAGGACTACGACGTCATGGGGTGGACGAAGGTTCAGCTCATCCACGATGTGCTCGATCAGTACGAGCGCCACCGTCAGTTCCTGGACAAGGTGCGCTCGTAGAATCCGTACACAGATGCCGCCCGGAGGAGCGGCATCTGCCTTGGGCCGGGCGTAAACGTGCGTTGACGTGGCCTCGGGGACCGACGTGCTATTGATGGTCGAACTGCCCAGGACGTAGCCCGTGCTCACCAGATTGAGGCTTGCAGCGAGCAAAGTTACCAAGCGGATGTGGTTCCGCTCGACCCTGTATGGCGCCTTGGGCATCATCACGGCGTTGGCCGGTGCGTTCCTCAAGTTCCTCATTCCCTCCGGCCTTGCTGCACGGATCGGCGCCGATTCCGTCGGTAACATTCTTGGCATACTTGCCGCGTCGATGCTGACGGTCACCACCTTCTCGCTGTCCACTATGGTCTCGGCCTACGGGTCCGCGTCGAGCAGCGCCACCCCGCGCGCGGCCCGCCTGCTGATCGAAGACACCCGGGCCCAAGGTGCGCTGGCCACCTTCATTGGTGCCTTTCTGTTCTCGATCGTGGGCCTGATCGCGCTCAGCACCGGCATGTACGGAGACAGCGGCCGGCTTTGGGCAGGCCTGGCGGTCGCCCGTCAGTCTGCTGAACATCGGTCTGCTTTTGTTCAGCTTCATTTTCCAAGCGAGCGTGGAGGAAATCATTTTCCGCGGCTGGATGCTCTCGTTGGTAGCGCGCAAGGCCAATGTCGCGGCGGCAGTGCTGCTGGTGTCGCTCGTTTTCTGCTTCCTGCATTTTAGTCCGCACCAGCCGCTCCGGGTTACGCTCGGCATCTTCCTGTTCTCGCTGTTTACCTGCGCCTGGGCGCTGCGGACCGGCAATATCTGGGGCGTGATGGGCTGGCACGCGGGGTGGAACGGGTTGCTCGCGACGGGCTTCGAATGGCCCGTCACCGGCATGGATGCACACTTGCCGGCGCTGCTGGTGGCGCTGCGGCCGCAAGGCTTGGACGCCCTGACCGGTGGCGCGCAAGGGCCGGAAGGTAGTTACCTCTGCAGCGTTTTCTTCGTCGCCGCGATCGCGTGGATCCAGTGGCGGAAGACCCGCGGAGCTCAGGACTTCTTCCCGACCAGAAGGTAGTGCCACTGCCTGAGCTGCATCTCCGTCCCGTCCTTGCTGATCCGATGCTTGGCAATCTGGAGGCAGCTTGGGTTCGGAATGCCAGACCGAATGCCGACTGGACCGAGACTGCATTGGGTTCTACCCGGATATCACGGACGGTTTAAGAAATAGCTGCAATCTTCTGATCCTGCTTGGCGACCCTTCGCCGCATTCTTGGGTTGTGGCGTCGCTCGATTTAGTCAAATACATCCGCTCGTGCCGCACCCAGTGTGCGGTAGCTCGTTCGATCCATACGCTCACGCTGGAGCAGGGCAAAAAAGCCTTTGCAGGTCGCGTTGTCAACGTAATGCCCCGCCGCGCTCATTGAGCCGATCAGGCCGTTGGCGGCCAGAATCCCTGATAGTCACCGCTGCGGAACTGGCTGCCGCGCTCCGAATGCAGGATCACCGCATGACTTCCGTGCCGTTGCCGCACCGCCATCTGCACCGCTCGAATCACCATCTGACGGTCCAGCCGATCATGCACTGACCACCCCGCGATCCGCTGTTCGTAAAGCTCCAGCACGATGTACAGATACAGCTTGCCCTTCTGGGTCTTGATGTCGGTGACATCGGTCACCCACCTGGTCTCCGGCGTTTGCGCAGAGGCCAACCCTGCAGGCTGCCGGCCGCCATCAGGCGTGCTATCCGGTTCAGGCTGGCCGTCGCGCCCGCATCAGCCAGGTCTTCGCGCATGCGGCGAAGTCTCAGAGTGCCCCGGCTATAGTGGTGAAGCTGACCCATTCGTACTAGAAGGCGCGGGTCGTCGAGCGGCCGGGCGCTGGCAGGATGCTTGCTCCGCTCGTAATCATTGCTGGCCGAAACCTGGGTTGGCCTCCACGGGCAAATGTCGGTCCGACAGCCCGCGCGTGAGGAGATATCTAGGATCTGGACGCCATTCCTACCGGCGTGGTTGGCCAAGTGTGGTGCTTCGGACTACCTGATGTCAGGCTCCCATCAGCTAGCAGGATTGCTACATACGTGGTCGAGTGACGGATCAAGGCAATAGGCATTACTTAGCCTTTCGTGAACTGATCCTCGAATGGTCACGATTTGCTCGCTTAACCGCACCGTCCGGGCACCATTGTGGCAGCGTGGACGGTGCGGCTGTTGAAGCAGCGTCCGAATCAGAAGTCCCAGCGGGCGGCGACGCTCATCGGCACCGAAATCCGCTTGGCATCGTTGTTGATGCTGCCCAAGCCGAGCCCACCGATGTCGGCGTCATCACCGCTGAGCTTGTCGACGTAGCGAACGCCGGCCTGCGCAGTAAAGCTGAAGGTCTCGCCGACCGGAATGATCACGCCCACATCGAGGCCACCGGACGCGGACCAGGTCTTCTTGGTGAAGCGTGCATCGGGAATGGAAATGGCGGCATCCGGAATATCGAACGAGGCGTTGATTGCGTCAGTGCGCGTCGCGCCGATGCGGGCGGCGAGGAAAGGACGCGCAGCGCCCGGCTGCATGAAGAAACGGCGGTAGCCGAACTCGGCGCCGTAGCTCTTGTAGGCGCTGAAACGGCCGTACACCGGCAGCTCGGTGTCCAGCGCCGGCACGTAGGCGCCACCCACCTGCACGCGACCGGGCGAGGCATGGCTGTAACGCACCTGTCCGAACAGCTCGGCGCGATCGCTCAGTCCATAGCCCATTTCTAGACCGTAGGTGTCGGCCAGGCCATAGATGCGGTCATGGCTGCGCGACTGGATACGCAGCTCGGCACTGACCCCTGCCAGCGCAGGGTTGAGCGGTCCGAGGTCGGGCACTGGCGCGATTGCACCGCTGTGCACGTTGCCGCTGGTCGGCATGTCAACGCCACCGAAGGCGGAAAAACTCCACTTGCCAGCTTCGACACCGGACGCGTGAGCTGTAACGGATGCGGCCAGACCGGCAGCGAGAACGACAAAGGCAGCAGACTTCATTGGGGCTCTCCAGGCTGAAAGGGAAGTGCACAGGATCATGCTTGTTCCAATACGCAGCACGTACACGCTTGGATGCACGCCAACGAGCGATCGGAGCCCGAAAATCCATCGACTAGAAGCTGGGGGTTGGCGTTGACGCGGCGTACACAAGCGATAGCCTTAGAACCCCTCTCGGCGATGGGCGATGCAAGCAACACGGTGGCACCAGCGGTGTCCAAGCCGTGTATTTCGCCGAGTCGGCGGTGTTGGTGAAGTCCATCCTGTGGGCCGCCGCGAGGCGTCACCGCGGCGTGTCCGAGGTATGTGGCTGGATGACGCCGATACCCGCCACGTTATCCAGGCGCGGAACTCAGCGGCGCTGGAACAGGTCGTGCGAGAGCATCCACTCCTGGCCGTCGGAATGACCGCCTCAGTCAGCGGCAGGTTGGCCAGACCCAGGGAGTCGGCGCGCTCGGAGCGGGCCAGGTTGCGCCGGCCGACCGACTACAGCCAGCGCCCGGGAAACACCTGCTCCTGCTCGTCCAGGTCCAGGTCCAGGTCCAGGTAGAGCTGGGCCATCTTGTAGCCGAAGGCATGCACTCGCGGGTGGTGGCGGTGGTGATGCGCCCCCCCTCGTTGGCCGCGCTGTGCAGCGGGCCGCTCATGCGCGGTGTCCGGCAGGGCCAGCGGACCAGTCCACGCCCAGCGCGCTGGCCACTTCCACCGCGCTGCTGCTATGCCACCACCGACTGCGGGGTATAGACCGGGTGGTGGTAGCTGAGCCGGCCCCAGGCGTGCACATGTTTCGGGCGCCGCAGTTCAACGGTTGTCTGGCGCGCAAGGTGCAGTCGATGCTCGGGCTGTAGCCGGGCCGACATACCGATCAGAACCGCCCGCTGGGGGTATTCCGGCAGGCCATTTGCGTTTGCGACGCTGAGGCGTGGCTTAATCCTGGTGTCGCAGTGACAGGAACTCGCGACGTAGCGCCGGGTCGCTGAGGAACTTGCCGCGCATCACGCTGTTGGTCATCTTCGAGCCGTCGTCTTTCACCCCGCGCCAGTGCATGCAGTAGTGATCGGCCTCCATCACCACCGCCAGGCCATCGGGCTTGAGCCGCTGCTCAAGCAGGTTGGCGATCTGGCTCACCGCTTCTTCTTGGATCTGCGGCCGGCCCATGATCCACTCGATCAGACGGGCGTACTTGGACAGCCCTATCAGGTTGGAGCCGGCATCAGGCAGCACGCCGATCCAGACCCGGCCGATAATCGGGCACAGGTGGTGCGAGCACGCACTGCGCACGCGCAGCGGGCCGACGATCATCAGCTCGTTCAGGTGCTCGGCATTGGGGAACTCGGTCACTGTCGGGGCCGGCTGGTAGCGGCCGGCGAACAGCTCACGCACGAACATCTTGGCCAGACGGCGGCCGGTGTCCTGGGTGTTGTGGTCGTTGTCCACGTCGATCACCAGCGCCCGCAGCAGCTCCTGGGCCTTGAGCGCGACCTCGTGCTCGATCGCGGCCAACTCGCCCTCTTGCAGGTGGTCGGCAATGTTGTCATTGGCATGGAAGCGGTGGCCGGCCCTGCGCAGGCGCTCGCGCACGCGCTCGGAAGCTGGCAGGGGATGCAGCGTCGTGGAATCAGTGAGGGGCTGGGACATGGCAGGGCTCGCGGTAGCAAGGGGGAGCGGGAGGGGGAGGGAGCAGGGGCAGCCGGACAGGCAGGGTCCGGCCGGTGCGTGTTGATAATCACAGCGCGTCCAGGTTGGCCAGCAGCTGCCAGGCCCGCTGCGCCAGCGCCTCGCGCCGGCTCGCTGGCATCCGTGCCAGTTGCCGGTAGGGCATAGCCAGGCGCGGGTTGCGACTCAGGGTGTCTGCATGCCGGTCCAGAAAACCCCAGTACAGCGCATTGAACGGGCAGGCCTTGGCACCGGTGGGCAGGTCGCGGCGGTAGGGGCACTGGCCGCAATGGTCGCCCATCCGGTGGAGGTAGGCTGCGGCGGAGACATACGGCTTGGTCGCCAGCAGGCCGCCATCGGCGAACTGGCTCATGCCCAAGGTATTGGGCAGCTCCACCCACTCAAAGGCGTCGATGTAGATGCCTAGGTACCAGCGGTGCAGGGCCTGCGGGGCGAGCCCGGCAAGCAGGGCGAAGTTGCCGATCACCATCAGCCTCTGGATGTGGTGGGCATGTGCATTGGCCAATGACAGCTTGACCGCGCTGCGCACGCAGGCCATGCGGACGTTGCCGGTCCAGAACCAGTCCGGCAAGGGTCGGGTGTGGCCCAGCACGTTACTGTTGGCATAGCCGGGCATCTGCGCCCAGTACACTCCGCGCACATACTCGCGCCAGCCCAGGATCTGGCGGATGAAGCCTTCAACCGCAGCGAGTGGCGCCTGGCCATCGCGGCCGGCGGCCTCGACCCGCGCGATCACCTCGGCCGGGCTGAGCATCTTCACGTTCAGCGCAAAGGACAAAAGCGAGTGGAACAGCCGCGGCGCCTTTGCGCTGATCGCGTCCTGGTAGTCGCCAAAATGCGGCAGGCCGTATTTGATGAAGGCTTCCAGCTGCTGCAGCGCCTCGCCGCGGTCCAGCGGCCAGCGCAGCGCCTGCTCGCTCGGCTCGCCGAAGCTGGCCACCCCGGCGGCGCTGATCGTCTGCCACAGCGTGCGTAGGTCGTGGCGTGGGCGCAGGTCCGGCGGTTCAGGTGGGTCGCCACGCCAAGCCTTGCGGTTGTCGGCATCGAAGTTCCAGCGTCCGCCCAGCGGCTGGCCGTCCGGTTCGAGCAGCACGCCATGGTGCTGGCGCATGTGGCGGTAGAACAGCTCCATCGTCCAGCGTTTGCGGCTGCCGAAAAACTGCGCCACCTCATCCCGCTCGGTCAGAAAATGCGCACTGTCCACACAGTGCACCGGTATCGACTGCTGCGCGGCGTACTGGCACAACTGCTGATCCAGCCGCCACTCGTCTGGGGGCTGGTACTCCAGCGTGCCGGCCGCGTGCCGGGCCAGCAGCGCATCCAGGTTGGCGGTCAGCGACTGGCTGTTGTCCGGCGCATCGATGGCCAGGTAGCTGACCCTGTGACCGGCCGCGCGCAGCTGGTCGGCAAAGCGACGCATCGCCGCGAAGATCGCCAGGATCTTCTGCGCATGGTGCAGCACGTAGTCGGTCTCCTGACGGATCTCCATCAGCACGTAGACCACGTCCGGGCGCACGCTGGCGAACCAGGGATGCTCGGGATTGAGCTGGTCGCCCAGCACCAAACGCAGGCAAGTCACGGCTCACTTTCCAGTTGTCGGGGCTGCCAGTGGGACAGGCCGATGATCAGCGTGATGAACACCACCAGCACCGCCAGTGACAGTGCCATGACTGCGGCTACGCCAGCCCCTGCCAGTGCCGAGGCCTGCTGCCGGGCATACATTCCGAGCAGCCCCCGGACGGCGGCCAGCGCATACCACGGGTTGCCGCGCAGCTTGAGCGCCTGGCCAAGGGCGAACCCTCCATCAAGCGGGAAGATTGGCCCCCAGATCGCGAACGCACAGCCGGCGATAACGATCAGGGTCGGGTAGCGGGCGGGTATCTCGCCGCTACTCGGCCCAGGCAGGCCGGTATTGGAGAGCCAGCCCACCAGCGGCATCAACAAGGCCAACAGCAGTACCAGCCATTTCATTGGCACTCTCCGTGGAACGTGTCCTTGTCCTGGCGGGTTTCCTGCCAGCGTTGCGGGACGCGCTCGATCCGGCTGGCGTCATAGTCCAGCGCCGAGGCGAGATCAAGCATTACCTGGTAGTCGGCTGCAGGCACGACCGGGGTGCGAGCCATGCACCAGAGGTAGTCGCGGGCATCGCGTACCACCATTACCACCCTGTAGTCCGGTGCCAGCCAGCCGATCAGGTACTGCGTCTTGAACAGGCCGAAGAAGCATACTTTCCACTCGGCATTGTCGGTGCCCGGCTGCAACAGGCCGGTGGAGGCCAGCAGCTTGACCGGTGCATCGACGCTGTCTGGAGGGTACCGATACCAGGTGCCGATCTGGCCCTTGCTGTCCAGACGATAGGTTTCCACCGGGTTGTGGCTGCCACGCTTCAAGCGTGTGGGGATGATCCCGCTCACATACCAACGCCCCTTGAAACGGGGAAAGTCCACCGACTCGACCGGGGTAATAGGGGAGTGCTTGGCCTGGGCACAGCCGCCGAGTAGCGCGGCCACCAGCGGCGGCAGGACGAAGGGGAAGGACAGGCGCATGGCAGGCATACACGGTCGGAGAATGTAAGTGTTTACGCAGCGGCCATCGCTCTGGATGCATCAAATGGCAGAGCCGCTGCGTAGAAATCGCGTGATCACACGACCACTCCATCACTTGGACCACTACTTGCCTTGGCCGGCCGGGCGGGATGGCTGCGGCCCTAAAGCGTGCCCGGGGCCGCATGCGGAGGCGATCTGATGGCGCGGATGCGGAAAAAGGCCGAGCTGCCGCAAAAGCTATGCGCACGTTGCGCGCGGCCATTTACGTGGCGACGCAAGTGGGCGCGTGAATGGGACAGCGTGCGCTACTGTTCTCAGCGCTGCCGTCAACACCGATAAGGAACCGGAAAGTGGGCAAGCGGATTTTGTTGGGCGGTGCCACCGGCCTGGTCGGCCAAGGCGTGGTGCGCGTGCTGCTGCAGTGCGACCAAGTGGAAGCGGTGAGCGTGCTGGTGTCGCGCCCCTTCACCGCCCTCGATCCCCGGGTGCAGGCGCTGCAGCTGACGGATTACTCAACGACGCGCTGGACGGTCTGGACCTGCGCGGCCTGGACGCCTGCTTGTATTGCGGCGGACCGCGGCTATTTGGAATGTCGGAGGCCGTCTACCTCGAGGCGACTGTGGCGACCCTGGAAGGGGTCATTGTGGGCCATGCCGCGGCCAATCAGGCCGGCTATGTGTCCTTCATCTCCGGCATGGCGGCCGATCCCGGCAGCAGGATGATGCCCCTGCAGGTCAAGGGGAAGGCAGAACAGGTGCTGGCTCGCTCGGGGCTGGCCCATACCAGCCTGCGTCCGGGCGTGTTGCGTCCGGTGCTCGGGGTGGCCTCGCCGCATCGGCTACGCCGTGGCCTGTATGCCGTGGGAAGCCCCGTGCTGGCGCCGGCCGCGGGTATCTGCCCACAGGTTTTCACCAGCACCGAGGCGATTCGCCGATGCGTGCCGCGGCTGGTGATCAATCGGCTGCAGCGGCCGGACTTAATCAAGAACGCCGATATCGCCCAGCAGGCTGGCTGATGCGGCAGGCCAGATGGCGCCTTTGCGCTATAGGAGATTGACTGTATTCACTGCTTTTACTGCGCAGCGAATAGAACGCATGCCATTACCTTTTTTGCATTCCTGCCGGTGCCGTAGCGCAGCGTCCTGCTGAGGCGGATCGCTATCATTGACGGCTTCGGTAAAACTACGGGCAAGACGTCATGAAGAGCGCAGCGGTGATATTGCTGGGAATAGTGCCGGTGATGGCGTCGGCTACTGCGCAACTCACCGGCCCGCAGCGGTTGCGGGCTGCCCGCCGGGAAACGGCCGAGTAGCTGCGGTTTCCGTCGCGCGATGGCGCCTTCTTCACCGGCACTCAGGTACGGGTTGTGAAACAGCTGCACGGACGGTTCGATGGTATGCAGCAGCGGGGGGGCGCGGGATGACACAGGCATCGGACGATGCACTATCCTACGCCGTAGCACCCGGGCAAAGCTGCTATCTGGCCATTACGGTTTCAAGACCTGACGATTTGCAATGGTATGTCGAAGGGGTGATACGCCCTTTGGATTAGGGTCGCATGCGTGCCGCGCTGCACGGCGACACCGAAGCATGACGATCGGCCTTTGGCGAGCAGACAGCACGGGTATGAGCCGAAATTGAGCACGACGCGTGTGCAGATTTTTGCATAGACAGAATTTTGAATCGTCCCGGTTTGAAGGCGGCCATCATTGTGGAGCATGTCCGTTCCTGGCCATAGGCTAACGTCGGCTGGGTAGGGGATTGGGGTGTTTATCGAGGTTAGGGAAGAGGTCTGCTTGGGGCCAAAAAGACGCGTGAAGGACGCGTGAATGGCGCATGGGCTCGCGCGCGCAAGAGTGGTAGCGCAGTTCACGCCACCTCCCTCTGAGTGCTCCATCATTCGCGGAGGAGGTGGGAAGTACATCATCCAGGGCGGTCCCAATGGCGAACGGCTGGCCGCGCTGTACGCCAAGTCTTGGGTCGTGGCAAGCTGGTCGCCATGAAAAGCGATCAAGCTAGCCTGCCCGGACGGACACGAGTGGTTGACTCAGTGTTCGAATTCGAACTGCAAGGCCGCACGCTCTACGTGGACGCTGAGCACGTACCCCAGTGCGTAGAGCTGTGGAGAACCGGGCAATACACGCAACTCGGCATTTCGGATCACGAGAATCCTGGCCTCAAGAGTATCGACTTCATTGAGGCGTTCTTCCCTGTGGCTGATTTTCACTTGATGCTTTTCGACAAAGTCGATTTGTCCGTTCTGGGAGGAAATGCCGAGTGGCTGAAGCATTTCTTCACCAACGCGGGGCCGAATGCCATCGACGACCTTAGTCCCTTCACTAAGCTCGAATCACTAGGCCAACCATGGAGTAGGAAATTTCGCGTCGACGAAAGCCTCGGACGCTTGAAGGGCTTGGCACTGGGCGGATTCAGTCCAGCATCATGTGACATCACCGAATTGTCCGTCCTGCCCGCGCTGGAGAAGCTCTCGCTCTATTTCAATAAGCTGCAGAGCTTGAAGGGGCTCGAAACAATGCAAGGTCTGCGCGAACTCTTCGTCGGTTTCGCGCCGAAGCTGGAGTGCATCGACCCAATCTGCGAGCTAAACGAGCTCCGTGAACTGCGTTTCGAGCACTGCAAGAACGTCCGCGGTTTTGCGGACCTGGTGAGGGGCAAACATATGGTCAACCTGATGTACATGAAATGCTCGCCTCTCGATCACGTGCGGTTCGTCAGCCGATTGCGCTCTTTGCAGAGGTTTGTTTTCTTGGATACGAACGTGCTCGATGGCGACATGGCGCCGCTTGTGGATCATCCGACGCTGGCGCACGTAGCACTAACGAAGAAGAAGCACTTTACGCTCAGTGAACGGCAGATTCTTCAGCGGTTAGGTGATCGCGAAGGTGGGGTTAGGGCTCGGATGGCAAAGTTGAATCTCAAGAAGGCCGCCGCTGAAGCTGCAGCGGAAGCGCAGTAGTTCCGCCGTACAATGGCGCACTGAGCATGAGCCGGGACGAGCGGGTGACATTGCTGAGTGCGTTCGCATTGGCGGGCGAGATCATTCTCATTGGGCACTACGCAGGCAAAGTTGCTGCCCGGCGCGTCACGACACTTCAACTTCTAGCAGGTGCCCTGTTTACTTTATGCGCCATGCCATTCGCCGGAGAGTCGATACCGGCCTTCTCGTGGGTGTGGCTGGGGGCCGCGGCGAGTTTGGGCGCCGCCAGCATGTTAATCCAGTTCACCATGAACTGGGCGCAGAAGACCGTTTCACCCACCCGGGCTACCGTAATCTATGCCAGCGAGTCGGTATGGGGTGGGATCATCGGCCGGATCGCCGGTGAGCGCCATCCTGGTCTCTCCATTCTCTGGGCCGCGCTTATCGTGATCGGCGTGATCGTCAGTGAACTGAAGCCCAGCAAATGGAGGCGATGGCGAACGCAGGAGGCAGTCGGGCCGATCGATTAGATCGCACACAAGCCGGTCGCTCCAGCTTCAAGGCGGTGGGATGCAACAACAGGAAAGCATCGAGGTGCCACAACCCGACCAGAGTGGGAATGCTCTTGTGGGCGATCAAGTGACCTGACGATGTCCGCTTCCGGCCGGGAGGGGGACATCGACGGGGCAGGGGATTAGGAGGATTTATCGGGGGTAGGAGTGGACACGTTCCGACGACCGATGTGCAGCTTGCTTGAACATCCACTTAGGTCAGACATTCACGTAGTGCATGCCACCCTTTAGCTTGCGCGTAAGCTTGTGCACCGTCAGTAGCCACCTTAAGATCGAGCCGTACTTTGGGCGTCCATCATCCGTTGGACTGTCTATAAACCAGGTGGCCGCACCCAAGTATCCGGCCGCCTGGCAGTTCTTGCTGGAGGAGGGTAAGTGAGCTCATTCGAAGTAAGCATTGTAAGAATTTCCGACCCCCTTTCACCACACACTCGCTCAGTGCGAAAATCGCTGTTAATTGCAAGCGTTATCGCGATATTCATCTCAACTACCGGCCTCATTCCAGCCAAAATTACTGCATTGGGTATAGAGTTCTCACAAGCCGACCGTGGCTCAATGCTCTGGGTTATCGGATTGGTTGTTGCGTTTCTTTTACTATCGTTCGTGGTTACCGCGGCCGCAGACTTTGCGGCTTGGCGCATGTCTTTCTCAGCAAAATCCTGGGAGGAAGAATCGCAAGGCTACGACAACGTTCGCAAGTCAATGCTTGAGAGCAGATCGCTTACAGATGAGGATAGGGAAGAGTTGGCTGAGATTGAGCGTCGCATTGGAGCCATGTGGCGTAACGCTGGCCACGTCGATCGTTACTCAGTGCTTGAACGAGTTGTAGGGCCAATTTCTTGGGCTCGTGCTCTCATTGAATTTGTCTTTCCAATAGTCGCGGGCGTCTCCAGTCTTGTCCTGCTCGTCCGGGCATCGCCGTAAGCGGGCGTAGACCTAACTCAAGAGAATCCACATGCAGACGCGCATGCATAGCCCTTAAGGAAGCTTGAAGAAGTATGAGTCCGGATTTTACGTCCCGAGACGCCTGGGCTGGAGGGGGGGGGCTAAGGGCGGGAGCGCTATGTTTTTTCGACAGCCAAGCAAAGCCGCAAAAAATCTCACAGCTTATTTCTTGTATGCATCCGTCACAGGATCTATTCAAGCACCATGAATAAAGCCAATCTCTCAGTCATACCATTTATAGACTTGTCCAGAATAGAGGGGCGGTTCATTAGCTCTTTGGTGTTTCATGACGGAACAGACTGGCGCTCTTGGATCAAGGTTGGCGATGACCTTGTGGAAATTAGGATGTGGCCGGCCGAAAATTACTACTTCGGCACGTCCCCAGAGCTGCAGAGCGACTTCACTTTCCACTTTCTTAACTTCGTTTCTCAGAATTCCTGCTTTTTGCCACTGCAGAAGGCTGTAACAGGAATACGCGATGACCTATTCAACATCACAGCATCTATTGCAAAAATTCGGCACTTCGAGTCCTGCCAGGCTGGCATAGGTCAGGGCGTTACTCGAATGGTGGTGACTGAGCTTGAGTACTTGCTATCTCTGTGCAGAAGCATATTTGACCTTCTTCAAGAAGTGGTAGCGAAGACGTGGGAGACCATCCAACCCGCCAACCCTTCTTGGAGAATCAAGAAGCTTAGGGGATCCTTCCGAGAAATGGTGATGTCAAATAACGAGCCAATGACAGCACAGGAAATCTCAGAGAAGTTCTCAATCCCCATGGAGCTGGCGAGCTTCTACTTCAGGTCAGCAGATTTTTTTCTTAGCCTGCGTCGGTTCCGGGATAAAATAATTCACCATGGATCATCCATTCAGACGATTTTTGCAACCGAGGATGGCTTTTATATACAGCGATCCTTCAACCCATTCGCATCGATTGACTTGTGGCGAGAAGAAGAGAGGAAGCCGAATGATCTAGTCCCCCTGCTGCCGGCGCTTGGCTTCCTCGTTCGTGGAACGCTTTCCGCTTGCAATGATTACAGCAGCACGATTGAATCCATCAGATCCTTTCCGCCGCCCGTGGCGCCAGGGTTCCAGCTCTACATGAGGGGCTACTTCAACGAAAGCTTTGTCAGCCTCCTTGCTGATGCCGAAGGGAGGGCGCGGGAGACGGAAGGAAATTTGGTGTCGAGCGCCTGCTGAATCAGCTGCTCAATGGGAATTTGGGGAGACTTATCTCAGGCGGGGCAGTTCTGCACCCAATGTAGCGAACCCGACCGAAACTCCGGCGGCAGCTATTTTCCTCGTGCAGTCCAATAGATAGCTCAGCATATCGGAGCTGGCGCATAGACCAGAAATATCGGGATTGGCGCATGGATGAGCAACCAGGTACCGATGCACTCGCATCGGATCCATTGGCTGGGTGGAGACCACCCCCTTGCCTTGGCCTTATGCAGCCGGAGCGATCAGGGGCCAAGGGCGCCCCGACCGGATGTCAGGATGGCGCGCTTCGGACTCGGGATAGCCGTAGTCGTCGCGGATGTCGTCGATTAATCCCAAGCATTGCCTGGCAACATCTGCTTCGCTGCCCTGGGTCAATGCCAAGGAGAAAAGCCTTGATCGCAGATCGTCCACGGGCACCGGGAACAGGGTAACGGCGCCACTGAACTGCGGGGAAGACCGTTCGCCCACCGCGATTTTTCTGATGCTAGTGTATAGGTTGTCGCCCGATCGCCCTGTCCGAGCGTAGTGGCGGACGAGTGACAAGATGCTCTCCGTACCGGACAGCAGGAGCAGGGCGCGCTCGATCGCAGAGGCCAAAATGCCTTTGTCCAAATTCTCCAGCAGCCTCAGCATGTCGGCGCGGAATTCGACGTGGTTTTCCGCAAGCTCTGCCAAGTAGGTGCCGACTGCTTCGATATCTAGATGCCCAGGTTCGTCGAACGCACCGTCCCGCAGCAATTGGAGGAGGGATCGACCCGATGAGTCGGTGCCGCGACTACGCAGGGCGGCCAGCCATTCATGCTGTTGGGCCAATCCCGGAACGAGCGCCGCGAACTGCAGCAGGACGTCCTCGACATCGGGATTGGTGGAGGCGCCCAGCGCCGACTGCAATCCCCGCAACTGGTACGACTGCTTCAAATGCGGCTGCTCCAGGGTGGCTACCTCGTCGAGGATCGCGGCCGGGCGTTCGGAAAATGCGAGCAACTCAACCCAAGCAAAGAACGCGCTATGGTGGTCGCCCAGCACCCAAGGCTTGGTTTCGGATTCGGCGAGCAAGGCCCGAATGCACGACTGGATCCCGTTAGCCTGAAGACGTTCGCCAGAGAGCGCCAGAGCGACGTACAGGTCTCGCTGCAGGTTGAGCGGGGCCGGGATCTCGATCAATCGACGGACCAGCGCGCTGATGTCGCCGCAGGGCATTCGGAAGGCCGCCACTGCCAAGCGAATCGCATGCAACTTCTCATTTTCGCTACCGGCGTCAAGCAGTGAAGTGACGGTATCGAGGATCGCCAGCGCGTCCGGCACAGGCGAGCGCTCACTGAGCCGCCGCCCACGCCGCACGGTCATCTCTCGCAAGAAGGTTCGCGGAAAGGTCGACGGAGTGGCCACGGGGTGCCGCTGCTCCCACAACTGCATGAGCGCGGAGGCCGCCTCGGCACCGAATTGCGGATGGGGTAGGCGCTGGACCAGGAGGTTCCTCACCTGCTCGGTGCCAATGGCGATGAAAGCGCGCTGGTACCAGTTCGTCCAGGAGTGCCGGGCGTCCGATGTCTGGTCGCGATATCCGGATGCGACGAACGCGGCGCGTGAAAGGTCCCAGCGCCGAAGTTCCTCCGACAGCAGCCGATCGAGTGCCACGGCCAGCCTAGTAGCGCCGACGGTGCCGATGGCGCGGGCGAGTTCCGCGAGCTCCGCCCGGGTGGAATCGGACGCATTCACCATGGTCGGAACCCAGCGCAACAACGTGTCCACGAGCTGCGTCTTCTGTCCCTCTTCAAGAATCGCGGGAGGGCGACTGGCGGAGTCCTGTCCGCGATGGGACGCGAGCAGTTCGGCGAGCAAGGCGATTCGTCGCGGATCGATGGTATCGGCCCGCGCCAGCACCGCGGCAACCAGGGAGCTGTAAGGGGCGGTGATGACAAGACCTTTCAGGAAGCGCCGTTGCTCTGCCATAGGCCTCCTCGCCGCTGGATCGCTTGCAGCCGGCGCATCCAACTCGAGGTGTGCGTCGATCAATCGACCGATCGAAACCGGACCAGCGATGCTGGCAGCATTGGTCCTGATCCTCTCGTCCAGTGCCGTATTGATAACCATGCTGAAGATCGGGTCATCGTCGGTGACGATATGCCGTTCCTGCACGAGCAGGTGGGCCCGGAACGGGATCTCGAGACCCCGTTCGATTCTCCGCACCAAGGCGGAGGCGACGACCGTCGGATAACGTTCGTGCGCCTGATACAAAGCGTGGTCCGCAGCACTCGCACGCACCTCCAGCGCAGGATCAGCCAGCAAGGAGAAGACTGCTTGTTGAGTGTCGATGCCTTCGACGTCGCCATTCAGCAAGAAGTGCAGCTTGTGCCCCGGATTCTGCATGCGTTCGAACGCGGCTCGACGTTCGGCGGCCATTCGAGTGGACACTGCAGCGTTGTGGATCCCTGTAAGGGGATGTCCTGAGGCCAACTCCTGCCACAGTTCCAGAGGCGCGTCTTGCAGCACCCGGGCGGCTTGCTGATCCGCCCCGCGCCAGTATAGGGATTCCACGACTTGCTTCTTTACCTGCACGCTTGAATCGGTCTGCGCCACCGATGC
This sequence comes from Stenotrophomonas sp. T8, assembly GCF_051853085.1. Taxonomy (NCBI): domain Bacteria; kingdom Pseudomonadati; phylum Pseudomonadota; class Gammaproteobacteria; order Lysobacterales; family Lysobacteraceae; genus Stenotrophomonas; species Stenotrophomonas sp. T8. The sequence goes on along the minus strand of NZ_CP195329.1, from coordinate 1,854,480 downwards.
CGCAAACAGCGCACCCTCCATGCCGCCATGGCTGACCATCGCGCCGAGCACTTCGGCGCGGGTCGACTCTTCGAGCGTCGCCAGCCGGGTCTCCATGTCAGGCAACAGCGAGGGAGGAAATCGGCGTCCCGCACGCAGGATGTCCAGATGATGCCTGTGCTTGGAATCGGCGAGCAACGGCCACAAAAGCTCTGCGAATTCCGGCCGGCCGCTGTTGGCGATGAATCCAATGGCGCGATCGACCTTGTTCGGCTGGTGCCAGCGTCGGAGGAACTCGGTGACTTCGTTCTCGACCCGGCCCCATGCCTTGGGTGCGCGGAAGATGATCTCGGCTGCGAGCATGGGGTCGATCGACAGGCAACGGACGATCGTCTTGGTTACCGCATCCAAATCGGCGCTGGTGCCCAATGCCATGCGTTCACAGGCGAACAGGATCGATTCCTCCCATGGACGGACGTCGAGGAACTCGATGGCGAGTTGTCCGGCCGCGGTGGCGTCGCCTTCAGCCATGTTTCGCATGGCGTGCTCCACGGCGAAGGAGGCGTACCATTCCTGGAATTGCTGGTGCTGGAAACTGTATCCCGCCGGGGTGCCCGAGGATCGAACCAGCAAGTGTCCGTCGATCAGTGCGTCCAGCACCCTCATGGGCTGGGGCGCCGAATACGAGGAGATCTGGCCCTCGTCCGCAAGGCGGCGCTGGGTGGCCTGCACCGAGGCCCTGGCGTTGCCGTCGGGCAGGGACGTGTTGGCGGTACGGGTGGCCGCGGCGGCAAGGTCGGCGAGGATCTCCTGCTCGTGGCCGAGCGTCGCGTCACGCAAGGCCTCGCTGCGATTGGCGGCCTGGTTGTGCTGCTCGACGAATGCAGCAAGCACGCCTTCCTTCGTCGTGGGCAAACGGCTTCCGGGCGACAGACGCAGCATCACGTTGAGGAACAAGGGTACCGAGACCAGCTCCCTGAGTCCCGGGATCGCGCGTGCTTCTTCCAACAGGGCCTCGCCGTCGGCGCCGCGCATCTCACTGGCGACCTGGCGTTGTTGTGCATGGTCGAGCGGTTCGACCACCAATACAGTGGCGGCGAAGGGGACGGCAACGCTCAGGTTCCTCGAACTGATGACGATGCCCAGTTTCGGGTAGTCGCGACGCAAACTCTCGAGTTCGTTGCGTGCTCGTCTACGAGATGCGCCGTCGAGCTGATTCCAGCCATCCAGTACGAGGGTGAGTTCGCCAGTATGGGCGAGAAGCCGAAGATGCTCCTGGCGATAAGGACGGAACGCCTGGCGTTCGAGAATGCTCTCGAGCAGCGAGTGGGACTGGGTCGACCATTCATCCAGCGGGAGAAAGCTGGCGACCACGCCGCGCTTACTTATGATCGCTTCGGCGAGCTGCAGCAACGTGGTGGTCTTGCCAGTGCCCGGCGGCGACAGGATCACGATCTCGTTGAAGGCTTCGGTGGTGTTGGCCAAATCGTGCGCGGGAAACGAATCCGCGTCCGCATCGTCCTTCAGGCGCAGCTTCAGCTCGATGGCATGCTCGGTCCAGTATCGGGTCCTGCGAAAAGCGGCGGTATCTTCGCGCGCCGCGGCCACCAAGCACGCCTTCAGCGCGACGAGATCCTCGTCCACGGCGAGGTTGAACCGGTGCCGGATGTCGATGCCCTCGCCGGGATCAATTTCGAAGCCACGGATCTGGCCGGCACCGGCCATTCCCGCCATCAGCGCATGGAAGGATCGGTCTTCTGCCTGCCGTTTCCAGGTTCGCAGGATTTCCGCGCTGAAGCCGCTGTCATCGGCGTCGACCGCATGCGCGTGATCCTGGCAGAGCCAGATCCCGTTGGACGCATCCTTGCGCTGTTCACTGGTCAGCGCGGGGTCGTAACGGGGGCCGCCGGCAGACGCGGCACTGATGTGCGCTGCGACGCCGATATTGATTGCGCCGGTACCACTCTCGTCTGCTCCGGATGTCGGCTTCCCGCAATGGGGGTGCGCGCAGCGATTGCCGGCCTGCTTCGCCAACAGTTCCTTGACGGCCTTGTTGAAATCATCCCTCATGGTTGATCTCATCTAACGGACAAGCTCTTTCAGATTCGGGTCGGGAGAGAGCACAGAAGGTAGCCATTAACCGATATTAGCCAACCGTTAGAAGGTCCGCTCGTTGCCGGAATGATACGAAATCCTCCGCCCGTGATTGAGTCAATCTTCGAGAAGACGAGCGGCGGGGTTCGTAGCGGCGCTGCCGGTTTGGAAATACCCCACAACACTCGACACTGACCGATGCTCGGTCAGCTGCATGATCGCCGGCAGCGACACCCCTTGGCGGCTGGCCTCGGTCACGAACCCCGACCGTAGGCTGTGCCCACCAAAATCCCCCTCCAGCCCCGCCAAGCGCGCCCGTCGCTGCACGATCTCGCCAACCGCGGCCGGGGAGAGGGCAGGGCCGACACGCTGTTTCCACAACCGCCGGAAAATAGCCCCCTCGGTGATCCCGGACGCTTCTAGCCAATCCTGCAAGGCGAGGGCGGCCCGATCCAGCACCGGCTTGTCCGGGGTCGAGGTGGCGGTAACGCCAGCCTGCTGGGTCTTGCTGTGCTCGAGCCGGTAGATGTAGCCCGCTTCGCCGATCCGGCGCAGGTCGCGCAGATTGGCGGCAGCGATCTCGCTGCGCCGGCGGCCGCCGCTGGCAAACCCGAAGCAGAGCAGGGCGCGGTCCCGAATCCCTTCCAGACTGTCGTCGCAGGTGGCTAGCAACGCTTCCAGTTCGGGCAGGGTGATGGCGGTCTTCTTACGTGGCCGTTCGCCACGCTTGACGGCGGCCCGCGCGGCACGACTGAGCACGGTGCGGATCGCCGGCTGCTCGCAGGGATTGGTGACTTTCTTGAGCCGGTGCGCGGTGGACAGTACGGCAACGCGATGGCGCACGGTGGCCAACGTCCACGGGCCGAGCTTGGCCTTGAGACCCGCGCCCACCAGGGCCTGGTCGATGGCCTGCGGCAGTTCCCAGGCCAAGTCACCTTCGGTCGAGCGGCGCCGCACGTGGTCGACCACGAACTGCAGCACCGTGGCTTCGGGCACCGGCAAGGCCAGTTCGATGCCGTAGCGCGCCGCATGCCAACCGGCCCAGTAGCGCAGGGCACTGGTGTAGCTGCGGGTGGTGTTCTCAGCCGCAGCTTCGGCCAGTAACTCGCGCACCGCATCGGAAGCCTGTTGCGCAAGCTGTTCGGGCAGTACCAGGCTGGCAGCCGTCGCAGCAAGAACCGGGATCGCACAAATATCTTTCATACTATGTAATGTATACTACGAAATGGAGCTTATACCCTCGATAATCATCACTTATCACGAGTACGTTATCAGCAGAGTAGGGTGCCAGTACAGGAGACTTCGCATGGCCCGCGGCATCACCGAAACTGACGTCCATACCGCTGCCGACGAGTTGGTCGCCAAGGGCGAACGCCCAACCGTAGAGCGGATCCGGGCTCACCTGGGGACAGGCTCGCCGAACACGGTGACCCGCTGGCTGGAAACATGGTGGAACCGACTTGGCACTCGCCTGCAGCCAGCGCGTCCGGACCTGGAAGATGCGCCAGCGGTGTTGGTAGAACTCGCCGGGCAATGGTGGGAGTTGGCGCTGAAGCATGCCCAGGAGGCCGCCCGTCGAGAGCTTGCATCGTCCGAGCGGGCCCTAGCTTCCGAGCGTGATGCGCTGGAGGTCAGTTCCCGACTTGCGGCTGAAGAGCTGGCGCAAATGCGTGCAGAGCGTGACGTTGCAATCACCGGGGAGAGAATTGCAACGACCCAAGCTTCAGAGCTACAGCACCTGGTCGACCAGCTTCAGCTACAGATCTCTGAACTTGCAGAGCAGCGCGACCTCGAGCGTCGAAGAGCCGACCGAACCGAGACAGCGAGACAGCAACTCGACGTCCGGCTTCACGAGGCCCTAGAGACGGCGAAATCTGAGCGGGAGGACTGGACCGAGTACGTCAGATCTGTCGAGAATCGAGCGCTCAGCGATGTGGATCGAGCCCGCCAGGAGGTGAAGGAACTCCAGGTGCAGCAAAGCAAGGCATCCGAACAACACAGGGCCCTTGAGAAGCAGCTGCGTCAGGACATCCAGGCCGCCCAATCAGCGGCCGCCACGGCTAGTCAGTCTGCCGATATCCTGCGCGGCAAATGTGACGCGCTTGAGGGGCAACTTTCAGGGCTTCGAAATTTGCCAGCGCAGCTGGAAGTGGCGCTCAAGCGATCCAAAGAAGTTCGTCCGCCTGCGGCTCGCAGACGCCCAAAACAATAGCGCTGTGCCGCCTTCCAGGGCACACGAAAGAACGGGCCGGCTTCATTTGCGCCGGAGGCCAGTTCGCTGACTCCGCGCAAGTCGCGTTCTGCGAGCTAGCCAGGCAGCCCAACAGACGAATGAGACCGCAAATCCGACGATTACCATGGCAACCAGCATGATCTCTCGATCAGTGTCGTTCATTGAGGGAGTCTCGGAAGTTGAGCCTTAGCATCTATGCCATGGTACCTGACGCTTCGGAGTGCAAGTGCGGGCGCGATGGCTGCATTTGAAGTTCTTTCGAAAGAATCCTTAGCTTGAGCCCGCCCAAGCGCGGGCAGCATGGCTGCATCTTGGCTTGAAGCACTCGGCATGCCAGGCCGGAATAGGATCGTAGGATGATGAGCAAAGGCTCATGTTCTAAAGGCGCTGTGTTCGAACACGTAACACTTTTACCTGGCGCTTGGTAACAGATTTACCTGGTTCGTCATCAGCCGAGCCAGAGGCCCAGCCATTGCCACGCCGAGGACACGAACGCGGCCGTAGCCCGATACATCATTTCGCATAATGTATATTATGTTCATTACGCCATTGCCCGATCCAGGCTTCACCAGTCACGCCCCTGATCCACTCCAGGCGCCGGCCTGATTGTCAGTGATTCGATCACTGCCAACCGCACTTTGGGCTTCCCTCAATCTCTGCAGGAATGGCAAAGGATCTTGCGGATCTGACAGTGGCGGGTAAAGACGGCTTTGCGGGCGTAGTTTTGCCGCTGATCTTGCCGTGGCTGCACGCCAGCCTGGCAAGAGCGCTTTCGCCGATTCGGCACCAACGACCGAGGCCTCAGGAGCGCGTTCTGGCACCCCAGCCGTAGCCACTCACTGGTCGTGACGCGTCACGCTATCCACGTGCGACCAACGCATCGCATCACAGGAACCTGTGCATCACAAAGACATCCACCAAGCCCAGCGTCCCATGCCGGAACGCCTTCGGTAGCGTTCCCACCACATCGAACCCCAGCTTCCGGTACAGCGCCACGGCCGGGGCATTGGTACTGACCACGTAATTGAACTGCATGGCCAGGAATCCTTCCGCCCTCGCCCGCTCCAGGCTGTGTTCCACCAGGGCCCGGCCCACACCTTGCCCTTGTGCCGGCGCATCCACCACATACGTGGCGCTGGCCACATGCGCCCCAAGGTCAGGGAAATTCGGGCCCATCTTGTACATGCCCACAACCCGGCCCTGCAGAACGGCCACATAAGGTGTCTGCGGCAGGAGCCAATGCGCGCGAAACGTTTCGACTTCAAAAGAGCCGGCAAAGGGCAGCGCATCCTGCGCCGCAATGACCGTCTTGAACATGCCCCACATCGCGTCGAAATCGCCTGCACGGGCGGGCCGGATCTCCATGCGTCTCCTGCAGATCTGTGGTGGTGACCAGGCCGGACACTACCAGAATCCAGCCCCTGCCCCATGGCTGCTTCACGCGCCACCGCCATCGGCTCCGCAATAGTTGTGGGAATTTCAGCCCTCAGAGCAGTAGATGCCTCCTGTTTCCGTGCACATCCCGCACCGGCTTCGACGGTGGCGCGTTCCCGCCTACGTCCTGCTGGGCATCTACCTGCTGTACCTGCTGGCCGGCAACATCTTCCTCAATACCCCGCTGTTCGATCAGTTCACCAACCGCAAGCCGCACAAGTTCGTGATGACCACCGGCCCGGCCATCACGCTGCTGCCCGGCCATGTCATCGCCTGGAACGTGCACATGCGCGGCCACGTGAACCACACGGTCTACGTGCTGCATGCCGAGCGCGCCAGCGCCCGGTTGGCGGTACTGCCCCTGTTCCAGCGCGAGGTACGGGTTCCGCGCTTGCAGGCGACGGGGGTTTCCGCCGAGATCAGCCGCGTCGAAGAAGCCATCCCGCCACCGCCGCGCAGCGACCGCGGCTGGACGCTCCGTTTCGACGCCATCCACAGCAACAGCATCCGCAGCGCACGCTTTGGCAAGTTGCTGATCATTGGCAAGGGCCGGGGTACGGTGGGCTTCCTCAAGCAGCTGCGCGGCGGGCCGTCGGAGCTCTTCGAATCCGAGGTGGCGTTCAGCGATGCGGACACCAGTTTTGACGGCGTGCAGCTGTTGGGCGACATGGATCTCACCGCGCGCTTCAGCTATCCGCGCCACTATCGGGACCAGGCGCCCGGTCTGGCCAAGTTGAAGCTGCTGCATGCCAAGCTCGAGGTCGACGCCCGCAGCCAGGGCCTGCGCATGGACACGGATGCCACAACGCCGAAGATCTCCAGCGCGCCCGTGCCCGGACGCCTGCAGCTGGCGCTGCACCTGATTGACGGCCAGCTGCAGCCCGGGGACCGCGCAATCTGGCAGGTGCCGCTCTACCTGGGTGACGGCGCCCCCAATCGCGGCGTGCTGGCCCTGCAGCTCAATGTGTCCAACGACCTGCGCCTGCAGGCCCGCCTGCCGCCAAAGCCCGGCTCAGGCAGCGAAGTGGATGCCGATCTGCACATCAGTGGCCGGAACGTTCCCTTCCAGCAGCCCGCCCAGCTGCTGGAACGCAGCTCCGGCACAGTGCGCGGCGAATGGACGTTCACTTCGCTCAACTGGATCCCTGCCCTGTTCGTTCGCAAGCCGTGGCTGCAGCTGGACGGCGGCGGCACGCTGAAGGCGGACCTGCGCGTGCGCAACGGCGAACTGATCGAAGGCAGCACCGTGGACATTCCGGCCGCCGAAGCCGTGGCCGAAGTCGCCGGCGTACGCCTGGCCGGCACGGCCAGCGCCCATGGCGAACTGAAGGCCGGCAGCCCCAGCCAGGCACAGCTGGCTGTCCGGCTGCCACGATTCACTGCTCGGCCAACCGATGCCAAGGACGTGCGCCTGTTCGACGGCCGTGATCTGGCCCTGGACCTGACCGGTGATGGTCGCCTGCAGGAGCTGCGCAAGGGTGTCCGCGCGCACCTGCGCTTCAGCCAAGCAACGATTCCCGACCTGGCCGCCTACAACCGTTACCTGGGCTCGCCGCAGGTGCGGCTGCTCCGTGGCACCGGCAGCCTGAGCGGCGATGCCACGCTCGACACCGATGGACGCGTCGGCCACGGCACTGCCCGGCTGCTGGGGCGCAATGCCAGCGCCAAGGTGGCAGGGCTGGACATGGGCGGCGACGTCGACGTGAAGGCAACGCTGCGCCGCGGTGACTTCAATCAGCGTCATTTCGATCTGTCCGGCACCACCGTCGAGCTGCGCAATGTGCAGGTGGCGGATACAGAGCAAACAAGCCCATGGAAAGGCCGCGTGGCCTTCAAGCGTGGCCGCATCGACGCGCAGTCGCCCTTCCAGGTCGATGCCACCACGGATCTGGATCTCAGCGATGCCCGCCCTTTGCTTGCACTGTTCGCAGAGCGTACCGACTACCCGCGCTGGACCCTGTCGCTGTTGGATTCCGGCCAGGTGCAGGCACGGGCGACGCTGCGCTGGCGCCCGGGCCATCTGATCATCGATGGACTGCAGGCCGAGAACGATCGGCTTTCGGTACGCGCGCGGCTGGATCTGCTCGACCAGCGCAAGCGCGGTGATCTCTACCTGCGCTGGGGGCTGCTGGGTGCGGGCATCGAGCTGGACGGTGACCAGCGCCAATGGCACCTGGCGAAAGCAAGGGAGTGGTTTGACCAGCGACCTTCCCTGCTGCCAGCGAGCGAGGGAGCGGGTGCCGTCGGTTCTTCAGATTGAAGGCCAGCAACCTGCATCCGTTCGCTGCCCCTGTGCGTAGACAGGCAGCACAAGCATCAGGGAGCTGCACGCTATGAAGCGGAGTTCACAGGTTTCCGGATTTCTGGGATGGGTGGCAATTACTTTCGTCGCGGCCACGCTGGGGGCATGGGCGTCCACGTCCGCGGCAAGCTTCTACGCTACCCTCACGCTTCCGGCATGGGCGCCACCGGCCAGCGTCTTTGGTCCGGTGTGGACGCTGCTCTACGCCATGATGGCGGTTGCCGCGTGGCTGGTCTGGCGCGAACGTGGCTGGCGCGGGGCACGACCCGCGCTGCTGCTCTATCTGGTGCAGCTGGCCGTCAACGCACTGTGGAGCTGGCTGTTCTTCGGCTGGAAGCTGGGCGCGCTTGCCTTCGCCGACATTCTTGTATTGATCGTGTTGGTGTGCGCGACGATCGTCGCGTTTGCGCGTACCCGCCCGGCCGCGGCAGTGCTGCTGCTTCCCTACCTCGCCTGGATCCTGTTCGCCTCGGCGCTCAACTTCGCCGTCTGGCGGGCCAATCCAGGGCTGCTGTGACACGCGGATCCAGCGTTCATGCCTGGGCCACGGCCTGTGGGCACCAGGTCCGCAGCAGGGCCGGCTTGAACGCCTGCTGCCCGCAACCGGTGGGGCACCGCACCACTCGCGCTGCAGTATGGCTGACCAGGCCCTGCCCTTCTTCTGCCTTGAAGATCGTCTCGCAGGAAAGGCAACGCGCTACCAGCGAGTACAGGTGCAGCAGCCGGCCACTGGCTGGATCCTGCAGTGCATCCACATCCAGCAATTCAAATTGGCAGCTGTCAGGGAGCATGCGGTACTGGGGCGCGGGTGCGGTCTGCAGGTTCACGGGCGTGGCATCTGTTGGAATTGCAGTCACCGTAGGGCAGCCGCTGTCTAGCTGGCGTGCAGCGCAGATGTGCTGGCCGCGAAACCTGCACCGGTCTCTGCATCGAAATCTGCTAGGGTGCGCGCCGATGCCTACATCCACATTGCCAGCACAACCCGATCACCCCATTGCCCTCAGCGCCGCCCTGAAAGCGCACACCCGAGCGGCCCACGATCGCCTCGACCAGCACCTGTTGCAGCAACACATCTTCGCGTCGCGCCAGCGTTACCTCTGCTTCCTGCGCGTGCAATGGCACTTCCATAGCGCCGTTGCGCCGCTGTACCGGATGCAGGATCCGGGCGCGACCCGCTTGCCGCTGATCGAGGAGGATCTTCGCGACCTCGGCGCTTCCATGCCGGTACCCCATGCCTGGCAACCGCAGCCTCAAGCATTCTCGAAAGCGACCGTTCTGGGCTGGCGCTACGTGGCGGAGGGCTCGACGCTGGGAGCGTCCGTGCTGTTGAAGATGGCCGCTGCGTTGCAGCTTCATGCCGGGTACGGGGCGCGCCACCTGCGTCCTTCCGAGCTCGGTGTGGCTGAGTACTGGAGACGCGAGCGGGAGGAACTGGATGCGCTCGTTTTAAGTGGCCAAGAGCGCGCACAGGCATGCAGGGGCGCGACAGACGCCTTCCAGTTCATCCGTCGCTGCGTAGATGAAGAATTCAGGTTTGAATGAAAGCCCCTTCACATTCACGTGGTGGTATGCGGCGGCACGCTTTTGCTTCACCATTCATGCACACCGGATGCAGTGCTGGGCCGTTCCAGCCATCCACGAATCATGAGTCCCGCCCTTGACGCCTCCTACCGAATCCGCGCACGACACTGCCCTGTCCCGTTGCGCGCGCGAACCGATCCACACCCCTGGCGCGATCCAGCCCTACGGTGTGCTTCTGATCGTTGAACCGCAGTCCCTGCAGGTACGCGAGCGCGCCATCAGCCACCCCGGGCTGCTGAAACAGTTCGGCGAACCGTTGATGCAGCACGTCAGTGAAGTGCTGGGCGGCGTGCTGGCACCGTTCCAGGGCGTGTTGCAACAGGCGACGGTGGGCAGCAGCGCGCATGTCGGTGCCGTGCACCTGGATGGGCAAGGCCGCCATCAGTTGCTGGTGCACCGCTCCGCCACGGATCTTCTGGTCGAGCTGGAAGCACCGGTTCCCGGCCAGCCCGGCTCGCTGGAAGAACTGTATCCAGCCATCCGCGAGCTGATGACCGGCATTGAATCGGCAGCGACGGTGGAAGACCTGTGCAGGCTTGCGGCCGCGCACATGCGGCGGCTCACCGGCTTTGACCGCACCCTGGTCTATCAATTCGATGCTGGCTGGAATGGCATGGTGGTGGCCGAAGATGGCAATGGCCTGTTGCCGTCCTACCTGGACCTGCGCTTTCCCGAGTCGGACATTCCCGCACAGGCCCGCGAACTGTACCGCCGGAACCGGGTGCGCCTGATCGCGGACAACAACTATACCCCTACCCCGCTGATGCGGGCCGAAGACCACCGCGAGGCGCCACCGACCGACCTGAGCCTGGCCGTGCTGCGCAGCGTGTCCCCCGTGCATCTTCAGTACATGCGCAACATGGGGACCGGGGCGTCGATGTCGGTGTCACTGGTACATGAGGGGCGGTTATGGGGCCTGGTGTCCTGCCATACCGTGCAGCCACGCCGCCTGCCCTACCACGTGCGTACCGCCTGCGAGTTCATGGGCCAGATCCTGTCGCTGCAGATTGCACTGAAGGAGCGCGCGCTCGCGATTGAAGAACGCGTCGCGCGTCGCTCGATACTGGTCAAGCTGCTGGGCCGCATGGCCGGCGACGAAGAATTCATGGCGGCCCTGCGCCAGGACGAAGGCAGCCTGCTGTCGCTGACCGGCGCGGCCGGGGCTGCCATCGTGCACAAGGGCGACTGCATGCGCGTGGGTGAGTGCCCACCGGCCAGCGACGTGCTGGCCCTGGCCGATTGGCTGGCTACCCGGCAGGCCGGGCAGGAAACCTACTGCACCGACCACCTTGCCGCCGACTGGTCGCCTGCCGCGCACCTGGCCGATGTAGCCAGCGGCCTGCTGGCAGTGTCCATTTCGCAGCTGCATGACAGCTACCTGATGTGGTTCCGGCCGGAGGTGGTGCGAACCGTGCGCTGGGGGGGAGACCCCCGCAAGACCGCAGCGCCCGGCGTCGCACTCTCCCCGCGGAGCTCCTTCGACGCCTGGAAAGAGACCGTGCGGCAGCGCAGCCTGCCGTGGACCGACGCCGACTGCGATGCGGCACACGAGATGCGCACGGCCATCGTCGATATCGTGCTGCGCAAGGCCGAGGAGATGGCGGAACTGAACGAGCAGCTCCTGCGCAGCAACAAGGAACTGGAAGCCTTTTCCTATTCGGTCAGCCACGACCTGCGCGCCCCCTTCCGCCACATCGTGGGCTATTCGGAGCTGCTTGGCAGCTCGGCGGGCGACCGCCTCAACGAGACCGAGCGCCGCTTCCTGGATACGATCGTCGATTCGGCAAAGTCCGCCGGCACACTGGTGGATGACCTGCTCAGCTTCTCGCAGATGGGACGCTCCACGCTGGGGCGGGTGCGGCTGGACATGGCTGCGCTGGCCGAGGACGTGCGCCGGAGCCTGGCGCTGGATTACGCGGGCCGCGACGTGCAGTGGACGCTCGCGCCGCTGCCGGAGGTGGAAGCCGACCCGACGATGCTTCGCCTGGTCTGGCAGAACCTGCTGGCCAACGCGATCAAGTTCACCCGCGAGCGTGAGCACGCGATGATCGAGATTGGGCACGACCGCAGCGACGACGAAGATCACTTCTTCGTGCGCGACAACGGCTGCGGCTTCGACATGCGTTACGTCGACAAGCTGTTCGGTGTGTTCCAGCGCCTGCACCATGTGGAAGAATTCGAAGGCACCGGCATCGGCCTGGCCAACGTACGCCGCATCATCGGCCGCCATGGCGGCCGTACCTGGGCCGAGGGCGAGCCCGGCAAGGGCGCGACCATTCACTTCACCCTACCCCGCTCCACAGGAGAACACCCATGAGGGACCTGCGGCCGATCCTCCTGGTAGAGGACAGCCCCAAGGATGCAGAGCTGACGATGGCCGCGCTTGAGCGCTGCCAGCTGTTGAACGATGTCATCCATGTACGCGACGGCGCCGAAGCGCTGGATTACCTGCGCTGCGAAGGCAAGTTCGCCGGTGCCATGCACGGCGGCCCGGTGGTCGTGCTGCTGGACCTGAAGCTGCCCAAAGTCAATGGCTTGGAGGTACTGGAGCAGGTCCGTGGCGACCCGTACCTGAGCAGCACCCCGGTTGTGATGCTGACCTCCTCGCGCGAAGAGCAGGATCTGGTGCGCAGTTACGAACTGGGCGTCAACGCATTCGTGGTCAAGCCGGTCGACTTCAAGGAATTCTTCGACGCCATCCAGGGCCTGGGCATGTTCTGGGGCATCACCAACCAGCCGCCACCGCATCGGCCCAACGGTTCGGGGCAGCGCAATGCGTGATGGATCGCGCCGCAGCGAGCGCCTGCGCATCCTCATGCTGGAGGACAGCGCGCTTGATGCGGAGCTGATCAGCGCCCAGCTGCAGCGTGCCGGCCTCGATTTCGAGGCCGAGCGCCTGTGGACCCGCAACGCGTTCATCGAGGCCATCGAAAACCGCCCGTTCGACGTGATCCTCGCCGATCATGTCCTGCCAGGCTTCGATGGTGACGCAGCACTCGCCCTGGCGCGCGAGTGCGTGCCGCAGACGCCTTTCATCTTTGTTTCCGGCACCCTGACCGAGGAACTGGCGGTACAGGCCCTCACGCGCGGTGCCCGCGACTATGTGGTGAAGCAACGCCTGCAACGCTTGCCCGATGCGATCCGCCGCGCCCGCCAGGAGGCGCAGGAGCGTATCCAGCTGGCCAATGCGCAGGCCGCGCTGAACGAAAGCCAGGCCCAGCTGCAGAAGGTGACCGATGCCGTCCCGGCGCTGATCGCCCAGTTGGACAAGGACCATCGCTACCGGTTTGCCAACAAGGCGTTCCTGGACTGGCATGGATTCAGCCTTGCAGAACTGCTGGGTCGGTCGGCTCGGGATGTCAGCGGCATTTCCGCCTTCGAGCACGCCCTGCCCAGCCTGGAACGGGTACTACAGGGCGAGCGCACCCGCTTCCAGGCCGAACTGATCCATCGCAGCGGCGAATCACGATTCGTGCAGATGGACTGCGTGCCTGAGCATGCCGCCGATGGCAGCGTGGCCGGGTATATCTGCCTGGGCAGCGACGTGTCGCTGCTGAAACAGGCCGAGCTGGCCCTGCGCGAAGACAACCAGCTGCTCGAGCAGCAGGTACAGGCACGCACGGCCGAGTTGCGCGCCAGCAAGCGGCGCCTGCAGGCGATCTTCGAATCCAGTTTCCAGCACCAGGTGCTGCTGGATCTGTCTGGACGCGTGGTCGATGCCAATGACGCGTCACTGGCCGCGGTGCTGGCAGACAAGAAGGACGTCGTTGGCCAACGCTTCGCCGAATCGGTCTGGTTCGGCACCACCGAGGGCATCGCAGCGCTGATCGATCGGGCCGTGGCCGCAGCGGTACAGGGCCGCAGTTCACTGCATGCGCTGGAACTGGAACTACCGACCGGGCGGCGCAGCTTTGATTTCTCGTTCCGTCCACTACTCGATACGGAGGGCGTGGTCACCGCTGTGGTCTCCGAGGCCGTGGAAACCACCGCGCGCGTGCAGGCTGAGCATGCGCTGCGCCAGTCGCAGAAAATCGAGGCGGTCGGCCAGCTCACCGGCGGCATCGCACATGATTTCAACAACATCCTGACGGTCATCTCAGGCAACGTCGAGCACGCCATGCTGCTCAGCGAGCGCGCGGGCGAACCCGGAGCGATGGTGAGCCGTGCGCTGGACAATGCACTGAAGGGTGTCGGCCGTGCCGCCAGCCTGACCCAGCGCCTGCTGGCGTTTGCCCGCCGCCAGCCGCTGCGCAGCCAGGCCGCCAACCTCAACGAGCGCCTGCTGGACATGCACGACATGCTGCAGCGTGCGCTGGGTGAGCTGGTGCAGCTGGAGATCCGCAGCGCCGAGGACATCTGGTGCGTCGAGATCGACGTCAGCCAGCTGGAGGCCTCTGTACTGAACCTGGCGGTGAATGCCCGCGATGCGATGCCGCACGGCGGCCGACTGGTGATCGAGGTCGACAACAGCCACCTCGACCACGACTACGCCGCACTGTTCCCGGATGCAACGCCGGGCGAGTACGTGATGCTGCGGGTGCGCGACAACGGCCACGGCATGGATGCGGCGACGCTCGCCCGGGTCTTCGAACCCTTCTTCACCACCAAGCAGGTTGGCCGTGGCACCGGCCTGGGCCTGTCGATGGTGCACGGGTTCGTCAAGCAGTCAGGCGGCCACGTGCTGATCGATTCGGTGGAAGGCGGCGGCACCAGCATCACCATGATGTTCCCGCGTTCACTGCTGCCGTTGCCCAGCGAGGCGCGCACTCCGCAGACCGGCCTGGCAGGCTATTCGCCGCGCGAGGAAACCATCCTGGTGACCGAGGACAACGACGATGTCCGCGCCCACACGGTGGATGCACTGCGGCTGCTGGGCTACCGGGTATTGGAAGCCCACGACGGCCCTTCCGCACTGCGGCTGCTGGAACGCCCGGATACCAGGGTGGACCTGCTGTTCTCGGACGTGGTGATGCCCGGCATGTCGGGCTGGGAGCTGGTGCGGGAAGTCCGTGAACGCTGGCCGGAGGTCGCCGTGCTGTTCACGTCGGGCTATCCCCGCGACCACGACCAGGTGGGCAGCCAGGGCCGGGCCGTTGCGCTGCTGCCAAAGCCGTTCACCCGAAGTGATCTGGCGACGGCCGTGCGCACCGCGCTGGAAGCAGCGCCACACTGAGGTCAGGACGCCGGATCGCGCCCGCCGGCCGCGATCCGGTTGATGTCCGCGCACTCCACCGTCGCCGGTGGATGCTCCCTGACGGCCAAGGCAATCATCGCTTGGCCCAGTGCCAGGTTGCTCGTCACCAACGAAGGTGCAACCGCACCGGCCAGTTTCATTAATGGCGCACCGCCCCAGTAAAGGGGCTTCAACAGGGCATGACGGGTGCCGGTGCCCGGGACCGGCCTGACACCGCCCGGGCGCAGCATCACGGTGCGCACCGGCAGGCTCTGCAATGCGACTTCGATCTCGCCCTTGATCCTCAACGGCATCAGCCGGCTCCGAGGGTCCGCGCCGGCACCGGATACATACAGAAAGCACCCTTCGGGATTCGCAGCCGCCCAGGCAAGGGCCACCGCCAGAGTGGTGTCCAGGGTCACGCGTCGGTACTCGGCCTCTGCCGTGCCGACCGGTGGCGCACCGGCACAGTAGAAGCATGCGTCGAAGCCGGCCAGTTGCTCATGCCGGCCTTGCATATGCAGAAAATCGGGGACGATCAGTTCGCTGCCAGGCCCGTTCAGGCTGCCCGGCCTGCGGACCAGGGCAGTCAGGTGGGCCACCTGCGGCGAGCGCTGGCAGGCCAGCGCAACACCCTGCCCCACCAGGCCCGCAGCACCGGTCAACAGAATCCTCAACGCACCTTTCCCGGTCATGGTCGCACCCACGCTAGAGTTTCACGAAACGCTGGATCTTCCGCGCCAACCAGCCACTGAACACCAACGGCGCGTCCAGCGCTGACACGCAGATGCAGGGAACACCGGGTGCAGTTACCGGTTGATGCTCCACCTCCTCGTCCAGGTCCGCCACGTCGCCCGGCGCGAACAGCCCCAGCGCGTCGTTGTACGAGCCTCGAAGGATGTGGGTCAGTTCGCTGCGGCCATGGCTGTGCATCGGCAGGCACTTGCCCGGGGCAATCTTCAGCATGATCAGCGAGGGCATCTGCTCAGCCCTGATGCAGTGCACGCCGGGCGCCATCCAGCGCCAGCGCAGGGCACTGAGCGAAGCGCCGAAGTAAGGATGCAACGAGGCGGGCAGATGGTCCGGATCGGCCTCGGGCCGCTCCCTCGGCACCGGGCGCCTGGCTCCGGCGATGGCGCTCGGCGCGTCCGAGGCCAGCTGCATCAGCATGGCCTCGCGCAACTGCTCGCGACGCGCCTCGGCCGCGGGCGGTTGGGTCTGCTCCAGCAGCACCGAGCCGATCGCCTCGGCATCGCGCAGGCGCTGGCGGCAGTGGGGGCACTGCTCGAGGTGGGCACCGGCCACGATGCTCAACGGCGCCGGCAGCGCGCCGGCGGCATAGCTCATCAGCGTGGATTCGTGCAGGTGGTGATGCGGATTCACAGCGCACCTCCCACTTTGGCCTGCAGTTGCAGGAACGCACGTCGCAGGTGTGACTTTACCGTTCCAAGCGGCATGCCCAGCGCCTGGGCAATCTCGCTGTGGCTCTTCGCCTCGAAATAGGACATCCGCACCAGCCTCGCCTGCACGGCGGGCAACTCGTTGATGCGCTGGCGAAGGCGCGCCTGGTCGGCGAACTGCTCGGCGCTGCTGCGCTCGATCATGTCCACCGCCGCGGCGTCTTCCACCGCTGCCTGCACCTGCATCCAGCTGCGCTCTCGACGGATGCGGTCGATATGCAGGTTGCGCGCGATCCGGTACAGCCAGGTACTCAGCGCGCCTTGGGCCGCATCATACTCGGCCGCCCGCAACCACAGGCGCAGCAGGCACTCCTGCGCCATTTCCTCGGCCACGGCGTCGGGTGCCCCCAGGCCACGCAGATACACGCACAGCCGCGGCATGAAGTAGTCATAGATCCGCATGAAACAGTCGCGGTCGCGCAGCCGCGCCACACTGTCCATGTCATCGGCCCAGTTCGTCGGCTCGCTGCTGGGCTGCTGGGAACTGGACACGGTGCGTGCGGTATCGAAGTTGAGGAGGGTGCTGGCAGCGTCAGGGTACATCTGCGTGAGCGGCGGGCAGGTGAAGGTCTGTCCTCTCTACGCGCAGGGGCGGCCATTGGATGCAGCAGGCACTGTGCATCCAAGCAGCCGCGCCCGCCGTATGACCTGAGCCTCCCGACCGGATGAACACCATGCGCACTGCCTGGCTGCTGCTGTGCCTGCCCCATGCCGCGCTGGCGGCGCCCTGGCTGCGCAACGAGGGCGTGGCCACCTCGGCGCAGGGCGATCTGCTCTATCGTGAAGTGCACTGGCGGCGCGGCCCATCGGAGGGTGCCGAGCGCTGGGTGCTCTATCAGTGCCCGGATGGCCGCCCCTTCGCCCGCAAGCATCTGCCGGCCAGCGCCCGCCCGCAGGCCCGGGGCTATTCGCTGCAGGACGGCCGTAGTGGGCAAACCGCTGAAGTCGACGCGAGTGGCGAGTCGGTGTCGATCGCCTGGAAAGAAGATGCCGCCAGCGAGCTGCGTCAGCGTCGGCTTGAGCTGGCACCGGATGCGGTGATCGACACGGGCTTCGACGCCGCGGTGCGCCAGCATTGGCCAGCGCTGCTGCGAGGTGAACGCATCAGCCTGCCCTTCCTCGTGCCGGGGCGGCAGCGCTTCTTCCCGGTGCAGGTGCGGCGTACCGGCCCTGTTCGCTGGCAGGGCATCGACGCCCAGGCCATCGAGGTCAGTCTGGACACGTGGTACGGCGGCATCGCGCCGCGCCTGTCGCTGGTCTATGCCAGCGCCGACCGCCGCCTGCTGGAATTCCGCGGAACCAGCAACCTGCGCGATACCCGCGGCACCTACCCACAGGTCACGGTGCGCTTCAGCTCGCCGGTGGCCGAGCGGCCCGCCAGCGAATGGCAACAGGCCTGGGCGCAACCGCTGGTCGAACGCTGCAGCGTGATGCCCAAGTGAAGCCGGAATTTTCCACAGTCGGCCGCATCCATTGCGCGCACTGCTGCGTAGAGGAAGACACGACACCCGCCGAGATCCGCCATGGCCTCTGTAGCGCCCCTCCCCCGCCGACGCTGGCGCCTGCTGCGCACCCTGAAGCGCTGGGTCGACACCGGCAGCGCTGCAGACCACGCCGCTGGCGAGCCCGGACGCATCGACTGGCTGCGCGCCGTACCGTTCGCGTTGATGCACCTGGCCTGCATCGCGGTGATCTGGGTAGGTATCTCGTGGACGGCAGTGATCGTCGCCGCAGCCCTCTACGCAGTGCGCATGTTTGCGATCACCGCCTTTTACCACCGCTACTTCTCGCACCGGACGTTCCAGGCATCGCGAACGGTGCAATTCGTGTTTGCGGTGATCGGCGCGTCCAGCGTGCAACGTGGGCCGCTGTGGTGGGCGGCCCACCATCGCCATCACCATCGGCATGCCGACCAACCGCTGGACCCGCACTCGCCGCGCGAAGGCGGCTTCTGGCGCAGCCACATGGGCTGGTTCCTCACCCGCGAGGCATTCGCCACGGATCTATCGCGCGTGCCTGACCTGGCGCGCTTCCCGGAACTGCGCTGGCTGGACCGCTTTGATACGGCGGTGCCGGTATTGCTGGCTGCCGCGCTGTACGCACTCGGCGCCGGCCTGGAGCGCTGGGCGCCCGGACTGCACACCTCTGGCCCGCAGTTGCTGGTGTGGGGCTTCTTCATTTCCACCGTGGTGTTGTTCCACGCCACCGTTACCATCAACTCGCTGGCCCATCGTTTTGGCCGGCGGCGCTTCGAGACCCGTGACGACAGCCGCAACAACCTCTGGCTGGCTCTGCTTACCTTCGGTGAAGGCTGGCACAACAACCACCATTTCTTCCCTGGGACCGTCCGCCAAGGGTTCCGCTGGTGGGAGATCGACCTGACCTGGTACGGGCTGCGCGCAATGGCGGCCATGGGCCTGGTGAGGGGGCTCAAGCCCATCCCCGAGTGGGTACTGGCCAAGGCGAGGTACTGACATGCGCATCGCGATCATCGGCTCCGGCATTGCAGGCCTGGCCAGTGCCTGGTGGCTGGACGGCGAACACGAAGTGACGCTGTTCGAGGCCAACGATTACCTGGGCGGGCATACCCACACCCATGACGTGCAGGTGGACGGCACGCGCATGGCGGTGGATACGGGTTTCATCGTCTTCAATCCCCTGCACTACCCACTGCTGACGGCACTGTTCGAAGAACTGGGTGTGGCCTCGCAGCCGACCACCATGAGCTTCTCCATGCACAGCGAGCGAAGTGGCGTCGAGTACAACGCCACTTCGCTGGATGGCCTGTTCTGCCAACGTCGCAATCTGGTTTCGCCACGTTTCTGGGGAATGCTGGCCGACCTGCGCCGGTTCTACCGGGATGCGCCGCTGCTGCTGGCGGAAGACGAAGGCCCGACACTAGGCCAGTACCTGCGCGGCCAGCGCTACGGCACCGCTTTCATCGACGAGCACCTGCTGCCGATGGCTTCGGCACTATGGTCGTCACCGACCGCCACGGTCATGCAGTTCCCGGCCCGCTACCTGGCCCAGTTCATGGCCAACCACCAGATGCTGCAGATGACCGGGCGCGCACCCTGGCGGGTGGTCAGCGGTGGCTCGGCACGCTATGTCGATGCCCTTCGCGCCCGCTGGCGGGTGCGTGAGCGGCTGGAATGCCCGGTTCACTCGGTCGAACGCATGCCGTGGGGCGCGCGCGTGCACAGCGCGGCCGGCGTGGAGGGGTTCGACGAGGTCATCCTGGCGTGCCACAGCGACCAGGCGCTTGCCCTGCTGCATGACGCCGATCAGGTCGAACGCGAAGTACTCGGCGCCATCCGCTACCAGCCCAACGAAGCAGTACTGCATACCGATGCATCGTTGCTGCCGCGCAACCGCAAAGCATGGGCTGCATGGAATGCACACGTGCCCAGGGATCCAGGCGCGCCCTGTACGGTCAGCTATTGCATGAACCTCCTGCAGGGCCTGCCCGGTGACACCCCGCTGGTCGTGACCCTCAACCGCAGCGAGGCGATCGATCCGGCCAAGGTGCTGCGCAGGCTGCACTATGCCCACCCGGTGCACGATCATGCCGCTATCCGCGCCCAGCAGCGCTGGGCAGAGCTGCAGGGCCGCCGCCACACCTGGTTCGCCGGCGCATACTGGGGCTGGGGCTTCCACGAAGACGGCATCCGCAGCGCCCGCCGCGTGGTGGACGCGATGCGCGAGTGCACCGCGCACCTTGACAGCGTTGCGCCCGGCGAGGTGGCAGCGTGAGTGCCAGCGCACTCTACTTCGGGCAGGTGATGCACCGACGGCATCATCCGCAGCCCCACGCGTTCCGCTATCCGATCGCGCAGCTGCTGCTCGATCTGGACGAGCTGGAGACCGTGTTCGCCGGGCGCTGGCTGTGGTCGGTCAATCGCCGCAACCTGGCCGAGTTCCGCCGCAGCGACTACTTCGGCAATCCCGCACAACCGCTGGCCGATGCGGTGCGCGATCATGCTGCGGCTACCCTGGGCTATCGGCCTGCCGGCCCGGTACGCCTGCTCACCCACCTTCGCTTCGGCGGGCACGTATTCAACCCGGTCAGCTTCTACTACTGCTACCAGTCCGATGGCAGCACCCTGGACTGCATCGTCGCCGAGATCACCAATACGCCCTGGAAGGAACGGCACGCCTATGTCCTGCCAGTCGCCACGGCCACCCACGAAGGCGGCTCGCTGCGCTGGCGGTTCGACAAGCGCTTCCATGTCTCGCCGTTCATGCCGATGGATTGCCACTACGACTGGCGGTTCAACTGCCCGGATGATGATCTGCGCGTGCACATGCAGGTCTGGCGCCAAGGCGTTCGCCAGTTTGATGCCACCCAGGCCATGCAGCGACACGCCCTGGACGGCCGCGGGCTGGCCCGGGTCCTGGCCTGCTATCCCTTGATGACCCTGCAGGTGATGGCCGCCATCCACTGGCACGCGCTGCGGCTGTGGCTGAAACGCAACCCCGTGCATGACCACCCTGCCCTTGCCGAGAAACCGCGATGAACTCGACGACTCCCCTGATCGCCCTGCCACGTCCCGGCGCCTTGGATGCCTTCCTGCGCCGCCGCCTGCTGCAACAGCTTGCCCCCATGCGCGACGGCCGCCTGTGCGTGCGTGATGCACTCGGCGAAGTCTGGCTGGGCGATGCCCATGGCGAGCTGCATGTGACCGTCACCATCGATGACCCGGCGTTCTACCGCAAGGTTGCAGCGCAAGGCAGCGTGGGCGCAGGTGAAAGCTACATACAGGGGGAATGGCACTGCGATGACCTGGTGGCGCTGATCCGGCTGCTGGTACGCAATCGCGACCTGCTCGACGGCATGGAGCGCGGCCCGGCCCGCGTGGGTGGCTGGCTGCTGCGCGGCTGGAACCGCCTGCGCCGCAACAGCCGTGAAGGCAGCCGCCGCAACATTGCCGCGCACTACGACCTTGGCAACGACTTCTTTGCCCTGTTCCTGTCGCCGGACCTGATGTATTCCTCAGCCCTGTTCGACACAGAAGACGAGTCGCTGGAATCCGCCTCCCGGCGCAAGCTGGACCGCATCTGCCAGCAGCTCCAGCTCAAGCCGGGCGATCGCGTGGTGGAGATCGGCACCGGCTGGGGTGGTTTTGCGCTGCACGCGGCGCAGCACTACGGCTGCCACGTCACCACCACCACCATCTCCGCCGAGCAGCACGCGCTGGCTGCCCAGCGCGTGCAGGCGGCCGGCCTGCAGGACCAGGTCACGCTGCTGATGCAGGACTACCGCGACCTGCAGGGCCAGTTCGACAAGCTGGTGTCGATCGAGATGATCGAAGCCATCGGCGCAGAATACCTGGACACCTACATGGCCACGCTGCAGCGCCTGCTCAAGCCTGATGGCGTTGCCCTGCTACAGGCCATCACCATCGAGGACCATCGCTACGAGCAGGCCCGGCGCAGCGTAGACTACATCAAGCGCTATGTGTTCCCCGGCAGCTTCATTCCGTCGATCAACGCGATCATGGCCGCCAAAACGCGGTCCAGCGACCTGCAGCTGATCGCCCAGCAGGACTTCGGTCACTCCTACGCGCTGACCCTGCGCGCCTGGCGCCAGCGCTTCCTCGCCCGGTTGCCCGACGTGCAGGCGCAGGGCTTCGATACGCGCTTCTGCCGCCTGTGGGAGTTCTACCTGGCCTACTGCGAGGGCGGCTTCCTGGAGCGCTCGATCGGGGTCTCCCATCTGCTGATGGCGCGCCCGGGGCATCGCCCGGGCGCCTCATCGGGCCAAGGCAGCTGAGATGCGCAGGTTCTGGCCCAATCTGCTTGGCAACCAGCTGGTCTGGCTGTGCGCCGTAGCCGGCGCCGGGCGCGGCTGGCAGTGGCCGGCGTTGCTGGCAGCCTCTCTCTACATCGGCAGCCAGCTGCTGACGTCGCCGCAACCACGGCTGGACCTTCGGTTGATGGTGTTGGCACTGGCCTGCGCATGGCTGGTCGATGCCAGCGCCGCCGCCAGCGGCACCGTGCGCTACGCCGCCGCCCCGCTGGGCTGGGTGCCACCCCCCTGGATCATGGCGCTGTGGGCCGCGTTCGCGATGACGCTGACCACCTCGATGCGCTTCCTGCTGCGCCACCCGGCCTTGCCGGCTCTGTTCGGCCTGCTGTTGGCACCGCTGGCCTATCTCTCCGCAGCGCGCGGTTTCGATGCGGTCCGTTTCGCCGCACCCACGTGGCAGGGCCTGCTGGTGTTGGGTGCGGGCTGGAGCATCGCGCTTTCGCTGCTGTGCGTCACCGCGCGTCGCGGCTCTCGCACCACCCCGCCCTCCCTGGCCGGAGCATCGTCATGATCAATCTGCTGTGGGTACTGCTGTATGCCGTGCTGGTGATGAGCTGGGGCTGGGCCTGGCAGCGCCGCCACCAGAACATCGGCGTTGTCGACGTGCTCTGGGCCAAGTGCGTGGGTGCGTCGGCCCTGCTGCTGGCGCTGCTCGGCGATGGCGCGATGTGGCCTCGGGTTGCGTTGGGCCTGCTCGGCGGCCTGTGGGGCGGCCGGTTGGCGCTGCACCTGTGGCGCCGGGTCCGTAGTGAACCCGAAGACGGGCGCTACCGTTATCTGCGCGAACACTGGCAGAGCCACCAGGGCAAGATCTTTGGCTTCTTCATGGCGCAGGCGCTGCTGGTCGTGCTGTTCGCTCTGCCCTTCGTTGCGGTGGCAGCCAATTCCCATGCCGGCCTGACACCGTGGACAGTCGCCGCAGCACTGGCCTGGCTGATGAGCGTCGGCGGCGAGAGCCTGGCCGATCGCCAGCTCGCACGTTTCCGTGCCGACCCGGCGAACAAGGGCCGCACTTGCCGCGAGGGGCTCTGGCGTTATTCACGCCACCCCAACTACTTCTTCGAGTGGCTGCACTGGTTCACCTATGTGCTGCTCGCCGTCGGTTCCCCCCTGTGGTGGCTGGCGTGGGCCGGGCCGCTGCTGATGTATCTGTTCCTGCGCTATCTCAGCGGCATCCCCTTCACCGAGAAGCAGGCGTTGCGCAGCCGCGGCGACGACTACCGTGCCTACCAGCGCAGCACGCCGATGTTCTTTCCCTGGTTCCCCCGTTCTTCCAAGGAGCATTCCGCATGAGCGCGATCCCGTCACTGAATCCGGCTGAAGATGCGGAAACCGGGCTGATCGCCTGGGCCGAACGCGGGCTGGTTCCCGATGCGGCGCTGCGTGCCGGCATCCGGCGCCTGTGCGCGCAACGCCTGCACGAGGAATCGGCGGGGGGTATCGAGGCACAGTCCGCGCGCTTCAGCCGTTGCATCGCAGAACTGACCGACAGTCCGCTCGCATTGCATACCGACGCGGCCAACCGCCAGCACTACGAAGTTCCCGCGGCATTCTTCCAGGCCTGCCTGGGCAAGCGGCTGAAGTACAGCAGCTGCTACTACCCTACCGGGCGCGAAACGCTGGAGCAGGCTGAGGAAGCGATGCTGGAACTGTATGGCCAGCGCGCCGGACTTGCCGACGGCCAGCAGATTCTCGAACTGGGCTGTGGCTGGGGTTCGCTGACCCTGTGGATGGCCGAACGCTATCGGCAGGCCAACATCACTGCGGTGTCCAACTCGCACAGCCAACGCCAGCACATCATGGCGCAGTGCCAGGCCAGGGGCCTGCACAACGTCGAGGTGCTGACCTGCGACGTCAACCAGCTTGAGCTGCCCACGGCACGCTTCGATCGCTGTGTCTCGGTGGAAATGTTCGAACATGTGCGCAACTACCAGCGACTGCTGGCGCACATCGCGCAGTGGCTGAAGCCCGACGGCGCGCTGTTCGTGCACATCTTCGCCCATCGCACGCTGATGTACCCGTTCGAGACCGAGGGCGGCGACAACTGGATGGGGCGCCATTTCTTCACCGGCGGCCTGATGCCGGCCGCTGACACGCTGCTGCATTTCCAGCGCGACCTGCGACTCGATCAGCGCTGGCTGCTGGACGGCACCCACTACCAGCGCACCGCCGACCATTGGCTGGCCAACCAGGATGCGGCCCGCGAGGCGGTGATGCCGGTACTGGTCGCAACCTACGGCCAGGCGGCGGCGAAGATCTGGTGGCAGCGCTGGCGCATGTTCTGGATGGCCTGCGCCGAGCTGTTCGGCTACGACGATGGCCAGCAGTGGCTGGTTGCCCACTATCTGTTCCGTCCCCGTTGAGGTGTGACATGCGCATGCGCTCCCTGCTTCCCCTGCTGGCCTTGAGCCTGTTCGGTTCCGGCTGCAGCTCCAGCGATACCCGTCCCCTGCCCCGCCCGCCCTCGGTGGACGTGCCGCGCTTCATGGGCGACTGGTATGTGATCGCCCACATACCCTCATGGCCGGAGCGCGAGGCCTTCGACGCGGTGGAGAGCTATGCGCTGCGGCCGGACGGGCGCATCCAGACGACCTTCACCTATCGCAAGGGCAGTTTCGACGCCCCGCAGAAGTCCATGCACCCGGTTGGACGGGTCGAGAGGAACGGCAATGGCGCGATCTGGGGCATGCAGTTCATCTGGCCGATCCAGGCCGAGTATGTGATTGCCTGGCTGGACGACGACTATGGCCAGACCATCGTCGCACGCAGCAAGCGCGACTATGTCTGGTACATGGCACGTACCCCGCACGTATCGGACAGCGACTACCAGCACGCCGTGGAGCGCATCGCGGCCATGGGCTACGACACCGGCAGGCTCAGGCGCGTACCTCAGTCGGTGCGATAGATCGCCAACCGCCGACCACTCGGCTCGCGGGTGACCAGGCACTTCAGCGTGACGCGTCACATTAATACCCCCCTCGAAGGGTGCCGGCAGCCCTGCAACCCAGGCTACCTGTACCCAGCGAGAGCGCACCAGGACACTGCGTCCACACGGCTCTCAACCTGACGATACGTCCAGCCCATGGATCAGCTCTTATCGATGGAGCTCATCCATCGATCTTTAGGAATAGTCGTAAAAACGCAACAAATTCGATGTTCGACGCGACAGCGGCGCCAGAATGGCGGCCACGCCCACGGGCGCTGACCACCTCCCGCGCATGAATGGATTTCCTGCACCGCGCCGGCTTCGACTGGCGCTCCTGGACGACCATGAAGTCGTCCGTCGCGGCACCGCCCTGCACCTGTCAGGCGATCTCCGGTTCGACATCGTCGCCAGCCATGGTTGCAGCAGTGCGCTGATCGACAGCCTGCACCGCTTGCCCGTGGATGTGGCCATCATCGATCTCACGCTCGCCCGTGGCGACCTGGGCGGCATCGAGCTGGTTACGCTGCTCTGTCGCGAATTCCCGCGCACACCAATGCTGGCCTTCGCCACGCTCTCTCCCACCACGAATCTCAACAGCCTGATCGATGCCGGACTCGGTGGGTTCGTCAGCAAGGCCGAACCCCTTGCGGCATTGTCCGACGCCATCGTGCGCGTCTTCCAGGGCCTGATCCGGATTCCGCCGGACGTCAGGCTGGCCGGCGATCGTGGCGAGCTCAGCCGCAACGAGCGGGAGGTACTGGAGCTGCTGCTGGAAGGCCTGACCGTATCGGAGATCGCGCTGCGCCGGCACCGCAGCATCAAGACCGTCAGCACACAGAAGGTCGCGGTGCTGCGCAAGCTGGGCTTGCGCAGCGATGTGGAGATCTATGCGCTGCGTGAACGGTTGGAGTCGCCGTGAGGCGCCATGCACCATTGCGTCCGTGCCTGCTGATCCGGGGGTTGCTGGTACTGCTTCTCCTTCCCGCCGCGTCGGCGGAAGATATCCGGTCACCACGCTGGCTACCGGGCAGCAGCGTGCGGGTCTCCACCGCTCCGTCCCTACGCCCCGTGCCCGCAGCGATAGCCGATCCGTCATCACCGCCGACGCTCGCCCATGGCTACGCCAACCTGGTGGCGCGTCACGCCCAACTCAGCTTCCTGGAACACCCCTATCCGACGACCGCCGCATCAATCCTCGCTGTATGTCATCACGAGGCCGACCTGGTCATGGTGTTTGGCGGCGCGAGACACCAGAAGCTGCCCTGCCCCGACCTCGCCGCGTCCAGCCGCTTCCGGGGTGGCGCCACCCTGCTGGCAGGGCGCGCCGGTGAATGGCTGCCACGGGAGATACGCGAGCTCGACGGCCGGGTGGTGGCCGTCGTTGAAGGCGGGCCCTACGCCGGCTGGCTGCGCGCGCATCATCCTCAGATCCGGCTGCAGCACCTGCCTGATCGGTACGCAGCATTGACGGCAGTTCAATCCGGCCTGGCCGACGTGGCGATTGGCCTGGAATCCACGCTGCGCCCGCTGGTTCGACGCCATTTCAACGGCAGCCTGCGCCTGCAGCCATTCGACAGCGACTTCTCCACCGACCTCTACCTGCTCGTCCGCCAGGAAGACCAGCAGCTGCTTGAACGCATCGGACAGGCGTTGCGGGAGATCACGCTGGAGGAGCATGCGAGCCTGCTCCACCTGTGGGCAGGCCAGACCCTGCCAGCGGCGGCGGGAAACGCACTGGACTGGATGCAGGCCTCGCCCCCGCGCGGCTGGCTGCTGCTGCCCCCTCTGCTGGTCGCGCTGTTGCTGTGGCCCATGACCCGTCACCTGCGGGTACGCGGCGACCGCCGCAGCGCGCAGGCCATCGGGATGATCAGTCACGAGATGCGCAATTCGGCACAGGCCGTACTGGCCTCGATCGAGCTGCTTGGACGATCGACACTGCCGAAAGGCGAGCGCGATCTGCTCGCCGCTGCCAGCAGCGCCGGCCAATCCCTGCGCGGCCTGTTGAATCGCGCACTGGACTTTTCGCGCCTCGCCAGCGGCGCTTTCAGGCCGCATGCACAAGCCTGTGATGCGACCCGGCTTTGCCGGCAGGCACTGGAGGCCATTCGGCCTCAGGCGCAACAGAAAGGCCTGCAACTGCATCTTGATGCCCCGACCGAACCTTCGCCGATCATTCGGGTGGACATTGATGCGCTACGCCAGATTGCCAGCAATCTGCTGGCCAATGCGGTGAAGTTCAGTGATATCGGCGGCATCGAGCTGCGCCTGCGACTGCTTCCAGTAGCGCGGCCGCAAGAGCTGCTGCTGGAGGTGATCGACAGCGGGATCGGGATCGCGCCCGCACAGGTAGCCGAACTGTTCCAGCCTTTCCATCAAGGCAGCGGTGGGCATCAGCGTGGCGGTAGTGGCCTCGGGCTTTCCATTGCACGCGAGCTGGCACGTGCGATGGGGGGCGATCTGACCGTGCACAGCGTCCTCGGTCGCGGCAGCCGCTTCATCCTGCGCCTGCCGGTATGCGCTGCTGACTCTGCCGAGAGTGTCCGGGACATGCCCGTGGAGGGCACGCCACTGGCCGGGCTGCAACTGCTGCTGGTGGAGGACCACGCACTCAATCGCCACGTCATTGCCGAACAGTTGCGGCGCTGGGGCGCCGAGGTATGTGCCCTGGAAGACGCGGCCAGCGCGCTGGCCGAACAGATACGCCACCCCCGCCCTGCCGCGCTGATCGACATTGGGCTGCGTGGCATCGATGGCTACGCATTGGCACGCGAACTGCGCGCCCGCAGCGGGCATCCGGTCCGTCTGATCGCCTTGTCTGCCCGCAGCGGGCGACGTCACCACGCACGCTGCCGCCGCTCGGGTTTCGACGCGGTGCTGGCCAAGCCGCTGCGCGCCGCCGAACTGCTCGCTGCGCTGGGCATTCCGGCGCCGGAGAGCGTGGACGCACTTGAGCAGGTGACTGAAATGGACGCGGCCTACAGCGCCGACATCTGCGATGAACTCGGCAGGATCGAGCGGATTGTCGATCATGCAGACGCATCGGCGCTCGGTCATCACGCGCACCGATTGCAGGGCGCGCTACAGATGCTGGGTCAATGCGAGCACGCCGCCATCGCGGCCGAGCTGGTCGATCTGGCGCAGGACGCCACGCCGGACTGGACCGACGCACGTCGCCTGCTGGGCGTACTGCAGGCCGGACAGGGCGCCCGCGTCGCGGGAACCCTGCCCACCCCCTTGATCACGCGGCCAGACGCTCGACCTGGCGACGGGTCAGGTCATTGAAGCGACCCAGCGACATCAGGTGCTGGTGGATCAGTGCCAGCCAGCCACTGCGGTGCCACTCGACCACGGTTGCTTCCGGCAGCGCGACGAACTTCGCGACGTCCACGACCAGGAAACCGTTGAGGTTGAACTCCCGGCCATCCGGGATACGCACGGTGGCGTTGCGCTCCACCAGCAGGCCGTTGTCGACCAGGGCCTTGGAGAAGGCCTGGGTCTGTTCGTGTTCGCGGGTGTACTGGCCGCAGAATTCCAGGGCCTGCTGCACCATCTCGGTGGCCTTGCCATCAACGAACAGCGGTTGGCCTTCTTCGCCACCCTTGACCACGCGTGGGCTCTCTTCGTCGATGCCCAGCAGGAAATCATTCTCCGCACCGGTGTCGATGAAGATGAAGGGGTGGCGGCGCAGGTAAGCGGGAATATAGGCCTCGTCTTCCCACAGGCCATCCTTGATGAACAGGTTCTGGTCGGACACGCCCACGGCAGCCATCGGAACCGCGCTCGGGCCGGCAAACAGGATCGGGAAGTGGTGCAGGGCCAGCGAGAACTCGCCCAGCACCAGCGGAATGGCATTGTTGCCGGCGGCGAACTCGAGCTTGCCCGGCAGGATGCGCAGATCGGCATGCACATCGGCCTGCAGCGGCACCGGGCGGGTATAGAACAGGGGGGCGCCGCTCGGCGCCGCTTCGGTGGTGGTGTCGCTGGTGGTGGTCATGTTGGGAACCGTTCGATCATGCGCGCCTGCCATCCCGGGCACGCCAGCGGGAACAACCTGAATCCCGCATTATCAACAAGCTCGATGACAACGGCCACCCCACCGGCGAACTATTTCAGCTGCAGGGGGTAGCGCTGCCAGAGTACGTGGACCAGGAAACCGGCCAGCTCGGTGTCGCGGGCACTGACCGCCGCACGGATCTTGTCCAGCAGCACCATGTCACTGCAGGAACGCACGTCGGCATGGTTGGCCTGCCCTGCCCTGCGCGCACGATAGCGCGCCGCCCGCTGCGCATCGCTCATCGCGTACCCGAACTTGGGCGGACGACCGCGCTTGCGCGGCAGGGTCAGCTCCAGGGTTCCGGGGTCTTTGTCATCACGCATGAGAGGGGTGCGGGCGGCGGCGAGCAACGGGGGGTGCGCAATTTATCGTGAGGCATCACTTTAATCCAGCTTTTTCTACAGATTTGGTGCGATGCAGCGCCAATGTTGCCGTGTCGGTGCGGATCCATCCACGCATGGCGTGGATCTACTGCAGAGCTCGCGACCCGTTCACCCGGTGGATCCACGCCATGCGCGGATACGGAAACCCGGACAAAAAAAATGGGAGCCCGCGAACGGGCTCCCTTGCCTTCTTCATGCCGCGCGTACTGGCTCATAGCCGTGCAGGTGCGCCTCACTGCTGGCCCGCCCCTGGCTGAGCGAACGCAGCGAGGTGGTGTACCCCACCAGCTGCGCCAGTGGCGCGAAACCACTGACCTCGGCACGACCGTCCTGGTCCTCGATGCGGGCGATGCGGCCATGGCGCCGGTTGAGGTCGCCGACCACATCACCTACCGACGCCGACGGCGAATGCACCGTCACCGCCATCACCGGCTCCAGCAGCTGCGTGCCACCCTCGGCCAGCGCCGCCTTGATCGCCTCGGCGCCTGCGCGATGGAACGCCATCTCCGAAGAGTCCTTGGCATGGGTCTGGCCATCGACAAGACTGACCTCGATGCCGACCACCGGATGTCCCTGCGGACCTTCCGACAGCGCGGCACGCACGCCCTTTTCCACCGCTGCGATGAAGCTGCGCGGCACCACGCCACCGACGATGCGGTCGTTGAACACGACAAGGTCGTCGTCGCGCGGCGCCACATCCAGCACCACGTGCGCGAACTGGCCCTGGCCACCGGTCTGCTTGACCAGCCGCCCGACGACACCGGTCATCGGGCGCATCAGCGTCTCCTGGTAGGCCACGCGCGGCGCACCTACGGCCACGTCGACCTTCCATTCGCTGCGCAGGCGCTCGACCATCACTTCCAGATGCAGCTCACCCATGCCCCAGACCAGGGTTTCACCCGTTTCCCGGTCCGTTTCCACACGGAACGAGGGATCTTCCTGGGCCAGGCTGGCCAGTCCCTGCGCCATCCGGATCAGGTCCGCCGCACGCGCCGGCTCCAACCGCCAGGCCAGCACCGGCGCCTGAGCCTGGATGTTCTCCAGGCGCAACGGCAGCGCACGGCTGCTCAGCGTCTCGCCACTGACCGCATCCTTCCAGCCCAGGACCGCGACGATGTCACCGGCCACGGCCTGCTCGATGTCATGGGTCTGGTCGGCCTGCACCCGCACCAGGCGACTGACACGCCGCCCCTGCGGATGCTGCGAACTGGCCACCGCGTCGCCCACCTTCAAGGTGCCCGAGTACAGCCGCACGAAGCTCAGCGCCCCGTGCTGCTGGTGGGTGATCTTGAACAGCAGGCCTGCCAGTGGACCGTCCGGATCCGGCGGCAGCATCACCTCGCCCTCATCGCTTTCAGCCCTGACAGCAGGGCGGTCCAGCGGCGACGGCAGGTAATCGACCACGGCATCCAGCAGCGTCTCGATGCCCTTGTCCTTGAACGCAGCACCGGCCAGCACAGGCACGCCTGCACCTGCCAGCGTCGCCCGCCGGATCGCCGCGCGCAGCATATCGGCACCAATCACGCGACCTTCCAGCCAGGCATCGGCCAGTTCTTCGTCATGATCGGCCACAGCTTCGACCAGCGCATCGCGCTGGGCCTGCCATTGGGCGCGCGCCGCTTCGTCCCACGGGGTCACCGTGGTTGCGCCGCCCTCCTGCCACTGCAGCACGCGCGCATCGACCAGATCGACCCAGCCACTGAAGCCGCTTTCGCTGCCCAACGGCACGCCCAGCGCCCACGGCCGCGCGCGCAGCTTGTCCTGCAGCTGCTCCAGCACGCGCTCAAACGAAGCACCTACGCGGTCCATCTTGTTGACGAAAGCGATCAGCGGCACGTGATGGCGACGCGCCTGGCGCCACACCGTCTCGGACTGCGGCTGCACACCATCCACGGCCGAGAACACCGCCACGGCGCCGTCGAGTACCCGCAGGGATCGCTCGACCTCGATGGCGAAATCGATGTGGCCGGGGGTATCGATCAGGGTCAACCGATGCGGCGGCAGATCACGCGGTGCCCACTGCGCCTGCACGGCGGCCGCGCCAATGGTGATGCCCCGTTCGCGCTCGATCGCCGAGAAGTCGGTGGTCGCATTGCCGTCGTGCACTTCGCCGACGCGATGGATCTCGCCGCTTTTCCACAGCAGGCGTTCGGTCAGCGTGGTCTTGCCGGCGTCGATGTGGGCAATGATGCCAAGGTTGCGACGGCGGGAAAGGACTTGGGTGTTCATGAGATAGGTTCCTGCAAAGCCAACTACGGGGGCCGCGCACCCCGGTTGGCGACAGGGTGCGCGGCTAGCGTTCGGTCTCGGCGATCTGGTGCATGGCACGTTCTCCTTGCGGTACGTCGGGTCAAGGGAAATGAAACTGCAGAAACGAAAAGAGCGCCCCGAAGGGCGCTCTGTGGATGATCCAGCGATAGCCGCTTCAGCGGCCCTGTGGAGCTCCAGGCAGACACGCCCGTTCCGCGCTTGCGCGGGTCAGGGTGAAAAACTTCAGGAGCGGCATCCGGTTCATGGGGCGCATTCTAGACCTGCCAATCTGGCGCGCAAGTGAATATTGCGCACATGAATGGAACGATGAGGCCGACAACGATAGGGGTCAGATCCCTTTGCCAGGGGCAAAGGGATCTGACCCCTGGCAGCCCTCACTTGCAGCCGTGCAGCTTGCGCGCCTCGGCCACTGTTGCAGGCTGGTCATCCCCCATCGACATCCAGCCCTTCAACGAAATCGCCGGGTCCACGTGCGGCAGCCGTGGGCCACCATGAATCACGACCTCGATCCAGCTCCCCACCGGCGCCAGCTCGGACAGGCGTGCCGCCTGATCATCCTCGGTGCTGAATGTGTCGTCCGGGCCCGCCGGCGGCGTGGTATTCACGGTTTCCGTCTTACGGGTCCGGACCCGAAGAGCACCATCCGGCAGCCGCTGACTGATCACGTCGTAGCGCTCGATACCGTATGCCCAGCTGTTCTCGCCAACACTGCGGGTCTCGCTACCGTCATCCGCCACGGTCACCACCTCGCCTGCCGGCCCGACAACGCCCGCGACAGCCCCCAGGCCGGACATCAGTGCCTGATAGACGATCATCTGCCGCTGCTCGGTAGTCAACGCTCCGGCCTTGAGCTTGGCGGCAGGAATCTTCAGGTACGCCGCTTCACTGCACAGCACCAGCACCTGCTGGTCGTCCCAGCTCACCGACATTTCCTCGTTGGCAAAGTACTGCGTCTTCATCGACGTCACTGCGGCACCGTCGCCACTGGAATGCCGGGTTTCGATCAGCGAGGCATTCTCGGCCGCGTTGGTCAGCGAAACCTGGGAGGTCGACGCTGCATGGGCTGCGCAAACGGAAGCAATCATCGCGGCAAGCAGCACGCTGCGGGTAACGGTGCGGAACATGGCGTCAGTCCATTGAAGAAGACGAAGCCGCCATGATACCCGGAGCAACCGGGTGGACCTTCGCTCAGGTCACCACCACCAGCGGAACCCCGCGCCGCGGATGCTCCAGCACCACCACATCCTGCTGGTAGACGCGCCGCAGGTTGTCTTCGGTCAGCACCTGCAACGGCGTGCCATCGGCCGCGACCCTACCCTGTTCCAGCAACACGATGCGGTCGGCATAGCCTGCGGCCAGATTGAGGTCGTGCAGGACCACGATCACGCACGCACCGGCTTCGGCACAGGCACGCACACTGCGCAGCGTGCGCTCCTGATGGCGCAGATCCAGCGCAGCAGTGGGCTCATCCAGCAGCAGCAATGGCGTGTCCTGTGCCAGCACGCGCGCGAACGTGGTCCGGGCGGACTCACCACCGGACAGCTGCTGCACCTCGCGCAGGCGCAACGCCTGCAGTTCAGCGGCATCGATCGCAGCTTCCACCTGGGCGTCATCGGTGACCGGGTCCGGCGGATGCGGCAATCGCCCCATCGCCACCACCTCTTCGACGCTGAAGGCAAAACGCACGCCGTGCTCCTGCGGCATCACCGCGCGCTCGCGCGCCAGCGGCCCCGCCTTGTAACTGGCCAACGGCATGCCCAACAGGCTCACCTCCCCCGCATCGGCGCGCAGGTCGCCGGCCGCGACCGCCAACAGCGTGGACTTGCCCGCACCGTTCGGGCCCACCAGTGCGGTCACCGTACCTGGTTCGAACGCCAAGGAAATGCCGTGCAGGATCTCGCGTTGCTGGCGGCGCACCACCACCTCGTGCAGCTTCAGCAGCACACTCATGGCACCGCCTTGCGGCGCTGCTGCAGCACCAGCCAGAGGAAGAACGGCGCACCCAGCGCGGCCGAGAACAGGCCCAGCGGAATCTCCGCGGGCGGATCCAGCGTGCGCGCGGCCGTATCCGCCACCACGATCAGCAGTGCACCCAGCAGGCCGGACAACGGCAGCAGCCAGCGATGACCGGGACCCACCAGCAGGCGCGCCACGTGCGGCACCACCAGGCCAACGAAGCTGATCGAGCCCGCAAACGCCACCGCCGCCCCCACCAGCAGCGCGCTGAACGCCACCAGTCGACGCCGCGTGCGGGTCACATCCAGCCCCAGGTGCTGGGCCTGGCGCTCGCCCAGCGCCAGCATGTCCAGCGGCGTTGCCAACCGTTGCAGCGCCAGCACACCGATGGCAAACAGCGGTACCACGGCGGCCACATCGGCCCAGTTGGCACGTGCCAGCGAGCCCATCTGCCAGAACACCAGCGACTGCAGCTCGCTTTCGCTTGCGATATAGGTGAGAAAACCGATCAGCGCCGAACAGAAGGCCGCCATCGCGATACCGACCAGCAGCAGCGTCGCATTGCCACTGCCCTTGCCCGGCCGCGCCAGCGCATAGGTCAGGCCGATGGCCAGGGCGCCACCGACGAAGGCGGCAACCGGCACCAGCCAACCGGCGGCACCGGCAGCGCCGAGAACAATGGCAGCCACTGCACCCAGCGCAGCACCCTGGCTGACACCGACGATGCCGGGGTCGGCCAACGGATTGCCGAACAGGCCCTGCAGGCTGGCACCGGCCATCGCCAACGACGCACCGACCATCGCGCCCAACAGGGCACGCGGTATGCGCAGCTGCCAGACCACCGCCAGATCGCGGCTGCTGACCGCCTGTTGGTCAAGCAGGCCCAGCTTCACCGCCAGTGCCTGCATCACCTCCAGCGGTGGCAACCGCAACGGACCCACGGCGAACGACGCCAGCACCGCTCCCAGCAGTGCCAGCAACGCCACCATCAACATCGCCCGCCCGCGACGGCGGCGCCGATCCGCCGGACTCATGCCTTCGGCAACGCCGCCAGGGCCTTGGCCAGCGCCAGCGCGCCCGCACCAGAACCCACGCTGGTGTACTTCAGCTGCACATCCGGCATCACCCAGACCCGATTGGCCTGCCCAGCCGGGGTCTGCTTCAGCGTCGGGTACGCCTTCCACAGGCCTTCGGCACCGCCGAACAGCTGCAGGTCATGCTCGGTCACCAGGATCACTTCCGGTGCCGCCGCGACCACGCCCTCATTGCTCAGCTGCGAGTAGTTCTTCACCCCGGCCTCGGTACCGATGTTGATGCCGCCGGCCAGTGCGATCAACTGCGCCGACGCGCTGTCGGCACCTGCAACAGTGGGCGAGCCGCCAGCGCCGGTTGCCGAGACGTGGATCAATCGTGGCGCATGGCCCAGGCCCTTGCCAATCGCTGCAGCCTCGTCGAGCTGACGCTGCACCTGCGTGGCCAGTGTTTGCCCCGCTTCGGCCAGCCCTAGTGCGGCGGCGACCTTGCGCACCTTGTCCGGCGCCGGCTGCAGGTCATCGATGACCACCGCCGGCTCGCCCACCTCGCGCAGCTTTTTCGCCAGCTCGGTGTGGCGGCGCAGGCTGTTGCCGAGGAACAGCGAGCCCTGCAGGCTCAGCACGCCCTCCACACCGGTGGTGCGGTTGAACAGGAACTGGTGCGGCGCGGCCAGGCCGGCCTGCGTGGTGGTGTTGGTCGGTGCCGCGTACACCTGCTGGCCCAGTCCCAGCGCCTCGATCACCGCGATGACGTCGTCACCACCGGCAATGATCCGGCTGGTGTCGGACACTTCAATGTCAGCACCGTCATCGGAATGCACTTTGGCCGGCAGCACGGCCCTCTGTTCATGCACCGCTGGCATCTCGGCACCGGCCACGCGCTGCCAGCCTGCCGGCAACGCGGTTTCGGCAGCAGCTGTTGCGGCAGGCGGCTCGGCGGCCTTGAGGCCATCAGACGGCGTTGACGAGCCACTGCAGGCAGACAGCGCCAGCGAAACAGCCAACGGAAGCGCACACAGGCGCAGACGGGACGCGATGTTCATGCTCGTTCTCCTTGCTGGTAGGGCGACGCGCAGGACGCCCTGCCCTGTGACTTACTGCTTCGGGGTGATGCGGGTGATGCGGTCACCCTTCGGATCTTCGGCGCCACGCGACTTGTTCACCGCAAACACGTTGCCCTTGCCGTCGGCACGCACATGGTTCGGAAGGGTGCCGCCATCGAGGTTGGCCACCACCTTGCCGTCGCCGTTCACCACCGTGACCGTACCGGCGCCGCGATTGCTGACATAGGCCAGGCCGGAGGCATCATCGAAGGCGACGTTCAGCGCGCCAGCGCCGACCGGCACGTCATGCAGCACCTTGCCGGAAGCCACATCGACGATCAGCAGGTTGTCGGTGCCCTGCGAGGCCACGTACAGGCGGTTGCGTGCTGCGTCGAAGGCCACGCCCGAGGCGCTGATCGAATTGCCCAGGTCGATGACCTTGTCGACCTTGCCGCTGGCCACATCGATCACCGCCGCCTCCGGCGTGCCGATGCTGACGGTGAACAGCTTGCCGCCCTTCTCGTCCAGCACCAGGCTCATCGGCGTGAACTTGCCATCATCCACGCCGGACTCCAGCGTCACCGGCGGCAGTTCCTTGAACGTCTTCGCATCGAACACCGACAGGTGGTCCTCACCCGTGGCCGAAGCGAACACCTTGCCATGGGTGCCGTCGACCACCACGTCGCGCGCATGCGGCACGGTGTCGACAGGGAACTGGTGGACCAGCGAGAGGTTCTTCTGGCGATAGACCGCAATCGAATTCTGGCGGGTATTGGTCACCCAGACATTGCCATTGATGTCATCCACGCCCACACCGTAGACCGCATAGACCGCGCCGTTGGTGCTGCCCGGCACCTGCGCCGGGGTGATCGCCCTGGTCACCTTCAGCGACTTCGGGTCCAGCTTCAGCAACTGCGACTGGGTCACCGGCGGACGGCCCACCGCCGAGGTCACGAACACCGCATTGCTGGCGGCGCTGTAAGCGGACTGATACAGCCCCGGCACCAGCTTGTTGGACTGGGTGGCGAACTGCGCCTGGCCGGACAGCGGCAGTTGCGGCGACACGCGCAGCTTCAGCACCGTGGCCGCAGCCGGCTGGCTGGCGCGCACCACCACCGGGTGGGTGCCCGGCACCGCATCGGCCGGAATGCTCAGCTGGGTCTTGAAGTTGCCGTCGGCATCGACCACCAGCGGCTGCGTGTTGAGCACGCTGTCGCCACGCAGCAGGCTGACCTTCTGGCCCGGCACGAAGCCACGACCAACTACGTCGGCAGTGCTGCCGGGAACCACGTTCTCACCGCGCGAGACGACCTCACCCTTGAAGGTGGCGTTGGCCGGCTGATCGAACACCGGCTGGGCGGTGGCGGTCACCGCCAGCAGCAGACCGGCGGCGAGAGAGGTAAGGCGGAAAGACGGACGGAACGACATGGCAGGCTCCTTGCACACGTAGGCCGCGCCGCGTGGCGCGGGATTCATCGGTTGCCTGGGCCGCTGCACGCCGGCAGCCTCGCCTGGGTAGTGGGGTCGCACGGCATGGCGTGCGAAGGCATTCATTCGGCGGCGCTGTCCCCGCCACTGGGCGCGCCGTCGCCGGCGCTGCGGTCGGACACGCCATACAGTTCATGCAGCGCAGCGTGGAACGATGCCGGCAGCATCGGGCCGTGGCCGAGGCCATCGAACTCGCGGTACTGCACGCTCAGGCCCGGCACCCTGCCCAGCCGCTCGGACAACTGCATCGCCGCATCCGGGGTGGCGCCACTGATCCGGCGCAGGTGCGCAACCACGCGCGGGTTGCTCATATCGCGCTTGCCGCGATCACCGACCCGCTCGGCGCCGCCCAGCATCAGCCAGAGCTTTGCCGGCTGGCCGTGCACGTTCTGCACGAACTGCTGCTCCGGATCACCCAGCGCCGCGCCCTGGCTCCACCACAGCGACGGACTGGCTGCCAGATAGGACTGGAACGCGGCAGGTCGCGTGTACAGCGCATTGAGCACGAATAGCCCGCCCAGCGAATGACCCCACAGCGCCTGCTGCTGCGTATCGATGCGTGCGCGTCGCTCGACTTCCGGCTTGATGCGGCGCTCGATCACATCCAGGAAAGCCGCAGCGCCGCCGCCGACTGCCTGGGTCGTGCCGCTCTCGTCGTCGGCACGGTCGATCCACGCGGTGTAGTCGAAGGTACGCGCCTTGGAATCGATGCGCAGGTCGTTGTCGTAGCCGATCAGCACCAGTACCGGCGGTGCCTTGCGCGCGGCCAGCTCGGCCAGCAGCGGCTGGTCCAGCACCATGGCCACGGCATTGCCATCCAGCGCGTACAGCACCGGGGACGGGGTCTTGCCGGCCTTGGCCGGAATCGCCAGGTTCACCCGCCAACGGCGCTGCTGGTCCGGGCTGTCCACCACGAAACGTTCAAAGCGATAGCTGGCCGCCGGCTCGTCCAGCACGGTGTGGCCGATCTTCTGCAGCGGATTGCGCTGCTGCGCATGAGCGTAGGGCGCGGCCATCAGGACCCCCATCATCAGGGCGGCCATGCCGCGGGCCAGTGGACCACGGCGCAAAGGCGGGACGAAATGCTTCATCAGCGGCGGCAGGAGCGGCCGATGGCCGCCGGTTCATAGGGGACCGCAGTCTACCTTAAACGCGAATGATTATCACATCGATCGAACGTCACGCTGTGTATCACGCGCGCGATGCGTTCATTTTCCCGGTTGCACCGGAAACACCGGATCCACTATTTTGCCGGACAGCGGGGCGCAGGAGCGCCCTTCCCTCGCAGGGCTGCGGATGGATGGGCAATCGAGCCGCCGGCCGCGCCCTGTCCTTTGCCAAACCCATCCACGCATGGCGTGGATCTCCTGACCACCATCCACGGGAATGAATCCCGTGACTGCGAGAACACCTTGAAGCGCACCGCCCTGATCGCCCTTTCCCTCGGTCTGATTGCACCGCTGGCCGCCCATGCCGCACAGGACCTGCCAACGCTCTACCAGGCCTTTGAAGAGGCCGGCAATTCGTCTCTCGGCATGGACGAACTCAACCAGACGGTGACATTCACTGCCGTGGCCCTGGGTGTCTCCAGCAACCTGGCGGGCGAGCCGCTGATCGAGGCCGGCGACGACCAGGGCAATGTCCTGGCCCGGCTGACCAGCGACGACGAACAGCAGGCGGCCAAGCTGAGCGCACTGGAAGAAGGCGCGACTTTCACCGCAAGCTGCACGCTGCAGTTCAGCTCGGGAACGGATTACCTGTCCTTCGGCGACTGCAGCATCAAGTAAGAAGGAAGCCGGCGAAACGCCGGCTTCGTTTTCCCGCCCTGTAGAAGTCGAGCCATGCTCGGCTGTCGCTTCCGCAGGTGCTGCTGGGTCGGTCCAGAGCGGAGTCGAGCATCGCTCGATGCTACATAAGCCAGCTCAACGGCCCTTCGCGGCCCTCGCCGCCTCACGTTCGGCGCGCAGGCGATCAAGCTTTTCCTTCAGCTTGATCTCCAGGCCACGCGGCACCGGGTTGTAGTACACCCGTTCGCCCATCGCATCCGGGAAACCGGTCTGGTCCAGCGCGATGCCCCCCTCGGCATCGTGGTCGTACTGGTATTCGGCGCCGTAGCCCAGCTCCTTCATCAGCTTGGTCGGCGCATTGCGCAGATGCAACGGCACCTCTTCGGTACCGCTCTGACGCACGTCGGCCTTGGCCTGGTTGAACGCGGCATAGCCCGCGTTGGACTTGGCGGTGCTGGCCAGGTACAGCACCAGCTGGGCGAACGCGAGCTCGCCTTCCGGGCTACCGAGCCGCTCGTAGATGTCCCAGGCTTCCAGCGCCATGCTCTGCGCGCGCGGATCGGCCAGGCCGATGTCCTCAATGGCCATGCGGGTCAGTCGACGTGCCAGGTAGGATGGATCGCAACCGCCATCTAGCATACGGGTCAGCCAGTACAGCGCGGCATCCGGATTGGAGCTGCGCACGGATTTGTGCAGCGCTGAAATCTGGTCGTAGAACTGCTCGCCGCCCTTGTCGAAGCGGCGGGTACGATCGGCCAGCACCTGGGTCAGGGTCTGCGGGGTGATGCGACCCCCCTCCCCACCCGCCAGTTCGGCGGCGATTTCAAGAAGGGTCAGTGCGCGGCGCACGTCACCATCGGCAGCGGTGGCGATTTCCAGCAGCAGCTCGGGCGCAACCTCGACACCCTCCTCGCCCAGACCGCGTTCGCGGTCGCCCAGCGCGCGTTCCAGCGCTTCGACGATATCGGTTGGCGATACCGCTTCCAGTACGTGCACGCGGCAACGCGACAGCAGCGCCGAGTTCAGCTCGAACGACGGATTCTCGGTGGTGGCACCGACGAACAGGATCGTGCCGCGTTCGATGTGCGGCAGGAACGCATCCTGCTGCGCCTTGTTGAAGCGGTGCACCTCGTCCACGAACAGCACGGTGCGCCGGCCCTCAGCGAAGCGCTGTGCGGCCTCTGCCAGCACCTGACGCACTTCCGGCAGCCCGGACAGCACCGCGGAGATGGCACGGAACTCGGCATCGGAGTACTCGGCCAGCAGCAGTGACAGCGTGGTCTTGCCGCAGCCCGGTGGCCCCCACAGGATCATCGAGTGCACACGTCCGGATTCGACTGCACGGCGCAATGCGCTGTCCGGCGCCAGCAGGCGCTTCTGCCCGACCATTTCGTCGAGGGTGCGCGGGCGCATGCGCTCGGCCAGCGGGCGCAGATGTTCCCGATCAACGCTCAGCAGATCGGGGCCGGGGAAGGAAGTTGAACGATGTCTTGCCACCCGCTCATTGTACCGCGCCAGGGTGACGACGATTCCGGTAGTGCCGGCCGCTGGCCGGCAGATCAAATGCGCGTCAACCAAGGTTGACACCCACCAAGGCGGTGCCGGTTGACACCCACCGGAGCAGGCAGCGCCGGGTCATGCCCGGCATCCCCGATCAATTACCGATGACGTCCGTGCCCTTCGGCGGGGTGAAGCTGAAGGTGCCGGCAGCAAAGCCTGGATTGCGCTTCCAGCCACTGAAGCTGATCACGGTGCGCTGGCCAACCGCATCGGTGATTTCCATCTTGGCCAGGCCCTGGGCGTTGAAGCCCAGCGCGGCGTACTGGAAGCTGGCTTCGGTCTCGCGCTTCGGCGACAGCGACAGCCATTGCAGGCCATCACGCTGCGCAGCCTCTTCACTGACGTCGTACTGCTGTTCCAGCAGCGCCGGGTTGATCAGCGCGGTCAGCGGGCTGTTCTGCTCTTCCTTGCCCTGCTCGCGCACGGTGGCCTGCTCCAGGTCCGGCTCGTACATCCAGACTTTTTTACCGTCGGCCACGATCAGCTGTTCGTGCGGGCGCACGTATTCCCAGCGGAACAGGCGCGGCGCCGACAGGGCCACGCGGCCACTGGTCGATTCCTTCACCTTGCCGCGGCTGTCGAACACCTGCTGGCTGAACTGTCCGTCCAGGCCCTTCAGGCCACTGGTGAAGGTCTTCAGGTCATCGCGGGCGCCAGCCCAGGCACTGCCGGCGGCGGCGCAGGCCACGGCCAGCGTGGTGGTGGCAAGGAAACGGCGGAAGCGGAAGTTCATGCGGAAATCCTGTGGGCGCGGGCGCCAGGAAAGGTGGTTGCCAGTGTGCCCGGAGAAAGATGAATGGCCGATCAGGGCGACATTATGCCGCCCTGAACGTCCATCGGCGATTCAGCCGCCAGATGCCGGCAACTTGCCGTACAGCACCTGGCCGCGGAAGCCGCGACGCACTTCGCGGTACAGCGCGCGGAACGCGGGGTAGTCCTGCGGCTGGCACAGCGCCTCCGGCCCACGCACCGCGTTCTGCTGCAAGCGGTGGTGCACGATCACCTCCTGGCCCTCGCGGCTCCAGTCCACCCGGTATTCGCCAGCGGCATTGGTAAAGCGCTGGCTGGCCGGAATGGCGATGATCGGCGCATTGGCCGGGAACTGCAGGCGATAGGTTTCCTCGCGCAGGCTGGCATTGCAGTAGAACGGCGTCTCGTTGGCCGGCGCCGAGGCGGTGGCGTACAAGCCACGTACCGACTCGCCGCCCGGCGGATCCGGCACGGCCATGCCGCCGGCCACGCTGAAGTCGGCGTAGTCCTCGGCCTGGAAGGCCATGCGGTAGCCGAACGGCCGGGTCAGGTCGACCGGTACGCCCTGGATCTGCAGCTGCCCTCGCCCATCGAACCCTGAGGCGGCCATGATCTGCTCCTCAGCGCGCGCACGGTTCTGCGCGTTGAGCTGTGAGAACTGCGCGCGCATGCCGATCTCGGCGTTCTCGCCCAGCTTCGGAATCGTTTCGCCGCGCAGGTTGCCGTTGGCGTCGAAGGTGAACCGCACTTCCATCGAGGTGGCGTTACGCTCCGGCGTGTTGGCCGGGGTGCGCGCCAGCGTGGCGTCACGGGTACGCATCACCGGCGCACCCAGGTCACCTTCCGGCAGCTGCCCGAAGCGTGCCCACGCGGTGGTCGAATCCAGGTAAAGATCAAACTCGGGGATATAGGTGATGGCGTGGTTGAAGCGGCCCAGCACCGGAATCTTCGGCAGCGTCGGGCCGCCCCCCGCACCGATCAGCACCGGCGAGCTGGCGATACCCTTGGCCGCCAGCAGCGCCTCGAGGATCGTCACGTGGTCCTTGCAGTCACCATAGTGATTGTCGAGGATGCTCTGCGCGCTGTTCGGCTCCAGGCCACCGTTGCCCAGGTACACCGCCACATAGCGGATGTTCTGCGCGACCCAGCGATACAGCGCATCAGCCTGTTCGCGGCGGTCGCTGATGCCGGCGGTGATCTCATCAGCGAGCGCCTGCAGCGCCGGGGTCACCTGGGCCGCCGGGCCCGCCTTGAGCTGGTAGGCGCGCCCCATCTGCGACCAGTCACGATACGTGCTGGCCATGATGTTCGGGCCGAACTCCCAGCCCGCCGCCGACCAGTTCTGCGCCGGCATCGCCTCGCGGCGCTGGTAGCGCCAGCGCCATTGCGCCTGGCCATTCTTCACGGTCGGCCGGTCACTGCCCTGCACGCCGCGGCTGTCGACGAACATCGGCAGGTTGGCCGGCGCACTCAGGGTGACCTCGGCGTCCTCGTACTCGGTGAAGACGTTGAAGGTCTCCCACAGGCCGAAATAGCCCGGGAAGTACGGCGTGGCCTGGGTGCGGCGCACCTGGTAGTACAGGCGCGTGCCCGGGGCCAGGTTCGGGAACACGATCACCCGCACCTTGCGGTCGGCATACATCGCCGCCGAAGCGCTGGAGTAGCTCTCCTGCGTGTAGATACGGTCGGCCGGAACGTCGCGGCGCTGGCCTTCGGCAGTGATGGTGTAGGCGCCGAGCACTTCCAGCGTTTCCATCTTCTCGCTGTAGCTCAGCCGCACCTGGCTGAACTGCTCGACGGAGGCCTTGGTCTTGAGCAGGACTTCGTAGGTTTCGGTCTGCACATTGCCCGCATCGGGCCGCACCTGGTAGTCGGCGCGGTAACGGACAATGCTGAAATTATTGCTGGCTTCGGTATCGCCGCTGGTGGATGGCGGCGCCGTGGCGGGCGCGGAGGTGGCGGTTTCTGCCAGTGCCGGGCCGGCAGCCATCAGGGCTGCCAGCGCCAGCGCCAG
Organism: Stenotrophomonas sp. T8; assembly: GCF_051853085.1. Taxonomy (NCBI): domain Bacteria; kingdom Pseudomonadati; phylum Pseudomonadota; class Gammaproteobacteria; order Lysobacterales; family Lysobacteraceae; genus Stenotrophomonas; species Stenotrophomonas sp. T8. Next base: position 1,811,146 of record NZ_CP195329.1, on the reverse strand, counting down.
CGCGCTTGGTACGGGGTGAAGCATGCGTCGGTTCCTTGGACGTCGTGGGGGATACGTCGGGTCTTACCTCGGCGGGGGCGGTGCCAGCACCGTGCGGTCGCCGTTGTGCTCGGGCGGGCTGACCACGCCGGCCGCTTCCATGGCCTCGATCAGTCGCGCTGCACGGTTGTAGCCGATCTTCAGCCGGCGCTGCACGCCGGAAATCGAGGCACGGCGGGTCTCGGTGACCACCCGCAGTGCTTCGTCATACAACGGGTCGGACTCGTCGCCAGCGGAGCTGTTCTCGGGCAGGCCGGTGGCGCCGACGACCACGCCGTCGCCCATCGTCTGCACTTCGTCCAGCACGCCGTCGACATAGTCGGCCGGGCCCATCGCCTTGAGGTGCTCGACCACGCGGTGCACTTCGTCGTCGGACACGAACGCACCATGCACGCGCTCGGGCAGCGCAGTACCCGGCGGCAGATACAGCATGTCGCCGTGGCCGAGCAGGGTCTCCGCGCCGGACTGGTCGAGGATGGTGCGCGAGTCGATCTTGGAGCTGACCTGGAAGGCGATGCGGGTCGGGATGTTGGCCTTGATCAGGCCGGTGATCACATCCACCGACGGGCGCTGCGTGGCCAGGATCAGGTGGATGCCAGCCGCACGCGCCTTCTGTGCCAGGCGCGCGATCAGCTCTTCCACCTTCTTGCCGACGATCATCATCATGTCGGCGAATTCGTCGATGAAGATGACGATGAACGGCAGCGTTTCCAGCGGACGCGGCGCCTCGCCCAGCTCCGGGTTCGGCTTGAACAGCGGATCCATCAGCGGCTGGCCGGCGTCCTGGGCTTCCTTCACCTTCTTGTTGAAGCCAGCCAGGTTGCGCACACCCACCGCGCTCATCAGCTTGTAGCGGCGCTCCATCTCGGCCACGCACCAGCGCAGGCCGTTGGCGGCCTCCTTCATGTCGGTAACCACCGGCGCCAGCAGGTGCGGAATGCCCTGGTAGACGCTCAGCTCGAGCATCTTCGGGTCGATCATCAGCATCCGCAGGTCTTTCGGCGAGGCCTTGAACAGCAGGCTCAACACCATCGCGTTGACCGCCACCGACTTGCCCGAACCGGTCGTACCGGCCACCAGCAGGTGCGGCATGCGCGCCAGGTCGGCCACGGTCGGGCGGCCGGCGATGTCCTTGCCCAGCGCCAGGGTCAGCACGCTGGCCGATTTGTCATATTCCTTCGAGCGCAGCAGCTCGGACAGGAAGATCATCTCGCGGGTGACGTTGGGAATTTCCAGGCCGATGACCGACTTGCCCGGGATGACGTCGACCACGCGCACCGACTTCACCGACAGGCCGCGCGCGATGTCCTTGTCCAGCGAACTGATCTGGCTGACCTTGATGCCCGGTGCCGGCTCGATCTCGAAGCGGGTGATGACCGGGCCAGGGTTGGCGCCGACCACCTGCGCATCGATGCGGAAGTCCTTCAGCTTGAACTCGATCTGCCGCGACAGCGTTTCCAGCGTTTCTTCGTCGTAGCCCTTCGGCTGCGGCTTGGGATCATCCAGCAGCGCCAGCGGCGGCAGGTCGGAACCATCGCCGTTGACGCCACGGAACATCGGAATCTGGGTATCGCGCTTGGCACGATCACTCTTCTCGATCACCGGCTCAGGGCGCGGTTCGATCTTTACCGGCTCGCGCTTGGCGCGCACTTCGGCGTCGGCCTTGCGCACTTCCTGGCGCTCCTCGCGCATCACCCGGGTCTGCTTCCACTCGGTGACTTCTTCCTTCTTGCGTTCCAGCAACGGCGCCAGCGACATCACGCCACGGCCGATCTTCTCCATCACCGTGAACCAGGACAGCCCGGTGGCCAGGGTGATCGAGGCCAGCAGCAATACCAGCACGAACAGGTTCGCCCCCAGCGCGCCGAAGCCCACCGTGAGCGAATTACCCACCAGCTTGCCGAGGATGCCGCCGGCACTGGCGACATCGCCACTGAACAGGCGCACATGCAGGAAGCCGGTGCCGGCGATCAGGAAACCGACCAGGCCGACCAGGCGCAGCGCCGGGTCCAGATCGTTCTCGCCCTTGCTCTCGCGCTTGAGGCCGAACATGGCGATCCACGCCAGTGCGCCGAGCACCACCGGCAGCAGGAAAGCGATGTAGCCGAACAGCTGCAGCAGCACGTCGGCAATCCAGGCCCCGGCGCGGCCACCCAGGTTGTGCACCGGCGCGACCACGCTGCCGGTATGCGACCAGCCCGGATCCGTGGCTGAATAGGTGAACAGACTGGCCGCCAGGTACAGCAGGGCCGGCGCGATGGCGATCAGGCCCAGATCGCGCCAGAGGCGCTGGCGGCGTGGATTGTCGGTCGTCGCCGCCGCGGCCGTGCGACGTGACGCCTTGCTGTCGTCGGACTTGGAGCGTTCGGGGACCTGCTTCGCCACCTTAGACCATACCTTTGGAATGCGCTGTTAGTGATTGATAATAAATGAGACGGCGTCAGTTTTCAGTTATGCGACGCCCGACAGGGCAATCCGAGGCCCGGAACCACCGTTGGATGACGGCGTTCTGTTCATCGGCTTGAATCGCCCTGCCCCAGCCGCCACTCTATGACCTGCCTTGGATGCTGCGCAAACATCGCCAGCGCCTTGTCCCATCTACCTTTTCGCGAGTTTACATGAGCACCAGCCTGCCCTCCCGCCACCAGCGCCTCGTCATCCTCGGTTCCGGACCGGCCGGCTGGACCGCCGCCGTCTACGCCGCCCGTGCCAACCTGAAGCCGGTCGTCATCACCGGCCTGCAGCAGGGTGGCCAGCTGATGACCACCACCGAGGTGGACAACTGGCCGGGTGACGCCCACGGCCTGATGGGCCCGGACCTGATGGCGCGCATGCAGGCGCACGCCGAGCGCTTCGAAACCGAGGTCATCTTCGACCATATCCACACCGCCGACCTGTCGCAGCGCCCGTTCAAGCTGATCGGCGACAGCCACGAGTACACCTGCGACGCGCTGATCATCGCCACTGGCGCCACCGCCAAGTACCTGGGCATCCCGACCGAAGAGACCTTCAAGGGCCGCGGCGTCTCCGCCTGCGCCACCTGTGACGGCTTCTTCTACCGCGACCAGGACGTGGTCGTGGTCGGCGGCGGCAATACCGCCGTGGAAGAGGCGCTGTACCTGTCCAACATCGCCCGCAAGGTCTACCTGGTCCACCGCCGCGACACCCTGAAGGCGGAAAAGATCATGCAGGACAAGCTGTTCAGGAAGGTGGCCGAAGGCAAGATCGAGACCGTCTGGCACCACCAGGTGGAGGAAGTGCTGGGCAACGATGCCGGCGTGACTGGCGTGCGCGTAAAGTCCACCTTGGACGGCAGCACCCGCGACATCGACGCCCACGGCTTCTTCGTGGCCATCGGCCACCATCCGAACACGACCCTGTTCGACGGCCAGCTGGCGATGAACAACGGCTACCTGGAAATCCGCTCGGGCCTGGGCGGCAACGCCACCCAGACCTCGGTGGAAGGCGTGTTCGCCGCCGGCGACGTGGCCGACCAGCACTACCGCCAGGCGATCACCTCGGCCGGCTTCGGCTGCATGGCCGCGCTGGACGCCGAGCGCTACCTGGACGCGCAGGGGAAGGCCAGCTGAAGCGCTGGTTATGCTCTGTAGAGTCGAGCCATGCTCGACTCAGGCAAGGCCGACGCGAAAGCGTCGGCCTTTGTGCTTTCAGTAGTGCCAGGCCATGCCTGGCAGACCGAAGCCTGCCCTCACGCCCGTACGCACGCCTGCGAGAACTCGACCGGTGCCGTGGCAACGCCATCCGCGTCGCGCAGTACAGCAATCCAGCGCGCGACACCCGGGTCTGGGCCATTGCAGGCGAGATTGATGGTCAGCGGTTTGGCAGGGTCATCGAACGTCGTCGCCGATGGCGTGCACGCGCCTTCCTCCGAACAGGACGCCAGCGAGAGCTCAACCGACACCGGATACTGGGGATTCCCGGCATATCCAAGTTCAATGTCCCGGGCCGCTTGGATCGGCACGTCGGTATCCGGCACCGGATGCAATGCCAGGGGCTCGCAGGTCTTTCCTGATACCCACAGGCGATAGCCCTTCTCCACCCCTTTCATCGACGCCGAGCGGAAGACGGGGTCCTGCAGCGCCTTGGCATCATCCGGATTCGTGTGAAACGCCGTCTCTACGATGATCGATGGCATGTGCGCCTCTCGGTTCTCCCCCTTGTTCAGCGCGTGCGGAGCGGGAGCCACGGTGAATGCCGCATACTCAGGTAGCGAGTGAATCAGCTCCTTCATCGAGCACAGGACACTCTCTGCAAGAGCAGCATCCATCGGCCTACCAGGTTGCACGATCACACGAGTACCGCGCGCGGCCCCCGAGGGTTCTCCATTGCTGTGCAGATGAATCGCCACCTCAGCTCCGTGGTGGTTTGCGAGAAGCGGCCGACTGTTGATGTCTTCACGCTCCTCCCGATCCCAAAGCGTACTGCCTGCGTACGTGTTCCATATCTTTGTCTCGGCCGGATACTGCTCGGCAATCGCGTAGCGCGCAGCTATGGTCCACCACTCCTCACCACTCGGAGGATGAGTCGTTCCCGTGATCTGAACGCGCGGGCGGATGACAGGCATTTGACTCCTTTGCTCGATCATCGCCTTCAGGTCCGCGGCGTACGACGGAGTCAACAGCCCCTCCGAGACGCCATTCCATTCATCCCTTGAGGTCACCCACCGGTTGTCCTTGTAGCTGTAGAAATACCCATGCCCGGCTGCGACAAACGCCATCCCGGACCCAGGCGTTCCACGCGTCCGCCGCAGCGCTTCCCCCGCTTCCCGCGCCGCATCGTCCGCAGCCTTTATCTCAGGAAAGTAGTATTCGATCTCTTTCCCGTCATACAGAAAAACGACACGACTGAACGGAGCCGCCTGCTCGGCCCAATGCAGTAGTCCAAAACTGATCTCGCTTCGCTGATCCTCGAACGACGGCCCGTAATCGGCAGGAAGGAAGACCCGATCCAGCGCCACGGTCACTACACCGTTGGCGATATCTGCTGATACCTCAACCCGGCGACTGCGCGCCTGGCCATCTACAAGACGAACGCTCTCCAGAATGTCGCGCGCCTTCTGGGTCAAGAGGATGTCGAGCCCAGTGTCCTGCTCCACCGCACGAGGAGCGTCAACGGCCTGCGCGGGGCTGATCAACAGTCCGCCGCCCACAAGAGACAGCAGAACAGAAAGGGATCCAAGGCGAAGCTTCTGGTTCATTTTGGCTACTCCATGCAAAGAGTGAATGCACCGCTCCAGCGGCGCAGCTCACTCTGTCCTTTCGAATTCAGGCATTCCGCAACCCAGCGCACACGGATGGACAATTCAAACTTTCCTCATCCCCAACCGGAACAAACCAACCCAGCCCCGCCAGCACCGTTCGCGATCCACCTGGCCTATCCTTGCCAACCATGCCCTCCGCCCGCTTCCTCGACTCCCTGCAGTCCATTCCCGCCACCGACTGGGACGCCCTGCACGACGGCCAGAATCCGTTCGTCAGCCACGCCTTCCTCTCAGGCCTGGAACAGCACGGCTGCCTGCGCGAGGACTGGGGCTGGCAACCCCGGCACTTCACGCTTTGGGAGGGCGAGCGCCTGATCGGCGCCATTCCGGGCTACCTGAAGACCAACTCCCACGGCGAATTCGTGTTCGACCATGCCTGGGCCAACGCCTATGCCCGGCATGGCCGCGACTACTACCCGAAATGGCTGGGCGCGGTGCCGTACTCGCCGGTCACCGGGCCGCGCCTGCTGGCCCGTCACGATTCAGAGCGCACCACGCTGCTGTCGGCGTTGCGCGACGCACTGCCAGCACTGGAGGTGTCATCGGCCCATATCAACTTCCACACCGCAGTGGACGAGGCCCTGTTCGGCGATGACTGGCTGCTGCGCGAGGACGTGCAGTTCCAGTGGCAGAACCCGGGTGACTGGGCGACATTCGAGCAGTTCCTCGGTGCGATGAACCACAAGCATCGGAAGAACATCCGCCAGGAACGGGCCAAGGTCACCCGCCAGGGCATCAGCTTCCGCGTGGTACACGGCGATGAAGCCGGCCGCGCCGACCTGCAGGCGATGTACCGCTTCTACCTGCAGACCTTCCTTGAGTACGGCAATGCCCCGGCGCTGACCGAGGCCTTCCTGCGCCATCTGGCCATTTCATTGGGACGCGGGCTGGTGCTGTTCCTGGCCGAGCAGGAAGGCCAGCCGATTGCCGGCGCACTTTGCCTGCGCGGTGGTGACACGCTGTACGGTCGCTACTGGGGCGGCGCCACATTGCCCGGCCTGCATTTCGAAGCCTGCTACTACCAGGGCATCGAATACTGCCTGCGCGAAGGCCTGAGCCGTTTCGAGCCGGGCGCCCAGGGCGAGCACAAACTGGCGCGCGGCTTCCTGCCAGCACTGGTGCGCAGTCGGCATTGGGTGGCCGACGCGGATTTCGCCGAGGCGTTGCAGGAGTGGTGCCGGCAGGAGCGGCGCGATGTGCGGCGGTACCGGCAGGAGCTGCTGGGGCACAGCCCATTTCGCGCGGACGGGTGACCAGCCAACCAGGGTTGGCATCTACCGCGGCATTCGCGCGGGGCCGCGACGACTACAATGCCGGCATGACCCGTCAGCTGCCCTGGCGCCTGGCCGATGCGCCGGACGCGCCCTTCCCTCCGGCCGAGACCGCCCTGCGCCAGCCCGACGGCCTGCTCGCGGTGGGTGGCGATCTGCATCCAGCGCGCCTGCTCAACGCCTACGCCGGCGGCATCTTTCCGTGGTTCAGCGAGGGCGAGCCGATCCTGTGGTGGTCGCCTGATCCGCGCATGGTGTTCCGCACCGATGGCGTGCACCTGTCCAGCCGCTTCCGCCGCCAGCTGCGCGGTAGCACGTGGGAGGTCACCGCCGACACCGCCTTCAGCCAGGTGATGCGCGCCTGTGCGGCGGCACCTCGGCCCGGCCAGGACGGCACCTGGATCAGCCCGGCGATGGTCGAGGCCTACAGCCAGTTGCACGATCTCGGCTTCGCCCATTCGTTCGAAGTCTGGGACCGTCAGTCGCTGGTCGGCGGCATCTACGGAGTGGCCATCGGGTCGATGTTCTTCGGCGAGAGCATGTTCAGCGGCGCCAGCGGGGGTTCCAAGATCGCGCTGGCGGCACTGGCGTCCACGATTCACGGCTGGGGCTGGGAGCTGATCGACGCCCAGGTGGAAAATCCGCACCTGCTGCGGATGGGCGCCGAACACCTGCCGCGCTCGGAATTCCTGCAGCACGTGCGCCAGGCCGTGCGCCATGACGGCCGTGAAGGCTCGTGGACACAGGCCGTCGGACGCTTGCCAGCCCGGCATTTGGCCGGCGGTTAACACAAACTTTGCAAGCTGGGCCGGTCACGCGTAAAATACCGCGCCTTAGGCCCAGCGTGGCCGTTTTCTGAACCGCACAGGACTACATGTCGAAAGACGATTCCATCGAGTTCGAGGGCACCGTCAGCGAGACGCTGCCGAACACCACTTTCCGCGTTCGTCTGGAAAATGGGCACGAAATCATCGCCCACATCTCCGGCCGCATGCGCAAGAACTACATCCGCATCCTCACCGGTGACCGGGTCAAGGTTGAAATGACCCCGTACGACCTGACCAAGGGTCGTATCACCTACCGCATGAAGTAAGCGGTCGGCGCGCTGCGCCACTTCGACAAGGCCAGCCCTGGTTGCTGGCCTTTTGTCATGCCTGCAATCCGGCCCTGCCGGAGGTCATCGTGACCGAACTCACCGTGACGTCGGTCAGCCCTGCTTGCGGCAGATTCGCATCTGCATCCGTAGCAGCATCGTGGGACCCGGTCCAGTCCGGACCGCCACCCCCCCTGCCCTGCCATGAACATGCTCCCGCTGACCGCTCTGCTCGTCGCCCTTGCCGTGTCCGCCAGCGCGCTGCCTGCGCACGCCGCCGATGCCCCCGCTGCGGCGAACGCCGCTGACTGCATCCAACTGGGCAGCGACCAGCAACTGGTGCGCGCCGGCGCCTCGCGCAACATCCTGCTGCGCAATGGCCAGGACCACTACCTCGTGCATTTCCAGGACGACTGCTCGGCGGCAGGCTACTCGCGGAAACTGAGCTTCGCCACGGACGGCCAGCAGGGCCTGCTGTGCGCTGCCGGCCGCAGCCAGCTGAACACCGATTCCAGCCGCTGCATCGTGTCGCAGATCGAACCAGTTGACGAGGCAACCTTCAAGAAGAAAGCCCGCCAGCGCAGCCGCTGACGTCGCGTACAACAAGGGCGGCCGAAGCCGCCCTTGTCATTTCAGGTCCGCCGAAACCGGCCGGGGGGTCAGTTCATTCCACGGTGACCGGCAGCAGGCGCTCCGGTTCGGCCTGGGTTTCGACCACCAGCTCGTCGTCGCGCACATCGATGCTCACCTTGCCGCCGTTGACCAGCTTGCCGAACAGCAGCTCGTCGGCCAGCGGACGCTTGATCCTGTCCTGGATCACGCGGGCCATCGGACGCGCCCCCATCAGCGGGTCGAAGCCGTGGTGGGCCAGCCAGTCGCGCGCGGTTGGCGTGGCCGAAAGGCTGACGTGCTTGTCCTGCAGCAGCATCTCCAGCTCGATCAGGAACTTGTCGACCACGCGCAGGATGTGCTCGAAGCCCAGCGCCTGGAACTGCACCACCGCATCGAGGCGGTTGCGGAATTCCGGGGTGAAGCTGCGGCGGATGGTCTCCATCGCGTCGGTGGCGTGGTCCTGCTTGGTGAAGCCGATCGAGCGCCGCGAGGCCTGCGCCGCGCCGGCATTGGTGGTCATCACCAGCACCACGTTCTTGAAGTTGGCCTCACGACCGTTGGTATCGGTCAGCACGCCGCGGTCCATCACCTGCAACAGGATGTTGAAGATGTCCGGGTGCGCCTTCTCGATTTCGTCCAGCAGCAGCACGCAGTGCGGCGTCTTGACGATCTTCTCGGTCAGCAGGCCACCCTGGTCGAAGCCGACGTAGCCCGGAGGGGCACCGATCAGGCGGCTGATCGAATGCGGCTCCATGTACTCGGACATGTCGAAGCGGACCAGCTCGATGCCCAGCTGCAGCGCCAGCTGCTTGGTCACCTCGGTCTTGCCGACACCGGTCGGGCCGGCGAACAGGAAGTTGCCGATCGGCTTCTCCGGGTTGCCCAGGCCCGAGCGGGCCAGCTTGATTGCCGAGGACAGCGTCTCGATGGCCGGATCCTGCCCGAAGATCACCATCTTCAGGTTGCGCTCCAGGTGCTGCAGCACATCCTTGTCGGTGGCACTGACCTGCTTGGTCGGGATGCGCGCCATCTTGGCGACGATCGCCTCCACTTCCTCGACGTCGATCAGCTCCTTGCGCTGGCCTTCCGGCAGCAGGCGCTGGCGGGCACCGGCCTCGTCGATCACGTCGATGGCCTTGTCCGGCAGCAGGCGGTCGCCGATGTGCTTCACCGACAGGTCCACCGCAGCCTGCAGCGCTTCATCCGAATAGGTCACGCTGTGGTGCAGCTCGTACTTGGACTTCAGGCCCTGCAGGATCTCGTAGGTCTCGCCCACGGTAGGCTCGACGATATCGATCTTCTGGAAGCGGCGGGCCAGTGCCCGGTCCTTCTCGAAGATGCCGCGGTATTCCTGGAAAGTGGTCGAACCGATGCAGCGCAGCTCGCCGGAGGCCAGCGCCGGCTTGATCAGGTTGGACGCATCCATGGTGCCGCCCGACGCCGAGCCGGCGCCGATGATGGTGTGGATCTCGTCGATGAACAGCACTGCGTTGGGCACCTTCTTCAGCGCGGTCAACACACCCTTCAGCCGCTTCTCGAAGTCGCCGCGGTACTTGGTGCCGGCCACCAGCGCACCCAGGTCGAGCGAGTAGATCACCGCGTCGGCCAGCACGTCGGGTACCGAGCCCTCGACGATGCGGCGGGCCAGGCCCTCGGCGATGGCGGTCTTGCCCACGCCGGCCTCGCCCACGTACAGCGGGTTGTTCTTGCGGCGGCGGCACAGGACCTGGATGGTGCGCTCGATCTCGTCGCCACGACCGACCAGGGGATCGATGCGGCCGGACCGGGCCTGTTCGTTGAGGTTGCTGGCGAATTCGGTCAGGGCATCGCCCTTCGGCTCGCCCTCCCCGCCTTCCATGCGGCCCTCGCCGTCGGAGGAGGAGGACGGCTGCTCGCCTTCCTCGCCCAGCTTGGCGATGCCGTGGGACAGGTAATTGACCACATCCAGCCGGGTCACGTCCTGCTGGTTGAGGTAGTAGACGGCGTGGGAGTCCTTTTCGCCGAAGATGGCGACCAGCACGTTGGCGCCGGTGACCTCCTTCTTGCCCGAGGACTGCACGTGGTACACGGCCCGCTGCAGCACCCGCTGGAAGCCCAGGGTCGGCTGGGTGTCACGGCCGTCATCTTCGGCCAGGCGTGACACCGAGGCCTCGATGGCCTGCTCCAGCTCCTGGCGCAGGCGTTCGGCGTCGGCACCACAGGCTTTCAGGACGGCCTGGGCGGACGGGTTGTCGAGCAGTGCCAACAGCAGGTGTTCGACCGTCATGAACTCATGCCGGGCCTCACGGGCGCGCTTGTAGCACTGGCCGATGGTGTGTTCGAGGTCTTTGCTGAACATGGATTACTCCGGCGGCAGATGGGAACAATATGCGGCCTGACTACGCGATTTCCATCACCCTAGCGGATTGCTGCGTTCAGATGGCGTTAGCACTGCAGAACGCTTGATCTTCGTTCACTCCAGAAGACCTCAACCGGCATGAGCGAACCCTACCTGAGCCGCTGGCGATTGCGGCGTGATGGCCCGGCCATCGAAACACCTCACGCCCGGCTCTGGCCGGTGCTGACCGCTGCCGGCGAGCCGGCGATGCTGAAGATCAGCAGCGAAGCGGAGGAGCAGAACAGCCATCGCCTGCTGCGCTGGTGGGACGGCGATGGCGCTGCCCGCCTGCTGGCCCACGCCGGGCCGGCGATCCTGATCGAACGTGCCGGCGGCGACTCGCTGCGGCAACGCTCGATCGAGGGCGACGATGAGGCCTGCACCACGATCCTGTGCCAGGTCCTGCAACGGCTGCACCGGCCACGGAGCGCGCCGCCAGCGGAACTGGTCTGCCTGCGTACATGGTTCGCCGATCTGCTGCAGCCAAGGGCCGCGCTGCCGCCACTGCTGGAACAGTGCAGATCACTGGCGGAGGGGCTGCTGCGTGACGAACAGGAGATCCGGCCGCTGCACGGCGACCTGCACCACGACAACGTGCTGGATTTCGGCGCGCGCGGCTGGCTGGCGATCGACCCGAAGCGGCTGCTGGGCGACCGTGCGTTCGATTACACGACGCTGTTCAGCAACCCGGATCTCTGCGGCCCGGGCATCCACGTTGCGACGCGGCCCGAGCGGTTTGCCGCACGGCTGGAACAGGTCACTGCGCTGGCCGGCCTGGAACGTACGCGCCTGCTGCGCTGGATCGCGGCGAGTGCGGGGCTGTCGGCGGTATGGTTCAGGGATGATGGCGACCCTGCCGAGGTCGACGAGGCCGTGGCGCGGATGGCGCTGGAGGCGCTGGCGGCGGGGTGATCTCGACCTGTAGAGCCGAGCCCATGCTCGACTGTGCTTCCGGGAATGCGGAACATCTGAACGAAAAGCAGCCGAGCGCAGCCTCGGCTCCGCAGGCCTCTGCTTCGGTAGGTGCCCGCCTTGGTGGGCACACTGGGTCCGGGATCGTTGTGCCCGGACGAGAATCGCCAGCCGGTCAGGCCTTTTCCATCGTGCACAGCAGCGGATGCTGGTTCATCCGCGAGTACTCGTTGACCTGGGCAACCTTGGTCTCCGCCACTTCACGGGTGAAGACACCGCAGACGCCGCGGCCGCGGGTGTGGACGTGCAGCATCACCTGGGTGGCCTTGTCCAGGTCCATGCTGAAGAACTGCTGCAGCACATCCACCACGAAATCCATCGGGGTGTAGTCGTCGTTGAGCAGCATCACCTGGTAGAACGGTGGCGGCGCCACTTCCGGGCGCGCGGGCTCTACGGCAACGCCGTGCTCGTGCTGGGAATCGGGGGAGGACTCATGGGGCATCCGTCCATTATAGGGGCTCGGGCAGGCCTGCGTCGGCCCGCCGCAGATTGGACGGCACGCACGCCCACCGTCACAATTGCATCCTCTCCCAACACTGTTTCACAGGATCTTCATGAAAAGGACCCTTCTTCCCGCCCTGCTGATCGCGCTGGCCGCTGCCGGCTCTGCCACTGCCGCAACCAGCGCCGACAAGTCCGTGGCCCGCCACCTGGACAAGCTGGGCTATACCTACGAAGTCGACGAGGATGGCGACTACCGCATGGTCTTCGACGTCGAGGGTGACCGCACCCAGATGGTCTACGTGCGCTCGGCGGTGGAGGATTTCGGCAGCCACAACATCCGCGAGATCTGGTCGCCGGCCTACAACGCCAAGACCAAGCAGTTCCCGGTGGCCGTGGCCAACCGCCTGCTGGAAGATTCGCAGGACGCCAAGATGGGCGGCTGGGTGAAGCAGGACACCACCGCCATGTTCGTGGTCAAGATCGACGCCGATGCCACCCCGGACCAGCTCAGCGACGCCATCGATGCGGCCATCCGCACCGCCGACGCGATGGAGCTGGAGCTGACCAAGAAGGACGAGTTCTGAGTTGAACGCCACGCCGGACCCGCGCTGGGCACCGCACGCCACCGTCGCCACGGTAGTGGTTGACGGCGGCCGCGTGCTGCTGGTCGAAGAGACCATTGAAGGCCGCCAGGTGCTGAACCAGCCGGCCGGCCACCTCGAGCCAGGCGAAAGCCTGGCCGAGGCAGCCCTGCGCGAGACCCGGGAGGAAACCGGCTGGACCGTGCAGCTGACCCATTTCATCGGCTGCTACCAGTGGACTGCCGGCGACGGCATCGCCTTCCTGCGCTTCTGCTACGCAGCGCGCCCGGTCTCGCACGACCCGGCCCAACCGCTGGATACCGGCATCGACCGCGCGCTGTGGCTGACCCCGGCCGAGCTGCAGGCTGCCGGTGAGCGCCAGCGCAGCCCGCTGGTCTGGCAGGTGGTGGCGGATTACCTGGGTGGCCAGCGCCATCCGCTTTCGCTGGTCCGGGAGGTCGCATGAGCACGCCGCGCGTGATGGTGGGCGTCTCGGGTGGTGTCGACTCTTCGGTCGCCGCCTGGCGCCTGGTCCAGCAGGGCGAGGCCGTGGCCGGCCTGTTCATGCAGAACTGGGCCGACGACGGCAGCGGTGACTGCCGCGCCGAGGATGACCGCCGCGATGCGGTCGCCGTATGCGGCCTGCTCGGTATCCCGTTCCACTTCCGGGACTTTTCCAGTGAGTACTGGCAGGGCGTGTTCGAGCACTTCCTGGCCGAATACGCCGCTGGCCGCACGCCGAACCCGGACGTGCTGTGCAACCGCGAGGTGAAGTTCAAGCATTTCCTGGATGCCGCCCGCGAGCTGGGCGCCGAGCGCATCGCCACCGGCCACTACGCGCGGGTGACCCAGCGCGGCCACCAGTGGCTGCTGCTGCGCGGCGCCGACCGTTCCAAGGACCAGAGCTACTTCCTGCACCAGCTGGGCCAGGAGCAGCTGGCGGCCACCCTGTTCCCGATCGGCGACCTGGAGAAGACCGACCTGCGCCGGATTGCGCGCGACGTCGGCCTGCCGACCCATGCCAAGAAGGACTCCACCGGCATCTGCTTCATCGGCGAGCGGGATTTCCGCGAGTTCCTCGGCCGCTACCTGCCGGCCAGGCCCGGCCAGATCCTCGACCCGGCCGACGGCAGCGTGATCGCCGAACATCCGGGCGTGTTCTATTTCACCCTGGGCCAGCGCGAGGGCCTGAACATCGGCGGCGTACGCGGCCGCCCGGCCGCACCGTGGTACGTGGTCGGCAAGGATGTGGCCAACAACGTGCTGTACGTCGACCAGGACCGCGACAGCCCATGGATGCTGTCCGAGCGCCTGCGCTCGGAGCCGGCGCATTGGATCGCGGGCTCGCCACCCGCGCGGCGCTTCGAATGCACCGCCCAGACCCGCTACCGACAGCCCGATGAGCCGTGTACGGTCAACGTGCTGGACGATGGCAGCGTGCTGGTCACCTTCGCGCGCCCGCAGCGCGCCGTTACCCCCGGTCAATCGCTGGTGCTGTATGACGGTGATGTGTGCCTGGGTGGCGCGGTGATCGCCGCCACCGATGCGCCGCTGGAACAGCGCCTGCGCACCACCCCCTCCCCCTTTTGAGGTAATCGCTGCATGAGTTTCACTGTCGACGACCGCGTCCTGGCCCTGGCCGGCATTGCCCAGGCCCTGCAGCAGGTACGCCGCATCGCCGATACCGGCCATTCCGACGCCGCCGCCGTGCGCACCGCCGTGGACAGCGTGTTCCGTGTCGATGCGTCCTCGCCGCAGGCGGTGTTCGGTGACCGCCATGCACTGAAGGCCGGGCTGCGCCTGCTGCACAACTACTTCCGCAACCAGGGCCAGGATCCGATCCTGCCGAAGCTGGCGCTGTCGGTGCTGCAGCTGGAGCGCCGCTTCGTTCAGGATGGCGCCACCGTGAACAAGGTTGCTTCGGGCATCGAGCGTGCCCAGCGCCAGGCCACCGAACTGGGCGACAGCGGCCACCCGGATGTGCTGGCCAGCCTGGGAAGCCTGTACGCGGACACCATCAGCCACCTCAAGCCGCGGGTGATGGTGCAGGGCAACCCGCACTACCTGGGCCAGGCCGGCGTGGTGGCCGAGATCCGTGCCCTGCTGTTGGCGGCGGTGCGCTCGGCAGTGCTGTGGCGCCAGCTGGGCGGCAGCTACTGGGACTTCCTGTTCGGGCGAAAGGCGATGATCGAGGCCGTGGACCGCCTGCTGGCCTGAGGGTGTGGGGTCAGAGCCCTTTCCCATGGAAAAGGGATCCGACCCCGAGACCGCACAGGCGCCGGAAATCCGGCGCATTCAGAATGCACTTCCAGGCACATCGACGTTAAAGAGAAAGGGGGTACGGCCGATACATCCTCCGTGCACCTCCCGAGAACGTCCATGTACTCACGCATTTTCATCCGTCTGGCCGCCCCCCTGGCTCTGACCCTGCTGCTCCCCTTCGCCATCGGATTCGAATGGCCGGCCGCCCTGCGATGGGCGATCCTGACCACGATGACGCTGAGCTGGCTCGGCTTTGCGTGGTGGACCACCCGCGCTCAGGCACACCGTTCCCCGGAACACGCCCGTGTCCTGCGTGAGCAGGACCAGCTGCTGACCGAACTGCGCAATTTCGTCGGCAACGAGATCGAGGGTTCGCGCGGCGAAGTGGAACGCGCCCGTGACCTGATCCGCCAGGCGGTCTCCAGCCTCGGTGGCAGCTTCGATGCGATGAACCGCAAGTCGCGCCAGCAGAGCCAGGCCCTGTCGCGTATCGTCGACCGCGCCGGCGATGAAGGCAATGCCGGCCTCGACGTTGCCCGTTTCGCCCAGCACGCCAGCCACCGCATGGAACAGCTGGTGGAAGCGCTGGAACAGGTGAGCGGCCAGAGCAGCACCACCGTGCAGCACATCGACCAGATGGCGCAGCACCTGGATGGCATCTTCGCGCTGCTGGAAGACGTCAAGTCGATCGCCGACCAGACCAACCTGCTGGCGCTGAACGCCGCCATCGAAGCGGCCCGTGCCGGTGAGGCCGGTCGTGGCTTCGCCGTGGTCGCTGACGAAGTGCGCAACCTGTCCGAGCGCTCGACCACCTTCAACGAGCAGATCCGCAAGCTGGCGCACAGCTCCAAGGACGCCATCGCCAAGGTGCGCGAGACGGTCTCGCACATGGCCTCGCGTGACATGGACCGCTCCCGCGAAGCGCGCCAGGAAGCGGCGGCAATGCTCGACAACGTCGCGCAGATCAATGCCTCGCTCGGCGACGGCATGCGCGAAGTGTCCGAGTGCGCCCGTGCGATCGATGGCAGCGTGGCCGAAGCCGTGCGCGCCCTGCAGTTCGAAGACATCGCCACCCAGGCGCTGGGCGGCGTGCACACCCACCTGGACCGCCTGACCGCGATCAACCGCGAAGCGGTGGCCCTGCAGGAGCTGCTGCACCGCAATGGCGGCGTGTTCGACGAAGAGATCGCCAGCGCCCTGCAGCGCACCGGCAACCGCCTGCGCGAGCTGCGCAGCGAATGGGAACGCCCGCCGCACAAGCCCGTCGCCCAGCAGAGCATGGGCGCCGGCACCGTCGAGCTGTTCTGATCCTGATGTCCGCTGCCCTCGCCGGCAGCCCGCAAGGCCCCGGTTCGTCCGGGGCCTTTGCCTGTGACCCGCCGTTGGATGCACCCTGTACGCACACCATGACCCTGATCCACGCCCTGCCCGCCCTCACCGACACCGAGCGCCCGCGCAACGCGAGCGTGCGTGAGCAGCTGCAGCAGCTGGAAGATGTCGCCCGCGAAGAGATCCGCGAACTGCAGCAGCTGGCGGACGCGCGCCCGGCCCCATCGCGGGTGGACGAGGCGCTGCTGGGCCTGGCGTGGGATCTGGGGTTGGATGGGGAAGCGCTGAAGTAGATCCACGCCATGCGTGGGTGTCGTGTCCCGCATGGCATGATGCTCCGGTCCCGTTCATGGAAGACCGATGGTCATTGCCCTGATCGCAGTGGTCCTGATCGAGACCGTCCTTCTGATGGCCTGGGTGACCGGCTATTTCAGCTGGGGCATCGCCCTGTTCAACGAACGCATCGCGGCATCATCGGCCATGCAGGCCCGGCTCTCGCTGGGCAGCCTGGAGCGTGACCTGCCGCAGGACAAGTGGCTGCGGCTGGCCTTCCATGCGCTGCCCGATGGCAGCATGACGTTCCGCGAGAGCTTCGCGCCGAGCTTCGGCCTGCGCTACTTCCCGGTGATGCGTGGACGCATCGTGCTCAACGCACGGCGGCACGAGGTACGGGTGATCGGCCTGTGCAGCTGGTTCGTGGCGATCCTGTCGCTGCTGCTGTTGCCACTGGTGGCGATGCGTCCGACGGTGGCGCCGATGCTGCTGGTGCTGCCGCTGTTCCTGGCCAGCTATCTGGTCCAGAAGCGCCGCTATGCCGCCATCGTCGAGGCGCTGCGCATGCAGTTGAAGGCGGAATTTTCGAGGTAGATCCACGCCATGCGTGGATGATGCCCCGCGACTCACGATTTTCGGATTGTTTGCATGGATCGTGAGCGCTCGGCCCTTCATCGTAAAGGGCCGATTCCGGTTCAGATCAGCCCGATGACCAGCGCCGCCCTCTGCCTTTCACTCGCTTTGCAGCTCCCGGTTGCTTCAGAACCGCTTGCCGTAGATCCCGACTCCCTGCTCGCCCTTCACCAAGCGCTCCAGTCCTTCGGCGAGTTTCAACAGCCCTACTCCGCACCTGTAGATGTGACCGATCCTGATGCAGGTGTGACCGATGCAACTGTCGAGATCTCCGCCGGGTGTGTGAAGGATGGTCCACAGGTCATCATCCTGGACGCGGATGTAGACGAGGCACCCGAGCGCTATCTGGTGCTGAACGAGCCCTGGCAAAGCCTTTCGGCGGGAACATTGTTGCTCGTCTCTGGAAACACAGCGGCCATCATCTCAACTCAGGAGGCGAACAAGGAAGCCACACAGGCCGAGCGAATGCTGACATTCCTGGATTATCTGCCATTCGACGCCGGGAGGAATGCGTTGGTGGAACCAGGCATCGAAGCGCAGGAATCAAGCTTTGAAACCAGGGCGTTCATGGAGAGCTTCAGTGCGAGCTCCCGGGGCGAGGCGCTCTCCGAGGCGACTCTTGCCGCATGGAAGGGCGTGCTGCCCGACCTGCTGCTGGCGCTGTGGCGACGCGACGGGTTCGCACGCTATCGCGACGACAGGCTCATCTTGGTCGATCCGCACCTGTACTCAGGGGTTGTCGCAGCCTTCCTGCAGGGCACTCCGATGGAGGGTGCTGATCGGTTCCATGCCTATGCGGTGACACCTTTCGGCCAGATGCTCTTGTGTGGAGAGAACACCTCCATGCATATCAGCATCGACCCGCACAGCGGACAGGTTTCGGCGGACTCGGATGTAGCAGCCACTGCCGACGCGACTGAACGCAACTGGAAACTGGAGTTCCTGCTGCACGTCCTGGATGCGCCCGATCTCGATGCCACCGACGATGACGAGCAGCCCCTGTACGCACGCGCACTCGATTTACTGGGCCACCTGGCTCCCAACGAGATCTACAGCTTCTCACCCTCGGTTGTTGAAGGTGGCTGGCAGGCAGCGCACCTGGTCAAGCGGGATCGTCTCGCTGAATTGAAGTCACTCGCCAAGCAGACAGCAGCAAGACGGTCCTTGCGGTCTGATGCTGAAGACAGGTAAACCCGCGCCGTTCATTGCTGGTCGCGATCTCTGGCATCGGCGCCGACCAACGGTCGGCACCCACCGTGGCAGGCTCCGGCACTCGCCACTGCAGGTGCTGCAAGTAGAACCACGCCATGCGTGGATGATCGCGAGGTACATGCATCCGTGCCGACCAACGGTCGGCACCTACCAGCGTCGGGTGGTCAGCGCACCAGCACCGCTTCGCTGCTGGCGTCGGTGCGCATCGGTAACGGACGCTGCTGGCGCAGCCATTGCGCCAGGTCACGCGGGCTGAGCGGGCGCGAGTACAGGTAGCCCTGGATCTCGTCGCAGCCCTGGCGGCGCAGCATGTCCTCTTCCTGGTGCGTTTCCACGCCCTCGGCCACCACCTTCATGCCCAGCGCGTGGCCCAGGTGGACGATGGCCTGGGTCACCTCGGCCGTACCCGAGTCGTGCAGCATGCCCTGCACGAAACTGCGGTCGATCTTCAGGCGCCCCACCGGGAAGCGGTTGAGGTAGTTGAGGTTGGAGAAACCGGTACCGAAGTCGTCCACCGCCAGCGGCACGCCGTGCCGTTCGAGCACGTCGAAGCAGTGGCGCAGGATGTCGGTGTCACGGATCAGCGCCGATTCGGTCAGTTCCAGCTCCAGCCGCTGCGGCGGCCAGCCGTGGGCATGGCAGATGTCGATCACGCGCTCGGCGAAGCCGCGATCACGCAGCTGCACCGCCGACACGTTGACCGCGATGCGGTCGAAATGCAGTCCTGCCCGGTCCCAGGCGGTTGCCTGGCGGCAGGCTTCGTTCAGTACCCAGTCGCCGATGCGCACGATCTCGCCGCATTTCTCGGCGATGGGAATGAACTCGGCCGGGCTGCAATAGCCGATGCCGGGGCGATGCCAGCGCAGCAGTGCTTCGATTGCCGGCGGCTCGCCCTGGTGGGCATGCAGCAGCGGCTGATAGGCCAGGCTGAACTCCTCGCGCTCGATCGCACCGTGCAGCGCGTGCTCAAGCTCCAGCCTGCGCTGGATGCGGGCCAGGGCATCCTGGCTGTAGTACTGGTAGGTGTTGCGTCCGGCTTCCTTGGCCGCGTACATGGCGGCGTCGGCAGCGCGCAGCAGTGAATCGAAATCGGTCTGCGCATCGCCCAGCATCGCGATGCCGACACTGGCACCGACCTTCAGCGTGGTCTCGCCACGGCGCAGCGGCTCGGCCAGCGAGGCAATCAGCTTGCGGGCGACATGTCCCGCATCCTCGGGCTCAGCCAGGTCGCGCAGTACGACGATGAACTCGTCGCCGCTGAAACGGCCAAACAGATCGTTGTTGCGCAGGTTCTGGTGCAGGCGGGTGGCGGCAGCCTTCAGCAGCGCATCACCCGTGGCGTGGCCGAAGCTGTCGTTGATGGTCTTGAAGCCATCCAGGTCGATGAACAGCATCGCCAACGAGGTGCCGCGATCACGCGCCTCCTCGATGGCCTCGGCAGTCTGTTCACCGAGCAGCACGCGATTGGGCAGGCCGGTCAGCAGATCGTAGTGGGCCAGCAGTTCGATGCGCTCGTTGGCCTCGCGCTCGCGGGTGATGTCACGGAACAGGACGACGAAGCGCGGCGGCAGTCCGTCACGACGATCCAGCTCGATCAGCACCTGCACCCAGACACGCAGGCCGGACTGGCGGTAGAAGCACAGGTCCAGCTGCTCGGGCAGGCCGCCGTTGGCGATGCGGGCCAGCGCCGCCTCGAACGCATCGCGCGAGTCTTCGGTATACAGCGCCATCGCCTGGTCGAGGGTGATCGGTTCCTTGCGCAGGCCGTGGATGCGGTAGCACTCCTCGGTCCACTGCATGCTGCGGGTCTGCACTTCGATCTCGCAGCCGCCGATGCGGCCCAGCGCGGAAACCCGGTTCAGCAGTTCCGTGCGCCAGCGGATCAACGCGTCGGTCTGGTGCTGTTCGGTGATGTTCTGCACCTGGCCGAGCAGGCGCTTGGGCTGCCCGTCCATGTCCAGCAGCGGCTGCATCCACAGCCGCAGGTGCTGTGATGGCTCATGGCCGCGGGTCAGCTCCAGCTCGAGATTGGCGGCACGACCATCGCGCCACAGCCGCCGCCATGCCGCACGCAACGCGCCGCGCGAGCGCGGGTGCAGCTGCTTCAGCCAGCGCCGCTGGCCAGGCACGGCGCCGTGCTCCAGCGCCAGCAGCGAGCGCAGCTCCGGCGACCACCAGAAATGCCCGCTGTTGGGGTCGAACGACCAGCTGCCCATGCTGGCGATACGTTGGGCTTCGCTCAGGTGCAGCTGCTGCTCCTGCAGCAGCGATTCGAGCTGCTTCTGCTGTTCGATATCGGTATGCGTGCCGACCATGCGCAGCGGCTGGCCATCGGCGGTGCGCGCGACCACGCGGCCGCGATCCAGCACCCAACGCCACTGGCCATCGGCCTGGCGGAAGCGGAACTGTGCACTGTACTGCTCGCTGCGCCCGCGCAGGTGCTCGTCGAGCGCGGCGCGCACCTGGTCAATGTCCTCGCAGTGCACGCGCGACAGCAGCTCAGTGGCCGTTTCGTCGCCCAGCGCCGGCGTGCGCGCCACCCGGTCACTGGGGATGTCCCAGTCCCACAGGCTGTGGCCGGCGCTGTCCAGTGCAAGTTCCCAGCGCCCGCCCCCGTCGACCGGCACCGGCTCGGGAATGCTCAGGGTGAACGCCAGCAGGTTGCCGGCACCGTCATGCACGGCGCGCAGGTGACCGTCGTAGTGGCCGCGCGGGCCGCCCGGCAGCGTGCAGGGCACGATGCCCCCATCGGCGGCCATCAGGCGCAGATCTTCCAGCATCGGCGCATAGGCAGCCACGGTAGCCGGCAGGCCATGCTCGCGCGCGGCTGGATTGGCCGCCAGCGGGCGCCCGGTACGGTCGACGATGACCAGCGCCGACGCAAGCGGGTGCTGCAGCAGGCTGGCGATGATCCCTTGGTCCACGCGATCTTGCTCCGGATGACACGCCCGTCAGCGGGGCACGCAGTGGTTAACGGCGCCTGCGGCGGATAATTGAGTGGTGACGGCACGCTGCGGGGTAAGATGACCGGCGCCCCTTTCACCCGCCCCGTCCATGCCCGCAGAACCGACCGGCAACGCCCCAGTTCCCGACCCGCGGATGGCGCAGGCGCTGAGCCGTGACCGGCGGCGGGTGGTGTTGAGCTACCTGGTGATGGCGCTGGCCTGGATGATCTCCACCGACAGCGTGGTGCAGGCGCTGGTGCCCGATCCGCAGCAGGCGGCCCTGTGGCAGGGCCTGAAGGGCTCGTTCTTCGCCCTGGCCAGCGCGGGCCTGCTGTACCTGCTGCTGCGCCCGCTGGCCGAGCACGTGCTGCATACCCACGCCCGCCAGCAGGCCTCGGAGCTGCGCCTGCGGCAGATGTTCGAGGGCAACCCCGGCCCGATCCTCGTCTATGACCTGGACACATTGGCGATCCTCGACGCCAACCCAGCCGCCTGCACCGCTTTCGGCTGGGAGCGCGATGAGCTGCTGGAACAGACCATCGACGCCTTGTGGCCACCCGGCCAGGGCCAGGCGCTGCAGGCCAAGCTGGAGGCGATCCGCGAGGCGCCCGACGAGCTGTGCATCCTGCGCGCGCAGCTGCAGCTGCGCGATGGCGCGCTGCGGCAGATGGAACTGCGCTCCAACGCGATCAGTTACGACGGTCACAATGCGCGCCTGCTGATCGCCATCGACCGCACTGCCGAGGACCTGGCCCAGCTGCGTCGCGACCAGGCGCTGGCACGGGTGGAAGAAGCCCACGAACTGGCCCGCATCGGCGCCTGGGAGCTGGACCCGTCCACCGGGCTGGGCCGCTATTCCAACCAGGTCTATCGCCTGCTCGGCCGCCGCCCGCCCGAAGCCCGCCGCTGGCACCGCTTCGACGAACTGCTGGTGCCGGCCGACCCGGCCACCGCCACCCAGACCGAGCAGCTGCTGGCCGAGCTGTGCTCCGGCGAGCCGGTACAGGTGGACGTGCTGCTACCGCTGCTGTCGATGGACGGGCGCGCGCTGATGGTGCACCTGCGCGCCGCCAGTGGTCTTGATGAAGCTGGCCGCAACCGCGTGCTGGGCACGCTGCAGGACGTGACCGAACGCGAGCAGTCGCGGCGCCTGCTGCGCGAGCGCGAGGAGCAGTTCCGCGAGCTGGTGCGGGTACTGCCCGACGGCGTGGTGATCCTCTCCGACGAGCATGTGCTGTACGCCAACGCCTGGGCCGCCGGCCTGTTCGGCTACGGCAGCCATACCCTGCTGGGCGAGCCCTTGTCGGCACTGGTCGCTGCCGCAGACCTGCCGCGGGTGCGCAGCCAGCTGCGTGCCGGCCAGCCACATCTGGGACCGGGCCACAGTAGCGTGGTGGCCATGCAGCGCGGCGACGGCCGCAGCTTCCATGCCGGCCTGGCGGTGGGCGACGTGCGCTACGGTGGCCGCGACTGCAAGCTGCTGATCGTGCGCGATCTCAGTGATTCCGAACGCATCCGCAGCGCGCTGGAAACCAGCAACCGCGAACTGCAGGCGATGGCCGGGCGGCTGTTCTCGCTGCAGGAAGACGAGCGTCGTGCGATTTCGCGCGACCTGCACGATGACATCGGCCAGGCCATCACCGCGATCAAGCTGTCGGCGCACGCGGCGCTGGAAGAGGACGATCCGCAGCGGCGTGGGCAGGATCTGGCGCAGATCGTCAGCCTGGCCGACACCACCGTGGCCAAACTGCGCGACATCTCCACCCTGCTGCGCCCCCCGCAGCTGGATGCACTGGGCCTGGAGGCAGCGCTCAGCTGGCAGGCGCGGGTTCTGTTCCGCTCCTCGCCGGTGGAGCTGCGGGCCGAGATCGAGCCGTTGCCGCATCGCCCCGACAACAGCATCGAACAGGCCTGCTTCCGCATCGCACAGGAAAGCCTGACCAATGCGCTGCGCCATGCGCGCGCCAGCCAGGTCCTGCTGCAGCTGCGCGATGTCGGCCAGCGCGGCCTGCATCTGCAGATCCGCGATGACGGCGAAGGCTTCGATCCGGACGGCCCGCGCGGCCTGGGCCTGATCGTGATGCGCGAGCGCGCACAGAGCGTCGGTGGCCACGTGCGGATTGAATCCGCGCATGGCGAAGGCACCTTGGTCGATGTCCACCTCCCCTACCAGGCGGCCAGCAGGGCTGCCGTCGATTCACCGGAATACTGAGCCTATGTGGAATCCCAACCTGCCCCCGGTCAGCATCGATGATGCCCCCGACCGCCTTGGCGCCGGCAACCCCGAGCTGCAGGCGATGGTTGCCGAGGCGGCCTCCGGCGGTATCGCGCTGATGCTGATGCACGTGGACATCGACCACTTCGCATCGGTCAACGAGAACATGAGTGCCGAAGTGGGCGATCAGGCGCTGGTGCTGGTGGCACAGCGCCTGCAGTCTTACCTGCGCGGGCGCGGCAAGCTGTGGCGGCATGGCAGCGACGAGTTCCTGATCGCGGTGCCGCGAACCGCCGATCTGCCGTTGCCGGAGGATTTCGCCGAGGAGATCCGCCAGCAGATGGAGCTGCCACTGTCGGTGCTGCCGTACACGTTGTTCATGACCGGCAAGCTGGGCGTGAGCCTGTGCCCGGAACATGCCAGCAGCACCTCGCGCCTGCTCGACCATGCCGAGGATGCGCTGTACCAGGCCGCCCGCGAAGGCGGCAATGCCGTGCGCATCCATGCGGTGGACACCCCGCCGAGTGCGCACAGCGAGAGCATCATCGCGCGCCAGATCGTCGATGCCATTCCCAATGGCGAGCTGAAGCTGCGCTACCAGCCGCTGGTAAGCGCGCGCGACGGCCACGTGGTGGGCATGGAAGCGCTGCTGCGTTGGCAGTCGCCGACCCTGGGCATGCTGGTGCCGGAGCGCTTCATGCGCACCGCCGAACGCCTGGGCATCATCGTGCAGATCGGCACCTGGGTGCTGGAAGGCGCCTTGAAGCAGGCGCGGCTGTGGCGCGACCAGGGCTTTGATGACTTCACCATCGCAGTAAACGTGTCCACCCTGCAGCTGCTGCGGCCGAACTTCTTCGCCGAAGTGATGTCACTGCTGCAGGCGGCGGGCGTACCGGCGCACATGCTGACGCTGGAGATCAACGAGAGTGCGTTGACCAACAACGTCAATTTCGTCCACGAAACGCTGGCCAACCTGCGCAACGGAGGCATCAGCCTGAGCCTGGACAACTTCGGTACCGGCGACTCCAGCCTCAGCGCGCTGGTGCGCTACCCGGTGGACAAGCTGAAGATCGACCGCAGCTTCATCAAGAGCGCACCGGCTGGCAATCGTGAAGCGGCCATCGCCCGCGCGATCATCGCCATGGGCCACCAGCTGGGCATGACCGTGATTGCCAACGGCGTGGAATCACAGGCCCAGCTGGGCTTCCTGCGCCGCAACGACTGCGACGTGTTCCAGGGCTACCTGTTCGGCGAACCGATGTCGGCCGATGCCGCCGGCATGACCCTGCGCCGCCGCTACCTGCGTCCGGAAGCCTTCGCCGAGACGCGCCCGGATCGGACGCTGCTGCTGCTGGATGACGAGGAGAACGTGCTGCGCTCGCTGGTGCGCCTGTTCCGCCGCGACGGCTACCGCATCCTGGCCGCCGGCAACGTGCGCGATGCGTTCGACCTGCTGGCGATCAACGACGTGCAGGTGATCCTGTCCGACCAGCGCATGAGCGACATGAGCGGCACCGAGTTCCTGGGCCGGGTGAAGATGCTGTACCCGGATACGATCCGCCTGGTGCTGTCGGGCTATACCGATCTGAACACGGTGACGGATGCAATCAACCGCGGCGCGATCTATCGCTTCCTGACCAAGCCGTGGAACGACGACGAACTGCGCAAGCACATCCACCAGGCGTTCCGCACGTACGAGGAGCAGCGCCGCAGCAATGCCGGCCCGGCGCCGGTGGAGAGCGGAGATGGCGGCGAGGATCGCCCATTGCGGTAACCATCCCCTCTGGTAGAGCCGGCCGCTGGCCGGCTGCTCTGGATATCGGGTTCAATGAGATTGCCGGCCAGCGACCGGCACTACCAGAAGCGGTCAGCGCGGCTGCTTGACCGGCAGCACCACGCGGAAGCGCGAGCCCACGCCGGGCGTGCTGTCCAGGTCGATGCGGCCGTGGTGCTTGTTGATGATGCTGTAGGAGATCGACAGGCCCAGGCCGGTGCCACTGCCCACCGGCTTGGTGGTGAAGAAAGGATCGAAGATGCGCTGGCGCAGTTCCGGCGAGATGCCACCGCCGGTATCTTCGAACTCAACCCAAACGTGATCGCCATCAACGCCGGTACGCACCGTGATCGTGCCGCGCTCGGCGATGGCATGGCCGGCGTTGAGCAGCAGGTTCATGTAGACCTGGTTCAACTCCGATGGCAGGCACTCCACCAAGGGCAACTGGCCGAACTCGCGCACCAGGGTGACCTTGTACTTGAGTTCGTTCCAGATGATATTGATGGTCGATTCCAGGCCCGCGTGCAGGTCGACCAGCTTCCACGACTCGTCGCGGCCGGAATACGAGAAATCCTTCAGGTCGCGCACGATGCGGGTGACCCGCTCGATGCCTTCGCGCGATTCCGCCATCAGCTGCGGCAGGTCGCGGCTGATGAAATCGATATCCAGGCGGTCACGGATATCATCGATTTCCGGGATCAGCGCTTTCGGGTCCGGCGCGCGCAGGGCGCGCTCGTAGGCTTCGATCACGGTGAACAGGCTGCGCAGGTACTCCTGCAGGCTGCCCAGGTTGGAGTGCACGTAACCGATCGGGTTGTTGATCTCGTGCGCGACGCCGGCGGCCAGCTGGCCGATCGACGCCATCTTCTCCGACTGCAGCAGCTTTTCCTGGGTGCCATTGAGGCGCAGGTAGGCCTGGCGCAGTTCGGCATGGCGCTGCTGCAGCTCGCGTTCGTAGTCTTCCTGCCCTTCGATGTGGCGGAACAGGGCGAGGAAATGCCCCTGGCCGACCGGACCATGGTGGTACAGATGGGCGATGACCACGCCCTCGCCAAGCGGCAGGCTGCCATTCCAGTGACCATGCTGGCGAGCCTGTTCCAGCGCATCGGGCGCCAGCAGTTCGCGCAGGCGCTGCGGCGGCGGTAACCCGCCGTCCTCGCCACTGGCCAGCAGGTTCTGTGCGGCCGGATTGGCCAGGGCCACCCGCCCGTCATCGGTGAACAGCAGCAGGCCTTCGCGCAGGCGCTCAAGCAGGGCCTGCAGCACCGGCTGCGGCGGAAGGGGGGCGGTAACCAGGGCGTTGGCAGCGGACACGGCGACTCGGGACGTTCGAACAGGCGCCCAATATACGCGGTCATGCAGCGGGCTTCAGCCCGCCGGGAGGGGATATGCGACCGCCGTCGCCTCAGGCGACGGCGAGGGGCCGGCCGATGCTGACCGTGTGCGACTGGCCCTTGGCATCGTAGGCCGAGGCGTCTTCGGTGCGGCCGAGCTGGCGCAGCGCCCAGTTCACCTCGCGGCGGCGGCGCGACAGCAGTACGCCGTTGGCCCGGTTGCGCTCGGCCAGTTCCTGCAGCTGTTCGCCCTCGCCCACCGGCGGCGCGCCTTCCAGCGCACGCAACGCTTCCAGCTTGGCGCCGGTAGCCCGGATCAGGGCGTGCACGTCGTGCTCGACCAGGGCCTGGCGTTCAACGTCCAGGGCCTGGGCGAGACGCTGCAGCGGCTCGCTCATCGCCGCAGTCATCCGTGCAGCTGCTGGTCCAGATCGAGCATGCGCGATGCGATCGCGTCCGGATTGATCTTGTAGGTGCCGTTCTGCAGCGACTCGCGCACGGCGGCCACGCGCTGGGCGTCGATCGCCGGGGCGGTGGTCAGCTCGCGCTCGATGGCCTGCAGATTGGTGGCCTCGCCGGTCAGGCGCAGGCTGTCGGCCGCCTCGACCGGGCGCGCCGCCGCATCGGTGCTGACACCGGGCTTGTTGGCCGGGGTCGTCACGCTGCGCAGTGCCTGGGGGACCTGCAGGTTGCCGTCGATTTTCTGGCTCATGGGGTGTCCTGGAGTTGCCGTTCACAAGGGATAACGGCCGCAGGGCCGTGATCTTTAGGGATATTTTGCGGTAATTCAACGCGCCACGATTACGTCACCTGCGGCATCGACTGTGCCTTGCACGATCCGCCGCGAGGACAGGTTCTCGACCGAGACCCGTTCGTTCTCACCGGCATCACCCATCGCACGGCCGGCAATGCGGACCTCGACCGAACCGCGACGCGACACCAGGGAAACATTGTCTCCTCGCTTGATGAGACGCTGCACCACCAGATCGTTGTTCGACAGCAGGGCCCCGGCCTGCAGCGGACGGCGGGCGACGCGGCCGATCGCTGCATTGGGATCGGACAGCACCGCGCCGGCAATCCGGGCAGCGTCACGCTGGGCAGTGGTGATATCGGCGGCAGTGAGGGTTTCTCCAGTGCCGATTCCGCGGTTAAGCACCAGTACGGTCTGGTTGCGCCGCACCTTTACCGGCACGAACAGGCGCCAGCCGCCCGCATCCGGACAGCTGACCTCCACCGTGGTGTTGGCGGTGGGTTGCACCTGCAACGCGCTGCCACATTTCGGCAGGCGCAGGGCATCGGCCACCTGGGCCTCGCCCTCGCTGCCCGCCGGCAGCGTCGACAAGGCCGCCGCGCGGATGCTCGCCACCGGCTGCCAGTCGGCGGCAGCCGCCCACGGCGAGGCCAGTGCCAGCGCGATGGCGAATAGAGATGTGACCCGGCGCATGGCGCCTCCTTCAATCGGCAAGAGCTGGCCCAGGTGCGTGCAAGGCGTGTGCCAGAGGGGCAGAGCTGCCTCGGTCGAACATGGCGCGCCACCACAATTGCGGTGTGCAGCGCGCAGGTGGCAGAGCACCCTCAAGTTTGGCGCCCAACGCGCCGATACAGCAGCCATGTCCCATGACCTGCTCAACCGGATCGACCAGCGGACCCGACTGGCCGGCCACAACCGCCTGGCGCTGCTGCTGTTCCGTCTCGGCGGACGTCAGCTTTTTGGCGTCAATGTCTTCAAGGTGCAGGAAGTCCTGCGGCGCCCGGAGCTGTTCCAGGTACCCGGCCTGCCCAGCCAGTTCGCCGGTGTGGCCGACGTGCGCGGCCGCTCGGTGCCGGTGCTGGACCTGGGCCTGGCGATCGGCCACCCCGAACGTGAGCCCGATGCCGATACCTCGCCGGGTTACCTGGTCGTCACCGAATTCAACCGCTCGATCCAGGGGTTCCTGGTCAGCGGCGTCGAACGCATCGTCAACATCGCGGTGGAAGACATCCACCCGCCGCCGGAGCTTGGCGCCGAGTCGAGCTACCTGACCGCGGTAACCCGCTTCCAGGGTGAGCTGATCCAGGTGATCGACGTTGAAAGCGTGCTGGCCGATATCGCCCAGGTGCGCGGTGACGCCGTACTCGATCCGGCGATGGCGATGCCCGCCGATGGCCCCCAGCTGCAGGTGCTGGTGGTGGACGACTCGCGCGTGGCCCGCCAGCAGATCCGCAGCGTGCTGGATCAGCTGGGCGTGGGTGCCACCCTGCTTTCCGATGGCAAGCAGGCTCTCGACCATCTGTTGCAGATCCACGCCTCGGGCGAAAACCCGGCCGAACGCTATGCCATGGTCATCTCCGACATCGAGATGCCGGCCATGGATGGGTACACGTTGACGACGGAAATCCGGCGCCACCCCGGCCTTGCCGGCCTCTACGTGCTGCTGCACACCTCGCTGTCGGGCGTCTTCAACAACGCCATGGTCGAGCGTGTCGGCGCCAACGCGTTCGTCGCCAAGTACTCGCCGCACGAGCTGGCTGACTTCGTGCTGGACCGCCTGCGCAAGGTGGCGATGGCGGCCTGACGGCCACTGATCCGGTAGTGCCGGCCGCTGGCCGGCAACCGCAGATCCATCGGGGAGCCGGCCAGCGGCCGGCACTACCCTCTCGAATTTGGCACACCCCTTGCAGCTTCCCGGGCAACGTTCCCGTGGGAGTGCACCGTGCGCAACCTGATTACCGACTATCTGGGCGTCCACGCCCAGGCCATGCCGTTGCGCGAACAGCGGATGAAGCTGATCGCCAGCAACCTCGGCAATGCCGACACCCCCGGCTACAAGGCCCAGGACCTGGACTTCGATGCCGCCCTGCGCCATGCCCAGGGGCAGGATGCCAACGGCCTGATGGCCACCACCCATGAGCAGCACTACGAAATCAGTAGTGGCCTGAACCCGTTCCAGATCGCGCGCGAGGGCGTGCAGCCCAGCCTGGACGGCAACACCGTCGATCCCGATGCCGAGCGTGCCGCCTATGGCCGAGCCGCGCTCGAGTACCGCGCCTCGCTCAGCTTTGTCGAGAGCAAGGTGCGTTCCATGCTGACCGCGATCACGGGGCAATAAGCCATGAGCAACCTGCCGATCTTCGATATCGCCGGCTCCGCGCTGCAGGCGCAGTCGGTGCGCATGAGCACCATCGCCTCCAATCTCTCCAACGCCGACACCGTGGCCGGGTCTGCCGACGCCGTGTACAAGCCGCTGGAGCCGGTCTTCCAGGCCGTCACCAGCAAGAACGATCCCAACATCACCTCGGTGAAGGTGAAGGAGATCACCCAGAGCGAAGCGGCGCCGATCAAGCGCTACGAGCCGGGCCACCCGCTGGCAGACGCCGATGGCTACATCTACCAGCCCGACGTCGATCCGGTGGCGCAGATGGTCAACCTGATCTCGACCTCGCGCAATTACCAGGCCGGCGTGGAGATGTTGACCACTGCCAAGGAACTGGCCCTGGCCACCTTGACCATGGGCCGCTGAGGCCCGCAGCAGCGGATACCGCCATGACCACCGCCGTCAACAACCAGACCAGCCAGGACGTCTATACCGCGCTGGGCCTGAACGCCCCCAACAGCAACGCCACGAAAAAGAAGAACACGCTCGACCAGGCCGACTTCCTGCGCCTGATGACCGAGCAGCTGCAGCACCAGGATCCGCTGAAGCCGATGGACAACACGCAGATGGTCGCGCAGATGGCGCAGATGTCCACCGTGCAGGGCATCACCGATCTGAACAAGACGGTGAAGGGCTTCCAGGAATCGATGGCCAGCGACCAGGTGCTGCGTGGCGCGGCGCTGGTCGGCCACCAGGTGCTGGTGCCATCGGAAAAGCTGGTGCTGGAGAAGGAAGGCAGCGTCGAGGGCACGGTGGCCGCGCCGTCGGCCGGCATCATCACCGTGGATATCACCGATGCCACCGGCGCCAAGGTCACCTCGCTGAGCGTGGAAGCCAAGGCGGCAGGCGAAACCGCCTTCCAGTGGGACGGCAAGGACGCCAACGGCAAGCGCATGGAACCGGGCAAGTACTCCATCGTTGCCAACCATGTCGATACCGCCGGCAAGAGCACCAAGCTGTCCACCTATGTGCAGGCGCCGGTGGAAAGCGTGACCGTCGGGTCCGACGGCCTGTACCTGAACCTCAAGGGCCTGGGCACGGCCCCGATCGACTACGTGCTCCGCGTCAGCTGAGCCGCACATCCCGCATCAACCAGGAGCATCCCATGGGCTTCAATGTCTCGCTGTCCGGCATCAATGCCGCCAACACCGACCTGAGCGTCACCGCCAACAACGTCGCCAACGTCAACACCACCGGCTTCAAGCAGTCGCGCGCCGAGTTCGCCGATCTGTTCGCCTCCACCAGCTATGGCCTGTCGAAGAACCAGACCGGCTCGGGCGTGCGCGTCTCCAACGTCGCCCAGCAGTTCATCCAGGGCCACAACGAGCAGACCGGGCGCAGCCTGGACATGGCCATTTCCGGTGAGGGCTTCTTCACCATGAACATGAACGGTTCGCGTGTGTACTCGCGTGCCGGCAACTTCCAGACCGATTCGGCCGGCTACGTGGTCAATCCGCAGGGCGCGCGCCTGCAGGTGTTCGCGCCGAATGCCGATGGCACCAACTTCGACGCCGGCCGCCTGGTCGACCTGCAGCTGTTGACCACCGACAGCCCGCCGAAGCAGACCAGCGAAGTGAAGGTGGGCTTCACCCTGCCGGCCAACGCCAAGCAGCCGACCGTGGCCACGTTCGACCCGACCGACTCCAACAGCTACAACCACTCCAGCGGCGGCATCACCGTGTACGACTCGCTGGGCGTGAGCCATATCCAGGTCTCGTACTTCGTGAAGGGCGCCAACCCCAACGAATGGACCGTGCACAACTATGTCGATGGCCAGCCCGCCGGCACCCCGACCGCGGTCACCTTCGACAACAGCGGCAAGCTGACCGCCCCGGCCAACGGCAAGGTTGGCCTCGGCACCTTCACCCCGACCACGGGCGCTGGCCAGCTGAACATGACGCTGGACATCAGCGGTTCGACCCAGTACGGCGAGAAGTTCGCCCTGCGCAACACCCAGCAGGACGGCTATGCCGCCGGCAAGCTCAACGAGATCACTGTGTCCGAGTCGGGCGTGGTCTATGCGCGCTACTCCAACGGCGACGACAAGCCCCTGGGCCAGGTCGCACTGACCACCTTCAACAACACCCAGGGACTGGAATCGAAGGGCAACAACCTGTGGGTGGAGACCTTCGAGTCGGGCACGCCGCGCACCGGCATGCCGGACACCTCCAATCTCGGCAAGATCCAGGCCGGCTCGCTGGAAGCGTCCACCGTCGATCTCACCGAGCAGCTGGTCAACATGATCACCGCGCAGCGCAACTTCCAGGCCAACGCGCAGATGATCACCACGCAGGACCAGATCACCCAGACCGTCATCAACATCCGTTGATGAGCTGCTGACCCTGTCACGGAACCCCCCGCATGGATAAAGCCCTTTACGTGGCGATGACCGGTGCCCGCGCCTCCCTGCAGGCGCAGGGAACGCTCAGCCACAACCTCGCCAACTCGGATACTCCTGGCTTCAAGGAAGCGCTGGCCAACACCGAAGCCTTCCCGATCAAGGGTCCGGGCTTTGCCTCGCGGGTGGATGCGCTGCACGTCGACGCCGGCTTCAACCGCCGGCCCGGCGCGCAGCACATCACCGGCAAACCGCTGGACCTTGCACTGCAGAGCGGCACCTGGCTGGCGGTGCAGGCGAGCGATGGCAGCGAAGCGTATACGCGCGGCGCAGCCCTGTCGGTGACGCCGAACGGCCAGCTGGTGACCTCTGGCGGCCGCACCGTGCTGGATGACAACAACAACCCGATCGCCATTCCGCCCTACCAGGCGATGGAGATCGGTGCCGACGGCACGATCTCGATCATCCCGCAGGGCGAAGGCCCGCAGACGATGGCGCAGATCGGCCGGATCAAGGTGGTGCAGGCGCCGGACGAGCGCCTCGAACGTGGCCTGGATGGCCTGTTCCGCAACACCGACCCGCGCCAGCCGTTCGCACCGGCACAGGGCACCGCCGTGCACAGCGGGCAACTGGAAGGCAGCAACGTCGATGCTGCCGGTGCGCTGGTGCAGATGATCCAGCTGCAGCGCCAGTACGAAATGCAGGTGCAGGTGATCAAGCACGGCGACGACAACGCGCGCAGCGCCAACAGCCTGCTCCGCCTGGGCAGCTGACGGATTTCCGGCGCCGCCCGGGCACGGCGCTGGCACACCGCTTGCACACCCGCTACCAAGGGCCGCATTGCGCGGCCGGCTTCACCCAGACAGGACTCCGAAGATGAACCAGGCATTGTGGATCGCGAAAACCGGACTGGATGCGCAGCAGATGCGCATGTCGGTGGTTTCCAACAATCTCGCCAACACCAACACCACCGGCTTCAAGCAGGACCGCGCCAGCTTCGAGGACCTGCTGTACCAGCAGGTGCGCCAGCCGGGCGGCTCTTCGTCGGCGCAGACGCAGCTGCCGACCGGCCTGCAGCTGGGTACCGGCGTGCGCGTGGTCGCCACCGCCAAGAACTTCGAGCAGGGTGGCCAGCAGCAGACCGGCCGCGCACTGGACGTGATGGTCAACGGCCGCGGCTTCTTCGAAGTGCAGATGCCCGACGGCAGCTCGGCCTACACCCGTGATGGCTCGTTCAAGATCAACCAGGACAGCGAGCTGGTTACCAACAGCGGCTACCCGGTGCAGCCGGGCATCCAGATTCCCGAGGGCGCGCAGTCGGTCACCATCGGCAGCGACGGCACCATCAGCGTGAAGATGGCCGACAACGCCGCCTCGGTGGAAGTCGGTGCGCTGACCCTGACCGACTTCGTCAATCCGGCCGGCCTGCAGGCGCGCGGCGAGAACCTGTTCCTGGAGACCACGGCCTCGGGCCCGGCCCAGAACGGCAATCCCGGCCTGAACGGTCTCGGCACCGTGGTGCAGGGTGCGCTGGAAGGCAGCAACGTCAATGTGGTGGAAGAGCTGGTGTCGATGATCGAAACCCAGCGCGCCTACGAAATGAATGCCAAGGCGATCTCCACCACCGACTCGATGCTCGGCTATCTCAACAACAAGATCTGACCGGCCCAACCGGGAAACCGCCATGTCGCCCATTTCCAACCTCGCCCGTACTGCCCTCGCCTGCACCGTGGTCGCTCTGCTCGGTGGCTGCGTGATCGCGGGCGACGTGCGCCCCTATCCGGCGATGGCACCGATCCAGCCGATCATGCCGCCGCAGGCCGCGCCCACCGCCGGTGCGATCTACGCCGCTGGCCCGACCCTGCAGCTGTATTCGGACCGCCGCGCGCGCGATGTCGGCGACCTGCTGACGATCACCCTGCTGGAAAACACCACCGCGCAGACCAGCGCCAACACGGCCACCAACAAGGAATCCAACCTGAGCCTGGGCACGCCGTCCATCCTCGGTGCGCCGGTCACCCTGGGCGGCAAGGACATCCTCAGTGCCACCGCCAAGGGCGCGCGTGACTTCACCGGCAAGGGCAACAGCGCGCAGAGCAACCGCCTGCAGGGCAGCGTCACGGTCACGGTGATCCAGCGCCTGCCCAACGGCAACCTGGTGGTGCAGGGGCAGAAGAACCTGCGGCTGAACCAGGGCGATGAACTGGTGCAGGTGCAGGGCATCGTGCGCCCGGGCGACATCAGCCAGGACAACACCATTCCCTCCAGCCGCGTGGCCGAGGCCCGCATCGTCTACGGCGGCCGCGGACCGGTCGCGCAGTCCAACGCGATGGGCTGGCTGAGCCGCTTCTTCAATTCCGGCCTGACGCCGTTCTGAGTATGGCCATGAAACTCTTCTCCTCTTCTTCCTGGCAGCGACGCATGGCGTCGCTCTACTGTGGCGTGTTCATGGTCTTCGCGGTGGCCGCCCCGGCCAGCGCCGAGCGCATCAAGGACCTCGCCCAGGTCGGCGGCGTGCGCGGCAATGCGCTGGTGGGCTATGGCCTGGTGGTCGGCCTGGATGGCAGCGGCGACCGTACCAGCCAGGCGCCCTTTACCGTGCAGAGCCTGAAAAACCTGCTCGGCGAGCTGGGCGTGAACGTGCCGCCGAACGTCAACCCGCAGCTGAAGAACGTGGCCGCCGTGGCGATCCATGCCGAGCTGCCGCCGTTCGCCAAGCCCGGCCAGCCGATCGACATCACGGTGTCTTCGATCGGCAACGCGGTGTCGCTGCGCGGCGGTTCGCTGCTGATGGCCCCGCTGCGCGGCGCCGATGGCCAGATCTATGCCATCGCCCAGGGCAATCTGATCGTGGGTGGCTTTGGCGCGCAGGGCAAGGACGGTTCCCGTGTCTCGGTGAACGTGCCCAGCGTCGGCCGTATTCCCAACGGCGCCACCGTGGAGCGTGCCCTGCCCGATCCGCTGGCCAACGGCGGCGACATCACCCTGAACCTGCACAACAATGATTTCACCACGGTCTCGCGCATGGTCGCCGCGCTCAACAACGCGTTCGGCGAAGGTGCGGCACGCGCGATCGATGGCGTGACCGTCGCCGTCACCGCACCGACCGATCCGGGCGCACGCATCGGCCTGCTGGCGCGCATCGAGAACCTTGAACTGACCCCCGGCAGCGCCCCGGCCAAGGTGGTGGTCAATTCGCGCACCGGCACCGTGGTCATCGGCCAGCAGGTGCGGGTCGGCCCTGCGGCGATTTCGCATGGTTCGCTGACGGTGACGATCCAGGAGAACACCAACGTCAGCCAGCCCAATGCGCTGTCGGGCGGCCGTACCGTGGCCAGCCCGCAATCCACCATCACTGCCACCAACGACGGCAGCCGCATGTTCAAGTTCAGCGGCGGCACCACCCTGGACGAGATCGTGCATGCGGTGAACGCCGTGGGTGCGGCACCGGGCGACCTGATCGCGATCCTGGAAGCCCTGAAGCAGGCCGGCGCACTGAGTGCCGAGCTCGAGGTGATCTGACATGCGCATCAATCCCGCATTCGACCTGCACCCGGCGCAGCAGAACGATCCGGCGAAGATCGACAAGGTCGCACGCCAGCTGGAAGGCCAGTTCGCACAGATGCTGGTCAAGAGCATGCGCGATGCGAGCTTCGGCGACTCGCTGTTTCCCGGCGAGAACAAGATGTTCCGCGACATGTACGACCAGAAGATTGCCGAGGCGATGACCCGCGGCAAGGGCCTGGGCCTGTCCGGCATGATCACCCGCCAGCTGTCCGGCCAGGCCGCCGAAGGTCCGGCACTGGATACCCGCGTGGATCCGGCCAAGGCCAGCCGCGCTTACCAGCTCAACGCGCCGGCCAGGCCGGCACCGTCGCTGCCCCTGGAAGATGGCAGCCAGGCCGTGCGCATGCTGCAGCAGATGGCCGCAGGCGCGCAGCACGGTGCGCAGGCCGCGCTGGCACCGATGGAGCAGGCACTGGACCTGATCGCCGGCCGTGAGAGCAGCGGCCTGCACCGCTCGTTGGGCACCGAGGATCCGTACATCGGCAGCCTGCAGGGCGAGGACTGGGCCGCCAACAGCGACCAGTGGACGGCGACGGCCAGCAATCGCGGCACGGCCATGAGCCCGGCCGATGCCCTGGCCGCGCGCACCGCCGTCGCCCAGCTCGGCGAGCATACCCCGGAGGGCTTCGTCGCCAGCATCTGGCAGCACGCACAGAGCGCGGCCAGGGAACTGGGCGTGGATGCCCGCGCCCTGGTCGCCCAGGCAGCGCTGGAGACCGGCTGGGGCAAGCGCCACATCAAGCATGCCGATGGCAGCACCTCGCACAACCTGTTCGGCATCAAGGCCACTGGCTGGAACGGCCAGCGCGCCACGGCCGGCACCCATGAATATGTCGATGGCGTGCGCCGCAACGAAACCGCCAGCTTCCGCGCCTACGGTTCAGCTGCCGAGAGCTTTGCCGACTACGTGCGCCTGCTGAAGACAAGCCCGCGCTACCAGCAGGCCCTGCAGGCCGGCACCGACGTGCAGGGCTTCGCCCGTGGCCTCCAGCGCGCCGGTTACGCCACCGATCCGCGCTACGCCGCCAAGATCGCTGCGATCGCCGGCGGCCCGACCATCGAGCGCGCCGTAGCCGCCGTGGCCGACGCCGGCTCGCGCCTTGGCCAGACCTTCGCCAGCACCGCGACCGCGGCGCTGGGTATCACTCGTCGTTGAGGAACACCATGTCCAGCGTACTTTCCACCGGTACCGGTGCCCTGCTCGCCTTCCAGCGAGCGTTGGCGACCACCAGCCACAACGTGGCCAACCTCAATACACCCGGCTACAGCCGGCAGAAGGTCAACTTCGCCACCGCCGATCCACAGAACTATGGCTACGGCACGGTCGGCAACGGCACCCGCATCACTGACATCCGTCGCACGGCCGACCAGCTGGCGATCTCGCGCCTGCTCGACAGCAGCGGTGAGCTGGCGCGCCTGAAGCAGCTTTCGGGCATGGCCGACCGGGTCAACGCCCTGTTCTCCGATGCCGCCACGAACGTGGCCGGCGTCTGGTCGAACTTCTTCGACTCGGTCAGTGGCCTGTCGTCCAACGCGGCCGGCACCGCCGACCGCCAGAACATGCTCGACGGTGGCAAGGCGCTGGCCAACCGCTTCGTGCAGCTCAACACGCACCTGAACAATCTCAACAGCGAGGTCAACAACGGCCTGCTGGCCGGTGCGACCGAGGTCAACCGCCTTGCGCAGGAGATCGCGCAGATCAACGGTGCCATCGGAACCAACATCGCCTCGGCTGCACCGGACCTGCTCGACCGCCGCGACCAGCTGATCACCCAGCTGATCGGCTACACCGGTGGCACCGCGGTGATCCAGGACGGCGGCATCATGAATGTCTACACTGCCGGCGGCAACGCGCTGGTGGTGGGTACCACGGCGACCAAGGTCACCACCGTAGCCGATCCTTACCAGCCCGAGCGCCTGCAGTTGGCACTGGAGACCCAGGGCAACACCATCCGTCTCGACCCGAAAGCGGTCGGTGGCCAGATCGGGGGCCTGCTGGAATTCCGCGACACCGTGCTGACGCCTGCGCAGGCCGAACTGGGCAAGCTGGCGGTGGGCCTGGCCGAGAGCTTCAACCAGGTCCACCACCAGGGTGTGGATCTGTATGGCCAGATGGGCGGGGACTTCTTCAACATCGGCAGCCCACGCGTGACCGGCAACAACAGCAATACCGGAACCGCCAGCCTCAGCGCCACCTATGGCGACCTGGGCAAACTGGACGCGCAGAACGTGGTGCTGCAGTTCGATGGCACCACCTGGAAGGCCAGCCGCGCCGACACCGGCGCCAGCATTCCCCTGACCGGTACCGGCACCGCCGCCGATCCGCTGGTGATCAACGGCGTGAACCTGGTCGTCGGCGGCACCCCGGCGGCCAATGACCGCTTCCTGCTGCAGCCCACCGCCGGCGTGGCCGGCAGCCTGGAGATGGCCATCACCGATCCGTCGCGCATTGCCGCGGCCGCCGCAGTCAAGGGCGCAGCCGCCACCGCCAACACCGGTACCGGCAAGCTGAGCGGCGTCACCGTCACCGATTCGGCCAACGCGAACCTGCGCAATCCGTCGGCGATCGTGTTCACCTCGGCGACCACCTACACCATCGACGGTGGCCCGCCGCAGACCTATACACCTGGCCAGACCATCAGTGCCAACGGCTGGAGCTTCGTACTGGACGGTGCGCCGAAGGTGGGCGATACCTTCAACATCACCCCGACCCCGGCCGGTTCGTCGGACAACAGCAACGCCTCCAGGTTGGCCAAGGTGGAAAGCACGAAGGCCTTCAACGCCGGAACGGTGACACTGAACGGTGCACTGGGTGGCCTGACCACCCAGGTCGGCGCCGCCGCCCGCTCGGCCGAGTACTCGCTCGATGCGCAGCTGGTGATCAATGACAAGGCACAGGAAGCCCGCGATGAGGTCTCCGGCGTGAACCTGGACGAAGAGGCCGCCGACATGCTGCGCCTGCAGCAGGCCTACCAGGCCGCCTCACAGCTGATCTCCACCGCCGACAGCATGTTCCAGACCATCCTGGGAGCCGTCCGCCGATGAGCAGCCGCATCTCCACCAGCATGATGTTCAACCAGTCGGTGTCGCTGATGATGGCCAAGCAGGCCAAGCTCAGCCACCTGGAGCAGCAGATTGCTACTGGCAGCAAGATCGTCAGCGCCAAGGACGATCCGGTTGCCGCCGGCACTGCAGTCGGCCTTGACCGCAGCCTGGCCGCACTGGACCGCATGAAGCTCAACGCCGGCAATGTGCAGAACCGCCTGGGCGTGCAGGAAAACACCCTGGCGCAGGTCAACGACCTGATGGCGCGCGTCAACGATCTGACCATCCAGGCCAGCAATCCGGCACTGAGCGCGGCGGACAAGAAGACGCTGATCACCGAGGTCAACCAGATCCGCGATGGCCTGCTGTCGCTGGCCAACGCCGACGATGGTACCGGCCGCTACGTGTTCGGTGGCACCAACGACGGTGACCCGCCGTTCGCCAAGATCAACGGCAAGGTCGTCTATCGCGGCGACCAGACCCAGCGCCAGGTTGAAGTCGGCCCCGATACCTATGTGCGCGACGCCCTGCCCGGCAGCGAGATCTTCATGCGCATCCCCACCGGCGACGGCTTCGTTGACGGCAGCGCCGCGGCCGGCAACACCGGCAACGGCGTGCTGACCAACATCACCCGCGACGGCAGCGACAGCTGGAACGGCCAGGGCTTCAGCGTGCGCTTCACCACCGGCACCCAGTACGAGGTGGTGGATGGTGCGGGCAACGTGACCGGCACCGGCACCTACAAGGCTGGCGACGACCTGGAAGTGAACGGTGTGCGCCTGCGCATCACCGGCGCACCTGCAGCGGGCGACAGCTTCAGCGTACAGGCCGCCAGCAGCCGCGACATCTTCGCCACCATGGACAACCTGGTCGCCGCGCTGGGTGCCGACACCGGTACCACCGCGCAGATGACTGCGCAGCAGAATCAGCTGCAGAGCGCACTGCGCGACGTCGCGCGCGCCTCGGAGCGGATGATCGATTCGCGCGCTGCCGGTGGTGCGCAGTTGAAGGCGCTGGACAACGCGGCGGAGATGCGCGAGGCCAATGGCGTGACCCTGAAGACCACGCTGTCGCAGATGCGCGACCTGGATTACGCCGATGCACTGAGCCAGTACCAGCTGCAGAGCACCGCACTGCAGGCGGCGCAGACGATCTTCTCGCAGATGCAGTCGATGTCGCTGTTCAACAAGCTGCGCTGACGCCTCTCCTGCGTCACCCCTGAAAGGCCGCGATGCCCTGCATCGCGGCCTTTTTCGTTTGCGCGCCTGCCCGCCACCACGCGGCCCTCTGGCCATCTCCGGCCGATTCTCCGTGATTGCCCATCAAGCCGGGTCGCACCCCGCCGATACCTTCATCAGCGCTGGTCAGGCCCTGCCCGACCGCCCCTCCCGGGCTCGCATCCATCCTGGCAACAGGGCTGAAAACCCCGGGAAAACAGCTTCAGGCAACGAATTCTGGCTTCAGCGGAATTCACGGCTAAAGGTTGTTGACAAAGCGCCGTTATTCATTTGGCAACGGCGAAGCACACAGCCACACAAAAAAACAGGCGGCGCTTCGTTTCATTCACCAACGGGTTCCATATAAGAGGAGACGACCCCATGGCACAGGTAATCAACACCAATACGATGTCGCTCAACGCTCAGCGCAACCTGAGCACCAGCGGCAGCTCGCTCGCCACCACCATCCAGCGCCTCTCGTCCGGCCTGCGCATCAACAGCGCGAAGGACGACGCGGCCGGCCTGGCCATCAGCGAGCGCTTCACCACCCAGATCCGTGGCCTGGACGTGGCCATCCGCAACGCCAACGACGGTATCTCGCTGGCCCAGGTCGCCGAGGGTTCGCTGAACGAAGTCGGCAACAACCTGCAGCGCATCCGTGAACTGGGCGTGCAGGCCTCCAACGCCACCAACTCGGCCAGCGACCGCAAGGCCCTGCAGGCTGAAGTGACCCAGCTGGTTTCGGAAATCGATCGTGTGGCCAAGCAGGCCGACTTCAACGGCACCAAGCTGCTGGACGGCAGCTTCACCAGCCAGCTGTTCCAGGTGGGCGCCAACGCCGGCCAGGCCATCGCCATCAACAGCGTGGTCAACGCCAAGGCCGATTCGCTGGGGGCTGCCACCTTCGCCAACGGCTACACCGGCACTGCGCTGGCGGTGGACAAGGCCACGGCCGACACCACCTACTCCGGCCTGCAGGTCTCGGTCACCCCGCCGGGCGGCACCGCCACCACGGTCACCATCAGCGACTTCACCGTGAAGGCCGGCGAGTCGATCACCTCGGCCACCGCTGCGGCGATCAACAACAAGCTGGGTGAAACCGGCGTGGTGGCCTCGGTCAATGCCGGCGTCATCAGCCTGGCTTCGGTCAAGGATGGCCAGACCTTCGCCCTGGGCGTCAGCGCAGCAACCCCGCCGGCCGGCGTCACCGCGGCGACCATCGCCGGCCTGGGCCTGACCGAGACCAGCACCAACGGCGGCACCCTGACCGGTGCAGCGGCCAGCTTCGTCAAGGACCTGAACGTCACCACCGCCGAAGGCGCACAGAAGGCGATGTCGATCGTCGACAAGGCCCTGGAATCGGTCAACAGCGTCCGCGCCGACCTCGGCGCGATCCAGAACCGCTTCACCTCGGTGGTCGCCAACCTGCAGACCTCCTCGGAGAACCTGTCCGCATCGCGCAGCCGCATCCGCGATACCGACTTCGCCAAGGAAACCGCCGAACTGACCCGCACCCAGATCCTGCAGCAGGCCGGTACGGCCATGCTGGCCCAGGCCAACCAGGTACCGCAGAACGTGCTCAGCCTGTTGCAGCGCTGACATGAGCCGCCCCCGGGGCACGTCGGGGGCGTCTGACCCAACTCACGTGCAACCGCTCAAGGACCTCTCCTCATGGCACAAGTCATCAACACCAATACGATGTCGTTGAATGCTCAGCGTAACCTGAGCACCAGCGGCAGCTCGCTGGCTACCACCATCCAGCGCCTGTCCTCCGGTTCGCGCATCAACAGCGCCAAGGACGACGCCGCCGGCCTGGCGATCTCCGAGCGCTTCGGAACGCAGATCCGCGGTACCGACGTCGCCATCCGCAATGCCAACGACGGCATCTCGCTGGCCCAGGTTGCCGAAGGTTCGCTGACCGAAATCGGCAACAACCTGCAGCGCGTCCGCGAGCTGTCGGTGCAGGCCGCCAACGCCACCAACTCGGCCAGCGACCGCAAGGCGCTGCAGGCCGAAGTGACCCAGCTGGTCTCGGAAATCGACCGCGTCGCCAAGCAGTCGGACTTCAACGGCACCAAGCTCCTGGACGGTTCGTTCTCCAGCCAGCTGTTCCAGGTCGGTGCCAACGCCGGCCAGGCCATCGCCATCGACAAGACCATCGATGCCAAGGCCAACGCCCTGGGCGGCGCCAAGTTCGACACCAACTCGCTGGCCCTGGCCGACCCGGGCACCAACGCCGACCTCAAGGTCACTGGCCTGCAGATCAATGGCGTGACCATCGCCGACGTCGATGTCAAGCAGGGTGCCGACGCCGCTGCTACCGGCAAGGCCTCCCGCGAGGCGCTGGTGACTGCCATCAACGCCAAGATCGGTGAGACCGGTGTCTACGCCGAAGTGAACGGTACCGCCGGCGTCACCCTGACCTCGGTCAAGGACAGCGTCAACGCCGATGGCTCGTTCAAGGCCATCACCGCTTCGGTGGGCACCTGGACCGGCGCCACCGCCCCGACCTTCACCGCCACCACTGCTGCTGCAGCGCCGGCCGCGAAGTACGCCAGCAACCTGGACGTCAGCACCGTGAAGGGCGCCCAGCAGGCGATGGAAATCGTCGACAAGGCCCTGGGTGCGATCAACAGCACTCGTGCCGACCTGGGCGCCGTGCAGAACCGCTTCACCTCGGTGGTGGCCAACCTGCAGACCTCGTCGGAGAACCTGTCGGCTTCGCGTAGCCGCATCAAGGACACCGACTTCGCCAAGGAAACCGCAGAACTGACCCGCACCCAGATCCTGCAGCAGGCCGGTACGGCCATGCTGGCCCAGGCCAACCAGGTGCCGCAGGGCGTGCTCAGCCTGCTGCGCTGATCCGCTTACTGATCGACCTCCGGGCGCTGCATGACGCCGCGCCCGGATCCTGAAACACGTTCCACCTTCGCCAAAGGAAATGCACCATGGCACAAGTCATCAACACCAACACCATGTCCCTGAATGCTCAGCGCAACCTGAGCACCAGCGGCAGCTCGCTGGCCACCACCATCCAGCGCCTGTCCTCCGGTTCGCGCATCAACAGCGCCAAGGACGACGCCGCCGGCCTGGCGATCTCCGAGCGCTTCGGCACGCAGATCCGCGGTACCGACGTCGCCATCCGCAACGCCAACGACGGTATTTCGCTGGCCCAGGTCGCCGAAGGTTCGCTGACCGAAATCGGCAACAATCTGCAGCGCGTCCGCGAGCTGTCGGTGCAGGCCTCCAACGCCACCAACTCGGCCAGCGACCGCAAGGCGCTGCAGGCCGAAGTGACCCAGTTGGTCTCGGAAATCGACCGCGTCGCCAAGCAGTCGGACTTCAACGGCACCAAGCTGCTGGACGGCACCTTCTCCAGCCAGCTGTTCCAGGTCGGCGCTAATGCCGGCCAGGCCATCGCCATCGACAAGACCATCGATGCCAAGGCCGGCTCGCTGGGCACCTCGACCTTCGCCACCGGCGCGACCGCCGCCCTGGCCGCCAGCACCGACGGCGCACGCTTCTCCGGCACCGTGATGGGCGTGGACATCGGCACGGTTGAAGTCAAGGCC
Organism: Stenotrophomonas sp. T8; assembly: GCF_051853085.1. Lineage (NCBI taxonomy): Bacteria > Pseudomonadati > Pseudomonadota > Gammaproteobacteria > Lysobacterales > Lysobacteraceae > Stenotrophomonas > Stenotrophomonas sp. T8. Next base: position 1,767,626 of record NZ_CP195329.1, on the reverse strand, counting down.
GGCGCCACCACGGCGGATGCCTCCAAGGCCGTCGCCACCGCCATCAACGCCAAGATCGGCGAGGCCGGCATCTACGCCGAAGCCAATGCCGACGGCTCCCTGAAGCTGAGCTCGGTGAAGGAAGGCAAGGCCGTTGCCGCTGCCGATATCGCCCTGATGCGCAGCGACTACGACGCCACCGCCAAGACCTGGGGCACCGCAGCGGCTGCCGGCGCCTACACTGCTGGCACCGACACCTCGGCGAACGTGCAGAAGCTGGACGTGAGCACCGTACTCGGTGCCCAGCAGGCCCTGGAAGTGGTCGACAAGGCCCTGGGTGCGATCAACAGCACCCGCGCCGACCTCGGTGCGATCCAGAACCGCTTCACCTCGGTGGTGGCCAACCTGCAGACCTCGTCGGAAAACCTGTCGGCATCGCGCAGCCGCATCAAGGACACCGACTTCGCCAAGGAAACCGCAGAGCTGACCCGCACCCAGATCCTGCAGCAGGCCGGTACGGCCATGCTGGCCCAGGCCAACCAGGTGCCGCAGGGCGTGCTCAGCCTGCTGCGCTGATCCACGGCAAGAAGGCGCCGCTACCGTCGGGTCGAACCGACGGTAGCGGCAACCGGGAAGCCACGATGCACGAAGGCGCGGGCCATGCCCGGCCCGGGATCAGTCCCGAACCGGCTTGGCATCGCCCGCTCCTGCGGACCTCTCTTTCAGCGCTGTACCTTTGACTGTACGTAACGGGCGGCTTCGTCTCCCCCCGATTGTCAGTAGCCTGATCCCTCCCCTGCATTGGGGGAGGGCTTTTTGCAGACTCCCGGCAGCCCGCGGTGAACCCACCCGCACCCTGCCCCAGCTCTCCTGCAACCCGCGTGCCAGAACCTGCGCCAGGCGAGTGGCACGGCACGTGCATCAACGAAGTCCTCAAGACCCAGCGGCGCAGGCCGCTATTTTCGTTGACGACGGGCCAGCGCACGACGGCCGGGCCCGGATACCAGGAGAAACGACGTGGCAGACTTTGGATACGGTGGCATTGGCTCGGGACTGGATATTTCCAGCATCGTCAACCAGCTGGTCGCAGCTGACCGCAAGCCCGCCGACAATGCGCTGAACCTGCAGCAGTCCAAGGCCAAGATGCAATTGTCGTCGATCGGCACCATCACCTCGGCCTTCGACAAGCTGAAGACGGCGCTGACCGCACTGAAGGCCACCACCGCGTTCGACACGCGCACGGTGACCGCCAGCAAAGGCGGCGACAAGGGCACCGACGAGATCCTGACGGCGTCGGTCGCGCTGTATGACGTTGGCACCACCAAAGCCGCGGCCTCCAACGGCACGCACGTGGTCAATGTCACCTCGCTGGCCACCGCGCACAAACTGATCGCCGATACCTCGGTACCCAAGACCGACACGTTTGCTGCCGGAACCTTGACGCTGACCGTTGGCGTGGGCGACAAGGCCAAGACCATGAACGTGGAGGTGGAGGACGGCGACACGCTGACCACCATCCGCAACAAGATCGATGCGGCCGGCCGCAAGGAAGGCGTGCAGGCCACCCTGATCAGCTCCGGCGACAACCAGTACCTGTCGATCGCACAGGAGAAGACCGGTGCCGCCAACGCGATCAAGCTCGAGTACGCAGGCAGCGACGCCAAGCTGGGGGGGCTGGTCAACAGCCTGAAGCAGAACACCGCCGCCGCCGACGCCGAGCTGACCATCGATGGCGTGAAGGTCGTCAGCGCCAGCAACACCGTGGCCGATGCGGTTCCGGGCCTGACCCTGAACCTGAAGATGCCGGGCACCAGCACGGTGACCATCAGCACCGACACTGCGGCGGCCACCAAGGTGATGCAGGAGTTCGTAACGGCCTACAACGCCGCACTGGCGGCGATCAACACCGAAACCAAGTACGACGCCAAGACCAAGGAAGCCTCCACGCTGACCGGCGATGCGCAGATGCGCGGCGCCACCAGCCAGCTGCGCTCGGTGATGTCGAGCGTGCTCAAGGACCTGGCCGGTGACAAGCTCGATGCCAAGGCGATCGGTCTGGATACCCGCGGCTACCCCAATGCCGACGGCACGCTGATCCTGGACACCACCAAGTTCGCCGCCGCACTGGCCAGCCAGCCGGAGAAGATGCGCCAGGCGATCACCGGTGATTCCGGCGGTGCCGGCAAGCTGTACACGCTGGTCGACGGCTATGTCAGCACCACGGTCGGCAAGGAAGGCGCGTTCGTCGCGCGCACCAAGGGCCTGAACACCACGCTGGACAACATCGACAAGCGCCGCAAGGACCTCGACACGCGGATGAAGAGCGTGGAAGAGCGCTACAAGAAGCAGTTCATCGCGCTGGACAGCCTGATGGGCAAGTTGCAGCAGAGCAACACGGCGCTGCAGCAGCAGCTGGCACAGTTGAACCGCTGACGATGCGTGCGTGGCACTCAAGTTTGCCGCGCAATGCACCGATAACGGACGCAACAGCAATCATCGCCGCGCCGCCGGCACCGATCCCCACGATCACCCGACGGCACCCCGCGCAAGGAGAATCACGAATGTACGGTTCCAGCCGTCAATATGCCGAGCAGTACCGCCAGGTGGGAGTGACCAGTGCGGTCGCCGATGCCGATCCGCACAAGCTGGTGGCGATGCTGCTGGCCGGCGCGCTGGAGCGCGTGCGTCGCGCCCTGGCCAGCCTCGAGCGGGGCGACCAGGCCGGCAAGGGCAAGGCGATCGGCGAAGTCTGCGCGATCGTCGGCCACCTCAACGGCTCGCTGGACCATGAGGCCGGCGGCGAGATCGCCGGCAACCTGTCGGCCCTGTACGATTACGTGCTGCAGCGCCTCACCGAAGCCAACCTGCACAACGACCGCGCCGCGCTGGATGAATCGCTGCAGCTGCTGGGCGAGATCGACAGCGCCTGGAACGCGATCCCGCACGAACAGCGCCGCCCGGCCGCGGTGGCGCCATGAGCCTGCCCGAGCTGCACGCGCAGCTGGATGCCTTCGAGAAAGCACTGGGCGATGATGCCCTGGACCAGGCCGACAGCCTGCTCGACGGGCATGACAGCACCCTGCATGCCCTGCTCAGCCAGCCGCTGACCGCTGCGGACCACGCGCCGCTGAGCGCCCTGTTCGAGCGCCAGCAGAGCCTTCTGGGCCTGCTGCGCCAGCGCCGCGATGCAGCGGCCGCACTGATGAATGACGGCCAGCGCTCGCTTCGCGCCGCCCATGCCTACCTGCAGGCAGGATCGCTGGCATGACCCAGCTGCCGACCACGTCGCTGCACCATCCTGCCGAAAGCGAGCTGTTCGACGAAACGCTCAGCTGCGAGCTGGCCCTGCCGGCCGAGTTCCAGGCGGGCAGCGCGGCCGGACGCACCAGCGGTGCCGAAGGCCTGCTGCGCAGCCTGGCACTGGTCGAAGACAGCCGTGTTGACGAGCACGACGAACGCAACGAGGCCACCCTGCAGCTGCAACGCCTTGAAGCCAAGCTGGACCTGGCGATGGTGCTGCTCGGCCGCTTGGTGCGCCAGCAGGGCCTGGAACTGCCCCTGCGCCCGGTGCGCTGGTCGCGCCGTGGCATCCGCCTGCAGCTGGGCCCGCGCAGCGGTGCCAGCCCCGGCCAGGCCGGCGTGGTGCGCCTGCAGCCCAGCGACTGGCTGCCCGACCACATCGACCTGCCGGTGGAAGTGATCGCCGAGGCAGCCGACGGCGGCGGCGGCCACTTCCTATGGCTGCGCTTCCAGCGCCTGGGCGACGGCCTGGAAATGGCCATGGAGCGGCACCTGTTCCGACTGCACCGCCGCCAGGTGGCCGAGGCACGCCGGGCGCGCTGAAAGCTGCCACCATCACGCTTGGCGGGCAAGCCTTGGCGCGCCCGTTCAGCTAAGTTAAGGTGGACTCCCCTACACGGATCTGTTGCGTGCCTGTGCGAGTTCTCATCGTCGACGATCACACCCTCGTCCGCGCCGGCCTGGCGCGGCTGCTGCAGGGGTTTGCCGACGTGCAGCTCGTCGCCGAGGCCAGCAACGCCGAACAGGCATTGCAGCTGGCCCTGCAGCACGCGCCGGATGTGGTGCTGATGGATCTCTCGTTGCCGGGCCGCACCGGCCTGGAAGCGCTCAGCGACATCCGCCTGCGCGCCCCCGGCACCCGGGTGGTGATGATGACCATGCACGACGATGCCGCGCATGTGCGCGATGCCCTGGATCGTGGCGCGGTCGGGTTCGTGGTGAAGGATGCAGCACCGCAGGAGCTGGAACTGGCGCTGCGCGCCGCGCATGCCGGCCAGGTGTTCCTGAGTCCCCAGATCTCGGCCAAAATGCTGGCCCCCATGCTGGGCCGCGAGAAGCCTACCGGCATTGCCGCGCTGTCGCCGCGCCAGCGCGAGATCCTGCGCCGCATCGGCAAGGGCGAAAGCAACAAGGAAATCGCCGCCGACCTCGGCATCAGCGTGAAGACGGTGGAAACCCACCGCGCACGCATGATGGAGTCATTGGGCTGCCGCCGCGCCAATGACCTGTTGCTGCTGGCCGCGCGCCACCAGCACGAGCTGGAGTAAGCGCCAGTAGCGGGCAAGGCCCTGCACTGACGACGAATTCCCGTCACCCCGACATTCCCTGACAGGAATCCGTACACCGGCCGCCGCGAACCCCGCCGCTTCGGCACGACGAATCAATGACTTGGCGGCCCGCTTCGTCAATATCCCGAGCCAATGTAGGGATAACCCCTACATCCTGTCGGGACAACCACGAACCCCCTCAGGAACCCCCCGATTCCGCCCACGCCGGATCAAAAGCAAGATGCGTTCCACAAGGCGCCGGGGAGCGGCGCCGGGGAACCACGATGAAGGCTGCACTCTCGACCCAGCTGGGCCAACAACTTCACCTCACCCCTCAGCTGCTGCAGTCGATCCGGCTGCTGCAGCTCGATGGCCTGCACCTGGAACAGGAAATCCAGCGCCTGCTGGACTCCAACCCGCTGCTGGAGATCGAAGAGGCCGAAGCGCCTGCCGCTGACGCCACCGAGGCCGCCGCCACCACGCTGGAAACCGCTGCGTTCGACGAGTTGCCGGAGTCTTCGATGTGGGACGTGGCCGGCGCCAGCTGGCAGGACGGCGACGACGATCGCATGGCGCGCATTGCCGCCGGTGAGTCGACCGACCCGCAGCTGCGCGTGCTGCAGCGCCTGGCGCTGGACATGGACGACCGCGAACTGGCGGTGGCCGCGTTCTGGCTCGACCACTGCGATGAGGCCGGCTACCTGCAGGCGCCGCTGGCGCAGCTGCAGCTGCTGGCCAGCGCCCAGTTCGACATCGCCGCCGAAGGCGTCGAGGCCATCCGCCAGCAGCTGCTGCACGGTGAACCGGCTGGCATGGCTGCGCAGGACCTGCGCGAAGGCCTGCAGGCACAGCTGCGCAGCCTGCACGGCGTGGTCCCTGCTCGCCACCTGGCCGCCCGCATCCTGGATGGCGCGCTCGATGCGCTGGCTGCGCACGACTACCCCGCCCTCGCCCGCCAGCACGACGCCGAGATCGACGACGTGCGCGAGGCGGTGCGCCTGATCCTCTCGCTGCAGCCGCGCCCCGGCGACAGCCTGCTGCCCGAACGCAACGCTGTGGTAGTGCCGGACGTCGTCGCCTGGCACGCCGATGGGCAATGGAAGGTGGCACTGAACCCGGCCACCAGCCGCCGCGTCTCGATCAACAGCCAGTACGAACAGGCGCTGGCCGAAACCAGCGAAGCCGCGCCGGCACTGCGCGAGATGCTGCAGGAGGCACGCTGGTTCAGCCGCGGCCTGTCGATGCGCTACGACACCCTGCTGCGCACCGCGCGGGTGATCGTCGAGCGCCAGGCCGCCTTCCTGGTCCGTGGCGAAGAGGCCATGGCCCCGCTGACCCTGAAGGAAGTGGCCGAGGAAATCGGCATGCACGAGTCCACCGTCTCACGCATCACCACCGGCAAGTTCCTGCAGACACCGCGCGGCACCTTCGAACTGAAGCACTTCTTCGCGGTGCGCCTGGAAGGCGCCAGCGTCTCCGGCCAGGCGGTGAAAGCCATGGTCCGCCGCCTGATCGACGCCGAACCCGCCGGCCGTCCGCTGGCCGACGAGGCCATTGCCGGCCTGCTGTCACGCCAGGGGGTGAACATTGCCCGCCGAACCGTCGCAAAATACCGAGAACAACTGGATATCGCCCCGGCCCGCGAACGGCGCCGGCTCAGCGCCAGGCAACCGCAGCTGGCCCGGGTGGGCTGAAAAGGATGTTGGACATGAACAAGCTCACGGTCCTGCTGGTCGATGACCACGAGGGCTTCATCAACGCGGCGATGCGCCATTTCCGCAAGATCGACTGGCTGCAGATCGTCGGCAGTGCCGGCAACGGCCTGGAAGCGATCGAGCGCTCGGAAACGCTGCGCCCGCAGGTGGTGTTGATGGACCTGGCCATGCCGGAGATGGGGGGCCTGCAGGCCACCCGCCTGATCAAGTCGCAGGACGATGCACCGTACATCGTGATCGCCAGCCACTTCGATGACGCCGAGCACCGCGAACACGCGCTGCGTGCCGGTGCCGACAACTTTGTCAGCAAGCTGTCCTACATCCAGGAAGTGATGCCGATCCTGGAAGGCCTCAGGGAGGAACAGTCGTGAGTGAATCGCGCATCCTGGTGCTGGACAACGACGCCGTGCGCGCAGAGCGCACCGTTGCCCTGCTGGAATTCATGGACTTCAACCCGCGCTGGGTATCCGACGCGGCCGACTTCGACCTGGGCCGGCAGCGCCAGAACGACTGGATGGCGGTGATCGTCGGCAGCCTGGACGACAGCCCCGCCAGCACCGCGCTGTACAACTGGCTGGGCGGCAGCAGCCTGCCGCCTCCGGTGCTGCTGGCCGATGGTGATGCTGCAGTGTTTGCCCGGCAGCACGGGCTGCATGAAGCGAACATCTGGCCGCTGGAAACGCCGCTGCGCCACGCACAGATGGAAGCCCTGCTGCGCCGCGCCAGCCTCAAGCGCCTGGATGCCGAGCACCAGGCAGGCGCCGCCCAGGACCAGGGCCCCACCGGCAACGGCCCGGCAGTGACCGCCCTGCGCACCATGATCGAGCAGGTCGCCGCATTCGATACCACCGTGCTCGTGCTGGGCGAATCCGGTACCGGCAAGGAAGTGGTGTCGCGCGCCATCCACCAGCGCTCGCCGCGCCGTGACGGCCCGTTCGTGGCGATCAACTGCGGCGCCATTCCGGCCGACCTGCTGGAAAGCGAACTGTTCGGCCATGAGAAGGGCGCCTTCACCGGCGCGCTGACCGCGCGCAAGGGCCGTTTCGAAATGGCCGAGGGCGGCACCCTGCTGCTCGACGAAATCGGCGACATGAGCCTGCCGATGCAGGTGAAGCTGCTGCGCGTGCTGCAGGAACGCAGCTTCGAGCGCGTCGGTGGCAACCAGACCATCCGCTGCAACGTGCGCGTGGTGGCCGCGACCCACCGCGACCTGGAGACCCGCATCGCCGAGGGCAAGTTCCGCGAGGATCTGTTCTACCGCCTCAACGTGTTCCCGATCGAAGTGCCCGCGCTGCGCGAGCGCCGCGAAGACCTGCCAGCGCTGGTGGAAACCATCGCCGCGCAGCTGGCCCGCACCGGCCGTGGCGAAGTGCGCTTCACCCCGGAAGCGCTGCAGGCCCTTGCCGGCTACGAATGGCCGGGCAACGTGCGCGAGCTGACCAACCTGGTCGAGCGCCTGGCGGTGCTGCATCCGGGTGGTTCGGTGCGCGTGCAGGACCTGCCGGCCCGTTACCGTGGCGATGCGGCACTGGCGGCCGCCACGCCGGCACCGGCACAGCCGGCCGCCAGCGAAGAACGCCTGGACCTGCGCAGCTTCTCCTTCCACACCCCGGGCAGCGGCAACCAGCCGGCGCTGGAGCACGGCATCGCCGTCAATCGCCCGGCGGCGCCGGCGGCGCTGCCTGACGAAGGCATGGACCTGCGCAACCACATGGCCAACATCGAACTGGGCCTGATCAACGAAGCACTGGAACGCACCCAGGGCGTGGTCGCCCACGCCGCCCAGCTGCTCGGCCTGCGCCGCACCACCCTGGTGGAAAAGCTGCGCAAGTACGGCATCGAGCGCGAGCAGGCCGAACTGGCCGGCTGAAACGCATCGCCAGCATGAAGGGGGCACGAACGCCTGGGCTTGCCCGGGCGTTGGTGTTTCTGGCGCCTGGGCTCACATCCCTTTGCTGCGGAACGCGATCTGAGCCCATTGCTTTTGCATGTTTTCCTAGAGACAACACGGCCGCAGTGCGGAGTATGGCAAGGACATCCCAAGGAGGTTCCACCATGCATCGCCTTGCCCTGCTCGCCACCCTGCTCTGCCCGGCCCTGGCCACCGCGGCCAACTGCACGCTGCCTGTCACGCTGGACCAGCGCCACTTCACCAACCTCAGCGACCCGCTGTACGCCCCGGACAACCCCAACGCCGGACGCATGGTGCAGCTCAGCTTTGCCGGCAGCCAGTACGTGCTGGACATCCTCGGCACTGACTTGCGCATCGGCGGCAGCTACCGCTACCAGCGCCTGGCCCCGCATATCGCGGAAATCCAGATGACCGAGGCCCACCCGGCCGGTCCCGCCCACTACACCCTGCTGCTGACCTGCCAGAGCGACCGCCAGGGCCGCTTCATCTACACCCAGCACGACGGCCCCATCGCCCCGCGCCGGCGCCAGAATTCCGGCCGCTGGACCCTGCAGCCCTAGGCCAGAAAACCGACGCCGGATAAATGGCGCCACGACCGGGGTCAGAGCCCGTTGCGTTGCAACGGGATCTGACCCCATCCGATTAGTGCCGACCAACGGGCGGCACCCACCATCAGCAGCAGCTTCCAACAGATCGCGGCCAACTGTCGAAGGCGGGGTGGGTCCGGTTGCGGGGGCGTGAGCGCCATGGATGGCGCGACCGAGCGTACAGGGACGTATTCACGGCGTCCCCCGCAACCGGACCCACCCCGCCACCCCACGGATAGCCCGATTTTGACGTTGATGTTGACGTCGCGTCGGCGGGTGCAGGGCGCAGCCCTGCCACCAAACACCCACACCCTCACGTCACTGAATCGAAAACCGGTTTCGGCACGGCACTTGCACTGGTTCCAGCAGACAACCCCATCCCTGTTTCTGGAACCGTTGCAGATGTCCCACTCCGTCACTTCGATCCTTTCGCAGATCCGCTCCTATCAGACCCAGATGGGACAGCCGGCGCTCAACCCGCTGGGCGAAGCGCCGCGCAGCAACGCCCTGCCGGGCACGGTGCTGGACGCGCCGCAGGCCCAGCCGGCCAGCTTCACCGAAACCCTGCGTGGTGCGATTGCCGGCGTCAACGATGCGCAGCAGAAGTCCGGCGCCCTCGCCAAGGCCTTCGAAATGGGCGACCCCAGCGCCGACCTGGCCAAGGTGATGGTCGCCTCGCAGCAGTCCCAGATCGCCTTCCGCGCCACCGTGGAAGTCCGCAACCGTCTCGTCCAGGCCTACCAGGACGTGATGAACATGCCGCTGTAAGGAACATTGACGCATGGCACTGACGCTCTCCAAGGACAGCCTGAACGCCGAGAAGGCCGGGCAATGGTTCGACCGCCTGCAGAGTCTGCAGATCACCCGTCGGCTGGGCCTGATGGCGATGATCGCGGTGGCGGTGGCGGCAGGCCTGTCCGTGTTCTTCTGGTCACAGAAGCCGGGCATGGTCCCGCTGTACACCGGCCTGGACCAGAAGGCGACCGCTGAAGCGACCGACCTGCTGCGCGCGGCACAGATTCCGTTCGCGCTCGATCCGGCCACCGGTGGCATCACCGTGCCGGAAAAGAACCTGCACGACGCCCGCCTGAAACTGGCCGGCTCCGGCCTGACCGACAGCGGCAAGCTCGGCTTCGAGCTGATGGAACGCGATCCGGGCTTCGGCGTCAGCCAGTTCGTGGAAAGCGCGCGCTACCAGCACGCGTTGGAAACAGAGCTGTCGCGCACCATCAACACGCTGCGCCCGGTACGTGATTCACGCGTGCATCTGGCCATTCCCAAGCCCAGCGCCTTCACCCGCCAGCGTGACGTGGCCAGCGCCTCGGTGACCCTGGAACTGCGTGGCGGCCAGCAGCTGGAACGCAGCCAGGTGGATGCCATCGTGCACATGGTCGCGGCCAGCATTCCGGACCTGGCGCCGGAACGGGTGACCGTGGTCGACCAGAGCGGGCGCATGCTCAGCATCACCGACCCGAACAGCGAGGCGGCGGTCAACGCCGCGCAGTTTGAGCAGGTGCGCCGCCAGGAAACCTCGTTCAACCAGCGCATCCGCGAGCTGCTGGAGCCGATGACCGGCCCCGGCCGGGTCAATCCGGAAGTGAGCGTGGACATGGACTTCTCGGTGACCGAGGAAGCCCGTGAGCTCTACAACGGTGAACCGCAGAAGCTGCGCAGCGAGCAGATGAGCGAGAACACCACCAGCACGCCGGGTCCGCAGGGCGTGCCGGGTGCCACCAGCAACAGCCCGCCGGGCCAGCAGGCCGCGCCGGCCGCCGCGCAGGCCCCGACCGAAAGCAGCAAGAACGCCACCCGCAACTACGAGCTGGACCGCACCCTGCAGCACACCCGCCAGCCGGCCGGCCGCATCAAGCGCGTGTCGGTGGCGGTGCTGGTGGACAACGTGCCGCGCGCCGGCGCCAACGGCAAGGTCAGCCCGCAGCCGCTGTCGGCCGCGGAACTGACCCGCGTCGAGGCGCTGGTGAAGCAGGCCGTCGGCTTCAACGCCGAGCGTGGCGACACCGTGTCGGTGATGAACGCCCCGTTCGTGCGTGACACCACGCCGGTCGAAGGCCCGGCCTGGTGGGAACTGCCATGGGTGCACGATGCCGGCCGCATGCTCCTCGGCGCGGTGGTGGTGCTGGCGTTGTTGTTCGGCGTACTGCGCCCGGCGCTGCGCGCGATCACCGGCCAGAACAGGAAGGACGACCCGCAGGCACTGGAGCCGCACACCGCGGACGTGCAGCTGGTTGATGACGATGGCTTGCCGCTGCCGGCGCTGGGCACCGACCGGGCAAGCCTGGGCGGACCGGATGCGCTCGCACTGCCGGTGGATTCATATGAGGAACGACTGCGGATGGCGCGTGAAGCCGTGAAGACCGACTCCAAGCGCGTGGCCCAGGTGGTCAAGGGCTGGGTGGCCAATGACTGAGGCACAACTGACCGGTGTACAGCGCGCGGCCGTGCTGCTGCTTTCGCTGGGTGAGCTGGATGCGGCCGAAGTGCTGCGCCACATGGAACCCAAGGAGGTGCAGAAGATCGGCATCGCCATGGCCACCATGACCGACATCACCCGCGAGCAGGTGGAGCGAGTGATGGACCAGTTCGGCCAGGAACTGGGCTCGAAGACCTCGCTGGGCGTGGGCTCGGATGACTACATCCGCAACATGCTGGTGCAGGCGCTGGGCAGCGAGAAGGCCGGCAACCTGATCGACCGCATCCTGCTCGGCCGCAACACCACCGGCCTGGACGCGCTGAAGTGGATGGACCCGCGTGCGGTGGCCGACCTGGTGCGCAACGAGCACCCGCAGATCATCGCCATCGTGATGGCGCACCTGGAAACCGACCAGGCTGCCGACGCGCTGAAGCTGCTGCCGGACCGTACCCGCGTGGATGTGCTGCTGCGCATCGCCACCCTCGACGGTATTCCGCCGAACGCGCTCAATGAACTCAACGAGATCATGGAGCGCCAGTTCGCCGGCAACCAGAACCTGAAGTCGTCCAACATCGGCGGCGTGCAGTGCGCAGCCAACATCCTGAACTTCATGGACAGTGGCCAGGACCAGGCGATCCTGGGCGAAATCGCGCGCATCGATGCGCCGTTGAGCAACCGCATCCAGGACCTGATGTTCGTGTTCGACGACCTGGTCGACCTGGACGACCGCGAGATGCAGCTGGTGCTGCGCGAGGTGAGCGGCGAGCGCCTGGGCCTGGCCCTGCGCGGTGCCGACATCAAGGTGCGCGACAAGATCACCCGCAACATGTCGCAGCGCGCGGCCGAAATCCTGCTCGAAGACATGGAGGCCCGCGGTCCGGTGCGCCTGTCCGACGTGGAAGGCGCGCAGCGCGAGATCCTGGCCATCGTCAAGCGCATGGCCGATGAAGGCACCGTCACCATCGGTGGCAGCGCGGAGGCCATGCTGTGAGCAACGTCGTGCGCTGGCTTGCCCCGGACCTGCTGGCCCAGCCCGAACCGGTGCTGGAGCAGGAGGGTGCGTTCGAACTCACCGAGCCGGATCCGGAACACGATCCGGAGCCGCCGCTGCAGCTGCCGACCCTTGAAGAGATCCAGGCAATCCAGGACAGCGCCGAGAAGGAAGGGTTCGAACAGGGCCATGCCGACGGCTACGGCCAGGGCCAGGCCGAAGTACGTCGCCTCGCCGCACAGATCGAAGGGATCCTGGACAACTTCAGCCGGCCGCTGGTGCGGCTGGAGAACGAAGTGGTCGGCGCCCTCGGCGAACTGGCGGTGCGCATCGCCGGCGCACTGGTCGGCCGCGCCTACGAAGCCGAGCCGGCACTGCTGGCGCAGCTGGTCGGCGAAGCGATCGACGCCGTGGGGGGCAGCACCCGCGAGGTGGAAGTGCGGCTGCACCCGGATGACATCGCTGCGCTCGCCCCGCTGCTGAACCTTTCACCGGCGCAGCGCCTCGTACCGGATACCAGCCTCAGCCGTGGCGACCTGCGCGTGCACGCCGAAGCCGTGCGCATCGACGGCACCCTGGAAGCCCGCCTGCGCGGTGCGCTGGATGCGGTGATCCGCCAGACCGGAGCCACGGCATGAGTGCCGGACCACAAACCACTCCGCCGCCGGCCGACTGGGCCGTGGCCCGCAACCTGCGCCTGGCCCGGCGCCTGGATGGCCTGCGCGTGGACACCGCGCATGGTCGTGGCCTGATCCGCGAGGGCGTGTTGCGCCGTGCGGTCGGGCTGACCCTGGAAGCGGTCGGCTGCGAAGCGCCGCTGGGCGCCAGCTGCAAGGTGGAAGTGGTCGACGGTGGCTGGGTCGACGCCGAAGTGGTCGGCTTCGCCGGCGAACGCACCTACCTGATGCCCAGCGCCGAACTGCATGGCCTGCTGCCCAACGCCCGGGTGGTGCCATCGGCGCGCCGGGGCGGCGTGGAAGTGGGCGAAGGCCTGCTCGGCCGCGTCATCGACAGCGACGGCGTGCCGCTGGATGGCAAGGGCCCGATCCGCGCCGAAGGCCATGTTGGCATGGCCGGCGTGTCGATCAATCCGCTGGCGCGTGAACCGATCACCCAGCCGCTGGACGTGGGCGTGCGCGCGATCAACGCGCTGCTGCCGATCGGCCGCGGCCAGCGCGTCGGCCTGTTCGCCGGCTCCGGCGTCGGCAAGTCGACGCTGCTGGGCATGATGACCCGCTACACCGCCGCCGACGTGATCGTGGTCGGCCTGATCGGTGAACGTGGCCGCGAAGTGCGCGATTTCGTCGAGACGACGCTGGGCGAGGAAGGCCTGCGCCGCGCCGTGGTGGTCGCCAGCCCCGCCGACCGGCCGCCGCTGGCGCGACTGCATGGTGCCTACCGCGCCACCGCCATTGCCGAGTGGTTCCGCGACCAGGGCCTGAACGTGCTGTTGCTGATGGACTCGCTGACCCGCTTCGCCCAGGCGCAGCGCGAGATCGGGCTGTCGGTCGGCGAACCGCCGACCACCCGCGGCTATCCGCCGTCGGTGTTTGCCAAGCTGCCGGCACTGGTCGAACGCGCCGGCAATGGCGCCAAGGGCCGTGGCTCGATCACCGCGTTCTACACGGTGCTGACCGAAGGCGATGATCCGCAGGATCCGATCGCCGATGCCGCGCGCGCGATCCTCGATGGCCACATCCTGCTCTCGCGCCGCGTGGCCGACAGCGGGCTGTACCCGGCCATCGACGTCGAATCGTCAGTCAGCCGCGTGGTCACGGAAATCGCCGACGAACCGTGGCGCCTGCGCATCCGCAAGTTGAAGCGACTGGTCTCGGCCTACTCGGCCAACCGGGACCTGATCGCGATCGGTGCCTACCAGCGCGGCAACGACGCGGCCACCGACGAAGCCCTGGAACGCTGGCCGGAAATCATGGAGTTCCTCGGCCAGGACGTTGCCAAGGCCGCAGATCTCCCGCACAGCCAGGCGGCGCTGCAGCGCCTGGTGGAACAAGAGAGTTAAGCCATGAACCAGTCCAAGCGCATCGATCCCCTGCTCAAGCGGGCCCAGGAACATGAGGACGCGGTCGCCCGCGACCTGGCCGAACGCCAGCGCGTGCTCGACACCCATCTGTCGCGACTGGACGAACTGCGCCGCTATGCCGAGGAGTACGCCAACGCACAGATGGCGGCGACCAGCCCGGCACAGTTGCTCAACCGCCGCGCCTTCCTCGATCGACTGGACAGCGCGGTCGAGCAGCAGCAGGCCACGGTCAATGGCAACCGCGAAAAAGTGGAGGCCGAGCGCGCACGCCTGATCCTCGCCAGCCGTGACAAGGCGGTGCTGGAGCAGCTGGCCGCCAGCTACCGGGCGCAGGAAAAGGTGGTGACCGACCGCCGCGACCAGCGCGAGATGGACGACATTGGCGCACGGCGTGCACGCCTGGTGCAGGCCGAAGACCAGGACGGCGCCGAGCAGGGAGGCCGCTCGTGATGCCCGCCCCGCTCGCCAGCAGCGCCAACACGGCCACGCCCGCCACCAGCAACAGTGCCGCACGCGCCTCGCGCAGCGAAGGCGGAAAGGACTTCAGCCAGCTGCTGCAGGGCGGCGCACCGTCTGCACCCACGCCAGCCGGCAGCGCCACGACACCGATGTCATCCACGCCGAGCCCGCCATCGACCGCCGACAGCAATGGCCAGGCACCGGGTGAACGCACCGCGGACGCCGAAGCGGCAACTGCTGAAACGCCGTCGCTGCCGCCGGTTGCCGTGACCCCGGCTGGACCCGGCACCGAAAAGGACAAGCCCGCCGCGACCGAGGACGCCCCGTGGCCACCGCCCGGCCTGGCCGGCCTGGTGCTGGCGATGCCGATGCCTGCCGATTCCGCTGCTGCTCTGCCAACCACCGCTGCACCGGCGGTGGCCAGCGACGGTAGCGCGCTGCCTGCTGCTGCCCCCGCCACGAACGCGACACTGCCTGCAGCCGCGCCGGCAGCGGCAACCGCAGCCCCAGTGGCGGCCGACGGCAAACCGGCGGCGACCAGCCCGGAGGATGCCACCGCGCTGCCACTGCCGGAGATGATCCTGCCCGGCAAGCGCGCCGAGCGTGGCGAAGGCAGCGACGTGGCTGCACTTGGCGACCGCACCAGCGTACCCCTGCTGCACTCACCGCCAGCGGCCGCCGTACAGGACCTCAAGGCGGCGCTCGCCACCGGCAACGCGATCTTCAATGGCGAACCGACGCCGAAGCCCGTGCTGGGTGACGATGGCTTCGACCAGGCCATCGGCGCACGGCTGGGCTGGCTGGCCGACCAGAAGATCGGTCACGCCCACATCCGCCTGAGCCCGGACGACCTGGGCCCGGTCGACGTGCGCCTGCAGTTGAACGGCGACAAGGTGCATGCCAGCTTCAGCAGCCCGCACGTGGACGTTCGGCAAGCGCTGGAAAGCAGCCTGCCGCGCCTGCGCGAGCTGCTGGGCGAACAGGGCTTCCAGCTGGCCCACGCCGATGTCAGCCACCAGGCACCGGGCGGTGGCGGCAATGCGCCGGGCCAGCCCGGTGGCAGCGGCATCATCGGCGACGGAGAACCGACGCCGGGCGACGCCAGCGTGTCGTCGGCGCAGTTGATCCGCCAGCGCGGACTGCTGGACGCTTACGCCTGACAGGCGTGCCGACCAAGGTTGGCACCTACCGGCACAGGTTTCCGACGGAATTCCGTCGCACCCGCTGCCCGGCCTTCGGCACACCCCTTGCATATCCCGGTGAAGCAACCCTCAGGAGCTTCACCCCGTGGCCGCAGCCGCTGACAAAACCAAGAAGACCGCCGAGAAGGACAAGGCCGCCAAGCCGCGTAGTCCGATCCTGATCACCGCGCTGGTAGCCGTATTGGCCGCCGCTGCTGCCGGTGGCGGCGTGTGGTTCTTCACCCAGTCCAAGCACGAAGAGAAGACCGCACAGGCGCCGAAGAAGAGCGCGACTCCAGCCCCGGCCCAGTACTTCGCACTGGATCCGGCCTTCGTGGTCAACCTCAATGGCCCGGTCGACGGCCCACGTTACCTGCAGCTGGAGGTTCAGCTGATGACCCGCGACCCGGCCGCGCTGGAAGCGATCAAGACCCACGCCCCGGCCATCCGTGCGCGCCTGCTGATGCTGTTCTCGCAGGTCAGCCCGGACCAGATCGCCGATGTCGCCGGCAAGCAGAAGCTGCAGGCCGCCTCATTGGCCGAGGTGCAGAAGGTGCTCAAGGCCGAGACCGGCAGCAACGGCGCCGACGATCTGCTGTTCACCAGCTTCGTGACCCAGTAAGGGCCCACCGATGAATGATCTGCTGTCCCAGGACGAGATCGATGCCCTGCTCCACGGCGTGGACAGTGGCGCGGTCGAGACCGATGCGGAACCCCCGTCAGGCGAAGCGCGCTCGTACGACTTCGCCAGCCAGGACCGCATCATCCGTGGTCGCATGCCGACCCTGGAAATGGTCCATGAGCGCTTCGCGCGCCTGTGGCGGATCGGCCTGTTCAACCTGATCCGCCGCTCGGCCGAACTGTCGGTGCGCGGCATCGAGCTGATCAAGTTCAACGACTACATGCACTCGCTGTATGTACCGACCAACCTGAACCTGATCCGCTTCAAGCCGCTGCGCGGCACCGGCCTGATCGTGTTCGAGCCGACCCTGGTGTTCGCCATCGTCGACAATTTCTTCGGTGGCGACGGGCGCTACCCCACCCGCATCGAGGGCCGCGAGTTCACAGCTACTGAAATGCGGGTGATCCACCTGCTGCTGAAGCAGACCTTCGCCGATCTGCGCGAAGCGTGGGCACCGGTGATGGATGTCGACTTCGAGTACATCAACTCGGAGATCAACCCGCATTTCGCCAACATCGTGACCCCGCGCGAGTACGTGGTCGTGTGCCGCCTGCACGTCGAGCTCGACGGTGGCGGCGGCGACATCCACGTCACCCTGCCCTACTCGATGCTGGAACCGATCCGCGAACTGCTCGACGCCGGCATCCAGAGCGACCGCAACGACCGCGACGAGAGCTGGGGCAAGACCCTGCGTGAGCAGCTCAACGTCGCCGAAGTCACCCTGTCCAGCGTACTGGCCACCAAGCGCATGACCCTGCGCGACCTGACCCAGTTGAAGGTCGGCGACATCCTGCCGATCGAGCTGAGCCCGCAGGTGCCGCTGTGCGTGGAGAACATCCCCGTGTTCACCGGCGAGTTCGGCATCGCCAACGGCATGAACGCCGTGAAGATCACCGCTACCCATCCGCCGGGCACCCGCCCGCGCGTACCCGTCATCCAGGAAGACCCGCAATGAACGATATCGACGCCCTCGAACCGACCCCGGCCCAGTTCAGCAGCCTGCAGGCCGATGAGGCGAATGGTCCGGACCTGAACCTGGACGTGATCCTCGATGTGCCGGTGACCCTGTCGCTGGAAGTCGGTCGTGCCCGCCTGCCGATCCGCAACCTGCTGCAGCTCAACCAGGGGTCGGTGGTGGAACTGGAGCGCGGTGCTGGCGAGTCGCTGGACGTGTTCGTCAACGGCACCCTGATCGCCCACGGCGAAGTAGTAGTGATCAATGACCGCTTCGGCGTGCGCCTGACCGACGTGGTCAGCCCCAGCGAGCGTATCCGGAGACTGCGTTGAGCCTGCTGGCCTCCACCCTGCTGGCGGTCGGCAAGGCCGCCGCGCCGATCGGTCCGCAGGTCGGCCAGCATGCGGCCGCCGCACCCAGCCTGTTCGGTGCGGTGCTGGCGCTGCTGGCGGTACTGGCACTGGTGATCGGCCTGGGCTGGCTGCTCAAGCGCATGCCTGGCAGCGGCTTCCGCCCGGCCGAAGGCATGAAGGTGGTGGCCAGCCTGAGTGTCGGTGCCAAGGAACGCGTGGTGGTGGTGGAGGTCAACGGCCAGCAGCTGCTGCTGGGCGTCACCGCCGGCGGCATCAACACCCTGCACACCCTGCCCGAACCGCTGCCGCCACCGGCGCCGGTGCGCGTGCCGGACTTCAAGAATCTTCCGAATTTCGCCCAGCTGCTGCAGCAGCGGCTGCGCAAGGATCCCTGACATGCGTGTCCCCCGTACCCGTCCCGCCACCCTGATGCCGTGGCTGCTGTTGCTTGCCCTGTGCCTGTTGCCGGCACTGGCGTTCGCCGCGCCCGGCGCTCCGGCCACCCCTCTGCCGGACGTCAACGTCGGCAAGATCGGCGGCCAGCCGGTCAGCCTGCCGCTGCAGACCCTGCTGCTGATGACCGCGATCACCCTGATCCCGTCGATGCTGCTGGTGCTGACCTCGTTCACCCGCATCATCATCGTGCTGGGCCTGCTGCGCCAGGCGCTGGGCACCGGCCAGACGCCGTCCAACCAGGTGCTGCTGGGCCTGGCCCTGTTCCTCACCGCAATGGTGATGATGCCGACCTGGGACAAGGCGTGGAGCGCGGGCATGGCGCCCTACCTCAACGGCGACATCGACTTCCAGACCGCATGGACGCTGACCACGCAGCCACTGCGCGGCTTCATGCTGGCGCAGATCCGCGAGACCGACCTGATGACCTTTGCCGGCATCGCCGGGCATGGCACCTACGCCAGCCCCGACGCGATCCCGTTCCCGGTGCTGGTCGCTTCGTTCGTCACCAGTGAACTGAAGACCGCCTTCGAGATCGGATTCCTGATCTTCATCCCGTTCGTGATCATCGACCTGGTCGTTGCCAGCGTGCTGATGTCGATGGGCATGATGATGCTGTCGCCGATGCTGGTATCGGCGCCCTTCAAGATCCTGCTGTTCGTGCTGGTCGATGGCTGGGTGCTGACCGTGGGTACGTTGGCGGCGAGCTTCAATCCGGCCTGATATCCCCCGTAACGCGCAGTCGAGCAGGGCTCGACTCTACATGAGCAGATGGAATCCGAATGTCTCCCGAACTTGCCTTGACTGAACTGCGTGGCGGCCTGATCACAGTGTTGTGGGTGGCCGGCCCGCTGCTGCTCACCGTACTGGTGGTGGGCGTGGTGGTTGGTGTCGTGCAGGCCGCGACCCAGCTCAACGAACCGACCATCGCCTTCGTTGCCAAGGCGGCAGCGCTGACCGCAGTGCTGTTCGCGCTGGGCAGCCTGCTGATCGGCCACCTGGTTGAATTCACCACGCTGCTGTTCCAGCGAATTCCCCACCTGATCGGCTAGGACACGCGCTTCGATGGACGCCGCCACCCAGATGGCTGCCGACGGCCTTCAGGCCTTCGGCATGATCGGCACCGTACTGTGGACCATGCTGCGCATCGGCGCTGTGGCCATGGCCATGCCCATGGTCGGGACCCGCGCCGTCCCGTCACGGGTGCGCGTGGTGCTGGCTGGCACCCTGGCCATCGCACTGGCCCCGCTGCTGCCCCCGGTGCCGGACTGGACCGGCTTCGACGCGGCTACGGTGCTGACCATCGCGCGCGAGCTGGCCATTGGCGTATCCATCGGTTTCCTGCTGCGGCTGGTGTTCGAAGCCGGTGCGATGGCCGGCGAACTGATCGCGCAGGGCACCGGCCTGGCCTTCGCGCAGATGAGCGATCCGCTGCGCGGTGGTACCTCCGGCGTGATCGGACAGTGGTTCTACCTGCTGTTCGGGCTGCTGTTCTTCACCGCCAACGGCCACCTGGCGTTGATCTCGCTGCTGGTGGACAGCTATCGCGCGCTGCCGATTGGCGCCCCGCTGCCGGATCCCCATGCCTTCTTCAGCATCGCCCCGACCTTCCTGCTGACCGTGCTGCGCGGCGCGCTGAGCCTGGCCATCCCTCTGACCGTGGCGATGTTGGCGGTGAATCTGGCCTTCGGTGTCCTGGCGCGTGCCGCGCCTGCGCTGAACCCGATCCAGCTGGGCCTGCCGGTTTCGCTGCTGCTGGGCCTGTTCCTCCTGGCGCTGCTGGCCGGGGAAATGGGGCCGCCGGTACAGCGCCTGTTCGACGCCGCCTTCCAGGCCGCGGACGCGGTCACACGCTGACCCGGTCGTCACGTTCTACTGCTTGCCATGCATTTGTTTCTGTAGAGCCGAGCCCATGCTCGGCTGCCTTCGGCAGGAGTGGCAGCCGAGCATGGGCTCGGCTCTACAGGGGCGCAATTTCACGGATTGCCGCTTGAAGTCCCCCCCGGTCTGCGCGTTAGAGTGAATGCGCGGCAACCGGGGGGATGCCGCACCCGGCCGACGCCCGTTCGCGTTGGCCTGCCTCATGCATGCCCCACCGTGGTTTCCGTCGACAGGCAGGTCCGGGAGACTGACGAATGCTGGTAGGCACGTACAACCCGTGGCTGGTGGCGATCTCACTGCTGGTCGCCGTGATGGCGTCGTACACAGCGCTGGCCATGGCCGGGCGCACGGTCACCGCCCCGGGCCGGGCAGCCGCCTGGTGGTGGCGCCTGGGGGGCGGATTCGCCATGGGCCTGGGTGTCTGGTCGATGCACTTCATCGGCATGCTGGCCTTCGATCTGCCCATTGCACTGGGCTACGACCTGCCCATCACCCTGCTCTCGCTGGCCCTGGCGATCGCCTCGTCGGTGTTCGCACTGTGGCTGGTCTCACTGCGTACCCTGCCCCATCCTCGATTGGCCGGTGGTGCCCTGCTGATGGGCACCGGCATTGCCGGCATGCACTACGTCGGCATGGCAGCGATGCGCATGCAGCCCGGGATCGACTACGACCCGGGCTGGCTGCTGCTCTCCCTGGTGGTGGCGGTGGCCGCTTCGTGGACCGCGCTGTACGTGGCGTTCCGCCTGCGCGCGCAGCGCACCCGCGTCGGTGACCGGTTGGCGGCCGCCGGCCTGCTTGGCCTGGCCATCGTCGGCATGCACTACACCGGCATGGCCGCCGCGCGTTTCCCGGAAGGCAGCATCTGCGGCGCCGCGGTCGGTGATGGCCTGCAGAGCGAGTGGCTGGCGATGCTGGTGGTGGTGTTGACGGTTGCGATCCTGGCGGTGGTGCTGGTGGTCTCGTGGCTGGACCAGCGGGTGGAGGCGCAGCTGCTGCGGCTTCGCAACTCGATGCTGAGCACCTCGTTGACCGATGCCCAGCAGGAATTGACCCAGGCCGCGCTGCACGACCCGCTGACCCGCCTGCCGAACCGCCTGCTGCTGCAGCGGCGCATCGTGCAGGCGCTGGCCGAAGCCGAACAGGGCGGCAGCCGTTTCGCGGTGATGTTCATGGACCTGGACGGATTCAAGCAGGTCAATGATGCCTACGGCCATCAGGCCGGCGACGCACTGCTGGTGGCGGTGGCCGAGCGTACCCGGCAGCTGCTCCGGCCCAACGATATGCTGGCCCGTCTGGGCGGCGACGAATTCGTGCTGGTGGTGCGCATCGAGCACGACGAGGACCTGCCCACCCTCGCCCGGCGCATCCTGCAGGCGGTGGGCAGCGGCCCGTTGCTGCCGGACAACGAACTTCAAGTGACCGCCAGCATCGGCGTGGCGATCTGCCCCGACCACGCTGCCAGCGAGCGCCAGTTGATGGCCTTCGCCGACGCGGCGATGTACCAGGCCAAGGAATCCGGACGCAACGCCTTCGTGCTGTTCGCCGACTGGATGAACGACAGTGCCGAGCAGCAGTTCCGGCTGCTGGCCGACCTGCGCCGTGCGATCGGCAGCGAGCAGCTGTTCCTGCACTATCAGCCGAAGATCCGCGTGGCCACCCAGAAGGTGGCCGGTGCCGAAGCGCTGATCCGCTGGAAACACCCGGAGCACGGACTGATCCCACCGGACCGCTTCATCCGCCTGGCCGAACGCAGCGGCGCGATCAACGAGATCGGTCGCTGGGCACTGGACCAGGCCTGCCAGCAACTGCGGCGCTGGCGCGACGCCGGGCATGAAGGCTGGTCGATGTCGGTGAACCTGTCGCCGGTGCAGTTCAGTTCGCCACACCTGCTGCAGGATGTGCGTGAAGTGATCGAACGCTACGACATTGCCCCGCGCCACCTGGTGCTGGAGATCACCGAAAGCACGGTCATGCGCGATACCGATGCCAGCCTTCGCCTGCTGCAGGCGCTGTCGGCGCTGGGCGTGGGCATCTCCATCGATGATTTCGGAACCGGCTATTCCAGCCTGCTGTACCTGAAGCGGCTGCCCGCCACGGAGATCAAGATCGACCACGCGTTCGTGCGTGACCTGGAACACAGTGCGGAGGACGTGGTGATCGTCTCGGCGATCGTGGCGCTGGGCCATGCACTGGACATGGACATCGTCGCCGAAGGCGTGGAAACCGCCGCGCAGCGCGCCTACCTGGAGCGCCTGGGCTGCGACTTCCTGCAGGGCTACCTGCTCGGCCGCCCGGTCGACGCGGCGCGCTTCATGCAGCTGCACGACCTGCCGCGGCCGCGGGTGGAGCTGGCGCAGAGCCCGCCGCAACAACACCCGCCCGGATAGCGCCGGGCAGCGCGACCACCTGCCATCACGGAACGATTCCTGCGGCACCCTCCTGTAGAGCCGAGCCCACGCTCGGCTGCGCTTCGCGCCTGGACCCAACCGCAGCCGAGCATAGGCCCGGCTCTACAAAAGGGTCGTCGGTTGATCCACGCCATGCGTGGAACAGTTCTTGCACGCCCTCCGGCAACCCCTGCCGCAGTACCCGTGATGTCCGAGAACGAATCCGCCGGCGAAAAGACCGAACAACCGACCGAAAAACGCCTGCGCGACGCCCGTGAACAGGGCAACCTGCCGCGCTCGCGCGAACTGGGCACCGCCGCCGTGTTCGGCGCCGGCGTGCTGGCGGTAATGGCCATGAGCGGCTCGATCGGACGCGGCGCCAGCGCCTGGATGAAGCAGGCGCTCAGCCCCGAGCAGAGCCTGCGGCAGAACCCGAAGGAACTGTTCGGCCACTTCGGTGATCTGCTGCTGCAGTTCATGCTGGTGATCGCACCGCTGGTGCTGGTCTGCCTGCTGGCCAGCTTCGTCGCCCCGCTGGTGATGGGCGGCCTGCGCTGGTCGCAGAAGGCGTTGCTGCCCGACATCAACCGCATGAACCCGATGAGCGGGTTCAAGCGCCTGTATGGCCCGGAAGCCATCGCCGAGTTCACCAAATCGCTGCTGCGCGTGGCCTTCGTCGGTGTCGCTGCCGGGCTGGTGGTGTGGTCCGGCTTCGACACCCTGCGCGGCCTGATCCACCACCCGCTGGAGACCGCCATCACCGACGGCCTCGGCTTCACCCTGCGCCTGCTGCTGGCCACCGCCGGCGCCATGCTGGTGCTGGCCGCCATCGATGCCCCGTACCAGCGCTGGAACTGGATGCGCAAGCTGAAGATGACCCGTGAAGAACTGCGCCGGGAAATGAAGGAAAGCGAAGGCAGCCCCGAGGTGAAGGGCCGCATCCGCCAGCTGCAGCAGCAGATGGCCAACCGCCGGATGATGGAAGCGGTACCCACCGCCGACGTGGTGGTGGTCAATCCCACCCATTACGCGGTGGCCCTGAAGTACGAAGGCGGCGCCATGAACGCCCCCACCGTGGTCGCGCTGGGCGTGGACGAGACCGCCCTGCGCATCCGTGAAGTGGCCGACGGCAACAAGGTCGCGATCGTCTCTGCCCCGCCTTTGGCACGCGCCTTGTATCGGGAAGGCCAACTCGGAAAGGAAATCCCCGTGAGACTGTATTCGGCCGTCGCCCAGGTCCTGTCCTACGTCTACCAGCTGCGCGCCTGGCGCACTGGCCCGATGCCGGACGCCCCGCACATCCAGGTGGATGAATTCGGCAAGGGAGGCCGCCCGTGAGCGCCCAGCCCGCCACCGGATTCAACACCCGCCGTGCCCTGGAAATGATCCGCCAGGGCCTTGGCGCGCCGCTGATCGTGCTGGCCCTGCTGGCCATGGTCGTGGTGCCGCTGGCCGCGCCAGTCCTTGATGCGCTGTTCACCTTCAACATCGCCATCTCGCTGATGGTGCTGCTGGCGGTGGTCTACGTGAAGCGCCCGCTGGACTTCACCATCTTCCCGATCGTGCTGTTGATCACGACCATGCTGCGGCTGGCGCTGAACGTGGCCTCCACCCGCGTGATCCTGCTCAACGGCCAGAACGGCCACGACGCTGCGGGCAAGGTCATCGCCGCCTTCGGTGAATTCGTGATCGGCGGCAACTATGCGGTCGGCATCGTGGTGTTCGCGATCCTGACCATCATCAATTTCGTGGTCATCACCAAGGGCGCCGGCCGCGTCTCGGAAGTGACCGCGCGCTTCATCCTGGACGCGATGCCCGGCAAGCAGATGGCGATCGACGCCGACCTCAACGCCGGTTTGCTGACGCGCGAGGAAGCCAAGCTGCGCCGCGAGGAAGTCCGCGAGGAAGCCGACTTCTACGGTGCAATGGACGGTGCCAGCAAGTTCATCCGCGGCGACGCCATCGCCGGCATCCTGATCCTGTTCATCAACATGCTCGGCGGCCTGGCCGTGGGCGTGCTGCAGCATGGCATGCCGTTCGGCGACGCCGCTGCCACCTACACCCTGCTCTCCATCGGTGACGGCCTGGTGGCGCAGCTGCCGGCACTGCTGGTGTCCAGCGCGGTGGCGATGCTGGTCACCCGCGCCTCGCGCTCGCAGGACATGGCCCAGGCCATGACCGGGCAGGTGTTCGGCCAGTACCGCGCGCTGGCGATCACCGCCGGCATCATCGGCGTCGTTGGCCTGGTGCCGGGCATGCCCAACGTCGCTTTCCTGACGCTGGCCGCGATCCTTGGCTTCATCGCCTGGAAGCTGTATCGCAAGACCAAGGCACCGGCTGCCGATGCAACAGGCAGTGGCACCGATGCTGCCGCGCTCACTGCGCTCGGGCGCCCGGCCGTCGCGGCCCCCACTGCCGAACTGAGCTGGGACGAACTGCGCCCGGTCGATCCGCTGGGCCTGGAGGTCGGCTACCGGCTGATTCCACTGGTGGACAGCAACCAGGGCGGCGAACTGATGGCGCGCATCAAGGGCGTGCGCCGCAAGCTGACCCAGGATGTCGGCTTCCTGATTCCCTCGGTGCACATCCGCGACAACCTGGAACTGCCGGCCAACGGCTACCGCGTGCTGGTGCATGGCGTGCCGGTGGCCACCGCCGAGATCCACCCCGACCGCGAGCTGGCCCTGGATCCGGGCAGCGCGCTCGGCGCACTGGAGGGCATTGCCGGCAAGGATCCCGCGTTCGGCCTGGATGCCACCTGGATCCAGCCGCACCAGCGCGCCCAGGCCGAAACGCTGGGCTACACGGTGGTCGACCCGGCCACCGTGGTCGCCACCCATCTGTCGCACCTGATCCGCGAACACGCACCCGAGCTGCTCGGCCATGAGGAAGTGCAGCACCTGCTGGCCAACCTGGCCAAGAGCGCACCCAAGCTCGTCGAAGATCTGACGCCGAAGGCGCTGCCGCTGTCGGCGGTGGTGCGCGTGCTGCAGAACCTGCTGGTCGAGCGCATTCCGATCCGCCAGCTGCGCAAGATCGCCGAGGCACTGGTCGAACATGCGCCCAGCAGCCAGGACCCGGCCGTGCTGACCGCCGCGGTGCGCAACGCACTGGGCCGCTTCATCGTGCAGGAGATCGCCGGAATGTCGGCGGAGCTGCCGGTGTTCACCCTCAACCCGCAATTGGAACGTGTCTTGCAGGAGTCCACGCAGGGCAACGGCGCCGCGCTGGAACCCGGACTCGCTGAGCGACTGCACCAGAGCCTGGCCGAATGTGTCAGCAAGCAGGAAGCCCGCAACGAGCCCGCGGTCGTGCTGGTACCTGGCCCGGTGCGCGCCGCGCTGGCCCGCCTGGTCCGCCACAGCGTTCCGTCGCTGTCGGTCCTGGCCTACAGCGAGGTGCCGGAGGACAAGCGCCTGAAGCTGGTCGGAACGATCAGCTGACGCCGCCCGCCGATGCGCCAGAAAACAGACACCACTTTCGAACCAACGCAACAGACAGACACCAAGGGGAACCCGCACCGTGCAGACCACCGACCACCCGAGTTCCCCGACCGCCACCCCGCCGTCTTCGCCTCGTGACCACAGCATGAAAATCAAACGATTCGTCGCCGCCGACATGCGCTCGGCCATGAACCTGGTGCGCAAGGAGCATGGTCCTGACGCCGTGATCCTGTCCAACCGCCGGATCGAGGAAGGCATCGAGATCGTCGCCGCCGCCAACTACGACGAGAGCGCGGTGCAGCGTGCGCTGGAAGCCTCGCGCCGCGACGTCGCACCGCCGCCGGCACCCAAGCCGCGCACCGCCGCCGACGCGGTGATCGCCGCCGTCACCCGCCGCCGCAGCAGCACCCCGGCACCGGAACCGGTTGCCGCCACCACCTCGGCGGTGGCCGCCCTCGCCCGTGCAGCAGTGGGCGCTACCGGCCGCACCCTCGACAGCGCCGACGAGATCGTGCCAACCCGCGGCAGCACCGGCTTCGCCGCCACCCTGGCACGCGCCGCCGTCAATGAACCGGCACTGCCGGACCAGATCTTCGCCCCGTTCGCCGAGGCCATCGTTGCTCCGGCGCCGGCACCGGCCCTCGTCGCGCCGGCCAACCGCGCCCGTTTCCAGATCGATCCGCCGCACGAGGCGCATCACGAAAGCGTGGCGCCGGCGGTGCAGCCGCCACCGCTGCCGACCGCAGCCCTGTCCGAAACGCAGCCGGAGGTCGCCGTCAGCGAACCGGCGTTGGCCGATGCCACCGTCGAAGCCGCGCCGACGCCGACGCTCGCCCCAGCCCCGGTCCTGACCGTGGTCGCCCAGGACGACGCCGAGATCCGCCAGCTGCGCCAGGAAGTGGCCGGCATGCGCCAGGTGATCGAGCGCGAAATGAACCGCTTCACCGACGAGCGCCTGCGCGGCTGCCCGGTGCGCGCCACCGCGCTGGACCTGATGGACGAGTACGGCTTCGATGCTGGCCTGGCCCGCGACGTCGCCATGCAGATTCCGCTGGAGACCGAGGCGCACCGAGGCCGCGGCCTGATGCTGGGGCTGATCTCGCGCAAGCTGCCGATTGCCCCGGTCGACCCGCTGGAGGAAGGCGGCGTGATCGCGCTGGTGGGCCCGACCGGCGCCGGCAAGACCACCACCATCGCCAAGCTGGCCTCGCGGTTCGCCGAGAAGCACGCGCCGCGTGACGTGGCTCTGGTCACCACCGACACCACCCGCATCGGCGCCCGCGAGCAGCTGTATGGCTACGGCCGGCAGCTCGGCATCGCCGTGCACGAGGCCAACAGCGGCACCGACCTGGACCAGCTGCTGGAACGCCTGAAGGACTACAAGCTGGTACTGATCGACACCGCCGGACTGGGCCCGCGCGACCGCGCGCTGGCCGCCCAGCTGCAGTGGCTGCGCGCCGCGCGCCAGGTGCGCACCCTGCTGGTGCTGCCGGCCAACACCAGCTTCGGCGACATGGACGAGGTGGTCCGCCGCTTCGGTGCCGCCAACCTGCAGGGCCTTGTGCTGAGCAAGCTGGACGAAACCGGCCGCTTCGGCAACGCCCTGTCGGTGGCCGTGGACCACGCCCTGCCGATCACCTGGGTGACCGACGGCCAGGACGTTCCGGACGACCTGCACCGGGCCAGTGCGGCCAATCTCGTACTTCGCCTTGAAGATTTGCGCCGAGCGGCCGATATGCCCTGCAACCCGGAGTTGAACCATGCCGTCGCGTGAGTACGCCAAGCTGACCAAGACCTTCCCGCTGTCGGCCACCCGCAGCGAGCCGCTCGGCCCTGTGCGCACCATCGCCGTGACCGGCGGCAAGGGCGGCGTGGGCAAGACCAACGTGTCGGCCAACCTGGCCGTGGCGCTGGCCGGCATGGGCAAGCGCACGCTGCTGCTGGACGCCGACCTCGGCCTGGCCAACATCGACGTGATCCTGGGCTTGAACCCCACCTATACGCTGGCCGACCTGGTTGCCGGCCGCTGCTCGCTGGACGACGTCATCGTCGAAGGCCCGAACGGCGTGCTGGTGGTCCCGGCCGCGTCCGGCCGCCGGCACATGGCCGAGCTGGCCCCGGCCGAGCACGTCGGCCTGGTCAACGTGTTCTCCGAGCTGGAACGCGAGCTGGACATCATGGTGGTGGACACCGCCGCAGGCATCACCGACGGCGTGCTGACCTTCTGCCAGGCCGCGCAGGACACCGTGGTGGTGGTTTGTGACGAGCCGGCTTCAATCACCGACGCCTACGCGCTGATCAAGGTGCTCTCGCGCGAACGTGGCGTGGACCGCGTCCAGGTGGTGGCCAACATGGTGCGCGACCCCAACGAGGGCCGCGTACTGTACGAGAAGCTGACCCGCGTCTGCGAGAAGTTCCTCGCCGATGTCTCGCTGAACTATCTGGGCTGCGTGCCGCAGGATGACTGGCTGCGCCTGTCGGTGCAGCGCCAGCAGCCGGTGGTGAAGGCCTACCCGTCCAGCCCGTCCGCACTGGCCATCACCGAGATCGCGCGCCGCACGGCCCGCTGGCAGGCGCCCACCGAACCACGCGGCGGCGTCGAGTTCTTCCTCGAACGCATCCTCAAGCAGCGCGGGGTGGCGGCATGAAAGGCGCGGCCCAGTACAGGGAAGTCCAGCGCTCGGCGGCCAACGACGTCATCGCCCAGCACTCGGACCTGGTGCGGCGCATCGCCCACCATCTGGCCGCGCGCCTGCCGGCCAGCGTCGAAGTCGACGACCTGATCCAGGCGGGCATGATGGGCCTGATCGAGGCTTCGCGCAGCTACGACGCCGACCAGGGCGCCTCGTTCGAGACCTATGCCTCGATCCGTATCCGTGGCTCGATGATCGACGAGATCCGCCGTGGCGACTGGGTGCCGCGCTCGGTGCACCGCCGTGCACGCGATGCTGCGGCCACCATCCGCCGCCTGGAACAGAGCAGCGGCCGAGCCGCCAGCGCCACCGAAGTGGCCGCCGCGATGGAGATGCCACTGCCCGAGTACCTGCGCCTGATGGAAGACGCCGCGCGTGGCCAGGTGCTGAGCCTGGAGTCGCGCATCGAGGACCAGGGCGAGCTGGACACGGTCGCCCAGGGTGGCCCGACCCCGCAGCAGGTGCTGGAGCGCAGCGAGTTCGGCCGCGAGCTGGGCAAGGCCATCGGCCATCTGCCCGAGCGCGAACAGCTGGTGCTCTCGCTCTACTACGAGCAGGAACTCAATCTGAAGGAGATCGGCGCGGTGCTCGGCGTGAGCGAGTCGCGGGTCTGCCAGATCCACGGCCAGGCGGTGCTGCGCCTGCGCGGCCGGCTGAAGGTATTCGAGGCCGTCGACGCCGGCCTCGAAGAATGAACATCCCCGAGGCAGCTGCCCCCGGCCGCCCGGAATGAACAACAAAGGAACTCTGCTTTGAACAAGAACATGCGCATCCTGATCGTGGACGACTTCTCGACCATGCGTCGCATCGTCAAGAACCTGCTGGGCGATCTGGGCTTCACCAACACCGCCGAAGCCGAGGACGGGCATGCCGCGCTGTCGCTGCTGCAGAGCCAGCCGTTCGATTTCGTGGTCACCGACTGGAATATGCCGGTCATGACCGGCATCGAGCTGCTCAAGGCGATCCGTGCCGACGCCAAGCTGAAGACCCTGCCGGTGCTGATGGTCACCGCCGAAGCCAAGCGCGAGCAGATCATCGAAGCGGCCCAGAACGGGGTGAACGGCTACATCATCAAGCCGTTCACCGCGCAGACGCTGGAAGAGAAGCTCGGCAAGATCTTCGAACGCCTGGCGGCCAGCGCCTGATGGACACCACGGTCGACAAGAATGCCCTCGCCCTGCGCCTGCAGGAAGCACTGGACGCACTGGAGTCCGGTGACGAAACCGCCTGGCGGCAACGCATCGACGGACTGGTCGCGCTGCGCACGCAGCCGATGATGAGCGGCCTCTCGCGGCTGGCCCGCGAGCTCGGGCAGGCCCTGGGTGAACTGCCGACCGTGCCCAGCGAGGCCGGCGAACTGGACGATGCCTGCGCACGCCTGGACCACGTGGTGGCGATGACCGAACAGGCGACGCACCGCACCCTGGACCTGGCCGAGGAATGCCGCAGCCTGACCGAACAGCTGCGCGCCGAAGGCCTGCAGCCCGGCCAGGATGCACAGCTCGAGCGCATCCGCCACAACCTCACCGAGATCGCCCTGACCCAGAGCTACCAGGACCTGACCGGGCAGATCATCCGTCGCGTGGTCGGCATCGTCCGCCGCGTGCACGAGGGCTTCGGCGCGCTCGGCCTGCCGCCGGAACAGCATCGCACCGATCCGGAACTGGCCGGGCCGGCACTGAAGGGACTGGACCGCCACGCGGTCTCGCAGAACGACGCCGACGACCTGCTGTCGGACCTGGGGCTGTAAGCATGAGCGCGGTATCCGACGACATCACTGCCGATTTCATCATCGAGGCGCAGGAAATCCTGGATCGCCTGGGCGAACAGCTGGTGTCGCTGGAGCAGGCACCACAGGACACCGAGCAGCTCAACGCGGTGTTCCGGGGCTACCACACGCTCAAGGGCGGCGCCGGCTTCCTCGGCGTCACCGCCATGGTCGAGTTGTGCCACGCCGCCGAAGAAGCGCTGGGCATCGCGCGCGCGGGCCAGGCCGTGCTGCAGGCCCATCACTTCGATGCCGCCCAGCAATCGCTGGACTACCTGCAAGCGATGCTGGATGCAGTTTCCTCCGGCACCGAGCCGGGCTATGCGCCGCCGGAGCTGATCGCCCAGTTCGACATGCATGGCGGTGCCGTGGCTGCACCCGCCGCCGCAACAGCTCCCGCTGCGGGTGGCAGCGACCTGATCACCGACGACGAGTTCGAGGCCCTGCTCGACCAGCTGCACGGCGGCAACGCACCGACTGCGGTCGCGCCGGCAAAGAAGGCTGACGACGGCCTGATCAGCGAAGACGAGTTCGAAGCCCTGCTCGACCAGCTGCACGGTGGCGCCGCACCCGGCGCCAAGCCCATCGCTGCGGTAGCGCCCGCACCGATCGCGACACCACGCCCACTGGCCGCACCGGCCGCACCGGCAACTGCAGCGGCGACCAAGCCGGCCGCCAAGCCGCTGGCCGAAGCCGAACATACCGTGCGCGTGGACACCAAGCGCCTGGACGCGATCGTCAATCTGATCGGCGAACTGGTGCTGTCGCGCAACCGGCTCAAGACCCTGCGTGCGCGCCTGCGCGACGAGGAACTGGACCGCGCCGTGTCGACCCTGGACATCGCCACCGCGCGCCTGCAGTCGGCGGTGATGCGTACCCGCATGCAGCCGGTGGGCAAGGTCTTCTCGCGCTTCCCCAAGGTCGCCCGAGACGTTGCCCGCTCGCTGAAGAAGGAAGTGGACCTGGAGCTGATCGGTGCCGAGACCGAGCTCGACCGCAACCTGGTCGAAGCGCTGGCCGACCCGCTGGTGCACCTGGTCCGCAACGCCATCGACCATGGCGTGGAAATGCCCGACCTGCGCGAAGCACAGGGCAAGCCGCGGATGGGCCATGTACGCCTGTCGGCCCAGCAGGAAGGCGACTACGTCAGCATTGAAGTGCAGGACGACGGTGCCGGCATCGATCCGGAGAAGCTGCGCGCGAAGGCGCGTGAGAAGGGCCTGATCGATCCGGAAGCTGCCGCGCGGCTGAGCAGCGAGGAGTGCCTGCACCTGGTGTTCCTGCCCGGCTTCTCGACCAAGCAGCAGGTCACGGATATCTCCGGCCGTGGCGTTGGCATGGATGTGGTGCAGTCGCGCATCCGCGAACTGAGTGGCCAGATCCAGATCCAGTCCGAGCTGGGCCGTGGCAGCCGCTTCCTGATCCGCGTGCCGCTCACCCTGGCGATCCTGCCGACCCTGCTGGTGCAGGCCGGCGAGGACGTCTATGCGCTGCCGCTGGCGCGCGTGATGGAAGTGCTGCACGCGCCGCGCACCTCGCTGGGCTGGTTCGATGGCCGCGCCGTGCTCGACCGCCGTTCGCACACGCTGCCGCTGGTCGATCTGCGCCAGTGGCTGGATGTGACGCCGGCCGCCTCGACCCTGCTGACGATCGTGGTGCTGCAGGCCGGTGAAGCGCGCTTCGGCCTGGTCGTGGACCAGGTGCGCGGGCGCGAGGAAGTGGTCATCAAGCCACTGCCGAAAGCCCTGCGCGGCCTGCGCGGTTACGCCGGTGCAACCCTGATCGGCGATGGTCGCATGGCACTGATCCTGGATGTGGACGGCCTGCGCAGCCCGCACGACTGACCCGCTTGCTGAACCCGTAAAACTGTGAAGTCGCACCAGTAGCCCGTACCGGTGTCTCAAGTCCCATTCATACAAGCCGATACCGGATCCATGGATAGACTCAGCCTCATTGGACTCTTTCTCGCCCTGGCCTCGCTGGTCGGCGGCAGCATCCTCAAGGGCGCCGGCCTGGCGTCGCTGTGGTCGCCTGCAGCGTTCGTGATCGTCATCGTCGGCACCGTCGCTGCGATCCTGCTGCACACCTCGCCGGCGGTGTTCAAGCATGCGTTCAGCATCGTGCGCTGGGTCGTGCGTCCACCGCACAGCGACCGCCGCGAGCTGATCCAGCAGATCGTCGAGTGGAGCAACATCGCCCGCCGCCAGGGCCTGCTGGGCCTGGAATCGCAGGTGGAAGCACAGCAGGACCCGTTCCTGCGCAAGGGCCTGCAGCTGCTGGTGGACGGCGTCGAGCCCGAATCGATGCGGCACATGCTGGAAATCGAACTGGGCAGCCAGGAGCACCAGGACCAGGCCGGCGCCAAGGTGTTCGAAGCAATGGGCATCTATGCACCGACGCTGGGCATCATCGGTGCCGTGCTGGGCCTGATCGCAGTGATGAAGAACCTGGCCGACCCGAGCAAGCTCGGCCACGGCATCGCCGCCGCGTTCACCGCCACCATCTACGGCATCGCTTCGGCCAACCTGCTGTTCCTGCCGATCGCCGCCAAGCTCAAGAGTGTGATCTCGCACAACACGCGCGACCGCGAGATGGTCATCGAAGGCCTGATCTCGATCGCCCAGGGCGAGAACCCGCGCAACATCGAAACCAACCTCTCCGGCTTCCTGCACTGACATGGCCCGCCGCAAGCACCACGAAGAGCACGCCAACCACGAAGCATGGGCGATCCCCTATGCCGACCTGATGACGCTGCTGCTCGCCTTCTTCGTGGTCATGTATGCGATCTCCTCGGTGAACGAGGGCAAGTACCGGATCATGGCCGACGCGCTGACCGATGCCTTCGGTGGCGCACCGCGCACCATCAACCCGGTGCAGGTGGGCAACAAGCAGGTGCAGGGCGGCGGCTGGGACAGCCCCTCGGTGATCAAGTCCGGCACCAAGATCGGTCCCTCCGCGCCGGCGCCCTCGCACGACCCGACCCTGCTGCCGTCGATGGCCTCGCAGATGCGCATGCCGGTGTCAGTGCACAACCAGGAGCAGATCGCCCGTGCCGAGCGCCAGCTCAACACGATTGCCGATCGCCTCACCGCCGCACTGGCGCCGCTGATCGACCGCGGCATGATCAGCGTGCGCCGCACCGAACTGTGGATCGAAGTCGAGATCAACAGCGATATCCTGTTCCCTACCGGCTCGGCCGCGCTGGACGTGCATGCGCGGCAGACCCTGGCCAGCCTGGCCGAGGTGCTGCGCGACGTGCCCAACAGCGTGCGCGTGGAAGGCCACACCGACAACGTGCCGATCGCCACCGCGACTTTCCCGTCGAACTGGGAACTGTCGGCCGGGCGCGCCGCCAGCGTGGTGCACCTGTTCGCCGACCAGGGCGTGCAGCCGTCGCGGCTGGCGATGGTCGGCTATGGCCAGTTCCGCCCGCGCGAAGAGAACGACAGCGCGCAGGGCCGCAACCGCAACCGCCGGGTGATGGTCATCATCCTGGCCGACACGTCGCACTCGGTGGATCCGCTCGGCCAGCGCCTGAACGCAGCCACCGGCGCCACCGACAGCACCGTCACCAAACAGGCCGCCGCAACTCCGGCCAGCGCCCCCACCTCCCCCATCGCACCGGTGAAGTTGCCGCCGGTGCCGGCTGGCAGCCGCGTCGGCGCCGCCGTTCCCCCGGCAATGAAGGAGTAATCCGATGCGCATCTGGGCAGTCGCCAACCAGAAGGGCGGAGTCGGCAAGACCACCACCACCCTCGCCCTCGGCCGCGGCCTGGCCGCACTCGGCCATCGCGTGCTGCTGATCGACCTCGATCCGCATGCCTCGCTCAGCCGCGCCTTCGGCGTGCCGGTGGACCCGCCGCCGGCCGGCGTGCTGGAGCTGTTCGGCACACCGCCAGCGGACCTGTCCGGCCTCTGCCATGCCAGCAACATCCATGGCCTGGACTACGTCTGCGCACAGTCGGCGCTGGCCACGCTGGAACGCCGCAGCGCCAACCAGCCCGGCCTCGGCCTGGCCCTGCAGAACGCGCTGGCGCGCCACCAGGGCCAGCACGACTACATCCTGCTGGACTGCGCACCCACCCTCGGCCTGCTGATGATCAACGCACTGGCTGCCGCCGATCGCCTGATCATCCCGACCCAGGCCGAGCCCCTGGCACTGCACGGCCTGGATGGCATGGTCCGCACCGGCGAGATGGTCGAGCGTTCGCGCCGCCGCCCGCTGCCGATCTCGATCCTGCCGACCCTGTTCGACCGCCGCACCCGCGCCGGCAACGAATCGCTGCGCACCATGCAGGATCGCCACGGCAACCGCGTGTGGGAAGACGCCATTCCGATCGATACCCGCATCAGCAACGCCGCCGGGCTGACCCTGCCGAGCGCTGGCGAGGACTACCCGGGCCGTGGCTTGGCCGCCTACCGCCGTGCGCTGAACTGGATCCTCGGCGAGGATGCCCGCGCCCTGGAGCAGGCCGCATGAACAGCACCGGCATCCTCGATGATTACCTGGACGAACTGCTGGGGGAGGCCATTGTCGCGCCGCCCCCTGCCGAGCTGTCGCCGGCTGGCGCCGGGCCAGACCCGGCGATCGAAGCAGTCGCCGAACGCGAACCGACCTGGGACGACCTGCCGGCCGAAGTGATCTACGAAACCGAAACCATCGCCGCCACGCCGAGCGGGGACAGCGCTGCGCTGGAAGCCGCCTTCGAGAGCGCCGCACCACCCACGCGCGAACCCACCTGGGATGACCTGCCCGCCGAGTTGATCTACGAAACAGAATCCGTCGCCGCCGCACCAAGCCCGGACGACGCGGTGCTGGAAGCGGCCTTCGAGAGCGCTGCCGCCTCCGCTAGCGCTGGGCCGGGTCCGGCGGGAGAAGCGGTTTCCGGACGCGAGCCGACCTGGGATGACCTGCCTGAGGAGGTCATCCACGAAACCGCGCCGGCACCCGCCGTCGTTGCAAACGCCGGTCCGGAACCTACCTGGGACGACCTGCCGGACGAGGTGATCTACGAAACCGATCCGGCGGACAGCCATCGCCTCGCCCACACCGACAGCCCCGGCCTGCAGGCCGCGTTCGAGGCGGCCGCGGGTGGCGAAGACGTAGCCACGCCACCGCCCGCCGTGGTCGCAGCACCGGTGGCCCCGACGGTTGCACCTGCAGCCCCGGCCCCGGCCGCGCGCACCGCCACTCCGCCGCCGCGCGTCGCCGCCGATGCCCCGGCAGGCAACCGTCCCGGCACCTGGCAGGAGCTGCAGGCGCAGGCCCACCAACCGGCTCGCAGCCCGCACCCGCAGAACCGACGCGCCGGCGAACGCACTTCGCGCTGGCTGCGCCTTCGCTGCGGCACCCAGGCCTATGCGCTGGAACTGCTGAAGGTGCAGGAAGTGGTGCTGCCGGTGCCCCTGCTGCCGCTGCGTGGCACTGCAGCGGCCATGCTCGGCATCATGAACCTGCGCGGCCAGGTGGTCCCGGTGATGGATCTGGGCCTGCACCTGGGCGCCGCCGCCGCCGAGGACGACGCGCAGACCCGCATCGTGGTCCTGGAGGAGGACGGCGAGACCATCGGCCTGCGCGTGTCAGCGGTCGAAGATGTCGCCAACCTCACCGATTCGCAGATCGAACCGCCCGATACCGCGCGCATCTGCCAGATCTCAAACGACCTGTTCCGCGGCGTGGCCCGGGTCAGCCAGCGGCCGATGATCCTGCTCGACGCCACCCGGCTGTTGAGCTGAGCCGCCAAGAAAAAGGGGACGGAGGGGATTAAGTCGCAAGTGGCTCGGTGCTTTGCACCGAAGCGGTGCCTGTCGGGGACGCAAGGAGTTGATCCGTTGGATCAACACCTTACGTCCCCACTGCGCGGTCACCGTTGCCGAGGGGACTGCAGTAGAGCCAGCTCGCTTGCGACTTGATCCCCTCCGTCCCCTTTTGGACAGCGACCGCATCGACGTACCGCGTCGATTCTTCTAAAGAACCCCACTGGGGTGCCGTTATGGATCACGGAACCGTTTGTCCGGAGCAACGATGAGCACTGTCGAACTGGGTGGGGATCTCGGCATCGAGAGCACTACCGAGCTCAAGAACCGCCTCGCCCCCCTCGTGGAGCAGGCTGGCGAGCTGACCCTGGATGCCAGCCAGGTCGCCCGCATCCACACGGCCGCCGTGCAGGTGCTGTGTGCGTTCGTGCAGGCCCGCCGCGAGGCAGGCCTGGGCACCGGCTTCCACGGTTGCACTGCAACCTTCAGTGACGCCGCGCGCCTGCTGGGCGTCACCCAGGCCCTGGGCCTGGACGTAACCCATGACAACCTGAAATCTGTGGAGAACGCTGCATGAGCGCACGTATCTTGGTGGTGGACGATTCGGCGTCGATGCGCCAGATGGTGTCCTTCGCCCTCACCTCGGCCGGTTTTGCCGTCGAAGAAGCTGAAGACGGCGCGGTCGCGCTCGGTCGCGCCAAGGGCCAGCGCTTCAATGCGGTGGTGACCGACGTCAACATGCCGAACATGGACGGCATCGCGCTGATCCGCGAACTGCGCCAGCTGCCGGACTACAAGTTCACCCCGCTGCTGATGCTGACCACCGAATCGGCCGCCGACAAGAAGTCCGAAGGCAAGGCCGCCGGTGCCACCGGCTGGCTGGTCAAGCCGTTCAATCCCGAACAGCTGGTCGCCACCGTGCAGAAAGTGCTGGGCTGATCGCCCGGCGCCGCTCCCCCTCCTCGCTTCCGGATCACCACTGCCATGAGCATGGACCTGCAACGCTTCCACGCCACCTTCTTCGAGGAGAGCCGCGAAGGCCTCGATGCGATGGAGGCTGGCCTGCTGGCCCTGGAATCGGGGCAGCAGGACGCGGAGATCATCAATTCGGTGTTCCGCGCCGCCCACTCGATCAAGGGCGGCGCCGGCACCTTCGGCTTCGACGCGATCGCCGGCCTGACCCACGTGCTGGAAACGCTGCTCGATGAGCTGCGCGCCGGCAAGCGGGTCCTGGAAGGCCACGCCGTCGACGCCATGCTGTCCTCGGTGGACGTGCTGCGCGCCCTGCTGCGCGAAGCCGAACACGGCCAAGCCGCAGATCCCGCCGCAGTCGCTGCGGTGAAAGCGCGCCTGGAAGCGGTTCTTTCCGGCCAGGCCGCAGCGAGCGCCCCGGCGGCCGCGGCAGCCAAGGTGGACGATACGCCGGAGGCCTGGCAGATCGGCTTCACCCCGGCGCCGTCGCTGTTCATGAGCGGCAACGATCCATTGCGCATCATCCGCGAACTGGAACACCTCGGTTCGCTGCAGGTCGCTGCGCGCATGGAACGCCTGCCGGGCTTCGCCCAGCTTGATCCGCTCGAAGCCCATCTTGCGTGGGATCTGGGCCTGGTCGGCAAGGTGCCGCGCAGCAAGATCGAAGATACCTTCGCCTGGGTGCTGGACGATTGCGAGCTGGACATCCGTCCCGCCGCGCCGCCGAGCCTGGCCACGCAGGCGCCGGCCGCTGCGGCTCCCGCTCCGGTCGCAGCGGCAGCGTCTGCACCTGCCGCGCCTGCCGCCAGCGGTGGTGCCAGCCAGGAAGCGGAAACCTCGATCCGCGTCAGCGTCGACAAGGTCGATGCGCTGATCAACCTGGTCGGCGAGCTGGTCATCACCCAGGCCATGCTCAAGCAGGTCTCGCATGCGCTGGACCCGGTCCACGCCGAGAGCCTGTTCGCCGGGCTGGACCAGCTTGAACGCAACACCCGCGACCTGCAGGAAGCGGTGATCGGCGTGCGCATGCTGCCGGTTGATGCGGTGTTCCGCCGCTTCCCGCGCCTGGTCCGCGACCTGTCCAGCCGCCTCGGCAAGCAGGTGCGCCTGCGCACCGTCGGCGAAGGCACCGAACTGGACAAGGGCCTGATCGAAAAGATCGCCGATCCGCTGGTGCACCTGGTGCGCAACTCGATCGACCACGGCCTGGAAATGCCCGACGTACGTCGCGGTGCAGGCAAGGATGAGACCGGCACGATCACGCTGGCGGCCTCGCATCAAGGCGGCCATATCGTCATCGAAGTCAGCGACGATGGCCGTGGCCTGGACCGCGCCAAGATCCTCGCCAAGGCCCACGAACGCGGCCTGGCCGTGCCGGACAACCCGACCGATTCGCAGGTCTGGGACCTGATCTTCCAGCCTGGCTTCTCCACCGCCGATGCGGTCACCGACCTGTCCGGGCGCGGCGTCGGCATGGACGTGGTCCGCCGCAACATCCAGGCACTAGGCGGCGAGGTGCAGATCGAAAGCAGCCTCGGTACCGGCACCCGCACGCTGATCCGCCTGCCGCTGACCCTGGCCATCCTCGATGGCATGACTGTGGCCGTGGCCGGCGAAACCCTGATCCTGCCGCTTGCCTACGTGCTTGAGGCATTGCAGCCGCAGCCCGAGGATATCCGCAGCATGGCCGGCGAAGGCCGCGTGCTGCGCGTGCGAGGCGAGTACCTGCCGATCCTGTCGTTGAGCGAGTACTACGGCTACGGCAACCGCGCACCGGGCAGCGAATCGCTGGTGGTGGTGGTGGAAGGCGATGGCCAGAAAATCGCGCTGGAAGTGGACGAACTGGTCGGCCAGCAGCAGGTGGTGGTGAAGAACATCGAGAACAACTACCGCCGTATCGGCGGGGTGTCCGGTGCCACCATCCTTGGCGACGGCCGCGTCGCGTTGATCGTTGACATCGGCGGACTGGTGCGCTCACTGCGGATGCCGCAGGCCGCCTGATCCACGCCGCATGCGGGTCATGGACCGCCGCCCTTCGGGACGGCGGTTTTTGTTTGTGTGCTCCATTCCAGCCGGGGTCAGATCCCTTTTCAGGGAAAAGGGATCTGACCCCATCCCTTCTGTGAACTCCGTCGAGGCGATGGTTTCGCGCGCAACCACGTCATCCGAGCGCAAGCCCCGCCAGACCAGCACTTTCGTGCCGTCATCCCTACGCAACCGAATGTGATCTGCGTCCATAAAGTCCGCGCGGACGGCGCCGTTATTTCGCTTTGACGGTCGTCACCGAACCCCACCGGGCACCCCCGTTCGCTCTGCAACCACCCCCAAACCGGCGCACAGACGCCGGCACTCTGCCCACCTAGAGCACCCTGCATGAAGTGGTTCCAAGATCTGCCCATCGCCCGCAAGCTGGCCGTGGGGTTCACCCTCACCACCTTGATGACCCTGATCCTCGGCGCCTTCGCACTGGTGCGCCTGAGCGAGGCCAACGCGCAGTTGCGCGACATGGCTGGCAACGATATCCCCTCGGTCCAGCACCTGGGCGAGGCCCGCTCGCAGCTCGGCGAGTTCCGCACCTACGAACTGGCCCAGCTGAGCATGCTCGACCAGCCGGAAAAGGTGGCCGACTACAACAAGCGCATGAACGACACCGCCAAGGCCGTGCATGACGAACTGGCGGCGTACGCGGCGCTGCCGGCGCTGGACAAGGAGCGTGAACTGTATCGCGCAGCCAGCGCACAGCTCGACCGCTACTTCGCCGCCAACAAGGCGATGCGCGACGCCGTGACCGCCGGTGACGGCGTCCTGGCGCGGCAGATCTCCGACGAACAGTCACGCCCGGCGCGTCGCGACCTGTTCGCTGCGATGAAGGCACTGGGCACCCACATCGCCGGCCAGATGGACCGCAAGATCGCCGACGCCAACGCCACCCACCGCACCAGCATGATTGCCATCATCGGCTGCATCGTGCTGCTGTCGCTGGTCGCTGCCGCGCTGGCCATCGTCATCTCGCGTGCAGTGACCGGCCCACTCGGCAAGGCCGTGCATGCCATCCAGGCCGTTGCCCGCGGTGATCTCAGCGTCAGCACCCAGGCCACCAGCAACGATGAAGCCGGCAGGATGCTCGCTGCCACCGCCGAGATGACGGCGATGCTGCGACGCTTCAGCGAGCAGACACAGCTGATGGCACAGATGCACGCTGGCCCGGACATCAGCCATCGCATCCCGGAAGATTTCCCGGGTGTCTACGGCCAGCTGGCCAACGGCATCAACACGGTGATCTTCGAGCACCTCGATGCGATCGTCGATGCCATTGAAGTACTCAACCAGTACGCCATCGGCAATCTGAGCCCGGATGCACGCCGCCTGCCCGGCAGCCGCGCGATCCTGCACGAATCCATGGACGCGGCCAAGGCCAGCCTGCTGGCCATCAATTCGCAGATCCAGCACCTGGCTGCGGCGGCCGCCGCCGGTGACTTCAGCCAGCGCGGCGACGCACAGCGGTTCCAGCACGACTTCAAGCTGATGATCGAGCACCTCAACACCATGATGCAGGTGGCTGACGGCAACCTTGGCCAGCTCTCGCAGCTGCTGCAGTCGATCGCCACCGGCGACCTGACCGCGCGCATGGAAGGCCAGTTCAATGGCGTGTTCGCCCGCATGCGTGATGATGCCAACACCACGGTCGCGCAGCTGACCCAGATCGTCGGCCAGATCCAGGCCAGCGCTTCCAGCATCACCCTGGCCGCCGGCGAGATCGCCTCAGGCAACAGCGACCTGTCGCGCCGGACCGAGCAGCAGGCCGCCAACCTGGAAGAAACCGCAGCCTCGATGGAGGAACTGACCTCCACCGTGCGCCAGAACGCCGAACACGC
The DNA here is from genome assembly GCF_051853085.1 of Stenotrophomonas sp. T8. Taxonomy (NCBI): domain Bacteria; kingdom Pseudomonadati; phylum Pseudomonadota; class Gammaproteobacteria; order Lysobacterales; family Lysobacteraceae; genus Stenotrophomonas; species Stenotrophomonas sp. T8. The sequence goes on along the minus strand of NZ_CP195329.1, from coordinate 1,726,543 downwards.
CCGCCAGGCCAACCAGCTCGCCATCGGCGCGCACGGTGTCGCCTCGCAGGGCGGTGAAGTGGTCGGCCAGGTGGTCACCACCATGTCCGCCATCGAAGCCTCGTCGAAGAAGATCGCCGAGATCATCTCGGTCATCGACGGCATCGCCTTCCAGACCAACATCCTGGCGCTGAACGCCGCCGTGGAAGCCGCGCGTGCCGGTGAACAGGGTCGCGGATTCGCCGTGGTCGCCAGCGAAGTGCGCACCCTCGCCCAGCGCTCGGCCGCTGCCGCCAAGGAAATCAAGGGCCTGATCGACGACTCGGTCGGCAAGGTCGCCGAGGGCTCCAGCCTGGTGCACCAGGCCGGCAGCACCATGGGCGAGATCGTCGCCTCGGTGCAGCGTGTGACCGACATCATGGCAGAGATATCTGCGGCCTCGCAGGAACAGAGCGCGGGCATCGAGCAGGTCAACCAGACCGTGGTGCAGATGGACGAGACCACCCAGCAGAACGCCGCACTGGTGGAGGAAGCCACCGCCGCCGCACGTGCGATGGAGGATCAGGCCGTGCAGCTGGGTGAAGCCGTGGCCCGCTTCCGGCTGGCATCGCACGGCACGACGGCCATTCCGGCACGCCCGCTGGCGGCACCGGTACCGCGCCAGGTCGCAGCCGCCGCGCCTTCGGCAAAGCCGGCTTCCGCGCGCCCCCTGCGCAGCTCGACGGCGCAGCCGGTACTGGCCGCCGACGGCGACTGGCAGGAGTTCTGACAGAACCACGGAGTCAGATCCCTTTCCCGTGGGAAAGGGATCTGACCCCTTACGCGTGGAAAGTGATGCAAATCCCACTTCATAATCCGGTGCAGAGGCCGATATCCCCATCGAGCCTCGCGCCAATGCGTGCTGGCGCCCGCCCCTGACCGTAGATTCCATGTCCGACGGCAACGACACTGCAGTGCATGATGTCCACGCGGCCGACGCCGCTGACGAGCGCTTCCTGGTCCGCAATCCGCGTCAGCTGCGCCAGCTGCTGCGCTCGCTGATCGACCAGCGATCATTGATCAACGCGCACATCGACGGCCGCGACCGTTCGTTCCCCACTGCGCTGCTCGACCTCGACGAAGACGAGGACTACCTGCTGCTCGATGGCAGCCCGCAGGAAGCTTCCAACCGCGCCGCCGAGCAGGCCGATCACCTGCTGTGCTTCGCCCAGCTCGAACGGGTGCTGGTGCGCTTCCGCCTGCACGAACTGCAGCGCGTGGACAACGACGGCCACGTGGCCTTCCGCGCCCCGCTTCCGGAAGAACTGGTGCACCTGCAGCGCCGCGAGCTGTATCGGCTGGAGACGCCAGTCACTGATTCACCGCAGCTGCTGCTGCCACCCGGCGAAGCGCGGGCCGAAGCGCTGTCGATGCGGGTGGTGGACATCAGCGGTGGCGGTCTGGCCGTGGTGGTGCCCAATGACTGCGCGGTATTTGGTCTGCAGAAGCGCTATCCGGCGCAGCTGTCGCTGCCGGACGGCCCCGACCTGGACATCGCGCTGGTGGTCTGCAACCTGTTGCCCCAGCGCCAGCCCAACGGCATCGAGGTCAAGCGCGTGGGCATGCGCTTCGACAGCCTGCCGCGCGGCGCCGACAGCGCCATCCAGCGCTACATCTTCCGCATCGACCGCCAACGCAAGGCACGCCGCAACGGCGAGCTCTAAGGCCCGGCCAACAGGTAGTGCCGGCCGCTGGCCGGCAACTTCGCGACAATGCGGGTACGGCCATTGCCGGCCAGCGGCAGGCACTACCGATCTCCGGTGGATCCACGCCATGCGTGGATGCCTTTCCCCGGGCACCTAAAGTCCCCCCCAGCGGAGCCGATATCGAGCCTGACACCGGGACTTCCGGCAGAACCAGGACCCCTCGATGAACGACAAGACCAGCTCCGCCGCCAGCACCGGTGGCGAATTCCTCAGCTTCACGCTTGGTGACGAGCACTACGGCGTGGACATCCTCAAGGTGCAGGAAATCCGTGGCTATGATGCGGTTACCCGCGTGCCGGATGCCCCGGACTACATCAAGGGCGTGATCAACCTGCGCGGCACCATCGTCCCGGTGATCGACCTGCGCCTGAAGCTGCGCCTGGACAACGCCCGCTACGACGCCTTCACCGTGATGATCGTGCTGAACGTCGACGACCGCGTGGTCGGCATCGTCGTCGACAGCGTCTCCGACGTGATCCCGCTGTCGGCCGAGCAGATCCGACCGACCCCGGAATTCGGTGCCGCCGTCGATACCCGCTTCATCTCCGGCATCGGTACCCATGACGATCGCATGCTGATCCTGCTGGACATCGAGACCCTGCTCGACAGCGCCGACATGGGCCAGGCCAGCCCCGCCGAAGACGTCGCCGCCTGAGCAACCGGAACTGCTTCACGTTCCAGTCACAAAACCCTTCAGTTCCCTTCGGCGGTGCCGATAGGGGGACAGAAGCCGGTCGCGCAGGAGCGCGCAGGACCGGCCCGATCGTTACCATCCCCGGAGATACCCTCGATGAAGTCCCTGTTTGCGTTCGTCTCGGCTGCTGTCCTGGCCACCACCGCCACCTCCGCTTTCGCCCAGTCGGCCGACATGATCCCGCCGGAAATGGCGCCGCGTTCGGTCGGCAAGGACGGCATGGTCTGTGGCAAGGTTGAAAAGGCCCGCTACGCAGAAGGTTCCGAAGGCCAGCCGACCTTCCTGTACATGGGCGGTGCCTTCCCGCGCCACACCTTCTCGGCCCGCATCGCCGGCGAGAACCGCGGCAAGTTCTCCTTCCCGCTGGAAACCCTGGAAGGCAAGACCGTCTGCGTGATCGGCAAGATCCAGCGCGACGCCTCGCGCGCGGAAATCGAAGTCAGCTCGCCGGCTGGGCTGAAGCTGGCCAACATCAAGTAATCCGCTGTCCGTCGAACTACGCCGGACCTGGTGCCGGCGTGGTTTCTGCTGCAACCGGGCCCGATGCCCGGGCGCGTCTGCCTTAGGAGCTCGCAACGCCAATGCCGTGGATCAACAACCTGAAACTGATGCCGAAGCTGCTGCTGACCTTCGGCGTCCTCCTGCTGGTGATGCTGCTGCAGGGCATCGTCGCCTATCGCGGCCTGCATTCGCTGAACAACGTCACCACCGAGCTGGCCGGTTCACGCATGGAAAGCATCCGCCTCGCCGGCGAGATGCGCGGCATGCTGAGCGAGTACCGCAATGCCGCCTACCAGCAGTTGATCCGCGCCAGCGACGACGTCAAGGCCGATGCGCGCAAGCAGGCCGTCGACCTGCGCACCAGCATGGACAAGTCGATCAAGGACTATCCGAAGCTGGTCGATAACGCACAACAGAAGAAGTTGTTCGACACCTTCGCCAAGGAATGGAAGGATGCCCTGGCGTCCTATGACAGCGTCACCGAGATGCTGGAACTGGACCTGCCGGACGACGCCATCGATACCTTCGTCGGCGAAACCCGTACCAAGCACCGCAAGGCTGCATCGGCGCTGGAAGCGCTGATCGCCGAAGACAACCGCCTCGCCCGCGCCTCGCGCGAAGAGGCCGCTTCCACCTATTCCGCCTCGGCCGTGCTGACCGTGATCGCCCTGCTGGGCGGCGCCGCGCTCGGCCTGGTGCTGGTGTGGCTGTTCGCACGCGCACTGGTCGGCAGCGTGCGTGGCGCCGTCTCGGTCGCCAACGACGTCGCCGGTGGCAAGCTCGATGGCCATATCGACGTCAGCCGCCAGGACGAAGTGGGCGAACTGATGCAGGCCATGCAGCGCATGCAGCGCGACCTGCGCGAGCGCATCGAAACCGACCAGGCCGTCGCCCGCGAGAACCTGCGCATCCGCACCGCGCTGGACTACAGCTCGACCGGCGTGTACCTGACCGACACCAGCAACACCATCGTCTACAGCAACCGCGCCCTGCAGCAGACCCTGAGCCAGTACCAGGACGAAGTGCGCCGCGACCTGCCGGACTTCGACGCCCAGACCTCGCTGATCGGCAAGCCGGTCACCGTGCTCGAGCACCGTGGCGAGATGGACCAGACCCTGCTGGGCAACCTGAAGGCGCACGGTGTCGCGCGTCGCCCGATGCAGTACGGCGATGCCCAGTTCGCCCAGGTGGTGTCGACCATCCGCAATGAAGGCGGCGACACCGTCGGCTACGTGGTGGAATGGCGCGACCGTACCCAGGAAGCGCAGGTTGAAGCGGAAGTGGCCCGCGTGATCGCCCAGGCCGCCGCCGGCGACCTGTCCGGTCGCATTGACGCCACCGACAAGGAAGGCTTCTTCCTGCAGCTGGCGCAGCAGATCAACGGCCTGCTGGACGCCAACGCCGGCAGCATCGAGCAGATCTCCGGCCTGCTTGCGGCACTGTCGCAGGGCGACCTGACCGTGCGCATGCACGGCGACTACCAGGGCGTGTTCGCCCGCATGCGTGACGATGCCAACGCCACCGCCGCGCAGCTGAGCGAGATCGTCACCCGCATCAAGCAATCCAGCCGCGCGATCAGTTCGGCCGCCGGCGAGATCGCCTCCGGCAACAGCGACCTGTCGCGCCGGACCGAGCAGCAGGCCGCAAACCTGGAAGAAACCGCGGCCTCGATGGAGGAACTGACCTCCACCGTGCGCCAGAACGCCGAACACGCCCGCCAGGCCAACCAGCTCGCCATCGGCGCGCACGGTGTCGCCTCGCAGGGTGGCGAGGTCGTCGGCCAGGTGGTCACCACCATGTCCGCCATCGAAGCCTCGTCGAAGAAGATCGCCGAAATCATCAGCGTCATCGACGGCATCGCGTTCCAGACCAACATCCTGGCACTGAACGCCGCCGTGGAAGCCGCGCGTGCCGGTGAACAGGGCCGCGGCTTCGCCGTGGTTGCCAGCGAAGTGCGCACCCTCGCCCAGCGCTCGGCCGCCGCCGCCAAGGAGATCAAGGGCCTGATCGACGACTCGGTCGGCAAGGTCAACGATGGCTCGGCGCTGGTGCACAAGGCCGGCGCCACCATGGGCGAGATTGTCGCCTCGGTGCAGCGCGTGACCGACATCATGGCCGAAATCTCCGCGGCCTCGCAGGAACAGTCCGCCGGCATCGAGCAGGTCAACCAGACCGTGGTGCAGATGGACGAGACCACCCAGCAGAACGCTGCGCTGGTGGAGGAAGCCACTGCTGCCGCGCGTGCGATGGAAGAACAGGCCGGCCATCTCAGCGAAGCGGTGTCGATCTTCGTGGTCGACGAGGCCGAGGTCGTCGCCGCCCCGCGCGTCGCCGCAGCCCCGGCCCCGCGAGCCACCGCGCCGGCCGCCCCGGCACCGGTCGCACCGCCGGCCCGCCGCACCGCTGGCGGTCGCCCGATGGCCACCGAACTGGCCGACGGAGACTGGCAGGAATTCTGATGCCGGCCTGACCTGATCCACGAACACGCCCTGGCCCCGTGCTGGGGCGTTTTTGTTTACGGGGTATCTGGATATCCAGCCAACGGCGAAGCCCCTCGGGGTGGTCACGGAAAGCTGCGGATTTCCTTCGCTCGGGCCGGGAGGGTGGGTCGCGCAGGGGACGCCGTGAACCCGTCCATGAAGTGACCCCCGAGACTTGGACGGTGGGGTCAGGCGGCTGCTTGGGCCTGTTCCCGGTACTTTACCGGGCTTAGCCCCTTCAATTTCAATCTGATTCGCTCTTGGTTGTAGTACTTGATGTACTCCACCAGCCCGGCCTCCAGGCTTTCGATGCTGTCAAAGCTGTTCAGGTAGAAGAACTCCGACTTCAGCGTCCCGAAGAAGCTTTCCATTGCCGCATTGTCCAAGCAGTTGCCACGTCGGGACATGCTTTGCTTCAACGAGTGCTTTTCCAGCATGTGCCGGTAGTTCTCATGCTGGTACTGCCAGCCCTGGTCGGAGTGGATCATTGGCCGCTCATCCGGCGAAAGCTTCTTGATGGCCTCCTCCAGCATCTGACCTACCAGATCGAACACAGGCTGGCGCTTGATCTGATAAGCCACGATTTCACCGTTGTAGAGGTCCATGATCGGCGACAGGTACAGCTTCATGCCTTGCACCTTGAACTCGGTGACGTCAGTCACCCACTTCTGGTTGGGCCGCTCGGCATGGAACTGGCGATTGAGGTCATTGCCAACCACAACATTGGCGGCCCCTTTGAAGGACCGGTAGCGCTTCACGCGTACCCGTGATTTCAGGCCCATCTCCCCCATCAGGCGCTGTACCCGCTTGTGATTGGTCCGATGGCCCTGATTGGCCAGTTCCAGCGTCACCGTGCGATACCCATAGCGCCCTTGGCTTTGATCGTAGATTGCCCGGATGCGCTCGCACAGGGCTGCCTCATCCTGATCCGGATGGGCCAGGACATGGTTCTGGTAATAGAACGTACTGCGTGACAGCTCTGCCGCTTCGAGCAGAAGCGACAGCGTATGAACCTGCCTCAATCCTTGGATGGCTTGCGCTTTGCGTCCTGCGCCGCCTGCTCTTCCCGGATCAAGGCATCGAGTTTTTTTAGGTAGTCGGTCTCCGCACGCAGATAGGCGACTTCCTTGAGCAGCTCATCGCGGCTCATTTCCTCAGGTGGCTTGGACGAGCGGGTCTTTTTCATCGGCTTTCGGGGCGGCGGCGGAGGTGGTGCCAGCGCTTGGGCACCGCCTTGAGCATACAGGCGACGCCACCGACCCACCGCGCCGGCATCGCCAATTTGAAAGTAAGTGGTGGCCTCCCGCCCGGACATGCCGTCCTGGCCCATCTTCTTCAGGACAGCCAGCTTGAATGCGAGGTCATAGGACTGGGCCTGGCGGCGAAACCCGCGCCAACCATGCAGCCGATAGGTCGCCACCCAGCGCCTGACCGTGGAGAACTCCAGGCCGTAGCGACGAGCAACGGCTTTGACCGATGTGGAGGTCTTGCAGGCCTCTTTGGCGACCTGCAGTTTGAAACGCGCGTCGTATCTGTTCATGTATCCCTCGGGGTTGGATCTGATGTCCAACTCCCGGGGGTCACTTCACCATGGGGGCTTGGCCGCGGCATCCATGCCGCGGACACCCCTGCGCAACCCACCCTCCCGGCCACGGACAGTTTCCGTGCGCGTCCACCCCGGATTGAAGAAAGAAGAGCAAAAAACAAAAGCCAGGTCACTTCCGGGGTCAGATCCGTTTTCCGCAGGAAAACGGATCTGACCCCTCTTTCCACCTGGAACCCCAACGCTCTTTCCGTCCGACACCGAAATGCCGAGAGGGCTGGGCCGGGGTGGGTAGGCAGGACCGTTGGCGCCATGGATGGCGCCATCGAGCCCCCATGGACGGGTTTACGGCGTGTCCTGGCTGCCCACCCCGGCCCAGCCACCTACTGACAATCCAGCGCCGACCAACTGCTGTTGCTGTTGCTGTTGCTGTTGCTGTTGCTTCAAAACCAGCCTGCCGCAGGCAGCGCCGCAGCCGCCGCTGCACGGAAACCTGAATACGTTCGGACACCGCACCTCAATCCCCCGCCCTGACGGCCGATAACGGGGTTGTCACCGCTTGTCCCGCCGTGACCGGCACGGCGCCGCCCGCCCGCTTCGACCTGGTCCTGCTCGATGAATCTCCTGCATCGCTGGCAACACTACTTCAGCAATCTTTCCGTCCGGCGCAAGCTCAACCTGCTGACGCTGCTCATCGCGCTCGGCGTGATCGCGCTCTCGGTGATCGCCGCCCGCATGCAGTACCTGGATCTCACCGAGACCCGCAAGGCCGCACTGAAGACCCAGGTCGAGCTGAGCTACGGCATCCTCCAGCACTACCACCGTCTGGCCAGTACCGGCGAACTCAGCGAAGAGGCTGCCAAGCGCGCCGCGCTGCAGGCACTGGAAGTGATGCGTGCAGAGAACGATACCTACTATTTCAACGTCTACGACACCGGCTACCGGCTGCTGATGCACCCGTTCCGCAAGGACCTGGTCGGCAAAGACATGAAGGACTTCCGCACCGACGATGGTGTGCGCATCTACTACGACCAGGTCGAAGCGGCCAAGGCCGGTGGCGGCTTCGTCAACTACCGCTGGGCCAAGCCGGGCAGCAAGGGCGACGTGGAGAAGGTCGCGTACGCCGGACTGTTCGCGCCGTGGAACTGGGTGGTCAGCAGTGGCGTCTACATGGACGACGTGCAGAAGCAGGCGCTGGTGTTCACCGCCATCATGGCCGTTGCCGGCGGCGTGTTGGTGCTGATCGTGCTGGCCCTGAGCTGGGTCATCGGCAACCGCATCGCGGTACCGCTGAAGCAGGCCACAGCCGTCGCCGAAGGCATCGCCGCCGGCAAGCTCGACAGCCACATCGGACCGCAGCCGCACGATGAAACCGGTCGCCTGCTGGACGCCATGGCCGGCATGCAGCAGCAGTTGCATGCGGTCATCACCGGCCAGCGCGAAATGGCCCGCCGCCACGACGGTGGCGAACTCAGCTACCGCATCGACGCCAGCGCCTTCCCCGGCGAATACGGGCTGATGGTGCAGGAAACCAACGCCCTGGTGGGTAGCCACGTGCAGACCCTGCACGATGTGCTGGACGTGGTGCAGCAGTACGCGGTCGGTGACCTGAGCCGCGACATCGCCCGCTACCCGGGCGAGAAGGCGGCGATGACCACCACCGTCGACACCGTCAAGGCCAACCTCGGCCGCATCAACGCCGAGATCAAGCAGTTGGCCAGCGCCGCCGCTGCCGGCGACTTCAGCCGCCGTGGCGATGCGCAGCGCTTCGACCACGATTTCCGCCTGATGCTGGAAAACCTCAACGCGATGATGGCGGTCAGCGATGACAACCTCGGCAAGCTGTCGCAGCTGCTGTCGGCCATCGCCGAAGGTGACTTGACCGCGCGCATGCACGGCGACTACCAGGGCGTGTTCGCCCGCATGCGCGACGATGCCAACGCCACGGTCGCGCAGCTGACCCAGATCGTCGGCCAGATCCAGGCCAGCGCCTCCAGCATCACCCTGGCCGCCGGCGAGATCGCCTCGGGCAACAGCGACCTGTCGCGCCGTACCGAGCAGCAGGCCGCCAACCTGGAGGAAACCGCCGCCTCGATGGAGGAACTGACCTCCACCGTGCGCCAGAACGCCGAGCACGCCCGCCAGGCCAACCAGCTCGCCATCGGCGCCCATGGCGTCGCCTCGCAAGGTGGCGAGGTCGTCGGCCAGGTGGTCACCACCATGTCCGCCATCGAAGCCTCGTCGAAGAAGATCGCCGAGATCATCAGCGTCATCGACGGCATTGCGTTCCAGACCAACATCCTGGCGCTGAATGCCGCCGTGGAAGCCGCGCGTGCCGGTGAACAGGGCCGCGGCTTCGCCGTGGTCGCCAGCGAAGTGCGCACCCTCGCCCAGCGCTCAGCCGCTGCCGCCAAGGAGATCAAGGGCCTGATCGACGACTCGGTCGGCAAGGTCAACGATGGCTCGGCGCTGGTGCACAAGGCCGGCGCCACCATGGGCGAGATCGTCGCCTCGGTGCAGCGCGTCACCGACATCATGGCCGAAATCTCCGCGGCCTCGCAGGAACAGAGCGCGGGCATCGAGCAGGTCAACCAGACCGTGGTGCAGATGGACGAAACCACCCAGCAGAACGCCGCACTGGTGGAGGAAGCCACCGCTGCCGCACGTGCGATGGAAGACCAGGCCGCACAGCTTGCAGATGCCGTGGCGATCTTCCGGCTCGACAACCAGGTCTCGGCCGCAGTGAAGGCTGTCGCCGAGCGCGTGGAACCGGCGCGCATCACCACCGTGGCACGTCCGCAGCCGACCAGCACCCCCGCGCCGGTACGTCGCAGCAGCAACGCCAGCACCTTCGCCGCCAGCGACAGCGACTGGCAGGAATTCTGAGACCCACCCGTGGCGGCTTCGGCCGCCGCCCCCGCCGATGGACACGTCCCCCGTGCAAAGTCCTACTCCCATCGTTACCGGCCCACGCGAATTCGAGTTCGCCGACCGTGATTTCCGCCGCGTCTGCGACCTGATCTACCAGCGCGTGGGCATTGCGCTTGCGCCGGCAAAGCGCGACATGGTCTACGGCCGCCTGTCGCGCCGCCTGCGCACGCTGGGCATGCGCAGCTTCCAGCAGTACCTGGACCATCTGGAACAGGAAGATGGTGACGAGTGGCAGGCGTTCACCAACGCCTTGACCACCAATCTGACCTCGTTCTTCCGCGAACCGCACCACTTCGACAAGCTGCGCGAAGAACTGCAGCAGCGCTCCAGCCGCACGCCGTTGCTGCTGTGGTCGTGCGCAGCGTCCACTGGCGAAGAGCCCTACTCGATGGCGATCACCGCGTGCGAGGCCTTTGGCACCCTGAAGCCGCCGGTGCGCATCATCGCCACCGACGTCGACACCCAGGTGCTGGCCACCGCCGGCCGCGGCGTCTACAACATCGATCGCGTCGCCAGCCTCGATCCGGACCTGCGCCGCCGCTACTTCCAGCGTGGCAGCGGCCCCAACGAGGGCCAGTGCCGCGTACTGCCTGCGCTGCGCGAGCTGATCGAATTCCGCCCGTTGAACCTGCTCGCCCCGCGCTACGACGTCGGTGGCCCGTTCGACGCACTGTTCTGCCGCAACGTGATGATCTACTTCGACAAGCCGACCCAGCGCGCGATCCTCGGCCGTCTGGTGCAGCACCTGGCCGATGACGGCCTGCTCTACACCGGCCATTCGGAGAACTATCTGCACGCCGCCGACCTGATCCAGCCCTGCGGCCGCACCCTGTACCGCCGTGCGGCGAAGGCCGGCGCATGAATGCTTCGCTGCGTACCGACGATGTGATGCGCTACCAGGATGCGCGCTTCCAGACCATCGCCGCCAAGCTGCTGCCCACCCAGTACCTGGTGGTCGATGACACCACCGCGCTGACCACCACGCTGGGCTCGTGCGTAGCCGCCTGCCTGCGCGACCCGGTGCTGAAGATCGGCGGCATGAACCACTTCCTGCTGCCCGAGGGCAACGCCGGTGACGGCGCGCCCGCGCGCTACGGCAGCTACGCGATGGAACTGCTGATCAACGACATGCTCAAGCGTGGTGCCCACCGCAAGCGCATCGAGGCCAAGGTGTTCGGTGGCGCCAACGTGCTGAAGGGCTTCACCAGCAACCCGGTTGGCACCCGCAACGCCGAGTTCGTCCGCCAGTACCTTCAGGCCGAGCACATTCCGATCATTGCCGAGGACCTGTGCGGCATCCATCCGCGCAAGATCTGGTTCTTCGCCGATACCGGCCGCGTGGTGGTGCAGCGCCTGCCGCATGCGCATGAGGCCGAGGTGGCCGCCACCGAATCGGCGGTGCGTGCGCGCCTGTCCAAGGCGCCGGTCACCGGTGGCGTGGAGCTGTTCGAATGACCTTCACCGGCAACGCCCCCTCCCGGGTCCTGATCGTCGACGACTCCGCCGTCGTGCGGCAGATGCTCACGGAAATCCTGTCCAGCGACCCGGCCATCGACGTGGTCGGCACCGCGGCTGACCCGCTGCTGGCGCGCGAGAAGATCAAGCGCCTGCTTCCGGACGTGATCACCCTGGACGTGGAAATGCCGCGCATGGACGGGCTGGCGTTCCTGGAAAACCTGATGCGCCTGCATCCGCTGCCGGTGGTGATGATTTCCTCGCTGACCGAGCGAGGCGCCGACACCACCCTGCAGGCACTGGCGCTGGGCGCCGTGGATTTCGTCTCCAAGCCCAAGCTGGACGTGGCCCGTGGCCTGCAGGGCTATGCCGAGGAGATCATCGCCAAGGTCAAGATGGCGGCGCGCTCGCGCGTGCGCCCGCTGGTGCGTGCCAGCGCCCCCAAGCTCACGCTGGACGCAACGCCGGCGATGCGTGCTGCCTCGCCGCAGTTCCGCACCACCGACCGCCTGATCGCGATCGGCTCGTCGGCCGGTGGCACCGAAGCGCTGCGCGTGGTGCTGGAAGGCATGCCTGCCGATGCACCCGCCGTGGTGATGACCCAACACCTGCCGGCCAGCTTCAGCAGCGCCTTCGCCGAGCGACTGGACCGCCATTCGGCGATGGCCGTGCGCGAGGCCAGCGACGGCGAAGCAGTACTGCCCGGCCACGCCTACCTGCCGCCCGGCGGCAAGCACCTGCGCATCATCCGCGACGGTGCGCGCTGGCGCTGCCGCATCGACGACGGCCCGGCGGTGAACCGGCACAAGCCCGCGGTGGACGTGCTGTTCCGCTCGGTCGCGCAGAGCGCCGGTGGCAATGCCATCGGTGCCATCCTCACCGGCATGGGTGACGACGGCGCGCGCGGCCTGCTGGAGATGCGCCAGGCCGGCGCGCCCACACTGGTGCAGGACGAGGCCACCAGCGTGGTCTGGGGCATGCCCGGCGCCGCGTTCAAGCTGGGCGCTGCCGAGGAACAGGTGCCGCTGGAGCGGGTCGCCGAGCGGTTGCTCGCCCTCGCCCGCGGCTGACAGGCCCCTGTAGAGCCGAGCCCACGCTCGGCTCCGCTCCCTGCTGGACACCTCCAAGAGACGTCAGGCTCAATTGCCGATCCGCCGCCAGCACTTTCGACCATTGATGTTTCAACGGCGCTGATCGAGATCTGATCCTGCCGCAAGCCATGCGCGGCAAACGGGAGGCCCGCAGGACACCGACTGGAGCGCGGCTGGAGCGGGTCGTATAGTCAGGTATCGCACAGCAATGGAACGCCGATGAACGTTACCCCGCAAGGCCGCGCTGCTCGGGTACACAGGTTGGGAAGTCCGGGTAACGGACAATACCCACTGCGCAACCTGTCGCATTTGCCCGGATGTGGCGCCGTCGTTCGTGATGAGACCGCATGTTCCAAGGATCAAGGACAATCCTGCAGCGACGTGGACCGCTCATGCTGAAATCCGTCCCCAGCCTTGCTCATGTTGCGTTGATCGCCTTGATCACACTGGTTGTTGCAGGCTGCAACAAGGAACGCTCGTTCCCGGTCTATCGCGAGAATGCTGCGCCCAGGGATGCGCTGCCGATTGTGATTCGGGTCCACGATGCACCCGTGGATGTCCCCGTTCCTTCGGTCTTCGTCACGTATGAGATAGACCCACTCTGTCTGCCTCCGGTCAACAATTGGGAGGGGGTGCAGTACGAGCCGAACCAGCACAAGGTTGAGGTTCAGGCACAGCGCCTCAGTGCAACTGAATTCAGCAGTGCTGTTTTCAACGACGGTATGGAAGTTGCCGACTATTACGGTCGTGGCCCGTGCACTTGGACACCCGTGCTTGTGGAAGCTTCATTCCCCTTCATCATCGATGATCGCCCAATCCGAGCGTCCGTCGCAGCACTATTCACGGAAATTGAGGGCGGGAGAACCTTCACTGCTTACGTAAAGCGCGCATTGCCGCCCTTGACCACAGGACAGTCGACAGAGCGGACGCCAACCGAGCCTTCAAGTTGGTACGAAAAGATGCCCCCAGAGAAGCGCGAGGAATACTTTCCAATCGAAGTCTCCACACGGATTGAAGGAGCATCGCAATGAATCCTAAAGAAAGCGCGGCGCTTTCGGACGATGTCTATAAGGACCCGCTTCCGCCCGTCAGTTCCGACATCACCGTCGGCGGAACAAAGTATGAGGTCCTCGCTTGTCGTGACTCTGGGAGCGGATATCAGGGTATTGTCTACCTCAACATCAATACAAAGGAAGTCATCGTCGCCCATCGCGGTACCGAGTTTGATCGTCAGCCCATGCTTGATGGCGGCATCGACGCCGCGATGGTCACCGCCAGATTCAACGCGCAACTGACTGACGCGCTGGCGCTGACAAAGCAAGCCCTCAGGCTGGCCGAAGAAAGGGGAGCCGGGCCAGTACACGTCACCGGCCACTCCTTGGGCGGCGCGCTCGCGCAGATCACTGCACACCACTACAACCTCCCCGGCGACGCGTTCAATCCCTACGGTGCCGCCGGGCTGGCATATCGCCTTCCTGAAGGCCAGCCAGCCAACGCGGCACCCTTCACCAACCATGTGATGGCAGGCGACCTGGTCAGTGCCGGCGGTCCCCATTACGGCAAGGTCGAGATGTATGCGCTGCCCAGGGAACTGGAGATCCTGCGCAACGCCGAGCACGGCCAGCGCATCGCCTCGATCGGAACACCCGGGATGAAGAGCGGCCATGTCATGTCCGCCGCGGTGGCGGTCCAGTTGGGCGATTCCCATCGATTGGTTCATTTCCTTGATCGCATGACCGACAAGGGTCCGGTGCAATCTGTACTGGACAACCCACAGGCGCGGGTCAGGGATCCTGAGGACCTGCGCCGGATTGCCGACTACCGCAGTGATGTTCATCAACTGCGTGCGGGTGCGACCGTGCTTGTCGGCGGCGGGCCCGGTCTGCTGCGCGACGGTATCAATTTCCTGCGCGGTGTCGAGGAAGCCGGTGCATACGCCCGCCGCGAGGCTGAAGCGGAGCAGCGGGCCCAGAATGCGCTCAAGCCGGGGGAGCAACTGATCCCGGATGCAACCGGCAAGGGCTCGCCCTCTCTCAGCAATCCCGCTTTCTCTCCCAAGAACCCTTTACAGGAGAGCATTGAATCAACCTTGGACAAGGCAGGCCTGGATCCCAGGAAGGAAGGCCATCCAGACCATGCGCTCTACCGGCAGATTCGCGATGGTGTATCCACCGTGGATGCCAGGCACGGGCGCAGCTTCGATGAAACCAGTGAGCGCGTGACGGCCGGCCTGCTTGCGGCGGCCAAGGGCAGCGGCCTGGAACACGTCGATCATGTTGTACTGGGCAATTCACCCAGCGATGGCTCAGTCTCTCGCATGTTCGTTGTGCAGGGAGCGCTCGACAATCCAGCACACCTGCGGGCGTCGGTTCCAATCAGTGAGGCCGTCAATACGCCCGTAGAACAGTCGCTCGCCAAGGCCGAGCAGATTTCGCAGGCACAGCAGGTCGCCCAGCAGGACCTCGCCCACGAGCAGGTCCTCACCGCGAGGCGGATGGGCTAGGCCACCTGGCCGGGCACAATGAAAAACCCGGCTCTCACCGGGGATTTTTCATTTCAACGGGATGCCGGCCAGCGGCCGGCACTACCATGCGTCGTCCGCTCACAAAAAACCCCCGGCGCGAGCCGGGGGTTTTCCGTTACCGCATCAGGCAGCGACCGTGCTGGCCACGTCCTGGTATTCCTCGATCTGGTCGAAGTTCATGTAGCGGTAGATCTCCGCACCATTGGCGTTGATCACGCCGATGTCCGCCATGTACTCCTCCTTGGTCGGGATGCGGCCCAGACGCGAGCAGATCGCCGCCAGTTCCGCCGAACCCAGGTACACGTTGGTGTTGCGGCCCAGACGGTTCGGGAAGTTGCGGGTCGAGGTCGACATCGCGGTGGAACCTTCGCGGATCTGCGCCTGGTTGCCCATGCACAGCGAGCAGCCCGGCATTTCCATACGAGCGCCGGTAGCACCGAAGGTGCCGTACACGCCTTCCTTGGTCAGTTCCGAGGCGTCCATCTTGGTCGGCGGGGCCACCCACAGGCGGGTCGGCAGGTCACGCTTGCCTTCCAGCAGCTTGGCAGCGGCGCGGAAGTGGCCGATGTTGGTCATGCACGAACCGATGAACACCTCGTCGATCTTGGCACCGGCCACTTCGGACAGGGTCTTCACGTCGTCCGGGTCGTTCGGGCAGGCCACGATCGGCTCGTGGATGTCGGCCAGGTCGATCTCGATGACGGCGGCGTACTCGGCGTCCGCATCCGGCTCCAGCAGCTGCGGGTTGGCCAGCCACGCTTCCATCTTCTCGATACGGCGCTGCAGCGAGCGCGGATCCTGGTAACCCTCGGCAATCATCCACTTCAGCAGGGTGATGTTGCTGGTCAGGTACTCGATGATCGGCTCCTTGTTCAGGCGCACCGAGCAACCGGCCGCCGAACGCTCGGCCGAGGCGTCGGACAGTTCGAACGCCTGTTCGACCTTCAGATCCGGCAGGCCTTCGATTTCCAGGATACGGCCGGAGAAGATGTTCTTCTTGCCCGCCTTGGCCACGGTCAGCAGGCCCGACTTGATCGCGTACAGCGGGATCGCATTGACCAGGTCGCGCAGGGTCACGCCCGGCTGCATCTTGCCCTTGAAGCGCACCAGCACCGACTCCGGCATGTCCAGCGGCATCACGCCGGTGGCGGCAGCGAAGGCGACCAGGCCCGAGCCGGCCGGGAACGAAATACCCACCGGGAAACGGGTGTGCGAGTCACCGCCGGTGCCGACGGTGTCCGGCAGCAGCATGCGGTTGAGCCAGCTGTGGATCACGCCGTCGCCCGGGCGCAGGGAAACGCCGCCACGGGTGGAGATGAACTCCGGCAGGGTGTGGTGGGTCTTGACGTCCACCGGCTTCGGGTAAGCGGCAGTGTGGCAGAACGACTGCATCACCAGGTCGGCCGAGAAGCCCAGGCAGGCCAGGTCCTTCAGCTCGTCACGGGTCATCGGGCCGGTAGTGTCCTGCGAGCCGACCGAGGTCATCTTCGGTTCGCAGTAGGTGCCCGGGCGCATGCCCTGGCCTTCCGGCAGGCCACAGGCGCGGCCGACCATCTTCTGCGCCAGCGAGAAGCCCTTGCCGGTATCGGCCGGCTGCACCGGCAGGCGGAACAGGTCGGTCGGGGCCAGGCCCAGCGCTTCGCGCGCCTTGCCGGTCAGGCCACGACCGATGATCAGCGGGATGCGGCCACCGGCACGCACCTCGTCGAACAGCACGTCGGACTTGACCTGGAACTCGGCGATCACTTCGCCGTTCTTCAGCGCCTTGCCTTCGTACGGACGCAGCTCGATGACATCGCCGTGCTCCATCTTCGACACGTCCAGCTCGATCGGCAGCGCACCGGCATCTTCCATGGTGTTGTAGAATATCGGGGCGATCTTGCCGCCCAGGCACACGCCACCGGCGCGCTTGTTCGGGATGTACGGAATGTCATCGCCGGTCCACCACAGCACGCTGTTGGTGGCCGACTTGCGCGAGGAGCCGGTGCCGACCACGTCGCCGACGTAGGCGACCAGGTGGCCCTTGTCCTTCAGCGACAGGATCTGCTGGATCGGGCCGCGCTTGCCGTCTTCTTCCGGGGTGAACGGCGCGTCGTCGCGCTTGTTCTTCAGCATCGCCAGGGCGTGCATCGGAATGTCCGGGCGGGTGGTCGCGTCCGGTGCTGGCGACAGGTCATCGGTGTTGGTTTCGCCCGGCACCTTGAACACGGTGACGGTCAGGCTCTGCGGCACTTCCGGGTTGCTGGTGAACCACTCAGCCTCGGCCCAGCTCTGCAGCACGGCCTGGGCGTTGGCGTTGCCGGCCTTCGCCTTCTCCTGCACGTCATGGAACGCATCGAACACCAGCAGGGTCTTCTTCAGGCCGTTGGCAGCGATGGTGCCGACGCTGGCGTCGTCCAGCAGCTGCACCAGCGGTGCAACGTTGTAGCCGCCAAGCATGGTGCCCAGCAGTTCGGTGGCGCGCTCGCGGCTGATCAGCGGGTTCTGCTCGCTGCCCAGGGCGATCGCCGCCAGGTACGACGCCTTGACCTTGGCTGCGTCATCGACGCCGGCCGGCACGCGGTGGGTCAGCAGGTCGAGCAGGAACTCGGCCTCGCCCTGCGGCGGGTTCTTCAGCAGTTCGATGACATCGGCCGTCTGCTGCGCGCTCAGCGGCAGCGGCGGGATGCCAAGCGCAGCGCGCTCGGCGACGTGGTGGCGGTAGGCTTCCAACATGACAACTCCCGGGTAATGCGTAGGTTGAAAAATCAAAAGTGGGCTCAGGCGTGCGGCACGATCAGCTTCAGGCCCTTGAAGTAGTCGCGGTAAAACGTATCGTTCCAGGTGATCAGGCCATCGCACTGCAGCAGTGCATGGGCGCCGACCATGAATTCGTCCAGGCTGCGGCGGCTGCCACCGCGCTGGCGATGACGGCGGTGCATCTCGCCGGCGCGCAGCGCCGACTTGGCCTCCATCGGGTTGAAGTGCACGCCCATCTCTTCCAGTGCTTCGAGCACTTCGGCACCACCGCGCAGCGATGCGCACACTTCGGCCAGAGTCGCGCCACAGACCACCACGCGGCCACCGACCAGGCTCTGCCGGAGGATGGCCTCCACGGCATCGGCCTGCGGGCCGTTGCTGAGCAGTTCGACCAGTACCGGCGAATCGACGGCGATCATCACGGCTTACTCCTCGTCACGCACCGCGCGCACGGCCGCGTCGGACGACTCGAAGCCGTCCAGCGCGAACTTGCCGCGCGCCCGTGAAATGGCATCGTCAACACTCTTGCGCAGGATGATGCGGCTGCCGTCCAGCTCGACCTTCAGCAGCGTGCCCTTGGTCAGGCCGAGGGCATCGCGCACCGCCTTGGGCAGGGTGATCTGTCCGCGTTCTGCAACGGTGGCTTCCATGGGTAGGCCTCAAAAAGTATGTATGAATTATACATACCTGACGTAAACACCTCAAATCGGGCGAATTGTGACCTTGAACCAGAACCAGTCGCATTCGACCGCTAGACTGGCCGGGCAGCCCTCGCTGTACCGGGCCGGGACACTCCGGCACCGCACGCCCCCTCTCTCATAAAAGGACGTTCAATGCGCGCATTCATTCTGACCCTGGCTCTGGCCACCCCCCTGGCCCTGGCCGCAGGCCCGGCCCACGCCAATCCGTTCGCGGCCCACACCACCGGCACTGAGATCACCCAGAAGCAACTGGACGAGCTGGAGGTGGGCAAGGCGACCCAGGACCAGGTCCGCGAGAAGTTTGGAGCGCCGACGCGTCGTGAGCAGCTTGGCGACACCCAGGTCTGGTACTACGACTACGCCAAGATCAAGCACTTCGGAAAGAACGTGCAGGAATCGACCGTCTTTGAGTTCGACAAGGACAACGTACTCAAGGTGAAATCCAAGGGCGCGGCTCCCGCCAAGACCGGCAATCCGTTCCTGGGTGGCTGATCGCCACTGACTGGCGCGCTGCCCGTCGGCGGCGCGCCCCCCGTGCCCGGTCAAGAACGCCTCGACCGCCACGATGACCATCGCTCAGCACGGCTCCGCCCCCAGCGCCTGCAGCCCCCCCCATGCTGCCCTCCACCTGTCCCCCGGCGCCATACGGCACTGCCTCGAGCCTGTCAGCCCGCACTAAGTCCGGCGGCGCCATGACACGAAAACTACATACGAATTTATAACCTTGCGTTCTGAGCCCGCAGTTCTGCGGCCCCGACGGCATCGGCGATACTGGCCTTCTGCCCGGCGGCACGGACTGCCGGCCACCGCAAGCAGGCCTGCCCATGCGCGGGCCACTGCAAGCCATCCGCAAGAAGGAGTTAACCCGCATGAGCGATTCGTTCTCCACCCGCAGCCAGCTGAATGTCGGTGGCAAGACCTACGACTACTTCAGCCTGCCCACGCTGGGCCAGCGCTTCGATATCTCCCACCTGCCCTACTCGATGAAGATCCTGCTGGAGAACCTGCTCCGGCACGAGGACGGCGGCATCACCGTCGGCAAGGACCACATCGAAGCCGTGGCCCGCTGGAACCCGGCGGCCGAGCCGGACACCGAGATCGCCTTCATGCCGGCGCGCGTGGTCCTGCAGGACTTCACTGGCGTGCCCTGCGTGGTCGACCTGGCCGCGATGCGCGACGCCGTCGTCAAGCTCGGCGGCAAGCCGGAGCAGATCAACCCGCAGATTCCCTCCGAACTGGTCATCGACCACTCGGTGCAGGTCGATGTGTTCGGAAAGCCCGACGCGCTGGACCTCAACGGCAAGATCGAGTTCCAGCGCAACCAGGAACGCTACGGCTTCCTGCGCTGGGGACAGAAGGCCTTCGACAACTTCAAGGTGGTGCCGCCCAACACCGGCATCGTCCACCAGGTGAACCTGGAGAACCTGGCCCGCGTGGTGATGACCGCGCAGAAGGATGGCAAGGACATTGCCTACCCCGACACCGTGTTCGGTACCGACAGCCATACCACCATGATCAACGGCATCGGCGTGCTCGGCTGGGGCGTGGGTGGCATCGAAGCCGAGGCCGCCATGCTCGGCCAGCCATCGTCGATGCTGATTCCGCAGGTCGTCGGCTTCAAGCTGACCGGCAAGCTGCCCGAAGGCGCCACCGCCACCGACCTGGTGCTGACCGTCACCCAGATGCTGCGCAAGCTGGGCGTGGTCGGCAAGTTCGTCGAGTTCTACGGTGACGGCCTGCAGCACCTGCCACTGGCCGACCGCGCCACCATCGGCAACATGGCCCCGGAATACGGCGCCACCTGCGGCATCTTCCCGATCGACGCCGAATCGCTGAACTACCTGCGCCTGTCCGGTCGCAGCGAAGAGCAGATCAACCTGGTCGAGGCCTATGCCAAGGCGCAGGGCCTGTGGCACGAACCGGGCAGCCCGCACGCCCAGTACAGCAGCACGCTGGAACTGGACATGGGCACGGTGAAGCCGTCGCTGGCCGGCCCGAAGCGCCCGCAGGACCGCGTCCTGCTGGAAGACGTGCAGAAGAACTACCGCGAAGCGCTGGTCGGCATGACCGCCAACCGTGACAAGCGCAGCGAGGACGTTGCCACCTTCGTCAACGAAGGCGGCGGCGCCGCCGTCGGCAACGAGCAGCTGGCCAAAGGCTTCGCCGACATCGAGATCGAAGGCCGCAAGGTGCGGCTGAAGGATGGCGCGGTGGTGATCGCGGCCATCACCTCGTGCACCAACACCTCCAACCCGGCGGTGATGATCGGTGCCGGCCTGCTGGCCCGCAATGCGGCCGCCAAGGGCCTGAACCGCCAGCCGTGGGTCAAGACCTCGCTCGGCCCGGGCTCGCGCGTGGTCACCGACTACCTGGAAAAGGCCGGTGTGCTGAAGGAGCTGGAGAAGATCGGCTTCTACGTGGTCGGCTACGGCTGCACCACCTGCATCGGCAACTCCGGCCCGCTGCCGACCGAAGTCAGCGCCGGCATCGCCGCCGGCGACCTGGTGGTGACCTCGGTGCTGTCAGGCAACCGCAACTTCGAGGGCCGCGTGCACCCCGAAGTGAAGATGAACTACCTGGCCAGCCCGCCGCTGGTGGTGGCCTATGCCATCGCCGGCACCACCGACATCGACCTGACCACCCAGCCGCTCGGCACCGGCAGCGACGGCCAGCCGGTGTTCCTGCGCGACATCTGGCCGAGCAACAAGGAAATCGGCGACGTCATCGCCGCCACCATTGGCCCGGAGATGTTCAAGCAGAACTACGCCGATGTGTTCAAGGGCGATACCCGCTGGAACACCATCGCCTCGCCGGACGGCAACCTGTACGCGTGGAGCGACGCCTCCACCTACATCAAGAACCCGCCCTACTTCGATGGCATGACCATGCAGACCGGCAGCATCGACGACGTGCACGGCGCACGCGTGATGGGCCTGTTCGGCGACTCGATTACCACCGACCACATTTCCCCGGCCGGCAACATCAAGAAGGACTCGCCGGCAGGCCGCTTCCTGCAGGAGCGCGGCGTGCAGCCGGCCGACTTCAACAGCTACGGCAGCCGTCGCGGCAACGATGACGTGATGGTCCGCGGCACCTTCGCCAACATCCGCATCAAGAACCTGATGTTCGGTGGCGAGGAAGGCGGCAACACCCTGTACTACCCGGCCGGTGGTGGCCAGCCGGAGAAGCTGGCGATCTACGATGCGGCCATGAAGTACAAGGCCGACAAGGTGCCGCTGGTGGTGCTGGCCGGCAAGGAATACGGCACCGGCTCGTCGCGTGACTGGGCGGCCAAGGGCACCCTGCTGCTGGGGGTGAAGGCGGTCATCGCCGAGAGCTTCGAGCGCATCCACCGCTCCAACCTGGTCGGCATGGGCGTGCTGCCGCTGCAGTTCCGCAACGGCGAGAACGCACAGACGCTGGGCCTGGACGGCTCGGAAGTGATCGACATCACCGGCCTGCAGGACGGTGCCAGCAAGCGCGCCACGGTCACCGCGACCAAGGCCGATGGCACGAAGAAGACCTTTGAGGTCTCGGTGATGCTGCTGACCCCGAAGGAAGTCGAGTACTTCCGCCATGGTGGCTTGCTGCAGTACGTGCTGCGCCAGCTGGCAGCCAAGTAACGGCGCGGCTGCGCCCGATTGAGGAAAGGGCCGGATCCTTGCGGATCCGGCCCTTTGCGTTTGCGATGCCCTTGTAGAGCCGAGCCTGCGCTCGGCTGCTTCTGCGCCAACAGCAGCCGAGCATGGGCTCGGCTCTACAGAAGCGATCACCGGCGCGGCGCATCCGGGTCGGTGCGCAGGGCCTTCAACAGGCCCCACATGTAGAACGCCAGGGTGAACGAGAACGGCAGGCCGCACAGCACCACCGCGGTCTGCATCGCGCTGAAATTGCCAGCCAGCAGTAGGCCGACGCTGGCCACAGTGATGCCGGCGGCCCAGAACACGCGCAGCCAGATCGGCGCGTCATGGCCATCTTCCACGCCATCGTCAACGCGACGCGTGCACAGGTTGGCGATCATCAGCGTGCCCGAGTCGACCGGGGTCAGGAACAGCACGAAGCCGATCACCACCGCAGCACCGGCCACGTACGGCGCCGCAGGCAGGTATTCCAGCAGCTTGAACAAGGTCATCGCTGCATCGTGCTGGGCCACGTCACCCAGGATCGCCTGGCCATGGTTGAGCACCAGGTCGATGGCGGTGTTGCCGAAGATCGACAGCCAGGCCAGGGTGAAGCCGAGCGGGATCAGCAACACGCCCAAGATCACTTCGCGGATGGTGCGGCCGCGCGAGATGCGCGCCACGAAAAGGCCGACGAACGGCGCCCAGGCGATCCACCACGCCCAGTAGAACAGCGTCCACGACCCCATCCACTCGCGACCCTTGGGGTCGTTGAGGTACATGTCGAAGCTCTTGCGCACGAACGCGCCGAGGTAGTCGCCGGTGTTCTGGATCAGGCCGTCGAACAGGTGCAGGGTCGGGCCGGTGACCAGCACGAACAGCAGCAGGCCGCACAGCAGGCGCACGTTGAGGTTGGACAGCCAGGCAATGCCTTTTTCCACGCCGGCGACCACGCCGATGGTGGCCACCACCATCATCACCAGCACGATCGCCACCAGCACCTGCGGCGTATCCGGGATGTGGAACAGGTAGACCAGGCCGGACTGCACCACCAGCGCGCCGATGCCGAGGTTGGTCACCATCGAGATCAGCGTGGCCAGGATGCCGAAGCCATCGACCATGTCGCCGATGCGGCCATGAATGCGCTCACCGAAGACCGGGTACAACGCAGAGCGCAGCGCCAGCGGCAGGTCCCGGCGATAGGCGAAATAGCCCAGTGCCACGCCGACCAGCGCATACAGCGCCCAGCCATGCAGGCCCCAGTGCAGGAAGGTCAGCACCATCGCCTCGCGGCCGGCGGCCACGGTGCCGCCGGGCTGCCCGGGCGGATTGAGGAAATGATCCAGCGGCTCGTAGGCGCCGTAGTACAGCAGCGCGATGCCGATGCCGGCCGAGAACAGCATCGAGACCCAGGCCACGTAGCCGAAGGCCGGTGATTCCTCGTTGTGGCCCAGGCGGATGCGGCCGTACGGCGAGAACGCCAGCCACAACACGAAGCCCAGGCACAGCACGATCAGCAGCATGTACCACCAGCCGAACGCGGCCGAGACCTCGGCCTGCGCCCATTGCAGCCAGTGCTCGCTGCCTTCGGGATAGAGAACGGTGAGCAGCCCGAGGATGCCGATCGACACCGAGGAGCTGAGGAAGACAAAACGGTTCAAGCGCAGGGGCGAACGCTTGGGATGAGCCAGGGAAGACATGGGGTCGTCTCATCAAGTCCGAGGGAGCACATGGGCGGGGCCGGACCGGTAAACCGGGCCCATGGCGTGGGGCGCGAGCGCATCCTAGGGTTTATTGATTGAACGTTCAATCAATAAAAAGCATAATGGCGGGCAGCCCGATCCTTCGGGTCGCAAACCGTGGAGAGACAATGCCGAAGAAAGGCGTGGAACCGGTACGGCGCGAACAGCTGATCCGGGCCACTTTCCAGACCATCGACGAGATCGGCATGGCCGATGCCACCGTCGCCACCATCGCGAAGAAGGCGGGGTTGTCCAGCGGCATCGTCGCCCACTACTTCGGCGACAAGGACGGCCTGCTCAATGCTGCAATGCGGCAGATCCTGCGCGAACTGAAGGACGCCGTCGCCCGCTACCGCGCCGACGCCAGCGACAACCCGCGCGAGCAGCTGCGCGCCATCGTCGATGGCAACTTCGACGACAGCCAGATCAACGGCACCGCGATGCGCGTCTGGCTCACCTTCTGGGCCGCCAGCATGCACCAGCCGGAACTGGCCCGGCTGCAGCGCGCCAACGACCAGCGCCTGTTCTCCAACCTGTGCCACCAGTTCAACCGCCTGCTGCCCCATCCGCAGGCCCGCCTGGCCGCCCGCGGCCTGGCCGCGATGATTGATGGCCTATGGCTGCGCGGCAGCCTGGTCGGCGGCCAGTTCAACGCCGAGAAGTCCCGGCGCATCGCTTACGGCTACATCGACTTCCAGTTGCAGGCTGCCGCGCTATAAGCGCTTCAGCACCCGCCCCCTTCCAAGGAGTACGCCCCATGTCCACCCTGCCCGTCCAACAGCTCTACATCCACGGCCAGCGCGTCGATGCCACCAGCGGCAAGACCTTCAAGACCATCAACCCGGCCACCGGCGAGGTGATCGCCGAGGTGCAGGTCGCCAGCCAGGCCGACGTCGAACGCGCCGTGCAGAGCGCAGCCGAAGGCCAGAAGGTGTGGGCCGCGATGACCGCCATGGAGCGCTCGCGCATCCTGCGCCGCGCCGTCGAGCTCCTGCGCGAGCGCAACGACGAACTGGCCCACCTGGAAACCCTGGACACCGGCAAGGCGCTGGCCGAGACCACCACCGTGGACATCGTCACCGGTGCCGACGTGGTCGAGTACTACGCCGGCCTGGCCACCGCCATCGAAGGCATCCAGTTGCCGCTGCGCGAATCGAGCTTCTTCTACACCCGTCGCGAGCCGCTGGGCGTGGTCGCCGGCATCGGTGCCTGGAACTACCCCATCCAGATCGCCATGTGGAAGTCGGCACCGGCGCTGGCCGCGGGCAACGCGATGGTGTTCAAGCCGTCCGAAGTGACCCCGCTGACCGCGATCCGGCTGGCCGAAATCTACACCGAAGCCGGCGTGCCGGCCGGCGTGTTCAACGTCGTGCAGGGCCCGGGCCGCGAGATCGGCCAGTGGCTGACCGAGCACCCGGTGATCGAAAAGATCTCCTTCACCGGTGGCGTCGCCACTGGCAAGAAGGTCATGGCCAGCGCGGCGTCCTCGTCGCTGAAGGAAGTGACCATGGAACTGGGCGGCAAGTCGCCGCTGGTGATCTGCGACGACGCCGACCTGGACCGCGCCGCCGACATCGCGGTGATGGCCAACTTCTTCAGCTCCGGCCAGGTCTGCACCAACGGCACCCGCGTGTTCGTGCCGCGCAGCATGCTGGCCGCATTCGAGGCGGCCGTCGTCGAGCGCGTCAAGCGCATTCGCATCGGCGACCCGATGGCCGCCGAGACCAACTTCGGCCCGCTGACCAGCTTCCCGCATATGGAAAACGTGCTGCGTTACATCGACAGTGGCAAGGCCGAAGGTGCCCGCCTGCTGACCGGCGGCGGCCGTGCCACCGAAGGCGCGCTGGCCAACGGCGCCTACGTGCTGCCGACCGTGTTCTCCGACTGCCGCGATGACATGACCATCGTCAAGGAAGAGATCTTCGGGCCGGTGATGAGCATCCTCGCCTATGACGACGAAGACGAAGTGGTGCGTCGTGCGAACGACACCACCTTCGGCCTCGCCGCCGGCGTGGTCAGCAAGGACATCAGCCGCGCCCACCGCATCATCCATCGCCTGGAAGCCGGCATCTGCTGGATCAACACCTGGGGTGAATCGCCGGCCGAAATGCCGGTCGGTGGCTACAAGGAATCCGGCGTCGGCCGCGAGAACGGTATCTCCACCCTCGGCCACTACACCCGCATCAAGTCGGTGCAGGTCGAGCTGGGCGACTACGCCAGCGTGTTCTGACCGGCGCGCCCCGAGCACGCCCCATCGTCCGGCCTCCGCGCCGATCCGACATTCCGCCGGGACGCCTGCATGCAGCGCGCCCCGGCCTGCAGGAGACACCCATGAGCACCCATAACGAGTACGACTACATCATCATCGGCGCCGGTTCGGCCGGCAACGTGCTGGCGACCCGCCTCACCGAAGATGCCGATGTCAGCGTGCTGCTGCTGGAAGCCGGTGGCCCGGACTACCGGCTCGACTTCCGTACCCAGATGCCGGCGGCGCTGGCCTTCCCGCTGCAGGGCAAGCGCTACAACTGGGCGTACAAGACCGATCCGGAGCCCTTCATGAACAACCGCCGCATGGACTGCGGCCGCGGCAAGGGCCTGGGTGGCTCGTCGCTGATCAACGGCATGTGCTACATCCGCGGCAACGCGATGGACTACGACAACTGGGCCAGCATGCCGGGCCTGGAAGACTGGACCTACCTCGACTGCCTGCCCTACTTCCGCAAGGCCGAAACCCGCGACATCGGCCCCAATGACTACCACGGCGGTGACGGCCCGCTGCGCGTGACCACGCCCAAGGCCGGCAACAACGAACTGTTCGCTGCGATGGTCGAGGCCGGGGTGCAGGCCGGCTACCCGCGCACCGACGACCTCAACGGCTACCAGCAGGAAGGCTTCGGCCCGATGGACCGCACGGTGACCCCGAACGGCCGTCGCTCCAGCACCGCCCGCGGCTACCTGGACCTGGCCAAGCCACGCCCGAACCTGACCATCGTCACCCACGCGCTGACCGACCGCATCCTGTTCTCGGGCAAGCGCGCGGTGGGCGTGCAGTGGCTGCACCACGACCAGCCGCAGCGTGCCACCGCCCGCCGCGAGGTGCTGCTGTGCGGCGGCGCCATCGCCTCGCCGCAGATCCTGCAGCGCTCGGGCGTCGGCCCGGCCGACCTGCTGCGCAGCCTCGACATCGACCTGGTGCACCACCTGCCCGGCGTCGGCGCCAACCTGCAGGATCACCTTGAGATGTACCTGCAGTACGAATGCAAGAAGCCGGTGTCGCTGGCGCCGGCGCTGAAGCTGTACAACCAGCCGGCGATCGGTGCCGAGTGGCTGTTCCTGGGCACCGGCATCGGCGCCAGCAACCAGTTCGAGGCCGGTGGCTTCATCCGCAGCGACGCCGAGTTCGACTGGCCGAACCTGCAGTACCACTTCCTGCCGGTGGCGATCAACTACAACGGCTCCAACCCGATCAAGGCGCACAGCTTCCAGATGCACGTCGGCTCGATGCGCTCGCCCAGCCGTGGCCGCATCCATGTGCGCTCGAAGGACCCGCGCGAACATCCGAGCATCCTGTTCAACTACATGTCGCACGAGCAGGACTGGCGCGAATTCCGCGCGGCGATCCGCATCACCCGCGAGATCTTCGCGCAGCCGGCGCTGGCCCCGTACAGCGGCCGCGAGATCTCGCCGGGCAGTGCACTGCAGACCGACGCGCAGATCGATGCATTCGTGCGCGAGCATGCCGAGACCGCCTACCACCCGTCGTGCTCGAACAAGATGGGCCATGCCGATGACCCGATGGCGGTGGTCGATGGCCAGGGTCGCGTGCACGGCCTGGAAGGCCTCCGCATCGTCGATGCCTCGATCATGCCGCAGGTGGTGACCGGCAACCTCAACGCGCCGACCATCATGATGGCCGAGAAGCTGGCCGACGTGATCCGCGGCCGCACCCCGCTGGCCCGCAGCACTGCGCCGTACTACAAGGCCAACGGCGCACCGGTGCGCAAGCAGGGCTGACGCAAGCGGCCCGGTTGGCGCCACGGTAGTGCCGGCCGCTGGCCGGCACCAACCGGAATCCCGATCGAGCACAGATGCCGGCCAGCGGCCGGCACTACCCAGCAAAGAGGCCCTTCGGGGCCTCTTCGCGTTTTCCCTACGGCGGGGTATGCTGCAATGACCGGCCGTTGTCGATACGCTCAGGGCCGGAACCTAATACATCACGATTCCTGGAGGGGGAATATGAGTCTGGATCGTCCCTGGCTGCAGAGCTATCCGAAAGGCGTTCCCGCCGAGATCGACGTCAACGAGTTCCATTCGGTAGCTTCGGTCTTCGACGCTTCCGTCGCGAAATTCCGCGACCGTCCCGCCTACTCCAGCTTCGGCAAGGTCCTCACCTATGGCGAGACCGACGCGCTGGTCAATCAGTTCGCGGCCTACCTGCTGGGAGAGCTCAAGCTCAAGAAGGGTGACCGCGTCGCCCTGATGATGCCCAACTGCCTGCAGTACCCGGTGGCCACCTTCGGCGTGCTGCGCGCCGGCCTGACCGTGGTCAATGTCAATCCGTTGTACACCGCGCGCGAGCTCAAGCACCAGCTGATCGATGCCGGCGTGACCGCACTGGTGGTGGTCGACAACTTCGGCGACACCGTCGAGCAGGTCATCGCCGATACGCCGGTCAAGCACGTGATCACCACCGGCCTGGGCGACCTGCTTGGCGCCAAGGGCGTGATCGTCAACTTCGTGCTGAAGTACATCAAGAAGATGGTGCCCAACTACCATCTCAAGGGCGCGGTGCGCTTCCGCCAGGCGCTGAAGATCGGCAGCCGCCACAGCCTGCCCCAGGTCGAGATCGACCACGACGACATTGCATTCCTGCAGTACACCGGCGGCACCACCGGCGTGGCCAAGGGCGCGATGCTGACCAACCGCAACCTGATCGCCAACATGCAGCAGGCCTCGGCCTGGATCAGTGCGTCGGGCATCGAGATGGGCAAGGAGTGGATCATCACCGCCCTGCCGCTGTACCACATCTTCGCACTGACCGCGAACGGGCTGGTCTTCATGAAGTTCGGTGGCTGCAACCACCTGATCACCAATCCGCGTGACATGAAGGGCTTCGTCAAGGAGCTCAAGTCGGTGCGCTTCACCGCCATCACCGGCGTCAACACGCTGTTCAATGGCCTGCTCAACACCCCCGGCTTCGACACGGTCGACTTTTCCTCGCTGAAGGTCACCCTGGGCGGCGGCATGGCGGTGCAACGCGCCGTGGCCGAGCGTTGGAAGAAGGTCACCGGGGTGACCCTGGTGGAGGCGTATGGCCTGACCGAGACCTCGCCGGCGGCCTGCATCAACCCGCTCACCCTGACCGAATACAACGGCTCGATCGGCCTGCCGATCCCGTCCACCGATGCCTGCATCAAGGACGACAACAGCGCCATCCTGCCGCTGGGCGAGGTCGGCGAGCTCTGCATCAAGGGCCCGCAGGTGATGAAGGGCTACTGGCAGCGCCCGGAGGAAACCGCCAAGGCGATCGATGCCGACGGCTGGTTGCATACCGGCGACATGGCGAAGATGGACGAACACGGCTTCTTCTACATCGTCGACCGCAAGAAGGACATGATCCTGGTGTCCGGCTTCAACGTGTACCCGAATGAAGTCGAGGACGTGATCGCGATGATGCCGGGCGTGCTGGAAGTGGCCGCGGTCGGCGTGCCGGACGAAAAGTCCGGGGAAGTGGTCAAGGTGGTCATCGTGAAGAAGGACCCGAACCTGACCGCCGAAATGGTCAAGGAGCATGCCCGGGCCAACCTGACCGGCTACAAGCACCCCAAAATCGTTGAATTCCGAAAGGAGCTGCCGAAGACCAATGTCGGCAAGATCCTCCGTCGCGAACTCCGCGATACGCCCGCCCAGTAAGGGTTTGCGGCAATTTGAACGATGCAGGGCCCGGGGCGGAAACGTCCCGGGCCCTTTCGCATGCGACGCCCCTGGGGCGGTGTAGCATCGCCGCGTGTGTGGACCGTTCGGCCCGCCGGCCACCCACCTGACACTGCGGGCCGCATGCCGAGGACCCTTCCATGAGTACCATCGAAAAGCTGCCTTCAAGCGGCTCACCGTTCGCCACCATCCGCACCGAAGACAGCGCCGGCGGCGCTGCCCACTGGCTGTTCATGCACGCCGATGCCGCCACCGGGATCCGCCCCTGCTGCCGCAAGGACATGCTCGACGAGATGTGGAGCTACATGGCGGCCATCACCCGCAGCCCTGCCGAACGCCACAGCGGAACATTGCGGCATTTCGTGCTGGCCTCCGATGCCGTCGCCTACAACCTGGGCGGCGACCTGGACCTGTTCACCCGCCTGATCCGCGAAGGCAACCGCGACCTCCTGCTGAACTATGCCCAGCGCTGCGTGGAGGGCGTGCACCACCTGCACACCGGGTTCGGCGGCGACGTCCGTTCGATCGCGCTGATCCAGGGTGACGCCCTCGGCGGCGGCCTGGAAATGGCCCTGGCCTGCCACACCATCGTCGCCGAGGAAGGCAGCGGACTGGGCCTGCCGGAGGTGCTGTTCGGCCTGTTCCCGGGCATGGGTGCGTACTCCTTCCTGTGCAGGCGCGTGTCCCCCCACCTGGCCGAGAAGATCATCCTCGACGGCCGGGTCTACAGCGCCGAGGAGATGCATGCGATGGGCGTGGTCGACGTGCTGGTGAAGAAGGGCGAAGGCCGGGCGGCGGTGGAAGACCTGATCCGCCAGCAGCAGCGCACACCGCAGTCCTATCTGGCGATGAACGCCGCACGCGCCATCGCCCAGCCGGTCAGCTACGACGAACTGCTGGAGATCACCAAGGTATGGGTCGATTCCGCCCTGGCCCTCGGCGACCGTTCGCTGCGCACCATGGACCGCCTGATCAAGGCCCAGACCCGTCGCGCCAGCCTCGACGCGGCCTGATTCATCCCTCCCCCAGGATGGGTTCAAGCCCGGTTGGCCACCGGGCTTTTTTTATGCACCCTGCCGTGGTTCAACGCGCCTCGCCATCGTCGGCAGCGCCGCGCAGCCGGCGTTCGGCCCGTGCCTCCAGCGCGCGCCGGCCTTCCTTGATCGCCTCCTGCAGGATGCCCAGGCGCTGGCGCCATTCGGTCTTCAGCTGCCAGTCGGCCATCCGCATCAGCTCGCCGGCACGGTTGGACGCGCGCATCAGGCCAAGGTTGCTGGCCACGCCC
Organism: Stenotrophomonas sp. T8; assembly: GCF_051853085.1. Taxonomy (NCBI): domain Bacteria; kingdom Pseudomonadati; phylum Pseudomonadota; class Gammaproteobacteria; order Lysobacterales; family Lysobacteraceae; genus Stenotrophomonas; species Stenotrophomonas sp. T8. The sequence continues at coordinate 1,695,579 of NZ_CP195329.1, read as the reverse complement.
TTGATCGCGTGGGATTGTTCGCGGAACACATCCCACTGCGTGGCCTCACCGGCCTGCTCGGCCTTGCCCATGCAGCCCGCCACGTCCTCCAGGCATTGGCGGATGAACTCACGTTCGAAGCCCTCGCCCATGCCCAGCGAGGCCAGCTCGTCCAGCACGCTGCTGTCGAGCACCCCATCCTGCAGCGCCATCGGTCGCACCACCGGTGCGGCCATGGTCTTCAGCTGGGCGTTGCTGGCGATCTCGGCCAGGGTATCGAGCAGGCGCACCGCCACCACGGGCTTGGCCAGGAACGCATGCGCCCCAGCCTGGGTACAGCGCTGGATCGCCTCGGGCGTGACATCGGCGCTGAGCACCAGCACCGGCGTGCGCGGTCCGCCGCCGGCCTGCATCACCCGCAACTCCTTCAGCATGTCCAGCCCGCTCATGCCCGGCATGTGCAGGTCGACGATGACCGCGTCGAACTCACTGTCGGCCAGCGCATCCAGCACCGCCTCACCGCCATCCACGCACAGCACGCGATGCCCGGCCTTCTGCAGCAGGCGCTGCAGGACCATGCGGTTGGCCTCGTGGTCGTCGGCCACCAGGATCTGCATGCTGCGCACGCGGGCGCGATGGCGCAGGAACGGGTCGGCAAATGCGATCACGTTGCCGCCCGGCCCCACGTCGTCGTCGCCGGTCAGGCTCGGCACCGCACCCGGCACCTGCGGCTGCGGCGGCGCGAACGGCAACTCGACCCAGAAGTGGCTGCCGCGCGGCGGGTTTTCCAGATAGCCGATGTCACCGTCCATCGCCTCGACCAGGCCCTTGGCGATGGTTGTGCCCAGCCCGGTGCCCTCGTGGCGACGCGCCATGCTGACGTCAGCCTGCTCGAAGGCATCGAACAGCCGCGCACGCATGGCCGGGGCCACGCCGATGCCGGTGTCGAGGATGTCGAAGCGCAGCCGCACCGCGCCACTGGTATCGGCCTGCACCACGCTGACACGGATTTCGACCCGGCCGTGATCGGTGAACTTGACCGCGTTGCCGGCCAGGTTCAGCAGGATCTGCCGCAGGTGCCCGACGTCCCCGCGCACGCGTGGCGGTACACCGTCAGCCACCGTCACCCGGTACTCCAGGCGCTTGGCCTTGGCCTGCGGCAACAGGATCAGCCCGATCGCCTGGATCACGTCGGCCACGGCGAAGTCTTCGGCCACCACGCGCAGCTTGCCGGCCTCGATGGCCGAGATGTCCAGCACTTCCTCCACCAGCGCCAGCAGGCTGCGCGACGACGCCTGGATGGTGTTGAGGCACTCGCGCTGCTCATCGTCCAGGCGCGTGGTCGCCAGCACTTCGGTCATGCCGTTGAGGCCGTTCAACGGCGTGCGGAACTCGTGGCTCATGTTGGCCAGGAAACGGCTCTTGGCCTCGCTGGCACGGCGCGCCTCGGCCATCGCTTCGGTCAGCTGCCGCAGCAGCGTCGAGAAGTACAGCGGCACCGCCGCCAGGCCGAGCCAGAGGCCGATGGCCAGACGGAAATTCTGTTGCCAGTAAGGCGTCAGCAGCACCGTGCAACCGAAGCTCACCATCGCCATCGCCACCGCCACGTACAGGTAGTGGTGGCCGAAGCGCATGCCGTTGCCGACCGTCACCCACATCACCACGATGTAGACCCAGGCCAGGGGCTCGCCCATCTGCACCATGCCGGCAGCGATCAGGCCATAGTCGGCGAGCATGCCCAGCACGCGGCGGGGATCGGAACGCGCCGGCCGCCACAGCAGCCAGCCGAACAACAGCAGCGACAGGCTCAGGCCGGTCAATACGATCGCCAGCACGCCCACGTACTGCGTGTGCGGCAGGTCGTGGCGCGGCGCCGGCAACAGCACGTAGGCCAGGATCAAGCTGATCAGGACAATACGGACGATCTGCTGGCCGTGTTCGCTGTCCTGGCGCTGGGACAGGCGCAGCCGCAGCTGCGACAACAGCCGTTTCACGCGCCCAGCCCCGGGCGCGCGGACGCCATCGAATGCTCGGCGCAGATCTGGTCCAGCTGTTCGCGGCCGCGCAGCAGCGCGTCCACGCATCGGGGATCGAACAGCCGGCCACGCTGGGCGTAGAGATAAGCCAGGGTGGCTTCCATGGTCCATGCTTCCTTGTACGGACGGGGCGAAATCAGGGCGTCGAAAACATCGGCGACAGCCACGATGCGCGCTTCCAGCGGAATCGCATCGCCGACCAGCCCATCAGGATAGCCGCTGCCGTCGTAGCGCTCATGATGACGCAGTGCGATCAACGCGCCAACCTGGATGAAACGATTCTGGCTGCCGCTCAGCAGTTCATGGCCAATCCGCGGGTGCCGGCGCATGATCGCCAGCTCCTCCTCGTTGAGCTTGCCCTGCTTGAGCAGCACCGCATCGGGAATGGCGATCTTGCCCATGTCATGCAGCGGCGCAGCCATTTCGATCAGGCGCACCTCCTCCTCGGGCAGCCCGAGCTGTTCGGCAATCAGGCCGGCCACACGTGCCATGCGCTCCAGGTAGGCGCTGGTGCCGGCATCACGGAACTCGATCGCGCGCGCCAGCCGCGACAGCGTTTCGCGCTCCCGCTCTTCGACCTCATGCATGCTGGCCAGCAGGCGCTGCTCCAGCGACAGCGCCCGTTGCTTCACGTTCTCGGTCTGCTGGCGCAGCTGCAGCAGGTTGTAGCAGCGCGCACGCAGTTCGCGCGGGCGGATCGGCTTGACCAGGAAGTCGATGACGCCGGCTTCCAGTGCCGCCTGGCGGATCGGCTCGTCACCGACCACGGTGATCAGGATCACCGGAATGTCGCGGTGCTTGGGCAGGCGACGGAAACGACGGGCGAACTCCAGCCCATCCATCTCCGGCATACGGTAATCGAGCAGCAGCAGGTCGACCGGATGGGCTTCGCACCAGGCCAATGCGGTCAGCGGATCGCCGAAGTCATACACGCTCAGTTCCGGCGCGATGTCTTCGATGACGTGACGCAGCATCGTCCGGGCGGAAGTCTGGTCATCAACGATGACGATATTCAACGCGTACTCTGCCTGGTTTTTCGACCACGCTGGATCATCAGCAGGCGAGGATACTCTGCCGCTGCGAACGCTCGCACCCTGCATCGGCCTGACTCCCGTGTCATGCGTCCCGATTCATGATCGTCATCACAATGTGAAGCGGACTCCCCACACCGTGCCCTCCCCTGACGCCGATCAAGCCATAACAGGCGTCAAGGTAGTGCAATTACGATACGCCGAGTGCGGGACGCGTCAATCGCGCCGTCTCGTTTCGGGACGGCGCGCACAATCGGGAGTCAAAAACGCGACTTACTGCTCCGGACGCATGTACGGGAACAGCAGCACATCGCGGATCGAGCTGCTGCCGGTCAGCAGCATCACCAGACGATCGACGCCGATGCCGAGGCCGCCGGTCGGGGCCATGCCGTACTCCAGCGCACGGATGTAGTCGGCGTCGTAGTGCATGGCCTCATCGTCGCCACCTTCCTTCGCGGCCACCTGGGCCTGGAAGCGCTGGGCCTGGTCTTCCGGGTCGTTCAACTCGGAGAAGCCATTGGCCAGCTCCTTGCCGTTGACGAACAGCTCGAAGCGGTCGGTGTAGCCCGGATCATTGTCGTTGGCACGGGCCAGCGGCGAGACTTCCACCGGATGGTCGGTGATGAAGGTCGGCTGGATCAGGGTGTGCTCGACGGTGGCCTCGAAGATCTCAAGCAGCAGCTTGCCCCAGCCGTAGGACGGCTTGACGCGGATGTTCAAGCGCTCGCAATGGCGCAGCAGCGCGTCACGGTCGGTGCAGTCGGCAACCGAGATTTCCGGGTTGTGGTGGCGCACGGCTTCGTCCATGCGCCAGCGGCGGAACGCCGGGCCCAGGTCGATCTTCGCTCCGTCCCACTCGACCTCGGTGCTGCCGTTGACCGTCCTGGCCACGTCACGGATCACGCCTTCGGTCAGGTCCATGATCTCGTTGTACGTGGCATAGGCCTCGTACAGCTCCATCATGGTGAATTCCGGATTGTGGCGGGTGCTGACGCCTTCGTTGCGGAAGTTGCGGTTGATCTCGTACACGCGCTCCAGGCCGCCCACGGTCAGGCGCTTGAGGTACAGCTCCGGCGCCACGCGCAGGTACAGGTCCAGGTCCAGCGCGTTGTGGTGGGTGGTGAACGGCTTGGCCGCCGCGCCGCCGGGGATGTAGTGCATCATCGGCGTTTCGACTTCCAGGAAGTCGCGGTTGTCCAGCCACGCACGCATGGCGCGGATGATCTTCGAGCGCTTGATGAAGACCGCGCGCGACTCCGGGGTGACGATCAGGTCGACGTAACGCTGGCGGTAACGCTGCTCGACGTCGGCCAGGCCATGCCACTTGTCCGGCAACGGACGCAGCGACTTGGTCAGCAGGCGGATCGACTCGGCCTTGACCGACAGCTCGCCGGTCTTGGTCCGGGTCAGGCCGCCTTCGACGGCGATGATGTCGCCCACGTCCCAGCCCTTGAACGCGGTGTAGGCATCGCCCAGCACGGCCCCCTGCAGGAACAGCTGGATGCGGCCGGACTCGTCCTGGATCTGCGCGAAGCTCGCCTTGCCCATGATGCGCTTGGCCATCAGGCGGCCGGCCATCTTCACCTGGCGGCCGTTGCCTTCCAGCGCCTCGGCGGTCCACTGCTCGGCATCGGCGAATTCTTCCTGCAGGCGGCCGGCGAAGTCCTCACGACGGAAATCGTTCGGGTACGCGATGCCCTGCCCACGCAGCGCTTTGAGTTTCTCACGGCGCTCGGCGATCAACTTGTTCTCGTCGACGGGGGGGGTATCGGTAGCTTCGCTCATGGATCTGCGGGAATCGTGTAGTGAGGGGGATCTTGCGCCCGGCGCGGCCGGCTCCACAGCATACCAAAACCGCCCTGCCCCGGCCTGGAGAGGGGTCAGATCCCTTTGCGCTGCAAAGGGATCTGACCCCATCAGCGGATCGGCGCCTACGCGTTCCCGGGGAACGCCTGCCGCAGCTCGTCCACCAGCACCCGCTGGTTCTCCGAGTAGTCGACCGGTACGGACACCAGGTGCACCCCGCCCTCGTTGAATGCCGCCTGCAGGGTCGGGATGAACTGCTCGATGGCGGTCACCTCATGCCCCTTGCAGCCATAGGCCTCGGCGTACTTCACGAAATCCGGGTTGCTGAAAGTCATGCCGTAGTCGGTGAAGCCATCCACCGCCTGCTTCCAGCGGATCATGCCGTAGGCGCCGTCGTTGAGGATCAGCACCACCAGGTTGAGCCCCAGCCGGCGCGCCGTCTCCAGCTCCTGGCTGTTCATCATGAAACCACCATCGCCACACACCGCCAGCACCCGGCGCTGTGGATACAGGATCGAGGCCATGATCGCCGATGGCAGGCCCGCGCCCATGGTCGCCAGCGCGTTATCCAGCAGCAATGTGTTGGCCACCTGGGTACGGTAGTTGCGAGCGAACCAGATCTTGTACATGCCGTTGTCCAGCGCCACGATGCCGTCCGGCGGCATCACCTGGCGCACGTCGTGCACCAGCCGCTGCGGGGTGAAACGGGCCTCCTCGGCACGGTCGGCCAGATGCTCGAGGATGGTCGCGCGCAGCGGCAGCAGCGCGGCGGCATTCGGCACCCCGCCTTCGATGCGGTCGGCCAGCTGGGTCAGCGAACGGCCGATGTCGCCGATCACCTCCACCTGCGGGAAGTACACCTGTTCCACCGCCGCCTGCGAGTAACCGATATGGATCACAGTCGGCCCGCCCGGGCGCATCACGAACGGCGGCTTCTCGGTGACCTCGTGGCCGATGGTCACGATCACGTCGGCCTGGTCGATCGCCATGTGCACGTAATCGCGCTCGGTGAGCGCTGCGGTGCCCATGTACAGGCCCGAGCCGCCGGCCACCGCGCCCTTGCCCATCTGCGTGGTGAAGAACGGAATACCGGCGCGCAGCACGAACGCCGACAGCGCCTCGCTGGACTGCGGCCGCGACGCCGCCGAAGCGATCATCAGCAGCGGTCGCTTTGCACTGCGGATGGTCTCTGCCGCCCGATCCAACGCTTCCGGACTGGCGATGGAACGATCCACCGCGTGCGGCGGAACCAGCGCCACGCCTTCGACCTCATCGGCGGCGATGTCTTCGGGCAGCTCCAGCAGCACTGGGCCCGGCCGCTCTTCCTGGGCGACACGGAACGCCTCGCGGACGATGGTCGGGATCGTGCGCGCCGAGACGATCTGCCGTGCCTGCTTGGTCAACGGCTTCATCGTGCCGACGATGTCGACGATCTGGAAGCGCGCCTGCTTGCTGGCGACGATGCCCTTCTGGCCAGTGATCATGATCACCGGCCACGCACCGAGCAGCGCATAGGCGGCGCCGGTGGTGAAGTTGAGCGCGCCCGGACCGAGCGTGGCCAGGCACACGCCGGGCTTGCCGGTCAGGCGGCCATAGGTGGCGGCCATGAACACCGCTGCCTGCTCGTGGCGGGTGATGACCAGCTCGATGCTGGAATGACGAAGCGACTCGACCACGTCGAGGTTTTCCTCGCCGGGGATACCGAAAATGCGCTCGACGCCTTCGTTCTCAAGCGCGGCGACAAGCAGATCTGAACCCTTGGACATTGGAATGCCGTCCTTTTCGCTGGACTGATGGTGGATCGTTGCAGGAAGGAGGGAAGCTGCGCGTCAACGCTTGTCGAACCACACCGTCTGCGCGTTGACGAATTCGCGGATGCCGAAGTGCGAGAGCTCACGACCGAAGCCGCTCTTTTTTACGCCGCCGATCGGCACGCGCGGGTCTGAAGCGGAGAAGCCGTTGACGAACACGCCGCCGGTCTGCAGCCGGCGCGCCAGCTGCATGGCCCGCGCGCGGTCGCCGGTCCACAGGTTGCCGCTCAGGCCGAATTCGCTCTGGTTGGCCAGTTCCACCGCATGGTCGGCGTCGCGGGCGCGACTGATCGAGGCCACCGGCCCGAAGGTCTCGGTATCGAAGGCCTGCATGCCTGGCTCCACGTCGGCCAGCACGGTGGGTGCATAGAAGGCTCCCGGGCGATCCAGCGGGTGGCCGCCAACCAGCAGCCGCGCACCGGCCTCCACCGAAGCCCGTACCTGCGCATCGAGCTGCTCCAGCAGGTCCTGGCGCGCCATCGGGCCGATACGGTTGGCCGGGTCGCGGCCATCGCCGATGGTCAGTGCCTGCACCTTCTGGCAGAACTGCGCCACGAAACGATCGTAGATCGCGTCTTCGACGATGATGCGCTTTCCGGCGATGCAGACCTGCCCGGTGTTCTGGAAGCGCGAGGCTACCGCCGCATCAACGGCGGCGTCCAGATCGGCGTCGGCCAGTACGATGAACGGATCCGAGCCCCCCAGCTCCAGCACCACCCTCTTCAGCGCCTGCCCGGCCTGGGCGGCGATGCTGCGGCCTGCGGCCACGCTGCCGGTCAGGGTCACTGCGGCGATGCGATCATCGGCGATCGCGCGGCTGGTGCCCTCGCGGCTGATGTTGGCGGCGATGAAGGTGCCTTCCGGCAGGCCGGCATCGCGCCAGGCCGCGTCGAGCAGCTGCGCGGTACCGACGATGTTCTCGGCCGGCTTCAGCAGGAAGCCGTTGCCGCCCATCAGGATCGGCACCGCCGCACGCATCACCTGCCAGTACGGGAAGTTCCACGGCATGATGCCCAGCACCACGCCCAGCGGCAGGTAGGACACGTAGGCCTTGTCGTCGGGCACCTGGGTCGGTTCGTCGCGCAGGAACTGCGCGCCGTGGTCAGCGTACCAGTCGCACAGCACGGCACACTTCTCGATCTCGGCCAGCGATTCGGCCTGTACCTTGCCCATCTCGGCGGTAGCCAGCGCGGCCAGCTTTTCGCGGTCACGCCGCAGTACGGCGGCCATCGCACGCAGTACGTCTGCGCGCTGTTCGAGGCTCTTGACGCTCCAGGCCGCAAAGCCGACCTGGCCGCGATCGAGGATTGTTTCCAGCTCGGCATCGGTGGCGAAGGGATGGCTGGCGATCTGCTGGCCGGTGGCCGGATCGCGGGAAATGGCGGTGGTGGGGGCAGCGGACATGCAGGGCTCCTGTTGTCTCGGCAACGGGCAGCGGCCCGTCTTCTGCACAGGAATGTGGACCCGATTGGCGGAGGCAACAAGGCGTCTGCTTATCCTGTGACCTGCACTTACCTGTGTGAATGGGGTTATCGGCAGGGCTGCGCCCTGCACCCGCAGAGGCTTCAAGCCAAGCCGAGGCAACGGCAACGGCAACGGCAGAAGCTGGCATTCCGTGGGTTGGCGGGGTGGGTCCGGTTGAGGGGGACGCTGCAAGTACATCCATGTAAGCTCGGTCGCCGCATCCATGCGGCTCACGCCCCCGCAACCGGACCCACCCCACCTTCGACAGAGTTCTGCGATCTGTCGGGACGGCGCTCTGCGTTGCTGTTGGTGGGTGTCGACCTTGGTCGACACAGTAGATCCACGCCATGCGTGGATGACTCATTCGATATCTGAGAGAAAAATCGTGTCGACCAAGCTCGGCACCTACCAACAGCCGCGCGGAACAAAGCCGCAGTTGCCAACAGCCGCGTGAACCTGTCGAAGGCGGGGCGATGTCGGAGTGCGGGGTGTCAGCCGCATGGATGCGGCTGCCAAGCCTACACGGACGTACTTGCGGCGTCCCCGCACTCCGACACCGCCCCGCCAAACCACGGAATCCAGCTCTGGCTCTGGCCGTTGCGTTGAGCAGGTGCAGGGCTGCAAGCCCTGCCGTAAACCCCTACTTTCGCGGCAGGTAGGTCACCAGTGACAGGTCGTGCCGGCTCTCCGGCACCAGCGCCACGTACTGCAGGTCCAGCAACCCCCGCGTGGGATGGTTGAGCTTCTTCGCACCTTCATCGAACCGACGCACGTCGTGCTCCGGCCACCATTGGCGAAACTCTTCGCTGTGCGCGGCGATGTCTTCCACCAGCGCCAGGAACGGGGCCTTGTCCGGGGCCTGCGCCATCGCCGCGCGGAAGCCCGCCAGCAGCCCGCGGGTCATTTCTTCCCAGTTGAGGATCAGCGTGCGGTACGGCGGGTACAGGAACATCAGCCGCAGCGTGTTGCGCTCATGCGGCGCCAGCTGACTGTAGTCCACGAAAAGATCGGCGATGGCCGGGTTCCAGGCCAGGATGTCGAAGCGGGTATTGCGTACGTAGGCCGGGATCGGCTGCATCGCCTCCACCAGCTGGCGCAGGCCGTCGGTCACGCTCTCGTCCGGCGATTCCAGCGGCACGCCGTAGCCGGACAGCGCGAACGCGTAGGCGCGTTCGTCGTCACTCATGCGCAGCACCTGTGCCAGGCGCTCAAGCACTTCGGGAGAGGCGCGCACTTCACGCCCCTGCTCGATCCAGGTGTACCAGCTGACGCTGACCCCGATCGCCAGCGCCACTTCCTCGCGCTTCAGGCCCGGGGTGCGCCGGCGCCCGGCCGGGAGGCCGAGCGTGGCAGGGTCGACACGGGCGCGGCAGGCCTTGAGGAAGCCGCCGAGTTCCTTGCGTTCACTTTCGCTGCGCATCATCGGCCCGTCCTACCCTTTGTAGTTGTAGCGTTGAGCCATGCTCGACGCGTCTGCTACTGCGCCAACAGCAGCCGAGCATGGGCTCGGCTCTACCGGAAGCGTGATCAGCCACCCTCGGCGTTGCGCACGAGGGTGACGAAATACGCGCAGGCGCGTCGATCAGGCATCGGCGCGCTTGGAGCCCACGGCCAAACCGGCCTTCAGGCTGGCCTCGACGAACTCGTCCAGGTCGCCGTCCAGCACCTTCTGCGTATCTGAACGCTCGATGCCGGTACGCAGGTCCTTGATACGGCTCTGGTCCAGCACGTAGTTGCGGATCTGGCTGCCCCAGCCAATGTCGGACTTGGTGGCTTCCACCGCGTCCTTCTCGGCGTTGCGCTTCTGGATCTCCAGTTCATACAGCTTGGCGGCCAGCATCTTCATCGCGTTGTCGCGGTTCTGGTGCTGGCTGCGGCCGGTCTGGCAGGCCACAACGATGTTGGTCGGGATGTGGGTGATACGCACCGCCGACTCGGTCTTGTTCACGTGCTGACCACCGGCACCGGACGAACGGTACACGTCGGTACGCAGGTCGGCCGGGTTGATGGTGATGTCGATGTTGTCATCGATTTCCGGCGACACGAACACCGAGGTGAAGCTGGTGTGGCGGCGGTTGTCCGAGTCGAACGGCGACTTGCGCACCAGGCGGTGGACGCCGGTCTCGGTCTTCAGCCAGCCGTAGGCATAGTCGCCTTCCACGCGCAGCGTGGCCGACTTGATGCCGGCGACGTCGCCACCGGAGACTTCCATCAGTTCGGTCTTCCAGCCGCGCGACTCGCACCAGCGCAGGTACATGCGCAGCAGGATCTCGGCCCAGTCCTGGGCTTCGGTGCCACCGGCACCGGCCTGGATATCGACGAACGCGGCCGCATTGTCCATCTCGCCGGAGAACATGCGCTGGAACTCCAGCTTCTCCACGTGCGCCTGGTGCTTGTCGAGGTCGGCGACCACCGCCAGTGCGGTCTCCTCGTCCTGCTCGGACTCGGCCAGCTCCAGCAGTTCAGTGGCGTCGTTCAGGCCATCGAGCACCGAGGCGATGCCGCCCACGGTCTTTTCCAGGCTGGAACGCTCGCGGCCCAGGTTCTGGGCGTACTCGGCGTTGTTCCAGACGTCGGGGCTTTCCAGCTCCCGCGTTACTTCTTCAAGACGCTCTTTCTTGGCGTCGTAGTCAAAGATACCCCCGAAGCGACAGCACGCGATCGGTCAGATCGGTGATGCGCTGGCGGACAGGATTCAGTTCGATCATGTCGGCGGTTATGCATTCAAAAGATGACTGGTAATGATACCGCAGGCCGGGGATGCCCGGAATGAGGGCCTGGGCCTGCGCCGGGGCTCCAGCATGATGCACTGGCGCTGCATTCAGGCAGGCGATGCCCGCCTTGGCGCGGGGAGCCGGCCGGGCCGCGGCCGACCCCACACAGGACCTCCTTGCCCAGAGCGGCGTCGACGAGGGTCTTCCTTGGCCCACCCTCGGACGGCCACTTGGGGCAGTTGACTACTTCACCTCGAAATCACCCACCAGCACGGTCTCAGCACGGTCCTTCAGCCGCATCGTCACCATCTGATCCTTCTGCTTCGGCGTGCCCCAGTGGGTGGTCAGCCGCAGCATCAGGGTTGTCGCACCGGTCACCAGCTGTTGGCGGCTGCCAAAGTAGTTCGCCTCCACCTTGTACTTGCCCGGCTTGGCGTTGCGCAGCGAGAACTGCTCGGGGCCATAGCCGCCGGTGAAGTCCTGCGACATCTGCCCGCCCTGGTAGGTCATCCGGTTGCCGTAGTAGGCGCGCTCGCCGTTCGGGTCGGTCACCCACAGGTCCATGTCGCTGTTGTCGGCGTCCCACGACAGCACCACGCGCAGGTCCAGCGGCATCGCCTGCAACAGGCGCGGGTCGATGCCGGTGGTATCCAGCCGGGGCGTGCTGCCGGCCACCAGGTTGGTCAGCTCATCCAGCGCGATCAGGGCGATGCCATCGAAGCGGCTGTCCCACGGCCGCACCACCACCTGGTACAGCGGCGCCAGTGCCTGCTGTGGCTTGCCGGCCGCTGCCAGCGCCAAGCCCAGGTCGCGGAAGCTCTGCGGTTCTTCCTGGCCCATCGCCAGCACCTGCTCGAACACCGGCACCGCCAGTGCGGGAGCATCGGCCTGCATCAGTCGGTAACCGAGCACGCGCAGCAGGTGGCGGTTGTCCAGATCCATTTCGGCCAGGTTCGACAGCACCCGCAGTGCCAGCTCGCGCTGGCCCTGCTCCAGCAGCAGGTCGGCCACATCGAGGAAGAAGGCGCTGCTGTCGGCGTGGGCATCGCGCTCGGCCAGATAGCGGTCATAAAGCTGCGATGGCGGCCCCTGGCGCAGGCGCCGGGCGACGGCCGAGTCCGGCTGCCAGGCCGCCAGCTGGATGCCGAGCTGGCCATCGTTGGCGGCTGCAGCGGCATCGACCGAGCCGCCGGTGACCACAATCGAATCCAGTGCATTCTCCGACGCGGGCGCCGGACGACGCGCGCGTGCGCTGCTGGCCTGCATGCGCTGTTCTGCCGCCGCGGCCATCGGTGCAGGCGCGGGCGGTGCCGCGGGCGCCGGTGCGACGAGCATCGCCATCGGCGCTGACTCGGCAGGATAGTCGGCCGAAGCAACGTCCAGCGCTGCTTCCCTGGCCCGCGGCGGCGCACCCTTCGGCCAGCTGCGGTTCCACCACTGCTGGCGCTCCTTCCAGCGGGCGGCCACTTCATCCAGGCGCTGGCGATCAGCAGCGGCGCGATCCCTGACCTGCACTGCAAACCTGGCGTCGTACTCCGCGCGCAGCGTGTCCGAAGGGCGGATCGCATAGCGCAGGTAGTCCTCCAACGTCTCCAGCACGATCAGCGAGGTATCCGGCCCCACCAGGCCAAACTGCTGGGACAGGCGCTGCATCGCCTCGCGGTTGCCACGGCGGTCGGCGGCCAGCTGCTGCAGGCGCGCCTGCGCCCACAGGCCGGACAGCAGCTCTCCGTCGTCGCTCTTCTGCGTGGCGGGCAGCGCCTGCCATTCGCCGCCACCCACGCGCACCCGCATCGGCACACCGTCGGCCGCCAGTCGTGCATGCAGCCACAGCCAGCCCTGGGCTTCACTGCGACGATCGATCACCACGTCCTGCACGCCGCGCCCCGCATCGACCTGCACATCCAGCGGCGACGACAGCAGCGCGCGCGCCGCCGAATCGACATCCTTGCCCAGCGCAACGAAGCGACCGCCATGCGCCTCACTCCAACCACGCAGCCGCACGGCATCAGTGCGCGCACCGGCACTGCTGATCGCAAACAGGCGCTGATCCGACGCCATCGCCGGCAGCTGTTCCGGCCCATAGGTCAGCAGGCCATCGCTGACCAGCAGGTATTCCTTCACGCCCGGCTGCGGCTGCCACTGTGCCAGCGCGCTGGCACCGTCCGGGCGCACGGCCTGCAGGGCTGCGCGCAGTTCACTCCAGTTGCCGGCGCGGATGCGGAAGCGACGCACCGGCTCGGCGCGATCGCGCAGCACGGTCAAGGCCACGGTGCCGTCACCCAGCGCGGCGAAATAGCGATCCAGCAGGGCGAACTCGCGCGTGCGTTCGCGCTGTCCCGCCGAACCGGAGCCGTCCCACAGCAGGCCGATTTCGCTCGGCAGTCTGCGCGGCGTGCTGCTGGCCGCCACCGGCAGCTGCGCCAGTAGATAGTGGCCATCCTGCCAGGGCGCCACCTGCACCTGTGCCTGGCGGGTCGCCGGCAGATCCCACTGCAGCTGCTTCGGCAGCTGCGCCCCCTCGCCCTGCCACTGCAGCTGGCCCGCGCTGATGCGGAATGGCGCCGTACCTGCGGTGGTCGTGCCAGGTGCCTGCAGTTTCAGTTCAACCGAGGCTGCACCGGCGGCAAACTGCAGCGGCAGCGTCCACTGCCAGCCTTGGCCGGCGAAGGCCAATGGCTCGCGGATCACCAGCTGCACGCGCCGGCTACCACCGGCCGGCAGCGGGTAGATGCGCAGCCGGAACTGATTGCCGGCGGTCTGTTCCAGCAGGCCCGGGTCAACGCCGCGGCGGGCAATCTCCTCGAACACCTGGCGGCCGCGGTCCTTCGGCACCGGCACCGCGTCACGCATCTCGCCGTTGATATCCAGCGCGAAGCCGCTGATCTGCTGGCCCTCGGCCAGCGGGAACTGCAGCTCGCCCTCCAGCACGCGCCGGTTCGGGTTGTGGAATTCCAGGGTGATCCGGGTCTGGGCGATGCCGGCCTGGATCTCGCCCTCGATGCGGGCGTGTTGCAGTTGGACCGCCTGCTCAGCCGCCGGCGCGATCAGCAGCGGGGTGGCGGCCTGCGGCCGGGAGATCGGCGGCGACTGTGCGCCAGCGGGCCAGGCCGCAAGGGCCAGCAACAACACGGTGCAGCAACGGGCGAAGACCATGACCGGACTCCAGTGGGATCGTGGATCGTTGAACGCACCAGCAGCCGTAACGGGGTTGGGAGACCCAAAAAGGGGACGGAGGGGATTAAGTCGCAACTGGCAAACAAGGCACAAGCGACTTAATCCCCTCCGTCCCCTTTTTCTCAGGCGGGCAGGCAGTGCTCGACGATCAGCTGGATGGCGCTGCCGCCGCGATAGTCGTCGCAGGCGAGCCGATAGGCGAGATGCACGTGGCGACTCGGCGCGTTGCCGTGCCAGCCGCCGAAATGGATGGCGTTGATGGTGCCGGGTACGCCGGGCAGGCGCAGTTCCAGCTTCAGGTGACGCTCCTTCAAAACGCGCCAGTTGGCTACTTCAAAGTGGCCGTCGAACAGGGGCTCGGGGAAACCCTGGCCCCACGGGCCGGCCAGGCGCAACGCATCGGCGTGGCGATGGTCCAGCTCGTCCGCCGCCAGCTCGCCGTCACTTAGCACCTGCTGCTGCAGTGCCGCCGGATCGAGCATCTCCAGCACCACCGCGACGAAGGCGGCCTTGAAGTCATCAACGTGGTCACGCCGCAGGCTGAGCCCAGCCGCCATGGCGTGGCCGCCGAAGCGTTCGATCAGGCCCGGATGGCGCGCATCGACCAGCGCCAGGGCGTCACGGATGTGCAGCCCGGGAATCGAGCGCGCAGACCCGCGCAGGGTATCGGCGCCGGGTTCGGCCGGGGCGAAGGCGATCACCGGGCGATGCAGGCGATCCTTCATCTTCGAAGCGACCAGGCCGACCACACCGGGATGCCAGTCGGCATCAAACAGGCAGGCGGCCACCGGTCGCTGACCGGCCATGTCCAGCACTACCCGGGTCAATGCCTGCTCGGCGTCATCGGTCATCGACTGCTGCACCGTGCGGCGGTCTGAGTTGATCTGCTCCAGCGTCTGCGCGATCTCGCGCGCCTGGCGCGGGTCTTCGGTCAACAGCAGCGCGATGCCCAGCGCCATGTCTTCCAGCCGGCCTGCGGCATTCAGGCGCGGGCCGAGTGCGAAGCCGATGTCGGTGGCAGTGAGCCGCGCGGCATCACGGCCGCTGGCTTCGATCAGCGCACGCAGGCCGACACAGCCCTGCCCTGCGCGCAGACGGCGCAAGCCTGCGCTGACCAGCGCACGGTTGTTCGGGTCCAGCGCTACCAGGTCCGCAACGGTGCCCACCGCCACCAGATCCAGCAGCGTGGTGAGGTCTGGCCCCTTGCCATCGGCAAAGACACCGGCCTCGCGCATCTGCCGGCGCAGCGCCATCAGCACGTAGAAGATCACGCCGACGCCGGCCAGTGACTTGCTGGGGAAGGCATCACCGTCGAGATTGGGATCGACGATGACATCGGCCGGCGGCAACTGCGGCCCGGGCAGGTGATGGTCGGTGACCAGCACCTGCCAGCCGCGCGCCTTGGCCGCGGTCACGCCCGCATGGCAGGCGATGCCGTGATCGACGGTCACCAGCAGGTCCGGCTGCAGCGCGGCCAGCTCCTCCACCAGCGACGGCGACAGGCCATAGCCATGCACCATGCGGTTCGGTACCGCGTGGAAGACGTGTTGCGCGCCGAGCATGCGCAGGCCACGCACGCCGACCGCACAGGCGGTGGCGCCATCGCAATCGAAATCGCCAACCACCAGGATGCGCTTGTCGTTGGCGATGGCCTCGATCAGCAGGCCCACTGCATCATCGATACCGGTCAGCAGCTCGGGCGCGTGGAGGCTGCCCAGTTTCGGCAGCGCCAGCTCTGGTGTACCCGCACCGCGGCTGGCATAGAGTCGCGCCAGCAATGGCAGCGTGCCCTCTGGCCAGCTGCCGGGCACGACCGCATCGCGGCGGCGGATCAGCGGTATATCAGAGGGCGGCTGCGCAGCATCGGCGGCAAGGGACATCGGCATCGCCGGTTACAAAAGACCCGCACATCATAACGTGCACCGCTCCCCCGGTCGGCTGCCGCCGCTGACGAGGCCCCTTGGCTCTTCGGCCAGCAGCATTTGGATTTCACGACCGCATCTTCCATGCTTGCCTGCCCTGGAACGGACTTCCATCCATGACCCGCACCCTGCTGACCGCGCTGATGGCACTCGCCGTGGCCCCGGCCGCTCACTCCGCGACGCCTGAACCCAGGCCCGGGGTCGAATTCGAACACAACGACTGGTCGTTGGCCTGTGACAACACCCGCACCTGCCGCGCGGCTGGCTACAGCCCGCAAGCTGCGGGCAACCTGCTCAGCCTGATGCTGGAGCGCGCCGGCGGCCCGGGTACGAAGGTGCTCGCGCGGCTGCGCAATGGCGAGGATGGCGAAAGCCCGACGCCGACCGGGGCGCTGCGCCTGCACCTGAACGGCAAGGACCTGGGCCCGGTGCGCGACACCGGCGACGGGGACACAGTGTTGTTGCAGCAGGCACAGACCGATGCACTGGTCGCCGCACTGCCGCGCCAGGCACGCATCGAGATTATCGACGGCAAGGCCAAGGCGTGGCCGATCTCCGACAGCGGTGCAGCGGCCGTACTGCTGAAGATGGACGAGGCCCAAGGCCGGCTGGGCACGCCCGGTGCGCTGGTGCGGCGTGGAGACAAGGCTGAAGCGAGCGTGCCTGCGGCGTTGCCGGTGCCAGTGATCATGCGCGGCACGCTGGTGGCACCGCGCGCCTCCGACGCGGCACTGGCGATCGCACCGGGCCTGCGCAAGGCACTGATCGCCAGCCTACCGAAGCCGGATGAGTGCGGCCGCCTGAGCGATGGCGGGACAGATGAGATCGAGATCCAGCGACTGGACGCCCAGCATGTGCTGGCAAGCACCAGCTGCTTCGTGGGTGCCTACAACTTCAGCAGCGGCTACTGGGTAGTGCAGGACAAAGCACCGTACCAGGCGAAGTTCGTGACCTCCAACGCGGAGGACTTTGATCGCGATGACGCGACGCTACGCGGGCGCTTCCGTGGGCGCGGCATCGGTGACTGCTTCTCCGGCCACGACTGGGCTTGGGATGGCGCGCGATTCGTGAAGAGCAGCGAGTTCACTACCGGGCAGTGCCGGGGCGTCGCGGGCGGGCACTGGACGCTGCCAACGGTGGTGAGCGAGGTCCGTTGAGGCGCCGCTATCTGCGGTAGTGCCGGCCGCTGGCCGGCAACCCCGACAAACCCTGGGGGGTCAGAGCCGTTTTCCGATGGAGAACGGATCCGACCCCGGTCAGTCGTGAAGCTGGCGCGGCTTCTTCCAGAACTGCCAGCGCTGGCCACGGTCCAGCTGGAACTGCAGGCCATCCTCGAAGTCCAGTACCAGCCGCTGCAGTTCGCCACGCTTGAGCGCGGCCAGCAGCGGCCGGATCGCATCGTTGCCGAGCTGCTGCAGCGAACGCAGCTGGCGCAGATCAACGAGTGCATCCACCGCTTGTTCGCCATCCACGGCCACACCGGCCGCCAGGGCCAGGCCCTGCAGCAGGGCATCGCGGCTGCGCACCTGTGCGTGCGGCGTGCTGACCGATACCGGCATCACGCCACCGCCCCAGAACCACAGCGAATTGATCGGCTGTTGTCCTTGCGCGGCGCGCTGCTGGTTCCAGGAATGGTTGTGCAGCAGTACCTGCGCCTCGGTCATCAGCGCCCGCCAGCGGCGGCCGCCCTCGCCTTCCGGCAGGTGCGAGAACAGGTCATCCCCGAGCACCTCTTCCGGACTGTCGAAGTCCGGCAGGGCCAGGTCGATCGGCAGGCGCAGGTACCAGCGCGAGGGATCGGGTGCGTCGAGCACGAAGCCGGCATCGGCAAACAGCGGCTGCAGCACTGGCAGCAGGGCGAGGCTGTCGGCCAGCGTCGGCCGCAGTGTTTCGCCGTAGGCCATCATCCGCGCGCCGTGCATGTCCGGCACCATGCAGGCCGGATCGGCACGCAGCCAGCTGGCGCCGGCGGCATCGCCGACGTCGCGCTGGCGGGTCAACGCGGCCACCGGCCAGTGCGGCGCGGCAACCGAGAAATGGCGTGTCAGCTGCGCGCGCTCGCCCGGGACGACCTGCACCGTCGTGGCACGACCGAGCGCGCGTGCCACATCGTCCGGCAGCGCAGCCGCGGCAAAGCGGCTGCGTGCCGGCAACAGCAGGGTCGCCGTTGCCACCGGGTCAGTCCACGTAGCTGACGCTGACGATCTCGTACTCGCGTTGGCCGGCCGGGGCGTCGATCACGATCGAATCACCTTCCAGCTTGCCGATCATCGCGCGCGCCACCGGCGAGGAAATCGCGATCAGGCCCTGCTTGATGTCCGCCTCCAGGTCACCAACGATCTGGTACTTCTTCTCTTCGTCGGTTTCCACGTCGGCCAGGGTCACGCTGGCACCGAACACCACCTTGGAGCCGGCATTGAGCTTGCTCACGTCGATGATCTCGGCGTGCGACAGCTCGCCTTCGAGCTGCTTGATGCGGCCTTCGATGAAGCCCTGTTCCTCGCGCGCGGCGTGGTACTCGGCGTTCTCCTTCAGGTCGCCATGCTCACGTGCTTCGGCGATGGCCGCGATCACCTTCGGGCGCTTGACCGACTTCAGGTGATCCAGTTCGTCGCGCAGCTTCTGCGCGCCCTTCATCGTGATGGGGGCTCTCATGCATTCAACTCCTTGTGCAGCTCCTGCAGCGACCAGACGGGGCCGGTGCCGCGGAATTCCAGTGAATCCACCAGCGCCTTGGCGCCGGCAATGGTGGTCGAGTAGGTGACGCGATGCTGCAGCGCCTCGCGACGGATCGAGAACGAGTCGTTGATCGCCGAACGACCTTCGGTCGTGTTGACGATGTAGACGATCTCGCCGTTCTTGATCGAGTCGACGATGTGCGGACGGCCTTCGACCACCTTGTTGATGATCTCGCAGTCCATGCCGTGCTGCTGCAGCCACGCGGCGGTGCCACGCGTCGCGACCAGACTGTAGCCACGCGCCAGCAGCGCCTTGGCCACCGGCAGCACGCGCTTCTTGTCCGGATCGCGGACCGAAACGAAGGCCTTGCCGACCGGCGGTGCCTTGATGCCGCCGGCTTCCTGCGCACGCGCGAAGGCGGCGTTGAAGCTGCGGCCCACGCCCATCACCTCACCGGTGGAGCGCATCTCCGGCCCGAGGATCGGGTCGACGCCCTGGAACTTGGCGAACGGGAAGATCGCTTCCTTCACCGAGTAGTAGTCCGGCACGATTTCCTTGGTCGCGCCCTGCTCGGCCAGCGTCTTGCCAGCCATGCAGCGGGCGGCGATCTTGGCCAGCGGCATGCCGGTGGCCTTGGACACGAACGGCACGGTGCGCGAGGCACGCGGGTTCACTTCCAGCAGGTAGATGGTGTCGGCACCTTCGTCGCTGGTCTGGATCGCGAACTGGGTGTTCATCAGGCCGACCACGTTCAGGGCCTTGGCCAGCTCCACCACCTGGCGGCGCAGTTCGGCCTGGGTTTCAGCCGACAGCGAGTACGGCGGCAGCGAGCAGGAGGAATCGCCCGAGTGCACGCCGGCTTCTTCGATGTGCTCCATCACGCCACCGATCAGGACGTTGCCATCCTTGTCGGCGATGATGTCGACGTCGCACTCCACGGCGTTGTCGAGGAAGCGGTCCAGCAGCACCGGCGAATCGTTGGACACCTTCACCGCGTCGCGCACGTAGCGGGCCAGGTCGGCTTCGCCGTAGACGATTTCCATGGCACGGCCGCCCAGCACGTAGCTCGGGCGCACCACCAGCGGGTAGCCGATCTCGCGGGCCAGCAGCAGGGCTTCCTGATCATTGCGGGCGATGCGGTTCGGCGGCTGCTTCAGCCCCAGCGTGTCGACCAGCTGCTGGAAGCGCTCGCGGTCTTCGGCCAGGTCGATCGAGTCCGGGCTGGTGCCGATCACCGGCACGCCGTTGGCTTCCAGCGCGCGCGCCAGCTTCAGCGGGGTCTGGCCGCCGTACTGCACGATCACGCCCTTCGGCTGTTCCAGTTCGACGATCTCCAGCACGTCTTCCAGGGTCAGCGGCTCGAAGTACAGGCGGTCGGAGGTGTCGTAGTCGGTCGACACGGTTTCCGGGTTGCAGTTGACCATGATGGTTTCATAGCCATCCTCGCGCAGCGCCAACGCCGCGTGCACGCAGCAGTAGTCGAACTCGATGCCCTGGCCGATGCGGTTCGGGCCACCGCCCAGGATCATGATCTTGTCGCGGTTGCTCGGCGCGGCCTCGCACTCGTCCTCGTAGGTCGAGTACAGGTAGGCGGTACCGGTGGAGAATTCACCGGCACAGGAGTCCACGCGCTTGTAGACCGGGCGCACCTTGTGCGCACGACGCAGCGCGCGGATGGCGGCTTCGTTGGTGCCGGTCAGCTGCGCCAGGCGCGCGTCGGAGAAGCCAGCGCGCTTCAGCTTGCGCAGGCGTGCAGCGTCCAGTGCGTCGATGCCACCGGCGGCGACTTCGCCTTCCGCCGCGATGATTTCCTCGATCTGGTCCAGGAACCAGTGATCGATGAATGACAGTGCATAGATCTCTTCCACGCTCATGCCGGCGCGGAACGCATCGGCCACATAGAACAGGCGCTCCGGGCCCGGCGCCTTCAGCTCGCGACGCAGGGTCTGCAGGTCGTCTTCGTTGCCCAGGTCCAGACCGGTCGGGTCGAAGCCGACCTTGCCGGTTTCCAGGCCACGCAGGGCCTTCTGCACCGACTCCTGGAAGGTGCGGCCCATCGCCATCACCTCGCCCACCGACTTCATCTGGGTGGTCAAGCGGGCATCGGCGGCCGGGAACTTCTCGAAGGCGAAGCGCGGGATCTTGGTGACGACGTAGTCGATCGACGGCTCGAACGAGGCCGGGGTCAGGCCACCGGTGATTTCGTTCTTCAGTTCGTCCAGGGTGTAACCCACGGCCAGCTTGGCGGCGACCTTGGCGATCGGGAAGCCGGTGGCCTTGGAGGCCAGCGCCGAGGAACGCGACACACGCGGGTTCATCTCGATGACGACCACGCGGCCGGTCTTCGGGTTGATGCCGAACTGCACGTTCGAGCCGCCGGTGTCGACGCCGATCTTGCGCAGCACGGCGATGGAGGCATCGCGCAGGCGCTGATACTCCTTGTCGGTCAGGGTCTGCGCCGGCGCCACGGTGATCGAGTCACCGGTGTGCACGCCCATCGGATCCAGGTTCTCGATCGAGCAGACGATGATGCAGTTGTCCGCGGTATCGCGGACCACTTCCATCTCGAATTCCTTCCAGCCCAGCACCGACTCTTCCACCAGCACTTCGGTGGTCGGCGACAGCTCCAGGCCGCGGCTGACGATCTCGACCAGCTCTTCGCGGTTGTAGGCGATGCCGCCACCGCTGCCGCCCAGGGTGAAGCTGGGGCGGATGATGGTCGGATAGCCGACGCGGGTCTGGATTTCCAGCGCTTCGTCCAGGGTGTGGGCGACGGCGGCGGTCGGGCACTCCAGGCCGATCTCACCCATGGCCACGCGGAACAGCTCGCGGTCTTCGGCCATGCGGATCGCTTCGCGCTTGGCGCCGATCAGCTCGACGTTGTACTTCTCCAGCACGCCGTTGTCGGCCAGGTCCAGCGCGCAGTTCAGCGCGGTCTGGCCACCCATGGTCGGCAGCAGCGCATCGGGCTTTTCCTTGGCGATGATCTTCTCGACCGTCTGCCAGTTGATCGGCTCGATGTAGACGGCGTCGGCCATCTCCGGGTCGGTCATGATCGTGGCCGGGTTGCTGTTGACCAGCACCACGCGGTAACCCTCGTCACGCAGGGCCTTGCAGGCCTGGGCACCGGAGTAGTCGAACTCGCAGGCCTGGCCGATGACGATCGGGCCAGCACCGATGATGAGGATGGTCTTGAGGTCAGTGCGCTTGGGCATTTTCTTCTCTAAGTCAGTACAGCGTGACAAGGGGGAGTGATCGCACGCTGTCGATCAGGAATCTTGATCCGCAGCGCCGCGCCAGTGGCAGCAGCGATGCGGGGTTTACGGTCCATCGCGACGCCACCGGGGGGCCGGCGGCGTACTGATCACGCCTTGGCCTGCTCCATCAGCGCCACGAAACGGTCGAACAGCGGACCGACGTCGTGCGGGCCCGGCGATGCTTCCGGGTGGCCCTGGAACGAGAACGCCGGCACGTCGGTGCGGGCGACGCCCTGGTTGGTGCCGTCGAACAGCGAACGGTGGGTCACGCGCAGGGTCGGCGGCAGGGTTGCTTCATCGATCGCGAAACCGTGGTTCTGCGAGGTGATCATCACCCGGCCGCTGTCCAGGTCCTGCACCGGGTGGTTGGCACCGTGGTGGCCGTGGCCCATCTTCATGGTCTGCGCGCCCGAGGCCAGGCCGAGCAGCTGGTGGCCCAGGCAGATGCCGAAGGTCGGGACCTTCACGTCGATGAAGGTCTTGATCGCTTCGATGGCGTAGTCGCACGGCTCCGGGTCACCTGGGCCGTTGGACAGGAACACGCCGTCCGGCTTCAGTGCCAGCACCTCGGCGGCCGGGGTCTGCGCCGGCACCACGGTCACTTCGCAGCCGCGCTCGGCCAGCATGCGCAGGATGTTGGTCTTCACGCCGAAGTCGTAGGCCACGACCTTGAACCGGGCCGGCACGCTGACGAAGGCGTTGGCATCCAGGTCCAGCTGGCCCTCGGTCCAGGTGTAGGTCTTCTCGGTAGTGACGACCTTGGCCAGATCCATGCCCTTCAGCCCCGGGAACTTGCGGGCGGCTTCCAGTGCCTTTTCCACGTCGATGTCGCCGGCCATCAGCGCACCGTTCTGCGCGCCCTTCTCGCGCAGGATGCGGGTCAGCTTGCGGGTGTCGATGCCGGCGATGGCGACCACGCCACGCTGGATCAGCCAGTCCTGCAGCGACACCTGGCTGCGCCAGTTGCTGGGACGGCGCGGAACGTCGCGCACGATCAGGCCGGCCGACCACACCTTGGACGCTTCATCGTCCTGGTCGGTCATGCCGGTGTTGCCGATATGCGGATAGGTCAGCGTGACCATCTGCCGGGCGTAGGACGGGTCGGTCAACACTTCCTGATAGCCGGTCATGGCGGTGTTGAACACCACTTCACCGACGGACAGGCCGGGCGCGCCTACGGATTCGCCCTCGAATACGGTGCCGTCTTCGAGGACGAGGATTGCGGCTTGGGTCACGGGAATCTCACTTTGGCTACCGAGGGGGCTGCCGAAGTCACGCCTGCGCTTCACGGAAATCCGGTTGCAAAAAAGCGCGGACGTACGGTCTGGGACCGGTCCGGCTTTCGTGATTCGGCGAGTGCGAATTGTAGCGCTGCCGGGGCGCTCGCGCCAGCGGTTATCGCGCTTCATGAACAGGCGATTGCGCATTCATTTCGATCCGGCCGGGTATGCGGCACCCGCCACCCGGTAGTGCCGGCCGCTGGCCGGCAACCCCATTGGCTCCCGTCACCCAATGTTGCCGGCCAGCGGCCGGCACTACCGCCTTACGCCAGCAGGTCCCGCACCCGGTAGCTGCCCGGGGCCCGGCCCTGCAGCTGGCGGGCGGCGAACAGGGCGCCGCGGGCGAAGATGTCGCGGTTGGTGGCCCGGTGTACCAGCTCGATGCGCTCGCCCAGCCCGGTGAACTGCACCAGGTGCTCGCCGACGATGTCGCCGGCGCGCAGGCTGGCGTAATGCGGCTCCGCCCCGCCCCGCTGGGCGGCCGCGCCCAGGGTCAGTGCAGTGCCCGATGGCGCGTCCTTCTTCTGGGTGTGGTGCAATTCGACGATGTCGCAGTCCCAGCCGGCCAGCGCCTGCGCCGCGCGCTCCACCAGTTCGTCCAGTACGGCCACGCCCAGGCTGAAGTTCGAGGCCCATACCAGCGGGATCTTCGCCGCTGCCGCATCCAACGCCTGGCGCTGCGTGCTGGAAATGCCGGTGGTACCCGACACCAGTCCTGCCCCGCGATCCACGCACAGCGCCAGCAGCGGGTCGAAGCCCTCCGGCAGGCTGAAGTCAATGGCCACGTCGAACACCGGCGCACCGGGCAGTTCGCTGGCCGCGAAGAACGGCACGCCGTCGACTACGCGCTGGGCCGGCGCGCGACCGGTCACGGCGGCCACGATCTGCAGGGTTTCGGAATGTTCGGCGGCCAGCCGCAGCAGGGCTTGGCCCATGCGCCCGGAGGCACCGTGAATGAGCAATCGCAGGGGAGTCTGGTTCATGCCTGCAGGCTAGCGGCAGCACGCCCGCTCCGGCAAGCGCCATCGCTGCGATGCTGCTTGCCCCTGCGGTGACGGGTTTGCCACTGGACGCGGCAACGCTCCCCTTCAAGTCTGTGGCCCTTCCCTCAGCCCGGGCAAAACCCATGAAATCCTCGACCGTCTTCAGCAAATGCGCCAGGAAGACCGGTTATGCCGGGACGTCGACCACGCGCTACCGCTTGCTGGATGCCGCCCTGCTTGTCGTTAATCACCAGCGCGCCAGCGAAAGCCGGGGCTTCTATGTGAATGCTGGACTCTACTTTCCAGAGCTGCTCGCGTATCCCCTCGCGCCTGACGATCTTGAAACGGCTTTCCGGTACCGCTCCAGCATTCCCACGCCCCATGTCGACTGGCGGATCGAAGAAACGCCAGGCCTGCGCCGGACCTTCATCCAGCAGGACCTTGAAGATCTGCTGGAGGCCGGCAACCGCGACGCGTTGAAGGCCCTGCTGCTCGATGCCCTGGCCGACGTGGCGGGTTTCGCAGCAGCCCATGGAAACCGCGAATCGGTGCGGCGATTGAATCAGGACGGGAACTTCCGCGCGATCATCCGCAGAGAGGTCTGAACCCTGGAAAGCGTGCGGGTCGAAAGTTCGCGACCTCCGGACAGCCGCGGTCGAGCATGGCTGGACGCTACTTCTTGGTCGGCCCGCAGCTGTCGCACCCCCCACAGGCACCGCCACCACCGCTGGCCGGCGGCGCGATCTTCCGCCCCAGCGCCTGCAGCCAGGCCGCGCGACCCGGCTTCAGCAGGGCCAGCGCCAAGGCCCCGCGCAGCGTGCGCACGGTACCCGGGAACTGCTTCTTCAGTACCACCCAGGCACTGACCAGCACGGCCACCGCGATGATCAGGTACTGGATCAGCAGCCCGGTATCCATCAGCCGCCTCCCAGCGCCTTGGTCACCTGATAGGTGATCAGCGCGGCCACGTAAGCCGCGGCAAACAGGTAGAACGCGGCAAAGCCCATCTGCTTCCACGAGTTGGTCTCGCGTTTGATGGTCGCCAGCGTCGAGATGCACATCGGGGCGTAGATGTACCAGACCAGCAGCGACAGGGCCGTGGCCAGCGACCAGCCATCGCTGATCAACGGGGTCAGCGCCTGGCTGGCGGCATCGTCATCGGCGGCCGACAGCGCATACACGGTGGCCAGCGAAGATACCGCCACCTCACGCGCGGCCAGGCCCGGGATCAGCGCGATGCAGATCTGCCAGTTGAAGCCCAGCGGTGCGAAGAACACCGCCATCGCATGGCCGATCCGGCCGGCGTAGCTGTAGTCGATGGCCGGCATCGTGGCATCGGCCGGGGCCGCCGGGAACGACAGCAGCACCCACAGCAGGATGGTCAGCGCCAGGATGATGCCGCCGACACGCTTGAGGAAGATCATGCCGCGCTCATACAGGCCCACCGCCAGGTCACGCACATGTGGCAGGCGGTACGACGGCAGCTCCAGCATCAGCGGATGCTCGCTCTTGTCGCGGCGCCACTTCTTCATGATCCACGACATCGCCAGCGCACTGAGGATGCCGGCGGCGTACAGGCCGAACAGGACCAGGCCCTGCTGGTTGAATACCCCCCACACCGTCTTCTGCGGAATGAATGCACCGATCAGCAGGGCGTACACCGGCAGGCGCGCCGAGCAGGTCATCAGCGGTGCGACCAGGATGGTGGCCAGGCGGTCACGCGGGTCCTGGATGCTGCGCGTGGACATGATGCCCGGCACCGCGCAGGCGAAGCTGGACAGCAGCGGGATGAATGAGCGGCCGGACAGGCCGGCGGCGGCCATCATGCGGTCGAGCAGGAACGCCGCACGTGGCAGGTAGCCGGATTCCTCCAGCACCAGGATGAAGAAGAACAGGATCAGGATCTGCGGCAGGAACACCACCACGCCACCGACGCCGGCGATGATGCCGTCGGTCAGCAGGCTGGCCAGGGGGCCCTCCGGCAACACGCTGCCAACGAGAGCACCGAGCCAGGCGAAGCCAGCCTCGATGCCATCCATCAACGGCGTCGCCCAGGCGTACACCGCCTGGAAGATCAGGAACATCACCACTGCAAGGCTGATCAGCCCGAACACCGGGTGCAGCAGCCAGCGGTCCAGCGCGTCGTCGATCTTCGCGGTCCGCGCCGGCATCCGCACGGCGACCGACAGGATCTCGCGCACCTTGCCGTGGTAATCGATGCCACCTTCCGGGCCCGGCACCGGCGCATCCAGGTGCGGCACCATCGCATCGAGGCGCTCGACCAGGGCCTTGGCACCCTGCTTGCGCACCGCCACGGTCTCCACCACCGGTACGCCCAGCTCGCGCTCCAGCGCGGCCACGTCCACCTGGATGCCACGGCGCTGGGCCGCATCGACCATGTTCAGGGCGACCACCATCGGCTTGCCCAGCTCACGCAGCTCCAGCGCGAAGCGCAGGTGCAGGCGCAGGTTGGTGGCGTCGATCACGCACAGCAGCACGTCCGGCGCAGCTTCGCCCGGGTAGAAGCCCCGGCACAGGTCACGGGTAATCGCCTCGTCCAGGCTGGCCGGATGCAGGCTGTAGGCGCCCGGCAGGTCGAGCACGGCGAATTCGCGGCCGGACGGCGCACGCAGGCGGCCTTCCTTGCGCTCGACGGTGACGCCGGTGTAGTTGGCGACCTTCTGCCGGCTGCCGGTCAGCTGGTTGAACAGCGCGGTCTTGCCGCTGTTGGGGTTGCCGACCAGCGCGATGCGCAGCGGTGAGGCGGAGACAATGGCGGTCATGCGCGTCGTTCCTGACTGACGGCGTCGACCACGACGCGCTTGGCTTCACTGATCCGCAGCGCGAACCGGGTGAACCCGACCTGCACCAGCAGCGGCTCGCCCCCCACCGGGCCCTTGGCCACCAGGCGTACTTCCTCGCCATTCACGAAACCCAGCTCGCGCAGGCGGCGGGCAATGGCATCGTTGGCATGCAGGTCCTGCACGGACTCGACCACGGCCGAGGTGTGCAGCGGCAGTTCGGACAGCGTCATCTAGCGTGTTCTCTGCTGGATGTAAATGGTTCTCGATTCTAACATTCCCGCGTCGCGTCATGGCCCATGACCAATGGCCCGCTATGATCCATACAGGTATGGAGTGACCCTGGAATCCCATGAACGATGCTTTGCAGATCGAGCGCCGTGGCGCTGTCCTCACCCTCTGGCTGAACCGGCCGGAGCTGCACAACGCCTTTGACGCCAGCCTGATCGCCCGGCTGACTGCCGCACTGGAAGCCGGCGGCGGCGATGATTCGGTCCGGGCCGTGGTGGTCGCCGGTCACGGCGCTTCCTTCTCGGCCGGTGCCGACATGCAGTGGATGCGTGGCATGGCCGCGGCCAGCGAGGCCGACAACCGCGAGGACTCGCTTGCCCTGGCGCGGCTGATGCGCACCCTGGACGAGCTGCCCAAGCCGACCCTGGCCCGGGTCCACGGCGCGGCCTTCGGTGGCGGCGTCGGCCTGGTTGCCTGCTGCGACATTGCCATCGCCAGCACCGCGGCCCGCTTCGGCCTGACCGAAAGCCGCCTGGGCCTGCTGCCCGCCGTCATCTCGCCCTACGTGATCGAGGCCATCGGCCCGCGCCAGGCCCGTCGCTGGTTCGCCACCGGCGAGCACTTCGATGCCGACACCGCGCTGCGCATCGGCCTGGTCCATCAACTGGTCGAACCCGAGCGCCTGGACGAGGCGCTGGAACGCCAGCTGGCCCTGCTCGACAAGGCCGGCCCGATCGCCTCGTCCACCGCCAAGCAGCTGGTGCGGCAGGTCCGCGACAGCCATGACCGCGACGCACTGGATCGCGATAATGCGGCCCTGATCGCGCGCCTGCGGGTCTCCGCCGAGGGCCAGGAAGGCCTGGGCGCCTTCCTCGACAAGCGCGCCCCCCACTGGGTCACGGAAGCCTGAACATGCTCGATCATCTTGGTTTGACCAGCGCCGACCTGGCGCGCAGCAGGACCTTCTTCCTGCAGGCACTGGCGCCGCTGCAGATCGGCGTGGTGATGGAAGTGACCGCCGAACAGACCGGCGACCACGACCACGTCGGCTTCGGCAGCGACGGCAAGCCGTTCTTCTGGCTCGGCAATGGCGGCACCGCCAGTCACGGCGTACACGTGGCCTTCGCCTGCGCCAGCCGTGCGCAGGTGGATGCCTTCCATGCCGCCGCGCTCGCCGCCGGCGGCCGCGACAACGGCGCGCCGGGCCTGCGCCCGTGGTATCACCCGGATTACTACGCGGCCTTCGTGCTCGACCCGGACGGCAACAACATCGAAGCGGTCTGCCACCGCCCCGCCGATGGGGCAGCCGCATGAGCGATTACGTCCGCATCGTCGAGGTCGGCCCGCGTGACGGCCTGCAGAACGAAAAGCAGTCGGTGTCCACCGCCGACAAGATCGAACTGATCAACCGCCTGTCGGCCACCGGCCTGCGCAGCATCGAGGCGACCAGCTTCGTCAGCCCGAAGTGGATCCCGCAACTGGCCGACGCCGCCGAGGTCTATGCCGGCATCCAGCGCAGGCCGGGTGTCCACTACCCGGTGCTGGTACCGAACGAAAAGGGCTACGACCGCGCCCGTGCGGTCGGCGTCGAGGAGGTGGCGGTGTTCACTGCCGCGTCCGAGGCGTTCAACCGCACCAATACCAATGCCGGCATCGACGAGTCGCTCGCCCGGTTCGAGCCCATCCTGCGCCGCGCCGCCGCCGATGGCGTGCGCGTGCGCGGCTACGTCTCCACCGTGCTCGGCTGCCCCTACCAGGGCGAGGTGCCGCTGGCCGACGTGGTGCGCGTGGCGCGCGCGCTGCACCAGATGGGCTGTTACGAAATCTCGCTGGGCGACACCATCGGCGTCGGCACCCCGCGCAAGGCACGGGCGATGCTGCAGGCGGTGGCGGCCGAGATTCCGATGACGGCACTGGCCGTGCACTTCCACGACACCTACGGCCAGGCCATCGCCAACATCGCCACCTGCCTGGAAGAAGGCGTGCGCGTGGTCGACAGTGCCGTCTCCGGCGCCGGTGGCTGCCCGTATGCGAAGGGCGCCAGCGGCAATGTGGCCAGCGAAGACGTGGTCTACCTGCTGCAGGGCCTGGGCCTGGACAGCGGCGTGGACCTGCCGGCACTGGCCGAGACCGGCCGCTGGCTGGCCGGCCTGCTCGGTCGCGCCACCGCCAGCCGCACCGGGCAGGCGCTGGCCGCCGCAGGTTGACCGCCGCACTGCGCCGCCCTGCTGCGGCGGCGCAGTGCACAACAGCGACGGTCGCGGCTTCCGTTAGAATCGGCGGTTCTCGAACCTGCAGGACCGTTCAATGCAGCTGTCTTCCGTACGTGCCGTGATCACTGGTGGCGTCTCCGGCCTCGGCCTGGCCGTGGCCCAGCACCTCGTCGCCCAGGGCGGCAAGGTGGCCCTGTTCGATCTCAACGACGACAAGGGTGCGACCGCCGTTGCCGGGCTGGGTGCCGACAACGCCCGCTATTTCAACGTCAACGTCAGCGATGAGGCCGCCGTGGCTGCGGCCATCGACCAGGCCCACGATTTCCTCGGCGGCCTGAACGTGGCAATGAACTGCGCCGGCATCCTCGGCGCCGGCCGCGTGCTGGGCAAGGACGGCCCGATGCCGCTGGCCGGCTTCCAGGGCACGGTGATGGTCAATCTGGTCGGCAGCTTCAATGTCGCCAAGGCCGCGGCCAACCGCATGCAGCACAACGAGGCCGGCATCGATGGCGAGCGCGGGGTGATCATCAACACCGCCAGCATCGCCGCCTATGAAGGCCAGATCGGCCAGGCCGCCTATGCCGCCAGCAAGGGCGGCGTGGTGTCGATGACGCTGCCGATGGCACGCGAACTGTCGCGCTTCGGGATCCGCGTCAATACCATCGCCCCGGGCGTGTTCTGGACGCCGATGGTCGATGGCATGCCCGAAGCCGTGCAGCAGTCGCTGGCTGCCTCGATCCCGTTCCCGTCGCGCCTGGGCAAGCCGGAAGACTTCGCCAGCCTGGTCGGCTTCATCCTTGGCAACACCTACCTCAACGGCGAGACCATCCGCCTGGACGGCGCTACCCGCCTCGCTCCGAAGTGATTCCCCCGGGCGCCGGGACGGCGCCCTCCCCCAACGACCTAGATCACCATGAAAGCCAACGACATCAAGAAGGGCAACGTCGTCGAGTACAACAACGGCGTGTACCAGATCCGCGACATCGAGCGCAGCTCGCCGCAGGGTCGCGGCGGCAACGTCCGCTTCCGCTTCATCATGTACAGCGTGCCGGGCGGCAACAAGCTCGACGCCAGCTTCGATGCCGACGACAACCTGGTCGAGGTCGAACTGCTGCGCCGCCAGTCCACCTATTCGTACAAGGACGGCGATGCCTTCGTGTTCCTCGATGACGAGGACTACACCCCGTACACCCTGGACGCGGACGTGATCGGCGACGACGCCGGTTACATCACCGACGGCCTGACCGGCATCTACGTGCAGGTGATCGACGAGCAGCCGGTGGCGATCCAGCTGCCGGCCTCCGTGGTGCTGGAAGTGATCGAGACGCCGCCGGAACTGAAGGGTGGCACCGCCACCAAGCGCCCGAAGCCGGCCAAGCTCAACACCGGCATCGAGATCATGGTGCCGGAGTACATCGTCAACGGCGAGCGCGTGCTGGTGAACACCGCCACCGGCGAATTCGCCGGCCGTGCCGACTAAGCACCCTGCGCCGATCGTCTGCCGATCGCTGCCTGCGGCAAGTTCGCCGCAGGCAGCAAGCGGCGCATCGCTGACAGCAGTTGTGTAGAGCCGAGTCCGCGCTCGGCTGCGGTGGGTTGGACAGGTGCTGCAGCCGAGCGTGGGCTCGGCTCTACAGGAAACTTACGGCTGTTTCGCACCGAAGTTGCCGCAGCCATGGTACTGGCGGGTACCGACAGTCAGCATCGCCTTGGCCTCTAATGCCTCGCCGCTCATGTCATCCTGGCAGGTGGTGCGCTGGAAGCTGAGCTTGACGTCGGTGCCGTCGGACGCCTTGCCGCTCCATCCATCAGCGCCCTGGGTGGGCCTGGCCACGTCAAAGCGGCGCTCGCCGTAGTCAACTTCCACCTGCAGGCCCGGCATATCGCCATCGACGACTGCTAGCCATCCAGGTTCATTGCCGGTGGCACGGAACGCGGCATTGCCGGCGCTGCCATCGCCTTCGGTGGCTTCCACCGCATGGCACTCGCGATCCGGCTCGCCCTTCAGGCTCAGCAGGCCATCATCGCTGCCCTTGGTCCAGAAGCTGTTGCCAAGGCCATCGCTGTACTTGGCGCCGGATGCCGCGCGCTCGGAGGTCATGGCGAAGCGACGCTCGCCGATCACCAGCGTGGCAGCATCCTCGCCATTGAAGGTCGCGCCCACACTCAGATCACCACACTGGTAGGCGGTCTCGCTGCCACCTTCCGTGTTGGCGCTCGGCTGCAGCGTGGCAGGCGAGGCGTCATTGCTGCCCGCCGCGGGTGCCTGGGCCGGCTGGCACGCGGCCAGGACCAACCCCAGGGACGCTGCCAACAGACTGGGAACTACACGCATGGCTCGACTCCTTGTCGACACTACAGGAATGCTCGACCCTACCACCTCGCGGTGAGCGGGGCCTGAAAACGGCCTGACCGCACTCATGCGGCCAGCACCGCCATCGACAGCAGTTGCGCGCCACTGCCGCCGGAACTGCAGGTCCAGACCCGCAACAGGCGCAGCTTCAGTTCGCGCTCGCGGCCCTGCTGCCAGACCGACATCCGCACGTTGCTGGACAGCAGTGCCAGCCGACCACACAGCAGCGTTTCAACGGCGTGCAGCTGCAGGCCTCGCACCTGCAGGCTACCCGCCAACCAATCACCCAGCCACGGCAGATCGAGCATGCGGCCACCGTGGCCGTCCATCATGAACAAGGCTGGCGATACCAGCGCGTTCAACGCATCGTGATTGTTCTCCAGCAGCGCTGCGCACAGGCGCTGCTCCAGCGCCAATAACTGCTGCTCATGCAGATCTTCAACGATGTTCCGTTCCATCCACGGTTCCTCCCGGCATCGGCCGGCGTCTGCGCAGGCGCTGCGCGATCCACTGCCGCGCGCCCTGCACCACTACATAGAAGACCGGCACGAAGAACACCGCCAGCACGGTCGCACTGACCATGCCGCCGAACACACCGGTTCCAATCGCCTGCTGGGTTTCCTTCGACGCGCCCTGCGCCAG
Source organism: Stenotrophomonas sp. T8 (assembly GCF_051853085.1). NCBI lineage: Bacteria > Pseudomonadati > Pseudomonadota > Gammaproteobacteria > Lysobacterales > Lysobacteraceae > Stenotrophomonas > Stenotrophomonas sp. T8. The sequence goes on along the minus strand of NZ_CP195329.1, from coordinate 1,663,200 downwards.
CATTAGCGGCACCACGCCCAGCGCGAACGCCAGCGAGGTCATCACGATCGGGCGCAGGCGCAGCCGCGCCGCCTCCAGCGCTGCTTCAACCAGACCGCGCCCCTGCTGCTGCAGCTGGCGCGCGAATTCGACGATGAGGATCGCGTTCTTCGCCGACAGCCCGATCACGGTGATCATGCCGACCTTGAAGAACACGTCGTTGGGCATGCCGCGCAACAGCACCGCGGCGACCGCGCCAAGCAGGCCCAGTGGCACCACCAGCAGCACCGCCAACGGAATCGACCAGCTCTCGTACAGCGCGGCAAGCACCAGGAACACCACCAGCATCGACAACAACAGCAGCCACGGCGCCTGCGCCCCCGACTCACGCTCCTGCAGCGACTGGCTGGTCCACTGCAGGGCAAAACCGGACGGCAGCTTTTCGGCCAACCGCTCCATCTCCGCCATGGCCTGGCCGGTCGACACGCCAGAGGCCGGGGCGCCGGACAGGTTCAGCGCCGGGAAGCCAAGATAGCGCTGAAGCTGCAACGGCGCTTCGGTCCAGTGCGGGGTGACCAGCTCGGACAACGCCACCATGCCGCCCTCGCTGTTGCGCACGTACAGCTTCAGCACGTCTTCCAGCTCCATCCGGTGCGGCGCATCGGCCTGCAGGATCACCTGCTGCAGCCGTCCCTTGTTGGGGAAGTCGTTGACGTACTGCGAGCCCATGGCTGCCGACAGCGTGCTGCTGATCTGCTCGAAGCCCACGCCCATTGCCTCGGCCTTGGCCCGGTCGATGTCCAGCCGCACGCTGGTGCCGGCCGGCAGGCCATCGGCATGCACCTCCGACAGCAGCGGGCTGGCTTCGGCCAGCTTCAGCAGCTGCTGCAGGGCCGCGCGCAGTTCGGCCTGGCCCTGCCCGGTGCGCGCCTGCAGCGCCAGCGAGAAGCCGGACGAACGTCCCAGGCTGTCGATGGCCGGCGGCATCACGCTCATCACCTCGCCCTCGGCAATCGTGGCCATCGCCTGCTGCGCGGCCTCCACCTCACCGGCCGCGGTTGCGCCTGCGCGCTCACCCCAGTCCTTCAGCATGGTGTAGGTCAGCGCCGCACTCGGGCCGGAACCGGAAAAGCTGTAGCCGAGGATCGACTGGTTGGAGCCGATGCCCGGACGCGAGGCCACGTGCCGTTCGTAGGCTTCGACCACGGCCAGCGTACGCTCGGCCGTCGCCTCGGCCGGCAGCTGGATCGAGGTCATGAAATAGCCCTGGTCTTCTTCCGGCAGGAATGCGCCCGGCAGCCAGTGCAGGCCCAGCAGCAACGCCGCCACCAGTGCGGCGAACACGCCCATCACCCGCCCGCTCCGCTGCAGCACCGTCGCCACACCACGCTGGTAATGCCCGGTCATCCGCTCGAAGCCCCGGTTGAAGGCGCCGAACAGCCCGCCGCGACCGTGATGGCCGTGGTTGGCCTGGCGCAGCAGGGTCGCGCACAGCGCCGGCGTCAGGCTCAGGGCCAGCAGCGCCGAGAACAGGATCGACACCGCCATCGCCACGGTGAACTGACGGTAGATCGCGCCCACCGAACCGCTGGCGAACGCCATCGGGATGAACACCGCGGTCAGCACCAGGGTAATGCCGATCACTGCGCCGGTCAGTTCACGCATCGCCTTGATGGTGGCCTCGCGCGGCGGCAGGCCCTCCTCGGCCATGATCCGTTCCACGCCCTCGACCACCACGATCGCGTCGTCGACGATGATGCCGATGGCCAGCACCATGCCGAACATGGTCAGCACGTTGATCGAGAAGCCCAGCGCCAGCATCACCGCGAACGTACCCAGCAGCGCGATCGGTGCGACCAGCGCCGGGATCAGCGTGTAACGCCAGTTCTGCAGGAACAGGTACATCACCGCGAACACCAGCAGCATCGCCTCCAGCAGGGTCTGCACTACCTTCTGGATCGAGATCTTCACGAACGGCGCGGTGTCGAACGGGATGCTCGCTTCCACCCCGCGCGGCAGCAGCGGCGCCAGCTCAGCCATGCGCTCACGCACCGCCGCAGCGGTACGCACCGCGTTCGCGCCCGGGCGCAGCTGCACGCCGGCCGCAGTGGCTGGATGGCCGTCCTCGCGGGTGCCCCAGGCATAGCTCTGCGCGCCCAGCTCGACGCGGGCGACATCACCCAGCACCACCCGTGAACCGTCGGCGCCGGCACGCAGTACGATCGCCGCGAACTGTTCCGGCGTGGACAACTGGCCGTCGGCACTGAGCGGCACGGTGATGCGCTGGCCTGGAACACCCGGCGAATCACCAATGCGTCCTGGCGAAATCTCCAGGTTCTGCTGCTCGATGGCGGCGGCCACATCGCCCATGGTCAAGCCGTAGCCGGTCAACCGGGTCGGGTCCAGCCACACGCGCATCGCCTGCTCGGCACCGAACAACTGCACGCGGCCGACGCCATCGATACGGCGCAGCTCTTCGATGATGTTGCGCGCCATGAAATCGCCCAGCGCGGCCTCGCTGACGCTGGCATCGGGCGAACGCAGGCCGACCAGCATCAGGAAGCCGGAATCAGCGGCCTCCACGAACAGGCCATTCTGGCGCACGCTGCGCGGCAGCCGTGGTTCGATCGCCTTGATCCGGTTCTGCACGTCCACCTGCGCCAGCTCCGGATTGGTGCCGGGCTTGAAGGTGGCAGTGATCGACGCTTCGCCGGACGTGTCCACCGACGACTCGAAGTACAGCAGGTGCTTGACGCTGGACAGCTCGCGCTCGATCAGGCCAACCACGGCATCATTCAGCGTCTGCGGGCTGGCACCCGGGTAGCTGGCATAGATGCTAACGCTGGGCGGGGCGACTGCTGGATAGCGCTCCACCGCCAGCTGCGGGATCGCCAGCACGCCGGCCAGGATGATGAAAATCGCCAGCACCCAGGCGAACACCGGGCGATCGATGAAGAAACGTGCCATGTTGGATTTTCCTGGAGGGACCGGCCCGGAACAGGCTCAGCCCTTGCTGCCGGTCTGCACTGCACCGGCGCTGGCGACCGGCATCTGCCAGTCGCGCGCATCGACCACCACGCCTTCCTGCAGGCGCTCCTGGCCCTCGACCACCACCTTCTCGCCGGCCTTCAGGCCCGTGCGCACCAGCCACTGGCGATCGACACTGCCGTCCACTTCCAGCGTGCGGATCACCGCCTTGCCGTCGGCGCCGATCACCCAGGCATAGGCCTGGCCACCGGCGCTGCGCAGCACCGCCTGCTGTGGCACGGTCAATGCACTGGCCGGCGCGCCACGTGGCACCCTCGCGCGCACGTACATGCCGGGCAGCAGCTGTCGCTGCGGGTTGTCGACCAGGATGCGCAGGATGACATCACCGGTTCGCGCATCGACATTGATGCCGGAGAACAGCAGTTGGCCGCGTTCGGGCAGTGGCTTGCCGCTGGCACCGATGATCGTCACCGGCAGCTCGCCGCCACCGGCGGCACTGCGCTGCAGAGACTCCAGCTGCGCCGCCGGTTGGCGCACATCGACGTAGACCTGGTCGATCTGCTGCACCACTGCCATCGGCTCGGCATCGGCCACGCCCACCAGTGCGCCTTCGGTCACCAGCGCCTGGTCGATGCGGCCGGCAATCGGCGCGCTGACCGTGGCATAGCGCAGGTCAAGCTGGCGACGGGCCAGGATCGCGCGCGCTTCGTTCACCGCGGCACGGGCCTGTTCGTACTCGGCACTGGCATCGTCGCGATGCTGCTGGCTGACGGCCTGTGCGGCGGCCAGTGCATGCAGGCGCTGCGACTGCACGCGGCTGCGGCCCAGCGCCGCTTCGCTGCGCTGAAGGGCTGCCAGTGCCGAATCAACATCTGCACGGAACGCCGCCGGATCGATCTGGAACAGGGCCTGGCCGGCGCTCACTTCGGCCCCCTGGTCGAACAGGCGGCGCTGCACGATGCCGCTCACCTGGGCACGGATCTGTGCGGTGCGCACGGCAGCCACGCGGCCGGGCAGTTCGTCATCGCGCTGTACCACCTGCGGGCCGACGGTGACCACGCTGACACGCGGTGCGGCTTCGGGAGTGGCTTCGGGGGTTGAGCAGGCCGTCATGGCCAGGGCGAGGGCCGCGATCAACGCGACCGGAGTCCTGAAGGTTCTCATTGCTGTGCACAATGCCGCGCAGGCGGCGGATAGGTTCTGAAGCGCGCAGTGTGCGTGGCAATGATGGGGTTTCGATGGAGGAACTGTGGAGATACGATGGAGGCAAGCACCTTACGGCCCCGCCCCTGCATGCATGCCTCCCCCGCCCTCGCCGCCCTGGTCCTGATCGTCGAGGATGAGGCCGAGATCGCCGATATTCTCAGCGCCTACCTGGAACGGGAAGGACTGCGCACGCTGCGCGCGGCCGATGGCCATAGCGCACTGGACCTGCATCGCAGCGCCCGTCCTGACCTGGTCCTGCTCGATGTACAGCTGCCACGCCTGGATGGCTGGAGCGTGCTGACCCAGCTGCGCCAGCGTGGTGAGACGCCGGTGATCATGCTGACCGCGCTGGACCAGGACCTGGACAAGCTGACCGCGCTGCGCATGGGTGCCGACGACTACGTGGTCAAGCCGTTCAACCCGGCCGAGGTGGCGGCGCGCGTGCGCGCGGTGCTGCGGCGTACGCTGCGCGCCTCGCGCGTGGACGCGCCCACTGCGCTGCGCGTCGGCCCGCTGCTGATCGACTCGGCCACCCACGCCGTGCACGTGGAGGGCGAAGGCTATAGTCACGAAGTGCTGCTCACGCTCACCGAGTTCAAGCTGCTGCACTGCATGGCGCTGGCACCGACCCGCATCTTCAGCCGCAGCGAGCTGATGCACGAATGCCTGCCGGAAAGCGAAGCGCTGGAGCGCACTGTCGACAGCCATGTCAGCAAGCTGCGCCGCAAGCTGGACGAAGTGGGCATGGTCAATGTTCCGGCCAGTGTGCGCGGCGTCGGCTACCGGTTGATGGCTGACCGCTGATGGCCCGACTGCGCCGTTCCGGGCTCAGCCGCCACATCATCGTCTCGATGTCGCTGATGGTGATCGGCGTCATCGTGATGATGATCCTGTCGTCGTGGCTGCTGTACGCGGTGCTGGTCGAGTTCTTCCCCGGAAGTACCGAAGAGCCGGAAAGCTGGCTGCCGACCGGGCCGGAGCTGGCATGGATGGTGGGCGTGATCCTGACCGGCCTGGCGCTGGCCATCGCCGCCTCGTTCCGCCTCGCCCACCGCATCCTGTCGCCGTTGAATTCGCTGGTGGACAGCGTGCGTGCGCTCGCCAGCGGTGACCTTGGGGCGCGCGCCAGCGTCGAGGAGAATTCTCCGGGCGAAGTGGCAACCCTGGTTGAGGACTTCAATGCGATGGCGCGCCGCCTGCAGCACATGGAGAGCGAGCGCGCGATGTGGCATGCGGCCATCGCACATGAGCTGCGTACTCCGGTGACGATCCTGCGCGGCCGCCTGCAGGGACTGGCCGAGGGCGTGTTCCAGCCGGACGAGTCGCAGTTCCGCAGCCTGCTCGCCCAGGTCGAAGGGCTGTCGCGACTGATCGAAGATCTGCGCGTGCTGAGCCTGTCCGACAATGCGCGGCTGGACGTGCGTCGCGCACGCACCGACGTGGTGGCCGAGGTGCATTCGGTGATGACGCTGGTCGACCCGCAGTTCCGCGCTGCGGGCTTCGTGCTGGAACTGGAAACCAGCCGCGAGGAACACAACGCGCACTGTGATCCCACGCGCCTGCGCCAGGCGCTGCTGGCGCTGCTGGAAAACGCGCGTCGCTATGCCAGCCCAGGCAAGGTGCGGATCGCCGTGCATGACACGCCGGGCCATGTGCAGGTGGCCATCGAGGATGAAGGCCCGGGCATCGATCCCGGACTGCATGCCGACATCTTCACTCCGTTCATGCGCGCCGACGGCTCACGTTCGCGCCAGGGCGGTGGCAGCGGGCTCGGCCTGGCGGTGGTCAAGGCCATCGCCGATGCACATGGTGGCCATGCTTACTGCACGCCCGGCAGCTGCGGCGGCAGCCGTTTCGTCATCGAACTGCCGCGCCAGTAGCCGGACCAGCGGCCTGCGTGCGCAGGTGTGCTCCCAGCGCGGCCAGATTGGCGTCGATCGCATCCATTTCCTCACGCTGCTGCGCCGGCAACTGCTGGCGAAGCTGCACACGCAATGCCTGCCATGCCGGTACCGCGTGCGCACTGGCAGTGGCCACGGCCGCAGACAGCAGTACCTGCTCGTCGCCCAGCGGCAACCCATAGCCGCCGTCCTGCAGCAGCGTCCCCGGGCGCAACCACTGCCCACTCTGCGCCAGCAGGCCGCGCAGGCTGCGGGTTTCCGCGCTGTTGGCAGCAGCCAGCAGCTGCCGCTTGAGCACATCGCGTGCCCGCAGCTCGGCACGCCGCTGTGCGGCCTGTTCCAGCAACAGCAGGCCGGCACTGGCGCGCAGGTCGCCCTTCAGCAGCCACGGTGCCCGTTGTTCTGCCGGCAGCTTCAACCAGCCGCGCACATCGCGCGCGGGCAAGCTCAGCTGGGTCGCTGCCACTGTGAACAACTGCTGATAGTGGTCGCGCGCGGAAGCGAAGTAATAGCCCTGTGCCTGCGCGGCGTTGCGGTCCGTGAGTACCCGCTCGTCGAGCATGCCCAGCCGCGCCAGCCGGCGCTTGAGACCACGCGGACTCAGCTGGGCCAGCCCGGCCTCGCCCAGCCGCGGCACTCCGGCCTGCAGCAGCTTGGCGGTCTCCACCGCACAGTTGTTGCTGACGAAGTAATAGCGCCCGTCATAGCTCCAGTGCACCTGGGCGGTGCGCTCGAGCAGGCTGGCGATCTCATCGCGCTGCAGCCGCAATGGCAGCGACTGCAGGCCGCGCAGTTCGACCTTGGTGTACTCGTCCACCACCTGCTGCAGCGGCAGCACGAACAGCCGCGACGGGTAGCCGCCGGTCAAGCCGCGCCAGTTGGATATCTGCACGTCGCCCACGAACGCGCGGAAGGACAGCACGCGGTGGTGTTCGAGATCCAGCCTGCAGTCCGGCCCCGGTGCGCGCCCGGGCCTGCAGATCACCAATCGCAGCATGCTGTGGCCCCAGCGGCTCATCGGCTGCGCGCTGCCTTCGGCGAACAGGTAATCCACGGCGTAGACACGCGCGGGGTCGAGCTGCAGCAGCGATGCCGCCCCCTCTTCCGATTCGGCCTGCAGCAAGGGCAACGCGGTCGCGCAGTGCGACTGCGGCAGCGATGGCGGGGTTCCGAAATGGGCCTGGTACCACCGCGCCAGTGCCGGGCGCCGGCAGGCGAACTCGCTGTCGAGCACGAAATGCTCGGCGTTCACTGCCAGGTACTCGGCCGGGTCCTTCAGTTCATACGCATCGGGGCTGCGGTCACGGAAGTCGTTGTCGCCACGGCCGAGATGCCAGGGCTTGCGCTGCCAACCCGCGAGGTCACGCCATCGCATGCTCTGCGACCAGTTCGCACCGCCACGGTCGGCGACGTGCGTCAGTTCGTGTACCAGCGCGCTGCGGCGTGCGCGCCGGGCGCCCGGCGCACTGTCGCCCAGCAGACTCCGGCGCAACGCGATACGGCCAGCGAAGGTGCGGCCATGCACATCGGCCGGCAGGTCATCCGTCCAGCGCACCCGTACCTGCGCCGGCAACGCAGCCAGCAGGCCGTCCGGCAATAGTGACTGCACGTCGGCCAGGGTCTGGCTGGCGAGCCGCTGCTGCGCCGGATCGAGACCGGACGGATCAAGCTGCAGGCGATCAGCTGCAGACGCGACGTGGGCGGTCAGCAGTAGAGCCACGCCAAGCGTGGCGGCGTTCCGTGCAGATGTCATGGAATTGCCGGCCAACGGCCGGCACTACCCGAAGGCCGGATCAACGCGCCAGCAGTGTGCGGGCCAGTTCCAGGTCGCTCTGCTGCTGCGCGGCGGCGCTCTGCTCACGCAGGTGGGCCAGTGCGGCCTGCAGGCGGGCGCCACGGATCTGGCCGTCGCTGGCAACGAACGCAGCGGCATCGTCGCGCGCGGCCAGCACCACCTTGTCGTCACCCGAGCTGCTGCCCGAGGAGCCGGAGGAAGCACCGGTGGCAGAACCGGCCGAGGTGCCGGCGAAGCTGGAAGCAAAGCCGGCCAGCGGCAGGGACAGCAGGGCGAGCAGCAGAAGCGGACGGGTCATCGGTTCGAAGCCGGTTGTGAGGATGGGTGGAGCGTAACGGGTGCGTGAAGGATTTGCCCGGCTCAGGCGTCAAACAGCTTGCCGGGATTCAGCCGCGCTTGGGGATCGAACGCGCGTTTGACCGCCTTCATCAGCGCGATTTCGGCCGGGCCGCGGGTGCTGTCCAGGTAGCCCTTCTTGACCAGGCCGATGCCATGCTCGGCCGAGATGCTGCCATCGAAACGCGCCAGCACCTGCGCCAGCAGCTTGGTGACGTGCTCGCACTGCGCCACGAAATCGGCGTCACTGGTGTCGTCGGGCTTGAGCACGTTGATATGCAGGTTGCCGTCGCCGATGTGGCCGAACCAGACCACGTCGAAGTGCGGGTAGGCTTGCCCGATCAGCGCCTGGGTCTCTGCCAGGAACGCCGGCATCGCCGAGATCCGTACCGAGACGTCGTTCTTGTAGGGTTTGTAGCGCGCCAGCGATTCGGTGATGCCTTCGCGCAGGCGCCACAACTGGGCGGCCTGGGCGTCGCTGGCACTGATCACCCCGTCGCTGACCCAGCCGTTGCCCATGCAGTCCTCGAAGGCCGCCATCGCCGCCGCTTCCTGCGCTTCGTCGTTGGCGGCGAACTCGGTGACCACGTAGTACGGGTGCACCTCGTCGAACGGCGCCTGCGCGCCGTGCGCCAGCACATGTTCCAGCGCGCGGTCGGTGAAGAACTCGAAGGCCTGCAGCTGCAGGCGCGCGCGGAACGCGGCGAACACCTGCATCAGCACTTCGAAGCTGGGTACGGCCAGCAGCATCACGTTGCTGGCCGGCGGCGGATCGGTCAGCTTCACCGTCGCCTCGACGATCACCCCCAACGTACCTTCCGAACCAATCAGCAGCTGGCGGAAGTCATAGCCGCTGGAGTTCTTGATCAGGCCCTTGTTGAGCTCGAGCAGTTCGCCACTGGCGGTGACCACCTTCAGCCCGGCGATCCACTCGCGGGTGTTGCCGTAGCGGATCACGCGGATGCCGCCGGCATTGGTGGCAATGTTGCCGCCGATCGTGCACGAGCCGCGCGCGGCGAAATCCACCGGGTAGATCAGGCCGTGGTCCAGCGCGGCGTTGTGCACGGCCTCCAGCGGCATGCCGGCCTGCACCACCAGGGTGCGATCGACCGCGTCGTAGTCCAGCGCCCTGTTCATCCTCTCCAGGCTGAGCACCAGCTCGCCGTTGGCCGCCACCGCGCCACCCGAGAGGCCGGTGCGGCCGCCCGACGGCACCACCGCCACGCCCTCGGCGGCACTCCAGCGCATCACCGCCTGTACCTCCTCGACCGTGGCCGGCAGTGCGATCGCCAGCGGCGCCGGCGTCCAGCGCCGGGTCCAGTCGCGCCCGTAATGCTCCAGGTCGGCCGGGTCGGTCTTCAGCTTCAGGCCGGGACAGGCCTGCTGCAGCGAGGCAATGCGGGAATCGGTCATGACGGTCCAGCGCGGGGCGTGAAGAACGGGCAAGCGTGCCAGCGGCACGCGCCAGCGTCCAGCCCTGCAGACAGGCAGATAGCTACGGATGCAACCAATTGCGCACTGCACCATGAGCGCCGTGATCTGGCATAGTGGTTGGCCCCTGTCCCACTGGCCGTGTTGCCCCATGTCGCCGAAGAAGACCTCGTTCCCGAAGCAGGATATCCGCGTGCTGTTGCTGGAGGGGGTCAGCCAGACCGCCGTGGAGGTGTTCAGCGCCGCCGGCTACAGCCAGATCGAGGCACACACCAAGGCGCTGCCCGAGGACGAGTTGAAGGCGCGCATCGCCGAGGCACATATTGTCGGCATCCGTTCGCGCACCCAGCTCAGCGCCGAGGTGCTGGCCGAGGCGAAGCGCCTGATCGCGGTGGGCTGCTTCTGCATCGGCACCAACCAAGTCGACCTGGATGCGGCCGAACTGGCCGGCATCCCGGTGTTCAATGCGCCCTATTCCAATACCCGCAGCGTGGCCGAGCTGGTGATCGCCGAGGCGATCATGCTGACCCGCGGCATCCCGCAGAAGAACGCCGAATGCCATCGCGGCGGCTGGTCGAAGTCAGCCAGCGGCAGCCATGAAGTGCGTGGCAAGACGCTGGGCATCATCGGTTATGGCCACATCGGCACCCAGGTCGGCGTGCTCGCCGAATCGCTGGGCATGCAGGTGATCTTCCACGACTTGGAAACCAAGCTGGCACTGGGTAATGCCCGTGCAGCGGCCAGCCTGGACGACCTGCTGGCACGCGCCGACATTGTCACCCTGCACGTGCCGGAGACGCCGGCCACGCAGTGGATGATCGGCAGCACCGAGCTGGCGAAGATGCGCAAGGGCGCGCACCTGATCAACGCCGCCCGCGGCACCGTGGTCGACATCGATGCGCTGGACGCTGCGCTGGCCAGCGGCCACGTCGGTGGCGCCGCGCTGGACGTGTTCCCGGTCGAGCCGAAGGGCAGCGGCGATATCTTCGAATCGCCGCTGACCCGTCACGACAACGTGATCCTGACCCCGCACGTCGGTGGCAGTACGCTGGAAGCGCAGGACAACATCGGCGTGGAAGTGGCGGCCAAGCTGGTGCGCTACAGCGACAACGGCAGCACCTTGTCGGCGGTCAACTTCCCGGAAGTGACCCTGCCCGAACACGAAGACAGCCTGCGCCTGCTGCACATCCACCAGAACGTGCCGGGCGTGCTGTCCAGGGTCAACGAGATCTTCTCGCGCCACAACGTCAACATCGACGGCCAGTTCCTGCGTACCGACCCGAAGGTGGGCTACGTGGTGATCGACATCACCGCCAGCGAGGAACAGGCCGCCGCCGTCCGCGACGAACTGGCCGCCATTCCAGGAACGTTGCGTACGCGCATCCTGTATTGACGCGCGCTGTATTGACGCGCGTCCCGCCTTGCACGTGTAGAGCCGAGCCCATGCTCGGCTGCGGTTCCGGCCTGCATCGAGCCGAGCATCGGCTCGGCTCTACAGGTTGCTAGCGCGCCAACCACCGGCGCGCCATGCGCTGCATCGATTCATCCGATTCGGGGTCGACCGCGACTTCGGTCACCGCCCGCCAGGCCAGGTCGAGCGATTCCTCGCTGAGCACGAAGGCCTCGCCACCCAGCGCCCGGATCACGAAACGCACGTCGTAGTGCCAGTGCCCCGGCACGTCCTTGCGCTCGGGAATCCAGTGCTTGTCCAGATCGAAGATGGCCGGGTCTTCCAGTACCAGGCCGCTCAGGCCGGACTCCTCCTCGGCTTCCTTCAGCGCCACCTGCGCCAGATCACGGTCGCCGTCGGCGTGACCGCCCAGCTGCAGCCAGCGCTGCAGCTTTCGGTGATGGGTGAGCAGCAGGCGCTGGCCGTCGGCACTGACCAGCCAGCAGCTGGCGGTGAAATGCCCGGCCAGCCGTTCGCGACGGAACGGATCTTCTGGATCGTCCAGCAATGTGCCGAATTCGGCAGCCAGTGCGTCGTGGGCGGGCTCGCGGCGGGCATAGTCCCGCAACAGGCCGCGTAGGCGATCGTCAAGCACGGCAAGGGTTTCGGCGGTCTGGCGCATGAATGGGGGCGGTTCGGAAAAATACTGCTCATTATCGCCGTTCATTGTTGCGATTGCGCTTGTGCGTTGGCTTCAGCTTTGGCTAAGGTACAGCGGGCCGTTCGCACGGCCTTCACCGTTCAAGGTTGCCGGCAACGTATCGGCGGCCCACCCCATCCGATCATTAGGAAGTACTGCATGCTGAAAGCTCTGTTGAGGGTCAAGCCGGTCCAGCCGGCCGGGCACGTCGATGCCGGCGAACCCATCGAAGGCAGCCTGGACGGCGAAGCCACGCTGAAACGGACCCTCACGGCTAAACACCTCATCCTGCTTGGCGTGGGTGCGGTGATCGGCGCTGGTATCTTCGTGCTGACCGGCCAGGCCGCGGCCAACCACGCCGGCCCGGCGGTGATGCTGTCGTTCGTGCTGGCCGGCTTCGCCTGCGCCCTGGCGGGCCTGTGCTACGCCGAGTTCGCGGCGATGATGCCGGTCTCCGGCAGTGCCTACTCCTATTCGTATGCCACCCTCGGCGAAGGCATGGCCTGGTTCATCGGCTGGTGCCTGGTGCTGGAGTACCTGTTCGCCTCGGCGTCGGTCGCGGTGGGCTGGTCGGCCTACCTGATCAGCTTCATCACCACCACGCTGCACATGCCCTTCCCGGACCTGCTCAGCGCCGCGCCCATCGCCTGGACCGGCAGCGAGTTCGTCTCCTCCGGCAAGCTGTTCAACCTGCCGGCGGTGCTGATCGTGGCGGCGGTGTCCGGCCTGCTGTACGTGGGCGTGACCCAGTCGGCGTTCGTCAACGCCATCATCGTGGCGATCAAGGTCACCGTCATCTGCCTGTTCATCGGCATCGGCGCGGCCCACATCGATCCGGCCAACTGGCAGCCCTTCATTCCGGAAAACACCGGCGTGCCGGGTGAGTTCGGCTGGAGCGGCATCTTCCGCGCGGCCACCATCGTGTTCTTCGCCTACATTGGTTTCGATGCGGTCTCCACCGCCGCCGGCGAAACCAAGGATCCCCAGCGCAACATGCCGATCGGCCTGCTCGGCTCGCTGGCCGTGTGCACCATCGTCTACATCATCGTCTGCGCGGTGCTGACCGGCATGATGCCGTACCACCTGCTGGGCACCGACAAGCCGGTGGCCACCGCGCTGGAGCCCTACCCGACCCTGTCCTGGCTGAAGACCCTGGTCGAGATCGGCGCCATCGCCGGCCTGTCCTCGGTGGTGCTGGTGATGATGATGGGCCAGACCCGCATCGCCTACACCATTTCCCGCGACGGCCTGCTGCCGAAGTTCTTCGGCAAGGTCCACGCTCGTTTCCGCACGCCCTATTGGGCCACGATCGTGGTCGGCGTGATCGCCGCCGCACTGGCCGGCCTGGTGCCGCTGAACGTGCTGGGCGAACTGGTCTCGATGGGTACCCTGCTGGCTTTCGCCACGGTCTGCATCGGCGTGCTGGTGCTGCGCTATACCAAGCCGGAGATCCATCGCCCGTTCCGCGTGCCGGCGGTGTGGATCATCTGCCCGCTTGGCGCTGCGGCCTGCCTGTTCCTGTTCTGGCAGGCGTTCGTGGTGCACTGGCACCTGTTCGTCGGCTGGACCGTGCTGGGCATGCTGATCTATCTCGGCTATGGCATGCGCAACAGCAAGCTGGCCAAGTCACCCTGATCCGCCTACGGGCCGGCCCTGTGCCGGCCCGTCCGTTTTCCCCGCGCGCCAGACACGGCGCGCTTCGACAAGACCACCACACATGTTCAAGCAACTGTGGGCCACCAAGCACCCGCATGCCGCCCATGAAGACGCCAACGGCCTGAGCCTGCGCCGCCACCTCGGCCCCTGGGGCCTGACCGCCCTCGGCATCGGTGCCGTGATCGGCGGCGGCATCTTCGTCATCACCGGCCAGGCCGCCGCCAACCACGCCGGCCCCGCGATCATGCTGTCGTTCGTGCTGGCCGCCATCTGCTGCGCCTTCTGCGCGCTGGCCTACGCCGAGTTCGCCTCGATGGTGCCGGTCTCCGGCAGCGCCTATACCTATACCTACGCCACCTTCGGCGAACTGTCGGCCTGGTTCATCGGCTGGATGCTGGTGCTCGAATACGGCGTCTCTGCGTCGGCGGTGGCGGTCAGCTGGACCGGCTATTTCCTCAGCCTGCTCAGCCAGTTCGACATCCATCTACCGGCGGCGCTGGTCAGTGCCCCACTCGATGCACAGCTGCGCCCCACCGGCGCGATCGCCAACCTGCCGGCCGCTGCGCTGGTACTGCTGCTGACCTGGCTGTGCTACGTCGGCATCAGCAAGTCATCGGCAATGAACATGGCGATGGTCGTGCTCAAGACCGGCCTGATCCTGCTGGTCATCGTGGTCGGCTGGAAGTATGTGGACACCAGCAACTGGACCCCGTTCATTCCCGCCAACGAAGGCCCCGGCAAGTACGGCATGGAAGGCGTACTGCGTGGCGCGGCGATGGTGTTCTTCGCCTACATCGGCTTCGAGGCGGTGTCGGTGGCGGCGCAGGAATCGAAGAATCCGCAGCGCGACATGCCGATCGGCATGATGCTGTCGCTGGTGGTCTGCACCGTGCTCTACATCGCGATGGCCGCGGTGATGACCGGCCTGGTGCCGTTCCAGCTGCTGGGCACCGACGAACCGGTGGTGACCGCGGTGGCCGCGCATCCGCAGCTGGGTTGGCTGCGCTGGGTGGTCGAGGTCGGCGCGCTGGTCGGCCTGTCCTCGGTGGTCCTCGTGATGATCATCGGCCAGCCGCGCATCTTCATGATCATGGGCCGCGACGGCCTGCTGCCGCCGGTGTTCACCAGGATCCACCCGAAGTACCGCACCCCGCACATCAACACGGTGATCACCGGCATCGGCATCGCGCTGCTGGCGGCGCTGTTCCCGCTGGACATCCTGGGCGAGCTGACCTCGATGGGCACGCTGATCGCGTTCGCGGCGGTGTGTGCCGGCGTGCTGATCCTGCGCCGCACCCAGCCGGACCTGCCGCGCCCGTTCCGCATGCCGATGGCCTGGCTGATCTGCAGCCTGGGCGTGCTGAGTTGCCTGGCCCTGCTGTCGGCGATGACGATGCACAACTGGATGCTGATGGGCGTCTGGACCTTCGTCGGTTTCGTGATCTATTTCTGCTACGGCTTCAGGCACAGCCGTCTGCGGGGTAAGTGAGGTTTTCTGCATTGCAGGGCCTGCGGCCCTGCACCCGCCTTTGAAGCCGGAGCAACGGCAAGAGCGGGACTGTGGGTTTGGCGGGGAGGCATGGGTTCGCGGGGGACGCCGCAAGTACGTCCATGTAGGCTTGGCAGCCGCATCCATGCGGCTGACACCCCCGCGAACCCATGCCTCCCCGCCCCTGACAGTCTCCCGGCGCGTCCGGTAGATCCACGCCATGCGTGGATGAAGCGTTCCCGGAAACGAATGTATCGGGACGAATCTTCTGTAGAGCCGAGCCATGCTCGGCTGCGAGCAAGCGTAGCGCCGCGACCCGCTTTTCGCTCTTCCTTCTTCACTCCGTGGCCGGCCGCACGCCGGAACCTGTCCGAGGCGGGGCGGGTGGGCCGTGCAGGGGCGTGAGCCGCATGGATGCGGCGACCGAGCTTACAGGGACGTACTTGCAGCGTCCCCTGCACGACCCGCCCGCCCCGCCAACCCCATGAACCGCTCTACACGACCCGCCACGAGGGGCTCAGCCGTTGGCCGAATCCAGTAAAATCGTCGGCATGAACGCCCCCACCTTCCCCTACGACACCGCGCGCCTGAGCGAACTGGCCCAGCTGCTGATCGACAACGTCCGCGAACTGGCCCATGCCGGCTGGACCCCGGCCACCAGCAGCAACTTCTCCCACCGCCTGGACGATCGCCACGCGGCGATCACGGTGTCCGGCAAGGACAAGGGCCGCCTGATCGAGGACGACATCATGGTGGTGGACTTCGACGGCCAGGCCGTCGGCCGTCCGCTGCGCCCGTCCGCCGAGACCCTGCTGCACACCCAGTTGTACCGCCGCTTCCCGGAGGTCGGCTGCGTGCTGCATACGCACTCGCCGGTGCAGACCATCGCCTCGCGCCTGTACGCGCCGCAGGGTCATGTCCGCCTGGAAGGCTACGAGCTGTTGAAGGCCTTCGCCGGCAACAGTACCCACGAAATGGCCATCGATGTGCCCGTGTTCGCCAACACCCAGGACATGAACGTGCTGTCGAAGCAGGTCGATGACCTGCTCGACCGGCGGAACCTGTGGGGCTATCTGATCGATGGCCACGGCCTGTACGCCTGGGGCCGCGACATGGCCGAGGCACGCCGCCACCTGGAAGCGTTCGAGTTCCTGTTCCACTGCGAACTGGAGCTGCGCAGGCTGCGCGGCTGAACCGGCGCGCAGGTGCAGATGCCGATCCGGAATCTGCGCCCTACACCCACCCTGCTACCCTGTCTTCCCCCCGAGACGTTCAAGCTGCCGCCATGAGCCGACTGCGCATCTACGACGACACCCGCCCCGATTCGCCGCTGCTGGACACCCAGGACGGCGCGGTCATCACTGCCGAGCTGCAGAAGATCGGCGTCACCTTCGAGCGCTGGCAGGCCACCGCGCCCGTCGCACCGGGCGCCAGCCAGGAGGAAGTATTCGCCGCCTACCGCGCTGACATCGACCGCCTGGTCGCCGAGCGCGGCTTCAAGAGCGTGGACGTGGCCTCGATCGCCCCGGACAACCCGAATCGCGCCGAGCTGCGCAAGAAGTTCCTCGACGAGCACTTCCACAAGGAAGACGAAGTGCGCTTCTTCGTCGCCGGCTCGGGCCTGTTCACCCTGCACGTGGGTGACAAGGTCTATGAGATCGAGTGCGTGAAGGATGACCTGATCGCCGTGCCCGATGGCACCACCCACTGGTTCGACATGGGCGAGGAACCCAGCTTCGTGGCGATCCGCTTCTTCACCGAGCCGGATGGCTGGGTCGGTCACTTCACCGGCACCGACATCGCGCAGAAGTTCCCTCGTTACGTACCCACCCAGGCGTCCTGATCCATGCAAGCCCGCGTCATCCTGACCGATATCGAAGGCACCACCAGCAGCATCTCGTTCGTCAAGAACGTGCTGTTCCCCTATGCGCGCAAGGCGTTGCCCGCGTTTGTCGCCGAGCATGGCCAGCAGCCGGACGTCCGCCGCTGGCTGGATGCGGTGGCAACCGAGATCGGCGGTGCCTGCCAGGACAGCCTCGTGGCCGAGACGCTGCAGGGCTGGATCGACCAGGACCGCAAGCACACCGCACTGAAGGCGCTGCAGGGACTGATCTGGGACGAAGGCTACCGCCGTGGCGACTACACCGCGCACTTCTACCCGGAAGTAGCGCCGGTGCTGAAGGGCTGGCACGCCTCCGGGCTGCCGCTGTACGTGTACTCCTCCGGCTCGGTGCCGGCGCAGAAGCTGTTCTTCGGCTTCAGCGATGCCGGGGACCTCAGCCCGCTGGTGTCGGGCTGGTTCGACACCGAAGTCGGCGGCAAGCGCGAGGCCGACAGCTACCGCCGCATCGTGCAGGCCATCGGCGTACCGGCCGGCGAGATCCTGTTCCTGTCCGATGTGGTGGAAGAACTGGATGCCGCCCGCGAAGCCGGGCTGCAGACCCGCCTGATCGATCGCCTGGATGATTACCCGATGCCGCGTACCGGGCAGGCCGCCAACGGCCACGAACGGGTCGAGAATTTCCAGCAGATCCAGCTGTAAGCAAGAAAAAGGGGACGGAGGGGATTAAGTCGTTTGTGGCACACATGGGCCACAAACGACTTAATCCCCTCCGTCCCCTTTTTTGCTCAACGGTCGTTGAGGGTCTTCACCTTCAGCGCTTCGCGCAGGGTAACCAGATCCACCGGGCCGCGCACCGCGATATCGCGGGTTTCACCCGGCAGCAGGTCCAGCAGGTTGTCTTCGACCTGCACATCCAGCGCGCCGAAGTCGATCCACGCCGCGCGCACATACGCCGCGCTTTCCAGCCGCAGACGATAGTGGTCCCCTTCGATGGACAACGTGGCCTTGAGTTTCTGCCGCGGCAACACCTGGTCCTTGGCTTCAACGAAACCGACCACCTGCCGCGCACTCACGTTGCCGTCCTGCAGCAACTCGAACACCGCCACCGTACGCATCGGGTCGGCACCGGCCAGCAGCTCCGCATCGCTGAAATCGCCCATCGGGGTGACACCCGCCGCCGCCAACGTCACCGTTTCCTCGCGACGACGCAGCACCTTCCCCTCCACGTCCATCACCCGCAGACGCCAGCGCGCATCCAGTGCGGCACCGTCGTTGATCAGGCGCACCCGCGTGCTGCCCTCGTCGCGCAGCGCTGCCACCGTCACTGGCGCGAAGAAACGCCGCGCGGCGAAGTGCAGCGCCTTCCAGCGGCCGAAATAGTCCACGCTGGACCACGAGGCGCCGGGCCAGACATCGTTGAGCTGCCAGTACAGCGAGCCCATCGTGTACGGGCGCGAGGCGCGATGGTGCAGTGCCGCCAGAGCGATGCCATCGGCCTGCATGACCTGGCTGAGGTAGACGAAGTCCTCGAAGTCCTTCGGCGTACCGTAGCCCAGCTCGATGTAGTGCAGCAGGCGGCTGTTGCCCTCGCCCGCCATGAACTTCTGGTGCGCACGGATCACCGGGCTGTCGATGCGCTGCTCGGCGCGGGTGGCGATCTGGTCCACCGTCGCCACCGACGGCCACGCCTGCAGCCCGTACTCGGACATGAAGCGCGGCGTCTCACGCAGGTAGGCCTGCACCGGCAGCGCCGGATTGCCCCAGACCTGCCAGTAGTGCTTGTCGCCGCGGGTCGAGTCGTTGGCCTTTTCGTCAAGATCGTTGCTCGGTGAACTGGACCAGTACGGCACGCCCAGCCCTTCCTCGCCCACCACCGCGCGCAGATCGTTGCCGAACAGGTCGACATAGCCCTGCCAGACCTTCGCTGCAAACGCCGGGTCGGCCGCCTTCAGGTCGCGACCATGGCCCCAGTCCTTCCAGGCGGTTTCTTCCTCGTTGTTGCCACACCACAGCACGATGCTGGGGTGGTGGCGCAGACGGCGCACGTTGTCGCGTGCTTCGGCCACCACGTTGGCACGAAACGCCGGATCGTAGCCCGGCTGCATGCCGCCGCCGAACATGAAGTCCTGCCACACCAGCAGGCCCAGTTCGTCGGCGATGTCGAAGAACGCGTCCTCCTCGTAGTAGCCGCCGCCCCAGTTGCGCAGCATGTTCATGTTGGCGTCGCGCGCGGCCGTCAGCACCTGGCGCAGGCGTGCGGCATCGACGCGCGCGGGGAAGGCATCGAACGGAATCACGTTGGCGCCCTTGGCGAAGATCTCCACGCCGTTGATGACGAAGGCAAAGCCCTGCCCGCCCTTGCGGTCTCCCTCGCGGCGCAGTTCGACCGTGCGCAGCCCGATGCGCTGCTCGCGCGCCAGCTCCGGCGCGCCACCTTGGTCCAGGCGGGCCTGCACCGTGTAGCGGTCCTGCGCGCCGTAGCCGACTGGCCACCAGCGCCGCGGATCGGCCAGTTCAACCGGAACCTCGATGCTGTTCTGGCCGGGCTTCAGCAGCACCGTGCGCTGCACCTGGGCCACGCTGCGACCCTGCGGATCGCGCACATCGACATTGACCACCGCAGAACCGGCAGCGTCGCCCTGCTCTACTTGCAGCAGCACGGCCAGCTTCGCCTGCTCCGCGCTCAATGCATCCGTGCGCACCGCAAGATCGGTCAGGCGGTGCGCGTCCCAAGCCTGCAGATCGATTCCGCGCCAGACGCCGGCGGTGACATAGCGCGGACCCCAGTCCCAGCCGAAGTGGTAGGCCGGCTTGCGCGCGAAGTTGCCGACCATCGCGTCCTTCGGCTCATCGCCATACGGCGACGGATAGTTGCCAGCGATCTTGTGCGGCATTGCCTGCACGCCCGGCAGCAGGGTGCGGATCGGCGAACGGAACACGATCTGCAGTTCATTGTCCCTGGCCCGCAGGCGCCCATTCACGCGCGCGCGCCAGGTCCGGTGCGCGTTGTCCGCACGCAGCAGCGGCTTGCCGTTGAGGCTGACGTCGGCGTAGGTATCCAGACCGTCGAAGCGCAGCTCGGCATTGGGCTTGGCCAGCGTCGCCGCATCCACGTCGAAGCGCGCGCGGTACTCCCAGGCGGCCAGGCCGATCCATTGCAGTTCGGCCTCTGGTGCGCCGACATACGGATCACGGATCAGTTCGTGAGCGAGCAGGTCGGTGTGCACGCTGCCCGGCACCGTCGCCGCCCGCCATTGCTGCAGACCTGGGTGAGCGGCGCCCTGCGCGTCGCCGGGCAGCATGCGGAACTCCCACTGTGCCTGCAGCGGCGTGGCAGCGACCGGGAAGGCGGACGCCGCGATCAGCAGCAGGAGCAGGCGGAAAACGAGGGGAAGGCGATGCACGGGATGCTCCTGTTTTTCCGCCGGGCATGGCCCGGCGCTACCTGCAAGTCCAGTTCATGGCAGTGCCGGGCCATGCCCGGCGCACCAACCTCAACGCACCACGTTCAACACTTCGTAGCACGCACCCATGGTGTGGTAATCCACCTTGCCGGCCGGGCTCTTTTCGTCGCTGTACTTGCGATTGTCGGCATCGAGGATGCGGAACCAGGCGCCGTACCGGTGATCGACGAAGTGTTCCCACGAATACGCCCAGATACGCTCGTACCACTGCCAATAGCGGTCATCGCCGGTACGCTTGGCCATCAGTGCGGCGGTCGCCAGCGTCTCAGCCTGCACCCAGAAATACTTGTCGTCGTCGCAGACGAAACTGTCGCCACCGATCGGGGCGCCATCCATGCCCGGCTGCCGGCGCGACTCCGGCGCGAAACCGTAGTACAGGCCACCCCGCGCCTCGTCCCAGCTGCGCGCCACAGCCACGTCGAACAGGTGCTGCGCGGTCGGCACCAGCCAGTCGACCTGCACATGGCGGTCCAGGATCAACAACAGCTTGGCCCATTCGGTCTGGTGGCCCGGCTGGAAGCCCCATGGGCGGAACAGGTGCTTGGGGTCGTCCAGGTTGTAGTCCCAGTCGATCTCCCAGTTGGAATCGTAGTGCTCCCACACCAGGCCACCGGCCTTGGCGGCCTGGCGACGGGTCATGTTGTTGGCCAGCTGCAGCGCGCGCTCCACATAGCGCTGTTCGCCGCTGGCCTCGAAGGCGGCCAGCATCGCCTCGCACATGTGCATGTTGGCGTTCTGGCCACGGTAGCCGGTGAAATTCCACTGCCCATCGGCTTCGTCCTTGTAGAGGCCGTGCTGGGGCTCCCAGAAGCGCGCCTCCAGCAGCTGCCAGGTCTCGTCCATCCATGCGCGGGCCTGTTCGAGACCGGCCTTCAGTGCGCAGCTGTAGGCCAACAGCACGAACGCCACGCCGTAGCAGTGGTTCATGTCGTCCTCGACCTTGCCGTCGCGCAGGGTCCAGGCGTAACCGCCGGTGGCCGGGTTGCGGTGCACCTCGCGCAGGTAGCGCACGCCGTGCTCGACCGCCTCACGGTACTCGGCGTTGCCGAATTCGCGGTAGGCCATCGCGTAGTTGAAGACGAAACGCGTGCTGCTCACCAGATGGCGATGGTTGGCGTCGTAGATGCTGCCGTCGTCACGGAA
Organism: Stenotrophomonas sp. T8; assembly: GCF_051853085.1. Classification (NCBI taxonomy): domain Bacteria; kingdom Pseudomonadati; phylum Pseudomonadota; class Gammaproteobacteria; order Lysobacterales; family Lysobacteraceae; genus Stenotrophomonas; species Stenotrophomonas sp. T8. The sequence goes on along the minus strand of NZ_CP195329.1, from coordinate 1,641,879 downwards.
GTAGTGGAAGAAGCCACCGTTCGGATCGATGCACCGCGGATGGTAGAACGCCATCGTATCGGCGATGTGCGCGCGCAGGAACGCGGGCGAACGGAAGTCGGGGGAGGTGCTCATGCGTTAATGTCCTGGCACTGCAGCAGCTGCTGCACTTCATCGAGCGAGGGCATCGCGGCGAACGCGCCCTTGCGGGTAACAGCCAGCGCACCGACCGCAGCACCGAAGCGCAGCGTGGCGGTGATCGCCTCCGGGTCCTGGCAGAAGGCGGCAAAACCGGCACCGGCGCCGCTGCGCTCCAGCAAGCCGACCAGCACGCCACCGACGAAGGCATCACCGGCCGCGGTGGTATCGACGGCAGCCACGCGGAAGCTGGTGACCGTGCCGTGGTTGTCGCGCGTGTACCAGTGCAGCGTGGCCGCACCGTCGGTGACGATCACCCAGCGCACGCGCGCAGCGAGCAGGCGCCGCAGTACCGCAGCCTCGCCATCGGCACCCAGCGGCGCGGCCAGGTAGTCCAGCTCCTCGCGCGACAGCTTGACCAGGTCGGCGCGTTCCAGCGCCTGCCACAGGCGCGGTGTCGGGTCCTCGTTCGCCGGCCACAGCGCCGGACGCAGATTGAGGTCGAGGCTGACCACCGCACCAGCCGCACGCGCGCGATCCATGCCGGCGAAGGTCGCCTCGGCGATGGCTGGCTCGGTCAGGCTGTTGGAGCAGACGTGGAAGCACTGCGCGCTGTCGAAGCACGCGGCCTGGAAGTCGCTGTCACGGAACAGCAGGTCGGCTGCCGGCGGGCGATAGAAGCTGAAGCTGCGCTCGCCGCTGGCATCCAGTGCGACGAAGGCCAGTGCGGTCTTGGCCGCATCGGTACGCACGATGTAATCCGTGCCCACGCCGTGCTCGACCAGGCTGTCGGCCAGGAAGTCGCCGAACATGTCGCGGCCCAGCGTGCCGACGAACTGCGTCTTCGCACCCAACCGGGCGGCCGCAACGGCAACGTTGGCCGGTGCACCACCGGCGTACTGCAGGAAGGCGCGCGGCGTGTCGGCCGAGGCCGGCGGCTGCGCTAGTAGATCGATCAAAATTTCGCCGAAGCAAACGATGGCACCCATTCCGGACTCAGCCTCCCTGCGGAATGCGGGTCGACGGGCGCGAGCCCACCAGACCGTAGAAAATAATGTAGAGGTAGCAGGCGATAGGCAGCAAGAAACTCAAGTGCAGGCCAATGCGATCGGCCAGCATGCCCTGCAGCAGCGGGATCACCGCACCACCGACAATGGCCATGATCAGCAGGCTTGACGCCTTGTTGGTCAGCGGCCCCAAGCGTTCGATTGCCAGCGAGAAGATGGTCGGGAACATGATCGAGTTGAACAGGCCCGTGGCCACGATGCCGTACATGGCCGCCTTGCCGCTGGCGGCCAGAGTCACGCCCAGCAGAATCACATTGGCGACAGCGAAGCCAGCCAGGAGACGCCGCGGCGAATACTTGGCCAACAGCCAGGAACCGGCAAAACGGCCAACCATCGCGCATCCCCAGTAGGCCGACACATACTTCGTGGCCTGCTGCTCGCTCATGCCACCGATCTCCGGCAGGGCGAGATAATTCACCATCAGACTGCCGATGGAGACTTCGGCGCCCACGTAGAAGAAGATCGCCAGCACACCGAACAACACGTGCGGCTGCTTCAGCGCATCCAGCAACGTGTGATGATTCGTATCGGCCTTCTCGGTGGTCTCGGCCAGACTGGGCAGGCGGAACAGGTAGACGAACACTGCCAGCAGCACCAGCGCGATCGCCAGGCCCACGTATGGCCCCTGCACGGAGTGCGCTTCAGCGGCGCGATAGGCCACCTGCTCGGCCACGGGCAGGGCGTCGATCTCGTCGCCGCTCTTCACCGTGGTGCTGAGGATCAGGAAGCCTCCGAACAATGGTGCCAGCGTGGTACCCAGCGAATTCAGCGCCTGGGCCAGGGTCAGGCGGCTCGAGGCGGTCTGTTCAGGCCCCAGCAGCGCTACGTACGGATTGGCAGCAACCTGCAGCACGGTGATGCCGGTGGCCAGCACGAACAATGAAGCGAGGAACGCGTCGTACGTGCGCAACGCCGCTGACGGCCAGAAGCCGAGCGCGCCGACACCGGCGATCAGCAGGCCAGCGATGATGCCCTTCTTGTAACCAAGGTGGGCCACCAGCCGGCCTGCCGGCAACGACATCAGGAAGTACGCGCCAAAGAAAGTGAACTGCACCAGCATCGCGCGCGTGTAGTTCAGCTCGAACACCGCTTTCAAGTGCGGGATCAACACATCGTTCAGACTGGTCAGGAAGCCCCACATGAAGAAGATCGTGGTGGCCACCGCCAGTGCGGCACGTGCGTTCATCACCGTCGCGGTGCCGCTGGAAGAAGAACCCGATGGACGGGGCGTTGCGGAGATCGGCATGCGGTACGCGCCTCGATGCGCGGAAGGTCGTTGTTGCGTGGAAGGGGGTATGCAGAAGGAATCAGTTCGGTCGTGCGGCACTGCTTTCGCGGATGCGCAACTGCACCGGCGCAACCGTGCGCCGTGGCGGCGCGTCCGGTTCGTCCAGCCGCTGCAGCAGCAGCGCGGCAGCCTGGCGGCCACGCTCGCGCGGGTCGGCGGTGAGCGTGGTCAACGGCGGAACCGCGACCGACGCCTCGGAAATATCGTCGAAGCCTGTCACGGCAAAATCACCGCCCGGACGGATACCGCGCGAGTTCAAGCCCAGCATCAGGCCAAGCGCGACGGTGTCGTTGTAGCAGACCGCCGCACTTGGGCGATGGCCATCGGCGAACAGCTCATCGGTGCGCGCTGCCGCTTCCAAGCGATTCGGGGCCGATTCGATCATCCAGCCCGGCGGCAGCGACAGGCCGGCCTCGGCCAGCGCCTGCTGGAAACCCGCGCGGCGCTGGTGGCAGGAACTGGATGCGGCGTGGCCCCCGAAGAAGGCGATCTGGCGATGGCCGCGCTCGATCAGGTGGCGCGTGGCCAGATAGGCGCCGTGCTGGTTGTCCAGGGTCAGGAAGTCCCAGTCGGCCCCGGCCAGTTCGCGGTTGAACAGCAGCACGTTGGCATTGGCGCCCAGTGCCTGCCGCAGCTGTGCGGTATCGCTGCCCTCGGCCGGCGACAGGATCAGGCCGGCCGGGGTGTGCTCCATCAGCGTGGACAGCACCGCCTGCTGCCGCTCCGGCGATTCACCCGTGCTGCCGAGCAGGGTCACGTAGCCACGCCCGCCCAACGCCTCGTCCACGCCCGATGCGAACTCGGCGAAGAACGGGTTGGAGAGATCGTTGATCACCAGCGCGATGCTCGACGAGGTACGACGGCGCAGGTTGGCCGCCGCGCGGTTGTAGACGTAACGCTGGCGGCGCAGTTCGGCCTCGACCTTGGCCCGGGTATCGACGTTGACCAGCGGGCTGCCACGCAGCACCAGCGACACGGTTGCCCGTGACACGCCGATCGCGCGCGCGATGTCGGTCACCGTCACCGCCTTGCCGGCGCGCTTGCTGGGACTGTTGCCGTTGTCGTTCATCGTCTTCCCGGACTCCGCTGGAGGCTCAAGCCTAATGGATCAGGGCCGTGTCGTGCCGTGCCGTTCGCTGGGTCAGCGCGAACGGCACAGTCCGGCTCAGCGCAGCTGGCTGCCCGGTGCCGCGCACCAGGACACCGGCAGGTCCTTCACCGCCGTGCCCCAGCCCAGCTCCGGCGCCTTCGCGTCGAGTGCGAACTGCAGGCGCGGGCCCTGCTGCAGGCGGTCCCAGTCCAGCCACACCGGTGCATGCGGCTGGCCGTCGACCCGCACACCCTGCACGTACTGCAGGCGGCGGCCATCGGCACCCGGCGCGTCGATGCGCAGGGTCCGGCCATTGCCCATGTCCACTTCGACCTTGCTGAAGCGCGGCGTGTGCAGCAGGAACTGGCCGCTGCCCGGCACCGCCGGGTACACGCCGATGGCGCTGAACAGGTACCAGGCCGACATCGTGCCGAGGTCATCGTTGCCGGTCACGCCATTGGGGGCATTGGTGAACAACTGCTGCGCGGCACGCACCACGGCCGCGGTCTTCCACGGCTGGCCGATCAGCGTGTACAGCCACGGCGAGTGCAGGTCCGGCTCGTTGTTCGGGTTGTAGCGGAACTGGTTGTAGTAGCTGTACGGCCCGACCACCCACGCCTTGCGGGCGGCATTGAGCGGATCGGCCTGCAGCGCGTCCATCGCGAAGAACGCATCCAGGCGGCGACCGGCCTGTTCGCGGCCGTCCATCGCTTCGACCAGGCCCGGCACGTCCTGCTGCGCCAGCCACTGGTACTGCCACGCCGTGCCCTCATGGAAACCGTGGTGCGAACGCGGACTGTAGTGGCCATCGGCCGGCGTGTACCACTGGCCATCCTCGGTGCGCGGGCGCGGGAAGCCGGTGAAACCCGTCTCGGCATCGCGCACCTGCGGGTCCCACACCTTGCGCCAGTTGCGGCCACGCTCACGGAGTGTCGCCGCATCCTGCGCATGGCCCAGGCCATCGGCCATCTGCGAGAGCGCGCAGTCGGCCAGCGCATATTCCAGCGTGGCCGAACCACCATGGTGCGGATCGACATCCATGCCCTTGGACGGGAACGCGCGGTCGTAGGCCACATAGCCCTTGTCCAGGTAGGTCGGGTTGCCGGAGCGTCCGGCCATGCGCGAGTTCAGTGGTGGCGTGCCGAAGGCATTGCGGCGCAGTGCATCCCAGGCTTGCGATTCACGGCCCTTGAGCGCGCCGAAGCGCCACAGGTCGACCATGAACGGCGTGACCGGATCGCCGGTCATGATGTTGGTCTCGAAGTTGGCATAACCCCAGCGCGGCAGCCAACCGACCTGTTCGTCGATCGCCAGCAGGGTACGGCCGATGTCGCGCGCCACGTCCGGGCGGGTCAGCGCCAGCCACTGGTTCTGCGCGCGGTAGGTATCCCACAGCGAGAAGTACTGGTAATAGGTCCAGCCATCAGCGCGGTGGATACCGTCGTCATAACCACGGTAGCGGCCGTCGGCGTCGTTGCCGGTCATCGGCTGCAGCAGCGCGTGATAGACCGCGCTGTAGAACACGGTGCGGTCATCGGCGGTGCCGCCCTGCACGCGCACCCGGCCCAACTGCTCACGCCAGGCCTGCTGGGACAGCGCGCGCATGCGGTCGAAGCCGAGCAGCGCCCCACCCTGCATGCCCTCCGCGCGCAGGTTGGTGCGCGCGCCTTCGGCATCCACGTGCGAGATCGCGCTGACCGCTGTCACCGACTGGCCCTTGGCCAGGTCGAAGCTGAGCCAGGCACCGTTCGGCTTCTGCTCGCCTTCCATGCTGTGGCGCGCGCCCGGCAGGCCACCGCCCTCGCCCCAGGTGCCATGCGCCTTGAACGGACGGTCGAACTCGATGCGGAACCAGGTGGTGTACTGATGACCGCCGCAGAAACTCTTGGTGACCAGCTTGCCCTCGACCACGCGGTCGCCGACCACATCGACCACGCTGCCGATCACCGAATGGCGCTCGTTGGCCTGGCCGACGTTGACGAGGACGTGGCCATCGCCGCTGCGCTGGCTGAAGGTGTAGCGCTCGGCCGCGGCACGGGTACGCGCGGTCGCCTCGGCATCGATGCCACCGTAGCTGGTCAGGCGCACCTTGTAGTAGCCGGCCTGGCCGACCTCGCCATCGTGGGTGTAAGCCGACGCATAGGCCTTGTGGTCGAACTGCTTGGCATTGCCGGTATCGAAATCGCCACCCGGACCGATCGAGCCGGTCACCGGCAGCACCGACACCTGCCCGCCCTGTTCCCAGCAACCCGCGCCGGACAGGAAGGAGTGGCCGAACCCGCGGATCTTCTCGTCGTCATAGCGCCAGCCCGAGTAGTGGCTGCCGATCGGACTGACCTGGATCAGGCCGAACGGTGCCGACGCACCCGGGAACGTGTTGCCGTCGTCCTTGCTGCCGATGAAGGTGTTGACCTCGCGCTCCAGCGCTGCCGGGGCAGCCTGCAGCAGCACCGGCACTGACGACAGCGCGAGCAGGCAGGCCAGGCGCACCAGCGGGCGCGAGGACAATGGGACGGCGGGAGCGGACGGCACTGGGCGCATGTCGGGTTCCTGTAGTCGATGACGCGGAGGCAGACGGCCGGGGGCGTTCGGCACCGTTCCGCTGAGCCCTGCCCTGACCTGCAGAGAGCTCCCCCTGGAATGACGCCCGACCCACCAGACCGTGAATTTAGATCGATTCAAGTAGAGCATGCAGGTTCAGCCGAATGCATTCTGCGGCGCAGCATGAGATGGGGTGTTCGGCAGGGCTGCGCCCTGCACCTGCTACGAGCTGGAGCAACAGCAACCGCAACAGCAGAAGCAACAGCAGAAGCCGGTTTCCTGTGGGGAGTCGGGGTGGGTCCGGTTGCGGGGGACGCCGTAAACCCGTCCCCGCAGTCCGACACCGCCCCGCCAAGCCACAGACAACCCAGAGCCGCTTTGGCTTTGGCTTTGGCTGTTGCCGGCCAGCGGCCGGCACTACCGCGGGTGCAGGGCGCAGCCCTGCCGACCCACCCTCCCCTGCGCACGAAAACGATTTCACTGATTTCAGCAAACCGTCATCCCTTCGCCACGCCAGTACCATATTGCGCAGCAGCATGCGCCTGCGGGCGACCCGTGCTAAAAATCGCCCGCCCATCGCTTAGATCGATCCAAGACGACGCTGCGATGGCCGGGAGTTGGGGGAGCAGCAACAGGACGTACCAGGCCACGCGCGCGGCGCCACTGGCAGTTGCTTGGCGACAGCGACAAAGTCACTTCAAATTAGATCGATTCAAGTTGTCCGTGCCACGTCACCGGATCAATCCATGAGAGAGGGAGAGATGGGAATGAAGCATTCAACACGTACGCATGGCCAGGACGCATTGTCGTTGGCCATCGCGCTGGCCTTGGCCGCCGCCGTCATTCCGGGTGGCGCCGCCGCGCAACAGGCCGCTTCCACCGGCTCGCAGGACGCCACCACTCTGGACAGCGTCCAGGTCACCGGCTACCGCTACGCCATTGAAAAGAGCCTCGAGCAGAAGCGCGACGCCAACGCGGTGGTCGAGGTGATCACCGCCGAGGACGTCGGCAAGTTCCCCGACAAGAACGTGGCCGACGCACTGCAGCGCGTGCCCGGCGTGGTCATCACCCGCAGCGGCGGCGAAGGCAAAAGCGTCAGTGTGCGCGGCCTCGCGCCGGACCTGACCCTGACCCAGTTGAACGGCAACTTCGTCGCCTCGTCAGAGACCAACAACGAAGCGACACGCTCCTTCAACTACACCCTGCTGCCATCGAACATGTTGTCCAGCGCGGAGCTGTTCAAGTCGCCGGAAGCACGCATCGACGAAGGCGGCATCGGCGGCACGGTCATCCTGCATACCCGTCGCCCGCTGGACATGGAATCCAACTCCGGCTACGTGAACCTGGAGGGCACCACCTCCGATACCAGCCACGATGTCGATCCGCAGGCGTCCGCCCTGTACTCGTGGCACAGCAAGGATGAGCGCTTCGGCGTCCTCGTCGGCGTGACCCAGCAGAAGCGCACCACCCGCACCATGGAAGCCAGCACCGAGGACTACCAGTGGTACGGCAATGGCACCACGGCCCGCGATGCCAACGGCAACCTGCTGGAGCAGGATGGCATCCACTACTGGTGGGGCCAGTCCGGCTTCAACAACCAGGCTGGCAAGAACTACAGCGAATTCTTCATGCCGACCTCGGTGAACTTCGCGGTGAAGGAAGAGAAGCGCGAGCGCAAGGGCGGCCAGCTGACCTTCCAGTTCAAGCCGGTCGACAACGTCACGATGACAGCGAACTACTTCCGCTTCGAGTTGCAGGGTGACTACACCCAGAACATGCTGAAGGTGCCGGAGTGGAACCTGGCCCGCTACAACCAGGACGGCAACTGGGCCGGCGGCCGCCTGCTCAACGGCCTGGATTTCGACCCGAGTGGCAGCATCGTCACGGGTGCGCAGTACCAGAAGCTGGCCGGAAAGACCTATTACTGCAGTGAGGAAGAAGCAGCGGCAGCCGGCCTGGAACCCGGTGGCTGGGGCCCGGACGACTGCACCATCCCCACTCCGCAGCTCACCGGTGGATACAGCAAGGAAAAGGCACTGTCGCAGACCGCCGACCTGACCATCGACTGGGATATCAGCCCGCTGTGGAAGGCCTCGTTCACCGGCGGCCGCACCTGGTCCGAAGGTGGTCCGTCGATGAATTTCCGCATGTCGGCCAAGCCGCGCCGCAAGGTTGGCAACCAGTGGCAGTCCGGCAACCAGTACACCGCCTGGGACCTGACCGGCACGCCGTCGGTGCAGTTCTCGCCGGACCTGCAGCAGCAGTTGATGGCGGGCGTGGCCGAAGTCGATACCGGCTCGACCGATTCGTCGTGGATGCAGACCGAGGTCAAGCAGAACTACTTCCAGGCCGACGTCACCAAGCTGTTCGAGGCCGGCTGGCTGGATTCGATCCAGTTCGGCGCCAAGTACCGCGATGGCAAGGTCCACCGCAACACCGGCAACACCTATTGGGTGTGCCCGGGCCTGGATCCGTCCGACTATGACAACAATCGCTACCAGGCCGGCTGCGATCCGACCGCAGGCGATGCGCAACCGGGCTTCTTCCTGTCCAACCCGATCAGCAACATCACCGGCGCATTCAACGCCAACGTGTTCCCGGGCATCAACTACCCGGCCTACATCGACTACCTGAACAAGACCTACGGTGGCTCGCACAACCGTACCGAAGAAGACTTCGTCTACGACGTCAACGAGAAGATCCATTCCGGCTACTTCCAGGCCAACTTCCGCACTGAGCGGGTACGCGGCAACATCGGCGTGCGCGTGGTGCGGACCAAGCAGTTCGCCCAGTCCAGCGATTCGGTCGAGCGCTTCAACGACTATTTCGTCGACAACGCCAGCGGCGCGCCGATGAGCTGCGATGATCCGGCCGCCGACCCGAACCTGCGCTGCCAGGGTGGCTTCGTCCGCCTGCCCGACCCGCAGGTGCGCGACAAGGTGTATGCCCTGTCGTCGCTGGAAAAGACCTATACCGACGTGCTGCCCAGCTTCAACATTGCCTGGGACATCACCGACAACCTGGTGCTGCGTGGCGCGGCATCGAAGGTGGTCGCGCGCCCGAGCTACACCAGCATCGCCTATCCCGGTGGTCTGCGTTACATCAGCGAAGAGTACGCCAACGACCGCCGCGTCACCGGCGGCACCGACACGCCCGGCTGGTACGGCTCGGGCAGCAACAAGGCGCTGGAACCGTTCAAGGCGGTACAGTTCGACCTGGGCCTGGAGTGGTACTTCCAGCCGGGCGCGGTCGCAGGTGTTTCGGTGTTCCGCAAGAACGTGGACAACTTCACCGTGCCGGTGGTGCGCGACCAGCAGATGAACGTCGGCGGGCAGTCGGTCACCGTGCAGAAGTACGAGACCCAGGCCAATGGCCGCGATGGCGTGTCCCAGGGCGTGGAACTGTATGGCCAGTACACGTTCGACTTCGGACTGGGCGTGCAGGCCAACTACACCTACAACGACACCAACCTGGCCTCGATCGTGCTGGATGGCGAGGAAATCGGCTCCTCGCCGCTGGTCGGCAGTGCCAAGAACCAGGCCAACGTTACGGTGTTCTACGAGAACGACAAGTTCCTGGCGCGCGCCTCGTACAACCGTCGTGGTGAAGTGGTCGGCGGCCTGAACAATGGCATGACCACCTACACCAAGCCTTACAGCCAGCTTGACCTGAACGTGGCCTACAACCTCACTCCGGACTGGACGGTGACCGCCGCCGTACTGAACGCCACCAAGTCCGAGCTGCGCAGCTACATCGGCAACGACAGCCAGGCCCGCCTGCTGTCCAACCTGTACGCCGGCCGCCAGCTGTACTTCGGCGTGAACTGGAAGTTCTGAGGCAGCGCCGGGCCTGGCCCGGCGCAGTCTTGCCCGCCCCGGCGGGAATGGTCCTCCACGGCAGCCGCGCTGGTACAGGCGGCTGCCGTTTTCATGGGTGCCTGCGCCGCCGTTCAGCCACCTGCTTGACCCTGCCATCGTTGGAAGGTGCACACTGGTTTCATCTCACGAGCACCGAAGGAGCTACAGATGGAATTCCATGTTGACGGCATGACCTGCGGCGGCTGCGCGCGCAGCGTGACCCGCGCCATCCAGCAGATCGATCCGAACGCCAGTGTGGTGGCCGATCCGCCGACCGGCCTGGTCAAGGTGCAGACCACCGCATCACAGGAGCAGGTGTTCGCCGCGCTGAACGATGCGGGTTTCCCGCCGCGCACTGCCTGATCCCCTGGCCTCTGCCACAGCGAAGCCCGCCCCGTGCACTGTCACCGGGCGGGCTTTTTTGTACGCGACATGGAAACTCAGCGCTTGCGCGCGCGCCGCCGCACCGCGCCGGTCTTCGCTGCATCGACCGACAGCGGAGCCTCATCGTCTTCACCCAGCCGCTCCAGGATCGGGCACTCAGGGCGCTCGTCGCCTGCACAGCAACGGATCAGCGATTTCAGCGTGTCGGCCATCTGCCGCATGCTCTGGATGCGTTGTTCCAGGTCGGCGATGTGCTGCTCGGCCAGGTGCTTGACGTCGGCACTGTGCCGCGCGGTGTCGTTCCACAGGCCCAGCAGGTCACTGATTTCGGCCACCTGGAAGCCGAGATCGCGCGCGCGGCGGATGAAGCGCAGGCGATGGATGTCCGCCCGCGAATACGCCCGGTAGCCCGATTCGGTGCGATCGGCCGCGGGGATCAGGCCGATCTGTTCGTAGTAGCGGATCATCTTCGCCGACACGCTGGAGGCCTTGGCGGCGTCACCGATGTTCATGCGGTTCTCCTTCAATGGGTCGTGGCGTGGGCATCCGCCATCGGCGGCTGGAAGCGGCGCAGGCGCAGCGCGTTGCCCAGCACGAACACACTGGACAGCGCCATCGCACCGGCCGCGAACACCGGCGACAGCAGCACGCCCCAGGCCGGGTACAGCACGCCGGCCGCGACGGGAATCAATGCGGTGTTGTAGGCGAACGCCCAGAACAGGTTCTGCCGGATGTTGCCCAGCGTCGCCTTGGACAGCGCAATGGCATTGGGCACGCCCTGCAGGTTACCCGACATCAGCACCACGTCGGCCGACTCCACCGCGATATCGGTGCCGGTACCAATGGCCAGGCCGACATCGGCTTCAGCCAACGCAGGGGCATCGTTGATGCCGTCGCCGACGAAGGCGACGTGCCCATGCGTGGCCTTCAGCCGACGCACTGCCTCGACCTTGCCTTCCGGCAGCACCTCGGCCACCACTTCATCGATGCCGAGCTGGCGCGCGATCGCCTGCGCGGTCCCGGCGTTGTCGCCGGTGATCATCGCCACCTTCAGGCCCAACCGATGCAGCGCCGCGATCGCTGCCGGGGTGCTCGGCTTGATCGGATCGGATACCGCAATGATCGCGGCCAAGCGTCCATCGATGGCCACGTACATCGGTGACTTGCCCTGCGTGCCGAGTTCCGCCGCCAATGCTGCGAATGCAGTGATGTCCACGCCCAGGTCGCGCATGAAGCGATCGGCACCGACCTCCACGCGTGCACCCTCGACACTGGCCCGCACACCCATGCCGGTGACCGATTCGAAGTCGACCATGCCCGGCAACGTGATGCCCTGCCCGGTCGCGGCATCAACAATCGCGCGGGCGATGGGATGCTCCGAGCGCGACTCCACCGCGGCCACTGCCGCCAGAACCCTGTTGCGATCGAAGCCGGCAGCAATCTCCAGATCGGTCAGGCGCGGGCGGCCTTCGGTCAGCGTGCCGGTCTTGTCCACCGCCACCACCTGCGCGTCCTTCAGCAGCTGCAGGGCCTCGCCCTTGCGGAACAGCACGCCCATTTCGGCGCCACGACCGGTTCCGACCATGATCGAGGTCGGCGTGGCCAGGCCCATCGCGCACGGGCAGGCAATGATCAGTACCGCCACCGCATTGACCAGCGCGAAGCTCAGTGCCGGCGATGGTCCGAAGATCAACCAGACCGCGAAGGTCGCCAGCGCGGCCAGCATCACCGCCGGCACAAACCACAACGTGACCTTGTCGACCACCGCCTGGATCGGCAGCTTCGAGCCCTGCGCCTGTTCGACCATGCGGATGATCTGCGCCAGCAGGGTCTGCGCGCCCACGGCCGTGGCCCGCACCGTCAGTGCGCCCTTCTGGTTGACCGTGCCACCCACCACGCTGCTGCCCGGCAGCTTCTCGACCGGAATCGGCTCGCCGCTGATCATCGATTCATCGATGTAGCTGCGGCCCTCAACCACCTCGCCGTCGACCGGCACGCGCTCGCCCGGGCGCACTTCCACCAGGTCGCCGCTCTGCACTTCATTGACCGGGATTTCGACCGCGCGGCCGTCACGGATCACATGGGCCACCTTGGCCTGCAGGTTGACCAGGCGCTTGATCGCTTCGGAGGTGCGGCCCTTGGCCCGGGCCTCGAGGAAGCGGCCGAGCAGGATCAGCGCGACGATCACCGCCGCCGCTTCGTAGTAGACGTTCACCGTGCCCGGCGGCAGCAGCCGCGGTGCAAAGGTCGCTACCACCGAATAGCCGAACGCCGCGGCGGTGCCCACCGCCACCAGTGAATTCATGTCCGGGGCCAACCGCAGCAGCGCCGGGAAGCCCTTCTGGTAGAAGCGGCGCCCGGGGATGGCCAGCACCAGGAGCGTCAGCACGAACTGCAGGTACCAGCTGGCCTGCATGCCGAGGGTGGACATCACCCATGCGTGCATGCCGGGGATCAGGTGCGAACCCATTTCCAGTACGAACACCGGCAGTGCCAGCGCGGTGGCCACGATCAGGTCGCGCTTCAGTTCGGCGCGCTCGGCATCCTTCTTTTCCGCAGCCTGATCATCGGACTGCACACCCGCCTCGATCACACGTGCGTCATAGCCGGCCTTGTCGATCGCGGCGACCAGCGCAGCCACGTCCGCCATGCCACGCACCGTGGCGCGCTCGGTGGCCAGGTTGACGCTGGCCTGGCTGACGCCGGGCACGGCCAACAGCGCGCGTTCGACACGGCCCACGCAGGAAGCGCAGGTCATGCCTTCGACCGCCAGCTCGGTGGTCGCCACGGGCACGTCATAGCCCACCCGCTCCACTGCCTGGACAAGCGCCGCGCGATCCACCGGGCCCGACGGACGAATGTCCGCCCGCTCGGTGGCCAGGTTCACCGAGACACTGCCCACGCCCTCGACCTTGGACAGTGCTGCCTCGACCCGGCCCACGCAGCTGGCGCAGGTCATGCCCTCGATGGGCAGGCTGATGGTGGAGGGGCTGGCGGGGGCGGCAGCGGCGCGCGGCGTGCTCATGATCGGATTCCCGGGTTTCCTTCTGGATGCGGACAGGCTAAACCTTGCCATCGTGGGAAGGTCAAATCCAGCCTGTCCGCATGCCTGAAGGGAGCGCCGCCCCCGGCGTCCCGTTTCCGCATCCACGCATGGCGTGGATCCAGCGGCGGAGGTCGGTCTCCTCAGAAGGTGAACACATACTCCAATGCGAACTCGCGGCCGACCGCGCTCAGCAACCGGGTCGGGGCGAAGTCATAGTCCAGCTTGTACGGGTCCTTGTGGTTCCAGCTGGCCGAATTGAACACGTTGTTGACGTAGACATTGACCTTGGCGTGCTCGGTCACCTGGTAACCCACGTTGACGTTCCAGGTGATGAACGGGCCGACCCGGCCGAAGTAGCGCGAGGTCTGCTGGCCCGCGTTGGGGTTCGGGTTCACCGAGCCATCCGGCAGCTGTGCCGGTTCCAGGCAGTTCAGCGACGGGCTGTCACTGGGCACGTAGCCGTCGGCGAACGGCAGGCAGCCGCCGGGATTGTCCAGGCGGTCGGTGCCCCAGTGATAGCGCACGCCCGGCACCGAACCCACGCGGTCGGCATAGACGTTGGCGTTCCAGTTGCCGCGCTGCCAGGCCAGGCTCGCGCGCAGCTTGCTGCGCAGGTCCCGGTCGCGCCGTTCCGGGTTCGGGTCGTTGGCGTAGCGCTGTTCCTTGGTCGAGATCTGGTTGGTGTAGTTCAGGCCCAGCTGGAAGCTGCCCCACTGCGCGGTTTCCAGGCGATAGCGTGCAGTCAGGTCGATGCCGCGCACTTCCCGGCTGGCCAGGTTGAACGGGCCGCGCTCGATCGATACCAGGCGGCCGCTGCTGTCACGGTTCACGCGGGCCAGGATGCCGGCGCAATAGTCGCCACCGGCCGGATTGGCCCACGGCGTGCCATCGATGTTCTTGCCGGTCAGGCAGCCGGCCTCGCTGGCCAGCACCTCGTCGGCGCCGACGTCGACGATCATGTCTTCCAGCTTGATCGCCCAGTAGTCGGCGCTGAACGACAGGTTCGGCATCACGTCCCAGACGAAGCCGACCGTCCACGAATCGCCGGTTTCCGAACGCAGCAGCGGCGTGCCACGCCGGTTCACGTCGAAGGTGTACCAGACATCGGTGTTGCCCACGCCACAGTTGTTGACCAGGTAGGCACCGCTCTGGATGCAGCGCAGGCGGTCATAGGTCTGCACTTCGGAACTGCTCGGCTGGCCCAGCAGGTAGTGCATGTCCGGCGCGTGGAAACTGGTGGCATACGAGCCACGCACCAGCAGCGATTCGACCGGGCGCCATTCCAGGCCGACGTTCCAGGTGGTCTCCTTCTGGCTGCCGATATCCAGCGCTTCACTGCTGTCATCGGCCTTGTAGTTGCCATAGCGGTCGTAGCGGGCGGCGGCGGTGGCCGTCAAGCTCTCCAGCAGCGGGATCTTGAACTCGACGCCGGCCGAGTAACGGGTGCGCTCGCCGCCACCGCGATCGACGTTCTGCAGATCGAAGTCGATGCCGGCGCGCGGGTCCGGGCTGAGGTGATAGCCCTGCTGCGCGACTTCGGCCACGGCGGCGAACGAGATCGGGCCGGCCCAGCCCTGGAACAGCTCGCCGGTGATGTCCGCCGAGGCCTGGTTGACCCACGATGACGCGCGGTTCCTGGCGACCGTGCCCATCTGCCAGTACTGGTCCGGCGTGAGCGGATTCCACCAGCGCGATTCGTTCAACGCGTAGATCGCCTCGCCGTCGGCGGTGGTGCCCAGGCGCGGGCCGAGGAAGAAGTCGTACGACTTCTGCTCGTCCACCACGTTCTGCCGTTCTTCCACGCGATAGTAGGAACGCCCCACCGTGGCGCTCCAGTCGAAGCGGTCGGCAAGGCGGCCACGCAGGCCCGCGCTCCAGTCCCATGACAGCTCGCGGTTGGTGTTGCGCAGGGTGTCCAGGCCGCCGACTTCGTTCGGGGTGAACTGGCGCACGCCCAGGATCGGGCGGTTGCGGTTGGCATCCCAGTAATAGCCGTTGTCGTCGTCGATCAGCGAGACGCTGGGCGGGTTGGTGCCCCAGATCGCTTCGGAGCGGTACACCGCCAGGTTGGTCCAGGCCTGCAGGTCGCTGCTGAAATCGAAGGTGGCATACAGGTTGCCGGACACGTTCTCGGCACCACCGGTCAGCAGCCAGTTGGCGTAGTCGGCGCTCATGCCGCACAGGCGGCCGGTGTTGGTGATGGTGTTGGTAGCGTAGTTGTAGACCAGCCGATCGGCAGTGTAGTACTCGCCGTCGAACTTCTCGCAGGTGCCTGCAGGCGGTGCCAGGCGCTGGCCGTTGGTCGGGTCGATCAATGCCAGGCCCGAGGTGGGGCGGAAGCCGACCTTGCGCTGCTCCATGTTCCAGGAGGGATACGGTGCGTCGTCGGCGTCGTCCATCTGCGGTCGGTCGCGTCCGAACAGCGGATCGCGCTTGGTGTACTGCAGCGCGTAGGTCACGCTCCAGTTGTCGCCGGTCCTGCCGCCGGCCCAGGACAGGTCCCAGGTATCTCGCCCACCTTCGGTGGAGGTACCGCCACGCACGCGCACTTCGTCGCCGTCGTAGTTGGTCTTGAGGATGACGTTGACCACGCCGGCGATCGCATCCGAACCGTAGATCGCCGAGGCGCCGCCGGTCAGTACTTCGATGCGCTCGACCGCGGCAGCGGGAATGTTGCCGTAGTTGGAGAAGTTGGTTTCACCGCCATACGGCAGCGGGTAATCGGCCACGCGACGGCCGTTGACCAACAGCAGCGAGCGGTTCGGGCCCATGCCGCGCAGGTTCAGGCCACTGGCGTTGGGCGTGTGCGAGCCCCATTGCGAGGCGGCTTCAACGGTGCCGGTCGCTTCGGTGAGCGTCTTCAGCGCGTCATACACGCTGACGAAGCCCTCTTTCTGGATCTGCTGCGTGGTAATCACGTTGACCGGGGCCGGGCCTTCGACCGCGGCGCGCTTGATGCGCGAACCGGTAACGGTGACCGCATCCAAGTCCTTGGTGGACGAACTGGCCGCTTCCTGTGCACCCGCGGCCAGGGGCAACAGGGCCAGGACCAGTGCCTGGGACAGCAGGTGACGACGCTTGTGGACGATCTGAGCCATGGGTGGTTGCTCTTCGAAGATGTGGACGCACGGGCGGACGGTGGCGCGGCACTACGACGGATCCAGGCGCCTGGATCGGTTCACGACCGATATGGCACCTCCCCTGTGGATCGATCCAAACTAAAGCACAGCTGAACCACGCCGGGCATGCGGCGATGCAGCAACACCCTAGGCAATGCCGCTATCAGCCGCAGGTATCAAGAACAATCAAAGGGTTGCGAAACATCGCTGAGAGAACAGCGCACACGTCAATGACACGATCGCGACAACCGCGCGCGGAACGGTTTTGTCCGCGTCGTCGCGTGCGACTGTAGAGCCGAGCCCGTGCTCGGCTGATGTCGTTTGCCGCAAAGCGCAGCCGAGCGTTGGCTCGGCTCTACAGCAGAAGCGGGCTACCTTGCGCCGTCCAGCGCCTGCCGCAGCGCGGCCACGGTCGCGGTGGCGGTCTGGCTCCAGTCCGGGTCCAGGCCGCGCAAAGCCGGGTTCTGGAACTGCATCGCCGAGCGGCGCAGGCCCTTGGCCGAGGCGTGCAGTTCGGTGCAGCCGGTCCGTCGCGCAACGGCGGCGATGTTGGCCGGGCCCAGCCCGGCGCCGGCCATCACCGTGATACGTCCCGCCGCCTGGGTGACCAGACCCGCCAGCACATCGGCGCCGGCCTCTGCGCTGACCTGGCCGCCCGAGGTCAGCACGCGCTGGCAACCCAGTCCGATCACCTGCTCCAGCGCCGCCGGCAGATCGCGGGCCGCGTCGAAGGCACGATGGAAAGTCACCTGCAGCGGCCCGGCGGCCTGCACCAGTTCACGGCACAACGCCAGGTCGATACCGCCCTGCACATCCAGCGCACCGATCACCACGCCATCGCAGCCCAGCGCGCGGCACTGCGCGATGTCACGCAGCATCAGTTCGGTTTCCAATGCGTCGTAGTGGAAATCACCCGGGCGCGGGCGCACCAGCACGAACAGCGGAATCGACAGGCGTTCGCGGGCGATCGCGATGGTGGCAAACGACGGCGTGGTGCCACCCTCGGCCAGGTTCTCGAACAGTTCGATGCGGTCGGCACCGCCGGCCTGCGCGGCCAGCGCCGAGGCCAGCGAGTTGCTGGCGATCTCCAGGGTCAGCCGCGTGCTCACGCCTGAGTGCTCATGTAGATCGACGGCGAGTCGCGCAGGTCGTCCTGGCGCTGTCCATCGCACACGGCGTAGACGAAGCCGCGGTGCAACGCGTAGGCACCCACCTCGCCCTGCTTGTTCATGGCCAGGAAGCACACCTGCAATGTTCTGCTCGCTTCGGGGCGCTTGCGCACCACGCGGTCGATGGCTTCGCGGCAGGCCTGCGCGGGCGAGCGCCCTTGGCGCATCAGCTCGACCACCAGGAACGAGGCGGCGTTGCGGATCATCTCCTCACCCACGCCCGAAGCAGTGGCCGCGCCCACTTCGTTGTCGACATACAGGCCGGCGCCGATGATCGGGCTGTCGCCGACCCGGCCGTGCAGCTTCCAGGCCATGCCGCTGGTGGTGCAGGCACCTGCAAGATGGCCCTTGGCATCCAGCGCCAGCATGCCGATGGTGTCGTGGTTGTCGCTGTTGCCGGGAATACCACGGCGCTCGGCATTGATCTGCGGCTGGTACTTCTCGGTCTTCAGCCACTCGCGCCAGGCCGCTTCGGCCTGCGGCGTCAGCAGGTGCCTGCGTTCAAAGCCCTGCTGCACCGCGAACTGCTGCGCGCCCTCGCCCACCAGCAGCACGTGCGGGCTGTTTTCCATCACTTTGCGGGCCACCGACACCGGATGCAGGATGTCGACCAGCGCGGCCACCGCACCACAACGGCCATCGCCATCCATGATGCTGGCGTCCAGGCTCAGCACGCCGTCGCGATCCGGGTTGCCGCAATGGCCGACGGTGGGGTTGCACAACTCGCTCTCGGCCCAGCGTGCACCGGCTTCAACTGCATCCAGTGCGCTGCCACCCTGCGCCAGCACCTTCCACGCGGCCTGGTTGGCCGGCACGCCGAAGTCCCAGGTCGAAACCACCCTGGCCCCACCCTGCGTGCGCGCCTGCACGCCCGGCAAGGCCACCATGCCTGCGGCCAGTGCGCCGGCCTGCAGGAACTGCCTGCGATCCACCATCTTCCCCTCCCAGTCTGCAATACACGGCCGGCCCGATGCCGGCCACGCCGATCAGTCGTGCGTGGGCTGCCGTGCGGCGTACCAGACCGCTGCGCCGAGAACGCCCAGCTGGCCATGCTCCACGCGCCATACCGGCACCTGGCGCAGCACCTCGGTCAGCACGCCCTTGTTGAGGAAGCGCTCACGGAAGCGACCATCGGCCAGGAAATCCTGCACATGCGCGGAAATGCCCCCGGCCAGGTACACCGAACGCGCACCCACCGCGATCGCTGCGTCGCCTACCAGGCTGCCCAGCCAGGCACAGAACACCTGCAGCGTTTCCACCGCCAGCGCATCCTCACCGCTGCGCGCGGCACCGATCAGTGCCTCGGTACTGCTCCACACCGGAGTGACGCCGCGCAATTCGCACAGGCACGGATACAGGTTCATCAGGCCACTGCCGGACAGCACGCGCTCGTTGTCCACGTGCGGCCAGCGCTGCAGCAGCTTGTCCAGCACCTGCAGTTCCAGCGCGTTGCCGGCGCCGAGCGCGGCATGGCCGATCTCGCTGGCCAGCACCGGACGCTCGCCGTCGGCAAAGCGCAATGCTGCACCCAGACCGGTACCGGCGCCCAGCACCAGCGCCGGGAACGCCTGCGCCGGGTCAGCATCGCCATTGAGCGGCACCAGGGTGTCAGGCTGCAGGTAGGGAATGGCCAACGCCACCGCTTCAAAATCATTGATCAGCTGCAGCTCATGCAGCCCGGACTGCACCCGCGTGGCCGACAGCGAGACCGTCCACGGCAGGTTGGAATTGATCAGCACATCGCCATCGAGCAGGCCGGCGATGGCGACCACGGCGGCCTGTACCGGCTGGCCGAGGCCTGCGGTGAAATCAGCAAGGATCGCGGCCAGGCTGGGATGCTCGGCGCAGGCGTAGGTGCGATGGCTGCCCAGCAGTGGTGCCTGGCCGGGTTGCGTTTCAGCCAGCGCCAAACGGGCGAAAGTGCCGCCGACATCGGCGACAACGAGACTGCGCGGAAGACCGCCGCGGGCGGAGTCGGTGGAAACCGGGGACGCTGCTGCGATGGTCACGCTGGCCTGCTTGGATCGATTGAATCGCCCCGATTCTCAGGCATCGGAGCGGCTTTGCCTAGCGCGCCGGCGGTTCAGGTTGGCCTACATGCCTTCCTGTTCGGCTACCTGCACGCCATCAACCAGCACGCGCAGGCGCTGCGGGCGGAAGCCGGCGAACAACAGCGGCCGGGTGCGCTCGACCAGCACCTCATGGCCGGCGATGTGGCGCAGCCACGACTGTACCAGCGAGAACGAGAAGTGGGTGCCCGGATGCAGCGGATGCTGCACCCAGACCTTCTCGGTGGCGCTCTGCAGCAGCATCGCGCCGGTGAACCAGTGGCGGCTGAGGGTCACCGGCGTGGTGCCGGCCATGAAGCGGATATCCATGCGGGGTCCTTTCGCTGGAGAGGCCTTGCGGCGTGTCAGGGCTGGGCAGTCTGCAGGCTGTAGCGGGTGGTGGCGGTGAACACCACGCCATCGGGCTGGGTGGAGCGTACCTCTACCTTGTGGCTGCCCACGGCCAGGTCGGTCGGCAACGCCCCACGCCACAGGTGCGGCGAAGCGGTGGCCTCCGGCGAGCGGTCGTAGCCACGCAGGCTGTCAGCCAGATCGTCGGCCACGTTCTCTACCATCAGGCGCGGGTCGGGCTGGCTGACCTGCTTCATCGGCTGCCATGCGCCGCCATCAACGCGGTACTCGACCACGCTGGCGTCCTCGCCCATGTAGACGTTGGCGTACACACCCCACGCCGGATAGGCCCCCTGGCGCAGCACCTTCGGCGCATGCAGGCCGATCTGCTCGCTGGCCGGCTTGCCGGCCACCCGGTACTGCAGTCTGTAGCTGCCATTGGCGGCGATGTCCAGCAACGCGTAGCCCTTTGGCGTGCCATCACTCATGGTGCTGTCCGGCACGCCGGCGGCATCCTTCACCCCCGACCAGAACGCGCCGCAGTTGGCACCGACGTTGTATTCGTGCAGCGGCTTGTCACCGTTCCAGCCGTCGGCCTTGCCGTGGTAGACGTGCTGCTGGGTGTGGCTGTGGCCACTGAGCACCAGCACGTTGCGGAAGTCCTTCAGCAGGTCGAACAGGCGCTGGCGGTCAGCATGACGGAAGGTCTCGCGCCCCGGCGCGGCGTCGAACAGCGGGATGTGCATGCCCAGCACCAGCAGGCGGTCCTTGTGCAGGCCCTTCAGGTAGCTGGCAAGGAAAGCGAACTGGTCTTCGCGCAGGCCACCGACATACTTCGGCCTTGCGTTGGGGTCATACACCACGTCATCGAGGAACACGAAACTGGCACCGCCCTCTTCCACCGCGTAGGTATCCGGGCCGTAGATATTGCGCCAGCTGTCCAGCGAATGCTCATCGCTGGCGGCATCGAAATCGAGATCGTGATTGCCCGGCACATGGAACCACGGCACGCCCAGCGACGTAGTGACCTTGTTGATTGCCGGATACAGGGTCAGGTCATCGTTGACGATGTCACCCAAGGTGGTGCCCATGCGCGCCTTGGTCTGGCCGACCAGCGGCGACACGATCGACTGCTGGTAGTAGCCGATGTCCTTCAGGCTGGCGGTCTGGGAGTCGGTGAAGACCAGCATCTGGAAGCCGCGACGGCTGTCATGGCGATCCGGCTGCAGCGCGAAATCCCAGTTGCGGGTGACATCGCTGGTGGCGGCGATGCCGCCGTACTTCAGCGCCGGCGAGCCGTTCGGGCGGAAGTGGCGCCAGAACGAAGGCAGGCCGTCTGCCGCCTTCGGGAACGAATACGCATCGGGCTTGATCACGAACACGGTCTGGCCGTCGCGCACCGGCAGGCTGTAGCTGCCGTCGGCGGCGGTCTTGACGATGGCCTCGCCGTTGGAGACCTGCACCCCGGCCAGGCCCGGATCGGTCGCACCGCGGCCCGGCTTGCCGTCACGCTCCAGATAGACCTTGCCGGTGACCACGGTGTCCGCAGCCCAGGCCGGCGAGGTCAGCAACAGGCAGCACAGCCAGGCGGCAGGCAGTTTCATGGGAGAGATCCAGCAGAAAGAGACGCGGTATTGTAGAGCCGAGCGATGCCCGCCTGCATTTCCAGCGGGTAGTGCCGGCCGCTGGCCGGCAGCCCCTCGATGCCCGAAGATGATGAGGTTGCCGGCCAGCGGCCGGCACTACCACGCTTCAACGATGGCGTTTTTCCAGCACCGCCCGCGCATCGTCCAGCGACAGACCGCGCGCGCGCAGCAGTACCAGCAGGTGGTACAGCAGGTCCGAAGCCTCACCGAGCAGCGCCTCGTCATCCTGCGCAACCGCCGCCAGCGCGGTCTCCACCCCCTCCTCACCCACCTTCTGTGCGATGCGGCGGATGCCGCCCTCGAACAGGCGGGTCGTATAGCTGCCCGGTGGGCGCTGCGCCTCACGCATCGCGACCAACTGGCCCAGCCCGCCCAGGAAGTCCTTCGGCGCCTGGTCGAAACAGCTCTCCGCACCCGTGTGGCAGGTCGGCCCGGCCGGCCGTGCCATCACCAGCAGCGTGTCGGCGTCACAGTCGACGCTGATCGATTGCACCACCAGCACGTTGCCGGACTGCTCGCCCTTGGTCCACAACCGCTGCTTGCTGCGGCTGAAGAACGTCATGTGGCCGACGGCCAGCGTGGCCGCCAGCGATCCTGCGCTGACATAGCCCAGCATCAGCACCTGCAGCGTATCGGCATCCTGCACCACGGCCGGCAGCAGGCCGTCACCCTTGCCCCAGTCCAGTGCCTGCAATGCGTCCAACGAAGGCCTGACTTCAATAGACATCCCGCACCTCGATCTGCTGTCCGCGCAGGTAGCGCTTCAATTCCGGAATGGCGATGGCGCCGCTGTGGAACACGCTCGCCGCCAGCGCACCATCGACGTCGGCCTGGTCAAAGGCTTCGGCGAAGTGCTCCATCGCACCGGCGCCACCGGAGGCGATCAGTGGCACCTGGCACAGTGCCCGCGCCTGCTGCAACTGTGCGACATCGTAGCCGCGGCGCACGCCATCGCTGTCCATGCAGTTCAGCACGATCTCACCGGCGCCCCGACGTTGCGCCTCGACAATCCAGTCAAGGGTGCGCAGTGGCACCGCCTGGGTCTTGTCCGGGTCTCCGCTGAAGCGGCGCACCCGCCATTGGCCATCCGCTTCGCGCACCGAATCGACACCGACCACCACGCATTGCACGCCGAACTCGTCGGCCAGTTCAGTGATCAGTTCCGGGCGGCCCAGCGCGGGGGAGTTGATCGACACCTTGTCGGCACCGGCGAACAACACGCGACGCGCGGTTTCCACGCTGTCGATGCCCCCGGCCACGCAGAACGGAATGTCGATCAGCCGCGCGATGCGCTCGATCCAGGCAACGTCGACCGAACGCGCCTCGGGGCTGGCGCCGATGTCATAGAACACCAGCTCGTCCGCCCCTTGGTCGCGATAGCGCTGCGCCAACTCAGCGATGTCGCCCATGTCGACGTGGTCGCGGAAGCGCACGCCCTTGACCACGCGGCCATCGCGCACGTCGAGGCAGGGAATGATGCGGCGGCTCAACATGCCAGCGCCTCCGCCAGGTCCATGCGCTGCTCCAGCAGGGCCTTGCCGAGAATCGCACCACCGCAGCCGGCGGCACGCGCCTCGGCCACATCGGCCACGTCACGGATGCCGCCGGACGCCTGCACCGCCACCCCCGGCAGCAAGGCCGACAGGTGCTGGTAGAGGCCGATATTGGGCCCGGCCAGCATGCCGTCGCGGGCGATGTCGGTGCACAAGAGATGGCGCATGCCGGCGCGCGCGTAGCGCTGGGCCAGGTCATCCAGGGTCACCCCGGCGTTCTCGGTCCAGCCGTGCACCGGCAGCTGCCACTGCCCCTGTGCGTCCTGGCGCGCGTCCAGCGCAATCGTGATGCGCTCGGCGCCGAATTCCTCCAGCCAGCCGACCACTTCATCGGGACGACGCACCGCCAGCGAACCGACCACCACGCGGCCGGCACCAGCATCAAGGATGCGCGCCACATCGTCGCGGCCACGCACGCCACCACCGGTCTGCACCTGCAGCGGCGCCTGCGCGCGGATCGCCGCCAGCAGCGGCGCCAGCGTATAGCCACCAGCGCGTGCAGCATCCAGGTCGACCAGATGCATCCACTGCGCGCCCTGCGCGGCGAACGCCTGCGCGCGCGGCAGCGGATCGTCGCCGTAGGAGGTTTCCTGCGCGTAGTCGCCCTGGCGCAGCCGCACCACGCGGCCATCGCGGATATCCAGCGCGGGGTAGACGATGAAACTCATGCAGCAGTGCCCTCGAGGAAATTGCGCAGCATCAGCGAGCCGGTTTCGCCGGAACGTTCGGGATGGAACTGCGCGCCGTAGTAACGCCCCTGCTCCACCACGGCGGTGAACAGCCCGCCGTGGTCGCAGGCAGCGACGGTGTGGGTATTCAAGGGTGCCGCATAGCTGTGTACGAAGTAGGCGCTGGCGCGTTCCGGCACACCCTGCAACAGCAGCGACTCACGTAGCGGCAGCAGGCGGTTCCAGCCCATGTGCGGCACGCGGATGCCACAGGCCGGCACCAGCTTGCGCACCACGCCCGGAATCAGTCCCAGTGTCTCTACGCCCGCTTCCTCGGAGCGTTCGAACAGCAACTGCATGCCAAGACAGATGCCCATCAGCGGCACCTCCAGCCGCTGCAACGGCTCCACCAGGCCCTGCGCGTGCAATCGCTGCATGCCGGGACTGGCGGCGCCGACGCCGGGCAGGATCACCCGCCGCGCCCCCACCAGGCCGTCCGCGTCGCGCACCAGCCGCACCGTCGCGCCCAGGCGCTCCAGTGCGTAGCGCACCGAGCCCAGGTTGGCACCTCCGGCATCGATCAGCGCGACGTCGCTCACAATGCCCCCTTGGTGCTCGGCAGTGCCGTGCCCTGCCGGGCCAGCGCCGGGCGCAGTGCGCGCGCCAGCGCCTTGAAGCAGGCCTCCACCTTGTGGTGATCGTTGTCGCCGCGTACCTGCAGGTTGAGGTTCAGGCCACTGGCATCGCACAGCGAACGGAAGAAGTGCGGCACCAGCTCGGTCGGCATGTCGCCCACCCGCTCGCGCTTGAACTCGCCCTCGAACACGAAGTACGGGCGGCCGCTGAAGTCCAGCGCGGCGCTGGCCAGGGTCTCGTCCATCGGCAGGGTGAAGCCGTAGCGGCCGATGCCGCGCTTGTCGCCCAGCGCCTCGCGCAGGGCCTGGCCCAGGGCCAGCCCGGTGTCCTCGATGGTGTGGTGCTCATCGATGTGCAGGTCACCCTCGGCCTGGATATCGAGGGCGAAGCCGCCGTGCTTGCCGATCTGTTCGAGCATGTGGTCGAAGAACGGCAGGCCGGTGGCGATGCGCGCATCACCGGCGCGATCCAGGTCCAGCTCAACGCGGATCTTCGTTTCTTTGGTGTTGCGCTGGACCACGGCGGTGCGCGGCGCGTCGGCCAGCGCGTGCGCGATGCCCGGCCAGTCCCATTCGCCACCGAACTGTTCGGTACGCAACTGGAAGCCCCGGATGTTGAGGTTGTCGGCGAACTGCAGGTCGGTGATGCGGTCGCCAACCATGGCCGAGCGTGCCCAGTCGATGCTGCGGTCCTGCAGGTAGCCAGTCATCAGGCCGATGCCCGGCTTGCGGGTCGGCGCATTGTCCTGCGGCCAGCTGCAGTCGATCAGCACGTCACGGAAGGTGATGCCCTGGCTCTCGAAGATCTGCAGCATCAGGTCGTTGGGGCCATCGAAGCTGGCGCGTGGGTAGCTGTCGCTGCCCAGGCCGTCCTGGTTGGTGACGATCACGAACTGATAGCCGGCATCACGCAGCTTTAGCAGGGCCGGGATCACCTGCGGCACGAAGCGCAGCTTTTCGTAGGCGTCGATCTGGAAATCGGCCGGCTCCTCGATGAGGGTGCCGTCGCGATCGATGAACAGGATCGGGGTCATGCTGCGGCCCTCCGCGCCGACAGGGCCGCAAGCACGCGGTCGTTTTCTTCGGGGCTGCCGATGCTGATGCGCAGGGCATCGCCCAGCTGCGGCGCGGCGCGCTGGTCACGCACCACCACGCCCGCAGCCAGCAGCGTATCGAACGCGGCCTGGGCATCGGCGAAGCGGACCAGCAGGTAGTTGCCGGATGAGCGGTAGACGCGACGCACGCCGGGCAGGCCCAGCAGCGCCACGCGCAGGCGTTCGCGCTCGGCAATCACCGTGGCTACGCGTTCGGCGGTCCTGGCCAGCGTGGCGGGTTGCAGCGCCTGTACCGCCAGTTCCGCGCACGGCGTCGGCACCGGGTACGGCGCCTGGCAGCGGCGCAGCACAGCAATCAGCTCCGGGGCGGCCATCAGGGTGCCGATACGGGCAGCAGCCAGCGCGTGCGCCTTGGACAAGGTGCGCAGTACCGCCAGGTTGGCGTGTGCGGCCAGAAGCGTGGTGGCCGATGCGCGCCCTGCGTACTCCACATAGGCCTCGTCCACCACCACCAGCGCCTGCCCGCGCAGCGCAACCGCCACACGCTCGACCTCTTCCAAGGCGATGTCACTGCCGGCCGGGTTCGACGGTGCGCACAGGAACACCAGCTTGGCACCCTGCGCCTTGGCCGCATCGATCACCGCATCCAGATCGGCGCGCAGGCCATCCTCGCTGTCCACCAGCGGCACTTCAATCAATGCGGCACCCTGCAGGCGCGCGCAGACGGCGTACATGCCGAACACCGGCGGCGTGACCAGCACGCCATCGCGACCCGGCACGCACAGCGCGCGTACCAGCAGATCAATGGCCTCGTCGCTGCCGCGGCCGACCAGCAGCTGCTGCGGCGTCACGCCGTACAGCGCCGCCAAGCCTTCGCGCAACGCCAACGGTTGCGGCTCCGGATAGCGCCGGCTGCTGCCAGCCGCATCGGCCGGATTGGCCCAGGCCGACTCGTTGGCGTTCAACCAGACCTCGCCCTGCACCGCCGCACTGCGTGCCGAGCTGTAGCCGGCGAACGCCTGCAGATCCGGGCGTACCAGCGCCAGCACATCCTCGATAGCCGCGCTCATGCCGCCACCTCCATGCGCAATGCCACCGCACGCTCGTGGGCATCCAGGCCTTCGGCGCTGGCGATGATGCGCGCGCAGCCGCCGATCGCGGCCAGGCCGGCGGCACTGGCGCTCTGCACGCTGATCAGGTTCTGGAAGCTGGCAACACTCACGCCGCTGTAGGCACGTGCGGCACCGGCGGTGGGCAGTACGTGGTTGGTGCCGCTGCAGTAGTCACCCAGTGCTTCGGGGGTGTAATCACCCAGGAACACCGAGCCGGCCGCCTGCACCTTGTCCAGCCACGCACGCGGATCACGCAGCGCCAGGATCAGGTGCTCCGGCGCATAGCGGTTGCTGATCGCGAAGGCCTCGTCCAACGAATCAACCTGGATCAGGCGCGACGCTGACAGCGCCTGGCGCGCAATCTGCTCGCGCGGCAGCAGGGCCACCTGGCGCTCGACGTCAGCCTCGACCGCCGCCAGCATCCCGGCATCGTCGGTCAGCAGCAGCACCTGCGAATCCGGGCCGTGTTCGGCCTGCGACAGCAGGTCGGCGGCCACGAACGCCGGATTGGCACCGGCATCGGCAATCACCAGCACCTCCGAAGGACCGGCCGGCATGTCGATGGCGGCGGCGCCCTCCTGTGCGACCTGCTGCTTCGCTTCGGTCACGAAGCTGTTGCCCGGCCCGAACAGCTTGTCGCAGGCGGGAATGCTGGCGGTGCCATAGGCCATCGCGGCGATCGCCTGCGCGCCGCCCAGCTTGAACACGCGCTGCACGCCGGTCAGCCGCGCCGCCACCAGTACGGCCGGGTCTGCGCTGCCATCGGCTCGCGGCGGCGTGCACAGCACCACCTGCGGGCAGCCGGCCAGCTGTGCCGGAACGCCCAGCATCAGCGCGGTAGACGGCAGCGG
Source organism: Stenotrophomonas sp. T8 (assembly GCF_051853085.1). Classification (NCBI taxonomy): domain Bacteria; kingdom Pseudomonadati; phylum Pseudomonadota; class Gammaproteobacteria; order Lysobacterales; family Lysobacteraceae; genus Stenotrophomonas; species Stenotrophomonas sp. T8. The sequence goes on along the minus strand of NZ_CP195329.1, from coordinate 1,614,282 downwards.
CGCGCTGCCGGCCGGCACGTACAGGCCCACCCGCCCGATCGGACGCAGCATGCGTTCGCAGACCACGCCTGGTGCGGTTTCAACTGCGTATCCCTTGCCCATGCCGGCGGCGTGGAAGCGGGCGATGCGCTCGGCCGCGTCCACCATGGCCTGGCGCAGTTCGGCGGGGACAGCGGCTTCGGCCGCCGCGAACTCGGCTTCGCTCACTTCAAAGGACGACAGTTCGACACCATCGAAGCGTGCGGTGATCGCACGCAGCGCGTCGTCGCCCTGCGCGCGCACCTGTGCAATCAGCGTCGCCACCGCGTCGCGGGTCTGCTGCGCCACGGTCTGCACCGGGCGGGTCAATGCCGCGCTGCGCGCGGCCTCATCAAGTCGGGACCAGATCAGACGGTTCATGCCAGCGACCGCTCCACGCTCAGTACCATCAGGCCCTGCGCACCCGCGCGCTCGAGTTCCTCCATGCGCTGCCAGCTCAGCGGGCCAGGGCACATGGTCTGCAGGCGCAGCGCACCGCCATCGGCCGGCAACCGCACCAGCGGCTCGGCATCGGCCAGCAACTGCGCCAGCGCGTCGACGCGGTCCTCGCTGGCGCGGAACATCAGCAGCTTGCGGTCCTGGCGCTGCACCACGCCATCGAGTCGGCGCAGCAGCATCGCGCGCAGCGAAGCGCGTGCATCATCCGGCACTCGTACTGCACCGGCCAGCACCGCCTCGCTGTCGAGCAGGTTGTGTACCGGGGTCAACTGGTTGGCGCGCAGCGTGGCACCGCTCGAGACCAGATCACAGATCAGGTCGGCAGTGCCCAGGCGCGGGGCGATTTCCACCGAACCGGACAATTCGACCACCTGCGCGTCCACGCCCTGCTCCGCCAGCCACTGCGTGAGGATGGCCGGGTAGCTGGTGGCGATGCGGGTACCGGCCAGCTGCGCCGGACCCTGCCACTGCCATTCCTCCGGCACCGCCAGCATCAGCCGGCACTGGCCGAAGCCCAGCCCGCGCAGCGCCTGATAGGCGTCAGGCAGGCCGATCTGGCGGCGTGCCGCGGCCTGCTCGTCCAGTTCATTGCGGCCGACGATGCCGAGGTCGCAGACGCCGTCGGCGATCAGGCCGGGGATGTCGTCGTCGCGCACCAGCAGGAGGTCTACCGGCAGCGATTCACCGTAGCAGAACAACTTGTCACGGCTTTCGCGCCAGCTCAGGCCACAGGCGCTGAGCAGGTTGCGGGCGGGCTCGGCCAGCCGGCCACTCTTCTGGATGGCGATACGCAGCCGGTCTCGTGCCGGCGCTGCCTGGGTTGCACTCATGGGGGAGGTCTCGAAGTTCGGAACGGGGCGCGGATCAGCGCGAAGCAAGGCGGTCGATGGCGGCGGCATAGCCTCGATGGCCATGCTCGAGCGTGCGCGCCACCCGTCCGGTGGTGGTCACGCTCACGCCGGTGCGCTCGTGGATCTCGCGATACGGCACGCCCTGCTGCAGCAACGGCACCACTTTCCAGCGGTCGGCCATGGCTTCCAGTTCGGCCGGCGTGCACAGATCGCGCAGGAAGGCTTCCACCTGCTCCGGCTCGCGCAGGGCGGCAAACGCCAGGGCCAGGGCTTCCAGGTCGGCCTTCGGGTCTTTGGCGGCAATCTCGGGGCGGGCTTTCACGGGGCTGTTTCCATGCATCAATGTAATAGCGCGTTAGTACATTAGCGCATTCTTGCGCAGTGCGTCAAATCGTCAGTTGGGGTACGGCAGGGCTGCTGCCCTGCACCCGCAGAGGCAAGAGCCAGAGCAACAGCAAAGCTGGTTTCCGAGGGTTGGCGGGATGGATCCGCTTGAGGGGGGCGCTGCAAGTACCCCTCCGGGGCCCGGCCCAGCCGCTGGCGGCTGGGCGTTCGGGCGCTTGCGAAGCAGTGCTTCGCAAGCAAAGCGCCCTCACCCATGTAAGCTCGGTCGCCGCATTTATGCGGCTCACGCCCCCTCAACCGGACCCACCCCGCCTTCGACGGTTGGCCGCGAGCTGTCGGGACGGCCGGGGCCCGGAAACGAAAACGCCCACCGGTTGGTGGGCGTTTCCTTGAAGTGTTGCATGCTGCCAGTGGCCGTTACATCACCTTGGACTGCTCCAGCTCCACCTGCAAAGTGCTCGCCAGCTCATCGCGGGAGACTTCAAACTGCTGCTCGCGCACCAGGTCCTTCACCGCCACCACGCCGCGCGCCAGCTCGTCCTCACCGGCCAGCACCACGAAGCGGATGCCCGCCTTGGCGGCATACTGGAACTGCTTGCCGATCTTCTTCGGCTCCATCTGCACTTCGGTATTGATGCCACCGGCGCGCAGGCGGCGGGCGATGTCCAGCGACTGCGGCATGCCCTGCTCGTCCATCAGCGCCACCAGCGCCTGCACGCTGCTGGCCTCGATGCCATCGATCAGGCCGGCCTCGCGCAGCTGCCAGAACAGGCGCGACAGGCCGATGGAAATGCCCACGCCCGGCAACTTGGACTTGCTGTAGTGGCTGGCCAGGTCTTCGTAGCGGCCGCCCGAACAGATCGAGCCGATCTGCGGATGGTCGGTCAACGTGGTCTCGTAGACGGTGCCGGTGTAATAGTCCAGGCCGCGCGCGATGGAGAAATTCAGGCAGTACGCGCTCTCCGGCACACCCAGCGCCTGCACCAGCTGCAGCACTTCGCGCAGCTCGGCCACGCCGGTGCGCAGGATTTCCGAAGAGCCGCCGTCGGCTTCAAGCGTGGCCAGCTGCGCCAGCGCATCGGCATGGCCCTGCGAACGCACGGCCACAAAGGCCAGGATCTTCTCGACCTGCTCGCCCGGGATGTTGAAGCCCTCGCCCACCAGCGTCTCGCGCACGTAATCGGCGCCGCGCTTGTCCAGCTTGTCCACTTCACGCAGCACCGCCAGCTGGCGCTCGCCTTCGGCCACGCCCAGGCTCTCGAAGAAGCCGCGCATGAGCTTGCGGTTGTTCAGCTGGATGCTGAAGTCACCGATGCGCAGTTCCGAGAACACGGCGTGGATGACCGCCAGCACTTCGGCATCATAGCGAACGCTCAGGCTGTCCTTGCCGATCACGTCGATGTCGCACTGGTAGAACTCGCGGAAACGGCCGCGCTGAGCACGCTCGCCGCGGTAAACGCGCTGCATCTGGTAGCGACGGAACGGGAAGGTGAGTTCGTGTTCGTGCTCGGCCACGTAGCGTGCCAGCGGCACGGTCAGGTCGAAGCGCAGCGCCATCTCCGGCAGCGAACGGTCGCCCGATTCGGCCGCATTGGCCAGCGCACCGGTGGACTGCACGAAGTACACCTGGCGCTCGGTCTCGCCGCCGGACTTGGTCAGCAGCACGTCGGACAGCTCGAACACCGGCGTCTCCACCGGCAGGAACCCGAAGCGCTCGTAGTTGCGGCGGATCACGTCCAGCATGCGCTGGAACGCAATCTGCTCGCGCGGCAGCAGTTCAAGGGTGCCGGGCGGGGTACGGGGCTTGATCACGGGCGGAACTCCTGCTGGAACGGGACGTGGGAGGGGGCGACATTCTAGCGCCCCCGCCTCGGGCAGGGTCGAACGGCCGCTTGAAGTATCATAAGGCCCTCCCCCGCCCGCGATACGCCCCCGCAACATGTCACGGCCTTCCGGCGCTCCGCCCGCCACCAACGATCCCGCCTCGCCGTCCTGCACCACGCTGGACTGCCTGCACTGCTCGGTTCGCCACCTTGCGGTGTGCTCGGCGCTGTCGCCCGATGAAGTGCAGGCGCTGGAACAGGTCACCGTTTCGCAGCAGGTCAGCATGGGCAGCACGCTGGCCCGCACGGGTGAAGAACGCGACCATGTCTATACATTGACTGCCGGCGCACTGCGCCTGGTACGCACCCTGGCCGACGGCCGCCGCCAGATCAACGGCTTCGTGCTGCCCGGCGACTACCTGGGCCTGAGCGGCAGCGACCATCACCGCTACGACATCGAAGCCATCGCCGACAGCCGTGTCTGCCGCGTCGCGCTGCCACAGATGAAGGCGCTCCGCAGCCGCTTCCCGCACCTGGAGCGCAAGCTGCTGCAGCGTGCCTGCCAGGAACTGGATGCCGCGCAGGACGCTGCACTGGCGCTGGCACGCCTGCAGCCGGCCGAGAAGCTGGCTGATTTCCTGCTGCGCCTGGCCGCGCGTGAAGCCAGGCTGGGCGGCGACGGCCTGCGCGTGTCGCTGCCGATGGGCCGAGGCGACATCGCCGACCATCTGGGCCTGACCATGGAAACGGTCAGCCGCACCTTCACCAAGCTGCGCCAGCAAGGGCTGATTGCCCTGCCCCACCTGAACGTAGTGGAGATCCTCGACGAGGACGGGCTGCGCACGCTGGCCGGTGAAGGGTTGATCTGACCGCACTGCGGTTGCTGGGATTGCCGGCCAGCGGCCGGCAATCCCATCCATCTCCGATCAACGCAACAACACCTCGCGCAACGCCGCGTAATCGGCGGCCAACGGTTCGGCGTGCGCCGCCCGTTGCAACAACGCATCCAATGCCGGCGGCACGGCCACAGGTTCGCCGATCAACGGCTCGACCACGGCCTCGAACTTGGCCGGATGCGCGGTGGCCACCACCGCCCAGTCGCCCTTGGCACCACGGGCGCGCAGGTCCTGCAGCACCTTCACCGCCGTAGCCGTATGCGGGCAGAACAGCTCGCCCCTGCTGGCATGCGCGGCGGCAATGGTGGCCCGGATGGTCACGTCATCCACCGCAAACGCCCGGAAGGCAGCACGCAGTTCGGCATCGTCACCCTGGTAGAGCCAGCGCAGGCGCTCGAAGTTGCTGGGCGCCCCCACATCCATGGCATTGGCCACGGTCGCCACGCTGGCCTGCGGGTGGTACTCGCCACCGTTGAAGTACGCCGGCAATACGGCGTTGGCATTGGTGGCCAGCACGATCTGTCCGATCGGCACGCCCAGCGCGCGCGCCAGCACTGCGGCCATTGCGTTGCCCAGGTTGCCGGTCGGTACCACCAGGTTGAGCCGGCGACGATGCAACGCGTAGTGGCTCAGTGCCGTATGTGCGTAGTAACTCATCTGCGGCAGCAGGCGACCGAGGCTGATGCTGTTGGCCGAGCTCAGCGGCACCTGTGCCTGCAGTTCGCGGTCGGCCAGCGCCTGCTTGACCATGGCCTGGCAGTCGTCGAAGGCACCGGCCACGCACAGCGCCTGGATGTTGTCACCGAAGCAGCCGAGCTGGTGCGCCTGGCGCGGTGACACGCGGCCATCCGGATACAGCACCACCACGCGTACGCCTGGCTGGCGATGGAAGGCCGCGGCAACGGCGGCGCCGGTATCGCCAGAGGTGGCGACGACGATGGTCAGTTCGCGGTCCTTGCCGGCCTGCAGCCGCGACAGCGTACCGGCCAGGAAACGCGCACCAATGTCCTTGAACGCCGCCGTCGGTCCATGGAACAGTTCCAGCACGTGGTCACCGTCACCGAGCGCGCGCAGCGGCACCGGGAAGTCGAACGCCTCGCGGCAGATCGACGGTAATGCGGCCTCCAGCGCATCCCCGGCGAAGAACGGTGCCAGCAGGTCTGCAGCGGTATCGGCCAGGGTCGCACCGGCTTCCAGCTCACGTGGCGCCGGCAGTGCCTGGGGCACGTACAGGCCACCATCGGGTGCCAAGCCTGCAGCGATGGCCGCGCTGAGGCCAACGGCCGGGGACCGGCCGCGGGTCGAAACGAATTGCATGGGTTCAGTATCCAAAGAGGGAGAAGGATTCAGCACAGCCGGGCTCCCGGCGCATCCAGCGGCGACACCCAGGCATCGCTGTCGAAGCCGGCAGCAGCGAATGCGGCCTGCACCGGCGCCGCGGCAGCGTGGGCCTGGTCGGCATCTTCGAACCAGGCGAATACGCTGGGGCCGGCACCGGAGATGCCCGCGCCCATTGCACGGGCTGACAACGCCGCATCGCGAGCCATCTCGAAGCCGCCGATCAGACCCGCCCGTCGCGGCTCCACCAGCACATCGCGCAGGCCAGCGCGCACCAGCGCCGCGTCGCTGCGATGGCAGCCGCTGAGCACCAGCGCAAGATTCGCACTCTGCGCCACGAATTCACCCAGCGCATAGCTGCCTTGCAGCGCCTGGCGTGCCAGACGGGTTTCCAGCACCGCGTGCGGGTGCACCAGCAGGCTGTGCCAACTGGCTGGCACAGGGATCGTCAGCAGGCGGTCAGCCGTGCACAACGCCAGCCCGCCGAGCAGCAGCGGCCCCACGTTGTCACCATGGCGGCCCCCACTGGCCACGGCCTCGCCATCCAGTGCAAACGGGTACAGCGCCTCGCGCGAGAGCGGCGCATCCAGCAATGCATTGGCAGCAACCAGCGCAGCGACGGACGAGGCTGCCGAGCCCCCCATGCCGGAGCCGAATGGAATGCCCTTGTCGATCTCCACCGCGAAGCCGAAGTGCAGGCCCAGCCCTGCGCGCAGCGACATCAACGCCGCACCTGCCGTGTTTCCGGCCGCCTCCAGCGGCAGTTCGACCGCACTGCCGCGGATCGCCTCGATGCGCACCACCGGCTCATCGATACGCCGCACGCTCACCGTATCGCCAACGCCTGCAATGGCATGCCCCAGTATGTCGAAGCCCACCGCCACATTGGCCACCGAGGCGGGCGCAAATGCACGTGCGATCACAGGCGTGCTCCCTCGCCAGCGGCTACCCGCAGCAGGTCGGCGAACACGCCCGCCGCCGTCACTTCCGGTCCAGCGCCCGGTCCCTGCACCACCAGCGGGTTGTCGCAGTAGCGGCGGGTACGGAACTGCACCACGTTGTCGGTCAGCCGCAGGTTGGCGAAGGCATGGTCGGCCGGCAGTTCCTGCAGGCCCACCGAGGCGCCGTCGGTGCCCAGCCGTGCCACGTAGCGCAGCACCGCGCCACGCGCCCGTGCATCCTGCAGGCGCTGCAGCAGGCTGGCGTCGGACTCGCCCAGCCGTGCCATGAAGTCATCCACGCTGCCGTCGCGCAGCAGTGCCGGCACCAGGCTTTCCACCTGTACCTGTTCCAGGCTGAGCGCGTGGCCGGCCTCGCGTGCAAGGATCACCAGCTTGCGTGCCACGTCCACACCGGACAGATCATCGCGCGGATCCGGCTCGGTATAGCCCATCGACCGCGCCTGCGCGACCAGCTGCGAGAACGGCTGGCTGCCATCGAAGCGGTTGAACAGCCAGGCCAGCGTGCCGGAGAAGATGCCCTCGATGGCCAGCACCTCGTCACCCGTATCGACCAGATCGCGCAGCGTGGTGATCACCGGCAGGCCCGCGCCCACCGTGGCCTCGTAGCGGAAGCGCGCACCACTGGCCGCTGCGGCGGCGCGGATGCGCTGGTAGCGCGGCAGCGGCCCGGCACCCGCCTGTTTGTTCGGGGTGACCACATGGATGCCTGCCGCCAGCCAGCCCTCGTAGCGCTCGGCCACCTCGGCACTGCCACTGCAGTCGATCACCACCGCATGCGGCAGGTGCGCAGCCAGCAGGTGCTCGGTGAAACGATCAAGATCGCTGGATTCACCCGCGTCCCGCAGGGCCTCGCGCCAGTCCGCATGCAGGCCGTCCACTTCCAGGCGCATGCGCGAACGCGAGGCCAGCGCACGCAGGCGAAGATCCACATTGGCCTTGGCCAGCAGCTGCGGGCGCGCGGCCAGCAACTGGTCCAGCAGTGCGGCGCCAACGTTGCCGGGCCCGATCACACCGACCGCGAAGGTCTGCGGCGACAGCCAGAAGCCTGCATGCGCCGCGCGCAACGCACGGGTGGCATCGGCACTATCCACGGCGACCGAGATGTTGCGTTCGGACGAGCCCTGCGCGATCGCCAGGATGTTCACCTGCGCACGCCCCAGTGCCTCGAACAGGCGCGCCGCCACACCTGGCTGCCCGGCCATGCCGTCACCGACCGCAGCCAGTACGCTGACGCCCTCACTGACCTGCACGCGCTGCACCTGTCCCGCTGACAGCTCGTGCGCAAATGCGTGCAGCAGTGCCTCGCGGCCGCGCGCAGCTTCGGCGGCGCGCACCACGCAGCAGATCGAATGTTCCGAGGAACCCTGCGAGATCATCACCACAGAGACCTGCGCCTGGCGCAGGGCGGCAAACACACGCTCGGCGGTACCCGGCACGCCGATCAGGCCAGTGCCCTCCAGGTTCAGCAGCGCCAGCCCGGGACTCAGGGTCAGGCCCTTCACCGGCCCGCGCGGCGAGCGCTCGGCGCTGATCCGCGTACCCGGATGCGCCGGCTGGAACGTATTGCGGATGAAGATCGGCAGGCCGAGTCGGATCGCCGGCGACATCGTCTGCGGATGCACCACCTTGGCGCCGAAGTACGCCAGTTCGCAGGCCTCGTCGTAGCTCAGCGCTTCCAGCTGCACCGCCTCGGGCACCAGCCGTGGGTCCGCCGACAGCACGCCATCGACATCGGTCCAGATGTGCAGCTCGTCAGCGTTGAACAGCGCGGCAAAGATCGCACCGGAATAGTCGCTGCCGTTGCGACCGAGGGTGGTGATGCGGTCATCGCGATCGCGTGCGACGAATCCGGTGGCAACCAGGCGCGACTGCGGATGCTGCAGGCGCCACTTGGCCAGGCGGTCGGCACTGGCTTCCCAGTCGACATCCACGCCGAGTTCGCCATGCCCGACCACCAGCACATCGCGCGCGTCGAGTACCGCGCAGTCTTCGCCCAGCGCGCGCAGATGCGTGCCGAGCAGCTGTGCGGAAAACACTTCGCCCAAGCCCTGCACACGGTCCAGCACCTCGCGCGGCAGCTCGCCGATCACTTCCAGCGCGGCCAGCACTTCGGCCAGCTGATCGAAGCGGGCGTCGATCCATTCGACCGTCTCGCCCACCTGCTCGCCCAGCAGCGCCACGGCAGCGCCGCGATGGCGTGCGCGCAGGGCATGCCAGGCCTCACGCCAGCCTCCATCGCCCTTGGCCGCCAGCTGGGCCAGTTCGATCAGCGCGTCGGTGACGCCCTTCATCGCCGAGACGACAGTGACCTGCAGCGATTCGGGACGGGCCAGCAACAGGCCGCCCACATGGCGATAGCGTTCGGCATCGGCCACCGAGGTGCCGCCGAACTTGTGCACGACGGTGAACGCGGCAGCCAGGTCGGCCGGGGCAACGGAATGAGCGGGGGCGTGGGGAGACATGCAGACCTCGGTAGGAGGCCCCGTCGCATGCAGGTGTCGAGTTTCCCCGCCACCTGTAGGGTGCGGGGCCGTGGTTTTCGGGAGTTACACGAAGACGACGGGCCGCACCAGGGCAGTGGTGACGGTGGTGGTGGTAATGGTGGTGATGGTCGCGGCCGGCGCAGTCGAACGGCCCGCAATGGCGGGGGCGATCAGACTGGCGTGGGCGGCATCAAGGACCATGGCGCACAGAAAACACTGTGCGCCCTGCCGCTGTCAAGTGCTGCGATGCAAAAAACCGATGCAGCGATCATCGGCCAACGTGCCGACATTTGGTTGCAACTGAGACAAAGCCGGCATCAGCACGCTTGACGACTGCATTCAGCCGGCATGTTCGGCGATCGCCCGTGGTGTGCGATGCGCATGCGCGCACAGCATCACGCCAGCCACCAGGAACACGATTGCCAGCGCTTCCAGCAGCGAGGGCCAGCGCTGCTGCCATGCAAAGGCGTACAGCAGCGCGAACAGGGTCTCGAACACGATCATCTGGCCGGTCAGGGTCAGTGGCAGCAGGCGGCTGGCACGGTTCCAGAATGCGTTGCCGAGGATCGAGGCCACCACTGCCACGCCGGCGCTGATCGCCCAGAACCCGCTCCATTGCGCCGCCGTATGGCTGCCGGTGTGCCCGATGAAGGCCATCGGCACCAGCAGCAGGGCCAGGCCGCCGGTGGTGACGCCGGTCAGCAGCGACCAGTCATGGCTGGACAGGTCCGGCCTGCGCGCCAGCCAGCGGCTGTTGCCGATCGAATACAGCGCCCACGAGAACAGCGCACCGAACGCGCACAGCAGCCCGATCAGGCGCTGCCGCCACGGGGTGGCCAGGTGCTCGGACATCAGCGCTTCCCAACCCACCAGGGCGACCCCCAGCACGCACAGCCCCAGTGCCGGCAGCAGCTGTTTCAGTGGTACAGCGCCCTGCTCGCGCACGCCAACGAGGGTGACCACCACCGGAATCAGGCCAACGATCAGCGATGCCGCAGCGCCACCGGCCCACTGCACGGCGGTCGCCAGCAGCAGGAAATACACCAGGTTGCCTGCCAGGCTCAGCCACAGCAGGCCGAGCCATTCGGCACGGCCCAGCCGCGGTGCCAGCCGCTTCCATCGCGGCAGCAGCAGGGCGACTGCCATCAGGCCATAGACCAGGTAGCGGCCGGCGGACAGTTGCAACGCATTGAACGACTGAAGCACGGCAGGCGCGAGAAAGACCACGCCCCACAGTGCGCCAGCGGCCACGCCATTGGCGATGCCCACGGCCATCGGGTTGTTGCGCATTCGGGTTGTCCGGGCGGATGGAACGGGCCGCGCAGTGTAAGCGCTGGCCGCTGGGCGCTCTTGACCCAGGCTGCTGCCTTGTCACCTCTGTAGAGCCGAGCCCATGCTCGGCTGCGATTCGCCGTTGTGCAGACAAGGGCAGCCGAGCATCGGCTCGGCTCTACAACTCAGCCGGCACCCCTGCGCCACGCAGCGGGGGTCTGGCCACATTCGCGGCGCAGCGCACGGGTCAGTGCGCTCTGCTCGGAATAACCTGCAGCCAGTGCGATATCGCTGATCGGCGCGGCAGTGGTGCGCAGCTGATGCTTGGCCCAACGCAAGCGGCACGCACTGAGCCAGGCCTGCGGGCTCAGCCCGAACTCGCGCTGGAACAATGCGTGCAACCGGCCCTCGCTGACACCGACAAATCCGGCCATCCGGGCAACCGGCCAGGCCCGGCCGGGATCGGCCTGCACCGCCGCGCACAGGCCCTGCATGCGCGCCCCACTGCCCGCCGGTGCAAATACCTGCAGCAACTGCGGCAGCAACGCCGGCATCGGCTGCCCTGCCTGCACCTCGGCCAGGCGCAGACGCAATGCCAGCGGCAGATGCAGCCAGCGCTGGCGGCACAGATGCTCCTGCGTGCCGTCATCCAGCACGCCTGGAGGACAATCAACGATCACGAAACCATTGGGGCCGTCCGCCATCTGGTCATGTGCTTCGCCGGCGGCCACAAATGCCCCCTGCAGCAGGTCCAGCCGGCCGCCGCGCCCTTCCATCTCGAACTGCAGTTCGCCCTGCAGCGGAAGCACCCACTGCGCGTAGTCATGGCGGTCCAGGCCGGTGGCCTGCCCGTAGTGCCGCAGATGGAAGATGGCGCCCATCCGGGCAGTGTGCGCGTGTAACAACGGCCGTGCAAACCGCTGCTATAGTCGATCCGTCATCCAACGCAGGGAGTGCAGGTCATGACCCATCAGCAGCTGTCCCTGGTGCTTGCCACCAGCCTCGGCCTGGCGCTCACCGCCTCGGCCTCCGCGCAGGAACGTACGCCACCGGCCCCGCACTGCATGGACGCGGTCGGCGTCCAGGAAGTGGAGCAGGCTTCATCGCGTTCAATCGCCCTGCGAGCCGCCTCGGGCCAGGCCTATCGGATCGACTTCAGCGAAGAGTGTCCCGGCGTCCGCGGTGCCACCACGCTGAAACTTGAAGCACCCGCCGGCTGGGCCTGCGGTCGCCCCAGCGAGCGTTTGGTGGTCGATGGCCGCAGCTGCGCGATCAGCGCGGTGACCCCCGTGCAGGATCGCGACTACGCCAGCGTTGCCCGCGACAGCGATCGCCTGCGCATGGCCACCCTGCCCGCCCTGACCATCCGCGAGCGCAGGGACATCCGCCGCAGTTTCGGTGGTTCGCCGTCGTACTGCTTTGCCACGCGCAACGTGCGCGCGTGGTCGTCCGACCCGCAGGGCATGCTGGTGGAGACCAATCCGCATCGCAATGGGGGTCACCGCTACTATCGCGTGGAGCTTGGCAGCCACTGCCGCCAGCTCGACCGTGCGCCACAGCTGAGCTTCCACTCCGGCATGCAGAACGGCCTGATCTGTGGCAATCCGGGCGATCGCATCCTCACCGCCGGATTCGAGAATGGTGACCTGCGCAACGACGCGCTGGCGCCGCTGCCGCAGTACACCCGCGGCGGCTGCACGATCCAGGCGGTCTATCCGGCTTCCAGCCAGGCGTCGAACTAACCGTCGACGCCGAGGAACGCAAACGGTGCGCTGGGCACGAAGTGGCCCAGCGCGTCGCCGGAAAAGGTATTGCGCTGGTCCGGACCGAGATCGAGCTTGAGCACCTTGCCGCCGAAATCGACCTTGTTCAGGTCGACCCAGAAGGTGTTCGGTGTCAGTGCCGATTCGAAGAAGTACAACCGCCGCTTGTGGTCGGCCACGGTGCGCCAGCGCGTGGATGAAATATTCGGTTCGCCCGGGGTGGTGATGCCATACGGTACCGAGGCGTTGCGGATCACGCTGAACACACTGGCCAGCGCCACCACCGGGTCTTCCGCCTTGGGAATGGCGTTGATGTAGAACGAGGCGCGCGCGAAACGGTCGGCTGAGCGGTTGGTGCCCGGCAGCATCACCGTGCCGCCGATCTGCTGCCAGTAGCTGTTGAGTGCCAGCTGCTGCTCGAAGATCGGTGAGTTGGTCATCACCTGGTAGCGCCGGTCATGGTGGATCACCTGGCGACCGCCGATGTATTCGACGATGGCGCTGTCGCCACTGGCATCTGACAGCGACAGGTGCAGCGTGGCCTGGCGGTCTTCGCCCGGCACCTTGTCGGTGACGATCGAGTACGGCTCGCGCTGCAGCGCCGCGACCGCCTCGTCTACGGTGGCGAAGTTGTCCAGCACATACTGCGCCCATAGTGAGATGGCCAGGCCCGGCTTGTTGCCGCGCTGCTTCGGATACTCCGATTCGACCAGCCACAGCAGGTTGGCCACCAGGCCTTTCTCGTTCATGCCATCGGTGGTCGATACGTCATAACCGGTGGCCACCACCGAGCCGTAGCGCGCCGTCCAGGCCAGCGACTTCGGCCCGGCCTGGCCGGTGCGCGCGATGCCGCGCGGCAGCACGTAGAGGTTGGTCGCCACATCAACCTTCCAGTCCATGGAGCGAGCGGTGATCACATCACCGTTGTCGCCCAGGTAGACCGCGCGCGTGCAGGCCAGCGCCGGTGCCACTGCGGCAGCCAGCGCGACCGCCAGCAGTGCCCTTTCCTTCCACTTCATCCGTGCCATGTCGTTGCGCTCCTTTCCCCGTGATCCGTGGATATGACCCGATTCAGGGTGACACAGCGGTGAAGCCCGGGCGAACCAGGCGATCGTGCAGCCAGAAACCTGCAAGCATCGCCGGCACGAACCAAAGCGCTTCGCGCGATCCCACCGCCAGCCCGGCGATGGCAGGGCCCGGGCAATAGCCTGCCCAGCCCCAACCCATTCCGAACAATGCCGCGCCCAGCACGAGGCGTACATCGACAGCGCGCGCGGCGGGCAGTTGGAAGCGCGTTGCGCATGACGGCTGCGGGCGCCGCAGCACCCAGCGCTGGCCGACCGCGCTGACCAGCAGTGCCGAGGCCAGCACCCAGGCCAAGGTGGGATCGAAATCGCCGGCGATGTCGAGGAAACCGAGGATGCGGCGCGGATCGGTCATGCCGGCCAGCGCCAGGCCCGCGCCGAACAGCGCCCCTGCCGCGCCGGCGGCCACCATCACGCGGCTCATGCGAAGCCCCCGCCATGACGGATCAGGAATGTGGTCAACATTGCGCAGGCCATGAACACCACCACCGCCAGCAGTGACCGCATTGAGCCGCGGGCCACGCCGCACACCCCATGACCACTGGTGCAGCCGTTGCCCAACCGCGTACCGAATCCGACCAGCAGGCCGGCGCCAACCAGCTGCCACGCCGGCAAGGCGTCACGCAACAGGTCGCGGGGCGCTTGGCCTGGCACGGCCTGCCAGTACAGCACACCCCCGGCAGCGGCAAGCAGGCCGAGCAGGAATGCCCAGCGCCAGCCGCGCTCGCCCGGCGTTGCGCGCACGCTGCCAGCGGCAATGCCGCTGATGCCGGCCACCCGGCCCGTGGTCGCCAGCAACACCACCGCCGCCGCACCGATCAACGCCCCCCCCGCGACGGCGGCCCACGGCACGGTCATGACCTGCCTCCAGTTGTTCCGTTCATTCGCTTGCCTTTTGAATTAGCTTTTTCTAAATTAGCTTCTTCTAAAACAAAAGGTCAACCATGACCCGCATCGAGCTCGACACTGCCGCGATGGCCGGGCATGCCGCCCAGGCCGCGGCGCTGCTCAAAAGCCTGGCCCATCCTGCACGGCTGCGCGTGCTGTGCCGGTTGGTTGAAGGCGAGGCGCCAGTACCGGAACTGCAGGCACTGACCGGGCTCAGCGCATCAGCGCTGTCCCAGCATCTGGCGGTGCTGCGCGGACTTGGCATCGTCGCGACCCGGCGCGAAGCGCAGGCGATCCACTACCGGGTGGTGGAAGGGCCGGCGCTGGGCGTATTGCAGGCGTTGCACGCCGCCTACTGCGGAAATGTAGCGCGCTGAACCTTCCACGCGGGTTCAACCTGCGTGCAGCACCGGTTGCACGACCTGATCGAGCAGATCCACCGGGGTCGGCGCCGACAGGTCACCATGCAACGCGCGGGTGAAACCTGACCAGTCGCTGGAAGACAGTTGCCGCAGCAGCGCCTCCTCCACCGGCAACGCGCGCATCGACCAGTACGGAAACTGGCGCTGGCCGAGGCGGCCACGCGCCAGTTCGATGATGTCGATATGGCTACCGGCCTGCAGGATGCGTTCGTACACCGAATCGATACCATCCGGCGGCCCTTCGATGTACTGCAGGAATCGCCCGCCGTCATGCAGCAGCACACCGGTCACGCCCGCCATCTTGTTGAAACGGGCTGCATCATCGACCAGCGCCCGCAGCCGTTCAGCGGAAAGATCCGGCAGCGCCTGGCTGACGTAGGCGATGGCACGCAGTGGCATGGCGCTTCCTTGACAAGATGTACAGCCACGGTAGCAGCTGCGGACGAGTCCGTCTCAGTGCCCGCGGGTGTTTCCTGAAGAATTCAGGTAGCGGCCGCCGGCAGCGCCTCTACGCGCCTCGGCAACCGGGCTTCGAACACCACCTGACCGGCTTCATTGCGCGCTGCGATATGCCCGCCGTGCGCGCGCACGAACTGATCGACGATATACAGGCCCAACCCCAGGCCATTGCTGGGATGGAAGCTGGCCTTGAACGGCTCGAACAGGCGCGGCAGCAGCGCGTCGTCGATCCGTCCCGCGTTGCTCACCCGCAGCAGCACGCTGCGCGGATCACGGCCGTCCACCTCCACCCTCGCCTCACTGCCATGGGTGAGCGCATTGCCGATCAGGTTGGCGGCAACCTGTCCCAGCCGATCCAGATCACCCTGCAGGCGGGTATCGCCCAGCATATCCAGATGCACCCGTGCGTGGCCGTGGGCGCTGCCCGCTTCGGCCACCACCGCACGCGTGACCTCGGCAAGATCACAGGCGCTGGCCTGCAGGCGCAGCCCGCCGCTGCGGATCCGCGAAAAGTCCAGCAGCTGCTCGACCATGCGCGCCATGCGCAGCGTGCTGGCCTCCAGGTGCTTCAGGGTCTGCTGCGCGCCGTCATTGCCCGCAGGAAGCTCCAGCGCCAGCTTGTCAGCACACAGCAGGATCGCCGACAGCGGCGTGCGCAGATCGTGGGTGAGCACCGCCGCCATCGTCTCGTTGAGCTTGAGCGAACGCTCCAGCGCCTCGTTGCGCGCCTTCAGCAGCTGCCGCTGCTGGTACAGCTCGATGAAGACATTGACCTTGCTCAGGATCACCTGCGGCGCCACCGGCTTGTGCAGGAAGTCGACCGCGCCGGTTTCGTAGCCCTTGAACGCGCGCAGCGGGTCGTCCGGCGAGGCAGTCAGGAAGATGATTGGCACATCCCGGCTGCGGTGTGACCCGCGCATCAGCTCGGCCAGGGTGAAGCCATCGATCTCCGGCATGTGCACGTCCAGCAGGGCAAGCGCCACCTCATGCTCGAGCAGCAGTTCCAGCGCCTGCGCGCCCGAGCCGGCCAGCAGCAGGTTCACGCCTTCGCGCTGAAGCAGCGCCTGCATGGCCACCAGGTTCTGCGGCACGTCATCGACGATCAGCAGGTTGACCGGGGTCTGCGACTGCGCAGGGTCCGGCGGCAACAGGTTCATGCAAACAGCTCCTTCAGGCGACGGCACATCAGTTCGAGGGGCAGCACGGCATCGGCGCCGGCGTGCTGCAGGGCGGAGGCCGGCATCATCGATGCCTCGGCCTCCTCGGGACATTGCAGCCAGGCGCGGCCGCCGGCGGCGCGCACCGCGGCCACCCCTTCACTACCATCGCTGCTGGCACCGGTCAGCAGCAGGGCCAGTACCTGCGCGCCGAACACGGCCGCAGCCGACTCGAACAATGGATCGATGGCCGGGCGGGAAAACAGCACCGGTGCGTCCACCGACAACGCCAGCGAACCGGCGTCTTCCACCAGCAGGTGATAGTCCGGTGGCGCAAAGGTCACCGTGCCAGGCTGCAGCGGCTGCTTGTCTTCGGCCTCGCGCACCGGCAGCGCGCAGTACGGCGCCAGCACGTCGGCGATGCGGCTGCTGCGGTCGCGTGGCAGGTGCAGCACCGCCAGCACCGGCACCGGCAGAGCCGCGGGCAGCGCGCCGAGCACCGCCTGCAGCGCCGCGACCCCACCCGCCGAGGCCCCGATCACCAGCACCGCCGGTCGTGTCGGCAGTGCCATCAGGCAACCTTCCGGTACAGGCGATGCTCCCGCGAGCAGGTCTCGAACGCGCCGTGGTGGCGCCCGAACTGCAGCGACTCCTTGCTGCCCAGGCCAAGGAATCCGCGATGCACCAGCGCTTCACGGAACAGGCCCACCGCGCGGTCCTGCAGATCGCGGTTGAAATAGATCAGCACATTGCGGCACGACACCAGATGCACCTCGGAGAACACGGTGTCGGTGGCCAGGCTGTGGTCGGCGAACACCACGTTGCGGCGCAGCTGGCGATCGAACACCGCGCCATCGTAGGCTGTGGCGTAGTAGTCAGACAGCGAGGCGCTGCCACCGGCCGCCAGGTAGTTCCGGCTGAACTGGGCCATCCGGTCGATGCCATAGGCGCCGGCCTCGGCGGTGGCCAGGGCTGCCGGATTGATGTCGGTGGCGTAGACGATGCTGCGCTCCAGCAGGCCTTCCTCGTGCAACAGGATCGCCAGCGACCACACTTCCTCGCCGGTACTGCAACCGGCCACCCACAGCTTCACCGACGGGTAGGTGCGCAGCACCGGCACCACCTGCTCGCGCAGCTCACGGAAATAGGCCGGGTCGCGGAACATCTCCGAGACCTGCACGGTGAAGAACTGCATCGCCTGCGCGAACAGGTCCGGCTCGTGCAGCAGGCGGTGCTGCAGGTCGGCCAGCCGCTCGCACTCATAGCGCTGCATGGCCTGGCGGATCCGCCGGCGCAGCGACGACACCGCATAACTGCGGAAATCGTAGTGGTAGCGCTGGTAAAGCGCTTCCAGCAGCACCTTCAGCTCGAGGTCGAACAGGGCCTGCTCGTTCATTGCCGCGAGCACCAGACCCGGCACAGCGAGACCAGCTTGTCGACGTCGATGGGTTTGGCGATGTAGTCGTTGGCGCCGGCCTGCAGGCAGCGCTCACGGTCGTCCGGCATGGCCTTGGCGGTCAGCGCGATGATCGGCAGGTCCCGCAGGTGGCGCTGCGCGCGGATTTCGCGCATCGCAGCAAGGCCATCCTTCTCCGGCATCATGATGTCCATCAGCACCAGGTCGACCTCGCGCTCGGCCAGGCGATCCACCGCTTCCTGGCCATTGCGCGCGATCTCCAGCGTGACGCCGAGGGGTTCGAGCACGCTGGACAGTGCGAAGATGTTGCGCACGTCGTCCTCGGCCAGCAGCACCGTCCGACCGTCGAGCACGGTGTCGCGACGGCGGGCCTCGCGCAGCAGGCGCTGCTGGTCGCTGGGCAGGTTGGCCTCCACGCTGTGCAGGAACAGGGTCACCTCGTCCAGCAGGCGCTCGGGCGAACGCGCGCCCTTGATGATGATGCTCTTGGAATAGCGGCGCAGTCGCTGCTCTTCCTCGCGGCTGAGTGCGCGGCCGGTATAGACGATCACCGGCGGGAAACCGACATCGTCGTTGCCGGCCATGTGCTCGAGCAGGTCGTAGCCACTGCCGTCGGGCAGCGACAGGTCCATCACCATGCAGTCGAACGTGACCGTACTGAGCTGTTCCAGTGCGCCGGCCAGGGTGCCTACGGCGACGATCTGCAGCTGGTCGCGGCCCAGCAACAGTTCCAGGTTGTGGCGCAGCTCGTTGTCGTCCTCCACGATCAGCAGCCGCCGCATGTCGCGCTGGCTGGTCTGTTCCAGCTGTTCGATGGCCGTCACCAGCCGCTCGCGCGTGGTCGGCTTGATCGCAAAACCGATCGCGCCCAGCTCACGCGCCACCTGGCTGCGGTCCGTGGCCGAGACCACATGCACCGGGATGTGGCGCGTGTCCGGGTTGCGCTTCAGGCGTTCCAGCACGCTCAGGCCCGACACGTCCGGCAGGCCGATATCGAGCAGGATGCCGTTCGGCCGCAGTTCGCTGGCCAGCGCCAGCGCCTCTTCCGCCGTGCCCGCCACCACGCAGTCGAAGTCCAGTTCATGGGCCAGCGCCACCAGCGCTTCGGCGAACGTGGCATCGTCCTCGACCGCCAGGATCAGGCGCCCGGCACGCTGGCGGCGACCGCGGTCGTCGGCTACGCCGGCCATCGCAGTGACCGGCGCTGCCGCGGTCGCAGCGCGTGCGGGCGCGGCCGGCAGCACGGCCGGCGCCGTCGGCGGCGCAGCCACGGGAACCTCGGCAGCGTCGGCTGCGCTCGCCGCGGGCGCACCCTGCAACGGCAGCTCCAGGATGAAGCAGCTGCCGCGCCCGGGCTCACTGTCGACCTGGATGCCGCCGCCCATGCGCTCGGCCAGATCGCGCGAGATCGACAGGCCCAGGCCGGTGCCGCCGTAGCGACGGCGGGTGCTGCCATCGGCCTGGCGGAACGCTTCGAAGATGACGTCCAGCTGCTCGCGGGCAATGCCGATGCCGGTGTCACAGACCTCGAACCGGATGCGACCGTTGCCGCCGGCACGCACGTGCAGGCTGACCTTGCCATGCTCGGTGAACTTCACCGCGTTGGCCAGCAGGTTCTTCAGGATCTGCTGCAGCCGCTGGCTGTCAACCACCATCTGGGTCGGTGCCAGGGCGTCGGCTTCGATCTGCAGGGCCAGGCCCTTCTGCCGCGCCATCGGCTCGAACGTCTCGCGCAGGCGCTGCAGCGCGCTCTCGACCACCACCACTTCATCGGACAGTTCGACAT
Source organism: Stenotrophomonas sp. T8 (assembly GCF_051853085.1). Taxonomy (NCBI): domain Bacteria; kingdom Pseudomonadati; phylum Pseudomonadota; class Gammaproteobacteria; order Lysobacterales; family Lysobacteraceae; genus Stenotrophomonas; species Stenotrophomonas sp. T8. The sequence continues at coordinate 1,594,858 of NZ_CP195329.1, read as the reverse complement.
GACCGGCCTCGATGCGCGACAGGTCGAGGATGTCGTTGATCAGCGCCAGCAGGTCGTTGTTGGACGACAGGATCGCACGCGCGTACTTCACCTGTTCCTCGGTCAGCGTGCCGTCCTTGTTGTCGGCCAGCAGCTTGGCCAGGATCAGCGAGCTGTTCAGCGGCGTGCGCAGCTCATGCGACATGTTGGCCAGGAATTCGGACTTGTAGCGCGAGGTCGCCGCCAGCTCGTTGCTGTTGCGCACCAGCTGGCTCTGCGCAACCAGCAGTGCCTGCTTCTGCGCCTCCAGCTCGTGGGTGCGCTCTTCCAGCTGCACGTTGCTCTGTTCCAGCTCAGCCTGCTGTTCTTCCAGGTGGCTCTGCGACTGCAACAGGCTGCGGCTCTGCTCTTCCAGTTCCTCGTTGGCCACACGCAGCTCTTCCTGCTGGGCCTGCAGCTCCTCGCCCTGGCGCTGCGACTCTTCCAGCAGCACCACCAGCTGCGCACGCAGCAGCGATGCGCGCAGTGCCATGCCGATGGTGTCGGCGCAGCGCTCAAGCAGCTCGCGATCCAGATCACGCTGTTCACCCGCCCGCGCGCGGCCCAGCTCGATGACACCGACCACCGTACCATCGCTGCTGATTGGCGCCAGGATGCGCTCGCGCACCGGCAGCCGGCCCAGGCTGGTCTGCAGTTCGAGCACGGCAGCGTCTTCGCCGTGCAGGTGGCGGATGCGTTCGTCCCGCGCAACCTGCCCGGCCAGTCCTTCGTGCAGGGCCAGGGAGGCCGGCGTCCCAGTGGGCAGCGCCACGCCACCGGTCAGCTGCAGCCGGCCGCCGTCCAGGCGATAGACCGCACCGACCTCTGCATCCAGCTGCCCGGCCAGGCTTGCTGCTGCCGCCTCGGCGATCTGCTCCGGCCCAAGGTCACCGCGCAGGCTCAGCGCCACCGCGTTCTCGGCCTCCTGCAGCCAAAGCGCGCGCATCGCCTGGCGCCGGGCCTGGATCGCGCGCGAGACGATCAGTGCGATCATCAGGAAGGCGCAGCCACCGACGGTACGGTTGACTAGCGAGAACGACGAATTGTTGCTGGCTGGCGCAACGTTGAAGCCGATCACCAGCAGGACACAGGCGATCATCGCGACCACGAACGGCGCGCGTGCACTGCGCTGGAACACCGTCACGCCGACCGCGAGGAAGTAGGCCAGCCATACCGCATAGCCGAGCGGGACGACCAGTTCCAACACGATGGTCGCGGCCAGCAGCACGGCGGACGTCATCCAGATCCAGCGGTCACGCGTAGTCGCACCAGGACGCATGCAGGTCGGTTCCAGAAGGCAAAGGGTGGAAGATGGTACTCCGTGTCGCATTCAGCCGCACAGGACAAATGGCACGTGTCAGGTGTGCACGCATCCTTCACACTTGAGTGCCTAGCTTCACGTCCCTCACAGGGGTAACACTTATTTACACGTGGACGCAGCCGCTTCTACGACGTCCGTGCTGACGGACCCTTCCCGACAACTGCGACTGCTGATCGACAGCGTGCGCGACCATGCGCTGTACCTGCTTGATCCTGAAGGCATCGTGTGCAGCTGGAACCCGGGCGCCGAACGTATCAAAGGCTATTCAGCCGATGAAGTGGTGGGAACGCACTTCAGCCGCTTCTACCTGGCCGCCGACCGCGAGGCCGGCGAACCGCAGCGCCTGCTTCGCGTCGCAGCGCAGCAGGGGCATGTCGCCAGTGAGGGCTGGCGCGTTCGCCGCGATGGATCGTCGTTCCGCGCCAGCGTGGTCATCGAACCGGTCGTGGAAGCCGGCGAACTGCTCGGCTTCGTCAAGATCACCCGTGACATCACCGAGCAGTGGCAAGCGCAGCGGCTGCTGCGCGATGCCCAGCGTGCGCTGCGCAATACCCAGCAGTTCGAGACGGTTGGCCGGCTCAGCCGCGGCCTCTCACATGAGTTCAACAACCTGCTGACCACCATCGGCAACGCCCTGGACCTGCTGTCGCTGCGTGTCAGCAGTGACGATGCACGCGCAGCCGAGCTGCTGGATGCCGCGCAGGCAGCCACCGACCGCGGCGCGCTGCTGACCCGCCAGCTGCTGGCCTTCAGCACCGGCCAGACCCTGATCCGGGAATCGGTGGACATCAATGCGCTGGTACGGCAGTGGCTGCCGGACCTGCAACGCGCCTGCCCGCCCACGGTGGTACTGGAAGCCCATCTCACCCCGGGCCTGCCGCAGGTGAGCACCGATGCGATGCAGCTCCAAACCGCCCTGGCGAACCTGGTGGCCAATGCCGTGGAGGCCACCGCCGATGGCGGCCGCATCCTGATCGGCACCGCGTTGGAACATCGCCTCGATCCGGATGCGGACACCATGCTGCAACGCGGCTATGTCACCCTCAGCGTCTGCGACGAAGGCCACGGCATGGCCGCCGACGTCGCCGAGCGGGCCAGCGAGCCCTTCTTCACCACCAAGGACATCGGCAAGGGCAGCGGCCTGGGCCTGAGCCAGGTGTTCGGATTCACTACCCAGAGCGGCGGCTTCGTCGATGTGTCCACCACGCCCGGTGTCGGCACCACGGTCAGCCTGCTGCTACCCGCAACCGAGGAATTTACCCATGACCGATGACCCGATCCGCGTACTGATGGTGGAGGACCAGAACGATCTGCGCGAGATGATCGGCATGGCCCTGCGCGATTTCGGCATCGAGGTGTCCACCACCGCCGACGGGCATGAAGCGGCTGCGTTGCTGAAGGGCGACGCACGCTTCGACGTGGTGTTCAGCGATGTCAGCATGCCCAACGGCATGTCCGGCATCGAACTCAGCGAGCACGTCGCGCGTGAGCAGCCGCATGCACGCATGATCCTGTCCTCCGGCTATGCGCGTTCGCAGCTGCCGCCGCTTCCGGAGCAGGTGGAGTTCCTGCCCAAGCCCTATCGCCTGCGCCAGCTGGTTGAACTGCTCAGGCAGGACTGAAGGCGTACCGGCCTGCGTGGCCATGCTCAGCGCCGGGCCCGCTGCATGAACAGCAGCGCCGGCGTGGATGCAGTGTTCACCGGCTCGAAGCCGAAGGACCGGTACAACGCAACTGCGGCGGCATTGTCCCGATAGACCCGCAAGGTCAGCCGTTCAACGGCATCAGACTGGAACGCCTGCTCGATCAGCGCCTGCACCAACCCACGCCCGAGACCGCGGCCCCGCGCCTGCGGGGCAACCAGCAGACGGCCCAGATGCATCGTACCCGGCTGGGTGCGCCAGGCCTGGCCGAAACCCACGCGCATGCCGTTTTCTGCCAGCAGCAGCCATCCTGGGCGTTCGCGCAGCTGCAATACCTGCTCGAACTGCTCGGGTCGCAGTGGATAGGGCACGCCCGGTCCAGCCCAGCGCAGCGTGCCTGCGGCCGAATCCAGCCACCCGGCGATGAGCGCGTAGTCGTGGGGTTGCACGGGCTGCAGGCGGTGGTCCATGGCGGCCGGATCGCGAGGTGAGGCGCCAGCATATCCGAGTGACCTCGCGGGCAGCGCGCGGACGTGGCGCCGCGAACATGGTGACCCCGGCCCGATTCGAACGGGCGACCTTCCCCTTAGGAGGGGGACGCTCTATCCAGCTGAGCTACGGGGCCATGCAGCCGGGAAGTTTACAGGCAACGTGCCCTGCCCTCCAAGCATTCATGTTCCACCCGGTTCCCCTGGCGCGTTGCACCATGGCCGGTCGGGGCGCTCTGCTACCATCGGCGATTCAGTTCATCGCGTCTCCCACCTGCCCGCGATGGCGCCAAACAACGTAACGAAACACAGGAGTCTGCATGTCTTCCGAGCTGCTCAAGTCCCTTGGCCTGGACGCGATCAACGCTGGCACGTACCTGGGCAACGGGGAGTGGTCGAGCGCGACCAGCGGTGAGCTGATCACCCCAGTCAACCCGACCACTGGCGAGCCGATTGCGCAGGTCCGCGCCACCACTGAGGCCGAGTACGAGACCGTCGTCGCCCGCGCCCAGGAAGCCTTCAAGGTCTGGCGTACCACGCCGGCGCCGCGCCGCGGTGAAGCCGTGCGCCTGTGCGGTGAAGCACTGCGCAGGCACAAGGACGCCCTGGGTTCGCTGGTTGCCCTGGAAATGGGCAAGAGCAAGCCGGAAGGCGATGGCGAGGTGCAGGAGATGATCGACATCGCCGATTTCGCCGTGGGCCAGAGCCGCATGCTGTACGGCTACACCATGCATTCCGAGCGCCCCGGCCACCGCATGTACGAGCAATACCACCCGCTGGGCCTGGTCGGCATCATCTCGGCCTTCAACTTCCCGGTCGCGGTGTGGAGCTGGAACTCGTTCCTGGCGGCGATCTGTGGCGACGTGTGCATCTGGAAGCCGTCCAACAAGACGCCGCTGACCGCCATCGCCTCGCTGAAGATCTGCAACGATGCCCTGCGCGAAGCGGGCTTCCCGGACATCTTCTTCCTGATCAACGATGCCGGCACCGCGCTGTCGGAAAAGATGGTCGATGACCGCCGCGTGCCGCTGATCAGCTTCACCGGCTCGACCCAGGTCGGCCGCACCGTCAACGAGAAGGTCGCACGCCGCCTCGGCCGCTGCCTGCTGGAACTGGGCGGCAACAACGCGATCATCCTGGACGAAACCGCCGACCTGAAGCTGGCGGTGCCGGGCATCGTGTTCGGCGCCGTGGGTACCGCCGGCCAGCGCTGCACCACCACCCGCCGCCTGATCGTGCACCGCTCGATCTACGCCGACGTGCTGGCCACCCTGGTCAAGGCCTACAAGCAGGTGGAAGGCAAGATCGGCGACCCGACCGATGCCGCCAACCTGATGGGCCCGCTGAACAGCGAAGGCGCCGTGCAGCAGTTCCTCGATGCCATCGCCCAGGCCAAGGCGGCCGGCGGCACCATCGAGACCGGCGGCACCCGCATCGACCGCGCCGGCAACTTCGTGCTGCCTGCAATCGTCACGGGCCTGAAGAACAGCGACGCCGTGGTCCAGCACGAGACCTTCGCACCGATCCTGTACGTGATGCCGTACGACACCCTCGACGAAGCCATCGACATGCAGAACGGCGTGCCGCAGGGCCTGTCGTCCTCGATCTTCACCCAGAACCTGAAGACCGCCGAGAAGTTCCTGTCGGCCGCCGGCAGCGACTGCGGCATCGCCAACATCAACATCGGCACGTCCGGTGCGGAGATCGGCGGCGCCTTCGGTGGCGAGAAGGACACCGGCGGCGGCCGCGAGTCTGGTTCGGATGCCTGGAAGGTCTACATGCGCCGCCAGACCAACACCATCAACTATTCGGATTCGCTGCCGCTGGCGCAGGGCATCAAGTTCGACCTGTGATGGCAAACGACGCGGACACGTCTGTGGGTCAGAGTCCCTCCGGGGATCTGACCCATGCCCAGGGTCGGATCCCCGCAGGGGCTCCGATCCTCGATTTCAGCGGCCGCCGCGTGCTCATTGCCGGCGGCAGCAAGGGCATTGGTCGTGAAATGGCACTGGCCTTTGCTGGTGCCGGTGCACAGGTCTCGGTCTGCGCGCGCGGCCAGGCCGGCCTGGAGGCCCTGCGCGCCGATGCACAGGCGCAGGGCACGCCATTGCATGCGTTTTCCACCGATCTGGCCGATCCCGGCCAGATCCAGGCCTGGCTGCAGGCCGCCGCCGATGCCCTCGGCGGCATCGATGTGCTCGTCAACAATGCCACCGGCTACGGCATGGCCGACAATGAGGAGGGCTGGGCCGCCAGCCTGCAGATCGACCTGATGGCGGCCGTGCGTGCCTCGCGCCTGGCCCTGCCCTGGCTGCGTGCGTCCGGCGATGCCTGCATCCTCAATCTGTCGTCGATTGCCGCGCAGCAGCCGCGTCCCGGCGGCGCACCCTACGCCGCTGCCAAGGCCGCGCTTTCGCACTACACCACCTCGCAGGCGCTGGCACTGGCCAAGGACCGGATCCGGGTCAACGCCATCGCACCGGGCTCGATCGAGTTCGATGACGGGCTCTGGGACCGTCGCCGCATCGAGGATCCAGCGCTATACCACGGCACCCTGGCGAAGATCCCGTTCGGCCGCTTCGGCCATCCGCGCGAGATAGCCGACGCGGCCCTGTTCCTGTGCTCGCCACTGGCGCGCTGGGTTACCGGCAGTGTGCTCAACGTGGATGGCGGTCAGGTGTTGATGGGCTGAATTTGTAAAGCCGAGCCCATGCTCGGCTTGCACGCAAGACGCGGTCGATCCCGCATCAGCCCAAGGGGGCAGCCGAGCATGGGCTCGGCTCTACAGGGCACTGCCCATGGGATTGCCCGGGCAGAGGCACTATCATGTGCACACTGCCAAGGAGGACCCGATGAGCGTGGCACCCCGACAGACAAGCGCCCTGGCCGTGGTCAGCCTGGTCATGGGCATCGCCAGCTGGACCGTCCTGCCCTTCGTGGCCAGTATCGTCGCCATCATCACCGGCCACATGGCCCGCGCCGAGATCCGCCGCCGCCCGCATGAACTGGAAGGCGACGGCCTGGCCGTTACCGGCCTGGTGCTGGGCTGGGTCATGGTCGGCGCCGTACTTGCCGCCATCCTGGTCTTCATCCTGTTCTTCGGCGGCCTGGCATGGCTGGCGGCAGTGTCGAACTGACGCCATGACCGCCTCCGACAGCACTGAACGCTTCAGCAGCCGCGTCGCCGACTACGTCCGCTACCGGCCCGATTATCCGCCCGCCCTGTTGGAGTGGCTGCATGGCCCGATGGGCGTCAGCCGCGAGGCCGTGGTCGCCGACATCGGCGCCGGCACCGGTATTTCCAGTCGCCTGTTTCTGGCCAGCGGTCATCCGCTGGTGGCGGTCGAGCCCAACGCTGCCATGCGCGCCGCCGCCGAACAGTGGCTGGCGCCGCAGTATCCGGACTTCTCCGCTGTCGATGGCCGTGCCGAGGCCACCGGCTTGGAGGACGCCAGCATCGATCTGGTCAGCGTCGCGCAGGCCTTCCATTGGTTCGACACCGTGGCGGTGCGCGCCGAGTGGCAGCGCATCCTGCGCCCCGGTGGCCAGGCACTGATCTACTGGAATTCGCGCCTGCTCGATGCCAGCCCGTTCCTGATCGGCTACGAACAGTTGCTGCTGGACTACGGCACCGACTACACCGCTGTGGCCGAGCGCTACCAGGACGATGCCACCATGCAGGCCTGGTTCGGCCCCGGCCTGCGCGGCAGGGTAGAGCTGCCGAACGTGCAGCATCTGGACTTCGACGCCCTGCGCGGGCGCCTGCTGTCCTCCTCCTACGCCCCCCAACCCGGTCATCCCCGCCACGCGCCGATGATCGACGCTCTGCAGGACCTGTTCGCCGCCCATGCGGTGGACGGCCAGGTCGCTTTTGAATATCGAACCCGAGCCTTCCTCGGCACGCTGGACTGAACCGACGCATGTATTCGCTTGCCCGCCCCTTCCTGTTCTCGCTCGACGCCGAACGCGCCCACGGCCTCGGCCTGTCCGCACTGGACCTGGCCTATCGCACCGGCACCACGCCGCTGCTGGCCGCACGCATCGCGCCGATGCCCAGCACGGTGTTCGGGCTGACCTTCCCCAATCCGGTCGGCCTGGCCGCCGGCCTGGACAAGAATGGCGAGCACATCGATGCACTGTTCGCGCTCGGCTTCGGCTTCGTCGAAATCGGCACCATCACCCCGCGCCCGCAGGCCGGCAATCCGCAACCGCGCCTGTTCCGCCTGCCGGAACACAACGCGATCATCAACCGCATGGGCTTCAACAATGCGGGCGTGGACGCGCTGGTGCGCAACGTCGAGCGCGCGCGCAACCGCCGCGGCCTGCTCGGCATCAACATCGGCAAGAACAAGGACACCCCCAACGAACAGGCCGTGGACGATTACATCGCCTGCCTGGACAAGGTCTACCCGCTGGCCGATTACATCACCGTCAACATCTCCTCGCCCAACACCGCCGGCCTGCGTGAGCTGCAGGAAGAGACCGCGCTGCGCCAGCTGGTCAGCCAGCTGCGCGACCGCCAGGAAGACCTTGCTGCCCGCCACGGCCGACGCGTGCCGATGCTGGTGAAGGTGGCGCCGGACCTCAGCGAACGCGATATCGACGCCGCCGCCCGCGTGCTGGGCGAACTGCAGGTGGACGGCGTGATCGCAACCAACACCACCATCGACCACAGCAAGGTGGCCGGCGACCCGCTGGCCAATGAGGCTGGCGGCCTGTCCGGTGCACCGGTGCTGGAGCAGTCCACGTTGGTGCTGCGCCGCCTGCGCGCGCGCCTGCCCGAATCGGTGCCGCTGGTCGGTGTCGGCGGCATCCTGTCCGGCGCCGATGCGGTAGCCAAGATGGCGGCCGGTGCCGCACTGGTGCAGTGCTACAGCGGCCTGATCTTCCGTGGACCGGCGCTGGTTTCCGAATGCGTGGAGGCGATCCGTCGCCGCCGTGAAGCGCCGAGCCGCGGCGCGGTGGCCCCACTGTGAGCGCGCCCATGGATACCATCGACGGCAACGCCCCGCTGCGCTGGACGCTCACCCGCAATGCGCCGCTGCAGGCGCTGAATACCTTCCATGTGCAGGCCAGCGCCGCGCAGCTGCTGGAACTGCACGATGCCGCGCTGCTGCCGGACGTGCTGGCATTGCCCGAGGTGGCCAGCGGCCCGCTGCTGGTGCTGGGCAGCGGCAGCAACGTTCTGATCGCCGAGGACCTGCCCGGCACCGTGCTGGTGTTCGGCAACCGTGACATCAGTTTCCTTGAACACCGCGCCGACCATGCGGTGATCCGTGCCGGTGCCGGCGTGCCGTGGCATGGACTGGTGATGTGGTCGCTGCAGGAAGGTCTGTCTGGCCTCGAAAACCTGGCCCTGATTCCCGGCACCGCTGGTGCCGCGCCGATCCAGAACATCGGTGCCTATGGCGCGCAGGTCGGCGAGTTCATCCAGGCGGTCGAAGCGTGGGACTGCCAGGAGCAGGCCTGGGTACGGCTGGACAACGAACAGTGTGGCTTCGCCTACCGCGACAGCGTGTTCAAGCAGCAACCGGATCGTTACCTGATCACCGCCATCGAACTGAAGCTGCCACTGCTGCACGATCTGCGCATGGACTACGCCGGCATCCGCGAGGAACTGCAGGCACAGGGCGTGGAGCTGCCGAGCGCAGTGGACGTTGCCAATGCCGTGATCGCGATCCGCCGCCGCAAGCTGCCCGACCCGGATGTACTGGGCAACGCCGGCAGCTTCTTCAAGAACCCGGTGCTGCCGCTGGAACAGGTCGACGTGCTGCTGCAGCACTTCCCCGACCTGCCGGTGTTCCCGGCCGAGCAGGACGGCAAGCGCAAGGTCTCGGCGGCATGGATGATCGAGTCCTGCGGCTGGAAGGGCTTCCGCGAAGGCGATGCCGGCGTGGCCCCCAGCCACGCGCTGGTACTGGTCAACCACGGCAATGCCAGCGGTGCTGAGCTGCTGGCGCTGGCGCGCCGCATCTCGGCCTCGGTGCTGGAGAAGTTCGGCGTGCCGATCGAACCGGAGCCCCGCCTGCTCGGCGCACAGTGGTGAACACCCCCGCCCTTTCCCCAAGCGCCCCGATGCGGGCGGCGCTGCTGATGCTTGGCAGCACGATGGCATTCGGCCTGATGGCGGTCGCGATCCGCTACGCCACCCGGTACGTGCCAACCCAGGAAGTGGCGTTCTTCCGCAATGCCTTCGGCTTGCTGGCGTTGCTGCCGATGCTGCTGCGGCCGGGCCGTGCTCCGCTGAAGACGCAACAGCTGCCGCGCTATTTCGTGCGCAGTGCGATCGGCCTGGGCTCGATGCTGTGCGCGTTCTGGGCACTGGGCCACCTGCCGTTGGCGCAGGCGGTGTCGCTCTCATACTCCACGCCGCTGTTCGTCACCATCGCCGCCGTGCTGTGGCTGGGTGAAACCGTGCGCGTGCGCCGCTGGGCCGCGGTCGTGGTCGGCTTCATCGGTGTGCTGGTGATCGTGCGACCCGGTACCGCCGGCTTCACTGCGGGCAGCCTGGTCGCCGTGGCCGCCGCGGTGCTCAGTTCGCTGGTGGCGATCCAGATCAAGCAGCTCACCCGCGTCGACAGCGCCGATACCGTGGTGCTCTACACCTACGTGTTCTGGGTGCCGCTGTCGCTGGTTCCGGCGCTGTTCGTCTGGGTCTGGCCGAGCGGCATGGCCTGGCTGTGGCTGCTGGCCACCGGCGTGCTCGGCACCATCGGCCAGCTGTTGTGGACGCGGGCGCTTCGCCTGGGTGAAGTCTCGGCGCTGACCCCGATCAGCTTCCTGCAGCTGCCGCTGGTAACGCTGTTCGGCTGGCTGCTGTTCAATGAAAGCGTGGACCGCTGGACGATCATCGGCGCCGGCATCATCCTCGCCGCCAACGCCTACATTGCCCACCGCGAGGCCGTACTTTCGCGCCGCGCCGCCAGCGCAGCCGCCTCGTCAGCGGCGAAGCCCGCCGAGTAAATCCGCGCCACGCGTGGATGACGCTGCACTCCTCTGTAGAGCCGAGCCTACGCTCGGCTGCTCTTCGCGCCTCCACCGTTGACTGAGCGCGCAGGGTTCATTCACGCATGGCGTGGATCTACAGCGCGCGATACACCCGCTCGGCCGCGTCGAACACATTGCCCGGTGCGAACTGTTCGCTGAGGAAATGCAGCGACTGCCGGCGCAGCTGCGGCGACCGGTCCTCTCCATCGCTGCCCAGCAGGACCTGCTGGAACTCGATCAGGTCCTGCAGGATGCGCCAGTGACGGTACCAGGCGATCCAGCGAGGGTCGCCGCGGTCACTGCCATAGCCTTCCTCGAATCCCACCGGGTTCTCGCGGCCCCAGCGCCCGCCGACAGCGCCACCGATGAACATCAGGTCGCGCTCGCGCGGTGCCAGCGACAGGCCATCCCAGTCGATCAGGTGCAGGCCGCCGTCATTGCCCATCAGCAGATTGCCGGCATGAAGGTCGGTGTGGCACAGGTGCAGCCGCACCGGCACATCCTGCAACGCCGCGTGCAGCTGCAGTGCTTGCGCGTGCAGCGCCGCGATGCGCGCGTGCTGCTGGTCCCAGACGGAGACGAAGGCACGGCCCAGCCCATCCTTGGCAGCAGCCAGGCCTTCGCCGGCCAGCCACTGCCCGACGGTCTCCAGCGCTGCGGTTTCCATCCGGATGCTTGGCAGCGCTTCCTGCAGCGCCGGTGGCGGGCACGCCTCGTGCAGGCGCCGCAGCACCTCGCCCAACCGTTGCCATTGCGTGCGGCTCAATGCCGCCTCGAAACCGGACTGGCCTTCCACATACGGGAACAGGGTGAACTGCAGGCCCCAGCGCTGCACCGATGCCCCGCCGGTCAGCGCCGGCCAGGGCGCAACGATTTCCTCGACACCCAGCGTGCCGCGCAGCCAATGCAGGGTGTCCCAGACGGCTGGGGCCACCTGGTAGCTGCGGCATTTCAACCACCACTGCCCGCGCCGTGCATCGATGCGATACACGCTGGCGTTGGCATCGGCGCCAACCGGGCGTGGCACCACAGCGGTCGCGGTGATGCCATAGGACTGCTGGAGGACTTCGCCGAGATGCTGCGCCGAAGCGGATGACATGGATGCAAGCGGAAAGTGTTATCTGCGACAACTATCGCAGATGTGCCCGCCACGACACAGACATGTCCGTCACAACATCGTGCCTGCGCGACCAATGTGCTAGCCGGCGACGCGACGCATCACCGCTTCCAATGGCCCCCGCGTGAACCGCCACGACCACAGCCACGCTGCGCCCGTGGCCAGCATCAGGAACAACAGCGCCCACAGCAGCACGGTCGGTAGCGACGCGCTGCCATCGAGCAGCCCCAACCATTCCAGCGTACCCATGCCCAGCAGGATGTGGCCGACGTAGAGGGTCAGGGTCATTCGCCCTGCTGCAGTCAGCGGTTCCAGCCAATCCCACGGATAACGGCGGCTGATCCAGAGGCACGCGGCAATCGCGCTGCAGGCTGCCCCCGCACCGGTCAACACGTAGGCCGGTCCCGGCGGCATCGGCTGCGTTCCCAGCCACGGCTGCCAGGGCGTTCCCTGCGCAAGGTGCTGCACGGCCTGGCCTGCGCCGATCAGCAGCAGGCCCACCAGCAGCAACGCACGCTGCACCCGCGGTTGTGACAACGGCAGGCGCGCCAGCAGCATGCCCAGCAGGAAGAAGCACATCCAGGGCAGCAAGGGATGGAAGCCGTTGAACAACAGGTTGCGCGCAACACCCGGCCATTGCCAGAGACCGGCATACTCCAGCGTCTGCCAGTTCCAGCCCTGGCTGTAATTCCAGTGCAGCAGTGCCCAGGACGACCCGGCCGCGAGGCCGGCGATGCTGGCCAGCAGCACCCGTGGCGACGCACGCAGCCACAGCACCGCCAGCGCGAAATACACCGCGTAGTAGTGCAGGATGTCGGCCGGGAACAGGGTCAGGTTGAGCAGGCCCAGCACCAGCAGGAACAGCGCGCGCCGCCAGGTCTGCGCGCCGGCCGGCATCCAGCCAAGGCGCTGCGTGGCCAGTACCAGGCCAAGTCCGGCCAGGGTGACGAAGGTCGCAGAGGCCTTGCCTTCCAGCAGATGGAAGAAGCCGGCCAGCCAACTCGCACCCTCTGCCGGCACGGCCATCGCCAGGCGGAAATTGACCAGCACCATGCCTGCCAGCGCCAGATACCGTGCCAGATCAAGGCCGTGCAATCGCCGCTCAACCGCGCTCATGCGCGTGCACCGAGCAGCAGCGCGAGCAGGCCTGGGTCCAACGGAGCCTCATCGGTGCCACCGGCTTCGCCCAGCCCCCGGCGCAGCGCATCGCTTTCGATGGCATCCAGCAGCACCTGCGCCTGCAGTGCCGGGGCCAGTACGGGACGCCGACGTTCACGCTGTGCCACCTGCTGCAGGGCTTCGGCCAGCACAGCCTGCAATTGCCTGCGATTGGCCGCAAATGCCTCGGCCACGGCCCGATTGCGTGCGCTCTCGGCCAGCACTTCGACGGCGAGCGTCGCCCATTCCGGCTGGCTGCACAGTGCGTGGAAGTCCTGCAGGAACGCCAGCACCTGCGTGCGATCACCGTCGGCCGCGGCCAGTCGCTGCAGCAACGGCGCCACTTCTTCGCCCTCGGCCACGGCCACTGCAAGGATGATCGCTTCCTTGCCGGGGAAGTGATTGTAGAGATTGCCCAGGCTGACGCCGGCCGCCTGCGCGATGTCACGCATGCTGGTCTGGTGGAATCCCTTGGCGAGGAAGCACTGCAGGGCGGCCTGCAGGATCTGCTCGATGCGTTGCGCGTTGCGGTCGGCTCGGTTCATGGCGCCAATAGTGAACGAACGTTCGTCCAACTTGAAGATGGCAACCCGTTCATCAGCGAGTTCCGTTCAGCCGGCCCTTGACCTCAACTGCGGTTGAGGCCCGATGCTGCGTGGCCCGTTCCAAGCCCAACCCGGAGAGACTTCATGCCACGGATGATCACCGCCCTGCTCGACAGCCGCGTGCTGTGGTTCCTGGCCCGCCTGCTGCTGGCGGTGGTGTTCCTGTCATCGGGTCTGGCCAAGCTGCTGGCGTGGGACAACAGCGTGGCCGAAATGCAGGCGGCCGGGCTGCAACCGCCTGTGCTGTTCAACCTCGCCAGCGCCGTGGTGCTGCTGGGTGGCTCACTGTGCCTGCTGCTTGATCGCCTGCTCTGGCTGGGCAGCGGCGCGCTGGCGGTATTCATGCTGCTGACCATTGCCATCGTGCATGCCTTCTGGACCAAGCACGGCGCGGAACAGCAGCTGGCCCTGTTCTTCGTACTGGAACACCTGAGCGTGGTCGGTGGCCTGATCTGCGCGGCCATCGCCAGCCGCGCGCGGGCTCAGAAGAACTCGTCGAGCAGCCGGTAGAACGCCAACCGGCGCTCGTCGGCCACAGCGCCGTAGCGTTGGAACAACGGCGTGACCCAACGCGTATCTCCGAAGTTGTGGACCAGGCTGCGCGCGGCCAGCGCCAGGTCCTGGTAACGGTCGGCCACGCCCAGCCGCCCACAGTCGATGAACCCGCTGAAACGCCCCTCGGACACCATCAGATTCGGAAGGCAGGCATCGCCATGACTGACCACCAGATCTTCATGATCGGGACGGGTGCTGCACAGTTGGGCGAAGACCTGCTGTGGACTCTGTCCCAGGCGTTCGTCATCGAAGTCATCGGCATCCACGCGCCCCGCCTCGACCCGTGCCTGCGCGGCCGGCAGGCGCGAGGCCAGCCGCTGATCGAACGGACAGGCTGCTACCGGCAACGCATGCAGCCCGCGCAGCGCGTCGGCCAGTATCTCCACCCGTTGCTGCGGCGCGAGTTCCGGCGACGAAGCCAGATCGCGGCCAGGCAGCGCGCTCATCAGCAACCAGTGCCGGCCCGCTTCTTCGGCCGTGGCAATCACCGTTGGCGCCGGTTGTCCCTGTGCCTGCAACCAGCGCAGGCGCGCGATCTCATCGCCCAGCTCACTGAAGGCGTCGATCAGTTCCGACTTGAGGAAGGCATCGGGGCGGCCCGGCCGCAGCACGCGGGCAACGTCGGCCCGCGAGACACCCATCGACTGCCGCTCGATGCGCGCATCGGCCAACGCCTTCTGCCACGCCAACGGCAGCGGCATGCCATCAGGGGTGGCGTTGTGCTCGTCCATGCCAGGAGATTCCTGTTGCCGGTGACCCTGTGCATTCTCGCTCATCCTGGCGCACATCGACCCGCGGGCGGCCGGCAGCCACTACGCCCCAGCGCCTGCAGCAGCGACGGCTGCTGCCACGGTGCCGGTGCCAGTTCGACGACACGGCCTCGACCCTTACCGCCGAACGCGGCGGCCTGCGCGCGTTCGCCAAGTGGGGCACCGTTCTGGCAGCCGATCGTGGCTGCCGCAGTACAACGAGGAAGCAACATGAAATTGATGGTCATCGGCGCCAGCAAGGGCCTGGGACGCGCGTTCGTGGAAGGCCTCTGTGCTAGGGGTGACACTGTGATTGGTGTCTCGCGCAACCGCCCGTGCGGCATCGCCTGCGCTGACGGCGTCACCCTGCAATGGATCGAAGCAGACCTGTCCCGGCCGACCGTGGCTGCCGACCACATCGCAGCGCAGGCACCGGCCGATATCGATGTGCTGATCCACAACCTGGGTATCTGGGAAGACAAGGCCTTCAGCGACGAGTACGCCTTCCTCGATGAAAGCGATGCTGCACTCACGAAGCTGGTCGACGTCAACATCACCGCGACCCTTTTACTGCTGCAACGCCTGCTGCCCCGCGTACTGGGCGCAGCGCGCCCGCAGCTGGTGCTGACCGGTTCGACCTCGGCCCTGCCTCGCAGTGGCCGCCCGGAAGTGGCGTTCGGCGCCTCGAAGTTCGCCCTCAACGGCATCGCCGATGCGCTGCGCGAAGGCTTCCGCGATCGCCGGCTGGCGGTGACCAGCCTGCAGTTGGGCTACCTCAACACCGACGACGCCTTGTCGGTGCCGGTGGCCGAGGCCGCAGCGCGCGGCGACGGTGAGCAGGTGCCGGTCCACGATGTCGTGGCCATGGTAAGCGCCCTGTTGCAGCTGTCATCCTCCGGCTTCGTGCGCGAACTGGTGCTGCCCGCCATCGCCGACCCGCGCTACTGACCTTGCCGGCCGCGGCAGAGCACCCTCAGTGGCCGCGCGCGCGGTCGTGGTTTACCCTGCTCGTCACTGGCCGTCGGTCACAGGCGGGAACCTGCTATGGATGCGCTTTCACGGGTCTCGGCCCAGGTCCTGGACAGCGCCCTGCCCAGCCTGCCGCTGTATCTGCTGCAGGCCACGGCAGTGATCGGCATGATCGGCGTGCTGCTGATCGCCACCCGTCGCGCCGGGCACGCCATAGAAGGCCGTCGCCTGTATGTCGGCGTAGCGCTGGGCCTGATCTACCTGTTCAATTCCTGGTTCGTGGCCCGTTATTCCCAGGGTGTCGTCAAACTGCACCTGGGCTTCGACATCCTGCTGGTCAGTGGCCTGCTGGGCGGCTGGCGCGGCGGCTTGGCCTGCCTGGCTGCCGCCCTGCTGGCCCGCTACCAGTTCGTCGGTATCCCGTTCTTCCTGCCTGCCAGCCTTGAGGCCGTGTTGCAGATGGTGGCGGGCGTCTGGCTGCGCAGGCACCTGTACCCGCGCATGCTCAACGAGCTCTCGCCGCGCATGATCCTGCAGGCATGGTCCGTGCGCATCGGGGTAACCGCTCTGGGTTTGGCGCTGGGTGTGGCGATCATTGGCGCCGATCAACTGCCGGTGGCCGAGCTGGCGATCCAGCGCGCGCTGGCACTGCCGGTCTCGCTGCTCGTGCTCGGCGCCGTGTTCGCGCTGGTCTACAACGATGCCCAGATCGATGCGCAACGCCAGCGCGAACAGGCCTGGCTCCGCATCGATCCGATCAGCGGGCTGCCCAACATGCGTGCGCTCGGTGAACGCCTGCAACAGTACTGGCGGGATAACGACGGCACCGGCAAGGCCTGCCTGATCGTGGCCGAGATGGGCAACCTGCGCGATCTGCGCCTGCGCTACGGGCCGTTGCAGGACAACGGCCTGTGGCAGCGCGACAGCACCGAGGAAGTGCATCGGTTGCTGCCGTCGCTGCCGGCTGCGCAGCTGGAGATCTACCAGTTCGGCGATGCCGCGCTGGCGATCCTGGTGCGCGGCCTGACCTTGTCCACACTGCGCACGCAACCGCAGATCACCGAGCTGGCCAGCAACCTGGCCGATCGGGTCGGCCGCGATTGGCCGGGCTTCCGGCCGCTGTTCCGCTGTGCAGTGGTTGAATTGAAGCCCCCTGCTGATGCCGACGAAGGACATCTTCCGTTCCGCGCCATCACCGTGGCACTGAGCGCGATCGAGTCGGGCGTGGTGTTCTTCGATGACCCGATCCAGCGCGACAGCGAGATCGACGCCCTGATCGAGGTTGCCCTTGAGCACTGGCTGCAGCAGGGCAATGCGCCGCTGTGCTACCAGCCCAAGCATCGCCTGCAGGATCGCCAACTGGTCGGCGCCGAAGCACTGCTGCGCATGCGCGACGGCGAAGGCCGGCCGATTGCCCCGATGCGGGTGATCTCGCTGCTGCGCCGCCAGGGGCGGCTGGCAGACCTGGAATGGGCCACGCTGCGGTCGGCGGTGCACTTCCTGCAGCACTGCCGGCGGGACGGCGCGGCGCTGACCATTGCAGTCAATGTTTCAGCCGAATCGCTGCGCCTGCCCGACTTCGGCCTGCGCCTGCAGGAGCTGCTTCAGCTGCATGACATCCCCGGTGCGATGCTGCGCCTGGAGATCGTCGAATGGACCGAAATCGTCGAGCGCGACGTGGTCGATGCCAACATCGCACAGCTGCTGGCAGCCGGGGTCACCCTGTCGCTGGATGATTTCGGCGCCGGCTATTCAACCCTGATCCTGCTCTCGCAGCTGGCCATCGCCGAGGTCAAGATCGAGCAGGCGCTGATCGCCACGCTGTCCGACGCCAAGTCGCAGTCGATCGTGCGCTTCATCGTCGAGGTCGCGCACCGCTGCGGCGCGATCGTGGTGGCCGAGGGTACCGAGACCCTGGCCCAGGAACAGAAGCTGCGCGCACTCGGGGTGGATGTCGGCCAGGGCTACCTGTACTCGGCGGCGCTGCCGGCCGACGAGTTCCGTCGCTTCGCAGCCGGCTAGACCGCGTAGAACCCCAGGAACATCGCCACCGCCGATTCGGCCACGCGCGCACGTTCCTGCGCGGTCAACGGTGGCTGCCCCATCGTGACCTGCGGCCAGAACGCGAAGCTCTTCACCAGCCCATGCAACTGGTGGCCGGCAAAGTCCGGATCCACCTCGCGCAGGCGGCCATCGGCAATTGCTGCGCGGATCCAGGCACTCTCGCCACTTTCCTTCTCGCCCATGCGGCAGACGATGGCTTGCGCGCGCTCCGGTGAATGGATGATCTCGGCCATCGCGACCCGCGCCAGATCGATGAAATTCCCATCGCTGAGCAGGTCCAGCTTCTGGCCCAGCAACTGCAGCAGCTGCGTCTGCAGCGGCTGGTCGGCGCGGTATGGCAGTGCGTCGCTGGCCACGCTGCGCTCCCACAGCTCCTCCAGGATCATCGAGAACAGTGCTTCCTTGCTCGGGAAATGGTTGTAGACGGTGCGCTTGGAGACCCCCGCCGCCTCGGCGATGCGGTCCATGCTGGTCGCCTCGTAGCCCGATGCACGGAACTCCTCCACCGCCGCGCGCACGATGGCGTCACGTTTGCGGTCGGTCAGGCGTTGCGGGGCACGGGACATGGCGGAAACCGGATAACTGAACGGATGCCTCCATTTTACACTCGACAGTGTACTTTTGAAAAACACGAAACTACACTGTGCAGTGTACTCAGCGGACGTCGCCCATGAAGCGCCTGCTCCTTGTCCTACTGCTCGGAATCCTCGCCGTGACCACCTACACCTTCTGCAAGTCCTGGTCCCTTCCCGACTTCCCCGATTCGCCGCAGTACCGTGATGGCAAGTTCCGCAATGCCCTGCCCCGTCCGGCGATGGGCCTGCGCGACGGCGCGGAGATCTGGTGGACGTTCCTGTTCAACAAGCCCAAGGGCACCGTGCCCGCGAACCCGATTCCGGTGAAGCCGCTGGACCGCGCCACGCTGGACGCCGCACCGGATCGCAGCCTGTTCCGGCTGGGGCACTCCACGATCCTGCTGAAGCTGCGTGGCCAGTACTGGCTGACCGATCCGGTGTTCTCCGAGCGCGCCTCGCCGGTGCAGTGGATGGGGCCCGCACGCTTCCATGCACCGCCGATCAGCATCGACGCGCTGCCGCCGATCGCCGGTGTGATCCTCTCGCACAACCACTATGACCACCTGGACCATGCCGCGGTCATGCAGCTGGCCGGCAAGACCGCGCGCTTCATTGCACCGCTCGGCGTCGGCGACCAGCTGATCGCGTGGGGGGTGGATGCGCGCAAGGTCGAGCAGCTGGACTGGTGGCAATCCACCGAAGCCAACGGCCTGCGCCTGACCGCGACCCCGGGCCAGCACTTCTCCGGCCGCGGGCTGGGTGACAGCGACCGCAGCCTGTGGGCTTCATGGGTGATCCAGGACGGTGACTTCCGCATTTTCTTCAGCGGCGACACCGGCTACTTCGACGGCTTCAAGGCCATCGGCGAGAAATACGGTCCGTTCGACCTGACCATGATCGAGACCGGCGCCTATGACCCGCGCTGGGCATTCGTGCACATGCAACCGGAACAGACGCTGCAGGCGCACCTGGACCTGCGCGGCAAGTGGCTGCTGCCGATCCACAACGGCACCTTCGATCTGGCCCTGCATGCATGGCAGCAGCCGTTCGAGCGCATCACGGCGCTGGCCGCTGCAAACAATGTTCCAGTGGCTACGCCGATGATGGGCGAAGCACTGGACATGCAGGCGCCGCAGGCGGGTACGCGCTGGTGGGAGACGGTGGAGCTGTAATGCGGTCGGCTCCGATTCTGGCCGCCGCTACGTCTTCGGGTGAAGCCTGCGCCCTTCCCGGGCCAGATTGATCTGTAGCGCAGCGGCGGCGAGCTCGGTCATTTCCGTCGTGACTTTCCCGCTGCCGCGCGCTCGCAGCCAACCGAGAATGTCGACGAGATGCCAGATCGAGGTCGAGCCGTCATGCACGGGGGACGGAAACGACTGCGGGTTGGCCAGCATGAGCTTCCGCATGTTCTGGCGCGACATTCCGAGCAGGTCTGCGACGTCAGTGAGCCCAACCAGATCGGGGCTCACTTCAACCAGTTCGGCACCGGGCACGGCCCGCTGCACATCGTCCAGCGCCGAACGCAGGGCAGCCCCTGCGCTATCTGCTTCGCGGCAGAACGCCAAGGCCAGCCGTCCCGGCAGCCCAAGGCCCACAAGCGCGTCGTCACAGCCGCCTTCGGCCAGGCGCTGCTCGAGGACGCCGATTTCAATACCTGCGTCCGGCAAGCGGTACTTCAGGGTGAAGTTGAATTCCATGATTGACCCCCTTCGCTTCTGACGAAGCGTGATCTCATTGCTCACGACTGCAGTTCTCGACCACACGCCGCAAGGCTCTTGCATGATGGCTGCCGCTACGTGGTGTGCTCCAGATGCTCACGATGCAGAACTCCCCGCATCGGCAATCAGTGTCGTTGTAAGGGCAATACATCCGGCCCCACGCATGGCCGCCCGCCATACGGAGCCTCCACCCACGATCCTCCGCGAACTGCAACGCCGCTTCGATGTCCTTGTCTGGATGACGCGCTCGAGACATTCCTTGTTCTCCATAGTCTGCACACGGCTCACATTGGTTGTCAAATGACAACCCGCTTAAAAGGACTTTGGACGTGACCCTAGCCAATTCGCGCTACGCGTCCAGAGCCACATACGTCAGGCCTCCCGTGATGGCAGCGGCAGCGTCCAGCGGCGCTGCAGTGCGTCATGTAACCGATTACATCCCTTGCTAGCGTAGCGCTCGCCCGATTCCGGCCGAACCTGCGAGGCTGTCCGTAATGACGTTGCGCGCCGAACGCTCCAAGGTCTCCACACCGCTTTTTCAATTGCGCCCTGCTGCGGCCTTACTGTTGGCCGCCCTGGCCTCCAGCGCACAGGCACAGACCCTTCCCCCGCGCAGCCAATGGCAGGCCAGCAGTTCCTCGCAGCAGGTGCCGGCGATGGCGATCAGCCACCTGATCGACGGCAACCCGAAGACCGTTACCGGCGGTGCATTCAGTCCGGGCCACTGGTTCCAGATCGATCTCGGCGCGCCTGCAATGCTGGCCGGCGCGCGGCTCACCTGGGATGTCTCCAACCCGGAAGGCTATTCACTGCAGACCTCACTGGACGGCAGGCAGTGGCAGACCGCGTACACGATGGCCGATTCGCTGGGCGACGTGGAAACGCTGTACTTCGCGCCACGGCAGGCGCGCTACCTGCGGCTGGCCAGCCCGCAGCGCACTTCCGACTGGGGCGTGTCGATCTTCGAGATGGAGCCGCTGGACAGCACGCTCAGCGCACGCGTCAGCGGTATCGATGCAGCGCAGGCGGCGGCGCTCTGGCAAGGCGGCGGCACCGTCGCGATGCCGGCCGGGGCAAATGGATCCCATACGTTCGAGATCACGCTGCCGCAGGCCCAATCAACGGCTGGCCTGGTGGTCGACTGGGCCGATGGCGCACGAGGCGCTGCCCGACTACAGGCGCAGGATGCACGGGGCCGTTGGCAGGACCTCGCACACGATGCACAGGCGGCCAGTCACCGTCAAAGCTGGCTGGCCGCCACTGCAGCACAACCATTGCGTGCTTTCCGCCTGAGCGTGGACGGCGCTGCGCCGCAGATCGCACGCCTGCGCCTGCTCGGTCCGAAAGCCGTGATGACGCCGATGAAGCAGTATCAGATCGTCGCCAGCGGCGCCCAGCGCGCATTGTTCCCGGCCTCGCTGCAGATGCAGCAGACCTACTGGACGGCCGTGGGTGTGCATGCAGGACGACAGAAGTCGATCTTCGACGAGTACGGCAACCTGGAAGCCTTCAAGGGCGCACCGCTGATGCAGCCCATCTGGCGCAATGCCGATGGCCAAACCGCCGGCGCCGCCGGGCAGGCCATGCAGCATGCCCTGCGCGACGGCTGGAAGCCGATGCCCTCCGCCACCTGGTCACCGCAACCCGGCCTGCAGCTGCGCAGTGAAGTGTTCGCCATTGAGCGCGATGGCCAGCCGGTGACCTTCCTGCGGCATCGCCTGCAGAACACGGGAAGCACGAAGATCGAAGGCACGCTCAGCCTGGTCGTGCGCCCGATGCAGATGAATCCGCCATGGCAGAACGGCGGGCTGTCCCCGATCCGCGAGGTGACCATCGATGGGCAGGCCCTGCGTATCAATGGCCGCACGCTGCTGCAGTCGCTTACTCCAGTGACCGCATCCGGCGCGGCGCCATTCGGCAAGGATGGCGCAACGGAGATCACCGCAAGTCTCGCTGCCGGCCAGCTGCCTTCCACGCAACAGGCGCGTGATGACCAGGGGCTTGCCTCGGCTGCGTTGAACTACCGCGTCTCGTTGGCGCCGGGAAGCAGCGATGCCATCGTGGTCGCGTTCCCGTTGGGCACCGCCGCCGCCGATGCCAATGGCGTGCTGCCCGAAGCGCCTGCGCTGGATCTGGCCACGCTGCCCCGCGATGCCAATGCGGCGTTTGATTCACTGGCCACGCAGGCGTCTGCGGACTGGCAGGCACGGCTGGGCCAGGTCGGCCTGCGCCTGCCCGATCCGTCGCTGGTGGACATGCTGCGCGCGCAGGCCGCCTACATGCTGATCAACCAGACCGGTCCAGCCATGCAGCCCGGCCCGCGCAACTACAACCGTTCCTTCATCCGCGACGGCATGGCCACCTCGGCGGTGCTGCTGCGGATGGGCGAAGCCCGCGTGGCGCGCGACTACCTGGCCTGGTACAGCGAACACGGCGTGCATGCCAACGGCCTGGTCTCACCGATCCTCAACGACGATGGCAGCGTCAACACCGGCTTTGGATCGGACATCGAGTACGACAGTCAGGGCCAGTACGTCGCGCTGGTGGCCGATGTCGCGCGCCTGGACGGCGGACCCGAGTCGGTGCGTGACTACCTGCCGAAGGTGAAGGCCGCGCTGCGCTTCCTGCAGGAGCTGCGCGAGCGCACGCTGGTGCCCGGTTACAGGGCTGACCAGCCTTCGCCGGAACGGTTCGCGGGCATTCTTGCGCCGTCGATCAGCCATGAGGGCTATCCGTCGCCCACCCACAGCTACTGGGACGACTACTGGGGCCTGAAGGGGTGGCACGACGGCGCTTGGCTGGCCGAATCGCTCGGCGACCACCAGACCGCAGCCTGGGCGCGCGAACAATACAAGCTGCTCTACGACGCACTGCGTGCCTCGATCCGGGCGACGATGGCGTGGAAGGGCATCGACTTCATTCCCTCCTCGGCCGACCTGGGCGATGGCGATCCCACCGGCGTTTCGATCGCACTGGACCCGACCGGCGCACAGAGCGTGTTGCCCGCCGAGGCGCTGCGGACCACCTTCGCGCGCTATCTGGACGATGTGCGCAAGCGCAGCCAGCCCGGTGCGCTGTATGCGTACACCCCGTACGAGATCCGCAATGTGCTGAGCTATGTGCACCTGGGCCAGCCGCAGGTCGCCGATGAGCTGCTGCAGGGGCTGCTGCATGACCTGCGCCCGCTTCAGTGGCAGGTGCTGGCCGAGGTCGTGCATTCGCGCCTGCGCTTCCCGCGCTACCTGGGCGACATGCCGCACACCTGGATCGGCGCCGAATACGGCCGCACGCTGTTCGGCATGCTGATGCGCGAAGACGATGATGTGCTCTCGCTGCTGCCGGGCACGCCCCCCTCGTGGGTGGCGGGCGATGGATTGGCGGTGGAAGGCCTGCCCACCGCGTATGGCACGTTGCAGATGCAGGCACGGCAACGCGACGGCACGCTATCGATCACGCTGGGCAAGGGCCTGCGCAGTGGGACGGCGGTGAAGGTCTGGTGGCCGGCGCGGACGATGCCGAAGACCGTGCGTGTGGATGGGCGCGACGTTACCGCGTTCGATGCAGAGGGCGTGCGCCTGGCAAGACCATTCAGAACGCTGGAGGCGCGTTGGTAGAGCAGCCGAGCATGGCTCGGCTCTACAGAAGCAGCGGTAGCGCCGGGCCACGCCCGGTGTCATTGCAGCGTCGGCAACCCCGGCGGATTGGTCTGCGATTGCGGCACCGCCTCCTCGGCCACGTTCCAGCGCTTCAATGCCTGCGCATAGGTGCCGCTGCCGATCTGGGTGTTCAACGCCTGCGTCACCGCATCGGCCAGGCCGCTGCCCTTGCGCGTGGCCACCGAGATCGCCGCAGCGTTCGGCCAGCCACCGGGGAACAGGCCCACGCGCCGCACCTTGCCATCGCGTGCCGAGTAGGCGCCGGTGGCATTGGGCTCGAACGAGACATCGGCGCGGCCAGTGATCACCGCCAAGCGGCCGACCACGGCGTCATCGAAGTACTGGTACTCCACCGGTTTCAGGCCGGCCGCAATGTTCTGCCGGTCCCACTGCCGCAGGATCTGGTCCTGGTTGGTGCTGGCGCCCACCACGACCTTCAGCCCGGCCACATCAGCGGGTTTCTCGATCTTCTGGATGGGCCCATCGCTGCGCGTGTAGATGCCCAGAAGATCGTAGCGGTAGCTGGAGAAGTCGAACTTCTTCTTGCGCTCTTCGGTCACCGTCACGTTCGACAGCACCGCATCGTACTTGCCCGATTCCAGCCCCAGCGGCCAGTCCGCCCACGCGACCGGCACGATCACCAGCTTCAGGCCCAACGCATCGGCAATCAGCCGCGCGATGTCGGGCTCGATGCCGACCACGTCCTTGCTGTCCGCGCCGTAGTCGGCCAGCGGTAGCTGCCCCGGATGGGTCGCCACGGTGAATGCGCCCGGCGTGACGAAGCGGTAGCCCGCAGGAATCAGGGCCTGCGCCTTCGGGTCGAGCGTGCCCTTCAGCACGGCGGTGTTGGTACCGGCCAGGCTGGTCGCGGCCACAGTGGCAGCCTCCGGGGCCTGGCGCACGCGCGAGTAGACGATGCCGGCGATGCCGATGACCAGCACCGCCACGATCAACAGGGTGCTGCGCGAGGGGCGACGCGGCGCTGCAGGGCTCATGGTGTTCCTTCCGGGGTTACAGGGTCTTGGCCAGGAAATCGGCGGTGCGTTGCTGGCGCGGGCGCTCGAACAGAGCCTCGGGCGTGCCCTGCTCGATCACCCGGCCCTGGTCCATCATCACCACGTGGTCGGCCACGCGGCGGGCGAAGCTCAATTCATGGGTGACAATTACCAGCGTGGTGCCGGAGCGGGCCAGCTCTTCGATCACACTGAGCACTTCGGCCACCAGTTCCGGGTCCAGCGCAGAGGTGGGTTCGTCGAACAGCAGCACCTTCGGTTGCAGCGCCAGCGCGCGGGCAATCGCGATGCGCTGTTGCTGGCCACCGGACAGCTGGCGCGGGAAAGCATCGGCCCTGTCGGCCAGGCCGACCCGCTCCAGCAGCGTGCGCGCCTGTTGTTCGGCCTGCACACGGGGCACGCCACGCACCGCGATCGGTGCCTCGATGATGTTCTCCAGCGCGGTCAGGTGCGGGAACAGATTGAAGCCCTGGAACACCATGCCCACCTCGGCACGCCGACGGCGGATCTCACGCTCAGGCAGTTCGTACAGGGTGTCACCGTCACGGCGGTAGCCGATCAGCTGGCCGCCGACGGTCACATAGCCGCTGTCGGCACGCTCCAGGTGGTTGATCAGCCGCAGCAGCGTGGACTTGCCGGCGCCCGATGGGCCGATCAGCACCGTCACGCTGCCGGCGCGCAGGTCCAGGTTCACATCCTCCAGCACCGGCTGGTCGCCAAACACCTTGCCTACGCCGTGCAGCGATACCGCCGCGCCCTCGCCCGCTTCGACCTGGGGGGCGATGCGCGGGCGGTGGATCGAGCGCTGCGCAGCATCGCTCTGCACGCGCAGCGGCGATGACACGTGCGATGCCGAGCGCTCGCGCTGCAGCTGGCCGCGCGCGAAGCGCTGCTCCACCCGTCGCTGCAGCAGTGAAAGTGCGGTCAGGATCACCAGGTACCAGACCGTGGCCACCATCAGCAGCGGCACCACCTCCAGGTTGCGGCGGTAGATCACCTGCACCGTGTAGAACAGCTCAGGCAGCGCCAGCACGTAGACCACCGACGTGCTCTTGGCCAGGCCGATCACATCGTTGAACGCGGCCGGCAGGATCGAGCGCATCGCCTGCGGCAGGATGATGCGGCGCACCTGGCGGCCACGTGGCAGGCCCAGCGCGGCCGCGGCCTCGTACTGGCCGTGGTCAACAGACAGAATGCCGCCGCGGATCACTTCGGCCGAGAACGCGGCCTGGTTCAGGGTCAGGCCCAGCACCGCGGCAGTGAACACACCGATCAGCTGCGTGGTCGGGTACGAGAACAGGTTGATGCCGGTGAACGGCACGCTCAGTTCGATGGTGCTGTACAGGTAGCCCAGATTGTTCAGCAGCAGCAACAGCACCAGCAGCGGGATCGAGCGGAACAGCCAAACGTAGCCCCACGACACCGCCGACAGCAGCGGCGAGCCGGAGACGCGGACCAGCGCAAGCAACGTGCCCAAGGCGAAGCCGAGGCCAGTACCGAGCGCGGTCAGCAGCAGCGTGCGGCCCAGTCCCTCAAGCACCGGGCGCGCGAAGAACCATTCGGCGAAGGTGCCCCAGCCCCAGCGCGGATTGCCCAGCACGGACTGCAGCCCGATCAGGATCAGCGCCAGTGCCAGCACCGTGCCGAAGACCTGCAGCGGATGCCGGGCCGGCACGATCTTCAGCGCCGGCGCTGGCGCCGGCCGGGTTGCAATGCCATCCAGCGCGGTCGAAGGCGTGCTCACGCGTGGGCTCCTTGCAGCTGGGTCTGTGCAGGCACGATGGGGGGCGCCGGTGCCCGCAGGTGCTTTTCGAACGGCAGGTGCGCAATGGTTTCGGGATCCGCATCCAGATCGAACAGCGCGGTGTAACCATGGCTGAGGTACAGGCCAACAGCTTCAGGCTGGCGGAAGCCCGTCGTCAGGAACACCCGCCGATACCCTTGCCGCGCCGCCTGCTCTTCCAGCTCCTGCAGCACGCGCCGCGCAATGCCCTGGCGACGCAGCCCGGGCAGCGTCCAGATGCGCTTGAATTCGGCGGTATCCGGATCACGGTGCGGCATGAACGCACCGCCGGAAATCGCCACCCCGTCGCGCAGCAGCAGCACGAAGGCGCCCACCGGGGCCGCAAAGGCCTGCGCCGGATAGCGCTGCAGCTCCTCGCGGGCGCTGCCACCGATGCGTCGACGCACGTCGGCGTAGCGGCTGTCGTACTCCTGCTCCAGGCCGTCGAACAGCGGCCGCGCCAGTGGGTCATCCACCGAGGTGTAGAGGAAGCGTTCGTTGCTGCTCATGCCACGTCCTTCACCAGATAGTCTTCGGCCAGCCGTGCCCACAGGCTGGCAGCGGGTGCAATGGCGGCGTCGTTGAACACATAGCGTGGGCTGTGCAACGGTGCGCTGTCGCCGTTGCCGACGAACACGAAGCTGCCGGGCCGCGCCTGCAGCAGGAAGGCAAAGTCCTCACTGGCGGTGCGCGGTGCGAAGTCGGGCACCACCTGTTCGGCGCCGAAGCCCTGCACCGCCACCTTGCGGACGTAGGCGGTCTGCTGCGGGTGGTTGATCACGCTGGGGAAGCCGCGCGGGAATTCAATCTCGGCGCGCGCGCCGAACGCGGCGGCGGTCTGCTCGGCAAGTTCCGTGACCCGGCGTCGCAGCGTGTCGCGCACCTCGGGCAGGTAGGCGCGCACGGTCAGCTTCAGCTCGACCACGTCCGGAATCACATTGGCGGCCTGGCCGCCGTGGATCGAGCCGACGGTGACCACGCCCATCTGCCGCGGATCGACATTGCGCGACACCACGCTCTGCAGCGCGGTAACGATGTGCGCTGCCGCCAGGATCGGGTCGATGCTGCCCTGCGGCTCGGCACCGTGGCTGCCCTTGCCGATCACCTTCAGCCGCGCCCAGTCCACCGACGCCATCGCCGGGCCATCGACAAAGCCGAAGTGCCCCACCGGCGCGCCCGGCCAGTTGTGCAGCCCATAGATCGCATCCACCGGGAAGCGTTCGAACAGGCCATCGGCAATCATCTTCGACGCGCCCGAACCCGTCTCCTCTGCAGGCTGGAATACCAGCTGCAGGGTGCCGTCGATATTGCCGTGATGGGCCAGGTAATGCGCGGCGGACAGCAGGATGGCGGTATGGCCATCGTGACCACAGGCATGCATCAGGCCCTCGGTCTGGCTGGCGTAGGCCAGGCCGGAGTCCTCGCGGATCGGCAGCGCATCGATGTCGGCACGCAGCCCCAGCCGACGACTGCCCTGCCCACGCTGCAACGTACCGACCACGCCGGTACCGCCGAGGCCAGTGGTCACTTCATAACCCCATTGCTGCAGAAGTTCGGCCACACGTGCGCTGGTGCGATGCTCCTCGAAGGCCAGCTCCGGGTGCCGGTGCAGGTCATGGCGGATCGCAATGGCGGCCTCGGCGCGTGCTGCGATTTCGGGCAACACGCCAGTCGCTGGGGAACTCCGCCGGGCCTGGCCCGGTGCTACTGCGGTTTCTCCGCTCATTGCCCTACCCCACCTTCCGCGCCGGTTCGGCGTCGGTCGCATACCGGCTGGCCTTGTACGGCAGGCCCAGATGCTCGCGCAGCGTCTGCCCTTCCAGCGCGCGCTGGTGGTAGCCCCGCGCCTGCAGGATCGGCAATACCTGGGTCACGAAATCGTCCAGGCCCTCGCGCTGCGCGGCAAAGCCGAGAATGAAGCCATCGCTGGCACCGGCATCGAACCAGCGGATCAGCTCATCGGCCACGTGCTCCGGTGTACCGATGAAGTTTGGTCGCGGGCTCACTGCCTCCAATGCCACCTGGCGCAGGCTCAGGCCCTTCTCACGCGCATCCTGCTTGATGCGGTCGGTGGTGGAGCGGAACGAATTGCTGCCAATGTCACCCAGCTCCGGGAAGGGCGCGTCCGGATCGTACTGGCTGAAATCGTGGTGGTCGAAGAACCGGCCGAGATAGGCCAGCGCATCCTCCAGCGTTGCCAGTGCGGCAATCGCCTGGTACTTGGCTTCAGCCTCCTCGGCAGTACGGCCGACGATGGGGCCGATGCCCGGAAAGATCTTCACGTCATTGCCGCTGCGGCCATGCGCGATCGCCGAATTCTTCACCTTCCGGGTGAACGCGCGGGTTTCCTCCAGCGACGGCGAGTGGGTGAACACCGCGTCGGCGTACTTGCCGGCCAGCGCGATGCCGTCGTCGGACGAACCGGCCTGGAAGATCACCGGCTGGCCCTGCGGCGAACGCTGGATGTTGAGCGGCCCTTCCACCTGGAAGAAGCGGCCCTTGTGGTCGAGGCGGCGGAACTTTTCCGGCGCGAAGAAGATACCGCTGTCGCGCTCGCGCACGAAGGCGTCGTCGTCCCAGGAATCCCACAGCCCCTGCACCACCTCCAGATACTCGTCGGCGATCTGGTAGCGCAGCGCATGTTCCGGGTGTGGCCGGCCATAGTTGCGGCCCGAACCCTCCAGTGGCGAGGTCACCACGTTCCAGCCGGCACGGCCGCCGCTGAGCAGATCCAGCGAGGCGAACTGGCGGGCCACGGTGAACGGATCGCTGTAGGACGTCGACAGCGTACCCGCCAGGCCGATCTTCTTCGTTGCCGTGGCCAGCGCCGACAGCAGCGAGATCGGCTCGAAGCGGTTGAGGAAATGCGGGATCGACTTCTCGTTGATATACAACCCGTCGGCCACGAAGCCGAAGGCGATACCGTTGTCCTCGGCCGTGCGTGCAATGTCGATGTAGAACTGCAGGTTGACGCTGGCATCAGCCGGATTGGACGGATGCTTCCAGGCATGCATGTGGCTGCCGGGGCCCTGCAGCATGATGCCGAACGGAATGTGGCGCGGGGTCGTGCTCATTGGGAATCGCTCCTGCAGGTCAGGCCACCGCCGCGCGCGGCGCAGGCGACAGCAGTTCGAGGGATGTCAGGCGTGCGTCAAGGTCGGCCACCGGCGCGTCGAGGATGAATTCGCCCACGCCGAAACGCCGGTGCAGCGCGTCCAGTTCGCCGCGCACATGCTGCGCATCACCGGACAGCACGCTGGGGCGCGTTTCCTCGATGCGGAAGTCGGCCACGCCCACCTGGCGCGCGTACTCGGCAGCCGCCTCGGGGCTGGGCAGGTTCACCGCCTGCCCCGGACCGAGGTGCAGCTTGTAGACGCGCAGCGCGCCGATATGACGCGCTGCTGCTTCGGCAGTCGGTGCGGCGAAGGCCACCGTGGCCAGCAGCGGGGGCTGCGAGGAGACGCTGCGGTAAGCGTCGAACGCAGCCTCGATATGTTTCGGGTCGCCATCGAAGTGCGCGGCGTACACGAAGCGCCAGCCCAGCTCGGCTGCTTGCTTCGCGCTCTGTGGGCTGGCCCCGAGCAGGAAGCGCTCAGGCGCCTGCTGTGGAATCGGGCGCGCCAGCGCCTCGGTCGCGGCACCGGACAGATAGCCCTCCAGGTCGCGCAGCTGCTGGTCGAAATCGGCGAATGCCGGGCGTCCCGCCGCCAGCGCGGCGGTCGATGCTGGCAGGCCACCGGGCGCCTTGCCCACGCCCAGATCCACGCGCCCCGGTGCCAACGCCGCCAGCAGGTTGAAGCTCTCGGCCACCTTGTACGGCGCATAGTGGCGCAGCATCACCCCGCCACTGCCGATACGGATGCGACGGGTCTGCGCCAGCACCCAGGCGGCCAGCACTTCCGGCGCCGGGCTGGCAAGCGCCGGCGCGGCATGATGTTCGGCAAACCAGTACCGGTGATAGCCCAGCTGCTCGGCGCGCTGCGCCAACTGCAGGCTGTTGCGCAGCGCCTGCTCTGGCGAGGCGCCTTCGGCCACCGGGCTCTTGTCCAAGACGCTGATCAGATAGCTCAAGGTCGTGTCCTCGCTCAGGGGTGGGCCACGGGAATGCCAAGCAATCCGTTCAGCGCAGCCAGGATCGGCTCGGCACCGGAGATGTACTGGCGGTCCTGATGCGCGCCACTGGCCAGCTCGCTGCGCACGCCCTGCGGCAGCACCAGCTTGGGCAACGACTGGTCCTGCTCGCCGATCTCGGCGATCACCTCGCGGCGTGGCCGCGCGAAACCAATGCGACGTACGTCCAGCTGCGCGTCGAGGCCGTCGATGCTCGACAGCGCCCCTTCCAGCAGCAGGCTGTGCCGGCAGAAGAAGCGCTGGCCAGGAATCTGGCCATCCTCGAACTCGCGGTCGAGCAGGAACAGGATGGGTTTGCTTGCTGCGTCCAACGCCACGGGAGTGTCCTCATCAGGGCCGGCAATGCGATGCCGCTTCGATTTCGATGCTAGGGATGCCGGTGCTTGCGGTGGCGGTGCCAGGCGACAATCGGCGGTCAGATCCGGCCACGCAGATGCGCCTTGGCCATATGCAAAGCGCCGCCGGTTATGGCATCAGGCGATGCGTCGCAGTGGCGCCGCTACCGCCAGCGCCTGCGTAGCCAGATGCCCGGCCGCACGCTCGGTCGCCAGCGCGATGCGGGCCTGCAACGCTGCACTGTTGAGGTGCTCGCCATCAAAGTCGGCCGGCGTGGCATACACCCCGATCGGCAGCGTGTGCGCCTGCAGGAAGCTGAACAACGGCCGCAACTGGTGGTCGATCACCAGTGCATGGCGCTCGCTGCCCCCGGTCGCCGCCAGCAGCACCGGTGTATCCACCAGCGCCTCCAGCTCGATGAAGTCGACCAGGTGCTTGAACAGCCCCGGATACGACCCCCGATACACCGGCGCGGCCACCACCAGCAGCTCGGCCGCCTCGATCGTCTGCAACGCCTGCTCCACCGCAGGCTCCGCCTCATCGCGAGACAACGACTGCCCCAGCGAGCGCGCGATCGGCGCCAGCTCCACCACCTCCACGCTGGCGTGTACCCGCTGCTGCAACGACGCCAACAGGTGCTGCACCAGCAGCAACGTGCGCGACGTCGCCGAGCTGGTCGGTGACCCCACCACTGCAACCACCTTCAATGCAGAAGACATGAACTGCTCCTCGATGATGCCGAACCCCGTCCGGCCGCCTTTCGCGTTCTGTAGAGCCGAGCCATGCTCGGCTGCTGTTGCCTTTGTAGAGCCGAGCCATGCTCGGCTGCTGTTGCCTTTGTAGAGCCGAGCCATGCTCGGCTGCTCCACCTCAGAACCGGTAATTGATCCGCCCGTACCAGAACGTCCCGATCCGGCTCAGCACATCGCCCGAATCCCACGTCGTCTCGATGCTGGCCACATCGGTAGCACTGCGCGCGTACTCCGGCACCTTGCGCGTGCGCTTGTCGAACACGTTGTTGACGCCCAGCGCCGCGCTCCAGCCCGCACCCAGCTCCACCGCACCTGAAAGGTTGGTCACCAGCACCGGCGGCTGCCTGTATTCCACGCCGTTGTTCAGGCGCTTGATCGGGCCGTAGTAGGTGAAGTCGACATTCGAGCGCCAGCGCCCGTTCTGCCAGCCCAAGCCCGCCACCTGGGTGTAGCTGGGCGTGCGGAAGCGCAGTGCGTACTCGCTGGATTTGGTCAGCAGGTTGATGTTGGGCAGCCCCTGCAGCGCCGCCGGAATATCACTGACCTTCCGGATCGTGGTGCGGCCGACGTTGGCCGCATAGCTCCAGCGCAGCTTGCCCCACGCCGTTTCCTGGTTCGCTTCCAGGGTCAGCTCCACACCGCGTGTGCGGGTATCGCCCACATTGGTGAAGTAGCTGGCGTAGAACGCATCACCCGGCAGGATGCTGATGCCGGCTGAACCCAGCAGCGCATCGATGGTGTTCTTCTGCGCCGCACTCAACACCGTACCGCTGTTGTCGGTGATACGCGCCGGGTCCTGCGCGTTGTAACCGATCTGGCTGGACTGGCCGAGCTGGCCGCGGATGTCGATCTGGTAGGCATCCACGGCCAGGTGGAACGCCGGGCTCGGGTCCCAGGTCACGCCCAGGCTGTAGTTGGTGGCCTTTTCCGGCTTCAGCGGTGTGGCACCCAACGCAATCGCCGCCGGCGAAGACACCTGTGCCACCAGCGTGGTACCGCACGGGCAGCTGCCGGTGGCCTGGTAGAACTGCGCGCCCAGGCTGGGCGCATGGAAGCCATTGCTGACCGTCGCGCGTACACCCAACGCGTCGGTGAAGTCGAAGCGCGTGGTCAGTCTGCCCGTGGACACGCTGCCGAAGTCGGAATGATCTTCCCAGCGTGCAGCGGCATCCAGGTACCAGCGCGCGGTGATGTTGCTGGCCGCGCCCACATAGACCGCCTTGCTGTTGCGCGTCGCCTTCACTGCATCGGCGGTGGAGTAGCCCACGAACGCGGCGGCACCGAAGCCGATGTAGGACTCCCACTGCCCGGCGCCGCGTTCGTACTGTTCGTGCTGGTACTCGGCGCCGGCGCTCACTTCCAGCGGCGAAGCGAATGCCGCCACCTCGAAGCCACGGCGCAGGTCCAGGTTGGCGATGCCCTGCTGGTAGTCCAGCTTGCCATCATAGAAGTCAGTGGGCGAACCGGGGTACGGCAGCGAGTAGTTCACCGAATTGCGGGTATAGGTGCGTACCGTGCTGCGGTTGCCGGTCAGGCTGGCGTCGTAGTCCCAACCCGCGATCTGGCCTTTCACACCTGCGGTGCCGGTGTACTGCTTCTCCTTGGTTTCCAGCACTGGCAGGAAGCCATCGGGAAACACGCTCAGCACACCCGGCGCCTTGTAGGTGGTGAAGATGGTCGCCGGCAGGCGGAAATTCTGGATCGCCTGCGCGGTGCGATCACTGGCGGTGGCATTGGCGTAGAACTGCGCGCTCTCGCCCAAGCCATGGCCCACGTTCACCGCAAACGCCTTCAGCGCATACGATGGCGAACTGAGGATGGTGTTGGCCTCGGCATTGCGGTTGGCCTCGGCCGGGTTCGGCGATGCGCCGGCCGGCAACCGGTTGTTCGGTCGCAGCGCTACCCGATTGCCGTTGGCATCTACCGCCGGATAGCTCAGGTAGCCATCGATATAGCGGCGGGTACGGATCGCGTGGTGCTGCCGCGTGGTTTCGCCCGACAGGTTGACGAAGCCATCGGCGCCCCACGGCAGGCCCACGTTGGCACGCACGCTGGTGCGCGCGCCATCGCCATCAATGCTCTGCCCGCTTTCCACGGAAAGCTCGCCACCGTGTGCCTGCGATTTCAGGATCACGTTGACCACGCCGGTGATCGCGTCCGAACCATAGATGGCCGACGCGCCATCGCGCAGCACTTCCACATGGTCGATCGCCGAGACTGGAATCAACGCCAGGTCAGCCCAGGCATGGCCGGGGAAACCGCCGCCGTTGGCACCGCTCACATAGGCACTGGCATTGCGGCGCTTGCCGTTCACCAGCACCAGCGTGTAACCCGGCGAGAGATTGCGCAGCTGGTAGCCACGGATCAGGCTCTCCTGGTCGCTCTGGTAGCCACCGATCTGGCTCAGCGACGGCAGGCTGCGCTGCAACGCTTCCAGCAGGTTGGCCTGGCCGGTCGCAGCAAGGTCCTCTGCGGAAATCACATCGATCGGGGTGGAACTGTTCTTCACCGTGCGCGTGCTGGTGCGCGACCCGGTAACGACCACCGCATCCAGCGTGGACGCTGCCACGTTGGCCGTCGCGGCGGTGGCAGCAGGATCCGCATCGGCGTCAGCCGCATGGCCAGGCGTTGCAGCCAGAACGCTGGCGATCAGGACGGCGAGAGTGTTCAGCACAGGGGCATGGGCGGCAGGCATGGGGACTCGTGGGAGTGGGCCGGAAACACGCTTCCATTCAAGGGCCTGTTCACCTGGTGCGACAGGCGGGATCGCGTCACCCAGCCGTAACATCCGGCCACCCACATGACCGCTGGTAATGACGTTAGGCGGCATTGCCGGTGCACTGCTGTCTGTAGAGCCGAGCCCACGCTCGGCTGCTCTACGCGACGGCGTCAGATGCATCCCCCCTGCCGGTATTGAGCCGAGCGTGGGCTCGGCTCTACAAGAGGGGAGCGACCGCTCCATATGCCTGCCCGGCATCACCTCATGCCCTCGCACCACGCAGCGCCACGCATCTGCATCCGTAGCATCAAGCCATGCCCAGCCCACCCGCCGATCCCACCGCACCGCTCGTCGCCATCGTTGCCTGCCACGGCCAGGGGCTGTTCGAATTCGGCTGCGCGGTAGGCCTGTTCGCGCCTGTGCGGCCGGAACTCGGCGTGGCCTGGTACCGCACCCAGCTGTGCGCGGGTGAACCCGGTGCACTGCGCATGCTCGGCAATGCACAGGTGCAGCTGCCCTACGATCTCAGCACTGTTGATGACGCCGACATCATCGTCATTCCCGGATGGCGCGAACCCAGCGAACGCCCGCCGCAGGCACTGCTCGATGCACTCGTCCGCGCCCACGTCCGTGGCGCACGCATCGCCTCGATCTGCTCTGGCGCCTTCGTGCTGGCCTGGGCTGGGCTGCTCGATGGCCGCCAGGCCACCACCCACTGGCGCCTCACCGAAGCGCTGGCGCGCGACTTCCCACGCATCGATGTGCGCGAAGACGTGCTGTACGTCGACACCGGCAACGTCATCACCTCGGCCGGCTCGGCCACCGGCATGGACATGATGCTGCACATGGTGCGCAAGGATTACGGCGCGCGCGTGGCCAACCTGGTGGCCGAGCGGCTGGTACTGGCGCCATGGCGTGATGCCGGGCGCAGCCAGCGCGTCAGCCGCGCCATTCCCCATGGCGAGCCCTCGCGTCTGGCAAAACTGATGGAATGGATGCGCCGCAACCTGCGCGAGCCGCACTCGCTGGGCAGTCTTGCCGAGCAGGCCGCGCTCAGCCAGCGCACCCTGCAGCGGCAGTTCCTGGAAGCCACCGGCCTGTCACCCATCGACTGGCTGATCCGCGAGCGCGTGGCATTCGCCCGCGAGCTGCTGGAAACCACCGACCGGCCGCTGCAGTGGATTGCCGAGCAGGCCGGCTTTGGTTCGCAGGAGTCGTTCCGCCGGCACTTCCGCGGCCAGGTGGACGCCAGTCCTACCCAATACCGCAGCCAGCATCGCGGCGGAATTGGCGCGGATCGGTTGGTGGGCTGCTGATCCAACGCATCACTCCCCGGTGATGCGTGAGGAAAGGCTCACGGCAGGCTATGGCGACCCACGTATAGTGACGGGCGTCACAAGAAGCCCCTTCCATGCTCCACGCATTTGCCTACTCCAGCCACATGTCGGCTGGGCTTTCCGATGAAATGCTCCGGCAGATCGTCTCCCGCTCTGCCACGTTCAACCGTCGCGTGGACGTTACCGGAGCGCTGCTCGTCGACGGGCAGCGGTTTTTCCAGTACGTCGAAGGTCCGCCCGACGGCCTGGAGGCGGTCAAGCACCGCATCCATGACAGTCGCTCGCATGCTGCCGTCGTGCCGGTACTGGACATGGCCATCAGCGCGCGTGCTGTTCCCTATTGGGCCATGACCCGCATCGACACCGGGCAGGTCGTGGTGTCCGGCCTGGTCAATGCGCGATGGGACGAATTTGGCCATGCCGTTCCGGGCATGGATCAGCTCGTCGGCCTGCTGCGTCCGCACTTTCCGCGCATCGGCCCGCTCAGTGCGCACCATGCGTCCGTCGGATCCAGCTGAACCGCCGCCCTGCGCGCGTAGTCCCACGCGGCCGCGTACTCCCTGCACACGTCATCATTCAAGCCGCGTTACCCATCGTTCCTGCCAGATCCACAGCATGCCTGTACCCGCTCAACCTTCAACGGAAACACGTCCCTCGCCCGCCGAGTTGTTCGAGGTTGTCGTCCTGCGTGCAGGCACCGCCCTGTTCGCGATCGACGTACAGCTGGCCGTGGAAATACGCGGCCCCGAGACCTTCGGCCCTGCGGACCAGCATGGCAGGCGGAGCCTGGAGGTACGGGGGCAGCCGTTGCCGGTGGCCGACCTGCGCAGGCTCAGCGGGCAACCGGCATTCGATGGCGGCAGCCCAGCCATGCTGTTGATCA
The DNA here is from genome assembly GCF_051853085.1 of Stenotrophomonas sp. T8. Lineage (NCBI taxonomy): Bacteria > Pseudomonadati > Pseudomonadota > Gammaproteobacteria > Lysobacterales > Lysobacteraceae > Stenotrophomonas > Stenotrophomonas sp. T8. The sequence goes on along the minus strand of NZ_CP195329.1, from coordinate 1,558,281 downwards.
CCGCCGGCACCGCAACCCTGGCGCTGGCGGTAGATGAAGTGCTGGAAATCGAAACACCGGACGCAACGCCAGACGTATCCGCGCCTGCCGAGGGTCGGGTGTTCAATTTCTGCAGCGAGAACGTTCGGGTGGATGCCACACGTTCGGCTGCGCTGATCGAACCGCAGTCGCTGCTGGCCGCGCTCGCGGTGCGGGACTAAGGCGCCTCTGCTCAAGGGCGCCTGCGAACCGGTTCAAACCGCATGCGCCAGCACTGCGCGGCAAAGCCGATCACAAACACCACCGCCAATCCCAGCAACGTGTGCAGCACCACCGGCGCCATCGGCGCCGCAGCAATCGGATGCGCTGCCGGCAACCGTGTCAGCGTTTCATTCACGCCTGGCACCAGCGACAGCAGGAAGCTGAAGGACAGCGCAAACGTCGACACGTAGGGTGCGGCGCCACCCAGCCAGCGCAGCCGGCCGGCCAGCACGCCGCCGAAGGCGATCAGCAGCACGATCACTCCGAATGCGTGGCCCGGGTTGATCCCGCCCGTACTGGAGACGGTGAACGACGTTGCCACCGACAGCACAAGCCCGAGCAGGTACAGCTTGCCGGAGCGTGTCGCGGGGTCGATCGCGCGATGGCGAATGAAGGCATACAGGCCGGCGAACACCGGTACAAGGCTGACGGCCGTGTGGATCACGCCCAGCGTGGACAGAGAGTGCGACATGGAACATCTCCAAGGATTGATTGAACCTACTAGTAGGTAGACTTCTGAACCAAAGAAAAGGCCTACGTTGCCGCAGGCCCACCACACATCTATCAGGCAGCCGCGCTCACCCGCGCGATGGCCAGCCGTGCCAGCGCAGCAAACGTCGCCGCATCGCCGAAACCGCGCGCGGCCAGCATCGCGCCATGCACCGATGACATGAACGCCTTGGCCTCATCGGCCACCGGACCCTGCAGGCGCAGTTGACCCAGCGCCGCGCCCTTTTCCAACGTGAGCGCCAACCAGCCACTCAAATCCTCGAAATGCCCGCGTACTTCTTCGGCAATCTCCGCAGGGATCATCGGCGCCTCTGCCGCCAGCATCGCGCAGATGCAGAACGAAGACGTGCCACCGGCAATACAGCTCGACCAGTAGTCAACATAGGCGTTGAGCTCCTGCAGCGGGTCGTCCAGCTGCCGGTCCAGCAGCGCCAGGCCTTCGCGCGCCTCGGCCCGGTACAGCTCAACCACCGTGCGCACCAGGTCCACCTTGCTGGGGAAATGGTGATGGATGCTGGCCTTGCTGATGTTCACCCGCGCCGACACGTCGGCGTAGCTGAAACCGTTGTAGCCACCGGCCTCCAGCAGCGAACGGGCGTGGGCCAGGATCTCCTGGGCTTTGGGCGAGAGCGACTCTTTCATGCAGCCAACCTACTAGTAGGTTGAAGCGCTGTCAACTCCCCGCAGCCGGGTGGGCAGCATCTGGTAGTGCCGGCCGCTGACCGGCCACTGCACGCACCCAACTCCACCGGGATGCCGGCCAGCGGCCGGCACTACCACATCCGGGCGTTCGTGGCCGGTTTTGACATGCAGGTATTTACCTGCATATAGTCCACTCAAGGGCGGCGCCTGCCGGCCCATGCGAGGAACCTGCAATGGTGGATATCGCACACCGGGTCGGCATCAAGGTCCCCGCAAGCCAGGTGTATCAAGCACTGGCCACCCCACCAGGCGTCCCTGGCCGGCCCTGCCGAATGGATCGGCACCCACGTGCGCTTCGCGCTGAAGCAGGAAGGCGACTACTGCATCGTCCTGTTCACCCACGAAGGCTGGAAGGAACGCGTCGAGTTCACCTCCCACTGCAGCACCAAGTGGGCGGTCTTCCTGCTGAGCCTCAAGGCCCTGCTGGAAACCGGCAAGGGTCAGCCCAATCCACACGACATCAGGATCGACAACTGGAACTGAAGACGCCCCGCATGAATGCAGACAAGGTGTTCAAGGCACTGGCCGACCCCACGCGTAGAACGCTGCTGGACCTGCTTTGCGAAGACAACGGCCAGACCCTGGGCCAGCTCTGCGAACACCTGGACATGGCCCGGCAATCGGTCACCCAGCACCTTGGCCTGCTGGAAGACGCCAACCTGATCAGCACGGTGCGCCGTGGCCGCGAGAAGCTGCACTTCATCAACCCGGTGCCGCTGCATGAAGTCTACGAGCGCTGGGTACGCAAGTTCGAGCAGCAGCGCCTGAGCCTGCTGCATGACCTGAAACGCGAACTGGAAGGAGAATGACGATGTCCGCAGAGACCACCCGCTTCATCCACGTGATCTACATCGCGTCCACGCCACAGAAGGTGTTCGAGGCCATCACCCGCCCCGAGATCGCCAGTCGCTACTGGGGCCACGAGAACGTCTCGGACTGGAAACCCGGCTCGCGCTGGCAGCACGTGCGCGCCGACGAAACGCGCTCGGTCGAGCTGGTCGGCGAAGTGGTGGAAAGCACCCCGCCCTCGCGGCTGGTCATCACCTGGGCCGCCGCCTCGCAGGCCGACGACCCGGACGCCTACAGCCGTGTGACCTTCGAGATCGTGCCCTACCAGGACATGGTGCGGCTTACCGTCACCCACGACGAATTGGAACCCGGCAGCGGCATGGATACCGGCATCCGCCAGGGCTGGCCGATCGTGCTGTCGAGCCTGAAGTCGCTGCTGGAGACCGGCAAGGGATTGGATGTGTTTGCGAAGCCGAGCTGAGTCGTGCCGCTATCGGCGGCGGAGCGCCATCCGCCGCCTGCGCCACCATCCGCTCAATCGCTCACTGTGCGCGCGCGCCCGTATTGTCCGTGCACATCCTGCTTGATCCAATCCGCCAGCAGGCGCAGATAGCCGTCGGTGATCCGCGTCGACACGCGGTTGCCCTCGGCATCGGTACGGAACTCGACCATGCCATGGTCGGTGTCGGGGAACAGGTAGGTCTCGATCGGCCGCCCTGACGCGCGCAGGCGCCCCAGGATGGTGCGCGTGGCCGCAATCGGTGCGGCCCGGTCCTGTTCGGCCAGCACCCATAGCAACGGCACCTTCAGGCGGCGCAGCGCAGCCTCGGCGTCGTAGTCCCAGATCAGCTCCAGGTTGTCGAAGCGCGCGCGACCGATCCGGCGCAGGTCAGCGTCGCTCATGCGCAGCATGTCACCGCTGTATTCACCACTGATCGTCTTTGCCCACGGCGCGTCACCGATCTTCGCACGCACCCTGGCCAGCGCCTCGAAACCTTCACTGAAATGCGTGCGCATCAGCTGCGCGGTGGCCTCTGACAGCTGCCCGACCTGCTTCATGGCCGCCGGATCCAGTTGCAGGCGGTGCGCCTCGTCGAACAACTGCTCGCGGTCCTCCTCGATGGGCGAGACCACCAGCCCGAAACCGATCGCCACGAAATCCGCCTGCGAACGCGTGGCCGCCAGCGGCGCGATCCAACCGCCCTGGCTGCCACCGAAGTACCCGGCACGGCCGAAGCGACCTTTTGCCAGTTCCCGCGCCTTAGCAAGCGCCGCCGCTGCGTCGTCAGCGAGCAGCTCGAAGTTCTGCGTGTACTCGCCTTCCGAATCGCCGGTGCCACGCTTCTGGTAGGCGAACACCGAGATTCCCTGCGCCACCAGCATGCGTTGGTAGATCGCCGCCACCGCCATCGTGCGTTCCGAGCCATGCACCAGCACCACCAGCGGCCGATTGGGATCGGCCGGACCGGCGGGTTCGATCAACTGCCCGACCAGCTTGGTTCCGGCACTGGTGAAAGTTGCATCGGTATCGCGGGTGGGCAGTCGTTGCCAGCGCTGCGTGGCCCCCGCAGGCGAGCTGACGCTGACCACATCGCCGCTGCAGCTCACCGGCGCGTTGGCATCGCCGGTGGCGCCACGTCGCCCGTCCAGCATCAGATAACGCTGCCCCGTGGCCGGTGCCGCGGCGGGTGCGCCCAGCACCACGATGTTGCCCTGCCCGTCACCGTAGGCACTGACCGTGCACAGCTCGGCGGCTGCAACCGGCAGGCCCGAACACACCAGCACCGCGCTCAACAACGAACGACTCTTCCACCCTGCCATGCCCGTCCCCATTACAGTAAACCCGCGTCGCGCAGGCGCCGGGCGCAGCCTAGCGCGTTCGTTCGCCAGATTCATGCTGCACCCGCTCGCCGTCGCCTTCTGCCATAGCCATACTGGAAGGACGATACGGACTTCAGAACGCCATGCACCCACACTTGGAACACATCGGCACCACCCGCATCCTGCGCGTGGAGCCGCAGGGCCCGATGCTCGATGCCGGCGCCCTACGCAACCTGGTCGGCGATGCCCTCGGGCACCAGGCCGAGTGGATCGCCGTGCCGGTGCAACGCCTTTCGGCGGACTTCTTCGAGCTGCGCTCCGGCATGGCCGGGCAATGGCTGCAGATGCTGGTGAACTACCGCCTGCACTTCGCCGTACTGGGCGACGTCAGCGCCTACCGCGCACAAAGCCCGTCGCTGGATGCATGGATCACCGAGTGCAACCGCGGCCGCGACGGCTGCTTTGTCGCCGATTGGGATGCCCTGCTGGCGCGTCTTCCCGTGTCGGCCAGCTAGCGCGCCGTCCAGCCCCCATCCACCGGCAGCGCCGTGCCGGTGATCTGGGCAGCGGCATCCGAGGCCAGGAACACCACCATCCCGCCCAGTTGCTCGGGCGTCACGAACTGCAGCGAAGGCTGCTTCTCGGCCAACAGCGCGCGAGCGGCGGACTCCTGATCCGTGCCTTCCTTCTCCGCCAACGCGGTGATCTGCTGCTCGACCAGCGCCGTTCGCACCCAGCCTGGGCAGATCGCGTTTGCGGTGATGCCGGTGCCCGCATTCTCCAGCGCGGTCACCTTGGTGAAGCCCACCACGCCATGCTTGGCCGCCACATAGGCCGACTTGTTCACCGAGCCGACCAGCCCGTGCACCGACGCGATGTTGATGATGCGGCCGGCGCCCTGCTGCTTCATGTGCGGCAGCGCCGCCGCCGTTGCATGGAACACCGCCGACAGGTTCAGCGCAAGGATCGCATCCCACTTGTCGACCGGGAATTCCTCGATCGACGCGGTGTGCTGGATGCCCGCATTGTTCACCAGGATGTCGATGCGGCCCATCGTCGCCACGGCGCGGTCGATCATCCCGCGCACCGCCTCGCCCCGGGAAAGGTCCGCGCCATCGTGCACCACCCGCACGCCGAACTCAGCTTCCAGGCGGGTACGGATGCGTTCGATCTCCGCCGCATCGCCGAAGCCATTCAGCACGATATCGGCACCTTGCCGCGCCAGCGCCGTGGCGATGCCAAGACCGATACCGCTGGTGGAGCCGGTGACCACCGCAACCTTTCCACTGAACATGGGTGAGCTTCCATTGGGCGTAGGTGGCCAGTGTAGCTTCACCGGCGCGCCCCTTTAAGCGACGCTACCTTGGTCAATCAACGGTTAGAACGCGTTGGGTACCCGCGGAGGGAAGTGTCCAGCGTTCATTCAAAACGGTACACCTCAGAGGGGGCGCAGTCGTGGCCTGCTAGCGATACTGTCCGACTCCCACATAGGGCAATGCATCCATGCTTTGCCCGGCGGATCGAAATCGAACAGGTCCGAAAATAGCTTCTGCAGCCGTTCTACTCCCCCCACCGCCAACCGGGGGGGGCGCCTTTCATCCAGCAGATGAGGACGAGGACCAACACTACGGCCCACGTGTAGAGCTGAAACGCGATGGGCTCGCGAAATGGAGAGAACAGAAACGGACCCGCCAGCAGCAGGCCGAATGCGACTGCGTACACCAGCCAGCCCTGCCACGCGCACGGCATCCCCCAACCCCATCCGTACTTTTTCCTGGTAAACCAGTACTTCCTGCTGATCATTGCAATCTTCCTCGATGGCCGCCGGTCTCACGTACCTGATCCATGCATGCTTTGAGCTGTTCGTGAAGACGTCGGTCCAGAATCAAGTCAGTATCCCCTCTGGCTTTGACGAGAACAGAGCTACGCTCCGTGCGCAGCACGAAGACGTTGCGACCGCTGTGCATGCGGAACTTGCCAAGCTCAACGCCACCGGTGCTCGTTCCAAGTTGCCGGTGAGGCAGCGTGATCCTTGAAGCATCGGAAGCGTCCTGCCACGAGACACTGGAAAGCGGGAGCTGCAGTCGGACAAACGCTGCTGACCCAATCAGCTGGCCATCTGTAACGGCGATGTACGCTGTCCGCGCTTGATATACGAGGCCAAAGGCAACTACGACAACAACGGCCAGCGCCGAGCCGAGCGCAATATTCCTGGCTGGCACCCCGCCAGAGCGGGATGCAAACCATATTGTGATCAGAACCACGGCTGCTGCCACGCATATGCCGAGAGGAAGCGCATAGGCGTGAATCAGGGATACGTCCAGCGTGGATCGGCACATCATCAGGAACTACTCCGCAGAGATTGACCGCATGCCATAAACGTAAATCGTCTCGACAATTGCCTCAAATGCGTCTTCGTCACGGGTGACAAGGCCCACGCTTCGCATCGCACGCAGAAACGAGCGGACCTCGTTCCATGTTACGGGCTTTGCGTGTTCATCGCAGATCATACTTGCACTGCCACGCATGAGAATGCTTCGGCATCAGATACCGCGCAACAAACGCCCATCTCTCATCGATCACATCGGTCGAACATGGGCTGCGCGCTGTGATGCCATTTCAGTGACACTGTTCATACCGAACTTCAAACACGCTCTAGAAGAGAACGCTCGCTCGATCAACGGTCGCGAGCGGGTTGGCCTTTCGCACCGCCTCCAGAAAGAGCAGGAAGTCGCGGTTGAACAGCGACAGGTTGTTGGTGAACGTCACGCACTTTCTACCCGATGCTCTGCTGAAGCACACCTGCCAGACATAGCGCCCGTAGATCCTGTCGGACGTTCGCGTGACTGAGGTGATCTGCGAAAGCGGAACCGCCGTAGGCACCGGCCCACGCTGCAGGTAAAAGGACGCCGCATCGAAGAAGTAGTGCTCGCGATCCTCTTTGCCATCCACCATCACCAAGGTCATGGACCTGCCGGAAATCCGGCGCGGAGCATGCAAACGCAGCCCCGAGTTCACGGACGAGCGAGCACTTGCTGCCATTCGCCGAAGGGTGAACCAGAGGATCACCAACGGAAGCGCCGCGAGCACAATGAAACCCACGGTCTTCAAAACAGTTTCCAGCGTGCTGGACACACAGATCTCCAGGATGAACTTTCAAGCGATGCCCAAGTAGATCCACGCCATGCGTGGATGCTCTTCCTCAGCGCCCCATCACTTCCAATGATCCGGCCCCAGGAACGGCAGGCTCAACACAAACACCGGAACCGCCACAGGAATCAGCGCCGCCCCAAGCACCTTGCCCGCCGCCGAACCCACACCCGGCTTGTCCTCCCGCTCCGGCAGGATCCGCTGCGCCCGCGCATTGATCGGCTGTGCCAGCTTTCCCTTCTCCGCCAGCGCCGCAGCATCCGGCAACTTCACCCGCTCGCCGTCGCCCTCGAACAGCGCGCTGTAATAGCTGCCGCCCTTCCTTGAAAGATTGCAGGCCCGGTCAAACGCCAGCGCATAGCGGGTCCGGTCCATCGGCAGGTAGTAGCGCGCCCGCTCCTCCACGGCCTTGGCTTCACGCGGGGGGACCTCAATCCGCTCCAGCTTGAACTGCGCGGCCTGCTCCGCCGTCACCTGCTCCGGCCGCAGCAGCAGCGCATAGCTGCCGTGCACCTTGGCCTTGTTGGCCGGGTCGCGCCAGTCCTCATGGAAGTACATCTGGGCGCAGGCCACCGCCTCGCGCAGCGGGCTGTCCATCAGCGCGCGGTACTCACGGAACGGCGCGGCATTGAAACGCATCGGCTCGTCATAGCGCGGCAGCAGGTACAGCTGGCCGTCGTCGGCCACGAACGCACTGGTGATCTCGCGGCTTGAGGCGTGCTCCTCCGGGCCACTGGCACAGCCGGACAGCAAGCCAAGGCACAGGGCGGAGAGGATGAAGAAGGACGTTCGCATGTCGTGTTCGAGGGCTTCCCTGGGAAAACGGCCCCGCCCGAAGGGACGAGGCCAGCCCGTCATGGTGCCATGCCGGGCTTGCCATGCCCAATCAGTGCGACTCCACCACACCCACGACACGGTCAAACCTGCAGTTGCGCAGATCCTCACGACTCAACCAGAACGTGGCCTGGCCACAATCACCAAAGACCAGGTCAATCGCCGGATCACACGCCAACTGCAGCAGGCAGACCGCGTCGCCCTCGCCTTCCACGTCGGGCACGATGCCGTGCAAGCGCGGCACGTGCCCCAGCATCTGGTGCACGCGCGCCTCGGCGCAGCGCTTGCGGCCATCAGGCAACATGCCCAGGCTTTCATCAAACGGTAGATGTTCGTCCTGCAAGTGGCGGTACATCAGTGCAGGAATGCGTGCGGCCGCAACGGGTGACCCTGCCGCGTAGGCAACCGCCGCCAGCAGTCCCTTGGTGAACGCCCGGCCCATGCCCAGGTCGGTCAGCGTCATACGCTCGAAGTCGTCGCTGATCTGTCCGATAATCCATTCACGGAATGCCTCCCGCGTTGCATCATCCGGGGCTTCATCCAGACCAATGGCGGCGGCGCGCTTCACCCACGCGCGTACGTCGGCGTAATCGATTTTCCCGCGCTTGCCTGCACGCCGTTCATTGCCGATCACCCGTGAAAGGCGGTCAATGATGATGCCTACCTGGGGAAAATCGGTCTGGTAACGCAACCATTGCACCGGAAAGGTCCACGCAGGTGACTGCGGGCGCTCCCATTCCGTGGCGGCGTCCGCGCGCGGAAACAGGCCCGTGGCCGCCACCACCGCACCCAGCCGCATTTCGTCCCGGCGCGAGGGGTAGATCTCGTAATACGGCCGATCCTCCTCACCCGGCGGCAGCTCCAGCTCATCCGGCCAGGTATCCATGTGCCGCGCCACCAAGGGCCATTGAACATGCACGCACGGCCCATCTTCCTCAGGCAGCAGCCATGCAGGATTGCGGTGCGCATGGTCCGAGGGACCTTCATCCAGAATCGGCCGCATGCCGTCCGGCAGCGCACGCACGTGCTGATCGACCGCGACCTCGGGCGCGTACAGCACACGCACGCGTTGCTGCGGTTCGTCCGTGTCCCATATCTGCTCTTCGTCGTTCATGGCGAAGAAGAACAGCATGCCTTGCGAGGGCATATCGGGATCCACGCGTGGCAGCTCGGCGCAATCGATCTGCGCCAGGAAGTGCATCGGCGCCGCTTCGCCGTAACTCTCGCCAACCGGCCAATCCATCCCATCGGGCAATTGCGGCAGACCGCCTAGACGGCTGCGAACCCTGGGGAATGCCGCCGGCGGGTAGAAACGCTGCAGCACCAGGGCCGGGGTTCGGTGCTTGGCGAAGAAGGCCTCAAGCACGGCTTCGGCATGGTGGTCGCGCTGGTCGGCGTGGTACATTGAATCTGCCTGAGCATCCATTTCAGTGACGTCCTTTTGAGTCTGGATCGAGCACCACAGGTATATCACTACCCGGCCTGCCTGTAGCGCCCGGCGATGATCCACTCACCAGCGCGCCAGATTGCTCCTTGGTTGGCGGAATGAGCCAGCAGCTGCGGGCCGTGCACCTTGCCCAAGGGCCAGGTCAGCCACCCGGCAGGCCTTTGAAGAAGCGCCGCGACATAAGCCGCATTTCCAGCATGCCGATTGCGGCATCCGTGGGTCGCCGCCCCCTTCAGCCGTGCCGGCGCAGTCGGCATCGCGATTGCCGCCACGTCTGTCGCAATCGCCAAACACTTTGCCCCGCTACTGGGGAACCGATGAAGAAGAAAGCCCACTCTTGAGAGGAGAGCGCGTAAATGAACGCTGATGATGTGAAGTCAATACCGATGATGGACCCGCTCGCGAACCAGCACACCGGTGGATCGAGTGCATCCAGACGCACCATCTACGTAGATCTTGATGGCGTAATGGCCGACTTCGACGCGGCATTTCCCGCCCTGTTTGGCCTGGACCACCGCGTGCTTGCCGATGATGAAATGTGGGGGCACATCAACAACCACCCATCATTCTTCCGCGACCTTCCGCCAATGCACGGCGCAGTAGAGTTCTTCCACAGCATCCACCACTTGAACCCGGTGATTCTCACGGCCTGCCCGAAATCGAACTATCCACTCGCTGCCATGCAGAAGCGGCAGTGGGTCCGCGAGCACCTGTCAGCAACCTGCCTGGTGTTGCCTGTGCTCGGCGGCAGGCACAAGCCTCTTTTCATGCACCAGCCAGGCGATGTTCTGATCGACGATTTCGAAGCGAACTGTGATGCCTGGACAGCGGCCGGAGGCGTGGCGATCAGGCACGCCGGCGATTGGACTGCGACGCGTCACGCGCTTTCCCAGATTGAAGATCTGTCAGGGGCAGCGCTCGCGAAGGGCTGATGCCCTCTCTTCCGACCACGTTGGCACTTCCATAGACAGGCCGAGGCGCTGGCCCCTCGGCCCAGAGCTGGCAACCTGCTGTGCAGCCCTACTTCAACCGCTCCACCAACCGCTGCCCCACCTCCAGCGCCGACGCCGGGTTCTGCCCGGTAATCAGCTCGCGGTCCACCACCACATGCCCGGTCCACGGCGCGGTGTTGCTACTGAACTTCGCACCCGCACGCTGCAGCGCCGTCTGCGGGTAGAACTTCATCTCACCGCCGCCCAGCAGCGGCTTGGCCTGCGCTTCTTCCTGGTTGCTGATCACCGTCATCTGGTAGCCGCTGTAGATCCACTTCGGCGTGGCCGGCATCGCACCGGCTTCCAGCTTTGCCACGAGACCCGCAGCATCCGGCAGCGTGGACAGCAGCGCGATCGGCCCGTGGCAGACCAGCGCGGTGGTCTTGTTGCGCTGGTGGAAGTCGGCCAGCAGCCGGCCCAGCGCCGGGCTCTTCAGCAGGTCCTGCATCGGCGCGTGGCCACCGGGAATGTAGACCGCATCGAAACGCGCGTAGCCCTGCTGCTCGACGCGCGCCAGGCTGACCACCGGCGAGGCCGTCGGCGAGGTCAGTGCCAGTTTCTCCATCAGGTTCTTGTGCAGCGTCAGCTGCGCGGCATCGTTGCCGAAGTACGCCGGCGTCACCGAGGACGCATCCACCGTGGGCGCCCGCCCCTGCGGCGTGGCGAAGGTCACCTCATGGCCCGCGTCCAGCAGCAGCTTGACCGGCTGCATCAGCTCGTTGAGATAGAAGCCGGTGGACAGTACCTTGCCGTCCTTCAGGTCCAGGTGGTTTTCGTCGGACAGCACCACCAGCACATTGGCGGCATGCGCACCGCTGGCGGCCAGGGTCAGGGCCAGCGCTGCGGCCAGCCGGGTCATCAGGTTCATGGGGAGCTCCTATCGGGGAATGGCCGCCACTTTATTCATCACCCCAGCGGCGATAAATTGGCTCCATCGCAAAACATCTGTTCCCCGGAGAGCCAAATGAGCCGCAAGTTCGACTACCTGGGCGATGTGGAGGTGTTCCTGGCGGTGGTCGAGCACGGCTCGTTCACGGCCGGCGCGGTGGCGCTGTCCACCACGCCCTCGGTGCTGAGCCGCGCGGTCACCCGCCTGGAAGCGCGGCTGGGCCGGCAGTTGCTGCAGCGGACCACCCGCCGCGTGGGCCTGACCGACGCCGGGCGGCTCTATCTGGAACAGGTGCGCACCGCCTTCGGCCTGCTGGATGACGCCGAGCGCGACGTACTGGCCCAGGACGGTGCGCTGGCCGGCCGCGTGCGCCTGAGCGTGCCCACCACCTATGGTCACTACCGGCTGCCGCCCGTGCTGGCGCGCTTTGCGCAGCAGTACCCGCAGGTGCAGGTGGAACTGAACATCACCAACCGCAACGTGGACCTGGTGGCCGAAGGCTTCGACCTGGCCATCCGCCTGGGCCAGCTGCCGGACAGCGGGCTGGTGGCGCGCAAGCTGGAAGATGCCCCACTTCTACTGGTGGCCGCGCCGGACTACCTGCAGCGCCGCGGCACGCCGCAGACGCTGGACGATCTGCAGCAGCACCTGTGCCTGCCCTTTGTGATGCCGCGTACTGGGCGGTTGGCCCCGTGGATGTTCCGCGACGACGGGCGCGACGTGGACTGGTTGCCGCGTTCGTCCATCGAGACTTCCGACGATGTGCTGGGCGTGGTGTCGCTGGCCGAACAGGGCATCGGCATCTGCCAGAGCTATGAGTTCATCGTGCGCGAGCGGTTGCAGCGTGGGCAGTTGGTGGAAGTGCTGCCGCAGCTACGTGGGCGGTCGCGGCCGTTCTCGGTGATCTATGCGCCGCACCGGCGGCAGTCGGCGGCGGCGCGGGCGATGATTGAGTTGCTGGTGGGGAATGCGGTTGAGGCTGGCGTCGGTTGAAGCCCCAAGGCTCGCTGGCGGTGTCGGGTTTGAACCGATTTTCGGGGTGTGCGGTTGATCGGGCGCCGTTGCCATTCGGTGCGGATTAAGAACCGTTGCAAAGAAGGCTATCGCGCTATTTGCTTGTGGCATGGGCGATTGCGCCACTTTGATCCGCAATTGACAGGGCGGTTGCGCGAATGCGTCTACTGGCGTCGCGTGCTGCACGAATGGTGCGTGCAACAATAGTTCTTCGCTCTCGGATTCAACGATTCCTTCGCGAATTTCTATTGGCATTCGGAGCGGCTGCGTAAACACCATGGCGCGCCACCGAAAACGGGTGGCTCGGGTCTGCAAACCCGAAGAAAGCGATGTCTGTAGTTTGCGCTTGCCCGTCGGCACCGTCCTTAACCGGTGCCGGCGGGCAATCCGTCGGCCTTTCTGGCGGGCGGTGCGTGGGGGCTTTCGGGCCCACCGGCTTATGACATCGCTTCTTCCGGTTTGCAGCCACGCATCGTCCGCCACCTCTTCACGGTGGCGCTGTTAAGCACAGCCACGGAAGCCGCGCCATGAACGAATCCGACACCTTCTCCTCGTACACCGTTGTTGAGCCCATCAACGACGACACTCCCCTGCCCGACCTGAACTCCCTGCTCGGTATCCTCAAGCGCATGCGCGGCTGCGAGGGGGCTGATGGGCACCCCTGGCCAGAAACCGATGTGTCACCCGGTCGCCGCGTGAGCCTGGCAAGGACTGAGCGCGCAATGGTGGGCGCGTTGACGGTACTGGAACTGCTGCACGCGGCAGACCGCTGCCGGGTGGCTGCGGACCCGGAGCGGCATTTGGATGAGGGGGTTGTGGATGGGCTATTTCTGGCTTGCCGGGGGTTGGTTGAGTGGGCTTGTCGGGAGGTTAGGCCGGAGTAGGTGTGGCGCTCATCTGCCCCATGCCACTATTACCGACGATATGAGGTTCACTTCATTTGCAATAGCTGTAGGAGTAGGCAAGCGTCCTAGATGCCCCCCGACTATGGCAGCTTAGACCGAGTGATCGCACCATGTGCCCGCCCCACTTTGGCTTGGACACCCATCTTCCTATTCAGAAGATTTAACCGTAAGATCGGCCTCGGGGGCAGGCATTTCCTCTCGCCTAGGCGAGGGCGGCACTAATAAGTAACAGCTTCGGCTGTTGGGCTCCGGCCTACTGATCCTTTGGGATGTTCAACGGTAACCAAGACTCCCTGCCCCCTCTTTTCTTTTTCTTGGAGAGGGTCGTGAGGGACAAAATCTGGTTCACGTACAAGGCTCGAATAAAAGCCCACGAACGATTGGAGAGAATGGATTTCCATTCGCAACTCCTTTTGGTCTGGTACGCAATTCTGAGCTCGATCCTAGCCATTCTGAGCATCAGATATCCAACTATACTTGGCGATAACACCGACATACTGGGCGCCATACTTTCAATTGGCCTGCTAGCAATCTCACTATCTGTAACGAACAGGGATTTCAGAGGCCGTGCCATGCTGATGCGAGGGAACTACTTGCATTTGCAGAAACTTTACAACGACATCCAGCCAACCGGCCCAACTCTCGCAGAGCAAGATTTATACGCCGGACTGCTCAGGGACAGCGAGAATCATACATCAATGGATGACATCTTGGCGCGGGTGTTATCCACTGGCCTGACAAGCAGAATTCCCACTAAAATTGAGTACGCAAGAGGCATCGCATCAATAATACTTAGGTACATATTGATAATCAGCCTCTATGCCACCCCTTTAATTGCAGCGTACTGCGCAATGGATACTTGCCAATGAAGGCCCCTGAGAGTTTCAGAGCCAGGTTCTCGAAGGATCACTTGATCGAGATATACGCGGAGCGTATATCAAAGTCATCAGCCATCGGAATCGACCGAGTAAAGCCTTCGACCCTAGGAGAAAGACTCGGGGATGAAATTTCGTTAATTCATTCAAAGATCATCCAAGGTAAGTACAAATTTACGGCCTATAAAGAGAAGCTCATATCAAAAGGCTACAACTCAAAGCCGCGACAAATTTCAATTCCAACCGTCCGAGACCGTATAACATTGCGCGCACTTTGCGAATGCTTGGGCGACGTCTATCCCGAAGCCAAGCTTAAATTGCCCCACATCGCAATCGAGACACTCAAGGGGAAACTATCATCCGGCGAATTTTCCGAGTTCGCGAAGATAGATCTTCAAGGATTTTATCCATCCATTCCGCACAAGCTAGTTCTTGGAAGCACTTGGAAGAGAATCAGGAAAATCGAAATTCGATCTCTAATCCGAAGTGCCATCACGACACCGACAGTGCCAGAATCAAAAACATCGAAGGGCCTAAAGCCTACCACAATAGGTGTGCCCCAAGGCCTCGCAGTTTCCAATCTACTGGCCGAGATATCAATGATTGAAGTAGATAAACACTTCAATTCGATTGAAGGAATCTGGTATTGCAGATACGTCGACGACATACTCATTCTGACGTCAAATGATCAGGCAGCGCCGACCGCCAGTGAGATCATTACTAGGCTTAAGAAAATGGGCCTCAAGGCCCATGAGCCAGGAGGAGACTCAAAAACAAAGATAGATAAACTAAGCCAAGAGTTCAGCTTTTTAGGCTACCTCATCAGCAGCAATCGAATTCGAATTCGACGCGAGAGCATACTGAGATTTGAATCTTCAATTGCGAAAATTCTTACAGCCTACAAGCACAAGGCCTCAGCAGCTCGGAGCGATGCTGAGAGATCCAGAGCCCTCGCATACTGCAAGTGGAAAATAAACCTAAGAATCACGGGATGCACCTTCAACAACAAAAGACTCGGATGGGTTTGCTATTTTTCACAGATCACAGAAACATCACAGTTGCGCGCCGTGAACTGGACAATCTCCAAGCTAATGAATCGCTTTGGGCTAAAGGATAAATTCAAACCCAAGTCCCTTATCAAGACATACTATGAGCTCAGCGGAAAGAGCCTGGAGGCTGGGAGCTACATCCCAAACTTCGACAATCTTAGCGCCACACAGAAGCGCGAGCGCCTATCAATGTGGCTTGGAGACCGCGTAGCCGCAATGTCAGACGAGAAAGTAGACCGACTCCTCACTTTAAAAATTACAAAGGCAGTGAGAGACTTGGAGTCCGACATCGTGCACGCGTACTAGAATTTCTAAAATTTCATGTAATTGATAATTAATTATCAATTACTCCTTCAGCCCCTAGACACTAAATCACGCGCAATGAAACCTTGAAACCGCAGAATCAAAGTCATCAAAATGCGCTCCATGCACAAGATAGGAAAAAACCTGACGAAGAATAGATCTTAGATGAATCGCATCACCCCAAATCGCCGGAGGGAATGGACAGTCCCCAAAGCGACTGGCCGGATGTATTGCAGATATCCTGCTCTCATAGAACTCACCAAGATATTTCTCAAAATCACCAGGTGCATCAAAGCCATAGGGTTCGTCAAAGACTCTGTGCAACCATCTAGCGGCGTCGTTCGCGGAGGGATTTAGGTTCCCTGCCTTGATTAGCTCCCTCTGGATAAGGGAGAACGAAGCATCCATCGCGATATAAATGGAGAGGACGGACTCCTCGCCAAACTCCTGATGGCACCCAAGCATGTCAGACTTTACCAGCGCCTGAATGCCGCGCATAAGGACGAGATTTCTCGGATCGATACTACGATATGAGCTTGGGAATCTGCTCATCGCTACGGATTCCGAGCTCAGCAGATCATATCTCGCACAACCAATGGATGCGGGAGTACCTGCAGCTCCGTTCGGATTCAATAGGAAATCCGAAGAATTCGAAATGCGAGATCTGATCAACTGGACGACATTAACGTCCGCCAGATCGAGTTCGTCCGGCTCCAAAACCAAATGCCGACCAATTACTGGGTACAGCCGCACCCAAGCTTCGTCAATCACCTGACAGAATAGTAATGACCCCAATATTCGGACTTGCGCGGGAGATGCCCATGCAAATTCCGAAAATGGCAATTCGTCGGCAACCGACCTCCATCCGCCGCACCTTACGACAGAAAACGCGATATCTTCATCCGCATGAAAGAAGCCGTCCTCACAGAAAAAAGTACCGAACGGATATACCCCTCCTTCCGCACGGAAGATCATCAATCGAGCCTTTTTCTGAACGCCTCCTCGAGAATTTGCGATCGCCAATGATAGTTCGTGGGGATGCTGCATCCTAAACCCCTTTCTCCTAGCCCGTGTCCGATCCGCAATCCCCGCCAGAACTTGCCCCGAAGTTCTGGATCGCCCAAGTTCTTTCCACTTTAGAACATTTTCGAAATGTATCCACGAAGCCATGTAAACAACAAGGGCGCCTCTCGGCGCCCTCGTTCTTTCAACTCATTCCCACTCGATCATCAACAGACCACGCAAGTCCGCGTGGCTAAAGGGTTTGGCTTTGATCGACAGAGGCCCTTACCGTCGCTTTTACCGTCAGAAGCGCAAGACCTTTGCTGACGCGGGCTTGCGGGGCATCAGCCTACCATCAATCAGGGCCTAGGATAGCGCAGTCGGCCGCGCTGCGAGCGCGTCGGCTTGCTCGGCAGACCTCCTCGCATCTGCCTTCTGGGCCGCGGTATGCCCTGGAGGGAATGCGTGGCAACATGACTACCCTCCTAGAGCCGGTGCCGTCGGCCAAGTCATCTCGCGCCAGTTCGACGCGACCTGCCCGCCACCGGTTCGTGGCCCTGCAGCGCTGGACATCAAACGCCTGCGAGACGCACCTCTGGCCGGAGCCAATCTTCCACGGCATTCTTACCGCGACGCTGACACCTCTTGCAACAATGGCAGGCTGGACTCGAATGATCGCAATTGGGTACACCGCGCACGAAAGGAATTGACAATGCGGACGCAACAACGGCTGCCGCTGGCTCGTGCCAGCGACATTCACGAGCTTCGGCGGCTCATCTCGCAACTGGACATCGAAGTACCCCTACGCACAGAGGGACGACGGTCCGAGCATGTGGAACGCTACGCCATCGCCCATTTGCTGCTCTCGATCCCTGCGTCACGCTTTCAGTTTCCTCTCTTAGTCGATCACGGCGACCGTCCGGACTTCCTCATCACTGATGGCCAAAAACGCATCGCCATCGAACATGTCGAAGCCATAACGACCAATGAGGCGAAGAAGTCGGCGCTTCGCGAGCAGGGCGATGACAGCCGCGGACATTTTGTTTCGCACGCCACCCCGGGCGAAGGGGAAAGATCGACCAAGCGCCTCTTGAAGGAGATCGAAGCTGACGAACCTGGCGATGGATGGGTCGGTGACAGCCCCGAGCGAGAGTGGGCCGACGCGATGGCCTACTTCGCCCTTGGCAAGGCCGGGTCGGTCACCCTTCCCGGTTATGACAGAGGTGATGAAACCTGGCTCCTGATCTACGACAACTGGCCTGTTCCTCACGTCGTCCCCGATACCGCCGCCCGATACTTCCTAACGGATTCACGGCTGCCAGCCATCTTTGCCGTGTTCGGTCGTGTCTACGTCTTGAACGGAGTCCGGATGTGGGAGTTCACTGCGGACCACTATGAACATCACCCGCTGCACTGCCCCAACGAAGATGGCAGCACTCGATAGACGCGTTCTCCCCTGCCCTGCGAACGCTAGGATGGCAGCAGGCGAATCCATCTGACCATCCGATAGCACTTATCTCATGGGATGCGTCCGCAGCGAATCACCCTGGCTCTATAGCGGCGACGACCTTGGTTCCGACAGGGTGCAATCGCCCGGCGAGGTTTCATGTACCTCGCCGGGCGAGCTCTTTGGGATTGGGCACCCCCTCCCAGGACACTTCATCGCCGCGCCCCTCGAGCAAACCCACGAATTCGATACGCCCTCACCCGAGCCGATGGGTCCGTCGGCCAGTACAGGGTAGCCGTTGATAGGGATTTCACCCGGGTCGGCTCGCCGATCAGGCGAGACTCGCTCGAAGGACCCAGGGTCTGGTGTCCTTGAAGCCGCAGGGGCCAGCGTTCCCGCTTTCCAAGGAAGAAGCGCACTCTAGCCAGGCGGTCGCGACGGCCTCACTCGGCATGTATTGTGGTTGCTGCATGAGTCGGGGGTCTCTGCCCTCTGGCTCAAGCAATTGACCAACAGGACAGACGAGCCGCCGATGCCCCAACGCCCGCCACCATCAAGTGCTTCTCCCACGCTGGGAGAGGTGCTCTCTGCACGATCACCCAATGCCGCGCCACCCGCGCATTGGAGCGAAGCCGATCGCGCCCTGTTTTCGAAGGACTATGCCCGGGCGGCTTCAGGCTATGCGGCCCGGGCCGATTCCAGTCCGACTGAGCGCGCCAAGCATGGCTTCTGTCTCGGCATGCAGGACGACGATGCCGGCGCCGAAGTGTTGTTGAGCGAGGCCAACGTCGGAACACATCCAGAGGCCCTGGCCATGCTGGCCTGGGTCTTGGGCGGCTCTTCTGGGCAGCGGATACGCGGGGGACTCGGAAATACCGACGTGGCGCAACGCGTGGCCGCACGTCGGGCGCGAGTCGAGGCGCTGCTCACCGCAGCGCTCGCGCCAGAGCGCCCCCCAATGTTTGCCTTCAACGCGTTCTTCCAAGTGATCGGTACCTACGCGGAGGCGGTGGTGCCGGAGGCTGCTCGTGCACGCGAGTTGTACCCCAATTGGGCACTGCCGCACGCGATCGTTGCGACCAAGCAGCGCCTAGCCGGAAAATTCGACCCCAAACTCCTAGGCGACCTGATTCGGACGCTTCCGGGAGCACGCCAGGAGAAGGTCTTCCATGAGGCCTATGTCCATGCGATGCACCTGGCGCAGTGGGGGGACGTAGAGCGTGTGATGGAATCGCTCGAACAGTTGGTGGGCCGCGATACGCAGATCGATGATCGCAACCGCGCCTCCCTAGCGGAGATGCGCGCAATGATGGCCTTGCATCGAGCGCGTACAGGCGAGACAGACGCCTACGAGACTGTCTTGAATCAGCTCGCTGCGTTCTTGCCTGGAGTCTCGCCGACGACCAATGGCCATGACCCTACCGTAGTTGCGAAGTTTCTCCTGCAGGTAGCGCTGGAGACGGGTCAGCAGGACCGACTTCGTGATGCCGCCGCGACGCTAGTCTCGCTTGCCTGGGACAAGCACGGTGAAAGCGGCGAGGACCTCGATTGCTGGAGTCCTTGGATTTCTGCGTCCGGTCTCGACGGCGTTTTGCGGTTCGGGCACTTCGGCTTCGACTTTGTCCGGCGCTGGCGCGAGATTGCGGCCCACCTGGACGGCCCTGTGCGCGAACACTGGCGACTGCTGATGGCCGCAGACGCGACGCTACATCTCGATCCTGAGCCCGTGCAGATTGAGTACCTGCGCGCGACTCCCGCGCATGGATTGCCATGGTGGATCAGTCGAGCTATCTACCTGGCGCATGCGGCTCACTCGAATGACCTGACCGGAGCTGGGGCAGTGCTCGCCGAACTCGCGGAAAGGGCCGCTGATGTCCCGCCAGCTGAAGACGATCAATACACCACGCCCTTGGAATCGCTCTACATCGATATCGAAAGTCTAGAAGACCCGATAGCCCTTTTTAACGGAGCACTGGACTGGCTGCATGCGACACCAGGCGCAACAGGCCAGATGCTCTTGGAAAAATGGGGGGCGGACCTAGCGGAAATTGACGGCGGTAAGACTGTCCTAGCAAGCATCGCCACAGTCTCGCTGTCGCGTGCCAATTCATCCATCGCACGTCAGATGAAGGACCTTGCCGAAGTTCCGGATACGCCCGAGGAAAAGCTGGCAGCAGTACTGGCAGGCTATCCACAGCCGGAATCGACTCGCATTCGTCCTGAGGAGCTGACTCTGCTTGAAGCGGCGACCCTGATCGCCCTATTGCGCGCGAGTCCACTCGATCACGTCCGCTGGACGCTGGCGCCTCTGGCTGAATCTGGTCAGAGGTTCGAACCGACCAACAAGTTCATTGGTACATTATTTGGTTTGATGAAGAAAGGGGTACTCGCCGCGGACGCATCGACGCCTGCTGGCGTCATGGGTTTCGACGAGAGCGGTCGCCTGACCGCATATCTGACACGCGTGGTGTGGCGCATCTCCCCGAACACTCTCGCATTGCAGCGTGGTATCCGCGACCTGCCTCAAGCGCAGTGGCCAGAAGCATGGCGCGACCACGCTGCCGCCCTCGCTCGTGATCTCGGTGTCGAGGAGATGGTGACATACCTTGAACATGTCCTCACTGACCGCGACTTGCCGTCCCCGAACATGGACGATGCTCGCAGTCTGTTCCGCATGCAACTGGAGCATCTATCCCTTGCACAGTGCTATTACTTGGCGCACAAGACGATGCGGGAAGCACTGGACTATCAAGCGCGCTATCGGCCTGGACGTGCACAGCTGGAAACCCGAATAATCAATCTGTTGCGGGGCAATGGCGAACGTGCAATCGCGCTCCGCTGGGGCACGCGCTACGACCGCATTCGCGAGCTGCCCTCGTCACTACTGTCGGAAGCCCTACACGATGTCCTCACCCGTTGGGGACTTGCTGCCTTCAACGAGCCGGTGATGACACTAGCGCTTGGTAATACCGAGATCCCTCCGATACGCCACTGACCGAATCTTGCATTCGACCCAAGCGACATATCGCTGGTCCTTCGCCGCGCTATCGGAATACGCGCTCTGGGAGCTCCGCCGTAGGCGGGGGGCTATCGAGCCGCTTGCCTCTTTGCACTGCAAAGTCGCGTCACTGGCGCTCCGCTAGACACCGGATCGTCAATCGCGGAGGAGGAACACAGGCGTGCCTCGTTCACGGATACCTCCAGCTCTATCGATCACTAGACCCACACACTATTCTGAGCCGTACGCTTGCCCAGGCGTCGCCCATACTTCAGTTGATAGAGCCCCCACAAAGCCCCCTGATAAACAAGGTCGGCAAGGAGACGATGCATCTTAACGACGTCAAAGTGGCACCATTCCCGGCTTTCCCACCTTCTTCTGGCTGTTGCCTGGCAATGAACTTCTCGCGACCCTACGCATCGACAGCCCGGTCACCGCACAGGGCCCCTTCCAGGCCTACTGCGAACAGTTCCTGACCACGCAGTCCACACAGGCGGTGCAACTGCCGCCCGATCCCGCAGATCCTGACGCAATTACCGTCTTTGGATATCGCAAGGTCAAAACGGACGAGCCAAGCTCTCAGTTCCATCCCCGTTTCAGAACCGCTCTCTACAGCAAACCGGGTATCAACGATATCATCGTCAAGCGCTACGATGATATTCGAAAGGTTCATCGGCGGACCACGATCGAGTTCAAGACGGTCGAGCAGCGCAGCGTTTGGCAAAAGGGACTTGGCCTCATGGGGATGGGTGCCCCCAAGCAGGCGCCGCGAACGGCAAAGGTCAATTCCAGTTTGAGCATGCGGCTGACAAAGAAGGAGGTTCAGGAGCTCGTCGATAATTGGGGACAGCGAGCCCAAGACCTGGATTGGGACGACTACGGTTTCCAGTTCAAAGGCGAGAGCCGAGTGGCTGGCTCAGCGGGGCGACGGCGCGCGGCGAGGTCCGCCTGGACGGCATCCGTAACCAGGATGGATCCATCAACACGAAGACGCTCTTGGAGAAGCTCATGAGGCGGCGCACAGCTCTACTGAAAGAACGCCTCGAATGAGAATCATCCTGTGCGGGGCAGCTGTTGGACTGACCGCCCTGCTGCCGGGCGGCGCGATGTGGTACGGCCGATGGATTCCGTTTGCCCAGCAATGGCCGCTCTTTGAGGCACTGCGAACGACCGCGGCCATCATCTTCGCGGTCGTTGGCGCCTGGCTAGCCATTGTTTACCCAGACCGCTTGCGGCTTTCGTTGGGAGAAAGCAAGAAGGCTGGCGAAGATAGCGGTGAACGCTTTCGCAAGCTGTTCACCCCGCTCGCCCACTCGACAATGATCCTCGGCATAGTTCTCGTCGCCGGCATCATCGTGCCCATGGCCCGGCAGGTCCCACTGGTGCTGAGGCATGTGGAGGCATCAAGAACGATCTCTTTCGTCATTCTGGTCGCCCTGACGCTATGGCAGGTGTGGACGGTGATCTTGACGCTGGTGCCTACGGACATGATCAAGTCCCAGGCGGACCGCGACTTCGCGCAGACCACCTCCATGTCAGCTTTGCGAGGATTGGCCAGTACCGAAACGCCTATCGACACAGACGACGACACAGACCCCTCTCCCTCGTTCGGAAAGGACTCCGATCACCCTGCCTGATCACTGCCGCGCCGCGGACGCCGGTCGTCGATTCCACTGCCCAAGGCCTTTCTAACTCCCGACAAGAATCGTCAGGAATGGACCAGGCCGGATCATCCTGGCGGCCTCAACAAATCGACGAACAAGACCTGCATTCCGCCGTTGTACCCATCATCCGAGTCCGACTCGCTCATCTCGGGAGGCTCGCCTCCATCGTTGTTTTGCTCGGACGCGAGCATCTCTTCCGGCCATGACGACGTCTCCAGGCCATCGAACATTCGCAGTGATTCTCGAGCCTCTTGTTCTGAAAGGCCCGCGATCGCCCATTGGCCGCTGAACGAGGACTGAGCCCCAGAGAGCCATCCCACGGGCCTGTAGTCCGGGAACCCGAACCCGGAGTCCAACCAGCGCACGCTCGATGCCTCTTGGGCCATCAACTGACTGAACTGAAGAACAGAGCCGGAGGGGTTGCCTGACGACTTAGCGTGACCCGAAACCCCTCCTACGGAACGCGTCATCAGCGCGGTATACAAGCGGTGCCATTGAGGGTAGACCGACGGATCCAGCGGTGCGCCTGGGGCAAAGGTGCGGCACGCGCTTGCATGGCCTGGATGGCGCCAGGCCACCTGTTGCCCAGAGATGATGCCAAGCAGGCAGGCCGTGTAGGACGCCAGCAACGGACTGGCGCCGCCCCCAGCCCTCAACCACTGTTCTGCCCAACTTCCCGCTGGAGCAGACGGCGTTCCCAACCATCGAGCCGACACCGGGCTGAAATGATTGCGAGCGGCCGAGCTTGCATCCTTCACGTCGCTATCGAAATCCAAAAACGTCCAGGGCACCACGCCCGGACATGGCCAAGGCGACACGCCGGCAGGCGTCTTCCCAATCGCAAACTCGTTCGCCAGCGCAATATTGCTAGCAATGAGCCGACGGGTTTTCCCATCGCCTTCCAGCAATGAAAAGTCAGGCATGCGATGCAGCAGGTCCAGTTCATGGAGACTGCTGCTGCCGACGTATGAATCGAGGAGATGCATCGTCCGCTTTGCCTGCAGAAGCCACATCCATTGCGCGACCTTTCCCCCCATGGGCTGTCGCACTACCACCGCAAGGTCGGCGAGCTCACGACGGCTCACCAAATGTCCAGCCGAATCTTTCCACGTCACCCAAGCATTCTTGTCCAACCAGATGGACATAAGGCGAACGGGAATCCCCGTGGAAATCGTCAGATCAGCGGCAAGGCTACTCAATGCCCGCCCCTGGTGCAGGCCGCGGACAAAGTCCAGCTCCCAGTTTTTGTAGCGACGCCCCTTCTCCCGCGCAACCTTGCGCCCCATTCGCCAAATTTCCCTGTCCACGGCTCTGCCACTCCTTATATTGGCTCACTGCCGCCATGCTCCGCTCCTGATAGGCGTGGCGGACGACTGCATGACTATAGATGACCAGAGCCAAAATTGATCATCAGGGCACATTTCCAGTAGGCGATGTCCGGACGGTCACTACAACGGCGCGGGGGCGCAGGCGAACCTTCAAGTCACTGTCAGATCCACGCCGCCTGAGATCACACGCACGGAAAGCTACTCCGGCACTGCCTACCTGCAGGGCCCGCATGACCGCTGTTGGCATCCCCATAGAAAAGCTCGCCCGGCAGGCCCTCCCACAGGGCTCTACCGGGCCAAAGGGCGACCCTGGAGATCAACAGGGCCAGCACCTGACGGCAGGATACAGACGCCCAAGGTCAACTGGAGTCAAACAGGCATCACATCCTGCGATAAGTGCCATCGCCCGTGCACCAACCCGTCGGATAGAGCTCCGCCCCCGCACCGCAGGTTGACTCCCCGGTAAAAAGCCATCAAGGACCGCATCCATGTCGGCCCTGACAGCGCGAGCGGACTTCACGCAGGATTGCGCCTTGTCCATCGGACTTATCAGAGGGTCAAATCCCAACTGCGTTGGCACCTACATATGAGAAAAAGGGCGCCTCTCGGCGCCCTCGTTCGTTCAACTCATTCCCACTCAATAGTCGCCGGCGGCTTCCCCGAGATGTCATAAACCACCCTCGACACCCCCCGCAACTCATTGATGATCCGGTTGCTCACCGTACCCAGGAACTCATACGGCAGATGCGCCCAATGCGCCGTCATGAAGTCAATCGTCTCCACCGCACGCAGCGCAATCACCCACTCATAAGCCCGTGCATCACCCACCACGCCCACCGACTTCACCGGCAGGAACACGGCAAACGCCTGGCTGGTCTTGTCGTACAAGTCCGCCTTGCGCAGCTCATCAATGAAGATGGCATCGGCCTTGGCCAGCAGTTCGGCGTACTCGCGCTTCACTTCGCCCAGGATACGCACGCCCAGGCCCGGGCCCGGGAACGGATGGCGGTAGACCATGGTGCGCGGCAGGCCCAGCTCAACGCCCAGGCGGCGCACTTCGTCCTTGAACAGCTCGCGCAGCGGCTCCACCAGGCCCAGCTTCATGTGCTCCGGCAGGCCGCCCACGTTGTGGTGGCTCTTGATCACATGCGCCTTGCCGGTCTTGCTGCCGGCCGACTCGATCACGTCCGGGTAGATGGTGCCCTGCGCCAGCCATTTGGCGTTCTTCAGCTTGTTCGATTCTTCGTCGAAGATCTCAACGAACAGGTTGCCGATGATCTTGCGCTTGGCTTCCGGGTCGCTCACGCCTTCCAGCGCGGCGAAGTAGCGGTCGGCGGCATTCACGCGCACCACCTTTACGCCCATGTGCTCGGCGAACATCGCCATCACCTGGTCGCCTTCCTGCCAGCGCAGCAGGCCGGTATCCACGAACACGCAGGTCAGCTTCTCGCCGATGGCCTTGTGCAGCAGCGCGGCCACCACGGACGAATCGACGCCGCCGGACAGGCCCAGGATCACTTCGTCATCGCCCACCTGTTCGCGCACGCGGGCGATCTGGTCGTCGATGATGTTGGCGGCGGTCCACAGGGTCTGGCAGCCGCACACATCCACCACGAAGCGGCGCAGCAGCGCCTGGCCCTGCAGGGTGTGGGTCACTTCCGGGTGGAACTGCACGCCGTACCAGCGCTTTTCCTCGTTTGCCATGGCGGCCACCGGAATGCGGTCGGTGGTGGCGGTGATGGTGAAGCCCGGCGGTGCAACGGAGACATGGTCGCCGTGGCTCATCCAGACATTCAGCTTCGGCTCGCCGCCGTGGTCGCTCAGGCCCTTGAACAGTGCATCGGGGTTGATCACGTTCACTTCGGCGTGGCCGAACTCGCGCTGGTCAGCGGCTTCGGTGGCACCGCCCAGCTGCGCGGCCAGGGTCTGCATGCCGTAGCAGATGCCGAAGATCGGCAGGCCGCTGTCGAACACTTCCTGCGGCGCGGCCGGGGCACCCGGCAGCGTGGTCGATTCCGGGCCGCCGGACAGGATGATGCCCTTGGCGCCAAACGCCGCGATCTCGGCCGGGTTGTGGTCCCACGCCCAGATTTCGCAGTAGACGCCCAGCTCGCGGATGCGGCGGGCGATCAGCTGCGTGTACTGCGCGCCGAAATCGAGGATGAGGATCTTGTCGTTATGGATGTTGGTCATGGCGCCCCGGCAATGCAGTAGGGAAAACGAAATCAGATTTACGGCGGCAGATGGAGAAAGAGGAACGGGAAGTGCTTCCCCGTTCCTCTTTGCTCGGCCCGCGTCAGGCGCGGTAGTTCGGCGGCTCTTTGGTGATGGTCACGTCGTGGACGTGGCTCTCACGCTGGCCGGCGCCGCTGATCTTCACGAACTTGGGCTTGCTGCGCATCTCGTCGATGGTGGCGCAGCCCACGTAGCCCATGGTGGCGCGCAGGCCGCCCATCAGCTGGTGGATGATGCCGCCCACCGGGCCGCGGTACGGCACGCGGCCTTCGATGCCTTCCGGCACCAGCTTGTCGGCGGTGGCGGCGTCCTGGAAGTAGCGGTCCTTCGACCCCTTCTCCATGGCAGCCAGCGAACCCATGCCGCGGTAGCTCTTGTACGAACGGCCCTGGTACAGCTCGGTCTCGCCCGGCGATTCCTCGGTACCGGCCAGCAGGCCGCCGACCATGATGGTCGAGGCACCGGCGGCCAGCGCCTTGCCGATGTCGCCCGAGTAGCGGATGCCACCGTCGGCGATCAGCGGGATGCGGTCCTGCAGCGCTTCGGCCACCAGGTCAATGGCGGTGACCTGCGGCACGCCGACGCCGGCGACGACGCGGGTGGTGCAGATCGAGCCCGGGCCGATGCCGACCTTCACTGCGTCCGCGCCGCTGTCCAGCAGCGCCAGTGCGGCTTCGCCGGTGCAGATGTTGCCACCGATGACCTGCACGTTCGGGAAGTTCTTCTTGACCCAGCTGACGCGGTCCAGCACGCCCTGCGAGTGGCCGTGCGCGGTATCAACCACGATCACGTCCACGCCGGCGGCGACCAGCGCTTCCACGCGGCGATCGGTATCGCCACCCACGCCGACGGCAGCGCCGACCAGCAGGCGGGTCGACAGATCCTTGGCAGCGTTCGGGAAGTCCGTGTTCTTCTGGATGTCCTTGACGGTGATCAGGCCACGCAGTTCGAACGAGTCATTGACCACCAGCACCTTCTCGATGCGGTTGCGGTGCAGCAGCTGCAGCACTTCGTCAGACGCGGCGCCTTCCTTGACCGTGATCAGGCGATCCTTCTTGGTCATGATGTGGCGGACCGGATCGTCCAGCTCGGTCTCGAAGCGCATGTCGCGGTGGGTCACGATGCCAGCCAGCTGGCCGTCGCTGCCCACCACCGGCACACCGGAGATGTTGTGCGCCTGGGTCAGGGCCAGCACGTCGCGGATGGTGGTTTCCGGGCCGACGGTGATCGGGTCGCGGATGACACCGGCCTCGAACTTCTTGACCTTGGCCACTTCCGCGGCCTGCTGTTCCAGGCTGAGATTCTTGTGGATGATGCCCATGCCGCCGAGCTGGGCCATGGCGATGGCCAGGCGGGCTTCGGTGACGGTATCCATGGCTGCGGACAGGATCGGAAGCTTCAGCTTCAGGTCTCGGGTCAACCGCGTTTCGAGGTTGACGTCCTTGGGCAGGATGGTCGAGTGGGCGGGGACGAGCGAGACGTCGTCGTAAGTGAGTGCTTCAGCCTGGATGCGCAGCATCGGCATACCCGAGATGTGGGGAAGCGCGACATTTTACCCTGTTTTCGCGCCGCGTGGCAGGGGGTAGATGCGACGCAGTGTCGCGCCGGCGGCGATTGGTTCAGGGGCCCGCCTACCACTTTGGTGGGTGCGGACCGTTGGTCCGCACTACCCTTCAGACACCTGTGCCCCAGCATTGCGCCGACCAACGGTCGGCACCCACCTTAAGAGGATCACCCGAGCCAGCCCTGAAGCGCCTTTGGTGGGTGCGGACCGTTGGTCCGCACTGCCTTCATATACCTGTGCACCGGCATTGTGCCGACCAACGGTCGGCACCCACCTTAAGAGGATCACCCGAGCCAGCCCTGAAGCGCCTTTGGTGGGTGCGGACCGTTGGTCCGCACTGCCTTCATATACCTGTGCACCGGCATTGTGCCGACCAACGGTCGGCACCCACCTTGAGAGGATCACCCGAGCCAGCCCTGAAGCGCCTTTGGTGGGTGCGGACCGTTGGTCCGCACTATCCCTCAGGCACCTGAGAACAGCCCCAGGTGAGGTCAGCTCAGCGCTTCCGCCGCTTCCAGGGTGTTCTGCATCAACGTGGCCACGGTCATCGGGCCCACACCACCCGGCACCGGGGTGATCCAGCTGGCCCGCTGGGCCGCCGCCTCAAACCCGACGTCGCCCACCAGGCGGCCGTCATCCAACCGGTTGATACCGACGTCGATCACCACCGCGCCCGGCTTCACCCACTCGCCCGGCACGATGCCCGGGCGGCCCACCGCCACCACCAGGATGTCGGCGTTGCGCACGGCCTGTTCCAGCACGTCCTTGGGGGTGAACTTGTGGCAGCTGGTCACGGTGCAGCCGGCAATCAGCAACTCCAGGCCCATCGGGCGGCCGACGTGGTTGCTCACGCCCACGATGGTGGCGTTGCGGCCACGCACCGGCTGGTCGGTGTGGCCCAGCAGCGTGGTGATGCCGCGCGGGGTGCACGGGCGCAGGCCGAACTCGCGCAGGGCCAGGTGGCCGACGTTTTCCGGGTGGAAACCGTCCACGTCCTTGCGCGGGTCGATGCGCTGGATCAGCCGGCGCGCGTCGGGGATGCCCGGCAGCGGCAGCTGGATCAGGATGCCGTGGATCTTCGGGTCGGCATTGAGCTGGTCGATCAGCTCGAGCAGCTCGGCCTCGGTGGTACCGGCCGGCAGATCGTAGTCATGTGCTTCGATGCCGACCTTCTCGGCGGCACGGCGCTTGTTGCGCACGTACACCGTCGAGGCCGGGTCGCCACCGACCAGCACCACGGCCAGGCCCGGGCGGCTGCCGCCGGCGGCCACGCGGGCGTCGACGCGCACCTTCAGGCTGTCGAGCAGGTCCTCGGCGATGCGGCGGCCATCAAGGATGCGGGCAGGATGCTGGGGGGCGGAATCGGTCATCGGGGGCAGGCGTGGGGCGGCGGGGACGCTATTGTCCCTGATTCAGGCCCCCTCGCCCACCGACTTTGGCGATCCCCCACCTGCCTGGTAGTGCCGGCCGCTGGCCGGCAACCCCATGACGCCGGAACGTTTGCGCATTTGCCGGCCAGCGGCCGGCACGACCAACCGCCGGCTTCGGCAATTCCCCACACGGTAGTGCCGGCCGCTGGCCGGCAACCCCATGACGTCGGAACGTTCGCGTATCTGCCGGCCAGCGGCCGGCACTACCAACCACCGGCTCCGGCAATTCCCCACACGGGTAGTGCCGGCCGCTGGCCGGCACCCCCATGACGTCGGAACGTTTCCGCATCTGCCGGCCAGCGGCCGGCACGACCGGGCTTTATTCTTCCTCTTCCGGCACGTCCTGCGGGTTCAACGTCTTGCTTGCCCGCTTCGGCGCGGTGAACGGCGTCGGCGTCGGCACGCCCTGGCCGGAATTGCCGAACACCATCTTGGCGCCGGCATTCAGACCACCACCGGCAATCTCCAGCTCGAAGCGCTCGGCGTCGCGGCGACGGATCTGCTCGGCAATTTCGATCGCATCGTCCTCGTCCGCACCCAGTTCCACCAGCGCGGCCTGGCCGAACAGCACCGCCGACTCGAACGTCTCGCGGATCTGGAAATCGACGCCGGCATGGATCAGCCGCAGCGAATGCTCGCGGTCGAACGAGCGCACCATCAGCTTGGCCTGCGGGAACTCGTGCGACACCAGCTCAACAATGCGATCAGCCGCCTCGGCCTTGTCCACGCACACCGCAATCGCACGCGCGGTCGCCGCGCCCGAGGCATGCAGCACGTCCAGTCGCGTACCGTCGCCGTAGTAGATCTTGAAACCGAAGCGCGCCGCACTCTGGATCATCTCCACATCGTTGTCGATGATGGTCACGTCCACGTCGCGCGCCAGCAGCGACTGGCTGGCGACCTGGCCGAAGCGACCGAAGCCGATCAGCAGCACGCTGCCGGACAGGCCGTCGGCCTCGTCCACGCCATCCATGTTCACCGTCGGCTTCGGCGCGATGCGCTTGTAGACCAGCACCACCAGCGGCGTCAGCGCCATCGACAGCACCACCACGGCGGTGAAGTTGGCATTGATCTCCAGGTTGATCACGCCGGCCGAGGCGGCTGCGGAGAACAGCACGAAGGCGAACTCGCCACCCTGCGCCATCAGCACGCCCCGGTCCAGCGCCTGCGCGTGATCGCTGCCCATGATGCGCGCGACCACGTAGATGCACAGCGCCTTGGCTGCCATCAACGCCAGCACCAGGCCGAGGATCAGCTGCCAGTTGCCAGCCACCACGCCCAGGTCCAGCGCCATGCCGACGCTGAGGAAGAACAGGCCCAGCAGGATGCCGCGGAACGGCTCGATGTCCGCTTCGATCTGGTGGCGGAAGGTGGATTCGCTCAGCAGCACGCCGGCCAGGAACGCGCCCATCGCCATCGACAGGCCGGACAGCTGCATCAACAGCGCGGCGCCCAGCACCACCAGCAGCGCGGCGGCGGTCATCACCTCGCGCGCCTTCGACTCGGCCAACACGCGGAACAGCGGATTGAGCAGGAAGCGGCCGACCAGCACCAGGCCGACAATGGCGCCCACGCCGATCGCCACCGACAGCCAACGCGAACCCTCGCCGCCGGCACTGCCCGCGCCCGGCGCCATCCAGGCCACCAGCGCCAGCAACGGCACGATCAGCAGGTCTTCGAACAGCAGGATCGAAACGATCTTCTGCCCCGACGGCAGCGCGATGTCACCGCGCTCGGCCAGCAGCTGCATCACCACCGCAGTGGAAGTGAGCACGAAGCCGGTGGCGCCGATGAAGGCCACCTGCCACGGCAGCCCGAACAGCTTGGCGATGCTGGTCAGCACCAGCGCACAGGTGACGATCTGCAGCGTGCCCAGCCCGAAGATCTCCTTGCGCAGGCTCCACAGGTGCGAGGGCCGCATTTCCAGGCCGATCACGAACAGGAACATCACCACGCCGAGCTCGGCGGTATGCAGGATGGCCTGCGGGTCGGAGAACCAGCCCAGCCCGAACGGTCCGATCGCCAGGCCAGCGGCGAAGTAGCCCAGCACCGAGCCCAGGCCGGCCCGGCGGAACAAAGGCACCATCACCACCGCCGCGCCCAACAGGGCGACGACCTTGACCAGCTCGCTGGTCGCTGCTTCTACCGCCATGCGGTGTGTTCCCCGAGATCCAGAATCGGGTTCAACAATAGAGCAATGCCGATGACGGCAATAGCACGCATGTTGCGCCGGATTGTCTTGGCGATGGAACGATGCAGGGAGCGATCCCCAGCATCATCCCGAAACCCGATACATCCATCCACGCATGGCGTGGATCTACTAATGCGTCGGTAGATTCACGCCATGCGTGGATGATGCCCCGGCCGGGTTCAACCACCTCGGCAGAACGCGGCGTAATCGATATACCCCGGGAACGGCACGCCCGGCGCGCACACCGGGCAATGCGGGTCCGGGCGGATGCCGGTCTCGCGGAAGCGCATGCCCAGCGCATCGAAGCGCAGCAGGCGCCCAACCAGCGGCTCGCCAATACCCAGCAGCAGCTTCAGCACCTCGGTGGCCTGCAGCACGCCGGCCAGGCCAGGCAGCACGCCCAGCACACCGGCCTCGGAACAGTTCGGCGCGAACTCCGGCGGCGGCGGCTCGGGGAACAGGCAGCGGTAGCACGGCGCCACGCCACGCTGGCGGCCAGCGTCAAACACGCTTACCTGGCCGTCAAAGCGCTCGATGGCGGCGTACACCAGCGGCTTGGCGTGCTTGATGCAGGCGTCGTTGAGCAGGTAGCGCAGCGGGAAGTTGTCCGAGCCATCCAGCACCACATCCACGCCCTCCAGCAGCGCATCCACGTTGTCGGAGGTGACCCGCTCGGGCACAGCCTCGACCTCGATCGACGGGTTCAGCGCCAGCAGGCGCTCGCGCGCCGAATCGACCTTCAGCTGGCCGACGCTGGCTTCGGTATGCACGATCTGCCGGTGCAGGTTGCTGCGCTCCACGCGGTCGTGGTCGGCGAAGCGCAGGTGCCCTACCCCGGCGGCGGCCAGATAGAAGCCGGCCGGCGCACCAAGGCCGCCCGCACCCAGCACCAACACGCGCGAATCCTGCAGCCGGCGCTGGCCGGCCTCGCCCACCTGTGGCAGCAGCAGATGCCGCGAATAACGATCAAAGAAATCGCGGTCGGCGGCACTGGCCAGCGGCTGCACCAGTGGCAGCGACTGCTCGCGCCAGGCCACGGTACCGCCCGTCACGGAAGCGACCTGGGCGTACCCGGCCTCCAACAGGAACTGCGCGGCATCGGCCGAGCGCTTGCCGCTCTGGCAGATCAGCAGGATCTCCTGGTCGCGCTGCGGCAGATGCGCGGCCGGGTCGGCCTGCAGCTCGCCCTTGGCCACGCCGCGCGCGCCCTCGGCCATGCCGCCGGCCCGCTCGTGCGCCTCGCGCACATCGATCAGCACGGCGCCATGGGCCAGGCGCTCGCGTGCCTGCGCGGGGGAAAGCTCTTGGATGCTCATGGCCGCATTATCGCGCACGTGGCGGCAGGCCGCCTTGACCGATACCTGCAAACATGGGGTAGTGCCAGCCGCTGGCCGGCATGGCCATGAACGCACCGGACGACGCGAGGTTGCCGGCCAGCTGCCGGCACTACCGGTGGGAGCGCGAACGAAGAAGGCGGCCCTGCGGCCGCCTTCCCGTGAATCACTTGCCCTTGACGTGCTTCATCAAGCGCCGCTTTGCCTTGACCTGCCGCTCGGTGAGGACGTTCTTCTTGCCCTCGTACGGGTTGGTACCCTCGCGGAAGATGAAGCTCACCGGCGTGCCGATCAGCTTGAAGCGCTTGCGGAAGAAGTTCTCCAGGTAGCGCTTGTACGACTCCTGCAGCTCCTTCAGGCGCGTGCCGTGCACGATGAAGGTCGGCGGGTTGGAACCGGCCGGGTGCACGTAGCGCAGCTTGGAGACATGGCCGCGGATGGTCGGCGGCGGGTTGGTCTCGTAGGCCACTTCCAGCGCCTTGTTCACTTCGCTGGTGGTGAAGGTCTTGTTCGCCGATTCGTGCGCACGATGCACCGCACGGAACAGCTCACGCAGGCCCGAGCCGTGCTTGGCCGAGATGCGCACCGATTCGGCCCACGGCACGAAGCCCAGCTTCAGCGACAGCATGGTCTCGGCCTGCTCGCGCTGGTACTCGGTCAGGCCATCCCACTTGTTGATGGCGATCACCAGCGCGCGGCCGGCGTCGAGCACGGCACCGAGCACGGTGGCGTCCTGGTCGGTCACGCCTTCGGTGGCGTCGAGCATCAGCACGGCCACCTGGCACTGCTCGATCGACTGCATGGTCTTGACTACCGAGAACTTCTCGACGACCTCGTCCACGCGCGAACGACGGCGCAGGCCGGCGGTGTCGATCAGGCGGTACTCACGGCCGTCGCGCTCCAGGTCCACCGCGATCGAGTCGCGGGTGGTACCCGGCACGTCGGAGGCGATCATGCGCTCCTCGCCGAGGATGCGGTTGACCAGGGTCGACTTGCCCACGTTCGGGCGGCCGACGAAGGCGATGCGGATGCGGTTCGGGTCGTTGTCCAGCTCTTCACCGCTGCCTTCTTCCGGCAGGCGCTGGATCACTTCGTCCAACAGATCGTCCAGGCCCTGGCGATGCGCGGCCGAGACGGTCAGCATCTCGCCGAAGCCGTAACGGGCGAACTCGGAACGCACGCTGTCCTCGTCGGTGCCATCGATCTTGTTGATCAGCAGCAGCGTCGGGCGCGACAGCTTGCGCAGCCAGGCCAGGATCTCGTCGTCCAGCGCCGAGGTGCCCTCGCGGGCGTCGACGACGAACAGGATCAGGTCGGCTTCGGCCGCGGCCGCACGCGCCTGGCGCGTGGTGGCGCCGGCCAGGCCTTCGTCTTCCCCGGCGATACCGCCGGTATCCACGACGAGGAAATGGTTGTCCTCGTCGAGGCGGCAGACACCGTAGTTGCGGTCGCGGGTGACGCCGGGCTGGTCGTGGACCAGCGCGTCACGGGTGCGCGTAAGCGCATTGAAAATAGTCGACTTGCCGACATTCGGCCGTCCAACCAGGGCGACCAGAGGCAGCATCGCGATTACTCCAATTTTTTAGTTTGCCAACCGGAAGGCGGTCAGCTTGCCATCCACGTTCTGCACCAGCAGCACACCGTCTACGACGACCGGCTGGGCCAGCAGGGCGTCGCCGCCACTTTTTGCCCGTGCCGCCATCGCACCATCGGAGGCCTGCAACCAGTGCACGTATCCCTTGTAGTCACCGACCACGACGTAGTCGCCGTGCAGTGCCGGGCCGGTCAGGGAGCGACGGGCCAGTGCCGTCTGCGACCACATGGCTGCGCCGCTGGCCTTGTCCAGGCCGAACACGCCGCCCTTGTTGTCGGTCACGAACACATTGCCCGACGACACCGCCACGCCACCTGCGCCGCCATGGTCGCGCGCCCACAGCGGGCGACCGGTCGGGCCTTCGATGGCCATGGTCTGGTTCT
Source organism: Stenotrophomonas sp. T8 (assembly GCF_051853085.1). Lineage (NCBI taxonomy): Bacteria > Pseudomonadati > Pseudomonadota > Gammaproteobacteria > Lysobacterales > Lysobacteraceae > Stenotrophomonas > Stenotrophomonas sp. T8. The sequence goes on along the minus strand of NZ_CP195329.1, from coordinate 1,523,591 downwards.
TGAAGCTGCTCACGTACAGGGTGTTGCCATCGAGCACCGGTGCGCCGTCGACGTCCGCCATGCGCTCCAGCTCGGTGCGGCCTTCGCCGTTGCCGAGGTTCTGTTCCCACAGCGTGCGGCCATCCTGCTGGGCCAGGGCCGCAACCGCGCCCTCGTCCTTGCCGATGAACAACACGCCCGGGCCGGTCACCACCGGCGCGTTGCCGCGCACGGTCAGCGCCGGCAGCTCGCTCGGGTTGAACCACTTCTGGGTGCCGTTGCCGACATCGAAGGCGGTCACGCGGCCGTCGTTGCTGCGCACGTAGACCATGCCCTGGGCAACGGCCGGCGCGGCGATCACTTCACCCGGAACACGGGCGCGCCACTTCTCGCTGCCGTCGTTGATGTCCAGCGCGATGACCTGGCCATCCAGCGTGCCGATCACGACCAGGTTCTCACCGACACCCGGGCCGCCGGACAAGCGCAGCCTGGCCTTCTTCTTTTCCTTCTTCGGCTCCCAGGTCCAGACCTTCTTGCCGGTCTGCAGGTCGATGGCGTGCACGCCACCGGTGATCGCCGCAGCGAACACGTGGCCGTTGGCCACCGCCGGGCCCTGGCGCACACCGATGCGACGCTCGCCCTTGCCGAGGTTGACCGACCAGATCTTGCTGACCTTCACGGTCGGCTCGAACTTGACCAGCTCAGCCGGTTCCTGTGCCTTCTTCGCCGCCGCGTCCTTGCCGGCGAACCAGCCCTTCATGGTGCCGCAGCCGGTCAGGGCCATGCCCATCAGGAGCACGGTGGCGACGCGGGTGATCATGACCTTCTGACTCATCAAACCGACTCCGCAGGGGCGGCAACGGTGCCGCCGGCGTCCATAACCTTGGTTTCCAGCAGGCGCCGCTGCGGCGCTGCCACGTCCAGCGTCTTCAGCGCCTTCTCGTACTGTGCACGGGCCTCATCGCGCTTGCCCTGCGCCATCAGCGCATCGCCATGGATTTCCAGGCTGCTGCTGTCGGTGGCGCTGCCCAGCAGCTTGATGGCCTCGTCGCTCTTGCCAGTGGCCACCAGCAGGCGGGCCACACGCTGGTCGACCACGCGCTGCAGGTCGCCTTCGACCTTCACGTTGCGCAGGGTGGCCAGTGCTTCTTCGTTCTTGCCGGCGTCGACCTGGGCCTTGGCCAGCTGCAGCGCCGCGAGGTCGCCGTAGATGCTGGACGGGCCGGCTTCGAGCGCCTTGACCGCCTTGGCGGCGTCGTCAAGCTTGTTCTGCTGCAGGCCCTGCAGGGCCTTCTGGTACTCGACATTGGCCGAGGCCAGCTTGCTGCCCTGATCCTTCTGGTACCACTGCCAGCCGGCAATGGCACCGATGGCGATGACTACGCCACCGAGGATGCTGGCGCCATTCTTCCGCAGCCAGCTGCGGACGCGTTCACTTTGTTCGTGCTCGTCGAGCAGATCGTCGATCGCCATGCGTACTCTCGCCCCGCCCGTCGGGAGGGACCATTGGGTTTAATCGAAGGTGGTGAAACCGCGCCTCAGTGCGAAACCGGGACTACGGAGCCTTCAGAGGATACCTGAAAGCGTGCCACGTTGGCTCGCTGGTAGGGGGTCAGATCGACGATAGCGCCGTTCTGCTGAACCTGGACCGCCGAGGCGTTGCCCAGGGTCACCCGGGTCACCTGGCCCGGCGTGAAGCTGCGGGTCTCGCCGGACTTGATCAGTGCCTTCTCGACGGTGCTGCCGTCCGGGCCGCCGATGTCGACCCAGCTGTCGCCGCTGAACTGCATTTCCAGCGCATTGCCGGCAGCCGGGGCCGGCGCCGGGCGCGGCACCGGGGCCAGCGAGGCGACGTAAGGGGTGGCCGCCGGCTTGCTGGCCGGGGCCGTGGCTGCTTCGGCCGGGGCGGCCGTCTCGCTACCGGCTGCGGACGGCGTGACCGGCACGGCGGCCGGGATCACGTCCAGCGAGGCGGTGCTCGGCGACGGGGTCGCGCTGCCGTCGAAGTGGCCACGGGTGGCGAACCACACCGGCACCGCCAGCACGGCGGTGATGCCGACATACAGCACGCGCCGGCCGAGGTTCTCGGCGATGCGGCGCGCACGCGGGGTATGGGTATGGCTGACCAGGGTGGGCGGAACCACCGGGCCGACCTGGGCCTGCTCCAGCAGCTCGCCCACGTCCACGTCGAGCAGGCGCGCATAGCTGCGCAGCTGGCCGCGCACGAACACCGGCGCCCCCAGCTTCTGCCATTGTTCCTCTTCCAGGGACTTGACCACCTGGACCGGCATGCGCAGGCGCGAGCCGACATCTTCGAGGGTCAGTCCGGCCGCTTCACGGGCCTGGCGCAGGCGGGTGCCGCAGCCGGCCGCAGTCTCGAGAGCGCTCACAGTCTGGTCATCAATCACAATGCATCAACCCTGGAGTTAGGAGCCCGCTTCCTGCGGAAATTCCTGTCGAATCCGCTGCAGATAGCGATCAGATGCCGCCTGATCGCCCAGCCTCGCTTCGATTTGAGACGCAAGTTGTAACACGGAACGCGTTGCGGGTGCAGCCGCAATCCTACGTTCGGCGAAGGCCCGGGCCTCCATGTAGCGGCCCTGGCGGAAGCTCAGCTGGGCCATCGACTCCAGCGCCACCGGGTTGGCCGGCGCCGCGACGAGTGCCGCGCGCAGGTCGCGCTCGGCACGTTCGAGCTGCCCAGCGTCCAGTGCGCAGCTGCCGGCATTGGCCTGCGCTTCGCCCGGGGTGGCATAGCCCGGCGCCTGCAGCGCCCGGTCGAACCAGACCAGCGATTCGGCCGGCTGGCCCTGCTGGCACAACCAGGCACCGTAGTTGTTGAGCACGTCCCCGCGCTGCGGCGCCAGCTCGGCGGCCTTGCGGAAATTCTCGCCCGCCTGGCGGGTGCGGCCACGACGGTCATCGATGCCGGCCTGCAGCACCAGCGCATCGGGCGCCTCGGGCGCCTCGGGCGCCAGCTTCAGCGCTTCGCGCACCTTGCGCTCGGCGGCGTCGAGATTGCCGACCTGCATGTCACGGGTCGCCAGGGTCAACAGGTCGCGCCAGCGCACTTCGCGCCGCACGCTTTCCGGGTCAGCCACCGAATAGACCGGCGCCTGGCTCGGCCCAAGCTTGGCCTTGGGATGGGATTTGCAGCCGCCGACCGCAACGGCCAGCACGCCCGCGAACAGAACCAGCCAGAGGCGGTCAGGCCGCGGCATCGCTCCCCTTCCCCGCCTGCAGCGTCTTGTTGAACTCCGCCTGGCGGCGGGTGCGGTCCATCACCTGGCCCTTGAGCTGGCCACAGGCGGCATCGATGTCGTCGCCACGGGTGCGGCGGACCATGGTCAGCACGTTGCTGTCGAGCAGGATCTTCTGGAAGGCGCGGATGTGCGCTTCTTCCGAACGCTCGTAGCGGGTGCCCGGGAACGGGTTGAACGGGATCAGGTTGACCTTGCCCGAATCCTTGGCCTGCACCGCGTTGTCGAACTGGCGCATCAGGCGGGCCAGCTCCCGGGCATGCTCAGGCTTGTCGTTGATGCCCTTCATCAGGGTGTATTCAAAGGTGACCGACTCGCGGCGCTTGTTGGCGCGCAGGTAGCGTGCACACGAGGCCATCAGCTCGGCGATCGGGTACTTCTTGTTGAGCGGCACCAGCGTCTCGCGCAGCGCGTCGTTCGGCGCATGCAGCGACACCGCCAGCGACACGTCGCTTTCGGCAGACAGGCGGTCGATCTGCGGCACCAGGCCAGAGGTCGACAGGGTCACGCGCTTGTTGGCCAGGCCGTAGCCCAGGTCGTCGCGCATCACACTCATGGCGCGCACGACGTTGTCGAAATTCATCAGCGGCTCGCCCATGCCCATCATCACCACGTTGGTGAGGCGGCGCATCTGGTGCGGCACGTTGCCCAGGTGGCGTGCGGCAACCCACACCTGGCCGATGATCTCGGCGGTGGTCAGGTTACGGTTGAAGCCCTGGGTGGCGGTGGAGCAGAACGTGCAGTTCAGGCCGCAACCGACCTGCGAGGACACGCACAGCGTGCCACGGGTCTTGTCCGGGATGTACACGGTCTCGATGGCGTTCTTGCCATCCACGCCCATCGCCAGCAGCCACTTGTGGGTGCCGTCGGCGGAGGGCTTGTCGAACACGATGTTGGGAACCAGCACCTCGGCATGGGCCTGCAGCTTGGCGCGCAGGACCTTGCCGAGGTCGGTCATTTCATCGAAGTCGGTGACGTAGCGATGGTGGATCCACTTCATCACCTGATGGGCACGGAACTTCTTTTCGCCGAGGACCTCGACGAAAAACTTCTCCAGGCCCGCGCGATCGAGGTCGAGCAGGTTCTGCTTGCCAGCCGTGGGTGCCGACTTCGGCAGCGGCTGGATGGCGGGGGACTGTACGACCTCGTTCACGGCATTACTCTCAGCGCGAGACGACTTCGGTGGCGGCGAAGAAGTAGGCGATCTCAATCGCGGCATTCTCGACCGAGTCCGAGCCGTGGGCGGCATTGGCATCGATGGATTCGGCGAAGTCGGCGCGGATGGTGCCCGGCGCGGCTTCCTTCGGGTTGGTGGCGCCCAGCAGGTCGCGGTGGGCCAGGACGGCGTTCTCGCCTTCCAGGGCCTGGATCATCACCGGGCCGGAGATCATGAACTCGACCAGCGCGTTGAAGAACGGACGCTCGCGGTGCACGGCGTAGAAGCCTTCGGCTTCACGGCGGGACAGCTGCTTGTACTTGGCGGCCACGACCTTCAGGCCGGCCTTCTCGAAGCGGGCGTAGATTTCGCCGATGACGTTCTTGGCAACGGCGTCCGGCTTGATGATCGAAAGGGTGCGCTCCAGCGCCATGGGATGTCTCCAATGGAATCGGGCCGCTGATGGCCCGAAGGGTAACATGAAAAAAACCCGCGTCGGGACGCGGGCTTAGCCTGATAAACGTAGGCGAATTGTAAAAGATAACGCGGCTGGGTGGTAGAGGGCCTGCGGCCCTCCTGTAGAGCCGAGCCCATGCTCGGCTGACCTTTGGAAAGAGCAGCCGAGCATGGGCTCGGCTCTACAGGTTCAGATCCACCCATTCACCCACCTGAGTGAAATCTGACCGGCCCGGGCAATTTTGCTGCACTGCAAAATGCCATACGCTACCGTCTGGTTCTAGTATCAAACAATCGTTTGATTAAGGTCCGCCCACCGATGGCCAAGCCCGCACACTTCTCGACCAAGGACCGGATCCTCGGCGCGGCCGAGGAACTGTTCGCACAGCACGGCTTCGCCGGCACCTCGCTGCGCCAGGTCACCAGCCAGGCCGACGTCAACATCGCGGCGGTCAACTACCACTTCGGTTCCAAGGAAAACCTGGTCAACGAGGTATTCCGCCGCCGCATGGACGAGATGACCGGCGCCCGCCTGTCTCAGCTCGAACGCGCCCGCGCCGAGCACCCTGGCGAACTGCGCCCGGTGCTGGCCGCCTTCGTCGAGCCGGCCCTGGCGCTGGCCCAGGACCGCCAGAACGGCGGCGCCTTCGTGCGCGTGATCGCCCGCGCCTATGCCGAGAAGAACGACAACCTGCGCAAGTTCCTGTCCGACCACTACGGCCACGTGCTGCGTGCATTCGGCAAGGCCATCGGCGAATGCGTGCCCGGCCTGAGCAAGGAAGAGTTGTACTGGCGCCTGGACTTCCTGGCCGGTTCGCTCACCTATGCCATGGCCGACTTCGGGCTGATCAAGCGTCCCGCCGGTGTCACCGAAGCGGCGCATCGTGCCCATGCCGCCCACGAACTGATCCATTTCGCCGAAGCCGGGTTCCGCGCCGCCGCACGCGCCAGCGCCCTGCCCGCTTCCGTTTGATTCCACCCAGTAACTGCTGACCAACAAAGGCCCTACACCATGTCCAATTCCCTGCTAGTCCGCCGCGCCGCCGTGCTGGGTGCCGGCGTCATGGGTGCCCAGATCGCCGCCCACCTCACCAACGCCGGCGTCGACACCGTGCTGTTCGACCTGCCTGCGAAGGAAGGTCCGGCCGACGGCATCGTGCTGAAGGCGATCGCCAACCTGGGCAAGCTGAGTCCCGCGCCGCTGGCCAGCAAGTCGCTTGCCGAAGCCATCACCCCGGCAAACTACGAGTCCGGCCTGGAGCAGCTGAAGGACTGCGACCTGATCATCGAGGCCATCGCCGAGCGCATGGACTGGAAGCAGGACCTGTACAAGAAGATCGCCCCGTTCGTGGCCGACCACGCGGTGCTGGCCTCCAACACCTCGGGCCTGGGCATCAACAAGCTCGCCGACGTGCTGCCCGAGCAGCTGCGCCACCGCTTCTGCGGCGTGCACTTCTTCAATCCGCCGCGCTACATGCACCTGGCCGAGCTGATCCCGGCCACCACCACCGATGCCGCCGTGCTGGAAGGCCTGGAAGCTTTCCTGGTCACCACCCTGGGCAAGGGCGTGGTGTACGCCAAGGACACCCCGAACTTCATCGGCAACCGCATCGGCGTGTTCTCGATCCTGTCGACCATCCACCATACCCAGCAGTTCGGCCTGGGCTTCGACGAAGTGGACGGCCTGACCGGCCCCCTGGTCGGCCGCCCGAAGTCGGCCACCTACCGCACCTCGGACGTGGTCGGCCTGGACACCATGGCGCACGTCATCAAGACCATGGGCGACACCCTGCCGAATGACCCGTGGCATGAATTCTTCAAGTCCCCGAAGTGGCTGGACGCGCTGATTGCCAAGGGCGCGCTGGGCCAGAAGACCGGCGCCGGCATCTTCCGCAAGGTCGGCAAGGACATCGTCGTGCTGGACCTGGAGAAGCAGGACTACCGCCCGGCCGACCGCACCGCCGCCCCGGAAGTGGTCGAGATCCTGAAGATCAAGAACCCGGCCGAGAAGTTCGCCAAGCTGCGGGAAAGCCAGCACCCGCAGGCGCAGTTCCTGTGGGCGACCTTCCGCGACCTGTTCCACTACAGCGCCTACCACCTGGCCGACATCGCCGAGACCGCGCGCGACGTCGACCTGGCCATCCGCTGGGGCTACGGCTGGTCGCTGGGCCCGTTCGAAACCTGGCAGGCCGCCGGCTGGAAGCAGGTCGCGCAGTGGATCGCCGATGACATCGTGGCCGGCAAGAGCATGAGCAACGCACCGCTGCCGGACTGGGTGTTCGATGGCCGCGATGGCGTGCACGCCGCCGAGGGCAGCTACAGCCCGTCGCGCAACGCCAAGCTGCCGCGCTCGTCGCTGCCGGTGTACCAGCGCCAGCGCTTCCCGGATCCGCTGCTGGGCGAGAAGTTCGCGCCGGGCGAGACCGTGTTCGAGAACGACGGCCTGCGCATGTGGCACGACGCTGACGGCATCGCCGTGGTCAGCTTCAAGACCAAGATGAACACCGTGTCCGACCAGGTGCTGGATGGCCTGCAGGAATGCGTCAGCCGCGCCGAGAAGGACTTCCAGGGCCTGGTGATCTGGCAGCAGAAGGAACCCTTCTCCGCCGGTGCCGACCTGGCCGGTGCACTGGGCCTGCTGCAGGCCGGCAAGGTCGACCAGTTCGAAGAGATGGTCGCCAACTTCCAGCGCACCAGCCAGCGCATCAAGTACTCGCTGGTGCCGGTGGTGGCCGCCGTGCGCGGCCTGGCCTTGGGTGGTGGCTGCGAGTTCCAGATGCACAGCGCCAAGACCGTGGCCTTCCTGGAAAGCTACATCGGCCTGGTCGAAGCCGGTGTCGGCCTGCTGCCGGCCGGTGGCGGCCTGAAGGAACTGGCGGTGCGCGCCTCGCAGGCTGCGGGCCCGGGTGGCGACGTGTTCGCCGAACTGAAGAAGACCTTCGAGACCGTGGCGATGGCCAAGGTGTCCAACTCGGCGGTCAACGCCAAGGAGCTGGGCCTGCTGCGCAGCACCGACAAGGTGGTGTTCAACAGGTACGAGGCCCTGCACATCGCCAAGGCCGAAGCACGCGCCCTGGCCGAAGCCGGCTACCGTCCGCCGCTGCCGGCACGCCGCATCCAGGTCGCCGGTGACGTGGGTATCGCCACCTTCAAGATGATGCTGGTCAACATGCTGGAAGGCCGTTTCATCAGCCCGTACGACTACGAGATCGCCGAGCGCATCGCCACCGTGCTGTGCGGCGGCAAGGTCGATCGCGGCACCCTGGTCGACGAAGAGTGGCTGCTGACCCTGGAGCGCAAGCACTTCGTCGAACTGGCCCAGCAGGAAAAGACCCAGGCCCGCATCGCGCACATGCTCAAGACCGGCAAGCCGCTGCGGAACTGACGGAAGACATCGGTAGTGCCGGCCGCTGGCCGGCAACCTCTTCCAACCCCTATTCAAGAGATCACTGCAATGACCAAGCAAATCCAGGACGCCTACATCGTCGCCGCCACCCGTACCCCGGTTGGCAAGGCGCCCAAGGGCATGTTCCGCAACACCCGCCCCGACGACATGCTTGCGCACGTGCTGCGCAGCGTCGTCGCCCAGGCCCCGGGCGTGGACGTCAACCGCATCGATGACGCCATCATCGGCTGCGCCATGCCGGAAGCCGAGCAGGGCATGAACGTGGCGCGCATCGGCGTGCTGCTGGCCGGCCTGCCGAACACCATCGCCGCACAGACCGTGAACCGCTTCTGCTCCTCTGGCCTGCAGGCCGTGGCGCAGGCCGCCGACGCGATCCGCCTGGGCAACGCCGACCTGATGCTGGCCGGCGGCACCGAGTCGATGTCGATGGTGCCGATGATGGGCAACAAGATCGCCATGGCACCGAGCGTGTTCGACAACGACCACGTCGCCATCGCCTACGGCATGGGCATCACCGCCGAGAAGGTGGCCGAAGAGTGGAAGGTCTCGCGCGAAGACCAGGACGCGTTCGCCCTGGCCTCGCACCAGAAGGCCATGGCGGCGATCCAGAACGGCGAGTTCAAGGACGAAATCAGCCCGTACGAGATCGTCTCGCACCTGCCGGACCTGGCCGATGGCCAGCGCATCATCACCCGCAACAAGATCGCCGACACCGACGAGGGCCCGCGCCCGGATTCCTCCGCTGAAGGCCTGGCCAAGCTGCGCCCGGTGTTCCGCAACGGCCAGTTCGGCGGCACCGTCACCGCCGGCAACTCGTCGCAGATGAGCGATGGCGCCGGTGCCGTGCTGCTGGCCTCGGAGCAGGCGATCAAGGACTACGGCCTGACCCCGCTGGCCCGTTTCGTCAGCTTCTCGGTGGCCGGCGTGCGCCCGGAAGTGATGGGCATCGGCCCGATCGCCGCGATCCCGAAGGCCCTGAAGCAGGCCGGCCTGACCCAGGACCAGCTGGACTGGATTGAACTGAACGAAGCCTTCGCCGCGCAGTCGCTGGCAGTGATCCGCGATTGCGGCCTGGACCCGAGCAAGGTCAACCCGCTGGGCGGCGCGATCGCCCTGGGCCATCCGCTGGGCGCGACCGGCGCGATCCGTACCGCGACCCTGCTGCACGGCCTGCGTCGTCGCCAGCAGAAGTACGGCATGGTGACGATGTGCATCGGCACCGGCATGGGTGCGGCGGGTATTTTCGAGGCGCTGTAAGGTTCAAAGCGTTTCCGGCTGATTGTTGGTTGGCTGTGGGGCCCGGGTGGGTGAGGCTGCCCGGGACACGCCGTAAACCCGTCCCTGGGGGCTTGGCAGCGGCATCCATGCCGCTGACAGTCCCGGTCAGCCTCACCCACCCGCGCCACCCGGCATTCCGCTCGGCGGAAGGGTGAGCAAAGGCAAGCCAAGAGCCGGGGTCAGAGCCCTTTGCTACGCAAAGGGCTCTGACCCCAACAAGCAAAAAAGGCAGCCTATGGCTGCCTTTTTTGCTTTTGCTTCTGCCTTTGATTCCGCCCTTCCCGTCCGCGCCCGCAGGAAACTGTCGAGAGGGGGCGGATGGCCCTCTCCAAAACCGTTGGCGCCAGGGATGGCGCCATCGAGCACCATGGAAGGGCTTTGGCGTGTTTTGGAGAGGGCCATCCGCCCCCTCCCCCATGTATCAATCAAAGCGCTGACGGAGCGCTTGCTAAATCCCTTACTCCGCCAGCATCGCCGCCAGCTTCTCCCGCGCGGGGCCGGCCAGCTTCGGGTTGTCCAGCGCGAAGCGGATCGTCGCCTCCACCAGCCCCAGGTGCGTACCGCAGTCGAAGCGGGTGCCCTCGAAACGATAGGCATCGACTTCTTCGGTCTTCAGCAGCTCGGCAATCGCATCGGTCAGCTGGATCTCACCGCCGGCACCAGTCCGGGTCTGTTCCAGCAGCTCGAAGATCTTCGGGCTCAGCACGTAGCGGCCGACCACTGCCAGGTCACTCGGCGCGTCCTCCGGCTTCGGCTTCTCGACGATCTGCGAAATGCGGCCCTTGCGGCCATCGAACGCCTCAGTGGCGACGATGCCGTAGCTGGCGGTCTTTTCGTGCGGGACGTCTTCGACCGCGATCACGCTGGCACCGCTGGCTTCATTGAGGTCGGCCATCTGCTTCAGCGCACCGGCACCGCGGTTCCAGATCAGATCGTCGGGCAGCAGCACCGCGAACGGCTCGTCACCGATCACAGCCTTGGCACACAGTACTGCGTGCCCGAGGCCCAGCGCCTCGGCCTGGGTCACGAAGATCGCGCGCACGCCATTGGGCAGCACATGCCGGATCAGCTCCAGCTGCTCCTGCTTGCCGGCGCGCTCGAGCTTCTGCTCCAGCTCGTAGGCCTTGTCGAAATAATCGGCGACCGCGTGCTTGTAGCGGTTGGTGATGAACACCAGCGTGTCGCAGCCGGCTTCGATGGCTTCATCAACGGCGTACTGGATCAGCGGCCGATCAATGATCGGCAGCATCTCCTTCGGCACAGTCTTGGTTGCTGGCAAAAAACGCGTTCCCAGTCCTGCCACCGGGAAAACTGCCTTGCGAATTCGCTTGCTCATTGGTGCCTGTTTGCCTCACGTGCCGGAAAGGGCACGACTTTAGCGGATGAAATGTAAGCATCCTGTTCGATTGGCGAGAATTCCGGCATCGTCGCAAACAGGATTTCCTGGATGCTGGCAGTGTCGTAGCTGGCAATCGCCTCGCGCAGGCGCGGAACATTGCCCAGCACCAGGTCGCGCGAGAACGTACGCACGCCGGCCTCGAGAATCTTCGGGTGGGCGGTCGAACGGTAGTCTTCGTCCGAATAGAACAGGGTCTCGTGCAGCTTCTCGCCCGGGCGCAGGCCGGTGTAGATGATCTGGATGTCCTTGTACGGCTGCTTGCCGGTCAGGCGGATCATCTGCTCGGCCAGCACGCGGATCGGCACCGGCTCGCCCATGTCCAGGGTGTAGATCGCACCATGCGACGCCGACGCGGCCGCCTGCAGGATCAGCTGGCAGGCCTCGGGGATGGTCATGAAGTAACGGCTGACTTCCGGGTCGGTGACCGTGACCGGACCACCGCGCAGGATCTGCTCGCGGAACAGCGGCACCACGCTGCCGGCCGACGCCAGCACGTTGCCGAAGCGCACCGTGACGAAACGGGTGTGCGTGGACTTCTGGTCCAGGCTCTGGCAGATCATCTCGGCGTAGCGCTTGCTCGCACCCAGCGCATTGACCGGGTCGACCGCCTTGTCCGTGGAAATGAACACGAAATGCTCCACGCGGGCTTCCAGGCACGCGCGGGCGACGTTCTCGGTCGCCAGGATGTTGTTGCGCACCGCTTCGCGCAGCTGGCGCTCCAGCACCGGCACGTGCTTGTAGGCGGCGGCATGGAAGGCGGTATCGACCGGGTGCAGTGACAGCGCGTGGCGGATCACGGCAGGGTCGCCACAGTCGCCCAGCACCGCCTCGATCTCGACATCGGGGAAGCTGCGCCGCAGCTCGCCTTCGATGGTCAACAACAGCAGTTCACTGATCTCCAGCAGGATGATGCGACCAGCACCGTGCCGCGCGCACTGGCGGCACAGCTCCGAGCCGATCGAACCACCGGCGCCGGTAACCATCACAGTGCGCCCACCCAACCAGCCGCGGATCAGGTTCCAGTCCGGCATGATCGGCTTGCGGCCCAGCAGGTCTTCGATCGCCACTTCCTTCAGCTGGCCCGGCAGCGACTGACCCTGCAGGATGTCGCTGAGCTTGGGCACGGTACGGAACGGCACACCGGTGCTTTCGCAGATCGCGACAACGCGCTGCATGCCTGCGGCGTCCAGTGACGGCATGGCAATGACCAGCAGCTTGGCAGCGGTCTCGCGGACCACCGTCGGGGCGTCATCCAGGGTGCCGAGGATCGGCAGGCCCTGCAGCTTGGCACCCCGAAGGTGCGGTGCATCGTCGAGCAGCCCGACCGGCTCGAAGTTGCCGGAACGACGCAGGTCGCGCACCAGTGTTTCCGCCGCCTGGCCAGCGCCGAGGATCAGCACGCGGCGGGCGCTGGAATCGGACTGCAGTGCCTGGTAATCCTTCCAGGCCCGGTACAGCAGGCGCGGTGCGCCCAGCAGGGCCGACAGCGCGAACGGGTAGATCACCAGCACCGACATCGGCACGCCGTCGAAGCGCTTCCACATCAGCACCAGGACGATGGCGACCATGCCGATGAAGCTGGCCTTGAAGATGTTCAGCAGGTCGCTGACGCTGGCGAACCGCCATAGCCCGCGATACAGGCCCACGCGCCAGAACACCAGGCCCTGCAGCAGCAGCACCAGGGTGGTATCGACGTTCCACAGGGGCAGCGCCGGAGCGTTGGGCAGGATCGAGTAACGCCCTGCATGGAGCAACTGCCAGCATGCCCAGACCATGAAGAGGTCGTGGCAGACGATGGCCGAACGCGGCATCAGGCCGAGGATTCTGTCCCGCCAGGGTGAAGCCATAAGTCAGGTATTTCCTTGTCGGTAGCGCATTCCATTGCGCAGGAGGAGCCAGAGGACGCTCAGCGCGGTGAACCACGCGATCGCCACGGCAGCCTCCCACCTCGGCTGCAAATTGGAGCAGACATTGAACACTGTAATACTGAACAGGCCCAAAGCAAAGTACATCCCTGTCACCTGGGGGTGACTGGCTCCTGCCTGCACCGCGCGCTGGTAGACGTGCTGGGTATGGGGTTCCATCCAGCGTTGTCCCGAAATGATGCGCGCCAGCAGTGTGAAGCCCGCGTCCACGAGGAACGGCGAAACCGGGACCAGCAGCAGGATCCAGTTGATATCGGTACGCACGCTGGCGAGCGCCAGCACCGCTGCGACCGCGTACCCCAACGCGCCGCTTCCGACATCGCCCATGAAGATCCGGGCCCGAGGGAAGTTGAACGGCAGGAATCCAAGGCAGGCCAGGCCCAGGGCCACGGCAGCCAGCGAGTACGGCCACGGCAGCACCGGCGCCAGCCCCAGCATCGCCACGACGGCCTGGCTGGCGGCAATGCCGTTGATGCCGTCCATGAAATTCCAGATGTTGATCAGTGAGGCGGTGAACAGCAGCACCAGCGCCGCCAACAGCCAGCTGCCGCCATTCACCTTCACCAGGCCGGCCAGCAGCGTCGCGGCGATGAAATGCACCAGCAGGCGACGCATCGCTGGCAGGGGCTTGTGGTCGTCCCACCAGCCGATACCGGCCACCAGCACCAGCCCAAGGCTGGCCACCAGTACTGTCGGCGTGCTCTCGGGCCAGGCCCAGATGGCCACGGCTGCAGTCACCAGCAGGCTGATGACGATGGCGATGCCGCCACCGCGCGGTGTAGCGACGCTATGGCTGCGGCGTTCGCCGGGCTGGTCCATCAACTGCTGGCGCAGCGCATAGCCACGTGCAGCCCAGGTCAGCACCGCACTCAGCAGGGCGAGCCCCAGCAGCGCGCCCATCACAAGCCAGGGCATGGATCAGAGCACCGCGTAGTTCAGCAGTGGCTTGACCGTTCCCCACTCCTTGCAGCTCGGGCACTGCCAGTGGTGGGTACGCGCACCGAAGCCGCAGCGGGTGCAGCGATAGGCCGGGTTACGCACCAGCAGCTGGTCAGTGATGTGCTTGAGGTCATGCAGGGTGGCGGTGGAATCGGCGCCCTCGGCGAGGGTGAGGTCGATCAGCGCGGACTCGCCACGCACCGACGGGCGATCCTTCAGCTGGCGGCCGAGGTAGGCACGCGCTGGGGCCACGCCTTCCTGCTCCTCCATCAGCCGGGTCAGCGCCAGCACCGGGGCAATGCCACGGTAATGCTCGGTCATCTCCGACAGGAACGCGCGCGCACCTGCCAGATCGCCCACCTTGCGATAGTTCTGCATCAACGCCGGCAGCAGTTCCGGCAGGTATTCGGGATCGTTGCGCGCGGCGCGCTCGAAGGCGCGCACGGCGGCCTCAGGATTGCCTGCGTCGGTTTCCAACCGGCCCTCGATGATGCCGGCGCGCACCGACATCGCGTCGGCCTGATAGGCGCGGGCGATCGCTGCCCTCGCCTCTTCCAGCTTGCCGGCGCCACGGAATCGCTCGGCCAGTTCGCACTCGAACTGCCCGATCAGCTTGCCCATCGGCTCGCCGGTGACATCCTCGAAACGGGTGGCGTTGTCGATCGCCTTTTCCCAGTCACGCTCGGCCTGGTAGATGCCGATCAGGTGCTTGAGCGCCTGCGGTGCGCGCTGATCCAGCTGGGCCAGCTCGGTGAACACGGTCTCGGCACGGTCCAGCAGGCCGGACTTCATGTAGTCCTCGCCCAGGGCCAGCAGGGCCTGCACGCGTTGTGCGTCACTCAGGTCATGGCGATTGACCAGGCCCTGGTGCAGGCGGATGGCGCGGTCGACCTCGCCACGACGGCGGAACAGATGGCCCAGCGCGACCTGGGTCTCGAAGGTTTCCTTGTCCAGCTCGGCGATGTGCAGGAACAGCTCGATGGCCTTGTCCGGCTGCTCGTTGAGCAGGTAGTTCAGGCCACGGAAATAGGTGCTCGACAGGCGGCTGACCTGGCTGTCACCGTGGCGTTGGCCACCACGCCGCCCGATCACCCAGCCGGCCAGTGCGGCCAGCGGTACGAACAGGAAGAACCAGAACCACTCGGTGACGAAATCCATCTTCGATCAACGTCCATCAAAAGATTGGGGGGAAGCAACCGGTGCCGGCGAAGCGGCAGCGGACTTGTTGGCGCGACGCAGCTGGCCGTAGAGCGGAATGACCACGCTCACCAGCACCAGGCCAGCACCGACGATGACGCCGATCAGCAATGCGGCAATGATTGCCACGCCGACCGAGGTCTTCAGTTGGGTGAAAACAAGGTTGATGGTCATCTCGTCCATGTTCATGGCACCGATGATCAACCCAAGAATGAGTACCGCCAGCAGGACCAGCAGACGAAAAACCTTCATGCGACAGCTCCAGTGGCAGGAGTCCGTAGCTTATCCGACTCGCGGCTGGATTCGCACGCGGTGGCGCGACGGCAGGCTCAGGCCGGATCGGCGTCCAGCGGCAGCACACTGCTGACCCGCTCGCGCAGTTCCTTGCCCGGCTTGAAATGGGGGACATGCTTGCCCGGCAGGGCAACCGATTCGCCGGTCTTCGGGTTGCGACCCAGGCGCGGCGGACGATAGTGCAGCGAGAAGCTGCCAAATCCACGGATTTCGATGCGATCCCCGGCGGACAGCGATCCGCCCATCATTTCCAGCAACGACTTCACCGCCAGATCGACATCATCGGCCTTCAGGTGCGCCTGGCGGCGCGCAAGGATTTCGATCAGTTCGGATTTGGTCATTACCGGCTCACATCAGGGGCATCTCAGCCTGAAACGGCCCGGGCAATGCCCGGGCCGTCCAGGAAACATCAAACAGCCTAAGGCCGATTACTCGGACTTGTTGCCGTTCAGCTGTGCACGCAGCAGCGCGCCCAGCTGGGTGGTGCCGCTGGAAGCCGAAGAGGACTGGTATTCCTCCAGCACTTCGCGCATTTCAGCGTCGTCCTTGGCCTTGATCGACAGCTGCAGGGTACGGCCCTTGCGGTCCATGCCCACGAACTTGGCTTCGACCTTGTCGCCGACCTTCAGGTGCTGGGTGGCGTCGTCAACGCGCTCGTTGGCGATGTCGCGGGCCGAGACGTAACCTTCGATGCCGTCAGCCAGCTCGATGATCGCGCCCTTGGCGTCGACTTCCTTCACCACGCCTTCGACCTTGGAACCCTTCGGATTGGCAGCCATGTACTGGCCGAACGGATCCTGCTCCAGCTGCTTCACGCCCAGGGAGATGCGCTCGCGCTCCGGATCGACGGCCAGGACGACGGCGTCCAGGGTATCGCCCTTCTTGAAGTTGCGAACGACGTCTTCGCCGGTGGTGTTCCAGCTGATGTCGGACAGGTGGACCAGGCCGTCGATGCCGCCGTCCAGGCCGATGAAGATGCCGAAGTCGGTGATCGACTTGATCTGGCCCGACACCTTGTCACCCTTCTTGTGGGTGGCAGCGAAGGTTTCCCACGGATTGGCGGCAACCTGCTTCATGCCCAGCGAGATGCGGCGACGCTCTTCATCGACGTCCAGCACCATCACTTCGACTTCATCACCCACCTGGACAACCTTGGACGGGTTGACGTTCTTGTTGGTCCAATCCATCTCGGAGACGTGCACCAGGCCTTCGACGCCCGGCTCGATCTCAACGAACGCGCCGTAATCGGTGACGTTGGAGACCTTGCCGAAGACGCGGCTGTTGGCCGGGTAACGACGACCGATGTTGTCCCACGGATCCTCGCCCAGCTGCTTCAGGCCCAGCGAAACGCGGTTGCGCTCGCGGTCGAACTTCAGCACGCGGACGTCCAGCTCGTCGCCGACGTTCACGACTTCCGACGGGTGACGCACGCGCTTCCACGCCATGTCGGTGATGTGCAGCAGGCCGTCGATACCGCCCAGATCCACGAACGCGCCGTAATCGGTCAGGTTCTTGACGACACCCTTCAGGATCGCGCCTTCCTGCAGCTTGTCCATCAGCTGCTCGCGCTCTTCCGAGTGCTCGCTTTCGACGACAGCGCGGCGCGAGACCACGACGTTGTTACGCTTGCGGTCCAGCTTGATGAGCTTGAACTCGAGTTCCTTGCCTTCCAGGTAGGCCGGATCGCGCACCGGGCGCACATCGACCAGGGAACCCGGCAGGAAGGCGCGGACATCCTTGATGTCCACGGTGAAACCACCCTTGACCTTGCCGCTGATGCGGCCGGTGATGGTTTCGTTCTTCTCCAACGCTTCTTCCAGCTCGTCCCACACCATCGCGCGCTTGGCCTTCTCGCGCGACAGGACGGTTTCGCCGAAGCCGTTCTCGATCGAGTCGAGGGCGACCTTGACGATGTCGCCTTCGGCGACGTCGATTTCGCCAGCGTCGTTACGGAACTGTTCGATCGGCACGATGCCTTCGGACTTCAGGCCAGCGTTGATCACCACGACGTCGCCGCGGACTTCAACAACGGTACCGCTGACGATGGCGCCCGGCTTCAGCTTGGCCAGGTTGGCCTGGCTGGCTTCAAACAGTTCGGCAAATGATTCGGTCATTAGATTTACTCTGTTGGACACATGGGTCGGAGGCGTCCCCTTCAGGGGAATGGCGACCGCCCGCCTGTTGGTCGACCCCGGAAACGCAGGTCGTGTGTAGTAGGAAAACCGCCACGCATCATTGCGCGACGGGGCTGGTACAGCACTGCTATGCGCGACCACTGCCGATGCGGCTGGCAGTGCTCCCGCGCGAACGGATCAGGCAGCCGGAACCGGAAGCAGATCCATCACTCGGGCAACGACATCATCGATGCCGATGCCTGTGGTGTCGATGAGGACAGCATCGTCTGCCGGCTTCAGGGGCGCCACGGTACGCTGAGCATCACGGGCGTCGCGGGCCATGATCTCGCGCAGGAGGTCATCAAAGTTAACAGAAACCCCCTTGTCTTTCAACTGCTTATGCCGGCGCTCGGCGCGCTCCTCGGCACTGGCGGTCAGGAAGACCTTGTAGGGAGCGTCCGGAAAGATCACCGTGCCCATGTCGCGGCCGTCGGCGACCAGGCCTGGCAGTTCCCTGAATGCGCGCTGCCGCTCCTTCAAGGCGGCCCGGACCTCCGGGATGGCGGCAATGGCCGAGGCCAGCGCCCCGGTGGTCTCCAGGCGCAGCTCGTCGGTGGCATCGGTGCCGTTGACCATGACTCGCATGGCATCGCCCTGCTCGACAAACTGAACGTGAGTGTCAAAGGTGCAGCGGACCAGCGCGGAGGCGTCGGAGGTGTCGATGTCGGCCCAGCTTGCGGCCACGCCCACCGCCCGGTACAGCGCGCCCGAATCCAGGTAATGCCAGCCCAGCCTGCGCGCGATGATGCGGCTGATGGTACCCTTGCCGGCCCCGGATGGGCCGTCGATGGTCAGGACGGGAGCGAGTGGATTCATGGGGGTCCCAGAGCGTGTGAAGAGGCCATTCTAGCCCCTGCCAGACGCCCCCAGCGGGATCTTTTGTGCAACCACTTGAAACCATGAGGAAAAGCCCGGTAGAATGGCGGGCTTGAACGAGCGTCAACTGCCGATTGTCTTTCGCATATCGCGGCCACGCTCCACCCGAACAACTACTGTTTACGCCGAGGTATGCCATGAAAGTCCTGTCCTCCCTGAAGTCGGCGAAGGCCCGTCACCGTGACTGCAAGGTCGTGCGTCGTCGTGGCAAGATCTTCGTCATCTGCAAGTCGAACCCGCGTTTCAAGGCGCGTCAGCGCTAAGCCTCACAGCCTTCCGGCTGCGGCTGGCCCTACGCGGGGCCGACCCGATGCAAGAAACCGCCTTCGGGCGGTTTTTTGTTTATGCGGCTTTTTCCTGCCGTTTTTGCTGTAATCGCCTTTCTTGACCACTGGGGAGTAGATCGAGATGAAGCGTTACCTGTCCGCCCTGACCGTAATGGCCACCCTGGCCGCCGCCACACCGGCACTGGCCGATACCCTGCTTGTCGACCGTGCCCGCGAAAAGCCGGCCGGTGCCCTGCCCGTGCGCGGCCAGAGCATGCAGCAGGTGCAGGCGCAGTTCGGCGCGCCCAGCGAACAACTGCAGCCGCGTGGCGGGCAGAAGCGGCAGTGGCCGACCATCAACCGCTGGGTGTACCCGCAGTTCACCGTCTACTTCGAGAAGCAGAAGGTGATCGACGTGGTGGCCAACCAGGCGGACCCGAACGAAATCGGCCCGAAACCACCGATCCGTTGATCCCTTTACCCGCCGTGGGCGGGCCTGTGTAGCGAGACCATGAACCAGACCCTTCGTTTTCCTGCCGAGTGGGAAGCCCAGAGCGGCGTCCTGATTGCCTGGCCCACCGCCGACACCGACTGGGCCGACCGCCTGGGCCAGGTGGAAGAGACCTACATCGCCCTGGTCGCGGCCATCACCCGCTTCCAGCCGGTGCTGATCTGCGTGGCCGACGACGATGTGGAGACCTATGCCGAAATGCGGCTGCGCTCCAACCGCATCGACATGGACAAGGTCCACTTCACCACGGCCGCCTACGACGATACCTGGCTGCGCGACTCCGGCCCGATCACCCTGCGCCGCGCCGACGGCGGTTTCCAGCTGCTGGACTTCCGCTTCACTGGCTGGGGCGGCAAGTTCGACGCCACTCTGGATGACCAGCTGGTGGGCGTGCTCGACCAGGCTGGCGTGTTCAACGACGCCCCTGTGCGCAGCATTCCGTTCGCGTTGGAAGGCGGTGGCATCGAAACCGACGGCGAAGGCACCCTGCTGACCACCTGGAAGTGCCTGCACGAACGCCACCCGGACCGCGACCGCGCCAGCCTGAGCGCCGACCTGGCCGACTGGCTGCAGCAGGACCGCGTGCTGTGGCTGGACCACGGCTACCTGGAAGGCGACGACACCGACGCCCACATCGACACCCTCGCCCGCTTCGCCTCCGCTGACAGCATCGTCTACCAGGCCTGCGACGACGAGAGCGATTCGCACTACGCCGAGCTGCAGGCGATGGGCAATGAGCTGGCCGCGCTGCGCACCAAGGACGGCCAGCCGTATCGCCTGTTCCCGCTGCCGTGGGCGCGGCCGGTGATCGACGAAGGCCGCCGTCTTGCTGCGTCGTACGCCAACTACCTGATCGTCAACGGCGCGGTGCTGATGCCGGCCTATGGCGACCCGGCCGACGACCTGGCCCGTGATGTGCTGGCCCAGGCGCATCCGGGTCGCGAGATCGTGCAGGTGCCTTGCCGCTCGCTGATCTGGCAGAACGGCAGCCTGCACTGCATCACCATGCAGCTGCCGGCCGGGTTGTTGAAGGTCTGAGAAAAGGGAGTGCCGGCCGCTGGCCGGCAACCAGGCAATGCCTGACGGATTGATGGGGATGCCGGCCAGCGGCCGGCACGACCATCACCCATTCAGCGCGCAACACGCCGTCGCCGCCCATCCGCGCTAACATGCAGGTTTTCCCCCGCAGGAACGCCCCGCATGAACTCGCGCAGCCCCCTTACCGTCGCCCTGATCCAGGAGCGCAACCACGGTGATGCCGCCGCCAACCTGGCGGTGATCGAAGCACGCGTGGCCGAGGCGGCTGCGCAGGGTGCCAAGCTGGTGCTGCTGCAGGAACTGCACAACGGCCCGTATTTCTGCCAGCACGAATCGGTGGACGAATTCGACCTGGCCGAATCCATTCCGGGCCCAAGCACCGAGCGCCTGGGCGCACTGGCGAAGAAGCATGGCGTGGTGCTGGTCGGCTCGCTGTTCGAGCGCCGCGCTGCCGGCCTGTACCACAACACCGCGGTGGTGTTTGAAAAGGACGGCAGCCTGCTCGGCAAGTACCGCAAGATGCACATCCCGGACGACCCGGGCTTCTACGAGAAGTTCTACTTCACCCCGGGCGACATCGGCTTCAAGCCGATCGACACTTCGGTGGGCCGCCTGGGCGTGCTGGTGTGCTGGGACCAGTGGTACCCGGAAGCGGCGCGCCTGATGGCGCTGGCCGGCGCCGAGCTGCTGCTGTACCCGACCGCGATCGGCTGGGACCCGGACGACGTGCAGGACGAGAAGACCCGCCAGCGCGACGCCTGGGTGCTGAGCCACCGTGGCCACGCCGTGGCCAACGGCCTGCCGGTGCTGAGCTGCAACCGCGTCGGCCACGAGGCGTCGCCGCTGGGCGCGTCGGGCATCCAGTTCTGGGGCAACAGCCACGTGCTCGGCCCGCAGGGCGAGTTCCTGGCCGAGGCCGGCACCGAGGCCACCGTGCTGCTGTGCGACGTCGACCTGCAGCGCAGCGAGCATGTGCGCCGCATCTGGCCGTTCCTGCGCGATCGCCGCATCGATGCATACGGCGACCTGCTCAAGCGCTACATCGACTGAGCCGGAGCCCGCGCATGGCCGTCCTCATCCGTGATGCCGGCCCGGCCGACATCGACGCGATCACCGCCATCTACGCGGTGGAAGTGACCGATTTCGTCAACACCTACGAGTACGACATCCCGGACGCGACCGAGATGCTGCGCCGCATGCGCGACATCATCGATCGTGGCTTCCCCTACCTGGTCGCCGAGATCGACGGCCAGGTGGCTGGCTATGCCTATGCCAACACCTATCGCACCCGCATTGCCTACCAGTGGACCGTGGAGAACTCGGTCTACGTCGATGCCGCGTTCCAGGGCAAGGGTGTCGGCACCGGCCTGCTGCAGGCCTTGATCGACGCCTGCGTGGCACGTGGCTACCGGCAGATGGTGGCGGTGATCGGCGAACCGACCAACACCGCCTCGATCAAGCTGCACGAACGCTTCGGATTCGAGCTGGTGGGCGTGTTCCGTGGCCTCGGCCGCAAGCATGGCCGCTGGCTGGACACCGTACAGATGCAGCGCGCGCTCGGCGATGGCGCCGACACCGCACCCTCCAATGAATGAACCCATGACCGAAACCCTTCCCGAGACCGGCGACGACCTGTTCGCCGGCCAGCCGGTGCGCGTCGTCGAACGCGACGGCGTGCGCTACACCCTGCTGGGCACCGCCCACGTCTCCCGCGCCAGCGTCGAGGCCGTTGAAAAAGCCATCGACAGCGGCCGCTTCGATGCCGTTGCCGTCGAGCTGGACCCGCAGCGCCTGCAGGCGCTGAGCGACCCCGACACACTCGCCAAGCTCGACCTGGTCGAGGTGATCCGCAAGGGCCGCGTCGCCCTGTTCGCCGCCAACCTGGCTCTGTCCGCCTATCAGCGCCGCCTGGCCGAGCAACTCGACATCGAGCCCGGTGCCGAGCTGAAACGTGCGGTGGAACTCGCCCGCGAACGCAACCTGCCGGTGCACCTGATCGACCGCGAGGTTGGCCTGACCTTCCGCCGCGCGTCGCAACGGCTGGGCTTCTTCGGCAAGCTGAAGCTGGTTGCCGGCCTCGGCGCCGGCCTGTTCTCGTCCGAGGAAGTGGGCGAGAACGAGATCGAGAAGCTCAAACAGGGCGACATGCTGGAATCGAGCTTCGGTGAGTTCGCCAGCGAGAGCCCGGCGCTGTACGAAACCATCATCGGCGAGCGCGACCGCTACATGGCCACCCGCCTGCGCGAAGAACACGACCCGCACCAGCGCGAAGTGCTGGCAGTGGTCGGAGCCGGCCACCTGGCGGGTCTGGCACGCCACCTGGAAACCGACACCGAGGCACCGGCGCCGCTGCGCGCCGAGCTGGAGGCGGTGCCGAAGAAGCGCAACATCCCGTGGTTCACGCTGGGCATCCTGGCGATCGTGGCGACCGGCATCGGCGTAGGCTTCTACCGCGGCGGCCTGGGCGTAGGCACCGAGCTGCTGGCAACCTGGGCGATGTATACCGGCGGCCTGGCCGGCCTGGGCTGCCTTCTGGCCGGCGGTCACCCGCTGAGCATCCTCACCGCGATCGCGGTGGCCCCGTTCAAGCCGTTCCGCCTGAGCATCCCGACCGGCGCCTTCTCGGCACTGGTGGAAGCGCGTGTGCGCAAGCCAGCCTACGAGGACTTCCTGAAGCTGCGCGACGATGCGCAGAGCCTGAAGGGCTGGTACCGCAATCGCGTTACCCGCGTGGTGCTGACCTTCATGCTGACCAACATCGGCAGCATGCTAGGCCTGTGGCTGACCACGTTCAAGGTGTGGGGCAAGGTGGCGGGGTAAGCCTCAACCGGCCACAGAATCTGTAGCGCCCGAGCCCATGCCCGGGCGATGCCGCAACGCGGCGAACAGCAGCCGAGCATGGCTATGCCGGCCGTCCTGGCCGACACCCTCCGGGCCGTCGCAAGCGACGTTGGCAGCGGCTCCTGCCGCTGCCTTCGGCTCTACAGAGGCAAGCAGACGCGGCGAGCAAAAAAAGGGGGAGACCGCCCCACTACGACCGGCCTCCCCCACACCACAACACGTTGACGTGCGTTACAGCCGGGCAGCGCCCGGCTCTACCATTTCCACTCCACGCGCACGGCGGATCAGGCGCGTCACGGCATTACGCAGGTCATCGAGCACCGCGTAGATCGTCGGCAGGAACAGCAGGCTGACCACGGTCGAGAACGCCAGGCCGCCGGCAATCGCACGCGCCATCGGCGAGTACTCCGGGCCATTGCCGAACATCTGCGTGTCGGTCAGCGAGATCGGCACCATCGCCAGGATCGCCGTGCCCATGGTCATCATGATCGGGCGCAGGCGTTCGCGTGAGCCTTCCACCAGCGCCTGGGTACGGCCCATGCCGCTGCGCCGCAGGTTGTTGATGTGCTCGATCATCACGATGCCGTTGTTCACCACCACGCCCATCAGCACCAGGATGCCGATGAAGGACATGATCCCGAACGAGGTGCCGGTGATCCAGAACAGCCAGAACACGCCGAAGATCGAGAACAGCACGCCACTCATGATTGCCGCCGGGAACAGCAGCGACTCGAACACCGCCGCCATCACCACGTAGATCATCACCAGCGCGATCAGCAGGTTGAACACCATCTGCTGCATGGCTTCATCATCGTTGCCGTAGTCGCCGCCATCGAAGGTGAAGCCGTAGCCGGCCGGGAAGTTCATCGGCTTGAGCACGGCTTCGATCGCCTTGCGCCCGTCCGGCGCGGTGACCTTCCCGGCCAGGTTGGCCTTGATGGTCAATGTCGTCTGACGGTTGGTACGGCCGATCTGGGTGGCCGACGAACCAACGTCCACGGTGACCAGGCTCAGCAGCGGCACGCTGCGGCCATCGCCGGTACGCACGCTGAAACCGGCCAGGTCTTCCGGGCTGCTCTGCTCGGCGCCGGCAAAGCGCACCCACACCGGCACTTCATTGTCACCGCGGCGGAACTCGCGCATCGGTGCGCCGCGCAGCGCCAGGCCGACGAAACTGGCCACCTGTTCGGCGTTGAAGCCGAACGCTGCGGCACGCTCACGGTCGACGCGCACCTTCAGCTCGCCGCCCTTCTCGCCATTGTCGATGCGCACGTCCCGCAGTTCGGCACGCTGCGCCAGCAACGGCACCACTTCCTGGCCGATCTCCTGCAGCATCGAGCTGGAATCGCCCACCAGCTGCACCTGCACGCCCTGGTTGCCGCCACCCCCACCATCGCCGCCCTGGTTGCCGACGAAATAGTCGGTGCGGGCGGACTTCGGCAGGCCCTTGCGCAACTCTTCCTGCAGCGCCTTGATGTCCTTGGCGTACTTCTCGTCCAGGGTGACCACCGTGGAGCTGCCTTCCTGCTCGCTGTACCAGGAGTACACCTGCTTGACGTGCAGGCGCTCGCGGTTCTGGTCGATCCAGCTCTCCACGCGCGCCACTTCCTCGGACATCTGCCGGTAGGTGTAGGCGCCCTTCCACATGTAGCCGATGAAGATGTCCTTGCCGCCCTCGCCACCGAACATGTCGACCTTGGTCAGCTTCATCGGCACCAGGCTGACCAGCACCACCAGCAGGATGCCGAGCAGGCTCCAACCGCGGTGATGCAGCGACCAGTCCAGCAACTGTGCATAGCGCCGCTGCAGGCGCGCGATCAGGCCGGTCTGCGAGTGCACCAGCTTGGGTGTGGCCATGCGTGCGGACAGCATCGGAATCAGGCTGACCGCGACCAGCCACGAGGCCAGCAGCGAGACCGAGATAGTGATCGCGATCTGCGCCATGAAGATGCTGATGTTGTTGGTCTCGCCGAACAGGTTCGGCACGAACACGATGCAGTGGCACAGCGTACCGGCGCTGAGCGCGATGGCCACGTTGCGGGTGCCGATGATCGAGGCCAGCCGTGGCTGCCCCGGCATGCGCTCGCGCTCCTGGTAGATGCTCTCCACCACCACCACGGCGTTGTCGACCAGCATGCCCACGGCCAGCAGCAGGCCCATCATGGTCAGGATGTTCAGCGTCACCCCGACGAAGTACATGAAGCCCAGGGTGATGGTGAAGCAGATCGGAATGGCCAGGGTCACCATCAGCGTCGACGGCCAATGGCGCAGGAAGAAGAACAGCACCGTCACCGACAGGATCAGGCCGACCGCACCGGCTTCGGCCAGCTCCAGCAGTGACGAGGTCACTGCCTTGCCCTGGTTGTCGATCACCTTGATCTGCACGTCGCGCATCGACGGCTGCGCGCGGATCGCCTCGACTTCGGCCAGCGCCGCACGCGAGACGTCCACCAGGTTGGCACTGCGCTCCTTGAAGATATCCAGGCCCACCGCCGGGTTGCCGTCCAGACGGCGCCCGTAGTTCATCCGCGCCGGCTTCAGGCGCACGTCGGCGATATCGCCCAGGCGCAGGCCCTTGGCGTTGATCACCAGGTCGCGCATTTCCTGCAGGTCGGTGATCTCGCCCACCGGCTGCACGCGCACGCGCTGGCCGTTGTCGTCGATCTGACCGGCCGAGATCGAGAAGTTCAGCGTGCGCAGGCGCTCGCTCAGCTCGTTGATGCTCAACCCATGCGCGTTGAGCCGGTTCGGATCGATGGCGATCTCCACCTCGTTCGGCGGTGCACCGGTGATATCGACGCGGGCCACACCCGGGATGCGCTCGATGCGCCGCTTGAACTCACGGTCGAGCATGTCATAGGCAGTGGTCAGGTCGGTGGTGCTGGCCAGGCGCACCTTCAGTACCGGCTGGTCACTGCTGGACCACTTGAACACGTTGTAGCGCTGCAGGTCGTCGGGCAGGTCGCTGCGGATCGCATCGATACGCTCGCGCGCGTCGGACGCGGCAATGGCGATGTCGCGGTCCCAGTCGCTGAACTCGATGTAGATCAGCGCCGCCTCGGAGGTGGCCGATGAGCGCATGCGTTTGATGCCGGTCATCGTCGCCAGCGACTCCTCGACCGGGCGGATGATGGTCCGCTCCACTTCCTCGGGCGTCGAACCGGTGTACGGGATCTGCACGAACAGGAACGGCGCCGAGATGTCCGGCAGCGCCTCCAACGGCAGCCGGAACGAAGCGATCAGGCCGATCACCACCAGCGACACGAAGCACATGATGGTAGTGACCGGGCGGCGGATGGAGAACTCGGCAACGCTCATGCCGGCTCCTCCACACCCGCCGCGCTGCCTGCTGCGCCCGGCTCGATCTCGCCGGCGTGCTTGCGGCCGCGCTCACGGTAGTAGGCGTCGCCGCGACGATCCATCAGGTCGTACACCACCGGGATCACCAGCAGCGTCAGCAGCGTCGACACCAGCAGGCCACCGATCACGGTGATCGCCATCGGTGCACGCACTTCGGCGCCCTCGCCCATCGCCACCGCCAGCGGCAGGAAGCCGAACAGCGTGCACAGCGTGGTCATGATGATCGGGCGCAGGCGCGAGCGCGCACCTTCCACCAGCGCCTCATGCTTGGCCACGCCGGCTTCGCGCAGCTGGTTGACCTTGTCGATCAGGATGATCGCGTTCTTGGTGACCAGGCCGACCAGCAGGATCAGGCCGATGAACACCACCACCGAGATGGGCTTGCCGGTCAGCATCAGCGCCAGGATCGCGCCGACCAGCGCCAGCGGGATGGTGAACAGGATCACGAACGGGTGCAGCAGCGACTCGAACTGCGAGGCCATCACCAGGTAGACCAGGAAGATCGCCAGTCCAAAGGCGAAGATCAGCGACTTCGCCGCCTGCGCCAGCTCCTCGCCCTGGCCACCGATGTGCAGGCCAACGCCCGCGCCCAGCGGCTGCTCGGCCACCATCTGCTGCACTTCGCGCATGGCGGCGCCAAGGTCGATGTCGCGCAGGTTGGCCGATACCACCGCCACCCGGGTCTGGTCGGCACGATGGATCTCGCTGGGGCCGGTGGTGGCGACCACGTCGGCCACTGCGTCCAGGGTGACCGGGCGGCTGCTGCCCGGATTGACGATCAGCCGGCGGATGCTCTCGACGCTGGCGCGGTCACCTTCCTGGGCACGCACCAGCACGTCGATCTTGCGATCACGGAAGCTGTAGCGGGTGGCGACGTCGCCGCGCACCTTCTTCACCACCACGTCGGCGATCTGGCGGGTGGTCAGGCCCAGCGCACCCGCGCGTTCCTGGTCGAAGCGGATCTGGATTTCCGGGAAGCCCTCTTCCACCGTCGATTTCACGTCGGCGTAGTGCGCATTGCCGCGCAGCATCGCCGCCAGGCGTTGCCCGGCCACTTCCAGGGTGGCCATGTCCTGCCCGCGCAGTTCGATTTCCAACGGCGTGGAGAAGCTGAACAATGCCGGCCGCGCGAAGTCGACCTGAACGCCCGGGTGCTGGCTCATGGTGCCGCGCAGGCGCTCGGTGATTGCTGCTTCGGTGCGCGCGTTGCCACCACCTTCCATCACCACAGTCAGCTTGCCGATGTTCTCACCGCTTTCGGTCGGACTGGCATCCAGCCGGGTGCCGCTGCCACTGACGCCATACAGCGAGGCCACGCCCTCCCCCTTGCCGTGCGCCAGCTGCAGCTCGCGCACCAGCGCATCGGTCTGCTTCAGCGGCGTGCCGGCCGGCAGCTTCACCGTCATTTCGAACCGGTCCTGCGCCAGCTGCGGAATCAGGTCCGCGCCAAGCATCGGTACCAGCGCCATGGTCGCCACGAAGATGATGGCTGCCACGCCCAGCACCTTGCCGGGATGCGCCAGCGCACTCGGCAGCAGGCGCAGGTAGCCTCGCTCGGCGCCTGCATAGGGCTTCATCGCCAGATCACTGGCCTTGCGCATCACCGGGCCGACCACTGCCACCACGCCACGCCACACGCGCACGACAAGCCAGGCCAGCGCATAGAAGCTCCAGCGCACGCTGGCAACCACGCCACGGCGGCCCAGCGCGACCGGCTTCTGCCAGCGCTTCTGCGGCTGCCATGCTGCGTTCGGCGCCTCTTCCGGGAACGCCAGCGGTGGCCGCCCCTTCAGCGAGCTCAGCATCGGGATCAGGGTCATCGACACCAGCAGCGAGATCGCAATGGCGATCGCCACGGTCAGCGCCTGGTCGCGGAACAGCTGTCCGGCAATCCCGTCGACGAACACTAGCGGCAGGAACACGGCGATGGTGGTCAGGGTCGAGGCAACCACCGCCATGCTCACTTCGCGGGTGCCGGCAATGGCCGCCTGCAGGATGCCCAGGCCACGCTCGCGGGCCTTGGCGATGCTCTCCAGCACCACGATCGAGTCATCCACCACCAGGCCGGTGGCCAAGGCCAGGCCGCCCAGCGACATCACGTTCAGACTCAGGCCGAGCTGGCCCATGAAGAAGAACGTGGCGATGATCGAGACCGGCAACGACAGGCTGATCACGAACGTGCTCCAGCCATCGCGCAGGAACAGGAAGATGATCAGGATCGCCAGCAGGCCACCGATCACCGCATCCTTCTTGACGTCGGCGATGGCGTGCTCGATGAAGCGCGACTGGTCCTCGATGGTGGTCAGCTCGACATCGGACGGGAACGTGCCCTTGATCTGCTCCAGGCGCTTGCGCAGCGCTTCGGCGGTCGACACGGTGTTGGCATCACCTTCCTTGTAGATGGCCAGCTCGACCGCCTCCTTGCCGCCCAGGCGGATGATCGCTTCGCGCTCCTTGTAGCCCTGGCGCACGGTGGCCACGTCCTTCAGGCGCACCGGCACGCCGTTGGCGACCACGCTGGAGCCGCCGCCGGATGATGCGCTCTGTGCCGCCGACGCCGCCGCGATGGCTGCCGCCGAACCGGTCGACGCGGCGATGTTGAACATCTGCTGCAGCGCCGAATCCACTGCGCTGCCGTTGGCGGCCTGGGTGGTGACCAGCAGGTTGCGGATTTCCTCGAGGTCAGCGAACTGGTTGACGGTACGCACCAGGAAGCGCTGGGAGCCCTCTTCCAGGCGGCCGCCGGAGATGTTGATGTTCTCGTCCTTGAGACGCTTGATGACGGTGTCGATCGGCAGGTTCAGCTGCGCCAGCTTCTGCTGGTCGATGTCGACCTGGATCTCGTCTTCCAGGCCACCGCCCACCTTCACTGCTGCCACGCCGGTGACCGGCTCCAGCTTCTTCTTCAGGTCTTCATCGGCATAGCGGCGCAGGCCGGTCAGCTCGCGGACCGCATCGGCATCGCTGGTCGGCGCGACCTTGTTGGACAGCACCAGGCGCATGATCGGCTCGGTGGACGGATTGAAGCGCAGCAGCACCGGGGCCTTGGCCTCCAGTGGCAGGTTCAGCGCTTCCATCTTGTCGCGCACCTCCAGGCTGGCCTGGTCCATGTTGGTGCCCCAGGCGAACTCCAGCACCACATCGCTCTGGCCGGTGCGCGAGACCGACTTCAGCTTGCGCAGGTTCTTGACCACGCCCACCGCTTCTTCAACCGGCTGGGTGATCAGGGTTTCGATTTCGGTCGGCGCCGCACCGGTGTATTCGGTGCGCACGGTCAGCGTCGGGTAGCTCAGGTCGGGCAGCAGGTTGACCTTGAGGTTGCCGAGCGCGATCAGGCCGAACAGCAGCAGGGTGACCGTGCACATGGCGATGGTCACGCGGCGGCGCGTGGCGAATTCCACCAGGCCGCCGCGCATGCCGGCGGCGGCGCCGTCGCTCGCCGGCGAGGCACCGTGGTCGTGGCCCGGGGCAGTCATTGCTTGCTCCCGGCCTTGTCTGCGGGCTTGGCGGCCGCCGCGACCGCCTTCGCCTTCGGATCGGCAATCACCTGCACCGTGGTGCCGTCGCGCAGGGCGACCTTGCCGGCGGTGACCACCTGATCACCGGCCGCCAGGCCATCACGGATCTCCACCCACGGGCCCTCGGCGTAACCCAGCTTGACCGGAACGCGTGCGACCTTGCCTTCGCGCACGCGGAACACCGCAGGTTCACCGTCATCGAGCAACGCCAGGCGCGGCACCACCAGCGCATCGGCACGCTGGTCGTAATCGATGCGGATGCGGCCGAACATGCCGGGCTGCAGCGCGTGGGCGGCGCCATCGAAGGCACTGACCACGCGAAACGTGCCGCTGCCCGAGTCCACCACCGGCGCGATGCGGTCAACGGTGCCGGTGAAGCTCTGGCCCGGCAGTGCGTCGGCCGCCAGCGTCACCGGCTGGCCGGCACGCAGGGTGGCCAGCTCACGTTCGGGTACGTTGAGCGTGGCCTCCAGCCGCGAGTTGTCAACGATGCGGAAGATCGGTGTATTGATCTGCACGAAGTTGCCGGTCTTGATCGAGCGTGAGGCGATCACACCCGAGATCGGTGCCACGACCGTGGTGTAGGACAGCTCCAGCGTGGCCAGGCGGTACTGCGCACGGACGTTCTCCAGGTCGTAGCGCAGCTGGTCGACATCGGCAGCGCTGACCATCTGCTGGCCGACCAGCTTCTGTGCGCGCTGGTAGTTGTTTTCCAGCTTTCGCATCTGCGCTTCGCTCTGCGCCACGGCCAGGCGCGCACGATCCGGGTCCAGCCGCACCAGCGGCTGGCCGGCGGTGACCCGCTGCCCTTCCTCGACCAGCACCGCCAGGGCTACGCCGGAGGTCTTGGCGACCACCTGCGACTCGGCGCGTGGCTCCAGTGCAGCGGTACCGGTGTAGCTGGCCGCGACGGCACGATGGCTGGCCACCGCCACTTCGACCGGGACGGCGTCGACCTTTTTCTCCTCCTTGGTCTCGGCAGCCTTGGCTTCGGAATTGGGCCCTGCGGCGCAACCGCCCAGCAGCAGGGAGGTGGAGATCAGCAGTGCGGCAGCGCAGATTCCGCTGCGACGGCCGGACAGGAAGGTTGGGTGCGACATCGTCGGGTCCCTGGAGGATGCGTGGACAGGTGTGGTAGCAAAGTAATGCACCACTTCACGGCAACACCATATCCCAAAGGTCATGGTGTCTTCACGCCGCTGGTCGGCCCGCCCCCATTTCAGCTAGATGAAACCTGAGGCTATACTCGGGGCGTTCCGTACCCCACGCCGGAACGACCAGACCCGAATCCCCGGAAACGACACCATGCGCCCGCAGCCGCTCGCCGCTTGTCTCGCTCTGGCCGTCCTCCTGCCCCTTGGGGCCGCCGCACAGCCCGCTCCCGCTCCTGCCACACCCGCCCCGGCGCCTGCCGCCGCGCCGGCGCCTGCCACGCCCACCGGCAACTTCGACAATGGCCGTGTCCTGGCCTACACCTGCCAGGGGTGCCACGGCATCACCGGCTACAAGAACGCCTACCCCAGCTACCGGGTGCCGAAGATCGGCGGCCAGACCCAGCAGTACCTGGCCCAGGCCCTGACCGAGTACCGCCAGGGCAAGCGCCGGCATCCGACGATGCAGGCACAGTCGATGAGTTTCAGCGAACAGGAGATCGCCGATCTCTCTGTTTACCTGTCCACCGTCAAGTAAGGCCCGCCCATGTCGAAAGCCGCGCATCCGATGCGTCACGCCATCGCCCTGTCCGTTGCCCTGCTGCTGGCGGCCTGTTCGCAGTCGCAGGTGGAAAACAGCGAGAAATCCGCCGCCGACCCGGGCCATGCCAGCGGCGAACACGGTTCTTCGTCCTCCGCTGGCCTGCCGGCAGGCCGCGAGGCCGCCGGTGAAGCCCGCGCCAAGGTGAAGGGCAAGGCCACCAACCAGAGCTGCATCGACTGCCATGGGGCCGACGGGAATGCGCCGATCGATCCGACCTATCCGAAACTGGGTGGCCAGTACGGCGACTATCTGGCGCATGCGCTGCAGGCCTACCGCGCCGGCGACCGCCAGCATGCGCTGATGACGCCGCAGGCGAAGGACCTGAGCGATCAGGACATCGCCGATCTGGCGGCGTATTTCGGCAGCCGGCCGAGCCAGTTGCGGGATCTGCACGGGGTCAAATGACCGCTCTGCGCGGATCATGACTGCTGCAATCTGATGCGTTCATGGGCGTTACTTTTCTTGATGACGCACATCCTTGTGCGTCACCCTGCGGGCCGGCTATGCCGTTCCGCTCTGCTCCTGCAGTGCGGTGCTCGCAAAGAAAAGTAACCAAAAGAAACGCTCCGCCGTCCGCGAGCCGATGCTACGCACCGGTACCCTGCGCTCCTCGGTCCACCGAGGGACGGCGCGGGAACTCGCTGCGCTCAGACACCCGCGCCTCTTCGCCCTCGCCGGACCTGCGGTGCTCGGCTCGCTTCAAGGCGGAATCAGATCAAAAACCACAGCCGCCCGCAGGGCGAGACGGCCGTGGTAGCCGCTCAGCCTTCCAGCTCTTCCCAGCGCGCGTACGCGGCATCCAGCTCGGCCTGCACCTTGGCCAGCTGCTGGGTGTGCGCGGTCACTTCGGCACTGCTGCGGGTGTAGAACGACGGATCGTTCATCGCCGAGGTCAGCCCTTCGACATCGCTTTCCAGCTTCTCGATGGTCTTCGGCAGCTGCTCCAGCTCGCGCGCTTCCTTGTAGGCCAGCTTGCGCTTGGGCGCAGCCGGGGTGGCAGCAGCCGGCGCGGCAGGTGCTGCGGCTGCCGGCTTGGCGGCGGGGGTCGCGGCAGGCGCTGCCACGCTGGCCGCATAACGCTGCCAGTCGCTGTAGCCACCGACGTACTCGCCGATCACGCCGTCGCCTTCCATCACCAGCGTGGAGGTCACCACGTTGTCGATGAAGTCACGGTCATGGCTGACCAGCAGCAGGGTGCCGGTGTACTCGCCCAGCAGCTCTTCCAGCAGCTCCAGGGTTTCCACGTCCAGGTCGTTGGTCGGTTCGTCCATCACCAGCAGGTTGGACGGCTGCGCGAACAGCTTGGCCAGCAGCAGGCGGTTGCGCTCGCCACCGGACAGGCGGGTGATCGGCGCACGCGCGCGTTCCGGGGTGAACATGAAGTCCTGCAGGTAGGCATGCACGTGCTTGCGCTTGCCGTTGAACTCGAGGAAATCGCGGCCTTCGGCCACGTTCTCGATCGCGCTCCAGTCTTCGCGCAGCACCGCACGGTACTGGTCGAAATAGGCGATCTGCAGGTTGGTGCCGGCGTTGACTTCGCCCTTGGCCGGCTGCAGCTCGCCCAGCAGCAGCTTCAGCAGCGTCGTCTTGCCGCTGCCGTTGGGGCCGATCAGGCCGATGCGGTCGCCGCGCATGATGGTGGTGGTGAAGTCGCGGACCATGGTGCGCTCACCGAAGGCGAACGAAATATCCTTGACGTCGATGACCTTCTTGCCAGAGCTGATGCCCTGTGCGGCTTCCATCTTGACGTTGCCGCTGAGATCACGGCGCTGCGAACGCTCCACGCGCATCGCCTTCAGGCGGCGCACGCGGCCCTCATCGCGGGTGCGGCGCGCCTTGATGCCTTGGCGGATCCAGACTTCTTCCTGCGCCAGCAGCTTGTCGAAGCGCGCGTTTTCCTGCGCCTGCGCGTTGAGGCGTTCCTCCCGGCGACGCTCGTAGTTGGCCCAGTCGCCCGGCCAGCTGGTGACCTGGCCACGGTCGATCTCGACGATGCGGGTGGCCAGTGCGCGCAGGAAGCGGCGGTCATGGGTAACGAACACCACGCTGCCGCTCCAACCCTTCAGGAACGCTTCGAGCCAGTCGATGGCTTCGATATCGAGGTGGTTGGTCGGTTCGTCCAGCAGCAGCACGTCGGGGCTGGACACCAGCGCACGGGCGAGCAGCACGCGGCGCTTCATGCCGCCGGACAAGCGGCCGAACTCGGCCTCGCCGTCCAGGTCGAGCTTGGTCAGGGTTTCGCTGACGCGCTGATCGAGGCCCCAGCCGTTGGCGGCGTCGATCTTGGCCTGCACGTTGCCCAGGGCTTCGCCATCAAATACTTCGGCGTGGCTGAGGTGATGGAATTCGGCCAGCCACTGGCCCAGTTCACCGAGGCCATCGGCGACGACGTCAAACACCGAGCCGGCGGCGCCATGTGGCACTTCCTGCTCCAGGCGGGTGACGCGCACGCCCTGCTGCACGCGGACTTCGCCGTCATCGGGCTTGTGGTCGCCGGACAGCAGCTTGAGCAAGGTGGATTTGCCGGCGCCGTTGCGGCCGATCAGGGCGATGCGTTCACCCGGCTCGATCGACAGTTCGGCCTTTTCCAGCAACAACGGGCCGCCGACGCTGAAGTCGACGTTCTGCAGAGTAATCAGAGGCATCCGGATATTGTACGGGTTGGGGGCGTCGGCCGGGTTGCACCCGGCACCCGCGGTAGTGCCGGCCGCTGGCCGGCAGCCTCAACGGCAACGTCAAAAAGCTGGTTTCCTGTGGGACGGCGGGGCGCGGATCCCGTCGTGGAATTCGCGCTGTGCGGATGGATCCCGGCTACCCCACCTCCCCCAGCAGCGCCTGCAACCCCGGCAGCCATTGCTTGCCGGGGTGGCGTACTAGCCACAGCGTGCGCTGCAGCGGAGGCAACGGGGTTTCGAGCACGCGCAGACGACCCAGCGCCAGCGGCTCTTCCAGCGCGTGACGCGAGAGGCAGGCCAGGCCGAGGCCGGCGATCGCGGCCTGCTTGATCGCTTCGGTATTGCCCAGCTGCAGCGTCTGGGCGAAGCCACGCAGGTGCGGCAGCAGGGCCTGTTCCACTGCTTCACGGGTGCCGGAGCCCGGTTCGCGCAGCAGCCAGCGGGCGCGGCGCAGTTCGTCCAGCGACCAGCGCGGGAGAACGTCGGCGGCGCCGACGATCACCAGCGGATCCTGCTGCCAGGCCGTGACCTGCAAACCGCGCTCATGGCACGGGCCTTCGATCAGGCCGGCGTCGACGTCCAGGCGCTGCACGGCGCCGACTACGCCAGCACTATTGTCGATGCGCAGGTCGACTTCGGCCTGCGGCGCCTGCCGCAGCAGTTCAGCGATGCGCTGCGGCAGCAGGTAGTTGCCGATGGTGGTACTGGCGGCCAGCACCAATCGCAGCGGCGCGCCCTGCGACGGGTCGCCGCCGGCGGCCAGCTGCCGCTCCAGATCGGCGGCGTTGACCAGTAGGGTGCGCGCCGGCTCCAGCAGCGCGCGGCCATGACCATTCAGGGCCAGGCGGCGGCCGATGCGGTCGAACAGTGGGGTGCCGAAGTGCGCCTCCAGCTCCTGCAGGGCGGCGCTGCTGGCCGACTGCGAGAGCGCGATGGCCTGGCCGGCGGCGGTGGTGCTGCCGTGGTCGGCGATGGCAACGAAAACCTGAAGCTGGCGTAGGGTCAGGCGCATGCAGATTACCCATCTTATAGGTAGCTTTTACCCATAGTATTCGTTTTACAGGTCATGAACGAAGGCGCACGCTTGCCTCGTCACCACAGCCCTGCCCTGCCATGAACGCCCCCGCCCTCTCCCCCTGGTCCCTGCCCGCCCTGCGCCAGCGCTGGCAGCCGCGCCTGCCTGGTCTACTGCTGGTGGGCCTGATCGCGGCGGCATCGCTGTACCTGGCCGAGCTTCCCTGGTTGCAGGCGCATGGCCTGAGTGCACTGACCGTCGCCATCGTCGCCGGCATCGTGGTCGGCAACACCCTCTACCCGCGGCTGGCGCCGAGCAGCGCGGCCGGTGTCGGCTTCTCCAAGCACTGGCTGCTGCGCGCCGGCATCGTGCTGTACGGCCTGCGCCTGACCTTCCAGGACATCGGCCATGTCGGCGTCAGCGGCGTGCTGATGGACGTGCTGGTGGTCGCCAGCACCTTCGGCCTGGCCTGCTGGCTGGGCGTTCGTGTGTTCAAGATGGAACGCGAGGCGGCAATGCTGATCGGCGCCGGCAGCGCGATCTGCGGTGCGGCAGCGGTGATGGCCGCCGAACCGGTGGTGCGCGGCCGCGCTGCGCAGGTCACTGTCGCGGTTTCCACCGTCGTGGTGTTCGGCACGCTGGCGATGTTCCTGTACCCGGCGCTGTACGCGCTGGTGCAGTCGCACGGCTGGCTGGCGATGGACGCGCGGCAGTACGGCCTGTTCACTGGTGCGACTGTGCACGAAGTGGCGCAGGTGGTGGCCGCCGGCCGCGCGGTCAGCGAAGCCGCCGCCGATACCGCGGTGATCACCAAGATGGTGCGGGTGATGCTGCTGGCGCCGTTCCTGGTCGTGTTGTCGTTGTGGCTGGCGCGTGGCGGCAAGGCCAGCGCCGACGGCAGCAAGGCGCGCATCGTGGTGCCGTGGTTCGCGTTCGGTTTCGTGGCCGTGGCCGGTTTCAACTCGCTGCATCTGCTGCCGGCCGGCCTGCAGGCCGGGCTGGTGCAGCTGGACACGGTGCTGTTGGCGATGGCGATGGCCGCGCTGGGCCTGACCACCCACGTCTCGGCGCTGCGCCAGGCGGGCCTGAAACCGCTGCTGCTGGCGCTGATCCTGTTCGCCTGGCTGCTGTTCGGTGGCCTGGCGATCCACCAGGGTGTGTTGGCGGTGCTGGGCTGAGCAGGAGCGTACCGACCAGGGTCGGCGCCCACCCGTAGATCCACGCCATGCGTGGATGACGGCACTGTTGGGGTCAGATCCCGTTCCTGAGGAAAGGGATCCGCCCCCGGGCCCACCAGGCGGGACCAGCCGCGCAG
This sequence comes from Stenotrophomonas sp. T8, assembly GCF_051853085.1. Classification (NCBI taxonomy): domain Bacteria; kingdom Pseudomonadati; phylum Pseudomonadota; class Gammaproteobacteria; order Lysobacterales; family Lysobacteraceae; genus Stenotrophomonas; species Stenotrophomonas sp. T8. The sequence goes on along the minus strand of NZ_CP195329.1, from coordinate 1,486,958 downwards.
GCAGGTACAATGCGCCATGACTGATTTCTCGACCCTGCCGCTGAGCCCGGCCCTGCAGCCCGGCCTGGACGCCCTCGGCTACACCACCCTCACCCCCGTGCAGGCGCAGAGCCTGCCGGCCATCCTCGATGGCCGCGATGTGATCGCACAGGCGCCGACCGGCAGCGGCAAGACCGCCGCCTTCGGCCTGGGCCTGCTGCAGGCCATCGACCCCAGCCTGATCCGCGTGCAGGCGCTGGTCCTGTGCCCGACCCGCGAACTGGCCGACCAGGTCGGCAAGCAGATCCGCAAGCTGGCCACCGGCATTCCCAACCTGAAGCTGTTGCTGCTGGTGGGTGGCGTGCCGCTGGGCCCGCAGCTGGCGTCGCTGGAAGGCCACGATCCGCACGTGGTGGTCGGTACGCCCGGCCGCGTGCAGGAGCTGGCACGCAAGCGCGCGCTGAATCTTGGCGCGGTGCGCACGCTGGTGCTGGACGAGGCCGACCGCATGCTCGACATGGGCTTTGAGGAGCCCATCCGCGAGATCGCCGGCCGCACCCACAGGGATCGCCAGAGCCTGCTGTTCTCCGCCACCTTCCCCGACAGCATCCGCGCCATGGCGCGTGACCTGCTGCGCGACGCGGTGGAGGTGACCGTGGAAGGCGCCGACCAGGCACCGGCCATCCGCCACCTGTTCTGCGAGGTGGAACCGGCGCATCGCCAGAAGGCGCTGGCCGGCCTGCTCCTGAAGTACGCGCCGGAATCGGCGGTGGTGTTCTGCAACACCCGCAAGGATGTGGACGAAGTGGCCAACTCGCTGCAGCAGTTCGGCTTCTCCGCACTCGCCCTGCACGGCGACATGGAGCAGCGCGACCGCGAGGAGGTGCTGCTTTTGCTGGCCAACCGCAGCTGCAACGTGCTGGTGGCCAGCGACGTGGCTGCACGCGGCCTCGATGTGGAAGAGCTGGCGGCGGTGATCAATTACGAGCTGCCGACCGACGTGGAGAGCTACCAGCACCGCGTGGGCCGTACCGGCCGTGCCGGTGCGAGCGGCCTGGCGATCAGCCTGGTGGCTGGCCGCGAAAAGACCCGCGCCGAAGCCATCGAAGCGCAGATGGGGCAACCGCTGGATTGGCAGAAGACGCCACTGGCGACCTCGCGCCCGGCCGAGTTGCCGCAGGCGGCGATGCGCACCCTGCGCATCGACGGCGGCAAGACCGACAAGCTGCGCCCGGGCGACATCCTCGGCGCACTGACCGGCGATGCCGGCCTGTCGAGCAAGTTCATCGGGAAGATCGCGATCTTCCCGACCCGCTCCTATGTGGCGATCGCGCGTGAACAGGCCAACAAGGCCGTCACCAGGCTGGAAGCCGGCAAGATCAAGGGCCGTCGTTTCCGCGTACGGATGATGTGATTGAAGCCGCGTTGCCAACCACGGTTGGCAACGACCGGCTCCCGGCCCTTCGCTCTGGTAGATGCCAACCCTGGTTGGCATTCACCCTTCGATCAGAACACCAGTTCGGTGTGCAGTGGCAAGCCCGCCTCCCAGCGGGCCCGGCCGCCCAGGCCATCGAGCTCGACCAGCACACCGGCGCCGACCACTTCAACACCCAGGCGGCGCACCAGCGACAGCGCAGCGACCAGCGTACCGCCGGTGGCCAGCACGTCGTCGATGATCGCCACGCGGGCCCCGGCCGGCAGCGCGTCGGCGTGCACTTCGATGCAGTCGCTGCGGTACTCCAGCGTGTATTCCTCGCGCAGCACCTGGCCCGGCAGCTTGCCCGGCTTGCGCACCGGCACGAAGCCCACGCCCAGCTCCAGTGCCATCGCGGCGCCGAGGATGAAACCACGCGATTCGATGCCGACCACCGCGTCCAGCTTCTGGTCGCGCCAACGGTCGGCCATCGCGGTGATCGCGCCACGGAAGTCCTCGCCGTGGGCGAGCAGCGGCATGATGTCCTTGAACAGGATACCGGGCTTGGGGAAGTCGGCGATGTCGCGCAGGCGGGAGGCCCACTGCGGAGCGACGAGGGCGTCGGTCATGTCACATTGGCTGTCTGATGGCGGCATAGGGTACCTGTTCCGGGCGCCGGCTGCCTGTTGGGGGTGTCGGCAGGGCTGCGCCCTGCACCTGCGGAGGCTTCAAGCAACGGCAACGGCAGAAGCTGGTTTCCTGTGGGATGGCGGGGTGGATCCGATGGCGGGAGACGCCGTAAACCCGTCCATGGGGGCTTGGCCGCGGCATCCATGCCGCGGACACTCCCGCCACCGGACCCACCCCGCCTTCGACAGAGTCCTGCGATCTGTCGTGGATCCACGCCATGCGTGGATGAATCTCAATCGAAATCGAATATTTCGAGAATTGAACGAAAAGCATCCACGCATGGCGTGGATCTACCGTGTCGACCAAGGTCGACACCTACCAACAGCCGCCGGAATCTGTCGGAGGTGGGGCGGTGTCGGGGTGCGGGGTGTCAGCCGCATGGGCCCGAGGCATGCCTCGGGCGGGTTGGGCAGGACGCCCAACCCCGGTCTTGCCGTGTGCGCAGGACTGCGCACACGTGCAAGCGGCTGCCAAGCTTACAGGGACGTACTTGCAGCGCCCCCGCATTCCGACACCGCCCCGCCAAGCCACGGGATCCAGCTCTGGCCGTTGACTTGGCCTCTGCAGGTGCAGGGCGCAGCCCTGCCGAAACCCACCCTCAGGAACTGCAGGACAGCATCGAGCAGCCGGCGCGGTTGTCGGCCCACGCCGGGCGCTTGCCGGCGAAGTGTTCAAGCCCCGGGCGTTCGGTGTATGGGTCGCGCAGCACGTCCTGCAGCGCATGCACACCGCCGAGGTCACCCTGCTCTGCGCGGTCGATCGCCTCCTGGGCCAGCCAGTTGCGCAGCACGTACAGCGGGTTGGCCGCTGCCATCTTCGCCAAGCGTTCGCGGGCCGACAGCGGATCGCTACGCAGGCGCGCTGCGTAGTCCTGCAGCCATTGCTGCAACGGCGCCTGCACCGAATGCTTGCGCGCCTCGTCGTAGTACACCGCGTCCAGAACCGTAGCGTCCGCTGCCGACGGGTCGATGCGCATCAGTGCACGCCAGGCCAGGGTCATGTCCATGGCGCCCTCCTGCATCAGCTGCTGCCAGCGCTGGTAGAGCTGCAGGTCGTCATCGTCGGCAGCAGCCAGCCCCAGCTTCGATGCAGCATCGCGACGCGTGCAGGCCACGAAGGTGGACTGGTAGGCCGCCAGGCCCGCATGCAGCGGTGCGACATCGGCGAACAGCGGCGACAGCGCCTGCGCCAATCGGCTCAGGTTCCAGTACGCCACCTGCGGCTGGGTGCCGAAGCGGTAGCGGCGCCCCTGGGCGTCGGTGGTGTTCGGCGTCCACTCCGGATCGAAATCCTCGACCCAGCCATAGGGGCCGTAATCAAGTGTGAGACCGAGCACGGACAGGTTGTCGGTGTTCATCACACCATGCACGAAGCCGACACGCATCCAGTGCGCGATCATCTCGGCGGTGCGCACCGCGATCTGCGCGAACCAGTCGCCATACAGTGCCTCGCCCTGCCCCTCCAGCCCGGGGAAATCACGGGCGATGCAGGTGTCCACCAGCTGTTGCAGCAAGGCCGTCTCGCCACGCGAGGCCGGCAGCTCAAAGGAACCGAAACGCAGGAACGACGGCGAGACCCGGCACACGATGGCGCCAGGCTCGGCACGCGGGTGGCCGTCATAGAACATGTCGCGCACCACCTCCTCGCCGGTACCGACCAGCGACAACGCGCGCGTGGTCGGCACCCCCAAGTGGTGCATCGCTTCGCTGCACAGGAACTCGCGGATCGACGAGCGCAGCACTGCCCGTCCATCGGCACCGCGCGAGTACGGGGTCGGCCCGGCCCCCTTCAGCTGCAGCTCCCAGTGGCGGCCATCGGGTGCCACCAGCTCGCCCAGCGAGATCGCACGTCCGTCGCCGAGCTGGCCGGCCCAATGGCCGAACTGATGGCCACCGTAATTGGCGGCCCATGGCTGCATGCCGGCGTACAGCGCGTTGCCGCCGAATACATCGGCGAAGCCTTCGCTCTCGATCTCGGCAGCATCGAAGCCGAGCATCGTGGCAACCTCAGGCGACCACGCCAGCAACGTGGGCGCCACCACCGGGGTCGGCATCACCGGCGACCAGGCCGCGCCCAGCACTTCGCGCCTGCGCGGGCCGGATTCGGGGTCGCCCGGCAGGGTGTGCAGCAGGCGGTTGTCGAAACGGAGGCTGTCGGTATCCATGGTACTGAAGATGGGGACGACGGCCGCCCGCCTCAATTGCCGCTGAGCGCCTGCAGGTGGCCGCCGTGGGCCTCGGCACGCTGGTAGGCCGGGCGCTCACCAATACGCTTGAGAAAGCCGCGCAGCGCCGGCTTGTCGTCGAGACCGCCACCGCGCGCGGCAGCAGCCTGGATCGGGAAGCTCATCTGGATGTCGGCCGCACTGAAGCGCTCGCCGGCAAACCACTGGCTTTCAGCCAGGCGGCGCTCCATCCAGTCCAGATGCAGCCGCCGCTGCGGGCCGATGAAGCCGCGCTCGGCCTTGTCGGCAATGCTGCGTGCCATCGGGCGCGCAAAGAACGGCATCGGCGCGTTGCGTATGCGGCCCATCACCAGGGTCAGCAGCAGCGGCGGCATCGCCGAGCCTTCGGCGTAGTGCAGCCAGTAGCGGTAAGCGATGCGTTCGGCCCCGTCAGCCGGCATCGGTGACGGCGACAGCTGGCGTTGCGTGTCGTAACGGTCAGCGAGGTAGTCGAGGATCGCACCGGACTCGGCCAGTACCAGCTCGCCATCCTGCAGCACCGGTGACTTGCCGAGCGGATGCACGTTGCGCAGTTCCGGCGGCGCCAGCAGCGTCTTCGGATCACGCGGATAGCGGCGCAGTTCGTAGTCCAGCCCCAGCTCCTCCAGCATCCACAGCACGCGCAGGGAACGGGAGTTTTCCAGGTGATGAACGATGCGCATGGGGACGGTCCTCGGGAAGGTCTCCATCCTACCGCGCCGGCTGCATGCCCTTTGTAGAGCCGAGCCATGCTCCACTGTCTTTGAGAACTGTCGAGCGTGGCTCGACTCTACAAAAAACAGCGGGCAATAAAAAACGCCGGAAGCTCTCGCTTCCGGCGTTCTCTGGCTACCCAACGGTAGCAGACGGATTAGACCGCCTGCACCTGGTCAGCCTGCATACCCTTCTGACCCTGGACGGCGATGAAGGTAACCTTCTGGCCTTCCTGCAGGGTCTTGAAGCCGGTGCCCTGGATCGCGCGGAAGTGCACGAACAGGTCCGGGCCGCTTTCCGGGGTGATGAAGCCGAAGCCCTTGGCGTCGTTGAACCACTTGACGGTGCCGGTCTGACGTTCAGACATTTTACTAACTCCTGAAACACATGTTGAAAAAAATCGCAGCCACCGGGTATCGGGGCCGAGACTGAGTTGCAGGCGTTGGTAAAGCGGATCGATGAGCGGATCGTGAGATCAACTGCACCAGGCCACGATTCACGGTGACCCTAGCAAACACAGTGGGTCGCACGATACGCGTGTTTTCCGCAAAAAGCGATAGTCCCGACGTTCATGGGAACAGGTCACCCGCTAGGCGTGACAAGGGTTGGCAGCCGTTCGCGGCTAACCCCGAGCCCCCATTCAGGTTTTTCCTACCCTACACTGGGGAAATGACTGAAGCTGAAACCCCCGCTGAATACGCGCCCTCTCGCATCTGGGTGGACGCGGACGCCTGTCCCACTGTCATTCGCGACATCCTGTTTCGTGCGGCTGAACGGGTGGGGATCGAACTGACCCTGGTCGCCAACCAGTGGATCCGCACCCCGCCCTCACGCTGGCTGCGCTCGATCCAGGTGCCGCAGGGCCTGGACGTGGCCGACAGCGCCATCGTCGAGCGGGTCGCCGCCGGAGACCTGGTCGTCACCCAGGACATCCCACTGGCTGCGCTGGTGCTGGAGAAAAAGGCCGTGGCGCTGAACCCGCGCGGCCAGCTGTACACCCCGAACAACATGGCCGAGCGGCTGTCGATGCGCAATTTCATGGAGGAACTGCGCGGCGCCGGGGTCCAGACCGGCGGACCGCCGCCCTTGGGACCCCGCGACCGGCAGCTGTTCGCCGCCGAGCTGGACCGCTGGCTGGCGCGACGCCCGGCCCGCTGAGCGCCTGGCCGCCCTATGCCGGAAGGCTCAGGCTGCGGCCGCTGCTGAACATCCGTCGTGCGCCACTCAACGGGTCGTCGAAGGCCAGGCCCCGCGCCAGCAGCTGCAGCGGTGACTCGGCCACATTCAGTGGCCGTTGCCGAAGCTGCGGGTACAGGTCGTCACCCAAGATCGGCGCCCCCAGCATGGCCATGTGCACGCGCAACTGATGCTTGCGGCCGGTCTCCGGCAGCAGCCGGTAGCGCCAGATCGCCCCTTCGGCCTCGATCAGCTCGATCCGGCTGCGCGCATTGGGCTGACCGGTCACTTCGGACATGCGGAAGAACGGCTCGCCCGGCACCAACCGGCTGTCCCGCTGCAACGGAAATGCCAGCCCCGGCAGCGCCGGTGCCAGGGCCTCATAGGTCTTCTCGATGCGCCGCTCACGGAACAGGCGCTGGTAAGCATCGCGCGACCCTCGCTGGGTCGAGAACAGCACCAGCCCGGCCGTCAGCCGATCCAGCCGGTGCAGCGGTACCAGATCAGCATTGCCGGTGCGGGCGACCAGCCGCGCCAGCAGCGTCTCGCGCACATGCCCACCCGCAGGTGTCACCGGCAGGAAATGCGGCTTGTCGGCTACCAGCAGGTGCGCATCCAGATGGACGATGGTCTCGACAAAGGGAATCACCGGTTCGTCGGCCACCTCGCGGAAGTACTGGATCTCCCGCCCGACCTGCCAGGGCATGTCCGCAGTGAGCGCCCTGCCCTGCGCATCCAGCACACGGCCACGCGCGAAGCGATCCTGCCATTGCGCGCGCGCGATGCGCGGGAAACGTGCACACAGGCCATCCAGCAGGGTGGCCCAGGGCCCGGGCGGCAACTGCAGTCGGCTGGGCAAGGTCATGGCGTCCACTCCGGCCACGGGAAAGAACGCAAGCGTGCCACCGTTGACGCTGCGCAGACAGCCCGGCCACGGACACCCCCGGAGCAAACCTCTATCATTGTCCTCTTTAGTCCACGGATCCCCCATGGCTCTTACCGCCACCATCCGCAAGGCCGAACTGCAGATCAGCGACATGGATCGCGGCTACTACGCGACCCACAACCTGACCCTGGCCCAGCATCCGTCCGAGACCGACGAGCGCCTGATGGTGCGCCTGCTCGCCTTCGCGCTGAACGCCGGCGACCGCCTGGAGTTCGGCCGCGGCCTGAGCACCGATGACGAACCCGACCTCTGGGAACACGACTACACCGGCGACATCCTGCAGTGGATCGACCTGGGCCATCCGGACGAATCGCGCATCCGCAAGGCCAGCAACCGCAGCCGCCAGGTGCAGGTGGTCAACTATGGCGGCAACGCCTCGGAGATCTGGTGGGGCAAGCAGAGCAAGGGCCTGGCGCGCTTCGACAACCTCTCGGTGGTCGACCTCGACGGTGCCTTCGTAGAGCTGTGGGGCCAGCAGATCCAGCGCGCGATGCGCTGGAGCGTGCTGATCCAGGACGGTGAAGTGCAGCTGCTCAACGATCAGATGCAGCTCGACGTGATCCCGACCTGGCGCAAGCGCGCCAAGGCATGAGCACGATCCGTTGTGACGTGGTGGTCATCGGCGCTGGCGCAGCCGGGCTGATGACCGCGATCACTGCCGGCCAGCGCGGCCGCCAGGTGCAGGTGATCGACCATGCCAACAAGGTCGGCAAGAAGATCCTGATGTCCGGCGGTGGCCGCTGCAACTTCACCAACACCGGCACCACACCGGCCAACTTCCTGTCGGCCAACCCGCATTTCTGCAAGTCGGCGCTGGCCCGCTACACACCCTGGCATTTCATCGAGCTGGTGCACAAGCACGGCATCGCCTATCACGAAAAGGAACTGGGGCAGTTGTTCTGCGATGTCTCCTCCAAGCAGATCGTGAAAATGCTGGTGGACGAATGCCAGGCGGCCGGCGTACAGATCCGTACCGACTGCAGCGTGCAGCGCATCGAGCATGGCAGCGATGGTTTCCGCGTGCACACCACGCACGGCCTGTTCCATTGCGCCTCGCTGGTGGTTGCCACCGGTGGCCTGTCGATTCCCAGCATGGGGGCCAGCGGCTTTGGCTATGAAGTGGCCCGCCAGTTCGGTCACCAGGTGCTGCCGACCCGCGCCGGGCTGGTACCGCTGACCCTCAGCGGCAAGCACCAGGAGCGGCTGGCCGACCTCAGCGGCGTCGCACTGCCGATCGAGGCGCGCTGCAACGGCAAGAGCTTCCAGAACTTCATGCTGCTGACCCACCGTGGCGTGAGCGGCCCGGCCATCCTGCAGATCTCTTCGTTCTGGCAGCCCGGCGATGCGCTGGAGCTGGACCTGTTGCCGGGCCAGGATGCGGGCGAGTGGCTGCGCCAGATGAAGCGCGACCGCCCCGCCGCCGAGCTGCGCACGGTGCTGGGCGAGGTACTGCCGAAGCGGCTGGCACAGCGGCTGTGCGAGCACTGGCTGCCCGACCGCCCCGTGCGCCAGCTGGACGAGCCGGTGCTGCGCCAGGCTGCGCAGCTGCTGGGCGCATTCCCGCTGGTGGCCAGCGGCACCGAAGGCTACCGCACCGCCGAGGTCACCCTGGGCGGCGTGGACACCGCCGAAGTGTCATCCTCAACGATGGAATCCAAGCGCGTCCCCGGCCTGCACTTCGTTGGCGAGGTGCTGGACGTGACCGGCTGGCTGGGCGGCTACAACTTCCAATGGGCCTGGGCAAGCGGGCACGCAGCGGGCGGCGTGGTGTGAACCACTTCGCCGTTCCATGCGCGCAAGGGGGACGCGCATGGACGGTTCGCCGCGCATCGTGTATCTAGATTCGCAGATTGGGGAGCAGTGCATGCAGAACGCGAACGACATCACCATCCGCCTGCTGATCGTCGATGACAGCGGCGAGAATGCCGAAGCCATCGTCAGCACCCTGCGCAACAGCGGCATCGCGGTACGCCCGTGGCGCCCACAGGATGCAACCGAGCTGGCCCAGGTGCTGACCAGCCAGGCCATCGACCTGGTGCTGGCCTCGCCGTCGCAGGGCATTCCGCTGCAGCTGGCAGCCCAGCACATCGCTGCCAGCGGCAAGGACATCCCGCTGGTGCTGCTGGCCGAGCGCATCGACGAGGACGAACTCGTGCAGGCCAGCAGCCATGGCATCCGTGCCCTCGCCCTGCGCCAGCGCCCCGAGCACCTGCTCGCCGTGGTCCGCGACCAGTGGGTCGACCTGCAGGCACGCCGCGGCCTGCGCCGCATCGAGGCGCAGATGCGCGAGACCGAGCGCCGCTGCGACGCGCTGATCGCCTCCTCGCGCGACCCCATCGCCTACGTGCATGAAGGCATGCACATCCGCGCCAACGACGCCTACCTGGAGATGTTCGGCTACGAGCATTTCGACGACATCGAAGGCATTTCGCTGCTGGACATGGTCGCCGCCCAGCACGTGGAGGGCTTCAAGCAGCTGCTGAAGGGCCTCAGCCGTGGCGAGGCGCCGCCGCCCCAGTACCAGCTCGACGCGCGCCACCAGGACGGCAGTGCGTTCCCGGCGACGATGGAATTTGCGGCGGCCACCTACGAGGGCGAGTCCTGCCTGCAGGTGGTGCTCCGCCGCCGCATGGAGTTCGACCCCGAACTGGCACGCGAGGTCGAGGACCTGCGCCAGCGCGACCAGGTCACCGGCCTGCTCAATCGCCCGACCTTCATGCTGCAGCTGGAAAGCGCGGTGGCCCAGGCCGGGCGCAGCGAGGGCCAGTTCGGCCTGCTGCTGATCGAGCCGGACCACTACGCGCGCCTGCTGCCGGATATCGGCCTGGCCTCGGCCGACACCCTGATCGGCGCCCTCGCCGCCCTGCTGGCCGAAGTGGTTGGCGAGGACGCGCAACTGGCCCGTTTCGGCGAGCACAATTTCGCCGTGCTGCAGGCCGGGCCCTACGCACAGACCGTGGCGCTGGCCGAGCGCATCCGAGAAGCCTACGCCGCACACGTCTTCAGCATCGGCGCACGCTCGGCCACGGTGACGGTCAGCATCGGTGGCGTGCAGGTCGGTGAGAAGATCGCCAGCATCGGCCAGGTGCTGGCGCGCGCCAGCGAATGCACCCAGGCTGCAGCCGAGCTGGGTAACACCTGCCGCATCTTCGACCCGGCTGCTGCCGACCGTGTCGAGGAAGAGCGTGTGCAGCGCTGGGTGGCGCGCATCCGCGAGGCGCTGGCCGGCGACGGTTTCCAGCTTCACTACCAGCCGGTGCTGAACCTGCAGGGCGAACCACTGGAGCTGTACGAAGCCTATCTGCGCCTGGAAAACAATGGCGAGCTGCTGAGCCCGACCGCGTTCCTGGGCATCGCCGAGGAACACGGCCTGCTGGCCGACATCAACCGCTGGGTGGTCTCGCAGGCGATCGCGGTGCTGGGTGAACGCGCACGTGCGGGTCATGCCACCCAGGTGCTGGTGAAGGTCACGCCGGAATCGTTCGATGACCCACAGATGATCGCCACCCTGCGCCGCGAGCTGCAGGCACAGGGCGTGCCCGGCGAACGGCTGTGGCTGCATGCACCGGAAGCGAAGGTGTTCACCCACCTGCGCAGTGCACAGCAGTTCCTTGCCGAAGTGGCGCCACTGGGCTGCCGCATCGGCCTGGAGCAGTTCGGTTCCGGGCTGGACTCGTTCCAGCTGCTGGCCCACTTCCAGCCGCAGTTCCTCAAGCTGGACCGGGGCTTCACCAGCGACTTGGCCGCCACCCGCGAGAACATCGACCGCATCAGCCAGATCACCGCGCGTGCTCAGGAAGCGGGCATCTGCACCATTGCCGAATTCGTCAGCGATGCCAACTCGATGACGCTGCTGTTCAGTGCCGGCGTGGATTACGTGCAGGGCGATTTCGTCGGCCCGGCGCTGCCGGAGATGGGCTTCGAATTCGGGTGATGCCTCTCTGTAGCCGAGCCATGCTCGGCTGCGGGACTCAAGCGAAGAGCAGCCGAGCATGGCTCGGCTCTACACAAACCAGAAGGCCGGCTTTCGCCGGCCTTCTGCTTGATCAGGTCATGTCGACGAGATTTTCGATCTTCACGTCCGGATTGACGTCGGCCTCGTAGTCGACGCCCTCCACGCCAAAACCGAACAGGCGCAGGAAGTCGGCCTTGTAGCCGGCCAGGTCGCTGATTTCGTACAGGTTCTCGTTGGTCACCTGCGGCCACAGCGCGACCACCTTGCCCTGCACGTCTGCGGCCATTTCCTTGTAGTCCGCACGCAGGCGGCCTTCCTCATCGACCAGCGCGACGGTGTGGCCGCCGCCATCGACCAGGTCATGGCGCAGGCGATCAACCGCCGTGCCATCAGCCTTGCCGCCGTAAAGGATGTCGTACAGCACGTCGAGCTGCTCGATGCAGCCTTCGTGAGTGCCCTTTTCCTTCATCACCTTGAACAGCAGCGACAGGTACAGCGGCATGGTCGGAATGGCCGAGCTGGCCTGGGTCACCACGGCCTTCAGCACCGACACGCGCGCGTCGCCGCCGATTTTCGCCAGCTTTTCGCGCAGGCCCAGCACCTTGGTGTCCAGGTCCTTCTTGGCCGCGCCGATCGAGCCATTCCAGTAGATCGCCTGGGTGATCTCTTCGCCCACGTAGGTGAAGGCCGTGGTGGTACAACCATTGGCCAGCACGCCGGCATCGGCCAGTGCATCGATCCACATCTGCCAGTCCTCGCCGCCCATCACCGCGACGGTGCCGGCGATTTCTTCCGGGGTGGCCGGCTGCAGGGTGGTTTCGGTGATCACTTCCTTGTCGGTATCCAGCCCGCGCAGGGTGATCGGCTCGCCGATCGGCTTCAGCGTGGAGCTGATGATCTCGCCGGTCTTCGGGTGCTTGCGGCGCGGCGCGGCCAGGCTGTAGACAACCTGGTCGACCTGGCCCAGATCGGCCTTGATCATTTCGATGGTCTTCGCCTTCACTTCATCGGAGAAGGCATCGCCATTGATGCTCTTGGCATACAGGCCGGCTTCGTCGGCGTACTTGTGGAACGCGGCCGAGTTGTACCAGCCCGCGGTACCCGGCTTGGTTTCACTGCCCGGTCGTTCGAAGAAGATACCGAGGGTGGCAGCGCCACTGCCGAAGGCAGCGGTGATGCGTGCGGCCAGGCCGTAGCCGGTGGAGGCGCCGATCACCAGCACACGCTTGGGACCGTTCTGGATCGGCGGGCGCGCACGGATGTAGTCGATCTGCTGCTTGACCGCGGCCTCGCAGCCGGTCGGGTGGGTGGTGACGCAGATGAAGCCGCGGACGCGCGGTTTGATGACCATGGATACCTCGGGTTGGCAGATGCGGCGCACGGGGCGCTCAGCAGGAGTACGGGCGCGCACGCGCGCGAACCGCAGGATCGTAGTGCGCGGGGGAAGATTGCACAACCGACGCTGGCGTAGGGTGGTGTTTCTTTTGCAGGGTTGCACCCTGCACCCGCAGAGGCCTGAGCAACGGCCAGGGCCAGAGCAACGTCAAAAGCTGGGTTCCTGGGGGTGGGCGGGGTGGGTCCGGTTGAGGGGGACGCTGCAAGTCCCCCTCCGGGGCCCGGCCCAGCCGCTGGCGGCTGTGCGTTCGGGCGCTTGCGAAGCAGTGCTTCGCAACCAAAGCGCCCTCACCCATGTAAGCTCGGTCGCCGCTTGCTCGTGTGCGCTGTCCTGCGCACACGGCAAGACCGGGGTTGGGCGTCCTGCCCAACCCGCCCGAGGCATGCCTCGGGCCCATGCGGCTCACGCCCCCTCAACCGGACCCGCCCCGCCTTCGACAGACTTCCGCGATCTGTTGGAACGGCGTGCGGCCCTGGTAGGTGTCGACCTTGGTCGACACGGTTGAATTCATTCGATATCTGACAGATGTGTCGGCCAAGGTCGACACCTACCAACAGCCGCCGGAATCTGTCAGAGGTGGGGCGGTGTCGGAGTGCGGGGTGTCAGCCGCATGGATGCGGCTGCCAAGCCTACACGGACGTACTTGCGGCGTCCCTGCACTCCGACACCGCCCCGCCCACCCACGGAATACACGCTGTTGCTGTTGCCGGCCAGCGGCCGGCACTACCGCGGGTGCAGGGCTGCAAGCCCTGCAAACAAAAACCCCGCTTGCGCGGGGTTCTCTGTGTGTTGCGTGCAGCGCGAACGCTTACGGGCGACGGGCCAGGGCCTCGACGTCCTTCGCCTTCGGCAGCAGGTCCTGCTTGCTCACGCGCAGCACACCAATCGTCAGCATCGGCACCGCCACCAGGATCGAGGACAGCACCACGATCACCGCGCCGATCATGTGCGTCTCGGCCAGCCCTTCCATCGAGCTGCCACCGTACAGGTACAGGGCAAGCGCCGACAGGAAGAACATCACGGCAGTGATCACCGTACGCGACAGCGTCTGGTTGATCGAACGGTTCAGCACTTCCATCGAGTCCACGCGCAGGCTGCGGAAGTTCTCACGGACGCGGTCGAAGACCACGATGATGTCGTTGATCGCAAAGCCCATCACCGACAGCAGGCCGGCCAGCACGGTCAGGTCGAACTCACGGCCCAGCAGGGACACGTAAGCGACCGTCACGATCAGGTCGAACATCGCCACGATGCTCGCGGTGACCGCGAACTTCCACTCGAAGCGAACCGCGATGTAGATCAGGAAGCCGGCCAGCATGAAGATGGTGGCATACAGGCCATTCATCGCCAGGTCCTTGCCGATCTGCGGGCCCACGAACTCGTTGCGGAGCACGGTGGCCTGATTGTCGGCAGTGGACAACGCCTTCACCACGGCAGCGGCCGTGGCCTTGTCCTCGTGGGCGGCATCGCCGGTACCCGGAGCATGCTCGCCGTGCGGGGCCAGGCGGATCAGCAGGTCGGTGTTGCCGCCGACGCTCTGCACCTGGGCGCCTTCGAAGCCACTCTGCTCGAGCTTGGTGCGGACCTGCTCAACATCCACCGCCTTGTCGAAGCGGGCTTCGATCAGGGTGCCGCCGGTGAAGTCCAGTGCGTAGTTGAAGCCTTTGATGCCGATGATGGCGACCGAGGCCAGGAACACCACGATGGTGACTGCCATGGCGACATGGCGCCAGCGCATGAAGTCGATCTTGGTGTCGTTCGGGAGGATGTGCAGCGGAAACAGTTTCATTGTGCGTGTCGTCCCGTCAGATGGCCACGTTCTGGAGCTTCTTGCGGCGGCCGTAGATCAGCGTCGCCAGCGCACGCGACACGGTGATCGCGGTGAACATGGAGGCGAAAATACCGATGATCATGGTCAGCGCGAAGCCCTTCAGCGGACCGGTACCGAATGCAAACAGCGCCACACCGACGATCAGGCCGGTCAGGTTGGCGTCGAGGATGGTGCCCGAGGCACGCTCGTAACCGGTCACGATCGCCGTCTTGCCCGGCACGCCGGCTCGCAGCTCTTCACGGATACGCTCGTTGATCAGCACGTTGGCGTCCACCGACAGGCCGACCGACAACGCCAGGCCGGCAAAGCCCGGCAGGGTCATGGTGGCACCGAACAGCGACATCACCGCCACTACGATCAGCAGGTTGAACAGCATCGCTGCCGAGGTGATCACACCGAACATGCGGTAGTACACGCTGAAGAACACCAGGGTGAACAGGAACGCGAACACCACCGCGCGCATGCCGTTCTTGACGTTCTCGGCGCCGAGGCTCGGGCCGACCACGCGCTCCTCGACGAAGTCCATCGGCGCAGCCAGCGAACCCGACTTCAGCAGCTTGGCCAGGTCTTCGGCTTCCTTCTTCTGCAGGCCGGTGGTCTGGAAGTTCTTGCCGAACACGCCGTTGATGTTGGCCACCGAGATCACTTCCTCGTTGACCTTGAAGCCACGCACTTCCTGGCCGTCGACGACGGTTACGGTTGGCACGCGCTCGGTGTAGACCACCGCCATCGGCTTGTTCACGTTGGCGCTGGTGAAGTCGAACATGCGCTGGCCACCGACGTTGTTCAGCGTCACGCTGACGGCCGGCGAGCCGCTGTTCGAATCGGTCACCGCCTGCGCACCGACCATCTGGTCGCCGGTGACGATCACGCGCTTGTTCAGCAGGATCGGGCCGCGGCCGTCACGCTGCTGGTAGACCTTCGCTTCCGGCGGAATGCGGCCGGAGTTGATGGCGTCCTGCGCATTGCCTTCAACCACCGCACGGTACTCCAGGGTGGCGGTGGCACCGATCATGCGCTTGGCTTCGGCGGTGTCCTGCACGCCCGGCAGCTGCACGACCACACGGTCGGCACCCTGGCGCTGGATGATCGGCTCGGCCACGCCGAGCTGGTTCACGCGGTTGCGCAGGGTGTTGATGTTCTGCTCGATGGCGCCGTTGGCGATCTGCGTGATCTCGGTCTCCGGCACGGTGACCGTGATGCGGTTGCCGCTGACGTCATAGCCGAGGGTCGGCTGCGCCTTGACCAGCGCGGCGCGGGCGCGCTGCGCGGCGTCATCGCCGGCGGATGGGCTCAGGTTGGCCACGATGCTGTTATCGGCGCGGCGTTCCACCGACTGGTAGGCGATGCGCGCGTCACGCAGGGTGCTGCGCACGTCTTCGGTATAGGCATCCAGGCGCTTGTCGAGGGCAGCCTTCTGGTCGACCTGCAGCACGAAATGCACGCCGCCCTGCAGGTCCAGGCCCAGCACCATCGGGCGACCGCCGAGGTTGGCCAGCCAGTCGGGCACGGTCGAAGCCAGGTTCAGCGCCACGGTGTACTTCTCGCCGACGGTGTCACGCAGGACGTCGCTGGCAGCGGACTGCGACTTCAGGTCCGACAGGCGGACGATCAGGCTTTCCCCTTCCTTTTCGGCACCGATGGTGGCGATGCCGGCCTTTTTCAGGTCGGCCAGCACACGGTCGCGCAGTGCATCGTCGATCTGCCCGCCACGGTTGGCGGTGATCTGGATGGCCGGGTCCTTCTGGTAGATGTTGGGCAGCGCATACAGCGCGCTGAGCGCCAGTACGATCAGGATGACGACGTACTTCCAGCGTGGAAATTCGAGCATTGCTTGGGTCCCGCGCGGCGCCATCCCCGGCGCCGCGGTTGTGCTTCGGAAAGGGAGTGGCTTACTTGGCCGAATCCAGGGTGCCGGTCGGCAGCACGCTGCCGACAGCGCCCTTCTGCACGCGGATGCGCACGTTGTCGGCCACTTCGACGGTGATGAAGTGGTCGCCAATGTCGGTGACCTTGCCGGCGATGCCGCCGTTGGTCAGCACTTCATCGCCGCGCTTGATCTTCTCCAGCATGGCCTTGTGCTCCTTCTGCCGCTTCATCTGCGGGCGGATCATCAGGAAGTACATGATGGCGATCAGGATGATCGGGAACAGCAGCGTGGTCAGGCCCATGCCCTGCGGTTGGCCGCCGGCGGCCTGGGCGTGGGCGGCGGGAATCAGGAAAGCAAGCAGGTTCATCGTTGGTCCTTTGGTTGGGCGGCGCTCCCGTCCCTTGAGGGGGCGGGGGTGTCGACCGCGGATCTGGGTCAGCCTTGAAGTATGCCACGGCCCCGGGCGTTCGTCCTTGGGCCGTTCGGCAGGGGGGGGCGTCGGGGTTACAGCGGCGGGGCCACCGCTCCGCGTGCCGCGTAGAAGGACTCGCGGAAGGCCAGGAAGGTTCCCGCCTCGATCGCGGCACGGATGTCGGCCATGAGCTTTTCGTAATAGAACAGGTTGTGCAGGGTGCCCAGCATCGGCGCCAGCATCTCGTTGCAGCGGTCCAGGTGGCGCAGGTAGGACCGGGTGTAACCGCCGGTGCAGGCCACGCAGCCGCAGCCCGGCTCGATCGGGTCCATGTCCCGCGCGTACTGGGAATTGCGGATGCGAACGGTGCCGAACGAGGTGAAATAGTGGCCGTTGCGCGCATTACGGGTCGGCATCACGCAGTCGAACATGTCCACGCCGCGCGCCACGCCCTCGACCAGGTCCTCCGGCCGGCCCACGCCCATCAGGTAACGCGGCCGGTCGCCCGGCAGCTCCGGATCCAGGTGGTCGAGCATGGCATTGCGCTCGTGCTCCGGCTCGCCCACGGCCAGGCCGCCGATGGCGTAGCCGTCGAAGCCGATCGCCTGCAGGGCGTCGGCCGAGCGGCTGCGCAGGTCGGTGTGCACGCCCCCCTGGACGATGCCGAACAAGGCCGCGTCGTTGCCCAGCTCGTCATGCGCGTTGCGGCTGCGCTGGGCCCAGCGCAGGCTCAGCTCCATGGAACGGCGGGCAACGTCTTCGGTGGCGGGGTACGGGGTGCACTCGTCAAAGATCATCACGATGTCCGAATCGAGCACCTTCTGGATCTTCATGCTCTCCTCGGGACCGAGGAACACGCGGGCGCCGTCGGTGGGCGAGGCAAAGGTCACGCCCTGCTCGGTGATCTTGCGTCGATGGGCCAGCGAGAACACCTGGAAACCACCGGAGTCGGTCAGGATCGGGCCATCCCAGCGGCAGAAGCCGTGCAGCCCGCCGTGGTCGGCGATGATGTCCAGGCCCGGGCGCAGGTACAGGTGGAAGGTGTTGCCGAGGATGATCTCGGCGCCCAGCGCCCGCACCTGGTCCGGCAGGATGCCCTTGACCGAGCCATAGGTCCCCACCGGCATGAAGGCCGGCGTTTCCACCGTGCCACGCGGGAAGGTCAGGCGGCCACGGCGGGCACGGCCGTCGCGGGTCTGGAGCTGGAACTGCAGTCGGGACATGGAGCGGTCATTCGGGCAAATAGTTGTCTATTGTCTCCCAAGAAGGCGTACGCACCAAGGTGCGCACCCACGCACCCATAAGTACCCCGGCTTCCCAGGCGCTCTGCCCTTCCAAGGTGCCCTGCCTGCTCAGCCCGCCTGCGGGAACAGCAGCATCGCGTCGCCGTAGCTGAAGAAGCGGTAGCGCTGCTCGATCGCGTGCTGGTAGGCCTCGAACACGCGGTCCTTGCCTGCAAACGCCGAGATCATCATCAGCAGCGTGCTTTCGGGCAGGTGGAAATTGGTCACCATCGCGTCGACGCTGCGTATGCGGTAGCCCGGGGTGATGAAGATCTGGGTCTCGCCGGCGAACGGCAGCAGTTCGCCATCGCGCATCGCGCTTTCCAGCGCGCGCACCACGGTGGTGCCGACGCCGATCACCCGGCCGCCGGCGGCGCGCGTGCGCCGCACCTGCTGCACCAGTTCGGCGCCGACGTTCAGCCACTCGCGGTGCATCACGTGGTCCTTCAGGTCATCGGCGCGTACCGGCTGGAAGGTGCCCGCGCCCACGTGCAGGGTGACGTGGCCGAACTCCACGCCCTTGTCCTTCAGCGCCGCCAGCAGTGGCTCGTCGAAATGCAGGCCGGCGGTCGGCGCCGCCACCGCGCCCACTTCGCGCGCGAACACGGTCTGGTAGCGCTCGCGGTCGTCCACGCCCGGTTCGCGCTGGATGTAGGGCGGCAACGGCAGGCGGCCGGCATGCAGCAGCCACTGCTCCAGCGACTCCGGCACATGGAACTGCAGCACGTAGAACTCGCCATCGCGGCCCAGCACCTCGGCTTCGCCACCGGCATCCAGCGCGATGCGGCTGCCGGCCTTCGGCGACTTGCTGGCGCCGACCTGCGCACGCGCCTGCTGAGCGCCGAGCAGGCGCTCGATCAGGATCTCCACGCGGCCGCCGCTGGCCTTCTGCCCGAACAGGCGCGCCGGAATCACGCGGGTGTCGTTGAACACCAGCAGGTCGCCCGGCTGCAGCAGCGACGGCAGGTCGCGCACCTGCAGGTCGGTGAAGGCACCGGGCGCCGGCGGTACCACCAGCAGGCGGCTGGCGGAACGTTCGGCCAGGGGAGCCTGCGCGATCAGTTCAGCCGGCAGGTCGTAATGGAAATCGGACTTCTTCAAGGCGGTGGGCGGCAACAGGTCGACAATGGCGCGCATTGTACGTCCAGCGTCTGCGAGCCGGCGCACTTCGCGGCGAACGTCGCGCAAAATGCTGCTATGCAGCAGGTTTCTGCGGGGTTATCGCGCAAAAAAACAAGTGCTAGCATCGAACCGGAAGTCCGCTGCACGAGCCTGCCCCAAGCGCGCGTGATGACGCGCGTTTTGCTTTTGATGGCCCGTGCGACCCATTGTTTCAGGAGATCTGCAATGAGCTTCATCGAACGCCTCGCCCCCCTGCGCAACCAGCCCGGCACCCGCCTCACCACCGGCCTGGACGATGCCACCCTGACCGCCCTGTCCGCCAACCACCCGCAGCTGATCGCCGCAGTGGACGCCGCCGCCGAGGAATTCGCGCGCGTGCAGGCCGACCTGGGGCCGCTGCTGGCGCAGGACGAACAGGCACAGATCGACGCGATGCAGGACGGATTCGTCAATTTCTATGCCGATGACGCGGTGACCCCCTACGTGGCGCTGGCCGCGCGCGGCCCATGGGTGGTCACCCTGAAGGGCGCCGTGCTGTACGACGCCGGCGGCTACGGCATGCTCGGCTTCGGGCACACCCCGGACGCCGTGCTGGAAGCCATGGCGCGCCCACAGGTGATGGCCAACATCATGACCCCCAGCCTGTCGCAGCAGCGCTTCATCACCGCCCTGCGCGCCGAGATCGGCCACCGCCGTGGCGGCTGCCCGTTCGCCCGTTTCATGTGCCTGAATTCCGGCTCCGAAGCCGTCGGCCTGGCCGCGCGCATCGCCGACGTCAACGCCAAGCTGCAGACCGATCCGGGTGCACGTCACGCCGGCGCTGCGATCAAGCGCGTGGTGGTCAAGGGCAGCTTCCATGGCCGTACCGACCGCCCTGCCCTCTATTCGGATTCCAGCCGCAAGAGCTACATGCAGCACCTGGCCAGCTACCGGGGCGAGGACTCGGTGATCACCGTGGCGCCGTACGATGAGGCCGGCCTGCGCAAGGTGTTCGAGGATGCCGCGCGCAACCAGTGGTTCATCGAAGCGGTGTTCCTCGAACCGGTGATGGGCGAAGGTGACCCGGGCCGTTCGGTGCCGCCGTCGTTCTATGCCGTTGCCCGTGAGCTGACGCGTGCACACGGCAGCCTGCTGCTGCTGGACTCGATCCAGGCCGGCCTGCGTGCGCATGGCGTGCTGTCGGTGGTCGACTACCCGGGCTTCGAAGGGCTTGACCCGCCGGACATGGAGACCTACTCCAAGGCGCTCAACGCCGCGCAGTACCCGCTGTCGGTGCTGGCGGTGACCGAGCACGCCGCGCAGCTGTACCGCAAGGGCATCTACGGCAACACCATGACCAGCAATCCGCGTGCGCTGGACGTGGCCTGCGCCACCCTGGCCCAGCTGACCCCACAGGTACGCGCCAACATCGCCGAACGTGGTGCCGAGGCCGTGCGCAAGCTGGAACAGCTGAAGAACGAGCTGGGCGGGCTGATCACCAAGGTGCAGGGCACCGGGCTGCTGTTCTCCTGCGAGCTGGCCCCGCAGTTCAAGTGCTACGGCGCCAACTCCACCGAGGAATGGCTGCGCCAGCACGGCATCAACGTGATCCATGGCGGCGAAAACTCGCTGCGCTTCACCCCGCACTTCGGCATGGACAGCGAGGAGCTGGACCTGCTGGTGGGCATGGTCGGCCGCGCCCTGCGTGAAGGCCCGCGCCGCGAGCAGGCTGCGGCGGCGTAAGCCGCCGCTTGCGTAGAGCCAAAGGCAGCGGCAGGAGCCGCTGCCAACGTCGCTGGCGACGGCCCGAAGGGTGCCGGCCAGGACGACCGGCATAGCCCTTGCTCGGCTGGCCTTTGCCGCGATCTGAACGAAGAGCAGCCGAGCATGGCTACAGAAGGGCTCATAATCCAAGGGCACCCCGTCTCTGACCGCCTTGCGGTCGGTGACGGGGCGTTTTCGTTTCCGGTCAAGAGACAGAAGATCCATGAAATCGATCTGTGTGTACTGTGGTTCCAACGCTGGCAGCAAGCCGGCCTACACCGAACGCGCCATTGCCCTGGGTGATCGCATCGCCCGCGATGGCCTGCGCCTGGTGTATGGCGGCGGCAACGTTGGCCTGATGGGCACCGTGGCCAACGCCGTGCTCGCCGCTGGCGGCGAGGTGACCGGCGTGATCCCGCGCCAGCTGGCCGACTGGGAAGTGGCCCACCGCGGCCTGACCGAACTGGAGATCGTCGGCTCGATGCATGAGCGCAAGTCGCGCATGTTCGACCTCGCCGATGGCTTCGTTGCCCTGCCCGGTGGCTTCGGCACCATGGAAGAGATCTTCGAGATGCTGACCTGGCGCCAGCTGGGCATCGGCAACAAGCCGTGCGCGTTCCTCGATGTGGAAGGTTTCTACGCGCCGCTGATCGGCATGATCGACCGCATGGTGGAAGAGCGTTTCCTGCATCCGGACCAGCGCCAGGACCTCTGGTACGGCTCGGACATCGAGGAAATGCTGGTGTGGATGCAGAACTACCAGCCGGCGCAGGCCTCGAAGTGGATCGACGAGAAACGTCGCTCGGCTCTGCGCTGAAGTGAACCGTCGCGGTGGCTCACGCCAGCGTCCGCGCCCACGGTGCGGGACGGCCCAGCAGGTAGCCCTGGCCATAGTCGCAACCGAGTTCGCGCAGTGTCTGCCGCTGCGCCTCGGTCTCGATGCCTTCGCCAATGGTTTCGATGCCCAGAGTGCGGGCCAGTGACAGCACGCCTTCGACCAGCGCGCGCGTGCTCTGCACTTCCGGCCCGTGCAGGCCGGCGATGAAACTCTGGTCGATCTTCAATGTACTGATCGGGAATCGGTGCAGGTAGGACAGCGCAGAGAAGCCGGTACCAAAGTCGTCCAGCTGCACCTGGATGCCACGCTCGCGCAGGCCCTGCAGGATGCGCAGCGTGTGCGGCGCATCGTCCAGCAGCGCGACCTCGGTAATCTCCAGCCGCAGCCGGCGCGGATCGGCGCCACACGCGTCGAGCAGGCCGAACAGGCGGTCGCTGAACTCGGCCGAGCGGAAATGGCGCGGCGAAACGTTCACCGAGACATAGCTCTGCCCACCTTCGGCCAGGCGCGCGATGACCTGCTCGTAGATCAGCCAGTCGACCTGTTCGATCAGGCCACTTTCCTCTCCCAGCTCCAGGAACGCGCCGGGCAACAGCAGGCCACGACGCTCGTGCTGCCAGCGGAGCAATGCCTCATGTCCCACCACTTCGCCATCGGACAGGCGCACGATCGGCTGGAAGAACGGAACGAAATCACGGTTGTTGATCGCGCGGCGCAGATCGGCTTCCAGGTCGAGGCTGCGCATGGCCTGTTCACGCATGTCCTCGTCGAAGATCGCGCAGCGGTCATGGCCCTGTGCCTTGGCCCGGTACATCGCCGCATCCGCATCACGCAGCAGTTCCTCGCCGGTACGGTAGCGCGGATTCCACAACGCGATACCCAGGCTGCCGGACGGGAACAGCTCGCGGCCGGCGATCCATATCGATTCCTGCAATGCCAGCAACAAGCGCTGGCCGAAATCCAGCGCCTGTGCCAGGCCCTGCGGGCATTGCAGCAGCACCGCGAATTCATCACCGCCCAGCCGTGCCACCACGTCATCGGCGCCGGCCATCGATACGATGCGCTTGGCGACCTCCACCAGCATGCGGTCACCCGCGGCGTGGCCGATGCTGTCGTTGACCAGCTTGAAGCGATCCAGGTCGAGGAACAGCACGGCGAACACCGGCCCACCCTCGCGCTTGGCCAGCGCCAGCGCATCCTGCAGGCGATCGAGCAGGTGCAGCCGGTTGGGCAGGCCGGTCAGCGCATCGTGCATGGCCTGATGGGTCAGGCGTTGCTCGGCCCGCAGGCGCTCGCCGATCTGGCCGAGCAACTTCTCGTTGACCTCGGCCAGCTCACGCGTGCGTTCATCCACGCGCTTTTCAAGTTCGGCATGCGCCAAACGCAGCCGTTGCTGGTCGCGCTGGCGCGCCAACCCGGTTCCGATGTTCTGCGCAACGAACGTCAGCAGCCGCTGATCGTGCACGCTGAACGTACTGTTCTCGCTGTAACTCTGCACCACGATCGCACCGACCACCTCGTCATCGCGCAGCAGCGGCACGCCCAGCCAGCAATGCGAGCGCGCGCCGGATTCACGCACCTCGCCACTGGCCAGCAGCGCATCGATCTGGGCGCGTGAGGCCAGTAGGGGCCGCCGGTTGCGCACCACGTATTCGGTCAGGCCGCGACTGAACGGACGAGGTGCACGGCTGGCATTGTGCTCGTCCACCGAATAGACGAAGTCCAGGCCGTTGCCGCTTCCGTTCACCAGCGCGATATAGAAGTTGCGCGCATCGAGCAGGCGCCCGACCACGCCATGCACCTGCCCGTAGAACTGGGCCAGGCTGTCGGCCGACATCGCCATTTCGGCAATGTTGTACAGCGCGGTCTGCAGTTGCTCGGCGCGCCGGCGCTCCGCCACTTCATCCTGCAGGCTGCGGTTGGCACGCTGCAGTTCCAGCGTGCGCCGCTCCACCTGTTGCTCCAGCCGGACCTGCGCCTGGCGCCGATCCATCGCAGTCTGCACGTGCTGCGCGACAAAGCCCAGCAACGCCCGCTCGGCCTCGCCATAACGGGCCGCCAGCTCATAGCTCTGCACCACGATTGCGCCGCATACCCGGCCATCGCGCAGCATCGGCACACCCAGCCAGTCCAGGCTCTCGGGGCCACGCTGCGGGTCGTGCTCCTGCTCGACCACGCGTGCCAGAAGTTCGCGCGAGGGTCCGCTGAGCGGCTTGCCGTGGCGCAGCAGCGCGACGGTCAGGCTGCGCGGCATCTCGGCGGCGTCATGGCTCTGCGACGGGTCGGCGACGAAATCGTCGACCTGGTCGGCGAAGTACAGGAAGCGGATCTGGTCACGCACATCATCGTATTCAACGATGTAGCAGTTCTCCGCATACATCAGCGTGCCGAGCACGCCGTGCACGTGACGCAGCATCTCCGACATCTCCAGATCGGCGCCGGCCAGATCGGCGATCTGGAACAGCGCCTGCTGCAACCGTTCAGCCTCTTCCAGCGCCTTGATCTGCCCGGCCTGGCGGCCACGCTGCAGTGCCAGTTCCATGGCCTGACGGGCCAGCCCCCACCACGCCGCGGAAGGCACGGCGCCTTCCACCGACAGCTGCAGGCGTGCACCGTCATGTTCCCAGCCATGGCAGCCGTCGCCGATGCCCGGCGCAGTGAACGCGCCTGCCGCCCCATCGGCCGGCCACCCGTCCTGACCCCGCCCGAGCTGCGGGTCGTCCCAGCCGACGCGGACCACAGCCGTTTCCGGCAAAAGCGCATGCAACGCGCGCACCAGCGCCGTGCTCAGCACGGCCTCGTGTGGTGGCTCTTCCGCCGGTTCAGCATGCGTGGACAAATGACAATCTCTTGGCGCCGTCTATGCGTCGCCTCCCCTGAGCCGACGAGCATAGCGCGCCACCCGGGGGGCAATGGAAGCCCGTAAACCCCGAATCGTGCGCCCGTACGTTTTTCCTGCTGTCCGCAGCCCCTTCCGAGCCATGACCCTCGCCCTGCCCGCCCCTGCCACCGGCTATGCGCCATCGCCTGCAGGCCTTACCCTGTACGCCGTGGAAGCCAGCGCACTGCCAACCGATGAAGCCTTGATGCTGGCCTGGGCCGGCGGCGACCTGCACGCGTTCGAAAGCCTGTATGCGCGCCATCGCAAACGACTGTTCGGCTTCCTGCTGCGCCAACTGCGCGACAACGCGCTGGCCGAGGAGATCTTCCAGGACGTCTGGCAGCGGGTGATCAGCGCCCGTGCCGGGTGGCAGCCCGAAGCGGCGTTCAGCACCTGGCTGTTCCGCATCGCCCACAACCGCCTGAACGACCATTGGCGCGCCGCCCGCCATCGCCCTGCCGCGCCGGCCGACGCCGACCTGCGCCTGGCCGCGATCGAGGACGGGCAGACCCCGGAAGCCGAACTTTCCGAATTCGAACAACGTCGCCGCATCCAGCTGGCGATGGAGCAATTGCCGCCGGAGCAGCGCGAAGTGCTGCAACTGCGGCTGGATCAGGAACTGAGCCTGGAGGAGATCGGCCAGATCACCGGCGTAGGCCGGGAAACCGTGAAATCGCGGCTGCGCTATGCGATGGACAAGCTGCGTGCGGGATTGAACGCATGAACCGAGACGAACCGCTGACGCCGGAAGAACGCGAGCTGGCCCGGCTGCTCGGCCGTCGCGCCGAGCAGGCACCACCGGCCGCACTGGACGCCGCCATCCTGGCTGCGGCGCGTGCCGCCGTGGACGCTCCGGGTACAGATGTTGCCGCCTCTCCCGAGGCGCCGCGCAAGCAGCGCACAGGCCCGCGTTGGCCAGCGGTGTTCGGCATCGCCGCTTCGATGGTGTTCGCCATCGGCATCGCCTGGCAGCTGCGTCCTGAACCGCCGCCGGTTCCGGCGGGCGAGACTGCTGTTGCCGCAGCACCGGCTGCGGCAGAAGACGTCGCGACTGCCGATCAGGCCGCTGGAAGTGGTTCGGCCCACAGCGCAGTGGCGGTTGCGGAACCAGCCGCTGCGCCGGCAGCACCCGAGTCCGCCCCTGTTTCCGCTGCCCCGGCACCGGCCATCGCGCGTGCGCACAAGCCTGCGCCGGCCAAGACCGCTGAAGTGCCGGCCCAGGCCGCACGATCCATGGCTGCGGATGCGGCCGCCGACACCTCCTTTGCGACGCTCCCGTCCGCTCCGGCTGCAGCACCGCCCGCGCCACCTGCACCGACCGCCTACTCGGCACCCGCACCGGCATTCGCGCCAGCAGCGTCCGGGGCAATGAAAGCACGCACGGCGGCGGCACCGGCAGCCAATGCCACCGAGGCCGAGCGGGCGCAGGCGCTGGATCGGGTGGAGATCACCTCGATGAAGCGTGAGGCGCCCAGCCGTTCCGCACCGGGCGTCATGCGCCGCGGCAGCGATGCGGGCCTGAGCGCGGATGCCGTGCAGGCCGAGGTGGACGCCGACGCGCGACTGCCGCGCCGGCAGTGGCTGCAGAAAATCCGCGCGCGTCGCGACGATGGCCAGCGCGATCTGGCCCGCGCCAGCCTGGAGCGCTACGTGCAACAGTATCCGGAAGCACGCCTGCCGCGCGACCTGCGCCCGTTGCTGGACGACTGAAGCAGAACGTGATCTCCGGCGACCCCGTAGAATGACGGGAATGCTCGATACCCTCGCCCAGCCTGTCAGCCACACGCTGGAAGTCAAACACAGTCGTTTCATCGCCCATGCTGCGCCGATCGACAGCGCCGCAGCGGCCATGGCGATCCTGCAGCAGGTTGCAGCAGCCGACGCGACCCACAACTGCTGGGCCTACCGGTACGGCCAGGACTACCGCTCCAGCGACGATGGCGAGCCCGCCGGAACGGCCGGACGACCGATCCTGGCGGCGATCGATGGCCAGGGGTTCGACCGCGTGATGGTGGTGGTGACGCGCTGGTTCGGCGGCATCAAGCTGGGCGCCGGTGGACTGGTGCGCGCCTACGGTGGCGCTGCCGCCGAGTGCCTGCGCACCGCCCCCCGCCTGCCCCTGGTGGCGATGGCCCGGCTGCAGCTGCTGGCCGGCTTCGAGGACCTGGGCACCCTGCACGCCACCCTGCCCGCCTTCGGCGCCGGGAAGCTCGATGAACGGTTCGATGCCAACGGCGTGTGCCTGCGGGCCGAATTGCCGGCCGATCAGGTCGATGCATTGAAAATCCGCCTGCGCGACGCCACCCGTGACCGTATCCGCATACAAGACGACACCCAGGATGACTGACAAGGACGACGCCCCTGCCTCGACCCCGCCGCTGCGCCGCCTCGGCAGCCTGCGGACGTTGTGGCCGTTCGTGCGCCGCCATAGCGGGTTGTTCACCGCCTGGCTGCTGGCCCTGGCGGTCTCTTCGGCCGCCACGCTGAGCCTGCCCCCCGCCGTGAAGCAGATGATCGACCACGGCTTCACCAGCGGTGGCCAGATCAACCGTGCCTTCGCCCTGCTGATGCTGGTGGCGGTGGTGCTGGCACTGGCGACGGCCGCACGGTTCTTCTTCGTGTCGCTGCTGGGCGAGAAGGTCGTCGCCGACCTGCGCAGCCGCCTGTACGCACACCTGATCCAGCTCGGCGCCGGTTTCCACGACCGCAGCCGCAGCGGCGAACTGGTCTCGCGCCTGACCGCCGACAGCGAACTGCTGCGCAGCGTGGTCGGTTCGACCATGTCGGTCGCCCTGCGCAGCAGCGTCACCGTGGTCGGCAGCCTGGCGATGCTGTTCGTCACCAGCCCGCGGCTGGCCGCGTGGTCACTGCTCGGCATCCCGCTGGCGGTGCTGCCGATCATCATCGGCGCGCGCAAGCTGCGCACGGTTGCGCGCAGCAGCCAGGACCGCATCGCCGATGCCAACAGCCTGGCCAGCGAGACGCTGGGCGCCGTGCGCACGGTGCAGGCGCATGCGCGCGAGCCCTATGAGCGCGGGCGCTTTGACAAGGCGCTGGGCGATGCCATCGGTGCCGCACGCCGGCGCATCGGTGCGCAATCACTGGTTACCGCCAGCGCCATCCTGCTGGTATTTGGCGCCATCGTTGGCGTGCTGTGGCTGGGCGCGCACGATGTCATCGACGGCCGCCTCAGTGCCGGCACGCTGGGCCAGTTCGTGTTGTACGCGCTGATCGGCGGCGGCTCGGTGGGCGCCCTGGCCGAAGTGTGGAACGAGCTGCAGCGTGCGGCCGGTGGCATGGGCCGTATCAGCGAGCTGCTGCAGGAAGACATCGAGATCCGTGCGCCCGCGCAGCCACATGCACTGCCGCAACCGCTACGCGGCGAAATCCAGTTCGACGACGTGGTGTTCCACTACCCGCAGCGCCCGGACCAGGCCGCGCTGGACCACTTCAATCTGCATGTCCGCCCGGGTGAGACCGTGGCCCTGGTCGGCCCGTCGGGCGCAGGCAAGAGCACGGTGCTGTCCATGCTGCTGCGCTTCCACGATCCGGCCAGCGGCCGCATCTGCGTGGATGGCATCGACGTGCGCCAGGTCGATCCGGCCGAGCTGCGCGCGCAGCTGGCACTGGTACCGCAGCAGCCGACGCTGTTCGCAGCCAGTGCACGCGACAACATCCGCTACGGCAGGCTGCAGGCCAGCGACGCCGAGGTCGAGGACGCCGCACGTGCAGCAGAGGCCGATGGCTTCCTGCGAGCATTGCCGCAAGGCTACGACAGTGAACTGGGCGAACGCGGTGCGCGCCTGTCCGGTGGCCAGCAACAGCGCGTGGCGATCGCCCGCGCGTTGCTGAAGAATGCGCCGATCCTGCTGCTGGACGAAGCCACCAGCGCGCTGGATGCGCAGAGCGAGCATGGCGTGCAGCAGGCACTTGAGCGGCTGATGGCCGGTCGCACCACGCTGGTCATCGCCCACCGCCTGGCCACCGTGCTCAAGGCCGACCGCATCGTGGTGATGGACCAGGGCCGTATCGTCGCCGAAGGTACCCATGCGCAGCTGCTGGCCGAAGGCGGACTGTACGCTGAACTGGCACGACTGCAGTTCATCGATTGATGACGGCCGGCTAACATCGGCAAGACCAAGCTGGCCGCGCACCCGCAGCATCCGCTGAAGGAGGTACGCGATGTCGTTCCGTCAGTTCCCCGCCGTCGACAGTAATGGCGAAAGCCACATCATCATCGAATTCAAGCCCGAGGCGAACGGCAGCGGGCACCACTCCGAAGCCACGCCGCGCTATGAGCTGGATGACGGGCGCCAGCTGGTGCGCAATGGACGCGAGTTCACCACCAGTGGTGGTGAACTGCGGTTGACGATTTGAGGTTCGCCGGGCATGGCCCGGCGCTACCGCATTCGTGCTGCTCCGCGCTCGCGCTACCGGATCTCCATCCTCCGCTCTGGTAGGTGTCGACCTGGGTCGACACGCTTGTCGCCAAAAGGAGTCGAGCATGGCTCGACCCAACAAAGAAGCGTGGCCAATTTTTCGCCAGGCATCTTGACAGCCTTTGCCAGCAAGGGCTGAGCGAGGTTATCCACACATTTGCTCAGGATCCATCCACACCACCTGTGGATGAATGTGGTCAGCCGAGCACCCGCCCGATGCCGCTGGCATCCACTTCCGCAGCCGCCCGGGTGATCGCGGCCGGATCACTGCCGGCGATGAACCCGATGCGGAAGTGCACTTCGCCGCCGGGCGTACGTGAGGAATGGATCGAGGCCAGGCTGATGCGATGCTGCTCGAATACATTCAGCAGCTCACGCAGCGAGCCCGGCCGGTCTTCCGGCAGGTGCACCGACAGCGCGTTGCGCTCGGTCAGATCGGCCAGCAGATAGCCCACGCGTTCGAACGTATAGTTGCCGTCCGCCAGCGCCTGCTCACCGAAAGCACTGCGATTGGCCGACAGGAGCTGCTCGCGGAAGGCATCACGTGCACCATCGTCCCCCTGCCCGACCTGCGCCTGCAGGGCCTGCAGCTGGCCCACCAGCCGCTCCAGCATCGGCGCCACATACGGGTTGCCGAACTGGATGTCTTCGTAGATCGCCGGGTTGAGCGACAGGATGCGCGAAATGATCGCCGTATCCAGCTCGAACGATGCCGAACGGTACGGCATCATCGCAGCCAGATCGCCCAGCTGCGGCTGGTACTGGCGCAACACGCCGGCCTGGGCCAGATGGGTGGCATGCACCATCGCCTGCACCAGCGCCATCATCTGGTCGTGGTGCTGCGGCGTGGCCCGCACGCACTCGGCCTGCAGCGCGGCGCACAGCGTATCGACCCACGCCTGCCAGAGCTGCAGCCGCGCTTCGCAGACCACCATCACCCGCCCCTTCAGGGTCGGCGCCTTCGGTGGTGCGGTCATCGGGTGCAGGCCAACCACTTCGGCCTGCGAGGCCAGCATCGCCTGCACCGGCGCCTCCTTTACCGAGGTCACATCCAGCCACAGCCTGCCCTGCTCGCGGCCCGCCGATTGCCGCACGTACTCGGCGATCAACGCCGGCGTGTGCCGGATCGGTGCCGAGAACACCAGCACATCGGCCTGCGCCAGCAGGTGTTCCGGCGTGTGCGAACCTGGGTCGGCCGGATCGTGGCCGATCACCTGCAGCTGCAGGTGCTGCTGGAAGAAGCGGGTCAGCCAGCGCCCGTAGGCGCCAGCGCTGCCGATGATGCCGACCGTGCGCGGCGTGCGTGGGTCCAGGCCGCTCATGCCACGCGTTCGGCGCGGAAGCGCATTCCTTCGGCCAGCGCCGCCGGCGCGGCGGCGACCACGTCGAATTCCTCGAAGCCGTTGTCCAGGGTCGCCTCCAGCGCCGCATGGGTGCCGGCAATCGCACGCGAAATCGCCTGCTGCATCGATTCGCCGCGCAGCAGGAACGACACCACCAGCGACATCAGCACATCGCCGGTACCGGCCACGTCCACCGGCAGCAGCGGCGAGGTCCAGCGCCAGGTTTCCTCGCGGCCGACGGCCAGGGTCACCAGTTCACCCGGGGTGCCGCCCACGCTGTGCGCGATCACCCAATGCGGGCCGCGATCCAGCAGCGTGCGCGCGGCGGCGAGGGCATCGGCCTCGGCCAGCGCCGGCATGCCGGTCAGGCGATTCAGTTCGAAAGCGTTGGGCGTCACCAGCCAGGCATGCGGCAGCAGGCGCTCGGCGAAGATCGCTTCCAGCCCGGGTTCCACGTAGGGGCCGGTGTGCGTGTCGCCAATCACCGGGTCCAGGCAATAGCGCAGCTGCGGGCAGCCCGGCAGGATGTCGTCCAGCCAGTCTGCGAAGGCGGCACCGTTGGCGGTGCTGCCGAAGTAGCCGGAGACCAGCATCTTCGCCCGCTGCGGCAGGCCGCGTTCGTGGGTGCCCAGCAGCAGGTCGGCGAACCAGTCAGCCGGCAGCACGCGGCCACGCGTGGTGTCGTAGAACGGCGCGTTGCTGAGAAGCACCGTCGGAATGCTTGCCACGCGCACGCCCAGCGCGCGCATCGGCGGTACGGCAGCGCTGTTGCCGGCGTGGCCGTAGACAAGTTGCGACTGGACCGAGATGACATCGATCGGCGACGGGCCGTCGGGCCGCTGGCGGCGGCCGTGGACCAGGTGGTTATCAAGGGATTCGCTCATGGTCGCATTCTACGCCCAAGGGGGTTTTCGGCAGGGCTTGCAGCCCTGCACCTGCCGAAGCTGCAAGTAACGGCAACGGCAAAAGCGAGCTATCCGTGGGGTAGCGGGGCGGTGTCGGAATGCGGGGACGCCGCAAGTACGTGCGTGTAGGCTTGGCAGCCGCATCCATGCGGCTGACACCCCGCACTCCGACACCGCCCCGCCTTCGACAGGTTCACGCGGCTGTTGGTAACTGCGGCTGTTGGTGGGTGTCGACCTTGGTCGACACATCTGTCAGATATCGAATGAATTCATCCACGCATGGCATGGGTCTACCGTGTCGACCAAGGTCGACGCCTACCAGAGCAGTACACCGTTCCGACAAATCGCAGGAAACTGTCGAAGGCGGGATGGGTCCGGTTGCGGCGGCGTGAGCGCCATGGATGGCGCGACCGAGCCTGCAGGGACGTATTCACGGCGTCCCCCGCAACCGGACCCACCCCGCCAATCCACGGATAGCGCGCTTCGGCTGTTGCCGTTGCCTCTGCGGGTGCAGGGCTGCAAGCCCTGCAACCCAACCCCCTCAGCGAGCAGCAGGCCGCGACGGCGGCAGCCACGCCGCCACGATGCCCAGCAACGGCAGGAACGCGGTCAGCTGGTAGACGTACTCGATGCTGGTCCTGTCCGCCAACAGGCCGAGCACGGCGGCACCCAGCCCGCCCATACCGAACGCGAAACCGAAGAACAGGCCGGACACCATGCCGATGCGGTGCGGCATCATCTCCTGCGCGTACACCACGATGGCCGAGAATGCCGAGGACAGCACGAAGCCGATCAGTACCGCGAGCACCGTGGTCCACAGCAGATCGGCATGCGGCAGCATCAACGCAAACGGCGCCACGCCGAGGATCGAGGTCCAGATGATCGGCTTGCGGCCGATCCGGTCACCCAACGGGCCGCCGAGGAAGCCGCCAGCGGCGGACGCCACCAGGAACGCGAACAGGTGCAGCTGCGCCTGCGCCACCGGGATGCCGAAATGGTGGATCAGGTAGAAGGTGAAGTAGCTGCCGATGCTGGCCATGTAGAAGTACTTGCTGAAGATCAGCACCAGCAGGATCGCCAGCACCTTGGCCACCGTGCGTGGTGGATGGCGCGGCGCCATCGAGGCGGTACTGGCTGGGCGCGGCGTGCCCAGATGCAGCGCGTACCAGCGGCCGACATAGGTCAGCAGCGCGATGCCGATCAGGGCCGCGCCTGCGAACCACGACGCGGCATGCTGGCCGTACGGCACGATCACTGCCGCCGCAATCAGGGGGCCCAACGCGGTACCGAAATTGCCCCCCACCTGGAACACCGACTGCGCGAAGCCATGACGGCCGCCCGAGGCGAGCCGCGCGATGCGCGAGGCCTCCGGATGGAAGATCGCCGAGCCGATGCCGACCATTGCCGCTGCCAGCAGCACCATCGCGTAGTTCGGCGCGAAGCCGAGCAGCAGCATGCCGCACAAGGTCGAGGCCATGCCGATCGGTAGCGAATACGGTGCCGGGCGGCGGTCGGTGGCTACACCGATCAACGGCTGGAAGATCGACGCAGTGAGCTGATAGGTCAACGTGATCAGGCCGATCTGGGTGAAGCTGAGACTGAAGCCACCCTTGATCACCGGATAGATGGCCAGGATCAGCGACTGCATCATGTCGTTGACGACGTGCGAGGTGGAAATGGCGGCCAGCACGCCGGGGGCCGCCGGGCGTGAGGTCGTTGCGGGAGAAGCCAGGGTGGACATGGACGCAGTCAGGTTGGGGGCGAGCCCCGCATGCTACGGTTGCCCTTCCCTCCCTTCTGCCGCGTTCAGGTCATGCCCTATCGCAAAAAGGACATAGCCAGTGACGTCGATCCGGCCGCGCCCTGGCGGGAGGTTCCACTGCATCGCCCGGTCACCTATCGGGTCACCCAGTACCCCGTAGGTACCCACATCCCTGGTCACAAGCATCAGCGCCACCAGCTGGTCTACGCCATCTCCGGCCTGATGGTGGTGCGGTCGGAAGTCGGGCGCTGGGTGGTGCCATCGAACCGCGCGATCTGGATGCCGGCCGGCATGGTGCACGCGGTGGACTGCATCGCCGCCGTGCACATGCGCAGCCTGTACATCGACCCGCCGTTTGCCCCGCACCTGCCGACCGAGCCGTTCGCGGTGCAGGTGTCGCCCCTGCTGCGCGAGCTGCTGCAGGCCGCCACGCTGGTCAAGGGCGAGCACATCGAGGACAGCCGCGATGGCCGCGTGGTGCGCCTTCTGCTGGACGAACTGCATCGCATGGACGTGCTGCCTCTGCACCTGCCTGCGCCAAGCGACCCGCGCCTGCTGCGGATCTGCCAACACCTGCAGAAGCACCCCGGCGACGACGCCACACTGCAGGACTGGGCACAGGCGCTGGAGGTGGACGTGAAAACCATCCAGCGGCGCTTCGCCACCGAGCTGGGCATGACCTTCGGCCAGTGGCGGCAGCAGGCACGGCTGCTGGCCGCGATGGAACGGCTGGCGGTCGGTGACAAGGTCATCGATGTCGCGCTGGCGACGGGCTACGACAGCCCCAGCGCGTTCACCAGCATGTTCAAGCGCCAGCTGGGGCAGACACCTGCGGCGTTTTTCCGGTAACGCCGTCCACGCATGGCGTGGATCCACCATCGCGGCGCATGCCCGGCGGAAACCATCGCAGATCGCAAACGAGAACGCCGGGCATGGCCCGGCGCTTCCGCTTAACGCTTCGGTTGAAAAACTCAGGACGTCATCCGGTCCCAGAAGCCCTTCACGCCGTCGATGAAGGTGGCCGACTTCGGCGAATGCTTGCGCGCTTCCTCGCCGACGAAGGTGGCTTCGAACTGCTCCAGCAGCTTGCGCTGTTCGGTGGTGAGGTTGACCGGAGTCTCCACCACCACGCGGCAATACAGGTCGCCTTCGCTGCGGCTGCGCACCGAACGCACACCCTTGCCGCGCAGGCGGAACAGCTTGCCGGTCTGGGTCTCGGCCGGAATGCGGATCTCCGCTTCGCCGCCGAGGGTAGCCACGCGCACGGTGTCACCCAGTGCCGCCTGCGAGATGCGGATCGGCACTTCGCAGTGCAGGTCGTCGCCATCGCGCTGGAAGATCGCATGCTCGCGCACGCGCACTTCCACGTACAGGTCGCCCGGCGGCGTACCGGCCGGCCCGGCTTCACCCTCGCCCTGCAGGCGGATGCGGTCACCGGTATCGACGCCCGCCGGCACCTTCACCGACAGCACCTTGTCTTCCTCGACGCGGCCGTTGCCGTGGCAGGTCTTGCAGGGCTTGGCGATGATCTGGCCACGGCCGCCGCAGTTGTGGCAGGCCTGCTGCATGGCGAAGATGCCGCGCTGGATGCGCACCTGGCCGCGGCCATGGCACACGTTGCAGGTCTCGACCTTGCCGTCCTCGGAGCCACTGCCATCGCAGTCGCCGCACTCGGCCAGGGTCGGAATCTCGATGCGGCGCTCGACGCCGCGCACGGCCTCTTCCAGATCCAGCTCCATCACGTAGCCGATGTCGGCGCCGCGACGGGCCTGGCGCGGACCACCGCCGCCACCGCCAAAGATGTTGCCGAAGATATCGCCGAAGATATCGTTCATGTCCGGGCCGCCCGGGCCGCCGCCGCCCATGCCGTGCTCGAACGCGGCGTGGCCGTGGCTGTCGTACATGCGGCGCTTGTTGCCGTCGGACAGCACTTCGTAGGCTTCCTTGCACTCCTTGAAGGAGGCCTCGGCCGCCGCATCACCCGGGTTGCGGTCCGGATGGAACTTCATCGCGCAGCGACGGTACGCCTTCTTCAGCTCGTCGTCGGTGGCGGTGCGGGCAACGCCCAGCACTTCGTAGTAATCGCGCTTGCTCATATCGTGAATCGGGTTCCGGAAAGTCGGGATTCGTCAAAGCGGAAGAGCGGAACCAGGTCCGCTCTTGCGTCGGGCGCCCCGACACGCCGGTGGGCGGTCAGGACCCTGATGCGACAACGGGACGCTGGTGGCCAGCGTCCCGCGTCGGTCCGGATCAGGACTTCTTGTCGTCCTTGACTTCGGTGAACTCAGCGTCGACCACGTCATCCTGCGCCTTGCCGGCATTGCCGGCGTCGGCACCCGGGGCACCGCCCTGGTCGGCCGAAGCAGCGGCGAACAGCGACTGGCCAGCTTCTTCCAGTGCCTTCGACTTGGCTTCGATCTGTGCCTTGTCGTCGCCCTTCATCGCGGTTTCCAGGTCGGCCAGCGCCGCCTCGACCTTGCCGATGACATCGCCGCCGACCTTGCTGCCGTGCTCGGTGATGGCGCTGCGGGTGCCGTGGATCAGGGCGTCGGCCTGGTTGCGGGCCTGCACCAGTTCCTGGAACTTCTTGTCTTCCTCGCGGTTGGCTTCCGCGTCGGCGACCATGCGCGCGATCTCTTCCTCGGACAGGCCCGAACCGGCCTTGATCTCGACCTTCTGTTCCTTGTTGGTCTTCTTGTCCTTGGCCGACACGTGCAGGATGCCGTTGGCGTCGATGTCGAAGGACACTTCCACCTGCGGCAGGCCACGCGGGGCCGGCTCGATGCCGGACAGGTCGAACTTGGCCAGCGACTTGTTGAAGCGGGCCTGTTCGCGCTCACCCTGCAGCACGTGCACGGTCACGGCCGACTGGTTGTCCTCGGCGGTGGAGAACACCTGCGAGGCCTTGGTCGGGATGGTGGTGTTCTTCTCGATGATCTTGGTGAACACGCCACCCATGGTTTCGATACCCAGCGACAGTGGGGTCACGTCCAGCAGCAGCACGTCCTTGACGTCGCCGCCCAGCACGCCACCCTGGATCGCCGCACCCAGTGCCACGGCTTCGTCCGGGTTGACGTCCTTGCGCGGTTCCTTGCCGAAGAACTCGGTCACCGCCTGCTGCACCTTCGGCATGCGGGTCTGGCCGCCGACCAGGATCACTTCGCTGATGTCGCTCGAACGCAGGCCGGCATCGTTCAGGGCGACGCGGCACGGCTCGATCGACTTCTTGATCAGGTCGTCCACCAGTGCTTCCAGCTTGGCGCGGGTCAGCTTGATGTTCAGGTGCTTCGGACCCGACGCGTCAGCGGTGACGTACGGCAGGTTCACTTCGGTCTGCTGGGCGCTGGACAGCTCGATCTTGGCGCGCTCGGCAGCATCCTTCAGGCGCTGCAGGGCCAGCGGATCCTTGCGCAGGTCGATGCCCTGGTCCTTGTTGAATTCTTCAACCAGGTACTCGATGACGCGGTTGTCGAAGTCTTCGCCACCCAGGAAGGTGTCGCCGTTGGTGGCCAGCACTTCGAACTGCTTCTCGCCGTCGACATTGGCGATCTCGATCACCGAGACGTCGAAGGTGCCGCCGCCCAGGTCGTACACCACGATCTTGCGATCCTTGTTGTCGCCCTTGTCCAGGCCGTAGGCCAGCGCAGCCGCGGTCGGCTCGTTGATGATGCGCTTGACGTCCAGGCCGGCGATGCGACCGGCGTCCTTGGTCGCCTGGCGCTGGCTGTCGTTGAAGTAGGCCGGCACGGTAATGACCGCTTCGGTGACCTTCTCACCGAGGAAGTCCTCGGCGGTCTTCTTCATCTTCTCCAGCACCTTGGCCGAGATTTCCTGCGGGGCCATCTTCTTGCCGTCGCTGGTGGCGACCCAGGCATCGCCATTGTCATGGGCCAGGATGCTGTACGGGACGTGGGCGATGTCCTTCTGCACCTCGCCATCGGTGAACTTGCGGCCGATCAGGCGCTTCACCGCGTAGAAGGTGTTCTTCGGGTTGGTCACGGCCTGGCGCTTGGCCGAGGCACCGACCAGGACTTCGCCGTCCTTGGTGTAGGCGACGATCGACGGGGTGGTGCGATCGCCTTCCGAATTC
This sequence comes from Stenotrophomonas sp. T8, assembly GCF_051853085.1. NCBI lineage: Bacteria > Pseudomonadati > Pseudomonadota > Gammaproteobacteria > Lysobacterales > Lysobacteraceae > Stenotrophomonas > Stenotrophomonas sp. T8. Next base: position 1,449,966 of record NZ_CP195329.1, on the reverse strand, counting down.
TCGATGACGCGGGCCTTGCCGCCGTCCATGATCGCCACGCACGAGTTGGTGGTGCCGAGGTCGATACCAATGATCTTGCCCATGGGGGAGACTCCTGAGGATGCTTGTTGGGGTCAGTCCGGCCGTTCGGCCGGTGGATGAATACGATGTGGGGGAGGCCCGTGGAACATTCAAGCCACCTCCCGAACGCTGTGTTTCCGGTCGCCCGGCGCGTTCAGCGTCGGGCCGGGTCGCAGGTGATTCCCGCCGCCCGGCCCGGCAGGGTCAGTCGGCGGCCACCACCACCAGCGCCGGCCGCAGCAGGCGCTCGTTGAGCAGGTAGCCCTTCTGGAACACGGTCACCACGCTGCCCGGGGCAGCGCCCGGGGTCGGCGCCTGGCTGATGGCCTGGTGGTGCTCCGGGTTGAACGGCTGGCCGATCGGGTCCAGCAGGACCAGGCCGTTGTCGGCAGCGACCTTGAGCAGCTGCTTGTAGGTCAGCTCCAGGCCTTCGCGCAGCGGGTGCGGGTCGTCGCCGGCGGCCTTCAGGCCGGCATCCAGGCTGTCGAACACCGGCAACAGCTCGCCCAGCAGCTTCTCGTTGGCGAACTTGCGGGCCTGCTCGATGTCACGGGCAACACGCTTGCGCTGGTTTTCCAGGTCGGCGCGCTCACGCAGCGCATCGGCCTTGACCTGCTCGACTTCGGCGCGCAGGCGCTCGACTTCGTCGTTGACGCCGGCGGTGGCAGCCGCATCGGCGGCACTCTGCTGGGATTCGATATCTGGATGTTCGTGGTTCATGTCTGGGTCCCTGGCGGTCACTCTCCGCCTCCACCCACCCTAGTGTGGGCGGGATGCTGCGTTTCAAGCGTCGGATGTTCCCGGCGTGCGTCCGGCCGGCGAAAAGGCCGCGCCAAGCACATCGGCGGTGGCCTGGACCAGTGGGATCACCCGGTCGTAGGCCATCCGCTTGGGACCGATCACGCCCAGCACGCCCAGCACCTGGCCATTGGCGGTGTAAGGGGCAGTGACCAGCGAGACGCCCTGCAGCGGCATCATTCCGGTCTCTTCGCCGATGAAGATGCGCACCCCCGGCGCCTGGATGGTCCGCTCCAGCAGCTGCAGGATTTCGCGCTTGCTGGAGAACAGCTCGAACAGTTCGCGCAGGCGCTCCAGGTCGGACAGGTCCTGCACGCCCATCAAGCGGGTCTGCCCGGCCACCAGCATGTCGTCGGCCGCCGGCTGCAGGGCCTGCTCGGCCAGTTCGATGCTGTGGGCCAGCAACTGCTCCAGTTCGGACCGGGCGTCGCGCAGCTCCAGCAGCAGGCGGGTACGGATCTCGGCCATCGGCAGGCCGGCGAAATGCGCATTGAGGTAATTGGCGACCTGCTCCAGCTGGCCTGGCGCAAACTCCTGCCGGGTCTCGATCACCCGGTTCTGCACCTCGTTGTCGGCAAATACCAGGATCGCCAGCACCCGGCGCCCGTCCAGCGCCACGAAATCGATCTGGCGGAAGGCGAACTGCTCACGCCGCGGGGCGCTGACCACGCCGACGAAGTGGCTCATCGCCGACAGCAGCTCCGAGGCGCTGCCGAGCAGGGCCTGGGTACTGCCGCCGCCGGCCAGTTCCTGGCGCAACCGGGCCAGCTCGCCCTCGCCCGGCGGCTGCATCTGCAGCAGGCTGTCGACGAACACCCGGTAGCCATGCGCGGTCGGGACGCGGCCGGCCGAGGTATGTGGCGAGGCCAGCAGGCCCAGATCCTCCAGGTCGCCCAGGATGTTGCGGATGGTGGCCGGGCTGACCTCCAGGCCGGCCACGCGCGCCAGCGTCTGCGAGCCGACCGGCTCGCCGTCCTGGATGTATCGCGCGATCAGCGTGCGCAGCAGGTGGCGCGCACGCGGGGCAAGCTGGTCGGGAGAACCGTGCATGGAATCAACCTGTGAGACACGGACACTAGATAATGGCGGCGCATCGCCTTGGCAAGTCATTGGACCTCCCGCGCCCGCGTGCTAGCGTTGCGCGGCTGCTGACACCCCCTTACCCATGCTCAGACATCTTTCGATCAAGGATTTCGCCGTCGTCCGCGCCACCGAACTGGAGTTCGGGCCAGGCATGACGGTGGTTTCAGGCGAGACTGGCGCCGGCAAGTCGCTGATGGTCGACGCACTGGGCTTCCTGTCCGGCCTGCGCGCCGACAGCGGCGTGGTCCGCCATGGCGCCGCACGCGCCGAGCTTTCCGCCGAGTTCGCGCTGGAGCAGCTGCAGGCCGCCCGCCAGTGGCTGGCCGACAACGAGCTGGACGACGAGGACCAATGCCAGCTGCGCCGCGTAATCCGCGCCGACGGCGGCTCGCGGGCCTGGATCAATGGCCGCCCGGTGACGCTGGCACAGCTGGGCGACCTGGCCTCGCTGCTGGTGGAGATCCACGGCCAGCATGAACAGCAGGCGCTGCTGGCGCGCCCGTCGCAGCTGGCCCTGCTGGATGCCTATGCCGGCAACGAGAACGAGCGCCGCCAGGTGCGCCATGCCGCCGCGGCCTGGCAGGCACTGGTCGATGAATCGCTGGCGTTGTCGCAACAGGGCGACGTCAGTGACCGGATCGGCTTCCTGGAGCACCAGCTGCGCGAACTGGACCGCGAGGACCTTGAACCGGAGTCGATCGCCGCACTGGGTGCCAGCCACCGCCGCCAGGCCCACGCCAGCGCCCTGCTGAGCGCCTGCCAGGCGGCCAGCAACCAGCTCAACGGTGAAGACGGCAGCTCCGCGCTGGACCTGCTGCAGCAAGTGCGCCACGAGCTGTCGCGGCTGGTCGAGCACGACCCGCGCCTGGGCGAGGTGGACGGCCTGATCGAGAACGCCTCGATCCAGCTGCACGAAGCCCTGTCGCTGCTTGATCGCGTGCACGACGACCTCGACGCCGACCCGGAACAGTTCGAGGAGAACGAGCGCCGCCTCGGCCGCCTGCACGACCTGGCCCGCAAGCACCGCGTGCCGATGGACGAACTGGGCGCGCAGCGCGAGCGCATGCATGCCGAAGTGGAGCAGCTGCGTGGCGCCGACGAGCGCCTGCAGCGCCTGGCCGGCGAGATCGACAAGGCCGCCGCCGCCTGGCGCGTACAGGCTGAAGTGCTGACCGCCAGCCGCCGCAGCGCCGCCGCCGAACTGTCGGCCACCACCACCAGCATCATCGCCGAGCTGGGCATGGGCGGCGGCCAGTTCCTGATCGAACTGGAGCCACAGGACAGCGGCAAGCCCGACCCGCAGGGTGCCGAGCGCGTCGAGTTCCTGGTGGCGGCCAACGCCGGCCAGCCGCCGCGCGCCCTGCGCAAGGTGGCCTCGGGCGGTGAACTGTCACGTATCTCGCTGGCCATCGAAGTGGCCGCGCTGGACCTGGATGCCGTGCCGACCATGGTGTTTGACGAGGTCGACTCCGGCATCGGCGGCGCGGTGGCTGACATCGTCGGCCAGAAGCTGCGCGCGCTCGGCGAGAAGCGCCAGGTACTGTGCGTGACCCACCTGCCGCAGGTCGCTTCCAAGGGCCATGCCCATTACCGGGTCAGCAAGGCCCCGGTGGAAGGCATGACCCAGAGCGCAGTGGAAAAGCTGGACAACAAGGCGCGCGAGGAAGAGCTGGCGCGCATGCTCGGCGGCGTGGAAGTGAGCAAGGAAGCGCGCGCCGCCGCCCGCAAGCTGCTGCAGGCCTGAGGCCTGTTCACGGTTATCCACGCATGGCGTGGATCTACAACCCACCCGCACGGTAGTGCCGGCCGCTGGCCGGCAACCCAACACCGGTGGACGATGATCGTGAGGTTGCCGGCCAGCGGCCGGCACTACCCGTATCACCCCAACGGCCGCGCCAGATCCACGTTCTCCACCAGGAAATCGAGGAACGCGCGCACCCGCAGCGGCAGGTAACCGCCCTGCCCCAGGAACACCGCGTGCACCTCTTCCAGGTCACCGGGATTGGCCTCTTCCAGCACCGGCAGCAAGCGCCCGGCAGCAATGTCCTCCTGCACCTGGAATGCCGCCAGCCGCGCCATGCCCAGCCCGCCCAGCACCAGCTGGCGCAGCGCATCGCCGTTGCTGGCGCGGGCATTGCCACTGGGCAGCAGCATCCGCTCGCGCCCCTCCTGCAGCAACGGCCACCCCTGCATCGCACGCGCGTGGCCGATGTCCAGCCGGTTGTGCGACTGCAGTTCCTCGGCAGTGCGTGGCAGCCCGTGCCGCTGCGCGTAGGCCGGTGCAGCCACGATCATCATCCGCGTCGCGCCCAGCCGTCGCGCCACCAGACTGGAGCTCTTCAGCGGCCCGGCCCGCACTGCCACGTCGGTGCGCTGCTCAAGCAGGTCGATCACCTCGTCGTTGAGGGTCAGGTCCACGCCCACCTGCGGGTTACGCTCAAGGAACGCCGGCAGCAGCGGCAACAGGAAATGGCGGCCAAACGGCACGTTGGAGTTGACCCGCAGCCGCCCGCGCGGCTCGGCATGGGCGCTGGCACAACGCTCGGCCTCCTCCAGGTCGGCCAGCACGCGCAGGCCACGCTCATAGAACGCGCAGCCTTCCGGGGTCAGCTGCAGCTGGCGGGTGGAGCGTTGCAGCAGGCGCGTGCCCAGCCGATGCTCCAGCCGCGCCACCAGCTTGCTGACCGCCGACGGCGTCATGTCCAGCGTGCGGGCCGCAGCGGAAAAGCCACCGGTCTCGATCACGCGCACGAACACTTCCAGTTCGCCGGATCGGTTGATGTCAGGTCGCGCCATGGCAATGAATCCAGTTCACAGATGATTGTCCATGCGCAGTCTAGTTCACAGATAAGCACGGAATCACCATGGCGGTCCCTCCACTCGGGACTGCCCGATGAACCGCTTGAGCCAGCTCACCGCCACCGCCCTGCTCGCCGTGTCCGGCGCCGCCAGTGCCGCATCCGCCCCGCACTGGGTCGCCAGCTGGCAGGCCAGCCCGCAGCCGGTCTGGAACGCGGATTTCCTGTTCCCGACCCTGGTCCCGGCCACACTGCAGGACCAGACCTTCCGCCAGACGGCGCGCATCAGCCTGGGCGGCCCGCGGCTGCGGGTGCGGCTGAGCAATGCCTACGGCACCCAGCCGCTGCGGATCGGAGCAGCCAGCGTGGCCGCACGCGCGGGCGCCATCCCGCAACCGCTCAGCTTCGGCGGCCAGCCCGGGGTGTTGATCGGGCCCGGTGAGGAACAGCTGAGCGATCCGCTCCCGCTGGCCACGGATGACCGCCAGGCAGTGCAGGTCAGCGTCTTTGTGCCGGGGCCGGCAACCGTTCAGACGTTCCATTGGGCAGGCCGCCAGACCAGTTGGATCGCCCCCGGCGACCAGAGCCGGGCCCAGGCCCTGAACGCAGCCAGCAGCACCACCGCCCGCCTGCTGCTGACCGGAATTGACGTCGAGGCCGGCGCCGACGCGCGCAGCGTGGTGGTGATCGGGGATTCGATAACCGACGGTGCCACCGCCAGCCTCGACCAGGACCAGCGCTGGACCGATCATCTGGCCGCGCGCCTGGCAGCGCGGGGCATAGCCGTGGTGAACGCCGGCATTTCCGGGGGGCGGCTGCTGCGCGACGGCATGGGTGAATCCGCCCTGGTCCGCTTCCGGCGCGACGCGCTGGACCAGCCTGCGGTATCCAGTGTGATCGTGCTGATGGGCATCAATGACATCAGCTGGCCAGGTACCGCATTCGCCCGGAACCAAGCCCGGCCCACGCTGGCCGAACTGCAGGCGGGGTATCGCGCGCTGGCAGAACAGGCCCGCCATCGTGGCGTGCGGATCATTGGCGCCACCCTGCCGCCGTTTGCCGACGCCCTGCCCGGCACGCCACTGGACGACTACTACCACCCGGACAAGGATGCCCTGCGCCAGCGGATCAATGCCTGGCTGCGCACGGACAGCCCGTTCGACGCAGTGATCGACCTGGACGCGGCGCTGCGCGACCCGGCCGATCCCTCACGGATGGCCGCCGCCTACGACTCCGGCGACCACCTCCACCCGGGTGATGCCGGCAACCGGGCCATGGCCGAGGCGGTCGATCTTGAGGTGCTCATGGGGCCATCCACGCATGGCGTGGATCTACCGTAAGCAACGAAAAACCCCGGCCAGGCCCGGGGTTTCGTCGCATCCAGCTGGCCGGAACGGCTTACTTGCGCTTCTTGCGCACGTACAGCACCAGCGAGTGCTCTTCCAGCTCGTAGCCATGGTCTGCGGCGATCTTGCGCTGCAGCTCCTCGATCTCGTGGCTTTCGAACTCGATGATCTTGCCACTGTCCACGTCGACCATGTGGTCGTGGTGGCCGCCACGGTCCAGTTCGTAGACCGCCTGGCCGCCCTCGAAATTGTGCTTGAGCACGAGGCCGGCAGCCTCGAACTGGGTCAGCACCCGGTAGACGGTCGCCAGGCCGATCTCGTCGCCATGCTCGAGCAGCTGGCGGTAGATGTCTTCGGCGGTCATGTGATGCTGGTGGTGCTGGGCATTGCGCTGCTCGAGCAGCGCCAGGATCCGCATCCGCGGATGGGTCACCTTCAGGCCGACTTTACGCAGGTCGTGGGTTTCCATAGGTCTCCGTTCATTGGCGATTTAGCGCCAGCTGCCTCGGATTGGGTCGCGGTGGCACGCCGGGAGTGTATCATCGGTTTGATTTCCCCAACCGCCAGTCCCGATGCGCAATCTCCTGTTGGTCGCCGCCGTCGCCCTGTCCACCACCGGGTGCGGCATCATCTACAAGCAACCCATCTATCAGGGCAACCTGATCCGGGAAGATGCCGTGGCCAAGCTGCAGGTCGGGCAGAGCAAGCAGCAGGTCACCGCGCTGCTGGGCACCCCGTCCATTCCCGACCCGTTCCACGCCCAGCGCTGGGACTACACGTCCAGCCAGCGCGTGAACCGCCTGGGCCGTACCGAAGTGAAGAACTTCGTGGTGTTCTTCGAGAATGACACCGTGACCCGCTGGGAAGGCGATTACTTCCCGGGCAACGACAAGGCCCTGGCCCAGCAGACCGTGCGCCAGTTCGGCCGCAATCTGCCGAAGGACAAGAAGAAGAAGGGCCGCTGAGCCCCCTGCCCGTCCGCAGGTACGGCTGCCGGAATCAACCGCCGAGCGCGCGACGCCGGCGGTTGTCCTTGGGATCGGCCAGCAGCGGGCGCAGCAGTTCGATGCGGTCGCCGTCCAGCAGAACCTGGTGCGGGCGTGCCAGTACGCCATGCACGGCGACGGCGGGACAATCGGCACTGCCTTCCAGCGCCGCAGCGGCAATGGCGTCGGCCACGGTGGCACCCTCCTCCAGTTTCAGTCGGCACGACAGCACCCGCTGCGGCCAGGCCAGTACCACCTCGACTTCGATCATCGCTCAGCCCTCGTCGGCGACGCGGACGAAATCGTTGACCATGCGATCGGCCAGCCCCTGGAAGCCGATCGCCAGCGCCGGACCGAGCAGGCGCGAGCTGGGTTCGAACTCCAGGGTCAGGGTGACCTTGCAGGCATCCTCGGCCAGCGCATGGAATTCCCAGCGGCCGTGCAGCTGCTTGAACGGGCCATCGCGCAGCTGCATATCAATGCTGTGCGGTCGCCGCAGCGTGTTTTCGGTCTGGAACCAGGTGCTGAAAGAGCCCAGGCCGAGGTCCAGGCGCGCCACCAGGCGGTCCTCGCCCTGCTCCATGATCTGGGCAGCCGAGCACCAGCGGAAACGGCTCGGATAGGCCTGGACATCATTGACCAGGTCGAACATGCGCGCGGCCGAATGTTCGACCAGGGCGCTGCGGCGGATAGTAGGCATGAATACAGGACGTTTCGGCAATCGACCGGGCGGGCCCGAATCGGAGACAATACGGAAATGAGCAAGAACAGCGGCAAGGATAAAGCAAAGAGCGCGACGGCCAACAAAACCATCGCGTTGAACAAGCGTGCCCGCCACGAGTACCACATCGAAGAGCGCTTCGAGGCCGGCCTCGCCCTGCAGGGCTGGGAGGTCAAGTCGATCCGCGCAGGCCGCGGCAACATCATCGACGCCTACGCCTATGTGAAGCGCGGCGAGATCTACCTGATCGGCGCACAGATCACCCCGTTGATCCAGGCCTCCACCCACGTGGTGGCCAATGACCGGCGCGAGCGCAAGCTGCTGCTGCACCGGAACGAGATCGACAAGCTGATCGGCAAGGTCGAGCGCGATGGCTACACGATCGTGCCCACTGCGATGTACTGGAGCAAGAACAAGATCAAGCTCGAAGTCGCGCTGGCCAAGGGCAAGCAGACCCATGACAAGCGCGATGCCGCCAAGGACCGCGACTGGGCGATCGAGAAGCAGCGTGTGATGCGTCGCGGCAACCGCGACGCGTAAGGCTGTAGCGCCGAGCCATGCTCGGCTTCGGCAAGAAGGGCAGCCGAGCGCAGGCTCGGCTCTACAAAAGGCGGGTCACCCCGCCAGCATGCCCTGCCCGCGCATGCGCGGTGCCAGCGCCGCGTGCATCACGGCCAGGTGCATCACCACTGCCAGTTCCGGGGCATGCCGGTCATCGCCCGCGCGCCACTGCTGTGCCATCTGGGCCGCATCGGCCGGCAACAGGGCCAGCAACTGGGCGTCATCCAGCGAATCGGCAGCGCCCTGCAACTGGCGCGCCAGCTGCCGCGACTGCCACACATGCACGCCGATGCTGAGGCTGGCCAGCGACATCAGGACCACGGCCAGCCCGTGCTCGAACCACTGCGACAGCACTTCCGGCCCCCACAGCAGGGCCGCCAACACCGCCATGCCGGGCAGACGCCAGCCCAGCCAATGGATGCGACCGCGTTGCGACCAATGCACCACCACCGCACTGGCGACCAGTGCTGCGGCCGCTGTGGCCGGCAGTTCGGTCAGCGCGGTGGCCGCAAGCAGCACACCCAGCACGGCCCAGACCCAACCAGGCGGCAGCGCGCGCCGCTGGTAGTCGGCCCCGACGGGTCCGACCAGCTGTCGCAGGCTGCGTTGTTGGCTTGCCTCGGTCACCCACAGTCTCCGTGTTTGTCCTGGCCCGGATGGTCGCCGCCAGTGTGTCGCAAATTCGTGCCCATGACGTTACCAATCCGCTATGACGGAGGCTCTACAACTTGTTGTGGATTGCCAAGGTGACTGTTCAGCTGTTTTGCCGTAGCATTGCCACTGTTGGGCAGGCACTGACCGTGGCGACACGAAACAGGCCTTGTACCTTGCAGAACTTGAAGAAACCGGGGGTGCATTGGTTTCGACGGGGGTTGTGAAGTCGCCTGGCGCATGCCGAGGGGGTAGCTTTCCTCGTAAATCCAGCTGCAAAACTCTAGTTGCCAACGACGACAACTACGCTCTGGCCGCTTAAGGCCTAAGCCTCGAAACCGCTTGTGTCCATGCTCGCGGTGTAGAGTCACTATCATGGAATCGCGCTGGACGGCTGCCTGTCAGTCCGGCACTAGAACACAACAGGCTGGTTCCCGGATGCGCTTTGCGCACCGTGCTGTTCGGGGACGAGATCCAACGGTGAGCTAAGCATGTAGTGCTGGGGATGGAGTGCCTTCGGACGGCGGTTCAATTCCGCCCACCTCCACCAATACCGGGTCCGTAAGGGTCGACGAAAAGCCGGAATCCCTCGTCAAATAAGGGGTTCCGGCTTTTTCGTTTTCCATGGTTGTCCATGCCGTTCCGTTGCAGGCTATGAGACGGTGGGGGTATATCTAGGGGTATCGCACCGCCCACAAAAAGCCGATACCCCCATGCCCCTGACCGACCTCGCGATCCGCCGCGCGAAGCCAGCCGACAAGCCGCAGAAGCTGTCCGACGCCGGCGGCCTGTACCTCTACGTCACTGTTGCCGGCGCCAAGAGCTGGCGCTGGAAGTATCGCTTCGGGGGCAAGGAGAAGGTGCTTGCGCTGGGCCTGTACCCCGACGTGAGCCTGGCCAGCGCCAGAGACGCGCGAGACGATGCCCGGCGTCTGCTGCGCAGCGGGGTGGACCCCGGCGAGCACAAGAAGGCCGCAGCGACGGCCGCCGTCGTGGATGCTGCTTCCAGCTTCGAGGCGATTGCCCGGGAGTGGCTTAAGGCCCGCCCTTGGGTGCCGACGTACAGCAAGAAGGTCCAGGCCTGGTTCGAGAATGACGTTTTTCCCCACATCGGGAAGCTGCGCGCTGCCGATCTGAAGGCCTCTGACTTCCTGAAGATCGCCCGCAAGATGGAGGAGCGCCAGGCGTTCGAGTCCGCGCACCGCGTCATGCAGAACTGCGGCCAGGTCATGCGCTACGCCGTGGCGACCGACCGAGCCGAGCGGAACCCCGTCGGGGACCTACGCGGCGCCCTGGTCCCGCCTCCAGAACGGAACCACGCCGCGGTGGTAGACCCGGTCCAGCTGGGCGGCCTGCTCCGCGCCCTACACGCGTACCGTGGTGCCGGTATCGTCAGCGCGGCGCTGAAGCTGGCGCCTTTGGTCTTCGTGCGTCCGGGGGAGTTGCGGCAGGCCGAGTGGGCGGAGATGGATCTGGATGCGGGGTTGTGGTCGATCCCGGCAGCACGTATGAAGATGCGGCAGCCTCACATCGTGCCGCTGGCGCGCCAGGCCGTTGAGATCCTGCGCGAGCTGAAGCCCTACACCGAGTCGGGAAAGTACGTGTTCCCCGCCAGGGGTAAGAAGGATCGTCCGATGTCGGAGGTGGCGGTATTGGCAGCATTGCGCGCCATGGGCTTCGACAAGGACACTGTGACGGGTCACGGCTTCCGCGCCACCGCGCGCACGTTGCTGGACGAGGTGCTGGGCTTCCGCCCGGACATCATCGAGCACCAGCTGGCGCATGCCGTGCGCGACCCGAACGGACGCGCCTACAACCGCACGACCCATCTCGATGAACGGATCCGGATGATTCAGGAGTGGGCGGACTACCTGGACCGGCTGCGCGATGGGAATGTGGTGCAGCTGCGGGTTGCCTGACGCCTACACCCCGCGCCGTAGCTGCTGCAGCCCTGCCCTCACCCACGCCTTGGTGCGAGCGTCCCTCGCTCGGGGTTTCGTCTCTGCCGGCGGCTTGCGCGGCTCAAGCGCCGCCTTGATCCGCTCGACCTCGTTCGCTCCAGCCTCGGCCAGGCGCCGGGCCTGTTGCTGCTGCTCGCGGGTCGGCGGCAGGCCGGGCAGCGGCGGCTCGGGCTGGATCAGGGTGCTGTCGGTCAGCCGGGCAACCGCCTGGCGCAGGGGCAGATCGGGATACAGCCTGGCGGCGCACCAGCGCTCGGCGTAGCGCTTCGCCTGGCGGACGTTGGCGGCGCGCGCTTCCTTCACTTCCCAAAACTTGTGGCCTTCCAGCCATAGGCGCACCCCAGGCCCGCCATCGGGTTCGACGCCGGCCGTCTCCCGGCCGTTGTACCAAAGCGCCCAGCGCTCGCCGGTCTGGACCCAGCCAGAGGGGATGGGGGCGGTGCGGAAGCCTTGGTAGCCGTGCGAGGGGAGCATGCCCGAAAGGATACGGCCGGCCGTCGCAGATCCTGCGAAATGCCATCACAAACGCATGGATGAAGGCATGCAAGGCCCCCAGCGCGCCGCATCAGGTCAAGAGGGCAAAGAGGGCAAAGAGGGCAAAGAGGGCAAAGAGGGCAAAGATCATTCTGTACCCCACAAGCCGTTCAACTACTCGACCCGCACTGGTGATGGCCGTCCATTAGAGGCTAATCTAGGACGAACCAGTCGATTTCAGAACAGATATGGAAAGTCTCGCCAATCTTCTCGCCAACGTCCCACCCGGCGTTTCTTTAGACATTGAGAAATGGTTCATAAACCCAATTCACTCCGGCCTTCAGGCTGCGCTACCACGGATCCGCCTTCACTGCTCTTCCGAACACTGCGGCGGCGATCGCTTCTTCAGAACGACATCAACTTACAACGTCCTGGGCCGTATTGATGAACTCAACATATCGAGAGCTTACTACCATTACGTCTGCTGCGATTGCTCAAGCTCCTCCAAGGTATTCGCATTACAGATAAAGAGAATGATTGGGGACCAGGGCGGGATAACGTTTCAGGCGATGAAGTTTGGCGAGGAGCCGGCATTCGGCCCTCCAATCCCAGCAAAGGCGATGACACTGGTAGGGCCTGACCGCGACGCATTCTTGAAGGGACGCCGAGCAGAGTCCCTGGGCTTGGGAGTTGGCGCGTTTGCATACTACCGGAGGGTCATAGAGAACCAGAAGGGGCGGCTATTTGACGAGTTCATTCGTGTGCTTCGCGCGACCTTACCCAATGACCCGGTGATTGATGACCTTGAAAGAGCGAAGAAGGAAACCCAATTCTCCAAGTCACTGCAATCGATCAAGCACGCAATCCCGACGTCCTTGCTGATCAATGGCCAGAACCCTATATCGCTTCTACACACCGCTCTCAGCGAAGGAATTCATGCACTCGAGGACGAAGAGTGTCTTGAGTATGCGACAGCCATTCGGACAATTCTCTTTGAGACGTCCAATCGACTGGCCTCCGCAATGAGTGATAATTCGGAGTTGTCAAAGGCCATAACGCTGTTGACGAGAGCTGGGCAGAATCGACAATAACCAAACGGCAAGAACTCCTAATCTACCAAGTGGTGGCTGACAATCAGTCGGGGCTCACGACGTGGTCGAACCCCAAAATGGCCTGGATGTATGTGGGTGTCCGCTTACGCAGCCAAGCGATGCTCGTAGAACGGGTGCCGCTTGTCGTCGAAGATCCGGTACAGGGCGTCCAGGTTGGCCGGGTCTGGGTTGAGCCAGGCATCCACGTGCTCGGGCTTGATGTTTATGATGGTCCGGTCGTGGCCGGCGGCGGCCACCTCGGGCTCGGGGTCGTCAGTGATGGCGGCGAACGACAGCAGATCCGGCTCCTTGCCGGCCGGGTCCTTCCAGTGCGACCACAGGCACGCGACCAGCATCGGCTCGCCCGTCCGCGGGGTGAACTGCACCACCTGGTTCTTCCCGTCCGGGCCCTCGACGTTCTCGTAGAAGGTGTCGACCACCATCAGGCCGCGGGTGTGTCCGAACGCCGGCGCCCAGAACTTCTCCAGGCTGTCGCGGCGGGCGTTGTAGGTGCCGGGGAAGCGCTGGTCGTAGTTGGCCGGCTTCCCGGCCAGGCGGCACTGGTAGCGCATCGGCTTGATGACCAGCTTTCCGCCCTCGGAGACGATCACCGGGGCGTAGACGCCGGGGAAGATACGGCTGTCGCGATCCTTCGGCTCGACGCGCTGCAGGTCTGCCAGCCGCGCCTTGGCCCGCTCGATCTTGTTGCCGGCAATCCGAACGTCCTCCCGGGCCTTCTTCGTCTCCTTCACCTGGAGCGCCCGCTCGGCGTCGGCCAGCCGCTTGCGGTTGGCGAACAGCTCCTGCTCCAGGATGGTGGCTTCGGCCCTGTTCCATTGCTCGACCTCGGCCCACACCGCCAGCTCTGCCGGGCTTGCCCCGCCTCGGAAAGCGTCGTCCATGGCCTTCGGGGTCTTGGGTCGCTTCTTGCCCGGGTCATGGGCATAGAGCGCAGCGAACTCCTGCAGCGACAGGGTGGCGCCGGTCATCCTAACCAGCTTCTGATACGCGGCGGTGATCTGGGCGGAATAGCACATGGGCGCAATCTGACCGCGCCCATTGTCGTGATCGAGTGAAGCCGCTCAGCACTTGGCTAAGCGGCGTTGGTATCACAAGAAGATGTAACCGAGCACGAGCTCCAGCTTTGCCGCAGGCTCACCCTCGCAATTCGACGAGTGAGTGTCGAAATGATCCTTTGTCGCCTCTATGTAGCAGCGATAGAGCGGCACCGTGCCAGGAACCTGAGTTGAAGAGAGGTATCCTTCAAAATAGCCCCATTCAATCGGATGATAACCCTCACAGCCCGGATCATTCGAGCTAAAGTACTTGACAATGTGGTTGTTCCACGATGGATCGTACATCGCACAGATGTACATGGGCCGCGCGTTCTCGAAGTATGTCGTGGAAACGAAGCCCAGCGAGCCTTCGTTGCGCCAGCCGAGCTTCCCCCAGTTCTGAGGCATCTCGTGATATGAGAAGTGCCCCTTCTGACTTGAGTTGAAGAACCTGAAAGTCTCTCGACTTGTAAAACCTGATGGCCGAGCGTCTAACGGAGATGCCAGCAGACTGGCAACTTCGCGAGCATCAACAGGAAGAACCGGCTCTCCATTCGAGGCAGTCGACTGAGCGGAGCAAACCGCCGACACCGAAAGACCGAGCGACAATAGAACGGTTGAAAGCTTCACGATGATCCTTTTCTATCCTTACGAGCGTCTTGCCCGCAAGCCGATGCTACAGAGCCCTGACTATCCTCGTTGTGATCCAATTCAAGGTGAGGAGACTTTAGAGCCACAAATCGAGCATTTCCCAATCAAGATCGATCACCATCCGTGCGACTCCGCCATCAACCGAACCCCAGCGGCACCTCGGTCAGGTCCACGATGAAGATCGTGGCGTTCTGCGGCCCCATCGTCACACCACCGACCGGGAAGGTGTTGGTGATCAACGTCTGTTGCATCACTTCCAGTCTGGAGATGAAGATCCGGTTGTCGCTGGTCATGTGTAAGTAGTCGGCTGTCATCGTGCAGCGGTCTTGCGACTGTGCGAAGTAGTAGAAACGCGGCGATGGAATGGCAATGCCAATCTTCACGCCAGGGAAGAACTGGCCAATTTGGACCGGAGGCCCTGCGACCGTGGGCAACGGCACTACCTGGAGCACGCGAAGGCCCTTCCGCCTTGAGTCGTAGAACACAGAGCCATCCTCACCGCGCATCCGTAGTCCGACGGGGCCGGATGCTTCACGTTGAGCAGCACTGAACGTGTAGTACTCCATCGTCTTGTTCGGCGCTTGGCTTGACGCATACACGTAACACGTCACGCCGCTCTGAACCAGAGTAAACCCCGTGGTGGTCCCAACGGAATCATTGATGTAGCGGCAGACGTGGAGATTCGTTGTCCCGTTGGTGGAGGCAAGAACCCCTCGCCCTGGCCAAGACGCAAAGGGAGGGGATCCAGCGGTCGCGCCACCGGAGAATGTTCCTGTATCCCGGGTTCCAGACTCGGCCAACTGCAGGTTCCGGTAGCCGGCCCCAATCTGGATTTGCCCGGTCCCTTGGTTCCGCACGCGAAGTCCGACGGCCATCAGCTGTAGATCCCGTAGTGAAGGGTGATGCCGCCGACGGTATCCGTCGTGGGCTTGCTCGGAAACATCTCCATCCTGACGTGGAAGTTCACCACGTCAGGGTCCCAGCTCCAGTTGATGCTGTTCCCGGAGATGGTCACCGATGGAACCAGCATTCCGTACACTGATCGTTGGCCCTCGCAGGTGAAGTAGTAGAAGGGCTCACCGCCGGAAAAGTCATTGACGATGAGCCCCCCGTTTGCCTCGGGCGGCGCGATCCACTTGTTGTTGGAGTTGACCGGGTTGTAGAGCGGGAACGTGTATGACCCGATGATCTTGGTCAGGCGCGTGGTGACCGTAGTCTCCACATACCCGCTCTCGCTCCTCACTCGCAGACCCACATCGGCCATTACAGCAGCACTCCAAGTTCGACGGCCGGGTTGCCGTTCGGGTAGTAGATGTAGACGCCCTGGTTGGTGATGTTGAGGCGATACCCGCCGGCCACCATTCCGTTGAACTGGAATCCGCCGCCAGCGGCCTTGTCGATCCTCCAGCCGGTCTGGCCTGCGACGTAGTCATCGGACTGGATCACCCCGCTGATCTTCGCGTTGGTGATCGCCGCATCGGCAATCTTGGCGCTGGCGATCCACGCGGTGCCGATCAGCGCCTGGTTGATGAAGGTCTGGCCGCCCTGAATCACGAACGGCGAGGTCAGCTGCCCGTTGACTAGGTTGACGAACGCAAAGCGATCGGCCGTGAACAGCACCTGGCTCTGGTAGCTGCCGTCCGGCTGATTCTCGATGCCAATCCCCATACCGGCCGCGTAGTACTGCCCGTTGGCGGCGATCTGCAATTTCAGGCTGTAGGAGGCGCTGATCTTGCCATTCACATCCACCAAGGCTTGGCTGGTCGCCTGCACCATCGCCCGGGTTTCGCCCACCGCCGCCTCGGTGGTATCCACGCGCCGGCCCAGCGCATAGTCGCCACTGGCGATGACCGTCAGCGTGGTGATCGTGCCGGCAAACGAGTCCTCATCGCCTGCGTTCCAGTCCTCATCGCCCGCATGCTCGGCGCTGTACTGCGCGACCAGGCCGTCCACCCGGTTGCCCACCGCGGTAACCTTGCCGTCGATCTCCGTAACGTCCAGCTCCAGCTGGTCGATCCGCCCGACCAACGCACCGGCCTCCGCCACAGCGTCGCCCACGCTCTTCCACTTCGTGCCTGGCGGTTCCTCATTGCCGGGGTCGGCGTCGGTCCACAACCAGATCTTGCCGTTGTGCACCACGGTCTGGCCCGGCTCATACGTGGCATCTGCGTCCCAGATCAACGGCACGATGCTGCTGATGCTCTCGATTTCGGACAGCAGCTCCTGCCCCAGCGCGCTCTTGTTGATGAGGCCGGAGAAGTACGCGTCGTACTCGGTCACGTCCGTGCTCGACTCGGTCAGAAGCCGTGAGCCCTGTTGCCTCGCGGTGCTCTCGCTGTACCCGGCGCGGATGGCCGCCTGGGTGCCGTTGTGATCCTGCAGGTACTCCTGGACGAACCGCTGCTGTTTCGGTGTCAACGGCGCTGCCCGGGCGGGTGTGGTCTTGGCCATGGTCGGGGGCGGAAATTCTGCAAGTGGGAAGGGCTCTGGAGCGAGGCCACCATGCGGAGGCGACCGGAAATCGCGGAAGTGGGAAGCCAGAGTGGCACCCGGCAACCTGTAGACGCAGGCCCTACACGCAAATAGTCGGGAATCCGTGTGGAGACCCGTGCCAACGTCGCTTCACCCCTTGAACGGAACAACCTCGAAATGTCTGAACTACTTTGGCAACTGATCTTCACGTTGGTCGGGGCGGCCGCTTCTGGCGTCGCTGGAGCGCTCACGGCAATCCTCGTCAAGGCGCTGCGTCGTCGCTGGCGCGGTCGGCGGTGATCACGGCTTGGCATGCACGGACGTGGTCATCGGCGTCTCGCCCGATTTGAACAAGAGCGCCCGCGACCTCTGCTCGTAGTTGGGCTGCCTGGTCACGTTTGAGGGCGCCGGCGGCGGCTTCGGACAGGCGAGCGGTGTTGCAGGTGGCGAGGTCGTCGCGCAGCTGGAGGCTGCCATCACGCACGCCAGCAGCAACAGCAGCAGGGACGGCCGTGGCCGCAGTGCGGTCTTCTTCATGCTTGGCTCCGATGGTGGCCAGCGCTTCGGCCTGGCTGTGCTCTGCAGCACGGGTCTCGCTGAGCTGTTGGACCTGCCCAGCGCTGGTGCTGGCTTGCTGTCGGGCTTCCCCGGTCTGAGCCCGATCACCGCGCCAGGCCCAGCCAGCACCGAACATGCCAGCGGACCATGCGACGAACACCAGCAGGTAGATTGCGATGCGCTTCACGTCATGCCCCTGGACCCTTACGGGTCATTCCGAAGAAGTAGCCAATGACCATGCCGGTGGCGTTGTTCAGGCCGCCGATCAGCATGCCGAAGGAGTCCTTGTTCTCCGGCGGGATGGCCACCGCGATCAGGGCGGCCATGGCCATCCCCAGCAGGAACAGCACCAGCACGGCGATGCCGACGCGCGCGGCGCCGATGTTGCGGGTGGCGAAGGTCATGCGGCACCTGCCAGTGAATGAATTTCCTCCAGCGCCCAGTGGTAGAGGGGCTGGTCGATGATGGTCACGCGGGTGAGGCGCTTGCCCCTTACTTCCTTGATGGCCACCTGGGTGGACTGCTGCACCGCCAGCAGGACGAATGCGATGCGCTGCTTGGTCGGGTCAGGCTCCTGCAGGACAGCGAGCGCGTCGCTGACCATCTCGCGGATGGCCAGCAGCAGCTCGGCGGTGGGGTTCTTGGCCTTCTGACTCTCCAGCACCACCAGCACGCCTTGCAGCTGGTCCACTGGCGACAGCTTCGCGGCCTTCTTCCTGGCGGCCGTCATGCGAGACCGAACAGCTTTTTGGCCTGCGCCAGCCGGAGCTTCCGGTCCTCCAGCCCGTTGGTGCCGCCGTTGATGCGCTTCGTCACAGCCACCACGTCGTCGCGGTCGGCCAGGGAGTTCAGACCCCTGCGCTTCCAGAACCAGCCCGCAGCTACCGCGGCCCACGGGAGCATCGCCACCGCCTCCGGCTCTCGCAGGAAGTAATCGCCGCGCCCCATGGCATGGCTGAATGCCGCGTAGTTCTCACGCCCGGTCAGCTGGATCAGGCCGTGTCCCTTGAAGCGCACGCCGTCGCCACGCTGCACGTTCCCCAAGTCGGCGCGCCCTTCGTAGGCCCGGCCCGACGCGTATTCGGTCGCCGTGCGGAATCCATCGGATTCGTGCGCGACCTGTGCCAGAAAGTGTGCCTTCTGCAGCGCGGTCACGATGCCGAACTGGATGCAGACGTCCTCCAGCGGCTTGGCGTACTGGCCGGCGCCCATGGCGGCGGCTACGGTTTCGGTGCTCACCATGGTCTCTCCTGCATAGGTGCCCGCCCCGCAACCGGCTGGTGCGCGACGATGTGGTTGGTCCGGGGGGCTGCGGGTGTAGGTGGTGGGATGACGTGGAGTCGAACCACGCGAGTCGGAGACGCCGGATTTACAGTCCGGCCCAGCGCCCATCTGGCAACTCATCCCGTTGTAGGGCCGATCACCACCGCTGCCTAGGCGCTGCCCGGCCTCCAAGGGCCGTGCGCAGACCGCCCGCCTGCGTTGTCGCCAGCCCCAATCGCCTCACGGCGAGCGGAGAGGGTTTCGGCGCGGTGGTTGATCGGTGTTCGGGTTGCGGAAACGCAGAAGCCCCGACGCAGGGCCGGGGCTTCGGGGACAATTCTTGACAGTGCCAAAATGATGCAGATCAGTGACGTCACTGTCAAGCCTGCGGCTTGGGTGGAGGCGGAGCGCTAGACGGCTTCGGTCTAATGTGAACGCCCCTCTTTCCGTTGGGAGTAAGAAGTGTCGTGAAGCGCTGGTTTGAGGAGGCCTCCAAATAGGCTTCCAGCGCAGATTTTGGCTTCTCTGTTGTACGATCGCCCGAAGAAAGACGCGACAGAACTGACGCAACCGACTGCGTGTAGGCGTTTTCGAGGGTGTTGATCCGTTGATCCTTCGCTGCGATCTGATCCCGAAGATTTTGTTCAGCCTCCGCACCAGCTACAGCAGCATCATTCAGTTGCTCTTGCATGGCGATCTTCTCCGCCTCAAGCTGATTGATCGCGTCTCTCAGCTCAGTCAAGTGGCCGACGACGCTCGCAGCTTTCGCCTCTGGGACAATGTCCACCCAGTTCTCAATCGAGGTAACGCCCTCCTCGGAGAGCACGCGGCACATTTCCCGGATCTCCTCGTAGTTCTTTGCCTCCAACGGAGCCTTCGCTTCTCTCAAGAAGCTCCCAACCCTGGTATCCAAAGCGCCAACGTTGCGCAGCATCAGGTTCAGGCTGCGCACTGCAACAGTGCCGCGAGCCTTGAGAATAGCCTCACTATTTACTACAGAAACAGCATTTGCGATACGACCACCCAGAACCCCTGACCCAATAGCCAAGACCGTCTGAGAAAGAATACCCACTGCACCACTAAGGCCGGCAAGACCGAGCGCGTACATTACTGCTAGGAGGACGGTCAACGAGCCATTGAACGGTTCAAGCCACATGCGTCCGAAAGCCCGCCATTTTTCACCTAGCTCGCTTCTAGGCTTCTGAGGCGCGGGTGTTGTCGGAGGTGAGGACGACGCAACGCCATCCACCTGAGAATTTGTTGGCTGATTCACTAGAAATCCTTGTCATGCGGCATCCCGGCCGCGGCACCAGTCTAGCGCTTTGGAAAGCTCGTAACGGTACTGTCGCAAGGTCAAATTGCCTCCGTATTGCTCCGCCACCATTCTGGCTTTGACGGTCTGGCTGGCCGACACGGTGTACTCGGTCCGTAGGATCAGCGCCCGCATAGGGTACTGCCGCTCCATCGATGCCAGAGCCCGGTCAATCCAACGCAGCTCATCCGGAACGCCAACATCGACGGCGATCTCAGGGTTATCGTGAGGATGATCTGCGTCATTTGAGGCACGAATCGGATCTGCAGCCCACAGTGGCACACTGCGCAGGCCTTTCACGCCGGCGCCAGCCGCCATCAGGCGGCGTCGGTCGGTACCGTCGCGGCCGACCAGATCCTGGATAGCCCGCTCCCGCGTCAGCGGGGCGTGGTCACGGACCTTGTCCAGGACATGCACGCTCCTGTTGGCGCGGCTCAGCGCAAATCGATTCACCTGGGCGTGGCCCCAGCGCCGCAGTTCTTCGGTCAGCGGATCAGTGTTGCGCATCGCGCATGCCCTCCAGTACGGCGTCATCGAATCGAAAAACCGGCAGCTTGCTGTCGGTGTCGCAGGTGCCGGCCCGGTCGGGCCAGCCCTTGCAGTGGAACCCTGCAGCGCCGGTGGCCCGGAACTGGCAGACGGAGCAGCGGCCGTGCTTCTGCAGGTAGGCCCGGTAGCGCTTCTGCAGGCGCAGCTCGGCGCCGGTCATGCGGCCGCCTGGCCCATGGCCAGCTGGTGCTCGGCCCACAGGGCGATCAGCAGCGCATCGGCGCGGCCGTTGTCCTTCTTTCGCTGGAGCTGGAACGCGGCGGCCGGGAAGCGTTGGATGGCAAGCAGCCGAGCCGCGTCCTTGTCCTGGCCTATCAGGCCGAAGCGGCGCTTCCAGCTAGCCGGCTCCGCGCGCAAGTAGGGAATGCCCAGCAGCTCGAATGCCGCCTTGGCCTTGCCGTAGTGGTCGCCAAAGTTGAAGGACGACTGAGGGCCCGCCCGGCGTTCTTCTCTGCCGTCGGCACCGCGCTTCGGTGGCATCGCCCGGACGCGTTCGATGACTCCGGACACAGCGGCGCCAGGGTTCATGTCCTTGGCAGCGCGGATGAAAACAGCAATTGCCCGGGCGTCGACCTCTTGGTTCTCGCCCACGGTCAGCAGCGGCATGTCGATCACCGGGCCGGGCGTACTGTCGGCCAGCACCGCAATGGCCCCGGTCAGGCCGGGGTCGATACTGATAATCAGGCGGCTGGTCGCCATGAGGTCTTCTCCAGGTGCTTTTCGATCAGGGTGTTCTGCAGGTCCAAGAGGTAGTCATCGCTGCCGACCTCCTGCCGGAACTTGCGGGGTTGGCGGGCATAGGACGGGCCGAACAGTTCCTCGCACTGCGCAGCGGACATGCCTCCAAAGGGCTCCCCGCGGTGTGACCAGGGGTTCAAGCCGATCGTGAAGTCATGGCCGCGCCGCTTCTGGCCGGGCTTCCCGCCGACGGTCAGGTGGTGCTCCTCGGCCGGCACAGGCTTCTCGCCGAACCGGATCCCAAGGCTGTAGGCCACGATGCATCCGATGTCCTTGATGGCGTCGAGCCGGGCGAGCTGGGCTTTGGTCTTCTTGCCTGTGGATCGCCCGCGCCTCATGCTTCAGCCTCCACATCACACGGAAGTTCAACCAATGAAGCTCTTTCGAGACGAACAGCTCCTTCTGGATTCGCTTTCCTACCTGCACGTTGGCCAGCCGCCGATGCACACACCGATGATCGACCGGCTGGTTTCACTCGACTATGCGAGCCGAGATCCCATTGGCCTGACGAAAGAGGGGGCCCGTCGATATGAGGACCTGCTCCGTAAAAAGCAGCAGCCCGAGCCAGAACCAGGGATGAAGTCAATTTCCGAACTTCTAGGAGAGTGATCACGCCGCTCTCCCCTGCTGCCGACCGTTGACCATCCGCCAGTAGTCCGCGCGCACGTCGTCCAGCATGACGTGCGCGTAGTGGTCACCGATCCAGGCGGTGATGCCCTTGAAGAAGGAGGCGAAGTCCTCCTCCTCCATCGAATCGAAGGCCAGCGACTGGGCCACCTTCACCGGGATGGTCCGGATCTCCGGCAGCACCGCCGCCAGCACCCTGCGCGCGCCGGCGCCCAGCACCGCTTCGGCGGCATCCAGCAGCGCCGAGATGACCGGGCTGGCGTCCATCTCCACCATCTCGCAGCAGATACCCGAATCCAGCTGCAGCTTCTTCAGCGCGGCATGCGCGTCCAGGTCACGGAACGCCTCAACGTTGTCGACCAGCAGGTGTCCAATGACATGGGCCAGCCGATGGAAAGCGGCATTGCGGGAAGCCTTGATATCCAGCCGATACTCATGCCCGACCCGGTACCCACGGTCCTTGGCCAGCCTGCGATCGATGTCGTTGCTCGGGGCGAACGCACCAATTTCCTCACCCGTGGCCGGATCGACCAGGCGCATGCAGGTCGCATAGATGGGCCGACTGGCCCGCTTCGCGCGGATCTTCCGCGCAGCTGCTGTCATCACGGTCATGCGTCGTCTCCTGCAGCAAGGTCGCGCCGGCTACGGTGGCGTCGGCCAGAAGCCGGCACGTCGAAGTCGTCATCGCTACCGCCAACGGTGGATGTGCCCTTCAGGCTGTAGTTCGGCCGAGGGCCGGTGTAGTCATCGAAGGCACTGCATTGCAGGCGGTGCTGCAGGTAGCAGGTGCCGGTCTCGCCCTGGCGGTTCTTCGCAACGATCAACTCCGAGATCCCGGGCGCGCCGCAGGCTTCCTTGCTGTAGTAGTCGTCCCGGTACAGGAACGCGATCACGTCGGCGTCCTGCTCGATCGCGCCGGACTCGCGCAGGTCGGCCATGCCCGGGCGCTTGTCGGTCTTCGCCTCGACCCCGCGGTTGAGCTGCGACAGCGCCATGACCGGGCAATTCAGCTCCTTCGCCAAGCCCTTCAGGCGGCGCGAGATGTACGACACCTCATCGTTCCGATTCTCCGACTTCCCCTTGCCGGTCAGCAGCTGCAGGTAGTCCACAACGATCAGGCCCAAGCCGCCCGGCACCTTGGGCACTTCTCGGTAGTAACCCCCACACTTGTCCAGACCGGCTATGGCGAGCGCGAGGGCCAGGCCCCGCGTGCACTCGACCTGCAGCAGCCGCTGGGCACGATTGTCGCGGGCGGTGTAAAGCACGCTGTGGCCGCGCCGCATCTGGTGAAGTTCCGCGGCGACAGCATCGGCACGGCGGCCACCGAGCCCGTGCCGACGATCACTTCCGGCGCTGGTGCAGCCAGGCCAGCCGGCGCAGCGCACGCTCTCGGTGTGGCCGCCGCCTCGCTGGTCACGCTGCGACGGAACATGATCGGCGCCGATGCGCGCACGCCGCTCACCACAGTAGCCGCTCAGACGGAACACCACGCGGTATCCAGTGCCTTCATGGTCCAGGCCGCACACGGCGAAGGTCGATCTGGCGGCGTCCAACGTTGGGGAGCTGGCAGCAAGGATGCTCACTCGCCGGTCGGCACGGTCACTGCCAGTGGCAACGGCGGGCATGCCGTTGCGGCGGCGGAGCTGGCACAACTGTCCCCCGAGCAGGAGGCAGGTGCCCTGCGAGTTGCCGCGTTCCTGGTGAAGTACTACGGCAGCGGCATCGCCGTGGGGCTGCATGACCCCGTGGACACGGTCACCACCAAGGACCGCCTGGCGCTGGTCACCGTGGTCATAAAGGGCACGCCCTACGTGATCGTGGATATCGGCCTGCGGATGCTCAAGCCACATGAGCTGTTCCGTGCGCAGGGCTTCCCGCCGACCTACATCATCGACCGGACGGCCGACGGCACCACGTTGAAGACCACGGCCCAGGTCCGCATGTGCGGCAACAGCGTCAGCCCACCGCCGTTCTACGCCTTGATCGACGCGAACCTGGACCCGGTCGCCTTGCCGCTGGCGGAGGCCGCATGAGCACAGCCCTAGTTGTCGATCAGGGACGTCGCGAACCGCAGGCCGGCGTGCAGGGCCTTTTCGAGCGTGTCGTGCTCGCCGCAGTCGGGGTTATCAATGTCAGGGAGCTCACCGGCTTGCACCAGGTGCACGAACGCCTTCCCGCCATTCGGCTGCCAGGCCTCAACGTAGATATCTTGGCCGTAGTAGCTAGTGCTCAACGAATCAGTCTGGATCTCTGGCTTCATAACGCGCTCCTTGCTGGTTGGCCGATGCTCGCCGGAAGCTGCGCGTTGGTCAATGGCAGCCTGCACAGGGTCCCCTTTGTGAGGGCTGCCTTATGAACCGACGCCAGCACGCCAACAACGGCATGGCCGCCGGCAGTCGTCCGATCCGCGTTCCCCGCTCGATCGACAGCGTGCGCTCGCACCTGAAGCGCCACCTCCTGGAGGAAGGCAAGCGCATGCAGGACCTGGCTGACGTCTGGGGCTGCTCGAAGCACAACGTCTACGACCTGTTCTACCGAGACCGGCCCATCTCACCGAACCACATCGAGCTGGCCGCCAGGATGCTCGGTCTGGACGAATTCGACACCAACGAGCTGCGCCTGCTCGGGGCCCGTGAGGCCGGCTGGCAGATCGACACCAACTTCCTACTGGAGAAGAACGGATGACCACCGACAAGAAGACCCTGGCGGACGTGCAGCCCGGTGGGAGGGTGAGGCTGGGGGATCAACCTCCCTTCGTCTTCGCCCGGTTCGTCAACGGTTTACGTATGGCCGAGGGCGTGACCATCGAGAAGGAACGCAACCTCACGGATGCAATGCAGGTCGCCGCAAAGGTGGCATCCAAAGGCCCGAACGGCGAGGTTCCAGTTCTTGTGCGCGTCGCCGCCCTCTCCGCCCAGCCCTCCCCGCCAACGTGTAAGGAAGGCTTACAGGTTCATCCCTCCCGGGGTGGTCAGGATGCGGCAATCGAAGCGATGGCCGAAAGCCTGCTTTGCGCCGAGAGCTCCGCCACCTTGAAAGATGCGCGCGAACAAGCTGCGCTGCTTCTTGCCGATGCGCTCCCGCACCTCTCCGCCCAGCCCTCCCCGGGTGGTCAGGGGGCGCTGGTGACCGATGCAATGGTCGAAGCCGCGCATGCTGCTTACTGGGCGCACCCAGATGATAGTGGCGAGGATCGACCGTGCATGCGCGCCGCGCTGGAAGCAGCACTCGCCGCCCGCCAGCCGGTGGGGGAGCCGGTGGTTGTTGCACACCGTTACATCCAGCGCCATCAATCGGCGGAGCATTCGGTTTGGCTCAGCGGCGACGCGGACGAGACTTACGTCGAGGCGGAGAGGCAGGGCTTGGGTCGGATCGAGCGCGCCTACGAAGCCCCGCCCGCGCGGGCCGCGGACCTGGGCCGATTCCGCAAGCTGGCAAGCTGGGTCGCCAACTGCGCTGGCCATGGAATCAATGACTCGCAGCGGCGAATGGGTGAAGAACTGCTGGCCCTGATCGACAGCAAGGCGGTGGGCAATGGTCAGTGACGGTATGACTCACACGTCAGGAGGCGAGACTGTCCCGAAGCTGCTGAAGGCGCTTGGCGGTACGCTCAGGAAGCGCCTCAGACGCGACGCCAGTGATGGACTTGTGTCCCTCGTAGTATCGGGCCAACTTATTGATGGTCCCATCAATAACGTCCAACAGCTCCAAGCCGAACTTGACGCGCATGGTGACTGCCCTAGTCAAATCACTGGCGGGCATACCCTTTACGTCATCAATCGACAGCCCAGGACTTTGATTGTAGAACTGCCAAGCAGTCAGAACCGACAGCAGTGCAAAAACATCTTCATCCTCAAAACCCTGGAGCTGATCCGCGCAACTCCGCAGAAAGACCAGGTCTGGGAATGGCTGACTGGCGACGAACGATTCGAGAATCACGGCGGAAGTACCGGGATAAAACCTTGCTGGATCCCAGTCAATGAGAGATGGCACAAGCTTTCTTCGCGCGAAGACCAGCTCCTTCGCAAACGCGTGCGCCAAATGCACAGCCCTGCGCTTGTTCTCATCATCGATTCGCTTCCATTCTCGCCTCTGAAGCTCCTCAGATTTTTCGCGTTCTGCCTGTACTGCCCGCTCGGCAGCCTTCTTCTGGTCGTTTGCACTACGCAGCGCTACCCACACCGCGATCAGCGTAACGATGGCCGCAGCCCATCCGCCCAATGCGGAGAGAGCGGTCCAATCAAGGTTGCAGGCAGCGCTGTTCTCAACGCATGGAGTCAGATACTGGAATTCGGCCAACTGCAGTTCCCCCTATGGACTGGCCGGCATTCTGCCACGGGCATCCGCCGAGGAGGGTTTCGCTGTGGCTGATCTTCTGCACGACACCGACGTGCCCGACTTCCACGAGGTGGGCCACGTGCTGCCAAGCCTGTCTGGGGTCGACCTCAGCAAGGCCAGCAAGGCCACCGTGCGCGCGTGGGAGGCCCGGGGCCTAGCCTTGATCGAGCTCTCCCGTGGGGACCGGGCCGAAGCCGACCGGATCATGGCCCCCGTATCGAAACGCCGCCGCCGCGGCACCAATCTGGCCGCCGCCGGCGTGCCGAAGGAGGAAGTATGAACGAGAGCACCGCAGTCACCCCCAGCCGCCTCCTTCGCCGTGCTGAAGTGCTGGCCCGGGTTGGGATGGCCAAGTCGACCCTGTACTTGCGCATTTCGGCCGGGAAGTTCCCGAAACCGGTCCACCTGGGGAGCTCCGTTCGATGGGTCGAATCGGAGATCGATTCCTGGATTCAGGAGCAGATGGAGCAGCGCGACCAGACCGGCGACACCGGGGGTATGGGTGGGGGTATCGCGGACGCTGCATAGGAGCCTGACCACGCAGTACAAAGGCCCGAGGCGCAACTACGGTAGAGCCCACCTCCACCATCTGTAAGGCCTGTCGAGGCCGCAAGAAGCCGGATCTCCCGTCAACTGGGGTTCCGGCTTTTTTGTGCCTGCACGTCGCGCAGGACGTGTGGCGCATAATCGGGATGACACCTCCAACACAGCAGTCCCTCCATCCGCGACCGCCAGAAGGATCTGCCATGAAAGCCCCCCTCGCGATGTCCCTGCTCCTCACCGCGCTCGCCGCAGCCCCAGCCACGCACGCCGCAGCCCCGGCCATCGCGCCGCCCGGCATCGCCACGCTGGAGGCGCTGCTGGCCTGCAAGGCAGGCTCGGATTTCAGTGCGGCCGACGCCATCGATGCGCTGCAGGCGGCCGGCCT
Organism: Stenotrophomonas sp. T8; assembly: GCF_051853085.1. Classification (NCBI taxonomy): domain Bacteria; kingdom Pseudomonadati; phylum Pseudomonadota; class Gammaproteobacteria; order Lysobacterales; family Lysobacteraceae; genus Stenotrophomonas; species Stenotrophomonas sp. T8. The sequence goes on along the minus strand of NZ_CP195329.1, from coordinate 1,422,945 downwards.
GGCCAAGAAGCCGGGCGGCACGTTCGAGCCGGAGGACAAGCCGGTCGCGCTGTTTGGTGGCACGGTCACCAGTGCCGATGTGAATGTGGCCGAAGGCGAGAAAGGCCTCTTCGTGTACTTGAACGGCGTCGATCCCAAGCGCCTGGCCAGGGCCTGGTCGGTGACCGAGGTCAACGAGCATGCCAATACCGAGGAACCTTCCTACGTGAAGCGCATCGACAAGCGCCACACCCTGCACGTGATCGCGGGTGACGACTACGAGGGCTATTCGGCGGCGGTGAAGTGCCAGATCAGCCGCTGATGGCGTAGCCGACGCTACAGCCAGCGTGGCACGCGATGACGGTACTGCGCGTACGCCTCGGGAAAGCGGACCATCAGTGCCCGCTCCTCCGGCAGGATCTGCAGCCAAGTGATGTACGCCAGGAACAGCGGCACCACCAGCAGCGCGATCAGGTTCTGCAGGTACACCATGGCACCAAACAGGACCAGCGCCTGGCCGAGATACATCGGGTTTCGGGTGCGGCGATAGATTCCGCTGGTAACCAGCGCGCTCGACGCCGAAGGTCGCAGAGGATTGACGGTGGTACCGGCGCGTCGGAAAGAGATCTTGGGCAGCAAGTTGAGCACGACACCCAGCGTCACCGTCACCCCTGCCAGCAGAACCGGCACCGGCACCCGAAGGTGCAAACCCGGCCACAGCCAGCGTGCTGCAAAGCCCATAGCGGCGAACAGCAGCATTACCACGGGCGGGGGAATACGCGTTTCCAGCCAGACCATCGCGATCACCGTGTCCTTTTCATTGGCCGCAGTGTCACACGGGAATGGCTGAATCACCCAAGGCGGCCAGGCCCAAACCGACCGTCCGGTCTATTCCGCTTTGACAGGCCCACCGCTAGAGTGGCGCCACCGCGCAGGAGGATCGCATGGCTACCACGGGCTTGGGCTTCATCGGCCGCACGACCCTCATCATCACCGTGCTGCTCACCCTGGGCGGCTGCGCGACGCTGCGCCAGTTCGGGCCGTCGGTGCAGGTTGCCTCGGTCACGCCCGGCCAGTACATCGCGCTCAAGCGCGGTGACATCCTGACCTCCGGCAAGCTCAGCGCGGCGACCATCGAGACCCTGCGCGTGGCCGGGCTCGACGAGGGCGTCTGTGCCAAGCCCGGCCTGCCCTGCATCGAGGCGATGGAAGGCAGCATCGTGGTGCGCGAGGAAGACAAGCGCTCCAGCCTGGCCGAGCTGTGGCTGCAGTATGCGATGACCCTGCCGGCGCCAAAGCGCGAGTACTCGGCATCCGGCCGTGCCAAGACCGCCGTCACCGAGCTGGATGCCGACTTCCAGCCACGCCTCGATGCGTGGATGCAGGTCGCGCGCCAGGCCTATGCCTATCTGTTCTTCACCGAGCGCACGGCGAACCAGCGCGGCTTCGAAGACCGCCAGACCCAGGTGCGCGATTACTACAACCTGGCGGTGCAGGAAGCCTCGGTGCAGCTTTACAACGCCTATGCCACCGGGCGCGTGCACGGCCAGGCCAGCCATTTCCAGCTGGGCCGCTGGACCTTCGTGCTGGCCCCTTCAGACGAAGCATCGGCGCTGGACCAGCGTACCCCCAGCGAGCTGGTACCCGCCGCCTCGCTGTCGTTCACCGGCACGCTGCGAAGCGTGCATCGCCGCGATGGCTTCGGTGCCGAACTGGTGGCAGTGATGGATGACCCGGCCGGCAGCACGGCCACCACGCCTCCGGCAGCGGCGCAGGCAACGCAGGCCAGCACTTCGGCCACGCAGAGCTGGAGCGAGATGCCCTCGCCATCGATGACGGTGCTATTGCGCTTCTCGGGGACAAACCTGTGGGAGGTGCTGCACGATGACGAGCCGGAGCTGGAGATCCACGATCCCTACCAGGTTTCGGAAGTGACCCTGCACGGCCAGCAGGTGCCACTGGCGGCCAACTTCACTGCCGGCTATGCGCTGTGGCTGGCCCGCTCCAACTTCAGCCGACAGTCGCTGCGCACGCTGTTCGGCGGCAAGGGCGGCATCGACACGCCGCATCTGTACATGATGCAGCCCTATGACCCGAACCGCCGCGTGCTGCTGATGATCCATGGCCTGGCCAGCAGTCCGGAAGCCTGGGTCAACGTGGCCAACGAACTGCTGCGCGACGACGAGATCCGCCGGGACTTCCAGGTCTGGCAGTTCTATTACCCGACCAACATGCCCATCGCGATGAGCCACGATGCGATGCGCCACACGCTGGCTGAAGTGTTCAAGCACTTCGACCCCAGCGGCAAGGCGCAGGCCTCGCATGACATGGTGCTGGTGGGGCACAGCATGGGCGGGGTCATCGCACGGTTGATGATCTCCTCCTCCGGCGACCACCTGGTCGACACCCTGCTGGCCACCGCGCAGATGACGCCCGCCCAGCGCGAACTGCTGCGCACCAAAGGCGCACCGGTGCTGACCTTCCTGCCGGAACCGGAAGTGTCCCGCGTGGTGTTCATCGCCACGCCGCATCGCGGCACCGACGTGGCGGGCACCCGCCTCGGCCGATGGATCGGCCGGCTGGTGCGGTTGCCACTGACCGTGCTGGAAGACGTCGCCACCATTGCCAACGACGGCCAGATCGACCGCAATGACGGCAAGCACGGCTACCAGATGAACAGCATCCAGAACCTGGACAAGGACGACCCGTTCGTCCGCGCCGTGGCTGACCTGCCGATGTCACCGAAGGTGCACTACCACTCGATCATCGCCCGCGCCAAGGCCGATGGCCCACTTGAGAAGACCGATGACGGGCTGGTGCCCTACTGGAGTTCACACCTGCCGCACGCGGATTCGGAGAAGGTGATCGTGTCCGGACACAGCGTGCAGGAAGCTACGCCGGCCATCGTCGAGCTGCGGCGGATCCTGCATGAGGACATGCAGGCACACGGGCGAACGGGAAAGTAAGCCGCCGTCCCGACAGATCAGGCACCGGCCGTACGACGCGAGAACGTGCCATGCAGCGCCGCCGGAATCGCAAAGCCCTCCATGCGCACCTCGGGCCGATAGTCGGCGCTGGGGGTGAAGCGGAACTCGCGTGCCAGCAGCGCGCACAGCAGTACCAGCTGTGCATTGCCGACCGCCGACCCCACGCAGGAACGCGTTGGGAAGCCGTAAGGCACATAGATGCCGGCGGTACGCTTGCGCCGTTCGGGCAACCAGCGATCAGGATCGAACTGCAGCGGGTCATCCCAGTACTTCGCCGAGCGGTGCTGGATGAACGAACTCAACTCGAACACTGTGCCTTCGGCGATGGCCTGCCCTTCCACCTGCAGATCGCAGGCGGCCACCCGGCGGTTGTTGAAGGGCGTGGAGTACAGCCGCATCACTTCCTTCAGGAAGCGCATCGTGCAGGGAATCCTGGCGATCGGCAGCGCATGGATCTCCGCATCCGAGAGCGGCGCGAATTCCTCCTCGATGCGCTGGCGCCAGTGTGGATGCATCTGCATCGCCAACAGCAGGCAGGCGGCCATCATGCCGGGCACGCCGGAAATGGCGATCAGCTGCACGGTGACCAGGTAGGTGACCTTGTCCAGGCCGATGCGCTCTCGCAGGCTCAGCAATGACTGCGCGTAGTCCAGCGCCGAACGTCCGCTGCGGACCCGGCGCTTGAGTTCGGCGGCGATCGCCCGTGATTCGGCACGGCCGATGAGGAAGTTGCGCAGCAGGTGGCGCCGATGGATGACCTGCTCGACCTGGGTGGTGTAGCGCAGATGCAGGGCGCGTTCGATGGCTGCGGTGCCGCGTGCGTCGAGCCCATCGATCACCAGTGGCACCAGCGGATGCGCCATCACCTTCCACACGGCTGGCGTGGCATCCAGCTCGCGCCCGCACAGTGCGTCCAATGCCTGCCGCATGCGCGACTGCAACGCCTCCAGAGTCTGTGCACTGGTGAGTTCAGCACTGCGCGTGGCAATCAGGCTGCGCACTTCGCTCCAGCGCACGCGTTCGTGCCGGCGGAACAGGTCGGCCAGCGACTCGACCACGAACAGGTGCTCGGAATTCTCCTTATCGACCTTGCCGGCCAGTTCCGGGCAGAAAACCCCGATACCGCCGGTTTCCAGTTTCAGCACCGGCCCTTCGCGCTCCACGCGCGCAGCCAGGCGCTCGGCAGCAATGGCGCTGCCTTCATTCGACATCCCTTGCATGCAGTGCGTCTCCGGCAGGAAGGGACTCGAAAGACGAGTCCCTTCGTCTTGCTACCGCTAGATCGCGGGTTTGGCCCGCAGGATCAGAATTCGACCCACAGAGGCCAGGTATTCCACACGCTGCTCTTTTCGTTCGGATGAATATTCAGAGTGACGCGCAATGCTCGGGCGAATCTTTTCATTTTCATTCCTTTGCTTGCTGTGTGGTTATGCCGGGATTATCCCGGCACCGGCTAGATAACACGACATAATCCCGCTGTCCAACCGGCCGGGTGGCGCACTGCAGCATCCTGGTTGCGGCCGATTGAGGGGAATCCCTCATCGCGCCTGCGCGTCCGGCCTCCTATGCTGGGCTCACTTTCCCCCAACGGAGGTCTGCATGAACACGCAAGAGCCCAGCCGCCAGCCCAGCCCCGATCCGGCCGAGCGCGATGCCTTCTTCCCGTCGCCGTATTCGCTCTCGCAGTTCACCTCGCCCAAGAGCGACCTGTCCGGCGCCGACTATCCGGATGCGCGCCGCGATGGTCGCTGGAAGGTGCTGATGATCGCCGCCGACGAGCGCTATCTGCCGACCGCCAATGGCCACCTGTTCTCCACCGGCAACCATCCGGTGGAAACCCTGCTGCCGATGTACCACCTGGACAAGGCCGGCTTCGACATCGACGTGGCGACGCTGTCCGGCAACCCGGTCAAGTTCGAATGGTGGGCCTTCCCACACAAGGACAGCGAGATCGGCGCCCTGTACGAACGCTACCAGGCACGCTTCCGCCAGCCGTTGCAGCTGGACCAGGTGGTGGCCGGCCTGGGCACCGATTCGGACTACGCCGCTGTCTTCATTCCCGGTGGGCACGGCGCGTTGATCGGCCTCCCGGAAAGCCGCGCTGTGAAGGCCACCTTGCAGTGGGCCATGGCCGAGCAGCGCCACATCATCACCCTCTGCCATGGCCCGGCGGCGCTGCTGGCAGCGGGCGTCGACGAAGCCGAGGGTGACTCGTTGTTCCGCGGCTACCGCATCTGCGCCTTCCCCGACGCAATGGACCGGCAGACACCGGAGATCGGCTACATGCCCGGGCAGCTGCGTTGGTTCTTCGGCGAACGACTGGCCCAGCAGGGCGTGCAGATCGTCAATGAGGGCATCGATGGCAGCGTGCTGCAGGATCGCCTGCTGCTGACCGGCGACAGCCCGCTGGCCGGCAATGCGTTGGGCAAGCTGGCCGCGCGTACGCTGCTCGATGCACTGGCGGGGCGCTGAGCCCATGCCTGCGCTGGTGCCCGCGCTGCTGGAACTGGAACAGGCTCGGTCATTGCCTGCGGTGGGCGGCGTGCTGCGCGCCGCCGCCTCACCCTTGGGCTACGACCGCCTGTTGGTGTTTGCCACCGGAACCGGGCTGGAGCGCGGCGCACAGCGCGTGTACTGGATCGAAGGTGACTGGTTCGGTGACGGCAGCGATACCGCACTCGCCCGCTACCTGCATGCCTGCCCGGTCAACCGTCATGTGCTGGACAGCACTGCGCCGTTCTTCTGGAGCAAGCGCCAGGGCGTGCGCGGCGAACGCTATCAGGTGGTGAAGCAGCCGCGCGGCGATGGCCTGCATGGGCTGCAGGTTCCGGTGTTCGGCCCGACCGGTCTGGAGGGTGCGGTCAGTTTTGCCGGCACCTCGATTGATGCATCCGCCAGCGCGCGTGTGCTGCTGGACATGGTCGGCACCTCCGCCTTCCGTGCGGCGCGGCGTCTGGCCGAAGCGCCGGCCGACATCCGCGCGGGCGCGCTGAGCGCACGCGAACGCGAGGTGCTGCGCTGGGTCGCCGCTGGACGGCGCCAGGCAGAGATAGCGGCCACGCTGGGGCTGTCTGCGCGCACCGTTGAGAACCACCTGCGGCGAGCACGGCAACGACTTGGCGTGGCCACCACCGCTCAGGCAGTGCGCGCGGCAGGCCGCCGTGGCGAGATTGAAGACTGATCAGGATGGAGACACTTCCTGCTGCCTGATCAGCGTGCTGCATACGCGCTGGGCATCTGCGCGATTGCAGAAGGCAGGCGACGGGATGAGCTACGACCCGTGATCGCCGGTGCGCGGTCCACCGGGTGGGACGTTCATCGCCCGCCCGGCATCCGCGAGCCACCCATCCCTGCATAACGCTGTCCGCGCATTCGTGGCATGCTCTGTGAAACCGTTTTCATGGAATGGAGGGATTCCACGATGTTGTCGCGTTTCCGTCGCCCCCTACTCTGTGCCCTGCTGGCGCTTGCCCTGCCTGCGACCAGCGCCTGGGCCGCAGCCCCTGCGCCGTTGAAGGTGATGTCGTTCAATGTGCGCACCCCGGCCGATACCGAGCCCGGCAAGCGCTGGCCCGATCGTCGCGATGCGATGGTGAAGGTCATCCTCGATGCGCACCCGGCGGTGATCGGTACCCAGGAGCTGGTGCAGGAGCAGGCCGATTACCTTGCCCAGCACCTGCCCGGCTACCGCTGGTTCGGCGAGGGCCGCCGCGGCGGCAGCGGCGACGAGCACATGGGCGTGTTCTACGACAGCAAGGTGCTGGCGATCGAGGAATCAGGCAACTTCTGGCTGTCTGATACGCCCGATGTGCCCGGCAGCATCACCTGGGGCAACCTGTATCCACGCATGGTCACCTGGGCGCTGTTCCGCCGCATCGATGACGGCCGCCGCTTCTATTTCATGGATACCCACCTGCCCTACCGCGACGAGGACGAACCACGTCGGGTGAAAGGTGCCGAGCTGATCGGCAGGCGCGTGGCCGGCCTGCCGGCCGACCTGCCGGTGGTGCTGACCGGTGACTTCAACAGCGAACCCGGCGGCGACACCTACAAGGCATTCACCCGCGTATTGCACGACACCCGTACCCAGGTGAAGACACCGCAGGGCCCGCGACTGACCTTCCACGATTTCACTGGCAAGGCCACCGCGCAGCTGGACTGGGTGCTGGTGCGCGGTTTCCACGCGCGCAGCTTCCTGACCGATGACCGCCGCATCGATGGCGTGCTGCCATCGGATCATTTCCCGCTGGTGGTCGAACTGGACTGGCCACAGCACTGACCCCGCACGGCAGCCGCAGCTACAGCGGCGGCTGCCGCGACAGCAGGCGATACAGGGCCTGATGCTGATCGCGCGCCTGGCAGATGCGGGCCCCTATCGCCAGGAACACCGCCACGCCGATCAGGCCCAGTCCCAGCATCGAATCCTGCAGGCGCAGGAAGCCGACCGCTGCGGCCATCGTCGCCAGCACCAGCAGTACCACGACTGCCACTGACAGCCCCGCACCCGGTGGACCCGGATCGCCGAACAACATCCGTTGGGTATCCCGCCTTCCGTCCGCCATCGCCTTCCTCCCGAGTGCCTGACCCACTAGTTACACGGCGGGCCCGAAATCCGGCAGAGTCAGAAACGTCACGAAGGTGAAGACGTACGCGGAATGCACCGCGCTACCCTGCCGCGTACCCCTCGAAGTGCGGAGCAGCACATGGCACACCAGAGCCGGCTGGCTGGATTCATCATCGACTGCCAGGACCTTCCCGCCGACGAAGGCGCCCGTTTCTGGGCCGCCGCGCTCGGCCTGCAGGCACAGGCGGCGCGTGCCGAAGGGGGCGCCGAGTATGCCGACCTGCTGGGCGCACCGGCGGGCCTGGACGTTGAGGTCCAGCGGGTCGATCACCCGTCACGGGTGCATCTGGACATCGAGAGCGACGACATCGATGCCGAAGCCGACCGCCTGGAGAAGCTCGGCGCGCGACGGATAGGCTTCGTCAAGCGCTGGTGGGTGATGGAAGCACCGAGCGGCCATCGCTTCTGCATCGTGCGCATGCGCGAGCGCGAGGTGCCGGCCAATCAGTGGCCCTGAAAGAGCAAAGGGACGGAAGCCACGGCCTCCGTCCCCCCTGGAGTCATTGCACCTGCGCCACGCTCGGTTGCTGCGGTGATTGCCCCCAGCCGCCCAGCGCCTTGTACACGCCCACCACGCTGACGTTGACCTCGGACTCGGCCGCCGCCAACGCATCATCGGCTGCCAGCTGCGTGCGCTGCGCATCCAGCAGGGTCAGGAAGTCCTCGGAGCCCTCGCGATAGCGAATCTGCGCCAGCGATTCGGCACGCCGTGCCGCCTGCGCCTGCTCGACCACGATCGCCAACCGTGCCTGCTGCTTGGAATAGCGGGTCAGCGCGTTCTCGGTGTCTTCCAGGGCCAGCAGTACCGCCTGCTCATACTGCGCGGCCACGCCTTCGGCTTCAGCCTTGCTGGCGCGCAGGCGTGCACGCACGGTGCCGAAGTCGAATGCCGCCCAGCTCAGCGACGGGGTCAGCGACCAGGCCTTGTTGCTGCCATTGACCAGGCCGCTGGCATCGCCGCCGAGGAACCCGACGAAGCCGGACAGCGACAACCGCGGGAACAGGTCCGCCGTGGCCACGCCCACGCGTGCGGTCGCAGCCGCCAGGCGACGCTCGGCCACGCGCACGTCGGCACGCTGGCGCAGCAGTTCGCGGGTATCGCCCAGCGGCAGTGCCTTGGCGAAGGCCGGTACGTCGTGCGGCGCGAGCATGTCAGTCAGCACTTCCGGGCGCTGGCCGAGCAGCACGGCCAGCCGGTTGCGCGACTGCGCCTCGGCCACTTCCAGCAACGGGATGTCAGCCTCGATCGCCTTCAGGCGGGCACGGCTGCTCTGCACATCCAGCTCGCTGCCTGCGCCCAGCTCCCAGCGCGCCTCAGTCAGCTTCTGCGTATCGCGCAGGTTTTCCAGCGTGTGCTGGGCCACCGCGATGCGCTTCTGCGTACCACGCAGCTCGAAGTAATTGCGTGCCACTTCAGCGGCGACCAGGACCTGCGCATCGGCCAGGTTGGCCTGCTCGGCACCGAGGTCGGCGCGCGCGGCTTCAGCAGCACGGCGCTTGCGGCCGAACAGATCCAGCTCCCAGCCGGCGTCGAAGCCGAGCTGGTAGCTTTCACTGAACACCCGCTGCCCACCCAGCTGCGGATCGGGTTGCTTGCGGCGGTCGTAGCTGCCGCCAGCGGTGACGTGCGGAGCCTGGTCGAGGCGGCTTTCCACGAACACCGCGCGGGCCTGGCTGACGCGGGCCACGGCCACGCGAAGGTCCAGGTTGTCCGACAGTGCGCCGTGCACCAGCTGTTCCAGCACCGGATCATCGAACTGCGCCCACCAGCTGGCGACCGGCGAAGCGGTACTGAACACCGGCTGCTGTGCACCCTGCAGGACCACCGGTTCCTGCACCGGGGCCTTGTAGTTCGGGCCGACGCTGACACAGCCCGCCAGCACCAGGCTGGAGACGGCCATCGCCAACGTGCGGATCACCATGGCAGCACCTCGCCCAGGTAGGTGAAGCTGCCGTTCGGGCCTTCATGGCCGATCAGCGCCATCTGCACGCTGGAGCGCGCGCCTTCGGCGATTTCGATTTCGCCGTGGCCGCCGTTCATGTCGGTCTTCACGTAGCCCGGGTGCACGGTGTTGACCTTGATCGGCGTGTTGCGCAGTTCGTGCGCCAGTGCCAGGGTCCAGCTGTTCACAGCGGCCTTGGAGGCGTTGTAGGCCGGAACCTTCATGTCGTAGATGCCCGACGCCGGATCGGCATGCAGGGTCTGCGAACCGAGGATGCTCGAGACATTGACGATGCGGCCTGCCTTGGCCTGCTGCAGCAGCGGCAGGAAGGCCTGGGTCACCGCGACCAGTGCGTAGACGTTGGTCTCGAAGGTGCGGCGCCAGGTGTCCAACGACTGCTCCGACGGCCGCTGCGCCGGATTTTCCAGCAACACGCCCGCATTGTTGACCAGGATGTCGAGGCGGCCGTGGCGCTCGCGCACCTGCTGCACCGCCTCGGCGATGCTGGCGCTGTCGGTGACGTCCAGCTGCAGTGCTTCCACCGGCAGGCCCTCGGCCTGCAGCTTCAGCGCCTGCTCCACGGCGGCCTCACGCTTGCGCCCGGCCAGCAGCGTATGCACGCCGTTGCTGGCCAGCTGGCGTACGGTTTCGGCGCCGATGCCACGGGTGGCGCCGGTAACCAGTGCGATCTTGTTCTGATGGGAGTTCATGGAGTCATGCCTTGATGAGGGGGAAAACCGACACCGACCGGGCGGCCAGTGTCAGCAACGTTCCCTGTCAGTGATGGATGGTCGGTTCGCCGTGCTGCACCAGCTGGCCACCACCGTTGCGGGTGACGAACTTGCGCAGGGCCACGTAGAACACGGGGGTGAGGAACAGGCCGAACAGCGTCACACCCAGCATGCCAGCGAACACGGTGATGCCGGTCACCGAGCGCACTTCGGCGCCTGCACCGTGAGACAGCACCAGCGGCACCGTGCCGGCGATGAAGGCGATGGAGGTCATCACAATCGGGCGCAGGCGCAGGCGGCAGGCTTCCAGCGCGGCTTCAACGATACCCTTGCCGCCCATCTCCAGCTCTCTGGCGAATTCGACGATCAGGATCGCGTTCTTGCACGCCAGGCCCATCAGCACCACCAGGCCGACCTGCACGAACACGTTGTTGTCACCGCCGGTCAGCCACACGCCGAACAACGCGGACAGCAGGGTCATCGGCACGATCAGGATCACCGCCAGCGGCAGCGACCAGCTCTCGTACAGCGCGGCCAGCACCAGGAAGGCCAGCATGATCGCCACCGGGAACACGATGAAGGCGGCCTTGCCCTGGGTTGCCTGCTGGTAGCTCAGGTCGGTCCATTCGGTGGTCATGCCCACCGGCAGCACCTTGCCGGCGATCTCGGTCAGCTTGGTCATCGCTTCGGCCGACGACAGAAGGCGCGGGTCGGCTTCACCGGCCAGGTCCGCTGCCGGATAGCCATTGAAGCGCAGCACCGGGTCCGGGCCGAAGGTCTGCTTGATGGTGACCATCGAACCGATCGGCACCATCTCGCCGCGGTCGTTGCGGGTACGCAGCTTGCCGATGTCCTCGACCGTCTCGCGGTACGGACCATCTGCCTGGGCGATCACCTGCCAGGTGCGGCCGAACTGGTTGAAGTCGTTGACGTAGGCCGAACCCAGGTAGGTCTGCAACGTGTCGAACAGCTCGGTGAGCTGCACGCCCTGTGCCTTGGCCTTGACGCGGTCGACCTCGGCATCGAGCTGCGGCACGTTGGCCTGGTAGCTGGAAATCGGGAAGGCCATGCCCGGCGTCTGCGCAACGGTGCCCTGCATGGCCTGCACGGCATTCTGCAGCGCGCCGTAACCCAGGTTGCCACGGTCCTCGATGAACATCTGGTAGCCATTGCCATTGCCCAGGCCGAGGATCGGCGGCGGCATCATCGCGAACGCGAAGCCTTCCTGCAGGCCGGCGATCTTCTGGTTGATCTCGGCATTGATCTGCGCGGCGGTGCGGCCATGGCGCTCGGCGAACGGCTTGAGTGGGATGAACGCCACACCGGTGTTCGGCGTATTGGTGAACTGCAGCGCGTTCAGACCGGGGAACGAGATGGTGTGAGCGACGCCATCGGTTTCTTGGGCGATCTTGGCGACCTTGCGCAGCATTTCATCGGTGCGGGCGATCGACGAACCTTCCGGCAGCTTCACACCGGCGATCAGGTACAGCTTGTCCTGGGTCGGAATGAAGCCCGGCGGTACCAGCTTGAAGATCACGCCGGTACCGACCAGCAGGATCGCGTAGACCACGAACACCGCACCGCGGCGGCCGAGGATGCGGGCCACGCCACGCTCGTACTTCTCCGAGCTGGACTTGAAGAAGCGGTTGAACGGACGGAACACCCAGCCGAACAGGCGGTCGATCAGGCGGCTCGGGCCGTCCTTCGGAGCGCCATGGGCCTTCAGCAGGCGCGCGGCCAGGGCTGGCGACAGGGTCAACGAATTGATCGCCGAGATCACCGTGGAAATGGCGATGGTGACCGCGAACTGCTTGTAGAACTGGCCGGTGACACCGGACAGGAAGGCCATCGGCACGAACACGGCACACAGCACCAGCGCGATCGCCACGATCGGGCCGGACACTTCGCGCATGGCCTGGTGGGCCGCGGCGGTGGGTGACAGGCCTTCCTCGATGTTGCGTTCAACGTTCTCCACCACCACGATCGCGTCGTCGACCACGATGCCGATCGCCAGCACCAGGCCGAACAGGCTCAGCGTATTGATCGAGAAGCCCAGCAGGTACAGCGCGGCGAACGTACCCACCACCGACACCGGCACCGCGATCAACGGAATGATCGACGCACGCCAGGTCTGCAGGAACAGGATCACGACCAGCACCACCAGGGCGATCGCTTCCAGCAGCGTGGAGACCACGGCCTTGATCGAGTCGCGCACGAAGATGGTGGTGTCATACACCGCTTCGTACTTCACATCGGCCGGCATGGTCTTCTGCATCTCGTCCATCGTCGAGATGACCTGATCGCGGATTTCCAGCGCGTTGGCACCCGGCGACTGGAAGATACCGATACCCACCGCGTTCTTGCCGTCCAGCTGCGAGCGCAGGGTGTAGTCGCCCGCACCCAGTTCCAGGCGGGCCACGTCGGACAGGCGCACGATCTCGCCATCGGTGCCGCTCTTGAGCACGATGTCGCCGAATTCCTTCTCGGTCTTCAGCCGGCCCTGGGCGTTGATCAGGGTCAGGAACTTGCTGTCCGGCAGCGGTTCGGCGCCAAGCTGGCCGGCCGACACCTGCACGTTCTGCTCGCGCATGGCGCGCACCACGTCGCTGGCGGTCAGGCCGCGCGAAGCCACCTTGTCCGGGTCCAGCCAGGCACGCATGGCGTAGTCGCCGCCACCGAAGATCTGCGCATCACCCACGCCCGGAATACGCGCCAGCGCATCCTTGACGTGCAGGCGGGCGTAGTTGCGCAGGTACAGGGTGTCGTACTTGCCTTGCGGCGAGGTCAGGTGCACCACCATCAGGAAGGTTGGCGACTGCTTCTGCGTGGTCACGCCCTGCCGGCGCACGTCCTCGGGCAGGCGCGCCTGCGCCTGCGCCACGCGGTTCTGCACCTTCACCGCCGCTGCGTCCGGGTCCGTGCCCGGGCGGAAGGTGACGGTCATCTGCAGCACGCCGTCCGAGCCGGCCACCGACTTCAGGTACATCATGCCTTCGACGCCGTTGATGGCCTCTTCAAGCGGCGTGGCGACGGTCTCGGCAATGACCTTGGGGTTGGCGCCCGGATACACCGTGCGTACGACCACCGACGGCGGCACCACTTCGGGGTACTCACTGATCGGCAGGATTGGAATCGTGATCAGGCCTGCGGCGAAGATCACGATCGACAGCACCGCCGCGAAGATCGGCCTGTCGATGAAGAAGCGGGAAAAGTCCATGGAGGAATTCCTGGGAAAGGCATTCGGCGGGCAACAGCCACCCCGCCCCTCGCCGGGATGACGAAGGCAGGGAAGGCTGCCGCTGGCGCCGGCAGCTAAGCGGAAACGCGGATCAGGAGACGGCGGATCAGTGCTTCAGGGCAGCGGTGGCATCGCGGCCCGGTGCCGGCGCCGGCTGTGGCTGCATCGCCACCGCCTTGGCCTGCACCGGCATGCCCGGCATGAAGACCTTCTGCACGCCATCGATGATCACCTTGTCACCGGCGGCCAGGCCGTGCTCGACGATACGCAGGCCGTCGGCGGTGCGGCCGAGCTGGATGTCACGGCGCTGGGCCTTGCCATCCTTGTCGACCACGTACACGTACTTGCGGTCCTGGTCGGTCAGCACGGCCTTGTCGTCGATCAGCAGCGCCTGGAACTGGCCGCTGCCAAGCAGCTGCACGCGGGCGAACAAGCCCGGCGTGAACTGGCGATCGGCGTTGTCCAGCAGCGCGCGGACGCGGATGGTCCCGGTACTGCGGGCGACCTGGTTGTCGAGGAAGTCGACCTTGCCCGTGTGCGGGTAGCCTTCTTCACCGGACAGGCCGACCTTCACCGGCAGCGCGCTGTCACGCTCGCTCGGGCGCTCACCCTTGCGTGCCATCTGGGCGTAGCGCAGGAAGGTGCTTTCGTCGGCATCGAAGTAGACGAACACCGTGTCCAGCGAGACCAGCGTGGTCAGCACGCTGGCGCTGTCGCCGGCGGTGACCAGGTTGCCGGCGGTGACCATCGCGCGGCCGGCACGGCCGTCGATCGGTGCCCGCACCTTGGTGAACTCAAGATTGAGGCGGGCGGCATCCAATGCTGCCTGCGCGGCCTGCACGGCGGCGCCGGACTGGTCGGCAGCCGCACGGCGCTGCTCGGCGGTCTCGGTGGAGATCGCCTGCTGCTCGGACAGCCGCTTGGCGCGCTCGGACTCGCTGCGGGCCAGCGTGGCCTGGGTACGGGCGCGGGCCAGTTCGGCGGCTGCCCGATCGTACTCGGCCTGGTAACTGCGCGCGTCGATGGTGAAGAGCACTTCGCCCTTCTTCACTTCCTGGCCTTCAACGTAGTTGACCTTGTCGATGTAGCCGGAAACGCGCGGACGCAGTTCAACGCTCTGCACCGCTTCGACGCGGCCACTGAACTCGTCCCACTGGCTGACCTGCTTGACCAGCACCGGCGCGGCGCTGACCTGCGGCGGCGGCGGTGCACCGCCTTCTTCGGCATGGCCGCCGCTGCAGGCTGCAAGCACGGCCGCGGCGAGGATCGACACGCCGGCCATCGCAATGCGATGGCCGAAACGATGTGGGGTGGTATTGGGGGAAGTCATGGCATGCATCCGTACGGAGGGGTGGTACAGCGATATGAGAACGTGTTGCAAAAATCGGCGGCGAATACTGCGACCTCAACCATGGTCGAGGTCAAGCGATGCCTGCGGTGTCGCGCCACAGCGGAGGAACTTCCAGGTGCAGCAGGCCACGCGGCAATTCGGCATCGCTGCTGTCGCAGCGGACGATGGCGCGGTTGTCTCGGCACCCATCAAGCAGGGAGACCACACGACGACCGACCAGCAGCGAGCTGGGCCACTCGATGCAGGCATTGGCCGCGTTGGCCGGGGTACACACCGGGCTGCAGACTTCCAGCATCTGCGCGCGCACGCCCAGCGCCTGCGCTTCCTGGTGCACCACCTGCGCGTACATGCGCAGTGCGGCGGTGGTGATCGAGGTCTCGCCGTAGCCCGCCCAGGGCTTGGCGTTGGCCGGGCTGCCGATCATCACGTAGCGGCGCGCATGCACGTTGTCCTGCAGCAGCGGCAGCAGGTGGCGCACGGCGTGCACGTGCGGCATCAGGTCGGCCTGCATCGCGCCCAGCAGCTCATCGCCGTTGCGGTCGATCACCCGGCCGCGACGGTAGGGGCCACCCATGGCCGCGATCACGGCGGCCAACGGACGCGGGCGCTGCGCGATGCGTTCGGCCAGCGCGCGTGCCGAGCCGTCATCGCTGAGCGAACCCAGCAGCGTCTCCAGTCCGGGCTCATCCGCGAACTGCTCATGCAGCGCGGCCAGCCGGCCCGGATCGCGGCCAACCACCAGCACCGGGCTGCCGGCTTCCAGCAACGCGCCGACCACGCCCTGGCCGACGGCACCGGTACCGCCAAGGACCAGGACTTCGGGCGTCAGTATCCCATTCACGGGACATTTCCTCCCAAATCCGGGATAGTCCCGATTCGACGCAGGCGGTCGCCCTTGTGCGGGACCAGGCGGATGGCACCGCCACGCTGCTGACGCATGGGCGCGGTAAACTCACGAAAGTCCTTGTGTACCAAGGAACTCGGACGGGCTTCGACGGTCATCGCCAGGTCCAGGGTGTTCTGGCCGGCGTTCCGGAGTCGGGCAAGAATGTTGCGCAGGCTCATGGCGGACGGGCTCCAATTAACGAATGGCGCCACGATAGACCTCAAACCTTTACTTGATTAGTCCTGATTAAGGGGAATAATCATCCCGCACCCGGTCCAATCGTTCTGTCACGATTGTCCCATCCCCGACGTCCAGGACCCCCGACCATGTCCCACGATCTCAACGAGACGCTGATCTTCGTCAAAGTGGTCGAGCAAGGCAGCTTCATTGCTGCTTCCAAATCGCTCGGCCTGCCCAAGACCACGGTCAGCCGCAAAGTGCAGGAGCTGGAAACGCGCCTGGGCGCGCGCCTGCTGCACCGGACCACGCGCCGCCTCGGCCTGACCGAAGCCGGTTCGATCTATCACGAGCACTGCCAGCGCATCGCGCGCGAGCTGGAAGAAGCGGAGAGCGCGGTGAGCCAGCTGCAGTCCGGCCCGCGCGGCTGGCTGCGCTTCACTGTGCCCTACTCGATCGGCATCACCTGGATTGCGCCGCTGCTGGGCCAGTTCCATGCGCAGTATCCAGAGATCCGCCTGGACATGCACATGGGCAACGAGAAGCTGGACCTGATCGCCGGTGAAGCGGACCTGGCACTGCGCGTGGGTGCCCTGCCCGATTCCAATCTGGTCGCGCGCAAGCTGGGCAGCCTGCGCACGCAGGTGTTCGCCAGTCCGGCCTACATTGAGCGCTATGGCGAACCGCTGCATCCGGAAGAGCTGCAGTTCCATCGCATCCTGGCGATGCGCAAGCCGTACCATACCGGCAACTCGCCGCGCTTCACCTGGCAGCTGGGCGAGAACGGGGGCGAACTGCGCGACTTCCCGGTCACCCCGCTGATGACCGCCAACGACATGTCTGCGTTGAATGGTGCATTGGTCTGTGGGGAAGGCCTGCTGCTGACCGGTGATGTGATGGCCAAGCCGTTCGTCGAATCGGGCATGGTGCGCCGCGTGCTGGCCGGCTGGACCGGCCCGGAAGTGGACTTCAATGCCGTATTCGCCGGCGGCCGCCTGGTCTCGCCGAAGGTGCGTGCGTTTGTCGACTTCCTGGTCGAGAAGCTCAACTTCGATGCCAACTACATGCTGGCGCAGTGCCCCGGCGCGAAGCTGGCGCAGCAGCAGAAGGCACAGGAAGATGCCGCGCTGGAGAACAGTGGCAAGCGGATCCTGGAGAAAGTGGCCGCTTCGGCGGCGTAGCCTGCAACAAGAGCGCCTATCCATCTCCTGGTAGATGCCGACCTTGGTCGGCATGGCTTACAGAGGGAGTCGAGCGCGGCTCGACTCTGCATGCGCTGTCGGCGTGCCGAGCAACGCTCGGCACCCACAAAAAATGCCGCCTGCAAGGGCGGCATTTTCGTTCCGGCCGATGGCCGGACCGGCTCAAGCAGCAACGCTACGCGTTATTGCTTGAGCGGAATCACGCGAATCTCGACGCGGCGGTTCTTGGCGCGGCCGGCGTCGGTGCTGTTGTCGGCAATCGGGTACGCCTTGCCGGCGCCCAGCGTTTCGATACGCACGCTCTGCACGCCCTGGCCGATCAGGTACTGCGCGACCGAGTCGGCGCGTTCCTTCGACAGGCGGTTGTTGACCGCGTCGCTGCCGATGCTGTCGGTGTGGCCAACCACCTCGATCATGGTCTGGTTGTACTCACGCAGCGTACCGGCCACGCCGTTGAGCGAGCCATAGAACTGCGGCTTCAGGGTCGCCTTGCCGAAGTCAAAGGTAATGCCGTCCGGCAGGTTCAGCATGATGTTGTCGCCCTGGCGCTGCACATCGATGCCGGTGTTGGCGGTGCGCTCGCGCAGTGCGCGTTCCTGGCGATCCTGGTACTGGCCGACGGCGGCACCGCTGAGTGCGCCGATACCGGCACCGATCAGCGCGTGCTGGCGCCGCTCGGTAGCACTGTCGCCGGTCAGCAGGCCGGCCGCCACGCCGATGGCGGTACCGATCAGCGCGTTGCGGCCGGTCCGGTTCTGCTGTTCGGTCGGGTTGCCGTACTGGTCACTCTGCACATAGGAGCCGCCGGTGGCGCAGGCCGACAGGACGGCCGCACTCATCAGGGCCAGTGCGACGTTGCGGGTGGTGTTGCGGATCATGAGGTTCTCCTTGGTTTCCGGTCGGCCGGCGGCTTGCGGGCGCAGAGAGGATAAACAGCCGAATGCGATGTCGGGATGATGATCCGGTGCGCCGACAGGGCCGCGTTCAGCTAACTGACCGGATCGCTCGGGTCACCCTTTACCCCGCCCCCGACTGGCGGTATGCCGCCAGCGCAGCATCGCGGCCCTCTGCCAGGTCCACCATCGGCGTGCGTGGGTAGTCAGGCGCGTGTGCGGCCAGGAGCAGAGGATGCTGCCACGGCGCAAACCGCGCCTTCACCGGCAGCGCCGCCAGCTCGGGCACCCAGCGGCTGATGTAGCGGGCCTGCGGATCGAACTTCTCGGCCTGGGTGACCGGGTTGAACACCCGGAAGTACGGCGCGGCATCGGCGCCGGTCCCGGCCACCCATTGCCAGCCCATCGTGTTGTTGGCCAGATCGGCATCGACCAGGGTGTCCCAGAACCAGCGCGCGCCATGCAGCCAGTGCGCGCGAAGGTGCTTGCACAGGTAACTGGCCACGATCATCCGAACCCGGTTATGCATGTAGCCGGTGTGCCACAGCTCGCGCAGTCCGGCATCAACGATCGGCACGCCGGTGTTGCCGCGCTGCCAGTCGTGCAGTTGCGCTGCAGTCGGCGCCGCCCAGGGGAAGCGGTCAAAACGCGGATTGAGGTTGTCCGTGGGCGTCTTCGGAAAGTGATGCAACAGGTGGTAGGCGAAATCACGCCAGCCCAGTTGCCGCAGATAGCCGTCGATGTCGGCATCGGTGCCGGCACTGCGCCGTCTTTCCAGCGCATGCGCGATGCGCCACGGTGCGATCTCACCGAAATGCAGGTGCGGCGACATCCGCGAGGTGCCCACGCGATCGGGCAGGTCTCGCTGCTCGCGGTAACCGCGCAAGGCGCCGTCCTCGAACACCGACAGCGCCTCCAGCGCACCGGCTTCGCCCGGCTGCCAGTGCTCCCAGAAGCCGGTATCCCAATCCAGCGTCGGTGCAAGCTGTAGATCATCAATTGCGAGGCTGTCGACCGCGTGCGTCGCCAGTGCCTGCGGTGCGGCCTGCAGTGCCGGCAGGCGCCAATGACTGAGCACGTTGCGCCAGTACGGCGTGAACACCTTGTACGGCTGTCCCTGCTGGGTGGCGATGTCCCAGGGCTCGAACAACAGGCTGCCATTGCAGCTCTGCGCGTCGACGCCCTGCTCGCGCAGCGTGCGCTTGATGGTGGCGTCGCGAGGCTGGGTGGCCGGCTCGTACTTGCGGTTCCAGTACACCGCCTCGGCGCCGGTCTGCTCGATCAGCAACTGCAGGGCCGGCAGGCTGTCACCACTGCGCAGCACCAGCGACGAGCCGCGCGTGCGCAGGTCGGCATCCAAGGCACCCAGTGAACGGTGGCGCCACGCATCGGAGGCGGCACCCGGCGTCCACTCCCCCTCTTCATGCGGCGCGTGGATGTAGACCGGCACCACATGGTGACCGGCATCCAGCGCGGCCTGCAGGGCCGGATTGTCCTGCAGCCGCAGATCACGGCGGAACCATACCAACGCTACCGACACAGGCAATGCCTTCGTTGTGGAAGGCGCACATGATAGCCAGCGGTGGTGAAGGCGATGCGCGCAGACGCCGTCTGCTAGGCTGCACGGCCGCTACCCGATGGACTCTGACATGGATGATCTTCACGCCTCATTCGCCCGCTTCGGGCTGCTGCATGCCCAGCACGAGAGCGACTGGCAGGGCCCGTTCCCGCTGCCCCCGGTACTGGCACGCTTCTACGCGCAGGTCGGGCCGCTGGGCGAAGTGATCAATGCCCGGGTAGGCACCGCCGGCATCACCGTTCCCGGCCTTGATGTCTGGATACCGCCGCTGCAACGCCTGTGGAGCCATCAGGCCGGCTATCGATGGCATGGCATCAGCGGCGAACGGATCAACGACTGGCCCTCGAACTGGCTGGTGATTGCCGATCGCAGCGCTGATCCGTTCATCCTCGATCTGGACGACGGCCGTGTGCTGTTCAGCCATCACGGTGCCGGCCTGCTGGATGCCGACGAAATGGCTGCCGACGTGCCGACCCTGATGGCAGCTCTGGCTGCAGCAGGCACGGTGTACCTCGATGCCGGCGATGACCTTTACAACGACGATGACGATGGCGGCATCCGCCCTGAACACCAGGACGCAGCCGTACAGGCGGTGGCCCGGGTACTGGGCGACCGCCTGCAGGCCGAATCGTTCATCGAGACGTTGCTGGACTGAATCCACGCATGGCGCGGATCTACCTTTCGAAGCGCTTCATCGCTTCGCTGATCAGCGCCCGCGCCTCGGCGGCGTTGCCCCAACCGTTGAGCTGCACCGCGTTGCGCCCGGCCGGCAGGTCCTTGTAGACCCGGAAGAACGCTTCGATGCGCTGTCTTTCGATCTCCGGCAGATCGGCCAGGTCGCGGATGTTGGCGTAGGTCGGGTCAACCTTGTCGGTCGGCACGCCGATGATCTTCTCGTCGTGCTCGCCGCCGTCGATCATCTTCAGGTAGCCGATCGGCCGGAAGCGTACGATCACGCCCGGATGCAGGGGTTCACGGGTCAGCACCAGCGCGTCCAGCGGATCGTTGTCGCCAGCCAACGTGCGCGGCATCGAACCGTAGTTGGCCGGATAGGCGACCGGCATCGACTGGAAGCGGTCCACATGCACCAGGCCGTCTTCCTTGATCTCGTACTTGGTCACGCTGCCGGCGGGAATCTCCACCGCCAGATTCACCTCCTGCGGGGCTTCCCTTGGCTGGGCCACCAGGAACGGATGCAGCACGGTATCGGCAGCGGTCACCGCACTGGTCAGCAACAGCAGAGCGACGCCGATGGCAGCGAGAGGAAGGATGCGACGGGGCGTGGTCATCGGCGTGTCCTCATTCCCAGCAGCGATCGGCGCGACCCTTGGCGGTCTGCGCACGCGGGCAATCACGCGGCGTGATGCGGCCTTCGGTCAGCTCCATGCGCTGTTTTCCCCCCTTGGCATCGCGGCGCAGTTCGAAGGCATCGTAGAGACGGCCGGTCACGGTGCGCGCTTCATAGCGCAGGCGCTGCGGGTCGATGTTCAACACCTGGAACAACTGGGTGTCTTCGGCCACTGGGTTCATCGTCCTGCGCGCTTCATCGGACAGGCGGTACTGCTTCGGTCCGGCTACAGTCACCACGTACTGCGGCGTTGCGGCCTGCCCCTCGCCACGACGGCCATAGGTGTGGTCGTGGCCCTGCAGCACCAGATCGACGTTGTGGCGGCGTACCACCGGCAACAGCACCTCACGCAGCGCGGCGTTCTCGCGCCCTTCGCGCGGCGAGTAGAACGGCTGGTGCAGCAACACGATGGTCCACGGCTGCGGATTGCCGGTCAACACCTTGTCCAGCCATTGCGCCTGTGCCTTGGCCGTGCCAAGGTCGAGTGCCGAAGTGCCATCGACCACCGCCACGCGCACGCCCTGCGCATCGAACCAGTAGCTGCTCTGCTGCGCAGCGCTGGCACCATTGCCCGGCAACGCGAACGTGACCGGCCAGTGGCGGCCCAGCACCCGGCGCTCCTGCGGGGTGTCCTCGAATTCCTCGAAGTACTCGTGATTGCCTATGGCCGGCGCCACCAGCATTTCCTGCGCCAGCCAGCCGACGGCGGCAAACCATTCGCCCCACTCGCTGTCATCCATGTTGTCGCCGCCGCTGACCAGGTCGCCGGCAAACAGGCTCATGCGTGCCTGCGGTGCGGCCTTCTGCGCGGCACGCATCACGCGGCTGACATGGCTGACGTTCTTGTTCTGGGTATCGCCGAAGTACAGCAGGGTCAGCGGCTGGTCGGCGGCAGCCAGCGTGCGCAGCTGGTTCCATGCACTCCAACTGCCGTTGCCCTGCACACGGTAGACGTACTGGGTATCCGGCTGCAGGCCATCGATATCTGCACGATGGTGGTGCGACAGGCCGTTCTCGGTCTGCAGCGCGCGGGTCGTCGCACGAACCTGGCGGATGCCTTCGATGGCCGGCGAATCTGCGGCCATTGCGATCTCCAGCAGCGGCGCCTGCACGCTGCCATCGGTGCGCCAGGCCACTGCGAACCCATGGCTGGAATCGGCCGCCGGCGAGGCGACGATGCGGTCCGGCACCGTCGTCGCTGCGTAGTGGCGACTACCTGCCGGCACCTGGGTATTCGGTTCGGCCGCCGCGATCGACAGCGACGGCAGCGCCAGCAGCAGGCCCAGGGCCAGCGTGCGCATCACGAGCTGCCGGCTCATGCACCACACTCCAGCGGCAGCGCCAGTTGCTTGGCGATGCTTTCCCAGTCGAAGGCCACCACACCCTGATCGTCGTGTACGGCATACAGCGCGCCGTGCGGGAAGCGCGTGCTGGCTTGCTGCATCATCCAGATGCCGTCGGTGTTGGCCACGGTATTGCCCTGGAACGCGCCGACCGGCTTCAGCGTGTGCCGGTCGAACAGATGGAACACGCTGCGCTGCTTGCCCTGTTCGGTGGTGATCCACCAGCCATCCTTGCCGCAGGTGCGCAGGGTCACGCCTTCGGCCTGCGCCTTGAACACGTCGCGGCCGAAGGTGGTGCCGGTGAAGCGGCCCGCCAGGGTGTAGACCTTGAACTCGCTGGCGTAGCTCTCGTCTTCTTCGGCAATCAACAGGCGATCGTTCTCGGGATCGCCCCAGATCGACTCGACCACGCGCAGCGCTCCCGCCTCGGTGGTATCGCCGATGCTGGCCACCCGCTTCGCGTCGACCTTCTCACCATTGCGGGTCACGTGATACTGGCGCACGCGCTTGTCCAGCTCGGCCAGCGGCGGCAGGACGTCACGCCCCTGTGCATCCTCGCCGTTGTCCCAGGAGTCGGTGACGTAGACGCTGTAGCCATCGGCACGACGGTCGACCCACAGTCCGTAAGGCTTGCGCAGGTCGTCCGCAGCGAACGTCGCCAGCGGCGTGAAGTCCGGCAGGCGCAGTACCTGCACGCGGTGATTGTCGCGCTCCACGATCCACAGCAGGTCGTCGATCACCGCGATACCGTTTGGGCGATCGAACTGCCCCGGTGCGGTGCCGCTGCTGCCGACGTCACGCAGGTGCTGGCCGGTGCTGCCGTCGTAGACCACCAGCTTGTCGGTGGCCTTGGCGGTGGCGATCAGCCACAGTGCGCCGTCCGGCGCGCGCCAGGCCGCCGGCGAGTCGATGTTGTCGGCCGGGGTCATCGGTGACAGGAAGGCTTCGGCGATGGTGGTCACCGCGCGCTCGCCCGCGGCGGCCGGCGCGGCCGCTCCCGCAACCGGATCGCTGCCGGTGGCCGGCATGCAGCCGGCGACCAGCGTAGCCGCCAGCGCGGCGGCCAGGACAGTGACGCCACGCCCCATCACAGCGCCACCTTCAGGCCCAGCGCATAGGTGCGGCCGTACTCTTCCAGCTGCAGGGTGCGCGAACGTGTGCCCTGGTACAGCTCCAACGGCTTGTCCAGCAGGTTCTGCGCTTCGAAGTACACGCTCACGCGCGGGGTGAACCTGTAGTCAAGCGAGAAATCGAGCTGGGTATTCGGCGCAACGTAGATATCGAACGCGCGGCCCTTGCCGATGCTGTCCAGGTACTCGCTGCGGTACACGGCCGCCAGGCGCGTGCTCAAGCCGTACTTCTCATAGCCGATGTGCGCGCTGTAGACGTGCTTGGAGGCGCGTGGCAGGGTGAAGTCCTCGCCCGCACGGTCCTTGATGCCGGCATCGAACTTCGTATCCAGCCAGGTGCCACTGGCGCCGACCAGCAGGCCATCCAGGCCGTCCGGCAGGAAGGCCAGCTGCTGCTGCCAGTTGAACTCCGCACCACGCACGGTGGCCTTGCGACCATTGATCGGCTGCGTCACATCGAATCCACCGTAGGCCGGATCATTGGTGCGCACGGTTTCGACGATGTAGCCATCGATCGACTTGTGGAACAGGCCCAGCGAAACGATGCCGCTGCTGCCGATGTACTTCTCCACCGACAGGTCGATGTTCTTCGACTCGTACGGATCCAGTTCCGGGTTGCCCAGGCGCACTTCCTCGTCACCGCGGCTGTAACCCACGCGCGGCGAGACGTCGCCGAAGGACGGGCGCGATACGGTCTTGTTGGCCGAGGCGCGCAGCACCCAGTCATCAGCCGCGTCATAGCGCAGGTGCAGGCCCGGCAGCACGTTGGTGTAGCTGCTGTTGGCCACGCGCGGGGTGACGGTGAAGCTGCGGCCGTTGGCGGCCACGTCCACCTGGTTGCCGATCGCCTTGAAGCGGGTGTTCTCCACGCGCACGCCGCCGA
Organism: Stenotrophomonas sp. T8; assembly: GCF_051853085.1. Classification (NCBI taxonomy): domain Bacteria; kingdom Pseudomonadati; phylum Pseudomonadota; class Gammaproteobacteria; order Lysobacterales; family Lysobacteraceae; genus Stenotrophomonas; species Stenotrophomonas sp. T8. The sequence continues at coordinate 1,398,651 of NZ_CP195329.1, read as the reverse complement.
TGATGCGCAGCGCACCCACGTCCCAGGTACCCATGGCATAGCTGGCGAAGATGTCCTCGCTGGCCACGTAATCCTCTTCCAGCGACGTCATCGCATTGCCGCCAACGTCCTGCGGGCGGGCGCTGTACTGGCTGCCGTTGGCTGCCCAGAAGGCACGCATCGCAGCCGAATCCATACCGTCGCCGAAGTTGCCGTGGCGATGTTCGGGCGAGGAGGTGGTCCAGCCCGCCAGCGTCACCTTCGGGCCGACGCGCAGTTCGCGCTCATCCACATTCACGTCGCGGTCGCGCCAGCGGCCCAGCAGACCGAACTTGATGCTGCTGCTGTCGCCGTCGAAGCGCACGTTGACCTGCGCGCTGTGCTCCTTGTCGTTCACCTGCTTGGGCGAAAGCACGAAGCGGTCGAACGCGTAGTTGCTGTTGTCCAGCCACTGCGGGTTGTCGAAGCTGTAGCTGGGCAGCCGGCTGCTCTGGTCCAGGCTGCCGTTGAACGCCTTGCCGTTGAGCTTGAAACGCGCCTCCATCTCGTCGTTCACGCGCTCTTCGGTACGGGTGTAGCCGATCCGGTAATCGACCACGGCGTTGGTCAACTTGTTCTCGCCGCCCAGGCTGGCCGCGAAGGTGTTTTCCTTCTTGGTGCGGTAGCGCATGCGCTTGTCGATCGAATCCTTCGGCATGCCATCCAGGCGGTACTGGTCGGTGCCGGTCTTGACCATCTTCGCGTCGTCGAAGTTGAAGATCACGCGCTGGCGGGTCTCCGCATCGTCGAACTGGCTGTACAGCGTGCGCAGGTAGTACCGGCTGTCTTCGTCCGGCCGCCAGTCGAGGTTGAGGTTGGCGCCGATGCGCTTGCGCTCGATCTCGTACTTGCGGTGCTGCAGGTTGATCGCGGTCACGTCACCGGGGGCGGCATCGTCCTCGCCGTCGTACTCCACTTCGGTGTTGTCCGACTCGAACCTGCGCTTCTGGTAGTTCACGCCCAGCGCCACGCCGAAGGTGTCGTTGAACACTTCGCTGTAGTTGAAGGCCGCCTTCGGGCTGGTCTCGCCGGACAGCTGCTGGTGACTGCCCTCGATCTTGCCACGCAGGCTGCGACCGTCGCGGTCGAAGGCCGAGGCCGATTCCACCAGCACGGCACCACCGATGGCATCACCGGGCATGTCCGGGGTCGGCGACTTCACCACGCGAAGGCGTTCGGTGGAATCGGACGGAATCACGTCCAGCGGCGCGGCACGGCTGGAATCCTCCGGCGTGCCCACGGCGATGCCATCCACGCTGACGCTGTTGAGATTGGCGTCCAGGCCACGGATGACCACGAAACGGCCCTCGCCCTGGTCACGGGTCACGCTGATGCCCGGCAGGCGCTGCAGTGATTCGGCCACGTTCTTGTCCGGGTACTGGCCCAGGGCATCGGAGGACACCGCGTCTTCGATGGCGTCGCTGCCGCGCTTGAGGTCGACCGCGCGGATCTGCGATTCGAGCTGGGCGCGCACCTCGATACGGTCCAGGTCGACCGCGTCGGCCGCCACGGCGCCGGTAGCGGCTACCGCCTGCTGCCCGGCGGCCTGCAGCGGTGCCGCAGCCCCCATCGCCAGGGTCAGGGTGATGGCAACGGCCAACGGAGTCTTGATATGCACTGGGAATCCCCATTCCTGTTAAGAATGGGTCTGCACGGTATGTCCGCAAGGTTGCATGGCCGTGACATGCCTCTGCACATTTCATGTACAGCGGCCCCGGGCCCGGTTTGGGCTTCGCCCCGCCAATCCGGCAAAATGGCGGCCTCTCTCCCTATTCCCCTTCCCGACCATGAAGATCGTCGAAGTGCGCCACCCGCTGGTGCAGCACAAGATCGGCCTGATGCGCAACGCTGCGCTCAGCACCAAGGATTTCCGCGAACTGGCCAACGAGCTGGGTACGCTGCTGGCCTACGAGGCCACCGCCGACCTGGATACCGAGCCGCACACCCTGGCCGGCTGGGCCGGCCCGGTGACGGTACAGCGCATTGCCGGCGCCAAGATCACTGTGGTGCCGATCCTGCGTGCCGGCCTGGGCATGCTCAGCGGCGTGCTGTCGCTGATCCCGGCAGCCCGTGTCAGCGTGGTCGGCCTGCAGCGCGATGAAGAAACCCTGCAGCCGGTGCCCTACTTCGAGCGCCTGACCGGCCGCCTGGAAGAGCGCGACGCACTGATCCTCGACCCGATGCTGGCCACCGGCGGCACGCTGGTCGCCACCATCGACATGCTCAAGCGCGCCGGCGCCCGTCGCATCAAGGGCATCTTCCTGGTGGCCGCGCCCGAAGGCATCGAAGCAGTGAAGGCCGTGCACCCGGACGTGGAAATCTACACTGCGGCCATCGATGCCCAGCTCAACGACAAGGGCTACATCCTGCCCGGACTGGGCGACGCAGGTGACCGCATCTTCGGCACCCGCGTCGGCTGATCCGGCGAACCGCGGTTGGATCCCTCTCCGCAGGAGAGGGCTCTGACCCGACAACCGTTCGCGGGCGCGCTTCGCCGCGGCACGTGAACGCCCGTGGACGCGGGTGTGGCCGACGCGTGATTCTTCACGTGGCCTTGCCGGCCGGAGGCGAATGCTCCGCGCACCCGCCACCCTTGGAGCTCGCGATGAAGGCCTCATTCCTGCTGGCCGCCGTCCTGCTGGCCGGCCTGCCCCTGGCTGCCAACGCCACCACCCCGCAGCAGCAACGCATGGCCGAATGCTCGGCCAAGAACAAGGGCTTGAAGGGGGATGCCTACAAGACCGCGCAGAGCTCCTGCCTCAGTGGCCAGGCCGCCGAAACCAAGCCGGTCAATACGCAGCAGGAACGCATGCGCAAGTGCAACGCTGACGCGGGCGCGAAGAAACTGGCAGGCGATGCGCGCAAGACCTTCATGAGCAGCTGCCTGAAGGCGTCGTAACGACGAGTGATGCAGAGCCGAGCCCACGCTCGGCTCTGCCATTACCCCAGGGCGCGCGCCTTCAGCTCGCCCTGTTCGTGCAGGGTCACGAAACGTCCCTTGTCATCACGGCCCAGCTGCGCCAGCGCCACCTGCGGGTCGTGGGTGAAGAACAGCCGCACGTTGCGCGCCAGCTTGTCCTCAAGGAACTGCCGTTTCTCGTCGATCAGCAATTCGGCATTGCGGTCATAGCCCATGGTGATCGGCACGTGCACCCATGAACGACCTGGGATGAGGTCGGCACAGAACACCACGCCACCGTGCGCATCTTCACCGGCATGCGCATGACCAACGATCTCGGCCAGCATCAGCCCCGGCGTATGCCCATCGCTGTAGCTGAAGCGCACGCTGCGGCCGAGCGCCTTCGAGTACTCGCCATCCACCACTTCCAGGCGGCCACTGGCCTGCAGCAGGCCGGGCAGCTCAGGTATGAAACTGGCCCGATCGCGCGGGTGTGGCTGCACGGCGCGCTGCCAATGCTGCGCACCAACCACATAGGTTGCGTTGGGGAACAGCAGCTCGGGCTCACGCCCTTCGCTCCATGCGGCAAGCAGGCCACCGGCATGATCGAAGTGCAGGTGGCTGAGCACCACCACGTCGATGTCCTCGTGCTCGAAACCCGCTTCGCGCAGTGAATCGATCAGCACGTGCTGGCTTTCCTGCACGCCGTAGCGCTCTCGCATGCGCGGGTCGAAGAACGCACCGATACCGGTTTCAAACAGTACCGTCTTGCCTTCCAGCGGACTGGCAAGCAGCGCACGGCAGGCCAGCTCGATGCGATTGAGCTCGTCCGGAGCCGCCCATTTTTCCCACAACGCACGCGGCGCGTTGCCGAACATCGCGCCGCCGTCCAGGCGCTGCGAGTTTCCACGAATAGACCAGAGTTTCATGCGTCGATTATCGGCGCCGGACCGTTAAATAATCGCTAGAAAGGAAACAGGAAACCCCGCCGGTTGGCGGGGTCCTGGTGATCTGCGGATTGCCGGCCAGTGGCCGGCACCACCACATCAGTGGGCCGGCACGACCTGGGCACTGCCCACCGGATTGCGCGGGTCGCTGCCACCGAACAGCTTGTTCGCCTTGCGGTCCCATTCCACGGTCTGCAGGTTGCCCCACACGTGGCTGGAACCGCGACCGCCGGCGGCGACATCGCCCGGCAGGTCGATCCTGTGGCCCATCGCCTGCAGCTGCTTCACCGTCGCCGCGTCGAACGCATCATCCTCGGCTTCGATCAGGTCCGGCAGCCACTGGTGGTGGTAGCGCGGCAGCGCGGCAACCTGCTGCGCGTCCAGGCCAGCGTCGTAGCCGAGGATGCCCAGCAGCACCATGGTGATGATGCGGCTGCCACCCGGGGTGCCCAGCACGATCACCTTGTCGCTGTTTTCCATGAAGGTCGGCGTCATCGAGCTGAGCATGCGCTTGCCCGGCTTCTGCGCATTGGCCTCGTAGCCCATCACGCCGAAGGCATTGGGCGTACCCGGCTTCAGCGCGAAATCGTCCATCTCGTTGTTCAGCAGCACACCGGTGCCCTTGGGAATGAGCCCCGAGCCGTACAGCAGGTTGACGGTCTGGGTGGCGCCGACGCGGTTGCCGTCGCGGTCGATGATCGAAAAGTGCGTGGTCTCGTCGTCTTCCAGCGGCGTCGGGTTGCCCGACAGCAGGTCGCTGGGCGTGGCCTTTTCCGGATGGATGGTCGCCCGCAGGCCCTGTGCGTAGTCCTTGCTGGTCAGCACCTTCTGCGGGATCTGCACGAAGTCCGGATCGCCGAGGAAGAACGTACGGTCGCGGTAGGCACGGCGCATCGACTCCACCACCAGGTGGGTACGGTGCGCCGGATCCATCTTCCTGATGTCCCAGCCTTCCAGGATCTGCAGCATGCTGGCCAGCGCGATGCCACCGGACGACGGCGGCGGCGCGGTGGTGATCTTCCAGCCGTTGTAGTTGAACACGATCGGCTCGCGCTGCTTCACGCGATAGCCGGCCAGCTCTTCGGCGGTCCACTTGCCGCCGGCCTGCTTGACGCCCGCCAGCAACAGCTTTCCGGTCTGGCCCTTGTAGAAGCCGTCGAAACCTCCAGCGGCCAGGCGCTCCAGCGTCTGCGCCAGCTCCGGCTGCTTGAACAGGTCACCGCTGGCGATCGGCTTGCCGTTGCGCAGATAGACTTCACGCGTGCCGGGATAGCGCTCCATCACTTCACGGCGCGACGCGTAGCCCTTGGCCATGCGGTCGTACACCGGGAAGCCTTCGCGTGCGATGCGGATCGCCGGCTGCAGCGAGGCCGACAACGGCAGCTTGCCGTGCCGGGCCGACAGTTCGACCAGCGCTGCGGGCAGGCCGGGAATACCCGCCGACCACGCACCGTTGACCGAGCGGTCGCGGTCCAGGTTGCCCTGCTTGTCGAGGAAGGCCTGCGGCGTGGCCGCCGCCGGTGCGGTCTCGCGTGCATCCAGCATCACGTCCTTGCCGGTGGCCGCGTCGTGCAGAAGGAAGAAGCCGCCGCCGCCGAGTCCGGAACTGATCGGCTCGACCACCGCCAGCGTGGACGAGACCGCCACCGCAGCGTCGAAGGCGTTGCCGCCCTGCGCCAGGATATCGATACCGGCCTGGGTGGCCAGCGCGTGGCCGCTGGCAATGGCTGCGCCGTCGGGGCGCTCGGCACGGGCCGGGCTGTCGGCCCAGGCCATCGGGCTCAGCAGCAGGCCGAGCAGCAACAGGGGGCGGACGATCAGCGTCTTCATTCGGATGGGGGCTCCGCATAGAGTTCGGGGTGATCGTGCTGCAGCTGGCGCAGCTTGGCCAGCAGCTGGTCTTCCGTTTCCACGATCTCCGGATCCGGGTCGATGCACTCGACCGGGCAGACGACCACGCACTGTGGCTCGTCGAAATGACCCACGCATTCGGTGCAGCGCGCAGGGTCGATCACGTAGATGGTTTCACCCATCGCAATGGCCTGGTTCGGGCAGGCCGGCTCGCAGACGTCGCAGTTGACGCAGAGCTCGTTGATTTTCAGCGACATGGCGATACTCCTCGCCCGCGCCTTGGGACAAAGGACCGGCCAGCGCGGGCGCGCGGGCCGGTCAGGTCATCAGCGGCGCCCTGGCAGGACGCCGCCCGGGCCATGCCGGAGCATGGCCGCCATGGCTCGGTATTACTTGGCTTCGACGAAAATGTACTCGGCACCGGTCGGCTGGATCGCAGCCTGCACGCGGGCGTTGTCGGCCGACTGGCCGATGAAGACGACGCGCACGCCCTTCATCGAATCCGGCGACACGTCCTTGAACACGGCCTGGATCATGTCAGCCATCTTGCCCGAGGCCGACGAACCGAAGGCCAGCATGTTGCCCGGCTGCACGCCACGGGCCACGGCCTGGGTCGCGCTCTCGGTCTGGCGCTCGTACTTGGCCTGGAAGTCCGGATCCGATTCCGGCGAGAGGTAGTACAGGAACGGGCTGTTGGTGATGTTGCCCATGTTCTGGATGGCCACTTCCTGCAGGTACTTCTTCCAGCCTGCATCGTCGTCCTTGGCCGGGGCGACCAGGGCCTGCTTGGCCTCGTCGACCGGAGCGGCCTCTTCCTTCTTGCAGGCGGTGAAGGCCAGGGCCAACGAAGCGATCAGCATCGCGCGCATGGTGGTGTTCATGGATTTCCTCCCGGAATGGTGCGTGGTGTTGTACGTAATGGGGTGCAGGTACGGCGGGCTTACGACTGTGCCGCCTTCGCTTCGCGGACCTTGCGCAGGGCTTCGAGCACCGCGGCCGGCACGAAACCGGACACGTCGCCGCCCAAGCGCGCGATCTCGCGGACCAGCGAGGACGAAATGAAGCTGTGCTGCTCGGCCGGGGTCAGGAACAGGGTCTCGACCTCGGGGATCAGGTGGCGGTTCATGCTGGCCATCTGGAACTCGTACTCGAAGTCGGACACCGCGCGCAGGCCGCGCAGCAGCACCCCGCCCTGGACCGAACGTACGAAATGGGCCAGCAGGGTATCGAAGCCGATGACTTCGACATTGCCATGGTGGGCCAGGGCGCCACGCGCCAGCTGCACGCGCTGTTCCAGCGGCAGCGCCGGGCCCTTCGACGGGCTCTGCGCCACGCCGACCACGACCTTTTCGAACAGCGGCGCGGCCCGGCTCACAAGGTCGATGTGACCGTTGGTGATCGGGTCGAACGTGCCGGGATAGACGGCGATGCGGCGGTTGGCCACGGTCATGGGCGGTAGCAGATGTTCAGATGAGGTCAAAGTGTAGCAGTGGCACGGCGGTACAGGGCAAAGCGCACCTCACGGGTGCCGCCCTCGCGGTGCAGCAGCCAGCCCTGCGGCAGCACCGGCACGTGGCCGGCCGGCGACTCCAGGTACAGCCAGGCGTCGGCGGCCAGGTGCCGCGGCAGCTGGGCCAGCACGTCCTGCCACAGGCCATCGGCGAACGGCGGGTCGATGAACACCAGATCGGCCTGCTGCGCGGGCGCACCCTGCAGCCAGCGCAGGGCATCGGCCTGCACGACGCTGATCTGGTCGCTGGCCTGCAGCTTGGCGACGGCGGCGGTCAGGTTGCGTCCCAGCTGCGCATCGCGCTCGACCAGGGTGGCGTGGGCGGCACCGCGCGAGACCGCTTCCAGGCCCAATGCGCCGCTGCCGGCGAACAGGTCCAGCACACGGGCCCCGCCGAGCTTGGGCATCAGCCAGTTGAACAGGGTTTCGCGCACACGATCGCTGCTGGGCCGCAGTCCCGGCAGGGTCGGCACCGGCAGGCGGGTATTGCGCCAGCGACCGCCGATGATGCGGACCTGCCCGTCGTTGCCCCCACGGCCGCTCATTGGCGCCCCCGGCGGGAGGTATTCAAGAATTTCAGCATGAGTGGGATTGTAGTTCGGCCGGGCTTTGCCCGGCACCCGCAGAGTCCGAAGCAACGGCCGAAGCAACTTCAAAAGCTGGTTTCCTGTGGGTTGGCGGGGCGGGTCAGGTTGTGGGGGACGCCGTAAACCCGTCCATGAAGTGACCCCCGGGAGTTGGACATCAGATCCGACCCCGAGGGATACATGAACAGATACGACGCGCGTTTCAAACTGCAGGTCGCCAAACAGGCCTGCAAGACCTCCACATCGGTCAAAGCCGTTGCTCGTCGCTACGGCCTGGAGTTCTCCACGGTCAGGCGCTGGGTGGCGACCTATCGGCTGCATGGTTGGCGGGGATTTCATCGCCAGTCCCAGTCCTATGACCTCGCATTCAAGCTGGCTGTCCTGAAGAAGATGGGCCAGGACGGCATGTCCGGGCGGGAGGCCACCACTTACTTTCAAATTGGCGATGCCGGCGCGGTGGGTCGGTGGCGTCGCCTGTATGCTCAAGGCGGTGCCCAAGCGCTGGCACCACCTCCGCCGCCGCCCCGAAAGCCGATGAAAAAGACCCGTTCGTCCAAGCCACCTGAGGAAATGAGCCGCGATGAGCTGCTCAAGGAAGTTGCCTATCTGCGTGCGGAGACCGACTACCTAAAAAAACTCGATGCCTTGATCCGGGAAGAGCAGGCGGCGCAGGACGCAAAGCGCAAGCCATCCAAGGATTGAGGCAGGTTCATACGCTGTCGCTTCTGCTCGAAGCGGCAGAGCTGTCACGCAGTACGTTCTATTACCAGAACCATGTCCTGGCCCATCCGGATCAGGATGAGGCAGCCCTGTGCGAGCGCATCCGGGCAATCTACGATCAAAGCCAAGGGCGCTATGGGTATCGCACGGTGACGCTGGAACTGGCCAATCAGGGCCATCGGACCAATCACAAGCGGGTACAGCGCCTGATGGGGGAGATGGGCCTGAAATCACGGGTACGCGTGAAGCGCTACCGGTCCTTCAAAGGGGCCGCCAATGTTGTGGTTGGCAATGACCTCAATCGCCAGTTCCATGCCGAGCGGCCCAACCAGAAGTGGGTGACTGACGTCACCGAGTTCAAGGTGCAAGGCATGAAGCTGTACCTGTCGCCGATCATGGACCTCTACAACGGTGAAATCGTGGCTTATCAGATCAAGCGCCAGCCTGTGTTCGATCTGGTAGGTCAGATGCTGGAGGAGGCCATCAAGAAGCTTTCGCCGGATGAGCGGCCAATGATCCACTCCGACCAGGGCTGGCAGTACCAGCATGAGAACTACCGGCACATGCTGGAAAAGCACTCGTTGAAGCAAAGCATGTCCCGACGTGGCAACTGCTTGGACAATGCGGCAATGGAAAGCTTCTTCGGGACGCTGAAGTCGGAGTTCTTCTACCTGAACAGCTTTGACAGCATCGAAAGCCTGGAGGCCGGGCTGGTGGAGTACATCAAGTACTACAACCAAGAGCGAATCAGATTGAAATTGAAGGGGCTAAGCCCGGTAAAGTACCGGGAACAGGCCCAAGCAGCCGCCTGACCCCACCGTCCAAGTCTCGGGGGTCACTTCACCATGGGGGCTTGGCCGCGGCATCCATGCCGCGGACACCCCCACAACCTGACCCACCCCGCCTTCGACAGTTTCCTGCGATCTGTCGGAACGGCTTTCTGCTCTCGTGGGTGCCGACCGTTGGTCGGCACAAATGAATTCATTCGATATCTGACAGATGTACCGACCAACGGTCGGCACCTACCAACAGCCGAGTGAACCTGTCAGAGGCGGGGCGGTGTGGGTTGGCAGGACCGTTGGCGCCATGGATGGCGCCATCGAGCCCCCATGGACGGGTTTACGGCGTGTCCTGCCAACCCACACCGCCCCGCCATCCCACGCAATGCCCGCTGTTGCTGTTGCTGTTGCTGTTGCCTCTGCAGGTGCAGGGCTGCAAGCCCTGCCGACCAGCCCCTTGATTTCGGGACAATCATCCCTACCCCTTGGCGAGGCCGCACGCGCTGGCGCGGCATTGCACATGGAGCCCTATCGATGACCGAGACCACCCAGACCGAAACCCTTGGCTTCCAGACCGAAGTCAAGCAGCTGCTGCAGCTGATGATCCACTCGCTGTACTCCAACAAGGAAATCTTCCTGCGCGAGCTGGTCTCCAACGCTGCCGACGCCGCTGACAAGCTGCGCTTCGAGGCCCTGACCCAGCCGGCGCTGCTGGAAGGCGACAGCGAGCTGCGCGTGCGCGTCAGCTTCGACGCCGCCGCCCACACCATCACCATCGAAGACAACGGCATTGGCATGAGCCGCGCCGAAGCCATCGCCCACCTCGGCACCATCGCCAAGTCCGGCACCGGCGACTTCCTGCGGCAGCTGTCCGGCGACCAGAAGAAGGATTCGCAGCTGATCGGCCAGTTCGGCGTCGGCTTCTACAGCGCTTTCATCGTCGCTGACGAAGTGGAAGTGACCTCGCGCCGCGCCGGCCTGGCTGCAGCCGAAGGCGTGCGCTGGAGCTCGCGTGGCGAAGGCGATTTCGAAGTGGCCACCGTCGACAAGGCCGAGCGCGGTACCCGCATCGTGCTGCACCTGAAGGACGGCGAGCACGACTTCGCCGATGGCTGGCGCCTGCGCAGCATCCTCAAGAAGTACTCGGACCATATCGGTCTGCCGATCCAGATGCCGAAGGAAGGTGGCGAAGAAGGCACCGCCGTCGAGTGGGAGACCGTCAACCGCGCCAGCGCGCTGTGGACCCGCCCGCGCACCGAGATCAGCGACGCCGAGTACACCGAGTTCTACAAGCACGTAGCGCACGACCATAGCGACCCGCTGGCGTGGAGCCACAACAAGGTCGAGGGCAAGCTGGAGTACACCTCGCTGCTGTACGTGCCCGGCCGCGCGCCGTTCGACCTATACCACCGCGATGCGCCCAAGGGCCTGAAACTGTACGTGCAGCGCGTGTTCGTGATGGACCAGGCCGAGCAGTTCCTGCCGCTGTACCTGCGCTTCATCAAGGGCGTGGTCGATTCCAACGACCTGTCGCTGAACGTCTCGCGCGAGATCCTGCAGTCCGGCCCGGTCATCGATTCGATGAAATCGGCGCTGACCAAGCGTTCGCTGGACATGCTGGAGAAGCTGGCCACCGACAAGCCCGAGCAGTACGCCACGTTCTGGAAGGAGTTCGGCCAGGTGCTGAAGGAAGGCCCGGCCGAGGACTACAACAACCGCGAGAAGGTGGCCGGCCTGCTGCGCTTCGCCTCCACCCGCGGCGACGGCGATGCGCAGAGCGTGTCGCTGGCCGATTACATCGGCCGCATGACCGAAGGCCAGGACAAGATCTACTACCTCACCGGCGAGAGCTACAGCCAGGTACGCAACAGCCCGCACCTGGAAGTGTTCCGCAAGAAGGGCGTGGAAGTGCTGCTGCTGACCGACCGCATCGACGAGTGGCTGATGGGCTACCTGACCGATTTCGACGGTAAGGGCTTCGTCGACATCGCCCGTGGCGATCTCGACCTGGGCGCACTGGAAACCGATGCGGACAAGCAGGCACAGGAAGCGGCAGCAAAGGACAAGCAGGGCCTGGTCGAGCGGCTCAAGACGGTCCTGGGTGACGAAGTGGCCGAGGTGCGCGTCTCGCACCGCCTGACCGATTCGCCGGCGGTGCTGGCCATCGGCGAGCAGGACCTGGGCCTGCAGATGCGCCAGATCCTGGAAGCCAGCGGGCAGAAGGTGCCGGACAGCAAGCCGGTGCTGGAGATCAACCCGGGCCATCCGCTGATCGCCAAGCTCGACGCCGAAGCCGATGGCGCGCGCTTCGACGACCTCGGCCGGGTGCTGTTCGACCAGGCCGCACTGGCCGCCGGTGACAGCCTGAAGGACCCGGGTGCCTATGTGGCGCGCCTGAACAAGCTGCTGCTGGAGTTGTCGGCCTGATCGACAGATCGGGTGCCGGGCAGCGTCCCGATGGAGGCCAACCCTGGTTCACGCGCATTTGTAGAGTCGAGCCATGCTCGACTGCTCCATGAGTGCCGACCAAGGTTGGCACCTGCCAGGGGCAGCGGTTGGCACCGGCCAAAGCGGTGTTGCTCAGGTCTCCCGATCCAGCAGCGAGCCCAGCATCTGATCGTGTCGGCGGATCACCGAGGCATTGGCGGCGAAGGCCACTACCTCGGCTTTCGCCGCCAGCAGATCTCCCAGCAGTGCACCGACATCGACGCCGGCGGCAGTCACCGAGGCCTGCACCCCGCCCTGTCCAGTGGCACCGCGCTGCAACTGCAGGCGCTGCGCATCGGGGGTCGCCAGATTGGCCACGTTGTGCGCTGCAACCTGCACGCCCTGCTGGGCCGCACGCATGCCGCCTAGGGCGATTCCCATCACGTTGTTCATGGCGGTCTCCGGGCCGCTCCGCGCAACCCTCCGGACCGGTTAGCGGCCGGCCGGCCGCGATCTTGAGTCCACATCGGCCCGACAGGCCCGAGTGGTAGCATATCCCTCTGATTTCAGCGCCTTTTGCCAATGCTCAGTTTTTTCCGCCGCAAGAAGCCCCAGGATGCCCCCACCACGGAGGCGCCCAAGACCCAGCACTACTCGGCTGAAGAGCTGGCGGCGGCGTTCCCGCCGGCCGCCCCGGCCGAAGACGCACCCACCGCCGCGGTGGTCGAAGCCAAGGCACCGGAACCGGCCACCGTCGCCGTACAGCCCCCCGTCGCCGAAGTGCCTGCCGTGCCAGCTGCGCAGCCGGCCATTGCGCCCGAGGACGTCCAGGCTGAAACGCTCGCCGCGGCCGCTGTGCTGGCTCCTCTGGCTCCGGTCATTCCGGTCGAGGAACCAACCGCCCCGGCCACCGATCTGCCGGCGCTGGTGGATGCCCTTCCGGCGCCCGCCGGCAAGCCCGGCTGGCGCGAACGCCTGCGCAACAGCGTCATCGCGCGCAGCTTCGGCGGCCTGTTCTCGCGCAACCCCAAGCTCGACGACGATCTGCTGGACGAGCTGGAAACCGCCCTGATCACCGCCGACGTCGGCGTGGGCGCCACGACCGATCTGGTCGAGGGCCTGCGCAAGCGCATGAAGTCGCGCGAGTTCGCCGACGCCAATGCGCTGCTGACCGCGCTGCGCGCCGAGCTGATCGCAATCCTGCAGCCGGTGGCCAAGCCGCTGGTGATCGACCGCAACGCCAAGCCCTTCGTGGTGCTCACCGTCGGCGTCAACGGCGTCGGCAAAACCACCACCATCGGCAAGCTGGCCAAGCGCTTCAAGGATGACGGCCACAGCCTGATGCTGGCTGCCGGCGATACCTTCCGCGCCGCCGCCGTGGCCCAGCTGCAGGCCTGGGGCGAGCGCAACGGCGTGGCCGTGGTCGCGCAGGGGCAGAACGCCGATGCCGCTTCGGTGGCATTCGACGCACTGCAGGCCGGCAAGGCCCGCGGCACCTCGGTGCTGATCGCCGATACCGCCGGCCGCCTGCACACCCAGTCAGGCCTGATGAACGAGCTGGGCAAGATCCGCCGCGTGCTCGGCAAGATCGATCCCACCGCCCCGCACGAAGTGCTGATGGTGATCGACGGCACCACCGGCCAGAACGCGCTGTCGCAGCTGCGCCAGTTCAATGCCGCAGTGAACGTGACCGGCCTGGTGGTGACCAAGCTGGACGGCACCGCCAAGGGCGGCGTGGTGTTCGCACTGGCCCGCGAGTTCGGCATTCCGATCCGCTTCGCCGGCATTGGCGAGCGCCCGGAAGACCTGCGCGTGTTCGACCCGGAAGCCTTCGTCGACGCCCTGCTGCCCGAAGCATTGGGCGCCTGATACACCGTGCAGCCACGCATGGCGTGGCTCTACTGCGATCTGGTAGAGCCACCCCATGGGTGGCTGCCTCCTTCCGGAACACTCATGCCCCGCCAGCCGCACGCCAGCGCCGACACTGCCAAGGAAGACGACTTCGTCGCCCGCCTGCTGCACTGGTTCGACGACCACGGTCGCCATGATCTGCCCTGGCAGCACCCGCGCAGCCCCTATCGGGTCTGGCTGTCGGAAATCATGCTGCAGCAGACCCAGGTGGCCACGGTCATCCCGTACTTCCAGCGGTTCCTGCAGCACTTCCCGACCCTGCCCGACCTCGCTGCCGCCAGCAATGACGCAGTGATGGCGCAGTGGGCCGGGCTCGGCTACTACGCCCGCGCACGAAACCTGCATGCCGCGGCAAAGCGCTGCGTGGAACTGCACGACGGCGACCTGCCGCGCGATTTCGATGCACTGCATGCCCTGCCCGGCATCGGCCGCAGCACCGCTGGCGCGATCCTCAGCCAAGCCTGGAACGACCCGCTCGCGATTCTCGACGGCAACGTCAAGCGCGTACTCAGCCGCTATCACGGCATCGACGGCTTCCCCGGCCTGCCGGCCATCGAGAAACAACTGTGGGCGATTGCCGACGCGCACGTCACGCAGGTGCCGGCCGGGCGCATGGCCGATTACACCCAGGCGCAGATGGACCTGGGCGCGACGGTATGCAGCCGGGCCAAGCCGGCCTGCGTGATCTGCCCGCTGCAGGACGCATGCGTGGCGCGGCGCGAAGGCCGCACCGCTGAACTGCCCACGCCCAAGCCCAGCAAGACCCTGCCCGAACGCGAAGCAGTTGCACTGCTGCTGCGCGACGCCCAGCAGCGCGTGCTGCTGCAGAAGCGGCCGGACACCGGCATCTGGGCGCAGCTGTGGACGCTGCCGCAGGCCGAGGCCGGCAGCGACCTGCAGGACTGGTTCGACGCACATGTCGACGGCTCGCTGGAAGATGCAGAGGAACTGCCGGTGCTGCAGCACACCTTCAGCCACTACAGGCTGCACCTGCAGGTATTGTCACGGAAGGTGCGCGGCCTGCGCGTGGAAGAACCCACGCTGCGCTGGGTCGCCAACGACGAGCTACCCGCATTGGGCCTGCCGGCACCGATCCGCAAACTGCTCGACGGCGCCACGATCAAGACGCCGAAACGAAATTCCAGCAAACCCCGCAACCACGAGTGAATGCCATGCACCGAACCGTCTTCTGCCAGTACGAACAACGCGATGCCGAGGGCCTGGACTTCGTGCCCTACCCCGGCGAGCTGGGCCAGCGCATCTTCAACAACATCGGCAAGCAGGCCTGGGCCGCGTGGCTGGCCCACCAGACCATGCTGATCAACGAGAACCGGCTGTCGCCGCGCACGCCGGAACATCGTGCGTTCCTTGAAGGCGAACTGGTCAAGTTCCTGTTCGAGAAGGACGCGGAAAAGCCGGCCGGCTTCACCCCGGAAACCTGACAGACGGGCAGGTCGTGCCGGCCGCTGGCCGGCAATCTGGCATCTGCGCGATGCCGGCCAGCGGCCGGGACTACCGCGCTATTTCGCGTTTTCCTCGCGCTCCTGCACCTGCGCCTGGCGCAGCTCCTGCTCGGACGCGCGCAGCGCCTTCACATCCAGCTTGCGGATGCTGTTGATGAAGCACGGCAGGCGCGGGCCGCCGGTGGGGTCGCGCACCAGCACTTTGTCAAAGCGCGACGACACACGGCCCATGCTGCTGGTCAGGCCGATGGCGGTCGCATATGGCAGGTCCTGGCAGGGGCCATTCAACTCCAGCAGATAGGCTTCGCTGGGACGGGTCCACACCGCCAGCGCACTGTCGCCCAGCTCGGTCCAGCCATTGAGGCTGCCAAAGAACTGCATGTCATTCTGCGGCGCGCCGGCGTGGGCACGGTACAGATCCAGTTTCTCGGTACTGCTGAGCCGGCCGGTGGTCGCACAGGCGGCCAGTGCCAGGCAGAGTCCGGCCATCAGGATCGGGGTCTTCATGGCGATCTCCTCGGGGAACTGTCGCCATCATGCGCCTGGGCTGGCAACGCCGGCGCGACGGCTCGCGCCCCATTCAGCCGCCGGTCGGCGGCTACTGGCCGGACCACGGTAGACGCCAACCTGGTTGGCGCTTGCCCTGCAGGAGCAGCCGACCAAGGCCGGCCTCTACCAGAGCGGTCCCAGCGCTCAGACGTCGGCGTGGGCCAGTGCGTGCAGGCGCCCTTCGCGTAGCTCCAGCACCCGGTCCAGGCGCCGTGCCAGGCTGCGGTCGTGGGTCACCAGCACCAGGCTGGTATGACGCGCGCGGTTGAGTTCCAGCATCAGCTCGAACACGGTGCCGGCAGTGCGGTCATCCAGGTTACCGGTCGGCTCGTCGCCGAGCACGCAGGCCGGATGATTGACCAGCGCGCGCGCCACTGCGGCACGTTGGCGTTCGCCGCCGGACAGCTCGCCCGGCTTGTGGTCCAGGCGATGGCCGAGGCCGACCGCTTCCAGCAGCGTGGTGGCCCGGCTGCTCGCCTCGGCCACGGCGGTGCCGGCCAGCAGCACCGGCATCATCACGTTTTCCAGCGCGGTGAACTCCGGCAGCAGGTGATGGAACTGGTAGACGAAGCCCAGCGCCTGGTTGCGCAGCAGGCCGCGCGCGGTATCCGACAGCGCCGACATGCGCTGGCCGGTCACATACACTTCGCCGGCAGTCGGAATGTCCAGGCCGCCCAGCAGGTGCAGCAGCGTGCTCTTGCCGGCACCGGAGGCACCGATGATCGCCACCGTCTCGCCAGCAGTCACGGTCAGGTCCAGCCCATCGAACACCGGGGTCTGCATGCGCCCTTCGGCATAGGTCTTGCCCAGCGCTTCGGCGCGGATCACTTCATCGCCGCGGTTGACGACCTTATTCATAACGCAGGGCCTCCGCCGGCTGGGTGCGTGCTGCCCGCCAGGCGGGATACAGGGTGGCCAGGAAACTCATCAGCAGCGCGACCACGGTGATCGCCACCACGTCGCCGGTCTGCATGTCGGTCGGCAGGCCGGTGATGTAATAGACATCCTCCGGCAGCAGCTTGACGTTGAACACGCTCTCGATGGCGCCGAGGATGCGTTCCAGGTTGAGGGTCAGGGTGATGCCGCCGATCAGGCCGGCCAGCGTGCCGAAGATGCCGATCAACGAGCCCTGCACCATGAACACCTGCATCACCCCGCCCGGGGTCAGGCCCAGGGTGCGCAGGATGGCAATGTCGGCCTGCTTGTCGGTCACCAGCATCACCTGCGAGGACACCAGGTTGAAGGCCCCCATGGCGATGATCAGCGACAGCAGGATGCCCATCACCACCTTCTCCATGCGCAGCGAGTGGTAGAGGTTGGCGTTCTGCTGCGTCCAGTCACTCACGCGGTAGGCACCGCCGAGGCTCTGCGCCAGGTCCACGCCCACTTCCAGCGAACGGTCCATGTCGTGCAGCTTCAGCCGCACGCCGGTGGCGCCGTCACTGCGCAGAACACGCTCCAGGTCCTGCATGTTGGCGAAGCCGACGCCGCGATCGACCTCGTTGTACCCGGCCTCGAAGATGCCGCTGACGGTGAAGCGCTTCATCCGTGGCACCGCACCGGCCGGCGTGCCCTGCACTTCGGCAAAGGTCACCAGCACCTGGTCGCCAACGTCCACGCCCAGCCAGATCGCCAGCTCCTTGCCCAGCAGCAGGTTGAAGCTGCCCGGCTTGAGGCTGTCATAGCTGCCCTTGGTGACCTTCCTGTCGATCACCGAGACGTTCGGCTCCAGCGCCGGATCGATGCCCTGGATGATCGCGCCCTGCACGCGCGGGCCGCTGATCATCGATTGGATCTCGATGTACGGCGCGGCACCCGCCACGCGCGGATCCTTGCGGGCGACATCAACCACCCGCATCCAGTCCGGCATCGGCTCGCCATCGCGGCTGATGGTGGTATGGGCGGTCATCTGCAGCAGGCGGCTGCGGATTTCCTTCTGGAAACCGCTCATCACCGCCAGGGTGGTGATCAGCACCGTAACGCCGAGCGCGATGCCCAGGATCGATGCCATCGAGATGAAGGAGATGAAGCCGTTGCGGCGCTTGGCGCGCAGGTAGCGCAGGCCGATGGCCACGGGAATGGGTTTGAACATGCAGGCACGCCGGTCAATTCAGCTTATGGTGCCATTGACCGGGGCCGACGGGAAACGCTGCGTGTGGCCACGGCCAGTCGCAGTTCACGTCGCTGCCCTGAATCGAGCACATCCGGCCAGAACAGCAGGCGCCGGCGGCGCCGATCCTCCCGCCACAGCAACAACAACCATGGGCCACGCACCACCAGCCGTGGCGTATCGACATCCCGTCCGGCCACCTGCAATGCCTCGGGAAGCGGAGGCAGAAGCACCTGCACGCGCGGCCTGCGCTGGCGCCAGGCCAGTTCGGCCAAGCCGACGCCCCAGGCCAGCAGCAGCGCGGGCATCAGCAACCGCGCAGGCAGATCCGAGGCGCGCAACAACCAGGGCGCGGCCAGCAGCACCGCCAACTGGGCGGCAGCCTGCAGCCGCGAGGGGCGCCACTCAAGGCTTGAGGGCGAGGATCTTCTGCATGAGGGGGATCGCGTGCGCATGCGGGCAGGCCTCATAGCCCATGAACCAGCGCCACAACTTATCGTCCTCGCAGTCGAGCAGGAACAGGAAAACCTCGCGCTCTCCGGTCGGTGCAGTGCTCCACTCACGGTCCAGGTAGCGGCCGAACAGCTGGTCCAGTTCGCGCATGCCGCGGCGGCAGCGCCAGCGCAGCTTCTTCAGCAGGACATCGTCTTCCATCGTGCTTCTCCAGATACAGCAAAGCCACGCATGGCGTGGCTCTACTGGGTGGTGCAGCCTCACGTGACGTGGCTCCACCGGGTACTGCCAGGCCTGTATCAGGCGCGGCGCTCCATCATCAGCTTCTTGATCTCGGCGATCGCCAGCGCCGGGTTCAGGCCCTTCGGGCAGGTCCGGGCGCAGTTCATGATGGTGTGGCAGCGGTACAGCTTGAACGGATCTTCCAGATCGTCCAGGCGCGCGCCGGTGTCCTCATCGCGCGAGTCGATGATCCAGCGATAGGCCTGCAGCAGGATCGCCGGGCCCAGGTAACGCTCGCCGTTCCACCAGTAGCTCGGGCAGCTGGTCGAGCAGCAGGCGCACAGGATGCACTCGTACAGGCCGTCGAGCTTCTTGCGGTCTTCCGGCGACTGCAGGCGCTCGCGGTCCGGCGGTGCCGGGGTCTGGGTGCGGATCCACGGCTTGATCGAGGCGTACTGCGCGTAGAAGTGGGTCAGGTCCGGAACCAGATCCTTGACCACGTTCATGTGCGGCAGCGGGTAGATCGGCACTTCCTTCTTGCCGCAGTCCGAGATGGCTCGGGTGCAGGCCAGGGTGTTGGTGCCGTCGATGTTCATCGCGCACGAACCACAGATACCTTCGCGGCAGGAACGGCGGAAGGTCAGGGTCGGGTCGATCTCGTTCTTGATCTTGATCAGGGCGTCCAGGACCATCGGGCCACAGGCGTCCAGATCGACTTCATAGGTATCGGTGCGCGGGTTGCTGTCGTCGTCCGGACTCCAGCGGTAGATCTTGAAGGTGCGCACGTTCTTGCCGCCGTTCTTGACGGGGAAGTGCTTGCCCTTCGTGATCTTGGAATTCTTGGGGAGTGAAAACTCGGCCATGGCTGCTCTCGTTGGCTCAGGCGGCCCGCGCCCGTGGGCGCGGATTGCATGGTAGGCGGGGTCGGATCAGTACACGCGCGGCTTCGGCGGCACCACGGACACGTCGTCGGTCAACGTGTACATGTGCACCGGACGGTAGTCGAAGCTGCACTTGCCCTTCTCGTCGACGCTGACCAGGGTGTGCTTCTGCCAGTTGACGTCGTCGCGGTCCGGATAGTCCTCGTGCGCATGCGCACCACGGCTTTCCTTGCGCTGTTCGGCCGAGTTGATCGTCGCCACCGCGTTGAGCAGCAGGTTGTTCAGCTCGTAGGTCTCGATCAGGTCCGAGTTCCAGACCAGCGAACGGTCGGAGACCTTCACGTCCTGGAACGAGTCGAAGATCTTGTCCATCTTCTCGCAGCCTTCCTTCAGCGTCTGGCTGGTGCGGAAGACGGCCGCGTCAGCCTGCATGGTGCGCTGCATGCGATCGCGGATGACCGAGGTCGGGGTATCGCCGTTGGCGTGGCGCAGCTTGTCCAGCAGGCCCAGCGCCTTGTCGCAGGCATCGGCCGGCAGCGGCTTGTGCGCGGCACCCGGCTTGATGGTCTCGGCGCAGCGGTTGGCCACCGCACGGCCGAACACCACCAGGTCGAGCAGCGAGTTCGAGCCCAGGCGGTTGGCGCCGTGCACGGACACGCAGGCCGCTTCGCCGATGGCGTACAGGCCCGGCACCACGGCGTTGTCGTTGTCGCCGACCTTCTGCACCACTTCACCGTGGTAGTTGGTCGGGATGCCGCCCATGTTGTAGTGCACGGTCGGAATGACCGGGATCGGCTGCTTGTGCACGTCGACGCCGGCGAAGATGCGGGCGCTCTCGGCGATGCCCGGCAGCTTCTCGTCGATCACGCCCGGGCCGAGGTGGGTCAGGTCGAGCAGGATGTGGTCCTTGTGCTCGCCGACGCCGCGGCCTTCGCGGATCTCGATGGTCATCGAACGGCTGACCACGTCGCGCGAGGCCAGGTCCTTGTAGTGCGGTGCATAGCGCTCCATGAAGCGCTCGCCGCTGCTGTTGCGCAGGATGCCGCCTTCACCGCGGACACCCTCGGTGATCAGGCAGCCGGCGCCGTAGATGCCGGTCGGGTGGAACTGCACGAACTCCATGTCCTGCATGGCGATGCCGGCACGCATGGCCAGGCCGCCACCGTCGCCGGTGCAGGTGTGCGCCGAGGTGGCGCTGAAGTAGGCACGGCCGTAGCCGCCGGTGGCCAGCACCACGCCCTGGGCGCGGAACAGGTGCAGCGTGCCATCGGACATGTCCAGGGCCAGCACGCCGCGGCAGGCGCCTTCGTCGTCGAAGATCAGGTCGAGCGCGAAGTACTCGATCATGAAGCGCGCATCGTGCTTCAGCGACTGCTGGTACAGGGTATGCAGCATCGCGTGGCCGGTACGGTCGGCCGCCGCGCAGGTACGCTGCGCCGCCGGGCCTTCGCCGTACTTGGTGGTCATGCCACCGAACGGACGCTGGTAGATCTTGCCTTCGGCGGTGCGCGAGAACGGCACGCCGTAGTGTTCCAGTTCGATGATGGCCGGGATGGCCTCACGGCACATGTACTCGATGGCGTCCTGGTCGCCCAGCCAGTCCGACCCCTTGATGGTGTCGAAGAAGTGGTAGCGCCAGTCGTCCTCGCCCATGTTGCCGAGTGCGGCCGAAATACCGCCCTGGGCGGCAACGGTGTGCGAACGGGTCGGGAAGACCTTGGTCAGGCACACGGTCTGCAGGCCCTTGGCGGCCAGGCCGAACGTGGCGCGCAGGCCGGCACCGCCGGCGCCGACCACGACCATGTCGTACTTGTGTTCGGTGATCTTGTAAGCGGACATCTAATCTGGATTCCTGTGTAGGTGCCTGGGCTCAGGCAACGCCGAGGGCGATGCGGCCCACCGCAAACACACTGACGATCATGCCGAGCACGGCGACGAACTTCACCGCGGTCTGCAGCACCAGGGCCAGCAGCGATTCGTGGATGTAGTCTTCCAGCACGACCTGCATGCCGAGCTGCGCGTGCCAGAACATGGCGATCAGCAGGCCGATCAACGGCACTGCATTCCACGGCTTGGCCACGGCGGCGGCGGCGGTCGCGTAATCCGAGCCCAGCAGGCCCAGCACGAAGACCAGGAACCAGATGCCCAGCACCACCAGCGCGGCGGCGGTCAGGCGCTGGTGCACGAAGTGCTCGGTGCCGGTCTTGGCCGAGCCCAGGCCGCGCACGTTCTTCAGCGGGGTACGGAACTTGCTCACGCGGCACCTCCGAACATCACATAGGCCCACACCAGCAGGGTGATCACCAGGCTGCCGATGACCGACAGCCAGCTGCTGCGGATGAAGGCAGGGATGCTGAAGCCGATGGCGAAGTCCTGCACCACATGGCGGATGCCATTGCACAGGTGATAGGCGAACGACCATGTCCACGCGAACAGGAACACGCGGCCATACCAGGCCCCGGCATGGCCGGTGAAGCAGTTCCAGGACTCGGGCCCCATCATCAGGGCCAGCAGGCCGGCAGCGATGATGAGGGCACCAACAGACAGAAAGATGCCGGTGGCTCGATGCAGGATCGAGGTGGCCATCTGAATCTGCCAGCGATACACCTGAAGGTGCGGGGAAAGTGGGCGTTGTCTGGTCGCCATTCGCTGGGCTCGTTGTCTCGGCTGGGCGGCACGCGGCCGCGTTGGCTCAATGCTGATCAGAAATCGATGCAGCGTCCGTTTTTCTCCCAATCGCCATACCGCACCGGATCAAGTCCGCCGCGGCCGCCGAATTCCTCTGCTTTTTCCTGTTCCACGGGCACGGGTGCCGCGGGGACCAGCGGGGCTTCAGATTCGTCGTCGGGAGTGGGGGTTGTTTGGCCTATCATGTTCGGTCTCGCAACGCACAAATTTTAGACCTCGTTCACGTGCCTGACAACCTGCCCCCTGCTTTCGTCGGATATCCGCGCCTGCCCGGCCACCAGCTGCTGAGCCTGCAGGGCCCGGATGCGGCCGCCTTCGCCCACGCCCAGTTCAGCAGCGATGTCACCGCCCTGCCCCTGCTGCACTGGCAGTGGAGCGCCTGGCTGAGTGCCAAGGGCCGCACCCTGGCAGTGTTCCAGCTGCTCCGGCTGGCCGACGATCACGTGATGCTGGTGCTGGCCGACGGCGATGCCGATGCGATTGCGTCGCAACTGCAGCGCTTCGTGTTCCGTCGCAAGGTGAAGGTACAGGTGCGCAGCGATCTGGCCGTGGCCGGTGCGTTCACTGCACCCGAGGCTGCCAGCGGCGCCGCGATCGCGCACGCTGCAGGTGACGGCTGGGAGCTGGACCTGGGCAGCGACGCCCTGCCGCGCACCCTGCGCATCGGGGCGACGGATGCCGTTGCATCCGGCAGCGAAACCGATGAGGCCGCCTTCGCCCTCGCCTGGCGCCAGGCCGACCTGCGCTACGGATTGCCGCGCTTGGACGAAAGCCAGCGCGAAGTGTGGACCCCGCAGCAGCTGGGCCTGGACCGCCTGAATGGCTACAGCGTAAAGAAAGGCTGCTACCCAGGCCAGGAAATCGTCGCCCGCACCCACTTCCTCGGCAAGGCCAAGCGCGCGGTGCAGCTGCTGCATACCGCGGCACCGGCACAGGCCGGCGATGGCGTGCTGCAGGACGGCGCGACGCTGGGCACGGTCGCCAGCGTGGCCGGTGACCTGGCGCTGGCGGTGCTGCCGCTGGAGGCTGGCGACGCCGAGCTGCAGGTGGGTGATGCCATTGCGCAGCGCGTGCCGCTGCTGGATGGCCTGGCCCGCTGAATCTGACGCGCCCTCATCCACGCACGGCGTGGATCTACTGACCGACCCGGTGGGTGCGGACCGTTGGTCCGCACTGCAACGAAGTAGCCGAGCATGGGCTCGGCTCTACAGAATCAGAGGCGCTCGCCGCTCTCTGCGTTAAAGAAATGCAGGCCCTGCGGGTGAATCGCCACGCGGATCTGCTCGCCCACTGCTGGCAGCGACTGCGGTGCCACGCGCATGGTCAGCGCATGCTGGCCACTGCTCAGATTGACGAAGATCTCGTTGCCGACCGGCTCGATGCCTTCGATGCGCGCGGTGAATGCATGCGCATCATCGGCAGCCGCCGGCTGCAGGTGCTCCGGGCGCACGCCCACCGCGATCGGCTTCTGCAGCCACGCCGGATCGATCGTCGCCTGGCCCAGCGGTGCACGCCATTCGCCGTCGACCACGCTCACGCCGCCGGCATCGCCCTGCAGCGTGCCACGCAGCACGTTCATCGCCGGGCTGCCGAGGAAACCGGCCACGAACAGGTTGGCCGGGCGATCGTACAGCGCCATCGGCGTATCGATCTGCTGGATGATGCCGTCCTTCAGCACCACGATGCGCTGGCCCAGGGTCATCGCTTCGACCTGGTCGTGCGTCACGTAGATCATGGTGGTGCCCAGCTTGCGGTGCAGCTGCGCGATCTCGGTACGCACGCTGTGGCGCAGCTTGGCGTCGAGGTTGGACAGCGGCTCGTCGAGCAGGAACACCGCCGGCTCGCGCACCAGCGCCCGGCCCAGTGCCACGCGCTGGCGCTGGCCACCGGACATCGCCTTGGGCAGCTTGTCCATCATCTCGGTCAGGCCCAGCGTCTGCGCCGCCTCGGCAATGCGCTTGTCGATGGTCGCCTTGTCATGCCCGCGCAGCTTCAGGCCGAAGGCCAGGTTCTCGGCCACGGTCATGTGCGGGTACAACGCGTAGCTCTGGAACACCATGGCGATGTCGCGATCCTTCGGCGCCACGTCGTTGACCACGCGATCACCGATGGTCAGCGTGCCGCCGCTGATTTCTTCAAGGCCCGCCACCATCCGCAACAGGGTCGACTTGCCACAGCCGGACGGACCGACCAGCACCATCAGCTCGCCATCGGCGACCTCGAAGCTGGCGTCCTTCACCGCGACCTGGCCGTTGTCATAGACCTTGCGCACACCCTGCAACTGCACTTTTGCCATATCACCTATCCGGTCCGCCCGAAGCCGGGCTGTCTTTTGGGACTGCCTCGGCCCTCCCGATGGCAGTGATGATTGCGCGCTTGCCGCATGACGGCGAGCACTGCAATCGAATACAGTTGCCCATTCTGCCATGTAAACGTTTTCACGTGGCACTATCCGATGATCGGTGCGCACCGATCTGCGTCGGCGGTTGAACGAAGGTTCCGCCGAGGTAGTGGTTTCGAATGGAACGGTCTTCCGCAACACCGGAGATCGCCCCTGACGAACCTCGGACAGGCAGTTGCGCGGATGTCCCCCGAACCCAGCCATGAAGCGATTGACAACGATGTCACCCGGATCTGAAACTCGAGCGATGCACGACACCCTCTTCCTGTTCGGTGCCACAGGTGATCTGGCCCAGCGCTACCTGTTCCCTTCGCTGCTTCGCCTGCTTGGCGACGGCCTGCTGCCGGAGGACTTCCGCATCCGCGCACTGGCCCTGTCCGGGCATGACACCGAAGCCTTCCATGACATCCTGCGGCCGCGCCTGCAGCAGGCCATGCCGATGGCCACGCAGGACGACATCGCTGCCCTGCTGCGCCGTATCGACTACCGTTCGGTGGACCTGCGCGACGTCGACTCGGTTGCCGCTGCGGTCTCCGACCTGGTGCACCGCAAGTGCGTCAGCTACCTCGCCATTCCGCCGGGCCTGTACATTTCCACCTGCGAAGGCCTGGCCAAGGGCGGCGCCCTCGCCGCGCCGGCACGCCTGATGCTGGAGAAGCCGATCGGCAGCGACAGCGAGAGCGCCGAGGAAATCATCAGCACCATCGGCCAGTGGATCGACGAGGACCGCGTGTTCCGCCTCGACCACTACCTGGGCAAGGCGGCAGTGCAGAACCTGATCGCGCTGCGCTTCGGCAATACGCTGCTGGAAGCGGTGTGGAACCGCAACTACATCGAATCGGTGCACATCCTGGTGGCCGAGAGCGAAGGCGTGGACGGCCGTGACGCCTACTACGCCCGCTCCGGCGCGCTGCGCGACATGGTGCAGAGCCACATCCTGCAGCTGCTGTGCATGGTGGCGATGGAGCCGCCGGCGTCGCTGGAAGCCGACCGCATCCGTGACGAGAAGGTCAAGGTGCTGCGCGCCCTTCGCCCGCTCGACGCGAAGCACGCCGCGCGTGACAGCATCCGCGGCCGCTACACCGCTGGCACCATCAACGGCCAGCCGGCGCAGGCTTACCAGCCGCCGGAAGGCAGCGACGTGGAAACCTTCGCCGGTGTCACCGCGCATATCGACAACTGGCGCTGGAGCGGCGTGCCGTTCCATCTGGTCACCGGCAAGCGCCTGCCCGAGCGCACCACCCGCGTGGTGGTCACGCTGAAGCCGGTCACCCATTGGCTGTTCGAGCGCCCGCAGCGCGCGCAGGCCGCACCGAACCGCCTGGTGTTCCAGCTGCAGCCGCAGGAAAACATCGAACTGGGCCTGATGAGCAGCCTGGCCGGCCCGGAATGGGGCGCGCTGGAACTGCATCCGCTGGAACTGGAACTGTCAGTGCCAACCGGCCTGCATCGCCGCATCGCGTACGAGCGCCTGTTCCTGGATGCCTTCAATGGCAATCACACGCTGTTCGTGCGCGACGACGAGGTGCGTGCAGCGTGGGCCTGGATCGACAGCGTCGCCGACGCGTGGAAGGACGCCAAGCTGCCGCTGGAGCCCTACCCCGCCGGCCAATGGGGCCCGAGCAATGCCGGCGAGTTCCTGCCGCAGGACGTGGACGCACCGGACAGCGGAGCGTCGGCATGAGCGCCAGTTCGCAGCCGGTGCTGGTGGCCGACATCGGTGGCACCAATGCCCGCTTCGCCCTGGCTGACACCTCGCAGGACGCACCTCTGCAGAAGGACAGCATCCGCGAGTACGCGGTGGCGGAGTTCCCTTCGCTGGGTGATGCCGCGCGCCACCATCTGGAACAGATCGGTGCCACCACAAGCCGCGGCGTGTTCGCAGTGGCCGGTCGCGTTGATGGTGATGAAGCACGCATCACCAACCATCCGTGGGTGATCTCGCGCAGCCGCACCGCAGCGATGCTCGGTTTCGACGAACTGCACCTGATCAACGACTTTGCCGCACAGGCGATGGCAATCTCACTGCTGCAGCCCGAGGACGTGGTCCAGGTCGGCGGTGCCGCCTGGGTACCGGGCAAGCCGGGCCAGCCGCGCAACTACGCAGTGATCGGGCCGGGTACCGGCCTCGGCGTGGGCGGCCTGATCATGCGCCACGGCCGCTGCTACCCGCTGGAAACCGAAGGCGGCCATGTCAGTTTCCCGCCGGGAACCCCGGAAGAGATCCGCATCCTCGAGATCCTGTCCGAACAGTTCGGCCGCGTCTCCAACGAGCGCCTGATCTGTGGCCCCGGCCTGGTCAACATCCACCGCGCCGTGTGCGAGATGGCCGGTATCGACCCGGGCCAGCTGCAGCCGGTGGACGTGACCGCCCGCGCCCTGCACGGTGATCCGCAGGCAATGCGCACCGTGGACGTGTTCTGCGCCGTGTTCGGCGCCATCGCCGGTGACCTGGTGCTCACCCAGGGCGCCTGGGATGGCGTGTTCCTGACCGGCGGCCTGACCCCGAAGATGCTCGATTCGCTGCAGCACTCCGGTTTCCGCCAGCGCTTCGAACACAAGGGCCGCTTCTCCTCGATCATGGCGCGCGTGCCCTCATTGGCAGTGATGCATCCCCACGCCGGATTGCTGGGCGCCGCCGCCTATGCCACCGACGCCGAACGTGACGCACCAGGAGTTGCCGCATGAACCCCAGCTTCCACGACGATCGCATCGAGTTCATCCAGCACGGCGACGCCGACGGCTGGATCGAAGCGGTGGCCGCTGAGATGGCACGCACCCTCAACCACGACATCAATGAAGTGGGCCGCGCCCGCATCCTGTTGTCCGGCGGCACCACGCCGGCCCCGGTCTACCAGGCACTGGCCG
Source organism: Stenotrophomonas sp. T8 (assembly GCF_051853085.1). NCBI lineage: Bacteria > Pseudomonadati > Pseudomonadota > Gammaproteobacteria > Lysobacterales > Lysobacteraceae > Stenotrophomonas > Stenotrophomonas sp. T8. The sequence continues at coordinate 1,371,367 of NZ_CP195329.1, read as the reverse complement.
AGCTGGACGTGCACTGGGACCGGGTTGAAGTGAGCCTGGCCGACGAGCGCTGGCTGTCGCCGCAGGATCGCGACAGCAACGCCTGGCTGGTGCGCGAGCACCTGCTCAAGCGTACCGAGGGCGCCCACTTCGATCCGCTGGTACGGATCGGCAAGCCACTGCCCGAATGCGTGTACACCGCCAACCTGCAGGCGCAGCACAGCCAGCCGCCGAGCCTGGTAGCGCTGGGCATGGGCAACGACGGGCACACCGCCTCGCTGTTCCCGGGCTCGAAAGACCTCGCACGCGCACTGGAAAGCACCCTGCCCTACGCCGCGCTGGATGCCACTGGCTGCCCAGGCGCGAACCAGTGGCCGCTGCGCATCACGCTGACCCCGCACGGCCTGCGCCAGTGCCGCCAGCGCCTGTTGCTGCTGCGCGGCAAGCAGAAGCTGCAGGTACTGCGCCAGGCGCTGGACAGCAACGATGCCCAGCAGTATCCGATCCTCAATGCGATCAACCTGGAAGGCGCGCGCCTGCGCGTCCACTGGGCTGATTGATGTCGGCGGCGGCGCCGTGCCGCCGCTTGCCTCTCGCCACCACGAACGCCGGTAGCCAATGAGCCTCCATCCTCAACTGCAAGCCATCACTGAGCGCGTCATCCGCCGCAGCGCCGCCTCGCGCGCCGCCTATCTGGCCGCGATCGATGCCTCCCTGCGTGAGGGCCCGTTCCGCAGCCGCCTGAGTTGCGGCAACCTCGCCCACGGGTTCGCCGCCTGCGGCGGCACCGACAAGAGCCGCCTGCGCGGCGGCATGACGCCGAACCTGGGCATCATCACCGCCTACAACGACATGCTGTCGGCCCACCAGCCGTTCGAGACCTATCCCGAACAGATCCGCGACATCGCCCGCGAGCTGGGCGCCACTGCACAGGTCGCCGGCGGCGTCCCTGCAATGTGCGACGGTGTCACCCAGGGCCGTGGTGGCATGGAGCTGTCGCTGTTCTCGCGCGATGTCATTGCCCAGGCCACGGCCATCGGCCTCAGCCATGACATGTTCGATACCACCGTCTACCTCGGCGTGTGCGACAAGATCGTGCCGGGCCTGCTGATCGGTGCGCTGGCCTTCGGCCATCTGCCGGCGGTGTTCGTACCGGCCGGCCCGATGACCCCGGGCATCCCGAACAAGCAGAAGGCCGAAGTGCGCGAGCGCTACGCCGCCGGTGAGGCCACCCGCGAAGAGCTGCTGGAAGCCGAGTCCGCGTCGTACCACGGTGCGGGCACCTGCACCTTCTACGGCACGGCCAACTCCAACCAGGTGCTGCTGGAAGCCATGGGCGTGCAGTTGCCGGGCGCCTCGTTCGTCAATCCGGGCACGCCGCTGCGCGACGCCCTGACCCGCGAGGCAACCGAACGCGCGCTGGACATCACCGCACTGGGCGACGACTTCCGCCCGCTGGGCCGGATCATCGACGAGCGCGCGATCATCAACGCGGTCATCGCGCTGATGGCCACTGGCGGTTCGACCAACCACACCATCCACTGGATCGCGGTGGCGCGTGCGGCCGGCATCGTGCTGACCTGGGACGACTTCGACGAACTGTCGCAGCTGATTCCGCTGCTGGCCCGTGTCTATCCGAACGGCGAGGCAGACGTGAACCGTTTCGCGGCCGCTGGCGGCCCGGCCTTCGTGTTCGGCGAGCTGATCAAGGCGGGCCTGATGCACGGCGACCTGGTCAGCGTCGCGCGTGGCGGCATGGCCGACTATGCGCGCGAGCCGCAACTGCGTGACGGCCGGCTGGTCTACCTGCCGGGCCTGGAACACAGTGCCGATGACGAAGTGGTGCGTGGGGTCGACAATCCGTTCGAGCACCAGGGTGGCCTGCGCCTGCTGCGCGGCAACCTCGGCAAGTCGCTGATCAAGCTGTCAGCGGTGAAACCGCAGTACCGGACGATCGAAGCACCGGCGGTGGTGGTCGATGCACCGCAGGTATTGAACAAGCTGCACGCCGGTGGCCTGCTGCCGCAGGACTTCGTGGCGGTGGTGCGTTACCAGGGCCCGCGTGCCAACGGCATGCCCGAACTGCATTCGCTGGCACCGCTGCTGGGCCTGCTGCAGAACCAGGGCCGGCGCGTGGCGCTGGTCACCGACGGCCGCCTGTCCGGTGCGTCGGGCAAGATCCCAGCGGCCATCCATGTGACGCCGGAAGCGGCGCGCGGTGGCCCGCTGGCCAAGGTCCGCGAGGGCGACATGATCCGCCTCGACGGCGAGGCCGGCACGCTGGAAGTGCTGGTGGACGCGGCGGAATGGGCAGCACGTCCGCTGGCGCCGAACACCGCGCCGGCCGCGCATGACCTGGGCCGCAATCTGTTTGCGATCAACCGTCGCGTGGTGGGTCCGGCGGACCAGGGGGCGATTTCGATTTCGTGCGGGCCGGCGGCGGCCGATGGCGGGCCGTGGGACTACGACGCGGAGTATGAGCTGGGGCACGATGCGGCAGCGGCGGCGGCGCCGCATGAGGCGAAAGACGCCTGACGCGAAAAGCCGCGGCAGGCTTCCCGGCTTGGGCAGTAGGGCGCCCTGGCCGGGACACGCCGTAAACCCATCCATGGGGGCTCGATCGCGGCATCCATGCCGCTCACGGTCCCGGCCAGGGCGCCCTACTGCCCTTGGACAATTCCCGGCGCGTCATTTGCGCTGCGGCCACTGAACCAAGAAGAGCAAAGGCAAGGGCAAAAGCATGGGTATCGAACAACATCAGGTGAAGGCGGCGGAGCTGTTGCATGCGGCGGGCATCCTGCCGGTGGTGACGATTCATACGCTGGACCAGGCGCGGGCGGTCAGTGCGGCGCTGCTGGAAGGTGGTCTGCCGGCGATCGAGCTGACGCTGCGCACGCCGGTGGCGATGGAAGCGCTGGCGATGCTCAAGCGCGAGCTGCCCGATGTGGTGGTGGGTGCAGGCACGGTGCTGACCGTGGAGCAGATGCAGCAGTCGATCGATGCGGGTGCGGACTTCCTGGTGACGCCGGGTACGCCGCCGGCGCTGGCTGATGCGCTTGCCGCTGCGCCGCTGCCGGTGGTGCCGGGTGCGGCGACGCCGACCGAGCTGCTGTCGCTCTACGCCCGCGGCTTCCGCGTGTGCAAGCTGTTCCCGGCCACAGCCGTGGGCGGGCTGGCGATGATCAAGGGACTGGCCGGCCCGGTGGCGGACCTGAAGCTGTGCCCGACCGGCGGCATCACCGAGAACACCGCCGCCGAGTACCTTGAACAGAAGAACGTGGTCTGCATCGGCGGTTCGTGGATGGTGCCGGGCAACTGGATCGCCGACGGCGAATGGGACAAGGTGCGCGCCAGCGCCGCCGACGCGGCGAAGATCATCAAGCGCGTGCGCGGCCACTGAGCCCGAAGCAGGTGTAGAGCCGAGCCCATGCTCGGCTCCACTCCAGCGGAATGGAGAGCAGCCGAGCATGGGCTCGGCTCTACAGAAGGCCGAAACCCTTACAACGGCCGCGCCGGATCCACCAGCCCGTACTGGCTGGCCATGCGCGCCAGCGCGATGTTGTCGTGGATCCCCATCTTCTCGAACAACCGCGCCTTGTGCGTGTTCACCGTCTTCGCACTCAGGCTCAGGCGCCGCGCGATGTCTTCCTGGCGCAGGCCCTGGGTCAGCAGCAAGGCTACTTCCAGTTCGCGCGGCGACAGGCTGTCGAACGGCGATCCATTGCCCTCCACCGTCGACAGGGCCAGGTTCTGCGCGATGCTGGTGCCCAGGTAGCGACGGCCCATGGCCACATCGCGCACCGCGCGCAGCAGCTCCTGTGCATCGCAGCCCTTGCCGATGTAGCCCGCGGCCCCCGCCTCCAGCAAGCGCTTCGGCAGCGGCCCGTCTTCCAGCACCGACACGATCACCACGCGGGTGTTGCGGTGGCTGCGGACGATGCGCTCGGTCACTTCCATGCCACTCACACCGGGCAGGTGCAGGTCGCAAAGCACCACGTCCGGCAGCAGCTGGCGGACGTCGCGCAGTGCGTCTTCACCGGTCTCGGCTTCGCCCACCACCTCGATGTCGGTCTCCCCCGACAGGATCATCTTCATCCCGGTGCGGACCAGCGCATGGTCATCCACCAGGTAGACTCGAATCGTCATTCACGTACCTCTTCGAATGCGGCCATTGCAGGTCAAGCTAGGCAGGACGCCGATACCCCTGCAAGCGCGTTCGGGACGCGATCCAGGCGTTCTGCCTTGCGCATCACAGTAACGCGCGTTGTGCTTGCCCCCTGTCTTGCAGAACCTGCTGCAACGAAACAACTGATCTATTACGTAGACGCCCCGGAAGGGTCATCCACGTCACCCCCCTGTGATGATGCTTCGCTGGCCGTCGCTGGCGGCGAATCCCGACGTCGCCAAGGATGCCGGCGACTGAACATGACCAGATAGCACCCTACCACCCAAACCAGCGCGGCACACCATCCGGCCAGGATGTCCGAGGGATAATGCACGCCCAGATAGACCCGTGAGACGCTCACCAGCAGGCTGAACGGGGGCGCCAGCAGCAGTACCGGCCAGCGCCAGCGTGTATTCCAGGCCAGCAGCACCAGGGTCACGGCAAGGGTCATCGAGCCCATGGCGTGCCCGCTGGGGAAGCTGAACGTCGATTCCGGCGCAATCGACTCCCACAGGCTGGGGCGCTGGCGCTGGAAGAAGTGCTTGCTGCCCATGTTCAGCAACGCCGATCCCACGAAACTGACCGCGACGAAGGTCGCCTCGCGCCAGCGCCGGTAGCCCAGCAGCGCACCGATGATCAGCACGTCAGCAGGGATCAGGAACCACTCGTAGCCCAGTTTCGAGATGAGCACGAAGAAGCGGTCCAGCCATGGCGAATGCAGGCCATGCATCTGCCACAGCAGCGGCGCATCGAAATGGAACGATTCAAATTCGTGCACTTCGTCAGCCAGGGCGACGAAGCCCGCCAACGGCAGCAGTACGCCACCGAACAGCAGGACCAGGCGCCAGGCGTTGCGCGCCATCCAGTGGCGGAAACCGGAGGCCGACTCCGGAGCGGCGAGGATCGCAGGCTTATCCGGCGCTTCGGACATATTTGTGTTCGACGTAATCGTCGATCAGGGCGACGAACTCCTGGGCGATGTTGTCGCCACGCAGGGTCACCTTCTTCTCGCCATCGACGAATACCGGTGCTGCCGGCGTCTCGCCCGTGCCCGGCAGGGAGATGCCGATGTTGGCATGGCGCGACTCACCCGGCCCATTGACGATGCAGCCCATCACCGCCAGGGTCATGTTCTCCGCCCCCGGGTGGTGGATCTTCCACAGCGGCATCTTCTCGCGCACATGGTTCTGCACCACTTTGGCCAGTTCCTGGAAGAACTCGGAGGTGGTGCGACCGCAGCCCGGGCAGGCCGTGACCAGCGGCGTGAAGGCGCGCTGGCCGGTGGTCTGCAGCAGTTCCTGGGCGACGATCACTTCCTGCGTGCGCGACTGGCCCGGTTCCGGGGTCAGCGAGATGCGGATGGTGTCACCGATGCCTTCCTGCAGCAGCACGCTCAGCGCTGCCGACGAGGCGACGATGCCCTTGCTGCCGATACCGGCTTCGGTCAAGCCCAGGTGCAGGGCGAAGTCCGAGCGCTGGGCCAGGTCGCGGTACACCGCGATCAGTTCCTGCACGCCACTGACCTTGGCCGACAGCACGATCCGGTCGCGCGGCAGGCCCAGTTCCACGGCCTGCTCGGCCGAATCCAGCGCCGAACGGATCAGCGCCTCACGCAGCACGCGGCCGGCGTCCCAGGGCTGCTCGCGCAGGCTGTTCTCGTCCATCAGCCTGGCCGCCAGGGCCTGGTCCAGCGAGCCCCAGTTGGCACCGATGCGCACCGGCTTGTTGTAGCGGATCGCGAACTCGATCAACTGGGCGAACTGCAGGTCCTTCTTCTTGCCGAAGCCGACATTGCCCGGGTTGATGCGGTACTTGGCCAACGCTTCCGCACATGCCGGTTCGGCGGTGAGCAGCTGGTGGCCGTTGTAGTGGAAGTCACCGATCAGCGGTACATCGATACCCATCATCGCCAGCTTGTCGACGATGCGCGGAATGGCCGCAGCGGCTTCCACGGTGTTGACGGTCAACCGCACCATCTCCGAGCCGGCACGCCACAACTCGGCCACCTGCTTCACGCTGGAGGCCACATCGGAGGTATCGGTGTTGGTCATCGACTGCACCACCACCGGCTTGCCGCCGCCTACGGTGACCCCGCCGATCTGGACGGCATGGGTCTGGCGACGGGGCCAGGCGGTGGCATCGGAGGGGGGAGTCGGGCGGGTGACGGCGTCGTGCATGGGCGCATTCTACCGCCCACTCCCGCATTCGGGGTGACTCGCATTCAGCCTGCGGCACGGCTGCGGCCGATTGTCGCAGGCATGTACACGCATGAACGCATACGATGAGCGTGAATGACCGGTCCCGACGCCCCGTTTCTCCGTACCCTGTGCAGCCTGCGCTGGCTTGCCGTAGGCGGCCAGGCCGCCACCATCCTGGTCGCGACCTGGGTGCTGGGCCTGCCGTTGCCGCAGCTGCCGTTGTGGGCCGGCGTGGCGGTGCTGGCCCTGTTCAACGTCTACACCCAGCTGCGCCCGGAAGCGGCCGACACTGCGCCGCTGACCGCATTCGGCCATATCCTGGTGGACGTGATCATCCTGACCTGGATGGTGGGCTGGAGCGGCGGCATGGCCAACCCGTTCAGTTCACTGTTCCTGATCCTGATCGCGCTGGCCGCCTTCGCCCTGCCCCTGCGCTGGGCACTGGCGGTCGCGCTGGCCTGCCTGCTCGGCTACGCCGCCAGCGGCATCTTCGGGCAGGCGCTGCCGGACGGCTACTTCCGCGCACAGGACCTCAATCGCTGGGGCGTGGTCGCCAACTTCCTGATTTCCGCCACAGTGGTGCTGGCCTTCTCCACCCGCCTGGCACTGGCCCTGCGGGAGCGCGAACTGGAACTGTCGGCACTGCGTGAGCGCTTCGCCCGCAACGAGGGCATCGTCGCGCTGGCCACCCATGCCGCCTCGGTGGCACATGAACTGAACACGCCGCTGGCGACCATGACCCTGCTCGCCGACGATGTCGCCGAGCGCAGCGAAGAGCCGGAAGTGCGCGAAGACATGGAGACCCTGCGCGAGCTGCTGGTGCAGTGCCGTGAGCGCGTGCTGGCACTGGCCGCCCCGGCCTCGGCCGACGCGCCGGGCCGCAGCCATTCCAGCGCCCAGCAGGTGCTGGAGCAATGGCGCCTGGTGCGACCGACCATCGACCTGCATCGCAACGACGATGCGCCGCTGCGGCTGCCGCTCGACCCGGGCGTAGGCCACCTGCTGATGGTCCTGCTCAACAATGCCGCCGATGCCGGCGAGAAGGCCGGCCGGCCGCGCGTGGACCTGGACCTGCGCATCGAGGGCGACGACCTGATCGGCGAAGTACGCGACTACGGCCATGGTTTCGACGCCCGTGCCGCCGTGCTGCCGGGCAAGCTGTTCGGCAGCAGCAAGAGCGAGGGCATGGGCGTCGGCCTGGCCCTGTCCCATGCCACCATCGAACGCCTCGACGGCGAGATGTGGATGCGCCCGGCCCAGGGGGCCGGCAGCCGCGTCGGCTTCCGCCTGCCGCTGGCCCCACGCGAGGAAACCCCATGAGCGCCTCAACCCTTGGTCTGCTGGTCGACGACGACGAGCTGTACCTGCGTACCCTGCAGCGCAGCCTGGCCCGCAAGGGCCTGGAAACACAGACCGCACAGGATGCCGCCAGTGCCCTGGCACTGGCCCGCCAGCATCCGCCGGCGTTCGCGCTGATCGACCTGAAGCTGGGCAGCGATTCCGGCCTGGCGCTGATCCAGCCGCTGCGCGCACTGCGCGCGGACATGCGCATCCTGCTGGTGACCGGCTATGCCAGCATCGCCACCGCAGTGGAGGCGATCAAGCTGGGCGCGGATGATTACCTGCCGAAGCCGGCCACGGTGCCGATGATCCTGCGCGCGCTTGGCGAGGAGGACGACGGCCCGGCCGACGACGGCGAAATGGAAGTGCCCGATGCGATGACGCCGATCAGCCGCCTGCAGTGGGAACATATCCAGCAGGCGATGCACGAGACCGGCGGCAACGTGTCAGCGGCCGCACGCCTGCTCGGCATGCACCGGCGCTCGCTGCAGCGCAAGCTGGCCAAGCGGCCCAGCCCGGAACGCGATCCGAGCCGGTGAGACGCCACGTCGTGCACCGGTAGTGCCGGCCGCTGGCCGGCAACCTCGTGAACGATTGAAGCATCGCCTGGATGCCGGCCAGCGGCCGGCACTACCCGGGCATCAGCCCTTCAACTGCGCCAGGATCTCGCGGGTCATCGGATCGGCAACCGCCACATCCTCGCCCTGCAGCGCCGGCAGCAGGCCACTGGCCAGCTGCTTGCCCAGCTCGACACCGAACTGGTCGAAGGCGTTGATGTTCCAGATCACCGACTGCACGTATACAGCGTGCTCGTACATGGCGATCAGTGCACCCAGCGCCTGCGGGGTCAACGCGTCGAGCAGGATCAGCGTGCTCGGCCGGCCCCCCGGGTAGTCGCGGTGCGGATCTTCGCTGCCCTGGCCATTGGCCAGCGCTTCGGTCTGCGCCAGCAGGTTGGCCAGCAGGGCCTGGTGATTGATCGTATACGGATCATCGTTGTGCACACAGCCGATGAAGTCGGCCGGAACGATGCTGGTGCCCTGGTGCAGCGCCTGGAAGAAGCTGTGCTGCACGTCGGTCCCTGCCCCGCCCCACCACACCGGCACGGTGTCGACGGTGACCGGCTGGCCGTCGCGCTGCACGCGCTTGCCCAGGCTCTCCATCACCAGCTGCTGCAGGTAAGCCGGCAGCAGCGCCAGGCGCTGGTCGTAGGTCATCACCGCGTGCGTGGCATGGCCCAGCAGGTTACGGTTCCAGATGTCGGTGAGGCCGTGCAGCACCGGCAGGTTGCGCTCCAGCGGTGCATCCAGCGCATGCGCATCCATCTGCGCAGCGCCTTCCAGCAGCTGTTCAAAACGTTCGAAGCCGATTGCCAGCGCGATCGGGAAACCCACCGCCGACCACAGCGAATAACGGCCACCGACCCAGTCCCACATCGGCAGCACGCGATCGGCGGCGATCGCGAAGGCCTTGGCGGCGCGCTCCGGATTGGCGCTGACCGCATACAGGCGCTCGCTGCCACCCAGCCAGTCGTGCAGGATCTGGCCGTTGAGCAGGGTTTCCTGGGTACCGAAGGTCTTGGAGATCAGGATGCCGGCGGTCTTCGCCGGATCCAGCGTGGCCAGCGTGCGCTGCATGGCGGCGCCGTCCACGTTCGACACGAAATGCACGCGCAGGCGCGCACCGCTGACCGGGCGCAGCGCATCGGCGACCAGGCGCGGCCCGAGGTCGGATCCCCCGATGCCGACACTGACCACATCGGTCACGCCGCTGTCTTCCAGCGCGCGCACCAGCACGCCCATGCGCTGGCGGATGCCGCGCGCGGTGGCATAGGCCTCGGCCGCCACCGGCGCATCGACCACGTCGCCACGCAGCGCGGTATGCAGCGCGGCGCGGCCTTCGGTCAGATTGACCTGCTCGCCGCGGAACAGGCGGGTGATGGCGCCGCCGACATCACGCTCGGCAGCCAGCGCCAGCAACGCCTGCAGCGCCGCGGCATCGTACTTCTGACGGGCGAAGTTGACGTACAACGGACCGACCCGCAGCGCCAGGTCCTGCACGCGGCCGGGTTCGGCGGCGAGCAGGCTGGGAATGCTTGCGCCCTTCAGGCGCTGGGCGTGGGAATGCAGCGAGTCGAATCCGTTGTTCGTTGTCATGCGGCCTGGGTCGGGATCGTGTCGTTGGTGTGGGTGATCTGGTTGTTGCCATCAACGTACACCAGCTTCGGCTTGAAGCTGTCAGCTTCCTGCTCGGTCATGCTGGCGAACGCGGCGATGATGATGATGTCACCGACCTGCACGTGGCGCGCGGCGCCACCGTTGAGCGAGACAACGCCGCTGCCGGCTTCGGCGCGGATGGCATAGGTCGAGAAGCGCGCACCGTTGGTCACGTCCCAGATGTGCACCTGTTCGAACTCGCGGATGCCAGTGGCAGCCAGCAGGTTGTCATCGATGGCGATCGAGCCTTCGTAGTTCAGCTCGGAATGGGTGACGGTGGCGCGGTGGATCTTGGTCTTGAGCAGGGACAGGTGCATGGGGGGCGCTGCAACGGCAAAGGAAAGAGCGGATTCTAGCACCCGCACAGCGCCGGGCATTACGGCCGGCAACCTGTTCAGGTAGGCGGTGAAACCGGGGTCGGATCCCTTTTCCCTGGGAAAGGGATCTGACCCCATGCATCGCGCGGCACCGCCGGAACTCAGAACTCCAGGTTGTCGATCAGCCGGGTGGTACCCAGCCGTGCGGCGATCAGCGCCACCCGGCCGCCGCCGTCGAAGGTCGGCTCGGCCAGCTCCGGAGTGCGCAGCACCGCGTAGTCAACCTGGAAACCGGCCGCCTGCAATGCGGCAGTGGCCTCGGCCTCGATGCGTTCACGAGCCTGCCCGGCCACGTAGCCTTCGCGCATGCCCAGCAGGGTCCGGTGGATGGTGGTCGCGACCGGACGCTGTTCAGCGCTCAGGTACTGGTTGCGCGAGCTCTTGGCCAGGCCATCCTCGTCGCGCACGATCTCGGCGCCGACGATCTGGACCGGGAACGACAGCTCGGCCACCATCTGCTTGATCACGGCCAACTGCTGGTAGTCCTTGCGACCGAACACGGCCACGTCCGGCTGCACCTGCAGGAACAGGCGTGCCACCACCGTGCAGACGCCATCGAAGTGCCCCGGACGGCTGGCACCTTCCAGCACTTCACTCACGCCCGGCGCGTGCATGCGCGTGGTCTTGTCCACGCCCAGCGGGTACATCGCCTCGACGCTGGGCAGCCACACCGCATCACAGCCAGCCTGCTCCAGCCCGGCCACGTCGGCCTCGGGCGTGCGCGGGTAGCGGCTGAAGTCCTCGTTCGGCCCGAACTGGGTCGGGTTGACGAAGATGCTCGCCACCACCTTGTCGGCGTACTGGCGGGCCAGCGCCACCAGCGAATGGTGGCCCCCATGCAGGTTGCCCATGGTCGGCACCAGCGCCACGCGCAGGCCCTCGCGCTTCCACTGGGCGATCTGCCCGCGCAGCGCGCCGAGCTCGTTGAAGGTCTGGATCATTGGGCGTACGCGTGCTGTTCGTCGGGGAAGCTGCCGTCGCGCACGGCGTCGGCAAATGCGCGGGTGGCACCGGCCACCGAGCCGCCTTCGGCAAGGAAATCCTTGACGAACTTGGGACGGCGATGGCCACTGTCCAGGCCGAGGAAATCGTGCAGCACCAGCACCTGGCCATCGCACTGCGGGCCAGCACCTATACCGATGGTCGGCACATCCACCGCAGCGGTCACTTCGGCGGCGACGGGGGTCGGCACGCATTCAAGCACCATGATGCTGGCGCCTGCGGCGGCCACGGCCCTGGCATCCTCCACCAGCTGGCGCGCAGCATCGCCGCGGCCCTGGATCTTGAAGCCGCCCAGGCGCAGCACCGATTGCGGGGTCAGGCCCAGGTGCGCGCAGACCGGAATCTCGCGCTCGACCAGGTAGCGGATGATGTCGACCTTGAAGCCGGCACCTTCGATCTTGACCATCTCGGCACCGGCCTGCAGCAGCTGCAGCGAGGCATCCAGCGCGCGTTCCGGGGTGGCATCGGCGCCGAACGGCAGGTCGGCCACCAGCAGCGCACGCTGCAGCACGCGGGCCACGGCGCGGGTGTGGTAGACCATGTCGGCCACGGTCACCGGCAGGGTCGAATCATGACCCTGCACGACCATGCCCAGCGAATCGCCGATCAGGATCAGATCGACGCCGTTGGCATCGAAGGTGCGGGCGAAGCCGGCGTCGTAGGCGGTCAACATGACCAGCTTCTGGCCATTGCGCTTGGCCTCGGCCAGGGCGGGAACGGTCCAGGGCTTGCTGTCTGCGTGGGTGCTCATGTGCTGATAACCGGGGGAGATAACCCGGTCATTATCACCCTATCGGCGCAATCCCGCAGGCATCCACCCGCACCACTGCATCCCGCACGCTGCCATGACCGGGAATGGCCAGATCAGGCGCGATTTCGGCCAGCGGCACCAACACGAAGGCGCGCTCGTGCAGGTAGGGATGGGGTACCTGCAGACCGGGCTGATCGAGGACCTGCGTGCCATACAGCAGCAGGTCCAGGTCCAGCGCGCGCGGCCCCCAGTGCACCGCCGGATCGCGCACGCGGCCAAAGCCCCGCTCCAGCGCCAGCATGGCATGCAGCAACTCATCGGCCGCCAAGGTGGTTTCGACCGCAGCCACGGCATTGACGAACGGCGGCTGGTCTTCATTGCCCCAGGCCGGGGTTGCATAGAGCCGCGAGGCCTGTCGCAGGCGCGTTCCCGGCAGGCCGTCCAGCGCGGCAATCGCCGCGCCCACGGTCGCGGCCGCGTCGCCAAGGTTGGCGCCGAGGCCGATCCAGGCGAGGGTCATCGCTTACTCGCCCGCCGCAGCAGCACCGGGACGTCGACGGCGACGGCGGCGCTTGCGCGGTGCCCCGCTCTCGTCATCGCCGTCTTCACTGTGCATCGCATCCAGCGACGACTCCAGCTCGCGACCGGACTGCGCCTGTGCTTCGCGCCAGAACTCGACATCCACTGCATGCTCGGACGAAGCGACCTGGCGCAGGCTGAGGAAATCGAACGCGGCGCGGAAGCGCGGGTGGGTCAGGGTACGGAACACGCGCTTGCGCTGGCGCGAGCTGAAGCGCGACTGCAGCAGCCAGATCTCCTGCATCGGCAGCGAGAAGCGGCGCGGCAGCGCGATGGTGCTGAGCTGCTGCACGGTGACCCGGTCGGCGGCGCGGCGCTGCGCCTCTTCCGGTGCCACCCCCTGCTTGAGCAGGGTCGCCTGTGCGCGGCAGAACGCCGGCCACAGCAGCAACGCGAACAGGAACGCCGGCGAGACCGGCTCGTCGTTGGCCACGCGGGCATCGGTGTTGGCCAGGCCTTCGACCAGCATGCGGCGCAGCGCGCCGGTGCGGTTGGACTTCAGCGCCTTGGCGCTCTCCGGGAACAGCACGTCGAGCAGGCCGTAACGCTCAAGGCCTTCGAAGCTGGCCACGCCGTGCCCGGACAGGAACAGCTTGAGCACTTCCTCGAACAGGCGCGCCGGCGCGGCTTCATTGAGCAGGCCGGCCAGGTGCGGGATGGGCGCAGCGGTCCCCTCTTCGATCTGGAAGCCGAGCTTGGCCGCCAGGCGCACCGCACGCAGCATGCGCACCGGGTCTTCCCGATAACGCTGCTCGGGATCGCCGATCAGCTTCATCAGGCGCGCCTGGACGTCTTCGAAGCCGCCGGTGTAGTCGCGCACCGAGAAGTCCTCGATGGCGTAGTACAGGGCGTTGCAGGTGAAGTCTCGGCGGACCGCGTCGTCTTCGATGGTGCCGTACACGTTGTCGCGCACGAGCATGCCGTTTTCCATCTCGCGGTCGCCGCTGCCGTCATCGCTGTTGGCACGGAAGGTGGCGACTTCGATGATTTCGCGGCCGAACACTACGTGGGCGAGGCGGAACCGACGACCGATCAGGCGGCAGTTGCGGAACAGCTGCTTGACCTGTTCGGGCGTGGCATCGGTGGCCACGTCGAAATCCTTGGGTTGGCCATTGACCAGCAGGTCGCGCACCGCGCCGCCGACAAGGTAGGCGCCGAAGCCGGCATCGCGCAGGCGATAAAGCACGCGCAGGGCGTTCGGGCTGATGTCCTTGCGGGAGATCGTGTGCTGGTCGCGCGGGATGACGCGCAGGCTGAACGGTGATGTAGCAGGGGAAATGATGTTGGCGCTTCCGGTTGAAGTTTCGGGATTGCCCAATGGCATCGAGGTGCATATACTAGCGCTCCTGCCTCGGCAGCGACACAGTTACGCTCCCTTCGTCTAGTGGTTAGGACGTGGCCCTCTCAAGGCTAAAACAGGGGTTCGAGTCCCCTAGGGAGCGCCAGTCGCCGCAGCAGGAACCGAAAAAGCCCGCCTTGTGCGGGCTTTTCTGTTTTCCGGGGTTGCAGTGATTGCGGTCGGATTGGCCGCTTGTGCGCCTCTCTGTTCCTGCGTGGGAGGGGGCGGGCCACCCTGGCCTGGACACGCAAAAGCCCATCCATGGTGCTCGATGGCGCCATCCATGGCGCCAACGGTCCAGGCCAGGGTGGCCCGCCCCCTCCTGACAGTTTCCCGCGAATGCGGCACGAACAGCCTCGCTCATCCGCAGCCAATTCAATCCCGACGTACTGTCTTGGATCGGCTGGCCTGCCGCCTCCCCATGAAGAAAGCAGGCGCTGAAACACAGGCCGGCCGTCAGCCTTCCATCTGCTCCAGCTCCTTGCCCTTGGTCTCGCGCACGTAGCGGACCACGAAGACGATCGAGAGGATCGCCGCGACGGCGTAGATGCCATAGGCGCCGGCCAGGCCGATGCCGGCCAGCAGCATCGGGAACGTCACGGTGATCGCGAAGTTCGAGGTCCATTGCGCCGCACCCGCCACCGCCAGCGCCGGGCCGCGGATCTGGTTGGGGAACATCTCGCCCAGCATCACCCACATCACCGGGCCCCAGGACATGTTGAAGAACACCACGTAGACGTTGGCTGCAACCAGCGCCAGCCGCCCCATGCCATCGGACAGCTGCAGGCGCCCATCGGCAAGGCTGCCGCTGGCAAACGCCACCACCATCAGCACCAGCGCCACCGACATGCCGACCGAACCGATCCACAGCAGCGGCCTGCGCCCGATGCGGTCGATCAGCAGTACCGTCAGCAGGCAGGCACCGATGCTCAGCGCGCCGGACAACACGTTGATCAGCAGCGCGTCGCTTTCCGAGAAACCCACCGCCTGCCACAGCACCGCGCCGTAGTAGAACACCACGTTGATGCCGACCAGCTGCTGGAAGATGGCCAGGCCGATACCCACCCAGAGAATTGGGCGCAGCTTGCCGGTGGTCTTGTTGCGCAGGTCGCCGAAGCGCGGCTTGTGCTGGTCCTGGGCAAGGCTGGCTTCGATCTCGGCCTGCTTGGCGGTGGCCGCGGCCTCGCCGTACAGCCGCGTCAACACCGCCCTCGCCTGCCCCTGCCGCCCCTTCAACACCAGGAAGCGCGGGCTTTCCGGGATCACCAGCAACAACAGCAGGAACAGCCCCGAGGGCAGCGCCTGCATCCAGAACATCCAGCGCCAGGCCTCATGGCCCAGCCACAGGGGCGCGGTCGAGGCGCCGGCGGCACGCGCCAGCAGGTAATTGCTGAGGAAGGCCGCAAACAAACCGCAGATGATCGCCATCTGCTGCACCGTGGCCAGCCGGCCGCGGTAACGCGCCGAGGCGACTTCGGCGATGTAGGCCGGTGACATCACGCTGGCCGCGCCCACCGCGAAACCGCCCAGCACGCGGGCGGCGATGAACAGCCAGGACGCGTGGGCCGCGCCGGCACCGAGCGCCGAGACAAGGAACATCAGCGCGGACACGATCAGGACACCGCGGCGCCCCAGGCGATCACCCAGCCACCCGGCCAGGAAGGCGCCGATCGCACAGCCCAGCAGCATCGAGGCGACTTCGAAACCGAGCGCCGCCTCACTGGAGTTGAAGGCCTGGCGGAGGCCATCGACCGTGCCATTGATGACACCACTGTCGAAACCGAACAGGAATCCACCAAGGGTGGCCACGCAGCTGATCAGGACGATGAATGCAGTGTTCTCACCGCCATGCGGCGCGGTGCTGGGCTGGGTTTGGGACATGGACGATCCTGCTGGGAAGGGAGTCCGGCCACGGTGGGCGACCGAGTGCCCCGCAGCGTCGCACAGCCCCCGCCGTGCCGCCAATGACTCCCACGGTCGCGCCTGCCAGACGCCCGTTTTCCGCCCCGCGCCGACACCGGGGGCCAACCTGTTCTAGAATTGGCGGGTTCAGGAATCGATCCACCCCCAAGCCCATGCCCTTTGTCGTCACCGAAAACTGCATCAAGTGCAAACACACCGATTGCGTGGAAGTGTGCCCCGTGGATTGCTTCCACGAAGGCCCGAACTTCCTGGTGATCGACCCGGATGAGTGCATCGACTGCACCCTCTGCGAGCCGGAGTGCCCGGTCAATGCGATCTTCCCGGAGGACGACGTTCCTGCCGGACAGGAAGGCTTCGTTGCCCTCAACGCCGAGCTGGCGAAGGAGTGGCCGGTGCTGACCGTGCGCAAGGACCCGCCCGCCGACGCCGGCGAATGGGATGGCAAGCCGGACAAGCTGAAGCTGCTGGAGCGCTGAGAAGCGCCCACGGCGGTAACGAAAAGGGCGCCAATGGGCGCCCTTTTCTGTTCTTCGGCAGACCCCAACCGTGCGCTCCGGCCGGTGCCAACCGCGCGACCTGGTAGGTGCCAACCTTGGTTGGCACAAAAGCGCCGACCAAGGTCGGCCGCTACCAGAGCGGGTGCGGACCAAGGCCCGCAGCCACCCGACCAGCCCTTACTGGGCGAGCTTCGCCTTCAGCGCGGCGATCAGCTTCACCGGCGCTTCGGCGGTGGCCGGCAGGCCACGCGGGTCAACCGCGGAGATGTAGGCGCCGGCATCGACGGCCACTACGCGGACCAGGAAGTTGCTGCCCTCGTAGGCCACGTCGTACGAACCCAGCAACTGCGCGCGGCTGGCGATGGTCACGCCCTCCACGCCTTCCAGCGCGGTACCGACCTTGGCGAAGGCTTCATCCTTGCCACCGGCAATGGTGAAACCGGTGCTGCCGGCTGCCGGAGCCGCAGCAACCGGCGCCGCCGGCTTGGTGGCCGAGGCCAACGTCGGCACCTTGTTGTCGGTGGTGGCATTGGGCAGGTTCAGGTCCGGCGGCACTTCCAGCGGACGCATTTCCGGGGCCAGGGCGTAGTCGCCCTTGGCGCCGCGCTTGAAGCAGCCGGTGGTGCCGGCAGCGACCGCCACAGCAAGCAGGGCATAGGACAGCACGCGGACGGTGGAAACGGATTGACGCATGTGAATCTCCTGGGTCAGACCAAGACGGAAGGTCAGTGGCTGGAAAGGGCTTCGAGGGCGGCGATGTCGCCGGCAAGATGGTCGGCAGCCGGATGATGCGCTGCCGACAACGGCAGCAGTGGCAGGCGCAGGTCGTGACCGATGCCGATGCGGCGCAGCAGCGCCTTGACCGGGATCGGGTTCGGTTCGACGCCGCAGAAATCATGGAAGGGATGCAGGCGCGCATCCCACGACGCGGTGGCTTCGTGGTCGTGTGCGGCGGCCAGCTCGCACATCCGGCGGTAGGCACCGGGAAGCACGTTGGAACCCACTGAGATCAGGCCGTCGATACCGGCCTGGATCGAACGCGCGGCCGTACCGTCGTCCCCGCTGAGCACGGCGAACTGTGGGCTGCGCAGAGCGAGCAGCGCCTGCACCCGGCCGGTGTCGCCCACCGCCTCCTTGATGCCGACGATGTTGGGGTGGCTGGCCAGCTCGGCCACAGTCTCAGGCTGCATGTCGCAACCGGTACGGCCGGGCACGTTGTACAGCACGACCGGCAGCCCGCCCTGGTCGGCCACCGCACGGTAGTGCGCGATCAGGCCGGCCTGGGTGGGGCGCACGTACGGCGGCGTGACCACCAGCGCGTGGCTGGCGCCGAGGGCGGCGGCACGACGGGTCTGTTCGATGGTCTTGGCAGTGCCCGAAAGGCCGGTACCGGCCATGACCGGAATGCGACCGCCGATGCGCTCGACCGCGCTGGCCAGCAGCAGGTCGTACTCGGCGTCGGTGAGGGTTGCCGCTTCGCCGGTAGAGCCGGCTACGACAACGCCATGGACGCCACCTTCCAGTTGCAGGTGCAGCAGGCGCTGCCAACCGTCGGGATCGAGGGCGCCGTCGGCCCGGAACGGGGTCGCCAGCGCGGTGATGAGGCCGGAAAGGGACAAGGACGTGCTGCTCTTGGCTGGGAAGGGAAAACGCCCGCCACGAAAGGCCGGGGGCGACTTGAATGTTACTTGCGGCGCGAAAGCACGGGCAAGTATGCTGGACACCGGTGGATCCCCGCCTCTGGCGGGCATTCAGACTAACGCATGCATTACCCGGAATCGCCTTGACCGACACCACCCCGCGCCCCGCGCCGAGCGAAAACCACCTCCTGATCAACGCCTATACGACGCATCCGGAGTCCCCCCTGCTGTCCGTCACCCGCCGCATCGCCGACAGCGGCTGCAATCTGGTGGATGCACGCCTGGCCACGGTCGGCCGCGATGTCTCGGTCACCGCCCTGGCCACCGGCTCCTGGGACTCGGTGGCCAAGCTTGAGGCGATGCTGACCCGGCTGGAGCGCGAGGAAGGCCTGAAGCTGGTCTGGTACCGCACCGCCGCCAAGCAGGCGCAGTCCAACCTGCTGCCGTACATCGTCGAAGTGATCGCCGCCGACAAGCCGGGCATCCTGTTCCAGCTGGCCGACTTCTTCGACCGCCAGGGCATCACCATCGAGAACCTGCAGAGCACGCGCTACCGCGCCATGCAGACCGGCGCGGAAATGTTCAGCGCACAGGTCACCATCGGCGTGCCGGCCAACATGCACATCGCCGCGCTGCGCGACGATTTCCTCGAGTTCTGCGATCACCTGAACCTGGACGCGATCATGGATCCGATGAAGTTCTGATTCTTCGCGCGTCTCTCACGGGCGCGTGGCGTTTCATGTAGCTGTAATGGCAAGAACCCAGGCTCGACAGAAGGACCTCATGAACAACGGCGACACCCTGGACAGCACCACCCTCTCCCTGCCACTGGCCCTGTCCGGCGGCGACCAGGCCACCCTCGGCGACTATGCCGGCCAATGGCTGGTGCTGTACTTCTATCCCAAGGACAGCACCCCGGGCTGCACCACCGAAGGCATCGACTTCAACGCCCTGCTGCCGAAGTTCAGGAAAGCCGGCGCCGTCGTGCTGGGCGTCTCGCGCGACTCGGTGAAGTCGCACGACAACTTCTGTGCCAAGCAGGGCTTCAACTTCCCGCTGGTCAGCGATGGCGACGAAGCGCTGTGCAGCGCCTTCGACGTGATCAGGATGAAGAACATGTACGGCAAGCAGGTACGTGGCATCGAACGCAGTACCTTCCTGATTTCCCCCGACAGCCGCATCGTGCAGTCCTGGCGCAAGGTCAAGGTTGCCGGCCATGCCGATGCCGTTCTCGCCGAACTGAAGGCCTCCCAGTCCAAGTGAGTCCCACTGCCTACTGTGTCTGCCATCACCCTGCCCCGCAGCAGGCCGTGGTGGTTTTTCCCTGTCCGTAACCAGGAATCGACGATGACCCGAGGCAAGCGCATCTACGTGCTGGATACCAACGTGCTGATGCACGATCCGACCGCGCTGTTCAAATTCGAGGAGCACGACATCTACCTGCCCATGCAGGTGATCGAGGAGCTGGACAACGGCAAGAAGGGCACCTCCGAAGCGAGCCGCAACGCCCGCCAGGTGAGCCGCTTCCTCAACGAGCTGGTGCAGGAATCGGGCCTGGACAACCTGGCCGACGGCATTCCGCTGCAGCGCCCCAACGGCCTGCAGCTGCGCGGCAAGCAGAGCGCCGGCAAACTGCGCTTCCAGACCAGCCATTTCGACGCGGGCAAGAGCTTTGGCAAGGTCATTCCGGACAATGCCATCCTCGGCGCGATCCTGGCCCTGAAGGAAGAAACCCCCGACCTGCCGGTGGTGTTCGTCTCCAAGGACATCAACCTGCGGATCAAGGCCGCCATCGCCGGCATCGTGTCCGAGGACTACGAGAACGATCGCGCGCTGGACGATTTCAGCCTGCTCTACACCGGCGCTACCGAGCTGCCGGAAGACTTCTGGAAACGCCACGGCGACGACCTGCGCAGCTGGAGCGACAAGGGCCGCTCGCATTACGAAATCCAGGCGCAGGACGGCGAGGAGTGGTATCCGAACCAGTACGTCTACCTGCCGGGCGAGGATGAAGTCGAACTGCGCGTCAGCCGCGTGGTCGGCGATGGCAAGGTGGTGCTGTCGCTGGTCGATGATTTCCGCCACGGCAGCCACGCCGTGTGGGGCATCAGCGCACGCAACCGCGAGCAGAACTTCGCGCTCAACGCACTGATGGACCCGGAGATCGACTTTGTCACGCTGCTGGGCACCGCCGGCACCGGCAAGACCCTGCTGGCACTGGCCGCCGGCCTGGCGCAGACAATGGACCAGCAGCGCTACCGCGAGATCATCATGACCCGCGCCACGGTCAGCGTCGGCGAAGACATCGGCTTCCTGCCCGGTACCGAGGAAGAGAAGATGACGCCGTGGATGGGCGCGTTGACCGACAACCTGGAAGTGCTCACGCACAACCAGGAAGGCGGCACATGGGGCCGCCAGGCCACCAACGACCTGCTGGCCAGCCGCATCAAGATCCGCTCGATGAACTTCATGCGCGGCCGCACCTTCCTGTCGCGCTACCTGATCCTGGACGAGGCGCAGAACCTCACCCCCAAGCAGATGAAGACGCTGATCACCCGCGCCGGCCCCGGCACCAAGATCGTGTGCCTGGGCAACGTCGAGCAGATCGACACCCCGTACCTGACCGAGACCACCTCGGGCCTGACCTACGCGGTGGACCGCTTCAAGAACTGGCCGCATAGTGCGCACATCACCCTGCGCCGTGGCGAGCGTTCGCGCCTGGCCGATTACGCTTCGGAGGTGTTGTGAACCGCTGCACGCGCCTGTTGTTGCCCACGGCTGCGATCACCCTCGCCGCCGTGCTCGGTGCCTGTACGACCACGCGCGGCCCGGCCAGCGTGCCCACCGCCGAGCGCACCGGCCAGTCCTGGGTGGTCACCCGCCCGATCATCGCCGCGCAGGTGCTCGACACCTGCTCGCGCCCCAGCCCCGGCCGCGAGGCCGGGCGGGTGTCGGGCTACTGGGCGCCCAGCCGGCAGCAGGTCGACCAGCTGGAGGCGAAGCTGTCGTCGCTGGAAGCGCAGGTCCCGAAGGTGCTGGGCTTCGACCGCCAGTACGTCGGCATCGAAAGCGCCGGCAAGCGGCTGATCTACATCAACGCCTTCCACCTGCCTGACGACAGCGGCGTCAATCCGGCCCGCGAAGCGATCCGCGTCTGCGATGGCGGCGCACAGTTCTGGGGCGCCGTGTTCGACCCGGCCAGCAACACCTTCAGCGAGCTGCAGTTCAACGGCGGCTTCGGCGGGCCCTGAGGGGCCTCGCCGATGGGAATACGCCTGCCCACCTGGGTCTGGATCGGCGCGGTCGCACTCTCGTGCGTGGCCGGCATGGTCAACGTGGTCGGCTTCCTCGGGTTCGAGCATCAGGCGGTCAGCCACATGACCGGCAGCACCAGCCAGCTCGGCATGGCATTGGCCCAGGGCGACTGGCGCGCGGTCGGCCACCTGTGGGGCCTGCTGATCGCGTTCTCGCTGGGCGCGATGCTCAGCGGCCTGCTGATCCAGGACAGCACCCTGCAGCTGGGCCGGCGCTACGGCGTGGCACTGGCGCTGGAATCGGCTCTTTTGCTGGTGGCCATTCCGCTGTTTGAAGAGCACCAGATCTGGGGCGCACTGGCCGCCGCCATGGCCTGCGGCCTGCAGAATGCAATGGCTACGACCTTCAGCGGCGCGGTGGTACGCACCACCCATCTCAGCGGCATGTTCACCGATCTCGGCATCGGCCTGGGCCACCTGCTGCGCGGGCTGCCGTTGCAGGTACGACGACTGACCCTCAGCGGCCTGATCATCAGTGGCTTCCTCGCCGGCGGCGTGATCGGCGCCTGGCTGTTCGCGCGCTGGCAGTACGACGCCCTGCTTGCTCCCGCCCTGCTCACCGGCCTGACCGGCCTGGGCTATGTGGTGTACCAGCAGTGGGCGCGTTGGCGGCATTGAGGGCCGCGCTGCGGGGGCCAGATCCCTTTTCCTGCTGAAAAGGGATCTGACCCCGCCTGACGGATCAAAGGCATCCACGCATGGCGTGGATCTACCCTCCCCTGCGGGACCACGGCACAATCGCCTGATGAGCCCGACCACTCCCGTATCCGCCCTCACCATCGCCGGCTCCGACTCCGGCGGTGGCGCAGGCATCCAGGCCGACCTGAAGGCCTTTGCAGCACATCGCGTGCACGGACTCTCCGCGATCGCCGCACTGACCGCACAGAACACCCGTGGCGTCATCGCCGTGCACGTGCCGCCGATCGATTTCCTGCGTGCACAACTGGATGCCTGCTTCGATGACTTCGACATCCATGCGGTGAAGCTCGGCATGCTGGCCAACACCGAGGTGATCAATGCCGTCGCCGATGCGTTGGAGCGCCATCACCCGCCACACGTGGTGCTGGACCCAGTGATGGTCGCCACCAGCGGCGCGCGCCTGCTGGAAGACAACGCTCTGCAGGCAATGCGTGAGCGGCTGATCCCGCTGGCCACGCTGATCACCCCGAACACGCCGGAAGCAGAGCTGCTGGCCGGACGGAAGATCGGCAACGGCGATGACGCCGAACAGGTGGCCTCCGCCCTGCTCGACCTGGGTGCCGATGCGGTGCTGCTGAAAGGTGGCCACCTGCAGGAAGGCAACCGCGTAATCGACCGCTACTTCGACGGCGTGAGCAGCGAAGAATTCATCCACGCCCGCCTGCCGCTGGATGCACACGGCACTGGCTGCACGCTGGCCTCGGCCATCGCCGCGCAGCTGTGCAACGGCCTGAGCCTGGCCAACGCCTGCGAAGCCGGCATCGACTACGTTGCGCGCGGCCTGCAGCAGGGCTATGCCCCCGGCCGCAGCGAGGTACGGGTGCTCGACCACTTCGGCGCGGCACCGCACGCATGAACCTGACGCCGGCCCTCCTTCCAGTGCAGTGCAGCGACGGGCATCGCTACGAAGTGATGGCCTGCATGCCCGCACAGCCCATCGCCCGCTTGTTGTGGCTGCCAGCGCTGGGTGTGGCCGCGCGCCACTACCTGCCGCTGGCACAGGCGCTGGCAGCGAAGGGCGTGGCGGTCTACCTGCATGAGTGGCGCGGCAACGGCAGCAGCTCGCTACGCCCGTCGCGCGCGCAGGACTGGGGCTACCGCGAGGTACTCGAGCAGGATCTGCCGGCCAGCCAAGCGGTCATGGCGGCCGCAGACGAGGAAGCAGGCCCCCTGCCCTGGATCATCGGTGGCCACAGCCTGGGCGGGCAGCTGGCCTGCGTGCATGCCGGCCGCAACCCTCTGCACTTCCATCACTTGTGGTTGGCGGCCAGCGGCTCACCGTTCTGGCGTGGATTCCCGCCACCGCGCGGCTGGCTGCTGCCACTGGTCTACCGCTTCCTGCCGTGGATCGCGCAGCGCCAGGGCGTGCTGCATGGCCGTCGCCTCGGCTTCGGTGGCACCGAAGCACGCGGACTGATCGCCGACTGGGCACGCGTCGGGCTGAACAACCACTACGCTGCCGCGGGCATGGGTGAAGACCTCGACGCACAGATGGCGCGCGTGCACGGCAGCGCACAGGCCGTACTGATGGAACACGACTGGTTGGCTCCGACCGGATCGATGCAGGCGTTGCTCGCAAAGCTGCCGAATGTGGACGCGAAGCTGCGCGTGCTGTCCGCGCAGGAACTGGGCACGCGCGCCGATCATTTCGCCTGGCTGAAGGCACCGGATGCCGTGGCGGACAGCTTTTTCATTCAGTTGGATGAAAATTTTCACAAAACTGTTGACGGTGTGCGCCGACATCCGCATAATTCCGCTCCTGTCGCAGGGCGCCCGTAGCTCAGTTGGATAGAGTACCTGGCTACGAACCAGGCGGTCGGGAGTTCGAATCTCTCCGGGCGCACCACTCGACAGGTTTTCAGCATCCGCCGCTGGAAATGTTTTAAAATTTGATTGTGTACCGCGCGCCCGTAGCTCAGTTGGATAGAGTACCTGGCTACGAACCAGGCGGTCGGGAGTTCGAATCTCTCCGGGCGCACCATACACAGTCGGCACAACAAGTTTATGTAATTGGCGCCCGTAGCTCAGTTGGATAGAGTACCTGGCTACGAACCAGGCGGTCGGGAGTTCGAATCTCTCCGGGCGCACCATTACACCGAAACAGCAGGCCTCGGCCTGCTGTTTTTTTATGTGTGTTTTTCGGCAGGGCTGCGCCCTGCACCTGCAGAAGCTACGGCCGGAGCAACAGCAACAGCTGGCATTCCGAGGGATGGCGGGGCGGCATGGGCAGGCAGGACACGCCGTAAACCCATCCATGGGGGCTCGATGGCGGCATCCATGCCGCCAACGGTCCTGCCTGCCCATGCCGCCCCACCTCTGACAGATTTCAGCGATCTGATGGATCCACGCCATGCGTGGATGAATCTCCGTCGGAATCGAATATTTCGAATCAAGATCGAAAAGCATCCACGCATGGCGTGGATCTATCGTGTCGACCAAGGTCGACACACACTAACAGCCCCAGGAATGTGTCGAAGGCGGGGTGGGTCCGGTTGCAGGAGTGTCCGCGGCATGGGTGCCGCGGCCAAGCCCCCATGGACGGGTCTACGGCGTCTCCCGCAACCGGACCCACCCCGCCATCCCTCAGCAAACCAGCTTCTGCTGTTGCTGTTGCTGTTGCTGTTGCTCTGGATCGTAGCGGGTACAGGGCGCAGCCCTGCCAATCCCCTACCCCTTGGCCATCGCCTGCCACCACTGCGACAGCAGCTCCGGCCTGCGTAGGCGCTCGCGCCACCAGCGCAGTGCCGCGCCATCCTCACCGGTGCGCCAGGCCAGCCAGAACGTTTCCTCCGGCTTGTGTTCCTCCACCTCGCGGATCACCAGCTGGCCACGCGCCACCGCAGCACGCGCGCATGGCTCGGGCAAGAAGCCGAAGCCCACGCCTTCGCACTGCAGCTTCAATTTGCTGGCCATGTCGGGCACGGTCAGCATCTCCTGCCCCATCAACAGGCCCACCGTGCGCGGCAGCAGCCTGCGCGCCGAATCGGAAACGGCGATCGCGCAATGCTCGACCAGCTGCTCACGGCCCAGCACGCCCTGCACGTTGGCCAACGGATGATCGGGTGCCACCGCGAACACGAACGCCACCGTGCCCAGCGGCTCGACCACATAGCCACCACCACTGGGCCCCTCGCCCGGCGCGCCGACCAACAGGTCGGCACGGCGGTCGAGCAGAGCCTCCCAGGTGCCGGACAGGGCCTCGCCGATCAACCGCAACCGGGTTGGTGCCTCGGCCTCACGGAATGCGGCGATATCCGGCCCAAGCAGCCAGGTCGGGAACACCGAATCCACCGCCAGGGTCAGTTCGGTCTCCCAACCCGACGCCACCCGGCGCACCCGCAGCTCCAGCTCGCGGGCCGCGCGCAGCAGGTGTCGGCCTTCGTCCAGCAGCGCGCGCCCGGCCGCGGTCAGCTCTGCACGTGGGCCGACCCGGTCGAACAGCTGCACGCCCAGATCCTCCTCCAGCTTGGCCACGGTATAGGAGATCGTCGAGGGCACCTTGTGCAGGGCCTTGCCGGCGGCGGCAAAGGAGCCACGGCGGTCGATGGCATCCAGGATCTGCAGGGCATCGAGGCTGAGCTTAAGCATTCGAATTTTTCGATGATGGTCGTCAAAACTATCCGTTTTTCAAACCCCGGACGCAAGCGGATACTTCTCTCCAACGGGGAAACACAGCGGTCACTGGTCCACCCCGCCCCATCGAAACCATCGAACAAGGAGATTCCCTCATGCTGCAGATCCGCAAGAGCGCTACCCGTGGCCTGGCCGAGCATGGCTGGCTGTCCTCGCGCCATACCTTCTCCTTCGCCAACTACTACGACCCCCGTTACGTCAGCTTCGGCCCGTTGCGGGTGATCAACGAAGACAAGGTGATCGGCGGCCAGGGCTTCGGCACCCATGGCCACAGCAACATGGAGATCATCTCCTACGTGCTGGGCGGTGCACTGGAACACAAGGACTCGATGGGCACCGGTTCGGTGCTGCGCTACGGCGACGTGCAGCGCATGAGCGCCGGCAGCGGCGTCACCCACAGCGAGTTCAATCACTCCGCCGACGAGACCGTGCATTTCCTGCAGATCTGGATCTTCCCGGACACCGAGAACATCGCGCCGTCCTACGAGGAGACCCACTTCACGCCGGACAGCAAGCGCGGCCAGCTGCGCCTGATCGCTTCGCCGGACGGTGCCGAGGGCTCGCTGCGCATCCACCAGGATGCCCGCATCTTCGCCACCATTCTTGATGGCGGCCAGAAGCTGCACCATGCGCTCGGCAACGGCCGTGGCGCCTATGTGCAGGTGGCGCGTGGCCAGCTGCAGGTCAACGGCATCACCCTGGAAGCCGGTGACGCGCTGCAGGTCAGTGACGAAGCCCAGCTGACCCTGGAAAACGGCAACGACGCCGAAGTGCTGGTGTTCGACCTGCCGCTGTAAACACGCCCTGTCCTGAAGACGTGGCCCGGCGATGCGGAAAGGCATCGCCGGGCCCGCTGCGCCTGATGGACGGCCCGCAATCGTATTCGGCCTTCGGTGACCCGAATGCCCCTTGCCCGATGCGACTGGAAACGCTTTCATGACAGTGTTTATCCGGACCCGCTCTCGCATGACGCCTTCATCTCCGCGTGCCCAGCAGCACGCCACCCGTGCCGCCTTCTTCATTCCTGGATTCGCCACCGCCGCGTGGGCGCCGATGGTGCCTTACGCCAAGGCCAAGGCCGGGCTGACCGACGCCAGCCTCGGCGCCGTGCTGCTGTGCCTCGGGCTCGGCTCGCTGCTGGCGATGCCGCTGGCAGGTGCACTGACGGGGCGGTTGGGTTGCCGCCGGGTGATGGTGATCACCTGCGCGATGATGCTGTGCGCCCTACCCTTGCTGGTGCTGGCAACCTCGCCGGTGTCGCTGGGCGCGGCGCTGTTCGTGTTCGGTGCCGGCGTCGGTGCACTGGATTGTGCGATGAACATGCAGGCGGTGGCGGTCGAGCGCGATGCCGGGCGCGCGATGATGTCCGGCTTCCACGCCTTCTACAGCATCGGTGGATTCGTCGGTGCTGGCTGCATGACCGGGCTGCTGATCCTCGGCACGCCGCTGTGGCTGGCCGCGCTGGTTTCGGTGGTGGCACTTCTGCTGGTTGCGATGCTGTCGGCGCCGCATTGGCGTCCGCAACGGATCCTGCACGAAGGCCCGCTGCTGGCACTGCCGCATGGCGTGGTGCTGTTCATCGGCGTACTGGCCTTCGTGGTGTTCCTCGCCGAGGGCTCGATGCTGGACTGGAGCGCCGTGTTCCTGGCCGAAGTGCGGCAGGTGCCGCGTGACCAGGCCGGGGCCGGCTTCGCGTTGTTCACCCTGGCGATGACGGCAATGCGCCTGTTCGGTGACGGCATCGTCGAGCACCTCGGCCGCACCCGCACCCTGGTCTTTGGCGGTATCACGGCCGCGGCAGGCTTCACCCTGGCCACGCTGGTGCCCTCGTTTCCGGTGGCGCTGGCCGGCTACGTACTGGTCGGGCTGGGCTGCGCCAACATCGTGCCGGCGCTGTTCTCGATGGCAGGCCAGCAGCGGGTGATGCCGGAAAGCATCGCCATCACTGCCGTGACCACACTGGGTTACGCCGGCATCCTCGCTGGCCCGGCTGCGATCGGCGCAGTGGCGCACGCCACCAGCCTCGGCTTTGCCTTCCTGTGCGTCGCCGTACTGCTGCTGGGCGTAGCCGCCTCCGCCCGCTCACTGGCCCGACGCGTGGCCTGACAGAAAAAGGGGACGGAGGGGATTAAGTCGCACCTGCCCCGAGTGTGCTGCAAACGACTTAATCCCCTCCGTCCCCTTTTTTCAGCCGTGTGCCAGCCATTCGGCCTGGGCCGGCAGCTGTGGGGCTGGGCACGCGCTCTGCGGGTGGTGCTGGTCGCGCGCCATCCAGTCATCGACCACGCCGGCCAGCAGGTCCAGCCGCAGCGGCAGGGTGATGTGGTCCTCTCCACGCATTTCGATGTAGTGCGCGCGCGGGTTGGCCTGCGCAAGCTGCCGGCCCTGGCTGACCGGAATGTGCTGGTCACCCTGACCGTGCAGCAACAGCACGCAGGCGCGGGTATCGGCCAGCGCACGCGCGACGTCGACGCGGTCCAGATCGACATCGATACGGCGGCTGGCGGCGGCGATCACCTGGTTGATGTCCTGGCCCCCATAGCGCCAGCGTGCGTACGACGCCACCGCCTGCGCCTTCAGCCCCTCCGGCTGCAGTCCCATCAGGTGCGGGATCATCGTGCGGATCGCCGCACCGGCATTGGCGAACGATTCCATCGCCACCACACCGGCTACCTGGTCACCCAGCTTGTCGGCGGTGAACACCGCCGTGGCCGCACCATAGGACACACCGAACAGGTACAGCGGGCCGGTCACTTCGCCGCGCGCGCGCAGCTCGCCGATGACATCGACGACGTCATCCGATTCATAGGTGCCATAGCCGGACGGACCTGCACCGGACTGGCCATGGTTGCGAAGGTCGAGCGTGACCACGCGGTAGCCGGACTCGGCCAGCTGCAGCGACCATGGCAGCATCGAATCACCATTCATCATCCACCCGTGCAGCAGCACCACGGTGCCGCGTGGCGCCTGCGCGCGGAACGGCTGCGGCACGGCCAGACTCAGGCCGGTATCAAGAGGCAGGCCGTTCTCATGACGCTGCGGAAGGTAGTGGTAGTGCGCGCCGTAGTCGCCGGGGTCGAACGCGCGCCAGAAGATCGGCACGCCATCGCGACCCGCTGCGAAGCCATGCCGGTTGGGCAGCCCGGCAATGGCCGCGGCGATGCGCGGGCGATCGAGCAGGGTCGACACGCCGCCTGGCGCGATCAGCCGGTCGGCAAGCGAGGTGGACGAGGCGTTGATCGAGGATGAGCATGCAGCCAGCCACAGGCCGGCGCACGCCAGCAACAACAGCAGCAGGCGCTTCATGGGCAATCGGGAAAGGATGCGACAGCGTGGCAGGTTAACGACGCGGGCGTGGGCCATCTATCGCGCGTGGATGACGGCTTGATGACAATGCGGGATCGATTCAGGTTGTCACAATGGCGCGATCGACCTCGGCATTGATCCGGATCAATGAATACGCCGGCATGCTTGCCCACAGTGCCCCCATGCGCACCTCGTTCAAGCTCGCCATTGCCCTGGCCGCCACGCTGGCCGCCGCCTATGGCATCGCCCGCAGCACGCCCTACTGGTTCGCACCTCGGCAGGCCGCGCAGGTCGACATCCACGACCCGGCGCTGATCGCACAGGGGCAGTACCTGTCGCGCGCCGCCGACTGTGCGGCCTGCCACACCGCGCCGGGCGGCAAGCCGTTCGCCGGTGGCCTCGGCATGCAGACGCCGATGGGGACGATCTACTCGACCAACATCACCCCCGATCCGGAAACCGGCATCGGCGCCTACGACTATGCCGACTTTGAACGCGCGGTGCGCCGTGGCATCCGCCACGATGGCCAGCCGTTGTATCCGGCAATGCCGTACGCCTCGTACGTGATTGCCCGCGACGCCGAGATCAAGGCGCTGTACGCCTATTTCATGGGCTCGGTGCAGCCGGTGAAGCAGGACAACGCCGACAGCACGATTCCATGGCCCGCCAACATGCGCTGGCCTCTGGCATGGTGGCAACTGCTGTTCGCACGCCCACGCAGCTTCAGCCCGGATCCGTCGCTGGACGCCGGCCAGCAGCGTGGTGCCGAACTGGTGGAAGGCCTGGCGCATTGCGGTGCCTGCCACACGCCACGCGGCCTGGCGTTCCAGGAAAAGGCGATGGCCGATGATGGCAGCCGCCAGTTCCTGTCCGGTTCGGTGCTGGAAGGCTGGTACGCGAAGAACCTGCGCAGCGAATCGACCGGCCTGGCCAGCTGGAGCGAAGGTGAGATCGTCGATTTCCTGCGCACTGGCCGCACCGAACGCTCTGCGGCTTTCGGTGGCATGGCCGACGTGGTCGAGCACAGCACGCAGTACCTGTCCGACGCGGACCTGCTGGCGATGGCACGCTACCTGAAGCAGCTGCCCGCCCGCGAAGGACGCAGCGCACAGTGGTCGCCCGGCACCGACACCACCACCGCCGCACTGCGCAGCGGCGACTACCGCGTGGCCGGTTCGCTGGCCTATGCCGAGCACTGCCAGGCCTGCCACCGCGCCGACGGCCGCGGCATGCCTCGCGTCTATCCGGCCCTGGCCGGCAACTCGATCGTGTTCGCCGACGATCCCAGCTCGCTGGTGCAGGTGACCCTGATCGGCGGCCGCACGCCACAGACCCCGCACGACCGCATGGCCTTCACCATGCCAGGCTTCGAGCAGCTGCCGAATGCGCAGCTGGCACAGATCCTGACCTTCATCCGCAGCAGCTGGGGCAATCAGGCCAGCGCAGTGAGCGAGGTCGACGTGGCGCGCATGCGCCGGGTGGTGCGCGTCAAGCCGGTGCACTACGTTCCGCAGGAGGCCGCACAATGAAGCGTTCGCGCACGCGTTCCCGCCTGCTGATCGGCAGTGCGATCACCCTGGTGCTGCTGGCCGGCGCCGGTACCCTCGCTTACCGTCATCTGTACCCGGATCTGGATGCCGCCGTGACCGGCACGATCGATATCCTCGATGCACAGGGCAAGGTGGTCGGCGCCTACCATGCGCCGAGCGCCGAAGAAATCGCCGGGCTCGGCAATGCCGAGTCGGTGATGCTCGGCCGCCGCATCCTCAACGAAACCGCACGACTGCTGCCGGACAACGTCGGCAACGATCTGAACTGCAATTCGTGCCACATGGCCGAGGGCAAGCGTCCCTTCGGCAACCACTACTTCAACACCGGTGGCGGCGCCTATCCGCGTTACATGCCGCGGCCTGGCAAGGTGATCGGCCTGACCGAACGCATCAATGGCTGCCTGCAGCGTTCGATGAACGGCAAGCCGCTGCCGAAGGACGCGCCACAGATGCGCGCGATGCTCGACTACATGGCGTGGCTAAACAGTGCAGTGCCGGACGGTGCAAAAGTCGCCGCGCCAAGCGAAGGGCCCATCGACAGCACGCTGGCCCCGGATCCGATCCGCGGCCAGGCGCTGTACGCCGCGCAGTGCGCTGCCTGCCACGGCGACAACGGCGAAGGCCGGCGCGACGCCAGTGGTGACATCGCTTTCCCGCCGCTGTGGGGCGACCACAGTTTCAACATCGGCGCCGGCATGGCGCGCCTGTACAAGGCGGCCGGTTTCGTCAAGCACAACATGCCACCGGCAGTGACCCGCGAACCTCCGCTGGGGCAGCAGGTGATGCTCGACCAGGATGCGGTGGACATCGCCAGCTACTTCATCAACCAGCCGCGGCCGGACTTCGCCAACAAGGGCAAGGACTGGCCGCGCGACCCGAAACCCAAGGACGCGCGGTACTGATGCAGGCAGCAGCTGCGGGCCGTCACACAACACGGTTCCTGCATCTTCGCGTCATGCCGATGTCATTGGCGCTGCCGACACTCCGGGGCTTCCCTCTGCTGAAGGTCCGGTCTCGATGCGAACGTCTGCGCGCTTTCCCCGTGTCTCGCTGCTTGCCCTGCTGATCGCCCCCGCACTGGACGCCCTGGCCGAAGCACCGCAGGGTGACGCGGCCGAGGCGCGCAGCACTGATGCCCGTACCCTGGACCAGGTGCAGGTGATCGGCCAGGCCACCAGCTACGCCAAGACCTCGGTGCGCGCGGAAACGCTGAACCGGCAGACCGTGATGAGCAGCGTCAACGATGCACTCAACGAGGTGCCCGGCGTGGTGGTCAGCGAGGCCGATGCCACCGGTTCGTCGGTGTGGGGCACGCAGATCAGCATGCGTGGCTTCGTCACCAACCGCGATACGCAGCAGATCGGCACCACCATCGATGGCCTGCCCAACGGCGGTTCCGGTTACGGCGGCGGCTCGCTGGCCAACCGCTACATCGACACCCTCGACCTGGAAACGGTGGAAGTCAGCCAGGGCACCGCCGATATCTCCTCGCGCTCGAACGAAGCGCTGGGCGGCACGCTCAACTTCCTCACCAGCGACCCGTTGCAGGACAGCCGCCTGCGCTTCGTGGTCGGTGCCGGTGACAACGATGCGCGCAAGTACTACGTGCGCTACGACACCGGCCTGCTCGGCGGCCACACCCGCGCCTGGGTCAGCGCCTCCTCGTCGAAGGTGCACGACTGGATCGACGGCACCGGGCACGCCAGCAACGACCACATCGCCGGCAAGTTCATCACCGAACTGGACCGCTGGACGCTGACCGGCTACCTGTCCTACAACGATGCGGACGAGCCGGAATACACCAGCGTCTCACCGAAGGGCTTCGCGACCAATCCGGATCGCGACAACCTGGTCGGTACCCTCACCGGCATTCCCTACCTGGACCAGAACTACCGTTCCGGCTCGCGTGCGTTGCGCGAGAACACCTTCGGCTACCTGCGCGCGGCCTTCGACGCTGGCAACGGCTTCAAGGCCTCGGTGGCCGCCTACGGGCACCGCATGCAAGGCCGCGGCGACTGGCTGCCACCGTACCTGGCGCAGGTCAGCGATGACGGTGCCGGCCGCCCCGAATCGGAGTACATCGGTGGAAAGACCGTGTACGGCGGCAGCAATCGTGGCCAGATCTTCTTCGTCAATCCCGACGGCAGCGCCGCGCAGCGCCTGGCCAACTGCACACCGCGGCTGGGTTTCACTGCCGAATATGATCCGAACTGCTACGCCGGCAACGTGCTGGGCGCGCAGTCGTATCGCCACACCCACTACGACAACGACCGCATGGGCGTGACCGCCGACGTCGAGTGGCGGCAGACCTTCGGCACGGTCGACAACACGATCCGTGGCGGCCTGTGGGTGGAGAAGCTGGACCGATCGGCACGCCGCGACTGGCATCGCCTGCTCAACGTCGGCCAGGATATCGCCTTCGACCATCAGCCGTACTGGGTACAGTTCGAGGACAAGTACAAGGTTGACGAGCAGATGTACTACGTCGAGGACGTGGCGAGGTTCGGGCCGTTCAGCGCACGCCTGGGCGTGAAGCAGTTCTTCGTCGACCAGTCGCGCTGCCGCGTGATCGGTGCCAGCGAGCACGTCAGATCCGATTCCAGGTCCGACCCGCTGCTGTCCACCGGCTTGACCTGGGCGCCGGGCGTGGAAGGCATGGAGCTGTTCGCCGGCTTCTCGCAGAACTTCGCCGCGATTCCTTCCGGCGTGCTCGGCGAGACCGACCCGCAGCGCTTCCGCAACGTCGAGCCGGAGACCGCCGACAACATTGAAGTGGGCATGCGCATCAGCCGCTGGCCGCTGACCGCCTCGGTCACGCTGTACAACATCAAGTTCGACAACCGCATCGTCTACCTGCCGGCCGGCTTCGTCAGCGGCATTGACTACCTGGGCGAGACCGACGGTGTCTACGAGAACTTCGGCGGCGTGGAAAGCAACGGCCTGGAAGCGGCGTTCGGCTATGGCTGGGACAACGGCTGGCGCCTCAACGCCGCCTATACCTACAACCGCTCCAAGTACCTGGGCAGTGGCGATGCCGCGCGTGATACCCAGCTGGGCATCGTCGACGGCGCCAAGGTGATCGGCCAGCCCGAACAGACCCTCGTCCTGTCGGCGGACTGGCAGGGTGAGAACTGGAACTTCGGCCTGTCCGGCCGTTACCTGGGCACGCGTTATCTCGACGCCGCCAACGTCAACAAGCTGCCGTCGGCCACCGTGTTCAACGCCAACATCGGCTTCGACCTGCAAGGCCTGTCGCCGCGCCTGAAGGGCATGGGCGCCAACCTGGTGGTGAGCAACCTCACCGACAAGCGGTATCTTGCAGGGGTGGACGGCCGCGACAACGCCTTCATCGGCGCTCCGCGCACCGTCGGCATCTCTTTCCGCGTGGACCTGTGAGTGAGCCCGTGACCGATATCGGCCGACGCCGGTTGTTGCAGGCCGGCGTTGCCGCCGGCTTTTCTCCACTGCTGCCCAGCATCGCCCGGGCCGCCGCGATCGCCCCCGCCGCGCAGACGCGCAGCCTGGAAGACCTGCAGCACATCGTGGTGTTCATGCAGGAGAACCGTTCGTTCGACCACTACTTCGGCACGCTGCCGGGCGTACGTGGCTTCGGTGATCGGTTCGTCGCCCCGGCCGCCGCGCTGCAAGCTGGTGGCCGCGTCCGCAGCCTGTGGCTGCAGCCCGATGCCAGCGGCAAGCGCGCGATCGCGCCGTTCCCGCTGGATACCGCCGCGCATTTCGGCTACATGCGCGTGGAAGGCACGCCGCATACCTGGCCCGATGCGCAGCGCGCCTGGGACCAAGGTCGCATGGGGCAATGGCCGAAGGCCAAGCAGAACCATTCGATGGGCTACTTCCAGCGCAGCGACCTGCCGTTCCAGTGCGCGCTGGCCGATGCCTTCACGATCTGCGATGCCTACCACTGCGCAATGCAGGCCGGCACCAACCCGAACCGGGTGTTCCTGTGGACCGGCCACAACGATCCGCAGGCCCACGCTGGTGGCCCGGTGATCGCCAACTCGCACGACAATTTCCCTGAACAGGGTGGGCACCCGGCGTCGTACCGCTGGACCAGCTATGTCGAGCGCCTGCAGAGGGGCGGCGTGTCCTGGCAGATCTACCAGGACATGGCCGACAACTTCACCGACAACCCGCTGGCGGGTTTCGAGGCCTTCCGTCAGGCCCACCGCGCGGCGCCAGGGCATGACCCGCAGCTGCGCGCTCGCGGGGTCAGCACGCGGGGCCTGACGCAGCTGCGCCAGGACGTCATTGACGGGCGCCTGCCGCAGGTCAGCTTCATCATCGCCGACGCGGCCGGCAGCGAACATCCCGGCCCGTCCAGCCCGGCACAGGGCGCGGCCTATACCGCACGCGTGCTGGATGCGCTGACCGCCGATCCGGACGTGTGGAGCCGCACCGCCCTGCTGCTGATGTTCGACGAGAACGATGGCTTCTTCGACCACATGCCGCCCCCTGCCCCGCCTTCGCCGGTGGACGGTGGCTGGGCGGGTGTATCCTCGGTCAGCACCGAAGGCGAGTACCACCGGCACCCGGCACCGGGTGACGAAAAGTACGATCTCGCCGAACTGCGCGGGCGCCCGTACGGTCTGGGACCGCGCGTGCCCCTGTACGTGATCTCGCCGTGGAGTCGCGGCGGCTGGGTCGATTCGCAGGTGTACGACCACACCTCGGTCATACGGCTGATCGAGCGCCGCTTTGGCGTGGCCGCACCGGACATCTCGCCGTGGCGCCGCGCGGTCTGCGGCGACCTCAGCACTGCGTTCGACTTTGCCCAGCGCGATACCCGCCCGTTCGTCCGCGGCCTGCCCGACGTGAGTGCGGTTGCCGCACGCGCCGCTGCCTTGCCGGGACGCACCGTGCCCACGCTGCCAGAGGGGCTGAAACCAGCGAAACAGGAAAGCGGTGTACGCCCGGCGCGCGCCCTGCCCTATCGTCCGCAGGCATCGATTGCCGCAGTCGATGCCTCGGGTGTGGATCTGACGCTGTCCTGCGAAGGCGCGGCGGCCGTGCTGCATGTCTACGATCGGCTGCGGCTGGATGCGGTACCACGCCGCTACACGCTGCTGCCAGGTACGCCACTGCGCGAGCGCTGGCCGCTGGACGCCCAGGGTCGCTATGACCTTTGGCTGCTTGGTCCGAACGGCTTCCACCGCCACTTCCAGGGTGCGGTCAAGGCGCCTGCCGTGCAGGCTTCGATCGAGCGCGCGGACGGCCAGCTACGGCTGCAGCTGCGCAATCTGCACAACAGCGCGCAGAATGTGCGGGTGCAGGCCGGCGCCTATGCCGGGCACATGCCGGAGCAGGCGCTGGTGCTGCCGGCGCATGCTGAGGCCACGGTGGCGTGGGACGGGGCGCCCACCGCAGGGTGGTACGACCTGCGCATCGGTGCGGGCGACAGTGCACTGCGACTGGCCGGCCGCGCCGAGGATGGGCGCCCCGGCACCAGTGACCCGGCAATGGGCAGCGAGCCATTGCGGTTCGAGCACGATTGAGGAGCCCTCTGTAGAGCCGAGCCCATGCTCGGCTGCTTTGTCGGGGCAATGCGACCAGGGCGAGAAGCAGCCGAGCATGGGCTCGGCTCTACGGGGCAGATCGGCAGATTCAGGCCTCCTGCAGCCCCGGCCGGCCGTGCTCCACCGCATAGCGCTTCCAGCTCTGCAGCGCGCCATTCGGCTGCATTACGGTATCCAGCGTCTTCATGTCGCCGATCCACGCATCGCGGGTGACATCGCACAGCACGTAGCCACGCTTGTCGGTGGTCGCCTTCAGGTAGGGACTGTGCGCAAGCTGGTTCATGGCATACGCGTCCACGCCCTGGCCGTCGGCACCGGAAGTGATCGAGGTGGCGAGGAACTCGCTGGAGACCACACCCGAGTCACGGTGGTCCTGTACCAGATCGCTGGCGTAGTGGCGATGCGCGTCGCCGCAAGCGGTCACCACGTTGCCGAAGCCCACCTTCTGGATGTGATCGAGCAGGCGTCGGCGGCTGTCCAGATAGCCCGACCACTGGTCGTCGGACGACTGCACTACCCCGTCCTTCTCGCGCATGTAGTTGCCCAGCGCCACCTGGTGGGCGATGGTATGCCAGCGCGGCGCCGCATCGGCCAAGCCGTCGAACAGCCAGCGTTCCTGCTTCGCCCCCACAATGCTGCGCTCCGGCGATTCCACCTCCTCACGCAGCGCCATGTTCACCTGCTTGCTGCGGTACTGGCGGGTGTCGAGCAGGTGCAGATCCATCAGCGTGCCGTAGCGTGCGCGCCGGTACATCTGTATGTGGCCATCGCGCGGGAATGCCGTACGGCGCAGCGGCATGTTCTCGTAGTAGGCCTGGAACGCCTGCGCGCGCCGCAGCAGGAACACTTCGCTGGGCGTATCGTCCTGGTCTTCGGCGCCGGCCCAGTTGTTGTCCACTTCGTGGTCATCGAAGGTGACGAACCAGGGGGCCGACGCATGCGCGGCCTGCAAGTCGGCGTCGCTCTTGTACTGGGCGTAGCGGCGGCGGTAATCATCCAGCGTATAGATCTGCGGGCCGACGTGGTTGCGCAGGTTGGTGAACGGCTGGCCGTTCATCTTCCGCGGGCCCGGCTGGCTTTCGCCTTCGTAGATGTAATCGCCATAGTGGAAGACGAAATCGAGCGGTTCCTCGGCGATGCGTCGCCACGCGGTGTAGTGGCCTTCTTCGTAGTGCTGGCAACCAGCCACCACAAAGCGCACCCGGTCCACCGCTGCCGTGGCTGACGGCAGCGTGCGCGTACAACCCACTGCGCTGGCGTGGCCGCCTACGGTGAAGCGGTACCAGTAGGGCCGTCCGGGCGCCAGCCCGTCCAGCTCCACGTGCACCGCGTGGCCGAGTTCGGGATGCGCGAGGGCCGAACCCTGGCGTACCACCTTGCGCATGCCTTCGTCTGCTGCCAGCTGCCACTCGACCACCATCGGCCGGGCCGGCATGCCACCACCGAACACCAGTGGCTCGGTCGCCAGCCGTGTCCACAGCACCATGCCATCGGCCGAGGGATCACCAGAGGCCACGCCCAGGGTGAAGGGCGTGCTGGCAAAGCGCGGCGAGGCCAGCAGGTTGCGTGGGTTCAGTGCAGTGGCGTCGGTCTGCGCGGCCAGTGCGCGCGCCGTGCCCATCCAGGCCCCTGCGGCCGACAGGCCGGCCAAGGCCAGGAATCGCCTGCGATTGATCGTCTCCACGGATGCCCCCTCAGTTGTAGATGATGTGGAAATAGAAGAAGCGGCCGTAGTCGTCGATCTCGGTTCGGAAACGCCCGTTCGGACCGGTGCTGTAGGTTGGCTGGGTGTTGAACAGGTTCTTGGCCTCGTACTTCAGCGTTACGTGCTTGCCGACCTTGTGGCTGAAAGCCATGTTGAACGTCATGTATGGGTCGTAGTACGAATCCAGCCATTCGGTGTCACCGAAGTCGACCAGCATCCGGCTGCGGTAGGTTCCGGACAGGCGCAGTTGCGAGCTCTTCCACGGCATGCGCCAGATCACTGACCCATTGAGCGACCAGTCCGGCTGGTACAGCAGGCGGTCCAGGCGCCGCTCGGTGCCATCGGTGATGCGGTAGTTGGTCTGGCCTTCCAGACGCGTCGCGTTGAAGTACATGTCGAAGCGCTGGCGGCCCCACTGCAGATTGCGATTGGCCACCGCGAACTCAACGCCACGCAGCTTCGACTCGTCGGTGTTCATCGGCTGGGTGACCCGGTAGCGGGTGTCCCCCACGTTCTCGAACGTGGTCAGGGTGTAGATATCGTCCTTGATCACCTTGTCGAACAGCGCCACCGAGACCAGGCCATTGTTGCCGTTGAAATACAGGTCCCACGCCAGGTCGACGTTGGTGGAACGGCGCGGCTGCAGGTTGGCGTTGCCCTGCTTGATGGTGCAGAAGCCCCTGCCCTCCTCGTCATCGCCACAGCTGGTGCTGGTGGCCTGGGCGATGTTGCTCGGCGTCGGCCGGCCCAGCGTACGGCTGGCGGAGAAGCGCAGGCGCTGGTCCTCGCTCAGCTTGAACGTCGCATTCAACGAAGGCAGCAGGTTGTTGTAGCCACCGCTCGTGTTGCGGAAGGCGGAGGTATACGTACTGCCGCCATCATCGCTGAACGGGCTGTAGGCATTGAAGCGGGTGTGGTCGTAACGCAGGCCGCCGATCAGCAGCAGCCGGTCCCAGGCGTAGTGAGCGGACACATAGGCATTGGTGATGTCCTCCACGTACTTGTAGTCGCTGGTGAAGTTGGCATTCGGATACGCCGCATTGTTGTTGCCCAGCTTCGGCAGCAGTTCCTCGTTCCACTTGCGGTTGTCGATCAGCGGGAAGCCCGGCACGCTGCCCAGCAGCGTCGAACCCGGATACAGGTAATCGTTGAGCGTGGCACTGCTCTTGAAGTAGTCGAAGTCGATGTCCTGCCAGATCTTCAGGTGGCGGTACTCGGCGCCGGTGGCCAGGCCGAAGCCACGCGCATCGGCGTCGATGTTGTAGCTGAAGTCCGCGCGCAGGTTGTCGATGCTCTCCTTGGCATCGCGTGGGGAGACATAGGCCTGCGCCGGATTGAGCTTGAACGCGGAGCTGGTCAGCAGGCTGGAATCAGAAACCGCTACCGCGTTTGGGAACCCGTGACTGTCATTCTCGTAGTCGACGAACAGATTGCTTGGATAGGCGCGCACGCCCCAGTAGACCTGGTTGTTGTGGAAGGTCTCTTCGGTGTGGCCACCACGCAGGGTCAGGCGCGAACGGTCGCCGATGTCCCAGTTGAAGCTGGCGATGGCGCCACGGTTGCTGCGGTCCCAGCGGTCGTGGCGGTTCTTGATGTAGATGCTGTTGATCTGGGTGGTACCGCTGTCCTCGGTCTGGTTGCGGATCGGAAACTTGGCGTTGCCATACAGATCCGTCTTGTTCATCGTCGAGTTCTCGTAGAACCGGTACGAGTACAGCAGCAGCGATGCGTAGAACGGATCATCCGAGGGCTTCCACTCAAGCTTGGCGGAGCCACCGAAGTTGGTGATGAAGTTGGTATAGGTGCCGGTACTGAAGTTGCCAGGCGCACGCAGGCCGTTCCAACCCTTGGCCTCGTCCGGACCCGTGGTGCCGTCGGTGAGGTATTTTCCAGCGTCGTTGTAGTAGTAGTTCGACTCCACCCAGCGCTTGACGCTGTTGCGTGAACGCTGCTCATAGCGTGCCACCGCAACGATGCCGAATTCCTGGTCGGCGCCGAACTGGTTGGAGAACACCATCTTGGCACTCTTGCCGAAATGGCCCAGGGTCTCGTGGTTGCCGCCGGCACTGCGCTCGACGTTGGTCTCGGCTGTGGAATAGATGCCTGCCACATCGGCAAACACGTACCTGCCCGACCGGTCGAAGGCGCTGCGGCTGATGATGTCGATCACACCGCCGATCGCATCCGGTGCCTGCTCCGCGCTGAAGCTCTTGTAGATGTCGGTTCGGGTACCGATGTCGCTGGGAATCAGCTGCAGATTGTTCATGCGCTCCCCGGAGCCACTGCCCCCCACGCTGGCGATCGCGATGCCATCGATGGTGGTGTAGTTGAGGTTGGCCTGCACGCCGCGCACGGTCACATAGCGTGGTTCGCCGGCATCCTCCACTGCACTCAGGCCTGGAGCGGCCATCAGGCTCTCGGCCAAGGTCTCGTCGCCGTAGCTGTCCATCTCGTCGTAGACCACCGAATCCTTGATCACCGGCGACGACTTCTTCTGGTCGATGACCTCATGCGCGGCAATCACCTTCACCGTGCCCAGGGTCGGCGCCAGCACCGCCCCGGCCTCGCGCGGCATCGGCGCGGCTGGCTTCGGCGCATTGCGTGCGGGTGCCGGATCGATGGCGATGACATTGCCATCCACCACGGTGTAGCCAAGGCCGGTACCCGCCAGCAGTGCGTCCAACGCCTGCTTGACGGTGGCGCCCCGCGGCACAGCCCCGGCCATGTGCGCTTCACCGCTGCCCGAGTACAGGAACTGCACGCCGGAACTGCGCGACAGCTGCTCAAGCGCACGTGCCAGCGGTTGCGCCGCGATCGCCGCCGACACGCGGGCTTCAAGGCCATCGGCAGTGGCCGCGGCCGCGGCCGCCATTGGCACGCTGCAGGGAGACAGGGCGAGGATGATCGACAGGTAGAGCGTGTTGCGCATCACGGGTCCTTGGAAGAGAAAAGGCTGCGAGGTCGCCGCGTGACTTGGCAGCGGCTTCTCCCAAGTAAGAGCCCGCATCCACCGAAGTGGAGAACAGGGATTCGATGAATTTTTTCTGACAGTCCACGACCACACGGGCCTCAGCGACTGCCGACCCGCACTGTGTCGCCTTCGCGCCTCACCACGAAGCGTGGGTCGCGTTCAAGGAAGGCCTGCAGCGCACCGATGCGATGCGCATCAAGGCTGCCGGACAACCGCGCCGATGCTGCGCCTTCGTCCAGCACGCGCACCTGCACCTGGTTGTGCCGGTTGAAGGCAGCTGCCACCTCATCGAGCCGCTCATCGAGGAAGGAGACTTTGCGCTGCTGCCAGTCCAGCAGCATCGACAGCGGCATGTCCACTGGCTCGACGGCATGGCTTCGCGCGTCGACCTGCACCACCCGGCCCTGCTCCAGCTGGGCCAGGCGGCGGGCACCCGCGCCCTGGCTCCAGACCTCGACCTCGCCGGAGACCACGCCGATGCGGGTGCTCTGCAGCCGTCGCGATACATCGAATACAGTGCCGATATCCCGGATCTCCAGGCCGTTCACTTCCACCTCGAACGGACGGCGGTCGCGGGCGATGTCGAACGTGGCCTCCCCCTGCAGCAGCTCCACCCTTCGACTGAACCAGCTCATGCGTACCCGCAGTCGGCTGTCCGCGTTGAGCCGCACCTGGGTCTGGTCGGGCAGCACCAGGTCGCGGAGTTCACCATGCCCGGCACTGTAGAGCTGCTGGGTGGGCATCATCTGCGAAACCAGGCCCACGCCGAGCAGGGCAACACAGGCCGCGGCAGAGACCGTCCACCAGCGCACGCGACCGCGACGCAGCGCGGCGCGGGGCGGCGCGTGCGCACGACCGAACAGCGGCACCACCTTGGCGGCGACCTGCTGCGGTGGCACCAGCGCCGCATCAGCCAACGGCGATTGCAGCGCCTCGCCCACCTGCCGGTGCAACGCGAGCGCGCGCATGTAGGCGCGAACATGCTCGGGCGAGCGCTTCATCCAGTCGAGGAACGCGACACGCCCGGCCTTGTCCAGCCCCCCCTCGCGATTGCACAGGAACCAGTGCGCCGCCTCACGTTCGATCGCGTCGTCAGGCCTGCGTGATGGATACCGATTCATGTGAGCTCCCTGGCGCCCAGCGCCTTCCTGCAGGCCTCCAGCCCCTTGCCGATATGCTTGCGCACCATGTGCACCGACACCTGCAGCTGCTGGCTGATTCCCGGGCAGTCCAGCCCGTCGCGGTAATGCAGCTCCATCACCCGGCGCGTGGTCGCCGGCAACCGCGCGATGGTGCTGCGGATATCGTTCCAGCGCTGCGCACGCTCGAATTCGCCCTCGATGTCTTCTTCGCTTTTCAGCACTTCGGCCAGCAGATCGACGTCCTCGAGCGGCGGTAGCGACGACCGCGCTCGTGCATGTTCGCGCGCCAGGTTGGCCGCCACGGTGAACAGGTAGGCTTCCGGGTTCTCGACCGCGTCGGCATCCTCGCCGGTGCTGCGCAGCAGCCGCAGGTAGACCTCCTGCGCCAGGTCTTCGGCATCCTCGCTGGCCGAACCGCGACGCAGGAAGAAGCCACGCAGCAGCCGGCGCCGCAGTTCGTAGCTCTTCTCCCAGATCCTCACGCTGTTCACGGCCGGCCAACCACCCCGAGGCTGGAAAGCCCAGCAGGGTGACGGCCATTGATGACAGGGGCGTTGCAGCAGACGAACGCACCAGGCATTCCCCGCCCGGCACGTCGGCGCACGATACGGCGCGCTGCTCCAACTCTTGCTTGCCAGAAACCGAAGCCGGGCCCGCCTATCGAAGGCGCGAGGACGGGCCTACGCTTGTCTCCTCGGTGGCTGCCACGTCCGCCCTTCGCGTCACGGCATTGCCGTGGCGACCCCGCTCCAGTGCTGTGCGCCCTGATGGTGTTGTCGCCTAGGCAGACGTCCGAGCGGCGCCCTCCGGAGACAGTCATGAACCAATTTCTGATCCCCTTCGATACCGACCCGCTGGAAACGCGGGAGTGGCGTGAATCGCTGCAGGCGGTGATGCAGGCCGGTGGCCGGCCACGCGCGCACTACCTGATCGATCAGCTGAGCGGGCTGGACGCCCCGCAGCACGGCGACCTGCATACCTGCGCATGGACGGCCTACGTCAATACCATCCCGCCCGAACGCCAGCCGGCCTATCCGGGCGACCTGGCCGTCGAGCGCCGCCTGAACGCGATGATCCGCTGGAACGTGATGGTCATGGTGCTGCGTGCTGGATGCAGGACGCCATGGGCAGGTATGGCATCGACACCGGCAAGCGCGACCCGGCCCCGGTGTAAGGCGGCGGTGTTCACCACGCCCGTTGTGCGGGCGTGGTGAACGCAGGATCGCTACGGCATGCGTTTGAACAGGTTGGTCTGCAGGATCGGCGTCCCGTCGTGAGCGTAGAACGCCTTGGTCTCGGTCATCGTCGCCTGGTCATCGGCCACGGTGTAGATACGGGTGGAGGCCGGCGTACCGTGGTCCACCAGCTGCATCACCAGGGTGTTCGGCGCCGGCAGCTTCAGGTT
Organism: Stenotrophomonas sp. T8; assembly: GCF_051853085.1. Classification (NCBI taxonomy): domain Bacteria; kingdom Pseudomonadati; phylum Pseudomonadota; class Gammaproteobacteria; order Lysobacterales; family Lysobacteraceae; genus Stenotrophomonas; species Stenotrophomonas sp. T8. The sequence goes on along the minus strand of NZ_CP195329.1, from coordinate 1,328,101 downwards.
GGCCTTGTCCGCGCCATAGGTACCGGACAAAGGGCCCGGCGTACCGTCCAGCGCCAGCGTGCCGTCGGACTTCATGGTATTGCCATCATGCAGGACGATATCCACGTGCGAGCTCCAGCGCCCACCACCGGCGTCCTTGAACTCCAGCACCACCCGCTTCGGACGCTGCGCCTCGGGCAGTGCCGAGGTCGCGGTGTCCAGCGACCAACGCCCCAGCAGCGGCGACGGGGACGCTTCCACCGCCAGCGCCAACCCGGCCGGCAGCGAACACGCACACAACAACACAGCGGACAACAGCTTCATACGTTGCTCCGTTCCAGTGAAGAAGGTGCTGCGTGACGCGTTGTGGGGCGCAGCGCTTCGGATCGTGCACAGCATCGGGGCCCCGCACAAGGCAGGGCGCTGAACGCGCGGCAACCTCGTTCGCGCCTCCCGCGATTCAGGTCTGGCGGCAAGGCCTCATCACGTCCTTGTCGATACAGATCGTTACGTTATAACATTTCACGCCTATTTCACGAGTCCTGCTATGCGTCGCCACCTGCTTGCTGCCGCCATCCTGCTCGCTGTCCACACCGCCCACGCTGCGGACGCGCCTACCCTTCCCACCCTCCAGGTCCAGGCCTCCCCGCCCTCGCGCGTCGACAGCCGGGTCACCGTCGACAATCCACAGGCGCAGAACCGTACCCTCGGAAGCCTGCTCGAACATGTCTCCGGCGTGCAGAGCAGCGCCTTCGGGCCGAACGCGGGCGCCCCGGTCATCCGCAGCCTCAGCGGCAACCGCGTGCAGATCCTGCAGGATGGCCAGTCCATTCTCGGCATGAACGCGATCAGCGGCGACATCAACATTCCGTTCGATCCACTGTTCGTGCGCAGCGTCATCGTCAACAAGTCCTCCGATACCGTGCGCTATGGCGGCAATGCGATCGGCGGCAGCGTGGAGATCGATTCGGGCCTCATCCCGCGCAGCCTGGAAGACACGGAGCAGTCGATGGAGCTGGTCCTGCGCAAGGGCTTCAATGCCGCCGACGCGCAGGGCTTCCGCATGAACTTCAACAACCAGCGCAACCTCTCGACCAACCTGCAGGTCTCGCGCCAGCGCATCTCGCACTACGACATCCCGGGCAACAGCAAGGCCGACGTCTGCAACACCCGCCTGTTCCCGCCGACCGGCGGCGTCAACTCGGCGCTGGCCGACAGCTGCCAGAAAGAGGCGCGCGTCCAGCAGATCTACAACAAGGCCTCGCAGCCCTACATCGACCAGTTCATGAGCGAGAATCCGGACTGGGCCGATGGTGACTTCTCGTTCTACACCAACCATCCGACCTCGGTCTGGCAGCACCGCACCTACATCAATCCGGCCAACCCGGCCTACGTGCCCGGCACGCCGTCGTACGTGCAGAAGCAGATCAACAACGATGTCACGCCCGACTACCATCACCGGCTGGGCAACAGCTACGCACGCAACTCGCAGGTGGCCTTCGGCTCGACGCTGTTCTTCGACCGTGGCTACGTGGGTGTCAGCATCGATGCCAAGGACAGCGAATACGGCGTGCCGGGATTCTCGATGCAGAACCTGTCGTTCGGTTCGAACTATGCTGATGGCCTGCCGGTGGGCGTGGTGATCAAGCAGGAACGCTACGCGCTGGACGCCCTGCTGCGCGATCCGCTGCCGTGGTTCGAGCGCGCGGAGCTGCGAGTTTCCAGGCTGGACAACACGTCGGGCGAGCGCCTCGGTGCATCCAAGGCCAATGACTACGACTTCGAAAGCTCCCAGGCCGAGCTGCTTCTGAGCCATCAGCGCATCGGTCCGCTCAGCGGCCTGCTCGGCTTCAGCCACCAGTCGCGCCAGGTCACCGGCAGCGGTTCACTGCGCTACCTGCCCGACGTCGACACCCGCAGCAACGCGGTGTTCCTGAAGGAGACGCTGGACTTCGGCTGGGCCAGTTTCGATGCAGGCGTGCGCCACGAGCGCGTTGACCATGACCTGCAACCAAGCCGCTTCAAGACAGCGCGCAATGCCGCCAACACGAAATTGCAGGACCGCGACTACCGGCTCAACAGCTACACCCTCGGATCGTATGTCGAGCTAGGCCCCTTGTTCGCCGCCAAGGTGCGCTACGCATCCTCGCAGCGCGCACCGGAGATCAACGAGCTGTATGCCAGCAACGCACACTATTCGGTGATGACCCAGGAAGAAGGCAACCAGAACCTCAAGCCTGAGCGCGCGAAGAACCTGGAGCTGACCGGCCTGTTCCACATCGGCGGTTTCGAGCTGTCGGCCACCGCTTACCGGATGAAGTACGAGAACTATCTCTACCTCGGCCATTCCGGCCTGCAGACCGCCAACCGTCTGCCGCTCAAGTACTGGAAGCAGACCGACACCACGGTGAAGGGTTTCGAGATCGACGCATCTCAGGTGCTGGACTTGGGCCGGTATGGCACGTTGAACATCTCTGCCTTCGCCGATCTGGTGAAGAACAAGGCCGACCACCCCGATCCGCTGCGCGCCCACAACGATGGCGAGTACCTCCCGAACATGCCGACCAACCGCTACGGTGCCAACCTGCAATGGCAGCGCGAAGGTTGGAAGGCGCAGCTGTCGAGCACCTACTACGACACGCAGAAGTACCTCGGCCGCAACGTCAGCGAGGAAATCCCGCTGGACGCGTTCAACCTGGTTGATCTGCAGGTCAGCCGCGAACTGCCGGTGCGCAGCAGCTACATCGCCGGCATGGAAGTGTTCGTCAACGGCAGCAACCTGCTCAATGAGGAAGCGCGTCCACACAACTCGCCGCTGAAGTACATCGCGCCGCTGCCGGGGCGGGGCTTCCAGGTGGGTGTGACGCTAAAGCTCTGAGGAGAGCCTGATTCGGTCGCCATCAGCGATCTATGATCGCTGGATGGCACGCCGGGACCCTGCATCCGCGCAAAGAAAAACGCCTGCAGATCGAGGATCTGCAGGCGCTTCTTTGTATCTGGCGGAGTGAGAGGGATTCGAACCCTCGATAGAGCTTTTGACCCTATACTCCCTTAGCAGGGGAGCCCCTTCGGCCACTCGGGCATCACTCCGGGGTTTTCTCCGCGTCTGGTGCGTCGCACCTCAGCGGGGCGTGAATCATAACGTTAATCGAGTGCGAAGGTAAAGCGTTATTCGGCAGAATTTTCGCTACCGGTGCCACCGGCTTCATCACCACGCTGGATGCGCTGATAGATCTCTTCGCGATGCACAGCGACGTCCTTCGGCGCGGTGATGCCGATACGCACCTGGTTACCCTTGACGCCAAGCACGGTGACGCTCACCGAGTCTCCGATCATCAGGGTTTCGCCGACGCGGCGAGTCAGGATCAACATTTTTGTAAGTCTCCATGGAACCGTGTGGAAGGGTATCCCCCACCGGCTTGACGCTCCGTCAAGAAGCGCTACCACGACAAAGGGAAAAGATTCGCAATGGTACCGTCAGCCGTCCCGCTCCTACAAGGAGGGGGACGGCCAGGTTCATCACAGGCGGGGGCTGACCCATTCGACGACGGCAGCCAGCGCAGTGGCAAGGGCGGGCCCGTCCTCGCCACCACCCTGGGCGAGGTCCGGGCGTCCGCCGCCCTTGCCCCCGATCTGACCGGCGATATGGGACAACAGTTCCCCGGCCTTGACCTTGCCCATTGCGCTGCCGTTCACGCCTGCGACCAGGGCCGCCTTGCCGTCCTGGGCGCCGGCCAGCACGATCACCGCGTCGCCCAGCTGCTGCTTGAGGCGATCCATGGCGTCACGCAGGGCCTTGGCGTCGAAGCCCTCCAGGCGGGCAGCCAGCACCTTCACGCCAGCGACCTCGACGGCCTGGCCGGACAGGTCGGCCGTGGCACCCGCAGCAACCTTGGCCTTCACGGCCTCCAGTTCGCGCTCCAGCTGCTTCTGGCGCTGGCCGAGGGCACGGATCTTCTCGACCACGTCGGCGGCGCTGCCGCCGAGCAGCTCAGCGGCCTCGGCCAGGCGGGCCTCTTCGGCGTCCACGTAGTCCAGCGCGCCCTGGCCGGTGACGGCCTCAATGCGGCGCACGCCCGCGGAGACGCCGCCCTCGGAGGTGATCTTGAACAGGCCGATGTCGCCGGTACGGTTGACGTGGGTACCACCGCACAGCTCGGTGGAGTAGTCACCCATCTTCAGCACGCGCACGTGCTCGCCGTACTTCTCGCCGAACAGGGCCATCGCGCCGAAGTCCAGCGCTTCCTGCATGCCCATGGTGTGCACTTCGGCGGCGTTGTTGGCGCGCACCTGCTGGTTGACCTTGCGCTCGATCACCGCCAGTTCGTCGGCACTGATCGGCTGGAAGTGCGAGAAGTCGAAACGCAGGCGGTCCGGGGCGACCAGCGAGCCCTTCTGCTGCACGTGGGTGCCCAGCACTTCGCGCAGGGCGGCGTGCAGCAGGTGGGTGGCCGAATGGTTGAGGATGGTGGCGCCGCGGCGCTCGCCATCAACCTGGCCGGAGAGCACGTCGCCGACCTTCAGGCCGCCGCCGGACAGGGTGCCGACATGGCCATGGAACTGGCCGGCGAACTTCTGGGTGTCTTCCACCACCAGGCGCACGCCGTTGCCGGTCAGCACGCCGGTGTCGCCGACCTGGCCGCCGGACTCTGCGTAGAACGGGGTCTGGTTGGTGATGACGATGACTGCGTCACCCGCATCGGCCGACTGCACCGGACGACCGTCCTTGAGCAGGGCCAGCACGCCCAGGCCGTCGGCCTGCAGGCGGTCGTAGCCCAGGAACTGGGTCGGGCTGAGGGTCGCCACCAGCTCGGCTGGCAGGGTCACGCCGCCACCGAACTTGCCGGCCGCGCGCGCGGTCTCGCGCTGCTGCTCCATCGCGGCATCGAAGCCGGCGATGTCGACGGTCAGGTCGCGCTCGCGGGCGATGTCCTGGGTCAGGTCGAGCGGGAAGCCATAGGTGTCATACAGGCGGAAGGCGTCAACGCCCGGGATCACGCCATTGCTGGCCTTGCCGGCCACGTCTTCGAAGATCTTCATGCCGGCATCGAGGGTTTCGGCGAAACGCTCTTCCTCGGCCTGCAGCGCACGGGTGACCGTGTCCACCGCCGCCGGCAGTTCCGGATAGGCCTCGCCCATCTGCTCGACCAGCGTCGGCACCAGCTTGCTGAAGAACGGCTGGCGCACGCCCAGCATCCAGCCGTGGCGCAGGGCGCGGCGGATGATACGGCGCAGCACGTAACCCCGACCTTCGTTGGACGGCAGCACGCCGTCGACGATCAGGAACGAGCAGGCGCGGATGTGGTCGGCAATCACGCGCAGCGACTTGTTCTCCAGGTCGGTGGTGCCGGTCAGCTCGGAGGCCTTGCGGATCAGCGCCTGGAACAGGTCGATCTCGTAGTTGGTGTGCACGTGCTGCAGGATCGCAGCCAGGCGCTCCAGGCCCATGCCGGTATCCACGCACGGCGCCGGCAGCGGCACCAGGGTGCCGTCGGGCTGGCGGTCGAACTGCATGAACACCAGGTTCCAGATTTCGATGAAGCGGTCGCCGTCTTCATCCGGCGAACCCGGGGGGCCGCCTGCGATATGGTCGCCGTGGTCGTAGAAGATCTCGGTGCACGGACCACACGGACCGGTGTCGGCCATCTGCCAGAAGTTGTCCGAAGCGAACGGCGCACCCTTGTTATCGCCGATGCGCACGATGCGCTCTTCCGGCACGCCGACCATGTCGCGCCACAGCTCGTAGGCTTCGTCATCGGTCTGGTAGACGGTGACCAGCAGGCGTTCGGCCGGCAGCTTCCAGACCTGGGTCAGCAGTTCCCAGGCCCAGGCGATCGCGTCCTTCTTGAAGTAGTCGCCGAACGACCAGTTGCCCAGCATTTCGAAGAAGGTGTGGTGGCGTGCGGTGTAGCCGACCTGGTCGAGATCGTTGTGCTTGCCGCCCGCGCGCAGGCAGCGCTGCACGTCGGCCGCGCGCACGTAGCTACGCTTCTCCGCGCCGAGGAACACGTCCTTGAACTGCACCATGCCGGAGTTGGTGAACAGCAGGGTCGGATCATTGCCCGGCACCAGCGGCGCCGAGGGCACGATGGTGTGGCCTTTGCCCTTGAAGAATTCAAGGAAGTCGCTGCGGATCTGGGATGTCGTGAATTTGGCGGATGCGTTCATTGGGGGCTGGCAGTCTGCGGGCCGGCGGACCCGGACCACCGGCCGTGTTGGCCAGAGTCGCGAGGGACCGCCGAAAACCTAAAGGGTATCAGGCCCGGCGCCGCCAGTCTCAGTCATCCGGGTCGTAGCGGGTCGCACGGCGGATGCTGTCGCCGTCGAAGCCCCGTCGGGCCAGCAGATCGGCGGCCTTGCGCCGCTGCGTCAGGTCCTGCGGACCGGCCTCGCCAAAGCGTCGGCGGACCAGATCACGGGCGTTCTCCTGCCAGTCGCCTTCGTAGCTGTCCATCGCTGCAGCAATCGCGGCACTGTCCAGGCCGTGGGTCCCCAGCTCGGCGCGGACATGGATCGGCCCATAACCGGTGTTGGCGCGCATCCTCACCAGGTTCTCGGCAAAACGGGTGTCATCCTGCCAGCCCGCCTCGGTCAGCTTGGCGACAGCGGCCTGCGCGGCTTCGTCTTCGATGCCACGGGCGGTCAGCTTGCGGGTGAGTTCCTTGCGCGAGTGCTCGCGGCGGACCAGCAGGCCCAGCGCCCGTTGGACGGGAGTCTGCTCACGCTGCCGGCGCTTGCGGCCGGTGGGAATGTCTTCGGCGTCGGACATCGGTGCTCCAAGGGTGGCGCCGTCCTTGGCGCCCTGCCCATCCCTGGGCGATTCGAACCTGCGGGACAGGGCGACGTCACTGACGGCGCCGCCCTGCCCCACAGCAAGCCTTACTCGTCGTCGCCTTCGTCGTCGCCTTCCTCGCGGGCCGCTTCGGCCGGCTGGAATTTCTCACGCAGCTCGGCCTCGAGCTTGGCGGCGACGGTCGGGTTGTCGCGCAGGTAGCCGCGGGCATTGTCCTTGCCCTGGCCAATGCGCTCTTCACCGTAGCTGTACCAGGCGCCGGCCTTCTCGACCAGCTTGGCATCCACGCCCATGTCGATCAGCTCGCCCTCGCGGCTGATGCCTTCGCCGTACAGGATCTCGGTGATCACCTGCTTGAACGGAGGCGCCAGCTTGTTCTTGACGACCTTGATCTTGGTCTGGTTGCCGATGATCTCATCGCCCTTCTTGATCGCACCGATACGGCGGATGTCCAGGCGGACCGAGGCATAGAACTTCAGCGCGTTGCCACCGGTGGTGGTTTCCGGGCTCTGGCCCGGCATCATCACGCCGATCTTCATGCGCAGCTGGTTGATGAAGATCACCAGGGTGTTGGAACGCTTGATGTTGCCGGTCAGCTTACGCAGCGCCTGGCTCATCAGGCGGGCCTGCAGACCCGGCAGCTGGTCACCCATTTCGCCTTCGATTTCGGCCTTCGGGGTCAGCGCGGCGACCGAGTCGACCACCAGGATGTCGACCGAGCCCGAACGGACCAGCATGTCGGCGATTTCCAGCGCCTGCTCACCGGTGTCCGGCTGCGACAGCAGCAGGTCGTCCACGTTAACGCCCAGCTTCGCGGCGTAGATCGGGTCAAGCGCGTGCTCGGCGTCGATGAAAGCTGCGGTACCGCCCATCTTCTGGCATTCGGCGATGGCCTGCAGGGTCAGGGTGGTCTTGCCCGAGGATTCCGGCCCGTAGATCTCAACGACACGGCCCTTCGGCAGACCGCCAATGCCCAGTGCGATGTCGAGCATCAGCGAACCGGTCGGGATGGCTTCGACGGGCTCGACCACGCGGTCGCCCATGCGCATCACCGAGCCCTTGCCGAACTGCTTCTCGATCTGGCCCAGAGCAGCAGCCAAGGCCCGCTTCTTGTTCTCGTCCATCGTATTGGTCCTTGCAGAGGTCATGTCGTTGGGGGTGCTGTCTTTGGGGGTCTTCTTTGCCATGGGTTCACTTTAAGTCGGACGTATCGCACAGGCTGAGATTCTGCCCGGCGCTCTTAAAAGAATTATCGGACATCCGTACCAACCTCAGTGGAACCAGAGAATCGCCACAAAAGACCGCGGGGTAATGCACTATGGAGCGGGTCAACGATTGGGCCGAAGCAGGCCGCAATAGAGGCCTTCGATCGCAAAATCCTGGTCCGGCAGCACCTCGATCGGCTTGTAATCGGGATTGCGCGGCAGCAGGCGGATGCGGTCCTTGGCGATCTTCAGCAGCTTGACGGTGATCTCGTCATCGATGCGGGCCACCACGATCTGCCCAGAACGGGCGTCGCGGGTACGGTGCACGCCGATCAGGTCACCGTCGAAGATGCCCTCGTCGATCATCGAGTCGCCCTGCACTTTCAGCAGGTAGTCCGGCGCTGGCGAGAAGAACACCCGGTCCAGCACCACGAAATCGTCGGAGCCGATGTCGGCACCGATCGGCAGGCCGGCAGCGACCCGGCCCAGCACCGGCAAGCGCAGCACGCTGTCCGGAAGGCCCGGCTCGGCGAGCTTTTCGACCGGCGGTGCCTGCACCAGACGGATGCCGCGAGCCTGGCCCGGGATGCGACGGATCGCACCGGCCTGCTCCAGGGCTTCCAGGTGGTACTGGGCCGCGCGCACGCCCTTGAAGCCGAACGCACGTGCGATTTCAGTCTGCGACGGCGGTGCGCCTTCGCTCTCGATACGCTCGGCGATCAACTGCAGGATCGCCTGCTGGGTGTCGGTCAGGTCCATGATTAGTAGTATTACTACTAATGCGCACAACTGCAAGTGCCGGGTCTGTAGTGCCGCGCCATGCTCGGCAGTTGGGCCAATGGCCGCGCGGCAAAGGCAAAAAGCAGCCGACCAGCGATTGGCCCTACCGGAATCGCGCAGCGATTCCGCGGTTCCAGTGGGGAACCGCTGCGGCAAGCACACTATGTGTGCTTGCCGCTCCTCCATATCGAGTACAGGATCCACACGCCACAGAAGCCGGCGCCGATGAACCCGCACACCCCCAGCGCCAGCAGCCAGCGACTGGAGACCCCGCCAACGCTGTGCATCACGATCGAGGACCCGATGATCAGTGCGGCGGTGACGATACCCATCACCAGCCGGTTCGCTGCCCGATTCACCTGTTCGCCGAAGCCCTGCAGCGCGGTGGTTTCCACCTTCAGCTGGAGGCGGCCGCGGCGTGCGGCCTGGACCAGCTTGCGCAGGTCGCGCGGCAATTCCCCGGCGAAGTCGACCAGGCCCAGCAGGCTGCGTCGGCCACGCTTGAGCAGCGCCCTGGGCGCATAGCGCTGCAGCACCACCCGTTCAAGGAACGGGCGCGCGGCACTGGCCATGTCGAAATCCGGGTCCAGCTGGCGGCCCATGCCTTCCAAGGTCAGGAAGGCCTTGATCATCAGCGCCAGATCGGCCGGCAGGGTCAGGCTGTAGCTGCGCAGCAGCTGGGTGATATCGCCCAGCATCAGGCCGATGCGCAGGTCCTTCAGCGGCACGCCGCGATACTGGTCAACGAACTGGCTGATGTCGTGCTGCAGGCGGTTCTCGTCAACTTCCACGCCGCCGGCCCAGTCCAGCAGCACATCGGCCACGCCCTGCGGATCCTGCTCGACCAGCCCGTGCAGCAGCTGCGCGACCTGGAAGCGGCGCACTTCGGACAACGCGCCGACCATGCCGAAGTCAATCACGCCGATGCGGCCGTCACGCAGGTAGAGGATGTTGCCGGGGTGCGGGTCGGCGTGGAAGCAGCCGTCCTCCAGCACCATCTTGAGCACGATGCCGGCACCGCGCCGAGCCAGTTCGCGGCGATCCAGGCCCGCCGCATCGACGCCGGCCAGGTCACGCCCGGGAATGCCATTGACGAAGTCCTGGACGTTCAGGCTTTCGCAGGTCCACTGCCAGTGCACCCCGGGGATCAGGATGTCGTCACGGCCGTGGAAGTTGCGCGCGATGCGTTCGGCGTTGCGGCATTCGGCGGCGAAATCCAGCTCGCGTCGCAGCGACACGGTGAACTGCTGCACGACCTCGGCCGGACGATAGCGGCGCAGGTCCGGCAGCCGCGCCTCGACGATTTCGGCCAGGCGCGCCAGCAACCGCAGGTCGGCTTCAACCACGTCACGGATGCCGGGGCGGCGCACCTTCAGTACTACTTCGCGGCCGTCGTGCAGCCGTGCACGATGGGCCTGCGCCAGCGATGCGGCGGCCATCGGGATTTCATCGAGGAAGGCGAACACGTCTGCGGGCGAGGCACCCAGGTCGGCCTCCAGCTGCTCGCGGATATCGGCATACGGCAGCGCGGGTACCGCGTTCTGCAGTTCGGACAGCTCGGCGATCCATTCCGGCGGCAGCAGGTCAACGCGCGTCGCCAGCACCTGCCCGAGCTTGACGAAGGTCGGGCCGAGATCCTGCATCGCGCTGCGTACGCGCACCGGCGCGGTCATCCGCAGCAGTTCCTGGCGATCCTCGTTCCAGTGCAACAGGCGCCCTGCGCGCTCCAGCGTGGTGGCCAGGCCGATGCGCCGCACCACGTCACCGAAGCCATAGCGGATCAGGACGACCGCAATTTCCTGCAGTCGGCCCAGGTCACGGACCGTGCCCAGCGTTTCCCACATCATGCGTGCTCCGGACGATTACCGGAGCAGCATGTCACAGCTGGGCGTCGATGCCGCGCAATGCCGCCGCTACGGTTTGCCGGCGGATGGCTTCGCGGTCGCCCTCGAACTGGAACAGCTCGGCGCGGGCGTAGCCGCCGCGCCGCTTCCAGCCGATCCAGACGCTGCCGACCGGCTTGCCAGGGCTGCCACCGCCCGGTCCGGCAATGCCGGTCACCGCCACCGCGATGCCGGCACCGGAATTGACCAGCGCACCCGACACCATCTCCAGCACGGTTTCGCGGCTGACCGCACCGTACTGCTCCAGGGTCTGCGCCCTCACGCCCAACAGCCGCTGCTTGGCTTCGTAGCTGTAGACCACCATGCCGCAGTCGAAGAATGCCGACGAACCTGCGATGTCGGTCATGCACTTTGCAATCCAGCCACCACTGCAGCTTTCAGCGGTCACCAGCTGCAGCGAGGCCTGCTCCAGGCGCTGCCCAAGCGCGGCGGACTGGCTATTGAGTTCAGCGTCGGTGGGGATGGACATCGGCATGACGGTGGGGTGAAGAACCTGCACGTTGTACCGCAGATGACAGCCAGATGTCGCGCCCATTCGGGATGGTTGCGCTGCCGGCCGGCGGCCGGCACTACCGGGCATCGGCCGCTACCTCACCACTCCGGCGGTTTTTCCGGCAGCAGCGCGCGGATCGGGGCGCCATCGGCACTGCCGGCCAGCTTCTCGGCTTCGGCAATCGGCAAGTCGACATGCAGCATCCAGCCTTCCTCATCAGCCTGCTCACTGCGGATCACTTCCAGCTGGTGCAGGCGCGCGCGCAGGCGGCCGGCATCCGGCGGCAGGCGCAGTTCGCCGGAGACATGCTGCAGGCCCAGGCGCTTGCCCAGCACCGCCTGCAGCAGCTCCAGCCCCCGCCCGTCACGCGCGGAAATCCAGACCCGCTCACGACGCGACTCATCCGGGATACCGTCCTGGCCATCGTGGCGCACGTCGGCGCCGTCGATGCGGTCGATCTTGTTGAACACCAGCAATTGCGGCAGGTCACCGGCACCGACTGCGGTCAGCACCTCGTCGACCTGGGCGATGCGCTCCTCGCGGTGCGGATCGGCAGCGTCGACCACATGCAGCAGGAAGTCGGCCTCGCGCGCCTCGGACAGGGTCGAGCGGAACGCCGCGACCAGATCATGCGGCAGATCGCGGACGAAGCCGACGGTATCGGCCAGCACCACGTTGCCCCCCGGCACCGCGATGCGGCGCACGGTCGGATCCAGCGTTGCGAACAGCTGGTCGGCGGCATAGGCCTCAGCGCCGGTCATGGCGTTGAACAGAGTCGACTTGCCGGCGTTGGTGTAGCCCACCAGGGCCACGCGCGGCAGCTCGCTGCGCACACGCGCACGGCGCATCTGGGTGCGCTGCACTTCGACCTTTTCCAGGCGCTTCTGCAGCTGTTCCACCCGCTTCTGCAGCAGGCGGCGGTCGGTTTCCAGCTGGGTTTCACCCGGGCCGCGCAGGCCGATCGAACCGCCGCGCTGGCGCTCCAGATGGGTCCAGCCGCGCACCAGCCGCGTAGCCAGGTGGCGCAGCTGTGCCAGTTCGACCTGCAGCTTGCCTTCGTGGCTGTGCGCACGCTGGGCGAAGATGTCCAGGATCAGGCCAGTGCGGTCGATCACGCGGCGCTCGAGGAAACGTTCCAGGTTGCGCTCCTGGCCCGGGCTCAATGCATGGTTGACCAGGATCAGGTCGGCCCCGCTGGCGTCGGCCGCTGCCTTGATCTCGTCCAGCTTGCCGCTGCCGATCAGGGTCGACGGATTCGGACGGTCCAGGCGCGCAGTGATCGTCGCGGCGATGCTGGCCCCGGCCGAGCGGGCCAGATCACCGAATTCTTCGAGCACATCGTCTTCCAGCTTGCCGAAATGGGGCTGGATCAACAGGGCGTGTTCACCCTTTTTCGAGCGGTCAAACATTCACCGCTCCGGTATTACTCGTCTGCTTCATCACCTGCCTGACCACCTTCACCCGACTGCACGTAACCGCCGCCCGGACCGACCTTCACGTTGCGTGCCGGAACGACGGTGGAAATGGCGTGCTTGTAGACCATCTGACTGACCGTGTTGCGCAGCAGAACCACGAACTGGTCGAACGACTCGATCGTGCCCTGCAGCTTGATGCCGTTCACCAGGTACACCGAAACCGGCACGCGTTCGCGCCGCAGTGCGTTCAAGAAAGGATCCTGCAGCGATTGCCCCTTGGACATTGCACACTCCTGATTATTGTTCTTATTGGGTTGCCGACGGTTGCCGCGGCCCCCGAGCCGCCCGCCGACCGATGATGTTACACGGCTGGCGGGGATTCAGCGTGCGACGAAGGTCGACACCGCGCTGGCCAAGCGCTCACCATCAACATGGGGGTCGAACCAGCGCGCATCAAGCTCGCCGCGCAGCCAGGTCAGCTGGCGCTTGGCCAGTTGCCGGGTGGCAAAGATCGCCTTGTCACGGAAACGGGCGGCATCCTCCTCCCCGTCCAGGTACTCCCAGGCCTGCCGATAGCCGACCGCACGCACTGCCGGCAGGTCCAGGGGCGCCGCCACGGCAGCCATTTCCGGCATCGCGCGCAATGCCCGCACCTCGTCGAGAAACCCCTGCCCCAGCATGGCGTCGAAGCGCGCCTCGATGCGCTGGTGAAGAACCGCACGGTCGCGTGGGGCGAGGATAAGCTTGAGGGTGCGCACCGGCAATGGCGCTACGCCCGGCCGGCGCTGCCATTCAGTAATGGGGATACCGGTCAGGCGATAGACCTCCAGCGCCCGCTGGATGCGTTGCGGATCGGTGGCATGGATACGTGCGGCGGCGGCCGGGTCGACCTTGGCCAGCTCGGCGTGCAGTGCCGCCCAGCCACGCTCGGCCGCCTCGGCGCTGAGCGCTTCGCGTATTGCCGGGTCGGCCTCCGGCATCGGCGACAGGCCCTGCAGCAGCGCCCGGAAGTACAGGCCAGTGCCACCGGCCAGGATCGGCGTCCTGCCACGCGCCACGATGTCGGCCACGACCCGCCCGGCATCGGCGGCGAACTCGGCCGCCGAGTAGGTCTGCCAGGGGTCACGCAGGTCCAGCAGATGGTGCGGCGCCTGCGCGCGCTCCGTCGCATCGGGCTTGGCCGAACCGATGTCCAGGTGGCGGTATACCAGTGCCGAGTCGACGCTGACGATTTCCCCATCCAGCTGCCGTGCCAGGGCGATCGCCGTGGCGGTCTTGCCACTGGCCGTCGGCCCCATCACGGCGATCGCCAGCGGCCGCCGGTCGATGCCCATCAGTCTTCGTCCGGCCAGCGGATCGTCGGCGTGGCGTCGGCGCGCGGCGTTGGCACGGCCTCGACTGCCTGCCAGATCTTCAGCGCATCGACGGTGGCCGCCACGTCATGCACGCGTACGATGCGCGCGCCACGCTGGACTGCGATCAGGTGCGCGGCCACCGAGGCCGCTACCCGCTCGGACGGCGTATCGCGACCTGTCAGTTCACCGAGACTGCGCTTGCGCGACAGGCCGGCCAGCATCGGCACGCCCAGCTCCAGGAACCGCTCGGAGCGTGCCAGCAGGGTCATGTTGTGGGCAGTGGTCTTGCCGAAACCGAAACCGAGATCGATCAGCAGGTTCTTCTTCGCAATGCCCGCCATCTCGGCAGCGAACAGACGCTGCACCAGGAAGCCGTGCACCTCGGCGACCACGTCGTCGTAATGTGGATCGACCTGCATGTGGCCTGGCTCGCCCTGCATGTGCATCAGCACCACCGGCACGCCGGTTGCAGCGGCGGCGTCCAGCGCCCCTTCCTGACGCAGGCCGAAGATGTCGTTGATCATGCCAGCGCCAGCCGCCACGGCCGCGCGCATCACTTCCGGCTTGAAGGTGTCGATGCTGATCGGCACCCGGGTGCGTGCGGCCAGCTGCTCGATCACCGGAATCACCCGGCGCAGTTCCTCCTCCACCGATACCGGCGCAGCGCCCGGCCGGGTCGATTCGCCGCCGATATCGAGAAGGTCCGCGCCCTCCTCGACCAGCTTCAGGCCATGAGCGACTGCGGCCTCGGTGGTGTCGTGCGCGCCGCCATCGGAGAAGGAGTCCGGGGTGACGTTGACGATGCCCATGACCTGGGCACGGTCGAGGCGCAGGATGCGGCCGGCGCAGTCGAGCTGGGGCGAGGTATCGAACATGGGCAATCCTGCAGGGACAACGGTGGGTAGTTTAGTTCGGCAGGGCTGCGCCCTGCACCCGCAGAGGCAACGGCCACAGCAAAAGCCCAGGCCACAGCAGAAGCTGGTTTCCTGAGGGTAGGCGGGGTGGGTCCGGCTGCGGGAGACGCCGTGAACCCCGCTCCGCGGTCCGGCCCAGCCGCTGGCGGCTGTGCGTTCGGGCGCTTGCGAAGCAGTGCTTCGCAAGCAAAGCGCCCTCACCCATGGGGGCTTGGCCGCGGCATCCATGCCGCGGACACTCTCGCAACCGGACCCACCCCGCTTTCGACAGATTTCCGCGATCTGTTGGAACAAATACCGGGGTCAGATCCGTTTTCCGGAGGAAAACGGATCTGACCCCATATTGATTTCGATATCTGACAGAGATTCATCCACGCATGGCGTGGATCTACCGTGTCGACCAAGGTCGACAGCCACCAACAGCAGCAGGAATCTGTCAGAGGTGGGGCGGTGTCGGAGGGCGGGGTGTCAGCCGCATGGATGCGGCTGCCAAGCTTACAGGGACGTACTTGCAGCGCCCCCGCACTCCGACACCGCCCCGCCATCCTACGGAAAGCCCGCTGTTGCTGTTGCTGTTGAGGTTGCCGGCCAGCGGCCGGCACTACCGCGGGTGCAGGGCGCAGCCCTGCCGACACCCCCTCAACGGCGGCGGCGCTTGCGGTCCACGTACAGGGTCTTGGCGATGCTCAGCACGATGCCAACGGCGATACCCACCACGCAGCCCAGCAGCAGGTTGTCGGCCCCCAGGCCCACACCGACGCCGACCACGGTGGCGATCACCATCTCGGCGGTGTGGGAAATCGGTTCGGGCTTCGGGGCGGACATGCGGGCTCCAGCGTCAGTTCGGTTCTTCGGAATGGGCCGGTAGCCCGGAAACGACGAAGCCGGGTTGCCCCGGCCTCGTCTGGTGTCACGCGCAGCGGGCCGTCAGTGCGATTCGGCCGGGCCCGCGATCGGCGGCAGCGGACGGGCGTCGCCGCCCTTGTCGTTGCCACCATCCTTGTTCGACTTGCTCCAGCCGGCTGGCGGCGGCGGATCGCGGCCTTCCATGATGGCGTCGATCTGCGGCGCGTCGATCGTCTCGTACTGCAGCAGCAGCTGGGACATCGCGTGCAGCTTGTCCAGGTTGGCCGTCATCAGCTCGGTGGTGCGCGCGTAGGCTTCGTCGAGGATCTTGCGTACTTCCTCATCGATGCGGCGCGCGGTGTCGTTGGACACGCTCTTGTGCTGGGTGACCGAACGGCCCAGGAACACCTCGTCATCCTCTTCGCCATAGGCGATCGGGCCGAGCTGGTCGGACAGGCCCCACTTGGTGACCATGTTGCGGGCCATCTTGGTGGCGCGTTCGATGTCGTTGGAAGCGCCCGTGGTGACCTTGTCGGCACCGAAGATCAGCTCCTCGGCCACACGACCACCGTACAGCGAGCACAGCTGCGACTTGATCGCCACGCGGTTCATCGAATACTTGTCGCCTTCCGGCAGGTACATGGTCACGCCCAGCGCACGGCCGCGCGGGATGATCGTGACCTTGTAGACCGGGTCGTGCTCGGGCACCAGGCGGCCGACGATGGCGTGGCCGGCTTCGTGGTAGGCGGTCAGGGTCTTCTCTTCTTCGCTCATGGCCATCGAGCGGCGCTCGGCACCCATCAGGATCTTGTCGCGGGCACGGTCGAAGTGGTCCATGCGGACTTCCTTCTCGTTGCCACGCGCGGCGAACAGGGCCGCCTCGTTGCACAGGTTGGCCAGATCAGCACCGGAGAAGCCCGGGGTACCCCGCGCGATCACCATCGGCTCGACATCGTCGGCGAGCGGCAGCTTGCGCATGTGGACCTTCAGGATGTGCTCGCGGCCCTTCACGTCCGGCAGGCCAACCACGACCTGGCGGTCGAAACGGCCCGGACGCAGCAGCGCCGGGTCCAGCACGTCCGGGCGGTTGGTCGCGGCGATCACGATCACGCCTTCGCCACCTTCGAAACCATCCATTTCGACTAGCAGCTGGTTCAGGGTCTGCTCGCGCTCGTCATGACCGCCGCCCAGGCCGGCGCCACGGTGGCGACCGACGGCGTCGATTTCGTCGATGAAGATGATGCACGGAGCATGCTTCTTGGCCTGCTCGAACATGTCACGCACGCGGCTGGCGCCGACGCCGACGAACATTTCCACGAAGTCCGAACCGGAGATCGAGAAGAACGGCACCTTGGCTTCGCCGGCAATGGCCTTGGCCAGCAGCGTCTTGCCGGTACCCGGCGGCCCGACCATCAGCACGCCGCGCGGAATCTTGCCACCGAGCTTGGTGAACTTGGACGGGTCGCGCAGGAAGTCGACCAGCTCGCCCACTTCTTCCTTGGCCTCATCGCAGCCGGCGACGTCGGCGAAGGTGACCTTGATCTGGTCTTCGCCCTGCAGCTTGGCGCGCGACTTGCCGAAGGACATCGCGCCCTTGGCACCGCCGCCCCCGCCCTGCATCTGCCGCATGATGAACAACCAGAAGCCGATGATCAGGATGACCGGCAGGAAATTCATCAGGATCGCGCCCAGGGAGATGCCGCTGGACGGCTCCTCCTGCACGATCTCCACGTTCTTGGTGCGCAGCACGTTGATCAGGTCGCGATCGAACGGTGCGGTGATGGTGGATGTCTGCCCGCCGCGGGTGGTGTAGGTCAGCTGGCTGGTGCCACCGCGCATGTCGCCGCCGAAGGCGACCTTCTGCACGTTGCCGCTGTCCACCTGGTCCAGGAACTGCGAGTACGACGCACCCTGCGCGCCGGCTCCGGAGGACTTCGGCGAGAAGCTCTGGAAGACCACCATCAGCACGACGGCGACGACCACCCATAGCAGGAGGTTCTTGGTCAAGTCGTTCATCCTCATTGGCTCCGGTGTTCCTCTCAGTGCTGGCGTTGCGTGGGGGTCGAACTTGCGTACATTGCGAGCTTACTTCATGTGGGCGCGTTTTCCCTGACCCAAGGCGTACACCTCGGGAGAGCGCTTGCGCGAGGCTTCCGGCTTGCGGATGGAGACCTTGTCGTACCGGCGGCGCATGTCGCGCACGTAGTCGTCAAAGCCTTCACCCTGGAACAGCTTGATCAGGAACGCCCCACCGGTCTTGAGGTGGTTGTCGGCAAAATCCAGGGCCAGCTCCGCCAGATGCATCATCCGCGGCTGGTCGACCGCGCCCACACCACTCTTATTGGGGGCCATGTCCGACAGCACAAGGTCTACCGGCTGGTCCCCGAGCATGGCTTCAAACTGCGATAGGACGGCTTCTTCCCTGAAGTCACCATGAAGGAACTCCACGCCGGCCAGCGGCGGCATGTCCAGGATATCCAGGGCCAGCACCCGGCCGGTATCGCCGATCTGTCTCCGCACCTGTTGAGACCAGCCGCCCGGGGCCGCGCCGAGGTCGACCACCACCATGTGCGGCTTCAGCAACCGGTCACGTTCCAGCAGCTCTTCGAGCTTGTAGGCGGCACGCGAGCGCATGCCTTCGGCCTGGGCCTTCTTCACGAAGGGGTCGGAGAAGTGTTCCTTGAGCCAGCGCTGGCTGCTTTTGCTGCGGGTAGCCATTGAAAATAGGGGCTGATGGGGTCCTCATGATACCCTGATCGCCCCATTCAACCGTCTTTTCCTGCATGTCCATCGCCCTGACCGCCTCCCAGACCCGTTTCCTGCGCGGCCAAGCCCACGACCTGAAGGCCCTGCTGCAGACCGGCGGCAAGGGTGTGACCCCGGCCTTCATTGCTGAGCTGAACGAAGTGCTGGAGCGCCACGAGCTGGTCAAGGTGAAGGTCGCTGCCGAAGACCGCGAGGCCCGTGACGTGATGATCGGCGAGATCGTCGAAGCCACCGAAAGCGCGCTGGTGCAGCGCATCGGCCACGTCGCCGTGCTGTACCGCCCGAGCAGGGAACAGCGCCAGATCGTGCTGCCGCGCGGCTGATCGCCCTACCGTCATGCAGCTGAACCACGAACCGCCCGACTACGCCTACAGCCTGCGCGCCGCCGATGGCCGCTCGGCCAAGGTCAATGACCAGGTGCTGGACGGCAGCTTCTTCCTGACCCCGGACCAGCTGGTCGCGCATTGGCCGGTGGCGAGTGCCGCTGCGTTGCAGCTGGCGGACCTCGAGCCGATCCTGGCGCTGAATCCGGCGCTGATCGTGCTGGGTACCGGTGACCGCCAGGTGTTCCCGCCGGCGGTGGTAATGGCCGCCTGCCTGTCCCGCGGCATCGGCCTGGAAGTGATGAACAATCCGGCTGCTGCACGCACCTTCAACATCCTGGCCGGCGAAGGCCGCAAGGTTGCGGCTGCTTTCATCCTGGAAGGCTGAGTTCTCGAGCCACCGGCGCCTCCGGCCGCTAGCGGCCTGAAGGCGCGCAGCGGAGTGCCGAGAACTCCTGGAGCCGGCCGATCAGGTGGCCGCCCTGCCCCCATCGGATATCCATGACCTTCCAGTCGCGGTCCTGCCGCTGCAGCAGGACCCGGTCGGTCCAGCGATAGTCGCCCACTGCCATGTCGACGCGGACCCAGGTCGCGTCACCCCTCGATTCGGGCATTCCCACCGCTACCGTGTCCGGTCGATCCGGCGCCAGCAGATACGGACTCTGGTCGAGCATGTGCGGTTTCTCATCGTGCGCGGCCAACGCGGTACAGGCCCGCTCGTAAGCATGCTGCGCATCGACCGCTGAGCGCAGTGCATCGCCCAGCAGCGAAGAAATGGCCGTTTCGTTCGACGTCGGCGCCTGGATGGCGTCGTAGAGACGGGTGACCACGTCACGTGGATCGCTGGCGGCGGTCGCCAAAGGCGCGACGATGAGCAGCACGAAAAGGGCTGTTGGTCGAGACATGCGGCACCGGATCGGGGGGGGGCTGGTTCCGTTGAAGCATGCCGCTTCCCTGGCTTGCCGGGAAGCTTGAGATGCGCCACTGAAGATCGCAGATGGCCACTCGCGGCGGCCAGCGTACAGCGAGTCGAGCATGGTTCGACTCTACAGGTCAGGAACGCCAGGCATGGCCCGGCATTCCCTGTTCCAACCGCGTCACCGTGCCGGCAGGTACTGCTGCGGATCGACCGGCTTGCCGTTGTAGCGAATCTCGAAGTGGACCATGTCGCGGTTCGCACCGGTGCGGCCCATTTCGGCGATCTGCTCGCCAGCCTTCACGCTCTGCCCTTCATTCACCAGGCGCTTGCGGTTGTGACCATAGGCGGACAGCCACTGGTCGCTGTGCTTGATGATGATCAGTTCGCCGTAGCCGACCAGGCCGGCACCGGAGTACACCACCACACCGTTGGCGGTTGCCTTGACCGGCTGGCCGCTGGTGCCGGCGATGTCCACGCCCTGCTTGGTCGCGTCACCGGCCACGTAGCGGCCGACGATCGCGCCATCGGCTGGCCAGCGCCAGGCGATGTTGCTCTTGACCGGCCCGACCGGCGCCGGGGCCGGCGCGGTGCTGCCGCCACTGCTGCCAGCCGAACGCGGCGGGGTGACCACCGTGGTCGGCGCACGGCCGCTGGTGGCCCCCTGCGGATACAGGCGGATCACCTGGCCGGGGTAGATGGTCGACGGGTTGTCCAGACGATTCCAGGCAATCAGGTCGGCCGGGGTGATGTCATGGATGCGGGCCAGCGCATAGATGGTGTCGCCCTTGCGCACCACCACGGTCTGCCCAGGCTTGGGTACCGAGGTCTTCGGCGTGGTCACGCCACCAGCGTTGCCGCCGCCCGGGCGGACCACGGTGGCGGTACCGCAGGCGGCCAGTGTGGAAACCAGCAACGCCAGCGCGCCGATGCGCACTCCCTTGCTCAGACGATCAGGATTCATGCGAACTTCGACCTCCATACAAGCCAGGCGATCAGCACCACCACCAGCACGGTGGCGATCCAGCCCAGCGGTTCAATCCAGCGACGCAGCGCCGCTTCGGCACGCGCACCACCGATACGGATGACCGCGGCCAGCACGAACACGCGCTTGCCACGACCGATCAACATGCTCAACAGGTACTGCGGCATCGGTACGCCGACGATACCCGATGCCCACGTGAAGACCTTCATCGGGATCGGCATGAAGCCGCCCAGCACCAGGAAGGTGAACACCGCCCACGGTGATTCGGCCATCTTCGCCTGCACGGTGGTGATGCCCTGCTCGATCGCTGGAAGCATGCCCAGCGCCTCGAACACTGGCTTGATCGCCTCGAAAGCGTAATGACCCAGCGCGTAACCCATCAGCGCGCCGACCATCGAGCCCGCCAGGCTGAGGGTGGCGAACCACCAGCCACGCTTGGGCTGGGCCACGCACATCGGTGCCAGCATCACTTCCGGCATCACCGGGAAGATGATCGCTTCAAAGAAACTCAATACCGTCAGATAGGTCGGCGCGCGTTCGTGCGCCGCCCACTTCATCGCCCGCTCGTACAGCGGCCCGAAAATCTTCATGCAACCCTGCTCCGTGGATTAGTCGAGCATGCCAGACAGCAGCGGCACGAACGTGACCGGCGCCAGCACGCGTTGTTCGATGCTGCCATCGGGCTTGCGGTCCAGCTGCACCAGCGACTGTCCGCCCGGGCCACCCACCGGCGCCACCAGGCGCCCCCCTTCAGCCAGCTGCCCGACCAGTTCATCGACCAGTGCAGGCGCCGCGGCGGTGACCACGATGGCATCGAACGGACCGTGCTCGGCCCATCCGGCGCGACCGTCGTCATGCTTGGTGCGGATGTTCATGCCCAGTGCGCGGAAGCGCTTGCGTGCCTGCCGCAACAGGTCACCGATTCGCTCCACGGTGTAGACCTCCAGGCCCAGCGCGCCCAGGATGGCGGCCTGGTAGCCCGAGCCGGTGCCGACTTCCAGCACGCGCTTCGGCGCGACCTGGAGCACTGCCTCGGTCATCCGGGCGACCACCCAGGGCTGCGAGATGGTCTGGCCATGGCCGATCGGCAGCGCGGTGTCCTCATAGGCACGCGAGGCCAGTGCTTCATCGATGAACAGGTGGCGCGGCACTACCCGGATTGCGTTCAAGGTGGACTCGTCGACGATGCCAGCTTCGCGCAGGCGATCGACCAGACGGTCACGCACGCGCTGCGAGGTCATGCCGATGCCGACAGCTTCCGGCTGCAGTCGCAGGCGTGGACTCATGCCGGCCGGTCCAGCGCGGCGCTGAGGCCACCCACCCAGCTGGCCACTTTCTCCAGCGCCTGGTAGCGGGTCAGGTCCACCTGGATCGGGGTGATCGAGATGTGGCCGGTGCGCACCGCGTGGAAGTCGGTGCCCGGGCCGGAGTCCTGCTCGCGCCCGGCCGGGCCGATCCAGTACACCTCGTTGCCGCGCGGATCCTTCTGCGCGATGCAGCCTTCGGCACGATGGCGGTTGCCGAGGCGGGTGACCTCGAAGCCCTTGACCTCGCTCCACGGCAGATCCGGCACGTTGACGTTGAGGATGGTGTCGGCCGGCAGCGGATCGGCCTTGAGCCGGGCGACGATCTCCACTGCGGCACGCGCGGCGGTGTCGAAGTGCTTCGGATCGTGGTTGCGGGTGACCAGCGAGACCGCCACCGCCGGCAGGCCGAGGAAGCGGCCTTCCATCGCCGCCGAGACGGTGCCGGAATAGATCACGTCGTCGCCGAGGTTGGCGGCGTTGTTGATGCCTGACACGACGATGTCCGGCTCGAATTCAAGCAGGCCGGTCAGCGCCAGATGCACGCAGTCGGTCGGCGTGCCCGCCACCGAGACGGTGTAATGGTCGATGCGCTTGAGCCGGATCGGCAGGTCCAGGGTCAGCGAGTTGCTGGCACCGGAGCGATCGCGGTCAGGCGCGACCACCGTGACTTCGTGTCCGGCCTCGCGCAGGACCGAAGCAAGCATCCGGATGCCTGCGGCGTCGACACCATCGTCATTACTGACCAGGATTCGCATCTTCGATTTAACCGCTTGATTTTCCAAGAATTCGATTCCGTCACCGTGCAGTGTGGGCGGGACCGTCGTACTCCCCTGCGGAAGCCGTCGACCCTGCAAGGGCATCGTCTATTGTGCCGCATGCGAGCCGCCGGTCCTACCCTGCCGGCGGTCACGACCGACATCGAGCCGTCATAGGCAGACCCGCGCCGGCGGTTTACCCTGTGCGCATGTCGCACCCTGAAGACGAAGATCCGGCCGCGCTGTTCCGTGCGGCCATCGGTGAAGTGACGCCGCTGCGCAAGGATGCCGAACCGGCGCCTGCTGCGCCCCGGCCGAAGCCGCGCGCACGCATGGCCGAACGCGACGACGCCGAAGCCGCGGGCGAGTTCGCCCGGCTGCTGCGCGACAGTACGCCGCTGGAAGCGGGCGACGTGGCCAGCTACCGCCGCGACAACCTGCCACCGCGCCTGTTCCAGCGTCTCAAGCGCGGCCAGTATTCGGTGCAGGATGAGCTGGACCTGCACGGCGCCACCGCCGCGCAGGCGGAAACCCTGCTGCGCCAGTTCCTGCTGGAAGCGCATGCACACGAGTATGGCTGCGTGCGCATCATCCACGGCAAGGGCCTGCAATCCGATGGCGGTGCACCGGTGCTGAAGAACCTGGTCGATCGTCTGCTGCGGCTGCGCAACGACGTGCTGGCGTTTCATTCGGCGCCGGCCGGGCAAGGCGGCACCGGCGCGGTGCTGGTGCTGCTGGCACGGCGTTGAGAAACAGGGACGGAGGGAATCAAGTCGTTTGTGCCACAAACGACTTGATTCCCTCCGTCCCCTTTTTCTATCAGGCCTGCGCGGCGTCTTCGACGGGGCCGAGTTCGTGCAGCACGGCGGTGGCGTAGCAGCCCGGCGGCAACGCGAACGAGAGTTCCAGTACATCACTGGCCAGCCACTGATGCTGCAGCAATGCCGGGCGCAGGCGCAGCGCGCGGCGCTCCTGCTTCAGCCGTGCGTCTTCCAGGCCAGCGCGCAGCGCCTTCGATTCCTCGTCGTCCAGCGCGGCCAGCTCCAGCTCACGTGCAGCGTCGGCGCTGCGCAGCTCGCCTTCGCCCCACAGCGGAGCGCTGGGATGGATGTCGAAACGCGCCAGGCGCTCGGCCAGCACGTCGGTGTAGGGTTCGGGGCCGAACACGCTGCGGCTGCCATCGAGCATCCACACTTCACCGTCCAGCGGTTGATCCCAGTTGCCCTGCTCCACGCGCGCGGCGAGCACACGATTGAACAGCGCCGAGCGCGCGGCTGACAGCAGCAGCGAACGCTGGTCCTTGCGCATGCGGCGGCCACCGAACATCGCCAATGCCGCCGGCACGTTGCCGCCGTCGCGGCCGAAGCGCTGCTCGCCAAACCAGTTCGGCAAGCCGCGCCCGGCGATCTGCTGCAGGCGCTCGCTGATCGCCGCAGCATCGCCCTGCACCTCGCGCAGCACCAGCCTGAAGCGGTTGCCGGCCAGTGCACCACGCTGCAGCTTGCGGTTGTGCCAGGTCGCTTCGAGCACTTCGATCTCGTCACTGGCCAGCTCGGCCAGGTCCGGCGCGATGCGCTTGGGCAGGTGCACGCTGAAACGCTGGGTGGTGACCGCATGGCGATCCTTCATGCCTGCGTAGCTCACCGCCATTTCCGGCAGGCCCGCCCACTTGGCCAGCAGCTTGGCCACATGCACGGTGTTGGCGCCGCGCTTGCGGATGTGCAGCAGCAGGTGCTCGCCTTCACCGGTGGCCTCGAACGCCGGCAGTTCATCCACCTGGAAATCGTCCGGCGTGGTGCGGATGCGCGCCGTCAACAGCGGCGCACCAAACGCCAACGGCAGCGGGATCATGCCGCCACCAGCAACACGACCGCCTGCGCGGCGATGCCTTCACTGCGGCCGGTGAAGCCCAGCTTCTCCGAGGTGGTGGCCTTGACGCTGACCGCGTCCAGCGGCAGCTGCAGCAACCCACCAATGCGCTCACGCATGGCCAGCGCATGCGGGCCAACCTTCGGCCGCTCGCAGATCACGGTGATGTCGGTGTTGCCAACACGCCAGCCACGCTCGCGCAGCAGGCTGTCGCAATGGCGCACGAAATCGCTGCTGTCGGCGCCCTTCCAGCGATCATCGCTCGGCGGGAAATGCTGGCCGATGTCGCCCAGTGCCAACGCACCGAGCATCGCATCGCACAAGGCGTGCAGGATCACGTCACCGTCGCTGTGCGCCAGCACGCCGCAGCTGTGCGGCACGTTCACCCCGCCGAGCATGATGTGATCGCCTTCACCGAAGGCATGGACGTCGTAGCCCTGGCCGATACGGACGGGCGGGAACGGTGCGGTGCTCATGGATGCAGCCCTTGCAGCAGGGCCGCGCAGGCAGTCAGCCGGCGCGGCGGGAAAGTACGAATTCGAACCGGTCCAGATCGGCCGGGGTGGTGACCTTGAAGTTGTCCTCGCTGCCTTCCACCAGCAGCGGGCGCTGGCCCTGGCGCTCCATGGCCATGGCCTCGTCGGTGACTTCAACACCGGCAGCGGCGGCGTCAGACAGCGCGCGGCTGAGCTGGTGGCGGCGGAACAGCTGTGGTGTCAGCGCACGCCACAGCCGCTCGCGCGGTTCGGTGCCATCGATGCCACCGTCGTCGCCCGCACGCTTGAGGGTGTCGCGCACCGGTGCGGCCAGGATCGCCCCGACCGGATCGGCACGCCCGACTTCAAGCAGGCGGCCAAGATCAGCCAGCGACAGGTTGGGTCGCGCGGCGTCGTGGACCAGCACGAATTCGTCGGCGCGCACCGAGTCCGGCAGTGCCTGCAGCCCGGCCAGCACCGAGGCGGCACGGGTCGCGCCGCCGATGCAGGTCAGCACCGGTTTGCCGGCCCATTCGCTCCAGCCCGGCCAGTCGCCGTCGTCCTGGCCGATCACCACCATTGCGCCGGCCACGGCCGGATGCGCCAGCAGCGCGTCCAGGGTATGGGCGAGCAGGATCTGCCCGCCCGCCTGCAGGTACTGCTTGGGCAGCGGCGCACCAAAGCGGGCGCCACGGCCGGCAGCCGGAACCACCACCCAGATCGCCGCGCTCATGGCACGTCCGCCGGGTGATCGCCGGCCTGGACAGTGACGCCTGCAGCGGGCTGCGCCGGACGGACCGGCGCATCCTCAACCACGCGGTAGAACTTCTCGCCGGGCTTGATCATGCCCAGCTCGCTGCGCGCGCGTTCCTCGATGGCGGACTGGCCTTCCTTGAGGTCCTTCACTTCGGCGGCCAGCGCGTCGTTGCGCTGCTGCAGGCCCTCATTGTCCCGTTCCTGGTTGGCGACCTGGGCTTCGAGCATCATCACTTCACCCGAATTGCCCGGACCGAACCAGAAGCGGTACTGCAGCCAGCCCAGCAACAGGGCCAGCACCAGCAGCATCCAGCGCCAGTCGCGCATCGGCTCAGCGCTTCAGCGAAACGAACGCGTCACGACCGGCGTAACGCGCGCCGGCGCCGAGGGCTTCCTCGATGCGCAGCAGCTGGTTGTACTTGGCCACGCGATCGCTGCGGCACAGCGAGCCGGTCTTGATCTGGGTGGCGGTAGTGGCCACCGCGATATCGGCGATGGTGGTGTCTTCGGTTTCGCCCGAGCGGTGGGAGACCACGGCGGCATAGCCGGCGCGGTCGGCCATGGCGATCGCTTCCAGGGTTTCGCTGAGGGTGCCGATCTGGTTGACCTTGATCAGGATCGCGTTGGCGGTGCCCGAGTCGATGCCTTCCTGGAAGATCTTCGGGTTGGTCACGAACAGGTCGTCACCGACCAGCTGCACCTTCTTGCCGATGCGGTCGGTCAGCAGCTTCCAGCCGGCCCAGTCGTTCTCGGCCAGGCCGTCTTCGATCGTGATGATCGGGTACTGCGCGGCCCAGTCGGCGAGGAAGTCGACGAACTGCTCGGAGGTCAGGCGCTTGTTCTCGCCGACCAGGTTGTACTTGCCGTTCTCGAAGAACTCACTGGAGGCCACGTCCAGGCCCAGCAGCACGTCTTCACCGGCGGTGTAGCCAGCCTTGCCGATCGCTTCGAGGATGGTGTCCAGCGCTTCGACGTTGCTGCGGAAGTCCGGCGCGAAGCCGCCTTCGTCGCCCACCGCCGTGCTCAGGCCGTGGCCCTTCAGCACCGACTTCAGCGAATGGAAGATTTCGGTACCAGCGCGCAATGCTTCGGAGAACGAGGTGAAGCCCACCGGCAGCACCATGAACTCCTGGAAGTCGACGTTGTTGTCGGCATGCGCGCCGCCGTTGATGATGTTCATCATCGGCACCGGCAGCGACGGGGTCACGCCTGTCCGGGCGGCCAGGTACTGCCACAGCGCCTGCTTGCTGGATGCGGCGGCGGCGTGCGCGGCGGCCATCGAAACACCCAGCAGCGCGTTGGCACCCAGCCGCCCCTTGTTCTCGGTGCCGTCCAGATCGATCAGGCGACGGTCGAGGCCGGCCTGGTCGGTGGCTTCGAAGCCCTTCAGCGCGGCGGCAATCGTGGTGTTGACGTTGTCCACGGCCTTGCGCACGCCCTTGCCCAGGTAACGGGTCTTGTCGCCGTCACGCAGCTCGACCGCTTCCTTGGTACCGGTCGAGGCGCCGGAGGGAACCGCGGCGCGACCGAACGAACCGTCCTCCAGGATGACTTCGGCTTCCAGCGTGGGATTGCCACGGCTGTCGAGGATTTCACGGGCGTGGATGCTGCGGATCGTACTCATGGTCGGGCCGGTTACCTGTCTGGAGAGGGGGCGACAAAACGAATGCCGCGTGATTATCCCCGGCTGCCTGCCACTTGCCAAATGGCGCAGGCGCCGTCAGGCCAGACTGGCCCCGATCACCATCAGGATCAACGACACCAGTACCACCAGCAGGCCACCGGCAATGGCGGCCAATACGCCGCCGCGGCGGCAACGCCAGGCCATCACCATCGCCACCAGGCTGCCAACAAAGGACAGCACGAGCATGGTCAGTGCAGCCAGGATCCAGTACTGCATGGCCTGCATGCCATGGCTGCCATCCCCGGGCGAACCGAAACTGGCGGCGAAGGCGAATACAGCTGCCATCAGGCCGGCCCAGGCAAGAACAGCCAGCGCCAGCGCGATCAGGCCCCAGGGCCGATCACGGGTTGCCAGGGTCGCATTCATCAGAACAGCCCGTAGAACAGGGCACCAAGCCACAGCGACAGCAGGACGATCGCCAACCCGGCGGCCACCTTGCCACGGTTCAGGCGCCAGGCCAGAACGGCGGCAGCGACGCACCCCACGGCGCCGACCAGCTCTGCCACCAGCAGCGCAATGAAGTACGCCCGAAGATCGGGCGCGCTGCTGCCATCACCCGGTGGCCGCACCGATGCAGCACCGATCAGCACCAGGCAGAACATGCCCACGGTGAACACCACGGACAGCCCCAGCGCGAGCAGACCCCACGGCCACTGTCTCCAGTGCCGGCGGTGACGCTGGGTTTCCAGCGCCATCCACGGGTCACGACTCACGCGAAGCGCGAGAAACCGTGCTTCTTGGTCACCGCGTCGAGTTCCATCAGGGTCTCGAGCAGGGCCTCCATCTGGTCCAGCGGCCACGCGTTGGGACCATCGGACAGCGCCTTGGACGGGTCCGGATGAGTCTCGGCGAACAGGCCGGAGATGCCCACCGCCACGGCGGCACGGGCCAGCACCGGCACGTGCTCACGCTGGCCACCGGAACTGGTGCCCTGCCCGCCCGGCAGCTGCACCGAATGGGTGGCGTCGAACACCACCGGGCAACCGGTCTCGCGCATCACCGCCAGCGAACGCATGTCGCTGACCAGGTTGTTGTAGCCGAAGCTGGCACCGCGCTCGCAGACCATGATCTGCTCGTTGCCGGTGGCCTTGGCCTTCTCCACGACCGGCTTCATGTCCCACGGCGCCAGGAACTGGCCCTTCTTGATGTTGACCGGCTTGCCGGCCGAGCACACTTTGCGGATGAAGTCGGTCTGGCGGACCAGGAAGGCCGGGGTCTGCAGCACATCCACCACCGAGGCCACTTCATCCATCGGAGTGTACTCGTGGACGTCGGTCAGCACCGGCACGCCGATCTGCTTCCTGACCTCGGCCAGGACCTTCAGGCCCTCTTCCATGCCCGGGCCACGGAACGCGGTGCCCGAAGTACGGTTGGCCTTGTCGAAGCTGGACTTGAAGATGAAGTTGACGCCGAGCTTGTCGGTGATCTCCTTCAACTTGCCGGCGGTATCGAGCTGCAGCTGCATCGACTCGATCACGCAGGGGCCGGCGATCAGGAACAGGGGCTGGTCCAGCCCGACCTCGAATCCACACAGTTTCATGGCGTTTCCTTGTTGTCCGCAGCACCGGCCGGGCCGGTGCGCTGGGGGTTGAAGCATGCAGGATGGGGGCCGAAGCCCCCATTCACAAGTCAGGCGCGCGCTTCGGAAAGCAGCTTGCCGCCGGCCTTGCGCTCGCGCGCGGCACGGATGAAACCGATGAACAGCGGATGGCCGTCACGCGGCGTGGACAGGAATTCCGGGTGCGCCTGGCAGGCCAGGAACCACGGGTGGGCGTCGCGCGGCAGCTCGACCACTTCCACCAGGGTGTCGTCCATCGACTTGCCGGCGATCACCAGGCCCGCATCTTCCAGCTGGGTGCGGTAGCGGTTGTTGAACTCGTAACGGTGGCGATGGCGCTCGGCGACCACGTCCTTGCCGTACAGCTCGCGGGCCAGCGTGCCCGGCTTCAGGCGCTGCTCCTGCAGGCCCAGGCGCATCGTGCCGCCGAGGTCGCTCTTGTCGTCGCGCTTCTCGACATCGCCGGTGGCGGTGCGCCATTCGGTGATCAGGCCGATCACCGGGTTCGGCGACTGGCGATCGTTCTCGGTGCTGTTGGCACCTTCCAGCCCAACCACGTTGCGCGCGTAATCGACCACCGCCGCCTGCATGCCGTAGCAGATGCCGAAGTACGGCACCTGCTGCTCGCGGGCGAACTTCGAGGTCAGCACCTTGCCTTCGAAACCACGGTCACCGAAGCCACCCGGCACCAGGATGCCGTCGACATCGGCCAGTGCGGCCATGTCGGTGCCTTCCAGGTCCTGTGCTTCCAGCCACTTCAGGTTGACCTTGGTGCGCTGGCGCAGGCCGCCGTGCTTCAGTGCTTCGCCGACCGACTTGTAGGCGTCCTGGTGATCGACGTACTTGCCGACCACGGCGATGGTCACTTCGTCCAGCGGGTGCAGGGTCGCATCGACCGCGTCTTCCCACATCGACAGATCGACCGGACCGGCCTTGTCGGCCAGCTTCAGCTGGTTCACCACGATTTCGTCCAGGCCCTGTGCATGCAGGCCGGACGGGATGCGGTACAGCACGTCCACGTCCGGCACGCTGATCACCGCACGCTCGGAAACGTTGGTGAACTGGGCGATCTTGCGGCGCTCCGAATCCGGCACAGCCTGCTCGGAGCGGCACAGCAGCACATCCGGCTGGATGCCGATCGAACGCAGCTCCTTCACCGAGTGCTGGGTCGGCTTGGTCTTCAGCTCACCGGCGGCGCCGATGTACGGCACAAGAGTGAGGTGCATGAACAGCGCCTTCTCCGGGCCACGTTCGGTGCGCACCTGGCGGATCGCCTCCAGGAACGGCAGCGACTCGATGTCGCCAACGGTGCCGCCGATCTCGACCAGCGCCACGTCGTAACCTTCCGTGGCTTCATCGATGCAGCGGCGGATCTCGTCGGTGATGTGCGGGATGACCTGCACGGTCGCGCCCAGGTAGTCGCCACGGCGCTCCTTGCGGATCACGTTCTCGTAGATGCGGCCGGTGGTGACCGAGTTCTTGCGGCTCAGGCGGGTGCGCACGAAGCGCTCGTAGTGGCCCAGGTCGAGGTCGGTCTCGGCGCCGTCGTCGGTGACGTAGACCTCACCGTGCTGGAACGGGCTCATGGTGCCCGGGTCGACGTTGATGTACGGGTCGAGCTTCATCATCGTGACCTTCAGGCCACGGGCTTCGAGAATGGCGGCCAGTGACGCAGCGGCAATGCCTTTGCCGAGCGAGGACACCACGCCGCCGGTTACGAAAATCAAGGGAGTCATGGCTGCAAGCATCCTGTCTGGAAATGGAAAACGGCAGCACCACGCGCACCCGGAGGGCGGGCATGGAGCTTGAAGGGGGTTTTCCGGTTCGCTGGGGCAGCGAGGGAGGTGCTGGGCCGTGCGGCGGCAGGCGCCGGACGGGGACCACCCTGCGAGGTCGGGGCGGCCGTGCCGGTCAAATCGACCGTCACCTGCGACCCGCATTGCTGGCGACCACGCATGGTAGTGCCAGCCCATTCGCAAAGGGTGGACACGCACTTACTCCCGGAAAGCCATAGTTTACAGATTGATGGGCGCCAACCCAAGGGGCAGTTGCGGCCGTCACTCAAAAGAAACGCCCCGCTGGGCGGGGCGTCGGGGGGCGAATCCCTTGCGGCAAGGGCTTCGGAGGGCGGAAGAATTACTTCTTCTTCCGCGCCTCTTCTTCCTCTTCCTGCTGCGGGGCCGGCTGGCCCTGCGCCTTCATTTCGGCATTGGCCTGGGCGCGGCGCTTGGCCTTGGCATCGGCTTCGGCCTGCGCCTTGTCGGCCTGGCCACCCTGCTGCGGGGCCGGCTGGCCGGCGTTCTGCGCCACCACCAGCGGCACTGCAACGGCGGCAGCGGCCAGGATCGCAATGGTCAGCAACTTCTTCATGAGGTCCTCCTCGCGGTATGGCTTGGATGTTTCGACCCAACGGGGGTCGCCGGCATTCAGATTCCAGCGGCTGCCATTTTACCCCCTCCCCGCCGCCGAGGCTGAACCGCAGGCGTGCAAAATCCCGTGCCAGACCCCACACTTGCCCGTCGCTCCAAGCTTTCGAAGACAGATGAACGCCCGCTATAACGCCGCCGATATTGAAGTCCTGTCCGGCCTTGACCCGGTCAAGCGCCGTCCCGGCATGTATACCGACACCGCGCGCCCGAACCACCTGGCGCAGGAAGTGATCGACAACTCGGTGGACGAGGCCCTCGCCGGCCACGCCCGCTCGATCGAGATCACCCTGTACAAGGACGGCAGCGTGGAGGTCAGCGATGACGGCCGCGGCATGCCAGTGGACATCCATCCGGAGGAGAAGATCCCGGGTGTCGAGCTGATCCTCACCCGCCTGCACGCAGGCGGCAAGTTCAGCAACAACAACTACACCTTCTCCGGCGGCCTGCACGGCGTCGGCGTCAGCGTGGTCAATGCGCTGTCGACCCTGGTGGAGGTGCACATCAAGCGCGACGGTGCCGAACACCGCATCACCTTCCGCAACGGCGACCGTGCCACGCCGCTGGAAGTGGTCGGCAGCGTCGGCAAGAAGAACACCGGTACCCGCGTGCGCTTCTGGCCGGACCCGAAGTACTTCGATACGCCGAAGTTCGCGGTGCGCGCGCTCAAGCACCTGCTGCGCGCCAAGGCCGTGCTGTGCCCGGGCCTGACTGTGAAGCTGACCGATGAAGCCACCGGTGAAGTCGATACCTGGTACTACGAAGACGGCCTGCGCGATTACCTGAAGCTGGAGCTGGGTGATCGCGAGATGCTGCCGGCCGAGCTGTTCGTCGGCAGCCTGAAGAAGGACACCGAGGTCGTGGACTGGGCAGTGGCCTGGCTGCCGGAAGGCGAGCTGGTGCAGGAAAGCTACGTCAACCTGATCCCCACCGCCCAGCACGGCACCCACGTCAACGGCCTGCGTACTGGCCTGACCGAGGCGCTGCGCGAGTTCTGCGACTTCCGCAACCTGCTGCCGCGTGGCGTCAAGCTGGCCCCGGAAGACGTGTGGGACCGCGTGTCGTTCGTGCTGTCGCTGAAGATGACCGACCCGCAGTTCAGCGGCCAGACCAAGGAGCGCCTGTCCTCGCGCCAGGCGGCCGGCTTCATCGAAGGTGCCGCCCATGATGCCTTCAGCCTGCTGCTCAACCAGAATGTGGAGCTGGGCGAGAAGATCGCGCAGATCGCCATCGAGCGTGCCAGCGCGCGCCTGAAGACCGAGAAGCTGGTCGTCCGCAAGAAGGTCACCCAGGGCCCGGCCCTGCCCGGCAAGTTGGCAGACTGCATCAGCCAGGACCTGTCGCGCACCGAGCTGTTCCTGGTGGAAGGTGACTCGGCAGGCGGCAGCGCCAAGCAGGCCCGCGACAAGGATTTCCAGGCGATCATGCCGCTGCGTGGCAAGATCCTGAACACCTGGGAAGTCTCGTCCAACAGCGTGCTGGCCTCGGAGGAAGTACACAACCTGGCCATCGCCATCGGCTGCGATCCGGGGAAGGACGACATCAGTGGCCTGCGCTACGGCAAGGTGATCATCCTGGCCGACGCGGACTCCGACGGCCTGCACATCGCAACGCTGCTGACCGCGCTGTTCCTGAAGCACTTCCCGGCGCTGGTCGATGCCGGCCACGTGTTCGTGGCGATGCCGCCGCTGTTCCGCATCGACGTAGGCAAGCAGGTGTTCTATGCCTTGGACGAAGAAGAAAAGCGCTCGATGCTGGACAAGATCGAACGCGAGAAAATCAAGGGCGCCATCAACGTGACCCGCTTCAAGGGCCTGGGCGAGATGAATCCGCCGCAGCTGCGCGAGTCGACCATCCACCCGGATACGCGCCGCCTGGTACAGCTGACCGTGGACGATGGCGAGCAGACCCGCTCGCTGATGGACATGCTGCTGGCCAAGAAGCGCGCGTCCGACCGCAAGGGCTGGCTGGAGAGCAAGGGCGACCTGGCGTCGCTGGAAGTCTGATCCAGCCCCATCATCCGGTAGTGCCGGCCGCTGGCCGGCACCCTCGGCATCCGCGTGATCAGGGCAGATCCGCCGGCCAGCGGCCGGCACTACCGGTTCATGCGCCCTTGGCATTACGCCGCCATCGGCAAACCCGGCGGAGCCATAATGCGCGTCCACCCGTGTGGACCATCGTATTGGCCAGCCACTCGTTGCTGTTCCCCGCCCTGCCGCTGCACAGCGCGCGGTTGGTGCTGAGCCCGATCCGCCGTGACGACGCGGCCGCGCTGTTCGCGCTGCAATCCAATCCGGACGTGATGCGCTGGTGGAACCATCCGGCCTGGACACGACCGGCCGAAGCCCGCGAACAGATCGACGACGACCTTGCCGCGCACGCGATCGGCACCCAGTTGAAGCTGGCCCTGCGCGAATCACCCAACGGCCCACTGCTGGGCGTCTGCGTCGCATTCGCCATTGATCGTGAGGCCATGCGGGCCGAGATCGGCTATCTGCTGGCGCCCGACCGCCAGGGCCAGGGCTACATGCATGAGGCCCTGCAGCAGATGCTGGGCTATCTGTTCCGCACCTTGCACCTGCACCGCATCGAAGCCGAGATCGATCCACGCAACGTACCCTCGGCACATGTGCTTGACCGCCTCGGCTTCCACCGCGAGGGGGTGCTGCGCCAGCGCTGGCGCATCCAAGGCGAGCTTTCGGACTCGGCCGTCTATGGCTTGCTGGCCAACGACGAAGCGGCAGCCGCCCTGCCCGTTTGATCCAATCTGGCCACAAGCCGCTGCAGAACGTGGCCATGCCTTTGGACACATACGGCACGGCACTCCACCGGCCTAGCATCGGAACCCCCTTCCGCTGCCGATCCGGTGCCATGAAGTCCCTGCTGCACACTGCCGCGCTCTGCGTCGGCCTGCTCATCGCCCCCACCAGCGTGCTGGCCGCGCCCGCCGCTGACACCAAGCCCGATTCGAAAGACGACAGGACCGACGCGCCTGCGCTGCCCGCCGATGCGTCGGCGCGCCAGAGCATGCGCCTGGCCGGCCGCACCCTGGACTACACCGCCACCGTCGGCACCCTGCCGGTGCGCGATGGGAAGGGCAAGGTCATCGCCGATGTGGTGTTCACTGCGTACACGATGCCGGGCAAGGACCGGCCGGTGACGTTCGCGCTCAATGGCGGCCCCGGTGCCTCGTCGGTGTACCTCAACATGGGCGCGATCGGGCCCAAGGTGGTCACCTTCGGTTCGGAAGGCGACAGCGCCTCGGCGCCCGCCACCCTGCATGACAACCCCGGCACCTGGCTGGACTTCACCGATCTGGTGTTCATCGATCCGGTCGGCACCGGCTTCAGCCGCGCGCGCATCGGCGACGATGAAGCGAAGAAGGCGCTGTACAACCCCAGCGCCGACATCGAATACCTGTCACGCTCGATCTACGACTGGCTGCTGCGCAACCAGCGCATGGCGTCGCGCAAGTACCTGACCGGCGAGAGCTACGGCGGCTACCGTGGCCCGCGCATCACCCACTACCTGCAGACCCGGCTGGGAGTGGCGATGAACGGCCTGGTACTGGTCTCGCCGTACCTGAGCCCGACCCTGGAAGACAACGCCGATGTCTCGCCGATGGCGTGGATGCAGACCCTGCCGTCGATCGCCGCCGCGCACCTGGAGCGCCAGGGCAAGCTGACCGATGCAGCGATGCGCGACGTGGTGGAGTACACCCGTGGCGACTACGCCACCGCGTTGATGAAGGGCCGCAGCGATCCGCAGGCGACCGAGGCGATGCTGCGCCGGGTGACCGAACTGACCGGGCTGGACCCGCAGTTCGTGCGCCGTGCCGGTGGTCGGCTGGAAACCCAGGCCTACCTGCGTGAAGTGTTCCGCGACAAGGGCACGCTGGGCAGCCGCTACGATTCCAACGTGACCGCGTTCGATCCATTCCCGAACGATCCGGAGCAGCGCGCCAACGATCCGCTGCTGGACAGCATCATCGCGCCGACCACCACCGCGATGGTCGACTTCGTGACGCGCGTGGTCGGCTGGAAGGTGGATGCGCGGTACCAGGCGCTGAACTACGACGTGAACCGGCTGTGGGACCGCAATGGCGAACTGCGCGATGGCGCGGTGACCCAGCTGCGCCAGGCCGTGGCGATCGACCCGCACCTGCAGGTTCTGATCGTGCATGGCTGGAACGACCTGTCGTGCCCGTTCATGGGTTCGATCCTGACCGTGGACCAGATGCCGACGATGGGCAGCAATCCGCGGGTGCAGGTGCGCAGTTATCCGGGCGGGCACATGTTCTACAGCCGGGCGGACAGCCAGGCGGCGTTCCGCAGGGATGTGCAGGCGCTGTTCCAACGCAATTGAGGAGGGTCGGCCGGGCCTGCCGCTGGCCCGGCACCCGCCGGATCAACGGCAACGGCAACGTCAAAAGCAGAGTTTCCGTGGGTTGGCGGGCCGAGGTGGGCAGGCGGGGGACGGCAAAAACCGCTCCTGCGTGCCTCGTAGAGCGCCATCCATGGCGCTCTGCGCCCCCGCCTGCCCACCCCGGCCCGCCTTCGACAGATTTCTGCGAGCCGTCGGTGGGTCCCGACCGTTGGTGGGTGCCGACCGTTGGTCGGCACGGGATCCGAACCTGATTCTGCTTTTGGTAGGTGTCGACCTTGGTCGACACGATGGGTGCAGAAATAATGTTCTTCCCATGAAAAAGCCCGCCGGAATCCGGCGGGCTTTTTCGTGTGCACCTTGGCGTGGCGATCAGGTCCAGCCGAACAGCTCGAACAGCTTCAGGATCAGGTACGCACAGCCGCCTGCCGCGGGAATGGTCAGGATCCAGGCCCAGACGATGCGCTCGATCACGCCGAACTTCAGCGAACGCGGGTTCTTGGCGAAGCCCACGCCCATGATCGCGGTGGAGATGCTGTGTGTGGTCGAGACCGGCATGCCGAAGTGGGCCGCCAGGGTCAGGATGGTGGCCGAGCTGGTCTCCGCGGCGAAGCCGTGGATCGGGTGCAACTTGACCATCTTGTGGCCCAGGGTCTTGATGATCTTCCAGCCGCCCGAAGCGGTACCGGCGGCCATCACAACCGCACAGGTCAGCACGATCCACATCGCGATGCCGTCACCGGCGTGGGCGTCCGGGTGCATGAAGGCCAGCCAGGACGGCAGGTCATCCAGTGCGCCGGTGGCCTCGGCACCAATCAGGGTCATCGCGATGATGCCCATGGTCTTCTGCGCGTCGTTGTGGCCGTGGGCGAAGCCCATGTAGGCCGCCGAGGCGATCTGCGCCTTGCCGAAGAAGGCATTGACGATGCGCGGACGGGCCAGGCGGCCGATGGCGCCACCGACCTTGGCCAGGCCGGCGATCAGCGCCCACAGCAGCACCATCACCACGATGCCGAGCAGGAAGCCGGCGATCGGCGAGGTGATCATCGGCACGAACACCTTCCACAGCAGGCCCTTGTTCTGCGCCCAGCTGCCCAGGCGCTCCGACCAGATCAGCGCGTCCCAGTTGTTGTGGGCCGCGGCCAGGCCGGCACCGCAGAGGCCACCGATCAGGGCGTGCGAGGACGAGGACGGCAGGCCCTTCCACCAGGTGATCAGGTTCCAGATGATGCCGCCCAGCAGGGCGCACAGGATCACCTGCGGAGTAACCTCGACCACGTTGGTGTTGAGCAGGCCCGAGGCGATGGTCAGCGCCACCGCAGTGCCGGTCAGCGCACCGATGAGGTTCATGAAGGCGGCCAGCATCACCGCCCAGCCGGGCGAGAGCACCTTGGTCGCGACCACGGTGGCAATGGAGTTGGCGGTGTCGTGGAAGCCGTTGATGAACTCGAAGACGAGTGCGGCCAGGATCACCACCAGGACAAGGGTCAACATGCGGCGGCGTCCGTCAGCTGTTCTTCAACACGATCTGGTACGCCACCACGCCGGCCTCGCGGCAACGGTCGATGGCCTTTTCCAGGATCTCGAAGAATTCCTTCAGCAGGAACATCTGCAGGTTGTCCAGGCGACCGGAGTAGATGTCGCGGTACAGCTCGAGCATCAGGCGGTCGGCCTCGTTCTCCAGCGAGCGCAGCTTCTCGTTCAGCGCGGTCATCCGGTCCAGGTTCATGTGGCGCAGGTCGGCCACCATCTCCACCACCACGCCGGCGGCCTGTTCCAGCATCGCCGCGCGCGGCGCGAAGTCGATGTGCTCCAGGTGGGTCGTGGCCAGCGAATAGCGATCGGCGAACTTCTCGATCTGCTTCGGAATCTTGTACAGGGCCGAACCCAGCGCTTCGATGTCTTCGCGCTCGATCGGGGTCATGAAGCTGTGCACCAGCGCCTGGCTGATCTTGTCCGAGGCCGCGCGTTCGCGCAGGCGGGCCAGCTTGAAGGCGTCCAGCGCGGGCTGGCGATCGGCCTCGCGCAGCATGGAATGCAGCGCCTTGGCGGCATCGGAAGCCGCGACGGCAGCCTCATCAAGCAGGGTGTAGAACTGTTTGCCGGAACCGAAAATGGTCTGCAGAGAGAACATTGAGAAACCTGTCAGCCGTCGCGGGAAGGACGGCACCAGAGCGAATTATGACGGCTAGATGACCATCACGGGTATCCCCGCCCCCTTTCCGGGGCTTGGAACCCCGAACCTGAACAGGCGGTTGCCACCCTGCCACGCCCCTTTGCTAAGATGCCAGCGCGCCTTCGGGCGCATCCTATGGACGACGACCCTTATCCCCCAGCGCCGCGCCGGACCCTGTTCCTGAGCGCCAGCCGCCATCGCAAGCACCCGCCCTCCCTGCCACCAACCGGGGACGACGCCCGTGTTTGAAATGATCCTGATTGTCTTCGCGCTGGTTCTACTGAACGGCTTCTTCGCCATGTCCGAGATGTCGGTCATGACCTCGCGCAAGAGCCGCCTGAAGCAGATGGCCGCCACCTCCAAGCGCGCCGCCAAGGCGCTGGAGCTTTCGGAGAAGCCGGAGAGCTTCCTGTCCACGGTGCAGATCGGCATCACCGTGATCGGCGTACTGACCGGCTACCTCGGTGGTGATGCGATCGGCGACGCGATCGCCGGCTGGCTGCAGGGCCTGATGCCCGGCTTTGCGTACGCGCGCGAAGTAGGCACCGCCCTGGCGGTCTCGCTGATCACCTTCATCACGCTGATCTTCGGCGAACTGGTGCCCAAGCGTCTGGCCCTGACCCGCTCCGAGGCCATTGCCGGCCTGGTCGCGATGCCGATGAGCTGGCTGGCCAAGCTGGCCCTGCCCTTCGTCTGGCTCCTGTCCAAGACCACCCAGCTGGTACTGAAGGTGCTGGGCCTGGGCAAGGACGAGGCCGCGCAGGTGACTGAAGAAGAGATCCGGATGCTGGTGGCCGAGAGCCACGAAGCTGGCGTGATCGACGCCCACGAGCGCGACATGATGAACCGCGTCATGCGCCTGGGCGACCGCACCGCCGACAGCCTGATGACCCCGCGCAACCGCATTGCCTGGCTCGACACCCAGGCCGGGCTGGAGCGCAATCTGGACATCATGGCCGAGCACGAGTTCTCGCGGTACCCGGTGTACCGCGACAACGACATGGACGTGGTCGGCGTGCTGGAGCTGAAATCGCTGGCCACGCGCATGGCGCGCGGCGACAACGCGCTGTTCCAGACCCTGCGCGAACCGCTGTACGTCTCCGAATCGACCCACGCGATGAAGCTGCTGGAGATCTTCCGCGAGGAGCAGCAGTCGATGGCGCTGGTGGTGGACGAGTACGGCGAGATCCAGGGCCTGGTGACCATCAGCGACCTGATGGGCGCCGTGGTCGGCCGCCTGCAGGCGGTGGAGAATGCCGATGAAGACGCACTGGTGGTGACCCGCGAGGACGGCTCGCTGCTGGTCGACGGCTCGCTGCCGATCGAGGACCTGCGCGAGCTGATCGGAAGCAACGACCTGCCCGATGCCGAGGATGGCGACTACTACACGCTGGCCGGCATGTGCATCCATTACTTCGGCCGCATCCCGCACGCAGGCGAGTACTTCGACTGGGCCGGCTGGCGCTTCGAGGTGGTCGACCTGGACGGTGCGCGGGTGGACAAGCTGCTGCTGCGCACGTTGTCCGACGAGCAGGCCGATGAGCTCACCGCCTGAGGCCGGCCAGGGCCAGGGCGCGCAGCGCCCGACCTACCGCAACGAGGGCATCCGCACCCTGCTGGAGATGTTCGCCTCCGGCGATCCCGCCGAGCACATGCCGCTCGGCCAGATCCTCAGCAACCTGCAGCAGAGCGCGTTTGGCGTGTTCCTGTTCGTGGCGATCCTGCCCTCGTTCATCCCGATCCCGGGCATGGGGGGTGCGGTCAGCGGCCCACTCGTGGTCCTGATCGGACTGCAGATGCTGTGTTGCCTGCGCCGGCCCTGGCTGCCCGGTTTCATTGCCCGACGCGGGCCGAAGCGCGGCACCATGCACCGCTTCCTGGACCGTATCGATCGCCCGTTGCGGCGGCTGGACAGGATGCTGAAGCCTCGCCTGCCGCAGCTGCTGACACCGCTGCCCGCGCACGCCTTCAGCGGCCTGCTGCTGGTGCTGCTGGGCATCCTGCTGTCGTTGCCGATTCCGTTCACCAACTTCCTGTTCGGCTTCCAGCTGCTGCTGTTCTCGCTGGCGCTGCTGGAGCGCGATGGTGCATTGATGCTGTTCAACTGGATCGCAGCGCTGGTGGCGATCGCGTTCTTCGGCTTCAGTTCCGGGCAGCTGGTGGGCTATACAGTGGAGCTGTTCCAGCGCTGGTTCTGAAGCGGCATCCGGTAGAGCCGGCCGATGGCCGGCTGCCACGTTTCCAGGGTTGCCGGCCAACGGCCGGCACTACCGGCATCCGCTAGATCCACGCAACGCGTGGATGCGGCAATCACCGAAGGTCGACGAATCCGTTGTCCGCCAGCGGTGCCGGATCGTCCTGCACCGCCGACAGCACGAAGCTCAAGGCCTTGCCCAGCAAGGTGCCCGGGCCATCCCAGTATTCGGCGCTATCGGCGCGCACGTGGATCAGGCGAAGGTTGGGATCTTCCTTGCCGGCGGGGAAGAACAGCTTCATCGCCGGCGACCACAGCTCTTCGATCTTCGCGCGATCATCGACAACCCGCGCCCGCCCCGCCACAGACACATAGGTGTTCTTCGATGGCGAGGCATAGGCCACATTGACGCGCGGGTCGAGCGCTATCTCGGCCACCTTCGGGCTGTCGGCGGTGATCACGAACCACAGGTCACCGTCGAAGGCGACCTGCTGGGTGGCCAACGGCCGGCTGTAGAGCCGCCCATCGACGCCGGTGGTGGTGAACATCGCCACCTCCACGTCCTTGATCAGTTCAGCCAGCTGGGCAATGTGTTCGGCACGGGTCTCGGCCATGGTGGGAACTCCAGAAAGGGGAGCTCCCATCAGACGCGGATCGGCCGCAACGGGCCGTGACGCGATTGTTCAGCCCGCGTGGCGGCCATGCCAGGCGTTCATCGCCAGCTCGAAGGAACGCAGGCGCGCACGGTGGTCATACAGGTTGGCAGTGAGCATCAGCTCGTCAGGCTTGTGCCGCTCAACGAAAGCGGCGATACCCTCGGCCACCTGCTGCGGATCGCCCAGCACGGTGCAGGCCAGGGCCCGTTCCACGCCGAGCTTTTCGTGCGGCTCCCAGAAGGCTTCAATGTCGTCGATCGGCGCCGGGATCTTGCCCGGCCGGCCGCGGCGCAGGTTGACGAAACTCTGCTGTTGGCTGGTGAACAGGCGACGCGACTCGGCCTCGCTGTCGCTGGCAACAACATTCAGGGCCAGCATCGCGTGCGGCTGCTTCAACGTGGCCGAGGGGCGGAATTCGCGGCGGTACACCGCCAGCGCTTCGTCCATCACGTCCGGCGCGAAATGCGAGGCGAATGCATACGGCAGGCCCATCGAGGCGGCCATGCGTGCGCCAAACAGGCTTGAACCGAGGATCCAGGTCGGCACCCGCAGGCCACCACCCGGAACGGCCTGCACTGCCTGTCCAGGCTGGACCGGCTCGAAGTAGTGCAGCAGCTCGCGCACGTCCTGCGGGAACTGGTCGGCGCTATCGAAATAGCGGCGCAGTGCTCGCGCGGTCGGCTGATCGGTGCCCGGCGCACGGCCCAGGCCAAGGTCGATGCGGTCCGGATACAGCGAGGCCAGCGTTCCGAACTGCTCGGCCACCTGCAGCGGGGCATGATTGGGCAGCATGATGCCGCCCGCGCCGACACGGATGCGTCGGGTGCCACCGGCAACATGGCCGATCAGCACGGCGGTGGCGGCACTGGCGATGCCGGGCATGTTGTGGTGTTCGGCCAGCCAGTAGCGGCGGTAGCCCAGCGCATCGGCGTGCTGCGCCAGTTCCAGCATGTTGGCGAAGGCGGCGGTGGTGTCACTGCCCTCGCAGACCGGGGCCAGGTCAAGGATCGACAACGGGATCATCAGGCGTTTTTCCGTCACAGGATCACCCTTGCATGGGGGCGGCCGGGCGCAGCGGCCAGTGACGGTGGCGGGATGCTGATTCCCGTAGGGCAGGTTCAGCGCCCACCGGATCGTGGAGCCGAGCCCATGCTCGGCTGCCTTTCGTCGACCAACAGCGGCCGAGCATGGGCTCGGCTCTACAGAAATGCAGTCAGAACGCGCTGGGGCGCGGTTCGGGCAGCGGCTGGTCGACCATCGGCTTCAGCTCGGCATCCAGCGCCACGCGCTCATCGAACACGAAGCAGCGGCCTTCGTAGCCTTCGCCGCCCACTTCCTCGAAGTAGCCGAGGATGCCGCCATCGAGCTGCAGCACATTGTCCATGCCGTCATTGACCATCCACAGCGCGGCCTTCTCGCAGCGGATGCCGCCGGTGCAGAAACTGACCACGGTGCTGTCCCGCAGCGCATCGCGATGCGGCGCCAGCGCCTCGGGCAGGTCGGTGAACTTGCGGATGGGCAACACCAGCGCATCCTTGAAGGTGCCGTACTCCACTTCCTGCAGGTTGCGGGTATCGAGCATCACCACCGGCTTGCCGGCATCGTCATGCCCCTGCCGCAGCCAACGCTGCACGGTGGCCGGATCGACCGACGGTGCGCGCGGATAGTCCAACGGCTGGCCGTCATCGCGACGGAAGCTGATGATCTCGTCCTTGACCTTGGCCTTGAGCCGCGCGAACGGCTGGTGCTCGCTCAGGCTGGTCTTGACCCGCATGCCGGCGAAACGCGCATCGGCACGCAGCGCTGCATAGAAGCCCTCGACCGCCTCCGGCGCCCCCGCCAGGAACAGGTTCAGCCCCTCGCCGGCCACCAGGATCGTGCCGCGCAGCTGCGCCGTCCCGGCACGGGCCAGCAGCTGGTCGCACAGGGCCTGGGGAGCGTCGATGACGGCGAAATGATAGGCAGCGGTGTTGGCGATCATCCCGCCATTTTAGCGCCAGACCGCCCCAAGGTCAGATTTGCCCGTTCATCCACGCATGGTGTGGATCAACTTCAGATCACGGGAACTGTCAGAGGCGGGGCTGTGTGGGCAGGCGGGACCGTTTGATCTGGCCCCCAAAGATGGGTTTACGGCATGTCCCGCCTGCCCACACCGCCGCGCCATCCCACGGAAACCCGCTTTTGACGTTGCCGTTGCCTCTGCGGGTGCCGGGTGCAACCCGGCCGAAACCCGTTACCCCCGCAACAGCAGGAACGGCAGCAGCACCAGCGCCGCCGCGCCGGCCATCGCCAGCAGCACCAGCACCACATAGGCCGGCCGCCGCCGGAACAGGCTGCCGAAGGTCTCGGCCGTGCCATCACGCAATGCCTGCTCGCGTTCAGCCCGCACGCGCACGCCGCGCGCCGCCTGGTACTCCGCCATCAGCGCCTTCGCACGCGGATGATCAGCGTCGTCGCGCAGCCACAGGCCACCATTGGAAATGCCCCACGGGCTGGGTTCGGTGCGATACCAGGCGATGCCGTGCTGATCGAGCAGCGTGCAGACATCGGCATATTCGTCGTCGCCGACGTTGCGCAGATTGAGCAGGAGTTTTGCCATGGCCCCATGATACCCGGCGCCGATGCGCTACCCTTGCCGCCCTCGCCCCGCGCCCTTCTGGAGACGCCCGATGCGCCGCCTGCTGCTTCCCCTGCTGCTGTCCCTCGCCGCCGCTGGCTGCTCGACCGAACCATCCGGCCCGCCGCCCGGCGGCACGCTGACCACCTTCGAGCGGATCGATACCGTGCCAGGCACCGGCGCCGAAGCCATCGCCGGCAGCAAGGTCACGGTGCACTACACCGGCTGGATCTACGACAACCGTACCGAGACCAAGCACGGCAAGACCTTTGACAGCTCCTTCAAGCACGGCAAGCCGTTCACCTTCGCGCTCGGCGCCGGCCAGGTCATCCGCGGCTGGGACGAGGGCGTGGCCGGCATGAAGGTCGGCGGCAAGCGCACGCTGATGATTCCGCCGGACTACGGTTACGGGGACCGCAAGGTCGGCCCGATTCCGGCGGGCTCGTCGCTGGTGTTCGACGTCGAGCTGCTCGATGTCAAACCGTAATGCCGCCATGCCCCATCGGGTCGCCGTCATTGGCGGCGGCCCGGCCGGCCTGTTCGCCGCCGAACGCCTGCGTGCCGCTGGGCTGGAGGTCGACCTGTACGAGGCCAAGGGGTCGCCTGGCCGCAAGTTCCTGATCGCCGGCAAGGGCGGCCTCAACCTCACCCATTCCGATCCGCGGCCGTTGTTCGACAGCCGCTACCGCGAGCAGGCCGCTGTGGTCGGCAACTGGCTGGACGGCTTCGACGCACAGGCA
The DNA here is from genome assembly GCF_051853085.1 of Stenotrophomonas sp. T8. Lineage (NCBI taxonomy): Bacteria > Pseudomonadati > Pseudomonadota > Gammaproteobacteria > Lysobacterales > Lysobacteraceae > Stenotrophomonas > Stenotrophomonas sp. T8. The sequence continues at coordinate 1,283,830 of NZ_CP195329.1, read as the reverse complement.
CTGCGTGACTGGGCCGCCGGCCTGGGCGTGGAAACCTATGTGGGCAGCTCCGGCCGCGTGTTCCCGGTCGACCGCAAGGCGGCGCCGCTGCTGCGCGGCTGGGTGCGCCGGTTGAAGGAACAGGGCGTGCGCCTGCACGCCAACCACCGTTGGATCGGCTGGAGCGACGACGGCGCCCTGCGCTTTGCCACCGAGGCGGGGGAAATCGATGTGCACCCCGATGCCACGGTACTGGCGATGGGCGGCGGCAGTTGGCCGCAGCTGGGCAGCGACGGCGCCTGGGTCGTGCCACTGCAGGCGCGTGGCGTGGACATCGCGCCGCTGCAGTCAGCCAATTGTGGCTTCGACGTGGACTGGACGCCGTTCTTTGCCCAGCGCAATGCCGGCGCACCATTGAAGCCGGTGGTCGCGCACTGGATCGACCTGGCTGGACAACCGCGGTCGCTGCAAGGCGAGTGCGTGGCCAGCGAATATGGCATTGAAGGCAGCCTGGTCTACGCGTTGGCCGCCGACCTGCGCGAGACCATCAACCGCGATGGCCACGCAATGCTGTGGCTGGACCTGGTGCCGGGTCGCGACGAGGCGCGCCTGCTGGCCGACCTGTCACGTCCGCGCAAGGGCCGAAGCTTCGGCGAGCACCTGCGCCGCCAGGCGGGTCTGGATGCGGTGAAGGCCGCACTCGTGTTCGAGATTCTTGGCAGGGAGGCCGGCAACGACCTGCCGGCTGTGGCCGCCACGCTCAAGCGCCTGCCGCTGCGCCTGCTGCGCCCAAGGCCAATGGCCGAGGTGATCAGCACCGCCGGTGGCGTGCGCCTGGATGCGCTGGATGACGGCCTGATGCTGCGGGCCGTTCCTGGCGTGTTCTGCGCCGGTGAAATGCTGGACTGGGAGGCCCCCACCGGCGGCTACCTGCTGACCGCGTGCTACGCCAGTGGCCGGCGTGCCGCCGAAGGCGTGATCGGTTGGTTGGCGGAGCGGTGACGCCTGTGGCGTAGCGTCGAGCCCATGCTCGACGCCACGTCACCACGGCCTGCGCATGCTCACCGAGGCCAACGCCACACCGCTGGGATGCGCATAGGCTTCCTCACGCACGCTGACAAAGCCCTGCCGTTGATAGAACGGCACCGCATTGAGCGAGGCCGACAGCACCACCTCACGCTCACGATCAGCCATCGCCAGCAGGCGCTGCATCAGCGCCTGGCCAATGCCCAGGCCGCCATGATCCGGATCGACGAACAACGCATCGACTTCATTGGCATCGACATCAAAGACGCCGAAGCCGAGCAGGCCACCCTGCCCGTCCTCGGCCACCACGCAACCGCCCTGCCCCAGCAGCCGCGCGTACTGCGCGGGCGGCGGCGACGCCGACCAGGGCGCAATGACCGCGGGTGGGTAATGGCTGCTGCAGGTCTCGCGCACGCAACGCGTGCGCAACGCCCACAACTTGGCCACGTCATCCATGGTGCCGGTCCTGAACTGCATGACATCTCCTCGTAGAGCCGAGCCCATGCTCGGCTGTTCTTCGTTCCGACCTCGCGATGAGAACAGCAGCCGAGCATGGGCTCGGCTCTACAACATCACACTACCGCGACTTGCTGGCGCGCAGAGCCTGGATCTTCGGCGGCGGCTGGAACGAGTCGCTGCGCGCATCGGCCCAGAAGGCATGGAATACCGCATGGTCGGGCACCTTGTGCAGCAGCTCGCCCGGTTCCAGGTAGCGGTAAAGCGACGCCAGCGAACGGATTTCCACCGGCGACACGCGACGCAGGATGTGCTCCGGCCCCAGCTCGGCCGGATCGTTCAGGCCCGCCGCGCACAACAGTTCCTTCAAGGCATGCAGTGTGTGCTCGTGATAGCTGTACACACGGGTGGCCTTGTCCGGTGCATCCAGATGCTTCCAGCGCGCGGGGTCCTGGGTCGCGATGCCGGTCGGGCATTTGTCGGTGTGGCAGCTCAACGACTGGATGCAGCCCAGCGCGAACATGAAGCCTCGGCCGGCATTGCACCAGTCGGCACCCAGCGCGATGGTGCGCGCGATGTCGAACGCACTGGTGATCTTGCCAGCGGCGCCGATGCGGATGCGCTCGCGCAGGTCCAGGCCGACCAGGGTGTTGTGCACCAGCAGCAGTGCTTCATGCATCGGTACGCCGACATGGTCGACGAATTCAGCCGGTGCCGCGCCGGTGCCTCCCTCGGCACCATCGACCACGATGAAGTCCGGCAGCAGCCCGGTTTCCTGCATCGCCTTGGCGATGCCGAACCATTCCCAGGGGTGTCCGATGGCCAGCTTGAAACCGACCGGCTTGCCACCGGACAGCTCGCGCAGCCGGGCCACGAACTGCAACAGTTCGACCGGCGTCGAGAATGCCGAGTGACGCGACGGCGATACGCAGTCCACGCCCATCGGAACACCACGGGTCACCGATATTTCGGCGGTCACCTTTGGTGCCGGCAGCACGCCGCCGTGGCCCGGCTTGGCACCCTGCGACAGCTTGATCTCGATCATCTTGACCTGGTCGTGGGTAGCGTTGGCGACGAAGCGCTCTTCGCTGAAACCACCCTTCTCGTCACGGCAGCCGAAGTAGCCCGAGCCGATCTCCCAGACCAGATCGCCGCCCATCTCGCGGTGGTAGGGCGAAATCGAACCTTCGCCGGTGTCGTGGTAGAAGCCACCGCGCCGCGCACCTTCGTTCAGTGCGCGGATCGCGTTGGCCGAGAGCGAACCGAAGCTCATCGCCGAGATGTTGAACACGCTGGCCGAATAAGGCTTGGCGCAGTTCGGCCCAATCAGCACGCGGAAATCATGCTTGGCGATGGAGGTGGGAGCCAGCGAATGGTTGATCCACTCGTAATCCACCGCATAGGTACTGCGCAGGGTACCGAACGGCACCGTGTCCATTTCGTTCTTTGCGCGCTGGTAGATCAGCGCACGCTGCTGGCGCGAGAACGGCACGTCCTCCAGGTCGCTCTGCACGAAGTACTGGCGGATTTCCGGGCCGATTGATTCCAGGCCATAGCGGAAATGCGCCATCACCGGATAGTTGCGGCGCAGCGTGCTGCGCTTCTGCAGCAGATCCCAGGTCCCCAGCGCCACCATCGCGGCAGTCAGGCCGACGCCCCAGTACCAGGCCGGCCAGATCGTGGCCAACCACAGGCAGATGGGAAACATCAGGATGGCGAGCAGGTAGACGATATACCGGTGCATGGCGTTCCTTGGTTGCAACTGCCTGCGAGTCTACCGCGCCGGCCATCACCGGCGTTTACAGGCGACCGTCAACCACGTTGCGCGGCCAGGCCGATTTCACGTCGTAGACGATGCCGCCGGGCGCCAGCAGCGCCTGGATTGCGGCGTCATCCATGGCTTTGAATCGGGCATGGGCCACTGCCAGAACTACGGCGTCGTAACTCCCCGCCACCGGCTCGGCCAGCCAGTGCACGCCCGCGTCAGCCAATGCCGCCGGGCCGACCCACGGGTCGCTGACCTCCACCTGTGCGCCGGCATCACGCAGGCGCTGCGCCAGTTCCAGCGCGCGGCTGTTGCGCAGGTCCGGGCAATCCTCCTTGAAGGTCACGCCCAGCACCAGGATACGCGACTGCGCAGGTGCGCGGCCACGTTCGGCCAGCATTGCCAGCACACGCGACGCCACGTGCTCACCGACGCGGTTGTTGACCTGCCGCGCGGTGTGGATCAGGTCCGGGTGGTAACCCACGCTCTCGGACTTGTGCAGCAGGTAGTACGGGTCCACGCCGATGCAGTGGCCGCCAACCAGGCCCGGCCGGAATGGCAGGAAGTTCCACTTGCTGCCGGCGGCGTCGAGCACATCCTGGGTGTCGATGCCGAGCCGGTCGAAGATCAGCGCCAGCTCATTGACCAGCGCGATGTTGACGTCACGCTGGATGTTCTCCACCACCTTGGCCGCTTCGGCCACACGCATCGACGGCGCCGGGAAGGTACCGGCGGCGATGATGCGCTGGTACAGGCCATCAATCACCGCAGCCACTTCCGGTGTCGACCCCGAGGTGATCTTGCGGATATCGGCCAGGCGCCGCTGGCGGTCGCCGGGGCTGACCCGCTCCGGGCTGTAACCACAGTAGAAGTCTTCGTTGAAGCGCAGCCCGGAAAGCTGCTCCAGCAGCGGCACGCAGACCTCTTCGGTGGTGCCGGGGTACACCGTGGATTCGTAGATCACCAGGTCACCCGCACGCAGGTGGCTGGCGATCAGCCGCGTCGCCGAACGCAGCGGCTCCAGATCGGGCTGCTCATAGGCATCGATCGGGGTCGGCACGGTAACGATGTAGACATTGCAGGCATCGAGCAAAGCCGGATCGCTGCCGTACTGCAACTGCTGCGCACTGGCCAGCTCATCGGCCTCCATTTCCAGCGTATGGTCCTGGCCGTCGCGGAGCTCGGCGATGCGATCAGCATCGATGTCGAAGCCGAGCGTCGGCCAGTGCCGGCCGAAGGCCACCGCCAGTGGCAGGCCCACGTAGCCCAGCCCGATCACCGCGAAGCGCGGCGACGCTGCTGCCGCAAGCGGCGCGCTCAACGCCGCATCCCATGCAACGGCTGAAATCGCATGCGTACTGCCATGGGCATGGCCGACCTACTCATTCGCTTTGCCACTCCGGGAAGATCCATGCCAGAAAGGCTACAGCCTAACGGCCCGGGTGCCCGGCCGCCAAGGTGGGGTCAGGAACCCAGTGCGACCGCGGCCGGCTCCAGTTCGCCATCGGCGCCGGTCCAGGCCTGCAGCAGGCGCTCGAAGCCACCGCCGCCAAGCACGAAGCCCGGCCATGAGGCGTCGACGATCTGTACCAGCAGTTCTGTATCAATGCGCCGGGTCCCCATCGACCAGCGCGGGAATGCCCGCTGCGCCACCGGCGCGCGGCACAGCACCTTCAGTTGTCCATGGCTGCGCGCATTGGCGATGCGCTGGTACACCGAATCGATGCCATCCTCCGGGCCTTCCAGGTACTGCAGGAAACGGCTGCCATCGAACATCAGCACACCCGTGACACCGGCTACTCGGTTGAATGCCGTGGCATCGGCCAGCAGGCGGTCAAGATCGGTTGTCTGCAGGTCGGCGCGGGCCTCGCTGGCATAGGCAATCGCGTGCAGCGACATCGGGTGGCTCCCCCCCTGGGAACGAGGCTTTGGACTATGACATGAATGGGAGCGACAGTTAAGCACACCGCCGCTCCACTGCAATCCGGTCGGGATGCTGCAGCTGGGCTACAATCGGCGCCGCGCTGCAGGCCCGGATGGCGAAACTGGTAGACGCATCGGACTTAAAATCCGCCGGGGGCAACCCCATGCCGGTTCGATTCCGGCTCCGGGCACCATCGCACTTTTCACGACGAACGTCAGATTGCACGCGAGTAGCGCGGCTGCTCGCAGGCGGCACGCAGGTACGGGTCGAAGCACATCGCCAGCAGCCGCAGCAACGGCCGTCCAGGCTCGCTGGCGCGCACTACACCGTCACGGTACTCGGCGAGGCCATCTTCCTGCAGCCGCTGCACCGAACGCAGGTCTTCGGCGAAGTACTGCTCGAAATCCACGCCATGGCGCTGGCCCAGCACCGCACCGTCCACCTCGCCCTGGCACATCAGCTGCTGGATGAGTTCTGCGCGCAGCTGGTCGTCGGCGCTGAGCGCCACGCCGCGCCACACCGGCAACTGCCCCTGGTCCACGGCATCCTCCCACGACGGCAGGTCGCGCGGATTCTGACTGTAGGTGGCACCGATGTGGCTGATCGCACTCACGCCCAGGCCGAGCAGATCGGTGTCGGCGTGGGTGGTATAGCCCATGAAATTGCGATGCAACTGCCCGGCGCGCTGCGCACGTGACAGATCTTCTTCCGGCAATGCGAAGTGATCCATGCCGATGTACTGGTAGCCGGCCGCAGAGAGTTTCTCCACCGCCAGGCCCAGCAGCGCCAGCTTGTCTTCCGGCGAAGGCAAGCGGCGTTCGTCGATCTGCTTCTGTGCGCGGAAAAGATGCGGCAGGTGTGCGTAGCCGTACACCGCCAGGCGATCCGGGCGCAATGCCAGCACCCGTTCCAGGGTGCGGCCAAACCCTTCCAGGCTCTGTCCCGGCAGCCCATAGATCAGGTCGACGTTGACCGAACGCATGCCGCTGTCGCGGCAGGCCTGCAGGATGTCCAGCGTCTGCTGCACGCCCTGCACGCGGTTGATCGCTTCCTGTACCTGTGGGTCGAAATCCTGCACGCCCAGGCTGGCGCGGTTGAAGCCCAGCCGCGCCAGCATGGCGACATCGCGGGTATCGATGAAGCGCGGATCGAGTTCGATCGAGAAATCGCGCTGCGGCGAATCGCTGAAATCAAAGCGCCGGCGCAGTCCTTCCACCAGCGTGGTCATCGCCTCGGCCTCGAGGAAGTTCGGCGTGCCCCCGCCCAGGTGCAGCTGGATGACCTCACGGCCGTCCTCGAACTGCGGCGCCAGCAGGTCGGCCTCGGCCAGCACGCGCGCGACGTAGCTGTGGCCACGGCCGCGGTCGCGGGTGATCACCCGGTTGCAGCCGCAGTAGAAGCAGGGGCTGGAGCAGAACGGCACATGCACGTACAGCGACAGCGCGCGGGCCAGCTGGTTGCTGTCGGCGATTGCCCGGCGCAGTGCCGGCGCATCGAAGCCATCGTGGAAATGAGGCGCGGTCGGATACGAGGTGTAGCGCGGCCCGGGCCGGTCATGCCGGCGCAGCAGGTCGGGGTCGAAGGTCCAGGCCAGGCCACCGGCGGCGGGAGAGAACGTGTCCATGCCGCCAGCATCGCGCCGGGCGGACGCCACCGCCTTGACCCAGATCAATCGCGGGTGGGGATTCCCAGCACCGGCAGGCCGACCTGCGGCCAGCGCAGCATCTGGTAGCGCTTCCAGAAGGTGTCACCGATGCGCGCGGCGACGTCGTTGGCCAGCGCCTGCATGGGCGGGTTGCCGCACTCGGCGGTGGTGATCCGGAACAGCACCAGCCAGCGGTCGAACAGGTCCTTGTCCAGCTCGATGGCCATGTGCTTGGACATCGGCGAGCCCTTGAAGCGGCGCGTACCGCGCAGCATTGCCGACCAGAAATCGACCAGCTGCGCCAGGTGTTCCGGCCAGTCGCGGACGTGTGCCTCGAACACAGGCCCCAACCGCTCTTCCTCGCGCACGCGCGCATAGAAATCGTGGACCAGGCGGGTCACTTCCTGCTCGGTGCACAGCCCGGGCGAGGCGACGGGCAGCACAGGTGGCGATATTGCGTTCATCGGGTACCCAAAGCTTGCCGGCAGTGTGCCGTAGCTGGCCGGCACCGCCGTTGATCCAGATCAATGTCGGCGCAGTCCGCTGCACCTAGGCTGGCACGCGTGCAGGAAGCATGCCCTGCGGATGCTGCGCCAGCCTCGGCGGAGTATACGCGCCGCCCTCATTCCGATCCGGGACAGCATGAACAGACCCTCTCCCAGCCGCCGCCAGCAGCTGATCCAGCACTGGGGCGCCATCCTTTGGCCCAGCTTCATCGCTGCAGGCCTGGCCAGCGTGGTGTTCTTCGCCTTTGTCGACCCGCTGCGTCTGCAGGCGATCAGCTTTCCGGGTACGGCGATCAGCCGCGAACTGGGCTATACGGCAGGATTCTTCATGTTCTGGTCGGTGACCGCACTGTCCAGCGCGGTCACCTGGTACCTGCAGCGACCGATGCCAAGCGACGACGACGACGAGCTGCCGCTGGGATGAGTACGCCCTGCACCGGAATCCCACGCCGCTGGCATTGGCGCGCCGCGCTCAGCATGCTCTTGCTGGCGTTGTTCTATGCCCTGCCATGGCTGCGCTGGAATGGGCGGCAGGCCCTGCTGCTGGACATCAACGCACGGCGCTTTGACCTGTTTGGCTGGACATTGTGGCCCAGCGATGTCGGCGTGCTGATCGGGTTGCTGGCGGTGCTGGCGGTGGGCCTCGCGCTGCTCACCCACCTCGCCGGCCGCATCTGGTGCGGCCACGCCTGCCCGCAGACGCTATGGCGCCGCGCCTTCGACTGGATTGCGCGCGCCATGGCCCGGGCTTTGCCAGCGCCCGGCGTGGGCCCTGCCACCCAGCTGGCATGGGGGCTGCTGTCGCTGTGGACCGGCATCACGTTCGTCGGTCTGTTCAGCCCGATCGAAGAACTGGTGGCCGCCGCGCCGCATGCCGGCTGGAGCGGCTGGGAAACGTTCTGGGTGCTGTTCTATGCCGCCGCCACCTGGGGCAATGCCGGCTTCCTGCGCGAGCAGGTGTGCCGTTCGCTGTGCCCGTTCGCGCGCCTGCAGCCGCTGCTGACCGATCCGCATACACCGCGCATGTTGTACGACGCGCGCCGCGGCGAACCGCGCGGCATGCGTCCGTCGGGGCTGGGGGGCGTGCTCGGACGCGGCCGTGGCCTGCTCGACCCGACCACCGCGCAGGACTACGTGTTCCGCGCTGCACACCCGCTGCTGGCCGGACCGATGCCCACCTTCAGCGCCGACCGCCTGGGCGACTGCACCGATTGCGCTGCCTGTGTCAGCGCCTGCCCGATGCAACTGGATATCCGCCAGGGACCTCAGGCCGATTGCCTGGCCTGCGGCGCCTGCCTGGAGGCCTGCTCGCGGCAGCAGGACCAGGCCGGTTTCGGCCCGGGGCTGGTGCGCTACTGCAGTCCGCAGGCCATGGCCGGGCAACCGCGGCAATGGTGGCGACCGCGGACCCTGGCACTGCTGTCGATACTGCTGGCGCTGTTGGCCTGCGGCGCCTGGCGCCTGCTTTGAATCAACGGATCAACGCGGCCCGTTGGCGTGCGGCGGCACCAGCTGCGCGCGTCGGACGATGCCCAGCTGCTCGATGATCAGCGCCATTTCATTGGTAACTTCGGTACGCTCGGTCCCTTGCGGGACCAGGCGGTCCAGCACCTGCTGGTAGGTATCCCAGAACGCCGGACCGCATCCGTGTTTGTGATAACTGGCTTCCAGTTCGCGGCGTACCCGTTCAGCCAAGCCATGCATGCCGTATTCCATACGACCTCCGTTGGACTTGTTCTGCATCGTTGACGGTCTACCGACTCACTTGCGAGCTACTGAAAGACTCCCGGGCTTCACGTCCGGTTGATCCCAATTAGTCATAGATTTCACGACAGGTCAATTACATACCGCGACTTTCGTGATCGAAATTATTAATCGTTCACGAAACCACATACGGGGAGACGGGGTGCCCGGATGGGTCGGACCCGACACACTGCCCCGATTTCCCCGGTCCCGCCCTGGTAGGCGCCATCGATGGGCCAGCCCCGTTTCATCGAAGTTTCCAATATTGCTAAGCATACTTAGCAAATACTGTTTAGAGTGCTATATGCGACAAAAGGCGGCGTAGTTGGGGCTTACTCGCCCTGCGTCGCCTCAGTCGCGGGGAACAGGTTGGGATAGCGCTGATGCAGGATGTATTGGCGTAGCGCAGGAATCGGGAAGTTCTTGGGCCATTGCGACACGGCAGATCGGCTTATGCCAAAAAAGCGCGCCAGTTCGGCATCGGTCCGGAAACCCAGCCGGGCGCGTACCTGCCCCTTGCTCCAGAATTCGGTCACGGTCGGTCCTTCTGTTAACCAGACTTATTCTTGGAACAAGGGAACTTTGCGATCCACGCGTTAAGCTGGCTTGCATAGATGAATACTCTCGGCCAACGACTCGCCATTGCCATGAAGAAAGCCGGGCACCCTCGCCCGGCCGATCTGGCCCGCGCCGCCGATTCGACGACGGCAACCATCAGCAACTGGCTCAACGACCATGTCAGCCCCGCCCATGTGAAGGCCGAACAGCTGTTCCGCATCGCCGATGCGGCCAAACTGGACGCGCGTGAACTGCTGTACGGCGTGAGCGGGCTTGGCGTCGGTGAGCGGGGCAATACCTATATCCCCAGCCAGGCCCACCTGGATGTCTGGCAGGACGCCTACGAACTGGTCAGCCATCTGGTGGAGGAGAAGGGATTGCAGATCGACCATCGCCGCCATGCGGCCCTGGACCTGCTGGCCTTCGAACTGCTGATGGACGGCTTCAGCCGCAGCAAGGTCATCCGGGTACTGACGACCTCGATGACGTGAATGCACTGCCACTGGTAGCATGGTCGCGGATGGGGATGGGGCTCCCCCGATAACCGCCCGGAAGGGCTGATGGCTCCTGCCAGGACGAACCGGTCTTCGTCGATGGCGGGCCGTGCCTGCCGTCGGCGTTCGCCATTGAATCAGCGAACCCGCAACCGAGGCACGTGATGCACGCATTGAACAATTATCTGCTGGTCTTCATCGGCGGCGGGCTCGGCGCCTGCCTTCGCCATGCCTGCAACCTGATCGGTACGCGGGTAGCGGTCGGCAGCCCGTGGCCATGGTCGACCTTCCTGATCAACATCAGCGGTGCACTGCTGATGGGCGTGCTGGTCGAAGCCTTCGCCCTGCGCAATGGCGCCTCGCCGCAGTTGCGCCTTCTGCTGGCCACCGGCGTCCTCGGCGGCTACACCACATTTTCCACCTACGCACTGGAAATCGGACTGCTGCTGCAGCGCGGCCAGCATGGCCTGGCGGCGCTGTATGCCGGCGGTTCGGTGGCACTGGGCCTGGTCGGCCTGTTCGGTGGCATGAAACTGGCCCGGCTGGTGCTGGGCTGAGGCTCAGCCCGCGCCGGCGCGGGCCTGTCCGCGCCACTCCCGCGGCGACTGTCCGGTATGTGCCTTGAATGCACGCGACAGTGCGGCTTCGCTGCCATAGCCGACGTCGTCAGCGATCCGCTTCAATGGGCGCCCCTGGCGCAGCGCCTGCTGCGCCAGGCCCACCCGCCAGCCCTGCAGGTACTGGCCCGGGGTAGTGCCCATCGCCTCACGGAAACTGGCAGCAAAGACGCTGCGTGACATGCCGGCGACCTCGGCCAGGTCTTCCAGGGTCCAGGACTGTGCGGGCGCCTCATGCATCGCCACCAGCGCCAGCCGCAGCCGCGGATGCCCCAGCCCGGCAAACAGGCCACCACGCATCTCGCCCCCTTCCATCAGCTGCCGCAGCACCTGGATCATCACCACCTCGAACAGCCGGTTGACCATCGCCGCACGCCCGCAGCGCTGCTCGAAGGCTTCTTCGAACAGCAGCTCCAGCGCTGCGTTGCCGCCGTACAGATCGGCCAGCGGCAGGCAGATGAAATCGGGCAACGCCGCGCTGATCGGGTTGAGCCGCCCGCCCTCGAAATGCAGATTGGCGCAGGCCATGTCGGCGCCATGCTGCGGATCGGTGCTGAATCGATGCGGCATCGGCCGTGGGTACAGCAGCAGGCTCGGCACCTCGACCTGGACGATCTGCTGGCCATGGCTGACCTGCAGCGGGCCACGTCGCACCAGATGCAGCTGCCCGGCGTCATCCTCGCCCGCCAGCGTGTTGATGCCGCACAACGCGCCAGCATGGAACACCGAGGCGGTAACCGCAAAGCGTTCAAGCAGAATGGCAAGACGGTCGACCATGACGGGACCCTGGGTAAAGTAGAAAGAGATCAAGGCGACACATCGTATCGGAATCACCCCCTTAGCGGACGTGATCAACTCTGGGAGCGGGCGCCCCCCAGCCCGCCCTTCCTGCGGCAGTGCAGCGCGCGCAACATTTCGCTGGCATCTATGCTCGGGGTCATTCCCGCATGGAATGACCCCGATGCCCGCCCTGCTTCGATGCGCCCTCGCCCTCGGCCTGCTGCTGCCTTCGACGACCTTGCTGGCGTCAGCGCCAACGGCGGCACGCACGCTGAGCGGCGAGCTGCAGGGCGCGCCGTGGCGCCTGGACGTGCCGGCCGACTGGAACGGTGACCTGGTGATGCTGGCGCACGGCTACGAGCCGGTAGGCATGCCACGTGCTACGCCGATGGCTGCCAATGACGGCACCGCGCCATTGCTGGCGGCAGGCTACGCCGTCGCGCAGAGCGCCTATGCCAGTCAGGGCTGGGCGGTGGCCGATGCGATCACCGACATGGAACGCCTGCGCCGACATGCAGTGGCTGAACTCAAGCACGTGCGCCATATCTGGATGCTGGGATTTTCGATGGGCGGCGCCGTGACCCTCGCCAGCCTCGAACGGTTCCCGCAACACTACGCTGGTGGCGTGTCGCTATGCGGCGCCAATCTCAGTGGCGAACAGATCGCGAGTGATCTGCTGACCACGCTGGTCGCTTTCGATTACTTCTTTGCCAAGGCCGAAGGCCTGCCGGCTGCGGGACTGGTCTCACGCGACGCGGCTGCGCTGCCACAGGGCGAACTGTACCAGGGCATCTCCAATGCGCTGCAACGCAGCCCCTCGCATGCCGCGTTGCTGGCACAGCGGCTGCAGGTGTCCGCTGATGCACTGGCCGGCACGATCAGCCTGCATGCACTGGTCCTGCACGAACTGGCCACGCGCAGTGGCGGCATGCCGGTGGGCAACAGAGGTGTGGCTTACAGCGGCTTCGGTGACGACATGGCGTTCAATGCCGGCGTGCAACGTATCGACGCCGTGCCTGCCGCGCAGGCCGCTGTCCGCAGGGAGCTGGCATTGAGCGGTGCGTTGAGGCGACCACTGGTGATCCAGTTCAACAACAACGACCCGACGATCGTGCCGCGCATGCAGACGGTGTATCCGCAGACGGCCGCACGGGCCGGCGCCCGTCCGCTGCCACAGGTGCTGCCGCCCGTTGGCGAAGGCCATTGTGGCTTCTCCGGCGCGCAGATCATCGAGGCGTTGAAGGCCGCGCAGCGTTGAGCAATCGCGGCCCACGCGCAGGTCAGCCGCCCAGCGTGCCCATCGTGAAGGTGTAGCCCGAGCTCATCAGGAATTCGCGCATGCGCATTTCCGCGCGCCGTGGTGAGGCCAGGTTGGCCGGCGCGTACAGGGCATACACCAGGCCCGACCCTTCGATATGCTCGCGGCGCACCCCGCAGCGGGCGGTTTCCGAGGCGATGACCCATCCGTCCTTCAGCCGATCCGGGCCAATGGATTGCCCGTTCTTCAAGCGGAAGGTCAACCAGCGCACATCTGCCGTGACTTTGCTCATTTCCGTTTCGCTCCGTGGCTGGAACGACGCGTGATGTCCTTGCTCGCCATTGCGGCTCCCTGAGACGTGGAACTCGACCATAGCGCCTTTCCATGTCGTGGCCGGCTGAGACTGGCGACCGGGGCGCGTCGAACGGCTGCAGGTGAAGCAGCGCGGCGTCGGAAATGGCGGCCGCAGGGAGCGCCCTGCCGGCGCAGTTCACAGGCAGGGAACCCGACTCACGCAGCGCGGTCGCTGCCCTGGTTCAAGGCGTGCAGCACATCGGCCAGCGCCTGGATTTCGGCACGCAGGGCCAGCCTCTGCAACCACCGCCCGGGGATTCCGCGCGCACCATGGAATGCACCCGCCAGCTGCCCCGCGATGGCGGCCGTGGTGTCGGCGTCCTCGCCAAGATTGGCCGCCTCGAGTACGACGGCTTCAAAGGTGTCGTGGCGATCAAAGCACCAGAGTGCAGCTTCCAGACTGTCGGCAACATAGCCATTGCCACGGATCTGCTCACGCGTGGCACCGCGGTAGCCGCCCGCCGCGATCTGCTGCAGCCGCGCGCTCTCGACGGGGACATTGCTGAGATCCAGCACCGCGTCACGGGTGCCACCTGCCAATGCCCGCTCCAGCGCGACGGCAAGCAAGCGGCACGCCTCCAGGCACTCCTGCGCAGCGTGGGTCGTTCGCGAACTCAGCTCGGCTATTGCCTGCAGATCGGGAGTCCCGGCGTAGCGCAATGCCACCGGCGCCAAACGCATGATCGAGCCATTGCCGGCGCTGCGTGGGTCGTCACTCCCCGCCAGCGGTTGGCCGTCCTGCAGGAACCGGTCGATGGCAGCCCGCGTTGCCATACCGATATCGAAGCACTCGCCGGTCGCACTCCAGTACCCATGCCGGTACCAGTTGGCGTAGCGGTTCATCTGATCGTGCACATCGAAGGTGTCACAACGCACCAGGCTCTCGGCCAAGCACATCGCCATTGAGGTATCGTCGGTCCATTGCCCCGGCTGCAGCTGGAACGGCCCACCACCCACCATGTCGGTGATCGGGGTGAAGCTGCCACGAGGCTTGAACTCCAGCGTGGTACCGACGGCATCGCCGCACGCGAGGCCGAGCAAGGCGCCGCGGAAGTGATCAATCTGGTTCATCAGGCAAGTGTAGCGCCGCCGCCGCCGCCATGACTGACCGCCAGCCGCGCAACGATCGTGCGAGCGCGAAAGCGATCGCAGCCAACAAAAAAGCCCTGACCGGAGTCAGGGCTTTTCAATTGGAGGCCTCAAGCGGAATCGAACCGCTGTAAACGGATTTGCAATCCGCGCGCAATCTTTTCAATTCAAACACTTAGAAAAAATGACACCCGAATTGACACCTACCGTAACTGAACTTAGCAAAAATAGACTTGTTTGAACCTCTGATTGAACCGAACCAACGCCATTGCTCTGCGCCGAACGCTGCGCGCCACCCTCACCCACCGCCGTCCGAACTCTGGCACTCTTAGGCGCGTTGGAAAAGGTTATGGATCGCGCAGATGAGCGCCTGCGCAAAGCTGCGCGATGGTACTTCGACAGCCGTTGTGGCGGGCTTTAAGGAGGACAGCCCGGACGGCAAATGGCCGTCAATCTTGCCCGGATCGCGTAGCGCGCAACCGCAAACAGTCACTACCAATAGTGAGAAATGCTTAGTTGCCCACTGACACTACGGTAGCCCATCTCACCCACAGTTCGCACAAGCTCACCTCGCGCCTGCCAACTTGCTTGCTTTGACAGCTCCAAGCCGAGCTTGACCTCGTTTGTTCGTCGCGGGCCCGACCCTGGCAAAACAACATCACTCATCACTACAGGCGTTGCTGGTCCAGTATCCCATCGATTGAAGGCCAGATATGGACTCACCGTCACGGTGCTTTCCTGCTTCGGTATGACATAAAGCCGCGATCCGAATCGGCGTTGCGTTCCCGAGTAGCGCCCAGAGAGGACAGGTGTGCCCGTCTTCTCTGTGAGACTCCAACCTGAAATAACGGTGCGGACAAACTGAACCTCTGGCTCCAAAATTATCGAAGCGCCAGAAGCCAAAAATTTAAGAGAATATCCAAGTTCGGCAGAAACACTGGTTGAGCGAGTGTCATACCGCTCAGGGGTCAGCGCCTCACCTGCAACGGAGTTCTTAAATCTTGAGGTCTGAGCCCAAAGGTCAATGTACCCGGCACCGGGACCTTGCTGCGGGGTGCGCATGCTAGCGTAGGCCCCCAGACTCGTGCCATTGGCTACAGCTCGAGACTGGTAGCCCGTGATCAACGACCTCGCAAGACTGCTGGAGCGCCCGATCCCAATCATCAACCCCGCGTCAACATCCGACTGCCCGCCGGTCGTGATGGTCCGGCCAATGCCAACCACTGCAGAGTACAAATCTGTATTTGAGGAAATCTGCGAACGCAGACCCATGAAGCGAGGATGCTCGCTCGTAACCCTCGCCCAGGCATTGATCGAGTGCGCCCCCTCAGCTTCATCCGCCGCCGCTGAGAATCGGTCGCGATAAGAGAGTCTAAACAGCGCAGCTGCAGCTTTCTGGTTAGCCAGGTAGCTAGCACCTTCCGGACGCTGGACTTTTGGGGTCGGTGGAACAGGATCAATATCGACCGGAAACTCCGGAGCAACGGGCCCAATGGGGTCGACCGGATCAACCGGATCAACCGGATCAACCGGATCAACCGGATCAACCGGATCAACCGGATCAGTGTATTCGGATGTCAGGTACCAGTTGCCGTCGTTGGGATTTGAAGCCCGGCCTTTGCGAAGAAAGTACTCATACGCCCCCGCCACAGCTCGCCCCTTTAGATCAAAGTGCGCATCTGAATTTCCCTTGATAGAGATTACCTCGATGCCATTCAACGTCTGACCACCAAGGCCTCCGACGTTACGCACCGAGATGAAGCCCCTTCCCTCCGCGTCACCCTCGATCACAACGCGATCACCAGGCGAGTCGTCCCCTCCCAGCGCACGGTTGAGCAACCAGCTACCATCCAGCGATCGGTAGTTACCATGAACCGTAATCGAACCAAATCCTTCTGACTGTGGTGAGAATTCCACACTGCCGGCGTGATCAAAATCGCCAATGTTTGACTCGTATCTGATCTTCCAGGCACTTGTCGCGTCAAGCTGCGTGTATCGAGCAAGCGCGCCGTTCCTACTTAAAATATCTCCAAACAGCGACGTCCCATTCAGCAAACGAATAGCAACGTCGGAGCTGGTGCTCTCCACACTAACATTACCCTTGATTGAGCTGGCAATAGCCGTCAAATTTGCCGTTCTAGTCGCCAATGTGGATCCATTTGTAAATGCAAGATCACTTACGCGGAAAGCAACACCCCGACCACCCGCCGCGTCAATCTCCACATCACTCAATATCAAGTCATGGTTGTCACCCTGCACCCACAGCGCCACACCATCCGCAACGCGAAACGATGAACTCTGGAATGATGCGCGGTTCCAGTAGTCCCCAGCAACTGTCAAATAGGACCTGTAACCAATCGCCCCTGGTCCAGACATGTTTATTCGCAGATCATCCACCGATGCGAGAGTAGCTGTATTTGTTTGCAGCAACCCGACAGAACCCTGCCCCTCAGCGAGTATTGATACAGAAGCGATATCAGCAGAGGAGGTTCCACCACCTATTAATATTCCAGCGCCACCATCACCATAGAGATTTAGAGCAGTGCGCGACAAGCGCAGCGAGCTACTTAAGCTACCCGTCGATCCAGTGACGCGCACTCCAAACACACCATTCCCACGAGTCTCGATAGATGAGCCTGAAATCGACGCAGCGCCCGCTATGATGTCAACCCCATGACCTACAGCATCACTGAAATTGGTTACAGCCACATCATCCAGCGTCAGTTTTGAAGAGTCATTGGACAGCCAGAAGTTGGACTCGCCGTCCGTGACGGTGAACGCCGCACCAACACCAGTGAACTCACCTAAGCGATTTACATTGACTCCGATCCCCCCAACATTTTCGAAGGAGCCGCCTTGGACCACTGCGCGTGAATAAACGACAGGCGACAAGCCTCCAAGCACCCGCAGACCTCCACCCTTTGAGCTGGCGTTTACGCCTATAAGGGATAGCGATCCGCCGTTCGAAACATCAAACCATCCACCCACCAATCGGCTGTCTTTGACAACAACTTGACTACCGCCGCCAGACACCGAGACTCCCGCTTGAACTCCACCGGCTCCAAGATCGATAAGACTGTCCGTCAGGTACAAGCTCGCGCCCTGGCTCGCCAGCAACCTACCGCCTGAGTCCGATCGGATAGTTGAAGACTCAATCGAAATTCTCGAATCCGTTCCGCGTGCCTCAGCGATTGTTCCAGACGCGCCCTCCACAGCTATCTCTCCGCCGCGAAAACTCACTACAGCACCTGCAGAAGCTTCAATATTGCCACCATTGAGTGAATTCCTGCTTGTGCGAATCGTTACACCCTCAGAATCGATTACGCTACCGACTCCTGAAGCAGACAATGAGTAGTTTGCCCCGGTCAGCGAATTTCCCATCAAAAGTTCGCTCGACAGGAGTTTGACACGTCCTCCGGAAAGAGCCCTGATTCCACTCCCCCTAGCTCCCAACTCAATCGAGGCACCCTCAACGGACGCTCTGCTCCCGTCCCCGGATACCGACAGGGCGTATCCGGATCCCGAATACGTCAAGACGTCGCCATCTAGCAGATGAAACTCGGCCCCGTTCTCTACGGTGATAGGACCGAGGACTTCAACTGCATTTGCGGTTGCGGCACAGGAAATTCCAACTGCAACAGCGATAGGCGCCAACTTGCGACATAGCACCGATGACGCTACGGTGCCTCTCACGCAGGCTTGCTTCACAGCATTTGATTTGTCGACGCCAATGACGGCAGTGCCATCGCAACCCAATGAGGTCATACCATCCATTACGTCTGAATCTCCTTTGTTGGCTTGCCGCGCTCAAAGCGCGACTCATGTAGAGTTAAGATTCCTATGGCCTGCGTGGATCTTTCGTGAAAGAAACGAGAGATGCGGATGCGCCTACCGCTTCTATACTCGCGCGTGTGGATTTAGACGCCTAGCGGCAGAGTGGCTGAGGCGTGCGTGTCTGCTGCTAATCGTAGGCATACGTGGCGAGTAAACGCTGACAACATCTGCATGGGCTCGCTAGTGGCTTACGGACTGGAGAGCGCGAGGCAGTGGCTCTGCCTTGACGACATTTCTGTCCCTCGGCATCCAGTACTCCCTCCATAGAGTGAAGGCGACTGAGAAGCGCCGCTTGCATGCCATCTGCGCCCATTCGAACATCTGCCGCGAAACCAAGGACCAGCGGAACATGCGCACGAACTCATCCAGGTGATGGCGCACACAGCGATACAGGGATACCAGCTCGCCGTTGATGTCATTGAGCACTTCCATCTGGGCTGGGTACGGCCTCATGAGTAGCGACGCGGCGCCGCCGGCGAATGCCTCGACGTAGCAGTCGTGGATTGGGAAGTGTGGATAGAGGTGTTTCAGTAGGCGGCGCTTGCCGCCCGGCCAAGAGATGATTGGCTTGGGCATGGGTTCTCAGTATTTGCGATAGGGGAAGCCGACAACCCCGCCGCTCTCGCGAGGGCGACGGGGCCACGGCCAATGCCAGGTGCTGAGATCACCTGTGTTGCGGCGCCGCCCGGATGCTTGCCGGCATCCGGGCGGCGCCCTGTCTTGCTAGATGGTCACTTCGATGACCGGCATGTTGGGTGCGGCCTCAATCAGGCGTCCACCTCTGACCCACACGTTGTATGGAATGGACAACTGGAGCTGACCAAAGGCCCGCATCTGCACCCCGTCATAAGTGGTCAAAGTGCTGGTACCGTCACTGTTGTGAGCGGTAACTGTCGCGAGCAAGCGAGGACTGCTGCTTACCAGCTCGCCAAATTGATCCCAGAGGTCAGTCCGCATCGGTGTAGTGCCTCTCCAGAGTGGCGGTCTGTTCAATCACAACGGCCTGCTGATCGATCACGACCTCAATGCGCAGCGAGTCGCACTGCCCGTGCCAGGTGCCTTCAGCCCCGACCACTTCCACTAAATCTAAGGGCATGATTGCGCCAACCTCGCCCGACATCAGCGGCTTCGGAAACAGTGGCACTGTCAGGTCCACCGCAGCCTGCTCCCCTCGATCACATAGAACATTCCGCCCTCGCTCCGCCCCGGCGGCCGCCACGCTGATGAGCGGGCTGCTTACTTGCTGAGCAAAGAGCTGCCCGGCCTCGCCAGCCTTTCTCACCTTGCAGGTCACGCCCTTGCCGGCCAGCTCGCCAGTCACGATAACGGCGTCGTACAGCGGCGCGCTCCGCATCTGGAGGCTCTCCGTCAGCACGATGTCCTCCTGCAACACATGGTCCGGCTGGGTGTCGCGCCAGAGCCAAGGGCTGACCGGATAGCTCGCGCGAACGTGCAGCGCAAGGTCCTTCGGATCGGACTGAACAACGGCGCCACTCGCCTCGGCCAGCGCACTGATGGCATCCAACGGCGCGCTACCGTCATAGAACCAAGCGCCAGGGGGAACGGTCCAGTCGACCGTCTTGTAGTGGCTGGTAAAGCCGGTATCCACCAGTTCCTCTGCCACAAGTTGCGCCATGCTCCTTGCCTCGTTGGCGACCTTTACCCGAGCAGGCGCATACGGTGCGGCCAGGAGGGCGGTGCGTGAGCGCCCACTGCACCGGACGCCGCCGTCTGCGAACTCTCGTTGCTTCTGGAAGCTCTCCACGATGCCGGTCCATGTGTAGCCGTTGAGAACGACTTCGAACTGACGGGGCCCGGCCGCCGTTGGCTTCAACAGCGACAGCTGCCCCGGATCGGCCAGCTCGAATTCAAAGGTCCACCCCCACGCACTACGGCTTGAGCTGAGCGAGATCCGGGTCAGCTCGATGGGGGTTCGATCTGGAAGGCGGACAAAGGAAACTGTGTTGATCACGACATAGGTCCTACGTTGCGGGCGCACCGCGTAGCAAGCGACGACACCAAGATTCAAAGGAACAACCCCGAACCCATCCATCACCGGGCAGCCCAGATTCAGTCCTACTCTTGCACCCGGGGGGCGCTGTGGTTCGGGGTCCGGATCTGGCGGAATTACTGGAGGGCGAACGATCCAAGGAACCTTTGCCGCGCTTCCCCAAGGCAGTCGACTGCCACGTCGCCTCTCCTGTGGCTGCTGCCATGGCGCCTGCCAACGTTCCCGGATAGTTGGTCTGTGCACCCATCCCGCAGCCACACCCCGCCCGACCATGGCCTGCTGTCGCCATGGAAGATCCGCATAGCGGCTGGTCAGGCCGCCTACTCCCCATGGACTGTCCAACTGCATACCGCATCGGTCCAATGGCCGCCAGGACGCCGACAGTGAATACCTGACGAGGGGCTGCCAACCGCGCCATGCCAGGGTGTCCGACTGCCGCAGGAGCGCAGACAGGCCCCAACCCACGGCCAGCGACGCGGAAGTGCGGGGCTCCGCCCGCTCCCAGCTAGGCGATACACTCAGACGCGCTACCTCGGACTGGCCCCAGCTCACGACAGTCAAGGCGCGGTCAGATCGAGCCGGGGCCCAGGCAAAAGCGATGCTCGCTCGCAGATCCCGCGCCGGCGGCTCAGGTGGCTCTTCCGACCACCAATCGACCCCCAGATTGAGGCCAACCCACCGGCCGCCGGCTTCCCACAGCGGCCCGAGGTTGAGTCCGGCCCGGTTACCAGGTGCGCTCATCCATCAGCCTTCGGTCGCCGGCGCGATCCAGTCCTGAATCGCAGCGTTCTGCGCACCGTTGTCGTCAAAGCCGATAACCGTGTAGTGATAGGCAGCGCTCAACCGATCCACTCGCCACGTTCCGTCCGCCTTGCTGAGCACGGATGCAACACAGATGCCTGACCCTCGCTCAAGCACCAGCACGCGCCCACGCGCAGGCTGATTGAGGATACGAAATCTGCCGTCTGGCTCCTGCGGATCACTTGTCTTTGGCGCCTCACCGGCGAGGTGTGCGCGCCCGGCCCAGTATTGGCTCGTAGACCACTTCGCTTCGATCCGGTTGGAGCCACCGCGATACTTGAACGTGGCTGCGCCCCAGCGGAAGCCAAATTTTGTCGCTGCGATCGCCATCGGCTACTCCCAGGCGTTCGTCATGTCGATCAGAATCTGCCCCGTGTAGGAGTCCTGGAAACCGGACATGGTCTCGCCGCTTACGTGCTTTGCCATCAACACGGTACCGAAAGGAAGTCCCTCAACATCGGTAATCTGCCCTTGGTCCGGAAACGGGCGACGATGAATCGGTGCGTAGATTCCCGGCAAGCGGCCCCGAGGCTGGTAGGCGCCCTCAAGCACATCGATCGAACCATACAGCAGACCTCCGTTGCCCGGGTAAGGATATGCGGGGAAGGCAGACAAGCTGCCTACCAGACCGCCGCTGTTCTGGCCGGGCGCGCTGAGCAGTACACGCACTGAACCGGGCGTGCCGGTAAACGATCGACCGACGAATGCCGACGTGACCGGATCGCTGCTCGGAGAATTTGACCAGCCGCTCTGAGCCTTGAACGCGTAACCAATGGTGCTGGTCGCCTCTGAATCGCTGCCCTTATAGGACACGCAGAAGTTGTGGCGGTCACCTGGACGCATCGAGATCATGTCGCCTGCGTAGTGTCCATACGTCCCTTGAGTACCCTGTGATGCGAAGAGGCCGGCCGTATCGATGAACAAGTAGAAGAACCGCTCGTTCCCCACGGCGACCCAATGCCGCGCCTCGGCGCTGGCGTTGTTTGATTTGTCCCAACGGGAGCCGATGGACTTCATGGTGTCGGACGGAACAGGATCGGTCCCGGTGTTGATGTCGCTCATGCTCGAATACCCGCGAAGCAGAGACGACCGGGCGGCCGTATCATCTACACGAAGGTAGTAGCCGGACCCCGTAATCGGCGAGCCCCTGTACGCCCTCAGTCCGGAGCCCGAGAAACCCTTGGTCCAGCCCATACCTGCCTTCCGGCTTTCGCCCAGGCCATAGCCGTCAACAAGGATTGCGTCCAGAACCGTGAGTAGCGCCCCAGCAGTGCCGGACAGAAGTGGTGCACCTGGATCGGTGCTTCGATAGACCGTTGGGGTGAGGCTCATGCTTGAACTCCTGCGACATTGCCGATGACTTGAAAGCGAGTTGAATCCGTAACGCTCTCCGGTGTGCCCGGCAGCGTGGTGCGAACCATCCAGACTGGTGCCAGGCCACCCACCGTGTTGAATCGCACTACGTTGTTGGTGGACCAGCCTGAGCCCCAACCGGCGCGAGGAATGGTGAAGTACGGCCGGCCAGTGCGCGGATTCACGGGTGCGCAATCGGCGCTGATGCTCCCGGTCACGATGGTGCCGACCGTCTCACCGATCACCTCGAAGGCTGTTGCGTTGGTGAATCGAATAGCCCACCGCTCGGTAATCGCATCGCTGTTGGCAACTACCAGCGGGAAGTCGGTGTCGTTGAATGTGCCTGGCGCAGCGCTTCCGATGAGCACGTCGCTCCAGACACCCGTCCAGGCCGCTTGATCGAAGAGGTTTACCACCCGCGCCTGCAAGTCCAGCGACCCATTTGCCTCACCCAGGCGGAGGGCCGAGCTGATCATCGCCTCCCCAGCCGGGTAGTCATGCGACAGGCCAGTGTTGATCTCGATCTCACCCGTAATCTGAGGCTGAACGACCAGCCTGCGGTCCTCAACACGCTCGCTGATCACAACCGGCAGCTGATACGCGGAAAGGTTCAACGGGTCGCTGAAGACCAGCCTCCCTGCGCTCACGTCGATGGAGTACCAGGCGCTATCGATTGGTACCCCCTTCGAATCACGCACTTCCACGGCTGCGATTCTGGTACGGCCGAACGCCACCACTTGACCGGCCTGAGGTGCCGCGATTGTGTGCTTTGCCGTGTGGTGGACGAGCACAGTCTGCCCAGCCTTGAATGCCGGAACGCGCCCGTCGCTCGGAAGGCGGACGGAAGAAAGGCCGATGACAACCTCGGACAGCGGAATGGACCGATAGACCACAGCGCCCATGTAGATGGAACCGGGCAGTACCAGCGCCGGACGCCACACCTGGTCACCTTCCACCAAGCTTGGATCAAACCACGGCTGTCCCTCATTGCCAGCCACCGGCACCAACTGGCCGAACTGAACCTTGGCGACACCGCTCTCCCAATCGACCTTGCCCCGCATCTGAGGGCTGGAGATGTCTCCGTTGATGTCGGCAGTGGCTGTGATCAGCTCGCCGTCCAGCCGATTCGCCCTGAGCGTGAACATCCCCGGGCGCAACGGCGACCCCGGCGCACGGAAGAAGGTGAACGCCACACCAGGGTCGGCGATTCGGGTCAGCAACGAGAGGACCTGAACGGTGTTGTTTCCGCCCGGCACCCACTGCGTCATGTTGACCACACCGGAGGTATAGTCGATTGTGCCTGCGTAGATGCCAGCCCCCGTGCCCGGGTCGATGCTGTGATACAGGCCGCCGCTGCGATCGACATAGGTCCTGCCACGGAACGTAAACCGAACGCTTCCGGGAACGACGCTGTCGCTGATGGTTGGCGTGAGCTGCAGCTGCATCGCCGGCAGCGGCAGACTCTCTTGAGCTTCCGGCGCCGTATCACCGGCAAGCAGCCAGCTCACGGACACGATAGTTCCAGCGGAGAACTGCGCAAGCACATCGATACGGCCATACCCCACCACCTTGAGACGACCCGAGCGAATCTCGTACTGCGGGTAGGACACCTGGCGCACCATGAACTTGCCGGCCTGTAGCGTGACCGCGCCGGTGCTGTAGTTGACCGCCCCAAGCACTGTGCTGGTAACGGTGTCACCCACTGAAACAGCGATGAGGTTGCCGTTTCCATCGTCTTTGGCGATCACACGCATCGGCTGCGGTGCCGAGCCAATATCATCTCGGTCGCGCAGAACGCTGATGATCCAGTCCAACAGGACAGACCCGGCGCGGACAGGCCCCTGGGGAAGCGTGAACGACACGATGCCCGAACCGTCCGGAACGGGTTGAGGTGATGCGTTCAACGGGCGCCCCGCGTCGTACGTGACCGCCAGCTGGCTGTCGGCGTCCGGAAGTGTCACGGGCCTGAGGGAGACTTCACCGGTAGAGTAGGAGATCGAACCACGAACCTGCCCTGCAATCAGCAGCCCGCCGGCGCCATTATCCGTGACCAGTACATCTGCACCGCCAATGCGGAGCGTCATGCGGACGCTTCCAGGTACCGCCGCTCCCTCACCCAAGACGAACTGTAGCGAAGGAGCCTGAGTCGCGACATCCCCGGTGCGCGACTCAGCGATTACGGGTGTGCCCCACGCGCCGATGATGCTGCTCTTCAGATCTGGGAGCGCGCCAGCAGTGAGGACGATGGAACCGGTCATGTAATTGACCGTGCCGCTTCCTTGACCGGGCTTGCCGACGAGCTGACCCTTGCCGTTGTCGGAGAGCCGAATCCAGCGGCCCAAGGCGCGATAGTCCACGGTAACGGTGCCGGGCGCCGGAAGTGGGGTGGCCTGCAGCAGCCACACCATGCCCTGATTGTTTTGGGTCACTGCAATCTCGTCCGTGTATCCCTGCATCGGGATCGACCCGGCCGGAGTCGCGGTGATGCTCATGCTCAGCCCGCCGGTCCCCGTAGCGTGAGTGACGGCCACTACGCCCGCCTGGTAATCAACCGTACCTCCCCAGGAGGTCGCAGCGGCGGAAACCAGGCCGCCGCTTCCATCATCAGTCAGCTCCACGCTTCCCGCCATCACCTTGACACTGCCCACGGCGATACCAGTGCCCAGGTAACGGGTCACAGGCACGCCAGCCTGAAAACTGGCGGTGAACTGCTGGCCGAGGCTGCCCGCAGGGCCTGAGGGCACGTGGCTCATCGTCCCCATACCAGCCAGGACATCACTCACCGGGGTCTCGGCCGTGGAGGTGGGGACGATCGGCACGTATGGTGTATCGATCTGGACTGAAAGGTCACCCGGCTTCCCTGCTGCGGCCAAGCGCTTGACGCTGTGGTAGCTCGTCGCGTCAACGACATTCGTCTCGTATACCCGCGTTGCCGGCTTCGTCGCGGTGTACCGGACCACTTCCTGCCCATAGAAGTTGCGCAGGAGGGCATTCACCAGCTCAATGACCAGCACGTCGCGCTCGAATGCGCCCTGGTCGTCGGTAAACGTGCGGGTGGTACGCGAAAGAACGGACTTGACGCGCACATACTGCTCGCCCTCGTCGTGACCCGAACTGGCGAGCGTGAGCAACGAGAGGTTGTCGTTGATGTCCGGGCTCGGAGCATCCGCGGTCGTATAGACGAGCATTGTCATCTGACCGATGAAGTGGTTGCCCATCAGAATGAAGCGAGACTCAGTACCTCGAGTGATGTAGCTCTCCACTCGATTCTTAGCATCAGCACGTACATCAGCATAGGAGCCCGTCGCGAACATGCTCACCGTTACGCGCGGGTCAGCTGGCGGATCGATCAGCACGCCGATCGCATCCTTCAGCACGTCAGTGTTGGCGGTATCGACGTGGACGAACATCTTGCGTAGCGTGGCTCGACCCGTCGTGCGCTCCTCGTCACCGATGTCAGGGAAAAGGTTGTTCATTGTCCCGTCGACAATCTCAGCCTGGACCATACGGCCGCCGCCGTCGGGATTGTCCGTCAGGCGTTGCGACTGACGCAGCTTGATGTCGGTTGCAGAAATGGTCATTGGTTACACCGTCATGAGGCGAAGAGTGATGGAGAACAGATCGGCATCCAGAGCCGGCACAGCAAACCGGGTGGGCTCAACCTCAATCGCTGGAC
The DNA here is from genome assembly GCF_051853085.1 of Stenotrophomonas sp. T8. Classification (NCBI taxonomy): domain Bacteria; kingdom Pseudomonadati; phylum Pseudomonadota; class Gammaproteobacteria; order Lysobacterales; family Lysobacteraceae; genus Stenotrophomonas; species Stenotrophomonas sp. T8. The sequence continues at coordinate 1,257,961 of NZ_CP195329.1, read as the reverse complement.
CATCGGTTCGGCGCCAGCGCACCTGAAACGCTCGCTCGCCGCCGTTGTGCGCGGGCATGATGAGATCGATGGGCGCTGCGCGCGCCTCGCTCTCGCTCTCCTGCAGGGCCCGAAGAGTGGGCAGAGACACCACCCCGACGTAGGCAGTCCCGTCGCGGGTCGTTTTCAATGTGATCGGGCGGCCGGCCTGTCGCGCTGACTCCTGGACGATCAGGGCGCCGGTCAGGCTCGTACGCGCCTGTTGGCCGACGCGCCAGGCCGTGAACTCGTCGGACCATTGGAGATCGGCAGGAAGGTCGATAGCCCCCAGAATGATGCGCGTCATCAGCGCCTCCCCCGCACAGACACGGATCGGCTTTGCTGAACCCTGCGGAGCACCAGTGGCGCAACCATGTTCGCGATGCGCTCGGCCTGCTGCTGCTCGGCTGCAGTCGCGCCAGCGACGATCTCTTTGCTAGGCGCCTTCCAGTCGATGACCAGAACCTGTTCCTTCGCCTCACCCGCCTTGATCCGGGAGGCATCGGCCTTCGCCTGTGCTTCCGCCTCAGCGACAGCAGCTTTCCGGCGCTCCTCGGCCGCCTGTTTCGCGGCCCTTTCCTTTTCCAGCCGCTTCGCTTCGATTTCGTTCTCAAGCTGAACCACGCTATCGAGCTCGCTGGCGCCGACCAGGTCAAAGCGCTCGGCCAGCTCCTTTCGCTTGCCTGCGAGTTCGTCCATGCCTTCGAGCAACTGCTTTTGCTCTTCGGTGTACTTGGCAAGCTCCTGTCGCTGCGCGTACAGCGAATTCCAGATGTTGGCGAACTGCTGAAGGCTGTTCGGGCCACTCATCTGGCTCAACATGTCTCTCGTCTTCTGCGAAATCTCACCCATGCTCAGCGAGAAGCCCTGAGCGGCACTTGAGGCGCTCGCCAAGCTGCCTCCGGCCGCAGAAGCTCCCTCAGCGACCCGTTCAACGCCGGTCGCGGCCTCATCCGATGCGCGTTTAACGTCGAGCATGGCGTCAGTCGCCTTCTGAGCACCCTGCTCGACTCGACCCATCGCAGCGGCGCCCTTCGCCCCAAGCTGCTCCATCGAATCGCCGGTGTCGTAGATCGCGCCCTGAACGTCCAGCTGGGACTGTACCTGGCTCCGGCGCCAGGCATCACTATCGGCGACAGCTGCCTTTGCGGTATCGGCGTACGCCCTGAACGCACGACGGACATCCTCGACAGATGCTTTGCCACTGGCCGCTCCCTGCCGGATGGTCTCGAAGGCTTCCCAAGCAGAGTCACGGGCCGCATCCAGAGACTGCTGCGACTGGATACCAAGCCGTTTGAACTCATCGGCAAGCGGGTTGAGGCCGGCCTGGATCTCGCGAATCCGTGCGCTCAAGGCGGCCGCCGACCTCGCTGCTGAGTCAAAGCCGACGCGCCCTTGCTCGCCCGCAGCCTGTAGCAGGCTGCCTAAGGTACGTGCCTCGTCCAGTGTTGCCACATTTCCCAAGGCAGCTTTGAACGCAGCCTCAATCTGCGTGCCGGCCGCAATGGCGTTCTCTGTGACGGCACCGAACGCAGCGATGGCATCCCGACCTGCCTGGCTGAAGCTGACCCCCAGCTGGCCCGAGGCCACGCCCAGCTTGGTCATCGCGGCAAGCAGAGTGGTCTGCAGCACCGCCGCAGCGTTCACTGCCCCCTGTGGCAGCGAGCTAAATGCCGCCTGCGCCGCACCCTGGAACCGGGCGAGTTCTTCACCCGACAGCTGCTGCAGCGTCGCGAGAAGGCCATCACGCACGTTCTGCTGGGCCGCAGCACCTTGCGTGGCGATGAAGCCCAGCGCTTCGCCTACCGAGGCAAGGCTGGCCGTATCGGCAAAGTTGAGCCCGGAGAACATCTTACGGATGGACTCAGCCGCCAGCTTGGCGTTGCCATCAATCCCTTCAAGCTGCGCCACAACCTGCTGAGCAGCGCCACCAATGCCGTTGGATAGAGCATCAGCGGCGGTCTTCACACCTGTTTGCAGGGATGCAAAGCCCGTGGAGACGTCCAGCAACCGCTGTGTGACCTGGCCCAGCTGCTGCAGCTGCTCTGCCGTCGCAACACCGGCCTTCTGCTGCATCAGCAGGAACCCCTCCTGCGCGGTGAGGTACTGCTCCAGACCAGACAGCCGCTTTTCGTAGGCTTGCCGCTCGGCCTCGCCCAGCTTCGCAACCTCTTCGGCTGACTTGATGACCACGTCACGGTATGCGACGAAAGACACCGCCTGCTGACGCAGCTGCAGCGCGGAGTCGCGCACCTGGCTGATGTAGGCCCGCTGCGCTTCACCGGCACGCTTCAGCGCCGGGTCGTGCTGCTTCCAGATATCCTGAGCCACGGTCTTGAGGACATCCAGACCGCCCATGGCCGCTTCCAGCCCCAGTACAGCGACGGTAATGGGCACGATCTTGGGCAGACCACGCAACAGCGCGCCAAACCGACCGATGCCACGGCTTCCGCTGGCAACCGCTGCGTTGTTGGCGATCTGAGCGTTTGTAGTCGCAATCAGGGAGGCACGCCAGGCGTTCAGCTGGATGAGCGCGCCGACGATCTTGAATTGAGCGTACGCGGCGGCCATCAGGCCGATCACGCGCGCATGGTCCACAACCCACTGGGTCGTGCCCTTCACCGCCTCAGCCATGGTGATGATGGCCTGGGCGGTCTGCTTGGCCCAGCGCGACAGGCTGCCATCGGCCGCAAGGCGATCCAGCGTGGTCAGAAGCGTGTTCAGCTGGTCCTTGAAGTAGGTCAGCACTCCCTGGTCGGCAACTTCCTGCTTCCAGTCCTTGAACCGATCAGTGGCAGCCTTCCACAGGCCCGCGATGGTACCCACCTTCGCTGCTGCTGCCGCTCCGCCGTACGACTCTGCAAGCAGGTCCAGAATAATGGACTGCGCCTGCGCGACCTGGCCCGTGGCCTCCAGGCTCTTGATAAGCGCCTTTTGGCTGTCGTCCAGCGCGAAGCCTTGCTTGCTCAGGCCTTCCATAGCCTTAGACGGCGTCTGCAGCGCCTTGCCCACAACCTCGGCCGACTGCTCCAGCGACATGCCCAACCGCTGGGCCTGGTCGATGGTGATCTGCATCGCTGCCGGGAACTGCTCGCCTACAATATTGGTGTATGACAGCAGGCGCACCTGGGCGGCGCTGATCTGCCCATCGTCAAACAGCCCACTCTGCAGCTGCTGGCGCATGGCGGCCAGGCTCTGCGCGGTGAACTCACTGGTGCGTCCCGTGGCGTGTAGGGCCGCTTCCAGCTGCGCCAGCTCCTGCTCGGCGTCGCTGCCTTCCTTCACGATGGCCTTGATGCCATCGACCACTCGGTTCAGACCGACAAATGCAATCGCGCCAGCTGCTACCGCCTTGAGCCTGCCAAACCAGCTAACAGTGCTCTCGGTGGCCGACGCCAGGTCACCGCTGCCGGCTGCGGCGTCATCAGCGCGCTCCCGGTAATCGGCCAACGCCTTTGCCGCCGCCTTGCTGGTGTTGGCCTGCTTGCGGAAGGCAGCCTCGCCCTCATCGATCTGCTGTTTGCGCCGACGCCCCGCCTCGGCCTCAGCCGCTGCGGCTCGGGCCTGCTCACTGAGTGCTGCGGCACTACGGGTCGCCTCGACCCGCAGACGCTGCTGGTGGTCGGCCAGGTTGGCGGTATTGACGCCCAGCGAGGACAGCTCGCTATCGGCCTTGGCGACAGCATCCCACTGTTCATGGAGCGCCTTCTGCAGGCGCTCGCCCTCCTTGCGCAGCTCACGCTGGGCAGCCAGCACCTCGCGAGAGGGCTTCTCCATCTCGCCGATTCCGAGGCTGAGAGCCAGCGCGGCTTTCTGGTTGGCGTCAAACTGCTGCTCCAGCTCGGCAAGGTTTGCCAGCATCCCGTCGTACGCATCCGCCTTCGCAGCTGCTGCGTTCAGGCCGGTCAGCGAGTCCAAAAGCTTCGAGGCTTTCCCAGCCGTCTCGACCGATACGTCACCCAGATCATCGAACGCCGCGCGCAGTTCATCCACACCCTCGCGGCCCCGAGTTTCGATGACAACGCGGATTGCTTCTTCCAGCCGATCAGCCATTGGTGTTCCCGTTAACGCGCCATTGACGGCGCAACTCAGTCAGATAGGTGGTGTGGAAACGGTCGATCAGGCGACGCCGCGCCGCTAGGGCCCGACTATTGCCATCAGCACCGGAGAGCATCTCGAACGGGCTGGGTCCACGCAGGATGCGCACCGGGCCACGGCCGTGGCGCTTCTGCTGCGCCCGATCCCAGCTGCGTACCCGGATGGCCCTGCGACCCTTGATTGTGGCTATGAAGGCACCGTCGTAGGTCTTCGGTTCGCCCAGGCCAATGCTTGCTGTCGCACCTTTGGACTTACGGCCGGCCCAACGACCACCGAACTCGATCAGCGAAATCTGCCGCGTACTTGCCCAGATGGAGAGGAAATCATCCTTGCCTCGCTTGCCGGTGCTGTAACCTCGCTCCCCTGTCTCCACTCGGTACTTACCGCGCAGAGCCGAGGCCCGAATGTTGTAGGAGGCACGCACCTCCTGTGCAGTGGCCGGCCCAGCCCGGCGTTGCAGCCCAACAAAGGCGCGCTGCACCGACAGGTCGTACCGGTTCAGCACGCCGCCAGCCAGATCGGTGAGGCCGTGAAAGCCCTTTGCCCGCCGACCGCTGACGTAGTACTTGAGCAGGTTGTTGTTGCGATTGGACGCCACTGAACGTTCCTGATTCATGCTTGGAGGGCGCCGTTCGGGCGCCCTCCCTTTTGCCGAAGGCAACAGCTCGTTCAGCCCGCCGACTGCGCCGCGATCTTGAACGTATAGAGATCGGCCTCGCCGGCCTGGAAGATCACCGGGCCGGTCAGGGTCACCTGGATTGGCTCATCGCTGAACCAGTCCACATCGCCGTCCACGGTCAGGTCGACGTTCGGGATGGTCAGCAAGCCCTCGTCGCCGCTGATGCGGTCCTGCATGTCGCCCAAGATCTGGAAGGACTTGCTCGGCGTGGTGCCGCCGCTGATAGCGGTTTCCAGATACGCGTCGTACTTGTAGTTCGCCACGACGGTATCGCCAGCCTGCAGTTGGCCGCCGGACTTCGGAATCAGCAGGCCATGCACCGAGTCGAGGGTGTAATCCGCGCCCTTGACCAAGTCGACCGCGCCCTTCTTGAAAGTCGGCTCGGTATCGGCCAGAAGGAAGTTGTGCGGCAGCTTCACCGGAGTGTCCACGCTAGCCACACTCACGGAGACGTCCGTCGCGGTGCCGGCGGCGACCTGGGTGGCCACCAGCGTGCCGTACAGCATGCGGGCCAGGATGGCCGTCGGCACTTCAAGCGCGGTAATCGAGACGCTGGTGACGCCGGGGTTGGAATCCTTGTGGATGATCTGCTGGTAGCGTGCGTCGCGGCGCTTGCTCTTGATCTCCACCGAGTCGCCAGCTTCGTAGCTGAACGTCAACGACGACTGTTCCAGCGGCTGGTTGCCGAACTTGTCAGCCGGCTCCGGGATGACGGGAATGCGGGCGCCGTTCGCGCCGTGCTCCCAGAAGCGCAGGTCACCTGCGAACTTGCGGACTTTTGGCTGTGCCATGGTTCTGGTTCCTTTACTGGTTGGACACGGGCTCAAAGGTCTCGGTCAGACCAGCCCGCGCGGTGATCTGAGCGACTACGGCGGTATGCCCGGCATCGTCCTCCAGGGTCGCCAGCTGGGTTTCCAGCAGCTCGAAGCTGGTCACCCCCAGCGGCAGCGACTTCTCTTTGAACGTCAGGGCGCGGATCAGGTCGTGGCGCGCGCGGTGAACGAGTAGCCTGGGATTCGCCTCATCGCTGCCGCGCGGAACTTCGAACTCGATGGTGATGGCCGCATCGGAGGCGGATTGGGCCACACCGCCACCACTGCGCGATAGCTGGCGGACAGAGATGATCGTTGCTGGCTCGGTACTGTCCTCGCCGATCTCGGTTTCATCGATGATTACGGCGCCCGCGCCGATGTCGGTGCGGAAGCCATTGCTGCGCGAGATCAGGCGGACGCGAGCAGCCAGGAACTCCACCAGCTGCCACGAAAGCGGCTCTGCCAGGTCAGCCACGGGTCACCAGCCAGCGGCTCTGTGAGCCGTCATCGCTGATCTTCTTGCTGTTGACGAAGACCTCAGTACCGAACGCGATCGAAACCAACTCGAAGCGATCGCCCTGATCAGGCGCTACGTCCGAACGCAGGTACGCGATCTCCACACGGCCTGACCTGAACTGGCGCAGTTCACCGATGGTCTCAACGTCACGCTCCACATAGGCACGCGCGCCCTCGATCGTCCGACCATCCTTGGCCGTGTACCGACCTTGCGACGCCATGCCCGCCAGCGAAAAAGCGGCGTGCAAGTTGCTATCCAGATCGCGGAGGAAGTCGACCTCGCTCACCGCGCACCTCCAGAGCAAAGCATCGCGTAAGCCTGCAGCGCCCTCACCTGGGCGTCGCACTGTGCGGCGGCGCCAATAGCTCGGCCCGCACTTTCAATTCGGTCGTCGGCTCGACCATCAAGCTGGCTGCCGGCAGCGGCGGCCGCGGACAGCTCTGCGGTGGCGACGGACGCTTGCCAGCGCTGGTGCAGGCGCTGGTTGCCAGCGCGAAGATCAGCGACGAGGCGATCAGATGCCTTCTGTGCATCGTTCTTTTCCTTTTCGTACTTGGACGCCAGGTTGTTTGCGGCGATGGCGCTGCCACGCTCGACCTTCAGGGTTTCGTTGGCGGCATCGGCCTCAGCTCGGGCAGCGTCACGCTCCCGCCTCATGGCGTCACGGCTCGACACAGCCTTGTCGGCCGCACGGTGAGCGATGGACACCGAGCCACGCTGCCAGACAATGACACCCACCAGCAGAAGGACGGCGATGATGAGGGCGCGGATCATGCCGACACCACCGGACTTTCGGGGGGGATAATCGCACCCACGCTTCGCATCGCCGCTTCGAGGGACATGATGCGCAGACGCAGCCTATGCGCCTCCTCCTGAGCCGCCATGCGCAGCTTGATCTCTTCCATGAGCTTCTCGGTGGTTGCGGTAAGGGAGCTCTCCAGCGAGTCCACACGGCGGACAAGCCCGTTCAGAAGTTCAACATTGGCGTCAGTCTCAGTGCGCTCCTTCCTGCGCGAGAGCAACACCGTCCAGGTCTCTCGCAAGAGCCAGAGGGCCACTACACTTCCAGCGGCCCACCAAGGTGCGTGCGCATTCACCTCGCCCCCGACCATTACGAGAGCGCCTCAGCGACGCCGGCCGCGATCACCTCGCGTCGCCAGAACAGTCCGCCGTTCTCGTGCTTGGCGATGGCGGTGGCCAGCCGCTCCAACGTCACGGTGTTGTCCAGCCTAATGATCTCGCTCGGGCTCACCCCGACCGCTTTGGCAACTTCCTGGACGTACGCCGAAGTGTTGTTCTCCACCGGCGGCGCCCAGCGGCCAATGATCTCCTTCACCGTGCGCAGGCCGTGCTTGCGCTGATAAGTGAGCAGCGTCTTCGCCAAGGCGCGGAACCCGGCCTGCGGGGTCAGGAACACGCAGAAACGCTGCTCGCGCGCGATGGCGGCGGCGGAGCGATCCTCACCCTGCCACGGCGTGCTGGTGCGATCGATGTTGCCAGGATTGTTGTTGCGTACGCCGCGCGGCGTGCTGGTGGCGCTCATGCGATCCCCCGTTGTCGCTTTGGAAGAACCGGCACCGCTCACGCCACCCAGGCGTATGTGAGCGGTGCCGGCCAAGACTTACGCCGACTTCACCGAACCCGAGCCCGGGGTCAGCTTTGCCAGCACGGTTGCACTGCCATTGCCAGCGGCAGCAATAGCCACGGCGCAGCCCTCCAGGTCGCCAGCATCGGCGCCGGTGACGATCAGCTGCCGGCCCTGGGCATCCCAGGTGAGGCCAGCACCCGCAGCGATGTTGGCGCTGGTGAGCTTCGGCAGTTCGAACACACCCTCGATCTGGGCACTGCCCTTGGCGCCGGCGGGGATGTCCACCAATGCGACGGCCAACAGTTGGCCGACGATGGATGCCTGACCACTGACCAGGTCGGACGCCGCGACGATGTCGATCACCGCCCCCGGAAATTTGTAGTTCTTCGCCATGATGATGGTCCTCAGTTGGCGTCTTGCATGGATGAAGTAGGAGCTAACGGCTGCAGCGGGGAAACCGCAGCCGGGTTGCCGGTTACTCGCCCGGGTTACGGGAAGCGCCGCGCCAGCCCACCGCGCCCACGCCGTACTTGTGGACGACCTTCCAGCTGAGACCGTCCGTGCGGAAGTTGGTCTCCTGCTCCAGTACCGGCGTCTGCACGCCATTGAGGAACGCGACTTCGATCACCGGCTCCACATTCGGATCGGCGAAGCCGTACCAGGCCTTACCCGTGCCCAGGCGCGGGGACGTGATGATGTCGCTGAAGGTGCCACGGGAGGTGTTGTTGACCTGGAACCGGCCAGTCACGTCCGGGTTGTACTCGCTGTTGTTCACCAGGGTCGCGCGGCCATGCATTGCGACCGTTCCCAGGAAGCGCGACAACGAGATATCCAGATAGTCATTGCCACCTGGGTCCTTCTGCAGCGCCATCAGCTGACGCATCGCGTCGAAGGAATCCACGGACACGGCGGCGCCGGTGGCAATGTTGCCGTGGTCCGCATGGAACAGGGTTTTTCCATCCTTCATGGTCGGGCCCATGCCGTCGTTCTGCGCCAGCACGTCGTAGACGTCCTTCTCGATCGTGCGGCCAGCGGCCTGGCCCAGCGCCGTGGTGATGCGCACGAACGCGCCCAGGTCGTCGTTCACCAGCACTTCCGGGGTGATCTGCAAGATGCGCCCCTTGCGAGCGCCCTTGATGGTCTCGGCCTCGCCGTCGCCCAACACGCCGTTCTCATACTCGCCCGCTTCGTTGACCGGCTTCAGGTCGGAGAACGAGGAAAGGTGGTAGCGGCTGTGCGGACGGTAGTCGGACAGCGTGCCGGTTGCGCAGAATCGGGTCCAGGTGAACTGCTGCAGGTTGTAGGCCCCGACCAGAACCCGGTGCAGCACGTTCTCCAGCAGGACCGGGAAGTCGCTGGTGGTCTGAACTGCCAGAACACCGCGTGCGATCTGCTCACGGTCCATGCCACGGGTGTTCACGCCGGCCTGGATCAGGGAGCGCTCGGCGAGCGCCAGCAGGGTGGTGTGCGCGTAGGGGTTGCCATTGCGCGCGGATTCGGCGTCTGCACCGGTCAACACGCCGGCACGAGCCAGAAGCGCGTTGACCTGTGCGCGACGCTGATTGTCCTCCTCCGGCACCACATCCGTGATGCTGAAGCCGCCGGCCAGCGGCTGTCCGCTCGCCGCGAGCTTCGCCAGCAGCTTGGCGCGCGCCACGTCTTCGGTGATCGCAGCATCAGCCAGACACTCCGCCTCCAGCGCCTGGACGCCGCTGACCTCACGGAATCCGGCGAAGACGGTACGAATGACTGCGTTGCGGGCCGAGATTGCCGCCATCACCTGCTCGACCGTTGCAGCCGGCGCCGAGGTCGCAGCCGCGACAGGAGCGGCTGCGACCGGCAGTACCGGAGCGGCGGGCACGGGCGATGCCGGGGCGGCGGGGGTCGGTGCAGCCGGAGCGGTGCCCGCCTGCGCCATGATCAGTTGGCACTGCTGTTTCATGCTGGTTTCCTCAAGGTGGGCCACAACGGCCCGCTGGTGAACCTCGCGGAGCGAGGCGAAGGCTGAAGCGGTGGTGGTTGCCTGGATGTGCTTGCGCAGCAAGGCGTGCACGGCCCCCTCGGTGCCGGAGATCGCACTCACATAGGACAGCAGCGCAGCTGCGGCGACGGAGTCCGCAGGCTCGGGCTGCACGTCGGGAATGACCTCGCTGACCAGGCCCAGCGCCAGCGCTTCGGACGCGGTCAGCCAGTGGTCCTTGCGATCGGTCAGCATCGTCTCGATGTCGGCCGGGTTCTTGGCCCGGCCCGAGTACGTCACCAGCATCTGGCGCCCGTACACGTCGATCTGATCGGCCCGCTCGCGCAGGTCGCCGGCAAAGCCCCAGCCACCGCCCTGAGGGCCATGCAACATCAGCATGGTGTTCTCGTGCATGCGACGGGTGCTTCCGGCCATGAGAATCAGGCTGGCGATGCTGGCGGCAACGCCATCCACGGTCATGTTGATCGTGGCCGGGTGCTGCTTCAGCGCGTTGTAGATGGCCAACCCGTCGGTTACGACGCCGCCGTCCGAGTTGATCCGCACGTTGATCACGCTCGCGGTGGTGCCGGCCAGCTGCTCGACCACGCTGGCGGCAGTGACGCCCTCACCCCAGAAGTAGTCGCCGATCGGGCCGTAGATCAGCAGCTCGGCCTCACCGCCGCTGGTAGTGCTCAGTGCGAGGACCGATTTTCCCTTGGCCTCCGGCTGCAGCGCCTCGATGTCGCTTGCGTCGAATGCAAAGGTCGCGGCCAACACAGCGCCAAGCGCCGCTGCCGTGCCATTGCGGGCGAGGTGGTTCATTGCACATCCTCAGAAGGGGTTGAAATGGAACCGGCATCGGCGCCGGCCTGGGCCACACCTGCGTCACTCACCTGGCCCGGGTCGCTGTCCAGGGTGATTCCCAGGTCACGCGCCCACTGACGTTCGTTGCGGATCTCTTCCAGCGTGTCGTACATGCGCCCGCCGCGTTCGCTGATGACCGAGGTGAGCGAGCGGATGCCGGCGCGAATCATCATGCGAAGGCCGGTCGCCTCATGGACCGGATTGATCCACGGCATCACCGGCGGCATGTACATCGCATCGGTCACCGTGGTCATCGAAACGCCGCGCGGAACGACCAGCTCGCCGGACGCGATCGCTGCCTGGATGAAGCGCTCGTAGATCGGCCGGACAATCTGTGAGATCACCTCATAGGCCAGAACGCCGTATGCACCGTACTGCTCAACCAGCTCTTGCCGCTGCGCGGAATAGGTTCCGTTGTAATTCTTCGACAGCGATGAGAACGACACTCGCATACCGCCGGCCACAGCACGCAGCTGCCCGTTACGGTAGGTCTCCAAGTTGGGGTTGGGGCGATTGGTGTCGACCGTCCCAACGCTCTCGCCCTTCACCAGGTCATCGAACACCATGCCGGGCTGGAACCGCATACTGCGCCGCTCCGGAACTGTCTCGTTCTCGCCATAGCTCTGCGGATCACCCTTGATGATGAACGCCGCCATGCTCGCCGCGATCTTGGCGGCCACACGCTCGGATTCCTCGTAGTCCTTGAGGTCATCCAGACGAGTCAGAACAGACGCCAGCAGGCTGACACCGCGCACCTGCCCGATCCGATCAACCATCTTCGCGTGGTGAACGAAGTCTGCGCTCACGCGCTTCACTTCGGGCATGACAGCGTTCGGGTCGCCGGGATGCTGTTTGTAGAGGTGATACGCGATGGGGCGGTTCCATGCGTTCCGCTCCACGCCCTGCATGATATTCCGACCGGGATCGTTCAGATCCATAGGCAGAAGGTCGGGCTCGATCATCTCGATGCTGTAGGGCACAACAGTGCCATGGTCGAGGTACGGCACCGGCCCGATCAGGTCCTGATACAAGCACTCCCCGTCTCGGAACAGGGTCCGGGTCATCAGCCGCTGTGCCGCACCGAAGTCATGGCACCAGGTGACTTCCGGGCGTTTCCAGAAGTCCCGCAGCAGCGGGGTGATCTGATCGACCAGGGACTCCACGATGTTCCCGTTCTCGTCGCGCGGCTGCGGCTCGATGCCGATCCCATCCCGGCCGATCACGTTCTGGACCATCTGATTGAAGCCGTTCACCACAATGTCGTGGTTCCGGTCCAGGTGCCTCGCCTGCGTGCGGATTCGCGTCGCGCCACTGGCGACCGCCGTGTTACCGGAGCCAAACTCACGAGCAGCCTCCCGCAGGCGGCTGGGCGTGGCCCCGTCGTAAGCGCTGCTGTAGGCAGCGATTCGCGCGCGCGCCATGGCACGCTTTGCGCCCCAGCCGGGGGCCACAGCGGCGATGGCGCGGTCGAGGCGGTTCACTCGCCCCCCCGGAAATCGGCAAGAGCCACGGACATGCGGCTACCGCCTCGCGCCTGCGCGTTCACTTTGGCTTCCCACTCGCGCCGGCCTGCGCGAATCTCCGCCAGGTCGGCACGATTCAGCTGCCGCTCCCCCATGCGGAAGGACTGACCCTTCAGTACCGCAGCCTCAGCGGCCAGGTACGTCTGCAGCATGATTTGAGCGGGTGTCGGCATGGAGATAGTTTGGAGACGAGGTCGTCTCAACCGTTACCAGCCGTGTGAGACGATCAAGAATCCGCCCCCGCAAAATCAGTCACTTACAAGGCGGCCGTCTCAATCTTTGTCGGAAGGTGAGACGGACCTTGAATTCTCAGCTCGCTTTCGATGGTTTGGGTAATCCGCCAGGGAACAAGCGATAGAGAGCGGCTCTCGATATCCCATGCCTGCGGCAGACCAATCGCCAGCTCTGACCCTTAGTTAGTTCGGCGCGGATCACCTCCACGCGTGCACCTGGCTTGTCCTGCACAGCCGCCTTGGGAATGTGCAGACGCTCACCCCCATACTCGGTTTGCAGAACGGTCAGTACCGCCGTCGCATAGGGCATCGCGTGCTCCTCGTTCAAGCCGGTTTGCTCGACGATGCCTCGAATCACCAGGCGACGCAGCTGCTCGGCAGCATCGATGTCGCGCGAGTTGCTCATAGGCGACTACTCCAACCGCTCGACCCAAAGTCATCGCGTGACGTTTCACGGGAATCGCGTGCGACCCGCACCGGGGGCGGCGGGGGCCTTTTCACGACCTGGGTCAGCGGCGGCGCGGGCGCTGCCACGTCTGCCGCCGGCAATGCCGCAGCCGGCGGATTGCTAAACAGATCGTTTTCCGGCTGCACCTGTTCCTCCAACTGATCCCACCATTTCGCCTTCTTGGGCCCCCACAGGTCGAGCCGCTCCTCCAGCCATATTTCGTAGGTCAGGCAGTCCTTGACCTCGATTCGCTTGCGCGTTGCGGTCCACCTGGACTCGGACCCACCCTTCATCCGCCGCGTAGCGCGGATCTCGCCCGCCAGCTGTTTGAACCATTCGGGCGAGAGCTGATCTGACAGATGCACGTAGCCCGGGCCCGGGACAGCAACGTCCAGCCGCGACTGGAACCGATCCTTCGCGAGGTTCGTGCCCACGTGCCAGAGCACCGGCCCGTGCTTCTCGATTCGCCCATTGAATCGGTAGCCGACGCGGCTGTTGCCGTTCTCGATGGACCGCTCCTGGCCGCTCGCGCCCTTCACCGCGTGCACCCGCAACGACTTCAACTTGTGTGCGAAGGCGTAAACAGCGTCGGCATGGTGACCGCCCGAGTCGATCGCGGTGGCATAGATCCGTTGCGCCCTGCCGCAGGCATGTGTGTATTCCTGCTCACGCAAGAACGCTTCAGCCTCGGTCCAGACCTCCATCTGTGCAGGGTTGCCGAAGAACACGCGGTGGTCGATCGTCCACATTTGCCCCCCTCGCCCGACACCCCATACGCCAGCCTCAAGCCGGTTGTCCTGGGTATCCATGCCGCACAGGAGCAGCAAGCAGTCGCGAGGCATCGTCTTGAGCGGGAACGGCTCGGCCCTGTTCGCCAACTCATCAGCATCCGTGCGTTCGACCTCTCCCTCCCAGGTCTCACCCAGAGTCGTGTTGGTCCACGCCTTCAGCTTGCTGTCGTCGCCTTCCTGGTGCTTGATGTACGCCTCCAGGAACTCCCGGACAATCTGGTCCCACGCAACTGCTGGGCTGTAGGCGGTCCAGATGTGGAGCGCCACATGACGGGGAGCCTGGACCACGTGGCCCTCCGGCGTGGTGAAGCGGCCATCGGCGCGAAGCCAGACATCACCGCGCGAGTTCACCCATTCGCCTTGCTCAGCCGCCAGCAGATACTCGCCCTGCGTCATTGGGTACGTACAGCGCGGGCAAAGGTGGTAGACGTGGACAACGCCGCCAGATGCGTCTCGCTCGAATTTGAAGCCGTGCGATTCGTCCTTGCCACCCCACGTCAGTGCGTGGAAGGCGTCGCATTGAGGGCAGCGCACCTGGTAGGTGAATCGCTCATCGGCCTGCGAGTAGCGCGTATCAACCAGGCTGAAGCCCTTGAGCTTCGGGGTACTGCCAGCCACAAGCTTGGGGAAGGTGGCGCCTTCCAGGCGCTTGGCGGCCAGCGAGTCCGGTGCGCCCTCCTTCTCAATGTCGTTGTCGAAGGCGTCCAGCTCGTCCAGCAGGGCTACGTCCACGGAGATTCGACGGTAGTTCTTCGCGGCCTTGCCGCCGCGCACGCGCAGGAGCGAACCGATGAACTTCTTCTGCTGCAGGGTGTTGTCCTTGTGCCGGGCCAGGTAGGCCGGGAACACCGCCCGCATGCACTCCACGTCACGCAGCATAGGCTCCAGCTCCGACTTGACGAAGTCGTCAGAGTCGTCGTCAGTCGGCTGCCAGATGCACTGGTTCCGGCGCCGGTGCTCTGCGTTGTAGCCAAGGAAGGCCAGGAGGATCTTGGTATAGCCCACACGCGCCGACTTCTTTACCGAGACCTCGGCCACGTCGTCGTTGCTGATCACCGCCATCAGGCCGCGCTGGAACGGCCATGGTGTCCACTTCTGCTCAACATAGCTTGACTCAGCAGACAGGTAGAAGTGCTCCCGAGCCCAAGCCTCCAGCGTGATGGGCTCCTGCACCGCCCATGAGGCCAATCCGCGCTGCAGATGCCGCTCTACGGCCTGCAGCTGGCTGGCTTCGATTCCTCGCAACAAGGTCACTGGTCATCGTCCTCGGTAGCGACGGGCGTAGCCGCAACGGCATCCGAATCTGCATCGTCATCTGCGTCCACATCAGCCAGACGCATGGATGCCGCGAGATTCCTGGCCTTGGCGACAATCTGCGTGACCACATCGAGATCGGCAGCTGTGAGCTGCGGCAATCGACGGCGCAACGTCCCCGGGATGGTTTCAAGAATGCGACCCGCTCGCGCGCCGACCTTCGACAGAACCTGTTCCATGAGGTGCGCTGGCGCCAGCTCGCCCCGGGTGACAGCGTTCTGCATTGCCAAGCGGTCAGCCTGCTCACGCGCCAGCCTGGCGCGTTCGGCGGTCAGGTCTTTCCCAGCCTCTCCGCCACGGCCTGCAGCGACTTCGCGGAGATGGTCGCAGTAAGCGAGCAGCCATTCGTCACCAGCTGCACCGTCAGCCAGCACGCCGCGACGCACCAGGTCGCTGACTGCCTGCTGGGAAATGCCCACCAGATCGCCGAATGCACCCTGCTTCATCGGACTGCTCAGATCAGAAACCACTACAACCCCCTTGGAACTGCGTCATGACTAGCGAAAAACTGCGCGACCGAATACCCGTGGAATCTGAGGCCCGGGAGGACCCATCGGCCTGCCCTCTCCCCCCTGCCCCTTCCGGCCGACCAACCGCACGATGATTCGCGTGGAACATGCCAGCCGTCCCCACCGTCCAAACCATCAAGGCAAGGTCTGGACGCCCGGAACCCGCGCCGTTACAACGCTGTCCACACTGTCCATACCGTCCACACCTATTTTTTTGAATTGAGTAATGGAGAACTGGGGCGATGTGTTGGTACATGTACGCGCGCGAGAAATGGTGTGGACGGTCAGGACAGCGCTGTCGCAGTAGGCGGCAGGTCTGGTCAGTGGTTCGGACGGGTGTGGACGAAGCTGGAGAGGTCTGGTCAGAAGTCAGGTCCACTGGGGGCCTCCTGCCTTGACCTCTGTACGGTTGCCAGCCAGTCATCGATTGCGAGGCCAGGCCTGAACCACCGTGGCTCCCGGCCGCCGTCGTCGGGCCAGCGCCTGCGCTGTTGCTCCCAGCCCAGCGTCTTCATGATCGAGGCGACCCGCATCTGCTCGGGCTTGCCGTGCTTCCCAGGGTCCAAGCCGATGGCGTACGTCAGAAGGTTGTCGGTGGTCGCCCAGTCGATCTGCGGCGCCATCGCCAGTCGTGTCGGGTACTTGCTCGGCTCCATCCGAAGGTCGAGCCACTGCTCGACTCGCCCCTCCCAGCTGTCGCCCACATACCTGCTGGCCTGCTCTTCCTTCGCGTCTGCCGGCAGCTCCCACCACTCGAACCCGGCGTTGAACATGGTCACAGCCTCCGCCCACAGCTGGTCGCGCAACGTTGCGATCGCGGCAATCTGCACGTCGCCGTCGGTTCGCACGGGGAGGAAGCGCCGCCCACCGGTCGGGTCGCGTAGGTACTGATGCTCGTTCGTGGTGCCGGCGAACACGCATTCGCGGCGGTAGGATCGGGGCACGCGCTCGTAGGGCGCACGGAACTTGTCCACGCGTCTGGTGATGGCGGTCTTTACGCTTGTCACATCGGCCTTCGAGAAGGAGTCCATCTCGCCGATCTCGACGCCCCAGGCCCCTTGGATGACCTGGTAGAAGTCCTTACCGCTTGGGGATTCGCTGGTCTCGACAAACCATTCGCTGCCGAAGATCGCGCGCAGGGCGCTTGACTTCCGCTTGCCCTGCTCACCTTCCAGCACCAGCATGAAATCCACCTGTGCGCCCACGCTGGGCTGCTTGGCGTCTACCCACAAGATGCGAGCCACGGCACTTACCATGAAGCACTGCGCTGCGCGCAAGCTGTAGGCATTGTCCGCCGCACCAAACAGCTCGACGAGCATGCGCTCGACGCGCGGGACGCCATCCCATTGCAGGGCACCCAGGTAGTCCTTGATTGGATGACGGCGGTGCCGGCGCGCAACCGCGATGACAGCCTTCAACACCAGGTCATCACTGCACTTCATCCAGTAGCGATCCGGATGCTGCAACCACGCCGCCAGCTCGTAGGCATCCGAGTCGATGAACTCGTCCCTGCTGCCACCTGTCCATGGTGGATCTCGGTGCAGCTTCACCTGGTTGCTGGAGTCGTTGAGCCACCACAGCCCCTTCAACCGATCGTCGTTCTCCATGATCAGAATCAGGTTGTGCAGCGTGCCTTCGACATTCCCATCGCGATTTCTGGTGAGGTGCTCCTTCCAGGCATTGGGATCTACCCCGCCACCGCCTGGCGGTGGCGCACCGCCGCCATCGATCACTGTCATCCTGCGCCTTGTCCCCACGCTCATTGCCGCATTGCCTTTTCGTAGCCCCGCGCCAGGCGCAGGTATTCTCTTGCCCGCTCCAGGCGCAAGCGCCGAGAGTGCTCATATGGGTTATCTAGGGCTGCCTGGGCCGCGATTCGGTAAGCCCTGGCGAGCTTCGCATTGGAGTGCAGCACTCGCTCCTCCAGCCTCCTGTCATGCGCCATTGGCAGCCACCACGTCGAGTTCAATCACGCGGTTTGCGGCCCAAGCCGCAAGCTGTCGAGGCGTCCAGCCGTCGCGCTCCAACGCATCTGCGATGTCCCAACCATCGGGCTGGCCGGTCACATCCACAAACCGGATCGATCTCGCCCCTGCACGCTTGAGCAGCTGGGCGACCCCCGGCTTGAACTGGTTGGCGTCGTTCCTCCACCCAAGCATTGCCTGCCGCCCAGGGAGGTCAGCATCGGGCCAGAGCACGCAATCCCGACCGGCCAGTGGCGACCAGTCCGCTTTCGTGACGGCCTTTCCGCCTCCCGACCAGCTGATAGCCGCATAGCCGGGGAATGCACGCGCCCCCACGTCCCGACACTTCTCTCCCTCTGGGATCAACACCGGCGCGTCGGGTTTCGCAGCCAGGGCATCCAGCCCATACAGCGGCCGCGCCCCGGGAAAGCTCTCAAGGCACCACTGCTTCTGCCCGGCCGGTCCGACGCACCAGGTCACTTGGGGCGTCCACTTCTTCAGCTTGCGGCTGTCGTGGTCGATGAACTCACAACGCAGCACGTACCCAAGGATCTGCCCTTCAGCGTTGCGGTAGGGAAACACCCTGGCCGGCTTCATCCTGCGGAGCTTGTCGCGCTTGGCGTTCCAGATCGGCACCGTCCAGCCGCTGTCAGTCAGCAGTTCGGGCGCATCATCAGGCACGGGTAGGATGGGCACCCACTTCACCCGCAAGGACTCTTGGCTCAGGAGTTTCTCGCGCTCTGCCGCGACGCCCAACTTTCCGCCACTGAGCTGTGCACATGCGTCAAGGAATCCGACCTTCAGGTGATGCACCAGGAAGCCGATCACGTCGTCGTGCGCGCCGCAGCCAAAGCAGTGGTAGAAGCCTTTAACTTCGTTGACAGTGAAGCTCGGCGAGGACTCGTCGTGAAATGGACATAGCCCGCTGTACTCCCCGCGACCGGCTGGCCTCAGCTTGACGTAACGGCCGATGACATCGGCGATGTTTGCCGACTCGCGTATTGCATCGGTGTCTACGGAACTGTTCGCCATCAGCGGCGCCTCGCGGCTTTTGATTCGCGACGCTCAATCATCCACCACTGCACCCGCAGATACTCGGCGATTCGCTGCCGGCAGCCAATGCCACCGGTGCATACGCCAGGCGCTTGGCAGGCTTCTGCGATCTGGTCGATCTGTGTGCGCCATTCTGCGCGCGGCTGCCGCGCGATCAGCAGTGCCTGGTGCAGACATCGATTCACACCCAACGGATACCTCCTTCATCGAGCTGGCGCTGGGCGCTATCTCTACGCTCGGTTTCTTGGCGAATTCGCTCACGCTCTGCCAGTGCTTCATCACCCACTAGCCCTGGCACTGCATCGGTCAACGCAAGTGCGGCAAGCTCCATGGCCCGACGCGCGGATGCGCTGGCTATTCCACGCCTTCGATACCGAGATCGACGGGCGTGGTCCGTACCCACGTCAGTCCTCCGTCCCCAGCTGCCCAGCCGCACGGCACGCATTGCGCTCCAAGCGGTAGCAGAGCTTGCGCACCTCGCGCGAAAGGTCTTGGATTCGATCTGCCTCGGGAACGCTCAGGCGTTGATCCGCTATCGCGTCGATGCCCGCACCAGCCAACGCCCCCGTCAGCTTGTGCAGTTCCAGCAGCTTCGCCTGGATCGCGGCCAGCTCGTCAGGCCAACCACCCTGCGGCGGCGGCGGTACGTAATCGACCATCAGGTCGTACTGGGCAGCAAGAGAGCAGACCCAGTCAGTTGCAATCTCCTGCGTACCGACGAATAGCTGCAGGTAGTCCGTCAGGATCTCGGCCATCTCCATCGAAACGGACTCGCCATCGACGCCCCTGAGCTTCTTCCTCAGCGTTTCCGCCGAGATCGACTTGCCACGGCGCTTGCTAATGTGCGCGGCCGCGTCCTGCAGCCCCCCAGGAGCACGGGTCACTGCGTTGTGCAGCGCGTCCCGCCAGTAGAGGTCAGAGCGACGGCACGTCATGCGGCCCCCTGAAATGCGCCATCGATCATCGTGGAAAAGCTGACTGCGGCGGGGAGAACATTGACCGCATGACAGAGATCATCAGTTTCCCGCAGCGCATGCGCTTCACCGCTGTCCGTACCTATGACGCCGCAGCAGGCGTCGGCGGAGTGGTAGCGGTGCTGTTTGCGCCCGCAAACCTGGCTCATGTCTGCCGAGGCGGTCATGCAGTTTCAGCCGGCCAAATGTCGGGACGGATTGCGGCGAGCGCCAACGGCTCGCAACCCAGCGCGACACCGATCTCGACCGATGCCAGCTGAATCTTTCGCGCCAAGACCGGGCTGGGCTTCTTGTTCCTCCATCCGGTCGCGCACTGCCACAGGTATCCCTCAGAACTGCCGGTCAAGGCAGCGAGGCGCCGCTTACGTTCGGGGTCCGAAATGAAGGTGAGTAGGTCCATAGGGCCAGTATTTAGCCCGCAGCTAAACCGCGTTGTCAAGCGCTCAGCGCAACTTCCCTGTTTAGCTACTAGCTACGCTTGGCGTATGGATGCCATCACCGCCAGACACCTCAACCTCCAGGCCCTGGTCGCCACGCTAAAACCCCAGTTGGGGACGCAGAAAGCGATCGCCATCCACCTGGACATGGCGCCTTCCTATCTGAACCAGCTATTGAACGGCAAGAAGATGGGGGATGACGTTGCGCGCAAGATTGAACGCGCGGCCGGGCTATCCCATGGCTGGCTGGACCAGCCGAGGTCCGACGACGACGCTGGTGCTGGGGCCGCTGCTGGTTCTCAGGATCTGCGAATCGACCCTGAGATCATCGCCTCCGCGATTAGGCTTGTGAGGCTAACCTTCGCCAACCTCGGAATTGATGACTTCAGCAATGAAGAAGACGGTACTCCGCTGGCTTATGCCTACGAGTACCTCTATCAGCGAGGTGAGGCAACGGTAACGCCCGACAACCTGATCGACTTCAGCAAGGCGCTTGCGCAAAGGCTCAGGGAGAAGGATGGAGAAGCAGAAAAAGGAGCCCCCAGCCGCGGGGACACTCGAAGCATTGGCCCAGGTGATCGCTCAGCGCGTCGCAAGGCGTGATTGGCAAAGGCCCAAGCTGCGTCTGGTCGAGAACCCTAGGCCATCAACCATCGATGGCGTGACGCGAGACAGCATCCTCCGGCGTATCCGCTGGCTCCGCGATCACTACAACCTGGGTTGCTTGATTGATCAGGCAACGTTCAACACGCCAGGCATCGACTGCCTTGAAAACGACGCGTTGGTGCGTCTGCACCGAGAAATGGAAGCCGCGAGGGAATGCTGCATGGACGGAGTTCCGTTAGATGAGGCTGGCTTCATCCGGGACGTTTCCATCCAGGACGCGTGACCCTGAACCAGAGCAAGTGGGCGCGCAAAGCGCCCACACTTACGGCGTGCTGGCACCCGAGTATTTTTCCCGCGTTGCTCGCTCTCGCTCAGCCCGAGCGTCACCGCACCGCTTCCTTGCCTCGGTCATCTGGCTGTCCGCAGAAATCCTGTCAGCTGTCTGGGCCTGCTGCAAGCTAGCAATCTGAGACCGTATCCCCGACGCATAAGTGGCGCCGGCAAGGTTGTTCCTTGCCGTAGCCAGTTCACGGTTCAGCGCGGCGATCTGACGCGACACATCCTGCCCTCGGGCGTTGACCGGGCCGTAGATCCTGCTCTGCTCCGAAGACAAACAGTTGCGTTCGGCGATGCCTGCATCAGCAAGCTCTGTCGTTTGGTACACCGCCGCGCGATTTGCAGCCTCGCCCGAACTCTCCGTGGCAGCGCGGTTCGACCGCAGCTTCATTGGGGCCGCATCTGCGGAACATGGCGCCTGCGAGTAGACCGTCTCGCCACTCCTCCCTTTGCACTTGAACACCTCGGCCGAAGCCCATGGCGCGCATGCAAGCGCAACCCCTAGCACCATCAACCTGCTCCACATGTCAGCCTCCATGGCCCCTGTACTCCTAGGAATTATCAGGCGAGCCAGGCTTATTTCCAGCCACGTGCCAAAATTTAGCTGACAGCTATTGCAATCGAAATTTAGCTGTGGGATAAATCGTTCCGCCGGCCATCAGCCGGCGGGCGACCGGCGGGTCGCCACCCTGCCGGCCCCTCCCCCTACCGGCAGCAGCCGCCCCCTCGGCACCTGACCCGCCGGCGCCCTCCTTCGAACAGGAGCGCGCCATGTCCCATCGCTATGCCGATCCAAGTCCCTGCCTGCTGCCGCTGTTGGCCGTGAAGGCCCTGCGGGCGGTGGCAGCACGTGATCACAGCACCGCCCGGACCCTCTGGGCTCGCAGCAAGGGCGAACACAGCCGCAACCAGCTGCGCCGGTCCCGGCGCATGGGCGTCGCCAGCCTCCGGCTGGAGGCCTGCTCCCGTGACATGTCGGCCGAGGTGCGGGCATGAGCGCCAAAGTCGAATTCACTGCGAAGTGCTTCGGCGCGAACCTCAGCGTCCACCGGGACAGTGACAGCTCCTGGCGCATGTCGCTCTACACCTTCGTTGGGAAGAACAAGACGCACCGAACCATTGCGTTCGCCTGCGCCAATCCCGGCCAGATGCCGAGCGTAGATACCGCTGATGCGGATACCGGCACCCCTGCCGCTATATGGCTTGGCTCGGCCTGCTTCGATCTGCCAACCGCTCTCGCCCCGAAGGTCCAAGCGTTCCTGGCTGAGCATGCCAACGGAGGCGCAGCATGAGCCGGCCCCTCCGCCTCGCTTGGGCAGCCGTCGCGCTGATGGCCGCCGTTGTCGTGCCACTGCGTATCGCGGAGATCCACCAGGCGCATGCTGACCGTGATGCGGCCAAGGCCCGGTGGGCGATCAGCACATCGGTGAGGGGCTGACCATGCGCCAGACCTCTCGCCCGCTCCCCCCGTCCGTGCCGCTGTGTGGTCCCGGCCATCGACCTCACATCGTGGTGACCGAAGGCGCCCCTACCGGCCATCGCCTGGGCGCCCCCTGCCCGCCGCTGGTGCACATCGAGTGCCACAGGTGTGGCCTCGCCACCCGCCCGGTACCAATGGAAAAGGCCGCGCTGGCAGAGCTGCGCTGGACGGATGCAAGCCTGGCACACCTGCGCATCCCGATCTCCCTGCTCGCCCGCCATCGCGGCGAGGTCCTGGCCGAGATCGCCGCCGACTCCCCTTCCACGCCCATCGCTGCCTGACCAGGAGAACAACCCATGTCCGCTCCACTCAAGCCGAAGGAAAAAGCCGCGTTGCTCGCAGCGCATGGCGCTTCGGATCACTCCCTCCACCGCACTGCCAACGGGTTTGCACCCCACAACCGCCCCGAGAAGTTGTTCACGCGTCGCGTCATGAACTGGCTGGATGAGCGCGTGCTGATCAGGTACGACGACCCGCAGCTACCGCGCAAGGCGACCTTGACCGCCATCGGCATCGCCGCCGCCGAGGCCGAGATCGCCAAGGCCCGTGACCTGGCGCTGTCGGCATGAGCGCGCAGCCAACGTTGCCCGTCGAGCAGCAGTTCGCCACCGGCCACCAGGGCGAGTCGCTTGTGCTGATGGTGTGCCAAGGCTGGCTATGGGCCGGCCTCTACACCGCCGCCCCGCGCGAGTCGCTTCTGAAGGTAGCCGCCAGCGCCAGCCGGAGCGTGGGGGTATCGCACCACTCACTCACCCTCGGTGGCGTCTCGTTTTCTCTCAACCGACTTGCCGCACAGGCCGCACACCGCTGGCTCGACCGCCAAGGCGTGCGCGTTCGTTCGATCTCCCCCAACAACCGCGCTACGCGCCGCACGCGAGGAATCGCCGCATGAACCGTTCTGTTGTCATCTACGGGCCGCAACGCTGCGGCAAGACCACCAACGCGCAGGATCTGCGAACACACTTCGGCCTGCAGGAGGTCCTGGACGACTGGGACGGACACACTGCGTATCCGCTGCAGGACACACTTGTCCTGACCAACAATCCGGATGCCGTTGCTCACCACTCATCGCGTGTGCTGCACCACGGCTGCGCAATGCGCGAACTGCTCGCGGAGGCCCGCGCATGAGCGCCCGCCCGCAGCAGATCGGCCGGGCCGCCGAAGTGCGTAAGGTCCTGTCCATGTTCCCGCAAGGCGCTACGGTCGAACAGATCAAGACCGCTGGCCGCATCAACAGCACCCACCAGGCTATCGGCTACACGCTGAAGGGGTTGGCACGCAGCGGCCAGGCCATCTGCCACCGCTCCGGCGTGCGCGGGATCTGGCGCCTCTCCAGCCACACGCAACATGCGATCGCGCCGCTGCGCGCGGCACCCGCGCGGGAGCGACCGACCTGCGTGGTAGGTCCGCTCACCGGGGTCAGTGACGCGGCGACCACGATTCGACATAGGGAACTTGACCGGCAGCAGTTGGCCGACGACCTGGACGCCTTCCTCGCAGCGGGCGGGCACATCGAAGTGCTGGGGCACACCCCGCTTCGCCCGCTGATGAGCCGGCACACCGCCAACCACGGCAGCTATGCAGAGCGCATGGCAGCCCATGAGATGGACTGAGGCACGCATGAGCAGCGAATCCCACGCCGCGACCTCCACCGAACCCGGCAGGCCCGGCAGTACCTATTCCGATGGCCCCGTCTGGCACGCCTTCGGCCTCAGCCGCGCCGCCTATCACGTGGTGCCGCGACGCACCCTGCAGTCGATGCCGGTCGAGTGGCAGGCGCGCTTTGTCGCGCTGATCGAGGAAGCACGCGAAGTGCTTCCTGATGAGGCTTTCCCTGAGTACCAGGTGATTCGCATCGACGCCGGCCGGTTCGCCTCCGACCCGAACCGGCGCTATCGCCATGCAGCGCCCTTCCCCCTTCGCTCCGCTGGCGCCGAGCAGGCGTCCCAGATAGCGCCGCTCGCAGGCGCGTTCGTCAACACCGATACCCAATTCAAGCAGGCCCGCCGATGACCGCGAACCTCACGCTTCTTCCTACGAACTGTCCCGTTCTGCGCGACGCATTTGAAACGATCAGCGCGATCGCTGTCGAGGCCGTGTGGCTGCCCAACCAGGCGAAGGCCATCACCCTCGCGCAGGCCCAGACCGCGCTGCGGGATCTGCACCACCGCTTGCCGCGCTTGCAAGATCTGCGCGTGTTCGAAGCCCCCGTAGCCGCCTATGTAGCGACTCTGCGCAGCAGCATGCAGGACGGCGACACGCCGCTCTGCGATACCACCCGTGCCCGGCTGGCGCAGGCGACCGAATTACTGGAGCTGGTCAGGAATCAGTCCCGCACCGCTGTCGATCCAGCGGACCCGTGGCGCGGCCTGTACCACCCCAGTCGGCTCCCGGCGCGCAACGCTGACGGCGAGATCCCGTGCCATCCGGATGTGCCAATGTGGGCTGACGGTCGCGAGGTGTCGTTGCGGCCGTTGTTCCTCGCGCAGGGATTCGACCTGGTCGTGGTCGAGGGCGAATTTTCCGAAGAGGGCATCGGAGCGGGCGTTTACAACGCCGCACAGGAACTGCACGACTGGAACCCGGAGGCACCTGGAGAGGACTGGCGTCTGGCGTGGTTAGGCGAGACGGAAGACGGCCTCGCTGCGTGGTTCGTGCGGCCCCTCGCCATCGCTGCCATGCACGCGTGGAATGGCGCAGCTGCCCATCCGGACGCAGCCTGATGGACCCAACGCTGAGCGAGCGGCACCACCGATACCGGGTCAAGGCCGGCAGAGCAAAGGCCGCGCTCTACGCCCGCGTGGTCGAGAACAAGCGCTACACGATGCGCCAGATCGCTGAAGAACTGGGCGTGTCGATGACCACAGCAGACACGCGGGTGAAGCGTGGTCCATATCCCCTCACTTGGGAATCGCTGCGCCTGGCGCGCCTTCCCGCGAACAGAAAGGACATGCAGGCATGAGCAACGACAACAAGACACTGGCGGACGTGCAGCCCGGTGGGAGGGTGAGGCTGGGGCAGGCGGGGCAGTTCGATTCAGAATTGCTGTGGTGGCTGATGGATGCAGCAAGCACGCTATCCGAAGGCGGCAACGAGTCACACGCCGAACGCCTGCGGTCGCTACATGCCGCCCTCTCCGCCCAGCCCTCCCCGGGTGGTCAGGATGCGTTGGATCTGGACCGCGTGCTGTCGCTGGCCGACGTGCACGCCGAGGAAAGCCGGGAGGACGGCGTGCGCCTGCTGGATCGCGGCGGACTGCTGGCGTTCGCGCAGGACGTGGCTGCTGTCCTCGCCGCCCGCCAGCCGGTGCGGGAGCCGGTCATCGACTACGAAGACCTGTTGGACCAGGCCAAGGACTTGATCCACTGCGGTTGTAGCGTCAACGGTGCCTTCGATTGGCTGCTGGAACAGCTGACTGGCGGCGAATCACTCGCAGCCCCGCCCGCGCAGGCCGTGGACCTGGGGCCGTTGTGGGTAAGCGTCAACGATCGGCTGCCGAGTGAGGAAGATTATGGCGAGAGCGGGGACGTGGTGGTGCGCTACCGCTATAACACCCCGAACAGCGTTCAGGGCAGTTGGGATGTCGGCGAAAGTCGGCACGACGCGGACGACATCGAGTGGAACAACGGATGGCTGTTCGGTAGTTGCGACTACGCAGAGGTATCCCACTGGATGCCGAAGCATGCGCTGCTGGCCCTGCTCGACCGCCTGGCGGTGGGCCAATGAACCGCGTGCAGCACCTGGTGAACGTCTCGGGTGGCAAAGACAGCACGGCTGTGTATCTGCGCGCCATCGAGCTTGGCCGGCCGTTCCGTGCTGTGTTCGCCGACACTGGCAACGAGGATCAGCGCGTATACGACTACGTGGCAGAGCTTGCGCACAAGACGGGTGGACCCGAGGTCGAGACCGTGCGCGCCGACTTCACCCGGCAGCTGGATCAGCATCGCGCATACATCCTGGCGCGCTGGCCCGGCGAAGGAATCCCTGATGACATCGTGCAGCAGGCTGCAGCGCTGCACGAGCCCACGGGCAACCCCTTCTTGGATCTCTGCATCAGCAAGGGGCGATTCCCTTCGCGAATGGCGCAGTTCTGCACCGAGGAACTGAAGACGATCCCGATCACCACCCAGGTGGTCGGACCGATGCTAAAGGCCGGGCCGGTGCTGCAGTGGCTGGGCATCCGAGCGGAGGAATCCGCCAACCGTGCCAAGCAACCGCGCTTCAATCGGCATGAATCCGGCTGCTACGTGTGGCGGCCAATCTTCGATTGGACGGTCCAGCAGGTATGGGACCAGCACCGCCGACACGGCATCTCACCTAACCCGCTCTACGCCCTCGGCATGGGGCGCGTGGGTTGCATGCCCTGCATCAACTGCCGCAAGAGCGAACTGAGGAACATCGCGGACTTGTTCCCTGACCACATCGAGCGCATCCGCCAGTGGGAAGAGATCGTCGCCTCGGCCAACAAGCGCCGCAGCGCCACGTTCTTCCCGGCAGTCACCGACCCCACCGATGTGGAGCGCCCCGGCACCTACTCGCGGATCGACACGCTGGTCGAATGGAGCCGCACCAGCCGAGGCGGCCGCCAGTTTGATCTGTTCTTCCAGGCCCAGGCCGGCGGCGGCTGCACGTCTGACCTCGGCCTTTGCGAAAGGAGCGCTGCGTGACCCCGCCCATGGCTGACCAGCTGCTCACCGTGCATCCAGTGCGCGTAGTGGTGAACGCGAAGTTCATTGCGAGTCCCGGTGTATCCGTGCTTGAGGGTCGCTTTCAGTGCGAACTGGACTGCGGCCACATCGTGCTCCGCCCAGGGGAGCATGTGCGCGGCACCAGGTTCTCTATTCGGGCGCCCCACAGTGCCCAGTGCAAACAGTGCAAGAAGGAGCCCACCCATGGCTGAGCGAAAGCCGTATGGCCGCACTGGCGACGATATGGATCTGCCCGAGGGCAAGACCTGCGGCGACTGCGTGCACTGCCGACGCTGCAGTGGCATGTTCGGCCACATCCCTGCAGACGAGAGCTGTGACTGGTCCCCATCCCGTTACCGCGAAGATGACAGGAGCAACCCTTGAGCGCTAAGCGACAGCAGGTCGTGGACGACATTGACGACACCATGGGCCTGGAAGGCGCGGCAAGGATGCTGCGGCTCGGCCTGGAAGCGATGAAAGACCTGGTGGACAAGGGCGAGGTGCCAGCCGTGCGGCTGAACCAGAAACACACGGTCATGCTGCGTGAGGACCTGATCGACTTCCTGCGCTCGGAAGGGCGCAGGCAAGCTGCTGAGCGAAAGAAGTCGGCGATTGGCACCCAGCCTGCAGCCAACTCACCCGCACCTGGGTCGACAAGACGTGCAAGCAAGTCGCGTCGCACCAAGCTGCCCGACCTCCGCGCCTACGAGCAGGCCGATCAGCAGCGATCGCAACGCTAAGCAGACCTCCAATGAAGCCTGCCGGGCTTACATCTGCTGCAGAGTCGGCTCGGCGCTACAACCTCCCAATATGCTTCAAGAGTGCCTGTTCATCGTGCTGGATTCTTGCTGCCACTTCCTTGGCGACACCAGGATCGGTGATTTCCCCGAATACGAGACTACCGAATACATCCCGCGTCACCAAAGGCTGGAAGTACTCTGTCACAGCGTTTTCGAACCTCAGAAGCGACTGCTCGATGTTGAAGCAGTGAAGGGCGCCACTCGGTGTACTGTTGAGGACCGGAGCAACTCGCTGAAAATTCTTGGTCGCTTGAGAAGAACCGGACCGCAGCAGTATCAGGGCTTGCTCCCATTTTTCGTAGTCATCTTCGCAGAGTAGCGCGATGACACGCGTGAGTTTATCGAAGACGCTCAGAAGCGCCGTGCATGCCAAGCTCTGCCTCTCGGCTGATTCTTGCGCTTCTTTCTCTCGTACGCGAGCCAATTCATCACTAATGAGTTTTTGACTCTGCTTGGCTTGCACCCGCGCCACCCAGACTGCAGCCAGCACAGCGAAGACCGACAGAATGGCTTGCGCCCAGGCAGCCTGGGCGGCTAGACCGTCCTTAGGCGGCAATGCTGTCGGATCTGCGAAAACGCGATTCATGTACAGCCAAACCGACAACCAGACCAGGCCCACACCGATACTGGCTGTCAGGATATAGGCCAAAGCTTTGAGGACCTTCATTCCCCCCCCCGGGTAAATTTCTGCGCATTCTAGGCGGTGGCTCCGCCCGGCACTGAGTTAAACGCTTAGACGCTTGTCTAAGCGACCTGATGTTGGCGAACCTCTTGTCGGCGCTTTACCAGAGCTGATCTGCCAGATCGGAGGCGCGAAGATTAGCGTAGCGCTTCAACTGTCGCGGATCACGATGCCCAGTGATCTTCGCAATTTGGATGTCCGTCAGCGAGGTCCTTTCGTACAGTCGGCTCGTCGCTTCGTGGCGCAGATCGTGGAAGCCAAGATCCGCGCACCCGGCCGCAACAAAGATACGCTCAAACTGTCGCGACAGCTTGCTCGATACTCGCCGCAGGGCCAGCGGGCTACGCTCGCCAGCCCAGAATGGGAAAAGCCGCCCATCGTAGTCACCCTCATATGCGGCAAGCTTCGCCAGCAGAACTGAGGTCATAGGTACCTGACGCTTGCTCCCGTTCTTTGTCTTGTCCAGAAAGATCGTGCGCTGCGCTACATCGAGCTGGCTGCGCTCGAGCGTGTAGATCTCGCGCATGCGCATGGCTGTTTCCAGCGCCATGTCGAACATCAGTATCAGCGCCTCCCGTTGCGGCAGGTCGAGCGGTCGCTGCCGCCCCGGCGGTTTTGCGCCGGCCAGGATCTCGCGGATGCGTTCTTCCTCACCAAGCTCCAGACGGCGATCACGCTCCTGATCAGCTTTCGCTTCCCCGTCGATACGCTTCACAGCTACCTTGTCGTCAGCCGTGTACGTCGAATAGCCCCTGGGCAGAAGCCGCAGCGGATTCATTGGCAGTGCGCCGTGCGCAGCCAGCCAGTCCAGGGCGCGCGACAGGGCACCAACGTAGTGCCGAATAGTCGACGGCGCGAGGTTCTGCTCACGCTTCATGGCGGTGACCCACTCGGTCGCCCACGTAAAAGTCAGCTGCGGCAAGGTGATGCCGATTGGCAGCCGCGAGAGGAGGACGGGCAGCAACTGCTCGTCATCAACAGAGATGTGCTGCGCGCTCCGATACTCGCTGACCTGGCTGCGTAGATCCTTCGCTGCTGCCTTGGTGTTTGCCAGCTCCTCCGGCACCACTCCACGGTCGAGGAGCGCCTCAAGGCGACGTACGTACTCGTCGCCTTCCGCCTCCGAGGCAAAGCTCAGGTAGACCGGCTGGGGCAGGAGTCTTGCCCGCTTGATCGTGTACTGCCAGGAGTCGCCCCGGCGACGCTTGGTTGCCATCCCTACTCAACTCACGTAAAGGTGCCACCCACATCTTAACGGCAGCTTTTGATTTGCAACGGCAGCCAGCCCGATGATCGTACGCACTAATCAGGGTTGAAGTAACCAAGTTGACTGTCAGCACCGAAGGAGAAACTTCAGGGCGCTGGCATTCTGCACAACCCCCCGCGCTCCACCACCGTTGTAATCATGTTCACCGCGTGCTGCCTGGCCTTTTTCAAATCTAGAATGGAAGCCATTTTTTCGCCCAGCCTAGGCACCATCCTCGCCCTCATTATCTCCACGAAGCCATCCAACAAGACTACGTGGGAATGAGCAAACACATCATTCTCAGGCTCGTGTTCCACCTCAAAAACACCCGGCTCGCAGAAGTAGTCGTCCTCTTGCATGGTTCCCCTCAGACGCCCCACCTGGGCGGGGAAGAATCCTACGTAACGAGGAACTTCGTCATCCGCAATATCTGGCCTCTTGAGCTTTTTCGCAGCAGCATCTCGCGCAGCCTTCTCTACTCCGAGCTTGTGACATGCTTCAACAGTAGACTCTTCCTTCCAGACGACTGACTCAACTCGTCGGCCGTCTTTTTCCTGGAAAATGAACTGAGATGGGTATGCCACGCCGATGACGTTAACGGCTTCCTGGAGCATTCTGGGCTCAAATATTTGTCGCCAGACAGTGTCCACGTCAGAGATGAACTTTGGTGATTCGGGTGCCATCCTTGACCTACTCCCAACATTGCAATGAACGACGAGTCTTCAACAGCCTTCTCTGTCAAAGGCACTTCTTCTGTCAGATAGGCAATATCGCGCCCCTCACTGACAATGCTCGAAATTCCGGTCTGTGTAATCATCGCGCTGCCACGCAATGCTCCATTGGACCAAGTAAAAACAACATCACCGTCTGCATCTCGAGACGGCACAGGCGCGACCTCCAGCCCACGCTTTTCCAATGAGCTCAAAAAGGCGGCTGCGACCGCAAGAGATCGCTGGTTGACCTCAGGATCTCTACTCATGGCCTGGAGAACGCAGTTCGCGACAGCCACAATTTGAGAGGCCCGTTCTTGGGTTCTTGACACTCCAGTTAACCACACTGCTAACGACTGTCGCTCAGGAGTCGCGCTCATCACTTCACCATCGCTGCGTCCATTGTCTTGAAAATGGCATTGACGGCTGCGGAAAGCCGTCCTCCATCCAATTCAGGCCCAATCCCGGTAGTATTTACATCCAGCGATTCGCGGAAGGCAGCCCACGTTTTCACATTGGCTCCATCGGGCCCAACCTGAATCATCTGGGCAGTACCAATCGATTTATTGTGAAGCTGGTTTAGCTCCAACCGATGATTACCAGAAACGACTTCGCGACGAATGTTGTATTGAACAGATACATCTTCCGATGATGGCGGAACATCAAAGGTGAAAGGCAATGAATTTTTCAAAGCATTTAATGCCGCGGCTGGAGAAGCGCATCGTTCAACCCTAGCGACAACTAGACCGACTCTCTGCAACTTCGACAAGTAATTAGCTGCTTTCACCACCACAGGTTGAGCCATTTCCGAGACTTCTCGGTAGCTCATGGTGCTCGAAAAGGGCATGTCGTCACCCGGTCTGGGCTGCACGATGAAGTGAATATCGCAGCGAATTGCATTTAAGACAAAACGAATCTGCAAGGAACCTTCAGTCACCGTTGCAATGGTCACACCAGTGGCTTTCTGACGCTCAGTGGTATCGGGCAACGAGCCAGTCGCGGCTTCACAGACGTCCTCAGCACTGTATGAGTTACCTTGGCTGAAGAACAACGCAACCTGAAATCCATCCAGACTTTTAGACATTCCGTTACCGCTCCTGTGTGCCGCATAGACTTAGAACGCGATTGTACGACACCAACAACGAAAGATAGTTCTAGCAAAGACTGAACAAAAGCACAACGGAGGCTGTGACCCCCATCTGTTGTATGCATGTTCCACAAATTGCGTTGCGGCCCCGGCCACGGATCGGCATCCCCCGTGTGGCCCAACGACATCGGCCACCTACCATCCTCGGCAAACGCTAGGCCGAACAGAACTCACGTAAACGCACTCGACACATGTTGACGCGAGTTCGCCACCCGAGAATGGGTGGCAGACCAATGATTTCATGCCCAAATCAGGCGATTTCCACACCTTCCGCCGAACGCCAGGCAAAGAAAAACCCTTGACGAATCAAGGGTTTATTTGGAGGCCTCAAGCGGAATCGAACCGCTGTAAACGGATTTGCAATCCGGTGCATAGCCACTCTGCCATGAGGCCAACGTACTGCGCGCCAGGAACCTAGCCCTGACAAGACAAAACCCCAAGATGGGGCCTGTCGGAACATGGAGCGGGAAACGAGACTCGAACTCGCGACCTCAACCTTGGCAAGGTTGCGCTCTACCAACTGAGCTATTCCCGCGTAAGCCGACATGTTACCGGAAATCCGGAAAACACGCCAGCGATTTCACCTTTCTGACTGCGCGTAAAGCCTTGTGGCCCAACGTGCCCCGCCTTGCCGGGGCGGGAGAAAAACAAGGCCCCTACCGGGGCCCTGTAGAATCTGGAGCGGGAAACGAGACTCGAACTCGCGACCTCAACCTTGGCAAGGTTGCGCTCTACCAACTGAGCTATTCCCGCAGATTCTTCGACCTGCGTCGAAGGAGCGCTATTGTGTCCAAATTCCTTCACGCCGTCAACAGTCTTCACATCATGCGGTCACGAGCGTCCGGGTTGGGGTACGCTGCCCCGCCCAAGCACGGACACCGCCGATGCCGAGACGCTACGTCCGCCTGTTCTGGTTGCTGGTCGCGCTGACCTGGTTGGCGCTGATCGCCGCACTTGTCAATGCTGGCTTTACCCCAGACTACTGGCTGCTGCATCGCCTGGAAGGCGCCCAGCTGCCCTACCCGACCAGCACGGTCATCGTGTTCGCGTTGCTGGGAACGGTTGAACTGGTGGTGGCCGCGTTGATCGTGCGGCCGTGGCGACTGAAACGACTGTGGCTGCGCCTGCTGATCGCCTTCGCCCTGCTGCTGGTCTGGTCGATACCGTGGATGCTGTCGGCGATGCACCAGCCTCCGGTACAAGGCATGCACCTGCTGTGGTTGCTGCTGCTGGACGTGGGATTGCTGCTGGCGCTGTGCGTGGTGTCGGCGGTGAGCGCGTGGCGGGCGCTCTGCCGGCGCGGGTCACCACAGACTCCCCCGCCGCAGCGCTAGAGACCTACTTCCGGAACTCCACCCGCACGTGCTGGCCGAAGCGCGCCTTGGCTTGCCCATCGAACTCCAGCACGCACTCCACCACTTTGGCCACGCCACGCCCTGCATCTTCAGGCAGGCGTGCCTGCGCGAACACCGGACTGATGCGCACCACGCGTGCAGGCGGCAGCGTGCCCGTGTTCTCCGCGCCATCACTATCCGGCACGACAGTAGCCTTCATGCCCACCTGCACGGCATCGGCGTAGGCGGCGCTGAGTTCGGCGCGCACCTGCAGCGGGCGCGCCGGCAACAACGAGATCGCCGGCTTGCCCGCCTGCACGAAGGCGCCGACGCCCGGCACCTGGCCGACCACGGTGCCGTCTTCCGGCGCGCTCAACGACATCTGCTGCAGTCTCAGCTTCGCGTGCTCCAGCTTGTGCTGCGCCAGGTCGACCTGCGCACCGGCCACGTCGACATCGGCACGCACACCGGCCAGCTGCTGTTTGGCCGCATCGGCCTGCTGGTTCGAGGACACACCTTCGCTGGCGCCCGTGGACAGTCGGGTGGCGTTGCGCTCCAGTTCGCGCAGCTGCGCCTGGCTGCCCTTCAGGCGATCATTGGCCAAGGCCAGATCGGCGCTGGCCATCGCCACCTCCTGCTGCAGCAGGGCACCATCCAGCGACAGCAGCAGCTGCCCCTTCTTCACCGTGGCGCCTTCCTTCACCGGCGCTGCAGTGATCGAGCCATCCACCGGCGGTGCCAGTGCGATCAGGCCACCTTCGACGTCAATGATGCCCCGCGCCACGGCGACCTTGCCGGCGGCGGCAGTACCCGCCTTGCCTGAGGAGGCCGATGCGGCGGTGGGCGCTTCCCTGGAACAGGCGCCGAGCAGCAGTGCCGCGGACAGGGCCAGGCTGAGGGGAAGCAGATGCGACGTCTTGGTCATGGGGCGGACTCTACGGTTTCGTTCTGGCGGCGGTCGTCACGGACCATGCCGTCTTCCATGGCGATCACCCGATCGGCATGCCGGATCAGGCGCGGATCGTGGCTCACGCACAGCACGGTGGCGCCCTGCGCACGTGCGTAGCGATGCAGGATGTCGATCACGCGCTGACCGTTCTCGGCGTCCAGCGCGCTGGTGGGTTCGTCTGCGAAGATCAACGTCGGCGACTTGGCGAACGCGCGGGCGACAGCGACGCGCTGTTTCTCGCCACCGGACAGCTGCGCCGGGCGCATGTGGCTGCGGTGGCTGAGGCCGACTTCTTCCAGAGCCATGCGGGCCAGCGGCTCGCTTTCGCGATTGCGCATGCCGCGGTAGCCCAGTGGCAGCTGTACCTGCTCCAACGCAGTCAGTGCCGGGAACAGGTTGAAGCCCTGGAACACGAAGCCGACATGGTGCAGGCGGAAACGCTCCACTTCACTGCGGGTCATGTGGCCCACGTCCTGGCCCAGCGCATGCACGCGACCGCCATCGGGTGCGGCCAGGCCGGACAGCAGCGACAGCAGCGTGCTCTTGCCGCAGCCGGACGGGCCGGATACCAGGGTCAGCTCGCCGGGATAGATGTCCAGCGACAGGCCACGCAGCACCGGCACCTGCACATCACCGGACATGAAGCCTTTTTCCAATGCTTCGGCCTGCAGGGTCGGGGCGATGGCGCGTGTGGAAGTCATCGGCCGGTCCTCAACGCAGCAGCAACGATGGATCGGAGCGGACGACGCTGCGCACCGCCATGATGCTGGAGAGCATGGCCATCACCGCCACCAGCGCCACGCAGCCGAGGATCACCATCGGCGTCAGCTGCACCGGTACGCGCTGGGTCTGCGCGATCAGCAGCACCACCGTGCTGAACGCCGCCGCCAGCAGCATGCCTACGCCACCGATCAGCAATGCCTGCTCGAACACCACCCGTGCCAGCGCATAGCGGCCTGCACCGAGCGCATTGAGCGTGGCGTACTCGCGCACCGAACCTGCCACTACCGAGGCGAACGACTGGTTGGTGATCACCGCGCCGACGAAGCAGACGATGACGGCCATGAACAGCACCGCGATGCCGGCGCCGGTGTCGAACAGCCAGTATTGCTGCGAACGGCTGGCGAACGCCGGCGCGGTCCAGAACTCGACCGGTGCGGCCTGGCCCATCGACGCGGCCAGGCGGTCACGCACGCGGTCGGCCAGGTCCGGCGAGCGCAGGCCCGCCACGAAATAGGTGCTTCCCGCGTGTGGGTCGGTGCCGGCGATGGCGCGCGCGGTGTCCAGCGAGGCCAGTACGTTGACACCACCAAGGCCCCGCAGGCCCGGTTGTGCAGCGACCACGCGCACCGCCTTGCCATTGATCCAGGCACGGTTGTTCTGCAGGTCCACGCCCAGCGTATCCAGATCGGCGCTGTCGACGATCACCGCACCCGGCTCGCGCAGCTGCGCGCGCAGGTTGGCAGGGAGGATGCGCGCGAACATCATCGCGTCGTCCCGGGTGGAGATACCGGACAGGTACACCGACACATTGCCGGTGCCCTGCGCGCTGGACCGCCATTCGCCATCGACCCACTCGTAGGGCTCGACGCGGGTGACATCCGGGTCCATGCGCAGATGGCTTTCCACATCCGCGCTGATCGCATGGCCGTAATTGACGCTCTGGGTGCCGGGGAAACCAGCCCAGATATCGGCCGAGGACGCCTTCACGTAGATCGCGGCGGTACCGAAGATGCCCAGCACCAGTGCGGCCTGCACGATCAACAGCACACCGGCGAAACACATCGCCACCACCACCGGCAGGAACCGGCGCCACTCATAGGCCAGGGTCTTGCGCGCGAGTGCGATCATTGTGGTTCGCCCTCACCCTCGGCAGGCAGCGGGGCACCGCCGAGGGCGCGGTACAGCGATGCAAAGGCCAGCACGCGCGCGCCCTGCGCACCGATCAGGTCGGCCTGCGAGGCCAATGCGGCACGCTGCGTATCCAGCCTGTCGAACTCGCTGGACAGGCCCAGCTGCACCTGCCGCGCCTGCCGCTTGACCTGCTGGTTGGCGGCATCATTGGCCGCACGCAGCGATTGGATGCTGCTGTCCTGGCGCGCCAGGCTACCCAGTGCACCTTCCACTTCGCTAACGCCTTCCAGCACGGCCTTGCGGTAGCCGAGCAAGGCGGCGTCCAGTTGCTTCTCGTCGGCATGGAACCGCGCGCGGCGCTGGCCCCAGTCCCACAGCGGAATATCGATGTACGGGCCGATCGACGGGCTGGAGTCGGAATTGGAGCGGGCGTTCTGGGTGAGGTTGTACGCGTACAGGATGGAGCCGCCAAGGCTGACCCGTGGATACATCGCTGCGCGCGCCGAACCCTTGCTGGCCGCTGCCTGCATCACCTCCGATTCGGCCAGCAAAATCTGCGGGCGGTGGCGCAGCAGATCCGCAGGGACCTGCTGCAGCGTGAACGCACCCAGCGTCGGCGGCGTGCGATACGCGCGCCAGGCCGGATCCGGGCCGTCACGGCCCAGCAGCAATGCCAGCGCGCGGGCCGCGTTGTCGGCGTTTTCCCGAGCCTGTGCGATGGCGGCACGGGTGGCGGCCTGGCGTGCACGCAGGCGTTCCAGCTCGCCCGGCTCATCCAGGCGCAGCCGCTGACGGACCAGCGCCAGCTGTTCGCCGCGGTCGTCCACGGCCTGTTGTCGGGCCAGCAGGTCCTGCTGGGCCTGGGCCACGGTCAGGTCGAGATAACTGCGCACCACGTCGGCGATCACCGCCACCTGCGCGGCATTGCGCAACGCCTCGGCATTGCCGGCCGAGGCCTGCGCGCTCAGCTGCGCGCTCTCGGCGGCGCCGAACAGCCCCAGGTCCCAGATCGCTTCGATGCCTGCATGGAAATAGGTGTCGACCGCGGCGGCGTCCTGTACCTGCTTGGCGCTGGCCGAGATTTCCGGCAGGAAGCGCGAATCCGAGGCGCCGGCGACGATCCGCACTGCCTGCAGGCGCAACGTGGCCTGCTGCAGATCAAGGTTGCCTGCGATGGCCTGCTCGACCAGGCCGTCCAGCGCCGGGTCGGCCAGCACCTTCCACCACTGCCTGGCGTCCACCGCCACACCCTGCCCCTGCGGCACCTGGGTCCAGGTGCTGGGTGTGCGGTCAGGCAGGTCCGGAGCCGGCACCGACATGCAACCTGCCAGCGCCAGGCTGGTCAGCAGCGTGCCCGGGCGCAGCACTGCCTGCAGGAAGAGTCCGCGCCCGGTCCTGGGCACTGCCACTGGAGTGATACGCCTGACCACCAGCCCGCCAACGTGTAGAAGGAGCATGAAGGCTACCGTGCGATTGTGGAGCGAACATGGAGAAATCGTCCGAAAAAGGTCACAGCACGCGTGCGGTTCAGGCAACGCCGACCCAGACTTTCACTACGCTTTCAATGCGTTCCCCGCACGGAACACTGGACGACTTTCACGGCGTATTGCACATTGCGGTAATTCCTTGCTTCGATGCTGCACGACCGTGAAACACCCTCGCCGTTGGCTGCTGATTGGCTCGATCACGACAGCGACTGTCGGTGTGATCGTGCTCGTCCTGACCACCCCACTGGTCTCGAACGCCCTGCTGCTACTGATGGAGCGCAGCAACTTCATTCCCGCCGAATCCTCGATCCTCACCTTCGAGCCGTATGCGATCAACGACGGCTCGTCGAACTACTGGTTGTATGGGAAGGACCGCACCTACTACTACCACTTCACCTACGAGGATGACGTTCCCTACGTCTACATCCCGCAGGACAACCGCTGCCCCGGTTTCGACCGGCAGAATGCCCGGACCTGGTGCAGCGCCCTGCCCGGCAAGGCACGCTGGCGCGGTGGTGGTGCAACCGGTGTGACAAACGAAAAACGCTCCCTTTCGGGAGCGTTCTTCTTGAATCTGGAGCGGGAAACGAGACTCGAACTCGCGACCTCAACCTTGGCAAGGTTGCGCTCTACCAACTGAGCTATTCCCGCAGATTTCGTTCGACCTGCGTCGAAGGAGCGCTATTGTGTCGATATTGCTGCACGGCGTCAACAGGAATTTTCGGCCGCATTGTGGGGCGGCGTTCAGGCCCTTGGACCCGGCCCTCAGGTCCGCAGGCCACGCCGGACTTCCCGCAACAGAGCTACGTTCTCGTTGATGCGCCCCTGGATCATGATCAAGGTGTCTTGGGCAATAGCGTTTGAGTACATGCTGTTGGCGATTTCCGTGAATTGGCTGGCCACGTCGCAAATGCTGCCAATCGCCAGACTGGCGTCCGCGTGCTGCACTTCTGCCTCTTCGGCAAGGCGAAGCAGGTCAGCACGGGAAATCTCCAGTGCCTCCCCCATGACGTCCATCTGGTGATATCCGTTGGGTCCTTCGCAGAAGGTCACGTCGTAGGCCGGAGCCAAACGCCATTGCCCATCCGGCGACATGATGTAGGCAAAGTTTTTCGGATGATCGTCCCGGTTGTTGAACGCAACGTTGAAGACCGCACGTTCGAAGGCCACGGCCATTTGCCGCACGTCATTGGTGCACAACCGGGTCGCGCGCAGGAAGTTGACATAGTCCAGCGACCCCGCCGTCTGGTAGTTGGCGCCCGTGAATGCAGCAAGACTCTGCATCGGCACACGCAACCCATCGTGGCGATCAAAGCGCTTGCTGGCGAACGCGGCCAGCCCGTTGGGCAGGCTGAAGTACTGCGTGTCCGGGGTCTCGATGCCACACCTGCGCAGGCACTCGGCGTAGACCATTTCGATGGCGCACACCTCGGCATGCTCTTCTCTGGCCGGGAACTTGATCAACCAGGCTTCGAAGCCGGGCGTGACGGCCGTGGTGAACGCGCCCGATCGCGGATCGCGATAGACCAGGGCCTTGGGCCTTGCACCTTGGGGCGAACCACCCACCAGCAGCAAGGTCTGCAGGAATTCACCACCTTCTCCGTGGAGCACCTGCTGCACTTCCGCGGAAAGCTGCTCGAGCGGTATATGGACCTTCGGCGCCTCACCTTCGGGCGCCACGGGCTCAAACGTCATGGCCCCCATCGCGTTGCCACCGATATAGGCCAGCCGCTGGAGCGGGCCAATGCGTGCAGCGTTGATTCCGCGGCGCCTGAACATGCGGTCCATCAGCAGCATGCCCCAGCCGTCTGGCAACGCGTCATACACAGGCCCGGGCAGTTGCAGCTGATGGTCCGGAAAATCCCGCCGCAACGGAGGGCCGGCCAGCGGCAGCTTGTACGAAGACAGTTCCAGTCCCCTTCGCCGGGCCTCGTTGCTGTACTCGAACGCGATCAGCGGCCGACCGGTCAGGGCGATGCTGGAGATCAGCGTTCCCCAGTGCCATCGCTCTCCCCACCCTTCGTA
Source organism: Stenotrophomonas sp. T8 (assembly GCF_051853085.1). Lineage (NCBI taxonomy): Bacteria > Pseudomonadati > Pseudomonadota > Gammaproteobacteria > Lysobacterales > Lysobacteraceae > Stenotrophomonas > Stenotrophomonas sp. T8. The sequence continues at coordinate 1,218,835 of NZ_CP195329.1, read as the reverse complement.
GAAGACCTTCACCTGTTCAGGCATTACGGGGCTTCCTCTTCGTCCGGAGGCGGTTCGCAGCCTCTTCGTAGCGCCGAATGTCTTCGATGCTGTCCAACTTTGGCTGGAACAGGCCTTCGAGCTCGTTGATCCGACCAAGGACCATCGCCACGCGGACCACCGCCTCGAAGCCAACATTGCGCCCGGCCTCCAGGTTGGACACGGTGTTGGTACCAATGCCGGCACGCCCGGCCAGATCCGACTGTGTCATGCCCAACGCCATGCGCTCTGTGCGCAAGCGCCCGCAGAGTCGCTTGACGACCTCGCTGGGCTTGCTGAAGCTTAAATCCAACATAGCGCGTATCATCCCCTCTCTATGCCGTTTAACACCCAAAATAATAGAATTAATCCCAATTCCATTCAATTGATTTAATTCCCGAATTCTGTGTTTTATTTGGGAATTCAGTTATATAAATACAGAATTCTGGAATTACATTGGCAAAGCGCACGTCACGTGCGCAGGCCGCGGCGGTGGAAGTAGACCTGCTCGGCAATGCGCCGCGTGGTCGCCGTGTGCAGCAGTGCGTTGAACGGCCATTCGGCCTGCAGATGATCCATCGCCCAGCGCAGCAGGCGCTTGCCATGGAATGCCGGCGCCACCTGCCGCGCCACCCGTTCCGCTTCCGGCCCCTGCCCACGCAGATGGCGGGCCATCGCCTCGCCGACCGCCCAGCCGTGCCGCCACGAGGAGTGGATGCCCCCTGCGGAGAGCGGCGAGACGATGCCCGCCGCGTCGCCGGTCAGGATCACGCGTTGGCCGGTGATCGGCCCATCCGGTCGGCCGCAGGGCACCAGGCCAGCGCGGGTGGCCGAGGGACGCGCAGATGGCGGGATGCCGACCACATCGCGCACATGCTCAAGGAAACCATCAATATCCAGCGGCCGCGCCTGTCGCGGATCATGACGCAGGGCCAGCCCGACCTGCAGGCCGGTCGGATTCTGCGCGACCCAGCCGATGTAGCCCGGTGCAAAGCGCTTGCTGACGAAGCAATGCAACGCGTCGCCCTCTGTCACCTGCAGGCCGGCGAACTCACGCTCGACGCCGTAGAGGTTGTCACGCACCTGGCCAAGCCCGGTGCGCTGGGCAACGCGTGAGCGTGCGCCATCTGCGCCGACCAGATAGGCGCAGCGCCCTGTCCCTTCGACCTGCCAGCCGTCACCACAGCGGCGAGCTTCGGTGAAGGACTGCTGCAGGCGCAGGTCGACACCGTTCGCGCGCAGTTCGCTGGCCAGCCAGCGCATCACGTTCGGCGTATCGGTGGTGAGGAAGTAATAGCCCGGTGCGGCCAGCAATACGCTGCGCAGGTTCGGCGCATAGAGGCGCACGTTGGCGACCCGCTGCACCAGATGTTCGGGCATGCGCCCCAGCCAGGTCTGCTCCACCGCTTCCTTCACCATCATGCCGGTGGTGTGCAGGCGCTCGCCGGGGTCGGTCTTGCGTTCCAGCACGCAGACGCGCAAGCCGTATTGAGCAGCAGCCAACGCGCAGGCGGCACCGGCGAAGCTGGCGCCGACGATGACCACATCGTGGTCGTAGGCGGAGGGAGTTTGGGGCATGGCTGCATCGCCGTGGAGAATCGGAGATGCAGGTTCGCCAGCGCGGATGGTAGGGCGATGGGGTGTGGGTGAAGTGGGGATGAAGCGGTGGACTGTTGGCGAGGGATGGCGGATTTCAGACATCACCGGCATGCGTTCGCGTGCATCGGCGCAGGACGAAGACTGATTGCCGGCGGGACGACCGCAGAACGAAAAACGCCCCCTTCCGGGAGCGTTTTTCTTGAATCTGGAGCGGGAAACGAGACTCGAACTCGCGACCTCAACCTTGGCAAGGTTGCGCTCTACCAACTGAGCTATTCCCGCTTGGGAGGCGAAATTCTACCTGTTCTGGGAATGGCGTCAAGCGGTTTTTTCGAGGCCTGCGAGGCGCCTTGCACCGCGTATCCACGCATGGCGTGGATCTACTACAGCATCCCCGCAAACCGATAGATTCGCATCCTTCGTGGATGCAGCATTTCCAGTAGATCCACGCCATGCGTGGATGGGCGCATCAATGGGGTCAGAGCCCTTTCCTTCGGAAAGGGATACGACCCCGGGCTCAGTTGCCCAGCTTCTTCTGCCGTGCACGCTCGCGCGCGGCACGCTCGTCATCGCGCAGGCTCGGCCAGGCCGCGTGCAGGTACTGCAGGCCCGACCACAGGGTCAGCACGGCGGCAATCGCCAGGGTCCAGTCGCCGATGTGGAACACCGGCCAGCCCATCCAGATGTCTTCCACCGGCACGTTCGGTGCCACCGAATACAGCAGGCACAGCAGCGCGACCATCTGCGCGGTGGTCTTGATCTTGCCGATCATCGCCACGCGCACCTTGGCGCGCTGGCCCAGCTCGGCCATCCATTCGCGCAGCGCCGATACCGCGATCTCGCGGCCGACGATCACCGCCGCCCAGAATGCCATCCACGGCGTCGGATGGCCCTGCACGATCAGGAACAGCGCTACTGCCACCATCAGCTTGTCCGCAACCGGGTCGAGGAACGCGCCGAAGGCCGACTCCAGCTGGTAACGGCGTGCGATCCAGCCGTCGAGCCAGTCGGTGATCGCGGCCAGGCCGAAGATCGCCGCCGAAGCGAAGTTGGTCCAGGTGTAGGGCAGGTAGAACACCAGCACCAGCACCGGGATCATCACGATCCGCAACAACGTCAGCCAGGTGGGCAGGGTCAACTTCATGCTTGCGTGCTTCTCTCTCTACTCGGCCGCATCGGGCGTGGCCAACCCGTGCAGGTTAGCGTAGATACGTGCCGCGAGGGCGTCATTGATGCCTTCCACCTTGGCGATTTCCGCTTCACCAGCGGCTTTCAGGCCCACCAGGCCGCCGAAATGCTTGAGCAGGCTGGCGCGGCGGCGCGGCCCGATGCCGGGGATATCCTCCAGCTTGCTGGTCATCCGTGCCTTCTGGCGGCGCCCACGGTGGCCGGTGATGGCGAAGCGATGCGCCTCGTCGCGCACCTGCTGGATGAACTGCAGCGCCGGGTTGGCCGCGCCCGGGCGCAGCTCGCGGCCATCGGGCATCACCAGCGCTTCGTGGCCGGCGCGGCGCTCCACGCCCTTGGCCACGCCCACCAGCAGCACGCCTTCCACGCCCAGGTCGGCCAGTGCGGCCTGCGCCTGCGCCAGCTGGCCGGCGCCACCGTCGATCAGCAGCACGTCCGGCAGCACGCCCTGCTCTTCCACCGCGCGGCGGAAGCGGCGGTCGATGGCCTGGCGCATCGCGGCGTAGTCGTCGCCCGGCTCGATGCCGCTGATGTTGAAGCGGCGGTACTGCGCACGCACCGGGCCGGCCGCATCGAACACCACGCACGAGGCCACGGTAGCCTCGCCCAAGGTGTGGCTGATATCGAAACACTCGACCCGCTTGACCGGCTCGGCCAAGCCCAGCATCTCGCGCAGTGCGTCGCTGCGTGCGTGCTGTGCGTTGCGGCTGTTGAGCTCGGTGGCCAGGGTCAGCTGCGCGTTGCGGCTGGCCAGCTCCACATAGCCGGCGCGTTCACCGCGCACGTTCCACTTCAGCTGCACCTTGCGCTCGGCCGAGGCCGAGAGCGCGGCGACCAGCAGGTCGGCGTCGGGAATTTCGCGGTCCAGCAGGATCTCGCGCGGCGGCTCGAATTCGATGTAGTACTGCGAGACGAACGCGGCCAGCACTTCCTCCGGACTCTCCTCGCCGTTGGTGCGCGGGAAGAATGGGCGGGTGCCGAGGTTGCGGCCATCGCGGAAGGCCAGCAGCAGCACGCAGGCCTGCGAACCCTGCATGGCCACCGCCAGCACGTCCAGGTCGGCGGCGCGGCCGTCCACGTACTGGCGGGTCTGCATGCTGCGCAGCGAGGAGATCAGGTCGCGCAGGCGCGCGGCCTGCTCGAACTCCAGCGCCTCGCTGGCGGCCTGCATCTGCTCGCCCAGCTCGCGGGTCAGTTCGTCGCTCTTGCCTTCCAGGAACAGCGCAGCGCGGCGCACCGACTCGGCGTAGTCCGGCGCCGGCACCAGCTCCACGCAGGGCGCGCTGCAGCGGCCGATCTGGTATTGCAGGCACGGCCGCGAGCGGTTGCGGAACACGCTGTCCTCGCAACTGCGCAGCTTGAACAGCTTGTGCATCAGGTTCAGCGTTTCGCGCACTGCGGTCACGCCCGGATACGGCCCGAAATAGCGGCCGGGAATGGCGCGCGGGCCACGATGCAGGGCGATGCGCGGCCAGTCCTCGCGGGTCAGCAGCACATGCGGGTAGGTCTTGTCGTCGCGCAGCGAGACGTTGTAGCGCGGCGACAGCGACTTGATCAGCTGATTCTCCAGCAGCAACGCCTCGGCTTCCGAGCGCGTCACGGTCACGTCCATGCGCGTGATCTGCGAGATCATCGACATGATCCGCGCGTTCTTCGGGCTGCCGTTGAAATAGCTGCCGACGCGGTTGCGCAGCGCGCGCGCCTTGCCCACGTACAGCAGGGTGTCGTCGGCCGCGTACATGCGGTACACGCCGGGGGCAGTGCTGAGCTGGGCCGCGAAGGCCTTGCCGTCGAAGGCCGGGGCGGGAACGTCGGTCATTCGCTGATCGGGACTTCGCTGAGCACGCCGCTGTCGGGGTCGAATCGCAGCACGGCATGGGCGTCGGTCTCGGCGATCCACACCGCACCTGCGCCCACGGCCAGGCCAGCCGGGCCGTGCAGGCGGCGCGGCAGCGGCTGGGTGGTCAGTTCACCGCCGCCCAGGCGCAGCGTGCGCAGGCGACCGTTGCCGGTGTCGGCGATCCACAGCAGCGGGGCGTCCGCGCCCAGTGCGATCGCCTGCGGGAACTGCAGGCTGGCCTGCGCGCGCGGGCCGTCTTCACTGCCGAAGCGCCACGGCCCCTGCCCGACCAGTGTCTGCACCAGGTCACCACGCAGTTGCAGTGCACGGATCGAGGATCCCAACGCATCGGCGACGTACAGCACCTGCTGCACCACGGCCAGCGCGGTCGGTTGCGCGAAGGCAGCCAGATGGCCACTGCCATCACGCTCGTCGATGGAACCACTGCCGGCGCGCCATTGCAGGCTGCGCTGACCCAGGTGATAGCTCCAGATGCGGTTGTCGCCGGCCATCGCGATGTGCAGCTGATTGTCGGCGATGGCCAGGCCAACCGGATGGTCCAGCGAGACCTGCCGCGCCTGCGCGACCGGGCCTTCCACCGGCGCACCGGGTCGCCCGTTGCCGCACAACGTGTCGACGATGCCGGTCAGCAGGTTGATACGGCGCACCGCGTGGTTGCCGGTGTCGGCGACGTACAGCGAATCGCGCTCCAGCACCAACGCCTGCGGGCGGTGGAATGCCGCTTCGGCGAGGTTGCCGTCCATGAAATCGGCGGTGCCGAGGCCAAACTGGCGCAGGATGCGGCCGCCATGGCTGCATTCGAGAATGCGGTGATGGCCGCTGTCGGCGATGTACAGGCGTTCGGTGCTGACCGCCAGGCCCTGCGGGAAGCGCAGGGCCTGGCGCGGTTCCGGATGCAGTTCGCTGCCGCCACGCGGCGGCGCCGAAGGTGCACCCTGGCACAGCGCGTTCAAGGCGCGCTCCAGTTCACCGGGCGCGCCCTGCCCGACCAGCCGTTGCTGTTCGCGGCCCTGCGCGTCCAGCAGCACCATCGTCGGCCAGGCGGTAACGCCGAAGCGGCGCCAGCCATCCCAGTCGGCATCGAGCAGCACGGGCATGCTCAGGCCCTGACGGCGCAGCAGCTTCAGTGCGGCCGTGGCATCGCGTTCGAAATCAAAACGCGGCACCTGCAGCACCAGCGGCTGCAGCTTGCCCGGGTGGCGCGACATCCATTGACCGAACTCGGCCAGGCGTTGCGCACTCCAGGCGGAGGCCGCATTGACGAACAGCAGCGCGACCGGCCGGCCGCGCAGTTCGGTCAGGGTGCAGGGGGTGGCATTGAGCCAGGTGGCGAATTCGGGCAGGTCCGGGACGGGCTGGACGTTCATGACCTGATTATGCCGGAGTCGGCGTCATGCAACAGTCGTGCCACCGCACGTTTTGCAGCATCGTCGACCAGCGACCAGACCTGTTCGAAATGATCGCTGCCGCCGGTGTAGGGGTCAGGGATGGCTACCCGCCCCTGCCCGCCGGACCAGGGCAGGTACAACGCCAGCCGTTCACGCTGGGTCGCCGACGCCAGGCGCCCGGCATCACGCAGGTTGGTCTCGTCGGCACACAGGATCCAGTCGAAACGGTCGAAATCCACCGCCTGCAGCTGACGTGCGCGCAGGCCGCCAATGTCCACGCCGTGTCCGGCCGCGCAGGCGATCGCGCGGCGGTCCGGCGGCTCGCCCACGTGCCAGTCGCCCGTACCGGCCGAATCGACCTGCACCCGCCCGGCCAGCGGCGAGGCATCCAGGCGTGCGCGCAGCGCCCCTTCGGCCATCGGCGAACGGCAGATGTTGCCGAGGCAGACGACCAGCAGCCTCATCGCGCGGCCATCGCCTGCAGCAGCCCCTCGGCGCGCTCCAGGTCCTCGGGCGTATCGATGCCCGGCGGGAACGGCTCGGGCGAGATCGCCACGCTGATCGGGTAGCCCGCTTCCAGCACGCGCAGCTGCTCCAGCGATTCGACCTGCTCCAGCTGGCCCGGCGGCATCGCCGCGAACTGCTGCAGGAAGCCGGCGCGATAGCCATAGATGCCGATGTGGCGCAGCCAGTCGTGGCCGTCCGGCAGCGTGTCGCGGCTGCGTGCGAAGCCGTCGCGGTGCCAGGCGATCGGCGCGCGGCTGAAGTACATCGCCTCGTTGCGCACGTTGCGCACCAGCTTCACGACGTTCGGGTCGAACAGGGTGTGTGCGTCCTCGACGGTCGTGGCAAGAGTCGACATCGGCGCAGTGCCAGCGACCAACGCATCTGCCACCGCGCGGATGCCGGTCGCCGGCGCGAACGGTTCGTCGCCCTGCAGGTTGACCACCACCGTGTCATCGGCCCAGCCGGCAATGCGTGCGCACTCGGCCAGGCGATCGGTGCCCGAGGCATGCGTGGTCGCGGTCATCGCCACCTTCACCTCGGCCAACCCGGACAGTGCATCGGAAATGCGTGGGTCGTCGGTCGCCACCCAGACCTCGCGGGCACCGGCCTGCAGCGCGCGGCGCGCCACATGCAGCACCAGCGGCTCACCGCCCAGCGGGCGCAACGGCTTGCCCGGCAGCCGCGAGGCGGCAAAGCGGGCCGGAATGGCGACGACGAATTCGGTCATGCGGGCGGTTCTCGGCAGGCTCGTTACAACGGGAATGCGGCCAGCGGCGCGTGAATGCAAGCGCCGCGGCGCCGCTCAGTTCGGTCGCAGCTTGTCCAGGCGATCGGTCAGCGCCACCCAGAACGCGGCGGGCAACTCGGCGCGCAGCGGAACCGCGTAGTGCCAGTCGTTGCCGAACGCCCGGCATTTCACCGCATCCTTTTCGGTCATCAGTACCGGCAGCTGGCTGCCGAAGGACAAGTCCTGCGGCTGGTAGGCCTGGTGGTCGGCGAATGCATGCGGCACCACGCCGATCCCGCGCGCGCGCAGCATGTCGAAGAAGCGCTGTGGATGGGCGATGCCGGCCACCGCGTGCACGCGCTGGCCCTTGAAGTACGCCAGCGGGCGCGCGCGGCCACCGGCCAGCGGCTGCGCACTGTCGATGTGCAGGGCCATTGGCCACTGGCCGAAGCCACAGGCCTGTGCCGCGGTTTCCTCATCGGCCTGGCCGAGGTTGACCACGCGGAAATCGCACTCGCTGGCGCGGCTGACCGGCTCGCGCAACGGCCCGGCCGGAATCATCCGGCCATTGCCATAGCGACGCTGGGCATCGACCACTTCGATCTCGATGTCGCGCGCCAGCCGGTAGTGCTGCAAACCGTCGTCGCAGACGATCACATCGCAGCCGGCCTCGATCAGCGCCTTGCCCGCAGCAACCCGATCACTGTCCACGCGCACCGGTACGCCGGTCTTCCAGGCGATCAGCACCGGTTCGTCACCGCCCTTCGCGGTTGGCGTATCGGCCTGCACCCACAGCGGCTTGTCGGCGTCTTCGCGACCATAGCCGCGGCTGGCCACGCCCGGCTTCCAGCCGGCCGCACGCAGGCGTTCGACCAGCGCAATGGTCAGCGGCGTCTTGCCGGTACCGCCAGCCGTGATATTGCCGACCACGATGACCGGCACCGGCAGCGAATGGCGCTTGCGCCAGCCACGGCGATAGGCGCGCCGGCGCAGCGCGGTGACACCTGCGTACAGCGGCGCCAGCAGGCGCATCGCCCACGGAACCGGGGTGCCGTCATACCAGTACGGCGGGGTCTGGGTGCCCTTGCCGGCCATCAGTCCTGCCTTTCGCGGAACTGCATGCTGTGCAGATGCTGGTACAGACCGCCCAGTTCGAGCAGCTCCTTGTGCGTGCCGCGTTCAACGATGCGGCCATGATCCATGACCAGTACCTGGTCGGCATGCTCGATGGTCGACAGCCGGTGCGCGATGACCAGCGTGGTGCGTTCGGGCATCAGGCGCTGCAGCGCGTCCTGCACCAGGCGCTCGGATTCGTTGTCCAGCGCCGCAGTGGCTTCGTCGAGGATCAGGATCGGGGCGTCGCGCAGGATCGCGCGGGCAATGGCCAGGCGCTGGCGCTGGCCACCGGACAGCAGCGCGCCGTTCTCGCCCACCGGGGTCTGCAGCTGCTGCGGCATGCGTGCGATGAACTCCCACGCGTTGGCGGCTTCGGCCGCCGCGCGGATCTGCTCGTCGGTCGCTTCCATGCCATAGGCGATGTTGGCAGCGATGGTGTCATCGAACAGCATGACCTTCTGCCCGACCATTGCCACCTGCCGGCGCAGGTCGGCCAGCGGGTAGTCGTCCAGTGCCACGCCGTCGAGGGTGATGACACCGCCGCTGGGCTCGTAGAAGCGTGGCACCAGCCGGATCAGGCTGGTCTTGCCACTGCCGGAACGGCCGACAATGGCCGTCACCGTGCCTGGCCTGGCAACGAAGCTGATGTCGTCCAGGGCGATGCCGCTGTCCTCGCGGTAACGCAGCATGACGTGGTCGAACGCCAGTTCGCCCCGCACGCGCTGCACGCGTCGCTGCCCCTGGTCGCGCTCCACTGGCATGTCGAGGATGCCGAACAGGCGCTCGGCAGCGGACACACCGCGCGAAATCGAGGTCTGTACGCTGGTCAGGCGGCGCAGCGATGGAATGATGGCCATCATCGATGTCATCAGGCCCATGAACTGGCCGGCATTGAGCCGGCCGGCCAGGGCTTCGCGGGTCGACACCCAGACGATCACCGCCAGCGCCAGTGCGGCCAGGAACTGCACCACGCTGGAGGCGGCGGCGCGGGTGACCTCGACCTTCATGTTCAGCGCCAGCATGCGGTTGGCCAGGCGCGAGTAGCGCGAGATCTCATGTTGCTGGGTGCCGTGCACCTTCACTTCCTGCTGCGCGGCCAGCGACTGCTCGGCAGTCTGCGCCATGGTGCCCATGCCGTCCTGGATGCCACGGCTGATGCGCCGGTAGCGCTTGCCCACGTAGGACACGATGCCACCGATCAGCGGCACCACGAGCAGCATCGCCAGCGTGACCTTGACACTCATCTGCAGCATCACCGCCAGCATCGCGACGATGGTGAGGGTATCGGCCACCACGGTCTTCAGCGCGTCGGCACTGGCCTGGGTGACCTGCTCGGTATCGAAGTTCAGGCGGCTGACCATCACCGGCGTCGCTTCGGTATCGAAGTGCGACGACGGCAGGTGCAGGTACTTCTGCAGCACCTGCTCGCGCAGGTCGCGGACCACGCTGCGACCGGTCTTGGCCAGCGTGTAGTCACTGACCCAGGTGGCCACGCTGCGCATCAGGAACAGGCCGAGGATGGTGAGCGGCAGCACCACGGCCGCGCGCGGCTGCGGGTCGACGAAACCTTCGTTGACCAGCGGCTCCATCAGCTTGGTGAAGTGGTAGCCGGCCAGGGCCTCGACCACCATGGCGATGACCGCGCCCACCATGAACACCCAGTAGGTGCGGGTGTAGCCCAGCAGACGTTTGTAGATCGGCCACACCGGCGCGTGATGGGAACTCATGGACGCACCTCTGGCGCAGTTGCAATGGCGATACGACGGAAACCGAGTTGACCGAGCGCGTCCTGCGCAGTCACCACGGCCTGGTAGGGAGTGCGTGCGTCGGCGCGCAGCAGTACGGGCTGGCTGCGGTCACTGCCGGCCACGGACGCGATGGTCTGCTTGACCGACTCGACGTCGCTGCGCAGCACTTCCTGGTCATTGATGAAATAACGGCCTTCGGCGTTGATCAGCACGCTGAGCGAACGCGGCGGCTCGTTGTTGGGCTGCTGGCTGGCGGTAGGCAGCTGCACCTGCAGCGTCGAGCGCGCATCGAAAGTGGTGGTGACCACGAAGAAGATGATCAGCACCAGGATGACGTCGATCAGCGGGACCAGATCGATATGCGGTTCATCCTGGGAGCGGTCATTGCCGATACGCATCGATCAGGCCTTCGCCGCAGCGGCGTTGGCCGGTCGCGCCGGCGCGACCGGGTTCATCACCCCGGGGCGACCGTCGAGTGTGTCCAGCAGGGCACTGGCTTCCTGCTCCATTTCCACCACGTAGCCGTGGATGCGGCCCTTGAAGTAGCGATGGAACATCAGTGCCGGAATGGCCACGATCATGCCCGTGGCGGTGCACACCAGCGCCTTGCCGATACCGCCGGCCAGCTGGTTCACGTCGCCCACCCCATGGTCGAGGATGCCCAGGAACATCTGGATCATGCCGATCACGGTGCCCAGCAGGCCCAGCAGCGGGCCGGCCGAGGCAATGGTGCCCAGCGCGTTGAGGAAACGTTCCATGCGGTGCACCAGGTGGCGGCCGGTGTCCTCGATGCGCTCGCGGATCTGGTCGCGCGGACGATTGCGGGCTTCCAGCGCGGCCGCCAGCAATGCCCCCAGCGGCGAGTTGGCACGCAGGGTCTGCAGGTGCGCCGGGTCAAGCTTGCCGCGTGCGGCCCAGTTGCGCACTTCCTGGCCGAGGCCGGGCGGCAGCACTTCAGTCCGCCGCAGGGACCAGAAACGCTCCAGGATGATCGCCAAAGCCAGTACGCCCAACAGCAGCAGCGGCACCATCGGCCAGCCACCGGCCTTGACCAGTTCCCACACGTTTCAACCCTCCGGCCCAACGGCCGCTTGTTTGATCGGCGATAGGATAACAGCCGACCGCGCCCGCCCAGCGGCATCCCACCACCGGGATGCATGGATACGCTGTTCACGCAGCTGCAGCCCTTGTGCGCCAAGCCATACGCGGATCGCCCCGGACTCCGCAGTGGACACCACCTCGGCTCCCTGCGCCTGCCAGCGCCGGACCACGTCCCGGCGCGGGTGGCCGAAGCGGTTCTGGTGCCCTGCCGAAACCAGCGCCAGCCGGGCTGACACCGCCGCCACCCAGGGCGCGCTGGAGCTGCCGCCGCTGCCATGGTGCGGCACCAGCACCACATCCGCCTTCAGCGCCGCCGGAGACGCCCGCAGCAGCGCCTGTTCGGCCGGGCGGCCGATGTCCCCGGGCAACAGGACCCCACCATGCGCGCTGGCCACGCGCAGCACGCAGCTGTCCTCGTTTCCAGCCCGCTGGCTGCCGGCATCGGGGTGCAGCACCTGGAAGTCGACGCCGTCCCAGCGCCAGCGCAGGCCGCGCTGGCAGCGCCCGGCCCCGGCGATCGCGCTGCCCGGCGGCGCCAACAGGGGCAGCTCCGGCAACTGAAGGCGCAGGCTCGGCAGGTTGCCGGCATGATCGAGATCGTCGTGACTGATCAGCACGCGGTCGGGCCGTGCCTGCCCCAGCGCGCGCAATGACGGAACCAGGACCCGCTCACTGCCCTCACCCCCGATCGGCGGTCCCACGTCGTACCAGAGCGCATGCCGCGCGGTGCGCAGCAACACCGCCGTGCCCTGCCCGACGTCGTGTACCAGCAGTTCCAGCTCCCCCTCGGCCGGCCGCTCGCGCAATGGCCACAGCAGCGGCAGGCACAGCAGGAGGCCAGCCAGCCCGCCCCCGGCACCACGTGGCAGCAGCCACCAGAACACGCCCAGCAGCGCCGCCGGCACTGCCCAGGCCGGTGCCTCGGCCAACCACCACATCGCCTGTGGATGCGCCGCCAGTGGCTGCAGGGCCTGCCAGCTGGTTTCGAACAACCACGCCGCTGCACGCCACGCCCAGCACCCGGCGCCGTCATGCAGCACCTGCAGGGCGGTGCCCAGCAGTGACAAGGGCACCACCAGCAATGTCCACCACGGGATGACCGGGAGGTTCACCAGCGGCCCCAGCCAGGCGGTGCCACCGAACAAGGCGATGCCCAGCGGCAACAGGCCGACGCTGGCCACCCCTTGTGCGGCCAGGAACCCGCGCAGGTTGGCGACCACCCCACGCGGACGTCACTGCGGCAGGCACCAGACCAGCCACAGGACGCCGCCGAAGCTGAGCCAGAAGCCCGCGGACAGCACTGACAGGGGCGCCGGCAGCAGCAGCGCCAGCGCCGCCAGGGCAAGCCCCTGCACGAGACCCAGTGGGCGCCGCCCGCTACGCGCCAGCGCCACCAGCCCGATCATCAGTGCGGTGCGCACGGTCGGCAATTCACCGCCAGCCAGCACCGCATAGCCCGCTGCGGACAGGGCCGCAGCGCAGGCCGCCGCCTGGGGGCGTGGCCAATGCCGGGCCAGCAGCGGACACAGCCACCACAGCCCTCGGCACAGCAACGCCCCCAGTCCCGCCACCACCCCGACATGGAACCCGGAAATGGCCACCAGATGGGTCAGGCCCAGCGCCCGCAACTGATCCCAATCGGCGTCGGACAGGCCACGCGTATCGCCCAGGGCAAGCGCCTGCACGAAGCGCGCAGCTGGATGGGCCACCTGCACGGCGATGGCGGCGCTGGTGCGTTCACGCCATGCCGGCAGGCCATGCGCGGCTTGAAGCTCGCACGCGCTGGCCGGCGTCCGCACCGTGCCGTTGCCGGACACGCCGCGCAGCAGCGCATGGCGTTCACCGTCGAAACCACCGGGATTGATCCGCGAACGCGGCGCCCGCACGCGCAGGGCCAGATGCCACTGCGCGCCGGCCAGGACCTGATGGCGCCCACGCCCGGCGTCGGTGCCATCAGCGGCACGCCAGGCATCGTTCCACGTGACCTGCAGGCGCTTGCCGCGCAGCGATGGCAGTTCGCTGCTCTCGCTGACCTGCAGCAGGAAGCGGGTGTGCGCGGCTCCATGGTCCGGCAGGTCGATGACCCGTCCACTGACCACCACATCCCGTGCTGGCTGGCCTGGCGGCAGCTGTTCCTGCATTGCCCAGTGCCCGTGCATCGCCGTCCATCCGGCGCCCAGCAGCACGACCGCGGGCAGGCGCCCCCGCCAACGCAGGCCCCACCCCGCCATGCCAAGCACGATCATCACCATGCAGCCCCACAGCGGCGGCAGCTGTGGCAGCTGCACGCAGGCCAGCGCCCCCAGTGCCAGCGCCGCAGCGGCGCCACTGCCCAGCAAGGGAGAAGGGGAACGCTCGACGGCCATGGGTCCAGCCTGCCGCTACCGGCGGCAGGTTGCCTATCGGGACTTGCCCCGCAAACGCGTCAGCGCCGGACGCTGCCGCGATGGAAATTGACCCGGAAGCTTGCGCCGCCTCCCGCAGCCTCACCGACACTGACCGAGCCACCGTGGTGCTGCACGATCTCCTTCACCAGGTGCAGGCCCAGGCCACTGCCGCTGCCCGCCGCGCGCAGGCGATGGAACGGCTCGAAGATCGCCTCGCGGTCGCTCACTGGAATGCCCGCGCCCTGATCGCTGACCTCCAGCAAGCCGCGCGCATCCAACCGCACGCAGATGGTGCCACGGCCACCACCATGCACGATCGCGTTGTGCACCAGGTTGGCAATCACCCGCCCCAGCGCCAGACTGTCGCCGTGGATCCACACCGGCGATTCCGGCGCGTCCACTTCGAATCCATAGCCGGCGCCGACCACCAACGGCGCCAGGTCCGCGGCGGCCTCACGCACCAGCAGCGCCAGGTCCAGCTGCTGCAATGCGCCGACATTGCGGTCAAGGCGCTGCAGATCGAGCAGGTGCTCGGCAACATTGCCCAGCCGCGCCACGTCGGTCAGCAACTGCGATTTCAACTCACCCTGTGGCAGCTGCGCCAGGCGCGCCTGCACCACGGCGATCGGCACGCGCAGCTCGTGCGCCGCGTCGGCGAGGAACTTGTCGCGCGCGGCGTAGCCCTGCTGCACCTTGTCGATGGCATCGTTGAACGCTTCCACCAGCGGCGCCACTTCCGTGGAGACCAGCCGCGCATCCAGCCGGGCACCGGGCTGGCCGATGTCCAGTTCCTTGGCCTGCTGCGCAGAACGGCGCACACCGCGCATGGCACGGTGGATCACAGTCGGCATCACCAGCAGGGTGACCACGATCAGTGGCAGGAAGAACCACAGGCCGATCAGGCGCAGCACCATCAGCGCGCCATCCAGCAGCCCGCCCTTGGGCGCGCCACCGACCATCACGGTGATGCGGCGCCCGTCCTCGTTGCGGATCATCACCCGCGCCACGTCCAGGTAAGGGGGCACCAGCGAGCCCAGTTCCGTGGCGCCCACGGTCGGCAGCCGCGCCAGCATCGGCGCGTGGATCGCTGGGATGGTGCCGCGCTCCAGCCACATGCCCTTGTCATCCACCGCGGCGAACCAGAGATTTCCCCCGGCGTTGGCATCGAGCTTGTCCCAGCGCGCCTGGTCCAGCACCAGGCGGCCGCCTTCGCTGTGCACCGCCTTGGCCACCGCCTCGGCAACGAACATGTCCATGCCCCAGGAGTCCTTGTCACCCCAGGTCAGGATCAACGCGACCACCGCGAACAGTACGGTGAAGGCCTGTGCCAGGAACAGGCGCCAAGCCAGGCCAAGGGTGATCGAACGGATCGGACGGGCCATCTCAGGCCTCCGCCAGCAGGTAGCCGACGCCGCGGATCACGTGGATCTCCACCCCCGCCCCGGCCTGCTGCAGCGCTTTGCGCAGCTTGGAGATATGCGCATCGAGCGCATTGGACTGGATCTCATCATCGAACCCGTACACTGCAGCCTCCAGGGCACTGCGGGTCACCGTGCGGCCCTGCCGCATCGCCAACGCCTGCAGCACCAGCACCTGCCGACGTGGCAATGCCAGGGGCTGGCCCTCCACCTGTGCCTGCAGCGATTCGAAATCGAACTCGAGCCGCCCCAGCCGCAGGCTGGGCGTCACCATCGCCGAAGGCCTGCGCGATACCGCGCGGATGCGTGCCATCAGTTCCTCGATCGCCACCGGCTTGACCAGATAGTCATCGGCGCCGACGTCCAGGCCTTCGACCTTGTCCGACAGCGTCCCCTTGGCGGTGAGCATGATCACCGCCAGGTTCGGCCGCAGCGCACGCGCCGACGCGACGAATCCAGCACCATCGCCATCGGGCAACTGTCGATCGAGCAGCAGCAGCTGGTGCACCGGTTCGCGCAACGCAAGCGCGGCCTCGGCCAGGCTGCCGACCACGTCGGCGACCACGCCCTGCCGCTCCAGGCCCGATTGCAGGGCGCGGGACAGATCAGGATCGTCTTCGACCAGGAGGATGCGCATCAGGGACTCGTCAACCGGAAACGCTGCCGATCATAGTGCCTGGGGCCATGGTTTTGCGCCCATGCATGCCAGCGGTTGCAGGCGCAATGTTCTGACAATGTTGCCCCTTCAGCATGCGCAGCCATCACCCGCAATGTGGCCGAACGATGCTGTCGCTGCCCCTGACAAGGACCCCCATGGCCTCCGTCTCCCCCACCGCAGAAGCTCATGCGATCCTGCGTGCACCGGACCTGGACAGCGCAGAACGCGCCTATCTGGGACTGATGCCCGACCTTGAACATGTGAATGCACTGGCCCGCCGTGCAGTGGGCCTGTCACGCGTTGCCGACGCGGCACGCGGCTATGCGTTGTCGATGACTCTGGTCGGACTGCGCCTGCAGGAGCTGGAGATGGGCGAGCCAACGGCCAGGGAACATCGCCAGGCCACCCTGCGCAGCCTGCGCCAGGCCTTCAGCGCCTGACAGCACCCGCACAGGCACTGCCGCCGCACCGGTGGCAGCGGGAGTCATCGGGTCAGCAGGTCCCGCCACCCGGCAGGCCCGGCGCGGCAGCGTCATTCAGCGCAGCGTGGTCCACGCCAGCAGCGCGCTCAGGATTGCGACCCAGATCACTGCCTTGAACGTGCCTTCCAGCATGTTGCCGCCGAACAGGCGTTCCATGAGCGGATTGGGCCTGGACACCGGGACGTGATCACTCATGCGGCAGTTCCTTGCAGTAATTGCGCAGTTGCGCAGTAGCGCCGAGTCTACGCCTGCGCGGCCCGGATTCATCGCCATCTGCCTGCCTTTGGCGGCCCAATCCCCGCCTTCGTCGCAGGCCGGCTGCGGTGCCCGGCCGACCATGCCAGCCTGCACGCACTTTCCCGCTGGAGCACCGTGCCATGCCGATGCTTGCCCTGATCCTGCTGTTCTCCAGCCTGTTCGGCGACGGCTGCGGGCCCACCGAGGATGCCCTGCGCAGCCAGATCCTGCGCACCGAGGATCGGCAGGCCATGCATGAAGCGCAGCCCCTTCAGCTCTATCACCTGCGCCAGGACCGCGTGCTGCGGCTGGGCAGCCAGCAATCGACAGACGACACTGGCGCCAGCCCTCATCCTGCGCTGGCCCGGGTAGGTGTGGCGCAGCTGTGGGAACGCGTCGACGGCCAGTGGCGCATCCAGCGTTCGATCAGCATTACCCACTGATTTCATGCCAATGAACCGGCACGGATGCAGCTTCGCGGGAACGCCAGGCTCGCCGGAACGAAAAAAGCCGGCCCCGGGGCCGGC
Source organism: Stenotrophomonas sp. T8 (assembly GCF_051853085.1). NCBI lineage: Bacteria > Pseudomonadati > Pseudomonadota > Gammaproteobacteria > Lysobacterales > Lysobacteraceae > Stenotrophomonas > Stenotrophomonas sp. T8. The sequence continues at coordinate 1,201,873 of NZ_CP195329.1, read as the reverse complement.
TTTCATCGTTTCCACCGCTTCACCGGCAACGCCGGGAGCAGGTGGTGGGCGGTACAGGGTTCGAACCTGTGACCCCTACCATGTCAAGGTAGTGCTCTACCGCTGAGCTAACCGCCCATCTTGTTCTTGCCGCCCGAAGGCTGGCCTTGCTACGTAAAAACCCGGCGCCAGGGCCGGGCTTTGCAGTTCACGACAACCCTCTTCCGAGGGTTTCGTGGTGGGCGGTACAGGGTTCGAACCTGTGACCCCTACCATGTCAAGGTAGTGCTCTACCGCTGAGCTAACCGCCCGTTTTGCTTCTGCATTTCCGCGATTGCGTCGGTGCAGGCCGCGTATATTACGGATGCGGGCCGTGAAGCGCAATACTTTTGTGAAGATGATGCTGCACTGCCACGTTCAGCCCAGGCTGGCTTCCTTCAGCTGCCGGATCTGGTCACGCACCCGTGCGGCATCCTCGAATTCCAGGTCCTTGGCGTGCTGGTACATCTGCTGTTCCAGCGCCTTGAGACGGGTCGCCAGCTGCGCCGGAGACAGCGAACGATAGTCGGCCACTTCTTCGGCCACACCCGCCCGGCCCTTGCCCTTACCCTTCTTGGCTTCCTTCTCGGCGGCATCCGAACGCGCGCCTTCAAGGACATCGACGATCGGGCGCGCCACCGAGCGCGGCACGATGCCATGTTCTTCGTTGTACTCGACCTGCTTGGCACGGCGCCGGTCGGTCTCATCGATCGCCGCCTGCATCGAGCGGGTGATCTTGTCGGCGTACAGGATCGCCTTGCCGCGCACGTTGCGTGCGGCGCGGCCGATGGTCTGGATCAGCGAGCCGGTGGAGCGCAGGAAGCCTTCCTTGTCGGCATCGAGGATCGCCACCAGCGATACCTCGGGCATGTCCAGGCCCTCGCGCAGCAGGTTGATGCCGACCAGCACGTCGAACTTGCCCAGGCGCAGGTCGCGGATGATCTCCACGCGCTCGACCGTATCCACGTCCGAGTGCAGGTAGCGCACGCGGATACCGTGTTCGGTGAGGTACTCGGTGAGGTTTTCAGCCATGCGCTTGGTCAGCGTGGTGACCAGCACGCGGTCGCCCGCCTTGATGCGCGCGTTGGCCTCGCTCATCAGGTCGTCGACCTGGGTGCCGACCGGCCGGATCTCCACCACCGGGTCGATCAGGCCAGTCGGGCGCACCACCAGTTCGGTGATCTCGTCACCGGCTTCACGCAGTTCATAGGGCCCGGGCGTGGCCGACACGTAGATGCTGCGCGGGCACCGCTCCTCCCATTCCTCGAAGCGCAGCGGGCGGTTGTCCAGCGCCGACGGCAGGCGGAAACCGAACTCAACCAGGGTTTCCTTGCGCGAGCGGTCACCCTTGAACATGGCGCCGATCTGCGGAATGGTCACATGCGATTCGTCGATCACCAGCAGCGCATCCGGCGGCAGGTAGTCGAACAGGGTCGGTGGCGGCTCGCCGGCATTCTTGCCGGTCAGGTGCCGGGAGTAGTTCTCGATGCCGTTGCAGTAACCGACCTCGGCCATCATCTCCAGGTCGAACTGCGTGCGCTGCGCCAGGCGCTGCGCCTCCACCAGCTTGTTCTGCGCGTAGAGCTGCTCCAGCCGCTCCTTCAGCTCTACCTTGATCGTCTCGATCGCCGCCAGCACGCGCTCGCGCGTGGTCGCATAGTGGGTCTTCGGGTAGACCGTGAAGCGCTGCATGTTGCGCAGCGTCTCGCCGGTCAGCGGGTCGAACAGGGTGATCTTCTCGACCTCGCCATCGAACAGTTCAAGGCGCAGTGCTTCGCTGTCCGACTCGGCCGGGAACACGTCGATCACTTCGCCGCGCACGCGGAAGGTACCGCGCTGCAGCTCGTACTCATTGCGCGTGTACTGCAGCTGGGTCAGGTGGTTGATCAGGTCGCGCTGGTCGATGCGCTCGCCCTTGGACAGGATCAGGCGCAGTGAAAGGTAGTCTTCCGGCGCACCCAGGCCATAGATCGCGGACACCGTGGCCACCACGATCGCGTCCGGGCGCGACAGCAGGGTCTTGGTCGCGGCCAGCCGCATCTGCTCGATGTGTTCGTTGATCGAACTGTCCTTCTCGATGAAGGTGTCCGACGACGGCACGTAGGCTTCGGGCTGGTAGTAGTCGTAATAGCTGACGAAATACTCCACCGCGTTGTGCGGGAAGAACGCCTTGAATTCGCCATACAGCTGCGCCGCCAGCGTCTTGTTCGGCGCCATGATCAGCGTCGGCTTCTGAATGTTCTGGATGACGTTGGCGATGGTGTAGGTCTTGCCCGAGCCGGTCACGCCCAGCAGGGTCTGCTTGGCGATGCCGGCCTCGAAGTTGCTGGTCAGCTTCGCGATGGCATCTGGCTGGTCGCCCGCCGGCGAATACGGCGAGACAAGTTCAAAACTGTCGCTCATGGTGTTGCCAGTTCCCGGGAAGGGTGAGTATACGGGGCGAGGAGTGACGGCCGGCTGAGGGGTTGCCGGGCAGACCGCTACGGGGATTCCCGATGGTGGCCGCACAGCCGGGCGCGGAGGCTGGATGCATGCGCACTCACCGCTCTTCCGGTTGCGCCGCGTCGCGCGGCATGCACCTGATCGAAATCCTGGTCGTCACGGCGGTACTGGCCGTGCTGCTGGCCGCCGGCTGGCCCTCGCTGCAGGCGCTGCTGCTGCACCAGCGCGCGGAAGCCACCCGGTTCAGCCTGCAGGCCGCCCTGGCAACGGCACGCACCCAGGCCATCATGCGTCGCGAACTGATCGGCCTCTGCGCCAGCGCGGACGGCCAGCGCTGCGGGGACGACTGGAGCCAGGGCTGGATTGCCTACCGGGCCGCAGGCGCATGGCAGCCCCCATCCACGGCCGATGCCATTGTCCTGCATCAGGGCGGCCGTCCGGACGTCACGATCAATGCCGCCAGCAACAGCGGGCGACCGCAACTCTATTTCCAGCCGGATGGCCGCAGCCCCGGCAGCAACCTGACGCTGCGCGTCTGCGTGAGGGGGCGCGAGCACGCGCGGATCATTGTCAGCAACAGTGGGCGGATGCGTTCGTCCACCACGCGGACTGGACAAGCCTGTTGAAACGACGCCCCTGCGCTCTCAAGCAGGCAACAAAAAAGACCTGCGAAAGTCCGCAAGCCTTTGATGTGTAACGTCTGGCGCCCGAAGTTGGACTCGAACCAACGACCCCCTGATTAACAGTCAAGTGCTCTAACCGGCTGAGCTATTCGGGCGGGGACGCGCATTGTAATCACGTCGAACAGGGAGTGCAACACTCCCGTTCACATGCTTGCATTCTCTGTTTGCGGCAGTGTCACCAGCACTCGGACAGCGTGGTCTTGGCGGTCTTCACGTTGGCTTGGTTGAGCGTCAGGTTTCCACACTTGTCCTTCGCCTGCGCGTTGACCGCGGTGGCGGTGAAGGTGAATGTCGACTGCGCGGTCTGCATGGACAGAGTGTAGGCCGCCGTGCCGCCCTCGCGCGGGGAGTTGATCGAATCGGCGTTGCCCGGGAACTTGAAACCGACATAGGTGTTGTTGACCGTGTGGAAGCGCTCGGCCAACTGTGCGTATTCGACCAGGTCGGCCTTAGCCTGGGCCCGTCGCGACTTGCGCACATGTTCGCTGTAGTTCGGGTAGGCGATCGCGGCGAGGATTGCCACGACCGCCACCACGATCATCAGCTCGATCAGGGTGAAACCGCGGGCCAGGCGACCCGCCGCGAAAGATTGGCGCATTGCACGGGCTCCTGCTGCCGGGGAAGGATGGACGCCGGTCACTGGATCTGCCTCCAGGACTGGCGGCCACAGGGGTATGGCAGGTACATCGGATCAGCACCGGCCACCGAGATCTGCATCAGGCACGCCTCACCGGGCGGCTGCGGCGGCGGATTGCCGGGAGTGCTGTCCGGCGGCGCCAAGCGCGGCACCACCGACGTCGTCACGTCCCTCACCGGCGCGTTGCCGCCCGTGTTGAGAGCAACGCCGGCCGTACCCGCCCCCGGCGATCGGCCGTCGGGGGCTCCGAAGCGCACCTGCGACATCGCGGCCTGGCCGGTGCTGGCCTGCAGGCCGAGCAGCCAGTTCGCACCGTCCACCGAGCAACCCTGAGCGTCGGACGGAATATAGGTCGGGAAGAACACCACGCCGGACACGATCCTCGGATTACCGACCGCACGCTCCTTGTTGGCCAGCACCACGGTCCAGCCGCGGCTGACCGTAGGCACGGTCCCGCCACGCAATGTCCGCACGCCGGAACCAATCTCGGCCGTATACGAGCTCAGGTTTGCCGAGGTCAGCGTCGTCGTCGGCTGGCCCGCTGCGGTGTCGTTGATACCGTACAACGCCTGCACCGCCGTATCGTTCTCGTCACCGTAGTAGGAGAAGCTGCCGGTGCCGAAGATCAGCATCACGCCACCGGACGGCCCGGTGGTCACCGTCATGCCACCGGTGATCGGCTGGCGGTAGGTCCGGCGGTCGGCGGGATCGACATGGGTATTGGTGGTGAACAACGGTACGGTTGGCGCGGTAGTCCCGCGCAGGTCGAACTTCCAGATAACGCCACGCTTGTCGGCGCCATAGACCGTATCGGCCAGGCCATCGCGCACCCGCGCGTTCTGCCCGGTTCCACCCCAGCGATCAACCACCACGATGTTGCCCAGCCCGTTGCTGCCCGACGGCAGGTTGGTACCCGACTCGATCGCCTCGATCATGCGGATGGTCGGCGTGCGGCCTGCCACCATGTCAACCACGAACAGTACCGCCTTGCCACTCCTACTCTCGTAGCCGTTACCGAAGATCGCCTTGAAGCCCACCGAACCGTCGGCGTTCTTCACCGGCACGATCACCGGCTTGCCCAGCACATGGCCGATGTTGGCGCGCACAGCATCGTCAAGCGAAGCGTCGAGGTCACTGATCTCCCACAGCAGGGAGCCGGTGGCGCCGAAGTTGCCCGGATCGGACACATTCAGCGCGAACACACTGCGGCCGCCGGCACCGGCCGTGCCCACCAGTGACGTGGTCCACCCGTTGCTGCCGTAGGTGTCGCTGATCGTCACCGGGCCATCGACGTAGTAACGGTGCTGGAAACGCTGGGCGTTCTGGTTGGTGGGGTCGTTAGGCAGCAACAGGTTGCCCATGTGGCCCAACGCGGTCGAGGGAATGTAGGCGAACCGCTCCTTGCCCCCGTCGGCGTCCATCTGGCCGTCGGCGCCCATGCCACCATCGAAGGCATGCAACATGCCGTCGTTGGCGCCGGCGTAGACCATGTAGCGGCGACCATTGCGCTTGGTGGTCATGTAGGCGGCGTAACTGCTGCCCATCGTGCCCGGAAGGCGGCCAAACCCATAGTCATCCAGAGGCGAACTCAGCACCGGGGTGGAGGTGATGATGTCGCCAAGTACCGTGCTGCGATCACGCAGCTTGCCGCCGTTGCGCTTCTCGCTGGAGGTTTCACCACGCAGGTAGGCCACGGCCGTGGCGGAATCGGTGGCTAGGCCAGCCAGCTCGGACGCGCTGCAGATCAGGATGCCCGGATACAGCGTCGACGACTTGGTGCACAGATTGGCCAGGCTGACATTGCTGCCGGTGAAGTCTTCCAGCGCGCCGTTGCGCCAGAACCGGATGCGGCGTGATGCAGGCGCCGGCATCTTCGCAGATGCTTCCCAGGCCTCTTCCGAAACGATCTTGCGGGTGGACGGCTCGACGCTCAGCTTGAAGGCGCGCAACTTGCTGTACCAGTCGGTGCCGTTGTTGGTGGCCTCGTAGAACGGCTCCACCGACAACGAGCCGACGCCGATGCGTGCGCCGGTCAGCGAACGCGAGCCGGACGGCGTGGCGCCCTGGGCGACGTTGCTGATGATACGGCGCATGGCTGCGGTGATTTCGGCCGGGCGCGTGGCGTTGACCATTTCGCCACGGGTGTCATAGACCGCGTTCCACAGCTCATCAACGGCCTCGGGCTTGAGGTCCTGCGTCGTCGTCGGGAAGTTGGGCTTGACGACGTACGGGTCCGGGCTGAGCACCCACGGGCGCACTGGATCCGGCAGGTACCGGACGCCGAACTCCTTGCCCTGCGTGCCCAGCGTCACGCCGTAGAAATTCATGTGCAGGTGGGTCTTGCAATCCAGCGACGGATTTGGATTCGGCCCCTTGCACTCGGCCGGCACCGGCACGGAATTGGTCTCCTTGCCCGGCACGAGAGAACTGTTGTAGTACGGCGCTACGAGATCCTTCATCAGCGTCGTGTTGCCGGACTCATTGATATAGCCATCGGTGAACAGCATGCCCGCATTCTTCTGGCATGACAGGAGCACCGGCGCGTTCTGATCCGTGCGCTGGAATTGTTCGCCAAGGTACTGTGCGGCGGAACGATTGGGCGTACTGCTGCTGGCACGCATTTCGCCGATGATCTGGCTGAGCAGCTGCTGCTTCTCCGGCTCGTTGGTCATGTTGAACATGGTCACCGCGCGGCGGCCATTGATACGGAACCAGCCCACGCGCAGATTGGTCGTGTCGTACAGCGCATTCGTAGCCGCACCGATCAGCGCTTCGCGTCGCGTCCGGTACAGGCTGAACCAGTTGGCGAAGCTCTGCATGGCAGCGTTGTACTTCGCTTGATTGTTGCCGAAGTTCGCAAGCTTGATTTCGTACTTGTACAACGTACCCGGCCGGCCGCCCGGAGGATTTGCAACGGCAACAGGAGCCGCGGTGTACCCATATTCCGCCGGCAGCGTAGACGGATCTGCCAGGAAAAACGTAGCCGGATAGAAGCCGACGGCAGCATCGCAGCTTGAGCTGCTGATGGTAGTCTGGCGCGTCACGTTGTCGAACGAGCCTTCCTGCCGGACAGCCCCCCCGCTCAGGTTGCATCGCCCACGCTCAATACGGGTTCCGACCGGCAGCGTCATGCCGGAACGGAAGCGGAAGCGCCAGTTCGCGCCGGTCCGCCCGCCGGTGTCCATGCTGGTCAGCAGCGAGTCCACAGTCAGGTCCAGCGCGCCAGCGATCTTGTTCGGTGCATTGCCCGGACGCGGGTCCAGCGGCGCGCTGGACGCCCTGATGTCCAGATAGTTGGCAAGGGCTGTATCGGACAAGCCGGTCTTCCAGCCAGGATAGATCTCACGCGGGTCGTAGTAGGACGGGTTGACGTCCGGTGATCGGGCGAAACCGAAGCTGTCGAGCGGCGGGATGGCCGCCTGGTCGTCGCGTCCATAGCTGGGGAAGACGTACAGGTAGCGCTGCCCAGACCCATCGTAGCCGTTGACGGCACCCTGGTTGTAGAAGCCACTGCCATCCCAGCGGTACACGCCATCGCGCGTGTTGTTCAATGTTTCCCACAGCATCGAGCCGGAATCATCCAGCGCCATCAGGAAGGCCGGCGGCGTCTGCACCTGGATGTTCAGCGGCGCCTGCGCCAGCGTGCCCTGGGCCTGGGCCGCCATCAGGCTGTAGATGACATAGCCGCCCCCGAGCGCCAGTGCGGCGCCGCCTGCGGCCATGAAACGGAATTTGCGCGAAGCCATGGCCTGCGTCCTCAGAGTTTGAATACGGTATCGATGACCACCGACGACGAGCTCGCATCGGCATCGTCGGTCGCGAAGCCGGTGATCTGGTAGATCGGCGTGACGTCTTCCAGCGGACGGCCCATGTCGAGCGACGATTCGCCCATCACACAGCTGTCAATCTGGCGGACATTGACCGCAGGACGCGTCTGGTTGCGGCGGCTTTCGGCCCAGATGGCCGGATCGAAGCCGTCATCGCAGACCCGCGACAGAGTGCTGGACTGCACCAGGCTGTCGTTCCCCACATCCTGACGGTTGGCGATTTTCTCCACCGAGCGTTCGGCCGCACGCACCACGCCCTCCGAGTTCTGGAAGGCCCGGTTGGCGGCGCGGTAGTTCGCTGCCATCTTCTCCTGCATGCCGGCCACCTGCATGCCCGCAATGCCGAGCAGCGCCAGCAGGATGAGCATGATCAACGCGACATAGAGCACGGCGCCGCGCTGGGTGCGAGCGGAGGCGGGCCTGAACGAACGTGAGAAGGTCGTCATGATCAGTTCCCGAACAGGCGATTGCGCAGTGCAATCGAGACTTCATAGCTGGAGCGGTAGCGGCCGTCAGGCTTGTCACTGCTGGCAAAGCCAACGCCGAGTACCGACAGCGGGTTGGCCGGCGTGCTCGAAGACGACGGCGTCGGGCTGCGTGCCAGCAGCCCCACCTGCACCTGCCCCACCCGCAGCCACTGCGCGGCACCGGCAGCGTTAGCGTTGCTGCTGACGCCAGTCGCGGCGGCCAGGCGGGTGATGTTGCCGGCCGGCGGCGTGCCCAGGCTGATGTTGGCGGTACTGTCCAGGCCATACAGCAGCTGCAGGCTTTCGATGCCTTCCACAAGTTCTTCATTGACCGCATAGGCGCCAGCACTGTTGGCGCGCGCACGACGCAGGCCCGGCTGACCGGTCTCCGGATTGATGCCGACGTAATAGACCATCGACTCGGCGCGATAGAGCATCGTCTGCCCGGTCGGCTGCGCGGCATAGCGCGACAGGTCCAGCGAGGGCGCGGTCACACGTGCCGCACTCAACGTACCGGCGAAGATGTCCGCATGGGCACAGTCGGCGATGCCGAACAAGGTCGGTGCCGCCACGCCCCCCGAGGTGAGCCTGGCCACCCGGGTGCTGTCCATGTCCAGTAGCGCATTGCCGCCGCTGGACGAAATGCCGGTCACCGGCACCCCCTCAGGGGCCAGGTAGCGCAGTACCAGCACATCGCTTCCGCCTGCCGGCGCAGGGCTGAGCCGGGTGATCGCTGCCGGCAACGCTGACGGTGCGGACCATGTCGCCCCGAGTGCGAGCCTCCCGCCCGGCGCGGTTCCCGGTGCATCGAAGCCCTGGATGGAAACGCTGAAATCAAGCGGGCTGCCATCGCCCGAGGATGCACCCAGATGCGATACCGGATCGCCTTGGTTCTTCACCACGTGGGCCTGGTCGTTCACGCAGCCCATGTGCCCGGCCATGCGGATGTCTCGCTCAAGGAAATCCAGCGCGAAACGGGCGTTCTCCTGCACGCGCGAGGCCCCCTCGGACAGTCGCGAGGCAGCCTGCGAGGCCATGAAGACCTGCACCACCCCCAGCATCAGCACCAGGCTGATTACCAGGGCGATCATCAGTTCCACCAGCGACAGGCCGGCCATGGTGGCACGTCGGTTCAGGCGCATGCTCACAGCTCCGTAGCCAATGCAAAGGTGGTGGCCTTGTCCGGGTCATCCGGATCCCAGCGCTGGTCGCCCCAGGTGATCGCCACATTGACCACGCCGCCATTGAAGGTGACATTGGCGCCTGCATCGTCGCCCAGCGCCTTCACCACCTGGCATTGCCAGCGCGCGATCTTCTTTTCAATGGAGACGTCGCCGGTATCGCTGGTGCACGCGGTGGCGGCGGTCTTGCTGCCTGCCGCGAACGACGCGCCGGTGTACCAGGCCGCCTGGAAGCGGTTGCTGCGCATCTGCTCGGTCAGGTCGTACGCAAGGTTGGTGGCCTGGGTTCGATAATTGGCGCTCTGCACGAATCGGACGTTCATGGTCTGCAAGAGAGCAAAACCCAGCAGGCCGAACGCCAACACGATGATGGCGATCAGTACTTCAAGCAGGGTGAAGCCCCCGGCCTGGCGCGCACGGAAGGTACGGGTGGTCATGGACAGGCTTCCTTAGTGCTGCGGATCTGCCCGGAGGCGTTCACCGTCAGTGTGCGCTTGTGCAGTGCGCCCTTGCTGCAGACGTCCGGCTCCAGCCGTACATCCTGCTCGGCGCTGGCGCGGCGACGGCCGCGCCCGTCAAAGGCGATCTCCGTGGCCGGCCCAGTGATCTTCAGCTTGGGATTGCCACTGACGAAGCGCAGGACGGTTTCACCTGCCGACAGCGCACCGTCGCCATTGGCATCGGCAAAGGCCAGCATGCCGCCCGACCAGCCACCATCACAGCTGGCACCGTCGCTGCTTCCACAGACGCCGCCACCGCGGTTGCTGCGGATCGCCTCGCTGCGGGCAAGACTGAGCAGGCCCAGGACCTCGTTGTTGGTCGAGCTCACCCGGCTCGAACGGATCGTGCTCTGGAAACTTGGAAAGGCGATCGCAGCCAGGACCGCCACCACGGCGATGGTGACCATCAGCTCGATCAAGGTGAAGCCGTTTTCCCGGCGCAAAGACATTGGACGCTCCCCAGCGTGTTGGTGGCCACGATGGGCCATCGCCCCGCCACCGGCAAGCGGCGGCAGGATGAACGGTCAATCCGGGGCGACGGGCGTCAAAGGCTTGACGACCCGTCCTCCCCTGCCAGTGCCGGCGCGATCCCCATCACGCCGGCCCGGGTTCAGGCCAGCACCTGGTAGCAGGGCTGGTACTCGCCGGAGATCTTCATCCGGCGCTGCTCGACGAAGGCGCGCAGCAGCGCATCCAGCGCCTGCATCATGTCCGGGTCGCCGTGGATCTGGAACGGCCCGAACTGCTCGATGCGGCGCATGCCGTCTTCCTTCACGTTGCCGGCGACGATGCCCGAGAACGCGCGGCGCAGGTCGGCCGCCAGCGCGTGCGGGGCACGCCCATGGTGCAGGTCCAGCGCGGCCATCGCTTCGTGGGTGGGTACGAACGGCTGCTGGTACTCCCACGGAATCTCGATCGACCAGTTGAAGAAGAACGAGTCCTTCTGCGCCAGACGGTGCTCGCGCACGCGCTTGATGCCGTTGGCCATCTTCTTCGCAACCGCCACCGGGTCGCCGATGATGATCTCGTAGCGATCGGCAGCCGCATCGCCCAGGGTCAGGCGGATGAAGCGATCAATCTGCTCGAAGTACGGTGCCGCTACCGTCGGGCCGGTCAGGATCAGCGGGAACGGCAGGTCCTTGTTCTCCTCGCGCAGCAGGATGCCGAGCAGGTACAGGATCTCTTCGGCGGTACCGACGCCACCGGCGAACACGATGATGCCGTGGCCGATGCGGACGAAGGCCTCAAGGCGCTTCTCGATGTCCGGCATGATCACCAGGTGGTTGACGATCGGGTTCGGCGACTCGGCGGCGATGATGCCCGGCTCGGTCAGGCCGATGTAACGCGTCACGGTACGGCGCTGCTTGGCGTGGGCGATGGTGGCACCCTTCATCGGGCCCTTCATCGCACCCGGGCCACAGCCGGTGCAGATGTCCAGGCCGCGCAGGCCCAGTTCATAGCCCACCTGCTTGGTGTACAGGTATTCGTCGCGCGAGATCGAGTGTCCGCCCCAGCACACCACCAGGTTCGGATCACCCGGATTGAGGATGCGCGCGTTGCGCAGCAGGCCGAACACCGCGTTGGTGATGCCCTCGGATGACTCCAGCTCGGCCGCGTAGGCCGGGCCCATTTCGATGGCCATGTAGGCCAGGTCGCGCACGACGGCGAACAGCAGTTCGGCGACACCGCGGATGATCTCGCCGTCGACGAAGGCCATCGCCGGTGCGTTGACCAGATCGATGCGCACGCCGCGATCCTGCTGCGCTACCTGGATGTCGAAATCAGGGTAGAGATCGCGCGCGGCGCGCGGATCGTCGGAGGCGCTGCCGCTGGTCAGCACGGCCAGCGCGCAGCGGCGCAGCAGCTCATGCATGCCGCCGGCGGAGGCATCGCGCAGGCGTGCCACCTCGGCCCGCGACAACACATCCAGCCCACCGCGCGGGTAGATCCGGGCATCCTGCACCGGCAGTGCACGGGCCGATTTTTCGTTCGTGGTCATGTCCAATTTTTCGCTTCCTTCAAGGTTTCCGACTGTACTGCCGCCCCCTTAAAAAGCAAAACGGCCGGGAAGCCCGACCGTTGGATGTGTACCGCCCGCGTCCGCCATTTCGGGACCGCATCGGCGGCGTTGGCACCGCGCACATTTCTGGATGCTACGCCGTTGCCCCACGCCCTGCAAGAACTTTCGCCTGAACGGAAAACGGCCGGGTTTCCCCGGCCGTTTCCGTTTACAGCCACGCTACGTCAGTGCATCAGAACTGGTAGCGGAAGCCCAGCTGCAGCGACCACTGCGAGACACCGACGTCGAAGCCATCTGCGTCGTTGTTGGCCACCGTCGGCAGGTCAGCACCGCGGAAGTTGTAGACGTACTTGCCGTCCTTGATGCCCTGCAGGGTAGCCACGCGCGCATCGGCGAAGAAGCCGTAGTCGTAGATGTTGCCCCACTTCTTGTTGAGCATGTTGCCGACGTTCTGGATGTCCAGCCACACTTCCGACTTGTGACCCTTCATGAAGCCCGGCAGCTGCTGGCTGATACGGATATCGAAGGTATTGATCCAGCCGGTACGGAACTGGTTGGCCGGAGCGTAGCCACCTGCGTACTTGGCCAGCTGCGGGTTGGCCGCCAGCCATTCGTAGAACGACTTCTCCATAGCCGCATCCGGGGTGAAGTTGCTGCCCACCAGATTGCCGAACAGAACCTCACCCGGGTTCGGCACGTAGAACAGGTCGTTCGCGGAGCGGCCGTCGCCGTTGGCATCGTTCACGTACACGTAGCTGTACGGACGGCCGCTGCGGCCCTCATACACCAGGCCGACCTTGGTTTCGTAGTCGCCGAAGAACTTGTGCTTCCAGTTCAGCGAGCCCGACAGGCGGTCACGGATCTGGTAGCGCGAGGTGTTCTCGGTTTCGCTGTTGGCGTTGAAGGCGTACTGGTAGTTCCAACCCGAGCTTGCGGTGGAGCTGGTCAGCGAACCCACTTCAGTAGCGTCGGTGTAGGTGTAACCGATGTTCCAGGACCAGTCACTGGCGTCCGACCACGGCTTGCTCAGCGACACGGTGAACTGCGAGGTGCGGCCCTTGTCGGTGTTGGCGATTTCGTAGACGGCGTCGTAGCCGCGATTCCGCCCGAAGCGGGCATCGTTGTTGGTCCACAGGTTGCCGTTGCGCGACGCAGCGTAATAGAGCTCACGACCGTCCGGACCCAGCTGCTGCACCGGGCCCAGGTTCAGGTTCCTGTAGTACAGGGCATCCTTGACCTTGGTGACCAGCAGCTCGGCCGAAGCCACGATGCCGTACCACGGGGTTTCATGATCGAAGGCCAGGTTGGCCTTGTACACCGACGGCATCTTGAAGTCGCTGCCGACGAAGTTGACGTTCTGACGGTTCGAGCCCGGGGTAGTCGGGACCGGCTGACTGTCCTTGTTCCCGCTGAACGGCAGCGTGCGATCGTAGGCAGTGTAGGCGTACACCGAATTGTTGAAGCCGGTGGCCGAGTAGCTGTTGCTCAGCCACACCTGCGGCGCATCACCCTGGAACAGGCCCACGCCGCCGCGCAGCTGGGTCGGACGCTCGCTGTCGAAGGTGTAGTTGAAACCGACGCGCGGCTGGATCAGGAACTTGTTGCTCAGCACCTCGCTGTTGTCGCGACCGAAGAAGGTCGAGGCTGCAGCGTTGTAGGTCGGGGCCGGGCTGGTGTCGGCACGGTCGGCACGCACGCCCAGGGTCAGGGTCAGGTTGTTGTTGACATACCAGGTGTCCTGCACGAACAGGGCCAGGTTGCTGTACTTGTAGTCAGCCGGAATCGAGCCCGGGGTGCGCTCCGGGTTGTAGTTGTAGCTGCTCCAGCGGCCAGCGGCGAAGTTGTCCAGGCCGTAGAAGGTGTAGGCACCCCACGAGTTGGCGCCGAAGTAGTTGTAGATGTCGTTGGTGTCGTACGAGGCGCCGAACTTGACGTCGTGGTCACCCAGGGTCCAGGTGGCGGCGGCGTAGTAGTTCCATGCCTTGGTCTCGAGGATGTTGTCCTGCGAATTGACCTCGGTACCCAGGTACAGCGAGTCGCCCGACGGCGCTGCCTCGTTGCCGCCGAAGTAGATGCGGATGCTCGGCGCGTCGGTGGAGACGTTGCGGATCGCCGAGTACTCGCGGTACGACGCCTTCAATTCGGTCGAGAAGTTCGGGGTCCAGTCGCTGAACAGCTGGGCGACGTAGCTCTCGTTGGTCTTGTCATGCTGGTACCAGTACGAGCTCAGCGAGGCCGAACTGGTGGTCATGCCGTTGATGCGCAGCTTGCTCTGGTCGATCTTGCTGTAACGGATGTTGGCGCGGTGGTTCTCGCTGATGTTCCAGTCCAGCTTCAGCGCGTACTCTTCCATCTCCGTGTCGCCGTTGCTTTCCAGACCGCCGGCATTGAAGCCATAGTTCTGCGCGATCTGCTGCGCGCGGGTCACGTCGGCCAGGGTGAACTGCGGATTGGCCTTGCCCAGCGCGGTGCCGCTCAGGTCGGCACCCGGGGCGGCCTGCTTGAACTTTTCATAGTTGGCGAAGAAGAACAGCTTGTCCTTGACGATCGGGCCGCCCAGGGTCATGCCGTAGGTTTCTTCCTTGGTGAAGCCCTTGAACGGCTGGCCTTCCGGGTTGTCGCCGAACCAGTCGCCATCACGGTAGGTGCCGTATACCGAACCGTGGAATTCATTGGTACCCGACTTGGTCACCGCGTTGACGGTGGCACCGGCGGCAGCAGCGATGCTGACGTCGTAGTTCGACAGGTTGATGTCCAGGGCTTCGATGGCTTCCATCGCGACCGGCTGGCGGCGGGTCGGCATGTTGTTGCCTTCCAGGCCGAAGGTGTCGCTGGCCGAGACGCCGTCGATGTTGATCGAGTTGAAGCGCGGGTTCTGGCCACCGGCCGAGATCGAGCCCGAGGCGCGATCGATGAAGGTCACGCGCGGATCCAGGCGCATCAGATCCTGGATGTTGCCGCCGATGGACGGCGCAACTTCGATCTGCTGCTGGCTGATGTTGGTGCCCGAGCCCATCTTGGTGGCGCTGAACACTTCCGAACCACCGCCGACAGCGGTGACCTGCACGGTGTCCAGGTTGGTCGCGGCGAGGTCGCCGGCCAGGGTGGCATTGATGGTGCCGGTCTGGTTCACGCCCAGGTAGACGCCATCTTCGGTCTTGGTGCCTTCACCCGGCTTGGTGATGGTGATCGAGTACGGACCACCCACGCGCAGGCCGCGCGCGTTGTAGCGGCCGGCCGCATCGGTGGTCGCACGCGAAACGGTGCCCGACTCGGTGTGGGTGATGGTGACTTCAGCGCCGGCAACGGGCTGGCCGCTGCGGGACACGACCTGGCCGCCGACACCGGCAGAGGTGCTCTGGGCGAAGGCGGGAGCGGCAGCAAGTGCAGCCACGAGACCAAGGGTAAGCTTGGACATCCGGAGTGGGTGGGTCATTTTTCGGTAGCCTCGATGCGAGTTGGCGATGGCGGAAAAAAAGCGCATCCAAGCAGCCCTGCGGGTGGCTGATCGGAGAGTTATCTGGGGTTCCCTACCGCTCGGCTGAAGGCAGCCCTAACGGTTAACACTAGATTAACACGCTACGCCATCATTGTGACGGTTGTGCGACAAACGGCACCGGTTCGCAACGCAATCGTGACGGGTTCTTCACTCCGTCTTTCCACAGGGCTCACCTTTCCCGGGGCGTCTCACTGGCATCGAGAATCTGCCCGCGCCAGGTGCTCCCAGCGGCGGACAGCAGGGTCACCGCGGCGGCCGCCGCGGCTTCCGGGCCTTGCGCAGCCGGGTCCTGGTCCACGGAATAGGCGCGGGCCCGAAGCGCCGTGCGCAGGGGGCCGGGGTACAGGCCGCTGACCCGGATGGGACTGCGGCCCAGTTCATCGTGCAGGCTGGCGATCAGGCCACGCAGGCCGTGCTGGGCCACGCCATACCCCCCCCAATAGGCCTGCCCCACCCGGTCGGGGGCATCGACCGCGAACACCATGGCGGCATCCTCGCGTTGCCGCAGCAGCGGCAGGCAGGCCTGGGCCAGCCAGGCCGGTGCGGTCAGGGTGACATGGACCGCACGGGCGAAACTGGCCGGGTCAGCCAGTTCAAACGGAGTCAGCCCGGGGAAATGCGCGGCGCAGACCAGCAGTCCATCCAGCCGCCCCAGCTCGCGCTGCAGGGCCTGGGCCAGTTCGGCATAGTCATCGGGACTGGCGCCTTCCAGGTCCAGCGGGTACAGAAGCGGTTCCGGACCGACCGCCTGGACCTGGGCATAGACCCGGTCCAGCCGGCGCGGCTTGCGTCCCAGCAGGACCACGGTGGCACCGGCTGCGGCTGCGGCGACCGCCGCGGCACTGCCCAGCCCTCCCCCGGCGCCGGCGACCAGTACGACGCGATCCTGCAACGGGCGGCCATCGATCGCCCCGTCAGTCGGTGACGTCGACGGCCAGGCACTCATCCCTGGGTCGCCTCTTCGACGATGCGCTTGAGCTCGCCGGATTCAAACAGTTCCATGACGATGTCGCAGCCGCCGATCAACTCACCGTTGATGAACAGCTGCGGGAAGGTCGGCAGATTGGAAAAGCGCGGCAGGTTCGCGCGGATCTCCGGCTCTTCGAGCACGTTGACAGTGCGCAGGGTGACGGCGCCGGCTGCCATCAACGCCTGCACGGCGCGACTGGAAAAGCCGCACATCGGGTATTGCGGGGTGCCCTTCATGAACAGCACGAGCGGGTAACGATCGACCTCGGCCTGGATTTGCTGCATTACCGCCACAACCACACTCCTTGCTTCGCCGGACAAACCGACCGTGATGGTCGGCTAGACTGCCCACGGTAGCCGCCATTGTAAGCAGATGGAACAGGCTACCGCCGTCCCCTGGCCACGAACCTGTCCATGCCCGTCGAATTGCCTGCCCTGCCCTACCTCCCCGGCTCCCTGCAGCCCCACCTGTCCGCGCAGACCGTTGAGTTGCATCACGGCCGCCACCACCGCGCCTACGTTGACGCGGTCAACGCCGGCACTCTCGGCACCGAGTGGGAGGAGGCGTCACTGGAAGAGATCGTGCGCCATGCCCAGGGCACGCTGTTCGATGCGGCCGCCCAGGCCTGGAACCACGGCTTCTATTGGCAGTGCCTGCGCCCGCGCGGCGGCGGCGAGCCGCAGGGCCGGCTGGGCGAGCTGGTCAAGCGCCAGTTCGGTGATGCGCAGCGCCTGCGTGAGGAATTCAACCGCACCGCGCTGGGCCTGTTCGGCTCGGGCTGGGTGTGGCTGGTGCAGCACCCCGGTGGCCAGCTCGGCATCCAGGCCACCCGCAACGCCGGCACGCCACTGACCGGCGAAAGCACCCCGCTGCTGTGCTGCGATGTCTGGGAGCACGCCTACTACACCGATTACCAGAATGATCGCGCGCGTTACCTGGATGCCTTCTGGCAGATGGTCAACTGGGAATTCGCCGAGAGCCAGCTGCGCTGAGGCAGCGGCTCGGTCCCGGGGTAGTGCCGGCCGCTGGCCGGCAACCCACTGGACGCACAAGGATGCCGGGGTTGCCGGCCAGCGGCCGGCACTACCGAAATGCAGAGCGGAGCGTCACGCGTTCTCGTGCGCAGCCACCGCGTCCATCACCCGCGCCGAGTACACCAGCGCCGCGCCGGCATTGAGCGACACCGCCACGCCCAGTGCTTCGGCGATTTCCTCGCGACTGGCGCCCTGCGTCAGCGCAGCGTCCACGTGCACGGTGATGCAGCCGTCGCAGCGGGTGGTCACCGCCACCGCCAATGCGATCAGCTCACGGGTCTTGGCATCCAGGTGGTTGGTCTGGGCACCGGCATTGGCCAGGGTGGCGTAGCCCTTGACCGTGTCCGGCGAGAGCTTGCCGATCTCGCCGATGCGGCCCTTCAGTTCCTTGCGGTAGGCATTCCAGTCAAGCATGGTCGTGACTCCTGTGAAAGGAGCTCCACGCTACCACCGGCAATGGTGCGCCGATGCCTGCACCGGCGCGCCACACCGTTGCAGGCATACAGGGTTGTGCCGGCCATTGGCCGGCACGCCCGGGCTCAGCGGTTGCGCAGCGCGTGCACTGCCGGCGCCACCTGGGCCTGGCGGTCCAGCTCCAGGCCGACCTGGTCCAGCGCATCGGCCAATGCAGCGGCATCATCGTCGCGCAACGTGGCGTGGCCGACCTTGCGACCTTCGCGCGGCTCCTTGCCGTAATCGTGCCAATGGCCACTGGCCTGACCCAGCACCGGCGCCGGATCGGGCATCGCGCCCAGCCAGTTCAGCATGCAGGCATGGCCGAGCATGCGGGTGCTGCCCAGTGGCAGGCCCAGCACGGCACGCAGGTGATTCTCGAACTGCGAGGTCTCGCTGCCTTCGATGGTCCAGTGCCCGGAGTTGTGCACGCGCGGTGCCATCTCGTTGGCCAGCAGTTCGCCGTCGCGACAGAACAGCTCCAGTGCGAACACGCCCACATACTGCAGGTGCTCGGCGACGCGGCGGGCATAGCCGATCGCTGCCTGCTGCTCGGCGTCGGACAGCACCGCTGGTGCCACGCTGGCCGACAGCACGCCGTCGACATGCCAGTTGCCGGTGACCGGCCAGGCTTCGAAGCTGCCATCGCGGCCACGCACGGCCACCACGCTGACCTCGCGTTGGAAGGCCACGAAGCCCTCCAGGATCAGTCCGGTGCGCTCCACCTGGGCACCGAGCGCATCCCATGCGGCGTCGATGTCGGCTTCGCTGCGCAGGCGGAACTGACCCTTGCCGTCGTAGCCGAGGCGGCGGGTCTTGAGGATGCACGGCAGGCCGAACTCAGCCGCCTTCGCCGCCAGCTCGTCGCGGTTACGGATGTCGGCGAAGGCCGGCAGCGGAATACCCAGCTGCTGGAACAGGGTCTTCTCGCTCAACCGGTCCTGGGCCACCGCCAGCGCGGCCGGCGGCGGATAGACCGGCACGCGGTCGGCCAGGAACTCTGCACTGTCGGCAGGTACGTTCTCGAAATCGAAGGTGACCACATCGACCTTGGCGGCGAAGTCCGCCAGGGCCTGGCGGTCATCGAAGGCGCCCACGGTGAGCGGCGCCAGCGGGCCGCTGCAGGCGTCGGCGGCCGGGTCGTACAGTTCGAAGCGAAGCCCCAGCGGCGCACCGGCCAGGACCATCATGCGGGCGAGCTGGCCGCCGCCCAGGATGCCGACAGTCAGGCTCATTGGCGCGGATCGTCGTGGGCCATCACGTCTTCGGTCTGGCGTGCACGGAAGGCATCGAGCGCCTGGCCGATCGCCGGCTGGTCGCTGGCCAGCATCGCCGCCGCGAACAGCGCGGCGTTGGAGGCGCCGGCGTTGCCGATGGCGAAGGTGGCGACCGGGATGCCGGCCGGCATCTGCACGATCGACAGCAGGGAATCCATTCCGTTGAGGGCCTTGGACTGCACCGGCACGCCCAGCACCGGCACGGCGGTCTTGGCCGCGATCATGCCCGGGAGGTGCGCGGCCCCGCCGGCACCGGCGATGATCGCGCGCAGGCCACGCGGGCCCGCCTGCTCGGCGTAACTGAACAACACATCCGGCGTCCGATGCGCGGACACCACCTTCACTTCGAACGGAACACCCAGGGCTTCAAGCTTCTGGGCGGCGTGCTGCATGGTTTCCCAGTCGGAACGGGAACCCATGACGATGCCGACAAGCGGCGCGATCGGGTTGGGGGTCATTGGCCGTCACCTGCCTTAAAGACGTATTCTAGCCGTCTTCCACGCAAGACGAAGAACCATGGATCGCAAGCTGCTCGACCTGCTGGTGTCCCCGGACACCCGCCAGCCCCTGTCCCTGCTGGATGGCAAGGGCCTGGAAGCCCTCAACAAGGCCATTTCCGCCGGCACGGTGACCAAGGCCGATGGCAACCCGCTGGCGCAGCCGCTGCGCGAGGCGCTGGTCACCCGTGACCGCAAGCAGGTGTTCCGCGTCGACGACGGCATCCCGGTGCTGCTGGCCGAGGAAGCCATTCCGACCGCCCAGATCGCCGACTTCCCGGCCGCATGAGCACGCTGCCGACGCCGGATGCGGCCGTTGTCGCCGCCGATGTCGCGCGCGCGCTGGCCGAGGACCTGGGCAGCGGTGACGTCACCGCCGCCCTGCTCCCCGACCAGGCCGACAGCGCCTACCTGCTGTGCAAGCAGGATGCGGTGATCGCCGGGCGGCCCTGGTTCGACGCCACCCATCGCGCGCTCGACCCTGACGTGCGCATTGAATGGCACATCGCCGAAGGCGATGCCGTCACCGCCGGCACCGTGCTGGCCCTGCTGCACGGGCGCAGCCGCAGCCTGGTCAGTGCCGAGCGCACATCGCTGAACTTCCTGCAGACGCTGTCCGGCACCGCGACCACCACTGCCCGCTACGTGGCTGCGGTGGCCGGTACCGGTACCCGCATCCTCGACACCCGCAAGACCCTGCCCGGCCTGCGCCTGGCACAGAAGTACGCGGTGCGCTGCGGCGGCGGCGAGAACCATCGCTTCGGCCTGTACGACACGGTGATGGTGAAGGAGAACCACATCCGTGCTGCCGGTTCGCTGGCCGCGGCGGTGGCCGCCGCACGCCGGCAGTGGCCTGCGCTGCCACTGGTGGTCGAGGTCGAAGACCTGGCACAGCTGCGCCAGGCGCTCGAAGCCGGTTGCGAACGCATCCTGCTGGATGACTTCAGTCCCGACCTGCGCCGCGAGGCGGTGCGCATCACGGCCGGGCGCATTCCGCTGGAAGTCTCCGGCAGCGTCGGCCTGGGCGGCCTGCGTTCGATCGCCGAGGATGGCGTCGATTGCATCTCCATCGGCGGGCTGACCAAGCATGTGCAGGCCATCGATCTGTCGTTGAAGCTGGGCCCGCCGCCGGCTTGAGGCCTACGCGACCTTGTGGAGCCGAGCGTAGGCTCGCCTCTACACGACCCGGGCGCCTTCACGGCTCGGCTACGCCAGCCTCTGCGACGCTGCGGGCATCCCCCACAGGAGCCGCGCATGCGCCGGATGCTCTTGCCTGCCTGTCTGCTGCTCGCGGCAGCCCCCTTGTCCGCCGCAGCCGCTGAAGCCTGCGATGTCCCTCCCCGCTTCGGCCTGAGCCCATTGGCGGTGGCCATCCGCAATACCGCCTGCAATGAACACCGGCTCTGGTTCCGGCCCTTCATCGATCGCGATGGCCGCGCGGCGAGTCTGAGTGTCACCGAGGCCGAGAACGAACACCTGGCCGACAACGGGCTGATTGCCTGGCAGCGCGTGGCCGGCTACTGGCGCAACAGCGGCACGCTCAACGCGATGGGCAGCATCGCCGGTGCCAGCAGCTGCGTGGCACCGCTGGGTACGCGCTACACCGACAGCGACTGCCGCGCCTTCCTGATCGACAATCCGTGGTCGGCCGCTTTCATTTCCTGGGTGATGGTGCAGGCCGGCGTTCCCGGCTTCAACACGTCGCCGCGCCACATCGACTACATCCGTGCCGCGTACCAGGGCGGCCCCTCGGGCGTGCCGTACCGGCTGGTCGATCCCGCGACCGCAAAGCCCGCACCGGGCGATCTGTTGTGCTTCCTGCGCGACCGCAGCACGACGCTCAGCTACAGCGGGCTGGTGCAGGCGCTGGGCAACGGTTCGGTGGGCCACTGGAAATCGCATTGCGAAGTGGTGGTGGCTGCCAACCTGGGGGGCGACCAGACCCTGTACCTGGTCGGTGGCAACGTGATGAACACCGTGGCAATGCGCCTGCTGCCGCTGGACCGTACCGGATTGATCAAGCTGCCCCCGGCACGCGAACGCAACAGCACCGGCATCGACCCCAGCTGCACGCCGGGCCGCGAGGACGAATGCAGCTTCAACCGCCAGGACTGGGCGGCCCTGCTGCAGTTGACCGCGACCGCGCCATTGGTGATGCCGTCACCCTCCGCAGCGCCGATGCAGGCCGTACCGGCCAACGCGCCCGCAGCACCGATGACGGGCCAGCCACCGCCGAGCCGGTGATACCCGTGCTTGATCCAGCGCGCGTTCGCCGCCATCTTTGCCGGATCGACCTCTGACGGCTGACGCCATGCCTACCCTGCTGCTGTTGCTGATTGCCGGCGGAATCATCTACTTCTTCTGGAACGCCGCACGCTCGGCCGCCGAGCGCGCGGTCGAGCTGGGACGCAATGCCTGCCGCGCCGCCGACGTGCAGTGGCTGGACCAGGCGGTGCACGCCACCGGCCTGCGACTGTCGCGTGGCGAGGATGGCCGGCTCGGTTTCGAGCGCACCTTCAAGTTCGAGTATTCCTACGATGGCATCGATCGCCACGTGGGCCGCATGGTGCTGCGTGGCGACCAGCTGATTTCGTTCACCGGCCCCGGTGCCGCGCGGATCAGCCAGATCCGGCCGGATGCGGAGGATGCCGAGGATGCCTAGGGTTTGAAGATGTGCCGGCCAACGGTCGGCACCCACCGCCAAACGGGCAAAGAAAAACGCCGCCCATCG
This sequence comes from Stenotrophomonas sp. T8, assembly GCF_051853085.1. NCBI lineage: Bacteria > Pseudomonadati > Pseudomonadota > Gammaproteobacteria > Lysobacterales > Lysobacteraceae > Stenotrophomonas > Stenotrophomonas sp. T8. The sequence continues at coordinate 1,179,637 of NZ_CP195329.1, read as the reverse complement.
GGCGGCGTCAGAATGGTTACTTGACCACGCGCAGGTTCGGGCGGCCCTTCGGTGGCGGACTGGCCGGCGGCGTGTCGTCCGGCGGCGTGCCTTCCTCGTGCAGCAGCTCATCGCTGGTCGGTGCGGTTTCGTTGCCCGGAATGTCATCCGGCAATGCCATGCCCTGCCCGGTCTCGCGGGCGTAGACCGCCAGCACGGCGCTGATCGGCACCTGCACCGGGTAGCTGGTTCCGGAGAAGCGGGCCGAGAAGCTCACCATTTCGTTGTCGATCATCAGCCGCACGACAGCACGTTCGGCGATGTTGAGCACGACCCGGCCATCCTTGACCGCCGAAGGCGGGACCTGCACGCCGGGGACGCCGGCGTCGACCAGGATGTGCGGGGTCAGCTGGTTGTCGTTGATCCATTCCACCAGCGCCCGCAGCAGGTACGGGCGGTGGCTGGTCATGTGGAAGAAGTCTTCGGTCATGCGTGAAGTGTACGCGCCCGGCGCCCCGCCGGGGCGGATCGTCTGCACGCCGGTCGGCCTGCAGACGGGTAACGCGGGGACGGATCAGACCGGCAGATCGCGCAGTTTCTTTTCCTGCTCGGTCAGGCTGCGGACAAATCCGGGATGGCGGAAGATGCGGTTGCCGTAGTCCTCGATCGCCTTGCCATCCTTCGGCAGCGGCACATCCAGCGACTGCAGGCGCCAGATGATCGGCGCCATCGCGCAGTCGGCCAGGCTCATTTCCGGATTGAGGAAGAATTTGCTGGCCTTGAACAGCGGCAGCGAGGCGGTCAGCAGTTCCTTCAGGCGCTTGCGCCCGGCCTCGGCCTGGGTCTTGTTGCCCAGCTGGATGGCCTGCACCTGCGGCACCCAGTCGTGCTCGATGCGCAGCATGGCCAGGCGGATGCGCGCACGCGACAGCGGGTCGACCGGCATCAGTGGCGGATGCGGGTAGCGCTCATCCAGGTATTCGCTGACCACCGATGCGGCGTACAGCACCAGCTCGCGTTCGACCAGGGTCGGCACCGAGTGGTACGGATTGAGGTCGATCAGGTCTTCAGGCGGGTTCTGCGGATCGACCGGAACGAAGTCGAAGGTGACGCCCTTGGCCGCCAGGACCAGGCGTACACGGTGGCACAGTACGTCGTCGTTCGAGGAAAACAGCGTCAGTGTATTGCGCATGCGTACGCTCGCCGCCATCAAAGGCTCTCCCACGACAGGAGACCGCCTGCCGCATCGGCGCCGCCGGCACCGTGCCAGCGGTCGACTCCTCCCCGAGTGTGCAACCGACCATCACAAAAGCCAATAGGCCCACGCGATGGCCGGCGCCAGAATCAGTGAACGTCCTTCCAGTATTCCTTCTTCAGCAGATACAGCAGGAAGGTCAGCAGGGCCAGGAACAGGATCACCCACACGCCCAGCTGCTGGCGCTTGAGTGCGGCCGGTTCGCCGGCGTATTCGAGGAAGTTGGTGATGTCCCGCACGGCCTGGTCGTACTGCCCGGCATCGACCGATCCCGGCGTTTCAATCTTCAGGCCGGTCACCGGCGGGTCCATGCCGGGCGCTTCCGCCTTGCCGTGCACCGCATGCTGCAGCCCCTGCATCTCCCACAGCGGGTTGGGCATGGAGGCGTTGGCGAACAGCGCGTTGTTCCAGCCCAGCGGGCGGCTGCTGTCCAGATAGAACGACTTGAGATAGGTGTAAACCCAGTCACTGCCCCGCACGCGCGAGATCAGGCTGAGATCGGGCGGCATCTTGCCGAACCACTTCTCCGCGTTCTCCTTGGGCATCGCCACCGGGATCGGGTCGCCGATCGCCGAGCCGGTGAAGTTGAGGTTGTTCATCACCTCTTCTTCGGTCAGGCCCAGGTCCTGCGCCATCCGCGAGTAGCGCAGGTACTTCAGCGCATGGCAGCCGGAGCAGTAGTTCATGTACAGCTGCGCACCCCGCTGCAGCGAGGCGCGGTCACCGAGGTCGTTGCCGGCCTGCAGCAGCTTGGTGCCGCCCTCGGCGGCGGAGGCCAGGAAACTGCCCAGCATCAGGGTGGCCGTCAGGGCCAGCCGGACAATCCAGCGCTCAGTCATGCGTGGTCACCCTCTCCGGTACCGGCTTGGTCTTGTCCAACCTTGTCCATAGCGGCATGGTGATGAAGAACGCGAAGTACAGGAAGGTCAGCACCCGCCCGATGTAGGTTTCATGCACGTCGGTGCCCGGGCCGGAGCCGATCACGCCCAGCCACACGAAGCACACCGCCAGCACGCCCAGCATCACCTTCGAGATCCAGCCGCGGTAGCGCACCGACTTTACCCTGGCCTTGTCCAGCCACGGCACCAGGAACAGGATCGCAATGGCCGAGAACATGACCAGCACGCCACCGAGCTTGTTCGGTACCACGCGCAACATCGCGTAGTACGGCGTGTAGTACCAGACCGGCTTGATGTGTTCGGGGGTCACCAGGCGGTTGGCCTCGGTGAAGTTGTCGTGTTCCAGGAACAGGCCGCCGAAGCCCGGTGCGAAGAAGATGATGAAGGCGGCGATGATCAGCAGGAAGCCGGCGCCGACACCATCCTTGAGCGTGTAGTACGGGTGGAACGGAATACCGTCGGCCGGCGCATTCGGCGACCAGCGGTTGCCCTTCGGTCCTTTCTTGATCTCCACGCCATCGGGGTTGTTCGACCCCACTTCGTGCAGCGCGCCCAGATGCAGCACCACCAGCAACAGCAGCACCAGCGGCAGTGCGATGACGTGCAATGCGAAGAAGCGGTTGAGCGTGGCGTCACTGGGCAGGTAATCGCCCATGATCCATTCGGTCAGGCCGTTGCCGATCACCGGTATCGCGCCGAACAGCGAGATGATCACCTTGGCGCCCCAGAACGACATCTGGCCCCACGGCAGCACATAGCCCATGAAGGCTTCGGCCATCAGCACCAGGTAGATCAGCATGCCCAGGATCCACACCAGCTCGCGCGGCTTCTGGTAGCTGCCGTACAGCAGGCCGCGGAACATGTGCAGGTAGACCACGATGAAGAACAGCGAGGCGCCGGTGGAGTGCATGTAGCGGATCAGCCAGCCCCACTCCACATCACGCATGATGTATTCGATGGAGCCGAACGCCTCCGCGGCGCTGGTCTTGTAGTGCATCGTCAGGAAGATGCCGGTGACGATCTGGTTGACCAGCACCAGCAGTGCCAGCGAGCCGAAGTAGTACCAGATGTTGAAGTTCTTCGGCGCGTAGTACTCGCTGACGTGCTTGCGATAGACCGGCATCAGGCCCGGCGCGCGGGCATTGACCCAGTCGGCGACGCCGCTGGCGGTACGGCTGAGGATATTGGCCATCAGGCAGCCCCCTGCGGATCGACACCGATGATGATGGTGTTGTCGTCCTGGTAGTGGTGCGCGGGCACCTTCAGGTTGATCGGCGCCGGCACATCCTTGAAGACGCGGCCGGACATGTCGAAGCGCGACTTGTGGCAGGGGCAGAAGTAGCCCCCCTTCCACTGCGGGTCATAGGGCTCGGGCCGGATCTCGGCGACCATTTCCGGCGAGCAGCCCAGGTGCGTGCACAGGCCGACCAGCACGGAGATGTCCGGCTTGATCGAGCGCAGCTCGGGGTTCTGCTTCAGCACGTAGTCCGGCTGCTGGTCCTTCTCGCCGGACTCGGGGTCCTTGAGGCGGCCATCCAGCCCGTGCAGTGCATCCAGGATCGCCTTGGACCGCTTGACGATCCAGATCGGCTGGCCACGCCACTCCACGATCAGGCGTTGGCCTTCCTGCAGGGCGCTGATGTCGGCCACGACCGGTGCACCGGCAAGCTTGGCGCGGGCACTGGGGTTCCAGGATTTGATGAAAGGAACGGCGGTGAATCCGACGCCGACGGCGCCAACCACAGCAGTGGTGGCAGAAAGAAAACGCCGACGTCCGGTGTTGACTGGATCGTGTACCCCATCGTTGGCCATCCGGCACTCCGATATTGATTAGGTAGCTTTAAGGCTGCCAGCGGATCCGGTGGGGGCCAGAGCCGCATTGAATCATGGGCGAGTGTAGCGGAACCGTCGCGCGCCACACAACGCATTGCAACAACATTGATTACGGGGTTGCCGGCCAGCGGCCGGCACTACCTTTCAAAGGAGTGCCGACCAACGGTCGGCACCTACTGGTGACTCAGGGCGGTGCGGTAACGCTCGGCCAGCTGCCCAACCCGGCGCACGTAGTACTGGGTCTCGCTGTAGGGCGGCACGCCACCGTGGCGGTCGACCGCGCCTTCGCCGGCGTTGTAGCCGGCCGCGGCCAGGGTCAGGTCGCCATTGAAGCGCTTCAGCAACCACGCAAGATACTGCACGCCACCACGGATGTTCTGCCCCGCATCATAGGAATCGCTGACCCCGAAGCGCGCGGCTGTCGGCGGCATCAGCTGCATCAGCCCCTGCGCGCCGGCGCGGCTGAGCGCGGTCGGGTTGTAGGCCGATTCGGCGTGGATGATGGCACGCACCACGGCCTCCTCGACGCCGAACTCGCGTGCCGCCGAGGTGATCTCGGCCTGGAACGCGGTGGTGTTCAGGCGCACCGAACCGAAGTCCACGCGCGGGTTGACGCCGCACGCGTAGCAGCGCTCCATGAAACTGTAGCGGATGGTGCGCACCGGACCGAGGTTGGCCACCTGGGTCGGCCGCGCACTGGTGTAGTGGCGCACCCCATCCTTCATGAAGGAATAGACGTGGCCGCTGACCATCCGCCCGGCCCGCGAGGCCGTCGGTGCCGCGGCAGGCGCGGGTGCAGCAGGCGTCGGCGCGACCGCAGCGGGCGCAGCAGCGCTGGCCGCCACAGCGACCGGATTGCGTTCGATGCTGGCCACCGAGGTCGGCGCAGGCTTCGGTGCGGCCACCACGGGGCGCGGTGCCGGGCGGGTATCGCGGCTGTAGCTGATGCTGCTGCAGCGCGCGCCGGCCACTCGCTTGCTCACGTAGCTGGTGACCCCGTCGGCGCCCTGGCACTTGTACAGGGTGCCGGCGCTGGCCGGCGCAGCGGTCAGCGCAGCGATGATGATCGCCGTTGTCCCCAGTATCCCCTTCATGCCGCGAGTGTCCCAGCTTCGCCGGGGCTTGCCAAGCGACGCGGCTCAGCCTGTGACCGGCGGCACAGCCAGCACCTGGCCCAATCCGGCCAAACGCTGTGCCAGCTCATCGCGCAGGCCCGGCGGTGTGGTCCACAACGCCACCGGCACCCGGTCCAGGCTGAGGATCTGCGCCAGCATCATGCCGCCGCTCTCGGCGCCCATGCGCAACAGGCAATGGTCGGCGCCATCAGCCTCCAGCACCCCACACCACGGCGGGATGCGCCCTTCCAGCTCGGTGCGGCTGCCGGCCAGGCGGACGATGGCCTGCAGCGCGAAGGGCGCCTGGCTGACCGCCTGCCGCACCATCACGTCCGGGGGCGCGGGCGTGCGTCGATGCATGCCCGGCCCGGCGCATTCGCGCACCGCGCCCATCCGGTCCACGCGCAGGGTGCGCCAGTCCTGCCGGCCCAGATCCCAGGCCAGCAGGTACCAGCGCCGCCCATAGTTGACCAGGTGCTGCGCCTCGACCTCGCGCTGGGTCACCGCCTCCTGCGCACTGCGGTACTCGAAGGCCAGCCGTGACGCCTGCCGGCAATGCTGGGCCAGCCGTCCCAGCAGGCGTGCGTCGGTGGAGGGAAGGTCGGACAGGGTGGCCGTCGCCGCATGCACCTCGCCGGCCTGCTGGCGGCGACGGGTCGGCACCAGCGGGTCGAGCTTGGACAACAGGCCCCGGGCGGTGTCGTCGATGCCAGCGACGGTCGCGGACGCGGCCCGCAGCGCGATCGCCAGGGTGGTCGCCTCTTCCTCGTCCAGCAGCATCGGCAGTACCGGTGCCCCGGCCCCCAGCTGATAGCCGCCACCGACCCCCGACGAGGCCCGGACCGGATAGCCCAGTTCGCGCAGCCGCTCGATATCACGCCGGATGCTGCGCCGGTCCACGCCCATGCGCTCGGCCAGCTCAGCCCCGGACCACTGGCGGCGGGCCTGCAGCAGGGCGATCAGGCGCAGCAGTCGATGGGCGGTATGGCGCATGAAGAATCGAGGACAGAAGTCGTCCGCAATGGTGCCCCAGGATGGCTTCCAGTTCACCACCCACCGCAAGGAGCAATGCCATGACCTCACGCCAGATCACCCTTTATCACGCCGCCCGATCCCGCTCGAGCGGCGCCGTGGCCCTGCTCGAAGCGCTGGGTGCCGACTACCGCATGCAGGTGCTGGACCTGAAGGCCGGCGCCAACCTGGCCCCGGCCTATCTGGCCATCAACCCGATGGGCAAGGTGCCGGCCATCGTCCACAACGGCGCGCTGGTGACCGAACAGGTGGCCATTTATCTGTACCTGGCCGACCTGTATCCGGAAGCCGGGCTGGCGCCGCCGATCGGCGATGCCCTGCGCGGGCCCTACCTGCGCTGGATGGCCTTCTACGGTGCCTGTTTCGAGCCGGCGATGATCGACAAGGCGATGCACCGCGAGCCGCCGCCGCGCATGATGTCGCCGTACAACGACGCCGAGACCGTGCTGCAGGTGGTCGAGGCCCAGCTGGCACAGGGTCGCTACCTGCTCGGCGAGACGATGAGTGCCGCCGACGTGCTGTGGGGCAATGCGCTGGCCTGGACCACGGCCTTCGGTCTGGTGCAGCCTGCGCCGGCCACGGCTGATTACATCGCACGGATGAGCGCGATGACCGCCTTCGACCGTTCGCGGCAGATCGATGCGGAGCTGGCGGCGGCATAAGCAGCGCCGGCTGGCTTTCCTTGTAGAGCCGAGCCCACGCTCGGCTGGCTTCAGTAGAGCCAGGCCATGCCAGGCTGCCCCATGGGAAGCGGGAAGAGCAGCCGAGCGTGGGCTCGGCTCTACAAGGGCGCGGCGGCTGGCGCGGGATGCGGGTAGAATTGCCCGCTTTCCCGCCACCCGAATGGATTAAGCGCCATGACCGGGACGCCAGACGTCTTTCCGCCCGCCACCCCGGGCGGTACCCCGCTCGTTGCCCTGCCCGCTGGTCCGCGCAAGCCCGACCAGGTCAAGGGCAAGCTGTACATCAAGACCCACGGTTGCCAGATGAACGAGTACGACTCGGCCAAGATGGCTGACGTGCTTGCCGCCAGCGATGGCCTGGAACTGACCGACAGCCCGGACGACGCCGACGTCATCCTGGTCAACACCTGCTCCATCCGCGAGAAGGCGCAGGAGAAGGTGTTCAGCCAACTCGGCGTGTGGAAGGGCCTGAAGAACAAGGGCCGCGAGGTCATCATCGGCGTGGGCGGCTGCGTTGCCTCGCAGGAAGGCGAAGCGATCATCAAGCGCGCCCCGTTCGTGGACCTTGTGTTCGGCCCGCAGACCCTGCATCGCCTGCCGGAACTGATCCGCGCGCGGCGCGAGCAGAAGCGCCCGCAGGTGGACATCAGCTTCCCCGAGATCGAGAAGTTCGACCGCCTGCCCGAGCCACGCGCCGAAGGTGCCTCGGCGTTCGTGTCGATCATGGAAGGCTGTTCCAAGTACTGCTCGTTCTGCGTGGTGCCCTACACCCGCGGCACCGAAGTCAGCCGCCCGTTCGAGGACGTGGTGGTGGAAGTGGCGCAGCTCGCCGCGCAGGGCGTGCGCGAGATCAACCTGCTCGGCCAGAACGTCAACGCCTATCGCGGCCCATATGGAGACGGTGAGTTTGCCGACCTCGGCCTGCTGATCCGCACCATCGCCGAGATCGATGGGGTCGGCCGCATCCGCTTCACCACCTCGCACCCGCTCGAGTTCAGCGATTCGCTGATCGACGCGTTCCGCGACGTTCCGCAGCTGGCCAACTTCCTGCACCTGCCGGTGCAGGCCGGCAGCGACCGCGTGCTGTCGGCGATGAAGCGCGGCTACACCGCGCTGGAATTCAAGTCGAAGATCCGCAAGCTGCGCGCGGTGCGCCCGGACATTTCCATCAGCTCGGACTTCATCGTCGGCTTCCCCGGCGAGACCGATGCCGACTTCGAGAAGACCATGAAGCTGATCGAGGACATCGGCTTCGACCACAGTTTCTCCTTCATCTATTCGCGTCGACCGGGTACACCGGCGGCCGATCTGGAGGACACGATCAGCGATGCCGAGAAGCACGCTCGCCTGTCGCGCCTGCAGGAGCGCATCAATGCGCACGCCGCCAGCATCTCGCAGAAGATGGTCGGTACCGTGCAGACCGTGCTGGTGGAAGGGCCGTCGCGCAAGAACCCGAACGAACTGACCGGCAAGACCGAGAACATGCGGTCGGTGAATTTCCCGGCGCCTGCGCGGTTGATCGGCCAGTTCGTGGATGTGCTGATCACCGAAGCGCTTACCAACTCGCTGCGTGGGCGCGTGGTGGCGGAATAAGGCTAGGGTGTGCCGACCAACGGTCGGCACCCACCGGAAATGATGCCGGCCAGCGGCCGGCACTACCGAATGACAGGCCTCAATCCAGGCGCTTGCGGAAACGCAGGATCGCCAGCGTCATCATCACCACGATGAAGGCCAGCAGCGCCAGCGCGTCGTGCCACAGCTCCCATAGCGAGGCGCCGCGCAGCATGATGCCGCGCACCAGACGCAGGAAGTGGGTCAGCGGCAGCACTTCGGCCAGCCACTGCACCGGCCGCGGCATGCCGGCGAACGGGAACATGAAACCCGACAACAGGATCGACGGCAGGAACAGGAACAGCGTCATCTGCATCGCCTGGAACTGCGAACGCGCGCGCGTGGAGATCAGCAGGCCCAGCGCCAGGTTGGCCAGCACCAGCAGCACTGCGGCCAGGTAGATGTCGAGCAGGCTGCCGCGGATCGGCACCTGGAACAGCCAGGTGCCCAGCACCAGCACCAGCGTGGTCTGCAGCAGGCCGATGGCTGCATAGGGCAGCACCTTGCCGACCATCAGTTCGCTGCGCGATACCGGCGTGGCGATCAGCAGTTCCATGTTGCCGCGCTCGCGCTCGCGTACCACCGCCACCGCCGTGAACATCACCAGGGTCATGGTCAGGATCACCCCGATCAGGCCGGGCACGATGTTCACCGCCGAGCGCCGTTGCGGGTTGTAGAAACTGGTCACGCTGACCTGGCCACCGGCAATGCTGCCTTCGCGCAGCGGCCGCGTATTGCTGGTCGGGCGCGTATCCAGTGGCACCTGCGCCAGCTGGATCGCCGCACTCTGCACCACGGTGTCGCTGCCATCGACCAGCACCTGTACCGCTTCGCGTCCATCGAAGCGGCGACGCTCGAAGTCCGCCGGCACCACGATGCCGACGCTGATCTCGCCGCGGCGCAGCGCCTGCATCAGCTGGTCCGGCGTGTAGGCCTCGCTGCGTGGCGTGATCACGCCGGTGGCGACCATGTCCTGCACCAGCGCGCGTGAGGCGGCGCTGTTGGCCTGGTCGGCGATACCCGCATCGAGGTGGCGCAGGTTGAGGTTGATCGCATACCCGAACAGCAGCAGCTGCATCACCGGAATGCCGACGATCATCGCCAGCGTGATGCGGTCGCGGCGCAGCTGCCGCAGCTCCTTGAGCATGATCGCCCACAGCCTGCGCAGGTTCATGCCGCTGGCTCCCTGCCACGGCCACGGGTGGCGGCCACGAACACGTCCTCCAGGTTCGGCGCCACGATTTCGATATGCGCTTGCGGGTCGGCGCTGGCCAGCGCGCGCCGCAGCGCCGCGACATCCGCTGCGCCTTCGTTGCACAGCACGCGCAGATGGGTGCCGATCTGCGCCACGCTCAGCACGCCGGGCAGCTCGGCCAGCACGCGGCTGGCCTGGCGTGGCTGCGATGACGTGACCTGCAGCGTTCGTCCTTGCAGCCGTGAACAGAGCTCGGCCGGCGTGCCGTCGGCCACCAGTGCGCCGCGATCAAGGATCGCCAGGCGATGGCAGCGCTCGGCTTCGTCCATGTAATGGGTCGACACCAGCACCGTGGTTCCCGCGTCGGCCAGTTCAAACAGGGCCTCCCAGAAATCGCGGCGCGACTCGGGATCGACCGCGCTGGTCGGCTCGTCCAGGAACAGCAGTTCGGGCGAATGCACCACGGCGCCGGCCAGGGCCAGGCGCTGCTTCTGCCCGCCGCTGAGCGTACCGGCCAGCTGCGGCTGCCGGTCCTGCAACCGGTACTGCTGCAGCAGCGCATCGACCCGTTGCCGGGCCTGGTTGCGCGGCAGGTCCTGGATGGCGGCGAGGAATTCCAGGTTCTCGCGTACCGACAGGTCTTCGTACAGCGAGAAGCGCTGGGTCATGTAGCCGATGCGCCGGCGCAGTGCTTCGGCCTGCTCGGGAACCGCCAGGCCCAGCACCTCGATCTGCCCCGCACTGGGTTCCAGCAGGCCGCACAGCATGCGGATGGTGGTCGACTTGCCTGACCCGTTCGGGCCCAGGAAGCCGTACACCTGCCCGCGCGGGACGGTCAGGTCGGCCTTGTCCACGGCCAGCAGTTCACCGAAGCGGCGGGTCAGGCCCTGCGCATGCACCGCGATGTCCGCACCGGTGTTCAGAAGCGCACCTGCACCGGCAGTCCGGCCGGAAGCTTCTGCATGTCGCTGGCTGCATCCACGTCGATCTCGGCGAGGTAGCTCAGGCGCTCGACGTCATCGCCGGTCAGTGCGTAGTACGGGGTGAATGAAGGCTCGCTGCGGATCGCGCGCACATGGCCCTTCAGTACGGTGCTTCCTCCCTCCAGCTGTATCTGCGCCGGCTGACCGACCTTGACCTGCAGGCGCAGCGGCTGCGGCAGGTAGACGCGCGCATAGGGGCGCTCGCCGACCAGCATCACCGCCAGCGGCGCCCCGATCGGTGCCTGGTCACCCTGCCGGTAGGGCAAGGCATCGATCACGCCATCGCGCGGTGCGCGCAGCTGCAGCTTCTGCAGGTTGACGCCCTGCACCACCTGCTGCGCCTGTGCGGCGTCGGCGGCCGCCTGGCCCTGGGCGATGTCCTGCGCGCGACTGCCGTGCACCCGTTCCAGCCAGGCCTGCTCGGCGGCACGCACGCTGGCCGCGGCATTGCCGGCGGCCGCTCGTGCACGGTCCAGCTCGGCGGCGGCGATCAGGCGCTGGCGTGCCAATGGTTGCACCCGACGATAGTAGGCAGTGGCCTCAGCAGACTGCGCGCGCAACGCGGCCAGTTGTGCCTGGGCCTGTGCGATCTGTTCCTGGCGCGGGCCAAGCTTCAGCTCTTCCAGCTGGGCCTGCGCGCGCGCCGTGTCGGCCTGCGCCGCCGCGAACTGCGCGTCGCCGCGGGCGGGGTCGAGCTGCATCAGCACGGCCCCGGCCTTGACCCGCTGGCCCTCGCGCACCTCCACCGTGGCGATCACCTCGGCCGCCGGCGCCGGCACCGTGATCCGGTCCCACTCCAGCGTGCCCAGCGCCGTTGGCGTTGACTGCCCACAGCCCGCCAGCAGGCCGATGCCCACCAGCCCGAGTCCACGCATCCCGTTGCCGATGCCCATGCCATTCCCTCCTGCGACGGCGACACGGTGCCACCTGCCCCGTGCACCCTCAATGATTCCGATCAGCCCTGACGGTTTTTTCGCCACGCGCGGACAGGCCTTTTGCTGCAAGGTTCCTCGCCACCTATCCACAGCTTGATTCAGCATCATTCCACAGCCGGTGTGGAGAACCGGACGGGGGCAGCCGTACTGGGTGCCTGGCAGCGGAAGATGCGCTGCCGTCACAGGCGCCGGCCGACCGTGACGGTTTTTTCACCACCACCTCATCCGCCTTGTGGCACAAGCACTGCGAAGGCCTATCCACAGCTTTTCGCGCCCCCCGTCCACACCGGGTGTGGAAAACCGCGTATCGGCCCGCCGCTGGCCGCATGCCCGGTACGCGCGTAACCTTGTCACCCCGAGTCCATCGCGGTGGACGGCGACCCCGCCCCACCCCAAGCAATGAAAAGCATCGATCATCGAGACTTCACCCTGTCGCCGGAAGACAACGAGCGACTGGCCAACCTGTGCGGCCCCTTCGATGGGCACCTGCGCCAGATCGAGCTGAAGCTCGGCGTGGAGATCGCCAATCGTGGCTTCGTGTTCCGCATCAGCGGGCCCAACGAAGCCATCGTGGAGGCGCAGAAGCTGGTTGAAGCGCTGTACGCCGAAGCCGGCGAAACCACCTTCGACAACCACGCCATCCACCTGCGCCTGGCGCAGGCCAACGTCGAGCAGATCGCCGAGCGCTCCTACGAAGCGCAGGACGTGGCGATCAAGGTCAAGCGTGGCACGGTACGCGGCCGCGGCGCCAACCAGGGCCGCTACCTGCACCAGATCGCCACGCATGACATCAACTTCGGCATCGGCCCGGCGGGAACCGGCAAGACCTTCCTGGCCGTGGCCAGCGCGGTCGAAGCACTGAACGAGTCACGGGTGCAGCGCCTGATCCTGGTGCGCCCGGCGGTGGAAGCCGGCGAGAAGCTGGGCTTCCTGCCCGGCGACCTGAGCCAGAAGGTCGACCCCTATCTGCGACCGCTGTACGACGCCCTGTACGAGATGATGGGCGTGGAAAAGGTGGTCAAGCTGCTGGAGAAGAACGTCATCGAGATCGCGCCGCTGGCCTACATGCGCGGCCGCACGCTCAACGATGCGTTCGTGATCCTGGACGAGGCGCAGAACACCACCATCGAGCAGATGAAGATGTTCCTGACCCGCCTGGGCTACGGCTCCACCGCGGTGGTCACCGGTGACCTGACCCAGACCGACCTGCCCAAGCACGTGAAGTCCGGCCTGCGCGACGCCATCGATGTGCTGCGCGAGGTCGAGGGCGTCAGCTTCACCTTCTTCGAATCCCGCGACGTGGTCCGGCATCCGCTGGTGGCGCGCATCGTCAGCGCCTACGACCGCCGCGACCTGCATCAGATCCAGCCTGGAGCGACGCCATGACCCGTGGTCCCGTGCGACTGGACGTCGCCGTCAGTTATGCCCTGCCGCGTACCGGGCTGCCGGCGGCAGTGAGCTTCCGCAAGTGGGTGGCCGCTGCGTTGAAGGGCCGCATCCGCGAGGCCGACCTGGCCATCCGCGTGGTCGATGCCAAGGAAGGCCAGTCGCTGAACCGCCATTACCGTGGCAAGGACTACGCCACCAACGTGCTCAGCTTCCCGGCCGAAGTGCCCGAAGGTCTGCCCAAGGGCGTCAAGTTCCCGCTGCTGGGTGACCTGGTGATCTGCGCACCGGTGGTGGCGCGTGAAGCCGACGAACAGGGCAAGGCGCTCAATGCCCACTACGCGCACCTGACCGTGCACGGCGTGCTGCACCTGCTTGGCTGGGACCACGAGGACGACAAGGAGGCCGAGGCGATGGAACAGCTGGAGCGCGAGATCCTGGCCGAGCTGGGCATTGACGACCCGTACGCGGGCGAGCGCTAAGGCCTATACAGCCGCGCCTACGCTCGGCTCCAACGCATCGCCCCCCGCAAACCTGACCGAAATGCAGCCGAGCATGGGCTCGGCTCTACAACGGGAATTTCTTTGTGCTGCTGCGTATTGCCCTGCCCCTGCTGCTCGTCGCGTCCGCCCCGGCCGCTGCCTTGGATCTGCCGGCGCTGATCGAATGCCGCCAGGGCGTGGCCGAGCAGACAGCGCTGGCGCCGCTGCTGGCCGATCCGCTGAAGGCCGTGGCCCGGGGCCTGCAGCCGCTGCCGCAGGGCAACCAGTTCATGAGCGAGTACCGGCTGGCCAGCCCGATCACCGTCTTCGGCCAACAGACCGAGCGGGTAGCGGTGGCCGGCGCCAGCATCATGGCCGTCCTCGACCAGGCCGACCCTCGGCCTCTGGCCAAGCGGCTGGCGCTGGAGACCGGCTACGACCAGGACGGCAAGTTCATGGCCGGCCGCGAGCTGGTCAGCCGCGACGTGACCGACCCGCAGAGCGGCGAGGCCCAGATCGAGTCGATCATCCTCAGCGTCTCCACCGTGGCCTCCCATCCGGGGAAAACGCTGGCCGGCTGTACCTACAGCCTGGACCTGCCTGAAGAAGAAGCCCCTGCCCGGCCTGAACTGGCCCCGCCGCCGATCACCGGACCGGGCAGCGACGGTCACTGACAGGCCGCCACATCCTGCTAGACTTGGGCCAACGCCCGGCCTGCCGGGTGCCTTTTTTCCAGAGATGTCAGAAGACGACAGTAGTAGCTCCCCTGCGGAGCACAGTGAAAAGAAGCGCGGTTGGCTTGAACGCCTGACCTCGGCCTTCTCCGGCGAACCCCACACCCGCGACGAGCTGGTCGCTGTCCTGCACACCGCGCAGGAAGAGGGTCTGATCGCCGCCGATACCCTGAAGATGATGGAAGGCGCCATTTCGGTGGCCGAGCTGACCGTGGGCGACGTGATGATCTCGCGCTCGCAGATGGTCTCGCTGCCGGTCGAAGCGCCCTTCCTGGAACTGATGAAGCAGGTGGTCGAATCGGGCCATTCGCGCTTCCCGGTGCACGGCGAGAACAAGGACGACATCCTTGGCATCCTGCTGGCCAAGGACCTGCTGCGCGGCGTGGTCGCCGACAACGGCCCGGCCAACGTGCGCGAGCTGCTGCGCCCGGCGGTTCTGATCCCGGAGGCGAAGAAGCTGAACGTGCTGCTGAAGGAGTTCCGCCTGTCGCGCAACCACATGGCCATCGTGGTCGACGAGTACGGCGGTGTCGCCGGCCTGGTCACCATCGAGGACGTGCTGGAGCAGATCGTCGGCGAGATCGACGACGAGCACGACGAGGCCGAGGATCCGTCCGCGCAGATCGCCATCCAGTCCGACGGCCAGTACGTGGTCGACGCGCTGACCCCGATCGGCGACTTCAACGAGCGCTTCGGCGCGACGTTCTCCGACGAGGACTACGACACCATCGGTGGCCTGGTCACCGAGGCCGTGGGCCATCTGCCGGAAGTCGGCGATGAGCTGGCGCTGGACCGCTTCATGTTCCGCGTGGCCCGCGCCGATGCGCGCCGGGTGCAGGCCTTCCACGTGACCGTGCTGCCGCCGGACGCGCAGGACGACGCTTGAAGCGCCGCAGTCTGATCCTGACGGCGTGGCTGGCACTGTGTGTGCTGGCCATGACCATGGCCCTGCCACTGGCCGCCTTCGCGCAGCCGGCGGCAGCCGTGCCCGCACCTGCCACCGCCAACGCCGAGGCCCCGGTCCCGCGTATCGGCGTGGTGACCATGCAGCCGGGCACCGTGTTCTTCGAACGCTTCGGGCATGATGCCATCGTGGTGATCGATCCGCTCAGCGGCCAAGCGACCTCATACAACTTCGGCTACTTCGATCCGTCCGAGGACGATTTCATCAGCCGCTTCGTGCGCGGCGACATGATGTATTACCTGGTGGCGCTACCGCTGCAGCAGGACCTGTCGTACTACGACGAGACCGGCCGCGGTGCCAGCGTGCAGTGGCTGGACCTGCGCCCCGACCAGGCGCGTGCCCTGGCCGCTGACCTGGCCGAGCGGGCCAAGCCGGACAACGCGCGCTACCACTACGACTACTACACCGCCAACTGCGCCACGATGGTACGCGACACGGTGGACAAGGCGCTGGGCGGTGGCCTGCAGTCGCAGTTGTCGGGGCGTTCGCGCGGCAACACCTACCGCAGCGAGTCGGTGCGCTTGGCCTCGCCCGCCCCGTGGATGTGGCTGGGCTTCGATGTCGGCCTGGGGCCGTTTGCCGACCAGCCGCTGTCGCGCTGGCAGGAAGCGTTCGTGCCGATGCGCCTGGCCGATGCGCTGCGCCAGGCACGCAACAGTGATGGCCGGCCGCTGGTGCAGTCCGAACAGGAACTGCTGCCACACCGCATCGATCCGGAGCCGAAGGAATTCGCGCGTCGCTGGTGGCCGTGGCTGCTGCTTGGTCTGGCCGTGGCCGGCGGCGTGCTGGTGCTGCGCAACCGCCCGCGCCTGCTGGCCGGGCTGGCCCTGCCGTTCTGGCTGCTGTGCGCCATCGCCGGCAGCCTGCTGGTGTTCCTGTGGGGCTTCAGCATCCACTACGCCGCCTGGGCCAACCGCAACCTGCTGCTGCTTTCGCCGGTGGCCGTGCTGCTGCTGCCCGGAGCAATCAGCCTGCTGCGCCGGCGCGTGCCGGGCCGCATGTTCAGGGTCGTGCTGTGGCTGCTGGCAGTGCAGGCCGTGGCGGCGCTGGTGCTGCACTGGCTGAGCCTGCAGGCGCAGTACAACGTGCAGTGGATCGTGCTGCTGCTGCCCGTCCACGTCGCGCTGGCGTGGGTACTGGGGCGCCATCCTCACTTGTCCGAAACACGGCGCTGACGCACGATGGCGGGCATGTCATTGCCCGCCTCCGCTTCCGCCCCGGCTTCAGCCAACCCCGCCTGCGTCATCAACTGCGTCCACTACGATGACGAGGGCAAACGCCACGACATCACCCTGGACGCCATCAGCGATGTCATTGCCAGTGGCAATGGCTTTGTCTGGGTTGGCCTGTACGACCCCAACGACGATGTGCTGCTGAAACTGCAGGAGGAGTTCTGCCTGCACGACCTGGCCATCGAGGATGCGCGCAACGCCCACCAGCGGCCCAAGGTCGAGACCTACGGCAATTCAATGTTCGTGGTGGTGACCACCGCGCAGATGGTCGACGAGCGCATCCAGTATGGCGAAACCCATGCCTTCCTCGGCCCGCGCTTCCTGGTAACGGTGCGCCACGGCGCCTCGCTTTCCTACGCGCCGGTACGTGCTCGGGTCGAGCGTGAGCCGCAGCTGCTGAAGATGGGCCCGTCGTACTGCCTGTACGCGGTGACCGACTTCGTGGTCGACAATTACCTGCCGATCGTGCACCGCTTCCGCGACACCCTGGACCTGCTGGAAAAGGACATCTTCGCCGAGAACTACAAGCGCAGCACCGTGGTACGCCTGTACGAGCTCAAGCGCGAACTGAACAAGATGCGGATGGCGGTGGCGCCGCTGCAGGATGTGCTGGCCCAGCTGCGCCGTTACCAGGGCGAGCTGGTTCCGGACGAAGTGAAGCTCTACATCCGTGACGTGCACGACCACGCGGTACGCATCAGCGATGTGATCGACACCCTGCGCGAGATGCTGGGCACCGCGCTCAGCGTGAACCTGTCGCTGGTGACGCTGGCGCAGGGCGAGACGGTCAAGCGCCTCGGTGCGTGGGCCGCGCTGCTGGCGGCACCGACGCTGATCACCAGCTGGTACGGGATGAACTTCAGCCACATGCCGGAGCTGAGCCAACCGTGGGCCTACCCACTGATGATCGTTGGTGTGGGCGGCGTCTGCGTGGGCCTGTACCGGTTGTTCAAGCGCGCAAAGTGGTTGTGACCCGCTGGTGGTAGTGCCGGCCGCTGGCCGGCAACCAGGGCAATGCCGGCCAGCGGCCGGCATTGCCATTCGGCATCAAGCTACGTAAACGGTCTTGATGTTCATGAACTCATGGATGCCGTGGTCGGCCAGTTCCCGGCCAAACCCAGACTGCTTGCTGCCGCCGAACGGCAGCCGCGCATCGCTCTTGACGATCGCGTTGACGAACGCGGCGCCGCATTCCATGCGTTGTGCGAAAGCTTCGCCGCGCACCGGATCGCGCGTCCACACGCTGCCGCCGAGGCCGAAGCGGGTGTCGTTGGCCACGCGCAGTGCCTCGCTCTCATCAGCGACCCGGATCACCGCAGCCACCGGACCGAACAGTTCCTCGTCGTAGGCCGGCATGCCCGGGCCGACCTGGTCGAGCACCGTGGCCGGATAGCCGGCATGGGTGCCGGCAATCGGCTCGCCGCCTATCAGCACACGCGCCCCCTTGGCCACGCTGGCCTGTACCTGCTTGTGCAGTTCATCGCGCAGATCGGCACGGGCCATCGGCGCCAGCGTGGTGCCCCGCTCATCGGGGTCGCCGTACTGGCGCTTGGCCGCAGCTTCAACGAAGCGACGGGTGAATTCATCGGCTACCGCCTCGACCACGATGAACCGCTTGGCCGCGATGCAGGTCTGCCCGCTGTTGTCGAAGCGCGACTTCACCGCTGCCGCAACCGTCTTGTCGAGGTCGGCATCGTCGAGCACCACGAAGGCATCGCTGCCACCCAGCTCCATCACCGACTTCTTCAACTGGCTGCCGGCGTTGGAGGCGATCGAGCGCCCTGCCCGCTCGCTGCCGGTCAGCGTCACCGCCTTCACCCGTGCGTCGCGCAGCACGTCGGCGGCCTGGTCGTTGTCGATGTGCAGCACGTCGAACACGCCGTCCGGCAGGCCGCCATCACGGCACACCGCCAGGATCAGGTCGGCACACTGCGGCACGTTGCTGGCGTGCTTGAGCAGGGCCACGTTGCCGGCCATGAACGCCGGTGCGAGGAAGCGGAACACCTGCCAGATCGGAAAATTCCACGGCATCACCGCGAACACGCAGCCGATCGGCTCGTAGCGCACATAGCTGCGCTGCGCTTCGGTGTCGATCAGCTGCGGTTTGAGATAGTCGGCCGCATGGTCGGCGTAGTACTCGCAGGCCGCCGCGCACTTGTCGACCTCGGCCAGCGCTTCGGCCTTGAGCTTGCCCATCTCGTGGGTCATCGCCTGCTGCAGGTCGTCGCGGCGCGTGCGCAGCTGCGCCGCGATCTGGCGCAGGATCGCGCCGCGTTCCTGCAGCGAACGCTCGGCCCAGCCGGGGAACGCATCGGCGGCGGCCTGCAGGCGCTGCTCGATGTCAGCAGCGCCCATCAGTTCATGGCGGTAGGTCACCTGGCCGGTGGCCGGGTCGATGATCTCGACGGTCATGGGGGGTCTCCATCAAAGTGACCCCCATTGTGCGCCGCCGGCCGTGAGCCGGATGTTGCCGGCGCTGTCGACAGACCGTGTGCTCAGCCGTTGTCCTGCCGTGCCAGCTGCAGGTCACGCTGGCGCCGCTTCTCGGCGCGGGCGTTGATGTACCAGCCGATCACTGCAGCGATCGACACGGCCGACACCAGCAGCGTGGCCAACGCGTTGATCTTCGGGCTGATGCCCATGCGCACCGAGGCGAACACTTTCATCGGCAGCGTGGTCGAGCCCGGCGTGGCCACGAAACTGGCCACCACCACGTCATCCAGCGACAGCGTGAAGGCCAGCAGCCAGCCCGCCACCAGAGCCGGCGCGATGATCGGCAGGGTGATGCGGGTGAATACGGTCAACCGGCTGGCACCGAGGTCCATCGCCGCTTCTTCCAGCGACAGGTCCATTTCCTGCAGGCGCGAGGACACCACCACGGTGACGAAGCATAGGGTGAAGGTCACGTGTGCGATCCAGATGGTGGCCAGGCCACGCGCGGGGAAGCCGGGAATCGCGCCCATCGAGGCCAGCAGCGCCATCAGCGAGAAGCCCAGGATCACATCCGGCATCACCAGCGGCGCGGTGACCAGCGCACCGAACAGCGGCTTGCCCCGGAAACGCTTGAAACGGGTCATCACCATCGCCGCCAGCGTACCCAGCACGGTGGCGGTGCAGGCGGTCCAGAACGCCACCACCAGGCTGGTCCACATCGCATCCATCAGCGCACGGTCGGCGAACAGGTCGCTGTAGGCACGGGTGGAGAACCCGGCCCAGACCATCGCCAGCCGCGAACTGTTGAACGAATAGAACATCAACAGCAGGATCGGCAGGTACAGGAAGGCGAAGCCGAGCAGCAGCACGCCCAGACCCAGGCCCTTGGCGGTACGCGGGCTCATGCCTGCTTCCCTTCCAGCAGGCGCTGCTGGGAACGGTTGAACAGCAGGATCGGCACCAGCAGCAACAGGATCATCGCCACCGCCATCGCCGAGGCGCCTGGCCAGTTGCGGTTGTTGAAGAACTCGTTCCACAGCTGGCGGCCGACCATCAGCGTCTCCGAACCACCGAGCATTTCCGGGATCACGAACTCACCCACCGCCGGGATCATCACCAGCATGCAGCCGGCGATGATGCCGGCCCTGGACAGCGGCAAGGTGATGCGCAGGAACGCCTGCCACGGCTTGGCGCCGAGGTCGTAGGCCGCTTCCAGCAGGCGGTGGTCATGCTTGACCAGGTTGGCGTACAGCGGCAGCACCATGAACGGCAGGTAGCAGTAGACGATGCCGATGTAGGCGGCCGTCGGCGTATCGATCAGCTGCAGTTTCGGCAGCCCCATCGACGTCATCAGCGTCTGCAGGCCAGTGAACTGCAGGAACTGGTCGAGCAGGCCATTGCGGTCCAGGATCGCCTTCCACGCGTACACGCGGATCAGGAACGAGGTCCACGACGGCAGCACCACCAGCATCATCGCCACGTTGCGCGCGGCCGGCGACAGGCGCGCGATGGCATAGGCCATCGGGTAGCCGATCAGCAGGGTCAGGAAGGTGGAGATCGCCGCGATCCTGATCGAACTGAGGAAAGCCTGCGCATAGATCGAATCGCGGAACAGCGCCAGGTAGTTTTCCAGGTTCAGCTTCAGCGAGAAGCCGCCGTCCGCGTACTGGAGCAGCCAGGTGTACGGCGGCGAGCCGACCCGGCTGAGCGAGAAGCTGATCATCAGCACGATCAGGAACGGCACCGCGAAGAACAGCAGCAGCCACAGGTACGGAATGCCGATCACCGTGGCACGCAGCCCCGGCAGCCAGCGCTTCAGGCCGGCGACGCTCATGAGGTCAGCACCACGCCGTCGTTGTCGCGCCAGTGCACCCACACGCTGTCCCCCCAGGTCAGGCCATCGCTGGCCCAGCGCTGCGAGTTGGCGAAATTGGCCAGCACCTTGGCACCGCTGGGCAGGCGCACGTGGTAGACCGAATGGCTGCCGAAATAGGCGATGTCCTCGATCACGCCCTGGGCCTTGTTGGTGTGCCCTTCCGGCTCGTCCTTGCCGATCATCACCTTTTCCGGGCGCAGCGCGAATGCGACCGGCTGCCCTTCGTAACAGGTGATGCCATGGGCGATGTAGATCGGCGCCGGGAACAGCGGCGAGCGCACGGTCACATACTCGGGCAGGTCCTCGTCGATCACTCCATCGAACAGATTGACCGAACCGATGAACTCGGCAACGAAGCGGTTGGCCGGCTGCTCGTAGACCTCGTCCGGCTTGCCGACCTGCTGGATCCAGCCGGCATCCATCACCGCGATGCGGGTGGCCATGGTCATCGCTTCTTCCTGGTCGTGGGTGACCATCACGCAGGTCACGCCCGACGATTCGATGATGCTGACCAGTTCCAGCTGCATCTGCGAGCGCAGCTTCTTGTCCAGTGCGCCCATCGGCTCGTCCAGCAGCAGCAGCTTCGGCCCCTTGGCCAGCGACCGCGCCAGCGCCACGCGCTGCTGCTGGCCGCCGGACAGCTGGTGCGGCTTGCGCTTGCCCAGGTGGCCCATCTGCACCAGGTCCAGCATCTCGCCGACGCGCTTGCCGATCGCGTCCTTGCCCAGGCCATCCTGCTTCAGGCCGAAGGCAATGTTCTGCTCCACCGTCATGTGCGGGAACAGGGCATAGGACTGGAACATCATGTTGACCGGCCGCTGGTACGGCGGCAGTGCGTCCAGGCGCTGGCCATCGAGGGTGATGCTGCCCTTGGTGGGCGTCTCGAAGCCGCCCAGGCAGCGCAGCAGGGTCGACTTGCCACTGCCGGAGCCACCGAGCAGGGCGAAGATCTCGCCCTTGCGCACGTCCAGATTGACGTCGTCGACGGCGACGAAACCGTCGAATTCCTTGCGCAGGTCGCGAATGGAGAGATAGCCGGGCGCACCGGTCGTGTCGACGACGGTGGCTACCGGCTGGGCTTCAACGGGCATGGGGGCTCCGGGAGCGGGCGGTGGACAGCGGCGGTCATTCTAACGGCCGGGGGCCGAAGGGGATATGACGGGAGTGGGTGGAAGCGGCCGCTGGCCCGCCCAGGGCCCCCGAGGGCGTGTCGGTTTTCCCCGCGATGGTGGCCTGTCCGCCCCACGGCCCGGGCTCCCCTGGACGACCCTGCAGCCGTCCCGGCCAGACACTGCGGGCGGCAGCCCGATCTGCAACATTTTTCAGAACGGGATCCATTGAAAGCCCCGGACATTCCCCGCGCAATGTCCCGCATCTAGGCCTTGCATGGACCGCCCCTGGTGATTTCCCCGGACAGCCCCTCCCCTTTCCCGCCCCGCCTGCCGGGCTGCCTGCCTGCACGGCTGCCGCTGGTCATCATCGGCGCCGGCCAGGCCGGGTTGTCGCTCAGCGCGCTCCTGCAGGAGGCCCGCGTCGAGCATCGCGTGCTGGAGGCCGAAACCGTGGGCGCCAGCTGGCGGCGGCGCTGGGATTCGTTCCAGACCAACACCGCCAACGCGACGATGGCCCTGCATGGCCATGCCTATGCCGGGGATGACCCGGAAGGGTTCATGGGGGCCCCGGAAGTGATCCGACGGCTGCGCGACTATGCCGACGAGCGCGCGTTGCCGATCAGCGAGGGGTGCGTGGTCCATCGGGTCGGGCCGGAGTCCGGTGGCTATGCCATCGACAGCAGCCGGGGGCTGATCCATGCCCAGGCGGTGGTGGTCGCCACCGGTGAATACCGCCGGGCGCGGTTGCCCCGGGCCCCTTTCGCGCCCGCAGCAGGCCTCACCGTGCTGCACTCCAGCGACTACCGCAGTCCCGGCCAGCTACCCCCGGGCGCGGTGCTGGTCATCGGCGGCGGCCAATCCGGCGCACAGATCGCCCAGGACCTGTGCGACGCTGGTCGCAGCGTGTACTGGTCATTGGCCGATCGTCATTCGCACACCCGTCGGCTGCGCGGCAAGGACTCGATGACCTGCTGGGACATGGCCGGGCGCATCCATCAACACGTAAGCCAATCGGCGGCCGTACTGGCAGGCGAGCCGGACGCGCTGCGCAAGGCCCGCACCGCGGAGTTCCCCCTGATTTCCGGCAAGGGAGGCGCCGGCCTGGGCAGTTCGATCAGCCTGCTGGCGATGCACCGCGCAGGGATCAGGTTGCTGGGACGGTTGCAGGAATTCAATGGAAACACCGCCCGCTTCGCCGATGTCCGCCCGCAGCTTCGCACCGCGATTGAAGCGACGCGGGCCGAGTACGCCTATCTCGATTCGCTGGCCAGCGCGTACTACGCCACGCGGCCCGAGCCGCGCACCGACGATGCCCGCTACATTCCCGAAGAGGTCTATCTGCACTGGGAGCCGGACATAGCCCCGGATGAACTGGATCTGCAGGCGGCAGGCATCCGCTCGGTGGTGCTGGCCACCGGTTTCGTCGCCGAGTGGCCCTGGCTCGATGTGCAGGGCGCGCTGGATGCCCACGGCTATCCGCTGGGCGAGTTTGGCGTTTCCCCGCAACCGGGCTTGTTCTTCATCGGCATGCACAACCTGCAGCGGATGAGTTCGTCGTTCCTGTGCAACGGCGGCCGCGATGCACGCGACCTGCTGCCGGCCATCCTGAGGCACCTTGACCAGGCCGACGGTACCGATTCCGGCACGGTGAAGCGGTGAAGCAAGGCGGCCGCCGGGCAAGGCCCGGCGGCGCCAGACCGGCTTAACGGCCGGTCTTCACCTCGGTCCACAGCCGGGTGTAGAGCTTGTCGGTCTCCGGCGTGTTGATCGAGTAGGTGAACATCTTCTCGGCCACGTCGGCCGGCGGGTAGATCGTCGGGTCGGTGCGGATCGCCTCGTCCACCAGCGGTGTCGCGGCCGGGATCGGGTTGGCGTAGTGGATGAAGTTGGTGTTGGCCGCGGCGACCTTCGGTTCCAGCAGATAGTTGATGAACCTGTAAGCCGCTTCCGGGTGCTTGGCGTCCTTCGGGATCGCCAGCATGTCGAACCACTGCGGCGCACCTTCCTTCGGGATCGAATAAGCCACGTGCACGCCATTGCTGGCTTCCTCGGCGCGGTCGCGGGCCTGGATGATGTCACCCGACCAGCCGACCACCAGGCAGGTGCCGCCATTGGCCAGCGAACCGACGTACTGCGAGGAGTGGAAGTTCTGCACGTACGGGCGGATCGACTTCAGCAGGTCGGCCGCCTTCTGCAGCTCGGCCGGGTCGCCGCTGTGCGGATCCAGGCCCAGGTAATGCAGCGCGATCGGGATCATGTCGGCCGGCGTGTCCAGGATGGTCACGCCGCAGTCCTTCATCTTGCTGATGTTCTCCGGTTTGAACACCAGGTCCCAGCTGTTGGCGATATCGGTGCTGCCGCCGAAGCGCTGCTTCAGCATGTCCACGTTGTAGCCGATGCCGGTGGTGCCGATCATGTACGGCACGCCGTACTGGTTGCCCGGATCCTGGGTGGCGATGCGCTTCATAACCGCCGGATCGAGGTTGGCCAGGTTCGGGATCTTGCTCTTGTCCAGCGGCAGGAACACGCCGGCCTGGATCTGGCGGCCGAAGAAGTTCAGGGTCGGCACCACCACGTCGTAGCCGCTGTTGCCAGCCAGCAGCTTGGTCTCGACCATCTCATCGCTGTCGAACACATCGTAGGTCACCTTGATGCCGCTCTCCTTCTCGAAGGTCGGAATGGTGTCCTCGGCGATGTAATCGCTGTAGTTGTAGACGTTCAGGACCTGGCTGTCCTGCGCGCCGCCGTTGCCACCGCCACAGGCGGCAAGCATGGCGGAGGCCAGGCCGAGCGTGAGGATACGCAGCTTCATCGGGTGCTCCAGAATGCGGGAAGGGGGGCCGGCGGGGCCGGCGACGGGTGCCAGCCTACCCCCCGGCGGCGGATTTTTCTATTCCAGATGCTCAGACGTTCAGCAGCAGGAACTCGCGCTCCCACGAGCTGATGACGCGGAAAAAGGTCTCGTATTCCTTGCGCTTGACCGAGATGTAGGCGCGGCAGAAACGCTCGCCCAGCAGGGCCTGGAGCTCGCTGCACTGCTCCAGCCCGTCCAGTGCCTCGCCCAGCGAGCGCGGCAGGTTGTAGCCCAGTTCCTTCGCGCTGCCGGTCACCGGCGCGTCCGGCGCCAGCCGCTCGCGGATGCCGAGCAGGCCGCAGGCCAGGGTCGCGGCCATCGCCAGGTAGGGGTTGGCGTCGGAGCCGGCGAAACGGCTCTCCACGCGCATGTTTTCCGGCGTATCCAGCGGCACGCGCAGGCCGCAGGTGCGGTTGTCGAAGCCCCAGTGCACGTTGCTCGGCGAGACTTCGCCGAACACCAGGCGCCGGTAGGAATTCACGTTCGGCGCGAAGAACGCCATCGCCTGCGGCGCGTACTTCTGCAGGCCGCCCAGGTAGTGGCCGAACACCGGGCTGAACTCGCCCTCAGCATCGGTCTCGCCAGCGAACACATTGCTGCCATCGCTCACCCGCACCAGGCTCTGGTGGATGTGCATGGCACTACCGGGCTCGTTTTCCATCGGCTTGGCCAGGAACGTGGCGTACACCCCGTGGCGCATCGCCGCCTCGCGCATGGTGCGCTTGAACAGGAACACCTGGTCGGCCAGGTCCATCGCATCGGCATGGGTGAAGTTCACCTCCAGCTGTGCTGCGCCGGATTCGTGGATCAGCGTGTCCACGTCCAGCTTCATCGCATCGGCGTAGTCGTACATCAGGTCGAGGATCGGGTCGAACTCGTTGACCGCGTCGATCGAGTACGACTGTCGCGCGGTCTCCGGGCGCCCCGAGCGACCGGCCGGTGGCAGCAGCGGGAAGTCCGGGTCGGTGTTCTTCTGCACCAGGAAGAACTCCAGCTCCGGCGCCACCACCGGGCGCAGGCCCAGTTCCGCATAAGCCGCCAGTACGCGGCGCAGCACGTTGCGCGGCGCAAGCTCGTGCGGTTCGCCGCTCTTGGTGTAGCAATCGTGGATGACCTGTGCGGTGGCATCGGCTGCCCACGGCACCATGCGCACCGTATCCGGGTCAGGGCGCAGCATCATGTCCGAGTCCGACGGCGAGGTCAGCTCGTAGTAGTCGTCAGGGAACTCGCCGGTGACGGTGGTGGCGAAGATGCCTTCCGGCAGGCGCGTGCCGTAGTCGTGCGAGAACTTGTCGGCAGGAATGATCTTGCCGCGGGCGTTGCCGGTGATGTCCGGCACCAGGCATTCCACCTCGGTGATGCGCCGCTCCTTCAGCCAGCGCAGCAGGCTGCTTTCCTGCGGTGCGGGGGGCGTGGCCGTCTTGCGCGGGCGCGTTCGGGAACTCATCGGGAATCCAGTCGGTTCTGTTGGTGCTGCCGGCAAGCTTGGCCGAACGCACGGAAAATAGCGTGATAGAACGGCGTCTGCGTGACACGCCACTCCGGATGCCACTGTACGCCGAGCACAAATCCATGGTGCAGGCTGCGCGCCGCCTCGACCAGTCCGTCATCGGCCATGGCCTCGACCTGCAGGCCCTGCGCGAGGCGGGCGATGCCCTGTCCGTGCACCGAATTGACCTGCGCGCGGCCACTGCCGTGCCACTGCGCCAGCCAGCCGTCGGCGGCCAGGGTCACCGCATGGGCCGGCCCATACTGCACGTCCACCGGCGCCTGCGGGTCGTCGCGATGGTCGGCCAGGCCGGGCACCGCATGCACCTGCGGATGCAGGGTGCCGCCCAGTGCGACGTTCAACTCCTGGAAGCCCCGGCAGATCGCCAGCACTGGCAGGTCCAGCGCCAGCGCCTCGTGCAGCAGCGCGAAGGCATTGGCATCGCGGGCAGGGTCATGCGGATTGCCTGGCCAGCTGCGGCCGCCTTCGTAGTGCTGCGGTTCGATGTTGCTGACCGCGCCGGTCAACAGCAGGCCATCGAGCCCAAGCAGCCAGTCGCTGGCCGGCAACGGTGGCTGCAGGCTCGGCAACACCACCGGGGTCACCTCGGCCGCCTCGGCCAGCGCGCGCACATACTTCTCGCCGGCCACCGCGAAACGGTGGTGGCCGAGCACGGTGCTGTCGGTGGGCAGGCCCACCCAGGGCAGGCGGCGCATGGGAAGACTCCTTGGCGTGCCGACACGTTACCCGTCGCCTGGCAACGGCGGCAAGTCGCTGCCGTCACACCACAGCTGCCATGCATCGGCGAAACTACCGGGGTGAACGCTGATCGACCTGCCCTGCTCCGCCCGCCCGCACTGCACCCACGAGGCCTGCAGTGAGCGCCGCCTTTCCGCCCAGCTGGTATGCCTCCAGCCTGCCCGAACCGCCCGCACTGCCCGCGTTGCAGGGGCAGGTGCAGGCCGACGTTGCGGTGCTGGGCGCCGGCTATACCGGCCTGACCGCCGCACTGGAACTGGCCGTGCGTGGCCAACGCGTGGTGGTGCTGGACGCACAGCGGATCGGCTGGGGCGCGTCCGGCCGCAATGGTGGCCAGGTGCTGGTCGGCTATGGCTGCGAGGTGGACGAACTGGAGCGTCAGCTCGGCCGTAACGATGCGCGCCACCTGTTCGACTGGTCGCGCGACGCAGTACAGGCGATGCGCAGGCGCATCGACCGCCATGGTATCGACTGCCATTGGGTGGAGGGCCACGCCAGCGTCGCCATCCGCGAGCGCCATGAGCGCGACCTGCGCGCCAACTGCGAGCATCTTCAGCGCCACTACGACTACCCGATGCAGTGGTGGGACCGTGATGCGCTGCGCGCACAGCTGGACAGCCCGCGCTACCGCGCCGCGATGTTCGATCCGCACAGCGCGCACCTGCACCCGCTGGCCTATGCGCGTGGCCTGGCCGATGCGGCACGTGCGGCCGGCGTGGTGATCCACGAGAACTCCGCAGTGACCCGCGTGCAGCGCGGACCGCAGCCCACCCTGCATACCGCGCAGGGAAGCGTGCGCGCTGCGCATCTGGTGGTGGCCGGCAATGCCTGGCTGCAGGGCCTGCTGCCCGACCTGGAACGGCGGATCATGCCGGTCGGCACCTATATCGGCGCCAGCGCGCCGCTGGGGGCCGAGCGCGCCCGCGCCCTGATCGGCAACAACATGGCCGTGGCCGACACCGCGTGGGCACTGGACTATTTCCGCCTCAGCCACGACCACCGGCTGCTGTTCGGCGGCCGCGCCAGTTACTCGGCGTTGCCCCCACCCGGCCTGCACAGGGTGATGCAGCGGCGCATGCACCAGGTGTTTCCACAACTGGCCGACGTGCCGCTGGAGCAGGTCTGGGGCGGTTACGTGGACATCACCCGCAACCGCGCTCCGCATTGGGGCCGGCTGGACGGCAACCTGTACTTCGCGCAGGGGTTCTCCGGCCATGGGGTGGCCGCCGCCGGGCTGGCCGGCGAGGTCATCGCCGCCGCGATTGCCGGCCAGAGCGAGCGCCTGGACGTGTTCCAGCGCCTGCGGCATGCGCCTTTCCCCGGCGGCCGGCTGCTGCGCACGCCGCTGCTGGTGGCGGCGATGTCCTGGTACAAGCTGCGGGATGCGTTGTGGTGAAGATTCCGCATCTCCTGGATTGAACGCTCTGACAGGCGCACCGCAGCGCTGATCGTGCTGCACACGTCACAGATTTTCACGCAACATCTGTGATGGATGGTTGGTCAACTCCCTAAATGCGCCGCTGTGCAATTGCATAATCGTTCGCAGACCGATAACGTCCTGAGAAACCGGGCCTCGCGGCGAATGGAAGCTGACAGGGGACACGTAGGAGAGGGGGACGTGCGATTGGACTGGTGGAAAGAAGGATTGTTGCTGAAGGTGCGCATTCGTCCGGCTGGCCTGATGCTTGCCTTGCTTTATGCAGTTGCCTATTGGGCAACCCGACAGCTGTCGCTGGATCAGTTCTATTTGCCAGCCGGCATCCGGGTGGCGGCCGTACTGTTGTGCCCGCCGCGCCTGTGGCCGTATCTGCTGCTGGGCGAATATGCGTACTTTGCACAGTCCCGCGTGCCAATGATCGAGAAGTACGGCCTGACATGGGTCATTGTTGCCTCCGCGTTCCTCATGCCCGCAGTGATGTTGATTGTGAAGCTGCAACGGCGACTGATGGCGGAGTCGCAGACGATCGGCCTTTTGTTGATTGCCGCCGCTTCCAGCGTCGTAGTTACGCTGCTGAACCTCAGCTTTTCCCATCTGCTCTGGCCAACACCCCCTTCCACGCCCTTCCTGACCAGTGCGGCGCGTTACAGCGTGGGCGACTTCATCGGCATTCTGACGGTGGCCCCCATCGCCATGCTGTGGGCGCGACAGGACCTGGGGCAGGAGTGGAACGCTGGACGAAAGACCCCGATGCTGGCGGCACTTTCATCGATGCTCCTGATCGGGATAGCAGCAACTCAACTGCCCGCAGACTGGGTTGCGCTGAAGGCAACGCTCCTGCTGCTGCTGGCACTCCCCGCGGCCGCACTTACCTGCCTGTATGGCTGGAAGGGTGCCGCCCTTGCAGTACCGGTGCTCAACATGGTCATCGGCCTGACCACGCCCAACACCCATCCCACCGCATTCGATCCCGCGGCCTTCATCACCCAGCAGATCATGGCGATCAGCGGCATCGTATTGCTGTTGCTCGGATCACGCATCACCCACTTCTACCATCGTTACAGGCTGCGCGAGATGGGGGAAAGGGACGCCATCCATCTTGCGAGGAGCTCGCAATTGGCCAGCGAGATGGAGCTGCGTGAGCGTGCCCTGCACCTTCGCAAGCTCGGCGACGGCATTGATACCTCACTGGTGGAGCTGGCCGACTGGCTCAAGGCCCAGGGACATCACGCAGTGGCCAGCAGCCTTCTGCATACTTCGAATGTACATTCGCGGCTCCTTCGCGAACAGACAAGCATGGTCTATCCCTCGGGTCTGGAGCATCTTGGGCTTTACGTGGCTTTGCAGGCTGGTGGCATCCGTGAGTCGTGGACGCTGACGGAGCGCGTTCTCCGCCCTGATCTGAAAGGCGACCCCTGCAACCTGAGCGTGGAACTGCAGTTGGCCGCTTACCGGACACTGATTGATGCAGTCTCCATTCTTCTCAAGCATGAAGGTGGACAGATTCGCATTCGTGCAAGATGCGGCGGAATGGGCTCCAGGCGCGGAATCCTCATGGTCGTGTCGCTGCTGGAGTCGCGTCGGCGCCTTTCCCAGCAGACAACCATGGCAGCGTTCGAGCGGCTGACCGGGCGAACCCTGCCCTATGACGGGACCGTTGACTGCTATCGCAACCGGGTCAGGATCCTGTTCCTCGACCGTGAAACAAAACTTGAGACACAGCCCAGTGCTCCATCACGGTACAGCTGCCCTGCACCCTCTGCGCTGCAGTAGCGCATTTCACAGTCAAGCGATCGGATCGAACCAAGGCAGCGGTATCGCATGAACGTCCCGCTCATCCCGCTGGCCAAAGGCGTCATGGGCACCCGGCGAACATCCGGGTGCCCATGCAGTCTGACACTGAAGCTCTCCGATATCCCGGCAACAGGCGGTATCAGGGTGCCTCTACCGCCCACAAGACATCAGCTCCGCTTGCATATCTGACCAGCGTGAATGCGGGGGACCGATAGACAACCGTCCTGGTGGCTTTGGCGGGAACAGGCAGGCGCTGCTCAGGCAACGACACCTTCGCAGATGGGTCACCTGCCGGCAGTACCCAGAACGTGCCCGCAGCATTGCCGATCACGATGTGCACGTGGCCCGCGAGATCGTTTACCTGGAAATAATCCATACCATCGCGCTCGAACCCATAGACCAACCAGCCGGGATCCACGCTCAGGTCCTGTGCCTGCGGAATCGACTGGCCGAGTCCTTGGCCGGCCATCTTGATTCCATGGTCGTCACTTGGGGCAAAAGCAAGAACGGATACCGGCACCAACATCAACGCACCAGCAAATGCATGAATTCGGAAATTTCCCACACTAACCTCCAGGTTGGATGCAATACGGATCAAGCAGGATGCTACCCCCAATCGCATCAGCATATACCGGGCGGACTCCGTAAAGCCCATGGGACATAATCGACTGGATCGATGCAAACCCATGCCACGCCGATGCAGCGTCCGAAATCGCCAATACCCGTAGCGAAACCCGCCCACGGTGCGGGTCAGCTGCATCTGCGACAAATGACCTGGACAGGCGCGTGTAACAGCAGGACATTGTCGATTGCGCGATAGTGAACACAGTGGACAGCATCAACTGCCGAATGTAGCGGGTGCAACGGCTGCAACGTGATCGAACCGAGGACGCGCTGATTGTGGATGATTCACCGTCCGCTGGTGGCTATGCCGACGCACTGCTGACCGTGTAGGGCCACGAAGCGCAGGAAGCCGGCAATTGCAGCGCAAAGGGAGGCCAGACACCTCGATTGCGCCCTTCTCCGACTGTCGATAATGTCTACGGACGTGGCCAGTCATCATTGGCCGGGAGGCAAGAGGCGGGGCTTGGACCGATTCAAAGAAGCAATTGAACTGAGCTTCCGGATCCGACCCGTCGGAATCGCACTCGCGGCCGTCTACGCTTTGAGCTGCCTTGTCTCGCGTCAGTTCTCGCTGGATCAGTTCTTCCTGCCAGCGGGCATCCGGGCAGCGGCACTCCTGATCGTCCCGACCCGCCTGTGGCCCTACCTGCTGCTTGGCGAGTACACCTACTTCGCAACCCTGCGCATCCCCATGATCGACAGCTACGGCCTGGCCTGGGTCATCCTGGCCTCGACGCTGCTGATGCCGATGGCGATGCTGGTGGTCCACCTGCACCGCATGAGAATGCCATCGGAGTCCGCCGCCGGCCTCTGGCTGCTGTCGCTGACCTTCTGCACGGCGTTGTTCGTCCCGGTTCTCAATATGGGCATTTCATTCGCCCTGTGGTCGAACCCGCCGCCGAGCAACCTGCTTAGCGCAGTTGATCGCACGATCTTTGGCCACTTCGCCGCCATCATTACCCTCGTGCCACTGGCATTCCTCTGGTCGCGACGAGACGCGGCCCCCAATTGGACGCGCCGCTTTGCTGCACCTACGGTCACGGCCATCCTGGTGATGCTGGTCCTGGCCCTGTGCATGCAGCTTACGGCCATCAGCGCCCACACCACACGCACCCACCTGGTGCTGCTGTCCTCCCTACCGGCGATCGCCCTGACCTTCATGCATGGGTGGCGTGGCGCTGCCATCGCGATTCCGCTGTTGAACCTTCCACTCCATTTCGCCACTCCCAGCACCGGCCTACCGTCCTCGTTCGACCTGGGCACCTTCGCCACCCAGCAGAACATGGCCGTGATGAGTGTCGCACTGCTCGCCCTGGGATCCAGCATCAGCTATCACCACGAACGTGCACGGTCCCGTGGACTGGCTGAGGAAACCACATTGCGCTTGGCACGTAGTTCGCATCAGATCCGTGAGCGTGAACTTCGCGAGCGCGCCTCCCATCTCAGGCAACTCGGCGAAGGCATGGACAGCTCGCTCGGCGAGATGGTCAGCTGGCTGAAGGCGCAGGGGCATCATGCGGTGGCCAACAGCCTGCAGCACGCCTCATCCGTGCACTCGCGGCTGTTCCGTGAACAGGCCAGTCTGGTCTACCCCACGGGGCTGGAGCAGGTTGGGCTGTATATCGCGCTGCGCGTTGGCGGCGCGTGCGAGAACTGGGACAACTCCCATCGCGTGATACCGCCCCGGCTGGAGGGGAACCCCTGCATGCTGACTGTTGACCTGCAGCTCGCCATCTATCGCTCGCTGATCGAGGCGGTGTCGCTGCTGCTGGAGCTGGAGTCGGGACAGGTCAGCGTGCGCGCCCGGAGCGGCCAGGCTGGCGACCGCCGCGGCATTGTGGTGGTCGTGGGCCTGCTTGACCGCAGTTGCACGCTGTCGAGTGGGACCGTTCAGCAGGCCACGGAGCGTCTGGCCGGCCGGATAATGGCCTACGGCGGTACGGTGCATTGCCGTGGCAACCGGCTCCGGTTCGTCCTGCACGAATCCATTGCGGGCACAGCGGCGTCATTCACATCGCCCGCCTGATCGCCGAACGACACGCAGGGCATACTGCCCCGCTAAAGTTACACCCGAAACCGCCGCTATCCGTGCCGAGCCCCTCCCTCGTGAGCCACCGCATCATGCCCGTGCTGCCGCAGGCCGCCGTCGATGGCGACCTGGCCGATCCGCTGCCGCAGCGGATCCTGCTGGTCGAAAACTCCCGTGCGTTCACCGGCATGCTGCGCGAAGCCATCGAGCAGCGCCTGGAACTGCCGGTGGTGATTGCCTCCACCCTGGCCGAGGCCGACCGGCTGCTCAGCGAAGGCGGGGGCTGGTTCCTGGTGCTGACCGGACTGGTGCTGGCCGACGGCGACCGCGATGCAGTGGTCGAGTTCTTCCTCAAGCGCGACCTGCCGACGGTGGTGGTCAGCGGCGTTTACGACGAGGACCTGCGCAAGCGCGTACTACAGCAGCAGATCATCGACTACGTGCTGAAGAATACCCCGGGCAGCATCGACTACCTGGTGTGGCTGGTGCAGCGGCTGGAACGCAACCGGCGCATCGCCGCGCTGGTGGTGGACGATTCGCCGTCCGCACGTGGCTATGCCGCCGCCCTGCTGCGGATGTATGGGCATGAGGTGCACGAAGCCGCCGACGGCAACGAGGGCCTGGCTGCTATCGAGGCGCATCCGGCGATCCGCCTGGCGGTGGTCGACCAGGAAATGCCCGGCATGCAAGGCGTGGAATTCACCCGTCGCCTGCGCACCCTGCGCTCGCGCGACAAGGTGGCGGTGATCGGCATCTCCGGCAATACCGACGCCTCATTGATCCCGCGCTTCCTGAAGAACGGCGCCAACGATTTCCTGCGCAAGCCGTTCTCGCGCGAGGAGTTCTTCTGCCGCGTCTCGCAGAACGTGGACCAGCTGGAACTGATCGGCACCCTGCAGGACCTGGCCACCCGCGACTTCCTCACCGGCCTGCCCAACCGGCGCTTCTTCCTGGAGCAGAGCCAGCGCCAGCTGCCGCAGCTGCAGCTGCACGGCCAATGCGTGGCGGTGGCGATGATCGACATCGACCACTTCAAGCACATCAACGACACCCATGGCCACGAAGCAGGCGACGACGCGCTGCGCGCGGTGGCCGGCGCGGTGACCGCGCATGCACGCAGCCACGACCTGATCGCGCGCTTCGGCGGCGAGGAGTTCTGCCTGCTGGTGCCAGACATGGAACAGGACGAGGCGCTGCTGTACTTCGAGGAGCTGCGCCAGCGCATCGCCGCACTGGAGGTGGACATCGGCACCGCTACCCTGCGCATGACGGTCAGCATCGGCCTGTGCTGCCTGCGCCCGCAGCGCGATGCGCTGCACCGGCTGATCTCCGAGGCCGACCGCCAGCTGTACCTGGCCAAGGCCGGTGGCCGCAACCGGGTCAGCTGCACCACGGTGGCCAGCCCGCTGCGTCCACGCGAGCCTGCGCTGACCTGACCGGCTCGCTTTGATCCAGATCAACGCCGTTCCCGCACGGCAGCTCTACAGTCGGCCCCGACATACGCATGAAGGGGAGCCGGGGATGGCACTACTGGTCTGGCAGGACGATCTGAACATCGGCATCGATGTGATCGACCAACAACACCGCCGCATCATCGAGATGCTCAACCACCTGCACGTGGCGCAGACCAGCCTGCAGCGTGCAGCGGTGGGTGAAGTGATCGACGAAGTCGTCGACTACACCATGTCGCACTTCGCGTTCGAGGAAGAGCTCATGGAGGAGGCGGGCTACCCGTTCTGTGCAGCGCACAAGCGCGTGCATGAGATCTTCATCAAGCGCGTGGCCGAGTACCGGTTGCGCTTCCAGGCCGGCGAGGACATCAGCGACGAACTGCGCACCATGCTCTCGCGCTGGTTGTTCAACCACATCCGCGGCGATGATCAGGCCTATGCCGAACAGGTCAAGGCGCACCTGAACCAGTTCACCCGCGAGCACCAAGGCGGTGGCTGGCTGGGACGCACGCTCAAGCGCTTCTTTGGCTGAACCGCAGCGCGCGCCGGTGCAGTGCCACCAGCGCGCACAGCGTCGCTGCCGCAGTCAGGCACAGGTAGTAGCCGACCGCGACCAGGCCGAAGCGTTCGGCCAGCCAGGTGGCCAGGTACGGCGCCGGTGCCGCACCCAGAATGCCGGCCAGGTTGAATGACAGCGATGCGCCGGTGTAGCGCACCTCCACCGGGTAGATCTCGGCCAGGAAGGTACCGCAGGGGCCATAGGTCAGGCCCATCAGGAACAGGCCCAGGCACAGGAAGGCGGTGACCATCCACGGGCTGTGCGGCTGGAACAGCGGCGCGAACAGCACGCCAAAACCGATGATCAGCACGCTGGCCACGATCATCGTGCGGCGCGTCCCCCAACGGTCGCCATAGCGCGCCGACAGCGGGATGCCCAGCGCGAAGAACAGCATGCCGGCCATCTGCATCAGCAGGAACTGCTCGCGGCTGTAACCCAGCACGGCCGTGCCGTGGCCGAGGCTGAACACGGTCATCAGGTAGAACAGCACGAAGGTGGCGAACGCGCCCAGGGTACCCAGCAGCATCGGCACCGGGTGGTCACGCAGCACCGTCCACATCGGCAGCCGCACCGGCGCCTTGCGCTCCAGCGCCTGCTTGAAGTCGGGGGTCTCGTGGATGTTCAACCGCACCCACAGGCCGAGGCCGACCAGCAGCGCGCTGGCCACGAAAGGAATGCGCCAGCCCCATTGCAGGAAGTCGGCCTGGCTCAGGCAACGGCCAAGCACCAGGAAGATGCCGGCCGACAGCAGGAAGCCGAGCGGTGCACCCAGCTGCGGGAACATGCCGTACCAGGCACGCTTGCCCGGCGGTGCGTTCTCGGTGGCCAGCAGCACTGCCCCGCCCCACTCCCCGCCCAGACCCAGGCCCTGGCCGAAACGGCACAGCGCCAGCAGCGCCGGCGCCCACAGCCCGATCTGTGCGTGCGTCGGCAGCAGGCCGATCAGCACCGTGGACAGCCCCATGGTCAGCAGCGCAGCCACCAGGGTGGCCTTGCGGCCGATGCGATCGCCGAAATGGCCGAACACTGCCGAGCCAACCGGGCGTGCGATGAAGGCCACCGCGAAGGTTGCCAGCGACTGCAGCAAGGCTGCCTGTTCGCTGCTGTCCGGGAAGAACAGGTGCGGGAACACCAGCACCGCGGCCGTGGCGTAGATGTAGAAGTCGAAGAACTCGATCGTGGTACCGATCAGGCTGGCCAGCAGAACACGACGGGGGGAATTCACGGGCGGCGCGGCAGCGGTGATCGTCGACATCGGCAACATGGGAAATGGCAGATCGCCCGATTCTGCCACGGGCAGGCGGCGGTACGGCACGATGGTTTCAGCCGACACCGATGCCAACGAGGGGCCAGGCGCCTCTGTAACGTCGAGCCATGCTCGACGGTTCTTCTCTTCGCGAGATGCAGCCGAGCATGGCTCGGCTCTACAGAAGAACGAACGGCAGTCGAGCATCCCTCGACTCTACAGAGAGCGAACAGCCGTCCAGCAGTCGCGTCGTTACAACTGGATCCAGGTGGCCTTGATCTCGCTGTACTTGTCGAACGCATGCAGCGATTTGTCGCGCCCGTTGCCGGACTGCTTGTAGCCACCGAACGGAGCGGTCATGTCGCCGCCATCCCAGCCGTTCACCCATATGCTGCCGGCGCGCAGCTGGCGCGCGACGCGGTGGGCCCGCCCCAGGTCCCGTGTCCACAGGCCGGCGGCCAGGCCGTAGCGGCTGTCATTGGCCACGCGCACCGCTTCGGCCTCGTCTTCGAACCCCAGCACGGCCAGCACCGGCCCGAACACTTCCTCGCGCGCCAGTGCCTGCTCCGGACGCACCTGGTCGAACACGGTGGGCTGGACGTAGCTGCCGCCGGCTTCCACTTCGGCGCGCCGCCCACCCAGCAGCAACCGGGCGCCCTCGCCTTCGGCGCGCGCGATATCGTCCATCACCTTGTCCAGGTGCGCGGCATCCACCAGCGCACCCATCGGCGCATCGGGGTCCAATGGATGGCGGGGGTGCATGTGCTGGCCATAGGCAACCACCTGATGCACGAAATCCTCGCGGATCGAACGCTGTACCAGAAGCCGCGAACCTGCGGTACAGACCTCGCCCTGGTTGAAGAAGATACCCTGTGCCACCGCCTTCGCGGCGGCGTCCAGATCAGGGGCGTCGGCGAACACCACATGCGGGCTCTTGCCGCCACACTCCAGCCAGACCCGCTTGAGGTTGGATCGCCCGGAACACTGCAGCAGCTTCGCGCCCGTGGCGGTGGAGCCGGTGAAGGCGAGCACGTCCACATCCATGTGCAGGGCCAACGGCTCACCGACGCGCGCACCGTACCCCGGCAGCACGTTCAGCACGCCCTCTGGCAGGCCCGCTTCGGCGGCCAGCGCCGCCAGCCGCAACGCACTCAAGGGCGAGCGCTCGGACGGCTTGAGCACCACCGAGTTGCCCATGGCCAATGCAGGCGCGATCTTCCAGCAGGCCATCAGCAGCGGAAAGTTCCACGGAACGATCGCGGCCACGACCCCGGCGGCCTCGCGCGTGACCAGTCCCAGTTCGTGCGGGCCGGTCGGCGCGATCTCGCCGTACAGCTTGTCGACGGCCTCGGCGGTCCAGCGCAGGCAGCGCACCGCGCCTGGCAGGTCGATGCGGCGCGCATCACGCACCGGCTTGCCCATGTCCAGGGTTTCCAGCAGGGCCAGCTCGTCGGCGTGCTTTTCCACCAACGCCGCCAAGGCCAGCAGCAAGCGCTTGCGATGGGACGGGCTTGCCTGCGACCAGTGCCCCGCCTCGAAGCTGCGCCGCGCGGCCAGTACCGCGCGCTCCACGTCCTGCGCGTCGCAGTCGGCGACCGCCCCCAGTACGCGACCGTCGATCGGGCTGACGCAGTCGAAACGGGCGCCGCTGGCTGCATCGACATAGCGGCCATCGATGAAGGCCTGGCCTGGCATCGACAGCTGGAGGGCCAGCGCCTGCCAATGGCTGCGGTCGGGAAAATCGGCCATGGGAAGCTCCAGCATTCAACGAACCTTGGTTATACCGGGGTCACCGCGACTCCGCCGTGACGTGGCTGCGCTACATTCATCGCATCGGACCCGATGGAGCTGGCATGAAGCGTTCCGCGAGCGACCTGCACGACCTGGCCACACAGCGCCCCGAGTCACTGGACGCTTACTGGATGCCATTCACCGCCAACCGCCAGTACAAGGCGGCACCACGCATGCTGGTCCGCGCCGAAGGCATGCACTACGAAGACATCGATGGCCGACAGATCCTTGACGGCACCGCCGGCCTGTGGTGCTGCAACGCCGGCCACGCGCGACCGCGCATCGTCGAGGCCATCGCCGCGCAGGCACGCACGCTCGACTACTCGCCCGCTTTCCAGATGGGCTCGCCGCCGGCCTTCGCGCTGGCACAGCGGCTGGCCGCACTGGCTCCGGCCCCGCTCAACCATGTGTTCTTCACCAGCTCCGGCTCGGAGGCGGTGGATACCGCGATGAAGATCGTGCTGGCTTACCACCACCAGCGTGGCGAGGGCCAGCGCACGCGCTTCATCAGCCGCGAGAAGGCCTATCACGGCGTCGGTTTCGGTGGCATGGCACTGGGCGGTCTGCCCAACAACCGCAGGGCGTTCGGCCTGCAGCTGGGGGGCGTGGACTATCTGCGCCACACCCTGGACCTGCAGCGCAACGCGTTCAGCAGGGGCCTGCCGCGCCAGGGCGCGGAGCTGGCCGACGACCTGGAACGGCTGATCGCGCTGCATGACGCCTCGACGATTGCCGCCGTCTTCGTCGAGCCCATCGCCGGCTCCGCCGGGGTGATCCTGCCCGCGCCCGGATACCTGCAGCGCCTGCGCGAATTGTGCGACCACCACGGCATCCTGCTGGTGTTCGATGAGGTCATCACCGGTTTCGGCCGGGTCGGCATGCCCTTCGCCGCACAACGCTTCGGGGTCACCCCGGACCTGCTGACCTTTGCCAAGGCGGTCAGCAACGGCGCGGTGCCGCTGGGCGGCGTGCTGGCCAGCGACGCCGTGCATGCCACGCTGATGCAGGCCCCGCCGCAGGCCATCGAGCTGTTCCACGGCTATACCTACTCGGGGCACCCGCTGGCCTGCGCCGCAGCGCTGGCAACACTGGACGTCTACGCCGAGGAGCGCCTGTTCGAGCGCGCCATCGAACTGGGCGAGTACTGGCAGGAACGGCTGCACGCGCTGCAGGGCCTGCCCAACGTGATCGACATCCGCAACTTCGGCCTGGTCGGCGCGGTCGAGCTGGCACCGCGCCGCGATGCACCTGGCAGCCGCGGCTACGAGGTGTTCCGGCGCTGCTTCCACGATGGCCGGCTGCTGGTGCGCTGTACCGGTGACATCATCGCGCTGTCGCCGCCGCTGATCGTGGACAAGGCACAGATCGACCAGATCACCGGCACGCTGGGCGAGATGATCGGGGCCACCGCCTGAGCCCGGGCCGGTGGTGGCGAGCGGGTACAATGGGCGGTTCCGCTCCTGCTCGCTGCCGTGCCCATGGATATCGTCGTCAAAGAAGAACTCAAGGCCTACATCGACCCGCTGACCGCGGACGAACATGACGCGCTGGAGCGCAGCATCCTGGCCGAAGGCTGCCGCGATGCGCTGGTGCTGTGGGGTAATGTGCTGGTCGATGGTCACAACCGTTTCGGCATCTGCCAGAAGCATGGCCTGCCCTTCAACACCGTGCAGAACACGCGCTTCCAGAGCATGGAAGACGTGCACCTGTGGATGATCGAACAGCATCTGGGCCGTCGCAGCGTGTCCGATTTCCAGCGCGGCGTGCTGGCGCTGCGCAAGCGCGACATCCTGGCCGCCCGCAAGCAGGTCGAGCAGGCGCAGCTGCAGCGCGAGAGCGACGGTACCGCCGAAATCGCCGATGAGGCGGGCGAAGACAGCCCGCCGTGGGAGCCGGCACCGAAGCTCAGCCGCGCCGAGCTGGCCCGCGAAGCCAAGCTGAGTACCAGCCAGGTCGGCATGATCGAGCGGATCCACGCCCAGGCTGCCCCCGAAGTGGTGGAGGCAGTGAAGGCCGGCGTGATCTCGATCAGCGCCGCTGCGGCCGTGGCCGACCTGCCCGAAGAGGAGCAGCGCGCCGCCGCCGCCGGTGGCAAGGACGAGCTGAAGCAGGCGGCCAAGCGCGTGCGCGAATCCAAGCGCAAGCCGCGCGCGCCGAAGCCGGACGCGGCCGAGATGGACTTCGAGGAACCCAGCGAGGACGAGATCGCCAGCCGCGACGCCGAAGTGCTGTTGGCGCTGGAACAGCTGGGCGAGGATGCCCCGGCCCTGCGCCGCCGCGTGGTCGCGTTGACCCGCGAGAACGACACCCTGCGCGCGCAGCTGGCCGCGCTGCGCAAGCAACTGGAAGCGCTTTAAAAACGCGCGAGCCTCTCATGTAGAGCCGAGCCCATGCTCGGCTGCGGTTTGCCGCGCGCAAGGCAGCCGAGCATGGGCTCGGCTCTACAGGCAGGCATCACCAGGCTGCGGTTAGACTCGTGCAATGACGCCTGCCCACGATCCGCGCCGCGCCCAGCTGCGGCGCCTGAAGGCCCTCGCACTGGGCCTGCTGCTGTTGATGCTGGTCGGATTCGCGGTCAGCCATTGGTACGGCGAACGCGGCATCTGGGCCTGGGTTTCGGCCTTCTGCGAGGCCG
This sequence comes from Stenotrophomonas sp. T8, assembly GCF_051853085.1. Lineage (NCBI taxonomy): Bacteria > Pseudomonadati > Pseudomonadota > Gammaproteobacteria > Lysobacterales > Lysobacteraceae > Stenotrophomonas > Stenotrophomonas sp. T8. The sequence continues at coordinate 1,139,229 of NZ_CP195329.1, read as the reverse complement.
CTGCGGTCGGCGCGCTGGCCGACTGGTTCGCGGTCGTTGCGCTGTTCCGGCGGCCAATGGGCCTGCCGATTCCGCACACCGCGATCATCCCGCGCAGCAAGGAGCGCATCGGCGACAGCCTGGCGCTGTTCGTGCGCGACCAGTTCCTGGAGCCAGGTGTGCTGCTGGCCAAGCTGCAGGTGTTCGATCCGGCCAGCCGTCTCGGCAGCTGGCTGTCCGACCCGGCACGCTCGCGGATGCTGGCCGACATGGCCCGCAGCTGGGCGCTGCAGGCACTGGATTTCTTCGACGAAACCGCGGTACGCCGGCAACTGCACGCCTTCGTGGTGCAGCAGCTGCGGCAGTGGAATGCCGCTGCCACCGCCGGTGAACTGCTGGCCCTGCTGACCGCCGAGGGACGCCACCAGCGCGTGCTGGACGAGGGCCTGCAGCGGCTGGGGCGCTGGCTGGAGCAGCCGGAGGTGAAGGAACGCGCCTCGCAGCTGATCGTGCGCTACATCCAGCGCGAATGGCCGACGCTGTCGAGCACGGTGAACTGGGTCAAGCCGATCGACGAGATCGGCGACAGCCTGGCCGAACGCCTGGCGCGGGCGGTACTGGAAGAACTGCAACAGGTGCTGGCCGAGCCGCAGCATCCGCTGCGCCAGGACTATGAGACCTGGCTGCAGAACTACGTGCAGCGCCTGCGCGAAGACCCGGCGCTGGCCGAGCGCATCGAACAGCTCAAGCAGGACATGATCGACCACCCCGCCCTGCAGGACTACGTGCAGGGGCTGTGGGCGCGCATCCATGCCAGCCTGCGCGCCGACCTGCAACGCGAGGACTCGGCACTGGTCGGCCACCTGCAGCGCAGCCTGGCGTCGCTGGGCAGCAGCCTGCAGGCCGACCCGGCCCTGCGCGAGGCCCTCAACCAGCACCTGCTGGAAGGTGCGCAGCGCCTGACCGGGCGCCTGCGCGAGGGCGTGACCACGCATATCGCGCAGACCGTGAAGGGCTGGGACGAGCGGCACCTGGTCGAGCAACTGGAACTGAGCGTGGGTCGCGACCTGCAGTTCATCCGCTTCAACGGCACCCTGGTGGGCGGGTTGATCGGCCTGCTGCTGCATGCGGCAACCGTGGTGTTCAGGTTCTAGCCCCGGCCAACGCCCACGATCAGCACGCTTGATTCATAAAATGCGAATACATATCATTTACTGATCGGTTGTACGCTTAGCCAAACGGGCACGAAGACGTGCCCATCGCCCGTGTACTGCCCCGACTTCTGGGCTGCCCGTCTGCGCGGGCAGTGCTTCGTCGATGGGACACGCTGGGCGACATGCGCAGGGCGCAAGGGGGCCGCGGACGCGTTCCATCCCTTCTCCTACCTTCAGGAACGCCGTGGACCGCTCGCCCACCCCCGCCAGCCCCCGCACCTTGTTCTCCAACCCGCGCTGGGGCGTGCTGTCACGCGCTTTGGCCGCGATTTTCGGCGGCTATGCGCTGGCCTCGATGACCAGCGTGTTCTGCGCGGTGGCGTTGCCCGGCGCGCGCGGCCAGACCGTGCTGACCGGCATGCTGCTGGCCATTGTGGTGGCTGCCTGCGCGGCGCTGTGGGCCTTCGCCACCCGCAGCGCGCTGCGGGCCTGGGTCGGCATCCTCGCCCCCGCCCTGCTGATGGCGGCGGTCGCACGCCTGTTGGGAGCCTGGGCATGAAGAACGGATTCCGCCAGTCGATGGCCTGGCTGCATACCTGGACGGGCCTGCTGGTCGGCTGGTTGCTGCTGCTGATCTTCATGGCCGGCACGGCCAGCTACTACCGCGAGGAAATCAGTCGCTGGATGCGCCCGGAGCTGCCGTCCAGCAACGTCAGCATCGACGTGGCCGCGCAGCGCGCGGTGGACTACCTGCAGGCCAATGCGAGCCACGCCGAGAACTGGTTCGTCACCCTGCCGCAGCCGCGCAACCCGGCCATGCAGCTGTTCTGGCGGCTGCCACCGGAACTGGCTGACCCCAGTCGTGGCCGTCGCGGTGGCTTCGGCGACGCCACGCTCGACCCGAACACCGGCCAGGCATTGAAGGCGCGCGAGACCCGTGGCGGCGACTTCTTCTACCGCCTGCACTTCGACCTGCACTACATCCCGGTGTACTGGGCGCGCTACCTGGTCGGTTTCTGCGCGATGTTCATGCTGGTGGCGATCATCACCGGCGTCATCACCCACAAGAAAATCTTCAAGGACTTCTTCACCTTCCGCAAGGACAAGGGCCTGCGGTCCTGGCTGGATTTCCACAACGTCAGCGCGGTGATGGCCCTGCCGTACCACGCGATGATCACCTACACCGGCATCGTCACTCTGATGATCATGTACCTGCCGTGGGGGGTGAAAGTTGCCTACCCGCAGGACGAGGACAAGTTCTTCAGCGAAGCCTTCGGCGGCATGCCAGAGGTGACCGCGCCGGCACAAGGCCGCGCCACGCCGCTGCCGATCGCACAGCTGCTGGACAGCGCGCGTGCACACTGGCACGGCGTGGAAGTGGCCGGCTTCACCGTGTCCAACCCGGGCGCTGCCAATGCGGTGATCGACATCCGCCAACGCGACGGCAGGCGTTTGTCCACCGACACCCCGGCGCTGCGCTACAACATGGTCAACGGTGCGCTGCTGGAAGAGACGCCGCCGTCCGGCGGCGCCACCGCCACCCGTGGCGTGCTGTATGGCCTGCACCTGGCGCGCTTCGCCGACTGGGGCCTGCGCGCACTGTTCTTCCTGTCCGGCCTGGTCGGCTGCCTGATGGTCGCCAGCGGCGTGGTGCTGTGGGCGGTGAAGGAGCGTCCCAGGCACGCCAAGAACGGGCGTACCGGATTCGGCCTGCGCCTGGTCGATGCGCTGAACATCGGCACCGTGGCCGGCCTGCCGATCGCCTTCGCGGCGTACTTCTGGGGCAACCGCCTGCTGCCGCTGCAGATCGCCGAGCGCTCCAGTGCCGAGGCCAACGTGTTCTTCTACGCCTGGGGCGGCGCGCTGCTGGCCGCCTTCATCTGGCCGAAGCGGATGATGTGGGCGTGGCAGCTCTATCTGGGTGCGGCCGCGTTCGCGCTGGTGCCGGTGGTCAATGCGCTGACCACGCACGCGCATCTGGGCATCACACTGCGCAGCGGCGACTGGGTACTGGCCGGCGTCGATCTTTCGATGATCGCGTTCGGCGCGATGCTGGCGCTGTGCGGCTGGCGCATGCAGCGCTGGACGCCACCGCTGAGTGCGGCCGAGAAGAAGAAACGTGCGGCCGCTGCGGCTGCACCGAAGGCATCGGTGAACACTGCGGAAGCGGCCGAAGCGGAGGCCAGCGCATGATGCTGCTGGCACTGGCGCTGTCGTTCTCTGCGTTCACCGCGCTGTCGCTGTCGATGGAAAAGCACCAGCACGACCTGCATGGCAAGGCCGCGGCCGCACCCGCACGGCGGATGCAGTGGCGGGTGCTGGGCTGGGCGCTGCTGGCGGCGGCGTTCGCACTGTGCGTGGCCGACCACGGCTGGGCGATGGGCCCGGTGCTGTGGCTGGGGGCAATGACCCTGGCCGGCGTGACGCTGTCGTTCGGGTTGTACCCGTATCGTCCAACATGGATTGCGCCGCTGGCGATCGCGCTGCCGGTGCTGGGGTTGGTGCTGGAATTGCTGTAGCCGCAGGACGGGGACAGCGGCATCCACGCATGGCGTGGATCTACAATGCCCGTATGGATAGCATGCTGCAGCGGATTTCTGGAATCGGCTTTTTTTCCCGGTTGGGTGAAACACTGCCCATAACGGCCGGCGTCGTCGCCGTTCGGTCGCTGGCCGAAGCACTGCGGACCATCGATACCGATGGTTTCGAATGGATGCCCACCACACTGGGCGATTCGGATCCGTTTCACGGCGCCCTGCCCCATCCAGCCGAACTCGCCGACGCCCGACGCGAACTCAACCGCACGTTGATGCGCGCGCTTTCGGCACTGGATCTGCCGGCACTGCGCTGTGGTGCACATGACCTGCAGCTGGTGGCGCGCGATGGGGCGATGTTCGCCTTCCGGCAACGCCTGCTGGAGATGCATCTCGGCCTGCCGGCACACTGGGAGCCTGTGCTTGCGCTGTACGAACAGGGCCATTGGCCCCTGGCCCATGCGCCGGGGCGATTGTTGGTGCTTTAGGCCGATCCACGCATGGCGTGGATCTACGGACCAGACGCGGTAATGCCGGCCGCTGGCCGGCATCCCGCGGACCTTCCACGGTTCTGACGCAGTTGCCGGCCAGCGGCCGGCACTACCGGGCTTACCCCAACCGCTTCAGTTCCCACGCGCGGTGGATGCGCGCGTTGCGCTCGAAATCCGGACCAATCGTGCGTGCGGTGATCTCGCGGCACTGGGCGAACTCGGCGATGGCGTTCTCTTCCAGCTTGAAGCGGCGGAAGTTGTTGGAGAAGTACAGCACGCCACCCGGTGCCAGCCGCGCCACCGCCGCACGCAGCAGCTTCAGTTGTTCGCGCTGCACGTCGAAGTCATCGGCGCGTGCGGAGTTGGAGAAAGTCGGCGGGTCACAGAAGATCACGTCGTACTGGCCACGGTCGCCTTCCAGCCACGCCATCGCGTCGGCCTGGACCAGCAGGTGCTGGTTGCCCCCCTGTCCGTTCAACGCCAGGTTGTCGTAGCACCATTGCAGGTAGGTAGCCGACAGGTCGACGCTGGTCGTGCTGGCGGCACCCGCCACGGCGGCCTGCACGCTGGCCACGCCGGTGTAGCAGAACAGGTTCAGGAAACGCTTGCCACGCACCTGCTCGGCCATCATCCGGCGCAGCGGGCGGTGGTCAAGGAACAGGCCGGTATCGAGGTAGTCGAACAGGTTCACCTGCAGCAGCGCGTTGTTCTCTCGCACCACGATGAACTCGTCGCGCTGCTCGAAGCGGCCGTACTTGCTGCCGCCCTTGCCGCGCTCGCGCGATTTCATCGACACCTGCTCCGGCGGCACGCCGAATACTTCGCGCGCGGCGGCCAGCAGCTCATTGCGGCGGCGGCGCACGTCGTTCTCGGGAATCGCCGCCGGTGCCGCATATTCCTGCACATGCAGGAAGGTACGCCGCCTGCCAGCCTCTTCCTCGTAGACGTCGATGGCCGCCGCGTACTCCGGCAGGTCGGCGTCGTAGGCGCGGAAGCAGGTGATGTCCTCGCGGGCACGCCAGCTCTTGAACTTCTTCAGGTTCTTGCGCAGGCGGTTGGCCACCATCTGCGCGCCTTCGCTCAGCTCGCGGGGCTGTGCCGGATCACGGCCCGGCACAGCGATCGGATCGCAGACGATCAGCGCGCATTCCAGCGCACCGTTGAACATCTGGTACTTCTTGCTGGCGCGCAGGCCGGTGGCAAAGGCCAGTTCGTCATTGCCACACAGCAGGCTGGCGCGCCACTGCGGCACCGCCTTCTGCAAGGCATTGCCCAGTGCACGATACAACGCTGGATCGGCGGCCAGGCGCTCGTCGTACGGCGGGTTGCAGACCACGGCACCGATCTCCTGTTCCGGCGCGGCCAGGTCGGCGACATCGGCGCGGGTGAAACGGATCGCGTGGGCGACGCCGGCGACCTCGGCATTCTCGCGGGCCGCCTGGATCGCAGCCGGGTCGATGTCGCTGCCGTGGATGACCGGCTTCAGCGCGGCCAGGCCGGCCGCTTCGCGCTCACGTGCTTCGCTCTGGATGGACTTCCAGGCCGCCTTGTCGAAGCCCAGCCAACGGCTCGGCGGCAGGCTGCCATGCCGCATCAGGCCTGGGGCAACGTCGGCGGCCATCAGCGCGCCTTCGATCAGCAGCGTGCCGCTGCCACACATCGGGTCCAGCAGCCCACCGCCGGCGGCATGCAGGCGCGGCCATTGCGCGCGCAGCAGCAGCGCGGCGGCCAGGTTTTCCTTCAGCGGCGCCTCGTGGGCGGCACCGCGCCAGCCGCGGCGATGCAGCGGGCCACCGCCGAGGTCGATCGACAGCGAGGCGCGGCCCTTGCGCAGCGAGAGGTTGACGCGCACGTCGGGCAGATCGGTATTGACCGAGGGCCGCTCCAGGCCTTCGTCGCGCATGCGGTCGACGATCGCATCCTTGATCCGCTGCGCGGCAAAGCGTGCATGGGTGATCTTGTCGCCGGACACGTGCGCATCCACCGCCAGGGTCATCTCCGGCGAGATGTGCTCGTGCCACGGCAGTGCACGCACGCCGTCATACAGGGCCTGCTCGTCCGGGCAGTCGAACTCGTCGATCGGCCACAGCACCCGGCTGGCCAGGCGCGACCACATCACGATCCGCAGCGCCTGCGCCAGTTCGCCGTCGGCGTTGACGCCGGCAATGGTGGCGGTGGCCTTGCCAAGGCCCAGGGCCGACAGTTCATCGGCAAGCAGGTATTCCAGGCCCTTGGCGCAGGAGACGAAGAATTTCACGGGATCGGTTCGCAGGTGGTCGGGCGCGGCACAGGGGCCGGGCCGGTCGGAAAGGAGGGCCGTAGGCACGGCCGGCAGGCCCGCGCCGGGGGCGGCGGGGCTGCCATTGTAGTCAATGCGGGCGGGCGCGCCGTGCGCCCTGGCTTCACAGTTGCCGCAGCAGGCGCTCGAAGGCCTGCGCGGAGGCCTCCACGTGGCGCTCCAGGCGGTGACCGTCGTCAACCAGCAGCAACTGCGCCGAACGCGCCTGCGCCCAGGCAATCACGCCGGCAGCCGGTACCACATCGTCATGCCAGGCCTGCACCACCGTGGTCGGCACCGCAGCGGCGTCCAGCGCCGGCATCGGGCCCATGGTGGTCGGTGGCACCATCAGGAACAGGCCGGCTACCGGCACCTGCAGCGAGGCGATGGCGGAGATGTAGGCGCCCAGGCTGGAGCCGGCCAGCACCACCGGCCCCTGACGGGCCGCGATGGCGGCGCGTTCAACCAGACGGCGCAGGCGGGTCGGCACGTCGCCCACCCGGCTGACCTCGCTCATCGCGTCCAGGTCGGTGTAGTCGGGGCGCTCGTGGGTCCAGCCCAGGCGTTGCGCCACCTCGGCCAGCGCGGTGACCTTGGTCGCCTCCGGGCCGCTCTCGAAGCCATGGGAGAGGATGCAGTGGCCGCGGCTCATGCGCGTGCTCCGTGGGCGCGGGCCGGCGAGGAAAGGGAAGGCAGGTTCATGCCGCAATGCTAGCATCGCCGGATGCCCAACCCGCTCCTGCCCGGCCTGCAGCTGCAGCCCCTGCCCTATCACGACCGACTGCCGCTGCGGGATCCCGCCTCGCTGGAAATGGTAGTGATCCACTGCACCGAGCTGCCCGATCTGGCGATGGCCCGCGAGTACGGCGAGCGCGTGCTGTACGACAGCGGCGCCGGCAACAGCGGGCACTTCTACATCGACCGCGATGGCAGCGTGGTGCAGTACGTGGCGCCGGAACGCGTGGCCCATCACGTGCGCGGCATGAACGCGCATACGCTGGGCATCGAGCTGGTCAACCGCGGGCGCTATCCGGACTGGTTCGACAGCCGCCACCAGGCGATGGACGAGGCCTACACCGAGCCACAGCTGGAAGCGCTGGAGCGGCTGCTGCTGGCGCTGGTGGCGCGCTATCCGTCGCTGCGGCGGATTGCCGGGCACGACCAGCTGGATCTGGAGCAGGTGCCGGCCAGCGATGATCCGACGCTGAGGGTGGCACGCAAGCGCGATCCGGGGCCCTTGTTCCCGTGGGCACGGGTGCTGGCGAAGGTGCCGCTGCAGGGGTTGGAGTAAGCAGCAGGGCTGCGCCCTGCACCTGCAGAGGCAACGTCAACGTCAAGAGCTGGCATTCCGGGGGATGGCGGGGTGGATCCGATTGCGGGGGACGCCGTAAAGCCATCCATGGCGGCTTGGCCGCGGCATCCATGCCGCGGACACCCCCGCAACCGGACCCACCCCGCCTTCGACAGTTCTCCGCGATCCTTCGAATCGACACGGGGGCGGCTCCCGTTGCTACGCAACGGGCTCTGACCCCGATTTTCGGTTGATGGGGTCAGAGCCGTTCTCCGTTGGAAAACGGATCCGACCCCGCGCGGCTCAGGCGCCGGTCGCCACCGGGCGGCTGCTGTCGCTCACCCAACCACTCCAGGAATCGGCATAGATGCGTGCGCCGCTCAGGCCGGCCGTTTCCATCGCCAGCAGCAGGTGGCAGGCGGTCACGCCGGAACCGCACATCAGCACCACCTGCTGCGGATCGCGGTTGCCGATCACGCCCTGCAGTTCGGCGCGCAACTCCTGTGCGTCGCGCAGGCGGCCGTCGAGCACGTTCAATGCGAACGGGCGGTTGACCGCGCCCGGCACATGCCCGGCCACCGGGTCCAGCGGCTCCACTTCACCACGGAAGCGTTCACCCGCGCGCGCGTCGACCAGCCAGCCCGGCGCATGCTTCAGCCGCGCGGTGATTTCATCGGCGTTGGCGATCTGGGTGGTGTCGAAACGGCCTGGGTAATCAGGCAGCGCGTTCACCCCAGCCTGTCCGCTTTCCAACGCGTGGCCGGCGGCCTGCCACGCGGCGATGCCGCCGTCGAGTACGGCCACCCGGGTGTGACCGATCAGGCGCAGCAGCCACCACAGGCGCGAGGCGGCCATGCTGCCGTCGCTGCCATCGTAGACCACGACCTGGGTGTCGGGGCCGATGCCCCACTGCCCCAGCTTCGCAGCAAAGGCATCGCTGTCCGGCAATGGGTGGCGACCATGGCCGACGCGGCTGAGATCGGACAGATCACGGTTGAGATCGGCATGCACCGCAGTCGGGATATGCCCTGCCAGGTACTGGCCGCCCGCAGCCTGCGGGTCGGCCAGCGAAGCACGCGCATCGACCACGCGCACGGCGGTACTGGCGGTGGCGCGCGCGTCGACCACCCGCACGCCGTCGCCCAGCGCAGCGGCAAGGGTGGCGACATCGACCAGGGTGGTCCACGGCGGATCGATCGGCTTCATTGCACTTGCTCCAGGCGGCGACGCAGGTTGTAGAGAATGGCGGCGGTCGCCCCCCAGATGCGCTGGCCCGGCCAGCCATACTCAAGGACGTGGCGAACCCGGCCGCGATGATTGATTTCGACCTGGCGCAGGCTGTCGGGCGCCATCAGGTAATCCAGCGGCACCTCGAATACCTCGGCCACTTCACTGGGCTGCGGGACCGGCACGAACTCCGGATCGACCACCGCCACCACCGGCGTGACCCGGTAGCCGGTGATCGTCACGAAGGGATCGAGATAGCCCAGCGCCTGCACCTGGCCGGGCGCCAATGCGATTTCTTCCTGGCTCTCGCGCAGCGCGGCCGCCAGCGCGTCGCGGTCATCGGGTTCGGTGCGGCCACCGGGGAATCCGACCTGGCCACCATGGGTGCGCAGTGTTTCGGTGCGACGGGTGAGGATCACCTGTGCGCCGTTGGCGCGCGGCACGATGCCGGCCAGCACCGCAGCCTCCACCGGAGGCCCGGGCGGTAGCAGGTCGACCAGCTCACTGCGGTTCCAGCCGTCGCCCGCAGGTGGTTGGGCCAAGGGGTGCAGCGCCCGCATCAGTCGCTCGTGGTCGGCCAGCGAGCCACGCAGCGATTGCTGCAGTTGTTCGCGCAGGGGCTGCACGCGATGCAGGATGCGGCTGCGTTCCTCGTTGCTCATCGACGACCACCGCGCGATCTCATCGATATGCCGCCCGCAGCCGGTGCATTGCCGGTGCGGATCCAGCATGCACACTCCGATGCAGGGACTTGCGACAACACGCGCCGTTTCTTCCATTGTTTGCACCCGCCAACAGTAGCGCGATCGGGCTGAATTTGCGCGGGACGATACGACGCCCATGGCGCAGCGCTACAGGTCGCGCACTGCGCAAACAAAAACGCGCCGGTGGGGTCACCGGCGCGTTTGGTTTGCTGCTTCGATTTACTTGACGCTGACCAGCTTGATCTCGAACTGCACAGCCACGTTCGGCGGGAACGGAGTGCGCGGATCGGCACCGTAGGCTTGGTCCGGCGGCAGGGTGACTTCCCACTTCGAGCCTGCCGGCATCTGCAGCAGGGTCTCGCGCATGGCCTTCATTTCGACTTCGCTGACCTTGATCGACGGGATCTGCTGGGCCGGGCGGGCTTCGGTCGGGCGCTGGCCGTACGGGAACGGACCGGCCACTTCCAGCTGCACGGTGCTGGCCTGGGTCGGCTTGGCGCCCTTGCCGGCCTCGATCACGCGGTACTGGACGCCGCTCGGCAGGGACTGCACGCCGGCCTTGGCCTTGTTCGCCGCGATGAACTGGTCGCTCTTGGTCTTGTTTTCGGCAGCCGCCTTTTCGTACTCGGCCTTGGCGGCCTGGGCACGGCCCTGCTCGCGCTTCTGGAACGCTTCAACGGCCGGCTTCAGCTGCTCGGCGGTGATCGCCGGCTGCTTCTTGGCGTAGGCATCCTGCAGGCCCTTCACCACCGAGTTGATGTCCAGCTGCTCACCACGACCGGTCAGCTCCGCCAGGTTGTTGCCGTAGTCGTAACCGAAGTAGTAGCTCAGCTTGCCCTTTTCGGACGAGACGTCCTGGGCGAAGGCATTGCCCGTCAGGGCCAGGGCCGCGACGGCGACCGCGATAGAACGCAACTTCATCAAACAGTTCTCCAGGGGTGGTAACTCAGGGACGTTCTGCGCCGCCCTGAGGCGACGGGTTAGGATAACGGGCGCAACGTGTAACCGCTACTCACGATGCAGGCTATGACCCGTCTGCGTTTGCAGAGTTCAATATCACTTCTTTTTAACGTTCCAGGAGTTTCCCCGTGGCCGATGCCCTGATCGCTGTCGCTGACGACGGCGCCATCCGCACCGTGACCGTCCAGCGCCCGGACAAGCTCAATGCCCTCAACGCCGCGACCCTGCAGGCCCTGGCCGATGCCTTCAGGGACGCCGCCGCCGATCCGGAGGTGCGCGTCGTGGTACTGACCGGGGCGGGCCCCAAGGCGTTCGTGGCCGGTGCCGACATCGCGGAAATGAACACTCTCAGCGCCGTTCAGGGACGTGATTTCTCGCTGCTGGGCCAGGCGCTGATGCGCCAGATCGAGCGCATGCCCAAGCCGGTCATCGCACGCGTGAATGGTTTCGCACTGGGCGGTGGCCTGGAACTGGCGATGGCCTGCCACCTGCGCATCGCCGCAGATACCGCCAAGGTCGGCCAACCGGAAATCAACCTCGGCCTGATCCCCGGCTTCGGCGGCAGCCAGCGCCTGCTGCGCCTGTGCGGCCGCGCCGCCACCCTGGAGCTGTGCCTGCTGGGGGCGCCGATCAACGCCGCGCGTGCGCTGGAACTGGGCATCGTCAACGAAGTCGTGCCGGCCGACGCGCTGGACAACCGCGTGCAGGACGTCGCCCACCAGCTGGCACGCTCAGCCCCGCTGGCCCTGCGTGGCCTGCTCGACGCGGTGCACGTGGGCGGCGAATGCAGCCTGGAGGCCGGGCTGGAATACGAAAGTGCGCAGTTCGGCCTGCTGTTCGCCACCGAGGACATGCGCGAAGGCACCAGCGCCTTCCTGCAACGCCGCGCGCCGGCCTTCCAGAACCGCTGACGCCATGGCATCCCGACCCAACCCCGCGCAGTTGTTCGCCCGGGTCCAGGCAGACGATCTCGATGGTGCCCTGCAGGCCGGGCTGATGGACTACGTCGTCCGTGCCGGCGACGACCGGTTGCTGCCTGACCACCCCGACCTTCCGCAACGCCTGTGCCAGGCCCAGCAGCAACTGCGCGCGGCCTGGGCTGCACGCGAACGCTACCGCGCCCGTGCGGTGCGCCTGGCCCGCCGCGAGGCCGAGCGCGATGCACGCCGCACCCCGGCACCAGCCCCGGACGTGAAGCCCGCCCTGCCCGCTGCGGCAGCCGCGATTCTGGCCCGGGCCAAGGCCCGCGCCCGCGGCAAGGAACAGTAATGGCCACCACGAAGAAGACCGCACGCGCCCCGGCGCGGCGTGGCGGCACGATGCCGCGCGCCGACGTGGTGGAGATGTTCACCCGCCTGCGCGAACTCAACCCGCACCCGAAGACCGAACTGGAGTACAGCTCGCCGTTCGAGCTGCTGGTAGCGGTGGCGTTGTCGGCGCAGGCCACCGACGTCGGCGTCAACAAGGCCACGCGTCGACTGTTCCCGGTCGCCAACACGCCGGCGAAGATCCTTGCGCTCGGCGAGGATGGCCTGAAGCCGTACATCGCCACCATCGGGCTGTTCAACGCCAAGGCAAAGAACGTGATCGCGACCTGCGCGATCCTGCTGGAGAAGCATGGCGGTGAAGTGCCCCGCGATCGCGAAGCGCTGGAAGCGCTGCCGGGTGTCGGGCGCAAGACCGCCAACGTGGTGCTCAACACCGCGTTCGGCGAGCCGGTAATGGCGGTGGACACGCACATCTTCCGCGTCGCCAACCGCACAGGACTGGCGCCGGGCAGGAACGTGCGCGAGGTAGAAGACAAGCTGGTGAAGGTGATTCCGGCCGAGTTCCTGCTCGACGCACATCACTGGCTGATCCTGCACGGGCGTTATGTGTGCAAGGCGCGCAAGCCGGATTGCCCGGGCTGCGTGATCGCCGACCTGTGCCGGTTCAAGGATAAGACCACGGCCGAGTGACGGCAGCATCCACGCAGGGCGTGGATCTACTGCAACCGGGTCGCAATCCGGGCGTCATACGCAAGCGGTTTCAATGGCAGGCCCTGCCGTGACGGGGCCTGCGGCGGATGTCTGCCGCGCGTGAACTGTCACATTTACGCAATCTTTACCTTCTAGCCTGCGCGCATCTTCCCACCTGCCTGCAAGGCTCCTCTCCATGAAACTGCATCACCAACTCCTGACGGTGGCCGTGGCTGCTGCGCTGTATGTGCCGGCTGCACACGCCGAAGTCGCCATCGACGTGATCGGCGGTTCGGAAATCACCTTCGAAGGCCTGGTCCAGGCCGACGGCAACTGGTTCCACAACGATGTGGTCGACCTCAACGGTGGCGACGCCGGCAACGGCAAGAACAGCGAATTCGAACTGCGTCGCGCCGAGCTGGTGCTGAAGGGAAAGGGCCCGGGCAACGTGGAGTGGGTGGTCGGCTATGACGCCAAGGCCGACAAGTTCCTCGACACCAACGTGAAGTACAAGCTGCTGGGCAACGCCAACCACTTCCTGCAGCTGGGCCAGTTCAAGCAGCCCAACAGCCTGGAAGAACTGTCCAGCACCAAGAACAACGATTTCATTTCCAAGGCAGCGGTCACCAATACCTATGCCATCGCCCGCCGCCTGGGCGGCGCGTACAGCTACGGCCAGGACAACTGGTCGGTGACCGCCAGCGCCTTCGGCCGCGAGCTGACCCGCAACCTGGCCCACGGCAGCGGCTACGGCGCGCGTGGCACCTGGGCCCCGATCAATGAAAAGGGCCAGGTCCTGCACTTCGGTCTGAGCTACGTCAACTACGACGCCGACGCCGACACCCTGCGCGTGCGTGCGCGTCCGAATGCCGACCTCGCCACTGCCCGCCTGGTTGACAGCGGAAACCTGACCGACACCGACCGCGTCAGCACCATCGGTGCCGAAGCGATGTACTTCCAGGGCCCGTTCAAGGCCCAGGCCGAGTACTACACCAGCAAGGCCAAGCGCTACGACCACGACAACTACACCAGCGACGGCTACTACATCAGCGGCGTGTGGAACGTCACCGGCGAGACCTGGAGCTACAAGGGCGGCACTCCGGGCACCGGCCTGCCGAACAACCCGGCCGGCGGCCAGTGGCAGCTGGGCGTGCGCTACGACCACATGGACCTCAATGACGGCAACCTCGCCGCCAATCCGGTCGCCGGTCGCCCGCCGATCGTCGATGGCGTGCTGGGTGGCAAGATGGACATCTGGACCGTGGGCGCCAACTGGTACCTGCGTTCCAACTTCAAGCTGATGCTCAACTACGTGATGGTCGACAGCAAGAAGTACAGCTCCACGGCGCGCGGTTTCGTCAACGACGATCCCAACATCCTGGAAGCCCGCGCGCAGTTCTTCTGGTAAGTCCAGCCACCTGCATTGAACCGCGAAGGCACGGCCCCGGCCGTGCCTTCGTCGTTGCAGCGGTACCCGTGCCGCCCTGCCGGCGCAGCGGACGTGACATCCCTCATGACGCGTGTCACGCCCGCGTCATATGACAGACGCGGACGTGTCACGCAACCGTTATGGAATGTGCACCGAAACGTCGGGCAACCGCCCTTCGACCACCACCCCAGGAGTCTCCCCGTGATCCACGCCTTCAAATCGCGCGCCGCTGTCGCCATCCTGGCTGCATCGTCCGTGTTCGCCGCCAACGCCGCCGACATCACCGGCGCGGGCGCATCGTTCATCTACCCGGTCATGTCCAAGTGGTCGGCCGACTACAGCGCCGCAACCGGCAACAAGGTCAACTACCAGTCCATCGGTTCCGGCGGCGGTATTGCCCAGATCAAGGCCAAGACCGTTGATTTCGGCTCTTCCGATGCGCCGCTGAAGCCGGAAGACCTGGCTGCTGCAGGCCTGGCGCAGTTCCCGTCGGTGATCGGCGGCGTGGTGCCGGTAGTCAACGTGGCCGGCATCGCGCCGGGCGCGCTGAAGCTGGACGGCGCCGTGCTGGCCAACATCTTCCTGGGCAAGATCAAGAGCTGGAACGACCCGGCCATCGCCGCACTGAACCCGGGCGTGACCCTGCCCAACGCCAAGGTCACCGTCGTGCATCGTTCGGACGGCTCGGGCACCACCTTCAACTTCGTCAACTACCTGTCCAAGGTCAGCCCGGAGTGGAAGAGCTCGGTCGGTGAAGGCACCTCGGTGCAGTGGCCGGCCGGCATCGGCGGCAAGGGCAACGAAGGTGTTGCCGCCTATGTGAAGCAGATCAAGGGCGGCATCGGCTATGTCGAACTGTCCTACGCGCTTCAGAACAAGCTCTCCTACACCGCGATGAAGAATGCCGCCGGCAAGTTCGTGCAGCCGAGCGACACCTCGTTCGCTGCCGCCGCTGCCAGCGCCGACTGGGCCAACGCCCGCGACTTCTACCTGGTGATGACCAATGCGCCGGGCGCCGAGTCCTGGCCGATCACCGCCACCAACTTCATCCTGGTGCAGAAGACGCCGAAGAATGCTGCCAATGGCAAGGCGACCCAGGAGTTCTTCCGCTGGGTCTACAAGAACGGCGACGCCCAGGCCCGCCAGCTGGACTACGTGCCGCTGCCGGACAGCCTGGTCCGCCAGATCGAGACCTACTGGTCGCAGAACCTGAAGTAAGCGCGTTCCCCTGCAGGAACGGGGGCGGCGGGTCCTCTCTCCCCCGCCGCTCCCACCCGGGCGCGAGATCCTCGAGATCTCGCGCTCTTCTTGTTTTCGGGGATGCACCTGCCTCTGTAGAGCCGAGCCGACGCTCGGCTGCGCTCTGGAGCGTGCGGACCAACGGTCCGCACCTACCGTGGGCAGGGAGCTGTCGCGCATTGACGCTGCAAGGACCAACCCGCCGTCATATCAGTGCGCAGATCCGGGGTTTCCGGGTCCCGGCCGGATCGGCGCCAACCCTGTGAAACCCTTGTCAGAACGTGATCCAGTACACCTCTGTCATGGTCGTAATACGGCTGTAACAAAAACATCATTTCATAGCCGCATCCGCCGACCACGTCGGCTCTTCCCCGCTATGGAGTGACCATGAAACTGCACTCGGCCGGCCTTGCCGCCCTTTCCCTGGCCATCGCCCTGGGCCTGTCGGCCTGCGGTGGCGACAAGCAGGCCGCGCAGCAGCCGGCTGCCGACGGTACCGCCGCTCCGGCCGCCGCCGGTGCCAAGGTGACCGCCGAAGTGTCCGGCGCGGGCGCGTCCTTCATCTTCCCGCTGGTCTCCAAGTGGTCGGCTGACTACAACGCCAGCACCGGCGCCAAGATCAACTACCAGTCGATCGGCTCCGGCGGCGGCATCGCCCAGATCAAGGCCGGGACCGTCGACTTCGGTTCGTCCGACAAGCCGCTGAGCAGCGAGGAGCTGGCCCAGGCCGGCCTGGCGCAGTTCCCGTCGGCCATCGGCGGCGTGGTGCCGGTGGTCAACATCGAAGGCCTGGAAGCCGGCAAGCTGCGCCTGAGCGGCGCCCTGCTGGCCGACATCTTCCTGGGCAAGGTCAAGACCTGGAACGACCCGGCGATCGTCGCCGCCAACCCGGGCGTGAAGCTGCCGGATGGCAAGATCACCCTGGTCCACCGTTCGGACGGTTCGGGCACCACCTTCAACTTCTCCAACTACCTGTCCAAGGTCAGCCCGGAGTGGAAGAGCAAGGTCGGCGAAGGCACCTCGGTGCAGTGGCCGGACGGCGTCGGTGGCAAGGGCAATGAAGGCGTTGCGTCCTACGTGAAGCAGATCAAGGGCTCGATCGGCTACGTCGAACTGGCCTATGCCCTGCAGAACGGCATGCCGTACACCGCCATGCAGAACGCCGCCGGCAACTGGGTCGAGCCGAGCGCGGAAACCTTCGCCGCTGCGGCCGCCAGCGCCGACTGGGCCAGCGCCAAGGACTTCAACCTGGTCATCACCAACGCCCCGGGCGAGCAGGCGTGGCCGATCACCGCCACCAACTTCATGCTGATGCAGAAGCAGCCGAAGGACGCCAAACGCAACCAGGACACCCTGGCCTTCTTCAAGTGGGCCTTCGAGAACGGCCAGGCCCAGGCCAACGAGCTGCACTACGTGCCGCTGCCGGCCGAACTGGTCAAGCAGATCGAGGCCTACTGGGCGACCGACCTGAAGTGATGGACTCGACGGTGCCCGCCCCGCGCGGGCACCGCTTGTTCCACGCCGTGCCGCCCCGCCCCTTCCTGGCCCAGCCGTCCCCATGAATGCCATCGCCCAGCCTGTAGCCGCCCCGTCCACGCGTGATGCGCGTGATGCCCGCAACGACAAACTGTTCCGATGGGTGCTGGTCGGCACCGTCATCTTCGTCCTGATCGCCCTGGCCTGCGCCGCGCTGTCGATGCTGTGGGGCGGTCGCCATGCCCTGCAGATGCAGGGGCTGAGCTTCTTCTTCTCCGCCGACTGGAATCCGGTCGAAAACAAGTTCGGCGCCCTGGCTCCGATCTACGGCACCCTGGTCACCGCCGTCATCGCGATGGTCATCGCCGTGCCGGTCAGCTTCGGCATCGCCTTCTTCCTCACCGAAGTCGCGCCGCGCTGGCTGCGTGGCCCGGTCGGTACCGCCATCGAACTGCTGGCCGGCATCCCCTCGATCATCTACGGCATGTGGGGCCTGTTCGTGCTGGTGCCAGTGATGACCGAGTACGTCACCCCGTTCCTCAACGAGACCCTGGGCGAATGGCCGGTCATCGGCCCGATGTTCCAGGGCCCGCCGCTGGGCATCGGCATGCTCACCGCCGGTTTCGTGCTGGCCATCATGGTCATTCCGTTCATTTCCTCGGTGATGCGCGAGGTGTTCCTGACCGTGCCCACCCGTCTGAAGGAATCGGCCTACGCGTTGGGCTCCACCAAGTGGGAAGTGAGCTGGGACATCGTCCTGCCCTACACCCGTTCGGCGGTCATCGGCGGCATCTTCCTCGGCCTGGGCCGCGCGCTGGGCGAAACGATGGCGGTGGCCTTCGTGATCGGCAACAGCGTGCGCCTGTCGCCGTCGCTGCTGGAACCGGGCACCACCATCGCCGCGCTGATCGCCAATGATTTCGGCGAAGCCACTGAAACCTACCGTTCGGCCCTGCTGCTGCTCGGCTTCGTCCTCTTCATCGTCACTTTCGTGGTGCTGGCCATCGCCCGCCTGATGCTGATGCGCCTGTCCCGCAAGGAGGGCAACTGATGTCCACCACCGCTGATTCGCTGTACCTGCGCCGCCGCATCGGCAACGTCGTTGCGATCACTGCGTCCTGCGCCACCGCCCTGTTCGGCCTGTTCTTTCTGGGCTGGATCCTGTTCACCCTGGCTGCCAAGGGCCTGGCCGGCATCAACTGGGATCTGTTCACCAAGATGACCCCGCCGCCGATGCAGGACGGCGGCCTCGCCAACGCCTTCTTCGGCAGTGCCGTGATGTGTGCACTGGCCATCGGCATCGGCACCCCGCTGGGCGTGCTGGCCGGTACCTGGCTGGCCGAGTATGGCAACGCCCGCAAGGCCGGCACCGTGGTCCGCTTCGTCAACGACATCCTGCTGTCGGCGCCGTCCATCGTGCTGGGCCTGTTCGTCTACACGCTGTACGTGATGCAGACCGGGGGCAACTTCTCGGCATTCGCCGGCGCCCTGTCGCTGGCCTTCATCGTGCTGCCGGTGGTGGTACGCACCACCGACGAAATGCTGCGCCTGGTGCCCTCGCAGATGCGCGAAGCGGCCCTGTCGCTGGGCATCCCGCAGTGGAAGGTGATCGTGCAGGTGCTGTACCGCAGTGCCTCGGCCGGCATCATCACCGGCATCCTGCTGGCGCTGGCCCGCATTTCCGGCGAGACCGCTCCGCTGCTGTTCACCGCCTTCGGCAACCAGTACTGGAACAACAACATCTTCCAGCCGATGGCTTCGGTGCCGGTGGTGATGAACCAGTTCGCCGGCAGCCCGTATGAATCCTGGCAGGTACTGGCCTGGGCCGGTGCCCTGGTGCTGACTGTCTTCGTGCTGCTGGTCAGCCTTGCCGCCCGCGGCATCCTGCTGCGCAACCGTATCTCCCATGACTGACCTTTCCGTGGATAACGCCATGAACGACCTTTCCAACGCCGTGCCGATGCAGCGCATCGCCGTGCCGTCCTCGCACGAGAGCCTGCACACCCCGGCTCCGGTCAAGCTTGCCGCGCGCGGACTGGACTTCTACTACGACAAGTTCCACGCCCTGAAGGGCATCAACCTGGAAATCCCGGAGAAGCGCGTGACCGCGCTGATCGGTCCTTCCGGTTGCGGCAAATCGACCCTGCTGCGCATCTTCAACCGCATCTACGCGCTGTACCCGAAGCTGGAAGCGCGCGGCGAGGTGCTGCTGGACGGCGAGAACATCCTGTCGCCGAAGTATCCGATGAACCGCCTGCGCAGCAAGGTCGGCATGGTGTTCCAGAAGCCGGTGCCGTTCCCGATGACCATCTTCGAGAACGTGGCCTACGGCATTCGCCACCATGAGAAGCTGAGCAAGGCCGACATGGCCGACCGAGTCGAGCAGGCGCTGCGCCAGGGCGCACTGTGGGACGAAGTGAAGGACAAGCTGGGGCAGAGCGCACTGGGCCTGTCCGGTGGCCAGCAGCAGCGCCTGTGCATCGCCCGTGCCGTGGCCCTGCGCCCGTCGGTGCTGCTGCTGGACGAGCCGACCTCGGCGCTGGACCCGATCTCGACCAGCCGCATCGAGCAGCTGGTGGAAGAACTCAAGCACGAGTACACGATCGTGATCGTCACCCACAACATGCAGCAGGCTGCGCGCGTGTCCGACTACACCGCCTTCATGTACCTGGGCGACCTGATCGAGCACGACCGCACCGAAGTGATCTTCTCGCAGCCGTCGCAGCGGCAGACCGAGGACTACATCACCGGTCGCTTCGGCTGAAACCTCAGTCGAGCGTGGCTCGACTCTCCAGACAACGTCTGTCGAGCATGGCTCGACTCTACAGAGCGGAACAACCATGAACCTTCCCAACGACCACATCGTCAAGAGCTACGACGAGGAGCAGCAGCGCCTGGTGGCCGAAATCGTGCGCATGGGCGAGATGGCCGTCGCCCAGCTCGAAGCGGCGATGGACGTGATCGAGAAACGCGATGAGAACGCCGCCCATCGCATCATCGCCAACGACGAAGCGATCGACGCGCTTGAGCAGCAGATCAGCCACGACGTGATGCGCCTGGCGCTGCGTGGGCCGATGGCGCGCGACCTGCGCGAGATCCTCGCTGGCCTGCGCATCCCGGCCGACATCGAGCGCATCGGCGACTATGCAGCGAACGTGGCCAAGCGCTCGATCGCGCTGGGCAAGGTGCCGCCGCTGCCGCAGATCCAGGGCCTGCGCGCGCTGGGCCGCCTGGCCGCGCAGCAGGTGCGCCGTGCCATCGCCGCCTACCGCGACAACGATGCCGAGGCCGCACTGGCACTGCGCGAGGACGACGCCCGCCTGGACGCCCAGTACACGGCGCTGTTCCGCGAGCTGCTCACGTACATGATGGAAGACCCGCGCAACATCACCCCGTGCACCCACCTGCTGTTCATGGCCAAGAACCTGGAGCGCGTGGGCGACCACGCGACCAACATCGCCGAGAACGTGTGGTTCCTGGTGCACGGCGAGCAGCCGCTGCCACCGCGTGAGAAGCGTGACGAGACCTCCAGCACCGGCCAGCCCTGACGCTGCACTGCAACACCGGAGTCGACTCCAAGGTGGCCGCTGTCCTGTGACAGCGGCCTTCCTTTTTTGCGGTGTTCCGCCCGCGTTGTGGGCGCCGTGCTTGCCCGGCGCAGACCTTCCGGATGCTTCTGTAACAAATCTCACGAAAATTTGAGTTCTTGGCGAGGATTCGTTGAGTAGGATCGCTGCACCATCGTTTCACCCCGGGCACCTGCCCACCACCCAGGAGTAAGACCGATGAGCAGTTCCAACAAGACCCTGTCCCTGCTGACCGCTACCGCCCTGGCCGCCGGCCTGGGCATGACCGCCAGCGCCTCGGCGCTGAGCATGAGCGACCTCGCCCAGGGCTACCTTGTGGCCGGCCAGGCAGCCAAGGCCAGCACCGATGCCAAGGCCGCCGACACCAAGATGGCCGCTGACGCAACCAAGCACGCCGAAGGCAAGTGTGGTGCCGATGGCAAGAGCGGCGAAGGCAAGTGCGGTGCCGACCAGGGCAAGGCTGCCGGCGCAGCGGGCGCCAAGGCCAAGGCCGGCGACACGAAGTCGGCTGAAGGCAAGTGCGGCGAAGGCAAGTGCGGTGGCAAGCACTGACGTCCGCGCCAGCCTCGTCCACCCGCGGTCGCCGCTTCGTGCGGCGGCCGCCGGGTTGGGCCTGCGCCGGGCGCTGCTGCAGGACCTGCGTGACGCCCCGGAAGGCGACTTCGACTTCCTCGAATGCGCACCGGAGAACTGGATCCATGTCGGCGGCCCGGCCGGTGATGCCCTGGCCGAACTGGCGCAGCGCCATCCGCTGAGCTGCCACGGCCTGTCGCTGTCGCTGGGCGGCAGTGCACCGCTGGATACCCAGCTGCTGGAACAGGTCGGCCGGTTCCTGGAGAAGCACCGCGTGCCGCTGTACAGCGAGCACCTGAGCTACTGCAGCGACGACGGCCACCTGTACGACCTGCTGCCGATTCCCTTTACCGACGAAGCCGTGCGCCATACCGCCGCGCGCATCCGCACGGTGCAGGACCTGCTGGGCCGCCGTATCGCGGTGGAGAACGTGTCCTACTACCTGGCACCGGAACCGGCGATGGACGAGCTGGCGTTCACCAATGCGGTGCTCGCCGAAGCCGACTGCGACCTGCTGCTGGACGTCAACAACGTCTACGTCAACGCCTGCAACCACGGCTACGATGCCGATGCCTTCATCGCCGGCCTGCCTGCGCAGCGCATCGTCTGCCTGCATGTGGCCGGTCATCTGGATGAAGCCCCGGACCTGAAAATCGATACCCACGGCAGCGCGGTGATCGATCCGGTCTGGGCGCTGCTGGCACGTACCTATGCACGCATCGGCCCGCGCCCCACCCTGCTCGAACGCGATTTCAATTTCCCGCCTTATGCAGAACTGCAGGGCGAACTGCAGACCATCCGCCGCCTGCAGGCCACGCACGCCGGGATGGCACATGATTGATTCCGCCGACACCCTGCGCGCGCAGCAGCACGCGTTCACCGCACACCTGCGCGACCCGCAGGCGGTACCTGCGCCGGCCGGCCTGGATCCACGCCGGGTCGCGGTATACCGGCACCTGCTGTTCAACAACCTGCTCGGCCTGTTGAGCAACGGTTTCCCGGTCTGCGTGCGCCTGCTTGGCGAACCGGCCTGGAGCGCCCTGGTGCGCCACTACTTCGCCACGCATCGCTGCCAGACACCGCTGTTCACCGAATTGGCCGCTGAATTTGTGCAGTGGCTGCAGGCGCAGCCACAGCTGCCGCACCCGGCATTGGCCGAACTGGCGCACTACGAGTGGGTGGAAACCGCGCTGTACCAGCTGCAGGCCGAACCGCTTCCTGCGCCTGGCGATACTGATCCACTTCGGGTGCCGCTGCGGCGTTCGCCGCTGGCATGGCCGCTGCTGTACCAATGGCCGGTGCACCGTCTCGGTGCAGAGGATGCGCCGACCCAGCCCCTTCCAGAACCCACCGGCCTGCTGGTCCGCCGCGAAGCCGACGGTGAAGTGCGATTCGCCGCGCTCAGCCCGCTGGCGGTACACCTGCTGGCCAGCATCGGCGAACGGCCCGGCCTGGAAGGACACACGTACCTGCAGCAGCTGGCCACCTCGCACGGCCTGGCCGAAGACGCACTGGCCGAGCCCGGTGCTGCACTGCTGCTGCAGTTCCTGCAGGCCGGCGTGATCGGCCCGCTCGCACCCCCGCCCTGACGCCTCTTCCACTGGAGATCCAACGATGAACCTGCCGCTCCTGGCCGCCGCGCGCGGCCGGCTGGACCGTCTCGCCCCTTGGGTGGCGCCGCTGGGCCTGCGCCTGCTGCTGGCCTGGGAATACTTCGAATCCGGCCGTGAGAAGCTGCACGGCCAGAACTGGTTCGCCGACCTGCAGGACGCCTTCCCGTTCCCGTTCAACCAACTGCCTGCTGCCCTGAACTGGCAGCTGGCCACCTGGTTCGAACTGGTTGGCGCGGCCTGCCTGCTGTTTGGTTTCGGTACCCGCTTCGCCGCCGCCAGCCTGCTGGTGCTGACCGTGGTGGCGACCTATGCGGTGCATTGGCCGATGCAATGGAATTCGCTGGGTGACCTCGCGATGGGGTATGCCATCAGCGACCAGGGCTACGGCAACTTCAAGCTGCCGGTGCTGTTCATGGCCATGCTGCTGCCGCTGATCTTCACTGGCGCCGGCAAGCTGAGCGTGGACGCCTGGTTGGCCCGGTGGCAGCTATCGGTCACGACGGCACGGCCTGCGGTGCGCTAGATGCCGGCCATGATCGGTGCGCCGTGTGCCAACCAAGGTTGGCACCGGAATCCTGAGCGTGCGGTGCCCGGTAGGTGTCGACCTTGGTCGACACACGCCCACGCAGGGAACCCATGCGCAGAAGGCTGGCCGGGCGCTCAGGGTCGCTCTGCTAGAATTCACGCATGACTGACTCCCCCTCCGCACCTGCCGCCGCTCCCGATTCCGCAGTACCCCAGGCGCAGCGCGCGATGTCACAACGCTTCCGCGGCTTCCTGCCGGTGGTGGTGGATGTGGAAACCGGTGGCTTCGACAGCCAGCGCAATGCGCTGCTGGAAATCGCTGCGGTGCCGATCGAGATGGACGAGAACGGCCTGCTCTACCCCGGCCACACCGCCAGTGCCCACGTGGTCCCGGCCGAGGGCCTGGAAATCGATCCGAAGTCGCTGGAAGTGACCGGCATCATCCTCGACCACCCGTTCCGGCTGGCCAAGGAAGAAAAAGCGGCGTTGGACCACATCTTCACTCCGGTGCGTGCGGCGATGAAGAAGTACGGCTGCCAGCGCGCGATCCTGGTGGGCCACAACGCGCATTTCGACCTCGGCTTCGTCAACGCGGCCGTGGCCCGCACCGGCCACAAGCGCAACCCGTTCCATCCGTTCAGCGTGTTCGACACGGTCACCCTGGCCGGTATCGCCTACGGCCAGACCGTGCTGGCGCGTGCGGCCACCGCCGCCGGGCTGGGTTGGGATGCCAACGAGGCACACAGCGCGGTGTATGACACCGAGCAGACCGCGCGGCTGTTCTGCACCATCGCCAACGCCTGGCCGCGGTGAAGCGGCCAACGGCGGAGCCCCTCGTGGCGTGAAGCGAATCATCAGTTGGGCCGGGCGGGTGGACTGCGCAGGGGACGCTGCAAGTACGTCCATGTAAGCTCGGTCGCCGCATCCATGCGGCTCACGCCCCTGCGCAGCCCACCCGTCCGGCCACGGACACGTTGCTGGGTGCCACGGAAAGATCAGAAAAGCAGGAGCAACAGCGGATCGCTGCGCTCGTTGGGGCTGCCGACGACCTCTGTGGTGGGTACTCCTTTGGTGGGTGCCGACCATTGGTCGGCACCGCCGCTTGGTGCGGCACTCCAGTAGATCCACGCCATGCGTGGATGTGATCAACCGATGCTCGTGCGATCGCGGCCGTCGCTCTTGGCACGGTACAGCGCGCGGTCGGCGCGCTGGTACAGCAGTGCCGGGGTGCGGTCGTCGGCATCCAGCTCTACCAGGCCCGCGCTGAAGGTGACACGCAGGCCCGCCACGCCGCCCCAATCGGGATGATCATGGAACAGGCCACGCAGGCGCGCGCACAGCTGTGCGGCTTCCTCCAGGCGGGTGTCGTTGAGCAGCAGCGCGAACTCTTCGCCGCCGGTGCGCGCCGGCAGGTCGGAGTCGCGGCAGGCCGCTGCGATCAATGACGCCACCTGCACCAGCACGGCATCGCCGATGCTGTGGCTGTGGCGGTCGTTGACCTCCTTGAAGTGATCGATGTCGAGCACCACCAGGCACAACGGATGACCACTGCGCTGTGACCGGGCGAAGTCACGCGCCAGCGTTTCGTCGAAGGCGCGGCGATTGGCCAGGCCGGTCAGGGCATCCTCGCGGGCCTGCCGCTCGAAGGCTTCGGCCTGGCGCGCCAGGCGCTCGGCCAGTTCGGTCTTTTCCTGGTTCAGCGCCTGCAGGTGCACCGTCTTGGCCTGCAGGTCGAAGGTCGCTTCGTCCACCCGCCGTGCCAGGCGCAGATTGCTGGCCTTCAGCTGCTGCAGCAGCAGCCGGTACAGGGCCACAAGGCCAGCCAGCAGCAGCATCCCCGCCAGCACCTGCACGCTGCGGCGCTGCCACCAGAACGGCTCCACGGTGAAGCTCCACACCGCCTCCTGTTGGCCCCAGCTGCCGCCGGGATGGGCGGCCGCCACATGCAGGGTGTAGTCGCCCGGCGGCAGTCCGACGAACTCGACGCTGCGCTGCGGGCCGCGCTCGACCCAGCCGGCATCCAGCCCGTCCAGCCGCGTGCGGTAGCGGATCCGGTCGGACATCAGGTAGCTCAGGCCGACATAGCTCACCGCCAACCGGCGCCCCCCGGGAACATGGTTGCGATCCGGCCCTTCCCAATGCACCGGCGCGCCATCCACCTGCACGCTCTCGATCGCGGCTGGCGGCGATGGCCGCTCGCGGAAACGCTGCAGGCGCTGCGGGTCGACCGTGCTCAGGCCGCCTGCGGTGACCACCCAGAACGTGCCGTCCTGGCGCAGGATCGCCGATGGGCTGGAGCTGCCGTTGGCCTGTGCATTGGCCATGCCGTCGATCTCGTTGTAACGCTCCACCGCCACCCGCGGCGTGCGGCCATCGGCCACGGCGTTGAGGGTGGCCATATCGGTGCGCAACACGCCGCGATTGCTGCTGATCCACACATTGCCAAGGCGATCCGGCACCAGCTGGAACACCGCATCCACCGGCATGCCCTGCTCCAGGCCGACCCGTGCCAGCCTGCCATTGCGCCAGCGGTAAAGGCCGCGATCACTGCTGATCCACATCGCGTCGCCCAGCTGGTGGAAGCCGAACACGCTGCGGCCACCGCCCAGCGGCGCCAGATCGATCGACTGCACGTGGTCGCCGCGCAGCACGCGGATGCCTTCGATGGTGCCGATCCACAGGTTGCCCTGATGGTCATGCTCAAGCGCGGTGATCAGGCCGCCGGGCATGCCCGGCACGTTCGAGACCTGCACATGGTCGCCGTCGATGCGCACCACGCCCTTCTGCGTGCCGGCCCAGACCACGCCCTGGGAATCAACGCTGATCGCACGGATGTTGCCACCCGGCATGCCGTCGGCTGCCGCGTAGTTGTGGCGCAGGTGGCCGTCGCGGCCGAGCCGGTAGACCCCATCGCCGAAGGTGCCCACCCACAGATCACCATCCGGCCCCTGCGCCAGGCTCAGGACGGACGGTGCCTTGCCACCGCGGTTGTGCAGCGGCACGGCACGGAACCGGCCATCCGGCGTCTGCAGGTCCAAGCCACTGGCGCTGCCGACCCACAGCTGGCGATCTCGATCCTCGAATACCGTGCGCACGTAGTCGCCACTGAGCCCATCGCGCTCGGTGTAGCTGCTGAACAGCGTTTCGCGCAGGCGATAGAGCCCGCCGTTGGCGCCCACCCAGATGCTGCCTTCGGCATCCTCGCGCAGGCTGACCACGCGTCCGCCCGGCAGGTTCAGGCCGGCCGGCAGTCGCTCCAGGCCATGTGCGGAGATGCGCAGCAGGCCCTGGTTCTCGGTTCCCAGCCACAGGTCACCGTGCCGGTCCTGCAGCATCGAGGTCATGTGCAGCTGGCCCGGCAGGCGGTGCACCAGCACCAGCTGGTCGTCCTCCACCCGGTACAGGCGCTCACCGGCGACGATCCACAACGCGCCATCCGGCGCACGGTAGGGCCACGACAGGCCACTGCCGGCACCCAGCCCCCATGCGGCGGGGGCGCGCTTGAGCACGCCATCGTTGTCGCGCAGCACCAGCCCGTCCAGCGTACCGACCCAGACCCGGTCCTGCGCGTCGACCACCAGCCTGGTGAAGCTCATCGCCATCGGCAGGTCCGCCGCCGGCGCCTGGTAGACAATGCCGCTGTCCGGCGTCAGGTAGCCGATGCCCTTGCCTTCGTACAGCAGCCACAGCCGCCCCTGGCTGTCCATCTGCATGGACTGGATCAACACCTGCGGCGTATCGGCCTGGTGCTCCCAGACCCGCCATTGGCCATCACTGCCACGGTGGCTGACGTTGCCGCGTGAATCGCTGATCCACAGTCCGCCCTGGCGGTCGACGAACAGAGCACCGATGCCGTTGTCGCGCAGGCCCGGGCGCGTGCTGCGGTCGAACACGGTGAAATCCAGGCCGTTGTAGCGCACCAGCCCTTCCCAGGTGGCGAACCACAGATGGCCTTCCGGTGTCTGCGCAATGTCGCGCAGCGAGTTGTGCGGCAGGCCATTGCGCGAGGTCCATACATCAATGGCGTAGTCGCGCAGCGGGGGCGCGCCTTCCTGCGCAGCCAACGGCAGCGCGAGGGCCAGCAGCAGCCACAACAGGCCCTGCCGCAGTGCCCGCCTGAATCCTGATGCGCGGCGCTCCACCCAGCGCCTCTTGTCCCCCTGCCCGCCCATCACCGCAGCGGCGGCGGCCAGGTGCGGCTGCAGGACGCGGCAGCGTGCGGGAACGGCCGGGCAGCGTGCAATGGCATGCCGGCAGGAACGGGCTGGCTCATCGGGGGGAGACTGGGGAGATGCGCAGATGATAGGCCAAACCGCGGCCCCGGCGTCACCGTCCGCAGCGCGCCGACTCAGCCGGCGCGGCCGGGCGCCACCACCTGGGCACTGGCCGGCCACTGCACCACCGCCTCCAGGCCACCTTCGGCCCGGTTGCGCAGCCACAGCCGGGCGCCGTCCTTCTCGGCCAGGGCGCGCGCGATGGTCAGGCCCAGGCCGGCCCCGCCGGTTTCGCGCGAACGCGAGGTCTCCACCCGCACGAACGGATCGAACACCGCCTCCAGCTGCTCTTCGGCCAGGCCCGGGCCGTCATCGGCCACCACCACGGTAATTGCACCGCCGCTCCGCTCAACCCGCACCCGTGCCCGCTGCGCGTACATCACCGCGTTGTCCACCAGGTTGGAGAACAGCCGGTGCATGGCCAACGGACGCAACATCAGCACCGAACCACTGCCCCCTTCGAAGACCACATCACCGCCGCCTTCGGCGGCGTCCTCAACAATGCTCTCCAGCAGCGAATCCAGGTCCAGTGCGGCGCGCTGCTCGGCACTCTCGGCGCTGCGCGCCAGTTCCAGGCCCTCGCGCACCAGCGCCTGCATCGCCGCCAGGTCGCCGATCAGGCGCTCACGCAGGGCCTCGTCGCTGACATTCTCCAGGCGCAGGCGCAGCCGCGTCAGCGGCGTCTGCAGGTCGTGGGTGATCGCCGCCAGCATCTGCGTGCGTTCGGCCAGGTGCCGCTGCAGGCGGTGCTGCATGGCGTTGAAGGCTTCGGCGGCACGCTGCACTTCGCGCGGCCCGCGCAGTGGCAACGGGTCGCGCTGCAGGTCATCGCCAAGGTCTTCTGCGGCTGCGGCCAGTTCCTGCAGCGGCGCGCTGGCCATGCGCGCGACGATATAGGCCAGCACGGCAATCGCCAGCACCAGCAGGGTCAGGAACCATGGGTCCACGGCGAGGATGCCGTTGTGCGCCACCGCCGGCGAGTCCAGTGCCAGCTTCAGCAGCGTGCCGTCGTTGAGGGTCACGTCCACTGCACGGCATCTGGGCGGGATGAACGCGGGGTCGCGTTCGCGCGGCGGCCGCCGGTGGCCCGGCGGCGGCGGCGGCAGCAGCTCCTGCAGTTTGGGAATGCAGGAGCGGAACGAAGCGAAGTGCACGTGCGCGCGCGACACCGGCCCGGGGCGGTCTTCCAGTACTTCCATCAGCGCCGTGTCGGCACGCCCCAGGCGTGCGCCCGGCTGCAGCGCGCGCACGCTCGGCCCGCCGATCGCCAGCAGGCGCTCGCGCAGCTCCGGATTGCCGTCCAGCAGGTTGACGTAGCCCTGCAGGCGGTCGGCGATGCGGTTCAGGTTCTGC
Organism: Stenotrophomonas sp. T8; assembly: GCF_051853085.1. NCBI lineage: Bacteria > Pseudomonadati > Pseudomonadota > Gammaproteobacteria > Lysobacterales > Lysobacteraceae > Stenotrophomonas > Stenotrophomonas sp. T8. Next base: position 1,110,584 of record NZ_CP195329.1, on the reverse strand, counting down.
CGCTCGAACTCCTGCTGGCGCTTGGAGGTGGCCAGCATGGTCGCGCCGATCGCAGCCACCGCCATGCCCAGCAGCAGGATCACGAACAACCGCCCGACCATCGAGGACAGGAAATGGCGCAGGCGCTTCATCGCGGATTATTCCAGGTTGACCGACGAGGCCAGCACGTAGCCTTCGTTGCGCACGGTCTTGATCAGTCCATCCGGGCCACCATCGTCGCCCAGCTTGTTGCGCAGGCGGCTGACCTGCAGGTCGATCGCGCGGTCCTGAGCCTCGTAGTTGCGGCCACTGCTGAGCGCGACCAGCTGCTCGCGCGACAGCACCTTGTTGGCGTGGGCGATGAACACCCGCAGCAGGCGGAACTCGGCGCCGGACAGCACCACCACGCGGCCATCCGGATCGACCAGGTGGCGATGCTCCAGGTCGAATACCCAGCGCGAGAAACGCGCGCGGCGTACCGCCAGCGGTTCCAGGTTGGCCGGCAGCGCCTCGGTCCGGCGCAGCACGTTGCGGATGCGCGCCAGCAGCTCGCGCGGCTCGAACGGCTTGGCCAGGTAGTCGTCGGCGCCCATTTCCAGGCCCAGCACGCGGTCGATCGGCTCGGCGCGCGCGGTCAGCATGATCACCGGCGTGTTCGAACGCGCACGCAGGTCACGGCACAGGGTCAGACCATCCTCGCGCGGCAGGTTGAGGTCCAGCACGATCAGGTCCACGTGCTCGCGGTCCAGCAGCTGGCGCATGGCGGTGCCATCGGCCGCAGTGCTCACCTGGTAGCCGGCGCGGCCGAGCTGCTCGGCCAGCAGCGTGCGGATGTCGTTGTCGTCGTCGACGATCAGCAGTCGATGCATCGGGTTTTCAGTCTCCATGTCGCGATCATCCCGTGTCGGCAGCTGAACCGCATCCGGGGCAATGCGTACCAGTGTATCCACCCGCGGGCGGGATACCTGTGGTTACGCCTGTTCACCGACAGTGTTACATACAGACATACCCCGAGGATTGAGCCGTCCATCGCCCGGTCTTCACAATGCCCATCAACGCCGCCTTCGCGGCCTCGAGAGTGAAGCCACGACGTGACGTTCCGCCTGCTGCCAGCGACCCACCGGAGTCGCCTGATGCTGATCGCCCTGCTCGCCCTGATCGTCGCCGCGACCGCCTGGTGGCTGCTGCGCAAGCCCGCCGCCCCGGCGGTGGCAACCTCGCCGGTCAGCCGCGGTGACATCGAACAAACGGTGGATGCCACTGGCGTGATCGACGCCTACAAGCTGGTCAGCGTCGGCGCGCAGGCCTCGGGCCAGATCAAATCGCTGAAGGTACAGCTGGGCGACAGCGTGAAGGAAGGCGACCTGATCGCCGAGATCGATGCCACCACCCAGCAGAACCAGGTGCTCAACGCGCAGGCCTCGCTGGACCAGGTCATCGCCCAGCGCGCGGTGCAGCAAGCCACCCTGCGCCAGGCCGAACTGGAGTTCGCGCGCCAGCAGCAGATGCTGGCCGCCGAGGCCACCTCGCGCCAGGAATACGATGCCGCCGAAGCACAGCTGAAGACCGCCCGCGCCCAACTGCAGTCCTACGAGGCGCAGATCAAGGGCCGCGAAACCGAGCTGGGCACCGCCCGCGCCAACCTGGCCTACACCCGCATCACCGCGCCGATGGACGGCACCGTGGTCGCGGTGCTGGCCGAGGAAGGCCGTACCGTGAACGCCAACCAGACCGCACCGACCATCGTCATGCTGGCGCGGCTGGACGTGGTCACCGTCAATGCCGAGATCTCCGAGGCCGACGTGGTCAAGATCAAGCCCGGCATGCCGGTGTACTTCACCACCCTGGGCGACCCGGACCGCAAGTATCACGCCACGCTGCGCCAGATCAATCCGGCGCCGGCCTCGATCGCCAACGAGAATTCGTCCAGCTCCAGCAGCTCCTCCAGCTCCAGCTCCAGCAGCGCGGTCTACTACAACGCGCTGTTTGATGTGGAAAACCCGGACGGCACGCTGCGCATCGACATGACCGCGCAGGTCTCGGTACTGCTCAAGCAGGCCAAGGGCGTGCTGATGGTGCCGGCGGTGGCACTGGGACCGAAGCGCCGTGGCGATGAGCGGATGGTGCGGGTGCTGGACGACGAGGGCCAACCGCAGCCGCGCAAGGTCACCGTGGGCATCAACAACGGCGCCTCGGCCGAGATCCTGTCCGGCTTGAAGGAAGGCGAGCGCGTGGTGGTCGGCGAAGCCGGTGCGGCCGGTGCCAGCACCGGCGGCAACCGCGGCGGCATGCAGATGCGGGTCGGTGGCCCGGGCATGGGGCGCCGATGAGCACGACGGCGCCGCTGCTGCGCCTGCGCGACCTGCGACGTGAATTCCCGGCCGGCGACGATGTGATCGCCGTACTGCGCGACGTCCATCTCGACATCCACGCCGGCGAGATGGTCGCCATCGTTGGCCAGTCCGGCTCGGGCAAGTCGACGCTGATGAACATCCTCGGCTGCCTTGACCGTCCCACTCGCGGCAGCTACCAAGTGGCCGGCCGCGAAACCGGAAAGATGGAGCCGGACGAACTGGCCGAACTGCGCCGCGAGCATTTTGGTTTCATCTTCCAGCGCTACCACCTGCTCGGCGACCTCGACGCGCGCGGCAATGTGGAAGTGCCGGCCGTTTACGCCGGCAGTCCCGGGCCGGTGCGCAACGCGCGTGCCGAGCAACTGCTGCGGCGGCTGGGGCTGGGCGACCGCATGCATCACAAGCCAGGCCAGCTTTCCGGTGGCCAGCAGCAGCGCGTGTCGATCGCACGCGCCCTGATGAACGGCGGCGAGGTGATCCTGGCCGACGAACCAACAGGCGCGCTCGATACGAAATCCGGTGAGGAAGTGATGGCGATCCTCGGCGAACTGCATGCCGAAGGCCACACCATCATCATCGTCACCCACGACATGAGCGTGGCCCAGCACGCGCAGCGCATCATCGAGATCCGCGATGGCGAGATCATTGCCGACCGCGCCAATCCGGATGCGCCGAGTTACCGCGCCCAGCGCGAAGCCAGTACCGGCGTCGCCCACGGCAACAGCTGGCGGGCGGCCCGCGACCGCTTCACCGAAGCGTTCCGCATGGCGCTGCTGGCGATGAACGCCCATCGCCTGCGCACCTTCCTGACCATGCTCGGCATCATCATCGGCATCGCCTCGGTGGTCTCGGTGGTGGCCCTGGGCAACGGCTCGCAGCAGCAGATCCTGCAGAACATCAGCGCGCTCGGCACCAATACCATCGACGTCTACCCCGGCCGCGGTTTTGGCGACATGCGCTCGGCGCGGGTACAGACGCTCAAGGCCAGCGATGCCGATGCACTGGCAAAGCAGAGCTACGTGGACAGCGCCACGCCCAGCGTGTCGACCTCGGTCACCGCGCGTTACCGCAACCAGTCGTCCACCGCCCAGGTCAGCGGCGTCGGCGAGCAGTTCTTCCGGGTCAAGGGCGTGACTCTGCTCAGTGGCAGCTTCTTCGATGCCGATGCAGTCAAGGGCCTGGGCCAGGTGGCGGTGATCGACGAGAACACCCAGACCCAGTTCTTCCCCGATGTCGACCCGGTCGGACAGGTGATCCTGCTCGGCAACGTGCCGGCACGCGTGGTCGGCGTGGCCAAGCGCCAGAGTTTCGGCTTCGGTGGCAGCACCAGCCTCAGCGTGTGGGTGCCCTACACCACGGTGATGTCGCGCATGCTCGGCCAGAGCCATGTCTCCAGCATCACCGTGCGCGTGGACGACAACACACCGATGGATGCCGCTCAGGAAGCGATCACCCGCCTGCTGACGATGCGCCACGGCACCGAGGATTTCTTCCTCAGCAACAGCGCGGAGATCCGCGACACCATCGAACAGACCACGCGCACGATGACCCTGCTGATCGGCGCCATCGCCGCCATCGCGCTGCTGGTCGGCGGCATCGGCGTGATGAACATCATGCTGGTGTCGGTGACCGAGCGCACCCGAGAGATCGGGGTGCGCATGGCCGTCGGTGCACGACAAGGTGATATCCGCCAGCAGTTCCTGATCGAAGCGGTGCTGGTGTGCCTGCTCGGTGGCGTGCTCGGCATCGGCCTGGCCCTGCTGCTGGGCTCGATGATCGGCCGCTTCGCCAGCGACTTCCAGGTGCTGTTCTCCACCGCCTCGATTGTTGCCGCCTTCGCCTGCTCGACCCTGATCGGCGTGGCATTCGGCTTCCTGCCCGCGCGCAACGCCGCGCAGCTTGACCCGGTAGAGGCCCTGGCACGCGAATGAAGATGATGACCCGACTGCCCTTCCCTGCCCCCTCGCGCCGGCTGCTGGCGGGTGCCGTTCTGCTCGCCCTGTCTGGCTGCGCCTCTGTCGGCCGCTATCCGGTGGCCGATCCCGACGTGGCGGCCCAGTATGGGCGTGGCGATGCCACCCTCAACGCACCGGCCGACGACCCGCGCAGCAGCCTGGACACACCGGGCCACGACATCCGCCAGGACACCTGGTGGACCGGCTTCGGCGACGAGCGCCTGGACCGCCTGGTGGCGCAGGCGCTGGCCGCCAACAGCGACCTGGCCGCCGCCGGCCTGGCCGTGCAGCGTTCGCGCCTGCAGGCCGGCCTGGCCAGCAACGCGCTGTGGCCGCAGCCTTCGTCATCGGGCGTCAGCGGCAATGCCAGCCGCGCCACCGACCAGGCCGACGAATGGCGCCGCAGCTACTCCACCGGCGTATCGCTGGGCTGGGAGGTGGATCTGTGGGGACGCCTGCGCACCCAGCGCGACATCGCCCGCTGGGAAGCCGAAGCCAGCGAGGAAGACCGGCAGAATACCGCCCTGCTGGTGATCAGCGACACCATCACCCAGTACTGGAACCTGGCCTACCTGAACCAGTCGATCGCCACCGGCCAGGCCAACCTGGAGCGGCTGGAGCGCACCCGCGAACTGGTGCAGGCCCGCTTCGACGCCGGTGCGGTATCGCGCCTGGAAGTGCGCCAGGCGCTGCAGAACCTGCAATCGCAGCGCGCCTCGCAGAGCGCGCTGGAACAGCAGCGGGTGGAGGTGCGCAACGCACTGACCGTGCTGCTGGACGGCACGCCCTGGCCCCAGCAGGACGAACCGCAGGACCTGCTGGGCGCACACAGCCCGCGCATTGTCGAGGGGCTGCCGGCCGATCTGCTCGGCCGCCGCCCCGACCTGCGTGCGGCAGAACTCCGCCTGCGCAACAGCCTGAAGACCATCAGGGTCACCGCCACCCAGTACTACCCGGCGCTGAGCCTGACCGGCAGCCTCGGTTCCAGTGCGGCCTCGCTGGGCGATGTACTGCGCAATCCGGTGGCCACGCTGGGTGCCGGCCTTTCGCTGCCATTCCTCAACCTGCAGCGCGCGCAGCTGGATACCGATATCGCCGGCACCAGCTATCAGATCGCCGCGACCAATTTCCGCAAGACGCTGTACACCGCGCTCTCGGAAGTGGACAACGCCCTGTCCGCGCGCGAGCAGCTGGCGCGCCAGGTCGCTGCCTCGCAGGCTTCGTACGAGGAAGCGGTGGAAGTGGAGCGCGCGCAGGAAGTGCGTTATCGCGTGGGTGCTACCGATCTGCGCACCTGGCTGGAAGCGCAGCAGACCCGGCGCGATGCCGAGCTGTCGCTGGCGCGCGTGCGCCAGGGCCAGCTGAACAACGACGTGACCCTGTTCAAGGCACTGGGTGGCAGCGCGGGGTAGCGGCTTCTTAGAGCCGAGCCCATGCTCGGCTGCTTTCCTGATCGGGTATGCGATAGCCGAGCGTGGGCTCGGCTCAACAGATCAACCGCGCTGGCGCACGGCCTCGAACAGGCTGACGCCGGCCGCGACGGAAACATTCAGACTCTCGATCTCGCCCGGCATCGGGATCTTGACCAGGCCATCGCAGTTCTCGCGGGTCAGGCGGCGCAGGCCATCGGCCTCGCCGCCCAGCACCAGCGCGATGTTGCCCTTCAGGTCCAGCTGGTACAGCGACGCGGTGGCCTCACCGGCCAGACCGTAGATCCACACGCCCTGCTTCTGCAGGTCCTTCAGGCAGCGCGACAGGTTGGTTACCGCCACCACCGGGATGAGGTCGGCGGCGCCGGCCGAGGTCTTGCGCACGGTGGCGTTGACCGTGGCCGACTTGTCCTTGGGGATGATCACTGCAGTCGCACCGGCCGCAGCGGCCGAGCGCAGGCAGGCACCCAGATTGTGCGGGTCCTGCACCTCGTCCAGCACCAGCAGCAGCGCCTTGCCCTCGGCCGCAGTGACAAGGCCTTCCAGCTCGTTCTCGCTGTAGGTGCGGGCGGCGGCATAGCGCGCGGCCACGCCCTGGTGGCGCACCGAGCCCCCCACACCGTCCAGCGCCTGGCTGTTCACCTTGCGCACGTCGATGCCCTTGCGGCGGGCGTTTTCCTCGATCTCGGTCAGGCGCGGGTTCTTCGCTCCGGCCTCGACCAGCACTTCGCGGACGTTCTCGGCGTCGTTCTCGATGGAGGAGGCGACGGCGTTGACGCCGACGATCCACTGGCTGTTCTTGCTCATGCGGGCGGGGACCGGAAAGGGGGTGGCTATGGTAGAGCATCGGCGGCGGCCGCGCTTCAAGGCCGCCGAGCATGGGCTCGGCTCTACACAAACCTCACCGGCTGCGCGGTGGCCAGTGCGGCGTGTCGTGGTCGGGGTGCTGGTGGGACACGATCGTGGCCAGGAAGTCCAGGGCCGCGATGTCCTGCTCGGTACGCCGTACCGGCAGGCTGGCCAGGCTGTCGACGAAGGGCAGCTTGCGTTCGACCCCGTACTGGATCGTCGGAGGCAGGCGTTCGGCTTCGTCGAACGCGCCAGCAGCCACCGCCACGCCATCGGGCGCTTCGTAGGTCAATGGCGTACCGCAGTCGGCGCAGAAGCCACGCCGCACCACGTTGGACGACTGGAAATAGCGCGGCTGGCCGCGGGTCCAGCTGAACTGCACACCGCGTACCGACACCAGCGGCGCGTAGTAGGCACCAAAGGCCTTCTGGCACATCCGGCAATGGCAGATCGAGCTGTCGGTCAGCGCGCCACGCACGTGGAAGCGGATCGCGCCGCACTGGCAACCGCCGCTGTATTCGGGTTGGCCTTGCATTGCTGCTTTCCTCCGGAAGATCGTGTCGACCAAGGTCGACACCTACCTGACGAGCGGTGCGTGCCAACCAACGGTTGGCACCTACCGGGTGAGGTGGGTGCCGACCGTTGGTCGGCACGCCTTTCAATATTGCTTCTTGGTCCGCTTGGCCGGCTTGCCCCGCTCAGGCAGCGGCGGTAGGCCATCGCCCTCGTCCTCACCCTTGTGTTCCACCAGGCGGAAGTCGATCTTGCGTTCTTCCATGCTGGCCTTCAGCACCAGGATGCGCACGCGGTCGCCCAGCCGGTAGCTGCCGCCGCGGCGCTCGCCGGTCAACGTCTTGCGGGTCGCGTCGAACTTGTAATAGTCCTGCGGCAGCTGGGTCACGTGGACCAAGCCCTGCACCTTCGACTCGTCCAGTTCCACGAACAGGCCGAAGCTGGTCACGCCGCTGATCACGCCGTCGAACTGGCCGCCCACGTGCTTTTCCATCCACGCCGCGCGGTAACGCTCGTCGACCTCGCGCTCGGCCTCGTCGGCACGGCGCTCACGCTCGGAACACTGCAGCGCCAGCGCGGCCATCTCGCGGGCGTTGTAGGTGAACTTGTCCAGCGGCTTGCCGGACAGCGCATGCTTGATCGCGCGGTGCACCAGCAGGTCGGGATAGCGACGGATCGGCGACGTGAAGTGCGCGTAGGCCTCCAGCGCCAGGCCGAAGTGGCCGTGGTTCTCCGGGCTGTAGATCGCCAGGCTCTGGCTGCGCAGCAACACCGACTCCAGCAGCGTCGCATCGGGGCGGTCGCGGATCTTCTTCAGCAGCTTGGTGTAGTCACCCGGGCGCACCTTCGACCACGGTGGCAGGCTCAGCTTGAACTCCTTGAGGAATTCCAGCAGGTCGGCGTACTTGGTTTCCGGCGGCTTCTCGTGGATGCGGTACGGGGCCGGCACATGGCGCGACAGCAGGTACTTCGCCGCCTCCACATTGGCCGCGATCATGCATTCCTCGATCAGCTTGTGCGCGTCGTTGCGCACCAGCATGCCGGCCTGGGTGACTTCACCACGGTTGTCCAGCACGAAGCGTACCTCGCTGCTTTCGAACTCGATGGCACCGCGCTTGGCACGTGCCTTTGACAGCACCTTGTACAGCTGGTGCAGGCGCTGCACCTGCGGCAGCAGGTCACCCATCCAGGCCTTGGTATCGGCATCGTCCTCGCCCACCGCCTTCCACACCTGGGTGTAGGTCAGGCGCGCGTGCGAATTCATCACCGCCTCGTAGAAGCGCGAATGCGTGACCAGGCCATCGCGGTCGATCTGCATGTCGCAGACGAAGCACATGCGGTCGACCTTGGGCATCAGCGAGCAGATGCCATTGGACAACGTCTCCGGCAGCATCGGCACCACGAAGCCCGGGAAGTAGACCGAGGTGGCACGCTTCTGCGCTTCTTCGTCCAGCGGTGTGCCGGGGCGGACGTAGTTCGAAACATCGGCAATGGCCACCACCAGGCGGAAGCCATCGGCATTCGGCTCGCAGTACACCGCGTCGTCGAAGTCCTTGGCATCCTCGCCATCGATGGTAACCAGCGGCGTGCTGCGCAGATCGACACGATCGCCGATCATTGCCGGCTCGACCACCAGCGGCACCGAGGCGGCTTCGTCCAGCACCTCCTGCGGAAACTCGAACGGCAGTTCATGGCCGTGGATGGCGGTCTCCACCACCAGCGATGCGGTCAGCTTGTCGCCGAGCACGGCGATGATGCGGCCGATCGGCGGGCGGCGGCTGTCCGGGGCCTGGGTCAGTTCGCAGACCACCAGCTGGCCATCACGCGCGCCCCCGGTCTGGTCCGGCGGTACCTGCACGTTGCGCTGCACGCGCTTGTCGTCAGGTACCACGTAATTGATCCCCATCTCGACGCTGAAGCGGCCGATCAGGCGGGTCATGCCGCGTTCGAGCACGCGCGCAATGCTGCCTTCGCGACGGCCACGGTGGTCGATGCCGGTCACGCGGGCCAGCACCTTGTCGCCGTGCATGACCTTGCGCATTTCATACGGCGGCAGGAACAGGTCGTCGCCGCCCTCGACCGGGCGCAGGAAGCCGAACCCCTCCGGGTTGGCGATCACCACGCCGGTGACCAGGTTCAGGGTCTGGATCGGGGCGAAGCCGCCGCGGCGGTTCTGCACCAGTTGGCCATCACGGACCATGGCACCAAGCCGGCGCGACAGCGCCTCGGCCCGATCCGGTGCGGTCAGGCCCAGGCGTGCCCCCAGTTCCTCGGCGGTCTGCGGCCCTTCGCAACGCTCCAGCAGGGCCAGGATGGCCTCGCGGCTGGCGATGGGCTGTTCGTATTTCTCTGCTTCGCGGGCGGCATAGGGATCGTCGATCACCTTGCCGGTCGGCGGCAGCTTGCGGCCCGGGGCCGGGCCGGGTGCTGCCGCATCAGCGGTGCGGACCTTGCGGCCGCGTGGCGGCGCACCGCCTTCATTCAATTCGGGGAACCAGCCCGGCAACGGCTTGCCCGGCTTGGTGGTGCGGGCTGCGCCCGCCTTCGGGCCCTTCTTCGGGCCTTGGCTGCGGGACTTGCTCCCGCCCTTGCTTGGTTTTTTGGTAGTCATCGCCCTACATGGTAGCCGTTGACGGCGTGCAGAACGGGTCAGCGCCCGCCTTGGAGGCGTTGGATGAAATAATTTCAGGAAGTCGTTGACAGCTCCCGGATTCATCTTCACAATTGCGCCTCTGGAACGCCCAGGTGGCGGAATTGGTAGACGCACTAGTTTCAGGTACTAGCGGGTAAAACCGTGGAGGTTCGAGTCCTCTCCTGGGCACCAACGAAAAAACTCCTCGCTTCGGCGGGGATTTTTTTTGCCTGCGATCCGGTAGCGGGGTCGGATCCCTTTCCGAAGGAAAGGGCTCTGACCCCAAGCGAGTGAGATGGGGTCGTAGCCCATCTCGCAGGCGAAACCGGATCCACCCCCAGGCCCACAAAAATTGTTGACACCCGCGTAACAACACCCCATAATCTCGCTCCTCGACGCCCAGGTGGCGGAATTGGTAGACGCACTAGTTTCAGGTACTAGCGGGTAAAACCGTGGAGGTTCGAGTCCTCTCCTGGGCACCACGTCGAGAATGAGAAAGACCCGCGAAAGCGGGTTTTTTCATGCCTGTCATCCGGCATTGCCACGCCTCCCCGGGGCGGCCGGCGTCACAGCAGCGGCCGCAGCACCAGCTCCAGCCCGAGCAGCAGCAGGAAACCCAGAAAGCAGGCGCGGAACAGCCGCGCACTGATGCGCTGCCGGATCACCTGCCCCAGCCACATGCCCAGCAGTGCCGGCACCACCGCCAGTGCACTCAAGCCCAGCTGCTGGATGCCGAACGCACCGTGCAGCACCAGGCCCGTGGTCAGTGCAATCGTCGATACGGTGAACGCCAGCCCGAGCGCCTGCACCAGTTCTTCGCGCTGCAACCCCAGTGATTGCAGGTACGGCACCGCCGGCATCACGAACACGCCGGTGGCGCCGGTCACTACGCCGGACAGCGCGCCCACCAGCGGCCCCAGCCAGCGCTCGCGCCGCTGCGGCACGCGGAACACCGGCGCAAGCAACGCATAGGCGGCATAGACCATCAGGGCCACGCCCAGCGCAACGCGCGACCCGCTGCGATCGACCCGTACCAGCAACGCTGCCGAACCCAGCGTCACCACCACCACGGCCAGCATCATCGGCCACAGGCGCCGCACGATGTGGCCCAGTGACGGCCCGGACAGCAGCTGCCACGCATTGGTGACGAAGGTCGGGATGAACAGCATCGACGCCGCCGCCACCGGCGACAGCGCGCCACCGAGCAGGCCCATCGCCACCGTCGGCAGCCCCATGCCCGTCACGCCCTTGACCACGCCGGCCAGCACGAACACCACCACCAGCAGCCCATAGAAGTACATCGATTCATTCATGCCTTCATTGGATCGGGCCGTCGCCCGGCGCACAATGCGGTCTTCCCGGCCCTGCCTTCGGCTGACCCGAAGGCTCGGGCGTTGCGACGAGGGCATCACATGCGGATGGACATCGCCGACCTGCGCCTGTTCCTGGCAATCGCCGAGGCGGGGAGCATCACTGCCGGCGCAACGCAGGCGAACCTGGCCCTGGGTTCGGCCAGCGAGCGGCTGCGCACGATCGAAGCCGATGCCGGCATCCTGCTGTTGAACCGGCATCCACGTGGCGTCAGCCTGACTGAAGCCGGCGCCGCCCTCGCCCACCATGCACGCCTGATCCTGCAACAGCAGGCGCAGCTGCGCGGCGAACTGCAGGCATTCGCGCAGGGGGCGCGCGGCACCCTGCATCTGTATGCCAACACCGCAGCACTGACCAGCTACCTGCCCTCGCGGCTCGCACCGTGGTTGGCCGAACGACCCCACCTGCACGTCGAACTGCTGGAACGCACCAGCCCCGAAGTCGTGCGTGCAATCAGCGCTGGCCAGGCCGAGGCCGGCATCATCAGTGATGCGGTCGACGCCACCGGCCTGCAGCAGCATGTGGTGGCCGAAGATCCGCTGGTGATGCTGCTGCCTGCCGATCACCGGTTTGCATCACTGCGCAGCGTGACCTTCGCCGATGCCGCCGGCGAGACCTTCGTTGCCCTCGCCGATGGCAATGCGCTTCAGTTCTACATCGAAGACCAGGCCCGCGACATCGGGCGCCGCCTGGATGTGCGCATCCGCATGAAGACCTTCGAGGGTGTCTGCATCATGGTCGGCCACGGCATCGGTGTCGGCATCGTGCCGCGGAGCATCGCGCGCCAGCATCGACGCAGTACGCATACCGTTGCGGTGCCGCTTGCCGATGCGTGGGCACAACGCCGCCTGTGCGCCTGTTTCGCCGGGTGGGCGCAGCTGTCACCGGCGATGCGCAGCCTGCTGCACCACCTGGGCGTGCGACCGCAGAAAAAAGTGTGAAATGTTGTTGACACACTCTCTGCCGTGCCGCACAATTCTTCTCCTGAGTCGCCCAGGTGGCGGAATTGGTAGACGCACTAGTTTCAGGTACTAGCGGGTAAAACCGTGGAGGTTCGAGTCCTCTCCTGGGCACCACGACTCAAGATGATCAAACCCGCGAAAGCGGGTTTTTTCGTTTCCGGGATTCGGGAACCCACACGACCCCGGGATCCATCCACGCATGGCGTGGATCTACCAAAAGAAAAACCCCGCCTTGCGGCGGGGTATTCTGCGTTTCAACGCCAATGGTCGATCAATGCCCACCGCCCGCGGACGCCGCACCCGCGCCTGCGCCGAACGGCGGCTTGGCCAGCCACAGGAAGGTGATGATCGCCAGGAAGATCCAACCCAGCAGGAAGAAGATGTCGTTGAAACCCATCTGCGATGCCTGGTGGTTGATCATGTTGTTCAGTACCGCTGCGCCGTGCTGCAGGTCGCCCTGCCCCATCGCCGCCACTTGGTCCTGCATGCCCGGCTGATAGGCCGAGATATGCTCGGTCAGGTCGGCATGGTGCACCTGGGTACGCCGCGCCCACAGCCACGTCGTCAGCGAGGCCGCGAAGCTGCCGCCCAGCGTGCGCAGGAACGTCGCCAGGCCAGAGCCCGCCGCGATCTCGCGCCCATCCAGGTCCGACAGCAGGATCTGCAGCACCGGCATGAAGAACAGCGCCACGCCAATGCCCATGATCAGCTGCACGCCGGCCACGTGCATGTAGTCCACCTGCAGGTTGAAGTTCGAGCGCAGGAAGCTGGTCATCGACAGCACGATGAAGGCCACGGTGGCCAGCATCCGCATGTCGAAGCGCGACGCATACTTGCCCACGAACGGCGTCATGATCACCGGCAGGATGCCGATCGGTGCGGTCGCCAGGCCTGCCCAGATCGCGGTGTAGCCCATGTCACGCTGCAGCCACTGCGGAATCAGCAGCGCCACGCTGAAGAACGCCGCGTAGGCCACCACCATTGCCAGCGTGCCGGCACGGAAGTTGCGGTGCCGGAACAGCTTCAGGTCGACGATCGGATCCTTGTCGGTCAGTTCCCAGATCAGGAACACCGTCAGCGTCACCACCGCCACGCAGGCCAGCACCACGATCTTCATCGACGAGAACCAGTCCTCGTCGTTGCCCAGGTCGAGCACCAGCTGCAGCGCGCCGACACCAATCACCAGCGTGATCAGGCCGACGTAGTCCATCTTCGGCTTCTCGATCTGCTCCGGGCGTCCCTTCAGCTGGCTGCCCACCACCAGCGCGGCGAAGATGCCCAGTGGCACGTTGATCAGGAAGATCCATTCCCAGCTGTAGTTGTCGGTGATCCAGCCACCGAGGATCGGGCCGCAGATCGGCGCCACCACCGTGATCATCGCCAGCAGTGCCAATGCCTGCCCGCGCTTCTCACGTGGATAGATCGAGACCAGCAGCGACTGCGTGATCGGGTACATCGGGCCGGCCACGAAGCCCTGCAGCGCACGCGACACCACCAGCATGCCCATGCTCTGCGCAAGGCCGCACAGCAGCGAGGTGATGACGAAGGCCAGGGTCGCCCAGACGAACAGTTTGCGTTCGCCGAAGCGGCGGCTGAGCCAGCCGGTCAGCGGCAGCGCGATGGCCGTGCTGACCGCGAACGAAGTGATGACCCAGGTCGCCTGCTGCGAACTGGCACCGAGGTTACCGGCGATGGTCGGCAGCGAGACGTTGGCGATGGTGGTGTCGAGCACCTGCATGAACGACGCCATCGCCAGGCCTACGGTGCACAGGGCGACGCTGGGCGGCAGGAACCCGGAGGCCGCAGCCGGCGCCGCCGGTGCGCCCGGAGCGCCGGGCGCGGCTGGAGCTTGTGCGGACATGGCGACCTCAGCCCACCTTCGCCTGCTGCTGCGGCAGGTTGCCCTGGATGATCGTGTGGATCACCTCGTCGGCATCATGCAGCTGCTTGGCATACACGTCGGTGTCGAACACCGTGCCCTTGGCCGGGGTGCTCGGCAGCACTTCGCCCTTCTGGTCGCGCAGGCTCACTTCGGCCTTCATCGACAGGCCGATGCGCAGCGGGTGCTCGGCCAGCTGCTTGGCATCGATGGCGATGCGCACCGGTACGCGCTGCACGATCTTGATCCAGTTGCCGCTGGCGTTCTGTGCCGGCAGCAGCGAGAACGCCGAGCCGGTGCCCAGGCCCAGGCTCTGGATGCGCCCCTTGTACTTCACGTCGCCGGCGTACAGGTCCGACTTCAGCTCCACTTCCTGGCCCAGGCGCATGTGGCGCAGCTGGGTTTCCTTGAAGTTGGCCTCGACCCACATCTGCTCGGTCGGCACCACGGCCATCAGGGCATTGCCCGGCTGCACGCGCTGGCCGACCTGCACCGAACGACGGGCGACGTAGCCGGAGACCGGTGCAACGATGCCGGCGCGGGCGTTGTTGAGGAAGGCCTGGCGCAGCTGCGCAGCGGCGGCCTGCACATCCGGCTGGGTGGCGATCACGGTGTCGTCGACCAGCGCGCGGTTGCGCTCGACGGTCTCGCGCGAACCGGCCACGGCCGCTTCGGCCGCGGCCAGCTCGTCGCGGGCGTGGGCCAGTTCTTCGTTGGAGATGGCGCCGGTGGCAGCCAGGTCCTTGCGGCGGGCGTAGTCTTCGCGCACGCGCTTCAGGGTCACCTGGCGGGCGTTCAGGTCCGCCTGCGCGCCTTCTACGCTGCGGTACAGGCCGCGGGTCTGGCGCACGGTCTTGGCCAGGTTGGCTTCGGCCTGCTGCAGCGCCACTGCGGTGTCGGACGGGTCCAGCTGCACCAGCAGCTGGCCGCGCTCCACGCGCATGCCGTCATCGGCATTGATGGCGACCACGGTGCCGGCCACCAGCGGGGTGATCTGCACCTGGTTGCCCTGCACGTAGGCATCGTCGGTCTCTTCGAACCAACGGCCGAACATGAAGTACCACAGCGCCAAAGCGGCAAGCAGCAGCACGACGATCACGAACAGGCCGCGCAGCAGGTGGCCGCGGCGGTTGGGGGCGGCCGGGGCCGCGGTGTCTTGGGTCTGGCTCATGTCGGAGATCTTCAGGAATGCGAGGAATCGGAATGGGAGGCGATCGGTGCGCGGTCGGCGTCAGTGGGCTGGAAACCACCGCCCAGCGCCTTGCTCAGGCGCACCGAGGACTGCACCTGCTGCGACTGCAGGCCGGCCAGCTGCTGCTGCGACTGCAGCAGGGTGGACTGCGCGGTCAGCACGTCCAGGTAGCTGCCGATGCCGGCGCGGTAGCGCTGCTGGGCCAGGTCGAAGGCAGCGCGTGCGGTGTCCACCGCCTGCTGCTGCGACTGCGCCTGCTGTGCCAGCGAGCGCACCGCGTTGACCTGGTCGGCCACATCACGCAGCGCATCGAGCACGGTCTGGTTGTAGTTGGCCACCGCCAGGTCGTACTGCGCATCGGTATTGGCCAGGTTGGCGCGCAGCTTCCCGCCCTCGAAGATCGGCAGGCTCAGCGCCGGGCCGATATAGGCAAAGGTGGAGCTGCTCTTCAGCAGGTCGCCCACGTTCGGGGCGACCACGCCGGCCAGCGCGGTCAGGTTGAAGCTCGGGTAGAACTTGGTCTTGGCAACCTTGATCTGCTTGTCGGCCGCTTCAACGCGCCAGCGTGCGGCGACGATGTCGGGGCGGCGGCCAAGCAGCTCGCTGGGCAGCACGCCCGGCAGCTGCAGTGCCACCGGATTCAGCGGCCGCGGGCGCTGGATCGACAGGCCACGGTCCGGGCCCTTGCCGACCAGCGCGGCCAGCGCGGTGCGGGCGGCGTCGATACGCTGCTGGGCGGCCTGCACCTGCTGCTGCGCGGCCGGCACACGGGCCTCGGCCTGGCGCACCTGCAGATCACTGTCGATGCCGGCGCTGCGGCGCTGGCGGGTCAGTTCAAGTGACTTCTGCGAACGGGTCAGCTCTTCCTCGGCCACGTCGTTGAGCTGCCACGCGTAGGCCAGGTCGGCATAGGCCTGGGTGATGCCAGTGGACAGGTTCAGGCGTGCAGCCTGCGCTTCAACGGTGGCGGCGTGCGCACCGTCCACGGCGGCTTCCCAGGCGGCGCGCTTGCCGCCCCACAGGTCCACGCCGTAGCTGAAGTCGAAGGCGACCTGGCTGCTGCCGCCGTAACGGCCACCCATCTCGCTGCCGACCATCGATTCGGGCAGGCGCAGGCCGGTGTAGCCACCGGACACCGACAGGCTCGGCAGTTCGTCGGCACGTGCGGTGCCGACCTGGGCCTGGGCCTGGCGCAGGCGGGCATCGGCGGCGTCGAGGCTCGGGTGGCCGGCCAGGCCCTCTGCGACCAGCGCGTCCAGCTGCGCATCACCCAGTGCCTTCCACCAGTCCTGCGCCGGGAAGCCAGTGGCGCTCAGGTCGGTGTCGGCCAGGGTGCGTTCGCTGTGCAGGCTGTCCACGTCAAGCACGTGGCCCTGCGGGTTGAGGCCACGACTGCTGGCACAGGCGGCCAGGGCCAGGGCCAGCGCTGACACCAGCAGCGCGCGCCCGGACCGGCGGAAAGTGGAATGCGGGATCGGGTTCATGGGGTCGTCAGTGAATCGCGGATTCGGGTAAGGAGGGACAGCAGCAGCGTGCGCTCGTCGGCGGAAAGATCACGCAGGGCGTAATCCATCACCGCGTCGCCACGCAGCTTCAAGCGCGCCCACAGCGCGCGGCCTTCGTCGGTCAGCACGATCTGCAATGCCCGCCGGTCCTGCGCATGCGGTTCGCGGCGGACGCAGCCCAGCGCTTCGAGCTTGTCCAGCAGCCGGGTCACCGCGCTGGGCACCTGATCGATGGCCTGGGCCAGTTCGTTGGCGGTGCACGGCGCCATGTTCGAAAGCACCTTCAACCCGATGTAGTGGGTGAAGCCGATGCCCAGATCTTCTTCAGCCATGGACGCGTCGAGTTGGCGGACCAGGCCGTCGCGCACCTGGCGCAGCAGCAGGCCGAAGCTGGGGGGAGTGGTTGCAGGACAGATCATGGGGGAGCATTCTCTTCCAAAAAAAATATTTCTCAATGGAAATATTTGATCTGGCATCGAATGCTGTGTTGCAGCAGTGGGCTGGATCGGTGAAGGCGCCTACCTTAATGACCTGGTCAGGTGGCCCGGTAGTACAATCCAGCCAATGGATGACACATTTCAGCCAGCAGACATGATGAACAAGGCAGAAATCCCTACTCCCAAACGCCTGCTCAGGGACGAAGCACTGGACTGGTTCGAGCGCAACGACGGTCCCCCGGTGGTCGGTTTCCGTTTCGACAGCCCGCAAGGGCTGGTCCGTGAAGTGGATTGGCATCATCACCAGCGCGCGCAGCTGATCTGCGTCGAGCGCGGCCTTCTGACCACCCGTACCTCGCACGGCACCTGGTCGCTGGCGCCGGGCTCGGCCGGCTGGATGCCACCGCTGGAGCCGCACACGGTCACCCTCGACGGCCCCCTGCGTGGCTGGGGCATGGCGCTGGCGGCTCCGGTCTGTGCCACCCTGCCCTCCGATCCCTGCGTGCTGGGCCTGTCCAAGCTGGCGCAGGCGCTCGCCGAGCGCATCTGTGACTGGCCACCGGGCTACGACACCACCTCCGAACGCCAGCACATCATCGAGGTGCTGGCGGACGAGATCCGCACAGCGCCACGCCAGCGCATGCACTTGCCGATGCCGCATGACCGGCGCCTGCTGAAGATCGCCTCGCAGCTGCTGGCCGACCCGTCCGACGAACGCAGCCTGGCCGAATGGGCGCACTGGGCCGGCCTGTCACCGCGCAGCCTGACCCGCCACTTCCGCGACGAGACCACGCTCAGCTTCGCTCAGTGGCGGCAGCAGGCCCGGCTCTCCGAAGCCCTGCGCCAGTTGACCGATGGCCGCAGCGTCGCCGACATCGCCCATGCACTGGGCTTCAGCAGCGCCAGCGCCTTCGTCACCGTGTTCCGCCGCCACTTCGGGCTGCCACCGGGGCGCTACCTGGCGCGGGCCGGCCACGGCCTGGAAACCGGGCTGGACCCTGCACGCGGCTTGGCATCCCCCGCCGCATCCGGATAATCACAGGATTGCGAGCGGCGACCGCCGTCGCCGCCTCCCGACATAGGTAACAACGCCGCATGACCGAACTTGCCCGCCCCGTGTTCCACGGATTCGAACAACTGCCGCTGCGCGAGTACGCCGAACGCGCCTACCTCGACTACTCGATGTACGTGGTCCTGGACCGTGCCCTGCCTTTCATCGGCGACGGCCTGAAGCCGGTGCAGCGCCGCATCATCTATTCGATGAGCGAGCTGGGCCTGAATGCCGCGTCCAAGCCGAAGAAGTCCGCGCGCACCGTCGGTGACGTCATCGGTAAGTACCACCCGCACGGCGACAGTGCATGCTACGAAGCACTCGTGCTGATGGCGCAGCCGTTCTCGTACCGCTACCCGCTGATCGAGGGCCAGGGCAACTTCGGCTCCAGTGACGACCCGAAGTCGTTCGCGGCGATGCGTTACACCGAATCCAAGCTGACCCCGATCGCCGAAGTGCTGCTGGGCGAACTGGGCCAGGGCACCACCGACTGGGCACCGAACTTCGACGGCACCCTGCAGGAGCCGACCTGGATGCCGGCGCGGCTGCCGCACCTGCTGCTCAACGGCACCACCGGCATCGCCGTGGGCATGGCCACCGACGTGCCGCCGCACAATCTCAACGAGATCGTCAGCGCGCTGCTGCACCTGCTGGACAATCCCGACGCCAGCGTGCGCGACCTGTGCGAACACGTGCAGGGCCCGGACTACCCGTCCAGCGCCGAGATCATCACTGCGGCCAATGACCTGCGCAACATCTACGAGACTGGCAACGGCAGCGTGCGTGCACGCGCGACCTTCACCAAGGAAGCCAGCAACATCGTGATCACGGCGCTGCCGTTCCAGGTGTCGCCGTCGAAGGTGATCGAGCAGATCGCCGCACAGATGCGCGCCAAGAAGCTGCCGTGGCTGGAAGACATCCGCGATGAATCCGACCACGCCAACCCGGTGCGCGTGGTGCTGGTGCCGCGTTCGAACCGCGTCGACGCCGACCAACTGATGGGCCACCTGTTCGCCACCACGGACCTGGAGCGCAGCTACCGCGTCAACCTCAACGTGATCGGGCTGGACGGCCGTCCTCAGGTGAAGAACCTGAAGATGCTGCTCAGCGAATGGCTGACCTTCCGCAGCAACACCGTCACCCGCCGCCTGCAGCACCGCCTGCAGAAGGTCGAGCGCCGCCTGCACCTGCTGGAAGGCCTGCTGGTCGCCTTCCTCAACCTGGACGAGGTGATCCACATCATCCGTACCGAGGACGAACCGAAGGCGGCGCTGATCGCGCGCTTCGGCCTGTCCGAGGAACAGGCCGAGTACATCCTGGAAACCAAGCTGAAGCAGCTGGCCCGCCTGGAAGAGATGAAGATCCGCGGCGAGCAGGACGAGCTGGCCAAGGAACGCGAGAAGATCCTCGGCATCCTCGACAGCAAGGCCAAGCTGAAGAAGCTGATCCGCGACGAACTGACTGCCGACGCCAGGAAGTTCGGCGACGCACGCCGTTCGCCGCTGGTGCAGCGTCAGGCGGCGCAGGCCATCGACGAGACCGAGCTGGTGCCGAGCGAGCCGATGACCGTGGTGCTGTCGGAGAAGGGCTGGATCCGTGCCGCCAAGGGCCACGACGTCGATGCATCTGCCCTGTCCTACCGTGAAGGCGACGGACTGCAGGGCGCGGTGCGCGCACGCAGCACCCAGCAGGTCGCGTTCCTCGACAGCGAGGGCCGCGCCTACTCGACGCCGGTGCACACCTTGCCCTCCGCGCGTGGCAATGGTGAACCGCTGACCGGCCGCTTCTCGCCGGCACCGGGCACCAGCTTCGTCACCCTGGCCAGCGCCGAGCCGGACACCCGCTTCGTGCTGGCCTCCAGCCACGGTTATGGCTTCGTCACCCGCTTCGAGAACCTGATCGGCCGCAACAAGGCCGGCAAGGCGATGCTGAACCTGTCGGCCGGTTCGTCGGTGCTGACCCCGTCGGCAGTGGCCAACGTCGCCACCGACCGCATCGTGGCAGTGACCAGCTCCGGCAACCTGCTGGCGATCGCCGCCAACGACCTGCCGGAACTGGACAAGGGTAAGGGCAACAAGATCATCGAGATCCCGAAGGCCAAGCTCGCCACCGAACGCGTGGTCGCCATCGTGGCGATCAGCCCGGGGCAGACCCTGCAGGTGCGCAGCGGTCAGCGCACGATGGGGCTGAAGTTCAACGAGCTCGACGCCTACCTCGGCGCCCGCGCCACCCGCGGCCACCTTCTGCCGCGCGGCTGGCAGAAGGTGGAAGGGTTGTCGGTGGAGTGAGGAGCACGGGGGTCGGATCCCTTTCCACCGGAAAGGGCTCTGACCCCGGACACGAAAAAGCCGGGGCATTCCCCGGCTTTTTCGTTGTCGGCTGGCAGGCGGTGGAGCGGCTGGCGGGCGAAGGCTGGCTGGCGGTGCTCCGGTGCTGGCGGGCGACAGAACGCTGTACTTCTTCTGGTAGAGCCGACCGCTGGTCGGCTCTACCGGAACGCAGCCGAGCATTGGCTCGGCTCTACAAAAAGCGGTGCCGGCTCAGTGCGCCGCGGCGCCGGTGCCGTCGATCTTGCTCAGCTGGTACAGCTCCAGGCCGATGCGCTTGATCAGGCCCAGCTGCTGTTCCAGCCACCAGGCGTGGTCTTCCTCAGTGTCCTTCAGCTGCGCCAGCAGGATGTCGCGGCTCACGTAGTCGCCCTTCTCCTCGCACAGCTTCATGCCGGCGGCCAGATTGTTCCGAACGGCGTATTCAGTGTCGAGATCCTTCTGCAGCATCTCTTCGACGGTTTTGCCCGGCTCGGTGGCGTGCGGGCGCATGTCCGGGTCGCCGCCCAGGAACAGGATCCGGCGCAGCAGCGCATCGGCGTGCTGGGTTTCCTCTTCCATCTCGTGGTTCAGGCGTTCGTACAGCGCGAACAGGCCCTGGTCCTCGTAGCGGCGGGAATGGATGAAGTACTGGTCGCGGGCAGCAAGCTCGCCGCGCAGCAGTTCCTTCAGGCAGGCGATGACGTCCGGGTTGCCTTTCATGGGGGGCTCCTGTGAATCGATGCGGCATAGGGTGCCGCATTTCAAAATACGGTGATCTAATCGGAATCAGTCGCAGTTGCGCCTGCGGCTACAATCGGCCCACGAGTTCGGAAAGGACGTGCGATGCGACGTACATGGCGTTGGGTGCTGGGCGTGTTGGTCGCCATCGTGCTGGTCACCGCACTGGTGCTGTGGCTGCTGCTGCGCGGCAGCCTGGCCGACCTGGACGGCGAGCATGCGCTGCCCGGCCTGGCCAGGCCGGTCACCATCGAGCGCGATGCGCTGGGCGTGGTCACCATCACCGCCACCAGCCAGGCCGACGCGATGCGCGCATTGGGCCGCGTGCATGCGCAGGAACGCTATTTCGAGATGGACCTGATGCGCCGCAGCGCCGCCGGCGAACTGTCCGCACTGTTTGGCCCGAAGGCGATCGATGCCGACAAGCGCATGCGCGTGCATCGGCTGCGCGCGCGCACCGAGGCGAACATGCAGGCTGCGCTGGGCGACAACGTCGACGCCGTGAGCGCCTATGTCGGTGGGGTCAATGAGGGCCTGGCCGGCCTCTCCGTGCGGCCATGGGCCTACCTGCTGCTGCGGCAGTCGCCGCAACCGTGGCAGGCCAGCGACAGCGTGCTGACCGGGCTGGCCATGTACGCCGACCTGCAGGACCCCGGCAACCAGACCGAGCTTGCACTGAGCCGCATCCGCGCAGTGGTGCCGCCGGCGCTGTACGCATTGATCGCCCACGACGGCACGGAATGGGATGCGCCGCTGTTCGGCGAACCCACCGGCAACGCCACGCTGCCCGATGCCAGCCAGCTGGACCTGCGCACGCTGAAGGGAAAGCCGGGCACCGGGCAGGAAGAGGCCGATGTCATCGGCAGCAACAACTTCGCCGTGGCCGGCGCGCTCACCGCCGACGGTCGCGCGATCGTCGCCGACGACATGCACCTGGGCCTGCGCGCGCCGGGTCTGTGGTTCCGCGTGCGCCTGCGCTACCCCGACCCGCAGGCCGCGGGCGGACAGGTCGACGTCACCGGCTTCTCGCTGCCGGGCCTTCCGGCCGTGATCGTCGGCAGCAACGGGCACGTCGCCTGGGGTTTCACCAACAGTTACATCGACACGGCGGACTACCGCACCGAACCGGCCAATGCCGCAGTGACCGTGCATGAAGAGCGGATTGCGGTGGCCGGCCAGGCCGACGTGGTGTTCCCGGTGCGCGAATCCGCCTGGGGGCCGATCCTGCACACGCATGCCGATGGCAGCGGCGACGCGCTGCGCTGGGTCGCCCAGCTGCCCGGTGCGGTGCGCCTGGACTTCGGTGACCTGGCCCGCGCCGGTGACCTGGACGCGGCCCTGCAGTTCGCCGACCACGCCGGCATTCCCGCACAGAACCTGGTGGTCGGCGACCGCAGCGGACGCATCGCCTGGCGCCTGATCGGCGCCCGCCCGGATCGCGGTCCGGGCTGCGCGCCGGCCGGCTTCAACGCCGCCCACAACCAGGACTGCGCCCCCTGGCCGATCCGCAGCGACGCCTCGCCGGCATTGATCGACCCACCGAACCATCGCCTGTGGACCGCCAACGGCCGCGTCCTCGACGGCGAGGCACTGGCCAATGTCGGCAACGGTGGTTATGACCTTGGCGCCCGTGCGCGGCAGATCCGCGACCTGCTGGCGATCCAGGAGCGCTTCGACGAACACGACCTGCTGGCGATCCAGCTCGACGATCGCGCGGTGTTCCTGCAGCGCTGGTGGGCGCTGCTGCACGACGTCATCGAACGCAGTGACGACCCTGCACTGAAGCGCTTGAAGGAGGCCAGCCATCAATGGGGCGGCCGTGCCTCGGCCAGCTCTGTCAGCTACCGGGTGGTGCGTGAGTTCCGTACGCAGGTGATGAAGACACTGTCCGATGCACTGCTGGCACCGGCCAATGCGCAGCTGGGCGATGACTATCTGGAGCCGCGCCTGGCGCAGCTGGAAGGGGTGGCCTGGCCGATGCTGCAGCAGCGGCCGGCCAATCTTCTGCCACCGGCCTTCGACAGCTGGGATGCACTGCTGATCGACGCCGCACGCCGTACCGAAAGTGAGCTGACCAGGCAGGGACCGCTGGCCAAACGCAGCTGGGGCGAACGCAATACCGCGGCGATCTGCCATCCCATCGCACGGGCGCTGCCGGACATCGCCAAACGCTGGCTGTGCATGCCGGCCGACCACCTGCCCGGCGACCGCGACATGCCGCGCGTGCAGACGCCGAACTTCGGCGCTTCCGAGCGCATGGTGGTTTCGCCGGGCCACGAGGCCGACGGCATCGTGCACATGCCCGGCGGCCAGAGTGGGCATCCACTGTCGCCCTACTGGGGTGCCGGCCACGAAGACTGGGTGCATGGCCGGCCGACGCCGTTCCTGCCGGGCAAGGCGCAGCACACCATGACGCTGGTGCCAGCGCGGTAGTGCCGGCCGCTGGCCGGCATCCATGCAGGTGCATCCAGCATCATGAGGTTGCCGGCCAGCGGCCGGCACTACCGTTCAACGCTCAGCCCCTGCGCCGCTCGATCAGGTTCAACAGTGGCCCGGTCATCGCCGTTGTCACCAGCGCCATGATCACCAGCACCGCGAACAGCCGGTCACCGAGCAGGCCAAGTTCGTAACCCAGGTTGAGCACGATCAGCTCCATCAGGCCACGGGTGTTCATCAGTGCACCCAGCCGCCACGCCTCACGGGTGGGCATGCCGGCACTGCGTGCGGCACTGAAGGTGCCCAGCAGCTTGCCGGTCGTCGCTACCGCGATCACCACCACGCACAACAGGACATCGCTGGCCTGCAGCGTATCGGCGCGCATGCGCAGCCCGGTCATGGCGAAGAACAGCGGCAGCAGCAGCGTCACCGCGAACGGTTCGACGCGCGCCATCAGCAGCTCGCGCAACTGCACATTTGACGACACCGCCACGCCAGCCGCGAACGCACCGAACAGCGCATGGATGCCGAGCATCTCGGTGACCAGGGCACTGGCCAGCGACAGCAGCAGGATGCCGAGCAGCCAGCGTCCCTCACGACCCGGCGCGATCTGCTGGCGGGCGAACCACGGCTTCACCAGCCCCAGCATCAGCGCCACGAAGGCGACTACGCACAGCAGGTTGAGGCTGGCCGGCAGCCATCCGCTGGCCTGTGCAGCCGCCACGATCAGCGCCAGCAGGCACCACGCGGTGGCATCACCCAATGCAGCGCAGGCAATCGCGGTCTGCCCCAGTGGCGCCTGCGTGATACCGCGGTCGGCAAGGATACGCAGCAACACAGGGAAGGCCGTGATGCTCATCGATATGCCAACGAAAAGTGCGAATGCGGTGAAGCCCACGCCCTGCGGACCGTGCTGCGGGTACAGCCAGATCGCCAGGGCGACGCCAAGCACAAACGGCACCGCAATGCCGGCATGGCTGACCGTAAAGGCAAAACGCCGGCGTCCACGCAGCGCCGCCAGGTCCAGCTCGGCACCGGCCACCAGCAGGAACATCAGCACACCCAACTGGCTGAGCATGCCCAGCGGGCCCAGCGAGCTGGGCGGGAACAGGGCTCCATGCAGCGGCGGCAACAGGCTGCCGAGCATCAATGGGCCCATCATCAGGCCGGCGGCCATCTCGCCGATCACCGCCGGTTGTCCAAAGTGCTTGAGCAGCGCGCCTGCGCCCTTGGCCACCAGCAACAGCACCAGCAGCTGCAGCAGGAACAGGCCCAGCGGCGACGCCAGATGCTGCACCCAGGTGGCTTCGGCCGTGGCCGTGGCCGTGGCGCGGGCAACAGCCTCGGGCGCCGCCGGCCCGGCATAACGGGCCAGCAGCACGCCAGCCAGCAGCGGGACCCCGGCCCAGGCCAGGTAGCGCCATCCCCACTTCGTCGGTGGCGCCGGGCCCCCGCTGTGTACGTCCATGAACATTCCCCAATGTGCAGGGGGGCGATCATACAAAAAGGGGACGGAGGGGATTAAGTCGTTAGTGGCACAAGCGCCCCGGTCCCGCTCCGTCCCTTTTTCGGGGCTTACGCCAGTGCCTGCTCGTGCACGCCAGCGATCGCGCGCCCCGACGGATCTGCAGCTGCGGCGAAGCTGGCATCCCACGCGATCGCCGCCGGCGACGAGCAGGCAATGGACTTGCCACCCGGCACGGTCTCGGCGGCCGCACGGCTCGGGAAGAACTGCTCGAACAGATGACGATAGTAGTAGGCCTCCTTGGTCTGCGGCGGGTTGTGCGGGAAGCGCTTGTCGGCCGCTGCCAGCACACGGTCGCTCACCTGAGCTTCGGCATGCGCCTTCAGCCCGTCGATCCAGCCATAGCCAACGCCATCGCTGAACTGCTCCTTCTGCCGCCACAGGATGCTGTCCGGCAGGTAGCCTTCGAACGCCTCGCGCAACACCGCCTTCTCGATGCGGCGGCCACCAAAGCCCGCACCGACCATCTTGTGCGCGGCGTCGAAGCGCATCGCCACATCGAGAAATTCGCGATCCAGGAACGGCACACGCGGCTCCACGCCCCAGGCCATCATCGACTTGTTGGCGCGCAGGCAGTCGTAGTTGTGCAGCGCGTCGAGCTTGCGTACCAGTTCGTCGTGGAATTCACGCGCATCCGGCGCCTTGTGGAAATACAGGTAGCCACCAAAGATCTCGTCGCTGCCCTCGCCGGAAAGCACCATCTTCACCCCCATGGCCTTGATCCGCCGTGCCAGCAGGAACATCGGCGTCGATGCGCGGATGGTGGTGACGTCGTAGGTTTCGATATGGCGGATCACTTCCGGCAGTGCATCAAGGCCCTCCTCGAACGTGTACTCGAAGCCGTGATGCACGGTGCCCAGCGCTTCGGCGGCGATTGCAGCGGCGGCCAGATCGGGAGAGCCCTTCAAGCCGATCGCGAACGAGTGCAGGCGCGGCCACCAGGCTTCGGTCTGCCCCCCATCCTCGATGCGACGGCGTGCATAGCGCGCGGCCACCGCCGCCACCAGCGACGAGTCCAGGCCACCAGACAGCAGCACGCCGTACGGCACATCGCTCATCAGCTGGCGTTCCACCGCATGCTCGAAGGCCTGGCGCAGCTCGGCCAGATCGGCCTGGCGACCCTGCACGTCAGCGTAGTCGCGCCACGGCTGCTGGTAGTAGCGCACCAGCTCACCGCTGGCACTGTCGAAATAGTGGCCCGGCGGGAACTGCGCGACGTCGGCACAGGTATCGACCAGTGCCTTCATTTCCGAGGCCACTCGCAGACGTCCCTGGGCATCGTGGCCCCAGTACAGCGGCACCACGCCGACCGGGTCGCGCGCCACCAGCACACGACCGGCACCACGGTCCCACAGCGCGAACGCGAAGATGCCATTGAGCTGCTCCAGCCACTGCGCCGGCGAAGCGCCCTGGCGGTACAGCGCATTGATTACTTCACAGTCCGAACCGGTCTGGAAGTCATAGGCGGTGGTCAGTGCGGCCTTCAGTTGCTGGTGGTTGTAGATCTCGCCGTTGACCGCCAGCGCCAGCTGGCCGTCGGCCGACAGCAGCGGTTGCGAGCCGCCGGCCGGGTCGACGATGGCCAGCCGCTCGTGGACCAGCAGCGCACCTTCGTCAAGATACACGCCGCTCCAGTCCGGGCCGCGGTGGCGCTGGCGCTGCGACAGTTCCAGCGCATGGCGGCGCAGGGCCGGAAGATCGTCACCGGCCTGCAGGCCGAAGATTCCGAAGATCGAACACATGGGGGAGCTCCTGTTGGGGGAATTTCACGGGTGGGAGGGTGTTCGACCGGCCATCCAGGCCCGGGTGGGGCTGCGCCCGGGCACAAAAAAAACCCGCATCGACCGATGCGGGTTTTCTGGTGTCCGGGCGTGTGTTGCTGTCTATCTACCCAGGGCGCAGTCCCGCATCGGCCGCGCACGATTATTCGCGCGCAGATTATTGCGGTAGTTGTTATTGACGGCGGTGGCCAGGCGGATCGACATGGCATCGACCCTACCCCGGTTTCCGGCACGGCGCAACCGTTGCGTTGGCAACCAGGTGAAGGTGTGCCGACCAACGGTCGGCACCCAGCAGTCGGCCCACAGGGGTAGCGCCGGGCCGTGCCCGGTGCCATGCCTCACACCAGCAGCCGCTCCACCAGCCGCTGGTACAGCCCGGGCAGCGCTTCCAGTTCGTCCACGCGCACGTTCTCGTCCACCTGGTGGATGCTGGCGTTGACCGGCCCCACTTCGATGCACTGCGCGCCCAATGGCGCGATGAAGCGCGCATCGGAGGTGCCGCCACCAGTGCTTTCCTCAGGGGCACGACCGATGTGCTCGGCCAGCACCGCGCGCGCGGTGGCGCGCAGCGTGCCTTCCGGGGTGTAGAACGGTTCGCCGCTGCGATGCCACTTCAGCGTGTACTGCAGGGCATGCCGATCCAGCAGCGCGGTGATCTCCGCTTCCAGTTTCGGCGCATCCCAGTGCGGGTTGTAGCGGATGTTGAAATCCACTTCGAGCTCGCCGGGAATCACATTGTTGGCGCCCGTACCGGCATGGATGTTGGAGACCTGCAGGCTGGTCGGCGGGAAACTCTCGTAGCCGTCATCCCAGCGCCGTGCGCTCAACTCGGCCAGGGCGGGCGCCGCCTGGTGGATCGGGTTGCGCGCCTTCTCCGGGTACGCCACATGGCCCTGTACGCCCTGCACCCGCAGCTTGGCCGACAGGCTGCCACGACGACCCACGCGCAGCAGGTCACCGAGCGTCGCGGTCGACGACGGCTCGCCGGTGATGCACCAGTCGATGCGTTGGCCGCGCTCGGCGAACAGCCGTGCGACGTGGCGCACGCCATCGATGGCATCGCCCTCCTCGTCGCTGGTCAGCAGCACCGCCAGCGTGCCGGGGTGATCGGGATGCGCGGCAACGAACTGCTCGGCCGCCACCACGAACGCCGCCACGCTGCCCTTCATGTCGGCGGTGCCGCGACCATACAGCACGCCATCACGGATCGTCGGCGTGAAAGGATCGCTGGTCCAGGCCTCGCGCGGCCCCGTCGGCACCACGTCGGTATGGCCCAGCAGCACCAGTACCGGCGCGCCCTGGCCATGGGTCGCCCACAGGTTGTCGACCTCGCCCAGCCGCAGGTGATCGCACTGGAACCCGGCCTGCTTCAGGCGTGCCGCCAGCAGTGCCTGGCAGCCGGCATCATCGGGCGTCACCGAGGGCCGTGCGATCAGCTCGCAGGTCAGGTCGAGGACCGCGCTCACGCGTCACCCACGCCGAAGCGGGCCTTGAAGCCATTGTCACTGAAACCCTGGCTGACCGTGCCGTCGGCGGTGACCACCAGCGGGCGCTTGATCAGCTGCGGGTACTCGCGCAGCAGCAGCTTCCATTCGGCCTCGGAATCGGCGGCCTTGCGGTTGTCCGGCAGCTGCCGCCAGGTGGTGGAGGACCTGTTGACCATCGCGGCCAGGCCACCCAGCTGCTCAGCCCACGCCAGCAGTGTTTCCGGGCTCGGCTTGTTGTCGCGGTAGTCAACGAAGGTGTACGGCACGCCGAAGCGGTCCAGCCACTTGGTCGCCTTCTTGCAGGTATCGCAGTTCTTCAAACCGTAGACAGTGGTGCTCATGGCCATCTGTGATGCTGGAAAACAGAGGCCCAGAATCTCACAACAGGCGCTCGGACACGACCCGGAACGGTACCCTTGGCAGCCGGAAGGCCAGCCCCTCGTGCAGCGCCACGTCCATCGCCTGCAGGCGCGGGCACTGCAGTTCGCCTTCCAGCTGCAGCGGCTGCAGGCTGTCGACATCCACCGGCAGCGCGATGCGGGTGCTGGCCCAGTGCCGGTCACAGGTGCGCGCAACGGCCTCATCCTGGCAGGTCAGGAAGCGCAGCAGGGCCTGATGGCCACCGAAGGCCCCCCGCCACGCCCCGTCCTCCCAGCCCGCAGCGGCCCGCCACTGCAGGTGCAGGGCAGGCGCACTGCCCTGCCCGCCTTCGATCAGGGTGTGCCCATCGCCATCGGCGCGCACCACATGCTCGAAGCGCGTGGACAGGTGGGGCTGCATGGCATCGCTGAAAGCGCGCGCGCCGGCGACGAAGGCCAGCTGGTCCATCACGTTGCGATCGAACAGCACCACCGGGGCCCCGCCTGGATCATGGTCACGGCGCAGGTACCAGCGCCAGTTGCTCTGCCTTGGCGACGGCATCAAGCAGCGCAACGGTCCCGCCAGCACCGGCCCGAAATGGCCGTGCCGGTAGCTGAGGATGGTGTAAGGCGTGCGTCCGGCATGCACCACGTAGTGGTGGCCCGGCGGAGGCGTTGGCGCGCGCCCTACGTCGACCCACCAGCTCACGTACACCACGTCGCGCACATCGCTGGCCAGCACCGGCATCGGCCAGCGCCGCGACAGCGCGCGGCGCAACCGGGTCCAGCGCGGGGCGTGCAGCAGGCGCGGCAGCATCCGCCCGAACAGGGTGCCGGACGGATGCCGGTAGATCGCGGACGTCGCCAGATCCTCCGGCGCAGTCATCTTCAGTCGGCCAGGCCGCGCAGCAGGTCGTTGACGCTGGTCTTGCTGCGGGTCTTGGCATCAACCTGCTTGACGATCACCGCGCAGTACAGCGAATGGGTACCGTCCTTGCTCGGCAGCGAGCCGGACACCACCACGCTGTACGGCGGGATGTAGCCGTAGCTGATCTCGCCGGTGGCACGGTTGTAGATGCGGGTGCTCTGGCTGAGGAACACGCCCATGCCGATCACGCTGTGGTGGCCGACCACCACGCCTTCCACCACTTCCGAACGCGCACCGATGAAACAGTGGTCCTCGATGATGGTCGGGCTGGCCTGCAGCGGCTCCAGTACGCCGCCGATGCCGGCACCGCCGGACAGGTGGCAGTGCTTGCCGATCTGCGCGCACGAACCCACCGTGGCCCAGGTGTCGACCATGGTGCCTTCGCCGACGTAGGCGCCGATGTTGGTGAAGCTCGGCATCAACACCACGTCCTTGCCGAAGTACGAGCCGCGGCGGGCAATCGCGCCCGGCACCACGCGCACGCCGCTCCGGCGGAACTTCGCTTCGTCGTAGCCGGCGAAGCGCGATTCGACCTTGTCCCAGAACGGTGCCGGTCGTGCATCGACCACCGCCATGTCGTTGACGCGGAAATACAGCAGCACGGCCTTCTTCAGCCACTCGTTGACCTTCCAGCCGCCCTGGCCGTCCGGCTCGGCGACGCGGAATTCACCGCTCTCGAGACCGTCGATCACGCGGTTGACCAGCGGCCTGGTCGAGCCTTCCAGCTCATGCAGGGTCAAGGTGGCGCGGCGCTCGAAGGCGCTCTCGATGCCGAACCTGAGTTCTTCCACGCCGGGTGCCGACGGCTTGCGCAGCGACTTGCGGGCGATGGTTTCGGCGCGGACGGCTTCGGCGCTCTTGGCCGGGGCCGGCTTCTTCACAGCACGCTTGACCGCAGCCGTTTTCTTCGCCGGGGCCTTCACCGCGGTGGCCTTCTTCGGCGCAGTGGCCTTCTTTGCGGCCGGTGCGGCTGCAGCAGGTTTCCGGGCCGCTGCGCTCTTGGGGGTCGCGGCGGTCTTCTTGGCGGGCTTGGTGGCCATCAGGCGGGGTCTCCGGCGTTTCGATCAGGGTCCAGGCAGGCCAGCATTGCGTCATGCAGCTGCTGCCGGGCAGGTTCAGTCAGGGGGAGGTCGTGTTCGTCACTGATCACGAAGGTGTCTTCGGCGCGCTCGCCGAACGTGGCAATGCGCGCATCATGCACGCGCAGGCCCTGGTTGCGCAGCACGAACGCCACATCGGCCAGCAGGCCGGGACGGTCGGGAGCGACCAGGGCAAAACGGGTTGCGCCCGGTTCATCGCGGAACTCGATGCGCGGGGCGAAGCGGAAGTGCCGCAGTTGCCGAGGTACCACACGGCGCGACGGCCGCAGGCGCGACAGGTCACCACTGAGTGCCTCGCGCAGCGCCGCCTCCAGGTTGGCACTGCTGCCATCGGCAAACGTGTCGGCCGGGTTCACTTCGAAGGTATCGAAGATGGTATCGGCCGGACCGTCCAGCACGCGTGCGCGGTGAATGCCATAGCCCTTGCGGTCCAGGGTCATCACGATCGCGGCGAACAGGCCGTCGCGGTCGGGCGAGTGCACGAACACTTCCAGCGCCGGGTCATCCACACTGATCCGGCGCACCTTCACCAGCACCTGGCCCTGCTTCACCGGCACCAGCGCAGCTGCCTGCCAGGCCAGCTGCTCGGGGCGCAGACGAATGAAGCCCTCATCCGGCATCACCGCGAACTGGCGATCGATGGTGGCGTCGTCGTAACCCTGCTCGCGCACCAGTGCGCGCACGCTGTCACGTGCCTCGGCCACGCGTTCGGCGGCCGGTACCGGATGCTCCAGCCCCTCGCGCAGCGCGCGCCGGGTGGCGAAGTACAGGTCGGCCAGCAGGCGGTCCTTCCAGGCATTCCACAGCTTCGGGCTGGTGCCGGCGATGTCGGCACAGGTCAGCAGGTACAGGTAGTCCAGGCGGTCGCGGCTGCCGACCAGGGTGGCGAAGCGATGGATCACTACCGGATCGGCGATGTCCTGCTTCTGCGCGGTCACCGACATGCGCAGATGCTGTTCGACCAGCCATGCCACCAGCTCGGTATCGGTGCCACTGAGCGCATGCGCCTGGCAGAACGCACGCGCGTCCACCGCACCCAGCTCCGAGTGGTCGCCGCCGCGGCCCTTGGCGATGTCATGGAACAGGCCGGCCAGCAGCAGCAGTTCCGGCTTGCGCAGGCGGGGCCACACTTCGTGCGCGATCGAGAAGCGTTCGTCGGCACGGCTGCTGGCGAACTGGCCGATGTTGCGCAGGACCATCAGCGTGTGCTGGTCGACCGTATAGACATGGAACAGGTCGAACTGCATGCGCCCGCTGACCTGGGCAAACGCGGGGATCCACTGGCCAAGCACACCCAGCCGCGCCATGCGCGAAAGCGTGTCGACCGGACGCTGGCCGCGCAGCAGGGACAGGAACTGCTCGCGTGCATCGGCATCGGCCTGGTCGTAGGCCGGCAACAACGGCAGCGCTTCGGCCAGCGCGCGCGCGGTCAGCGAATGCAGGCCTCGCACCTGTGGATTGTTGGCCCAGCTGGAAAACAGGGCGAACACCTGGCCGATGTCACCGCGCGGCCAGTCGGCCTCGTTGGCGGCCAGGTAGCCGCGGCGCAGGGAGAAGCCCACGGTCAGCGGTTCCGGCTGGGCCTCGCCATCGAACTGTTCCTCGAAGCGCTGCAGCAGGCGGTCGCTGATCCGGCGCACCACCAGCGCGGCGCGGTAGAAGCCCTGCATCATTTTCTCGACACCGAGATTCTCGGCATCGTCTTCGAAGCCCAGGCGCGCGGCCAGGGTCTTCTGGTAATCGAAGCGCAACCGTTCTTCCGGGCGGCGCGCGACCAGGTGCAGGCCGAAGCGCAGCCGCGCCAGCACCGCACGCTCGCGCTTCAGCGCAGCCGCTTCGTCGGCACCCAGGTGGCCCAGGCCGACCAGCGCTTCCAGGTCGCGTACGCCGAAGGCGCGCAGCGCCATCCAGCCCAGCGTGTTGAGATCGCGCAGGCCGCCGGGACCATCCTTGAGATCCGGCTCCAGGTTGTCGGCAGTGTCGCCGAAGCGCTGGTGGCGGTTGCGCAGCTCTTCCAGCTTGGCCAGGAAGAAGGCACGCGCCGGCCACAGCTCACGGTCGTCGATGGCCTCGCGCAGCGCACGGCGCGCCGCATCATCGGCCAGGATCGGACGCGCCTCGATCAGCGCGGTCAGCACGGTCTGGTCAGCCGCCGCCTCGCGGCACTGCAATGCAGAACGCACCGCATGGCTGACCGCCAATCCGCAGTCCCACAGCAGCGCGAACAGGCGTGCCAATGCCGCTTCATGCGCCCGTTGTGCGGGCGGGTCGCCGAACACCAGCAGGTCGATGTCCGAACGCGGAAACAGTTCACCCCGGCCATAGCCACCGACCGCGAACAGCGACAGGCCGCTGTCGGCCGGCAGGCAACGCTGCCAGGCCAAGCGGATCAGATGGTCGGCCGCGCGCGCCCGCAGCGCCAGCAGGCGCTCGATGTTGTCGCCCTGGTCGAAGCGGCGATACAGGCGCGCGTCGGCCTGCTGCAGCGCCTGGCGCGCGGCAGCAGCCCAATCCGGGTCGTTGAGCGACGCGGCCGGCGTGTCCAGCAGCGAACTCGCCGGCAGCATCGTCAGGAGACCTGCGACTCGCCCGGCGACAGCGTCAGCACGTCGACGCCGGTCTCGGTGACCGCGACCATGTGCTCCCACTGCGCCGACAGCTTGCGGTCCTTGGTCACCACGGTCCAGCCATCCGGCAGCACCTTGTTGTAGCGGGTACCCTCGTTGATCATCGGCTCGATGGTGAAGGTCATGCCCGGCTGCAGCACCAGGCCCTGGCCCGGGCGGCCGTAGTGCACCACCTGCGGCTCGTCGTGGTAGACCTTGCCGATGCCGTGGCCGCAGTACTCGCGCACCACGCTGAAACGCTCGCCTTCGGCATAGCTTTGGATGGCATGGCCGATGTCGCCCAGGGTGGCGCCCGGGCGCACCGCGCGGATGCCGCGCCACATGGCTTCGTACGTGGTTTCCACCAGGCGGCGCGCCATCACCGACGGGGTGCCGACGAAGTACATGCGGCTGGTGTCGCCGTGCCAGCCGTCCTTGATGACGGTGACGTCGATATTGATGATGTCGCCATCCTTGAGCACCTTCCCTTCGCTGGGGATGCCGTGGCAGATGACATTGTTGACCGAGGTGCACACGGTCTTCGGGAAGCCGCGGTAGCCGACGTTGGCCGGAATCGCGCCCTGCACGTTCACGATGTGGTCGTGGCAGATGCGGTCCAGTTCCTCGGTGGTGACACCGGGCTTGACGTGGGGGGTGACGATGTCGAGCACTTCGCTGGCCAGGCGGCCGGCGATGCGCATCATCTCGATTTCCTGCGGGGTTTTCAGATTCACGCTCATGGCACCCATTATCGCCGATCCGGCCGCAATCTGAACGAACGCCACCCAACTGCCGATCCGGGTGATGCACGGTTCCGGCAAGGAAAGTGAAAGCGTGATGGTCTCCGCTCTTTCGTCTGCCTAATTATCACGGATTACAGACACTTACGCCTCCTAAGCTGGATCCACCGTCGTCAAAGCGGCACCGAACGTGCCGTCTTCGCCTTGTTCAACGGACCTTCGGGTCAGGGAGGTTGTTCATGCGATCCCCAGTTCGATCCCCGCTGGCATGGGCCGTGGCCGGGTTCCTGCTGTCCAGCCCGGCACTGGCCGCCGACACCACCACCTTCAATGTCACCCTGGTGGTCACCAAGGCCTGCACCATCACGGCGGCGGCCGCCACCAACGTGGACTTCGGCACCGCGGCATCAACCACCACCACGCCCACCCTGGGCCAGGGCACGGTGACCGCCCAGTGCTCGGCACTGACGCCCTACACGATTGCACTGAATGCGGGCGCCAATGCCAGCACCGCCAACGACGTCACCACCCGGCGGATGAAGAACACCAATGCGGCGGTGACCGCCAACAACTATGTCGGCTACCAGCTCTACCAGGATGCCGCACATACCCTGGTCTGGGGCGCCACAACCGGCACCAACACCCAGGCCGGCATCGGCACCGGCCTGGCCGTGCCCTACATCGTCTACGGCCAGATCCTGAACCTGAGCACCAACAACCCGGCCGCCGGTAGCTACCTGGATACGGTTACCGCCACGATCACCTATTGATGGAGCACGCCCGCATGGCCGGATCCCGCCCGTGGCGCGCCACCGGCGTGGCGCTGCTCGCCCTGTACCTGCTTGCCATCGCGGCCGCCGGCGCCACCAGCCTGCAGGTGGCCCCGACCAGCCTGCAGCTGGAAGCCCGCCAGCGTGCCGGCGAATTGTGGCTG
Source organism: Stenotrophomonas sp. T8 (assembly GCF_051853085.1). Classification (NCBI taxonomy): domain Bacteria; kingdom Pseudomonadati; phylum Pseudomonadota; class Gammaproteobacteria; order Lysobacterales; family Lysobacteraceae; genus Stenotrophomonas; species Stenotrophomonas sp. T8. The sequence goes on along the minus strand of NZ_CP195329.1, from coordinate 1,075,532 downwards.
ACCAACAGCGGCACCTCGCCGGTGAAGCTGCAGGTACGCGTGTTCCGCTGGGTGCAGCAGGACGGCCAGGAACAGCTGCTGCCCACCGATGCGTTGATGGCCACTCCGCCGATGCAGGAACTGGCCGCCGGACAGCAGCAGCTGGTGCGGGTCATGCGTGCGGACAAGGAACCGCCAGCGGCACAGCAACATTACCGCCTGATCGTTGACGAGGTGCCCGACCTGGCCATCCGCGCGGGTGGCATGCAGTTCGTCCTGCGCTATTCGATCCCGGTGTTCGTGCAGCCCTCGGCCGGCACGCTGGCGCCGCAGCTGCAGGCCCGGCTGGTAAAGCTGGCGGACGGCCGCAACGGCGTCGAAGTAGCCAATTCGGGCAACAGTTACGCTCAGATCGCCGATCTCGCGCTGGGCAGCGCCACGCGCCCACGCATCGTCCATCCCGGGCTGCTGGGCTACGTACTGCCCGGCCAGGTGATGCGCTGGCCGATCGAACGCACGGCGATCGACCGCGACAACGACCAGATCACGGCCAAGCTCAATGGCGAGTCGGAACAGACGCCACTGTCGCCCCCACCGGCTCGCTGAGGCCATGATGGGCGCGTTGCTGGCTGCCCTGGTTCCCGCGGCGACCGAGGCCGCCGATGTGTCCGGCGTGGCCACGGCGGCTGATGTATCCGGCGTGTCGGCCGATGCGATCCTGCCCCCCCCCACCCCGCTGACCGCCAGCCAGACGCTGTACCTGGATGTGTCGCTCAACAGCACGCCGCGCGGCCTGCTGCCGTTCATCGAGAACCGTGGCCGGCTGCAGGCCAGCCCCGAAGTGCTGCGCCAGCTCGGCTTCAACGCCAGCGGCGATGCACCGGTCTACCTGGACCAGATCAGCGGTGCGGTGGTGCGCTACGACGCCCACATGCAGACCTTGGCGCTGGACGTGCCGCTGGACCAGCTGACACTGCCCACCACCGTGCTCAGCCGCCCGCAGACGCGCGCCCCCACCGGCAGCGCCTCGCCCGGCGTGCTGCTCAACTACAACGTCTACGGCAGCCGGGTGGACACGCTCGGCAACCTCAGCCTGAGCTCGGAGCTGCGCGTATTCGGTATCGGCAATGGCACTTTCGAGAACACCGCCATCAGCCGCCGCTACCAGCAACCCGGCGACCGCCATTGGCGCGGCGAGAGCGTGCGCTTGGACACGCGCTGGAGCCTGGATTTCCCCGATAGCGCAACGACCCTGGAGATCGGCGATTTCTACAGCGGGTTCGTCGACTGGACCCGCCCCGTGCGCCTGGGTGGCCTGCAGATCGGCCGCAACTATGGCCTGCAGCCCTACCGCGTGCTGACGCCCACGCCGAGTTTCCTCGGCCAGGCCGTGGTGCCCTCCACGGTCGAGCTGTATGTCGATGGCCTGCGCCAGTACAGCGGGCAGGTGCCGGTCGGTCCCTTCCAGCTCGCAGCACAGCCCGGCATCAGCGGCACCGGCAGCGCGCAGGTGGTGGTGACCGACGCATTCGGCCGCATGCAGACGCTGGACTTCAGTTTCTACGGCACCCAGCAGCTGCTGGCCAAGGGCCTGTCGGACTGGTCGGTCGGCGTCGGCCACCTGCGCCGGGATTTCGGCGAGCGCTCCTTCGCCTATGACGATCGCACGGTGGCCAGCGCCAGCTGGCGCGGCGGTGTCACCGACACGTTCACCGGCGAGGCGCATGCCGAAGGCGGCGGCGGCCTGGCCCAGGGCGGCATTGGCGGCTGGTGGTTGCTCGGCGCCGCCGGCGTGTTCAATGCCGCCTATGCGCACAGTGACTACCACGGCCTGCAGGGTGGGCAATGGGCGCTGGGCTACAGCTGGAACAACCGTCGCTTCAACGTCAATCTGCGCAGCGTGCGCAGCCACGGCGACTACCGCGACCTGGGCGCGCTGCAGGGCAACCTGCCACCAAGCATCAGCGAGCAGGCCACGGTCGGCCTGGACCTGCTGCGGCTGGGCACGCTCAGCGCCAGCTATCTGCGCCTGCGCTACCCCAACGGCGACGACAACCGCTATGCCAGCCTGTTCTGGTCGCGCACCTGGAGCCAACGCTGGTCGGCCTACCTGTCGGTGAACCAGAACCTGGACCGCAGCGATGACCGCAGCATCTACCTGTCGATGACTGCCAGCCTGGGCAACAATCGCCAGGCCAGCCTCTCCAGCCAGCGCAACGGCGACAGCCAGAGCTGGGTCGCGGACGTGACCCAGCCTGTGCCCGGCGATGGCAGCGCCGGCGGCGTCGGCTGGCGCGCGCAGCTGCGCCACGGCGAGGACGGCAACGGCGGCCTGGCCGAGGTCGGCATCCTCAACGATGTCGGCCGCTATTCTTTCGGTGCCTCGCGCCAGGGCGGGCTCAACTATGCCTACGCCAGTGCCAGCGGCAGCCTGGTGTGGATGGGCGGGCACGCCTTCGCCACGCGCGAGGTATCCGATGCCTTCGCGGTGATCAGCACCAATGGCGTCGGCGGCGTCCCGGTGCGGCTGGAGAACCGCTTGATCGGTGTCACCGACGATCGCGGCCTGTTGCTGGTCAGTCCGTTGCTGTCCTGGCAGCGCAACCGGGTCTCGATCGACACCCTGGACCTGCCCGAAGACATGCGTGCCGACCGCATCGAGGACTGGGTCACGCCGCGCCAGCGCGCCGGCACCCGCGTGACCTTCCAGCTGCGTTCGCGGTCGTCACTGAGCCTGACCCTGCTGGCGATGGACGGCCAGCCTCTGGAGGCGGGCAGCGAGGTGCAGCTGCCTGACGGTCGCCAGGCCACGGTCGGCTACGACGGCCTGCTCTATCTGGAAGACGTCGCCGCCGGCAGCGTGCTGTACGTCACCACCAGCCATGGCCCGTGCCGGGTGAAGGTACCGGACCTGCCCAAGGTGGTGGCGTCCGGTGCCCGCCCGAAGCCGGCACCGCAGCAGTGCATTCCGGAGGTGGCGCCATGAAGGTGCTGCTGCTCGTCCTGCTGCTGTGGGCCGGCCTGCTGGCAGCGGCGCCGGCCGGTGCCACCGCGGTCTGCACGGCGGTCGCCGATCCGACCCTGCCGTTCGGCAACATCAACAGCAATGCACCCGGCCCGAGCACGGCCAACCTCAACATCACGGTGACCTGCACCACCGCCGCGCTGAGCCTGTTGGCCACCACCGGCGTGCGCGTCTGCGTGGGCATCGGCGCAGGCAGTGGCGGCGGCAGCAGTTCCACGTCCCGCACGATGGCCACCTCCACCAGCGACACGATGAATTTCCAGCTATATAACAACGCCAGCTTCGGCCAGGTCACTGGCCTGGTCCCGCGCGGCACGCCGCCAGCGCAGGAGCTGACCATGAGCTACAACGTACCGCTGCTGACCGGCGGCAGTGGTGCGCAGACTGTGCAGCTGTTCGGTCAGATTCCGGCCAACCAGGTCCTGGCCTCCGGCGCGTACAGCAGCACCTTCAGCGGCGCCAGCGTGGTGCTGACCTGGGCCTGGAACGAAGTCCTGCTCGGCACCGCCACCGTTCCCGCCACCTGCAACGGCGGCGCCACCGGTACCAACAGCGCGAGCGCGGCCTTCAGTTTCACCGCCACCGCCAACGTGCTGCCGCAATGCGGCAGCTACGTCACCACCAACATGAATTTCGGCAACGTCACCGGCGGCATCCCGGCCAACATCGACCAGACCGCCACCCTGACCCTGACCTGCCTGAAGAACACCGCCTTCCAGGTCGGCCTGAACAACGGCCAGAACAATCCCGCCGCCACCACCACCCGGCGCATGGCCACCACCATCGGCAACAGCACCTATTACCTCCCCTACGAGCTGTACCGGGATCCGGCACGAAGCCAGCGCTGGGGCAACACCCTGACGGTTGACACGGCCAGCAGCACCGGCACCGGAAGCGCACAGCAGCTGACCATCTACGGCCGGGTACCGCCGGTCACCGGCCAGCCCCCGGCCGGCACCTACAACGACCTGGTGACGGTGACGATCACCTACTGACCTGCGTGCCGACCAACAGTCTGCACCCACCGGACGAAGGCCGTGCCGAGCGCGGGCTCGGCGCTACAGTTGCGGCGCATCCAGCCGATACCGCGCAGCAAGATCTTTCAGCACGGTGGGCAGGTGATTCGCGCATTTCTGATCGGGGCGATGCTGGTCGCCAGCACGCCGGCCCGCGCCGAACCGCGCAGCAGCACGCTGCAGATCCGGCTGACCGTGGTCGAATCCTGCAGCGACGATGCCGGCGCTCCCCGTTGCGCGGCGCCACACCAGCGCAGTGACGACCCCAAGGTGCCGCCCCAGGTCCGCGACCTCGCACCACCGACGACAGACGACAGCGCAATGCCCTCCGTGACCCTCATCTACTGATGCGCGCGCTGCTGATCCTGCTTGGACTGCTGCTGGCGCAGCCCTCGGCGGCGCTGGAGCTGTTGCCGACCACCCTGCAGCTACCCGCCGAAGGCGGCCGCGCCGAACTGTGGCTGCGTAATCCGGGGCCCGGCCGCTGGCAGGGCCAGGTGCAGGTGCTGGCCTGGGAGCAGCAACTGGACGCCGAACGACTGCAGCCCAGCGACCGGATCCGGGTCAGCCCTGCGCGGCTGGACCTGCCCCCTGGCAGCACCCAGCGCGTCTGGCTGCTGCCAGGCGGTCCGCCAGCATCCGTGGGTGAACAGGCCTATCGGATCGTACTGGCGCCGGCCTTGCCGGGATTGCCCCGCTACTCGCTGCCGTTGTTCCGCGGCCCAGCGGCGCCAGCGCTGCATGCCCGGTTGCAGGCCCGCGTCGAGGCACATGGGCCTCAGGCCATGCTGCGACTCAGCAATTCCAGTACGCTGCATGGCCGCCTGCACGATCTGCAGTTCATAGCGGCCGACGGCCAATCGTCGCTGCTGGTGGCCGGGCTGGCCGGCTATATCCTCGCAGGCCATGAACGCCGCTGGCCCCTGCCCGCCCGCCCCGATGGCTATGTGGGCGGCCACTTCCGGGCCCGTCTGCAGGACGGCCGCGAGGTCGATCTGGCCGCATCTGACCCTGCAATTGCAGCGGACGCCCCCAGCGGGCTATAATCGACCGGATTCCTGCCGCCTGCGTGCGCGGGAGCCCGTCCACACCGGACGTCACCGGTGAATCCACACCTGCTGCCCCCATCCGTGCCGGGGTGCTCCGCGAGGAGTTCGGCCACGGAGGCAACAGGGAAGCCCAACCCCGGAACCGATCGCGCTTCCACGCGTCCCGCATACCTATCCCGCGGGCGGAATCGCTGGTTCCATATCAGGAGTATTGCAATGCCCCAGGTCACCATGCGTCAGATGCTGGAAGCCGGCGTCCACTTCGGCCACCAGACCCGCTACTGGAACCCGAAGATGGCTCCGTACATCTTCGGCGCCCGCGGCAAGATCCACATCATCAACCTGGAAAAGACCGTCCCGCTGTTCAACGATGCGATGAACTTCATCTCGTCGGTTGCCCAGAAGCGCGGCACCGTCCTGTTCCTGGGCACCAAGCGCAGCGCCCGTGAAACCATCAAGGAAGAAGCCGAGCGTTGCGGCATGCCGTTCATGAACCAGCGTTGGCTGGGCGGCACCCTGACCAACTTCCGTACCGTCAAGCAGTCGGTTGCCCGCCTGAAGGAACTGGAAGCCGGTGAAACCGACGGCACCTTCGAGAAGCTGGTCAAGCACGAAGTGCTGGGCCTGCGTCGCGAGCGCGACAAGCTGGAAGCCTCGCTGGGCGGCATCAAGGACATGAACCGCCTGCCGGACGCCATCTTCGTGATCGACATCGGCCACGAAGACATCGCGATCAAGGAAGCCAAGAAGCTGGGCATTCCGGTCATCGCCGTGGTCGACACCAACTACAACCCGGAACTGGTGGACTACGCCATCCCGGGCAACGACGACGCCATCCGCGCTGTGCAGCTGTACGCCCGCGCCGCTGCCGACGCCGTGCTGGAAGGCAAGGCCGCTGCGCCGCACGCCGCTTCGGTGCGCGAGGAAGAGTTCGCGGAAGCCGCTGCTGAAGGCGAAGAGAAGCCGGCCCGCCGCGCTCCGGCCAAGAAGGCTGCCAAGAAGGGCGACGACGCCCAGGCCTGATCCAGGCCCGGGTGGACGCCCAGCGTCCACCCTCCCTGCACGCAGCCCCTGGCGCGTGACAGGACCGTGTCACACGGGCCGGCCACCATGCCGGCCCAACCCCTTTCTTTCGTGAGGTAATCCCGTGGAAATCACTGCTTCCCTGGTCAAGGAACTGCGCGAGCGCACCGGCGCCGGCATGATGGAATGCAAGAAGGCGCTTACCGAAGCCAACGGCGACATCAACGCCGCTGCTGAAGCCATGCGCAAGTCCGGCGCTGCCAAGGCCGACAAGAAGGCTGACCGCGTGGCCGCCGAAGGCCGTCTGGGCCTGGCCCAGGACGGCGGCAAGGCCGTGCTGGTCGAAGTCAACTCGGAAACCGACTTCGTCGCCAACGATGACAACTTCAAGTCCTTCGTCAACGCCGTCGCCGCCGCTGCCCTGGCATCGGGCGCCAATGACGTCGAAGCCGTGAAGGCCGCCACGCTGGCCGACGGCCGCACCGTTGAAGAAGCCCGCGCCACCGCCGTGCAGACCCTGGGCGAGAACATCCAGATCCGCCGCATGGTCAAGGTCGACACCACCGGCAACATCGGTGCCTACGTCCACACCAACGGCAAGGTTGGCGTGCTGGTCGACCTGATCGGCGGCGACGTCGAGCTGGCCCGTGGCCTGGCGATGCACGTGGCCGCGCTGAAGCCGCCGCACAACAAGGCTGCGGACGTTCCGGCCGAGTTCGTCGAAAAGGAAAAGGAAATCGAGCTGGCCAAGATGACCGAGAAGGACAAGGCCAAGCCGGCCGACATCCTGGAAAAGATCATCAGCGGCAAGATCAACAAGATCGTCAGCGACGTGACCCTGTACGGCCAGACCTACGTGCTGGGCGACACCACCGTCGAGCAGGTGGTCAAGGCCGCTGGTGCGGACGTGGCAGGTTTCAAGCTGCTGATCGTCGGCGAAGGCATCGAAAAGGTGGTGGAAGACTACGCCGCCGAAGTTGCCAAGGCGATGCAGGTCTGATTCCAGCCCTCCGGCTGTGAAGCGACCAGAAGGAGCCGCGGGAAACCGCGGCTCTTTTTTTATGCATGGGCCCAGGGATTAACCCATGGCCCATCGGTGGGTGCGCACCGTTGGTGCGCACAACCGGCACCTTTGCGTTGCGCTCGAATCAAGCCGATACTCAGTCGCAGGGAATCCTCAGTCACTTAGCAGGAACGAAAATCGCGGACTGTGATGCATTCCTAGGTATTCTTGTCCCAATGGAATTGAACGACCCGACATGCCTCCCGAGCTGACAGCTGCCCTGGCGCTCTGCCGCAACCTGCCTTCGCCACCCGGTATTGCCCTGCGCATCATCGAACTGGCTCAGGACCCGGAAGCGGACATCGCCACCGCCGCCGACATCATCGCCATCGACATGGCGCTGAGCGCTCGCATGCTGCGCATCGCCAATTCGCCGCTGTATGCCAGCCGCCGCCGCATCGAGAACCTCGGCCAGGCGCTGACCATGCTGGGCCTGAACGCCACGATCAGCCTCGCCCTCGGCTTCACCGTCACCCAGGGCCTGACCGGCGGTGGCGCCGATCATGACCTGCGCCAGCGCGCGTGGAAGCGCAGCATCCTCAGTGCCCTGGCCGCCAGCCAGCTGGGCCAGGCGCGCGGCCTGCGCCGGCTGGAGGAGCTGATGCTGGCCGGACTGCTGCAGGACCTGGGCGTGCTGTGCCTGGCCCAGGCCGAGTCGGAGCGCTACCTGCCACTGCTGCGCGAGGCACGCGACAACATCGACCTGGTTTCCCGCGAGCGCGAGGCGCTGGGCTGCAGCCACGCCGACGTCGGCGCCTGGGTGGCCGAGCAATGGGGCCTGCCACGTTACCTGGTGGAGAGCATCAGCCACAGCGAGGACGAGGACGCCGCCGAATCGCCATTCCAGGCCTGCGTGCAACTGTCCGGCGCAGTGGCCGACATCTGGCTGGATAACGATGCCGATGCCGCGCGCGAGCGCGCCCTGCAGCAGGTGCACGACCGCTTGGAGCTGGACAGCGCGCGCTTCGACCAGGTGCTGGCCCGCATCAGCGAGGCCCTGCCCGACATCGCCAGCCTGTTCGATGCCGGCCTCAATTCGCCGGCGCGGGTGCGCGAGCTGATCGATCACGCGCAGGAACTGGCCACGCTGCGCAACCTGCGCGAACTGCAGGATGCCGACCAGGCACGCCGCCGTGCCGACGAATTCGAGGCGCGCGCCAAGCGCCTGGCCGACCAGGCCCATCGTGATGCATTAACAGGCGTGCTCAACCGCCGCCAGCTGGAAGCGGTGCTGGAGCAGGAATTCCTGCGTGCCGGCCGCCAGGGCTGGCCACTGTCGGTGGCCTTCATCGACCTGGACGACTTCAAGAAGATCAACGACGCCCACGGCCACCTGACCGGCGACGAGGTGCTGCGCGCCTTCGCCGGCAAGCTGCAGGGCCAGTTGCGCAACAGCGACACCGTGGCCCGCTTCGGCGGCGAGGAGTTCGTCGCGCTGCTGCCCAACACCAGCGAAAGCGTGGCCCTGGACGTGATCCGCCGGGTGCTGGCCAACATCGTCGCCACGCCGATGGCCGAGCTGGAGGGTGGTCCGCTGTTCGTCACCTTCTCCGCCGGCGTGGCCACCCAGGGCGGCTACGAGCGCTTCGCCGACGTCCAGGACCTGCTGCGCGCCGCCGACGACGTGCTGTACCGCTCCAAGAACCTGGGCCGCAACCGGGTGATCGCCCGCTCGCCGGGTGCGCTGGGCCATGACGAGCTGTCGGCCACGGCCAGCGCCGAACTGGGCTGAACGGGACGCCCCGGCTGATCGGGCGAACCACCGGATTCTGCGCCGCAGTGCACAAAACACTTTGGCACAACGCCGCATGCGCGTAGAATCGCCCGCGATTTCCACGCACCCGAGGTCCCCATGTCCAAGCTCGCCTATCGCCGCATCCTTCTGAAACTGTCCGGGGAGGCGCTGATGGGAGACGAGGACTACGGCATCGACCCGAAGATCATCAATCGCCTCGCCCGTGAGGTCATCGAAGCCCAGCAGGCCGGTGCCGAGGTCGCGCTGGTGATCGGAGGTGGCAACATCTTCCGCGGCGCCGGTCTGGCCGCCGGCGGCATGGACCGCGTAACCGGCGACCAGATGGGCATGCTGGCCACCGTCATCAACGCCCTGGCCATGCAGGACGCCCTCGAGAAGCTGGGTGCCAAGGCCCGGGTGATGAGCGCGATCAAGATCAACGACGTGTGCGAGGACTACATCCGCCGCCGCGCCATCCGCCACCTGGAAAAGGGCCGCCTGGTGATCTTCGCTGCCGGCGTCGGCAGCCCGTTCTTCACCACCGACTCCGGCGCCGCCCTGCGCGCGATCGAGATCGGCGCCGACCTGCTGCTGAAGGCCACCAAGGTCGATGGCGTGTACGACAAGGACCCGAACAAGCACAGCGATGCGGTCCGCTTCGACAGCCTGAGCTACGACGAAGTGATCCGCCGCGGCCTGGAAGTGATGGACACGGCGGCCTTCGCTCTGGCCCGCGACAGCGACCTGCCGATGCGCGTGTTCGACATGGGCCAGCCGGGCGAACTGCTGAAGATCCTCAACGGCGCGAACATCGGCACCCTGGTCCAGGGCCGCGACCCGGCCTGACCCTGAGCGCAAAGCGACAACCGGGCCGATTCAGGCCCGGCAGCGTCCCGTATTCGCCTATAATCGCCCGATTCCAGATACATCCAGGACCGGGCGATGCTCAACGACATCAAGAACAACGCGCAGACGCGCATGGCCAAGAGCATTGACGCTCTGAAGCACACCCTCACCTCCATCCGGACCGGCCGCGCCACCCCGGCCCTGCTGGACCGCGTGACGGTCAGCGCCTATGGCAACGCCAGCACCCCGCTGAACCAGGTCGCGTCGATCTCCAACGCCGACGCGCACTCGCTGCTGGTCACCCCGTTCGACAAAGGCATGATCAAGGAGATCGAAAAGGGTCTCTACAACGCCGAGTTCACTCCGAACACGCTGGGCACTGCGATCCGCATCAACATGCCGCCGCCGACCGAAGAGCGCCGCAAGGAGCTGGTCAAGCAGGTGCAGAAGGAAGGGGAAGGCGCCAAGATCGCGATCCGCAACATCCGTCAGGACGCGAACAAGGAAATCGCCAAGCTGGTCAAGGACAAGGCGATCAGCGAAGACGAGAAGAAGCGCGGCGAAGACGACATCCAGAAGCTGACCGACGCCAACATCAAGGACGTCGACAAGGTCGTTGCCGACAAGGAAAAAGAACTGCTGTCGGTCTGAAGTCGATGCCTTCAGTCCCGCCTCCGTTGCCTGCCTCCCTGCCCCGCCACATTGCCATCATCATGGATGGCAATGGGCGTTGGGCACAGCAGCGCCGTCGCCCCCGCGTGATCGGCCACCGTGCCGGCGCGCGCGCGGTCAACCGCACCATCGAGCGCTGCCTTGAACTGGGCATCCCGGCACTGACCCTGTTCGCCTTCTCCAGCGAGAACTGGGGCCGGCCGCAGGAGGAAGTGGACGCGCTGATGAAGCTGTTCCTCGGTGCACTCGACCGCGAAGTGGACGAGCTGCACCGGCGTGGCGTGCGCGTGCGCTTCATCGGCGAACGCGAGCGCTTCGGCGCCGGGCTGGTCAGCCGCATGCAGCTGGCCGAGCAGCGCACCGCCGACAACACCACCCTGACCCTGTCGATCGCCGCCAGCTACGGTGGCCGCCAGGACATCGCCCGCGCCGCGCGCGCCCTGGCCGTCGAAGTGGCGGCCGGTCGCCTTCTGCCCGAGCAGATCGATGAATCGCTGCTGGGCAGCCAGGTGGCCCTGGCCGACCTGCCGCCGCCGGACCTGTTCATCCGCACCGGCGGCGACACCCGCATCAGCAACTTCCTGCTGTGGCAGCTCGCCTATACCGAACTGTGGTTCACCGAGGCCCTGTGGCCGGACTTCGACGCCGGGCAGCTGCAGCAGGCGCTCGACGCCTATGCCGGTCGCGAGCGTCGTTTCGGCCTGACCAGCGCCCAGATTGCCGCACTGGCCACCGAGACTTCCAGCCCATGACCAAGACCCGAGTCCTTGCCGCGCTGATCATGGCGCCGTTAGCCATTGCGGCGATCCTGCTGCTGCCCACGCAATGGCTGGCCGCCGCCGCCGCCGCCGTGCTGCTGATCGGCCTGTGGGAATGGCTGAAGCTGGCCGGTATCGAAGACACCCTGGCGCGCACCGTGCTGCTGGTGCTGAACCTGCTGCTGATGGTGCTGCTGGTCTGGGCCGATGGCAGCACCCTGGTCCTGTTCCAGATAACCACGCTGGCCGGCGTTGCCTGGTGGCTGGCCGCGCTGGTCTGGTTGCGCTTCTTCAACTTCGGCGCGCAGCCGTCGGCACCCTCGCGGATCCTGAAGATGCTGGCCGGTACCCTGGCCATCGTGCCGGCGTGGGCCGCGCTGGTGCTGATCCATGCCGGCGGCGATCCGCCGGGCCAGCAGGGCCACCTGTGGCTGCTGGCTGCGCTGGCGCTGGTGTGGGCGGCCGACTCGGGCGCCTATTTCGCTGGCCGCCATTTCGGCAAGCACAAGCTGGCGCCGCGGATCAGCCCCAACAAGACCTGGGAAGGCCTGTTCGGCGGCCTGCTGGCCGGTGTCGCCGTGGCCCTCGGCCTGGGCTGGCTGGCTGGCATCGATGCCGCACACCTGCCCGGCCTGTTGATCACCGCGGTGGTGGCGGTGTTCGCCTCGGTCCTGGGCGACCTGTTCGAGAGCCTGATCAAGCGCCATGCCGGCGCCAAGGACTCGGGCCACCTGATCCCGGGCCACGGTGGCGTGCTCGACCGGGTCGACGGCGTCCTCGCCGCCGTGCCGGTGTTCGCGCTGGGCAAGGAAATCTTCGGGTTCTGACCATGAATGCTGCTGCAGACCTGCGCCGGGTCGCCGTGTTCGGCGCTACCGGCTCGATCGGCACCTCCACGCTGGACGTGATCGCCCGCCACCCGCACCGCTACCAGGCCACGGTGCTCGCTGCCGGCCGCCAGGTGCAGGCGCTGCTGGCGCTGTGCCGCCAGCACAGACCCGCGCACGCGGTGATCGCCGACGCATCGCTGTTCGCCGAGCTGCGTGACGGCCTGCGCGAGGCCGGACTCACCACCGAGGCCCATGCCGGCCAGGCCGCGCTGGACCAGCTGGCCGCCAGCGATGCCTGCGATACCGTGGTCGCGGCCATCGTCGGCGCGGCCGGCCTGTCCTCGACCCTGGCTGCCGCCGCCGCCGGCAAGCGCATCCTGCTGGCCAACAAGGAATCGCTGGTGCTGGCCGGCGAACTGCTGACCCGGACGGCCGAACGTGCCGGTGCCGAAATCATCCCGATCGACAGCGAGCACAGCGCGATCTTCCAGTGCCTGCGCTCGCGCGATGCCAGTGTCGACGGCGCCGGCGTGCGCCGGATCCTGCTGACCGCCTCCGGCGGCCCGTTCCGTGGCCGCAGTCGCGCCGAACTGGCCCAGGTCACCCCCGCCCAAGCAGTTGCCCACCCCAAGTGGTCGATGGGGCCGAAGATCTCGGTCGATTCGGCGACGTTGATGAACAAGGGCCTGGAAGTCATCGAGGCCCACCACCTGTTCGGCGTGCCCGGCGAGCGCATCGAGGTGCTGGTGCACCCGCAGAGCCTGGTCCATTCGCTGGTCGAGTTCGTCGATGGCTCGACCCTGGCCCAGATGGGCCTGCCGGACATGCGCACCACCCTCGCCGTTGGCTTGGGCTGGCCGCAGCGCATCGAATCGGGCGTGGCCGGGCTGGACCTGCTGGCCCAGGGCCGCCTGGATTTCGAGGCCCCGGATACCGACGCCTTCCCCTGCCTGGCGCTGGCCTGGCAGGCGATGCAGGCCGGCGGCACCGCGCCGGCGGTGCTGAACGCTGCCAATGAAGAGGCGGTTTCAGCGTTTCTTCAGGGCCGGATCGGTTTCCTGACGATCCCGGAGCTGGTTGCTAACGCTCTTTCAACACTGCCGACCCAGCCAGCCGATACACTGGAGGTCCTGTTGTCCGCCGACCAGCGGGCACGCCAGCTCACCCTGAACGCCATCGACGCCGCCTGAACGACCGCCTCGCCCAGCATGACGCCGCCGCCCTTGCCCACCACTGTGAGCCTGCATGACTGACTTCATCGGATCGGTCTGGTGGATGATCGTCAGCCTCGGGCTGCTGGTCACCTTTCACGAGTTCGGGCACTACTGGGTCGGGCGCCTGTGCGGGGTCAAGATCCTGCGTTTCTCGGTCGGCTTCGGCCGGCCGCTGTGGTCGCGCCGCGACCGGCACGGCACCGAGTTCGCCATCGCCGCCATCCCGCTGGGCGGTTACGTGAAGTTCCTCGACGAACGCGAGGTCGAAGTGCACCCGCACGAGCGCGGCCAGGCCTTCAACCACAAGACCGTCTGGCAGCGCATCGCGATCGTTGCCGCCGGCCCGATCGCCAATCTGCTGCTGTGCATCCTGCTGCTGTGGGCGATGTTCGTGATCGGCAAGCAGGATTACTCGCCCACCATCGGCCGTGTCAGCGGCATCGCCGCCAGTGCCGGCCTGGCCAGCGGCGACCGCGTGCTGCGCGTGGACGACCGCCAGGTGGTCACCCTCGGCGAGGCCAGCATGGCGCTGACCGCAGCCGCGATGGACCGCCGCGACGTGAAGCTGGAAGTGCTGGATACGGCCGACCAGGTACGCACGCGCACCCTGCCGCTGTCGCAGCTGCCGGCGGGTTTCGATGAGCGGCGGGTGCCGATCCTGGCTGGCCTGCACTGGCAGTCGTGGCTGCAGCCGGCGCAAGTGGAGTCGCTGACTGCGGACTCCGTGGTGGCAGGGCAACTGCAGCCAGGCGACCTGATCGTGGCCATCGACGGCCAGCGCATCGACAGCGTCGACCAGGTGATCGGCGAGATCCAGGCCCTGGGCCGTGCCGGCGGGCCGGGAATGATCGAGGTCCTGCGTGGCGGCGAGCGCCTGGCGCTGGAAGTCACCCCGCGCCAGGGCAAGGACGGCAAGGGCAATCCGGTCTGGCAGATCGGCGTCGGCTTCCCCACCAGCTACAGCCCCGCCTATGACACCCTGCTGCGCTATGGCCCGCTGGATGCGGTGACCGTGGCGGTGCGCGAGACCGGCCGCCTGGCCGCCGACTCGCTGGGCATGATGGGTCGCATCGTGACCGGCAAGGCCTCGCTGCAGAACGTTTCCGGGCCGGTCACCATCGCCCGCGTGGCCAATGTCTCGGCCAAGCGCGGCCTCGACTGGTTCCTGCAGTTCCTTGCCCTGCTGTCGCTCAGCCTGTGCATCATCAACCTGCTGCCGATCCCGATCTTGGACGGCGGCCACCTGCTGTATTACCTTATCGAGTTGGTCAAGGGCAGCCCGCTGAGCGAGCGTGCCATCGCCGCCGGCCAATACATCGGCCTGGCGTTGCTGGCCGGGCTGATGGGGTTGGCGTTCTACAACGACATCCTCGGCCTGGTCCCGCGATGAACTTTTCCACGTTGTTGCCGTCTACAGCGTCGGCATCCCGCACCAATGAAATCGACCTTCCTACCGGACGTGACATGACGCGACTCCCCAATCGCCGCCTGCTGGCCCTCGCCCTCGCCGCCGTCACCGGCGCTCCCGCCCTGGCCCAGGCAGCCGAGCCCTTCACTGTCAGCGACATCCGCGTCGATGGCCTGCAGCGCATCAGCTCGGGCACGGTGTTCACCTACCTGCCGGTGGAACGCGGCGAGACGATCACCGACAACAAGGTCGGCGAGACGATCCGCGCCCTGTACAAGACCGGCTTCTTCGAAGACGTGCAGCTGGACCGCCAGGGCACGATCCTGGTGGTGACCGTCAAGGAACGCCCGGCGATCAACAAACTGACCGTGACCGGCAACAAGGACATCAAGTCCGACCAGCTGCTCAAGGGCCTGTCCGACATCGGCCTGACCGAGGGCGGCACCTTCGATCGCCTGAGCCTGGACCGCGTGACCCAGGAACTGCGCCGCCAGTACAACGACCGTGGCAAGTACAACGTCGACATCACCCCG
This sequence comes from Stenotrophomonas sp. T8, assembly GCF_051853085.1. Lineage (NCBI taxonomy): Bacteria > Pseudomonadati > Pseudomonadota > Gammaproteobacteria > Lysobacterales > Lysobacteraceae > Stenotrophomonas > Stenotrophomonas sp. T8. Next base: position 1,060,381 of record NZ_CP195329.1, on the reverse strand, counting down.
ACGGTGAGCCCGCTGGACCGCAACCGCGTGGACATCGCCATCGCCATCAAGGAAGGCAAGGCCGCCAAGATCCGCCACGTCAACCTGGTGGGCACCGAAAAGTTCGAGAGCAAGGACATCCTGGAGACCTGGGAGTCCAAGGAGCACAACTGGGCGTCGTGGTACCGCCGTGACGACCAGTACTCCAAGGAAAAGCTGTCCGGCGACCTGGAAAAGCTCAATTCCTGGTACCTGGATCGCGGCTACGTCGATTTCAGCATCGATTCCACCCAGGTCTCGATCAGCCCCGACAAGCGCGACATGTTCCTGACCGCGGGCGTGACCGAGGGCGCGCAGTACAAGATCTCCGAGATCAAGGTCAGCGGCGACACCATCCTCCCGCAGGAGGACGTCGAGCGCATGGTGATCCAGAAGTCCGGCGACACGTTCTCGCGTGCCCTGCTGGAATTCAGCTCGGACACCATCACCAATTCGCTGTCCAACATCGGCTACGCGTTCGCCAAGGTGAATCCGATCCCGACCACCAACCGCGCCGAGCAGACCGTGGCCATCAACATGCAGGTCGTGCCCGGCCCGCGCGTGTCGGTGCGCCGCATCCTGTTCCGCGGCAACACCCGCACGTCCGATGAAGTGATGCGTCGCGAAATGCGCCAGTTCGAGAACAGCTGGTACTCGCAGGCCGCGATCGACCGCTCCAAGATCCGCCTGCAGCGCCTGGGCTACTTCGAATCGGTGGAAGTGGAGACCCCGGCCGTCAGCGGCAGCAACGACCAGGTCGACGTCGTCTACAACGTCAAGGAAACCACCTCGGGCAGCTTCGTGTTCGGCCTGGGCTACTCGCAGTCCTACGGCATGACCACGTCGGTGCAGCTGTCGCAGAACAACTTCCTCGGCGGCGGCAACCGCGTGTCGGTCGAAGCCTCGCGCAGCAGCTACCTGCAGCGCTACGGCTTCAGCTACACCAATCCGTACTTCACCGATGACGGCGTGTCGCTGGGCTACAACCTGTCCTGGCGCGAACTGGATTACTCCGACTTCAACACCGCGCAGTACAACAGCACCAACGGTGCCGCGCAGGTGGTGTTCGGCGTGCCGCTGACCGAGACCGACACCGTCTCGCTGATGTTCGGCATCGACAGCAACCAGATCACCACCTACCAGGGCTCCACCCCGCAGTCGATCATCGACTACATCAACGTGCTCGGCAGCAAGACCTTCCATGCCTGGCGCACCGAGCTGGGCTGGGCACGCGACTCGCGCAACGACTACTTCATGCCGACCCGCGGCACCTACCAGCGCGTCGGCCTGGAAACCACGCTGCCGGGCTCGACCATCGAGTACTACAAGCTGAACTACCAGATCAGCAAGTACTGGCCGATCATGCCGTCGCTGGTGATCAACACTCGTGCCGAAATCGGCTACGGTGACAGCTACGGCAAGGACAAGACCGCGATGGTGCCGGACAAGGATGGCAACCTGCGCTCGGTCACTGCCAGCGGGCTGCCGTTCTACGAGAACTTCTATGCCGGTGGTACCAACTCGGTGCGCGGCTTCGAGGACAACACCCTGGGCCCGCGCGAGGCCACGGACGGCTATCCGGATGGCCAGCCGCTGGGTGGCTCGCTGAAAACCGTCGGTTCGGTCGAAGCCTACTTCCCGCGCCTGTTCGACAGCCCGTCGGCGCGTGTCTCGGCCTTCGTCGACTTCGGCAACGTGTATACCGGCGTGGACAACTTCAAGGCCAACGAGCTGCGCGTGTCGACCGGTGTCGCCCTGCTGTGGCGCGCCCCGGTCGGCCCGATCTCGATCAGCTATGCCTTCCCGCTGAAGAAGGAAGACGGCGACAAGATCGAGCGGCTGCAATTCACGTTCGGTGGCCAGTTCTGAGGAACTCTGTTCCTCAGAACTGACCCACCTCCGGTGAATTGCCCCCCGCATTCACCTATTCCCGCGCCGCTACGCATGCCATCCATGGCATGCGCCCTTCGGGCCGTTGCATAGCAACGTTGGGAATCGCTCCTGCGATTCCCAGGGGCGCGCCCCCCTTAACAAAGGGGGGCTCTCCACCAGACGGGGCGCGAAGCGCCGGGCATTGCCCGGCGTTTTCGTTTTACTTGCTCGCCGCCGTTACTTCCCGCGCTCGCGTGAAATCATCTGGTGATGGCGCAGGGGGCTGACCAGGACCGTTGGCGCCATGAATGGCGCCATCGAGCCCCCAGGGATGGGTTTACGGCGTGTCCTGGGCAGCCCCCTGCGCCATCACCCCGGGACATCAGGCAGGCGCCGCTTTTGACCCTGCATGACCGAAATGGCGTCACACGTTAAACTCCCGCCGTGAACACTCCCACCTACACCGCCCAGCAACTCGCCGAGCAGTTCGGCCTGCAGGTCCATGGCGATCCCGCTACCGCCATCCATGGCGTGGCCACCCTCGCCCATGCCGGTCCTGGCCAGCTGACCTTCCTTGCCAACCCGCGCTACCGCGCCCAGCTGGCCGACAGCCAGGCCTCGCTGGTGGTGCTGCGTGCCGACGACGCCGAGTCCGCTCCCGGCGCCGCGCTCGTCGCCAAGGACCCGTACACCACCTTCGCCAAGATTGCCGCACTGTTCGACATCGCGCCGACCCGCCCGCCGGGCATCCATCCCAGCGCAGTGATCGATCCCAGCGCCCAGGTCGCGGCCAGCGCCCATATCGGCCCGTTCGTCTCGGTGGGTGCGCGCAGCGTCGTCGGCGAGAACTGCATCATCGGCACCGGCAGCGTGATCGGCGAGGACTGCAGCCTGGATTCCGGCTGTGAGCTGATCGCACGGGTCACCCTGGTCACCCGGGTCAGGCTGGGCAAGCGCGTGCGCGTGCATCCCGGTGCCGTGCTCGGCGCCGATGGCTTCGGCCTGGCGATGGACGCCGGCAAGTGGATCAAGGTGCCGCAGCTCGGCGGCGTCCGCATCGGCGATGACTGCGAGATCGGCGCCAATACCTGTGTTGATCGTGGCGCGCTGGAAGACACCGTCCTTGCCGAGGACGTTCGCCTGGACAACCTGGTGCAGATTGCCCACAACGTGCAGATCGGCGCGCACTCGGCCATTGCCGGCTGCACCGGCATCGCCGGCAGCGCCAAGATCGGCCGCTACTGCCTGCTCGGCGGCCACGTTGGCGTGGTCGGCCACCTCGAGATCTGCGACAAGGTCGTGATCACCGGCAAGTCGGTGGTCCGCAACTCGATCCATGAGCCGGGCGAGTACTCGTCCGGCACCCCATTGACCGACAACCGCACGTGGCGCAAGAACGCCGCGCGCTTCAAGCAGCTGGACGCATTGGCTCGCCGCGTTCTGGCTGCTGGCAAGGAGAAAGAATGAACGATTCGCTGCAGCTTCCGATCGACGTCTGCCAGATCCAGGAACTGCTTCCACATCGCTACCCGTTCCTGCTGGTGGACCGGGTGCTCGAACTCGACGTCGAGGCCAAGCGGATCCTGGCGCAGAAGAACGTGAGCATCAACGAGCCGTTCTTCCAGGGCCACTTCCCGGGCCGCCCGATCATGCCCGGGGTGCTGATCATCGAAGCGCTGGCGCAGGCTGGCGGTGTCATGACCCAGCTCACGCTCGGCCGCGATGCGCAGTCCAAGCTGTTCTACATGGTCAAGGTGGAAAACGCCCGCTTCAACAAGCAGGTCGTGCCCGGTGACGTGCTGATGCTGGACGTGCAGATGAAGCGCCTGATCCGCAACATGGGCTGGTACTACGGCGAAGCCAAGGTCAACGGCGAAGTCGTCGCGTCGGCCGAGGTCATGTGTGCCGGCGCCAAGGGCTGATCCACTGGAGGCAGCAATGACTGACAACGCACCGCGGATCCACCCCACCGCCGTCATCGACCCGGCCGCACGCCTGGCCGACGATGTCCAGGTGGGCGCCTTCACCCTGATCGGCCCCGACGTTGAAATCGGTGCCGGCACGGTGGTGGGCCCCCATTGCAGCATCCACGGCCCGACCCGGATCGGCCGCGACAACCGCTTCGTCGGCCATGCCGCGATCGGTGGCGAGCCGCAGGACAAGAAGTTCGGCGGCGAGCGTACCGAACTGGTGATCGGCGATCGCAACGTGTTCCGCGAGTTCGTCACGCTCAACCGTGGCACCGGCGGCGGCGGCGGCATCACCACCATCGGCAACGACAACTGGATGCTGGCCTACACGCACGTGGCACACGACTGCCATGTCGGCAACTTCTGCGTGTTCTCCAACAACACCACTCTGGCTGGCCACGTGACCGTGGGCGACTACGTGATCATCAGCGGCTTCGCCGGTGCCCACCAGTTCTGCCGCATCGGCGCGCATGCCTTCCTCGGCATGGGCGCGCTGACCAATGGTGATGTACCGCCGTTCACCATGGTCGGCACCGATTCGCTGGGACGCCCGCGTGGCATCAACAGCGAAGGCCTGAAGCGGCGCGGCTTCGACGCTGACCGCATTTCGGCCATCAAGCGTGCGTACCGCACGCTGTACGTCGCGGGCCTGCCGCTGGCAGAGGCCAAGGTGCAGCTGACCGAACAGGCGCGTGACAGCGACGACGTGAAGGCGATGCTGGACTTCATCGAGCACGCCGAGAGGCCCCTGCTGCGATGAGCAGCTCGACCGGCCAGGCGCCGGCCGGCGCCGCGGTGATCCCGCTGGCCTCGATGGCCGGCAGCGTTCCCGCACAGCGGGTGCTCAGCGAGCGCCCGTTGCGGATCGCGCTGGTTGCCGGTGAAGCCTCCGGCGACCTGCTCGGTGCGGGCCTGGTGCGTGAACTGAAGGCGCGCTTCCCGAATGCCGAGTTCGCCGGTATCGGCGGCGATGCCATGCGCAGCGCCGGCTGCCAGACCTGGCACGATGCCAGCGAGCTGGCGGTGATGGGCCTGACCGAAGTGCTGCGCCACCTGCCACGCCTGCTCAAGCTGCGCTCGGCGTTCCGCCAGCGTGCGCTGGACTGGCAGCCGGACGTGTTCATCGGCATCGACGCCCCCGATTTCAACCTGGGCATCGAGCGCTGGTTGAAACAGCGCGGCGTGCGCACCGTGCATTACGTCAGCCCGTCAGTCTGGGCCTGGCGCGAAAAGCGCGCCGAGAAGATCGGCAGCAGCGCCGACCTGGTGCTGTGCCTGTTCCCGATGGAGCCGCCGATCTATGCCCGGCACGGCATCGACGCGCGCTTCGTCGGCCACCCGATGGCCGATGACATTCCGCTGCAGGGCAACCGCGAGGAAGCACGCGCCGCGCTCGGCCTGCCGGCCTCGGCCAAGGTGCTGGCGGTGTTGCCGGGCAGCCGCCTCGGCGAGATCTCGCGCCTGGGCGAGCCGTTCTTCGAAGCGGCCTGGCAGGTCTCCGAACGCATTCCGGGCCTGCACGTGGTGGTGCCTGCCGCCAACCCGGCCTGCAGGCAGCTGATCGAAGAACAGCTGTCGCGCTCGGCGCTGCCGGTGGCCTACTCGCACGTGCTGGACGGCCAGGCGCGCAACGCGATGATCGCCGCCGACGTGGTGGTGCTGGCCTCCGGTACCGCGACCCTGGAGGCCATGCTGGTGAAGCGGCCGATGGTGGTCGGTTACCGTGTCAACGAACTGACCTATCGACTGGTGAAGGCGCTTGGCCTGATCAAGGTCGACCGCTTCGCCCTGCCCAACATCCTGGCCGGGCAGGACCTGGCACCGGAACTGATGCAGCACGACTGCACGCCGGACAGGCTGGCCGCGGCCATCCAGCAGTGGTTCGACCACCCGCAGCGGGTGAGCGACCTGCAGGACACTTACGTGCGCCTGCACGAACGCCTGCGACGCAACGCCTCGGCGCGTGCCGCCGATGCCGTCGGCGAGCTGCTGATGCGCGACCAGGCCCAGGCATGAGCCGCCGTCACGCCGCCGCAGCCAGCCTGACCCTGTTCGACGGCGTGGCCGTGGTCGAGCCGGAGCGTCTTGTGGCCGGCGTCGACGAGGCCGGGCGTGGCCCGCTGGCCGGGCCGGTGGCGGTGGCGGCGGTGGTGTTCGACCCGGCGCGGCCACGGATCAACGGCCTGGACGACTCCAAGCAGCTCACCGCGGCCCGCCGCGAGCAGCTGCATGACCGCATCATCGAGCGTGCCCTGGCCTGGCACGTGGTGCTGGTGGACGTGGACACCATCGACCGCCTGAACATCTACCAGGCCACCCTGCAGGGCATGCGTGACGTCGTTGCAGCGGTCGCCCATGTGGCCGGCTTCGCCCGCATCGACGGCAATGTGGTGCCCAAGGGCCTGGTGCTGCCGGCGCAGGCGCTGGTCGGCGGCGATGGCATCGACCGCGCAATCATGGCCGCATCGATCCTGGCCAAGGTCTCGCGCGACCGCTACATGCAGGATGTGCATGCCCGCCACCCGCAATACGGCTTCGAGCAGCACAAGGGCTACGGCACTCCGGCCCACCTGGCCGCCCTGCGCGAGCACGGCCCCTGCGTGGAGCATCGGCGCAGCTTCGCACCGGTGCGTGAGTGCCTGGACCTGGCGCAGGCGGCGGCCATCGCCTGAGCCAGCTGGAGTTGTAGGGCCGAGCCCATGCTCGGCTGCTGTGGACAGCCGAGCATGGGCTCGGCTCTACAGAAGGCGGCCTCCCGCACGCCTGAATCCGGCGCCACGCCGTGCCCCTGTCAAGCCTTGTGGCAACCCCCTGCCCTCGCTACCCTGACCGGGCATTCCAGCGCTTCCCGACCCCGGCGACGAACCTCCGTCAGCACCCGGGGCCCGCGCGCTCCAACCTGGTCCGGCATGTCCAACTCCCGCTTCGTACATCTCCACGTCCACACCGAGTTCTCGCTGGCGGACTCCACCATCCGTGTGCCGGCCAAGCCGGACCAGGCGGACCCGAAGAAGGCCAAGCAGGCCAACCTGCTGTCGCGCTCGGTGGAGCTCGGCCTGCCCGCGCTGGCGGTGACCGATCTCAACAACCTGTTCGCCCTGGTCAAGTTCTACAAGGCCGCCGAAGGCGTCGGCATCAAGCCGATCGCCGGTGCCGACGTGCTGATCGCAGAGGAAGGCCAGGACCCGTGGCGGATGACCCTGCTGTGCCGCGACCGCGAGGGCTACCTGAGCCTGTCGCGGCTGCTGACCCGCGCCTGGATGGAAGGCCATCGCCCGGAAGGCGGCGTGGCCATCCACCCGGACTGGCTGAAGGCCGGCAATGCCAACCTGTTCGCGCTGGCCGGCCGGCAGAGCCTGGCCGGGCGCCTGGCACTGGACGGCAAGCATGAACTGGCCGAGCAGCAGCTGGCCGACTGGCAGCGCGTATTCGGCGATGGCCTGCACCTGGAGCTGACCCGTACCGGCCGCGAGGGCGAGGAAACCTTCAACCAGTTCGCGCTGATGGCCGCTGGCCAGCGCGGCCTGCCGGTGGTCGCCAGCAATGACGTGCGCTTCCTGTCGCCGTCGGATTTCAGCGCGCACGAAGCGCGCGTGTGCATTTCCACCGGCCGCGTGCTGGACGATCCCAAGCGTCCGCGCGAGTACAGCGACCAGCAGTACCTGAAGTCGGCCGAGGAGATGTGCGCGCTGTTCGCCGACATCCCCGATGCGATCGACAACACGCTGGCGCTGGCCGAGCGCTGCAACATCGAGATGCGGCTGGGCACCTACTTCCTGCCCAACTACCCGGTGCCCGACGACGAGACCCTGGACACCTGGATCCAGAAGATGTCGCGCGACGGCCTGGAAGAGCGCCTGGAGAAGAATCCGCTGGCGCCGGGCAAGACCCGTGAGGAGTACTTCGAGCGCCTGGAGTTCGAGCTCAACACCATCATCAAGATGGGCTTCCCCGGCTACTTCCTGATCGTGGCCGACTTCATCCAGTGGGGCAAGAACCAGGGCATCCCGATCGGTCCCGGCCGCGGCTCGGGTGCCGGCTCGCTGGTGGCCTGGGCGCTGAAGATTACCGACCTGGACCCGCTGCCGTACAACCTGCTGTTCGAGCGATTCCTGAACCCGGAACGCGTGTCGATGCCCGACTTCGACATCGACTTCTGCATGGACCGCCGCGACGAGGTGATCGACTACGTCGCCCGCAAGTACGGGCGCGAGCGCGTCAGCCAGATCATCACCTACGGCACCATGGCCGCCAAGGCGGTGGTGCGCGACTCCGGCCGCGTGCTCGGCTTCCCGTATGGCCTGGTCGACGGTGTTTCCAAGCTGATCCCGAACATCCTGGGCATCCACCTGAAGGATGCGCTGGGCAAGGGCAAGGAAGGCCCGAGCTCGGAAATGGCCTCGGCCGAACTGATCCAGCGCTATGAGACCGAGGACGATGTCCGCGACCTGATCGATCTGGCGCTGCAGCTGGAAGACCTGACCCGCAACGCCGGCAAGCACGCCGGTGGCGTGGTGATCGGGCCCGAGCCGCTGAGCGAGTTCTGCCCGCTGTACGCCGAACACGACGAAAATGGGCTCGGCAAGAACCCGGTCACCCAGTTCGACAAGAACGACGTTGAAGAAGTGGGCCTGGTGAAGTTCGACTTCCTCGGCCTGCGCACGCTGACCATCATCGACTGGGCAGTGAAGGCGATCAACAAGCGTCACGAACGCGCGGGCATTCCGCCGGTCGACATTGCCGCGATCCCGCTCGACGATGCGCCCACCTACAAGGACATCTTCGCCAACGGCAACACCGGCGCGGTGTTCCAGTTCGAGTCCTCGGGCATGCGCCGCCTGCTGAAGGACGCGCGCCCCGACCGCTTCGAAGACCTGATCGCGCTGGTGTCGCTGTATCGCCCCGGCCCGATGGATCTGATTCCCTCCTTCAACGCGCGCAAGCACGGCCAGGAAGAGATCATCTATCCCGATCCGCGCACCGAAGCGATCCTGAAGGACACCTACGGCATCATGGTGTACCAGGAGCAGGTGATGCAGATGGCGCAGATCGTCGGCGGCTACTCGCTGGGCGGCGCTGACCTGCTGCGACGCGCGATGGGCAAGAAGGTGCCGGCGGAAATGGCCAAGCATCGCGAGATCTTCCGCGAAGGTGCAGCCAAGGGCGGCGTCGACGGCCCCAAGGCCGACGAAATCTTCGACCTGATGGAGAAGTTCGCCGGCTATGGCTTCAACAAGTCGCACGCCGCTGCATACGCACTGGTCAGCTACCAGACCGCCTGGCTGAAGCGCCATTACCCGGCAGAGTTCATGGCGGCCACGCTGTCTTCGGACCTGGACAACACCGACAAGGTGGTTGGCTTCCTCGACGAGGTGCGCAACCTCGGCCTGACCGTGCTGCCGCCGAAGGTGAACCAGTCGGCCTTCATGTTCGAAGCGGTCACGCCGGACACGATCCAGTACGGTCTGGGCGCGATCAAGGGCGTCGGCCAGGGCGCCTGCGAAGCGGTGGTCGAGGAACGACTGAAGGGCGGACCGTTCAAGGATCTGCTGGACTTCTGCACCCGCGTCGGCTCGGCCAAGCTCAACCGGCGCACGCTGGAAGCGATGATCAACTGTGGCGCGCTCGATGAACTCGGCCGCAACCGTGCCTCGCTGATGCTGCAGCTGCCGGAAGTGATCAAGGCCACCGACCAGATGGCACGCGAGCGTGCGTCCGGGCAGAATTCGCTGTTTGGCGGGCCCGATCCGAGCACCGTTTCGATCCAGCTGGACCTGCCGGAAGCCGAAGAATGGCCGCTGCTGCAGCGCCTCAACGGCGAGCGCGATACGCTGGGCTTCTACCTCAGCGGCCACCCGTTCGATCCCTGGCGCGACGATGTGCGCGATCTGGTAGGCAACGACCTGGGTTCGGTGGAGAAAATCTGGAGCGCCAACAGCGGCGGCGGTGGCGGCGAGAAGCGCTGGCGCCCGGAAGTGCAGACCGTGCTGGCCGGCCAGGTGGTCGGCGTGCGCCGCAAGGGCGAAAGCCAGATTTTCATCCAGCTGGAGGACGGTCGCGGCCGGGTGGAGTGCAGCGCGTTCTCCGATGCGATGGCCGAGTTCGGCCACCTGATGACCAAGGACCGCATCCTGGTGGTGAAGGGTGGCCTGCGTGAGGACGAATTCAACGGCGGCTTCGCGTTGCGCATCCGCCAGTGCTGGGACTTCGACGAAGTGTGCGCCAACTACGCCACGCGGCTGTCGCTGCGCCTGGACCTGCGCCAGCAGCGCCCGGTCTGGGAGCGCATCAATGCCCTGCTCGACCGCCATCGCCCGGGGCGCACGCCGCTGCGCCTGGACCTGCTGCTGAAGGGCCCGCACGGCGGTGTCGCCGGCATGCTGGATGTCTCCGGGCAGAGCGCAGTGCGCATCGATTCCAAGCTGATGGAGGCGCTGCGCGCCGACCCGGCCGTACGTACGCTGAAGGTGCGCTACAGCCCGCCGTGGGCCAGCTGAGGCTGGCTGCTTCGTGTTCCTGTTTTTCCCGTTCCAGTCATCAAGGACGATTGCCGATGAAGACCCTGCTGTTCCCGTTCGTTGCCGCACTGGCGCTGGCCGCCTGCTCGCCGTCGAAGATCGAGTTCCAGATCGACAATCCGACCGACACGCCGCTGGCGCTGAGCATCGACGGCCAGGACCTGCCAGTGGCTGCGCACGGCTCGCGCCCGGTCTCGCTGGCCATTGGCGAGCATCGCCTGCACACCGACACGCTCGGCGATGTGCGCTTCATCGTCTACGTCGATGGCCGCGGCGGCCTGATCAACCCGACCCTGAGCGAGTACGTGATCGCTCGCGAGGTCTATGTCACCGACGAGAGCAAGCTGAAGAACTTCGGCACCGGCAAGGCCGGCATCGAGCTGGGCGGCGTCGACTTCGAGGGCCCGTTCGAGAAGAGCCACGAACTGTTCATCGACAAGACCTGGACCTACGGCGTGCGCGAACCCTTCCCGACGGAAAAGGTGGTGGCCCACGTCGACGCCAGCGGCGGCCAGATCGTGGCCAAGGTGTTCACGGCACCGGATTTCATCGCCTACGTCGAAGAAGGCATGGGCGAACCCGGTGCATTCAAGCGCGAACAGCCGGCCGGCTACGTGGCCCCGGCGTTCAGCCTGGAACCGGCCCCGGCCAGCCTGCCGGCACTCGACCCCGCCTTCGAGGCGCACGCCGCGCCGCTGCGCGAGGTCTATGCCCGCTGGCTGAAGGCCACCACCGCCGATGAACAGAAGGCCCTGCGCAAGCAGGACTTCGACGCGCAGATGGCCTTCACCTCGGCTACCGCCGCCCTGGGCAGCGGCCTGGGCCGGGAGGCCAACGAGGCCTACAACGACTTCGTTTCCCGGCGCAGCCAGTTGATGGGCCGCAGCGCCCTGGTGGTGCCCTGAGCTGACTGGCGCCGCCTGCCCGGCTGCGCTACCGTCGCCTTCCAGACGAAGGCGTACGGGTGGTTTGCACGCATTCGGCTAGAATTGCCCCCTTCTTTACACGACGGCTTCCGATGAATCCGAACTACCTCGACTTCGAGCAACCCATCGCCGACCTGGAAGCCAAGATCCAGGAACTGCGCAACGCCAGTGCCGGGCCGGCGGTCAATGTCGAGGCGGAAGTGCACGCGCTGCAGGACAAGCTGCGCATGCGCACCGCGCAGATCTTCCGCAACCTGACCTCGTGGCAGGTGCTGCAGCTGGCCCGGCACCCGTCGCGTCCGTATACCGCCGACTACATCCGCGTCATGTTCGATGAGTTCCAGGAGCTGGCCGGTGACCGCGCCTTCGCCGACGACAAGGCGATCATGGGCGGCCTGGCCCGCATCAATGGCCGCGCGGTAATGGTGATCGGCCACCAGAAGGGCCGCGATACCAAGGAAAAGATCAAGCGCAACTTCGGCATGCCCAAGCCGGAGGGTTACCGCAAGGCGCTGCGCCTGATGAAGATGGCCGAGCGCTTCGGCCTGCCGGTGCTGACCCTGATCGACACCGCCGGCGCCTGGCCGGGTATCGACGCCGAATCGCGCGGGCAGTCCGAGGCCATCGCGCGCAACCTGATCGAGATGGCCGAGCTGAAGGTGCCGATCATCTGCACCGTAATCGGTGAAGGCGGCTCCGGCGGCGCGCTGGCGCTGGGCGTGGGCGACCGCACCGTGATGCTGGAATACGCGGTGTACTCGACCATCACCCCGGAAGGCTGCGCCTCGATCCTGTGGAAGGACGCGGGCAAGGCCAAGGAAGCGGCCGAGCAGCTGGGCCTGACCGCGCCGCGCCTGAAGAGCCTGGGCCTGGTCGACAAGGTCGTGCGCGAGCCCACCGGTGGCGCCCACCGCAACCCGACGCAGATGGCCAAGCGCCTGAAGGCCGTGCTGCTGAACGAGCTGGACGCGCTGGAGAAGCTGTCCACCGAACAGCTGCTGGAGCAGCGCTACGCGCGCCTGCGCAGTTACGGTACGTACGAAGCGGCCTGATTCATCGGCTTGTTACTTTCTTGCTCGTGCAAGAAAGTAACCAAAGAACACGCCGCCGAACGCGAGCCGGTGCCACGCACCGGTTCCCTGCGCTTCTCGGTGAATCAGGGGACGGCGCCGAACTCGCTGCGCTCAGACATCGGCGCCTCTTCGCCCCTGTTTCACCTGCGATGCTCGGCTCGCTCATGGCGGACCTGAACATCAAAAGCCACAGCTGCACCCAGTAGATCCACGCCATGCGTGGATGCATCTGTGCGATGCGCTGCGCGCCCCGTTCAGAACGGCTTGGCCAGCACCAGCCACACGATCGGAATGAACGCCAGCAGCGGGATCTCGTTGATCCAGCGCAGCGCGCGCGACGACGGCAGCGCCCTGCCCTTGGCCACGCCCTTCAACAGACGGCCGATCCAGCTGAAATACACCAGCAGCACCACCACCAGGCCCAGCTTGGCGTGCAGCCAGCCAGCGCCGCCCGGCGCGACCATGGTCGGGAAATCCGGGATGACCTTGTAGCCCAGCCACAGCACCAGGCCCAGCACAAAGGCCAAGCCGAACATCGAGTGGCCGAAACGGTACAGGCGCAGGCCCATCAGCTGCAGGCGCTCGGTCACCGCCGGCTGGCCTGCGGTCTCGGCCAGGTTGACCAGGATGCGCGGCAGGTAGAACACCGTGGCCATCCACGCCACCACGAATACGATGTGGAAGGTCTTGACCCAGTAGTAGCTCTGCATGCGCTCGCTCCGGCGGCTGGCGTAGATGGGCGCCCATTGTCGCAGTAGAGCCACCTCCTGGGTGGCTGCCGCGTCCAATCGCCGCATCAGGACAGCCACGCATGGCGTGGCTCTACTGCGGGTCCGCCACACCCGGGGGCGCAACACCGTACGATAGGCGCCGTTTTCCCCGAACGCGCACCGCCCCATGGACAAGACCTACGACGCCGCCTACTTCCAACGCTGGTACCGCCGCGCCGACATCGGCGGCAGCGCCCGCCTGGCGCGCAAGGTGGCCCTGGCGGTGGCCAGTGCCGAGTACTACCTGGAACGACCGATCCGCAGTGTGCTGGACATCGGCTGCGGCGAAGGCGCCTGGCGTGCGCCGCTGCTGAAGCTGCGTCCGAAGGTCGAATACCTGGGCTTCGACAGCAGCGAGTACGCTGCGCGCCGCTACGGCCGCACCCGCAACCTGCACCTGGCCCGCTTCGGCGACTTCGCCTGGCTGCGGCCCTGCGCGCCGGTCGACCTGCTGGTGTGTTCGGACGTGATGCACTACGTGCCCGACCGCGAGCTGCGCGCCGGCCTGTCCGGCGTGGCCGAGCTGACCGGCGGTGTGGCCTTCCTGGAGACCTTCGCCGCCGAGGACGCGTTCGAAGGCGACCACGACGGCTTCCAGGCCCGCCCAGCACGCTGGTATCGGCGGACGCTGGCCCGGCACGGCCTGCAGCCGGTCGGGTCGCACTGCTGGCTCGGCCCCGCCCTGGCAGGCGATGCCGCCGCGCTGGAACGGATGTGAATCCAGATTCATTATTTTCAGCCAACTTAACCTGCGGGACACCCGGATGGGATATGCTGCGCGGCAACATATGACCATACATATTCGGTCGTCATGCTCTATCAACTGCACGAACTGACCCGCAACCTGCTCGCCCCCTGGGTGCACCAGGCCCAGGCCAACGCCAGATTCTTCGCCAACCCGGGCCACTGGTGGTCGCAGATGCCCGGCGCCGATCGCCTGGCGGCGGTCAATGAGCTGTTCCACCGCATCGGCAAGGATTACGAGAAGCCCGAGTGGGGCATCAACGAAATCGAGGTCGACGGCGAGCGCGTGCCGATCGTCGTGCACGAGGAAGTGAGCAAGCCGTTCTGCAAGCTGCTGCGCTTCAAGCGCCACAGCAATGAAGCCGAACAGCTGCACACCATGCTCAACCAGCCGTTCGTGCTGGTCGTGGCACCGCTGTCCGGGCACCACGCCACGTTGCTGCGCGATACCGTGCGCACGCTGCTGCGCGACCACCGTGTGTACGTCACCGACTGGGTGGACGCGCGCATGGTGCCGGCCAACGAAGGCGAGTTTGGCCTGGACGATTACATCGCCTACATCCAGGAGTTCATCCGCCATCTGGGCGTCGAACGCCTGCACGTGGTCAGCGTGTGCCAGCCGACGGTACCGGTGCTGGCCGCGGTTTCGCTGATGGCCAGCCGTGGCGAGCCGACACCGCGCACCCTGGTGATGATGGGCGGCCCGATCGATGCACGCTGCAGCCCGACCGCAGTGAACAACCTGGCCACGCAGAACCCGCTGTCGTGGTTCGAGAACAACGTCATCCACACCGTGCCGGCCAGCTATCCCGGCGCCGGCCGCCGCGTGTATCCGGGCTTCCTGCAGCACGCCGGCTTCCTGTCGATGAACCCCAGCCGCCACTTCAGTTCGCACTGGGATTTCTACACCGACCTGGTCAAGGGCGACCTGGAAGACGCCGACGCGCACCGTCGCTTCTACGACGAGTACAACGCGGTGCTGGACATGCCGGCCAAGTACTACCTGGATACCATCCGCGTGGTGTTCCAGGACTTCCTGCTGCCGCGTGGCGAGTGGGTGGTCAATGGCGAGAAGGTCGATCCGTCGGCGATCCGCGATACCGCGCTGCTGAGCATCGAGGGCGAACTGGACGACATCGCCGGCCTCGGCCAGACCGAAGCAGCGCAGGCGCTGTGCACCGGCATTGCTGCTGACCGCCGCGAGCATTTCATCGTCGAAGGCGCCGGCCACTACGGCATCTTCAGCGGCCGTCGCTGGCGCGAAGTGGTGTACCCGAAGGTGCGCGACTTCTTCGCTGCGCATGCCGAGGCACCGGCGGCAAAGGCCACGAAGAAGAAGAGCAACGTCACTCCGTTGCGGCGAAAGGCGGGGTAACTCCCCGCGGTGGGGTCGGATCCCTTTCCAACGGAAAGAGCTCTGACCCAGCATGATGGGATCCGGGGTCAGAGCCCTGTTCTGCGAACAGGGATCCGACCCCTGGCCTGTTACAACCGCACCAGCAGGTTCTTGGCAATCAGCCCGTGCAGCTTGCCGATGCCCCGTGCCAGGTGCATCGTCAACAGCAGCAGCAGCACGCCCACGGCTGCGATCACGATGCCCACCAGCGGCGAGGCGGCCATCGGCAGCACGTTCACGCCATCGACGTAGACACCCGGAATGTCACCGCTGAACAGCGCGGCCACCGGCGCCCAGATGAACCCCAGTGACAGCGACAGCAGCGTCACCGCGATGGTGAAGTAGACCACGCCCAACGGCAGCATCAGCACGAAGTACAGCAGGGTCAGCCAGGTACGGCCATCGGTGAACATGTCGCCGATGCGCTGCAGCCACGTGCGGCTACGGTCGGTGTAGCGCGGACGGCGCGGCATGCGCTCGCCCAGCAATGCTTCCACCAGCCGCCCTTCCAGCAGCGCCAGCCCGCGCACCGAGCCGAAGAACAGCACGGTCAGCGGAATCCCGACGATCAGGATCAACAGGCCGAGCGAGAGCGACAGGCCGGTCACCACCCAGGTGAAGAAGAAGATGCCGGTGGCCAGCGACAGCAGCATGTAGAACAGCGCGCCATAGGTATGCGGATCGGCCACCACGCCGAAGAAGCGCGCCAGCAGTGAGCGTTGCACTGGCGCCGGCGGCGGCGCAGCCGGTTCGACGCCGCTGGCTTCGGCGGCGGCACGCAGTACCGGCGCGGTATCCGCACGCGGCGTACGCAGCGCGCGGTTCACCGTCACTTCGGTCTCGCGGTAGATGTCGGCCACTTCGTCCGGCGCGCCATAGCTGCCGGCAACATCGGCGATCACCTCGGCCTCGCTGCGGCCGGGCTGTGCTGCCAGCTCCGAACGCAGGTATTCCTCGGCGTCGTACAGCGCGTCCTGCACCATCGCCGGATCGGCGCCCTCCAGCGCCGCGCGCAGCTGCGCCAGGTACTGCGGAATGGTGGTGGGCAGGGCACGGCCTGCCAGGCTCGGGTCGTTCATTGCGGTACCCCCTCCAACACGGAATCGACGGAATCACGGGTGGCCTGCCACGCTTGGCGCCACTGCGCCAGCACCTCGCGGCCACGTTCATTGATGCGGTAGTAGCGTCGCGGCGGCCCGCTGCTGGACGGCTCCACATGGCTTTCCAGCAGGCCGGCGCCCTCCAGGTTGCGCAGTACCGGGTACAGCGCGCTCTGCTTGCCGCTCAGCACGCCCTCGCCCACCCGCTCCAGCTCCTTGGCAATGAGGTAGCCGTACAGCGGCTCCCCGGCCCGGGCCAGCACCGCCAGCAGGGCCAGCGACACCGTTCCGGCGCTGAGCTCCTTCTGGAACTTCTTCAGGTGGACATCGTCCTCGGACATGGCCGGCCCTCCACTACGTTGAAGTCCACAGTAGTGCGAAGTTCGGTATAGCGAATGTGTCGTTAGTCACTCCGCCGGTTGGCGTGACCGAATTGCTCGCGCAGAATCGAAGCCTTGTTCATGTTCCGGGGTTCCCATGCCGCACCGTCGTCGCCTTGCCCTGACCGCCCTTGCCCTCGCCTGCCTGCTGCCCGCCATGGCCGGCGCGGCCACGCCCTACCGCAGCCCGCAGCAGATCCTGGACGCTTCGGCCGCCAGCGACTGGCGCACCCCCGACCCGGCCAACCTGCTGTACATGGACCTGCCGGCCGGGCGGGTGATCATCGAGCTGGCGCCGCAGTTCGCCCCCCGCCATGTCGCCAACATCCAGACCTTCGCCCACGAGCACTTCTGGGACGGCACCAGCATCTACCGCTCGCAGGACAACTTCGTGGTGCAGTTCGGCGATGCCGACGCCGATGACGCAGCCAAGGCCAGGCCGTTCGGCAGCGCCGCGCGCAAGCTGCCGGCCGAGTTCGAGCGCGCCAGCGCCGGCCTGAAGGTCAACGTGCTGCCGGATCGCGATGGCTGGGCCGCGCAGACCGGATTCGTCGACGGCTTCCCGGTCGGCCAGGACCCGCAGGCCGGCAAGACCTGGCTGGCGCACTGCTACGGCATGCTCGGTGCCGGCCGCAGCAACGAGGAAGACAGCAGCATCGGCGCCGAACTGTACGTGGTGACCGGGCAGTCACCGCGCCAGCTCGACCGCAACATCACGCTGGTTGGTCGCGTGCTGAAGGGCATGGAGCTGCTCAGCGCAACGCCGCGCGGACCGGCGCCGATGGGCTTCTACACCGACCCGAAGCTGCGTACGCCGATCATGTCGATCCGCCGCGCCAGCGATGTGCCGGCGGCCGAGCGCACGCCGATCCAGGTACTGCGTACCGACTCGAAGACCTTTGCCGATACGGTGGAGGCGCGGCGCAACCGCGTGGATGATTTCTACAAGCGCCCGGCGGGGCATATCGATCTCTGCAATATTCCGGTGCCGGTGCGGTAGGAGCCTGGCTTCCTGCGCGTTGCGCGTTGCACGTTGCGCGTGCTGAAGGTACTTCGCTGTTCATGGGCGTTACTTTTCTTTGTGCGCAAAGAAAAGTAACCAAAAGAAACGCTCCGCCGGTCGCGAGCCGGTGCTGCGCACCGGTACCCTCCGCTCCTCGGCCCGTCGAGGGACGGCGCGGGAACTCGCTGCGCTCAGACACCCGCGCCTCTTCGCCCTCGCCGGACCTGCGGTGCTCGGCTCGCTCAAGGCGGACTGGAAGGTCAAGATCAACAGCAAGAGCATCCACGCATGGTGTGGATCTACTGGGTGCAGCTGTGGCCTTTGAACTGGGTCCGCCTTGAGCAAGCCGAGCATCGCAGGGGAATCAGGGGCGAAGAGGTGCCGATGTCTGAGCGCAGCGAGTTCGGCACCGTCCCCTGATTCACCGAGAAGCGCAGGGGACCGACGTGCGAAGCGCGGCGGCTCGCGACCTGGCGGCGCGTTTCTTTTGGTTACTTTTCTTTTCGCGCGAAAAGAAAAGTGACGCCCATGAACAATGAAGCACCTTCAGCACGCGCCACGCGCAAAACACCAACGCCTCAGCCCTTCTGACTCACCGCCACGCTACCCAGAATCAACGCACCGGCAATCAACATCTGCAGCGTCACCGCCTCCCCCAGGAACAACCACGCAAATGCCGCGCCGAACAGCGGAATCAGGTAGGTCACCGTCGACGCACGCGACGGGCCGATACGGCCGATCAGGCGATAGAACATCAGGAACGCCAAGCCGGTACAGGCCACGCCCAGCGCGATCGCAGCGCCCCAGGCCTTCAGCGGGATCGCCGCCTGCGGCCAGTGGCTGACCGCCATCGGCAGCATCCACAGCGAGGCGCACGACAGCGTTGCCGCCGCGGCGGCGGCCGACGGCAACCCGGTCATGTGCCGCTTCACCAGGTTCACGCCCAGGCCGTACAGCAGCGATGCCGCCGCACCGGCCAGCACTGCGGTGCCGATGCTCAGGCCGGAGACCTTGGCCGTGGCCAGCACCACCACGCCGGCGAAGCCGACCAGCAGCGCCCCGGCACGGCGCATGCCGATCTTCTCGCCGAAGAACAGGAACGCGATCAGCGCGGCGAACAGCACCGTCATCGCATTGCAGATCGCACCGATCGCAGCCGGCGCCTGCTCGGCGGCATAGGCAAACAGCACGAACGGCAGCGCCGAATTGATCAGGCCGATCGGCGCCAGCCACAGCCAGCGCCGCGGCGGGAACTGCGCGCGGGCGCGCCACAGGAACGGCAGCAGCACCAGCGCGCCCAGCGCCAGCCGCACCTCGACCAGCGCGAATGGGCCGAACGACGGCACCGCCACCCGCATGAACAGGAACGAGCAGCCCCAGATGGCGCCCAGCAGGGTCAATTCCAGCGGCGTGCGCCAGTCGCGCTCGGCCGCCTGTGGGATCGCATTCATGTCCTGCCTCCGTCCATCGTCTGTTCCTCGCCAAGGCAGACAGGATCAGGCGCAGACGCCCGCCGCACAAGCGCGTAGTATCGCTGTCAGCCACAAATATGGTTTGAGGCTCGACATGCTGCTCCGTCCTTCCCTGCTCCCCGCACTGGCCGTGTTCGCGGTCGCCGCACGCCACCAGAATTTCGCCCAGGCCGCGCAGGAGCTGCACCTGACCGCCAGCGCGGTCAGTCACCACGTGCGCCGCCTGGAAGAAGTACTTGAAGTTCGCCTGTTCCTGCGCCACGCCCGCGGCGTGCGCCTGACCGCCGAGGGCCGGCAGCTGGCCGACGCCGCCAGCGCCGCCTTCACCGATGTCGCGGCGGTGGCCCATCACCTGCAACCGGATGCCGACAGCGTGCCGCTGCGGATCACCACGCTGCGCTCGCTCTCGTACTGCTGGCTGCTGCCGCGACTGCCACGCTTTACCCAGGCCTATCCACACATCCGCATCGAGCTGCACACCGGCAGCGGGCTGGACCGCTACGACGACAACGGACCGGAAGTCGGCATCCGCTACGGGCTGGGCCAATGGCCGGGCCTGCGTGCACAGCACCTGATGGATGACTTCCTGTTCCCGGTGGCCTCACCGGCGCTGGCCGGGGTCGAAGCACTGGTTGATCCGGCGCGCATCGCCGGCCTGCCGCTGCTGACCGACCTGTCGCCGCAGGGCTGGCGTGACTGGTTCCGCCACGCCGGTGTGCGCCCACCGTCGCCCCTGCCGCCGATGCACACGTTCGCCGACAGCACCGACGCGATGCGTGCGGCGGTGTATGGCATGGGCGCGGTGCTGGCGCGCACCCACATCGCCCAGCCCTACCTGCAGCGCTACGAGGTGGTGCGCCTGCCCGGTCCGGCATTGAAGGCACGCTATGCCTACCACGTGGTGCACGCAGAAGGGCAACCGCCGAGCCCGGCCGCGCGCCTGTTCATCGACTGGTTGCTGGAACAGGCGCAGGACGAGCGCACGCCGGTCCCGGCATTGCCGGACAGCCTGCTCGGGCGGCCGGCGACGCACGCCTGACTGCGCCCTCACCCGTTCTTTGCCTCACGCTGGCTAGGCTGCTGGCGAACCCACAACGTACCTATGCCATGGCCATGCTGCGACTGCGCATCACCGGAACCGAAGACGACGCCCGCGCCATCAGCGACCTGCTGCTCGGCCTGGACGGCATCGAACATGTCGAGGAAACCGACGACCTGATGCCGCATATGGACGACGACGATTCCAGTTCGGCCGGGCTGTCCGATGACATCGGCCCGGGCATCCACGAGTTGGAAGTGGAAGTCGGCAATGAAAGCACCGCGCAGAAGGTGCGCGATGCGGTGCAGGAACTGGCGCTGGAGCTGGATGTGTTCGTCGAGTACGAGACCGACGAGGGCTGATGCCGGCTGACGGCCGGCATCAGCCTTCACCTCAGCGGTTGGGCGGTAGCTTGCGGCGGCGACGCCACCATGCCCGCACACCCCAGGCCGCGATCAAGGCCAGCACGGCCACCGGCAGCAGTGCGGCCGCAGCGCGGATCAGGAACGCGATGCTGGTGCTGAGGATGCCGCCCGACTCGCTCAGCGCCTCACCGATCTCGCTGCGGCTGCGCTGGCCAGAGGTGGTGTCGAAGTGGATCGCCACCAGCTGGGTATCGATGCGCCGGCGCTGCTGCGCGGCATCCTTGTCGGCCTGCTCGACACCCGCCTCGATCTCCGACAGGCGCGTGGTGATCGCCATCAGGTCTTCGATCTTCAGGTCCTTGCGGTCCTGGTAGGACAGCAGGCGGGCGTGTTCCTTTTCAAGCCGTGCCTTGGTCAATGCCGTGTCGGCCACCGCCTGCGCGAGATCCTCGGCGCGCGTATTGCGCGACTGCAGCTTGCCGCCTTCACCAGCCATCGCGATCAGCGGCTCGGTACCCTTCGGCGCGACGCGCACCTTGACCTCGCCGCTGGGCTGCTCGCCGCCGTGCTGCTCGACCTGCAACACTGCACAGTCGCCGAACTTCGCGCTCTGGCAGGCCTGAGCGATCTGCTGGATGCGCGGTGCTATCTGCGCCGCTTCCAGCTGCACCTGCACGTCATGTTCGTAGGCCAGGAAGGCGCCTTCCGGCGAAGCGATGGCAGCCTCGGCGGCCGTGGCGCCCGCATCCCCCACCATGTCGCCCTGCTTGGCGCAGGCGCCCAGCGCCAGCAGCAGTACCGGCAGCGCCGCCCTGCGCGTCCACGCTCGCACCGGCCTCACAGTGCCGCTCCGTCGTAGGAGGTCACCGAAAGGCCCGCCAGATCGACCTGCGGCACGCAGCGCACGTTCACCGCCACCATCGGTGTGCCGGTACGCGGATCGACCGCTTCGCTGTAGGGCGCGATACCGCATTCGCGGCAGTGGTGGTGGTCGATGTGGGCCTTGTTGAAGTGGTAGGTGGCCACGTCAGCCGGATCGGTGGCCAGCTGGAACGCCGCACGCGGGGCGAACCACAGCAGGCTGCCGCGACGCCGGCACATCGAACAGTTGCAGTCGATGACGTCGCTGATCGGCGCCTCGGCCTGCACGGTGAATGCGATCCTGCCGCAATGGCAGCTTCCCTGGTATTCCATGTCCTGCGCTCCTTTGGAGGGTCCTTGAATCGGCCCATGGTAATCCTATGGCACGGGGACAAAGCAGCAACGGGGCCCTATGCTCAGGGTTTGACCCCGTACAGGAATGCCGATGCGCCCGCATCTTCTTGCCCTCGCCCTGGTCGCCGCGCTGGCCGGTTGCCAGCCGGCCGACGCCCCGACCAACGCTTCCACCCCGGCCGCCAGCCAGCAGGCAGGTGACGCGGCGGTCGATGCCGCCTTCGCCGATCTGTCCAAGCGCGCCATGGACACCTGGATGCAGCTGTCGCCGGTCAGCGCCACCCAGATCGGTGACCACCGCTACGACAGCGAGCTGGACGACCTGAGCGCCGCCGGCCAGCAGAAGACCGTGGCCGCCTACAAGGCGCTGCTGGGCGAGCTGGACAAGATCGAAGTGGCCAAGCTGGGCCGCGAGAACCAGGTGGACGCGGCGATCCTGCGCAACCAGCTGCAGTCGGAAATCTGGAACGCTGAAGTGCTGCAGTCCGGCAAGTGGGACCCGCAGCTGTACAACGGTATCGCCGGCAGCGCGATCTACGGCCTGATGGCGCGCGAGTTCGCACCGCTGCCGGAGCGCCTGAAGGCGGCCACCGCGCGCATGGAAAAGCTGCCGGCGATCTTCGCCCAGGCGCGCGAGAACCTGGATCCGGCCCGCGTGCCGAAGATCCATGCCGAGACCGTTGCCAAGCAGAACAAGGGCATCCTCAGCATCGTCGATACCTTCATCACCCCGCACATCGGCGAACTGCCGCAGGCCGACCAGCAGCGCCTGCAGGCGGCCATCGACGGCCTGAAGAAGGCCGTGGACGAGCAGCAGACCTGGCTGGACAAGACCCTGGTGCCGAACGCCAAGGGCGACTTCCGCATCGGTGCGGAGAAGTACGACCAGAAGCTGAAATTCGCGCTGAGCTCCTCGCTGTCTCGCCAGGAGATCGGTGAGCGTGCGCGCGCCGAACTCAAGCGCGTGCGCGAGGACATGTACGGCATCGCGCAGACCGTGCTGAAGGACAAGCCGGGTGCACCGGAGATGCCGGCCCAGCCGACCGACGAGCAGCAGCAGAAGGCGATCGAGGCCGCGCTGGAACTGGCCTACGCCGACAAGCCGGCACGCGACAAGGTTGTTGACGATGCCAAGGCCGCGCTGGAGCAGTCCACCGCGTTCGTGCGCGAGCACGATCTGATGACGCTGCCCGATGCGCCGGTGGACATCATCCTGATGCCGGAATTCCAGCGTGGCGTGGCCGTGGCCTACTGCGATTCGCCGGGCCCGCTGGACAAGAACCTGAAGACCTTCTACGCCGTGTCGCCGATTCCGGACGACTGGAGCGAGAAGCAGGTCGACTCGTTCCTGCGTGAGTACAACTCGCGCATGATCCACCTGCTGAGCATCCATGAAGGTACTCCGGGCCATTACCTGGAAGGCTGGCACTCGGCCAAGTTCCCCTCGACCCTGCGTGCGGTGCTGCGTTCGGGCCTGTTCGCCGAAGGCTGGGCGGTCTACACCGAGCGCATGATGCAGGAGCAGGGTTACCTCAACAATGATCCGCTGTTCCACCTGGTGCAGCTGAAGTTCTACCTGCGCACCATCTCCAACGCGATCCTCGACCAGGGCGTGCACGTGGACAACTGGGATCGCGAAAAGGCGATGCACCTGATGACCCACGACGCGTTCCAGCAGGAAAGCGAAGCGGCCGGCAAGTGGGTGCGCGCGCAGCTGACGTCGGCACAGCTGCCGACCTACTTCGTCGGTGCGCAGGAACACTTCGACACCCGCAAGGCAGTGCAGGAGAAGCTGGGCGACAAGTTCAACCTGAAGGCGTACCACGACCAGGTGCTGTCCTACGGCGCGCCGCCGGTGCGTTTCGCCCGCCAGCTGATGCTGGACCAGCCAATCGAGTGATCGGGACGGTGTGAGACGAAGCGGAGCGGCCCGGGGAAACCCGGGCCGCTTTCTTTGTTCGCCCCGGCTTGGGCTGCTGCCGGGTCAGAGCAGATGGATGTACATTTTCTTTGAGCCCAGCCGCAGATCCACGAAGTACTCGGCACCACAACCACGACACGCTGCAGGACAATCCTCATCACTGCCACGCTCGTTTTCCAATGAGCCAGCCACGACCGGATATCCGCACTCGAAACAGTTGAAAGCCACATGGTGGCCATGCGGATCAGCAGGGATCTGGTCACCCTCACCGTCCATCACCAGGAAATCCGTGATTCTCATTTCCACTCCCTCCCGCTGAATTGAGGACGAAAGACGAGCCGAACATCTAGCGTCAGTTGTGCAAAAGCAACGCGCGGATTGCACCACAGCGTGGCGCTTTACGTCCGCATCAGATCTCGATGCGTCGAAGCAGTTGCCTGGGCTCCGCCTCCGTGCCCCGTTCAAAAAGCCTTGAAGCAATCACTGCTCCGCAGCCACGAAACCACCGGTCTGTCGCGCCCACAAGCGCGCGTACAGGCCACCGGCCGCAATCAGTTCGGCATGGCTGCCGGTCTCGACGATGCGGCCCTGGTCCATCACCACCAGCCGGTCCATGCGCGCGATGGTCGACAACCGGTGCGCGATTGCGATCACCGTCTTGCCGCCCATCAGCTCATCCAGGCTGTCCTGGATCGCCGCTTCGACTTCCGAGTCCAGTGCCGAGGTCGCTTCGTCCAGCACCAGGATCGGCGCATCCTTCAGCAGCACGCGGGCAATGGCGATGCGCTGGCGCTGGCCACCGGACAGCTTCACGCCGCGCTCGCCGACATGCGCGTCGTAGCCACGGCGCCCCTGCCCGTCCACCAGCGTATCGATGAAGGCCTCGGCACGCGCCTTGGCTACGGCAGCACGCAGCTGCTCCTCGGTCGCATCGGGGCGGCCGTACAGCAGGTTGTCGCGGATCGAGCGATGCAGCAGCGAAGTGTCCTGGGTGACCACGCCGATCTGCTGGCGCAGGCTTTCCTGGGTGACGTAGGCGATGTCCTGGCCGTCGATCAGGATGCGGCCGCTTTCCAGGTCGTACAGGCGCAGCAGCACGTTCACCAGGGTCGACTTGCCGGCACCGGAAGGACCGACCAGGCCGATCTTCTCGCCCGGCTTCACCACCAGGTCGAGGCCGGCGATCACGCCGCCCTTCTTGCCGTAATGGAAGTGGATGTCCTGGAACTGCACGCCACCACGGGTCACCTGCAGCGGCACCGCGTCCTCGCGGTCCTGCACGGTCAGCGGCTGGGCGATGGTGGTGATGCCATCCTGCACCGTGCCGATGTCCTCGAAAATGCCGTTGATGGTCCACATGATCCAGCCGGACATGTTGTGGATGCGGATCACCAGGCCGGTCGCCAGGGTGATCGCGCCGACGGTGATGTGGCCGCCATTCCACAGCCACAGCGCGAGCCCACAGGTACCGGCAATCAGGAACCCGTTGACGATGGCGATGGTCAGGTCCATGCCGGTGGTCACCCGGGTCTGCGCGCGGTGCTTGACCGCCAGCTCCTGGATCGACTCGGCCACGTAGGCCTGCTCGCGCCCGCCATGGGCGAACAGCTTCAGCGTGGGAATGTTGGTGTAGCCATCGACGATACGGCCCATCGCCTTGGAGCGCGCTTCGGACGCAATCCAGGCCCGTTCCTTCGCGCGCGGCACGAAGTAGACCATGATCACCGCATAGGCGAGCAGCCACAGGACCAGCGGCACCATCAACCGCCAGTCCGCCTGCGCGAACAGGTACAGCGCCGTGCCGGTATAGACCACGATATACCAGAGCGAATCGACCATCTGCACCGCCGACTCGCGCAGCGAGGTACCGGTCTGCATGACCCGGTTGGCGACACTGCCGGCGAAGTCGTTCTGAAAGAAGCTCAGGCTCTGCCGAACCACGTAGTTGTGCATCAGCCAGCGCGAGCGGTTGCTCAGGCCGGGCACGATCGCCTGGTTGACCAGCAGGTTGTGCAGGCCCACCAGGATCGGCCGCGCGATGACCGTGATGAACAGCATCCAGCCCAGTTCATTGGCATGGCGCTTGAAGAAATCGGCACCGGGCTGCTCGGCGACCATGTCGACGATGCGGCCCAGGTAGTCGAACATGGCCACTTCCACCAGCGCCAGCAGCAGACCGGCAATCAGGGTCGCCAGCAGCACCGGCCAGACCGGGCGCAGGTAGTGCAGGTAGAACGGCAGCACCTTGCGCGGTGGCATGCGCCCATCCACGGGCGGGAAAACCGGGATCAGGGATTCAAACCAACGGAACATCGCATTCCCTCGCCATCAATAGCCGGCGGAGTATCCCACGCCGGATGTGTACGCCGGCCGACGATGCCGTGGCGCCGGTAGTGCCGGCCGCCGGCCGGCAACCTCGCGACGTTTCCAGGGATCATGAGGTTGCCGGCCAGCGGCCGGCGCTACCCTCATTCTTTGACCGGGGTGAACAGCAGGTCCTGGAAATCGAAACTGAAATCGGTCAGGTCGGAAATCGGCTGCATGCGCACCTCGCGTACCTTGCCGTCCGGGTCCAGGCTGAAGTTCACGAAGGCGTCGGCGTTGAGCGAACGGTCGTCCCAGCGCACGATGAAGGTGTCGTGCTGCCAGTGCTCCAGGCGCCCGCTCAGCTGCGCGGTCTTCGCAAAGCGCAGGCGCAGACCCTTGCCTTCGGCGCTGATCTGCATGTCGCCATACCAGCGGTCACGGAAGCTGCCGGTGTAGCCGGCCAGCGCCAGCGATGGCCTGCTGCCCTTGTCGCGTGCGCTCTGGTGCTTGGCCCAGGCCTCGTCGGCCTTGTCCTGACCCTTGGCCACGGCCTTGGCATAGGCGTCCACCCAATCGTGCTTTTCTCCGCCCAGGTAAGCGTCAAGCACGCTCAGGGTGATCGCATTGAACGCCGCACCCACTTCCTGGTTGGTCAGCACCACCACGCCCAGCTTCTCGCCTGGCACCAGGGTCAACCGCGAGACCATGCCCGGCCAGCCACCGGTGTGCCAGACCAGCTTCTGCCCGCGGTAGTCGCTCAGGCTCCAGCCTTCGCCATAGCCGGCGAAGTTGGCCCGCGCCGGTGCCAGCTCCGGCACGCTCGGCGCCGGGATCGACTGCGGGGTGATCATCCGCCACATCTGCTGCTGGCTCTTCTCGCTGAACAACGGCGTGCCGTCAGCCAGCTTGCCTTCTGCCAGCTGCACCTGCATCCAGCGCGCCATGTCGTGCGCGCTGGAATAGATGCCACCGGCGCCGGCATTGTTCGACCAGGTCAGCGGTGCAACGGTGCGCAGGTCCTTGAAATCGTACTTGGCGTGGCCGACCGCCGCCTTGTCACCTGGCTTCAGGTGGTCGGCGTTGTAGCGCGTGCCGGCCATCCCCACCTTGTCGAAGATGCGCGTCTGCAGGAACTGCTGGTAGCTCATGCCGGACACGCGCTCGATCACCTGTTGGGCGACCGCGTACAGGATATTGTCGTAGGCATAGCTTTCGCGGAAGCCGCCCTTCAGCGGCACCCTGCCCAGTCGCTCCACCACTTCGGCGTTGCTGTAGGAGGTAGCCGGCCAGAACAGCAGGTCACCGGCGCCCAGGCTCAGCCCGCTGCGATGCGACAGCAGGTCGCGGATCGTCATCTGCCCGGTCACGAACGGATCGGACATGCGGAACGACGGCAGGTGGTCGATCACCTTGTCATCCATCTTCAGCTTGCCGTCCTCGGCCAGCAGGTTCAGCGAGGTGGCGGTGAACGCCTTGGTATTGGAAGCGATGGCAAACAGGGTGTCGGCCTGCACCGGTTCCGGCTTGCCCTGCTCGCGCACGCCCCAGCCACGTTCCAGCACCACCTGGCCGTCCTTGACCACGGCCACGGCGATGCCGGGCACGTCGAACTGCGTGCGCACGCGCTCGACGGTCGCATCCAGGTCCTGCAGCTGCTGCGGGGTCGCCGCATTGGCCATGGTCGTGCACGCCAGCAGCACGGCTCCTCCGATCCAGGTTTTCATCGAGCACCATCTCCGAACAGGGGTAGCGGCCATGTGCAGGCCGTCACCGGGGTTTCGCAGGATGGTAACGGTCGCCGATGCACCCTGCCCCGTGCCATAGGAGGGGTGTCATGGGCGGCAACGGCCAACCAAGCAACGGCTCCACCATCATTCCGTGCCTGCGCTACCGCGACGCGCTGGCCGCCATCGACTGGCTGCAACGGGCCTTCGGCTTCCATGCCCAGGCCGTGTATGCCGATGGCGATACGGTTTTCCATGCCCAGCTCACCTTCGGCAACGGCATGATCATGCTCGGCTCGGCCAACAACCAGAGCGCGTGGAGCGAACACGCGGTCCTGCCCGGAGAAGTCGGCGGCCGCCAGACCCAGAGTGCCTACGTGATCGTCACCGATGTCGATGCGCACTATGCGCGGGCCAAGGCGGCTGGAGCGCGCATCGTCATCGACATTGCCGACCAGGACTACGGCGGCCGCGGCTATGCCTGTGCCGATCCTGAAGGCTACCTGTGGTGGTTCGGCAGCTACGACCCCTGGCGCGAGGACCACAGCCAGTGACCGCTGCCGGCCAGATGGCGATCCGCTGCGGTATTGGCGGCTGGGTATTTCCCGAGTGGCGCGGCGGCATGTTCTATCCGGTGGGACTGCCGCAGCGCGAGGAACTGGCCCATGCCAGCCGCGCCCTGCGCTGCATCGAGATCAACGGCACCTTCTACCGCACGCCGACTGCGGCCCAGTGCGCGCAGTGGGCCGCGCAGACGCCGGAAGGCTTCCGTTTCTCGATGAAGGCGCCACGCTACCTGGTGCAGCGCCGCGACCTGGCCAGCACCGTGGAAGCGGCCACGCCGTTCCTGCAGGCGGCACTTGCGCTCGGTGACCGGCTCGGCCCGCTGCTGTGGCAGTTCGATCCGTACCATCCGGCCGACGCCGATGCATTGGAAGCGCTCATGGCGCAGCTGCCGAAGCAGCTCGAGGGCGTGCCGTTGCAGCACGCTCTGGAAGTGCGCAACGCCGAGGCACATGGACCGGCTCTGGTCGCCGCCGCGCGCCGCCACGGCGTGGCGCTGGTGATCGAGGACAGCGACGAGGCGCCATTGCATGGCGATGTCAGTGCGGGCTTCGTCTACGCGCGGATCAAGCGCAGCCAGGCCCGCTTGAACGAGGGCCTGCCTGCGTCCGTGCAGCAGCGTTGGGCTGAACGCGCACGACGCTGGTCACGCGGCGAGCCGGTGGACGACCTGCCCTGCCTGGCCGCGCCCGCCCCGGAAACCCCGCGCGAGGTCTACCTGCTGTGCATCGGTGCCGGCAAGGCCCGCAACCCGGCCGCAGCGATGGCCCTGCAGCGCCTCATCGACGGCGCCAGCGGTCCAGCCCCCACAGCAGGGTCCACCCCACCACGAACACGCCCGCAACGCGCAGCACGTTGAGCAGGAAGGCCGCCAGCCCCAGGCGTTGCAGTTCGAGGAACGGATACGGCGCCTGTCCGGTCATTGCAGCGACCAGCATCGCCCAGCCGAGGTAGACCAGTGGTACCAGCAGCACACCGCCCAGCGCGCGCCAGCGCAGCGCCCCATGCGGCAGCAGCCACCACCACCCCAGCAGATACAGCGCCGGCACAGCGTAGTGCAGGCCGGCATCGACCCACCATTGCAGCCCGGTGGGCTGCCACAGCCCCTGCAACGCCAGCACGTAGATGCACGCGGTCACCCCGATGCACAACGCGATCACCGCGGCGACAGTCGTGTCCAGCACACCCGCACGGATCAGCCTGACGCATCCCAGGCACACCGCCAGGTTGCTGAGAATCGTGAAGTAACCAACGAAGCGCAGTGTCGCCATGCCGACCCCGGCAGCCGCCCCGGGGCCGCGTAGCAGCAACAGGTATTGCAGCAGCAAGGCGGTGGCGGCCACCAGTGCAGTCAGTGCTGCCCATGCACGCAGGGCGGAGCGGTTGGCAGCCATTGCAGGGTTCCCCTGAGGAGTTTCAGCGAGCATGCCACAGGCGTCGCCGGCGACCATACGATTGCCTCACAATAGGCCGATGAGCACACCCGACACCCGCAAAGCGCTGTGGCAGATCCATTTCTGTGTCCTGCTGTGGGGCATCACGGCCATCCTCGGCAAGCTGATCACCCTGCCCGCACTGCCGCTGGTGTGGTGGCGCATGCTGCTGGTGACGGCGATGCTGGCCCTGCTGCCGCGGGTCTGGCGCGGGTTGCGCACCCTGCCCCCGCGGCTGGTCGCCGGCTACGCCGGTATCGGCGCGCTGGTCGCCCTGCACTGGCTGACGTTCTACGGCGCGGTGAAGCTGGCCAATGCCTCGGTGGCTGCCACCTGCATCGCACTGGCACCGGTGTTCACCTCGATCATCGAGCCGTGGGTGGCCAAGCGGCCGTTCCAGCTGCGTGAGCTGGCGTTTGGCCTGGCGGTGCTGCCGGGTGTTGCGCTGGTGGTCGGTGGCGTGCCCGATGGCATGCGCCTGGGTGTGTTGATCGGCGCGATCTCGGCGCTGCTGGTGGCGGTGTTCGGTTCGCTCAACAAGCGCATGGTCAGCCATGCCGATCCGCTCACGGTCACCGCGCTGGAGCTGGGTGCCGGCACCCTCACACTGACCCTGCTGGCGCCGCTGATGCCCTATCTGCTGCCGGCGCTGGCCAGCCCGCTGTGGGTGGTCCCGAATCTGCACGACGGGATCCTGCTGCTGGTGCTGGCCGGATTCTGCACGCTGCTGCCGTTCGCCCTGGCCCTGGTCGCACTGCGCCACCTGAGCGCCTACACGGTGCAGCTGGTGACCAACCTGGAGCCGGTCTATGCGGTGGTACTGGCGGTGGTGCTGCTGCGCGAGCAGCACGAAGTCACCCCGTGGTTCTACCTGGGCGTGGCGATCATCGTCGGCGCGGTGTTCCTGCATCCGCTGCTGAACCGCCGCAAGCCGGTGCAGCATCCGGAAATCCTCGGCACGGCCGAAGCGCGCAACATCGCCGATTGAGTGCATCCACGCATGGCGTGGATGGCCGCATCAGCGCTGCGGCCAATGCCAGGCCGGCGCATCCAGCAGGCCCTGCCCGCTCAACAGCGTGCGGCCCTGTTCCTTGTACAGATGCAGCGAATGGCACCCTGGCGCCTGTTCCAACGCCGCGATCAGCCGGCTGGCGTGCGACACCACCCATACCTGGCTGCGCGCACTGGCTGCGATGATGAGCCGCGCCAGCGCCGGCAGCAGGTCCGGGTGCAGGCTGGTCTCCGGTTCGTTGAGCACCATCAGCGGCGGTGGGCGTGGTGTGTGCAGCGCCGCCGCCAGCAGCAGGAAGCGCAGCGTGCCGTCGGAGAGCTCGGCCATCGACAATGGCCGCAGCAACCCAGGTTGGTGGAAGCGCAGCGCCAGGCGTCCATCCAGCGCCTCGAAATCGACCGTGGCGCCCGGGAACGCGTCATCGACGCTGCGTGCCAACGCAACCGGGTCGCCGATCTCGAGGATGGTCACCCAGGCCGCCGCCAGGTCCCGGCCATCGTGATGCAGCACCGGCGTGCGCGTGGCCATCGCCGGTTGCCGCGCCGGGGCATCGCCATCGCTGCGGAAATGGTCATAGAAGCGCCAGCAACGGATGTACTCACGCAGGGTGATCGTTTCGGGCATGCGCTGCGGATCGCCGACCTGGGTGAACAGGCTGTCGAACAGCGACAACCGGTCATCCACCAGATCCCAACCGCGCGCATGGCGCTGCCGCACCATCGCCCCGCGACGATCGACCAGCTGGTTGGCGCTGCGCAGGAACGGCCCCGCCCAGATCGCCTCGGCCTTGATCTGCGGGTCCAGCGCAAACGCCGAACGGCTGGGCGGCGGGTAGCCGAGATCGATGGCGTAGCCGAATTCGTCGGTGGTGAAGCCGAGCTTCAATCCCACCGATTCCTGGCGTGGGCCGCCCTGCAAGGGGATTTCGCCGGCAGCAACCCGACGGTCTATTTTTTCCGGGCCCGCCCACAGCGCCGAGCCCAGCCCACCTTCGCGGGCCAGCACCGCCGCGACGCCGCCCTGCGCGGTCTCGGCCAGCAGGCGCAGCGCGCGGTAGAGGCTGGACTTGCCACTGCCATTGTCGCCGGTCACCACATTCAACTGCTGCAGCGGCAATACCAACCCGTGCAGCGAGCGATAGTGGGCGATGGCCAGGGTCTGCAACATGGTCGGCGTCCGGGAAAACAGGGCGTCATGCTGCCCGCTCTTGATCGCAGGCGCTGCGACGCGATGTGAATCGGGAAGAGCATCCACGCATGGCGTGGATCTACCGGGCGGGGCGCTTCAGCCCGCTACTTCCACCCGGTTGCGGCCATTGCCCTTGGCCCGGTACAGCGCCTTGTCGGCACGTGCCAGCGTGTCGTCCACGCTTTCACCGGGCTGGTGCTGGGCGATGCCGATACTGATCGTGACCGGGAAGCCCAGTGGCAGGTCGGCCACGGCCAGGCGCAGGAACTCGCACTGAAGTTCGGCGGTGCGCAGGTCGGTTGCGGGCATCACTGCCACGAACTCCTCGCCGCCATAGCGCGCCGCCATGCCACGGCCGGCAAAGTGCGACCGCAGCAGCGCGCCCAGTTCGGCCAGCACGCGGTCGCCGGTGGCGTGGCCCTGGAAGTCGTTGATGTGCTTGAAATGATCGATGTCCAGCAGCGCGACGCAGGCCTCAGCGGGCTGCTCCCCGGTCATCGCCACGGCCTCGTCCAGCGCCGCTGCCATCGCGCGGCGGTTCGGCAGGCCGGTCAGCGCATCAGTGCGGCTCTGCTCGGCCAGGTCGGCGTTCTGCGCCAGCAGCACGTCGTGGTACTCCGACAGCAGGCGCTCATAATCATCGCGTTCCAGCATGTGGTTCTGGATGTCGAGCGCGAAACGGCGCAACTCCATCACCAGCATCACCTGCCGCGACAGTGCGGCCAGCGCCTCGGCCTTGTCGCTGGCCAGGTCCTGCGGCTGTGCGTCGAACACGCACAGCGTACCCAGCGGCAAGCCGTCGGAGCTGATCAGCGGCGCGCCGGCATAGAAGCGGATGTGCGGATCGCCGACCACCACCGGATTGTCGTGGAAGCGCACATCCTGCAGCGCATCCTCGACCACCATGATCTGCTGCGGCTGCAGGATGGCATGGCCACACATCGATTCGCTGCGCAGGTTTTCCGCCGCATCGATGCCCTGGATCGACTTGAACCATTGCCGTTCGACATCGATCAGGGTCACCGCCGCCATCGAGGTGCCGCAGACCGCCTTGGCGATCACCACCAGGTCGTCGAAGGATTTTTCACGCTCCGAATCGAGGATGCGGTAGCGGTACAGCGCCTCGAGCCGAAGGGCTTCGTTGGCGGGCTTGTCGGGCTTGATCATGCAACGTCACGTTCCGGCAGGTCACCGCGAAGTCTAGCGGAAGC
Organism: Stenotrophomonas sp. T8; assembly: GCF_051853085.1. Lineage (NCBI taxonomy): Bacteria > Pseudomonadati > Pseudomonadota > Gammaproteobacteria > Lysobacterales > Lysobacteraceae > Stenotrophomonas > Stenotrophomonas sp. T8. The sequence goes on along the minus strand of NZ_CP195329.1, from coordinate 1,027,160 downwards.
CGGTGCGCAATCCGCATGGCAGGTCGTGCCGGCCGTTGGCCGGCATCCCGGATACCTCGCGCGCCCATTGCAGCCGGCCAGCGGCGGGCACTACCAGTCCAGCTGCTTCGGCAGCAGGCCCTGCAGCTCCTGCTCGGTCAGGTTGCGCCACTGGCCCGGCTTCAGCGCGCCAATCTTGATGTTGTCGATGCGCACGCGGCGCAGCTGGGTCACGCGATAGCCGAACTCGGCGGCCATCAGGCGGATCTGCCGGTTCAGGCCCTGCTGCAGGGTGATGCGGAAACCGAACTTGGCGATGCGCGAAGTCTTGCATGGCAGCGTCATCTGGTCGTGGATGCGCACACCACGCGCCATGCCGCGCAGGAACTCATCGGTGACCGGCTTGTTGACCGCCACCAGATACTCCTTCTGGTGGCCATTCTCGGCACGCAGGATCTGGTTGACGATGTCGCCGTTGCTGGTCATCAGGATCAGGCCTTCGGAGTCCTTGTCGAGGCGGCCGATCGGGAAGATGCGCTGTTCATGGCCGACGAAGTCGACGATGTTGCCCTTGACCGACGTCTCGGTGGTGCAGGTGACGCCGACCGGCTTGTTCAGCGCGATGTAGACGTGGCGGCGGGCGCCGGGCTTGCGGGCCACGCGCGCGCGCAGTGGCTGGCCATCCACCAGCACTTGGTCTTCCTCGCCCACCACCGCGCCGGTGCCGGCCGGATGGCCGTTGACGGTGACCCGGCGGGCGGCGATCAGGCGATCGGCCTCGCGGCGGGAGCAGAAGCCGGTGTCGGCGATGTGTTTGTTGAGTCGGGTGGTCATCGCCCTATTATCCGGCATCGCCGCCCGCCGCGCTTCATGCCAGGCCGGGTGGATCGAGTTCTTCGCCGTCGAACACCCGGTTGCGGCCGGCACGCTTGGCCACGTACATGGCATGGTCGGCCCGGCGCAGCAGCGCGGCGAGATCGTCCTCGCCCGACCGCCACTGCGCCAGGCCGATGCTGGCGGTGACCTCCAGGCCGGGCACCTGCAGCGCCCGGGCCGCCTCCGTGATGTGCCGGCGCAGGCGATCCAGGCGCGCCGACGCCGCCTCGCGGGGCATGCCCGGCATCAGCAGCAGGAACTCTTCGCCGCCCATCCGCACTACCTGGTCCTGGCTGCGTACCGCGGCACGCAATGCACGCGCCACCGCCACCAGCACCTGGTCCCCCACGGCGTGGCCATGGCGGTCATTGATGTCCTTGAACAGATCGATATCGAGGAAGCCGATCACCAGCGGGCCACGTTCGCGGTCAACCTGCTCCAGGTGGCGTGCCAGCTGCTGCAGGCCGGCACGGCGGTTGGGCAGGCCGGTCAGGCCATCGGTCTCGGCCAGCTGGCGCAGTTCATCGCGCTGCTGGCGCAGGCGACCCAGCCGCTGGTTCAGTGCGTAGGCGGCCATCATCAGCAGCCAGGTCACCGCCAGCTGCAGGGCCTCCACGCGGTATTCCAGCAACCACGCCGCGCGGCAGGCGTCGGCCAGGATCAACACCAGCATCGGCGCCAGCGCCGCCAGCCCCGCCTGCGCCCAGCGGTCACCGCGCAGCCGTGCCCACACCCCGGCCATCAACGCCAGGCCACAGCCCAGCAGATAGGACACCTGCAGGCCCTGCGCCACCCAGGCCAGGCTGTCCCATGGCAGCCAGGGCACCAGTGCAGCCAACACCAGCAATCCCCAAAGCGCCACCAGCTGGAACGGACGCGAACGCGGCAACAGGCGATCACCGCCATTCAGCCGCCACAGCGCCGGCAGCACCAGGGCCTGCGTGGCCGCAGTCAACACCAGCAGCCACCAGGCACCGCGCTCGCCCACCGGCAGCCAGGGTTCCGGATAGCCGCAGAGGCCACCGAGGATGGCCTGCCACAGCACCAGCACGGTGGTACCGGCGATGTAGACCAGGAAACTGCGGTCGCGGGTGGTGAGGAAGGCCATCAGTGCCGACAACGCCAGTGCGATCGCCACGGCGATGCAGGCCGCGCGCACCAGCAGGCGGGCGGTATCGTTCTGCTGCACGGGACTGGGCGCGCCCAGCCGAAGGGTGGGTACCCAACGCGCCTTCAACGGCGTCTGCCACGACACCAGGAATGGATCGTGACTGCCCGCTGGCGGCACCGCCACCAGCCCGATGCCTGCGCGGAAGCGTGAGTCTCGGGTACGGGCATCATGCATGTTGCCGCAGATCTCGCGATCGCCATACTGCACGCGGACTTCGCCAGCGAACACATTGAACACGTCCAGGGCCTGCGGTTGCCCCGACCAGCCGCCCGGCGGCGCAGGCACCTGCACCTGCTGCCGGTGACCGGCCAGCATGTTCGGCGTGCATGCGCGATGTGGAGTGGGTTCATCGGTGGCTGCGCCGACCAGCAGGTAATCGCGGCCGGCTTCGACGGCAGCGGCCCACAGTGGCCACGGCGTCGCCAACCACACCAGCAGCACGACCAGCACCGCCCCTGTTCCGTACTGCCACTGCCTGCCGCCCACGCCACGTCCTGTTCCTGCTTACGCCCGCGCCCACTGCGCGTCGCCCCTGGCGGGCATTATCGCAGCCGCGGCTGCAACGCATGTGTAGACCAAAGTCGCCGACGGCGTTCAACCTGCGGCGGGAGGACCTTTCACGGCCACCAGACGCACCGGCCGCAGGTCGGCCAGGGTCATCCGTTCCAGTGGCTGCGGCCGCTCGACCGCATAGCCCTGCAGGCCCTGCACCCCAAGCCGGGTCAGCGCGGCGGCGACTTCGGCGGTCTCTACCCATTCGGCCACCACCTCCATCTGCAGCTCGCGCCCCAGTTCACTGATCGCGCGCACGGTGGCGTGGCTGACTGGATCGGTATCCATGTCGCGCACGAAGGCCCCGTCGATCTTCAGGATGTCGGCCGGCAGCTGGCGCAGGTAGCCGAACGAGGACAGCCCGGAGCCGAAATCGTCCAGCGCCATCCGGCAGCCGCGCGCCTTCACCGCATCGATGAACGCGCGCGCCTGGCTGAGGTTGCTGATTGCGGCGGTCTCGGTGATTTCGAAGCACAGCTTGGAGGCCAGCGCGCGATTGCGCTCCAGCAGGTCGCAGACGAAGGCGAGGAAGCCGGGTTCGGCGATCGACTGCGCCGACACGTTGACGTTGCACAGTCCCAGCTGCCGCACATGCGCCGGGCACACCTGCAGGTGCCGGAACAGCAGGCCGAGCACGTGCCGGTCCAGCGCCACGGCCATGCCATAGCGCTCCACCGCCGGCATGAACTGGCCCGGCAGGTGCAGGCTGCCATCGCTGCCGCGCATGCGCACCAGCACCTCATAGTGCAGGTAGGTGGGATCGCCGACGCGGGCGATGCGCTGCGCATACAGCACCATGCGGTTCTCGGCCATGGCCAGGCTGACGCCCTGCAGCCGCTCGGCTTCCCGGCGCCGTTCCTCCAGCGCCATGCGGTTCTCGTTGAAGCAGTGCACGCGGTTGCGCCCGGCCTGCTTGGCCGCATAGCAGGCACTGTCGGCGGCGCTCATCAACCAGTTCACATCCGGTGCATCGGCGCTGACCTCGACCACGCCGATGCTGCAGCTCAACTGCGGGCTGCCCTCGCTCACCGGGAACGTCGCCTGCCCCAGATTGCGGATCACGCGCTGCAGCACGCGCTTGGCCTCGTCCTGCCCGGCATGGGCGAGGAACACCGCGAACTCGTCCGCACCCAGCCGGCCCACCCAGTCACCATCGCGCACCGCCGCCACCAGGTAATCGGCGAAGCTGCGCAGCATCTGGTCGCCGGCGGCATGGCCGAAGCTGTCATTGACCAGCTTGAAATGGTCCAGGTTGATGTAGCACAGCGCGTGCGTACCACCTTCGCTGCGCACCTGCAACAGCGCGCGTTCCAGCAGGCGCTCGATCTCGCGCCGGTTGATCAGGCCGGTCAGCGGGTCATGGCTGGCGTGGTGCTCGATCTCGCGCGCCAGTGCATGGTTCTGGCTGACGTCTTCGATGATCGCGAACACCGACAGGCCACCGCCGGCGCTGCGCACACCGGTGCCGCTCCAGCGGCCCCAGACCAGGCTGCCATCACGACGGCGGAAGCGCAGTTCGCTCGGCCGCAGCTGGCGGTCCCAATCGATGCGCCCCACCCCGTCAATGACCAGCTCGCCGTCCATCAGCAGGTCAGCCAGCGACAGCTGCAGCAGCACGTCGCGGCGATGATCGAGGATGTCGGCCATCGCCTGGTTGGCCTCGATCACCTTGCCTTCGGTATCGAGCTTGAGCATGCCGACGTTGGCCTGGTAGAACGCTGCGCGGAAGCGGCTCTCGTGTTCGGTCAGGTCCTTGCCGACGCGGCGCGCCAGGGCCACCGCCATCAGGCTGATCGCCAGCACCGACAGGCCCGCGACCATCAACGTGGCCAGCCTCACCAGCGTCGCCATCCGCAGCAGCGCCTGCGAGAACGCCTGGCTCTGCACCTTCATCCGCTGGTCCAGGTCGCGCAGCTGCTGCAGGTAGTGGTCACGCGTGGCTGCCAGTACGGGGCCACCCTCGTGCCGCCGCTGCAACTCATCGACCAGGCGCTGCAGCGCCATCAGGTCCCCGTCGGTCTGCCGCCATAACGCGGTCGCTTCGCGGAAGGCACCGATATCGCGCGCGTAGCGGAACGAAAACACCAGGCGCGGAATGTCGGCGTGCGCGTTGCCCCCCTGCAGGAAGCCCTGCCGGGCCTTCTCTTCGTCAGGCTCCGCCTGTTCCAGCGCCAAGCGCGCCTGCAGATCGCCCAACGGCACCTGCAGGGCCTGGCGTGCATCGTCCAGGTCCTGGGCATCACCGCGCGCCAGGTAGCGACTGAGCGCGGCGGTCGCATCCTGCTGACCGCGCGACCAGTACCCCTGGCCGGCGATCCAGGCGGTGGAGGCCGCCTGCAGTTCCTGGATCAACGCCGACAGTGCGACCAGTCCGATCGCCATGCCGGTCAACAACGCAAATCGCAGTCCCAGCCCCCGGGTCATCGGCACCCGCCGGCTCTGTTGGTCCGTGCCACTCCTACCCATCCCGGATCCCCCCGAATGTGCTGCGGTGACAACCTCCTTTGGAACCGGACCAGCCTATGACCGGCAATGTGTTGACCGTGCGAAAAAGGGGACGGAGGGGATTAAGTCGTCTATGGCAGGCCATGCGCCTATGCCGAAAACGACTTAATCCCCTCCGTCCCCTTTTCCTGTACGCCGGCCCGGGGGCCGGCGTCGCTCTGGACGGCTGTGGGTGCGGCTTAGAAGCTGCGCGGGCCGCGCGGCTTGAAGCCATCACGACGTGGCGGGCGGCTGTCGCGGTCACCGCCGCGGTCGCCCCCATGGCCACCCGGACCACCCGGACCACCACGACGCGGGCCACCGGGGCCGCCCGGACCACGCTTGTCGAAGCGCGGCTTGAACGGACGCGGGGCCGGGTTGATCTCTTCACCGGCCGCCAGCGGTCGCATCTGCAGCTGCTGGCCGGACACCCACACCTTCTGCAGGTGCGAAAGCACGTCCGGCGGCATCTGTGCCGGCAGGTCCAGCAGCGAGAAGTCGTCGTGGATGTCGATGCGGCCGATGAAACGGCTTTCCAGGCCGGCTTCGTTGGCGATGGCGCCGACGATGTTGGCCGGCTTCACGCCGTGCTGGTGGCCCACCGAAATGCGGTAGGTCTCCATGCCCTGCTCCGGCGCACCACGCGGCGGAACCTCGCGGCGCGGACGCGGCTCGAAACCACCTTCGGCGTCGTCGCGACGCGGGCCACGCTCGAAGCGCGGCCCCCGCTCGTTGCGGTCGAAGCGATCGCCACGCTCCGGGCGGTCGCCACGGTCGAAGCGCTCGCGCGGCGCGCGCTCTTCACGCGGGGCACGCACCGGCGGCTGCAGCAGGAACGGGGTATCGCCCTGCAGCATCCTGGCCAGCGCGGCGGCGATCTCGATGGCCGGCACGTTCTGCTCGTTCTCGAAGCGCTCCAGCAGCTGGCGGTAGAAGTCCAGGCCGCCGGCGCCGAGCGTTTCGCTGATACGCGAGGTGAACTTGTTGATGCGGGTGTCGTTGACCGCTTCCACGCTCGGCAGCTGCATCTCTTCGATCGGCTGGCGGGTGGCACGCTCGATCTGGCGCAGCATGCCCTTCTCGCGCGGGGTGGCGAACAGGATCGCCTCGCCGCTGCGGCCGGCACGGCCGGTACGGCCGATGCGGTGCACGTAGCTCTCGGTGTCGTACGGGATGTCGTAGTTCAGCACGTGGCTGATGCGCTCCACGTCCAGGCCGCGGGCGGCCACGTCGGTGGCGACCAGGATGTCCAGCTTGCCTTCCTTCAGCATGGCAATGGTGCGCTCGCGCTGGGCCTGCTGCATGTCACCGTTGATGGCGGCAGCGGCCAGGCCACGCGCCTGCAGCTTGCTGGCCAGTTCTTCGGTGCCGGCCTTGGTGCGCGCGAAGATGATCATCGCGTCGAACGGCTCGACTTCCAGGATGCGGGTCAGCGCGTCCAGCTTGTGCATGCCGCTCACCCACCAGTAGCGCTGGCGGATGTTGGCCGAGGTGGTGGTCTTGGCCGCGATGGTCACTTCCACCGGGTCCTGCAGGTAGGTCTGCGCGATGCGGCGGATCTGCGGCGGCATGGTGGCCGAGAACAGGGCCACCTGGCGCTGCTCCGGCAGCTTCTTCAGCACGGCTTCGACATCGTCGATGAAGCCCATGCGCAGCATTTCATCGGCTTCGTCCAGCACCAGGGTCTTCAGCTCGGACAGGTCCAGGGTGCTGCGGTCCAGGTGATCGATCACGCGGCCGGGAGTACCGACCACGATGTGCACGCCACGGCGCAGGGCCGACAGCTGCTGGCCGTACGGCTGGCCGCCGTACACTGGCAGCACGCGGAAGCCCGGGATCTTCGACGAATAGGACTGGAATGCCTCGGCAACCTGGATGGCCAGTTCGCGGGTCGGCGCCAGGATCAGGGCCTGGGGCTTGATCTGCTGCAGGTCGATGTTGGACAGTACCGGCAGTGCGAACGCAGCGGTCTTGCCGGTACCGGTCTGGGCCTGGCCCAGCACATCGCGGCCTTCCAGCATCGCCGGGATGGTGGCGGCCTGGATCGGCGACGGGGTTTCGTAGCCGATGGCGGTGACCGCCTGCATCACGGGCTCGGACAGGCCGAGCTGCGCGAACTGCAGCGGCGCTTGGGAATCTTGGGACATGGGGAACTCCGAAGGCACTGCCGTCTTCCTGGCAGTGCGATAAAAAGGGTGATGGTCCGCGCTTTGGGCGCCCTTCTTATCGCGTGCCCTGGCGCTGCTCGGTCGGAGGAGATTTCACTCGCTCAGAGCGGAATGATACCGCATTGATCCTGAACGAGGCGTACAGCTTTCCATGTGCGTGCCGTCGTGCCCCGTGCTGGCGCACAATACGCGCCCTCTCCCCGGCCCGGCCGCTGGCCTGCGCCCTCTTTCCAGGACCCCTCGCTCCATGCAGATTCTCGAATTCGACCTCGACGGCGACTACGTCGAACTCAAGCAGCTGCTGAAGCTGGCCGACCTGGTCACCAGCGGCGGCGAGGCCAAGATGGTCATCAGCGAGGGCCAGGTGCGGGTCGACGGTGAGGTCGAACTGCGCAAGGCCTGCAAGATCCGCGCAGGCCAGGTGGTCGAGTTCGCCGACAGCCAGATCCGCGTGCTGGCCGCTGGCTGATCCGAGGGTGTTCAGGCCACGCGCTGGGTCAGGTGCGAGGCGATCAGCTGCCTGAACGGCGCCACGCCCTGCGCCAGCCGCAGGCCCGCGGCCCGCAGCAGGCGTGCCGGGCGACGATCGTCGGTGTACAGGCTGGCGATCGCGTTGGTGGCCTCGTACAGCGGCCGCGACGCCAACCGATGACCGCGTTGGTAGCTGGCCAGCATGCCGGCGGCGGCAATGTCGGCACCGCGCCGCTGCTGCGCGACGATGCCCTGTGCCAGCCGCTGTGCGCTGGCCAGTCCCAGATTGAAGCCGTGCGCGGTGACCGGGTGCATGCCCACCGCGGCATCGCCGATCAGCGCGGAACGCTCGCGGACGAAACGGTGCGCGTACACCCCCACCAGCGGATACGCCTGCGGTGTGGCCACCGGCTGCATGCGGCCCAGCCGATGCTCGAAGCAGGCACTGATGGCCTCACCGAAAGCCACCTCGTCCATCGCCAGCAGTTCTTCGATCTGCCGCGGCGGCAGCGTGATCACCGCCGATGCCTGGCCCTCGTTGAGCGGCAGCAGCGCCATGGTGCGGCCGTAGGCGAACCACTCCCAGGCCGTATGGTGATGGTCGCGCTCGACCTGCATGCGGCATACCAGCATCGACTTGCCGAAGTCGCGCATCTGCGCACCGATGCCAAGCATGCGGCGGGTGGCGGAGAAGCGGCTGTCAGCCGCGACCAGCAGGCGCGCGTGCAGTTGACTGCCGTCATCGAGTCTGACCACCTGGCCCTGCGCATCGGCCTGCACGCCCAGCACCTTGCGCCCGTCGAACAGCTCCAGCCCATCCTGGCCCTGCACGGCGTCCCAGGCGGCGCGGCGGATCAGGTGGTTGGGCACCAGCCAGCCCAGCGGCTGGCCATCAACCTGGCTGCTGGCGAAGGTCAACGCGAACGGCGAGCCGCCGTTCATCACCCTGGCATCGCGCAGCTCGGCGACTTCGGCCTGCGGCAGCCGCTGCCACAGCCCCAGTTGCTCCATGCTCTGCCGCGAGGCATGGGTCAGCGCGATCTCGCGGCCATCGAAGGCGGCGTCGGCCAGGGCCTGGCGCGGCTGCACTTCGACCAGCCCGACCTGCAGGCCACTGCCGGCCAGCGCGCGCGCGAAGCACAGGCCCGCCGGTCCGGCGCCGACCACCACCACGTCCATCCTGCGCATGCGCGCCTCCTGCCGTTGATTCAGTCCGGGCCAGCATAGCGCCGCGCGCCTGAGCGGCCTTGATCTGGATCAGGCCGACTTACAGAAGTGCGAACACGAGCGCCAGGATCGACAGCAGCGATACGAGCCAGACCAGGCTGCGCACGTAGGGCACGCCCGCGGCATACAGCGGCAGGTAGACCACACGCGCCCAGACGTAGGCCTGCGCAGCCAGCGCCGTGGTGTCGTTGCTGCGCCCGGCCACGACCACTGCGATGGCGGCAGCGGCGAAGAACGGGAAGGTTTCCAGGAAGTTGGACTGCGCACGCTGCAGGCGGCCGGCCAGCGGGCTGAGCGGCTTTGAATTGCCATCCCGTGCCGAGGCATTCCACTTCATCCCGCGCTCGCGGGTGACCACGGTGGAGGTGGCGAAGATGTAGACGAAGCCCAGCAGCACCGACCAGGCCAGCATCGTCAGCTCAGTTGCCATCGTTCATCTCCTCAGGGCGCCGACGCGCGCAGGCTGTAACCGGCCAGGCGCCAGACCTGGTCTTCGTCGAAGCGGAACGAGACCAGCTCGCGCACCGGCTGCGCGCTGTTGGCGAAACGGGTCGGGAAGCTGACGTTGATGTACAGCCCTTCCGGCACTGCGGCGCCGGGGCTGTACTTGACCCGGGTGATGGTCGGCTGGCCACGCCCGGCCAGCGCACCGAGGCGCGTGCGCTCGGCGGCCAACTGGCTGACGAAGGTGGCCTTCGGCACCGCACGGCGCGCGACGGCCGAAGCGCCATCCCACAATTCGCCGGCGCGGTTGGCATCGACCAGCTGTGCCGCCTTCAACGCAGCCGCGCCCATTTCCGCGTCCTGCTTCTGCACCTGGGCCTGCTGCGCAGCGGTCAACGCCGGGGCACCTGCAGTGGCGGGCTTCGCGGCCGCCGGCGATGCCGGGGCCGGGCGCGCGGGTGCCGGTGCCGGCGTGGCCGGCGCAGGTACCTGCGCCAACGCAGTCAGGGGCAGCAGGGACAGCAGCAGGAGCACGCGCTTCATGGACACCGCCGGTTCTGGAGGAAAGGACCGCAGTCTACGCCAGCGCAGTGAGCGGTTCGTCAGCGCGCGTGGGCGTTGCCTTCCACCGCCGCCGCATCGGCCTGCGCGGCCGGCGTGCCGGTCTCTGCTGGCGCCTGTTCGGCCACCGGCGGCGGCTCCGGCGGCGCTGGTGGCAGCGTCGCCACATCGATCTCCGACAGCGGGCTTTCGTCGGGGCAGACCGCGTCCGGGAAGCCGAAGCGCTGCTTCAACGCCTGGCCGCAGCTGTTGATCGACTCCATGTCGGCGCCTTCGCGCTTGCACTGCTGGTCGAAGGCGACCAGGAACGCGTCCTTGCGCTGCACGAAATCGTCGCCGCAGGCACGCATCTGCTTGATCCGTTCCAGATCGTCCTGCACCGCATTGGTGCCATCCAGGCCGTACTGGCGCAGTTCGTCCGGAGTCAGCAGCCGCAGGCTGCGGTTGGGCACGGTCATCATCAGATCGGCCACACCGACCGCCACGCCGTTGCGTTGCAGGTAGTCCTTCACGTTGTCGTAGACCTCGTGCAGCTCGCGGTTGAGCTCGGCGCGCGAGGTGGCCTTGGAACTGATGCGCATCATGCGGTGGATGCCGACCTTGCCCGACAGCAGGCGGTTGTCGCCGGCGGCCAGCACGAACACGCAGGCGCTATGGCAGATCGAGCCTTCGCGCACCCAGATGGTCCAGCCCGATTCACCGATGCTGTCACCGGCGACAATCGCCGACTCCACCTGCCCCCCGCTGGAATCCAGATCGAGGATGCGCTTGTGGATCTTCTGCTCGTCAGCAACCACGGCCAGTCGCCACATCATCTCGGCGAAGCCCGGATTGATCTTGCCGGCGTAACGCACGCGCATCAGGCCGCGCTCGGCGCACGGGGCCAGCGCCTGGGTGATCTGCTCGCGCTGCAGGCCTTCCAGCTCGACACCGTCGCCGGCATCGCCAGCATATTCCGTGCTGCAGCTGACCCAGGCACGGCCATTCTCAAGCTGCGCCTGCGGCCACGGCCGATCCGCCTGGCTGCGCGGCGGCGCTGGCGGTGGCGGTGCATCGGCCGCATTGATCGACACCATGTTCTCGCCATCGCTGGCCGGCGCCCGCGCAGCCTTGTCAGCAGCGGTCACATTGCCTGGATTTTCCAGCTGGCTGCAGCCCGCCAGGGCCAGGCACAACAGGGGCAACCAGCGGCGTTTGGCGGACATCGGGCAACCAGTCTTCACGTGAGCAGGAGCCACAGTCTACCCGTCCGGGGGACGCATTCAGCGCGTGGCACTGAACCCCTTCTGACCCCTGGTTCCATCCATTTCATTACAGCGTCTTCCACCACCCCATCCACGCATGGCGTGGATCTACCGTGTCGACCAAGGTCGACACCTACCAGAGCGGGATGCCCTTCCGGCAGGCCGCGGGAAACTGTCGAAGGCGGGGTGGATCCGGTGGCAGGGGCGTGAGCGCCATGGATGGCGCGACCGAGCTTACATGGGTGAGGGCGCTTTGTTTGCGAAGCACTGCTTCGCAAGCGCCCGAACGCCCAGCCGCCAGCGGCTGGGCCGGGCCCCGGAGGGGGACTTGCAGCGTCCCCTGCCACCGGACCCACCCCGCCCTCCCCCAGGAAGCCCGCTGTTGTTGTTGCTCTGGCCTCCGCGGGTGCAGGGCGCAGCCCAGCCAGACCCCCTTCAGCATCCATGTCCGAATGTGGCGAGTATCGCCGCCCGCGCGGGCCTAGACTGGCGCCATGGACACCGCCCTGGCCCTCGACACCGCCGCCTGCGACCGCGCCCGCCTGGCCCGCGACGCACGCTTCGACGGCGTGTTCTTCACCGCCGTGCGCAGCACCGGCATCTACTGCCGCCCGGTGTGCCCGGCACCGCCACCGAAGCCGCGCAACATTACCTACTTTCCGACCGCCGCGGCCGCCGCGGCCGCTGGGTACCGTCCCTGCCTGCGCTGCCGCCCGGAATTGGCACCGCAGGCCCAGCAGGCCCTGGCCGGACAGACCGTGCAGCGGGCACTGGCGCTGATCCAGGGAGGCTTCCTGCAGGAGCAGCCGGTGGCCGATCTTGCAGCGAAGCTCGGCCTCAGCGCGCGCCAACTGCAGCGCCTGTTCGTCGAACATCTCGGCGCGACGCCCGGGCAGATCCACGCAACCCATCGCCTGTTGCTGGCCAAACAGTTGCTGACCGAAACCACGCTGGCGGTGACCGACGTCGCGCTGGCTGCCGGCTACAACAGCCTGCGCCGCTTCAATACCGCGTTCCTGCAGGGCTGTGGGATGGCGCCGACCGCCCTGCGTCGCCAGCATCAACCGTTGGCTGCAGATGATGGCGGCCTGGTGCTGCGCCTGGGCTACCGTCCACCACTGGACTTCCCACGCATGCTGGCCTTCCTGCGCAAACGCAGCCTGCCCGGCATCGAACTGATCGGCGAAGACAGCTACCAGCGCGTACTGGGCACGCCGGAGCGCCCCACCCTGCTGCGCGTCACCGCCGATTCGAAGCGGCCGGAACTGCGCCTGCAATTGGGCGCGGTGGATCCGCGCCTGATCCCCGACATCGTGCGCCGCGTGCGTCGGGTGTTTGATCTGGATGCCGACCTGCAGCAGGTCCATGCCGCGCTGGGCGAAGAACCGCTGCTCGCGCGTGGCATCGCCGAACGCCCCGGACTGCGCGTGCCCGGCGGCTGGGATGGCTTCGAGGTGGGCGTACGCGCGGTACTCGGGCAGCAGGTCAGCGTGGCCGCGGCCACCACCTTCGCGCGGCGCCTGGTCGATGCCTACGGCGCACACCTGCCGGGCATGCCATCGGAATTCGATCGCCAGTTCCCCGCGCCCGAGGTACTGGCCGAGGCACCATTGGAATCCATTGGCCTGCCGCGCAGCCGCGCGGCCACCGTGCGCGCCCTGGCCGCCGCCTGCGCCAGCGGCCTGCTCGACTTCGGGCCCGGCCAGGCCTTGGAGGAATTCGTGGCCCGCTGCGTTGCACTGCCCGGCATCGGCCCCTGGACCGCTCAGTACATTGCCCTGCGCGGACTCGGCCAGCCCGATGCCTTCCCGGCCGGCGATCTTGTACTGCAGCAGGTGCTCGGCCACGCCCAGGGCCAGCGCCTGAGCGAACGTGCGACCGAAGCGCGCTCGCAACCGTGGCGCCCGTGGCGCGCCTACGCGGTGCTGCACCTGTGGCACCTGTCCGGCACGTTCGTTGGAGAACCGACATGACCCTGTTGTTCGATCGTTTCGACAGCCCGATCGGCGTATTGACCATCGCCGGTGACGAGCGTGGTCTTGCGCACGTGCTGTTCCCGGAGAACCGCCACCCCGCGCGCGGGCGCGACGGCTGGCATCACGCGCCGGGCGCATTGCCCCAAGCGCACGAACAGCTGCTGCAGTTCCTGCACGGTGAACGCAGCCGGTTCGACCTGCAGCTGGCACCACGCGGCACGCCTTTCCAGCTGCGCGTGTGGCAGGCGCTGGCGTTGATTCCGTTCGGCCAGACCTGGAGCTATCTGCAGTTGGCGCAGCACCTGGGCCAACCCAGCGCGACCCGCGCGGTGGGCGCGGCCAATGGCCGCAATCCATTGCCGATCATCCTGCCCTGCCACCGCGTGATCGGCAGCAACGGTGCACTGACCGGCTTCGGCGGCGGCCTGGAAACCAAGGCCGCGCTGCTGCGGCTGGAACAGCGCCAGGCCCCGCTGTTCGCCTGAGAGGGCTGGCCGGGCTGCGCCCGGCACCCGCAGAGGCTAGAGCAACAGCAACAGCGGGCTTCCTGCGGGGAGCCAGGGTGGGTCCGCGCCATGCGTGGATGGAAGCATCAGGAATACGTCTGGAGAAAAGCCCCCTGCTTGTTGAAGGGGGGCGCCGACAGGCGCGGGGATAAGGAAAAATGCGCGGAGACGGCGCGCAATAGTGAGCCGTGTCTTGGGCGCGTCATTACCTCGCACTATCATGCGCGGATGACTTCCGTACGCCTGACCTGCGCGCTGGCGCTGCTGCTGCCCTTGGCCGCCTGCACCACCGCGCCTGCCCCTTCCGCCTCCGTTCCCACACCCGTCGCTGCGGCGGCACCGCCCAAGCTGCTGCTGATCTCCATCGATGGCCTGCGTGCCGACGCGCTGGATCGCGGCCTGACCCCGAACCTGCAGCGACTGATCGACGGCGGCGTGCGTGCACGCTGGATGACCCCGTCCTATCCGTCACTGACCTTCCCCAACCACTACACCCTCGTCACCGGCCTGCGCCCGGACCACCACGGCATCGTCAACAACAGCATGGACGATGCAACCCTGGGCCGGTTCGAGCTGAGCAATCGCGAAGCGGTGACCACCAGTGGCTGGTGGGGCGGTGAACCGATCTGGGTCGGCGCCGAGAATGCCGGCGTTCGGTCGGCCACCACCTCATGGCCGGGCAGTGAATCGGAGATCCGTGGCGTACGCCCCAGCCAGTGGCGCATCTACGACGGCAAGGAACCGCTGGAACAGCGCGCCGGCATCGTGCTCGATTGGCTTGCACAGACCGACGCCGATGCCCCCCGCCTGACCACGCTGTACATGGAACACGTGGACAAGGCCGGCCACAACTACGGCCCCGAATCGAAACAGTATGCCGACGCCATCGTGCGCGCCGACCAGATCGTCGGCCAAGTGCTCGATGGACTGCAGCAGCGCGGCCTGGCCGCGACCACCAACGTGATCGTGGTCTCTGACCATGGCATGGCCAGCGTGCCGGTCGGCCAGGTGATCGCCACCGAATCGATGGTCGACCCGGCGATTGCGCGCAATGTCAGCCAGGGCCAGTCGGTCGGCTTCGCACCAGTGGTCGGCCATGAAGCCGCCGCCGAACGCGCTCTGCTCGGCCGCCACGCGCACTACGAATGCTGGAAGAAAGAAAAACTGCCGGCGCGCCTGCACTACGGCACCCATCCGCGCATTCCCGCCATTGTCTGCATGATGGATGAAGGCTGGGATGCCCTGCATCAGGAAAAGATCGCCAAGCGCGAACAGCAGGACCGCGGCTCGCACGGCTACGACAACGCGCTGCCGTCCATGCGCGCGGTGTTCGTGGCCAGTGGCCCGTCGTTCCGCCAGGGCCTGGTGATCGATGGCTTCGACAATGTCGATGTCTATCCACTGCTGGCACACCTGCTGCAGGTGCCGGCCGCGCCGAACGACGGCAACCCGGAAACGCTGAAGCAGACGCTGCGCTGATCCGGTTGTAGAGCCGAGCCCACGCTCGGCTGCATTGCGCCAGCCGGGCATGGGCTCGGCTCTGCAAAATCGTGCATAAAAAAACGCGGCGCCAGGCGCCGCGTTCTTCCTTGGACCAGTCGCGCGGCCGGATCAGGCCTTGGCGACGGCCTTCTTCGCCACGGCCTTCTTCGCCGGAGCCTTGGCCACGGTCTTCTTGGCAACCGGGGCGGCGGCGCCTACGGCGACCTTGCTCGCGGTATGCGAACGGGCGTTGCCGTAGCTGGCGTTGTAGCGCTTGCCCTTGGCGGTCTTGCGGTCACCCTTACCCATGTCTTCAACTCCTCAAGTGTGAAATCTGGTTACCCCGTACTGACACGGGTTCGGCGGGGCCGCCTTGCTGGGCGCCCCCGCGCACGATCAAAAATCCTATCACGGAGCGCCTAGTGCGCGCAGCTGGCGTCGTGTACGTGGCCGTGGTTCAGGCGCAGGTTGACCAGATGGGCAACGCCCACCAGCAGGCCACCGATGGTCATCACCACCGCATGCGGCACGGCGTTGTGATGCAGCGGCTCGTACAGCACGCCGGCCCACAGCGCGACCAGGCCGGGGATCAGGAAGCCCAGCGCACGCAGCGCGCCGTGGCGGCGGTAACCCCAGACCAGGCTGAACAGCCCAAGCAGGGTCACGAACAGCACCAGCGCCTGTTCGACGCCGTCGCTCAGCCAGAACGACAGGCCCAGCGAGGGCGCTGCCGCCAGCAGCACCGGGATGACTGCGCAATGCACCGCGCACAGCATCGAACCGGTGGCACCGAAACGGTCGAGCAGGTGGCGCAGGCGTGAGGACAAGGACATGACTTCCAGCAGGGTCGGCGAATCGTTATGGAATAATATAACATCCCTCTCCGACCCGCACGCTTTCCCTCCCCCTGTCCCATCGACGGGATTCGTGCGCCCCGCGATTGATACAGTGTAACAAAGGACCCATCCATGCCCGCCCACACCGCACGGCTCAAGCCGCATTCCCTGGCCCTGGCCCTCGCCGCCCTGCTGCCGTCCGTCGCCTTTGCAGCCGGTCAGGACACCGCCCATCGTGACCGCCACCTGACCGAGCTGTCCTCGGTGCAGGTCACCGCGTCGCCGCTGCAGGGCGATGCCGAATCCCTTGCGCGCCCGGTGGAGGTGCTGGCCGGTGAGCGCCTGGACGAACAGAAGGCCGGCACCCTCGGCGATACCGTGGCCAAGCTGCCCGGCGTGCAGAGCACCTTCTTCGGCCCCGGCGTCGGCCGCCCGATCATCCGTGGCCAGGAAGGCCCGCGCGTGGCCGTGCTGTCCAACGGCATGGGCAACATGGATGCGTCCACGGTCAGCGCCGACCACGCCACCAGCATCGAACCGTTCCTGGCCGACCAGATCGAAGTGCTGAAGGGCCCGGCCACGCTGCTGTTCGGCAGCGGTGCCATCGGTGGGGCGGTCAACGTGGTCGATGGCCGCATCGCGCGCGAGCTGCCCGAGCGCCCGCTCAGCGGCCGCGCCGAGCTGCGTGGCAATTCGGTGAACAACGAGCGCAGCGGCATGTTCCGCCTCGATGGCGTCAGCGGCAATGTCGTGCTTCATGTGGACGGCCTGGTGCGCAATGGCGACGACTACCGCATTCCCGGCTATGCGGTGATCGACAGCCTGGAAGACCACCACGACGACCACGACCATGATCACGCGGGCGAGGAAGGCGAAGAGCCGCGTCGCGGCCGCCTCGAGAACAGCTCCATCCGCACCCGCGCCGGCGGCGTCGGCGCAACCTGGCTGGGCGACGGCGGCTACTTCGGCGTGTCGGCCAGCACCTACCGCACCAACTATGGCATTCCCAACGGCGCGCACGTGCACGCCGACGGTGATGATCATGGGCATGACCATGGTCACGACCATGGTGATGAAGAGGAAGGCGGTGACGAACACGACGTGCGCATCGACATGGTGCAGAACCGCTTCGAGACCAAGGCCGGCATCTACGACCCGGTCTCGTTCCTGAAGAACATCAACGCGCGCGTGGCCTACACCGACTACGAGCACGTGGAGCTGGAGGCCGGCACACCGTCCACCCGCTTCACCAACCGCGGCATCGAGGCACGCCTGGAAGCGGTACAGCAGCAGATCGGCGGCTGGGACGGCGCCTTCGGCCTGCAGTTCGGCAACAGTGATTTCGGTGCCAAGGGCGAAGAGGCGTTCGTTCCGGATACCGGCACGAAGAACATCGGCCTGTTCGTACTGCAGGAAAAGCAGTTTGGCCCGTTCAAGCTGGAACTGGGTGGCCGCCACGACCAGGTCAAGCTGGACCCGACCGGTGACTACCGTCGCCGCACCTTCGGCGCCACCAACCTGTCTGCCGCTGGCATCTGGAAGCTCAACGATGCGGTTGACCTGCGCATCGGCGTGGACAGCTCCGAACGTGCACCGACCAACGAGGAGCTGTATGCCGCCGGCGCGCACATCGCCACCCGCTCGCTGGAAATCGGCGATGCCAACCTGAAGACCGAGCGCGGCCAGCGCGTGGAACTGGGTATCCACACCCACAGCGAACGCCTGGACTTCTCCGCCTCGGTCTACCAGACGAAGTTCAAGGACTTCATCTACCTGGCCGACACCGGCGTTACCGAGGGGCTGCCGGTGCGCGCCTGGACCCAGCAGGACGCGGTGTTCCGCGGCGCCGAGGCCGAAGCGCTGGTGCACCTGTTCGAGGGCGGCGCCGGTGACTGGGACCTGCGCGTGTTCGGTGACTACGTGAAAGCCAAGCTGGATGGCAGCGGCAGCCGCAACCTGGACATCGCCGTGCCGCACGGCGACCACAACCACAATTACAACGTGGAACTGGCCAACACCGGCTACCTGCCGCGCATCGCCCCGGCCCGCGTCGGCGCCGACCTGCGCTGGTCGAAGGACGGCTGGCGCGCCTCGGTCGGTGCGGTGCGCTACAGCCGCCAGAAGGACGTGGCGCAGAACGAGGCACCGAGCGATGGCTACACCCTGGTCGATGCGCACCTGGCCTACCGCTGGGACCGCAACGCCAGCAACAGCTACGAAGTCTTCCTGGATGGCAGCAACTTGACCAACCGCGAAGTGCGCCCGCATACCTCGCTGCTGCGCGACTACTCGCCGCTGCCGGGCCGTGGGGTCGCATTCGGCATCCGCGCGTTCTTCTGATCGGATGCAGGGGGGATCCCTTTCCGCGGGAAAGGGCTCTGCCCCCACTCGCCCTTTCAACGCATGGCGGGGCCGCACCACGAATACCATTCTCTCTCCCGGGGGGCCGTCTGGCCCCCCGTTCCTTTATGCGTGAGCGAGGTCGCGGCGCCCCCGCTCACACACCCGTCACAAAGATGTGCGTACCACAACAAGCGGACAATCCCGTCACCCAATGTCTCGCCAATCGGACACTTTTGTCCGAAAATAATTCCATGACTGCCCAACGTGCCGATGCCGCTGCCCGCCGTGCCCTCATCCTCGACGCCGCCGATCATGTGTTCGGCCAACACGGTGTCACTGCCCCACTGGACCTGGTGGTCGAACGCGCCCAGGTGGGCCGCGCTACCCTGTACCGCAACTTCCCCGACCGCACCGCGCTGATCCAGGCGCTGCTGCAGCGCACGGTTGATCGCATCCGGCGCCAGGTCGAACAGCTCGGTGACCGCGACGACGCGCTGTTCGAGGTGTTCGAGGGCATGGCCCAGCGCATCATCGATTCGCCCGCACTGGCCGATTACTGGCGGGCGGTTGATTCGGACGTGCCGGCCATGCGCGCGGCGCGCGAGACCGTGCGCGACCTGCTGGAGGAGCCGATCGCCCGCGCCAAGGCCGCCGGACTGTGCCGTGCCGATCTGGAGAAGACGGATATTTCACTGATCTCGGGCATGCTGGGCGCAGCCCTGCGCGGCAAGACCCGCGACGAGCGCGCCCACCTCGCCGGGCGCGCCCTGCAGCTGCTGCGCGGGGGTCTCCAGGGAGCAACCAGCGAGGCGCGCTGATGGTCCAGCCGTATCTGAAGCCGGTTCCGGATTGGGAGGAGCACGAGAAGCCGACCATGCCCGGCTCGGCGTCGATGCCCTGGCACCCGCCGTACCGGCGTGCGGCCTATGCGCTGGTATCGCTGCTGGTGGCGATCACCGGCGGCCTCGGCAATGCGCTGGTCACCGCCAACCTGCCGTTCCTGCAGGGCCAGCTGGCGCTGACCCCGACCCAGGGCAGCTGGCTGGTAGCGGCCTATGCCATGGTCAACGTCACCGCCAACCTGCTGGCCTTCAAGTTCCGCCAGCAGTACGGCATCCGTCTGTTCGCCGAGATCGGGCTGGGCCTGTATGCGGCGCTGGCGGTGCTGCACCTGTTCGTCGGCAGCTTCGAGACCACGATGCTGACCCGTGCCGCCAGCGGCTTCGCCGGCGCGGCCTGTTCGACACTGGGCACGCTGTACATGCTGCAGGCGCTGCCGCGGCGCTTCACCGGCAATCTGCTGGTGGTCGGCGTCGGCCTTTCGCAGCTGGCGGTGCCGATCGCCTGGATCGTTTCACCAGGCTTGGTGGATACCGGCCAATGGCACCAGCTCTATTCGTTTGAAGCCGGGCTGGCGCTGTGTGCGTTCGCCGCCGTGGTGGTGTTGAAGCTGCCGCCGGGCATCCAGGTGAAGGCGTTCGAGCCACTGGACTTCCTCACGTTCGCGCTGCTCGCCCCGGCCGTCGCCCTGCTGGTGATCGTGCTGGCGCAGGGCTACACGCGCTGGTGGCTCAACACGCCGTGGCTGGGCTGGGCCCTGGTCGCGTCGATCGTGCTGTCCACCACCGCCTTGATCATCGAGCACTACCGGCGCAATCCACTGCTGCAGATCCGCTGGCTGTCGACGCTGCCGGTGCTGCATTTCATCGTCGGCGCCTTCCTGATCCGCTTCCTGACCACCGAGCAGTCCTATGGCGTGGTCAACCTGATGCGCACGCTCGGCATGGGGCCTGACCAGATGCGGCCGCTGTTCGTGGTGATCCTGGCCGGGGTGATCGTGGGCATCGCCGGTGCCTCGCTGACCTTCGGCCCGAAGCGGCTGATCGCCCAGCTGCTGATGGCGATCCTGCTGCTGGGCGCTGCCGCCTTCTTCGACCAGCACCGCACCAGCATGGATCGGCCGCACGATTTCTACGCCAGCCAGTTCCTGGCCTCGGTCGGCGCCGGCATGTTCATGGGCCCGTTGATCATGCTCGGCATTTCGGCGGCGTTGAAGCAGGGGGTGGACCACATCGTCACCTTCCTGGTGACGCTGTCGATCACGCAGACGCTGGGCGGCCTGGCCGGCTCGGCGGTGCTGGGCACCTTCCAGCTGCATCGCGAGCAACTGTACTCCAGCGCGCTGACCAGCCAGCTCGACCCCGCCGATCCGGTGGTGGCACAACGCCTGCGCATCCAGCAACAGCTGTACAGCGCACAGATCACCGACCCGGTGCTGCGCAGCGCGCAGGGCAGCGCGCAGCTGGCGCAGACCACGCGCCGCGAAGCCAATGTGCGCGGCTTCAATGATGTGTTCACCCTGAGCGGTTGGCTGGCGATCGGTTTCCTGTGCTGGTTGCTGCTGCTGTCGCTGCGCACCGCCGTGCTCAAGCAATGGCGCAAGCGCCACCCCACTTCACCCGTTGCGGCCACCCCGGCCGCACACCGCTGAGTCCTCCGCCATGCCCCCCGTTCCGCCCCGATCCGACGACGCCGACAATGTGACTCCACCGCCGCCGACCGACGCGGCACCTGCGCCCACGCCCGTTGAACCGGCAGTCGCGCCGAAGTATCTCAAGCCCAGCGCGCGCAGCGTGGTGGTGATGGTGGTGGTGGCCCTGCTGGGCATTGCGCTGATCCTGCGCGCCTGGCATCTGTGGCCGTTCACCAGCAGCGTGATGGTGACCGACAACGCCTATGTGCGCGGCCAGATCACCGTGATGGCGCCACAGGTCAACGGCTATGTGACCGAAGTGCTGGTGAAGGATTTCCAGCATGTGAGGCAGGGCGAGCCGCTGCTGCGCATCGATGACCGCATCTATGCCCAACGCGTCGCCCAGGCGCAGGCGACGCTCGACAGTGCGCGCGCGGCGCTGGCCAACTCCGACCAGTCGCAGGCGCAGAACCGTGCGCAGATCGCCTCCGCGCGCGCCACGCTCTCGGCCGGGCAGGCCGAACTGCAGCGCTCGCGCAACGAGCTGAAGCGCTACGAGGAACTGGCCGCGCAGCAGCTGGTGTCGATCAATGACCGCGACAAGTTCCGCACCAGCCAAGCCTCGGCGCAGGCCAGCGTGCAGCAGTCGCAGGCGCAGATCCGCATCGCCGAGGAAACACTGGTGTCGACCCAGGTCGCGCGCAAGAGCCTGGAGGCCCAGGTGGAAAGCGCACAGGCGCAGCTGGAACTGGCCCGCATCGACCTGGCCAACACGGTGATCCACGCACCGCGCGACGGCCAGATCAGTGAAGCCAGCGTGCGCGTGGGCCAGTATGTCGCCGCCGGTTCGCAGCTGCTGTTCCTGGTACCTGACACACTGTGGGTGGTGGCCAACTACAAGGAAGGCCAGACCTGGGGAATGGCGATCGGCCAGCCGGCCGCGTTCTCGGTCGACGCGTTCCAGGGCCAGGTGCTGAGGGGCCGCGTGCAGGAGATCGCGCCCGCCACCGGATCGGAGTTCAGCGTGTTGCGCCCGGACAATGCCAGCGGCAACTTCACCAAGGTGGTGCAGCGGCTGCCGGTGCGGATATCGATCGATGAAGGCCAGAAGCTGGCCGCGCAGCTGCGGCCCGGCATGTCGGTGATCGTGCGGGTGGATACCGCAGGCAAACCGAAGGACTAGCCCTTGTCATGAAACGGGGTCAGATCCCTTTGCCAATGGCAAAGGGATCTGACCCCACTCAGGATGCCGGCCAGCGGCCGGCACTACCATTGCGTTACCCCGCGCAGCGCGCGCAGAGACCGTGGACTTCCAGCGTCTGCGCCTGCGGCTGGAAACCCAGCTCCTTGGCGCGCTTCTCCAGCTGGCTGACGATCTCGCGGTCTTCCAGTTCCACTGCGCTGTGGCAGCTGTTGCAGATCAGGAATGGCACCGAATGCGCAGCGCTGCTTGGATGATGGCAGGCCACGAAGGCATTCACCGACTCCAGCTTGTGCACAAAGCCATTGGCCATCAGGAAGTCCAGCGCGCGGTACACGGTGGGCGGGGCATCAGCGCCCACGCCCTTGCCGTTACGCACCCATTCCAGCAGCTCGTAGGCCTTGACCGGCTTGCCGGCCTCGGCGATCAGCTTCAGCACATTGGCGCGGATCGGGGTCAGGCGCAGCCCGCGTTCGCGCGAGACACGCTCGACCACCGCCACGAAATCCGATGCGTCGTGGACGTGGTGGTGCGGGGCGGTACAGGCAGTGGCGGTCTTGGCGGGCATGCGTGTTCTCCGGTTCGGGCCTGGCAAGGATGCCTCAGGCCGTTGCTACCTTGGTGATGGCCACATCAATGCGTTTCAAGGCCTGCTCGCGGCCGGCCAGGTAAACGGTATGGGAAATGTCAGGGCTGACCTGGGTGCCGGTGATGGCCACGCGCAGCGGCTGGGCGACCTTGCCCATGCCGATTCCCAGCGCTGCGGCCGCGTCGTGCAGGGCGACGCCCACCGACTCGGCGGTCCATTCCGGCAGCGCGGCCAGCAGCTCGCGGGCCTTGCCCAGCGCCACCTCGGCACCGGCCTTGAAGTGCTTGGCCACCGCCGTTTCATCGTATTCGGTCAGCGGCTGGTACCAGACCACGGCCTTCTCGGCCATTTCCTTCAGGGTCTGCACGCGTTCACGCAGGGCGATCACCACATCCTCCGGAGCCGGGCCGGCGGCCACGTCCAGCCCCAGCTTCTGCAGCTGGTAGACCAGGTGCGGCACGATCGCGGCCACCTCCTCGGTCTTCAGGAAGTGCTGGTTGACCCAGCCCAGCTTGGCCATGTCCAGGCGCGAGGCCTTGGAATTGCAGTCCTTCACGTCAAACAGGTCGATCAGTTCCTGGCGGCTGAACAGCTCCTGGTCACCATGCGACCAGCCCAGGCGGGCCAGGTAGCTCAGCAGCGCATCGGGCAGGTAGCCGGCGTCCTTGTACTGCATCACGTCAGCCGCACCGGTGCGCTTGGACAGCTTGGCGCCCTGCTCGTCCAGGATCATCGGCATGTGGCCGAACTTGGGCACCGGCGCGCCGATGCCTTCATACAGGTTGATCTGGCGCGGGGTGTTGTTGATGTGGTCGTCGCCGCGGATGACCTCGGTGATGCCCATGTCCCAGTCGTCCACCACCACCGCGAAGTTGTAGGTGGGGTAGCCGTCCGGGCGGAAGATGACCATGTCATCCAGCTCGCTGTTGGCGATCTCGATGCGGCCCTTGATCAGGTCATCGAACACCACCGTGCCTTCCAGCGGGTTCTTGAAGCGGATGACGCGGTTCGGGTCGTCCCGGTAGGGCAGGCCCAGATCGCGCGCAGCGCCGTTGTAGCGCGGCTTTTCCTGCCTGGCCATGGCGGCCTCGCGCATGGCATCCAGCTGCTCGCGGGTCTCGTAGGCGTAGTACGCCTTGCCCTCGGCGATCAGTTGCTCGGCCACTTCCCGGTAACGGGCGACGCGGTCGGTCTGGTAGATCGGGCCTTCGTCGTAGTCCAGGCCCAGCCACTCCATCGCCTCCAGGATGGCGTCGATTGCGCCCTGGGTGCTGCGTTCGCGGTCGGTGTCCTCGATGCGCAGCACGAACTCGCCGCCGCGGTGACGGGCCTCCAGCCAGCAGTACAGCGCGGTGCGGGCACCACCGATGTGCAGGTAGCCAGTGGGACTGGGGGCGAAGCGGGTGCGGCAGGTCATGGACGGCTCGAGGAACGGGAATCCCCCGATTTTACCAGCCCACCGCCCCCGACGGAAAAAGGGGACGGAGGGGATTAAGTCGCGATTGCCCAGCCCTGGGAAAAAGGGGACGGAGGGGATTAAGTCGCGATTGCCCAGCCCTGGGGTGCTGTAACCGGGAAGCGGAGGGGCAGATACGACTTAATCCCCTCCGTCCCCTTTTACGGTTCTGCCTTTCGCGGGAACGACGGCTCGCGCATTGCGGCGTTGTAGGCGAACGAAGCGACGATGGCCGCGGCCTGCTTCAGGTCTTCCGGTTCGGCGTGGTCCCAGGTGTCCAGGTGGCTGTGGTGGACGTTGGTGAAGTAGTCCAGCCGGTCCTGGATGAACTGGAAGCCCGGCAGGCCGATGCGATCGAAGCTGATGTGGTCGGTACTGCCGGTGTTGCGGGTGGCCACGGTGGTGGCGCCCACGTCATGGAACGGCGCCAGCCAGGCTTCGAAGATCGGCATCGCCGCCAGGTTTTCCTGCGCGTAGATGCCACGGAAGCGGCCCGAGCCGTTGTCCATGTTGAAGTAGACCTGGAACTTGCTGTAATCGCGGGTCTTCTGCAGTGCACCGGTCGGCTCGCGCAGCGACGCCGGCAGCGCTTTCTGGGCCGCGTCAGTGGGTTCGGGGAAGCGACCGAAATGCTTGGCCACATAGGCCTGCGAGCCGATCAGGCCCTGCTCCTCGCCGCTCCACAGCGCCACGCGGATGGTGCGCCTGGGCTTGGCGCCGGTGGCCTTGAGGATGCGCATCGCCTCCATCATCACCGCCACGCCGGCGGCGTTGTCGGCCGCACCGGTGCCGCTGTGCCACGAATCCAGGTGCGCACCGATCATCACCACTTCATCGGGCTTGCTGCTGCCGCGGATCTCGGCCAGCGTGTTGTAGCCGGGCTGGTCGGCCTCGTCGGTGAAGCGCGCCGCTACATCCACGCGCAGGCGCACCGTCTGCTTGGCCTGAAGCGCGCGCACCAGCGGATTGAAGTGTTCGCTGATCATCGCCAGTTCGGGGATGCCCACCGGCTCACCGGCCTTGCGCGAACCGCCGCCGGCAACGCGGATGATGCCGTTGTCCCAGCTGCTGATGCTGATCGAGGCCAGCGCGCCCTCTTCCACGAAGAAGGCATTGACCTTGGCCGCCAGCTGCTGGCGTTCCTGGTATTCCTTGACCC
The DNA here is from genome assembly GCF_051853085.1 of Stenotrophomonas sp. T8. Classification (NCBI taxonomy): domain Bacteria; kingdom Pseudomonadati; phylum Pseudomonadota; class Gammaproteobacteria; order Lysobacterales; family Lysobacteraceae; genus Stenotrophomonas; species Stenotrophomonas sp. T8. The sequence goes on along the minus strand of NZ_CP195329.1, from coordinate 1,001,962 downwards.
GCTTGGCGCGCTCGGCGGTGGCGTCCTTGTCCTTGGGCAGGGTGAACTCCTGCAGGCCCTCCAGCGAGGTGGCGTCGTGGCGGTGCGAATCGGGCTCGGTGCCCCGCTTGTATTCGCGTGCCTCGCCCAGCAGGAGGATCTTGCCGCGCAGCTTGCCGCGGTACTTCTCGATGTCTTCGGGCTTCTTGATGTCGACCTGCATCAGCTCGCCTTCGACCGGGCCCTTCGTACCGGGGGTCCAGGCCTTGGGCAGCGCATGCAGCGGCTGCACGCGGTCACCCAGCATTTCCACGCTCGCCGAGGTGAATTCCCAGCCACGGCCGAAATCATCGAAGGCTTCGTCGTGGACGTTGTCCAGCTTCCATTCGTTGAACTTGCCGCGGGTCCACGCATTGGCGCGGCCCATCGCCGGCGAATTGCTCAGGCGCGGGCCGATGCGCTCGGTGAGATAGCTGAAGGTGTCCATCACCTGCGAACGGTGGAACGCCTCCTGGCGGATGCGGCTGACCATGTCCAGGTCCACCGTCTCGCGCTGCTGCGCCCCTGCATTTCCACCCATCACCAGCGCTGCGGCCAGCACGCCCCACTTCAACACATCGCACCCCTGCCCTTCGGCTCGATCATCAACCCATCGAGTCTAGCCAGCCGGGGCGCGGCGATACCGTCCCATCGGTCATGGACGGCGCGGAAGCGTGCGAACCAAGGTTCGCACCCACAGGAGAGTGATTGGGTCGTACCCGCAAAGCCGAATCACCCGCTCCATCCCAACCACAACTGCGCCCGCTCCGGCAGCAACAGCAACCAGTGCCGCCGGTCGATGCTGCTGCAGCCGTACACCGCCGCGTGTGCCGGCCAGTCATCCGGAAGGCCGCCGATGCCGATCTCGGCCAATGCCTCCGCGCCGGCCTTCCATGGCCGGTAGCGCGGCACCCGGCCGGCCACCGCGCCGCGTCCCTGCCGCGCACCCTGCAGCCAACGCAATCCCTGCCCCTGCAATCCTTCGCAGGTCACCGCCGCCAGCTGGAAGCGGACCAGGCCGGGGGCGATCCGCGCCCCCGGCAGGGCCGCCAGCACGCCATGTGCCTGCAGCAGTGCATCCACTTCCAGCAGGGCCGGAATGCCCTGCCGTGCCCGTTGCCGCAATCCCTGGCGCCAGCCCATGGCGTGCTCCTTACTTCAGGTCCGCGCCGAGCGCGTACCAGTCGACCCGGCGGGTCACCCACATCGCCAGCGCCAGGATCACGAACAGCAGCAGCGACCCCATCAGCAGTGCGTTGTTCTCCGACACCAGCAGGCCATACAACGCGCCGTACAGCACGGTCAGCAGGGCCGCGAAGCCGAGGCCGCGCTTCCAATGGCCCAGCACGTTGGCCAGGTACACCGCCTGCAGGCCGATACAGGCCACCGCCGAAACCAGGTAGGCCTTCCAGAACGCGATGTGTTCGGACAGGCTGATCAGCAGCAGGAAGAAGATTGCCAGCGCCAGGCCGACCATCAGGTACTGCAGCGGGTGGATGCGCAGCGACTTGATCAGCTCGAACAGGATGAAGCCGACGAAGGTCAGCAGCACGAACAGCACGCCGTACTTGGACGCACGGTCGGCCTGGGTGTAGGTATCGACCGGATCGACCAGCGACACCGTAACCGCCTGCGAGTCGACCGAACCTTCATTGCGCAGCTGCCGCTGTGCGTCGGAGGCCAGCGAGGACACCGCCCAGCGCGCGTCGAATCCCTGTGCATCAACGCGCCGCTCGTTGGGCAGGAACGCACCGCTGAACGACGGATGCGGCCAGCTCGAACGCAGCGCGATGTGGGTGTCATCGCCTACCGGCACCACCGACAGCATGCGGCTGCCATCCAGGCGCAGCTCCAGTTCAACGGTGCTGGCCGCCAGCGTGCCGCCCTGATCCGCAGCGAAACCGGCCACCGGCGCATGCAGGCCACGGCCGACTTCACTGGCCACGCCGACGCCCGGCAGCAGGCGCAGCTGCTTGCCATCCACGCGCAGGTTCGGTGTACCGACCAGGCCGCGCACATCGGAAATTCCCACCGCCACATACGGCTTGCCATACGTGCGCCCTGCCTTCACCGGATAGTCGTCAGCGGCGAAGCTCGCCTTCATCTGGCCGTTCCAGCTGTACACGGGCACCTTGAACAGGCCGACTTCGCGCTGGCTCGGCAGCATCTCGCCACTTACCGCCAGCGACGCCGGCATCTGCAGCCAGTGCCCCTCGGTGACCTGCACCTCGGTCTTCTTGACGCCCAGCGGGTCAACCAGTTCAACCTGCTTGCGTTCCACCCACGGCACCACCCGCACCGGGCCCACCAGCTGCTGCGTGCCCGCACGGCTGTCGGCCACCCGCGCAAAGGCCTCGTCGCGGTACTGGCTGCGTTCGGTGATCACCCCGCGGATCATCATCAGCGGCACCAGCAACAACAGGATCAGCCCGCCGACAATGGCGAACCGCAGCAGCATCTTCAGGGATTTCATGGTCCATCCTCGTTGGAGAGAGCTGCAGGATGGACCGCTGCGGTGAGCAGGGTTTGTGGCGAATTTGAAGCGAGTGTGAAGTCAGCGGCGCGGGCGCTGGCCCGCAGCACCCAACGGCAGCCACAGGCCTGCCACCGTGCCACCGCCATCGCGGGCGTCGAGGCTGGCGCGTCCGTCATGCAGGCGAGCCACTTCCTGCACGAACGGCAGGCCCAGGCCGGAACTGCGCCGGCCGCTGCCGGGGCGGGCCAGCGAATAGAAGCGTTCGAACACCCGTTCGCGCGCGTAGTCGGGAATGCCGGCACCGCGATCCGCTACCTGCAGGCGCACGCCCGGCCCGTCCACCTCGGCCTGCAGCGCGATGTCCGCGCCGGGCGGTGAGAAAGCAATGGCGTTGTCGATCAGGTTGTGCAACGCCTGCCGCAGCAGATAGGCATCACCCTGCACGCGCATGTCGGGCACGCTGCCGATGCGCACCTGCACGCCGGCCGCCTGCGCGCGCACCTGCGCGGCCGCCGCTGCGTCGGCCAGCAGCGTGGGCAGCGCGATCGGATCGCGGGTCTGCAGCCAGCCGTGCTGTTCCACTTCGGCCAGCGCCAGCAGCTTGTCGATCGTCTCGGTCAGCCGCTCCTGTTGATCAACGATGCTGCGTGCGAAATGCACGCGGTCGGCCTCCGGCAGCGGCTCCTGCAGCAGCTCGGCGGCACCGCGGATCGCCGCCAACGGACTCTTCATTTCATGCGTCAGCGACTGCACGTACTGCTCGACGTAGGCCTTGCCCTCCAGCTTGCGGCGCATCGTTTCCAGTGCCTGCCCCAGGTCGCCGATCTCGTCGCGGCGACGCCGCGGCGGTGGCACCGGTTCGCCGGCGCTGACCGCCCGTGCATAGCGGCTGAGCTGGCCAAGGCCCGTGGTGAGCCACATCGTCACCAGCACGCCGACCAGCGCCGACAATCCGATCAGCCAGGCGCCGCGCTCGATGATGGCGCGCTGGCTGGCCGCAATGAACGGATCGATGCTGCGGTTGGGCTGGGCCAGGCTGAGCACGCCGATCAGGGTGCGGCCATCGGCCGGGTCGTATACCGGCGCCGCCACATGCATCACCGTATCGCCTTCTTCGCCTGGCACTTCCGGGCTGGAGCGGGCGCCGTACTCGCCACGCAGGGTGCGGTAGACATCGTTCCAGCGCGAATTGTCACGCCCCAGGTCGCGGCCCAGCGAGTCGTAGATGACGATGCCCTTGGCATCGGTGATGGTCACCCGGTAGTCCAGTGAGCGCTTGGGAAAGCGCCAGACCATCGCCTTCAGGTCACGCTGCCGCGCCTTGGCCAGGTTGCGGGTGAAGCTGCCGCTGCGGATGGTGCCGTCCTTGACATCGGCCGCCGCCATCTCGGCCAGCACGTTGGCGGCATCGACCAGGGTCGATTCCATCGCCTGGCGCACACCCGGCTTCACTTCGTTGACGAACACGCGCATCACGAAGAACGCGGCGATGCCGGTGATCAGGAAGAAACCGAGGAACAGCTTCAGGACCAGGCGCATCGGCTAGACCTCCAGCGCGTAGCCAAGGCCACGGTGGGTGCGGATCGGATCGTCGCTTGCACCGGCGGCGCGCAGCTTGGCGCGCAACGTCTTTACATGGGTGTCGACGGTACGGTCGGCACTGTCGGCGCTGCTGTCCCAGCCGCGATCCATCAACTGGGCACGACTGAGAATGGCGCCCGGCCGCTGCAGCAGCGCCTCCAGCAACGCGTACTCGTAGCGGGTCAGGTCCAGCGCGTGGCCGCGGAAGCGGATGCGCCGGCCTTCGCGGTCGATGGCGAAGGCGCCATGTTCCTGCCAGCCCGCATCGGCGCCGGGGGCTGCCGCGACCGGTGCCGCGCGACGCAGGCGCGCACGCACCCGCGCCACCAGCTCACGCGGCGAGAACGGCTTGGTCATGTAATCGTCGGCGCCCAGTTCCAGGCCCAGCACGCGGTCCACTTCATCGTTGCGGGCGGTCAGGAAGATCACCGGCAGCTGGGCCGCCGACCCGGGCTGCGCGCGCAGCCGCCGGCACACCTCGAAACCGCCCAGGTCGGGCAGACCAACGTCCAGCACCACCACGTCGATATCCCCGGCCTGCAGGCGCTTCAGGGCCTCGCCACCGAGCAGGCAGTGGCTGGCGGCATAGCCCTCGCTGCGCAGCGCATAAAGCACGGTTTCGGCGATGGCGGCTTCGTCTTCGACGACCAGGACATGGGCAACGGGAGCTGTCATGGCGCGCAGCATAGCCGCTGCGGCCGCCGCCCCGTACACTGCCGCCCATGAACTATCGCCACGCCTTCCATGCCGGCAACCACGCCGATGTGCTCAAGCACATCGTGCAGCTGGCCCTGATCGACAGCTTCAAGCGCAAGGACAGCCCGTTCTTCGTGCTCGATACCCACGGCGGTGCCGGCCGTTACCTGCTGGCCAGCGAAGAGAGCCGCAAGACCCTGGAGGCCGAGTCCGGGATCATGCGGCTGATGGCCCAGCCCAAGCTGCCGGAGGTGGTCGAGCGCTACCTGAAGGCGGTGCAGGCCGACAATCCGGTGGGCGCGTTGACCAACTACCCGGGCTCGCCGCTGCTGAGCGCACAGGCCATGCGTGCGCAGGACCGCATGGCGGTCTGCGAGCTGCAGGAAGCCGAAGCGGCCACGCTGAAGGCCCTGTTCGCCCATGACAGCCGCGTCGATGTGCGCCCCGGCGATGGTTACGCCCTGCTGCGCTCGCTGCTGCCGCCCAGGTTCAACGGCAGCAAGATCGGCCGTGGCCTGGTCCTGATCGACCCCCCGTACGAGGCCCAGGACGCCGAATACCAGAACATCCTGGCCGCCCTGGCCGAGACCCTGGCACGCTGGCCGCAGGCCACCTGCGCGGTCTGGTTCCCGATCAAGCAGCGCCGCACCATCCTGCACTTCCTGCGCAAGGCCACCGCCCTGCCGGTGAAATCGGCGATGACGATCGAGTTCCTGGTGCGCCCGGACGACTCACCGCTGCGCCTCAACGGCAGCGGCATGCTGCTGCTCAACCCGCCGTGGCAGTTCGACCGCGTGGTCGGCCCGGCCCTGCCGGCGCTGCGCCAGCACCTGGGCGAACCCGGGGCCAGCACCCGCCTGGACTGGCTCAAAGCCCCCGAATAACGGCCTTCACGAGGCTGTACCGCCGTGAGCCTTTCGTTCACGGAACGCAGCCCCGGTGATGCCACAATCGATGGACCACCAAGGAATCACCCGGTATGGCCACTCGCAACCGCATGCCGCCCTGGCATGAGATCTTCAAGGCTCCCAGCGGCCACGAGCTGCTGATCCGCCCCATCCGCCCGGAAGATGGCGCACCGCTGCAAGCGGCATTCAGCCTGTTCGGGCCGGAAGAAATCCGTGATCGTTTCCTGCAGGCGGTGACCGAGCTGTCGCCGGAAACCACCCAGCGCCTGACCCACCCCAACCCCAAGACCGAGATCACCCTGGTCGCAGCCGAGTCCCTGCCCGCTGGCGAAGCGGTGGTCGGCGCGGTCGCCCGGGCCTCGATCATCCCCGGCACCCGTGAAGCCGAGTACGCGATCCTGATCAGCCGCTTCCTGATCGGGCAAGGCCTGGGACGGCAGCTGATGCGCAAGCTGGTGAAGTGGGGCCGTGGCAAGTACCTGGACCGCCTGTACGGCGACGTAGCCGCTGAGAACGAACCGATGAAGCAGCTGGCCGCGTCGCTGGGCTTCAGGCCGGTGCCGCACCCGACCGGCGCCGAAGGCCTGGTCCGGATGGTGCTGGAGCTGGACAACTGACGGATGCGCCGGGCCCTGCCCGGCCACGTCTCCCGGTAGTGCCAGCCGCTGGCCGGCATTCCGCTCTGCCAACGGCAGATGAGGCTGCCGGCAGCCGGCCGGCACGACGCACAGGAGCCGGATCGGGCTTCTGCTAAAATCCGGGGTCCATGTCGCGTACCTCATACCCCGCCCCGCCGCTGCCGCGCGCCGGCCAGCTCCGCGCCTGGTGGCGCGCCCCCGCCTCGCCCACCGCACTGGCCTGGTACCTGGCCCAGGCAGCGCGCGTGCACGACGCTCCGCTGCTGGTGATCGCCCGTGACAACCACGGCGCCAACCAGCTCGAAGCCGACCTGCAGACCCTGCTCGGTGGCGACCCGGCCCTGCCGGTGGTCGCCTTCCCGGACTGGGAAACCCTGCCCTACGACCGCTTCAGCCCGCATCCGGACATCATCTCGCAGCGCCTGGCTGCCCTGCACCGCCTGCCCACGCTGAAGCGTGGCCTGGTGATCGTGCCGGTGCAGACCCTGCTGCAGCAGCTGGCCCCGCGCAGCTACGTCATTGGTGGCAGCTTCGACCTGAAGGTCGGCCAGCGCCTGGATCTGGAAGCCGAGAAGCGCCGCCTGGAAAGCGCCGGCTACCGCAACGTGCCGCAGGTGATGGATCCGGGTGACTTCGCCGTGCGCGGTGGCCTGCTCGACGTGTTCCCGATGGGCGCCGACGAGCCGCTGCGGGTGGAACTGCTGGACGAGGACATCGATTCGATCCGTGCCTTCGATCCGGAAAGCCAGCGTTCGCTGGACAAGGTCGAGGCCGTGCACATGCTGCCGGGCCGCGAAGTGCCCATGGACGAGGCCAGCATCGCCCGCGTGCTGGCCACGCTGCGCGAGCGCTTCGATGTCGATACCCGGCGCAGCGCGCTGTACCAGGATCTGAAATCCGGGCTGGCGCCGGCCGGCGTCGAGTACTACCTGCCGCTGTTCTTCGAGCGCACCGCAACCCTGTTCGACTACCTGCCCAGCGGCAGCCTGCCAGTGGTCTGTGCCGGTGCCGGCGAAGCCGCCGAGGCGTTCTGGGCGCAGACCGGCGAGCGTTATGAGCAGCGCCGCCACGATGTGGAACGGCCGCTGCTGCCGCCGTCGGCGCTGTACCTGTCGCCGGAGCTGCTGCGCGAGCGCCTGAACGATGCCCCGCGCATCGAGGTATGGGCCGCCGACCACGCACGCATCGCCGACGCGCACGCGCTGGGCGACCAGCCGCTGCCCCCGCTGCCGGTGGCCGCACGCGAAGCCCCCGCCGGCGATGCGCTGAAATCCTTCCTCGGCCACTACCCGGGCCGGGTACTGATCGCCGCCGATTCGCCCGGCCGCCGCGAGGCACTGCTGGAAGTGCTGCAGGCCGCCGAGCTGAAGCCGCCGGTGGTGGCCGACCTGCCCGGTTTCCTCGCTAGCGATGCGCGCTTCGCGATCGCAGTGGCGCCGCTGGAAGATGGCTTCGCGCTGGACGATCCGCGCATCGCGGTGCTGACCGAGCGCCAGCTGTTCCCCGAGCGCGCCGGCAGCACCCGCCGCACGCGCCGTGCCGGTCGCGAGCCGGAGGCGATCATCCGCGACCTCGGCGAGCTGACCGAGGGTGCGCCGATCGTGCACGAGGACCATGGCGTCGGCCGCTACCGTGGCCTGATCGCGATGGACGTCGGCGGCATGCCGGGCGAGTTCCTCGAGATCGAATATGCCAAGGGCGACCGCCTGTATGTACCGGTCGCCCAGCTGCACCTGATCAGCCGCTACTCCGGTGCTTCGGCGGAAACCGCACCGCTGCATTCGCTCGGTGGCGAGCAGTGGAGCAAGGCCAAGCGCAAGGCCGCCGAGAAGGTGCGCGATGTGGCCGCCGAACTGCTGGAGATCCAGGCCCGCCGCCAGGCGCGTGCCGGCCTGGCACTGCAGGTGGACCGCGCGATGTACGAGCCGTTCGCCGCCGGTTTCCCGTTCGAGGAAACCCCCGACCAGCTGGCCGCGATCGATGCCACCCTGCGCGACCTGACCAGCAGCCAGCCGATGGACCGCGTGGTCTGCGGCGACGTCGGCTTCGGCAAGACCGAGGTGGCGGTGCGCGCTGCATTTGCTGCGGCCAGTGCCGGCAAGCAGGTGGCGGTGCTGGTGCCGACCACGCTGCTGGCCGAGCAGCATTACCGCAACTTCCGCGACCGTTTCGCCGATTACCCGCTGAAGGTCGAAGTGCTGTCGCGCTTCAAGACCAGCAAGGAAATCAAGGCCGAACTGGAGAAGGTGGCCGCTGGCACCATCGACGTCATCGTCGGCACCCATCGCCTGCTGCAGCCGGACGTGAAGTTCAAGGACCTGGGCATGGTCATCGTCGACGAGGAGCAGCGATTCGGCGTGCGCCAGAAGGAGGCGCTGAAGGCGCTGCGCGCCAATGTGCACCTGCTGACCCTGACCGCCACGCCGATCCCGCGCACCTTGAACATGGCCATGGCCGGCCTGCGTGACCTGTCGATCATCGCCACGCCACCGCCGAACCGGCTGGCGGTGCAGACGTTCATCACCCAGTGGGACAACGCGCTGCTGCGCGAAGCCTTCCAGCGCGAACTGGCGCGCGGTGGCCAGCTGTACTTCCTGCACAACGACGTGGAGAGCATCGGCCGCATGCAGCGCGAGCTGTCCGAGCTGGTGCCGGAGGCACGCATCGGCATCGCCCACGGGCAGATGCCCGAGCGCGAACTGGAAAAGGTGATGCTGGATTTCCAGAAGCAGCGTTTCAACGTGCTGCTGTCGACCACGATCATCGAATCGGGCATCGACATCCCCAACGCCAACACCATCATCATCAACCGTGCCGACCGCTTCGGCCTGGCCCAGCTGCACCAGCTGCGTGGCCGCGTGGGCCGTTCGCACCACCGTGCCTACGCCTACCTGATCACCCCCGACCGTCGCGCGATCACCCCCGACGCCGAGAAGCGCCTGGAAGCGATCGCCTCGATGGACGAGCTGGGCGCCGGCTTCACCCTGGCCACGCACGATCTGGAAATCCGCGGCGCCGGTGAACTGCTTGGCGAGGACCAGAGCGGGCAGATGGCCGAGGTCGGCTTCAGCCTGTATACGGAGCTGCTGGAACGCGCGGTACGCAGCATCAAGCAGGGCAAGCTGCCCGACCTGGATGCCGGTGAGGAAGTGCGCGGCGCCGAGGTCGAGCTGCATGTGCCGGCACTGATCCCGGAAGACTACCTGCCGGACGTGCACACCCGCCTGACCCTGTACAAGCGCATTTCAAGCGCGCGCGACAGCGATGCACTGCGCGAACTGCAGGTGGAGATGATCGACCGCTTCGGCCTGCTGCCGGATGCAGCCAAGCACCTGTTCGCCATCGCCGAGCTGAAGCTGAAAGCCAATACGCTGGGCATCCGCAAGCTCGACCTGGGCGAGAACGGCGGCCGCATCGTGTTCGAGTCCAAGCCGAACATCGATCCGATGGCGGTGATCCAGCTGATCCAGAAACAACCGAACCTCTATGCCATGGAAGGGCCCGACAAGCTGCGCATCAAGCACCCGCTGCCGTTGCCGGAAGACCGCTTCAATGCGGCCCGCGCCCTTCTGACCACACTTGCCCCGGGTTGATCGCCCCCCGAACACCCCGCACCGGTCCCCACCCGGTGCGGGCGGATGACCATGTTCCCTGACGCCGTACCCGCCCCCGACCTGATGCACGCGCAGGCCTGCCTGATCGATGCCCTCTCGATGTCGCTGCAGATGCGCGACGCCTACACCCGCCACCACTGCGACCGCGTTGGCCTGCTCGCGCAGCGCCTGGCCACGCACTGCGATCTTGATGACGAGGCCCGTGCGCAGATCGGCCTGGCCGCGCGCTTCCATGACATCGGCAAGATCGGCATACCCGATGACGTGCTGCTGGCACCCCGCCGGCATACCGACGAGGAGCGCGCGATCATGCGCGAGCATCCGGTACGCGGCGAACACATCTTCCTGGCCACCGGCCGCAGCGACGCCTTGCCGGTGGCGCGGCTGATCCGCGCCCATCACGAGGCCTTCGATGGCAGCGGCTACCCCGATGGGCTGCGCGGCGAATCCATCCCGCTGGGCGCGCGCATCGTCACCATCGCCGATGCCTACGATGCGATGACCAGCGTGCGCCCGTATCGCGACGCGATGGAGCATGAGGCCGCATTGCGGATCATCGACGAGCAGGCCGGCGGGCTGGTGGATCCGTACGTGCTGCAACGCTTCCATCGCATGCTGGAGCGGGAACCGGCGCTGGCCTGAGATCGGCCGGGCAAACGAAAGGCCCGGCGTTCGCCGGGCCTTTCGCTCCACGCGTCACGGGTGATCGATTACCAGATCACCACACGCTTGTCGTCGGCGCGCACCATCGCATCACCCGCCTTGCACTGGAACGCCGCAGCGAAGGACGGCATGTTCGACGGCGCACCGTTGGCACGGAAGTTGGCCGGCGCGTGCGGATCGGTGTTCAGGCGCACGCGCAGCTCACCATCGGTGAAGTTGCGGCGCCACACGGTGGCCCAGTTCATGAAGAAACGCTGATCCTGGCTATAGCCGTCAACTTCGACATTGGCCTTCGGGTCTTCCTTCAGCGCCATCTGCAGCGCGTCATAGGCCACGGTCAGGCCGCCCAGGTCGCCGATGTTCTCGCCCAGGGTCAGCTTGCCCTTCACGAACACGCCCGGCACCGACTCGTAGCCGTCGAACTGCGCGACCAGCTGGTCGGTACGCTCGGTGAAGGCCTTGCGGTCGGCGTCCGTCCACCAGTTGTCGAAGTTGCCGTTGGCGGCGAACTGGCTGCCCGAGTCGTCGTAGCCGTGCATCATCTCGTGGCCGATGACTGCGCCGATGCCGCCGTAGTTCAGCGCCGGATCGGCCTTGGCGTCGAAGAACGGCGCCTGCAGGATCGCCGCCGGGAACACGATCTCGTTCTTGGTGGCGTTGTAGTACGCATTGACGGTCTGCGGCGTCATGCCCCACTCGGTCTTGTCCACCGGCTTGCCGATCTTGTCCAGCATGTGGCGGTAGTTGAACGCGCGTGCTGCCTGCATGTTGCCCAGGTAGCTGTCGCCGTTGGTCTGCAGGCCCGACCAGTCACGCCACTTGTCCGGGTAACCGATCTTCGGGGTGAAGCTGGCCCACTTTTCCAGTGCCTTCTTCCTGGTTTCCTCGCCCATCCACGGCAGCTGCTCCAGCCGCGCCTTCAATGCCTGCGACAGGTTCTCCACCAGGTGCTGCATGGCCACCTTCGACTCGGCCGGGAACACGGCGTCGACGTACAGCTGGCCCAAGGCTTCACCCATGCCACCGTTGACCGACTCCAGCACGCGCTTCCAGCGCGGCTGCATTTCCTTCTGGCCACGCAGGGTGGTGCCGTAGAAATCGAAGTTGGCCTTCTCGAACTGGCTGCTCAGGTACGGCGCGGCATCGTCGATGGTGTGGAAGCGCAGGTAGGCCTGCCAGGTGCTGGCCGGCACGTCGGCGAGCATTTTGTCCATTTCACCGAAGAAGCCCGGCTGGGCCAGCGAGAACTTCTGCGCGGCCGGTACCTTCAGGGTGTCGAACAGCGCGGTCCAGCTGAAGTTCGGGGTCAGCCTGTCGGCGTCGGCGGCGCTGAGCGGGTTGTAGCGCTTGGCCGGGTCACGCATTTCGATGCGCGACATCGAGGCCTTGGCCAGGCGGGTTTCGAAGGCCATCACGGCCTTGGCCTGCTCGGCGGCCTGCGCCGCGTCCACACCGGACAGGGTCAGCACCTGTGCGATGTAGGCCACGTAGGCGTCGCGGATCTTGGCCTGCGCATCGTCGAAGTAATAGCCCTTCTCCGGCAGGCCCAGGCCGCCCTGGCCGACATAGGCGATGACGTTGGCCGAATCCTTGTAGTCGGCATTGGCGAACAGCGAGAACAACACGCCCTTGCCTTCGGCCTGGCTGTCGCGCAGGTACTGGGTGATGGCGGCGGTGTCGTTCAGCGCGGTGATCTTGTCCAGCTGCGGCTGCAGCGGCGCCAGGCCGGCGGCTTCGATCTTGGCCTCGTCGTTGCCGGTCTTCCAGATGTCACCGATCTTGGCTTCCACCGAGCCGGCCTTGGCCTGGCTGGCGGCGGCCTGCTGCACCAGCGCGTGCTGCACTTCCAGCGAGCGCTCGCGCAGGATCTCGAAGCTGCCCCAGGTGGTCTGGTCGCCCGGCACCGGGTTGGCCTTCAGCCACTTGCTGTTGACGAAGCCATTGAGGTCGGTACAGGCCGAAATGGCCGGATCGAGGTCGGCGCTGTTGAGCGAGATCAGCGGCGTCTTGATCTGCGACAGGTCGAAGGCCGGCTTGGCGTCGGCACTGGCCGCCGGCGCGGTTTCGTTCTTGCCACAGGCGGCCAGCGAGGCAGCGATGGCGATGGTCAGGCCCAGCGGGACCAGGTTGCGGACGTTCATGAGGCTCTCCTGCGGGTAATTTCACAGGGTAGCCGGGGGCGTGAGGTTGGGGACCGGCCAAAGGTCACAGAGCGTCCTTCTGTAGAGTCGAGCCATGCTCGACTGCTCTCCGTTCCGGGTTCATGCTTCCTGCGGCAAAGGCCCAAAGCAGCCGAGCGTGGGCTCGGCTCTACAAAAAGAAGGGCCGGCTTGCGCCGGCCTTCTGTTTCTTATTTCGCCTTGCCCTGGTTGGCTACGGCTTCGGCGGCCTTGCGCGCCGCTTCCGGGTCGCCCAGGTAGCGGAACGACTGCACGGTCAGGTCATCGTTCAGTTCGAACAGCAGCGGGATGCCGGTCGGGATGTTCAGCTCGAGGATTTCCTCGCGCGAGACGTTGTTGAGGTACTTGTACAACGCACGCAGCGAGTTGCCGTGGGCGGTGACCAGCACGGTCTTGCCGTCCTTCAGCTGCGGCGCGATGGCGTCGTGCCAGTACGGCAGCACGCGGTCCAGGGTGGTGGCCAGCGATTCGGTGCCCGGCAGCGCGTTGCGGTCCAGGCCGGCGTAACGGCGGTCATGGATCGGGTGGCCCGGATCTTCCAGGTCCATCGGCGGCGGCGGGATGTCGTACGAACGACGCCACACCTTGACCTGCTCTTCGCCGTGCTTGGCAGCGGTCTCGGCCTTGTCCAGGCCCTGCAGGCCGCCGTAGTGGCGCTCGTTGAGGCGCCAGGACTTGTTCACCGGCAGCCAGTCCTGCTCCAGCTCGGCCAGCGCACCCTGCAGGGTGTGGATGGCGCGCTTCAGCACGGAGGTATGGGCGACGTCGAACTGCAGGCCTTCCTCGCGCATCAGGCGGCCGGCGGCGGCCGCTTCCCGGCGCCCCTGCTCGGTCAGGTCGACATCGACCCAGCCGGTGAAGCGGTTGTCCAGGTTCCACTGGCTCTGGCCATGGCGCAACAGTACGAGTCTACGGGTCACTGCAGGGTCTCCAACGCGAGGAAAGGCAGGCCGCCATTGTAGCCCCGGCGGCCGCTCACCGTGCCGTGGCGCCACGCATGCGATGCTGCAGCCAATGAATACGGTGATCGACCCCGGGCGCTGGGAAGGCAGCGTCACCGCCGCTCGAGCGCAACAGCTGCAGCTGGCCGGCCGCGTGGAACGCCAGGACCGCCTGCCACGCAAGGTGCGCTGGCTGGCCGGGCTGGACGTCGGATTCGAGGACAACGGTGCCATTACCCGCGCCGCGGCGGTGCTGCTGGATCCAAGGACGCTGCAGCCCGTGGCGCAGGAGATCGCGCGCATCCCCACGGTGATGCCCTATATCCCCGGCCTGCTCAGCTTCCGCGAGCTGCCGGCACTGCTGGCCGCACTGGCACTGCTGCCACGAACGCCGGACCTGGTGTTCGTCGATGGCCACGGCATCAGCCATCCACGCCGGCTGGGCGTCGCCGCGCATCTGGGCGTGGTCACCGATCTGCCGAGCATCGGCGTGGCGAAATCGAAACTGGTGGGAAGGTTCGTCGAACCGGGCGCCGAAGCTGGTGCGCATACACCGCTGCTGGATGGCGACGAGCAACTGGGCTGGGTGCTGCGCAGCAAGGTGCGCTGCAAGCCGCTGTTCGTGGCCGGTGGCCATCGGGTCAGTGCCGATACCGCGCTGGGCTGGGTGCAGCACACCCTGCGTGGCTATCGGCTGCCGGAGCCAACCCGGCTGGCGGATCGGCTGGCCTCGCGGCGGGACGAATAGCTGCGCCGGGCGTCTCCCGGCGCGCGCGTCATCTTCGATCAACGATGCACATGGCCACGATGGCCCTGCGCGTCCTCGCCGTGGTCGTGGCCCTCATGGCCCTCGTGTCCGCCGCCCTTGGCCGGCGCCGGCCCGCCACAGGCTTCGCCGCAGTGGTCCGCTTCGATCTGCAGTGTCACGTGCTCGATACCGAAGTCATCATGCAGGCGTCCGCCCAGCTCACGGCGCAGCGCATCGGCATCGGTGCCCTCGCGCATCACAATGTGCGCGGTCAGCGCCGGGGTGCTGGAAGCCAGCGCCCACACGTGCAGGTCATGCACGTCCAGGACTGCGGCGTGGCCGGACAGGCTGTCGCGCACCCTGTCCACGTCCATGCCCTTGGGCACGCCTTCCAGCAGTACGTTGATCGCCTCACGCATCAGTACGTAGGTACGCGGCAGCACCCACAGGCCGATCAGCACGGCCAGGATCGGGTCGATCGGTTTCCATCCGGTCCACTTGATCAACAATGCGCCCGCAATCACTGCCACCGAGCCGAGCATGTCGGCCCACACTTCCAGGTAGGCGCCCTTCACGTTGAGGCTCTCGCCACTGCCCGCCTGCAGCAGGCGCATCGAGATCAGGTTGATGACCAGGCCCGCAGCCGCGATCACCAGCATGCCGGAGGAGGCGATCTCCTGCGGCTGGCGGAAGCGGCCGACCGCCTCCCACAGGATGTAGGCGGCGACCACGAACAGCATGGCACCGTTGATCATCGCGCCCAACGCTTCCAGCCGTGCATAGCCGTAGGTGCGGCGCGCATCCGGCGGGCGCCGGCTCAACCGTACCGCGACCAGCGCGATCATCAGCGCCAGCGCATCGGTGGCCATGTGTGCGGCGTCGGACAACAGCGCCAGGCTGTTGGTCCAGAACGCGCCCACCACTTCGACGACGAGGAAGGTGGTGGTCAGGCCGAGTGCCCACCACAAGGGCTTCTCGTGGCGGATCTGGGATGGCAGGTGATCGTGGTCGTGGCCCATGGCAACAGCTCCTTTGCGATGCGGTGCAGGCTACGCGGTGCCGGCGGAGGAGACTATTACGATGTTTATAACATTGCAGGCCACACGAGCCCTCGTCGGGCATGGCCCGGCGAGGGCTGCAGATCGACGCCGGCCTGCGGTCAGAAGCCGAAGCGCAGGCTGGCCCAGTACGCGCGGCCCGGCTCGTTGTAGGTCGCCGCCCCGGCATCACTGCTGTTGGCCTCGCGGAACAGGCGCTTGTCGGCCAGGTTGTTCACGCCGAAGCCGAAGCTGACCGTCTCGGTCACCTTGTAGCGCGCGCTCACGCCCCAGATGTTGTACGCGCCACGATCCTGCAGCGCGATCGATGCATCGCAGCTGCCGGTGCAGCGCGGGTCGTTGTTGATGTTGGTCGTGGCCGGTTCCTGCTTGCCGTAGAAGGTGCCGGTCAGCAGCACGGACAGCCTGTCGGTGGCCTGCCAGTCCAGCATGGTGTTGATCGTGTACTTCGGGATCACCGACAACGGCTGGTGCGTGGTCTTGTTCTCGTTTTCCACCATGTAGGTGAAGTTGTTGCTCCACTTCAGGCGGTTGCCCTGCTCGCCCAGCAGCGGAATGACCAGGTTGCCTTCCAGCCCCTGCACGATCGCCTTCGGCGCGTTCTCCCAGCGGAAGATGCGGCCCTTGGTGTCGGCGGTCAGCCCGATCTGGGTGTAGCCGGCCTGGATCTTGTCCTTGTAATCGTTGTGGAAGTAGGTCAACGACGCCTGCCAGCCGCTCTGCGGTGCCCACTCGATGCCCAGTTCCTTGTTCAGGCTGGTTTCCGCCTTCAGGTCTGCGTTGCCGCGCATGTAGCAACCGGCGCCCAGGCTCGGCAGCGCATTCGGGCAGCCGTTGCCACGGGTGTAGTACAGATAGTCCGGATTCGACTGGTACAGGTTCGGCGCCTTGAACGCGCGGGCGATGCCGCCCTTCACCACCCAGTCGCTGTTGATGCGGAACTGCGCATTGAGGCTGGGGCTGGTGTTGTTGCCGAACTGGCTGTGGTGGTCAAAGCGCAGGCCCGGGGTAACGATCCAGCGCTCACCCAGGTAGATGTTGTCTTCCACGAACACCGCCGTGGTCTGCGCATCGGCCTTGCCGCGCGCACGATCGGCCGACAGCCCCGGGATGCCACCGCCGCTGCTGCTGGACTGGCTCATCGAATAAGGGTCGGTCAGCCGGCTGTCCAGGTATTCAAAGCCCAACGTCCAGATGTTCTCGGCGCCGCCCAGCGTGGTCGGGAAGCTCACTTCGCCATCCAGCTGGTAGTTGCGCAGGCGCGAGGTCGACCAGTCGGTGCCGTTGAAGCTGCCTTCCGGGCCACCGGCCAGGCCTTCGTTGATGCGCGAGTTGTTCACCGCTTCAACTGCAGCGGTCACCCGCGAGGTGACATCGCCCCAGCGGCCACGATGGGTGATCGCGCCGGTGTTGCGGTACATGCGGTTGGTTTCCGCCTTGCCGTCGGCCAGGGCGGCCAGATCGATGCCGGTCGAAGTGCCGGTGGTGCTGACCGCGCGGTCACCAGCATAGATGTTGCCCTGGCGGCTGGTGCCGGCCTCGAACTCGACCACCTGGTCGGCGGTCACGTCCCAGCGCAGCAGCGCGTTGATGTCGCGGTTCTTGACGCCCTCGCGGCCAGCCGGTGGCACTGCGTTCGGCTGGGTGGCGTACTGGCGGTTGAGATCGAGTGAATCGGCGTCGGTCTTGTTGAGGTTGCCGTACAGGCGGAACGACAGCGTGTCGGTCATCGGCCCACTCAGCTGCAGGCCGACGCGCTCGCTGCCACCTTCGGCGCTGTGTTCGGGCACCAGCCCGTACAGGTCGACCGCACCGGTCAGGTCGCCGGTCGGGCGCTTGGTGATGATGTTGACCACGCCACCGGAAGCACCGGAGCCATAGCGTGCCGCCGCCGGTCCGCGCAGCACTTCGATGCGCTCGATCATCTCCGCCGGCACCCAGTTGGTGTCGCCGCGCGTGTTGCGCTCGCCACTGCGGCCCATGCGCACGGCATCGCGCGCACCGATGCGCTTGCCGTCGACCAGGATCAGGGTGTTTTCCGGGCCCATGCCGCGCAGGTCGATCTGGCGGTTGTTGCCATACTGGCCCGAGGCGCTGTTGCCGGTGAGGTTGACGCCCGGCATGGTGCGCAGCAGTTCGGCGATGTCGTTGGCCGGTGGGCGCTTGGCGATGTCCTCGGCGGTGATGGTCGAGGTACCCAACGCCTGGCGGGCAATCTGCGAGGCGGTGACGTGCACCGTGTCGATATCGGTGGCGTCGGCTTCAGCCTGGGCGGTCAGGGCGCTGCCCGCCAGCAGGGCGGCAACGGCGAGCGCCAGCGGGCGCGGCGAGAGGACAACGGCAGGAGACATGATCTGGACCTTCTGGCAGGGCAACGGGGCCTCTGGCAAAGGGCTTGAGGCAACGACGAGGGGGAGGCGGAGCGTCGCTGCAGTCGCCTGCGGCCCGATCCGTGCGCGCATTCTCCCATCAATGCGAGTGATTCTCAAATGCGTTCGCTCATTGCTACCGCAGGCGTGATGTGGCCTGCGTGCCGGACGACGCTGCATCGCGCTTAAACTGGCCGGCTTGCCCACCATCAACCGCACGCCACCGCGGCCGATACCCGTGGTTTGCCGTACGCAGTCAGAGATCGACGTGGAACCACCCCAACTGGACGATGCCAGCCAGCCGCTGGCCGAGGCCTGGCAGCACTGCCTGCAACAGGCCGGCCCTGCCGCCACCGCGCTGCTGCACGCCGCCGCAACCGATGCCCCGCCGGCGCTGGCCCAACGCTTCTACGAAGTGCTGTTGCAGGACGGGCGTGCACGCCGCTTCCTGTCCCACGATCAGGTCAAGCAACGCCTGCAACCGGCCATGCAGCGCTGGCTGGTGCAGCTGCTGAGCACCGATGCCGACGGCATTGCCGCCACCGTTGCCTCGCAACGGGTGATCGGCGATGTGCATGCCCGGGTCGGCATTCCGGTCGACCTGGTCACCCGCGGCGCGCGCGTACTCAAGCACGAGCTGTTCGTGCGCCTGCGCGACGACGCGCCCGACAGCGCCACCGCGTTCGCCGCCATCGACTGCCTCAGCGCGATCATGGACATCGCCATGGAAGGCATGACCCTGGCCTACACCCATGCACGTGAGCGCTCCACCCGCGCCGATGCTGCCTACCGGTTGTTCTCGCTGGTGCAGAATGTCGGTACTGAACGCGAGCGCCAGCGTGCACTGCTGCTGGACTGGGAGAACGCCCTGCTGTACGCACTCGCCGGCCACGTGCAGGCCAGCGAAAGCGCCAGCCTGGCGACCTCGGAATTCGGCCTGTGGTTCACCCACAAGGGCATCCCCAGCTTCGGCGAGAGCAGCGAAACCCAGCAGGTCGGCCAACTGATGGCCCGCATCGACGGCAACCTGCAGCGGGCAAACCATGACACCCCGGCGCAGCGACTGGCGGTGCTGCCGGCCATCCGCGAGGACCTGGCCGCCATCCGTACCCTGATGACGCTGTTGTTCGAACGCATCGGTGAACTGGATGCCGGCAGCGATGCTCTGACCAACCTGCTCAACCGCCGCTTCCTGCCTACCGTGCTGCGCAGGGAGATCGAGCTGGCCACGCGCAACCGCACGCCGTTCTCGCTGCTGCTGCTCGACCTGGATCACTTCAAGGCGATCAACGACGGCCACGGCCACGATGCCGGCGACCGCGCGTTGCAGCACGTGGCCGGCCTGCTCGGCCAGCTGACCCGCGGCAGCGACTACCTGTTCCGCTACGGCGGCGAGGAGTTCGTGGTGGTGCTGGTTGCCGCCAGTGAGTCACAGGCCTCGGTGATCGCCGAGAGCCTGCGCCGGCAGATCGCGCAGTCGCCAGTGGCATTGGCCAACGGCCAGGTTCTGTCGCTGACTGCCAGCATCGGCGTGGCCGGCCATGATGGCCACCCGGACTACGAACGCTTGATGGCACGTGCCGACGCGGCGATGTACGAGGCCAAGCGCAGCGGCCGCAACCGCGTGGTGGTGGCCAGCGCCGACCTGCAGGAAGCGCCGGGGCGGCGCGCGTTGCAGCGCTGAACTGGCGGAAATGAAGAATCCCGGTGGCGGATAGAGTCGACTGTTAGTACTACCGCGCGCAGCGCGGAGCTTTTCGCCGTCGGAACGAGGAGCAGTCGACTAACAGTCGACTCTACCGATTCGCGCGGCAGCCGCTGCTTTCACCGCCCGCCTCCGCCACGCTGCCCACCACAGCAGCGCCAGCAGTGCGATGCCGGCGCCCAGCAGGCACACGGCAGGCCAGCCGTGCCGGGCCTGCACCCAGGGCCCGGCAGCCGCACCGGCACCACTACCCACCGCATAGAAGAGCATGTAAAGCGCCACCAGGCGTCCATGCTGCTCGCCCGGCGCGCGCAGCAGCAGCGCCTGGTTCGAGACATGCAGCGCCTGCCCACCCAGATCGAGCACGATCACGCCCAGCAGCAGCAACGACAGCGACTGCGGCAGGCCCAGCAGCGGCCACCACGCGACCAGCATCAACAGCAGCGCGCCAAGACTGACCCGATCGGCAAAACCGCGGTCCATCCAGTGCCCGACCCGCGACGCCATCAATGCACCTGCCACCCCAGCCAGGCCGAGCGCACCGATGGCCGCAGTGGACCACTGCAGCGGTGGGGCCGACAGCGGCAAGGGGGCCGCCGCCCAGAACACGTTGAGTCCGGCATACAGCAGCAACGCCAGTGGACCGCGCTCGCGCAGCGTTCGATCCCGGCGCAGCATGCCCAGCATCGAGCCGATCAGGTCGCGCCAACGCGGCGGCACCACGGGTATCGGCACCGCCGGCAGGCGCCGCCACAGCAGTACGGCCAGGGTCGCCATCAGCGCTGCCGACAGCAGATAGACTGCTTGCCAGCCGGCAATGGCCGCCACCGTGCCGGACAGCACGCGCGCCAGCAGCAACCCGATGAACACCCCGCCCTGCACCACCCCCACCACGCGCCCGCGCTGCGCGGCCGGAGCCATCGCTGCCGTGTAGGCGATCAAGCCTTGGGTCAGCGCGGTGCCCAACAGCCCGGCCAGCAGCAGGCCCGACAACAGCCAACCGGCCGTGCGTGCCGCTGCCAGCCACAGCAGGGCCGCGACCAGTGCCGCCAGCTGCAGCCGCAGCAGGTGCCGCCGGTCACCGCGATCAGCCAGCGGCAACAACCCGAGCAATGCCAGCACGCTGCCGGCCTGGGTCGCGGCCAGCACCGCGCCGGCAACCGCCCGCTCCAGCGCGAAGGCGTGTGCAAGCTGATCCAGCAGCGGCTGCGCGTAATAGACGTTGGCAACGCTGGCGCCGGCGGCAACCGCAAGCAGCACCAGCAGGGGGCGTGGAATCGGCATGGCATTCGTCATCTGGTTTCATATTGAAACCAGATGCAGGCTAGCTACTTTGGTTTTAAACTGCAACCACATAGGACGGAGACCGCCATGCACGCAGACAGCCCCTGCCCCGTTGCCCGCAGCGCCGACCTGCTCGGTGATCGCTGGGCACTGCTGGTGATCCGCGATGCCTTCGACGGCGTCAGCCGCTTCGGCGACTTCCAGCGCAGCCTGGGCGCCGCCCGCAACATCCTCAGCGATCGCCTGCGCAGGCTGGTCGAGGCCGGCATCCTGCAACTGCAACCGGCCTCCGACGGCTCGGCCTACCAGGAATACGTGCTCACCGCCGCGGGCCAGGCGCTGTTCCCGGTGCTGGTCGCGCTGCGCCAATGGGGTGAACGCCATCGCTTCGACGCGGGCGAGGCTCATTCGCAGCTGATCGAATCCAGCACGCGGCGACCGCTGCCGTACATGCAGCCGCGCGGGCGCGACGGTCGGCCCCTGCAGGCCGCCGCCACCCGTGTGCGCAAGCTCAGGGACGACGGGCACAGCGCCTGACCCGCCCATTCGCGCACACCGCGACCCGGTCGCGCCGGTTAGCATCGGATGTTTCCGCCGCCGGACAACGACGATGTCGCGCTATCGCTCTTCCCTGATGACCGCCCTGCTGCTGCCGTTGCTGGCCTGCAGCGCCGGAACCACGCAGGCCCGCGAGGTTGCCGCGCCCGCCGACCACGTGCAGGCCGATGGCCCCTATGTGTTCCGCCAGGGCGACCGGGTGCAGGCCAAGTGGATCTGCGCCGACAAGGTCGAATCGCGCACGCTTGCCTCCGGGGCAACAGGGACCGATATCGCACCGCGCTGCGGCTACGAACACACCGTGCATGTGGCTGCGCCGAATGCAGCCTCGGTCTCGGTGCTGCCGGCCACACCGCGCATCGTCGCGCTGTCCGACATTCACGGCCAGTACGGGTTGCTGGTGCGCCTGCTGCGTGCCCATCACGTGATCGACGCGGAGGATCGCTGGGCGCTGGGCAAGGACACGCTGGTCATCGCCGGCGACGTGTTCGACCGCGGCCCGCAGGTGACCGAGGCGTTCTGGCTGCTCTACGGCCTGCAGCAGCAGGCGGCCGCCGCCGGTGGCGCCGTGCACTTCGTGCTCGGCAACCACGAAACCATGGTGCTGTACGACGACCTGCGCTACGTCAACCCCAAGTACCTGCGCAGCGCCCAGCTGCTGGGCCGCAGCTACCCGCAGCTGTATGGCGCCGACTCGGTGATCGGGCAGTGGCTGCGCACCCGACCGGTACTGCTGAAGATCGGCGATACCCTGTTCCTGCACGGCGGCATCTCGCCCGAGGCGGTGCAGCTGGCGCTGGACCCGGCACGCACCAACGCGGCCTACCAGGCCTCGCTGGGCCTGCCCAAGGCCGAAGTGAAGGCCGACCCGGCCACCGCACCGCTGTATGACGGCAAGACCAGCCCGATCTGGTACCGCGGCTATTTCGATGGCCGCCTTGACACCGCGGGTGTGCAGGCCGTGCTCGACCGCCTGCAGCTCAAGCGCATCGTGGTCGGCCATACGTCGATGCCACACGTCAGCAGCTTCCACGGCGACCGCGTGATCGCCATCGACAGCAGCATCAAGAACGGCGAGAACGGCGAACTGCTGTTCATCGAGGAGGGCAAGCTCAGCCGTGGCCTGCTGGATGGCTCCCGGATGCCGCTGGCGCTGGGTGAGCCGGGGCTGCAGGACTGAATGGAGGGACAGCGTGACGGCGCCGGGAGGTGCCGGCGCGCTCCACCTTCACCCGGTTTGCGGCTACCCTTCGGCAGCCGAGAGGCCCGCCCCGTCCAGCCGGTGGGCCTGACCGTTACAGGAGCCCCGCGCATGCGCGTTCTGATTGCTGAAGACGACCCGGACATCGCCTCCGGCCTGTGCGCCTCGCTGCGCCGGCAGGGGCACGTGGTCGACCACGTCGACAACGGTGCGCACGCCGATGCAGCACTGGGCTCGACCCAGTATGCACTGCTGGTGCTGGACCTGGGGCTGCCGCAACTGGATGGCCGCGACGTGCTGCAACGACTGCGCCAGCGTGGCGATGGCCTGGCGGTGCTGGTGGTGACCGCGCGTGACGGCCTGGCCGAGCGGGTGCGCGTGCTCGACCTCGGTGCCGACGACTACCTGGTCAAGCCGTTCGCACTGGATGAATTCGAAGCCCGCGTGCGTGCACAGCTGCGGCGGGTCACCAGCAATGGCAATCCGGACCTGCGCATCGGCCGCTTGCGCCTGGACCTGGCCGGGCACCGTGTATGGATCGACGACCAATCACTTGAACTGACCGCACGCGAGTTCGGCCTGCTGTCGGCGCTGGCGGTGCGTGCAGAGCGCATCGTGTCACGCGCGCAACTGGTGGAAGCGCTGTGCGACTGGGGCCAGGACCTGACCGACAACGGCCTGGACATCGCCCTGCACCGCCTGCGCCGCAAGCTGCAGCCGGGCGGCATGGGCATCCGCACCGTGCGCGGGCTGGGCTACATGCTGGAAGATGCGCAGGACGACAGCGCCCCGTGATCAGTGGACCGCCCAGCCTGCGCCGGCGCCTGCTCGCCTTCCTGGCGTTGCCGATGCTGGGCCTTCTCACCTTCAATACGATCCTGGCCTATTACGTTGCGCTGGACTATTCCAACCGCATCCACGACCGCAACCTGATCGACGACACGCACTCGTTCGCGCAGATGCTGAGCACCATGCCGGTGACCAGCGACCTGTCTCCGCAGGCGCGCTTCCTGATCGAGTACGAACCCGACGGCCATCGCTATTTCAACGTCGACAGCAGCCGCCAGGGGACGCTCAGCGGCAATGCAGATTTCAGTGCCTACGCGCCTTCGCAGGAATGCACCGGCGTGGACCCCACCCTGTACGATGGCATTCTCAACGGCCAGCCGGTGCGCATGGCCACCGTCTGCACGCGTGCGATGAACGATCCGCAGGACCAGCTGGCGGTGACCGTGGCCGAAAGCATGGCCGAACGACGCCAGCGCGCGCGCGAGATCCTGATGATCATCATCCCGCTGATGACCATGCTGGCGCTGGGCACTGCCGCGCTGGTCTGGTTCGGGGTGACCCATGGCCTGCGCATCCTGACCCCGCTGAGGACCCGCCTGGCACAGCGCCGCGGCGAACTGGCGCCGATCTCCGACGCCGACGTGCCGGAGGAAATCCAGCCACTGATCAGCACCATCGACGATCTGTTTGCCCGCCAGGCGGAAATGATCACCCTGCAGAACCGTTTCATCGCCGACGCCGCGCACCAGCTGCGCTCGCCGTTGGCCGGCATGGCCCTGCACGTGGACCAGGCACTGGCGCATGGCGACCCGGACACGGTGCGCGAGGCACTGCAGCACATCCGCCGGCTCAACCAGCGCACCGCGCGGGTCAGCACCCAGCTGCTGGCGCTGAGCCGGGCCCAGACCGTGCCGGAGACGGTGGAGGCACTGGACCTGTGCGAACGGGTGCCGCAGTGGGTCGGTACACGCGTGCCTGAAGCGATCCGCGATGGCATCGATCTGGGTTACCGCGGCAGCCCCCAGCCGCTGCGCGTGCTCGGCAACGGTGCCCAGCTGCAGGAAGCACTGGACAACCTGATCGACAATGCGCTGCGCTATGCCGGCCGCGATGCGACCGTTACCGTCGGCGTGCACGCGCTGGATGACAACGACGTCGAACTGTACGTGGAGGACAACGGGCCCGGCGTACCCGAGGACGTGATGCCGCGGCTGGGCGAGCGCTTCTTCCGCGCCCCCGGCACCACCGCCAGCGGCACCGGCCTGGGCCTGGCCATCGCCCACGAGGCGGTGGAGCACTTCGGCGGGCGCCTGACCTTCCTCAACCGCCCCGGCGGCGGGCTCAAGGTCGCCATCACGCTGCCGCTGCTGAAGGGCCCCTGACCCGGACCGGGGCGCTGAAAGGCTGGCGAAAATCGCGGTTGCGATCCTGACCCTCCCCACTGCCGTCCCGGAGCCGCCAGGTGACCGACTCGCACGACTTCTTCCTCCCCGGTGGCCCGCAGGGCGTGCTGCTGGTCCACGGCCTGACCGGTACCCCGGCGGAAATGCGCATGCTGGGCAAAGGGCTGAACAACGCCGGCTTCACCGTACACGGCGTGCAGCTGCCCGGCCATTGCGGCACCGTGGATGACCTGCTGGCGACCACCTGGGAACAGTGGTACCAGGGCGTGGAAGATGCGGCGGCAAGCCTGCGCGGCAAGGTCGACCAGCTGTTCGTCGGTGGCCTGTCGATGGGCGCGGTGCTGTCGCTGGCACTTGCTGCTCGACGACCGGACTGGGTGTCCGGCGTCGGCGTGTATGGCGCCACGTTCCGCTACGACGGCTGGAACATACCCACCGTCGCCCGCCTCTCGTTCCTGCTGCCGTGGTTCAAGCGCTTCAACATCGGCCGCGACCGCATGTTCATGGAAGAACCGCCGTACGGCCTGCGCGACGAGCGCCTGCGTGCGCAGGTCAGCGCCGCCATGCTGTCCGGCGACAGCGCGGCGGCCGGCCTTCCGGGCAATCCCTGGCACGCGCTGGCCGAGATGCGGGCGCTGAGCAACTGGACCCGCCGCCACCTGCACCAGGTCACCGCCCCGTGCCTGGTGATGCACGCGCGCGAAGACGACGTGGCCAGCATGGGCAATGCCGAACTGGTGATGTCGCGGGTCAGTGGCCCGAAGGAACTGGTGGTGCTGGAGGACAGCTACCACATGATCACGATCGACCGCGAACGCCGCGAGGTGATCCGCCGCAGCGCACGCTTCTTCACCGGGATCGGTGAACGCAGCGGCGTCCTCAAGGCGGTGGCCTGAGATGGGGGCACTTGCCACGCTGCTGTGGCTGGCCAATGTCGTGCTCGATACCGGTGGCCAGCTCGCCTTCAAGGCCGCCGCCAGCGACCCGCAGGAGGGCGAGGGACTGCAGCGCTGGAAGCACATGCTCAGCCGCCCCTGGCTGTGGATCGGCATCGCCTGTTACGTGCTTGAGTTCGTCGCCTGGATCGCCTTCCTGTCACTGGTTCCGCTGTCCAAGGGCGTGCTGCTGGGCTCGATCAACATCGTGGCGCTGATGATCGCCGGCCGCATCCTGTTCCGCGAGAAGCTCACGCCATTGCGGGTGACCGGGATGCTGCTGGTCACCGCGGGCGTGGCAGTGGTGGGGGCCGGCTCGTGAGGCGCCTGTATGTGATCGGCTTCCCCCTGCTGATGGCCTTCGACACCCTGGCCCAGCTGTGCTTCAAGTACGCCGGCGATGCTGCGCTGCCGGTCGAGGCCAACACCACCTGGCTGCTGCGCGTGCTGTCGCAACCATGGGTGTACGGCGCCATCCTGGGCTACGTGGGTGCATTCTTCACCTGGATGAGCCTGCTGCGGCATGCACCGATCGGCCCGGCGTTCGCGGCCTCGCACCTGGAGGTCATCAGCGTACTGCTGCTCTCGGCGTGGCTGCTGAAAGAGCCTCTCACCCTGCACCACCTGGTCGGTGCGGTGCTGATCGTGGCCGGCATCGTCTGCCTCGCCCGCGCGGAAGCGGACGACCCGCACAGTCCCACCGAAAACGCTTCGTGAGCGCGTTGCGATGAGCCTGTTCGCGCGCGAACTGCCACCGACCGCCGGCCTGCCGATGCAGGCCACCGACTTCCTTCCCGGTGGCGGTGACCTGCGCGGGATCCTGGCCAACCAGCTGGGCACGCCGCCGCTGCAGCTGACCTGTTCCGGCACGCACGCGCTGCTGATCGCCCTGCGCACCCTGCGCAAGCGCGCGCCCAGGCGCGACACGGTGATCATGCCGGCCTACACCTGCCCGCTGGTGCCGATCGCGGTGCACAGCCTCGGCCTGCGCGTGCAGCTGTGCGATACCCGGCGCGGCCACTTCGACTTCGATCCCGGCCAGCTCGAACGGTTGGCCGATGCGCGTACGTTGGCCATCCTGCCGACCCACCTCGGCGGTCGCATCGCCGATGTCGAACGGGCCTGCGACATCGCCCGCAGCGCCGGCGCCTGGGTCATCGAAGATGCCGCACAGGCGCTGGGCGCACGGGTGGGCAACAGCAGTGTCGGCCTGCGTGGCGACATCGGATTCTTCAGCCTGGCCGCCGGCAAGGGGCTGAGCCTGCACGAAGGCGGCCTGCTGGTCAGCCGCGATGACGAACTGCGCGCCGAACTGGCCGAGCATGCCGCCGAACACGTGCGCTTCAACCTGCGCTGGGAGCTGCTTCGCAGTGTGCAGCTGCTTGGCCTTGCCGCCTGCTATCGCCCCTCGCTGCTGTCGCTGGTGTACGGCAATCCGCTGCGCAACGCACTGCAGCGTGGCGATCTGGAAGACGCGGTCGGTGATGTTTTCCCGCTGGACATACCGCAGCACCGGGTCAGTCGATGGCGACAGAACATCGGTGCCCATGCCGCGCGGCGATTGCCGGCGTTCCTGCAGGCCGGGCGCCTGCGCGCACTGCAGTTGCGCGTGCAGCTGGCACAACTGCCAGCGGTGGAGGTGGTCGATGGCCTGGCCGGCACCGGCGGCACCTGGCCGATGCTGATGCTGCTGCTGCCCAGCCAGCGCGCGCGCGATGCCGCGCTGGACGACCTGTGGCCGCGCGGCCTCGGTGCCAGCCGCATGTTCATCCATGCCCTGCCCGACTACGCCTACCTGCGTGGCATCGTGCCGCAGGAGGACGTGCCCAATGCACGTGACTTCGCCGCACGCATGCTCACCCTTGGCAACAGCGCCTGGCAGACCCGTGAGGAGACGGCCGAAATACTGCAGGTCCTGGCCCGTGTCTGACCCGCACATGCATGCGTGGCCTGCGCGCCGGGCATTCATCCATGCATCTTCCTGAACGCTTTCCCAGCCCGTAAAAAAAGCCTTTCAACAGGAAAGGAACGAGAAAGGCGGCCTGCCTACATTGAGCCTGCCCCGGCATCGTGCCGGACGCTTCTTTCATCGACGGACCTGCCCATGCGCTGGAGCATCCTGTGTGACTTCGACGGCACCATCAGCCTCGAAGATGTCATCGACTCGCTGCTGGAAAAGTACGGCCAGCCGGGCTGGCAGGAACTGGAAGACCAGTGGAAGGCGGGAAAGATCGGCTCGCGTGAATGCATGCAGGGCCAGGTGCGGCTGCTGAAGCTGGACCCGGCCACGCTCGATGCCCATCTGGACCAGGTGCAGATCGATCCGGGCTTCGCCGCCTTTGTCAGCCGTGCCGGACAGCTGGGCGTTCCGCTGCGCATCGTCAGTGACGGCCTGGACTATGCGATCCATCGCATTCTCGCCAACCACGGCCTGGCGCAGCTGCCGGTGGTGGCCAACCACCTGCGCTGGTGCGATGACCACTGGGAACTGGAATCGCCCTACCAGGCCGAAGGCTGCCGCAGTGGCACCTGCAAATGCACCTGCGCCGCGCAGGCGCGCGCCAACGAAGCACCGCGCGTGCTGATGATCGGCGACGGCAGTTCGGATTTCTGCGTA
Source organism: Stenotrophomonas sp. T8 (assembly GCF_051853085.1). NCBI lineage: Bacteria > Pseudomonadati > Pseudomonadota > Gammaproteobacteria > Lysobacterales > Lysobacteraceae > Stenotrophomonas > Stenotrophomonas sp. T8. Next base: position 973,580 of record NZ_CP195329.1, on the reverse strand, counting down.
TCCGAAGATGCCGACTTCGTGTTCGCCAAGCGCCGCCTGATCACCCATTGCACCCATGCCGGCATCGAGCATGCCGCCATCGACACCTTCCACGACGCAATCGCACTGCTGCCGCGCTTGCTCGATGGCAGCCTGCTGCAGCCACGTCGTCTCGACGCCAGCCCGCAGCCCGCCGCACTGCCCCTGCTGCTGGCCACCGCCTGAGCACTCCCTTCCAGGCGCGCTCCCCTGTTACCCCTTTCGAACGTCCTTCACGGAACCGAACTGCATGAACATTTTTGACAAGAACGCCGCCGCCGCTGCCTCCGATGCGCAGCTGCTGGCCGACGAAGCCCGCTACAGCTCCTTCGGCGATACCGTCCACTACGTCGATCCGCCTAAGATCTTCCAGCGCGGCGAAGGCAGCTACATGTTCGACGGCGCAGGCGTGCCCTACCTCGACCTGCAGATGTGGTACTCGGCGTGCAACTTCGGCTACAGCAACAAGCGCCTGAACGATGCACTGAAGGACCAGATCGACACCCTTCCGCAGGTCGCCAGCCAGTACCTGCACCCGACCCGCGTGCAGCTGGCCAAGACCATTGCCGTGGACATGCACGAGAAGTTCGGCCTCGACGGCCGCGTGCACTTCAACGTTGGCGGTGCGCAGGCCATTGAAGACTCGCTGAAGATCGTGCGCAACGCGCGTGGCGGCAAGAGCCTGATGTTCGCCTTCGAGGGCGGCTACCACGGCCGCACCCTGGGTGCGTCGTCGATCACCTCCAGCTACCGCTACCGCCGCCGCTACGGCCACTTCGGCGAGCGCGCGATGTTCATCCCGTTCCCGTACCCCTTCCGTCGCCCGAAGGGCATGACCCCGGACGAGTACTCCGACCACTGCGTGTGGCAGTTCGAGCGGCTGTTCGAAAGCGAGTACAACGGCGTGTGGGATCCCAAGGTCGGCCAGGCCGAGTACGCCGCGTTCTACGTCGAGCCGATCCAGGGCACCGGTGGCTACGTCATCCCGCCCCGCAACTTCTTCACCGGCCTCAAGCGCGTGCTGGACAAGTACGGCATCCTGATGGTCGTCGATGAAATCCAGATGGGCTTCTGGCGCACCGGCAAGCTGTGGTCGATCGAGCACTTCGGCGTGACCCCGGACGTGCTGGTGTTCGGCAAGGCGCTGACCAACGGCCTGAACCCGCTGTCGGGCCTGTGGGCGCGCGAAGAGCTGATCAACCCGACCGTGTTCCCGCCGGGCTCCACCCACTCCACCTTCAACTCCAACCCACTGGGCACCCGCCTGGGCCTGGAAGTGCTGAAGCTGGGCAAGGAAATGGATTACGAGCGCACCGTGCCGGAAAAGGGCGCGTACTTCCTCGACGGCCTGCGCGGCCTGCAGAAGCGCCACCCGGAAATCGGCGACGTCGACGGCCTGGGCCTGGCGCTGCGTGCGGAAATCTGCCAGGCCGACGGCTACACCCCGAACAAGGAGCTGCTGGACCGCATGGTCGACATCGGCCTGGCCGGTGACCTGCTGCACGACGGCAAGCGCATGGGTCTCGTGCTCGACGTGGGTGGCTGGTACAAGAACGTGATCACCTTCGCGCCGTCGCTGGACATCAGCTACGAAGAGATCGACCTGGCGATCACCCTGCTCGACCAGGCGCTGACCAAGGCCAAGGGCTGAGGTCGATGCGCTGCCGGTTCCCGTGCCGATGGAAATGACGTCACGCGCATCCAGCACCGCGCTGGAACCGGCCGCGCTGCTGGAGGGCTTCCTGGCCCACCCGCCGCTCGGATTCGAGGCAGGCCGCCTTCCCAGCGGCCTGCCGACCTTCCGTGCGCCGCTGGACCTGACCACCACGATGGATGACGAACTGCGCGGCAGGCTGCTCGGCCTGCCGCTGTCGCGCCTGTGGCGGCCGTGGATCACCTGGAAGACGCGCTTCGTCGGTGCCACCAGCACCGAGTACACCCCGCTGCCGGCACACGTTGCCCCGGAGGCGCTGGCCGAGGACGTGACGCGTCACGCGATCGGCGATGCCCGGCTGCTGGTGGTGAAGGACCTGGCGATCGATTCACCGCTGCTGGACGACGCCGCCAACGCACACAGCGGCGCCTTCCTGCAGGCGCTGCTGACACGCGGCTTCGTCGAACTGGAAGGCATGCCGCTGGCCTGGGTGGCGATCGATTTCGATTCGCTCGACGACTATCTCGGCCGCCTGTCATCGTCGCGCCGCAAGAACATCCGTCGCAAGCTCCGTTCGCGCGATGACCTGCAGATCGACTGCATCGCCACCGGCAACCCGGCCCTGGCCGACCCGCAACTGCAGGCCGAACTGTACGCGCTGTACCTGGGCGTATACGCGCAGAGCGCGGTGCATTTCGACCAGCTCGACCTACCCTATTTCCAGTACCTGCTGGCCGACAGCCAGGGCCAGGGACGGATGTTCCTGTACCGCCACCAGGGCCGGTTGATCGGCTGGAATCTGTGCTACGTGCATGCCGGCAAGCTGGTGGACAAGTACATCGGCCTGGCGTACCCGCAGTCGCGCGAGCACAACCTGTACGCGGTCAGCTGGATGCACAACCTCGAGTACGCGCTGCAGCACGGCCTGAGCCACTACGTGGCCGGCTGGACCGACTCGCGGATCAAGGCCGAGCTGGGCGCCCGCTTCACCTCCACCCGGCACGCGATCCACGCACGCTCCCCGCTGCTGCGCGCCGCCCTGCGCAAGCTGGCCCCGCACCTGCAGGGCGAACCTGATGGAGGCGGTTGAACGATGCCGTTGCGTTCCCCGCTGATCCTGGACCTGGACGGTGGCGTGCTGCCGCTGCCACAGGCGCAGACCCTGGCTCTGCCGCAGTGGCACGATCCGCTGCGCTTCGCCTGCAGCAATGCCACCCTCGACCGTTTCGCCGCTGACGTGCTGGCACCACTGCCGGCCCAGCTCGGAACCGTCATGCTCGGCAGCGGCGACTTCCACCACCTCACCCTGCCACTGCTGCGCCGCATGCATGGGCAGGCCCCGTTCCAGCTGGTGGTGCTGGACAACCATCCGGACAACATGCGGTTCCCGCTCGGCATGCACTGCGGCTCGTGGGTGAACGCCGCCAGCAAGCTGCCGCAGATCTCGCACATCCATGTGCTCGGCATCACTTCCAGCGACATCGGCCTCGGTCATGCCTGGGAGAACCACTGGCGACCGCTGATGGGTGGATGCCTGACGTACTGGTGCATGGACGTGGACGTGGGCTGGGGCCACCGCCTCGGCATGGGCCGTGCGTTCCGACGCTTCGAGCACCCGGAAGCACTGGTCGCCGCGTTCGCCGCCGAGCAGGCCACATCCCCACAGCCGACCTACCTGTCGATCGACAAGGATGTATTCGCCGAGGACGTTGCGCGCAGCAACTGGGACCAGGGCCGCTTCCAGCTGGAACACGCACTGGTGGTGATCGAAGCACTGCGCGCCGGTGGCCTGGTCGGCAGTGACATCACCGGCGAAGTCTCGCTGGCGAACTACCAGAGCCGCTTCAAGCGCTGGTTGTCGTCGCTGGATGGCCAACCGGACATCAGCGCCGATGATCTTCCCGTCTGGCAGGCGCGTCACCAGCAGGTCAACCGCGAGCTGCTGGCGGCAATCGCCGCCGCACCGACGGCCTGCTGACCGCGTCGGCAATGCCGGCCGTTGGCCGGCGTGGCTTCGGTAGTGCCGGCCGCTGGCCGGCAACCTCGTTGTTCCCGGGCTCACAGGAATGCCGGCCAGCGGCCGGCACTACACTGGGCTCCTGTCCCCAAGAGCCGCCGCCATGCCCCAGACCGTCATCCCGCAACTGCGCATGCGCCACGCCGACACCACCCTGCCGTTCTACGTGCAGGGGCTGGGTTTCGTGGTCGACTGGGAACACCGCTTCGAGTCCGGCTTCCCGCTGTTCGCCCAACTCACCCGCGATGGCCAGACGATCTTCCTCACCGAGCACAGCGGTGACTGCGAGGTCGGCGGCGCGGTGTACTTCATCGTCGACGACGTCGACAGCCTGTACCGCGCCTTCAGCGCCGCCAACGTGCCGATCGAGCAGCCACCGCATGACACCGACTGGGGCAGCCGCGAAATGCTGCTGCGCGACCCCGACGGCAACCGCCTGCGCTTTGCCACCCACCTGGACTGAACAACGCGGGCTTGAGGAGGATATACGAAACATATACGCTTCGTATATTCCCACTCCAGGACCGCCGATGGGCATCGTCAACATCGATGACACCCTGCACGACCAGCTGCGCCGTGCCTGCACCGTCTCCAGCCGCTCGATCAACGCCCAGGCCAACTTCTGGATCCGGGTCGGCATGCTGTGCGAAATGAATCCCACGCTGAGCTTCCAGGACATCGTCGCCAGCGAACTGCGGGCTGCCGGCGTGCAGCCGCCGCTGCTGGCACCGGGACAGGTCTGAGCAGATGGCGATCATCAAGCGCCCCGACGAGATCGCGCTGATGGCCGAATCCGGGCGCCTGCTTGCGCAGGTGTTCGCCGCGCTCGACCGGCTGCCACTGCAGGGCCGCAGCACGATGGAGATCAACGATTTCGTCGAACGCATGATCGTTGACGAGCTGCAGGCGCGGCCGGCCAGCAAGGGCCAGTACGGCTTCCCGTACGTGCTCAACGCCTCGATCGACAACGTGATCTGCCACGGCGTACCCAGCACCACCGACGTGCTGCGTAACGGCCAGATCGTCAACCTCGACATCACCCTGGAGAAGAACGGCTACATCGCCGACTCCAGCACCACCTACCTGGTGGGCGAGGTCGACTACGCCGCGCGCAGGCTGGTGCGGACCGCCTACCAGGCGATGTGGAAAGGCATCGCTGCGGTGCGCCCCGGTGCACGCCTGGGCGACATCGGCCACGCCATCGCCCGCCACGCGCGCAGCCACGGCTACAGCGTGGTGAAGGAATACTGCGGCCATGGCATCGGCCAGGAAATGCACGAGGAACCGCAGATCCTGCACTACGGCCATCCCAACACCGGCAGGGTGCTGGAGGAGGGCATGGTGTTCACCATCGAGCCGATGCTCAACCAGGGCAAGCCGGCCATCCGCCAGCAGCCGGACCAATGGCCGGTCTACACCCGCGACGGCAAGCTGTCGGCGCAGTTCGAGCACACGGTGGCGGTCACCCGCAACGGTGTGCGCGTACTGACCCTGCGCCCCGGCGAAACGCCATTGTGCGCGGTGGATACGGCCTAGAGCGGACGCAACAGAAGCACTGTTGCCAGGCAGAACATGAAGATCGCGACGCCCCCATCCAGCACCCGCCAGGCGTCCGGCCTGCGGAACACCGGCTGCAACAGGCGCGCGCCATAGCCCAGCGTGCAGAACCAGGCCACGCTGGCGGCGCACGCACCGGCGGCGAACGCCCAGCGCAGGTCACCCGGGTAACGCGTGGACAGGCTGCCCAGCAGCACCACCGTATCCAGATAGACATGCGGGTTGAGCAGGGTGAACGCCAGGCAGGTCAGCAGCACCTGCCGTCCGCTGCCGCCCTGCGCCTCGGTGGCGGCCAGTACGCCACCACCGCGCCACGCACGCAGTCCCGCCTGCACGCCATACCAGAGCAGGAACGCCGCACCACCGAAGCGCAGCACCTGCAGCAGCAACGGCCACTGCAGCACCAGCGCGCCCATGCCACCGACGCCGGCCAGGATCAACGCGATGTCCGCGCCGGCGCAGGCCAGCACCACCCTGCCCACATGCCGCTGCTGCAGGCCCTGGCGCAGCACGAAGGCATTCTGTGCGCCGATGGCGATGATCAGGCCGGCACCTGCGAACAGGCCGGCGGCGGTAGCGGCGATCCACATCAGGACAGGCCAGGCAGCGAGGGGACACGCAGGGTGAGGCCAATGGCGATGTTTAGACAATCTGATTTTTCTTTATCCTGTGCAGGAAAACTGAAGGGGCACCGGCATGGATCTGGTACATCCACAATTGGCCGCATTCGCTGCGGTGCTGGAAGAAGGCAGCTTCGAGGCCGCGGCACGCCGCCTGTCGATCAGCCCATCAGCACTGTCGCAACGGATCAAGGCGCTGGAAGACAGGCTCGGGCAGGTCCTGGTGGTGCGCCAGGCACCCTGCCGACCGACCGCAGCGGGGGAAGCGCTGCTGCGCCGGGTACGCCCGATGCAGGCACTGGAAGCCGAGGCGCTGGCCGAGCTGCTACCCGAGCGTGGCAACGACGCTGCCCGTACGCCCATCCCCCTGGCGGTCAACGACGACTCGCTTGATACCTGGTTCGTGCCCGCCATCGCCGACCTGCACCAGCGCCATGGCTACCTGTTCGACCTGCGCATGGACGACCAGGACCACACCCTGCAGTTGCTGCGCGATGGCAGCGTGCTCGGCGCAGTGACCGCCGAAAGCCAGCCGGTGAAGGGCTGCAACGTGCACCCGCTCGGCGCCATGCGTTACCACGCGATCGCTTCGCCCGGCTTCGCCCGCCAGTACTTCAACGATGGCATGCAGGCCGCGGCCCTGGCGCGCGCACCGATGCTGGTGTTCAACCGCAAGGATGAACTGCAATGGCGTTTCGTGCGGCGCCTGACCCGCGCGCGACTGCAGCCGCCGCTACACTACCTGCCCTCTTCCACCGGTTTCGTCGAAGCCGCCGCGTGCGGACTCGGTTGGGGCATGGCCCCGGAAACCCTGGTCGCGCCCGCCGTGCGCGCCGGCCGCGTGGTGGTACTGGAACCCCGCCGCTGGCTGGATGTGCCGCTGTACTGGCAACATGCCGCCGTGCGCTCAAGCACGCTGCAGCACATCACCCAGGCGCTGCGCACTGCAGCCAGCGGCACCCTTCGTTGAGGACAATCGGATGACCGCAGACTCGGGCTTCACGCCGCGCGCACTACCGTTTGCGCACTTCTTTACCACTGGGACGGCATGGGCGTGATCGGCCGACGTACAAGGATGCACCGCGCGAAGGCCGCGCTGGCGCTGGTGCTGGCGACCTGCCTGCCAACCGCTGCGTCCGCGCAGAACAGCAACGACGCCCCCGCATTGGACTGGGAACAGGCACGCCAACGCCTGGAGCAGGTCTCCGATGCGCTGGCGGCCGCAGATGCAGCGGTACGCAACAAGCAGGACCTGCAGGACGCCACGCGCCTGCTGCGCCTGCCGGAGATCACCGGCGAAGTGCGCCGCCTGCAGTTCCAGAAGACCCTGACCCTGCCACTGGGTTCGCTGGCGCCCGTGGCTGAAGCCTTCGGTATCGATTCGCCGCTGTCGTTCACCGAGCGCGACTGGCGTACACGCCCGGTAGTGACCGCGGTGCTGCCGCTGTACACCGGCGGCGTGATCCCGGCCGCGCAACGTGCGGCCAGCGCCGCCCATGAGCAGGCCAACGCCGAGCGCGAGGCGCAGCGCCAATCATTGACCGTGCAGCTGGCTCAGGCCTACTTCGGCCAGCGCCTGGCCGAGCAGGCGGTGGACGTGCGCCGCGACGTGCGCGACGGCCTCAACCGCCACCTGTCCGATGCAGAAAAGCTGGAACGCGAGGGCTTTGCCACCCGCGCCCAGCGCCTGCAGGCCACCGTGGCCCGCGACAAGGCCGAGCGCGAATACCAGAAGACGGTGAACGATCTGGCTACGCTGAAGGCCGCGCTGGCCACGCTGCTGCGCAGTGGTGGCGAGGTGCAGCCGGTGTCGCCGCTGTTCGTGCAGCGCGTGCCGCTGGAACCGGTGACCAGCTTCGAGCGCACCGCGCAGGCGCGCCAGCCGCAGATCGCGCGCTTGCGCGCGATGGTTGCGCAGGCCGAACAGGGCGTGCGCGTGCAGCAGGCCAAGCTGAAGCCGCAGATCTTCGCCTTCGGCCAGTACGACTTCCGCCGCCGCGACGAAATGCTGACCGACCCGGACTGGGCGTTCGGCATCGGGCTGAAGTACACCTTCCTGTCACCGAACTCGCGGCCGGCGCAGATCAGCGCCGCGCGTGCGCAGCAGGAGCAGGCCGAAGCGGGCCTGCGCGAGGCCGAGAACCAGGTCGCACTGGGCGTGCGCAAGGCCTGGAACGAACTTGAGACCGCGCGCCAGCAGTTCGTGCTGCTCGACAGCAGCATCGCCCAGGCACAGGAAAACCTGCGCCTGCAGGAGCTGGCATTCCGCGAAGGCCAGGCCACCTCGCTGGATGTGATCGATGCGCGGCTCGGCCTGGGCGGCGCCCGTGTCGAGCGCGCACAGGCCGCCTACCAATACGACATTGCGCTGGCACAGTTGCTGGAGATCAGTGGACAGATGGACCGTTTCGAAGAATTCCGGCGGCGTGCGGACGAGGTGATCGACCATGAGTGATGTGCTGCACGACGATGCGACGACGCCCCCCGGCAAGCGGCGGCTGGGACCGATCCTGCTGGTGGTCCTGCTGGTCGCGGTGGTGCTCGGCCTGTGGCTGGCCTGGCGCAGCCCGGCCGACCAGATCCAGGGCATGGCCGATGCGGACACGATCAACGTGGCCGCCAAGATCACCGCACGCGTGGCCGAGCTGAAGGTGCGCGAGGGCGATCGCGTGCAGCCCGGGCAGGTGCTGTTCCTGCTCGACAGCCCCGAAGTGGCTGCCAAGGAACAGCAGGCGAACGGCGCATTGGCGGCTGCGCAGGCGGTGGCCGACAAGGCCGACGAAGGCGCGCGCAGCGAAGACATCCGCGCCGCCGAAGCGAACTGGAAGCGCGCCGAAGCCGGCGCGACACTGGCCGAAGCCACCTACCGGCGCGTGCAGAACCTGTTCAACGAAGGGGTGATGACCCGGCAGAAGCGCGATGAAGCGCATGCCCAGGCCACCAGTTCGCGCGAACTGGCCCGCGCCGCCCGCGCGCAGTACGACATGGCATTGGCCGGCGCCCGCGAGCAGGACAAGCGTGCCGCGCAGGGCCAGGTACAGCAGGCGCAGGGCGCGGTGGCCGAGGTCAACGCCGCGCGAGCCGAAGTGGAAGGACGCGCGCCGGTGGCGGGCGAGATCAACAAGCGCATGGCCGACCCGGGCGAGCTGGTGCCAGCCGGCTATCCCGTGTTCACCCTGGTCGACATCGACCGCATGTGGGTGGCGATGAACCTGCGCGAATCGCAGATGCAGGGCCTGAAGGTCGGCAGCAAGCTGCAGGGCAGCGTGCCGGCGCTGGGCCTGGATGGCGAGTTCGAGGTCTACTTCATCAATCCGGCCGGCGACTACGCAACCTGGCGTACCACCCGCCAGTCGTCCGGCTATGACGTCCGCAGCTTCGAGGTGCGGGTGCGCCCGGTACGCCGCATCGAGGGCTTCCGCCCCGGCATGAGCGTGCTGTTCGCATGGCCCCAGCACTGAGCCCGGACCGCAACGGCTTCGCCGCTTCGTGGCGGCGCGAGCTGCAGTCGCTGCGCGGCAACCGTGCCGACCTGCTGCTGGTCACCGTGCTGCCACTGCTGATGCTGGTCGTGATGGCATGGATGTTCATGCCGTCGGTGATGCGCGATATCCCGATTGCTGTGGTCGACCTTGACCACAGCAGTGACAGCCGCCTGCTGCTGCGCATGCTCGACGCCAGTCCCGGCGTACGCGTCGCCAGCCAACCAGCGGACCTGGAGGAGGCACGATCGCAGCTGCGCAGCCTGGACGTGTTCGCCATCGTGCTGGTGCCGCGCGATGTCACCCGGCAGGCGCTGCGTGGGCGCCAGGGCACGGTGTTCGCCTATTACAACGCCACCTACATGACCACCGGCCAGTCGGCGTCGCGCGACATCGGCGACGCGGTTTCCGCATGGAACGCAAGCCTGCTGCGCGAGCGCATCGGCCTGCAGGTCGGCCCGGGCAAGCTGCGCGCGGCGCCGATCGCGGTGCAGTCGGACATCCTCTACAACCCGGCGCGCAGCTACGAATTGTTCCTGCTGCCACTGATCTTCCCGGCGGTGCTGTCACTGGTACTGGCACTTGCCGTGGCCGGCAGCCTCGGCCGCGAGATCCGCGATGGCACCCTGCCCGCCTGGCTGGCTCGCACGCCGTGGTCGGCGATTGCCGGCAAGGTCGCGCCGTACCTCCTGCTGTTCTCGCTGTATGGCGCGCTCGGCATCGGCTACCTGGCGTGGCTGCGCGGCGATGGTGTGGCCGGCAGCGTGCTTTTGCTGCTGCTCGCGCAGCCGTTGTTCTACCTGGCCACGGCCGCCTACGCGCTGTTCTTCGTCGGCGTCACCCGCGACATGGGCACCGCGTTGTCTGCGGTCGGTCTGAGCATCGGCACCGCACTGGCGTTCTCCAGCGCTACCTTCCCGGTGCTGGACGGGCCGTTGTTTACCCGCGTCTGGCACCAGCTGCTGCCGTTGAGCGCCTACATCAAGCTGCAGACCCAGCAGCAGTTCATCGGCTCGCCGCTGCAGGTTTCCGCATGGCCGCTGGCTACGCTGCTGTTGATGACGGTGGTGGCCGGTGGCATCGGCGGCCTGCGCCTGATCGCCTTTGCACGCACGCCTGCCGCCGCACAATCCGCAGGGGCTGACGCATGAGCATGCTCTGGGGCAGCCTGCGGCAGACCCTGATGGCGGTGCTGTGCGACCGCTACGCGATCGTGGTGATGGTCGGTGCGGTGATCCTGTATTCGTTCTTCTATCCAGCCGCCTACCGGCACCAGGTGGCCGGCAACCTGCCGGTGCTGGTGGTGGACGAAGACCACAGCGCGACCAGCCGCGAGCTGCTGCGCAAGCTCGACGCACTGCGCGTTGCGCGCGTGGTCGGGCAACCGGCGGACGTCGACAGCGCACGCCAGCAGCTCGAAGCCGGCCACGCCGAAGGCATCGTCGTGATCCCGGCCAACCTGGAGCGCGACATCCTGCGCGGCCATCCGGCCAAGCTGGTATTGCTTGGCAACGGTGCCTACCTGGGCCGCGCCAGCTGGGTGCTGGGCAGCGTAGCTGATGCGCTGGGTGCGTTCGGGCGTGATGCGGTGGTCGGCCAGGCCGCCTTCATGGGTGCGCCGCAGGCACCGCCGGTCACCCTGGTGCAGCGCCCGCTGTACAACACGCAGGAAGGCTATGGCAGCGCCATCGTGCCCGGCGTGGCCGAGCTGATCGTGCACCAGACGCTGTTGATGGGCATCGGCGTTCTGCTCGGCGGCCGCCGCCTCGCACTGGGCCGGCGCCTGCGCTTCGACCTGCCGACGCTGGCCGGCATGGCGTTGGGCTTCGGCCTGATCGGCCTGTTCGGCCTGTTCTGGTACGCCGGTTTCACTGCCTGGGTGCAGGACTATCCGCGCGGCGGCAACCCGATGGGCCAGCTGCTGGGCGGCACCTTGTTCATCGCCACCACCGTGGTCTTCGGCCTGTTCGTCGGCAGCTTCTTCCGCACCCGCGAGCGCGCCTTCCAGTACATCATCGCCACCTCCATCCCGCTGTTTTTCCTGGCCAACCTGTCGTGGCCGGCGGTGATGACGCCGCAACCGCTGGTCTGGCTGGCACAGCTGCTGCCGACCACCTCGGGCATCAACCTGATGGTGCGCCTGAACCAGATGGACGCCCGCCTGGCCGACATCAGCCACGAACTGATCACCCTCACCGTCCTGCTGCTGCTCTACGGTAGCCTCGCCACCTGGCGCCTCCTCGCCAAAAAAGGGGACGGAGGGAATTAAGTCGTAAGCGGCCTGTTCAAGCGGCGCGGCATGGCCGCTTTGATCCATCGTTTATGGATCCGGGGCATACCAGAACGGGATGCGGAACGCGCGGCGCCGTCCGGCCCCCCGCTCGCCGCCTGCAGCATTCCACACCAGTTCCAGGTCATGGCGTCCGGGTGCGAGCCCCCGGGTAGGCAGGTACCCCACCAGGCCGCGCATATCCAGGTCACGCCGCTCCATGGGCACGAAGCCATGCAGGTCGACCGGGGCGCCGTCCAGCTTGACCTGCCAGAGCCGGGAAAGGCACTCCACTGCGGCATTGGCGGCCTGTTGCCCGGTGGCCTCATTGCGCGCGTCCGGAAGTGCGGTGCAATGCTGGCGCGCCAGCGGATTGTCGCGTTGCGGGCGATGCGGAATGAACAAACGAAGCTGCGCACCGCTGATCGTGTCCGACGGGATCATCGGGTACGGCAGCAGCTGGTCATGCGCCGAACGCATCGATTCGTAATGCGCACTCAGCATGCCGTGCTCAACCGCCGCTTCCGTGACGATCTGGTAACGGTTGAACAGCGAGAACTTCAACGACGCCATCACCTGCACGGCCGCCAGCAGCATCGCTACCAGCACCGCGAACAGGTAGGCCGCCATGAACGAACGCGAGCGCAGGTTGCTCTGCATGGTCAGCTGCATGGTCTGCATCAGGCGCAACAGCGGAACCCGTTGCAGTGCCGCCAGCATGCCCTGCAGCAGTCGCTGCGGTCGCTCATGGGGTTGCCCGCGCGCCTGCCGCCGCGCCACGATCTTCTCCAGGATCCCGGGGGTAACAGCCAGCGCCAACATTGCGGCCAGCACAGTGCACAGGGCGAGCATGGCGACATGATCGGCGCCGCCGGACAGCGCGCCGATCACCATCGACACACCAAGCGTCAGGACGGCCAATACCAGGGTGCCCGCCAATGTCTGTACGGCAAGCAGGGTGGTCGAGAACAGCATCGTCGCCAGCCGGTCGGCACGTTCGATGCTGCCATCGAGGCCTCCGTCCCGGGCCTGCAGGAAGGCGCGCGTGACCGCCCCCATTCTTGGCAGGCGGTCCCAGTCAATGCCATCGGGGAAATGCGACCTGAGGCCGATCAGCCCGATCCAGTAGCCGCGCACCGTGAGGTGGATGATCAAGGCCACTGCCAGCACATAGCACATGCCGACACTGATGCTGAAACCGAACCAGAGCATCTGGAAGTACATGCCTTCGGTGTGCAGGCTGCTGCGCGCCCAGGCGTCGAACAGATAACCCGGCACGGCCAGCAGCGCAAACGCCAGCAGGCCCGAAATGAAGAGCTCGAGTTCATCGGTGCGATCACGCACCCGATGGGGATGGGCAGTCGCTTCCGGTATCGGGTCATGCCTTGCGAGCGGTGCCGGTTGGGGAGCTGGAGCCGATTCGTTCACTGGACATTCATCCGTTGAGTCGGCGCAGTATAGGCACGACGCCGGAGTCAGCGATACAGGTCCGGAACGAAGAACGCCGGCGCGGGGCCGGCGTTCGAGTACTGCGATGTGCAAGGGGGGAACGGGCGCTGTCGGCAACCGATCAACGATAGACGCGCTCGCAACGGCGCTCGACCACGCGGTCGCCGTTCTTCTGCTGGCTGTTGCCCTGGATCTGGCGACCGGCCGCACCACCGGCCACGGCACCGGCCACGGTAGCGAGCTTCTTGCCATTGCCGCCGCCCACCTGGTTGCCCAGCAGGCCGCCGATCACTGCACCCGTGGCCGTACCCGCAATGCGGTTCGGATCGCGCGAGTTGCGCTGCACTTCCACGTTCTTGCAGACCACGCGGCTGCCGTCATTGAACTTGCGTCCCTCATCGCGCGGGCCATAGGTCTGCGCGCCGGCCACCGACGAAGCCGCCAGCAGGGTGCCCAGCACAAGCAATCGGGTCGAGGTCTTCATGGCCATCTCCTGAGTTCCGGTATGACGCAAGTTTCCTCCTGCGGTTGGCAACCGGAAGTGAAATGCGCGTGTCCGCCACCTCATCGGCCATCGCGCGTTCAGGAAGAAAGTTGCGCCCATCGCGATCAGCCATCGCAATGGGCGCCGTCTCCCTACCGGCATGCCACGTTCCAGCTAGAACTCTTCCCAACCACCGGCATTGGCCGCCAGTGTCGGCTCGATGCGCGGCGACAGTGCCGCCGGCCTGCGCACCGGAGTAACCGTCGCGGCCACCGCAGCCAGGGCCGGACGCACGGCTGCAACCGCGGTTGCCGCACCGGTGCGGAACACCGATACCGCCTCGGCCAGCAGGTTGGCCTGCTCCGCCATGGAGCGTGCCGCCGCGCTGGCTTCTTCCACCAGCGCCGCATTCTGCTGCGTGGTCTCGTCCATCTGCACCACCGCCTGGTTGACCTGTTCGATGCCCGAGCTCTGCTCCTGCGACGCGGCAGAGATCTCGGCCATGATGTCGGTCACGCGCTGCACCGACGCCACGATCTCGCCCATTGTGGTGCCTGCCTGGCGGACCAGCGCCGATCCATCGGCGACCTTGCCGACCGAATCCTCGATCAGGCCCTTGATCTCCTTGGCCGCACCGGCCGAGCGCTGTGCCAGCGTGCGCACCTCACTGGCCACCACCGCAAAGCCCCTGCCCTGCTCGCCGGCACGCGCGGCTTCCACCGCCGCGTTCAAGGCCAGGATGTTGGTCTGGAAGGCGATGCCGTCGATGACGCTGATGATCTCGGCGATCTTCTTCGACGAGGCTTCGATGGCCGACATCGTGGTGACCACCTGGCCGACCACCTCGCCGCCCTGTGACGCGACACTGTGCGCGCCGATGGCGAGCTGGTTGGCCTGGCGTGCGTGCTCGGCGTTCTGCTTCACGGTGGAGGTCAGTTCCTCCATCGACGCCGCCGTCTCTTCCAGGTTCGCCGCCTGCTGCTCGGTACGCCGCGACAGATCGGTGTTGCCCGAGGCAATCTCGCCCGCTGCCAGGTTGATGCTGGACGCACTGGACTGGATGCGGCCGACAATCTGCTTGAGCTGATCGACGGTGGCGTTGCAGTCATCGCGCATGCGGGCGAACACGCCGTGGAAATCACCTTGCATGCGTACGGTGAGGTCACCGCGCGAAATAGCCTGCAGCAGCGTCGACACCTGTACCAGGTTCTCGTCGGTGGTCTGCATCAGACGATTGAGCCCGGCCACCATGTCGCGGAAATCGTAGGCGAAGCGACCTTCGTCACCGCGCAGGCTGAAGTCGCCTGCCGCGGCCGCTGTCGCCAACCGGCGGATCTCGCTGTTGATCGCCGACAGGCTGGTCTTGGTCTCGTCCATTGCCTGGGTGATCGCCGCCTTCTCGCCCGGCAGCGGATCCATGTCCACCGACAGGTCGCCACGGGCGTAATGCTTCATCACTTCGATCAGCCGGTTCTGCACCTGCACGTGCGAGCCGACCAGCGCATTCGTCTCGTGCACCATGCGCCCGTAGTCGCCGGGGAAGGCACCTTCGTCCATGCGATAGCTGAGGCTGCCTGCATCGTGCTGACGGGCCAACTCGCCCTGCGCCGCCATCACCGACTGCAACTGCGCCTGCATGTGCTGCATCGACCTGAGCAGCTGCGTCACCTCATCGTTGCCGGACGCGTCGATGCTGTTGTCCAGCCGCCCGTTGGCGATGCCGTCGGCCAGCTTCACCGCACCTTCCAGCGGGCGGGTCAGGCTGCGGGTGATGGCCCACGCGGCCAGCGAGCCCAGTATCAGGCTCAGCACGCCGAACACGATCGACAGCGTGCCGGTCCAGGATTCGGTTGAACGGTATTCCTCGCGGCTGCGCGCGGTCAGTGTCTCCTGATGCCGCAGCAGGGTCGAGATCGTCTCGTTCCATGCGGTAGCCAGTCCGTGCTCGGCGAGCAGTTCCTTGGCCGCACCGTCAAAATCACCCGCCTTCATGCGCTCGTGCAGATGCTGGGTGGAGGCGTCTGTCGCCTTGCGTGCCGCGTCGATTTTCGCAACCAGGGCATCGCCGGTGGCGTCGCGTGGAATCTTGATGTACTTGGCCCAGATACCATCGTAGGTCTGCGACAGCTCCTGCGCTTTCTGATAATCCTTGTCGAAATCCTCGCCGCGCTTGATCACCATCAGCCTGCGGTGCATCAACACTGCGTTGTTGGTATCCAGCATCTCGTTCAACAGCCGCATCTTCACCATGTTGACGTCCACCACTTTCGAGAACTGGGCAGACTTCAGATGGTTTCCGTACAGCGCCAGGCCGACGATGGCCACGATGAACAGCAGCAGCAAACCGAACCCGGCACCCAGCCGGGATCCCACTCGGAGGTTGCGTAAGGCGAGCATCTCAATTCCCTTGATCATGGCCGTATGATCGATGGCGGCGCAGGCAAGGGAAACTTTATAGGGCGATATTATTATATCGATCCAAAACTCTGGAACTGTGCAGACAGGTGTGAAAGCGGGCGACCCACGAGGGCGTTATATCCAGAAGGCATATCGCCACGTGTACCGAGAATAGGATAAGGCCGGGGCCTGCCGCCCCGCTATCTGGCATTACAGGGCAACAGGCCCCGGGAAGACCAGAGCCTTCCCGAGACTTGCCGCATAGACGCTCTCGAACTGGAAGGAGAGCACAAACTGGAACTCGCACGTCGCGGCGTAACGCTTGATGAAGTGGCATATTTCCTCCCAGGCACGTTCAAACCCGCTCGCGCGGAAATGAAACGAGCCGAGCAGGCCCACCTGCCACGAGGCCTCAATCCCTTCCGCTACGACAGCTTCCGGCGGGTCGACGATGCCGAACCCGAAGCCAGTGTTGGATGCTGGAAGATATCCACGCAGACCGTCAGTACCGTCGGAGTACTCGGCCTGGATCGAATCCAGGGCGTGCAGCACGGCACCCAGATCGGCACCGGCTTCGACTTCCAGAAACAGCGAAATGCTCATTATCGAACCATCAATCTGAAGCCAACAGCTTCATGACTCGGCATGGCCACTTTCGTCTTCGGCTTCATTTCTGTCCTGAAGAATTCCTGATTCATACGGACTACCCCTGCCCACCTTACCCATGGGAGCTCGCAACAATCCGGCTACCGCTTCAGATCAGTGTAGGTAGCACTCATATCCTTTATGCCCTCCTCGCTGTTCCCCATGGACGCTCTCACCGCGTCCAACCAGTCCTCCCACGCACCTGGATCCGTGGGGCTTCGATCCTCCTTAAGACTCCAGCCAAGTGAACCCAGCAGCCCCCCGATCTCATCGCTGGGGCCGCGGGAATAGTCGATCTGGAGGAAGTAGAACATCGCCATGTAAGCTTCCTCGATCGTCAAGAGCTGTTCTTTCACCAATAATCTCCCTGCATGCACCATTTCCAGAGCGACTCTCGCCGGATGTCAGCGATCACAATCCAATGAGGGTATGCCGGTTGAAGAACCGCATCTTCCCCTCGATCGTGAAGTCCGTGCGCCTGATTTCACCCAGCATCATCTCGCGTTGGGCGTCGTTCAACGTGCACGGCTCCAGAACATTGGCCTCCAGCACTCGCCCCGGGGGCGCCAGTCGCAGCTCGACAATGCAGGCATTGCCCTCGATGGGGACACCTGCTGGCCACGCCGTCATTGTGATCGCACGCATTTGCTCCTGGTACGCCACCCGCTCTGCTTCCTCCATCTGCGGGTCCGGCAGATACGGCGGGTTCGCCGCCACGTGCACAGCAGACTGCGTGGGCGTTGGCTCTGATATCGAACCAACGATCAGTTTGATCAGGGTGTTCTGTGAGGCCGTTACCGCCAAGGCGATCACCAGAGCGGTGTAGCTGACACCACCAGCCTTCTGCAGCTCAAGGTGCCGCCGATGTGCCCCGCGATGCTCGGCATCAACCTTGCGGACAATCCTTCGGCAATGCGACAGGTACAGCGGATTCGCCAGAATTCCTGCAAGTACGCGAAACACCAGGAAAGAGAGCAAGGACAACCATGGCAGCCCCAGCAGCACGAAGGTGGTCATCAGCAACGGCGAAAGGATGAACCAGATCGCGCCCCACGCATGCATGCGCCGGAAGAAGAACCAGAGTGACGAGAACAGGAATGCCGGCCAGTTCCATCGCCTTGGCGCCCTGCCGCTTGCTTCGTACAGCCTCCAGTGACGGAGATAGGCGCGGAACCTGTCACCTACCACGATCGCCAGTGCTTCCTTCTCGCTCAACCCATCTGACGTTGCATCTGTGCTCTGCACCGCTTCACCGACGGCGCTGCCGAAGGTGGGTTCAATCCTTACTTTCATTATCCTCTATCCAAACTCGCCACGAAACTAAACCTTGCTCCAGGCAGGCTCCTCTGTCACCTCAACATGAGGCCTACTGCGGCCGGCAAGAATCTCGACTTCGAATTCACAACCGAATTCAAGATCCTCTTGCATCGCCCGCCCCACCCCATTCAATCGCTATTGCCATCAGAGAAGCCGCTACCCAAACCCCTGCGACCTAACCTTTCCAACCGACTCCATCCACTCAACCCAGACAGAGGAATCATTCAGGCAACTGGAATCATTTAAAGGCGACGTGAGACGCCCAATAACTTCGAACAGTGGAAGACCCTCACCGGATCGATCAAAAATCGCCTCGAGGAATACCAGCATTACTGAGAACGAATTCAGCAACGTCAAACACCCACCCGATGAACTCATTTGTGCGACACAGAATTCAGCATTAAGTGCGCCCCCAGCGGTGTTGACCTCTGCAAACGCGTCGCGCCAGTCATCCCACATTACCGGATCGTTGGGCAGGTCATCTGCCCACAAAAAAGAGCGCGCCGAAGATAATAGATCAACAAGAGCGTCCTGATTACTACCCCTATCCAAATAATTTTGCAGGAAAACGCACATCAACACATATGCAGCCTGAACAGAAATTTCTTTGAAATCTCCCATATCACCAACACTCATCCCGCCCCCTCTCTTCTGAACCGGCTCACATGCGCACTGCAAACACCATTGGCAATCAGCTGGCTGGTGGCCGTCACCGTACCTGCGGCAGCCGCCGTCGCCTGCCTGTCCATCAGCAAAGTACTTCCATCAGCAATGCCTTCACCGCGCGCTGCGCTGGTATCGATGTTGACGCCCAGCTCAGCCGCCAACATCTGTTTGCCATCGATGGTGAGGTGTGATCGATTTGGACTGGAATGCTACGTCCAATGCTCACGGCCATCTGCGCCAATCCAAACCAAGCCCGCCGGAGCATCGATCAAGAACCAAAGGCCGAATCCATCAATATCATCTTCGCCAGGACTCTCAAGCCATGCCTTTGAGATGAACAACAATTGTTCCCGCCAGTCACCCTCCAAGGTCCTCCCGTCCGATGCGAGTTTTACTTTCCGCTCTCTCAGCAAACGCCCCATCAACTCGAAGAACGCGCCCCTCCTTCCAGAAATCCCAACATCCCCCATCTCCATCGTCATGTGCTGCCAGACGGCACCAAGAGACAACCCAAACGAAGAATTCATCACTGCAGAATAGACTTCATCCCTCATTCTAGCCTCACCCCTACTTGCCCCCATTACCTATCGACTTGTCCCGCACATCAGTCGCCCAACTCGCACCAGATTGCGCTCGCCTGATCCCCTGCGTGGAAGTTGTTCTCAAACAAGTTCCTGGCAATCCTCACATTCAACACGGTCCCCGCCAGATCCTGCCCGACAACCCACCCGCCAGCGCTCCCACCGCTTTAGAGAGCGCCAGAACCGCCTCCGTTTGAATCATCGAACAGTCCAAGCTCTCCGGGCCACGAACCCATACTTGTACGAAACAGCCGCATTCACAAACGCCTGACACGCAGGGCTCGCCGAGTTCGCTGTACAAACCGAGAGCAGCTCACAGTCCATTCGCTCCGACAGTTGCTTGGCAACGTCACGCACCATCTTTTGGCATGACGTGTCGCTGCCATACTCGTCGAGTTGCTGCTTCATTACTCGAGCTTGATCCTCAGCAAGGAAGTTATTCTCAACCGAGTTCTTGGCAATCCCCGCATTCAACGCGATCCCGGCCAAATCCTACCCTAAAGCACCCAATAAGTTTCTGGCGATGGCACAGGCACAGCGAGCTCGCCAGTAATGCGTAAGCAGACGGCTCATCAGCGATGGCAACAGCGCCAGCCACAGCGCCCGCATCAACGATGCTGCAATCATCAGCAGGGCCGCAGTCTGGATTAGCCATTTCCCAGCTCATTCCGGCACAGCATTGAGCGAACGTACTCAGCCGATCCCGGAGTTCTTTCTATATACTTGAGACATGCCATACCCAGGTATCGACTAAACTCTTCATCACTAACAATCACAACGTCCGGGTCATACTTGAGCCCATATGAAAATTCCACCCCAGAAAAGTGATCATCCACGTCGAAGCTACTATTATCTGGGAATCTACAGTCAACATCATCGGTGCCAAAACCCCAGCCCCTTGATAAACACTCGAGCATCTGAATAAACACTCCCGAAGAATAAATCCAATCAAAGTAAGCAAAAACCACCCAATCAGAATCCCTCTTATCCATCCAAGATCCAAACAACTGATCACTCATACCAACCTCACTTAGGGTGGAAATTTTTAACTACACCGGCATCATCGATGTACACAACGAAAGAGACGCCTCCCGCATTGGACTCATATATCCTCTTCCCCGCAGCAACAGCGTCCTTGTAACCCTTCACAGCAGCTTCCTGGCCGAGCACCAAAACCTTCCTATCTGACATTATAGGATGCGATCATCGGTCGCCGTGGCACCACGCAACGCGGTATCGCCCCCGGCCTTCATCGAGATGTTATTGCGCGCCCCGCATCTTCTGCGGGCGATCATTGGGATTTCGAGCCGCGTCGACGTTGATGATCGGATCGATCAACCGGGACTTCGCCCCCCACCCGTAGAACCGATCCCACTCAGCTTCACGTAGTACCCAACCCTTGTGAATCACCCTTGCCGCAATCGCCAGTGGTTGAAATCCCCTAAGAGATCAAGCCTAAGCCCTCACGGAGCGGCGATTCCCTTCCAGATCAGACAATGGAACTCCCCAAAGGGCCGCGCGCATCATCAGTGAAAAATCTAGTGTCCAGATCCTGCGCCGGCTCCATCCCTCCAAACACAGTGCGCGCTTCACTTAGCAACTTCAATTGCTGGAAATGCCTATGGAGTATGGGCATGGCCACGGCAACATCCGACCAATCCATCTCGAATGAGAAATCTATAATTACCGTTCTGTCGAATCTAAAGACGCGAATCAGCAACGTAGGAATATGAACGGCGAATTCCAGCCTAAAACCATTGATCTCCTGGATCATGCAAGAACTGCACGGGAAGTCATCGACATTTCCCGCAAGCCAGTCGCCAACCGCTATCGGCTCGCCATCCAGCTCGGTCCGCGAGACGGACTCAGCCGTGCGACCGATCGATTCCAGCACCTAGGACTCGTTGACCCACGGGACGACCTCCATGGCAATCTCAAACGAGTCACTCATCAATAAACCCTCTCCGATTCCGTCAGCGACCGACTGGGTTAAGACCCTCGTCCATGTTTCGGATTCATTTTTCTTCGATCCGCCCCCCCCAGCAGCACTTAGATCTACGGACTGAAATAGCTACCATCTTCCAGCTTCCAGACAAAACCGCCAGGAACCCAGCCATATCCAGGCTTGGCAACCCAGAACATGTCCGGATCTCAGTCCAACTCAGGCGGCCAAGCCGCCATGAAACGCTCAGTCTGCTCATTAACGGTACCGCCCCAAAAACCATTCACATCTTCGAGCCTAGCCCTCCCTTCACTTAAAACAGCACCCGACCCCCATCGGAAGAACTGCCTCCTCTCTTCAAGCGAAAGACCGGGAAGATAGTCAAAACAATTCCACCAGATCACATCAACATCAAGAAGCCCCACACTACCAATAAATCCCCTTACATCAAGACCATCCAACCAATCATTAATCACTTTAACTTAATCTACACTTTCTCAGTCTAACGCTCATTTGGTGAAATTGTATCCACGGTCCACTTCGCGCCAGTGACATTACTCAAGCTAGAACGATTTATTAAGCCCATACTCACACCATCCTTTCTAATGAGATTACTGCAGATACACTCAAAGATGACAGGAATCGCATGCAATCTACAGCCAAGAAATCCCGAAAGACTCAAGCTCCTTCAATGTAATGAATCGAAGCCTTTCACCTCTCAAAGCCGAACCATTCAAGAATTCGCCATAGCCGCATACATCACACTGAAATGCGGGCGTAAAACTGATCAACCCCATATATGCCCGCATATACGCCTCCCCGCAGCGGGAACACACCCTGTCAATCTCGACGGCGACCAACTCCTCCATCAGATCTCTGACAAACTGCGCGACACCGTCATCACTTGCGTTTCTCAACTGGGTCGCACGCGAATGCACGCGCCCAACATCCGCTTCCCCGATCTCCGCGAATGGATATTCATCCAATCGACCATCCATATTCACAATCAAGTCAAAGCCATAGCTTAGGAATGGTTCTCTGCGAACCTCGCCCTCGCATTCCATAACCCATTGGATCAGTGCCTCAACAACACCCCTCGCACCCGAATTATTATTTACGCTCGAAAGACCTGAAATCAGTCTATTCCTCAAAATTCCCGACAAGCGAGCCATTACTCTCCACCCTTTATTGGAAACGTTGTAATCAAGTTTCCCGCCTTATCTGTAAACACTTTGATGACGGAGGTTGGCTGCCCCCCATCCTTCAGTGAAGATATCCCAATCGGCCTTCCAACATCAACAATACGAACGTATTGTCCTCCAGGAATTTCATAGACAGGAGAGCGAACAACAACCGCGCTTTGTAGAACCACCTTGAGCTCATCCGGATTAATACTGAAGATGGATCTATTTCCAGTTGGTGACTTTCCAAAGTGCCCATCTAGAACATGCTGAAAGCCCGCAGAAACCGGAGCCCCTGAGTCGCGCAAAGGCGTTGTTCGTGTCCGTCCGTTGGCCAGATTGACTCGCGAAAGCACTACACCACGCTGAACTGGATTTCCTGGAGCACTGAGACCCCCACCGTCATTGGTTACCTGTAACTTTGGCGGATTGGAATTTTCCGGACGAGAGAAGCCCTTCTCGTACCCAGCCGGCACGGAATTCGTTGTCGACGCCTCATCAGTTGGTCTGAGCGCTCGTGGCCGCGTTACACCAAGACCGCCCGTCTGAGGCAAAAGCCCAGTCCTGTTCACAAATCTCACTGCTCCGATGTTGGCCAAGGCCCCCATCGTCAACGTCAGCGCTCGTCGATTCTCTTCGCTCGCGCCACCCAACGTTGCGGCAATGAACGCGGCACTGGCGATAGCACTTGAAGCTTGAGCGTCATGTACAGCGAAGAAGTTCCTAAGCTGCATTGCTGAGGGAAGCAAGTCTTCGGAACGAGTTATTTCAAGCCCAGACTGCTTCAACGCAGCATCGTACAGGCGCTCGTTTGTCCCTTTGCCACGATAGATTAAATCTTCAAACCACGAATAGTTTGCATCCTTGTATGCCTTCTGGTCAGCCCCCAAACCGACATAGGGTCGCCCATAGGACTGCGACGGGTTGATTCCCTGCAATTCGCCAGGATTCAGAGAACCACTGTTGGCGAGGAACTGCTTCTGTAGCTCCGGAAGGTCTAGCGGACCGTTTTGCAGTTCGTAACGATTGATATAAGTCGCGAGATCTGCGGCTTGAACCTCAGTCAGGGTCTCTCCTGCCAACGCCTTCCGGAGCAACCCCGCACTCATCTGGTCCGCAGCATCAAGCAGAACCAGTTCCAAGGATTCCTGTTTATCCAGCCCCCCCTGCCGCTTGGCCTTCTCGCGGAGATGCACCATCCGAGCATGATCGTCATTGCCAAGGAAATTGTTCTCAACCGAATTCTTGGCAATCCCCGCATCCAACGCAATCCCAGCCAGATCCTGCCCTGACAACCCACTCGCCAGTGCTCCCACCGCCTGCGACAACGCCAGCACCATCTCCTTCTGCTCCGGGCTCAGCCTGGAAGGATCTCCCCCGGTCAACGTATTAGTCAGCACCTTCGCGGCCAACTCGCCGCCAGCCGCAGAGACCGCTCCGGTTCCCGCATTGCCACCATTGGCTTCCGCCAGCAGTGCACCCAATACCGCGTGCGACAGCAATTGCAGAGTCGCATTGGGATCGCTGCCGTGGTTCGAGTCAAGCTTGCTGCCGATGAAGTAAGCGGCATAGGGCGCCAGCGCATTGGACGCGACCTGACCGGCGCCCTGGCCGGCTACGCCCCCTACCACAGCCGTCGTCACTGCGCTCAGGGCACGGCTGTACTCACCGCCATCACCCCACTTCTTCGCATCGTTATAAGCTTGGCTGTTTGCGGTCAGCACCTTATCGCGTTGCGCTGCGCTAAGCGCGTTGAACGCCTTTTTATCATCGGTTGACAGGCCATCGTAGTACGCCTGGGTTGCCTTCTTGCTCTGATAGGCTTGAACGTCCCATGCAATCTGCTGGCTGGCGGCCATCACCGTCCCCGCCGCAGCCGCCATCGCCTGCTGGTCTGCCAGCAGCTTGCTCGCATCCGGCAATGCCTCCAGCGCACGATGCGCTCCACTGGCGTCGGTGTTGATGCCCAGCTCGGCCGCCGACGTCTGCTTGCCACCGATGGTGATGTTGCCCTCGGTCAAGGTGGCAAGGGTGGAGCTGCTGTCGCTGCCCTTCTCCATCATCGGCAGGCCCGGAGCACCTCGCGGTGCGGCCGTTCCCGGCTTGGGCGCCCAGCCATCCATCTGCCCGCCCGCACCACCACTGATGCTGCCGGAGCTGGCCGTGTAGTCCATGTGGTTCTGCAGGTCAGTGAACGTCAGCGAGCCCGCAGTCAGTTCACTGTTGCCCGCATGGGTGCTGGCAATCGCACCGCCCACCAGATTCACGTGGCCGGCATCGACGTGGTAGCCGCCGTTGCCGGCAAACAGGCCGCTCTGCTGGCCGACACCCTGATAGCTGCCGCTGGCCTTGCCTGCGCTCGCATACCCGTCGGCATTCCACGCGGTACCGAACGACACCTGCACGCGGCCACCCACCTGGCTGTTCCTGGACATGCTCTCGGCGATGTCCTGCAGCGACTCGATCGTCAGCGTGCCGCCGGTCTTGACGTCGATGCGATCAGCGGTCGCCGTGGCGCCACGCAGCGTGGTATCGCCCTCGGCCTTCATCGAGATGTTCTTGCCGGTCAGCGTGGTGTTCTGCCAGGTGCTGCTCTCGGCATTGGCCTTGCTGCTGCCAACACTCGCTTCGGCGTACACGTACACGCCGGTCTGCGCCCCTACCGAGACGCCCACGCCGACTTCGGCGCCGGCATTGCTGCTCTTGCTGCGGTCGGCCACATGCGCCTTGCCTGCTTCCAGCAGAATGTCGCCGGCCGAATCCAGGCTGAGGGTGTTGCCTGCACTCAGATTGCCCTGCACCACGTGAATGTCGCCCGTCGTGCTGGTGAGGTTGACGTTGCCGCCGCCCTGGATGGTGGAGCCACGCGACACCCTGCTGCTGCCATCGGCACTGCTGTTGGCGGTCTTGAAGCCGATGCCTGCTTCAGCACGGAACAGTTCGCCACTGCCGCCTCGGCCGGACAGCGCCGAGATCGCACTGGCTGCCTGGTACGCGTTGGCGCCCGCTGCCATGCCCTGCATCTTCTGCAGGCGATCATCGGACTGACGGGCCGCGTCCACGTTGTTGATCAGGTCGATCAACGGCGACTTCACCCGCGCGAACACGCCGATCTTCAGGTCCTTGTCGCTCTGCGAGTAGTGACCACTTTCGTCCGCGGTCAGCAACTCGATCTCGGCGGCGGTGATGTTCACGTCCTTGGCGGCCACCACGTTGCTGGCCGTCTGCGTGTACTTGCCCCCGGCGGTCAGGCTCACGCTGCCGCCCAGGCTGCCGATGCTGCTGGCCACCTGTGACACCTGCGCGCTGTCGTCCTGGTGCTGCTCGCGGTGCCAGCCGGAGAACTTCTCGGTATCCGATATCTGTACCGTGCCGATCGCCTTGCTGTCGGACGTATTGGCGTTGCTGACCGTATCCTGCCCGCTGCGCACCAGCAGATCACCGGCGGCACGGATGCTGACGTCCTTCTCGGCCGCGATGTTGGCTGCGGTCAGGCGGATGCTGCCTTCGGTGGTGGCCATGCGCACGCCGCCGCCGACCGACAACTGCGTGCCGGTGATGGTGTCACTGCTGCCGCTGCCCTGGCTCTGCGAGTTGTTGGTACCGAACGGCAGGCCGCTGGTGTTGTTGGCAAAGCCCCAGCCCTTGCCGCGGCTGCTGCTGTCGCTGCGCTCGGTGTTGTGGGCCACGTCGAACACGATGTCCTGGGTGGCCAGCAGCACAGCGTTGCCCTCGGCCGACATCTGTGTGCCCTGGCTGAGGATCGAGCCGCCGTTGGCAATCAACGTGAGATCGCCGCCTGCAGCCAACTGGCTGACGCGGGCATCACTGGTCGAATGGCTCTGTTCGCTGTTGGTGCGCTGGCTGCCGGCAGTCACCACGGTCGACGTGGTGGCCGCGCGCAGGCCGGAGGCGGCGCCTTCGGCGGTGCGGGTGATCCGCCCCATCGCCGAGCCACTATCGGCCATACCGTCGGTGGTCGAATCGCGGGCGCTGCGGTAGGCCTTGGTCGGGTCGTAGGTCACGCCCACCGAGAAGCCGCTGGACTTGCTGGCCTGACTGGATTGGCTGTCCGTGGTGTCCTGTCGCGCCAGCAGCGCAATGTCCTTGCCCACCAATGTCAGGTTCTCGCCTGCGGCGACGTCCGAGGCTTCGATCGTCAGCGTGTTGCCAGCATTGATCAGCACATTGCCGTCGCGCGAGGCGATCGCCGATCCCACCTGGGTGGTGGACTGCTCGGCGCGGGTGCTGCTGTTCTTCGCGCTGCTGTAGCCGACCGATGCCACGCCGTTGCCGAAGCCTCCGGTAACGCCGGATTTCTTTTTGCTCTCGCTGGACTCACTGCTGTGATGATCTTCGGCAGCAGTGATCAGCACATTGTTACCGGCCCCCAGAATCACGTTGCCGGTGGCATCGACCACCGCACCTACCGCAGTCAGATCGCGGCCAGCCGTGATGTTGATGCGCTCGCCCTGGATCGCCGTGCCGATGGCATAGCTGTCGCTGGCGTCGACGCTGCGCGTGGTGGTGGTACTAGACAGCGCCTTCTTTTTCTTGTCGTAGCTGTCCAGACTGTAGTCGTGCATCTCGTTGGCTGAGAGCAGGTTGACGTCGCGGCCCGCGGCCACGCTTACCGCGCCGTCATTGCTGTCGACCAACGCGGCTGTCAGGTTCACGTCCCGGCCTGCGCTCAGCAGCAGATTGTCCCCGGTCTGCAACGTGCTACCGCGCACCGTCTCATCACGCTGGCTGACCTGCAGCGAGCTGCGCTTGCCCGCGTTCGCAAAATCCCGGCTCTCGCTGTCCACCAGCGCCTGGCTGTTGATGTCCCCACCGGCCTGCAATGCCAGACCGCCCGCCGCCTTGATCTGCGCGGCGGCCAGGTTGATGTCCTTGCCGGCCGCCAGCACCACATCGCCAGCGCCCTGCACCGATGTGGCAGCGTGCGTCGTCCTGCTGCTGCGCTGATGGTTGCGTTCATCGAAGGTGGCGTCGCGGCGTTCCTCCAGCGCAATCGCGCCAACATCCAGAGTGCCGCCTGCGGCCAGCTGGGTCAGGCCGTCGGCGCCGGCGTTGCGGATCTGTGCGGCCTGCAGGCTGATGTCACCACCGGCCACCACCGACAGCATGCCGTCGCCACTGGGATCGGTTACATACAGACCGGCGACCCGATCGATGCGGTTGGTCTCGTACTGGTAGGTGCCACCGCCCTGCTGTGTCTCCACCGTGGAGGCCACCGTGACATTGCCCGCAGCCTTGACCGACAGCGCATCGGTGGCCGTCACGGCGGCACCCACAACACGGATGTCCTTGTCCGACGACAGCCCGACGTACTGGCCGGAAATGCTGCCGCCCAGATGCTCGATGTTGCCGGCATCGATGGTCACCAGCTTGCGCCCGGCGATGTTGCCGGTGTTGACCAGGTCATTGCCCAGTTTGATATCGACATTGGCGCCGGCCAGCAGTGCACCGTTGCCGTCCAGGTCGCCCGGGCGCAGGCGCAGGTAGACCTGCGGCACCAGCGCGGTGGTGGTGCTGCCATCGGCCAGGGTGACGGTCTGCTCGACCAGCCAGACAATGTCACTGGTCAGCTGTGCCATCTGCGCTTCGGTCAGCGCCACGCCGGGGCGAAGGCCCCATTCGCTGGCGACCGTGGCACCGGCCTCCAGCAGCGCGCGGTACTGCGCCTCGTCACTGGCGTAGCCGTCGAGGAAGCGGCGACCGGTCAGCTGGCCGATCTGCTCGCGCACCAGCTTCTGCTCGTAGTACCCATCACCCAGCCGCTTCTGCACGGTATCGGGCGAGTAGCCCATCTGGCCCAGCAGATGGTCCGAACTCAGCCAGGTCTTGTGGTCGGTGAAGCGCGGATCGGTCTCGACCAGATAGTGGCCGCCGTTGGGATTGACGTTGAACAGGCTGGCGCTCGGCGCGCGCGTGTCCGGTGCACCCATCGCGATGCGATCCGGTGATCCTCCACTGGCTGCGACCACGCGCGGCCCGGACGTACCGGTGTTGCCGCTCACGCCGCCGACGCTGCTCCCTTGCTGGGTACTGGCACCATCGGCCGCCTGTGCCAGCGCGCGTTCGGCACCGGTGCCGGCGGACTGGCCCGGCCCCTGCGCACCGCCATGGCCCGGCCCATCCGGCAGCGCCGTGGGCCCCTGCACGTTGAGGTTGGCCATGGCCGAACCGTTCTGCACGTTCGGTGCGTTCCGTCCCTGGTTGAGGTTGCTCAGGTCACCGACGTCGATGCTCAACGAGCCGCCGCTGACAATGCGGCCGCCAATCTTACCGGTCACCTCGGAAATGGCCGGAGCACTCCAGGTCATCACATCCCCGCCGAAGGTGTGGCTGACGTTGGAGAACTGGTGCGTGCGATACAGCGTGGCCGCCAGGTTCTCCACCTTTGCCGCGCCGGTCAGGCCGATGATGTCCAGATCGCCGCCGGCGGCAATGCTGCCGTAGTGGTTGCGCAGATTATCGCTGCGGATGCGCATCGCACCGCCTGACCGGATGACCGCATCGGCACCGACGCTCGGCTGCAACACATCTTCGGTCACGGTGCGCGTGGCCAGGCGATACTGCTCGTTGGCACTGGTGGAGTTGCCGCCCGCAAACTGTGGGCTGGTCAGAATGCGGTCGGGATCGTAGTCCTTGTAGGTCCACAACTGCACGCAGTTGGTCGTACAGGTGCCATACGCTGACGAGTAGGTGAGTTTGTCATCGACGTAGCGGAATGCCGGCGAATCGGGATGCAGGGTGGCCAGCTCGGCAAACGGATCGTCGGCACCAGCGGCAACCTGGTCCGGATTGACCTGGTTGTCCTGGCGGCCGACGTAGTACATCACCACCGTGCCGTCCTGCACGTTCAGCCGCGCACGCTCACCCAGCGCGGCATACAGCCCACCGCGCCCGAAGAAGTAGGCACTGGTCTGCGCGGTCAGTCGTACCACCGCACGGTGCACGGTGAAGCCATCCGGCGTGATATGCGGCGTGTCTTCCAGGATATCGGTCGGATTGAGGTAGTACACCTCGTGCGCCGAATAGTGACTGGTGCTGCGAATGTCCTCGGTGCCATTCTTGCCGTTGCGCCACCAGGCGGGTCGATCCATGCGCACCGGAGCGTTCACGGTGGTGGTCTGTGTGATGACCACGTTCTCGCGGATGTTGTTGACCACCTGCGCATCGATGGACAGGTTGCCGGTGACATCGATGACCGAGCTGATGTTGTCGATCCGCCCGGCAATGCCGCTGGCGATGCGATCGGCACTCAGCGTGCCGCCGATGGCAGCATCACCGCCGCTGTAGATCAGGCCCTTGCCGGTGTTCTGCAGCTCGCGCACGCCCAGGTCCAGGCGCTCGCGTGCAGCCACGGTGCCGACGCGGGTGGCACCACCGGCCTCTTCGGCGCGATTCTTCAGCACGCCGGTGGAGATCGCCACGCGATCACCATAGATGCGCCCGGTGCCAAGATTGTCGATTTCGCCGGCCTCCAGGTGGGTCAGCGCGCCATCGATCAGGCCCCGGTTGGTCAGCTGGCCACGGGCATTGAGGTGGGTCGTGCCCTGGCTGGAGATCTCACCCGAGGCCGCATTGGTGATGTTCTGGGCGTTGAGGTCGAGGTTGCCACCGCGCACCACACCCTGGTTGTCGAGGTCGCCGGACAGGTTCAGCGACAGCGTGCCGTTGGCGATCCATTCGCCACGTTGGCGCATGCCCTGCTGCAGGGTGAGGCCGAGGTCACGCTGCGCATGCACCTGGCCGTCTTCGCTGAGCGCACGTGCGACCAGGGTCTGGCTGCCATCGGCGCGCAGCAGGCCGCCGCTGTTGGCGACGTTGTCCGCCTGGCTGTCCAGGTTGCCGCCGGTGCTGATCACGCCGCCGGTGTTCTGCAGCTGGCCGTTGATCTGCAGCCGCGCACCGCCATCAGTGACGACCTGGCCCTGGCTGTTGTCCAGCCACTGTGCACCGAACTGCAGCTGGCCCGCCTGCAGGCCACGCGTGCCGTCGCCGCCACGGGTGTTGCGGTTGTCCACGCTGGCGGCCGTGAGGGTCAGCAGCTGGCCGGCCGCGATCGCGCCGTCGGCGTTGTCCAGGTGCCCGTCCAGGGTCAGGTCGAGGTTGCGCCCGGCCTGCACGCGACCACTGGCATTGGCCAGGCTCGCCGCCTGCAGCGACAGTTTCGCGGCGCTGGCAAGTGTTCCACCGGAACTGTTGTCGACGCGGGCCAGCAGCAAGCGCGCATCGCCTTGTGCATTGACTGCGCCGCCACGGTTGTCCAGCGCGCCACCATCCAGCTGCAGCTTCCCGGCCGCCAGCAATCCACCGCTGCCGGCCGTGAAACGGTTGTCGATGTCCTGCCCGGCCGTGTTGATGGCCAGGTCGGCCGCCGACTGCACGCGACCGCCCTGGTTGTCCATCGCGCCACTGCGAACGCTCAGCGCGCCCTTCTGCGTGCCCAGCGTGCCGGCGCGGTTGTCCAACCGCTGGCCGCGGGTATCGATGTCCAGCTGGCCGCCCAGCAGCGTGCCGCGCTGGTTGAGCAGGCCGTTGCCCTGCAACTGCAGCCGTTCGCCGGCCTGCATCGCGCCGTCGCTGTTGTCTACGCCTGCCGCCGTGGTCGCGCTCAGGTCCTTGCCAGCGACCAGGGTGCCGTGGCGGTTGTCGAGACTGTCGGCGCCCAGGGTCATCGTGCCGGTACTGGACAGCAGCCCCTGCTCGCCATTGTCGAGGCGACCGTCAACGCCCAGCACCAGCGCGCTGCCGCCCGCATGCACGGTGCCGCCCTGGTTGCCGAGGCTGGCCGCGGTGACCGTGCCGGCACCGCCGAGCAGGATGCGGCCCTTCTGGTTGTCCAGCGCCTGGCCGATCGCCAGCGTGGAGTGGCCCGCGCCTGCACCCTGCAGCGTGCCCTGTGCATTGATCAGCTGCTGCGCGGTGACAGCCAGCGCGCCATTGCTGGCCAGCGATCCACCGCGATTGTCCAGCACACCCTGTACGCGCAGGCGCAGCGCGTCTTCACCGGTTGCGGTGAGCGTGCCACCGGCGGTGGTCAGGGTATCGGCGGTGATGTCGACGCGGCGCGCCGAGGTGGTTGCCGCGGTCAGATCGAGGTTGGCGCCGTCCAGCGCGAAGCTGCCATTGCTGAGCACGCTGCCGCCGTTGCCCAGCAGGGTCTTCGCCGAGACCTGCAGCTGGCCGCTCCCCGCGTGCTGGATCCTGCCTGCACGGTTGTCCAGCACCTGTGCCAGCAGGGCCAGGTCGCCATTGCTGGCCAGCGTGCCACCGGCATTGCCCAGCGTCGTGGCCTTGATGCGACTGGCGCCTTCGCCGCTGGCGATGATGCGGCCACCGGCGTTGTCGAGCGTGGTGGCCTCAAGGTCGAGGCGATCGGCGCCCAGTGTCGCGTCACGATGATCCACGTCGCCAGCACGCAGGGTCAGCGTGGCCGAGGAGACCAGCGTGCCCTTGCTGCCGTCCAGGCGGCCGGTGGTGATGTCCAGGCCCTGGTTGCCGGCCTGGCGGATGCTGCCGCCACTGTTGTCCAGCCGTGCGGAAGTGACCGTCAGGCGATTGGCATTGCTGGCGATCGTGCCTTCGTGGTTGTCCAGCGCAGCGACGATCTGCAGCGTGCTGTCAGCCGTTCCGGCACCGCTGAGCGTGCCCTTGCGGTTGATCAGTTCACCGGCCTGAACATCCAGCGCGCCGTTGCCGGCGATCGTGCCGCCGCTGTTGTCCAATGCCTGCGCCACACGCACTAGCAGCGCCTCGCTGCCAGTCGCACTGAGGCTGCCGCCGGCATTGTCCAGGCGCTGCGCATCGATGGCGGTGCGCTCGGCCTGGGTAACGCTGCCGGCGCCGAGCACAAGCTCGCCCCCTTCCAGCGTCAGCGACGACTGGCTGAGGATCCGGCCCGCCGCGCCCTGCAGGCTGTCGGCCCGGATCTGCAAGGTGCCTCTGCCCGCGTGTTCGATCGCGCCGCCGCGGTTGTCCAGGCGCGCTGCCTGCAGCTGCACATCACCGGTACCGGCCAATCGGCCACCGTTGCTGTTGTCCAGCAGCTCGCGGACCTGCACCTGCAATGCAGCGCTGCCTGCGGCCAGTACCTTGCCACCCTGGTTGACCAGGCTGTCGGCCTGAAGCTGCACCTGGCCATTGCCGGATATCGCGCCGCCGCTGTTATCCAGCGTGCCGCGCACCGTCAGCGCCACACCCTGCGTGCCGGCCGACTGCAGCGTGCCCTTCTGGTTGTCGATGCGACCGGCGTCGATGCGCAGGCCTCCGTTGCCGACGATCTGGCCGCCCTGATTGTCGAACGCATGGCGCACGTCCAGCGCCAGCGCCGAGACACCCTGCGAGACGATCTGGCCCTGGCGGTTGCGCAGTGCCCCGGCGTGGATCTGCACGCTCTGCGCCGATGTCGTACCACCACTCACGTCCAACTCCCCGCCGGACAGCACCAGCGCGCCGTTGCTGAGCAGGCGCCCTTCGCTGCCACGCAACGTATCGGCCTGCACGCTCAGGGTGCCGGTGCCAGCCTGCTGAACCAGGCCGTTGCTGTTGTCCAGCGTGGTCGCGACCAGTGCCAGATCGCCGTTGCCGGCCAACGTGCCGCGGGCACTGTTGTCCAGCGTCGTGGCCTTCACCGAACTGGCCCCGCTACCCAGCGACAGCAGGCTGCCGCCCCGGTTGTCCAGCGTCGCGGCCAGGATCTCGAACCCGGCCGCACTGAGCGAACCGTTGCGCAGATCGGCGTTGCCGGCCGACCATTGCAGGCGGCCCAGGGTACTCAGTCGCCCACCGCTGCCGGCCCAGTCGCCCGTACCCAACGCGAGACCATCGCCACCGGCATGTTCGATACGGCCACCGGCATTGCCGACCTGGCCTGCGCGCAAGGCCAGCTGCGTGGCATTGGTGGCCAGCAGACCACCGTCGTTGTTGAACAGGCCCTGCACCGTCCACGACGATGCCGCTTTGCCGGCGTGGCGCAGTTCACCACCGCGGTTGTCGAGCGACTGCGCATCCAGCCACAGGTCGCCGGCCACGCTCAGCGCACCCTTCTGGTTCGACAACAGGCCCACCTGCAACGCGGCATCGCCATGCACCTGCAGCATGCCGCCGTCATTGCGCAGCTCACCCCCGGCCTGCAGCGCGCTCACTCCCAGGCGACCGCCGCTGTTGTCGAGACCGTTGCGTGCGACCAGTGACACCGTGCCGCCGTTGCTGATGCTGCCGCCGTCGTTGTCCAGCGTACCGGCGATGGCGATCAGGCCCTCGGCCAGGGGCAGCTCCGGCGACGTCGGCGTACCCGCCGAGCCGCCATTGCCGCCTCCGGTTCCCGGCGTTCCCGGCGTGCCGGTTCCCGGTGTTCCACCGCCATTGCCGGGCGACGTGCCGCTGCCAGCGCTGCTCCCGTTACCACCTGACGCTACGGCATCCAGTGCACCCAACAGGCCATTGCTACGGTTGCTGGCTGCGTCGGCCTTGAGCGCCAGCGCTTGCGCGCCGGTCTGTTCAATGGCGCCGCCATGGTTGCGCAACCCGTGCGCCTCCACCTGCAGGCGCTGTGCATTGAGCGTGCCGCCGCTGTTGTCCAGCGTGCCACCGGCGGTGATCGCAACTTCGCGCTTGGCCGCGATGGTGCCGCCATTGGCAAGATCGCCACTGGCCTGCACGCGCATGTTCTGCCGCGACTGCAGGGCGCCGGTGTTTTCCAGCCGGCCATCCACCGTCACCACCAGCTCGCCGGCCTGTGCGCCAATGCTGCCGGCATTGCGCACGCCCACGCCGTGCTCGTTGCCGACCAGCCAGATCTTGTTGGCGAACATGCCGCCCAGCGCGCCAACGTCCAGCGCGAAGGCCGGTGCCTCGCCGCTGGCCGCGGTCGCGCTGGCCTGGCTGTGGTCGGCACTGACTACGTTGTTGCCCAGCGTCGCCTGCAGCTGGTTGGCCCAGATGCCGGCGTTGACCTGCAACGAACGGGTGATCAGGTCGGTGTAATCGGCACGGCTGGTGTCCAGGCCATCGCCATCGATCTGGATCGCGCCACCGGTGACCCGATAGCCCTCAAGTGCGCCTGCACCCGTGAACATCGGCGTGCCGGTGGTCAGGGTCACCCGGCTGGCATTGAGGAAACCGCCGCCATTGACCTGGATCCCGGCCGGGTTGGCAATGATCACTTCGGCGCGCTGCCCGGCCACTTCCACATAGCCGTTGAGCCGGCTGGCCGGACCATTCACTTCATTGAGGATGACCCGTGCACTGCCGGTGGCGAGCCACGGGTTGCCCTGCACCCAGCCGCCCAGCTGCGTCTGCACCTGGCCGCGGGCGTTGTTGAGGATGACGCCATCGCGGCCCACGTCGAACTGCGAATAGCGGTTGCGCGACACACCCGCCGCCGACGGCGTGGTGATGTTCACCATCGGCACGCCATTGGGTGCGGTCACCATCGTCGGCCGTTCACGGCCCGGCGCATTCGGATCGGAAATGATGCGCGCATCGGACTGCGCCAGCGCAGGCGTTCCCAGGCTGACCCAGCCCAGTGAGCACATCAGTGCGAAACCCAGCGGCGACAGCGCGACGCTCTGCCGGCCCGGCACATGGCCGACCAGGCCACCGCCGCCCTTCACCAGCTCCGAAGCCACCTGCCAGACGCGCAGCGCGCGGTTGAAAACCAGACGATAGATAGTGTTCATGTCACGTGTCCTTGTGGCGGATCAGTAGCGCCAGGCCAGGCTGAAGCCGAATGTGGTGTAGTCGGCGGGGAAATGGGCGGGTTTGTGCAGCGCCGAACCCACGAAGCCATCCCAGGAAAGCTGCTGCCAGCCGCCGCGCAGGCCCAGTGCCATGCCGGCCAGGTCATGGCCGGACTGCCACTGCGCGGATGGGCCGCCAATGCGGCCGTAGTCGGCAGCCACGTAGAACTCCTGGCCGCCCCCGATACCGAGCGAAAGATCGTTGCGCAGCGACCAGCCACGCTCGCCACTGAGCGAACTTTCACCGTCGAAACCGCGCACGGTATAGCGGCCACCGATGGCGAAGCGATCCTGTGGCGAGAGCGGTGTGCGGTTCCACTGCGCCCGCCATGCGGCGGTGTAGCGCAGGCGCTGCCTGCCCAGCTGGAACGGCACGCTGAACTGCGCGTCGGCGGTGATCAGCTTCATCCGCGAGGTGCCTTCCAGCGGCAACGTCGGGTCCCACAACTGCGCCATCTCTTCCGGCGAACGCAGTGCGTGGAAGGCGCCCGTGCCACGCCGGTAGGCCACGCTGGCATCGAGCGTGGCAGTGCCGATGAACTGCTTGTGGGTCAGGCCCAGTTCCCAGCCAGCGGTGCGGCGGCGCTGCACTTCGATCTCGGTATCGTCGATGTAGTTCTTCGACTCGCGCTGCCAGCCGCGTGCGTAGGCACTGAACTTGACCTTGGCATTGCGCAGCAGCAGCCGGTCCACCCGCGCTTCGGCGTTGCGGCTGCGGCCGCTGTACTCATAGCGTTCAAAGGCGCCGACCACGTTCTGGCTGTAGTCGTAGGCGCTGGCAGTAGCACCGAACAGCCAGTAGCCGTAGGGCACGTCGTAGTGCGCGGTCCAGCTGTCGGTGTCCTTGCCGCGGCCGTTGAACACGCCACGGCCCGCACTGACGTAGAACAGCTCGTTCAGGCCCAGCGGATTGTCCAGCGACAGCGTCGCGTTGGCCTGCAGCTTGCCGGTGCCGCGGCTGCCGGCATCGTCCAGGGTGACGCTGGCGCGCACCGGCGAGCGCTGCGTCCAGTCGATCTGCAGGTCGCTCTGGCCCGGCGCCGCGCCCTCGCCGTCGGCCGGCGCGATCTTGATGTCGGCGCTGACGGTGGGCACGCGCTGCAGGTTCTCCAGGCCCTGCTCGATGTCACGCAGGTTGAGCAGGCCGCCGCTGCGGATCGGCAGTGCATTGGCGAGGACCGGATGCCGTCCCTGCGGATCGGAGAACACGGCCTCGCGGAACCGGCCCGGCACCACCGACAACGCCAGCGTGCCCTGGTTGAGGTCCTGCGGTGCCGACAGCACGCGCGTGGTGACATAGCCACGGGCGATGATCGCGTTCTGCACACGCTTCATCACCACGTTGATGCCTTCGGTTCCCAGGCAACGGCCAGTGGCCGGATCGTCCGTCGGGTCGGCCGCCGCCAGTGCCCAGCCGAAGCGCTGGCTGCCTTCGCCTTCCAGCACGATGCGATCGATGCGTACGCACGGGTGCTCCCGCGCCGGCAGGCGGTCGCCCTCCTTCTGCGCGTCCCGCTCCAGGCGGACGTCGGGGCGTTGTTCCTGCTGCTCGCGCAGCACGCGTTCGCGCTCCTGCTGCCGCAGCAGTTCCTGCGCGGCGGGATCACCGGCCTGCTGGGCGGTCGCCGGCCATGCGGCAACGGCGAGCATCAATGACCAACCACGATGGAGCCTCGGCCCCGGGTGCTTCTTCCCTGTTTCCACGCTACGTTCCATTCGAAATCGTTCTGCCAGCGCCCGCGGTGCCAGCCGCGGTGCTGCAGGAACGTGAACCGAGGCTGCGCCACCATGGACAGCCACGGCATCGCGCGACAGGCGCAATGCCGGAGTACAGATCGGCCGGCGCGGGAGTTTCTGAAGGATGAATTTCCGGAGGGCGCGCGTCAGCCCGGTGCAAAGGCTCGCGGCAAAGCGCTGGCAGGTTGCGGAACGAGCGTTCGCCTCGTGCCTGCAAAGCGGCGCATGCTGCTGCACGACAGCCGTGCAGCGAAGTGCAGCCGCGAAGTATGCGGTGCACGGCCCACGCCCGCAAAGCGATTCCGTTCAGCCGCACACGCCCTGCGCGCGGGTCACGCTACAGTCGGCGCATGACCATCGTCCTACAGATTGAAGGCGCCGCCATCGATGACATCGCCAGCCTGTACGCGGAGATCAACCGCGTGTTCATGGCTGGCGAGGCGTGGCAGCTCGGGCCGAGCCCTTTCCGTGCCGTACCGGCCTGCCACCGGTGGCGGCAGCCCTGCGCCCCAGCAGTTACCATGGACGGCCCTGTACGCGCTCCGCTGCCGCTGCCCTCCGGCGCGGCCGGATGCCCTGATCCACGAGTCCCATGTCCAAAGACAAGTCCGCCGAACATACCCCGCTGATGAAGCAGTTCTTCGCAGCCAAGTCCGAGTACCCGGACCTGCTGCTGTTCTTCCGCATGGGCGACTTCTACGAGCTGTTCTACGACGATGCGCGCAAGGCCGCGCGCCTGCTCGACATCACCCTGACCCAGCGTGGCAGCTCCGGCGGCGCACCGATTCCGATGGCCGGCGTGCCGGTGCATGCCTACGAGGGCTACCTGGCAAGGCTGGTGGCGCTGGGCGAGTCAGTGGCGATCTGCGAGCAGATCGGTGACCCGGCGCTGGCCAAGGGCCTGGTCGAACGCAAGGTGGTGCGCATCGTCACCCCCGGAACCGTCACCGACGAAGCGCTGCTGGACGAGCGCCGTGACACCCTGCTGATGGCGCTGTCGCGCACGAAGCAGGGCTACGGCCTGGCCTGGGCCGACCTGGCCGGTGGCCGCTTCCTGGTCAACGAAGTGGAAACCGACGACGCCCTGGAAGCCGAACTGGCCCGACTGGAGCCGGCCGAGCTGCTGGTGCCCGACGAAGAAAACTGGCCGGAATTCCTGCGCCAGCGCACCGGCGTGCGCCGTCGCGCCCCCTGGTTGTTCGACGCCGACAGCGGCCGCCGCCAGCTGCTGAACTTCTTCAAGCTGCATGACCTGAGCGGCTTCGGCATCGATGACAAGCCGCGCGCGACCGCTGCCGCAGGTGCCCTGCTCGGCTATGTCGAGGAGACCCAGAAGCAGCGCCTGCCGCACCTGACCTCGATCGCGATGGAAACCGCTGGCGAGGCGATCGCGATGAACGCCGCCACCCGTCGCCACCTGGAACTGGACACGCGCGTCGACGGCGATACCCGTAATACCCTGCTGGGCGTGCTCGACAGCACGGTGACGCCGATGGGCGGCCGCCTGCTGCGGCGCTGGCTGCACCGCCCACTGCGCCTGCGCGAGGTTCTGGTACAGCGTCACCATGCGGTGGAAACCCTGATCGACCGCGGCAGCGACGCCGATATCCGCGAACAGTTCCGCCGCCTGGGCGACCTGGAACGCATCCTCACCCGCGTCGCGCTGCGCTCGGCGCGCCCGCGCGATTTCTCCACCCTGCGCGATGGCCTGGGCTTGCTGCCCGCCGTGCGCGAGGTGCTGGCGCCGCTGGATTCGCCGCGCCTGCAGGCCCTGCACGCCGCGCTGGGCGAGCATGACGCGTGCGCGCAGCTGCTGGCCAGCGCCATTGCCGAAATGCCGCCACTGAAGCTGAGCGACGGCGGCGTGCTGGCCGACGGCTTCGATGAAGAGCTGGACGAGCTGCGCCGCCTGTCCACCCATGCTGACCAGTTCCTGGTCGATCTGGAACAGCGCGAACGCGAAAGCAGCGGCATTCCCACCCTGAAGGTGGGCTACAACCGCGTGCATGGCTACTACATCGAGATCAGCAAGGGCCAGTCCGACCGTGCGCCGGTGCACTACACCCGCCGCCAGACGCTGACCAATGCCGAGCGCTACATCACCGAAGAACTGAAGGCGTTCGAAGACAAGGTGCTGTCCGCGCGCGACCGTTCGTTGTCGCGCGAGAAATACCTGTACGAGCAGCTGCTGGACACCCTCGGCGAACAGCTGGAACCGTTGAAGCAGTGCGCCGCTGCGCTGAGCGAACTGGACGTGCTGGCCGCCTTCGCCGAGCGCGCGCAGGCGCTGGACTGGTC
Organism: Stenotrophomonas sp. T8; assembly: GCF_051853085.1. Taxonomy (NCBI): domain Bacteria; kingdom Pseudomonadati; phylum Pseudomonadota; class Gammaproteobacteria; order Lysobacterales; family Lysobacteraceae; genus Stenotrophomonas; species Stenotrophomonas sp. T8. Next base: position 934,511 of record NZ_CP195329.1, on the reverse strand, counting down.
GCGGCCGGAACTGGAAACGGCACCGTGCCTGAAGATCGAGCGTGGCCGCCATCCGGTGGTCGAAGCGGTGCGTGAGCAGCCGTTCGAACCGAACGACCTGGACCTGCATCCCGACCGTCGCATGCTGGTCATCACCGGCCCGAACATGGGCGGTAAATCGACCTACATGCGGCAGAACGCGCTGATCGTGCTGCTGGCCCATATCGGCAGTTTCGTGCCGGCCAGCCGCGCGGTGATCGGCCCGATCGACCGCATCCTGACCCGCATCGGCGCCGGTGACGACCTCGCCCGCGGGCAGTCGACCTTCATGGTCGAGATGGCCGAGACCAGCTACATCCTGCATCACGCCACCGCCCATTCGCTGGTGCTGATGGACGAGATCGGCCGCGGCACCTCTACCTACGACGGCCTGGCGCTGGCCGATGCGGTCGCACGTCACCTGGCCTACCAGAACCGCTGCTATACGCTGTTCGCGACCCACTACTTCGAGCTGACCGCGCTGGCCGACGAACAACACGAGGGCGGCCGCAGCGGCATTGCCAACGTGCACCTGGATGCAGTCGAGCACGGTGAAGCGCTGGTGTTCATGCACGCGGTGAAGGATGGCCCGGCCAACCGCAGCTTCGGCCTGCAGGTGGCGGCACTGGCCGGCCTGCCGCGGGCTACTGTGGCGCAGGCGCGTCGCCGCCTGGCCGAGCTGGAACAGCGCGGCGGTGAAAGCCACGCGGCCGAACTGGCACCGCAGGCACTGGATGCACCGCAGCAGTTCGGCCTGTTCAGCGCGCCGTCCAGCAAGGCGCAGGAAGCGCTGGCGGCGATCGACCCGGACGAGTTGACGCCGAAGCAGGCGCTTGAGGCGCTGTACCGGTTGAAGACGCTGCTGTAACCGCGCCCGCTGGCAGGCCTGGGCCGAGCGCGGGCAGGGCTCTACAACTCACGCCCTGCCTGTAGAGCCGAGCCCATGCTCGGCTCCACAACGACCCCGTCGCGCTCTGTCTGTAGAGCCGGGCCCATGCTCGGCTGCCTTCGCATTCCCGTAGTGCACGCAGCGTTATGCTCGGGCCGTCCTTCCTTCACAGAACAGAGACTGCCATGAACACCGAATCGCTCGCTGCATCCCTCTTCCAGCAGCTGCAGCAGGGCCAGGGCCTGCAGCAGGTGTCCCAGCAACTCGGCCTGGACAGCAGCCAGACCGCCCAGGCCGTCGGCAGCGCCCTGCCCCTGCTGCTCGGCGCGATGGGGCAGAACGCCAGTGAGCCGCAGGGCGCGCAGTCGCTGCTCAACGCGTTGCAGCGCGACCACAGCGGTGGCGGCGGTTTCGACCTGGGCGGGATCCTGGGCGCGGTGATGGGCGGGGGCGGCAGCGGCGCCACCGATGGCGCCGGCATCCTCGGCCACGTGTTCGGTGGCCAGCAACCGCAGGCGGCACAACTGCTCGGGCAGAAGACCGGTCTCGACAGCGGCACTTCGGGCAAGCTGCTGGCAATCCTCGCCCCCATCGTCATGTCCTTCCTGGCCCAGCGCTTCGCCCAGGGTGGCAACGCAGGCCAGCTGAGCCAGGCATTGGGCCAGGAAACGCAGCAGTCCGGCGGCATCGGCAACCTGCTCGGCGGCGTCCTGGACCAGGACGGCGACGGCCAGTTCGGAGCCAGTGACTTGATGAAGCTGGGCGCGGGTCTGCTGAAGCGTTGATCGGACACGACCGTCCTAGTCGGACGGCTCCATAGTTCACCACTATCGCATCGGTTGAATCAATCGAATTTACCCATTGGTAGGCGCCACCTATCGTGGTCAGGCCTCCCCCGATTCCACCTTTCGCCAGTCCACAGGTAGAGACCCATGAAAAGCGAAGCGAAGTGCCCGTTCAACCATGCCGTCGTCGGCGACGCGACGACCAACCGCGACTGGTGGCCGAACCAGTTGCGCGTGGACCTGCTCAACCAGCATTCGGCGCGCTCCAATCCGCTCGATGCCGGCTTCGATTACGCCAAGGCCTTCAAGGGGCTGGACTACGCCGCGCTGAAGGCGGACCTGAAGGCGCTGATGACCGATTCGCAGGACTGGTGGCCGGCCGACTTCGGGCACTACGGTGGCCTGTTCATCCGCATGGCCTGGCACAGTGCCGGCACCTATCGCATCGGCGACGGCCGCGGCGGCGGCGGTCGTGGCCAGCAGCGCTTCGCACCGCTCAACAGCTGGCCGGACAATGTCAGCCTGGACAAGGCCCGGCGCCTGCTGTGGCCGATCAAGCAGAAGTACGGCCAGGCCATTTCCTGGGCCGACCTGCTCATCCTCACCGGTAACGTCGCGCTGGAATCGATGGGGTTCAAGACCCTGGGCTTTGCCGGCGGCCGCCCCGATACCTGGGAGCCGGACCAGGATGTGTACTGGGGCCGCGAAACCACCTGGCTGGGCGGTGACGTGCGCTACAAGCATGGCTCGGAAGGCGTTGAAGAGAACCATGGCGTGCTCGTATCCGATGACGATGCCGACGGCGACGTGCACTCGCGCACGCTGGAAAACCCGCTGGCCGCAGTGCAGATGGGCCTGATCTACGTCAATCCGGAGGGGCCGGATGGCAACCCGGATCCGGTGCTGGCCGCGCATGACATCCGCGATACGTTCGGCCGCATGGCCATGGACGACGAGGAAACCGTCGCGCTTATCGCCGGCGGCCACAGCTTCGGCAAAACCCACGGTGCCGGCCCGGCCGACAACGTCGGCAAGGAACCGGAAGCCGCCGGGCTGGAAAACCAGGGCCTGGGCTGGGCCAGCAGCTTCCGCAGCGGCAAGGGCGGCGACGCCATCACCAGCGGCCTGGAAGTGACCTGGACGCGCACCCCGGCGCAGTGGAGCCACGATTTCTTCGAAATCCTGTTCGGCAACGAATGGGAGCTGAGCAAGAGCCCGGCCGGTGCCCACCAGTGGGTGGCCAAGAACGCCGAAGCGGTGATTCCCGACGCGCACGACCCGTCGAAGAAGCACCGCCCCACCATGCTCACCACCGACCTGTCGCTGCGCATGGATCCGGCCTACGAGAAGATCTCGCGCCGGTTCCTCGCCGAGCCCCAGGCCTTCGCCGATGCCTTCGCCCGCGCCTGGTTCAAGCTGACCCACCGCGACATGGGCCCGCGCGCACGTTACCTCGGCCCGGAAATTCCGGCCGAACAGTTCATCTGGCAGGACCCGCTGCCGGAAGCACAGCACCCGCTGATCGACGCCAAGGACATCGCCGCGCTGAAGCAGCAGATCGCCGCAGCGGGCCTGAGCGTCGCCGAGCTGGTGTCCACCGCATGGGCGTCGGCTTCGACCTTCCGTGGTTCGGACAAGCGCGGCGGCGCCAACGGTGCGCGCATCCGCCTGGCGCCGCAGAAGGACTGGGAGGTGAACCAGCCGCAGCAGCTGGCCAAGGTGCTGGCCGCGCTGGAAAAGGTGCAGGCCAGCTTCAATGCCGGCGGCAAGCACGTGTCACTGGCCGACCTGATCGTGCTGGCCGGTGGCGTAGGTGTCGAACAGGCGGCCAAGGCCGGTGGCCATGAGGTCAGCGTGCCGTTCACCCCGGGCCGTACCGATGCCAGCCAGGAACAGACCGACGTCGAATCGTTCGCGGTGCTCGAGCCGGTCGCCGATGGCTTCCGCAATTACCTGAAGGGCGCCTACAGCGTGCCCGGGGAGGCGCTGCTGATCGACAAGGCGCAGCTGCTTACGCTGACCGCGCCGGAGATGACCGTGCTGGTCGGCGGCCTGCGCGTGCTCGGTGCCAATGCCGATGGTGGCAAGCACGGCGTGTTCACCACGCGCCCAGGCACGCTCAGCAACGACTTCTTCGTCAACCTGCTGGACATGGGTACGCAGTGGAAGGCCACCGGCCGCGAAAGCTACGAAGGCCGTGGCCGCACCGACGGCGCTGTGCGCTGGACCGGTACCCGCGCCGACCTGGTGTTCGGCTCAAACGCGGTGCTGCGCGCATTGGCCGAGGTCTATGCCAGCGCCGATGGCGAGAAGAAGTTCGTACAGGATTTCATCGCCGCCTGGACGCGGGTGATGGAACTGGACCGCTACGACCTGCACGGTTGAGGCGATCGGGGTAGTCGCCGGGCATGGCCCGGCGCTACCGGCGCGCTCCACCGGGTGCGAAGCGTCGGTTCGCATGCTCTCCGCAGCAGTACGCCATTTCGGCTGGCGTCCCGCAGCGCCTGGACGCAGGCACGGTCCGGCGAGCTCTCGTTGAAGCCGCTGCCACCGCGCTGCGGCGTATCCCGGAAGGTGATGTCGCCGGCGAACGCCGGGGCTGCGTCACAGCGCGTCGATGTCCCCCAGCGCGCGGATCAACCGGCGTGCGCGCTTGTCCGGCTTGTGCTCCGGCGGCTGGAACCCGTCACGCGCGGCGATGCGCAGCGCACGCTGTTCGGCACGACGTGCCTTGGAGGCCTCGCTCTCGGCATACAGCTGCTGCGCCGTCGCTGCGGGCCCGCGCTGATCGCTCAGGCCGAGCACCTGGACCTCGAAATGCTCTTCACCACGGTCGACCTGAAGCTGCTCGCCCACGCGCACCGCGCGTGAGGATTTCGGACGCTGCCCGGCAACGCTGACCTTGCCGGTCTCGATCGCCTGCTTGGCCAGGCTGCGGGTCTTGAAGAAACGGGCCGCCCACAACCAGATGTCCAGGCGGACACTGGGTGACAGCGGGGAAAGCTCGGGCATGGGGGCAGGCTACTCCAGTGGCTTGTTGAGGGGACGCGGGTTGTCCGGGTCGGCGCGGCAGCCGGTGCCGCCGATCAATGGCCGCATCCCGGAGGCCAGGTCCTGGCGCTGGCTGCCGACCAGGCACTCGGGACGGTCGGTTGGCCGGATCTGGGTATCACCCAGCCGGTCGTCCATCGAACATGCGGCCAATACAGCGCCGATCAAGGCCAGCGCCAACCTCCGCTCCACCTGCAGTCGTTGATGCATTGCCACATCCCGCAAACTGGCTTGGTGCTAGTGTGCGCCTCCCGGGATTCGATCACCACTCCATGGCCAAAGCGCCGCTTGACCTGACCTCCGGCCCGATCGGGCGCAATCTCCTGTTGTTCTCCCTGCCGATCCTGGCGGGCAACATCGCGCAGTCGCTGAACGGTTCGGTGAACGCGGTCTGGGTCGGGCGCTTCCTGGGCGAGGCGGCACTGACCGCCACCGCGAACGCCAACAACATCATGTTCTTCCTGATCGGCTCGGTGTTCGGTTTCGGCATGGCCTCCACCATCCTGATCGGCCAGGCGATCGGCGCGCGCGACATCGCGCAGGCGCGGCGCGTGGTCGGCACCAGCGCCACCTTCTTCATCGGCCTGTCGGTGATCATCGCCCTCGCCGGCTGGTTCATGGCCCATCCGCTGCTGGCGGCGATGGGCACGCCGGCCGCTTCGCTGCCATTGGCCGAGGCCTACCTGCAGATCATCTTCCTGGCGATGCCGACGCTGTACGCGTTCGCCTTCCTCACCGCCGCGCTGCGCGGTGCCGGTGATTCGCGCACGCCATTCCGTTTCCTGATGGTGTCGGTGGCGCTGGACATCGTGCTGAACCCGGTACTGATCTTCGGCATGGGGCCGTTCCCTGCGCTGGGTATCGCCGGCTCGGCGTGGGCCACGCTGGTCGCGCAGACGCTGTCGCTGGCCGGCCTGCTGCTGTACATGCGGCACAAGCGCCACACCCTGTGGCTGGGCCGCGCCGACATGCGCCTGTTCAAGCTCGACATGACCATCCTCAAGGCGCTGGTGGTCAAGGGCGTGCCGATGGGCCTGCAGATGGTGCTGATCTCGCTGTCGGTGATCCTGCTGATGACCATGGTCAACCAGTACGGGACCGACACCGGCGCGGGCTACGGCGCTGCCCTGCAACTGTGGAACTACCTGCAGATGCCAGCGATGGCGATCGGTGCAGCGTGCTCTTCGATGGCCGCACAGAACGTGGGGGCGCAGCGCTGGGACCGCGTGCGCGGCACCGCGCGCCAAGGCGTGCTGTTCAACTTCCTGCTGACCGGCGCGTTGATCCTGCCGCTGGTGGTGTTCGATCGCCAGCTGCTGGCGCTGTTCCTGCCACCGGCCAGCCAGGCGCTGGAGATCGCGCGCCACCTCAACCACGTAGTGATCGGCTCGTTCCTGTTCTTCGGCGTCAGCTTCGTGATCTCCGGCGTGGTGCGCTCCACCGGCGCGGTGATTCCGCCGCTGCTGATCCTGGCCGGCTCGCTGTGGGGCGTGCGCGTGCCGTTCGCCGAACTGCTGCAGCCTTACTGGGGCGCCGATGCGATCTGGTGGAGCTTCCCGGTCAGCTCGCTGGTGTCGATGCTGCTGTCGCTGGCGTATTACCGCTGGGGTGGCTGGCGCAAGGCGAAGATGATGGGCAAGCCCTCGCATGCCGAAGCGCTGGCCACGCCCTCGGAGATTCCCGCCTGCCCACCCTCGCCGGTGGCCGACCCGGATGCGGCACTGGAGCCAGCGCCGCCACGTTGAGGTGGGTGCGGACCGTTGGTCCGCACAGGCCTGTCAGCCGAGCATGGGCTCGGCTCTACAGAAGACGGTCAGCGCTTCTTCTTCGCCGCGTTGAACGTCGCCGCCGCGCGCAGCAGCGCCTTGAACGTAGCGGCATCCGGCATCGCGCCTTGATGGATATCGATCGCGCGCCGGGTGTTGCCGTCCAGGCTGGCATTGAACAGGCCCTTCGGGTCCGGCAGCGCCGCGCCGTGGGCGAAGGTCAGTTTCACCGCCTGCCTGTAGGTTTCGCCGGTGCACAGGATGCCGTCCTGCTCCCACACCGGCGTGCCGCGCCACTTCCAGGTCTCCTGCACGTCGGGCAGGGCTTCATGGATCAAGGCGCGCACGCGTGCCAGTGTTTCGCCGCGCCAGTCACCCAGTTCGGCGATGCGCGCGTCGATCAGTTCAGCGGCCGGTGTTCCGGCATCGGCAGGGTTCGGTGCATGCGTGACCATCAGCGGCTCTCGTCGGGAAGGGAATCGGAACGTCGGGGTTACATGCGCTCGCCGGGCAACGCGGCGGCCTGGCGCACCCAGTCGCGGAACTGCGTTTTATCCAACGGGGCATCTTCGAAGATGTGCAGGTAACGCGTATTGGCGCTCCTGGACGGCTCGGGCGGCACTGGCGCCAGTGCCGCGCCGCGGAAGAACGCCACCTTGATGTAGCGGGTGAAGCAATGGAAGCTGAGAAACCACCCTTCGCCCGGCGCAACCGCATACATCGGCGAGTTCCACTTCACCGCCTTGTGCACGCCAGGTACGGCCTGCTCGATCAATGCATCCAGTCGCGCGCCGATCGCACGTTTCCAGTCCGGCATGGCGGCGATGTATGCCTGCACCGGCGCATCGCCCTCGCCCTTGGCGATCTGCGGGTTGCCACCGGACAGCAGCGTGGGCGCAGTGGAAGGTGCGGTTCGCTTGGCAGGCATCGCACGGCACGGGCATCGGGATGAAGCTGCAGCCTAGCGCGGGCCCGCCGTGTGGTCACGGCGCAGTGCGCCATCGGCTCAGTCTGCCTGCCGTGCGCGGAACCGTCGCCAGTCCGGCAGCTTGCGGTGGCGGCGCAGCGAGCGCATCAGCGCCGCCATCACCATGCCGAACAGCACGCCAGCCGACAGGCCGGCCACCAGCAACAGCGCCAGCGGGCGCTCGCTGCCCTGCCACAGCATCAGCCACATCAGCGCGGTCCAGAACAGCCCGAACAGCAGGCCCTGCACCAACGCGTTGGTAGCAAATCCGGCCAGGATCGGCGGCGGCAGTGCAATGCCCAGGCGCCACAGCAGGCGATGCAGCAGCGGTGCCGACTGCACGCGCGCCAGCCCCTGGCCGTCCAGGAAGCGCAGCGCCGACTGGATCACGGCAGGATAGCGCGGGTTGATGTCGCTCATCACCTGATCGTGGCCGATGCGATGCCGGAAACGCAAACGGCCACCCGAAGGTGGCCGTCGCGGCAACAACCGAAGTTGTTTATCAGGCCTTGTCGGCCAGACGGGCAGCCTTGGCGGCAGCAGCGGCAGCCAGGTCTTCCTTGATGCGGGCAGCCTTGCCTTCCAGGCCACGCAGGTAGTACAGCTTGCCGGCGCGGACCTTACCACGACGCTTCACTTCGACCGAGTCGATGATGGCGCTGTGGGTCTGGAAAACGCGCTCGACGCCGTAGCCGTGCGAGATCTTGCGGACGGTGAACGAGGAGTTCAGGCCGGCATTCTTGGTGGCGATGACGACGCCTTCGTAGGCCTGCACGCGCTCGCGGCTGCCTTCCTTCACCTTCACGTTGACGACAACGGTGTCGCCCTGGCTGAACTTCGGCAGTTCACGGGTGATCTGGGCGGATTCGAATTCCGCGACGATGGACTTGTTCAGCTTGCTCATGGGTTACACCGATTCTTGTTCGGGTGGGCGTGTCATATCGACAACGTGGGCTCATGCAGTCACCGGACTGTGCTGCACGTTTGTTTTGGGTACTGCGCGCGCCAACCGGGGCTGGCGGGAATTGGCCATGATAGCCGATAAAGCCAGCCCTGCGCTAGGGGCTGGCCTTCTGGTTCCGGGCCTGGCGGCCCTGCTCCAGCAGTTTGCGGTCGGCCTTGCCCAGTGCCTGTTCATCCAGCAGGTCCGGGCGCCGCTGGGCGGTCCGGAGCAGCGACTGCTGGCGGCGCCAGGCGGCGATGGCAGCGTGGTTGCCCGAGCGCAGAACCTCCGGCACGTCCCCCAGCGGGTGCTGGGCCGGCTGGCTGTAATGCGGGCAGTCGAGCAGACCGAGGTCGCCCTCGAAGCTGTCCTGCGCCGCCGACTCCGCATCGTTCAGGGCACCGTCCTGCAGGCGGGCCACGGCGTCGATGATCACCGCCGCGCCCAGCTCGCCCCCGGACAGCACGTAGTCGCCGAGGGAGATTTCCTCGTCGACATTGGCCTCCAGGAAACGCTCGTCGATGCCCTCGTAGCGGCCACAGAGCAGGACCATGCGCGGCAGCGCCGCCAGTTCCCGCACCTTGGCCTGGGTCAACGGCGCGCCCTGCGGGCTGAGGTAGATCACCCGCGCCGGGGTGGGATCGGCCTCTCGGATCGCCTGCAGGCAGGCCTGCAGCGGCTCGATCAGCATCACCATGCCCGGGCCACCACCGAACGGACGGTCGTCCACCCGGCGGTAGTTGCCTTCGGCGTAATCACGGGGGTTCCAGCCATGCAGGCTGAACAGTCCCTTCTCCTGCGCGCGCCCGACCACGCCCAGTCCAGCGGACTGGGCGAGGAACTCGGGAAACAGGGTGATGACGTCGAAACGCATGCTCACACTCAGAACTCGGGGTCCCAGTCGACCACGATCAGGTTGGCCTCGAAATCGACGGATTTGACGAAGTCCGGCTGCACGAACGGAATCATCCGCTCGCGATCACCCCGGACCACCACCACGTCATTGGCGCCGGTGCTGAACAGATGCGAGACCTGGCCCAGGGCAACGCCCTCGGTGGTCTTCACATCCAGGCCTTCCAGGTCCACCCAGTAATACTCATCGGGCTTCGGCGGCGGCAGGGCACTGCGGGCCACGTAGATCTCGGTGCCGCGCATCGCTTCGACCACATCGCGATCCTCGACCCCGGGAAAACGGGCCACCAGGTGCTTGCCGCTGTCGCGGCCGCGTACACCCTCAACCGTGGTTTCCACGCCGGACGGGCTGCGCACGATCCACGGCTGGTAACGGAAAATGGCGGAACGAGGCTCGGTCCAGGACTCGAGCTTGATTTCGCCGCGCACACCAAAAGCGCCGACAACCCTGCCCAGCAGGATGCGGCGCTCGATATCTTTCATCTGCGTCAACCAAGAGGGCCACGCCGAAGCGTGGCCCGTCAGGATCAGGCCGCAGCGGCCTGGGACTTGGTCGCTTCCTTGATCAGGTTGCGGACCTTGTCGGTCGGCTGGGCGCCGTTCTTGACCCAATGGTCAACGCGGGCCAGGTCCAGCTCGATGCGCTTCTCGGCGCCCTGGGCGACCGGGTTGTAGAAGCCAACGCGCTCGATGTTGCGGCCGTCGCGCGCGCTGCGCACGTCGGTGACGATGATGTGGTAGAACGGACGCTTCTTGGCGCCGCCGCGGGTCAGTCGGATCTTGACCATGGTGTTTTTCCTATTGCCCAGTCGCCAGGATGGCGAGGTAAGCGGGCGATTATAGCGGCAGATCGCGGCCGGGCCAACCCCGGGGGGTCAGATCGCTTTTGTGCCGCAAAAGCGGGCTGACCCCAATCCCTGCCAGGCCACCGCCGCCAGCACCACCCTGCCCTGTTCAGCCAGCGCCTGCGAGCCGGGCAGGACATGCCCGTCAATGGCCTCCAGCGCCCACAGGCCGCTGGCGTTGCAGGCAAAAGCCGCCTTCACGCCGGCCAGATCGGCCAGCGGCAGCGGCTGAGTGACCTGAGGTCCCGGCCAATGCTGCTTCAGCAGTGCCTCGGCAGTCCCGCGCAGGGCCGGCGCCTGTGGCCAGAGCAGCCGCTCACCATCGTGCACGGCCAGGTTCCAGGTGCTGCCTTCACTCACGTCGCCATCGGCGGTGACAAACAGCGCATCGTCGAATCCGGCCGCCAGCGCCGCGCGGCGTTCGGCGAACAAACCAAACGTGCCGACGTGCTTGATCTGCGGCAGTTCACGCTGCCAGGCCACGCTGCGCACGCGCTTGGCGACGGTCAGCGTCACCGGCGCTGACACCGCCACCAGCACGTCCACCGGCACCGCCGCCAGCGGATTGCGGAAATCGAAGCGGCGCGAGTACACCGTCACCCGCAGCGAGGCATCGACCTGCCCTGACTGCTGCAATGCCTGCGCCATCCATGCCTGTACCTGCACCGTGTCCAGTTCGCTGCCGAACAGTTCGCGCGTAGCCTGTGACAGCCGCGCCAGATGCAGGTCCAGCCCCTGCACTGCACCACCACGCACCTGCAGCGAGGTGAAGTGGCCGTAATTCACCAGCGCCGGCAGGAGATCCTTCACCTGCGCCGCCCGGCCGTTGCAGCTCACCATCATGGCAGCAGTGCCTGCGCCTGTTCCCACATGCCGCGCAGCACGTCGGCGGCCGGCTGCGCCGGTGCCATCCACGCCGACTGCCCGGCCCAGGCCTGCATCGCTGCGAGACGATTGTCCTGCGCCGCCTGCCTGCGCATCGGGGCGGTCAGGCCGCGCTGCACCGGGTATGGACGCGGCGCGGGGGCGCCTTCTGCGGCAGCGGCGCGCACATAGGGCGTCGCCAGGCCACGGCCCAGGCGACCACTGAAGGCGCGGGTCGGCCAGGTATCTTCCGGTTCGCTGGCGGCCAGCCCATCGGCCCACGCCGAAGCGATCGCCGCTTCCGGCGTGCGCAGGAAGGCGGTGCCGATCTGCACCGCACTGGCACCCAAGGTGAGTGCGGCAGCGATGCCACGGCCATCGGCGATGCCGCCGGCGGCAATCACCGGAATCTGCAGCTGATCGGCCAGGCGCGGCAGCAGCGCAAACAGTCCCACCAGCTGGCGCTCGGCCATCGCCGGATCAAAGGAACCACGATGGCCGCCGGCCTCCGCGCCCTGCGCCACCACCGCGTCGGCGCCGGCGTCCTGTGCCGCGCGCGCTTCGGACAAGGTGGTGGCACAGGCGATCCAGGCGATGCCGGCGTCCTTCAACTGCTGCACGTGGCGCGGCAGCAACACGCCCATGATGGTCGAGGCCACCGCAGGACGCGCCGCCAGCAGTGCGGCGAACTGTTCTTCGAAGTCGGCCGGCGTGGCGTCGGCGGCGCTGGCCGGCACCTCCGGGCCCCATTGCGCGAGGAAGGCGCGGCTGGCGGCCTCGGCGGCAACGTCACGGGCAGGTACAGGGTCCGGCATCCACAGGTTCACCTGCGCCGGACCGCTGGAGGCTGCGCGGAAGTCATCCATCCAGCGACCGATATCGGCCGAAGAGGACAACACCGCGCCCATTGCGCCCATGCTGCCGGCGTTGGCCAGCGCAGCCGACAACGGTACCGGGCAGGCACCGGCCATCGGTGCCAGCAGGATCGGAACGGAAACGCCAAAGCGCCGGCAGAACGCCTCGGCGCGGGAAGCTACAGCGGAACTCTGCATGACGGCCCATCGTTTCGGACAGGCCCCCATGGTGCGCGCAGGACAGGGGAAGAGTCGAGCCTGCTGCCCGACGGCCTGCTGCGGCGCTTGTGCGCCGCCGCCCGAGCGTGGGCCCGGGCGCTACATCAGATTGCGGACGGGGCCGTCATCAACGGAACGGCATGCCGCGGCCGCCCATGGCGCCCATCATGCCCTTCATGCTGCGCAACATGCCCTTCATGCCACCGCCGGCCATCTTGCTCATCATCTTTTCCATCTGCATGTACTGCTTCATCAGCTTGTTGACGTCGGCCGGCGTCACGCCCGAGCCCTTGGCGATGCGCGCGCGGCGCGAGCCGTTGAGCAGGTTCGGATTGCGCCGTTCCTTCTTGGTCATCGAGCTGATGATGGCGATCATGCGCGGCACTTCCTTGCCCTGGCTGACCTGCTGCTTCAGATGGTCGGGGATGTTGCCCAGGCCCGGCAGCTTGTCCATCAGGCCGCCGATGCCGCCCATGTTCTGCATCTGCTCCAGCTGGTCACGCATGTCGTTCAGGTCGAATTTCTTGCCCTTGGCGACCTTCTCGGCCAGCTTGGCGGCCTTGTCCTTGTCGACCTGCTGCTCGACCTGCTCGACCAGCGACAGCACGTCGCCCATGTCGAGGATGCGGCTGGCGATACGGTCCGGGTGGAACACGTCCAGGCCTTCCGGCTTTTCACTGACACCGACGAACTTGATCGGCTTGCCGGTGATGTAGCGCACGCTCAGCGCGGCGCCGCCGCGGGCGTCACCGTCGGTCTTGGTCAGCACCACGCCGGTCAGCGGCAGGGCATCGCCGAAGGCCTTGGCGGTATTGGCCGCGTCCTGGCCGGTCATGGCGTCGACCACGAACAGCGTTTCGGCCGGATTCACCGCAGCGTGCAGGGCCTTGATCTCGGCCATCATCGCTTCGTCGATGGCCAGGCGGCCGGCGGTATCGACCAGCAGCACGTCGACGAACGACTTGCGTGCATCGTCGATGGCGGCGCGGACAATGGCTTCCGGCTTCTGGTCGGCACTGGACGGGAAGAACAGCACGCCGACCTGCTCGGCCAGGGTCTTCAGCTGTTCGATCGCGGCCGGACGGTAGACGTCGGCCGAGACCACCATCACCTTCTTCTTGCGCTTTTCCTTCAGGTGCTTGGCCAGCTTGCCCACGGTGGTGGTCTTGCCGGCGCCCTGCAGGCCCGCCATCAGGATGATGGCCGGAGCGGGCACATTGAGGTTCAGGTCGCTGGCTTCGGCGCCCATCACCGCAGTCAGCTCGTCGCGCACGACCTTGATCAGCGCCTGGCCCGGGGTCAGCGACTTCAGCACTTCCTGGCCGACCGCGCGCACCTTGATGCGCTCGATCAGGGCCTGCACCACCGGCAGCGCAACGTCGGCCTCGAGCAGCGCGATGCGCACTTCGCGGGTCGCCTCGCGGATGTTCTCCTCGGTCAGGCGGCCACGGCCACGCAGGCGCTCGATGGTGCCGGAAAGGCGCTGGGTCAGGGACTCGAACATGCGGCGCAACCTGTCTGAAAGCGGGGGACAATAAGGCAGGCAGTATAACGGGTCCGGCTGTCTCCCCGGACTGCGGCCACGGGGCCGTCGCCAGCATCACGGGGGTATGCGAAACTGCAACGATGACAATCGTTCTCATCGCCGTCCTGCTCTACCTGGCTGCCAGTGCCCTGCTGGTGCGCGCGCTTGGCCGCGATGAGACGACCGGCTCCCCCATCTGGCTGTGGCCGGCCCTGCCCGCCATGCTGCTGCACGGCGGCTACCACGTGATGGTGGCGATGCGCACCAACGGCGGGCCGGACATGCACTTCTTCGCCGCACTGTCGCTGGTCGGCCTGGGCATGGCCTGGCTGACGTCGCTGGTCGGCGCGCGCGGGCGGATGTCGGCGCTGGGCGTGGTGGTGTTCCCGCTGGCCGCCGTGCTGCTGCTGGCCTACCATGGTTACGGCCACGAACCGAGCAAGGTACTGGGCTGGCGCCTGGCCAGCCACGCCTGGCTGGCCCTGCTGGCCTACGCCACGCTGAGCATCGCCGCGTTGCTGGCGATCATGCTGTGGCTGCAGGAACGCGCGCTGCGCCGCCGCGAGTTCCGGCCTTGGCTGCGGGCACTGCCGCCGCTGGCCGACCTGGAATCACTGCTGTTCCGGGTGATCACCGTCGGCTTCGCGCTGCTGACCCTGACCCTGGTCACCGGGGTGCTGTTCGTCGACGACCTGCTGGCGCAGAAGCTGGTGCACAAGACCGTGCTGAGCGTGCTGTCGTGGATCGTGTTCGGCGTGCTGCTGATCGGCCGCCGGCGCTACGGCTGGCGCGGCATGAAGGCGGTGCACTGGACGCTGGCGGCGATGCTGTTGCTGCTGCTGGCCTTCTTCGGCAGCCAGTTCGTGATCGAACTGGTGTTCGGGCATTCGCGATAGGCGGTGTGCCGACCAACGGTCGGCACCCACCGGCGCTACCGTCAAGGCTGGGCCAGGATCTTCCGCACCGAACGACCACTGTTGGTGACGATGTCATCAACCTGCCAGCACCCCTGCCCGTGGCGCACCATCGGCAGGCGGGTCAGGTAGGCCTTCTTCCACACCGAATAGCGCATCTCGACCTGGCCGGCGGAGGCCGAAGCCTCCTTCCAGCTGTAGCGCACCGGGGTTTCGATGTCACCGTCCTGCGCATCCAGCCACGGATCCGAATCGATGGTGCAGATGCCCTCTTCGCGCTGCTGGCAGGCGCGCTCTCCACGCAGTGCCTTGCCGAAGGCAGGGCTGACCAGCGCCGGGGGTGGCTCCAGCAGATCACCATCGCCCGTCGTTGCCGCGTAGAAGGCGCGGGCCACCGCCTCTGGTTCCTGGCAGGCGGGTGACGCCTGCACGGCAGGGGCCAGCAGCAGCCCGGCGATCATCAACATCCCTGTCTTTCGCATGTATTTTTCCCTGAGGTAGTGCCGGCCGCTGGCCGGCAATACAGGATCTCCCGGTGCTGCCGGCCAGCGGCCGGCACTACCCGATATCCGGCCTACAACCCGTAACGCTCGATCACGTCCAGATGCGGCTGGCGATCCTGGTCACAGGCTTCAGCCAGGCGCAGCCAGCAATGCGGATGCGGCCACGTCGCGGTGTGCTGCTGCAGGAAGCGGTGCAGTGCCAGCGGTGCGTGGTCCTGCGGCTGGGCCACGGTGAACAGCAGGCCGGGCAGCGTACCCTCTTCCACATCGGGGTCGGTGACGGTGTAGTCCGGCCGGCTGTGTGACCACACCTTCCAGCCCTGTGCTTCGGCCGCCTCGACGAAGGCATTCCAGGCATCTTCGCCCGGGTGCGCGCCATCGATCATCCAGCTGCGGGCGAAGCCGCCGCGCTCCAGCACATGCACCTGCGCATAGGTCGGGATGAAATGCTCGCGTGCTTCCTCCTCCTCTGGTGCCGGATGCACCAGCGCGGCATCGAACACCACCCAGTCGCCCACCTGCTGGGCGCGGTTGGACGGCGCGTTCTCGACGATGCGCGCGGTCACCGGACCGCTGCGACGGGCGTAGTACTCCATCGGCTCGCCGTTTTCTTCACTGCGGATGATCACCCAGCCCCACGGCTCCTCTACCACGCCGTCCTGGCTGGACAATTCCATGCCAAGCGCCGCCGCCGAGCGGCGCACGGCGTCCCAGTCGCGCGCGGCGCTGGCTGCGCTCATGTGGTCCCAATGCGCGGCATTGGGCTCGTCCAGCAGCTCCACCAGCTGTGCATAACAGGCCTGGGCCTCGCTGAAACGGCCGGTTTCCATGTACATGCGCGCCAGCGTGCCGCGCGCGCCGTGCGAGCCCGGAGACAGCTCCAGAAGCGATCGGGCCGCCTGCTCCAGCGCCGGCCAGTCGGACACGCGGCGTGCACGCTGCACCTCGCACCAGTGCGCGAACACTGGCACGCTGCCGCGATACAGATCGGCCAGCTGGCGCAGTCCGTCGTCGTCGCCCTGTTCGGCCAGCCAGCGCATCAGCGTGTAGGCCGCGGGGCCATCGTGCTGCACATGGCCGCGTACGAACCGCCACAGCAGCGACCGCGCCTCGGCCTGCGCGCCGCAGGCATTCAGTGCCGAGGCGGCCATGTCGGCCAGCGCCTCGTCATCGGGTAGCTCGGCATGCGCCTGCAGCAACCACTGCGCTTCGCGCTCGGGATCGCGCGACTGGTTCTGTTCGCCCTGCGCGTCCAGCCATGCCAGCAGCTCGCCCGCCGGCACCGGCAGCGGCGCGACGTCCGGCAATGCCTCGATGCGCGCGGCCAGGCCGGCCACCAGCGCCGCGGCACCCCGATCCTGGCGCAGCTGCGCCAGATGGGTGCGGGCCAGTTCGAGCTGCCGCAGTGCGACCCAGCGCGCGCCACGCTGCAGGGCGAGTTCCAGGCTCAACGCCGCGACTTCGATCAGCAGGCGGTGCGAACCGACCCGTGCGAAGTGCTCGATGATGGTGTTGAAGCGCGTGCCCAGATCCCACGTATTGCGCGCGGGATCACGCTGGCACAGTGCTGCGGCGGTGTTTGCCCACAGCCGCCAGTAGTTCGGGGTCAGCTCGCTCCACGGCACCAGCTGCTGCAGCGCCTCTTCGTCGCGGCCAAGCTGGGCCAGCGCCCAGGCCTTGGACAAGCGACGCGGCACCGTGCAGTTGGCCGGCTCGTACTCTCCGGACGCAGCAACTTCGGCTTCCCGTTTTTCGATCAGCGCCAGTGCCTCATCGGCACGGCCCATGCCCAGCAGGATCTTGATCTGCATCTCCGGGAAGCTGTCGAACACTTCCTTGCCACAGGCTTCCACGGCATCGGCCTGCACCTGCAGGTAATCCAGCGCCGCCTGGCCACGGCCATCATCGAGCAGCGCATCGGCCTTCTCGCAGCTCAGGCACTGGAAACAGGCCCAGCTCGGATCGATGCGGCCAAGGGTTTCGTCGCAGACCTCGATGCGCTCGGGCACCCAGCCCGGGCCGTCGATGTTGCCGTAGCAAGCGGCCAGGTCCTGGGTCACGCAGATCGACTGCGGGCATTCCAGGGTGTCCTCGCGGTGCGCGCGCTCGAACAGCGCTACGGCTTCGCCGAGTGCGCTCTCGCCTTCCACGCGGTTGCCGACGCGGTTGCGCAGCGCCCAGTGGCCGACATAGACGTCAACCCACGGGTTGTCCAGTGCCTTGCCCAGGGCGCGTGCTTCGGGCAGCAGCGCATCGACGCGGTCGATCTGCAGTTCACTGACCTCGTCGGCGAGGCGGTTCAGCAGGTGCGCGTTCTGCGCCTGGCCGGCCTGGCGCAGGTCACCCTGCAGCTTTTCGACCCAGTTCCAGATGTCCATGGGGGTAATTGCTCCTGTCTAGCGAAGGCTGGATGAGAAGGTGCGGTGCTCAGCGCAGCATCTGCTGCAGGGCACCGGCGATATCGGTGAAGGCACCATTGAGATCCGGGCCCGGCGTAGCAGTCGCGCGTGCCAGCGGGCGGCCCTGCGCGGCGACGATGACTTTCAGCGAGCGCAGCAGGCGGGCTGCGGCCTCGGCCTGTGGGTGGCCCTCGCGCTGGGCGCGCAGCAGTGCCTGCACCGCCGGGTTGTCGAGATTGAGATACAGCCGCGACGGTGCGCGTGATTCGATGCGCGCGGTGAACTGTCGCGCCAGGCGCAGCGCGGCCATCGAGACGCGCTTGTCGTTCTCGTCGTCTTCCAGCCGTTGCTTCAGCTCGGCCTCGCGGTCGGGCACCACCACCACCGGCAGCGCCTCCGGGCTGAAACGTGCGGGCAGCAGCTGCTCGCCGTCGCCCAGCTGTTCGCGCAGCCACGCCAGCTGCGCCTCGTCGAGGCTGTCATCACTGCGGAACAGTGCGCGGTTGCCCTGCTCGGTGCCGAGCTCGACCAGGCGCAGGCCCTTGGCCTGGGCCCAGCGCCGCAGGAACGGCACCACCGCGTAGCGATGGCCATGCGCGACCGGTACGCCCATCGCGCGGAACAGCATCTCTTCAAAGCCACCGCCGTTGTCGAGGATGACATGCACGGCACCGCGCGCCGGCAGCGCACTGGCCGGCAGGTCGCCCTGCGAAGTCGGCACCCGCACATGCTCCATCAGCAGTTCGAACAGGCGGTCATCGCACAGTGCCGCACCCAGCAGCGCCTCGTTGTGGCGGGTCAGCACGCGCCGCCAGGCTTCCGGTTGCTGCTTCGCAACGTCGGCCAGGCCGTCGATCAGCGCCTCCAGCAGTGCATGCTGCACCGCGCGGTACTGGTCATCGCGCTGCAGGTCTTCGCGGCTGGCGGTGGGCGTCAACCGCGAGGATTCGATCACCCCGCCGATGAAACCGGCCCACGGCGGCAGCAGGTCGCGCGCGTCGTCATCCAGCAGCATCCCACGCACGAACACCGACAGGTTGCGGTTGTCGCTGGTGCCATAGGTGGCGCCGTCCTGCACCCACAGCAGGCCAGTGGCATCGCTGTTGCCATCGGCACGCAACGGCACGGTGACGATCGGTTCGAAATCGTGCTCGAACCGCGCGGCGAACTGCAGCGCCTGCCGGCGGGCCTGCACCGGATGCACGGCGACCTCCCCCTGGCCGCGCCACGGCGGCGGCTCGGGATTGAGCGCCTCGCCCGCAGCACCGATGAAGATCGGCTCGGACAGCAACGCGCAGTAGCGGCCCAGCACCTCATGCAGGCGCGCCTCGTTGGCCAGCGGCAGGAAGTCCGGATGCAGCTCCAGCTCCACCTCAGTGCCCACCGCGCGTGCAGGCACTTCGCTGACGGTGTATTGCTCGGCGTTGCTGGACACGTACAGATGGCCCAGATCCGGCGTCTGGTAAGAGGTGGTGCGCACGCTGACCCGGCGGGCCAGCACGAAGGCCGACAGGAAGCCGAGGCCGAACATGCCGATCAGCCCTTCATCGTCCTCTCCGCCCTGGCGCAGGCCACGGGTGTAGCCGACGCCGACGGTGGCCAGGTAATCGTGGATCTCCTGGCGGGTCAGGCCAGCACCGGTATCAGTGATGCGCAGCACGCCGGCACCGGCATCAACCTGCACCGAAATGCGCGAAGGCACGTCAACGCCGGGCTGCTCGATGCGGCGGCGGATGATCGAGTCATGCGCGTTCTGTACCAGCTCACGCAGCGCCACCACCGGGGTGGAATACAGGTGCTTGCCCAGCACCGTCATCAGTCCATTGAGATCGACCCCGGCACGACGGATCTCGGCGTTGGGGGTGGTGAGTGCGGTGTCCTGCATGTAATCGTTTACTCCTGGGCACGGAAAGACGCCAGAGGGCGACTTCGTCGAGCGGGAAAAACTAGCACAGTGAAGCTGACCGTTACTGCATTGGGCACTTGTAGAGCCGAGCCCATGCTCGGCTGCTGTTCGACCACCAGTCGAGCATGGCTCGACTCCACAGAAAGCAGCCGAGCGTGGGCTCGGCTCTACAGGGCTGGCATCACGCCGCGTCGATGGCCTCGGACAGGCGTTCCACCGCGATCACCTCCATGCCTTTCACCGAACCGCCCTTGGGCGCATTGGCCTTGGGCACGATGGCGCGCTTGAAGCCATGGGTGGCGGCCTCGCGCAGGCGGTCTTCGCCATTGGGCACCGGGCGGATCTCGCCGGACAGGCCCACCTCGCCGAAGGCGATGGTCTTCTCCGCCAGCGGCCGATCCTGCAGCGACGACAACACCGCCAGCAGCACCGGTAGATCGGCGGCGGTCTCCTGGACGCGGATGCCACCGACCACATTGACGAACACGTCCTGGTCGCCGACCAGTACACCGCCATGGCGATGCAGCACTGCCAGCAGCATCGCCAGGCGATTCTGCTCCAGGCCGACCGCGACACGGCGCGGGTTCGACAGCGGCGATGCGTCGACCAGCGCCTGTACCTCCACCAGCAGCGGCCGCGTGCCCTCGCGGGTGACCATCACGCAGCTGCCCGGCTGATGGGTGCTGCCGCCGGACAGGAAGATCGCCGAGGGGTTGGAGACCTCCTTCAGGCCCTTGTCGCCCATCGCGAACACACCCAGCTCGTTGACCGCACCGAAGCGGTTCTTGAACGCGCGCAACAGGCGGAAGCGGCTGCCGCTCTCGCCTTCGAAGTACAGCACCGCGTCCACCATGTGTTCCAGCACGCGCGGGCCGGCGATGCCGCCTTCCTTGGTCACATGGCCGACCAGGAACACGGCGGTGCCGGTTTCCTTGGCGCACCGCACCAGCCGCGCCGCGCTCTCGCGCACCTGGCTGACCGAACCGGGCGCAGCGGTCAGGCTCTCGGTCCACAGGGTCTGCACCGAATCGGCCACGATCAGCCGCGGCCCAGCCCTGGAGGCATGCTGCAGGATCGACTCGACCCCGGTCTCGGCCAGCGCATTGACGCCGTCCAGCGGCAGCTCCAGGCGATGCGCACGGCCAGCCACCTGCGCCAGTGACTCTTCGCCGGTGACGTACAGCACAGGCAGTTCAGCGGCCATCTTCGCCACCGCCTGCAGCAGCAGCGTCGACTTGCCGATGCCCGGGTCGCCGCCCACCAGCACCACCGCGCCTTCGACCAGGCCGCCGCCCAGCACACGGTCGAACTCGCCGATGCCGGTGGAGACCCGGCGATGCTCGGTCTGCTCCACATCCTTCAGCGCAGTGATCTTCGGCGGATCGATCTTGCCGGCCCAGCCCGCCCGGCGCGAGGCCGGCGCCTTGGCCGCCGCCGCGCTCTCCAGCACGATTTCCGACAACGAGTTCCAGGCGTTGCACTCGGTGCACTGGCCCTGCCACTTGCTGAATTCGGCGCCGCATTCATTGCAGACGTAGGCGGTGCGGGCTTTGGCCATCGGAGGATTTCCAGCAACGGGAACAGGCGTGGCAGGATAGCCGAGCCGGGTCGCAGCTGCTGCGACCGCTCAAGTCCTGCCCACCCGCGCCGATAGGGGTCGCGGGCGTGCGCCTTGCGGGCGCCCCCCTTCCTCCCCCACTGGATTCAACATGACTGGCAGTTACAGTCAGAGCCTGGTCATCATCTCCCTGCTGGTGGCCATTCTTGCTTCGTACACGGCGCTGGACATGGCCGGGCGCCTGGCCACCGCCGAGGGGCGCGTGGCGCGCTGGTGGCTGGCCGGAGGCGCGGCGGCCATGGGCCTGGGCATCTGGTCCATGCACTTCATCGGCATGCTCGCCTTCGACCTGCCGATCCCGGTGGGCTATGACCTCAGCATCACCCTGTACTCGCTGGCGGTCTCGATCGGTGCCTCGGCCTATGCGCTGTGGCTGGTATCGCGCCCCAGCCTGCCGTGGCGCCGGCTGCTGGCCGGGGCCGTGCTGATGGGCCTGGGCATCGCTACCATGCACTACCTGGGCATGGCTGCGATGCGCATGCAGCCCGGCATCGACTACCACCCGGGCTGGTTTGCCGCCTCCATCGCGGTGGCCATCGGTGCCGCTGGCGCCGCCCTGTGGATCGCCTTCCGCCTGCGCGCAGAGCAGCGCCACACCCTGCGCCTGCGCGCGCTCGCATCGCTGGTGATGGGCCTGGCCATCGTGGGCATGCATTACACCGGCATGGCGGCGGCGCGCTTCCCCGAAGGCAGCCTCTGTGGCGCCGTCGGCAGTGGCGGCATCGACACGCGCTGGCTGGCGGTGCTGGTGATCGTCACCACCGTGGCCACGCTGGGCATCGCCCTGGTGGCCTCGCTGTTCGACCGGCAGATGCGCGTGCGCACCGGGCTGCTGGCCGATTCGCTGGCGCACGCCAACGACAAGCTGATCCAGGCCGCGCTGCACGATCCCTTGACCCAGCTGCCCAACCGCATGCTGCTGCAGGACCGCATCGAGCAGGCCATCGAGAAGGCGCGGCGCCGCAATCATGCGGTGGCGGTGATGTTCTGCGACCTGGATGGCTTCAAGGCGGTCAATGATGCCTATGGTCATCAGCTTGGCGACCGCCTGCTGGTGGCGGTGGCACAGCGCATCGGCGGCCTGCTGCGCCCGCAGGACACGTTCGCCCGCCTCGGCGGCGACGAGTTCGTGATCGTGCTGGCCATCGACATTCCCGACGATGCGGTCGTGGTGGCCGAGCGCATCATTGCCGCCGCCGGTGAGCCGTTCACGCTGGATGCGGCCGAACTGCAGGTCAGCGCGAGCCTGGGCATCGCCCTGTACCCGGATGATGCCAGCAACGAGCGCGAGCTGATGGCGCACGCCGATGCGGCGATGTACCACACCAAGGAAACCGGGCGGAACGGCTATACCTTCTTCACGCCCTCGATGCAGCTCAGTGCCAATCGCCAGTTGCGCCTGCTGCAGGACCTGCGCAAGGCCATCGCCCGCAACGAACTGATCCTGCATTACCAGCCCAAATTTCCGGCCGCGGGCGCACCGGCCACCGGCGCCGAGGCGCTGCTGCGCTGGCAGCACCCGGAGCTGGGGCTGCTGGCGCCGGATGTGTTCATTCCGATCGCCGAACGCAGCGGCCTGATCCTGCCGATCGGTGACTGGGTACTGGACCAGGCCTGCGCGCAACTGCGGGAATGGCACGATGCCGGGCATGCGGAATGGACAATGGCGGTGAACCTGTCGCCGCTGCAGTTCGCCTCGCCGGCACTGCTGGACAGCGTGCGCGAGGTGCTGGAGCGGCACCGGATCGAACCGGCACGGCTGACCCTGGAGATCACCGAGACCACGGCGATGAAGGACGTCGATGCCAGCTTGGCGATCCTCAGCGACCTGACCGCAATGGGCGTGCACATCGCCATCGATGATTTCGGTACCGGCTACTCCAGCCTGCTGTACCTCAAGCGGATGCCAGCCACCGAACTGAAGATCGACCGTGCGTTCGTGCACGACCTGGAACGCAATGACGAGGACGCCGCCATCGTCTCATCGATCATCGCGCTGGGCCGCACCCTGCAGCTGCAGGTGGTGGCCGAAGGCGTGGAGACCCAGGCGCAGCGCGAGTACCTGAGCGAGCTCGGCTGCGACCAGCTGCAGGGCTACCATCTGGGCCGGCCGATGGAGGCCGAAGAGTTCCTGCGCCGGGTGGGATGAGGCGAGCGTCTCCTCCACGCACGGGATGGAACCACGGGTAGAGCCGGCCGCTGGCCGGCGTCCCGCAATTGCCGGCCAGCGGCCGGCACTACCGGACAACGGAAAACCAGAAAGGCCGCCCGGGGGCGGCCTTTCTGCGTGGCAACGTCGCGAGGACGTCAGTGCATCATGTGCACGTTCATGTTGTGCATGACCCACAGGGTGCCGATCACGATGATGCCGATCACCACGACGGTGAAGGCCGCAGCGTTGACGTTCCAGCGGCTTTCCGAAGAGCGGTCCAAGTGCAGGAAGAACACCAGGTGGACCAGCATCTGCAGCACCGCGGTGACCGCGATCACCACACCGTTGACGGTGCGCGAGAAATCGCCCGACATCACCATCCAGAACGGGATGACGGTCAGCACCACCGCCAGCACGAAGCCGATCAGGTACGACTTCACGCTGCCGTGGCTTTCGCCGCCGGTGCCGTGGTCGTGTGCATGGTTGTCATGTGCCATTACAGCGCTCCATTGAGGTAGACGACGGAGAACACGCCGATCCAGATCAGGTCCAGGAAGTGCCAGAACAGGCTCAGGCACGCCATGCGGGTCTTGTTGGTCGGGGTCAGGCCGTACTTCTTCAGCTGCACGAACATCACCAGCAGCCACAACAGGCCGGCGCTGACGTGCAGGCCGTGGGTACCGACCAGGGCGAAGAACGCCGACAGGAAGGCACTGCGGTCCGGACCGTAGCCCTGATGGATCAGGTGCTGGAACTCCCACACTTCCATGCACATGAAGCCGAAGCCCAGCAGCCAGGTGATGCCCAGCCACAGGTACATCTGGCCCATCTGCTTGCGGTGCATGGCAATCATGCCCAGGCCGAAGGTCAGCGACGAGGTCAGCAGCAGCGCGGTTTCCCACGCCACGAACGGCAGCTCGAACAGGTCCTTCGCGGTGGGACCGCCATCGGTACCGCCTGCCAGCACCACGTAGGTGGCGAACAGCGAGGCGAAGATGAGGCAGTCGCTCATCAGGTACACCCAGAAACCGAAGACGGTGTTGCCGCCGGTATCGTGGTGCTCGTGGTCGTCATGGCCATGGGCCGCCGCATGCGCGGCGTGCCCGTGGCTCAGGGTCGAGGTATTGGTGCTCATGCCTTCAGCTCCGACTTCACCAGGCCCTGGGCTTCCAGGTGCTTGCGGTGTTCGTTCTCGATGCGTTCCACCTCGGCGGCCGGGACCCAGTAGTCCACGTCCTGGTCGAAGGTGCGGTAGATGAACGTGGCGATCATGCCGACGAAGCCGACGATGGCCAGCCACCAGATGTGCCAGATCATCGCGAAGCCGAACACCAGGCTGAAGGCACCGATGACAACGCCCGTGCCGGTGTTGCGCGGCATGTGGATGTCGGTGTACTTGGCCGGCTTCGGCCAGGCTTCACCCCGCTGCTTGCGCTCCCAGAAATCGTCCAGCTCGGTGACTTCCGGCAGCGTCGCGAAGTTGTAGAAGGCCGGCGGCGAGGAGGTTTCCCACTCCAGCGTACGGGCATCCCACGGGTCGCCGGTCAGGTCGACGGTCTTCTTGCGGTCGCGGATCGACACGGCCACCTGGATGATCTGGCACAGGATGCCGGCGCCGACGATGAACGCGCCGCAGGCAGCAACCAGCAGCAGCGGCTCGTAGGCCGGGTTCACGGTGCTCTGCAGGCGGCGGGTCATGCCCATGAAGCCCAGCACGTACATCGGCATGAAGGTCACGTAGAAGCCGATGAACCAGCACCAGAACGCGCACTTGCCCCAGAACTCATTGAGGCGGAAGCCGAACATCTTCGGCCACCAGTAGGTGATGCCGGCGAACATGCCGAACACCACGCCGCCGATGATGACGTTGTGGAAGTGGGCGATCAGGAACAGGCTGTTGTGCAGCACGAAGTCGATGGCCGGAATCGCCAGCATCACGCCGGTCATGCCGCCGATGACGAAGGTGACCATGAAGCCGATGGTCCACAGCACCGGGCTGGTGAAGTGCACGCGACCGCGGAACATGGTGAACAGCCAGTTGAAGATCTTCACGCCGGTCGGGATCGAGATGATCATCGTCGTGATGCCGAAGAAGGCATTGACGTTGGCACCCGAACCCATGGTGAAGAAGTGGTGCAGCCACACGATGAACGACAGCACGCCGATGCAGGCGGTGGCGTAGACCATGCCCTTGTAGCCGAACAGCGCCTTGCGCGAGAAGGTCGCGATGACTTCGGAGAACACACCGAACGCCGGCAGGACCAGGATGTACACCTCCGGGTGACCCCAGATCCAGATCAGGTTGATGTACAGCATGGCGTTGCCGCCACCGTCATTGGTGAAGAAGTGCGTACCCAGGTAACGGTCCAGGGTCAGCAGCACCAGGGTGATGGTCAGCACCGGGAAGGCCGCGACGATCAGCACGTTGGTCACCAGGGCGGTCCAGGTGAACACCGGCATCTGCATCAGCTTCATGCTCGGGGTGCGCATCTTGAGGATGGTGATGAAGAAGTTGATACCACTGAGCGTGGTACCCAGGCCCGCCACCTGTAGACCCCAGATGTAGTAGTCCATGCCGAC
Source organism: Stenotrophomonas sp. T8 (assembly GCF_051853085.1). Classification (NCBI taxonomy): domain Bacteria; kingdom Pseudomonadati; phylum Pseudomonadota; class Gammaproteobacteria; order Lysobacterales; family Lysobacteraceae; genus Stenotrophomonas; species Stenotrophomonas sp. T8. Next base: position 908,801 of record NZ_CP195329.1, on the reverse strand, counting down.
GCTTGGACTGTATTCGATGCCCGACAACGGCGGGAACGCCAGCCAGCCGGTGGCAGCGAACTCACCGATCCACAGCGACAGCATGATCAGGACCGCACCGGACACGAACAGCCAGAAGCTGAGCGAGTTGACGAACGGGAACGCGACGTCGCGCGCACCGATCTGCAGCGGCACGGCCAGGTTCATCAGGCCGGTGATCAGCGGCATCGCCACGAAGAAGATCATGATCACGCCGTGGGCGGTGAAGATCTGGTCGTAGTGGTGCGGCGGCAGGTAACCCTCGGAACCACCGACGGCGATGGCCTGCTGGGTACGCATCATGATGGCGTCGGAGAAACCGCGCAGCAGCATGACGAAGGCGACGATGAGGTACATCACGCCGATCTTCTTGTGATCCACCGAAGTGAACCACTCCTTCCACAGATAGCCCCACAGCTTGAACTTGGTGATCAGGGCGACGACGCCCAGGCCACCAAGAACCGCGCCGACCAGGGTGGTCAGCACGATCGGATCGTGGGGGATCGACTCAAGAGAGAGTTTTCCCAACATGTTCATTCTCCCGAACCCGCGTGGCCGGCATGGCCTGCGTGTTCGTGTTCGGTGGCATCCAGGTTTTCACCCGATTCCTTGGAATCATGCGCGTCACTCGGGGCGTGGCCCTCGTGCGCTTCATGGGTGGCGGCATCGGCAGCGGCGGCACCAGCATGCGAGTGCTTCATGCCGTAATGCTTGTTGTCGCCCATGTGCTTGGCGATGACCCAGTCGAACAGGCCTTCTTCGGTCTTGCCGAAGTAAGTGACCGGATACCACTCGGCGTTGCGTGCTTCACCCAGGGCCTTGAACGAGGCCTTGTCCAGGGTCTGCTCGCCGGCGCGGACCTGGTCCAGCCACTGGCGGTACTCGGCATCGGTGACCGAGTAGGCGGTGAAGTGCATCTTGGCGAAGCCCGCGCCGCTGTAGTGCGAGGACATGCCCGGGAATTCACCGGTCTCGTTGGCGATCAGGTGGAGCTTGGTCTCCATCGCAGCCATCGAGTAGATCATGCTGCCCAGGTGCGGGATGAAGAATGCATTCATCACCGAATCGGACGTGATCTTGAAGTTCAGCGGCGTGTTGACCGGGAACTTGATTTCGTTGACGACCGCCACCTTCTCTTCCGGATAGATGAACAGCCACTTCCAGTCCAGCGAGATCGCCTCGATGGTGACCGGCTTGACGTCCGAATCCAGCGGACGATACGGGTCCAGTGCGTGCGACGAACGCCAGGTCAGGACCGCCAGCACCAGCACGATCATGCAGGGAATGGACCACACCACCACCTCGATCGCCGTCGAGTGGGACCACTTCGGCTCGTAACGGGCCTTGGTGTTGGAGGCGCGATACTTCCACGCGAACGTCAGGGTCATGATGATGACCGGGATGACGACCAGCAGCATGAGCACGGTGGCCGTGATCAGCAGGGTCTTCTCATCCTGGCCGATCTGGCCCTTCGGACTGAGGATGGCCACGGCATCGCAGCCGGTGAGCATCACCAGCAACGACAGCAGCAGGCCCGGGCGCAACCAGCGCCCAAGGGTTTTCAACGGAATCATCGGTCGATCCAATTGCGAGGGAATGCCGTTCCCCGTCCCTGCCTGTTCCAGCCAAAGCCGGTCCCACCGGTCCGGAAGACAGGCAGGGAGGTGGGGGCGAGTCAGCCTTTCAATTTTAGGCCGTCACCCACCATTTAAGAAAGGCATTGACAATGATCGAGCGCAGGAAAGGCCCGATTCTGGCTGCGACACGTTGTCGCACCGCGCAGGCGCGGCGGGCAAAACAGCCGGGGGCGGCATCCTAGCATCGAGTGGTGGCCGGCGCTCCGCCCTCGTTCGGCAAAGTCATCTGAACCTGTTCAGGCGTGCTGGCAGGTGCCTGGCGTGGGATGCTCGGCGCAGGAGGAAGGCCCGTGGACAAGATCGACTTCAGGAAGCGCGACCGGGCGCTCTATCAGGCCCCGATGGGCCGGTTCGTGACCGTGGACGTACCGCCCCTGCCCTACGTGATGGTCGATGGTCGCGGCGACCCGAACACGGCCCCCGCCTACCTGCAGGCCGTGCAGTGGCTGTATTCGGTGAGCTATGCACTGAAGTTCGCGCTGAAGGCCGAAGGGCGCGACTACGTGGTGCCACCGCTGGAAGCGCTGTGGAGCGCCGAGGACCCGGCCAGCTTCGCCGCGCGGCGCAAGGATGAGTGGGCCTGGACCGTAATGATCCGCACGCCCGAGGGCATCGGCCCTGCACAGTGGCAGTCCGCGATCAGCAAGGCGCGCACGAAGCTGGGAGAGGCTCCGCCCAGCCTTCGCCATGAACTCCTTGCCGAGGGCCCCAGCCTGCAGACCTTGCACGTGGGCGCCTACGACGACGAAGGCCCCATCCTGGCGCAGCTGCATGACGAAGTGATGCCCGCACTGGGATACACCTTTGCCGGGCCCCATCATGAGATCTACCTCAGCGACCCACGCAGGACCGCGGCGGCGCGGTTGAAAACCGTGCTGCGGCAGCCGGTGCGGCCGATCGGGCCTGATGAGGATTCCCGCAGATGACACAAGGCACAAGGAATGCCATGCGCCTGATCAGCCGACTGCTGCACTGGACCACCGTGCCCGCCGGGCGCCGCCTGATGGCCGTGCTGGGTGCTGCGCTGGTGATCGTGCTGGCCTGCAATCCGGATCTGCTGCCGTTGCTGCCGGTGGTGGATGCGCTGGGGCTGGACGTGCTGATGCTGTTGCTGGGTGCGCAGGTGGTGGCGGTACTGCCTCGGGTGCGGGAGCGGGCCGCGCGCGGGATCAGAGTGCTTGCACGCCTGATGATCGGCGCATCGGCGGGAGCAGCAGGTGGTTATCTCCGGCAGCTGGCGTGGTGGCTGGCGAAGGATGCGGGTATGACGCGGCGTTGATGGCGTCGCGCCGCTAATCGGCCAAACAAAAAGCCCCGACCAAAGGCCGGGGCTTTTCTACAACTGGTGCCGGAAACAGGAGTCGAACCTGCGACCTACGCATTACGAATGCGCCGCTCTACCAACTGAGCTATTCCGGCGGAGCACGCGATTTTACGGGCTGCGCGCCCCGACGGTCAATCCATCTGGCTCAGCCCGCCTCCACTCGGTTCGCACACACCCGCCCCTCGGCGAAATCCCGCAGGTTCCCCAGCGTGATTGCCGATATCTCCTGCAGCGCCTCTACGGTGAAGAAGCCCTGGTGGCCGGTCACCAGCACGTTGGGGAAGGTCATCAGGCGCTGGAAGACTTCGTCGTCGATGATCTCGCCGGAGAGGTCCTGGAAGAACAGCGCGCTTTCCTGCTCGTAGACGTCGATGGCCAGGTGACCCAGCCGCCGCGACTTCAGCGCGCGGATCACCGCATGGGTATCGACCAGCCCGCCGCGCGAGGTGTTGACCAGCATCGCGCCGGTCTTCATCCGCGCCAGCGAGGCGTCGTTGATCAGGTGCTGGGTATCGGGCGTCAGCGGGCAATGCAGCGACACGATATCGGCGCGCGCCAGCAGTTCATCCAGCCCAACCATGTCGCCCACGCCGGCGAAGGCCGGCGATGGATACGGGTCATGCCCCAGCACGGTGCAGCCCATGCCGCGGAAGATGCGCGCGGTAGCCAGGCCGATCTTGCCGGTGCCGACGATGCCGACCGTGCGCCCATGCAGGGTGCGGCCGAGCAGGCCATCGAGCATGAAGTTGCCCTCGCGCACGCGATTGTAGGCGCGATGGGTCTGCCGGTTGAGCGTCATCACCAGCGCCAGCGCGTGCTCGGCCACGGCTTCGGGGGAATAGGCCGGCACCCGTGCGACGAACAGCTCCAGCGCTTTCGCGGTGGCCAGGTCCACATTGTTGAAGCCGGCGCAGCGCAGCAGGATGGCGCGTACGCCCAGCGCATGCAACGCGTGCAGAACCGGCGCGTCCAGGCGATCGTTGACGAACACGCAGACGGCGGCGCAGTCTTGTGCCAGCGCTGCGGTATGCACGTCCAGCGCGGCATCGAAGTACACGAATGCAAAGCCCTGCCCGGCCGCATCGCGCTGGTTGGCCTCGTCGAGGAAGCGACGATCGTAGGGGCGGGCACTGAAAACGGCGATCTGCATGGACGGGCCTGGCGGGAATTCCCTGCCGACCATACCGCAGCACCTGCCCTGATGGGATGGCCCCGGCGATACGGATATCGCCGGGGCCGAGTGCCCTTTAGAACCGGTAGCCCAGGCCCAGCATCACGCCGTTCTGGATCTGCCCATCGCGGCGTTCGCCCACGTAGTCGGCCATGATCGACAGGCGCTCGCTGGCACGGCTGGTCACGCCCAGATTCCAGGCCAGCACCTGCTCACCCACGGCTTGGCTGCTGGCACCGAACAGCAGGTCCGGAGCTGCGGCGAAGCCGGTGCTGTAGCGGGCCTGGGCGTCACCCAGCTCCTTCTGCCAGACCACGCGCGCGCGCGGGGTGATGCGCTCGCCGTTGTTGCCTTCGAAGGTCTTGAACAGCTGCAGGCCCGCACCCACACGAATGCTCTCCAGGCTGCCACTGCGGCCAACCAGCGCACCGGCGCCCTGCCCCTCGTTGAAGCGGGTGGCCGAAGTGCGCGCGTAGTCCACCACCGGCAGCAGCGGCTGGATCACCAGGCCATTGCCGGTGGTGAACGAGAACGCATGTTCAACACGTGCGGAGATCGCATCGTTGCTGTACTTCGCGCGCAGAGGCTGCTGCAGCCCATCAATGCCGCCGACACCGCGGCGGGTGTCATGCCGCAGGTCGGTGTAGCGCACGGCCGCCGACAGGTAGCCCCGCGAATAGGTCGCATCCAGGTAGCCGCCCACATCCAGCGCGCGTACGTCGCCACTGAAGCCGGAGCCGTCGCTGGCCTTGGTCGACATGTCGGCGGCGGCCACGCTCACGCCGAGGGTCACGCGGTCATCGGCCACGCGGGTGTCGGCACCGACCACGATGCCGCCGATGTTATGGCTCAGGCCGGCCACGCCGCCGTCGGCATCGATGCGGCCATGGCTGGCGAAACCGCGTGCCCACAGGCCATGGCTGCGCCCCGCCACCCGGCTGTCGCCAGCAGCGTCGCCCGCCGGCTCGACCAGATGCATGGCCAGCTGATTGAACAGGCTGCCATGGCGCATGCCCGGCTGCGCCGAGACCGACTGCGCCGCCTGCGAGGCCAGGCCATCGGCATCGCCGCCACTACGCATCGCTGCCTGGTGCTGCTGCACGACGTTGCCGATGCGGCCGATCAGTGCATTATCGGCCAGTCGCAGGCTGGCGTGCGCATCACCGCGCAAGGCGCCAGCCTGCTGTGCGATCACATCACGGTCAGCGAACTGCAGCGCGCCGAGCAACGACTTCAGGCCGCTGTCCTGGCGGTCCGATGCAGCGGCCAGCGCGCGCCCCAGGCCGTCGCCGGAGGTGCCATTGGTGAACAGGCCCAGCTGATCGAAGCCTGGATTGGCGGTCAACCACAGGCCATCGGCGGTCTGGTTGACGTTGAAGCTGAGCAGCGAATTGTGGCGCGGGCGGAACACTTCACCGGCCGTGATGCTGGCGCTGTAACCGGCATCGCCCAGCCGCACGGCATCCTGGAAGCCCCCCTGGTAGATCGGTCCTTCCACCAGGTCGCGACGGTAGGTGCCGGCATAGAAGCCCTGGGCGACGTTCAACGCCAGGTGTGCGCCCTGCGCGATCACCAGCGCGCCCTCCTCGGAGCCGCCATCGTAGAAGCTGCCCACGCGCAGGCGGCCACTGCCGGTACCACCGGTTTCGGTAACGTCGAACAGCACCTGCCCGCCGGGCATGATGTTGACGTAGCCGTGGGTCACCAGATCACCACCACGCGGCATCAGCGTGCCGAACACGCGCAGGCGGTTGAAGCCGTCTTCGCGGTAGGACGGGCCGGTGCCATCCAGCAACGCATCGCTGTCGGTGCCGACCGATGCGATATCACCGTGGCCGACCACGATGCTGCCCGGCATCACCCGCAGTTCGGGGGTGCGCAGCGCACCACCCTCCAGTGCGATGGTGCCGTTGTCCACCAGAATGAAATCGGCGCCGGTGGTTTCGGCGGTGCGCCAGGTGGCGCCGTTGCTGACACGGATCACGCCCGCCGAACTGCCCAGGGTGGACGCATCCAGATCGGCCAGCCGCAACTGGCCGCGCAGCTCTTCCTGGAGGTCGGGATCGGCGAGCAGCTGCTGCAGCGACTGCGTGCCGATGCCGTTCGGCCCCCGCGTGGAGACGTTGTACAGGCTCACCGCGTAGTTGATGTAGGTGCTGGCCCAGTCGGTGTTCCAGCGCGCGAAATCGTCGTCGACGAAGGCCTGCAGCTGGCGCGCGGTGCGCAGGTAGCCCGGGTTGATGTCGCCGCTGACGTTGCTGGTGACATGCAGGGTGTCGCCCGGATCGCGATAGCCTGCCGTGTTGATGATGTTGTTGCCGCGGATGTCCTGGCCCGGGAACGACTCCAGCTTGCTGCCGCTGCCATCCGGATCGAAGGTGACCGACGTACCCGTGGTGCGCGCCGGGTCGCGGAATACCAGCAGGCCATTGGGTTGAACCACTTCATACAGCGCCTTGTGCAACAGGCCCGCATCCATCCCGCCGCCGTAGTTGCCTGTGTAGATCTGGGTCATGCGCGCTGACGGCGCATAGGTGATCTTGCCGCCACTGCTGGCGGCATGGATCTGCACCGAGTCGACCAGTGGCAGATCGCCGCCGAGGTAACGGTTGACGCCACCGGACTGCATGATCGAGCAGGACGAGATGCAGTGGCCGGACACGATGGTGTCCAGGCCCTGGGTGCGGATCACCGCCTGCAGCCACTCGCCGGCGATCAGCGCGCCACCATTGGATGTGCGCAGCACGACCTCGCGGATCGGACGGCCTTCAGCCTGTGCCTTGGCCAGCAGCGCGGGCAGCGCCACCACATCGGCAACGGTGACGCCGCCGCTGAGGAAGACGCGATCGTCCCGCACGTGATAATTCATTGCCATGAGGTCATCAACCGCCGCCATGGCGGAGATGCCCATCAGCCCGGCCAAGGCCAGGCTCAACTTCGAATGCTTCATGTGTTCTCTCTCCACCCGCAACACACGGGTCAGGAGTTCAACGTCCGGGCGGCGCAAACTCCCCCAGCGCACCAGGCCCCGAAACATGAATGCATTCACAATGGAATCAGGGGCCATGCACACTCTTCCCCATCCGGTCATCGTCGCGTAAAACTCGAAGACGCACCCGCCACCGACGCCCGAGGCCAGCCCTGTCCGCCCCCTCTCCTCTGATCCATCGCGCGCCGGACCTGTCCGTGCCGGCGGACGCGTTCATTGCGTTCGTACGGGAAGAGCGCGCGCCGTTGTGCGCTTTCCTGCGCACGCGCGGCGTTGGGCCGGAGGATGCCGAGGACATCGCGCAGGACTGCATGGAGCGGCTGATCCGCTATCGCGCGCACAGTGCCGACGAGCTGCGGTTGCTGCTGTATCGTATCGCCCGCAACCGCCTGGCAGACCGCGGCCGCTCGTCGCAGTCGCGGCCACACCTGTCCCTCGCCGAACACGATGGCGGCGACGAGCCCTCCAGCACGTCGCCCGATCCATTGCGCCAGGCCGAGTCCGGGCAGATGCTGTCCCTGCTGCGGCAGGCCCTGTTCAAGCTGCCCGAGCGCGCGCGCGAGGTGTACCTGCTCAACCGGATCACCGGCATGAGCTATACGCAGATCGCGCGGCACTGTGGAATCACCGCCAAGACCGTGGAAAAACATATCGCCCGCGCCCTGCAGGGCCTGCGCCAGGAACTCGGATCGGATCCGCTGCACAACGACAGGGACAACGGATGAGTCACGCCAGACCCAGGGAAGACACCCTGCTGTTTGAACGCGCCAGCGCCTGGGTGGCGCGGCTGGAGGCTCCGGACTGCACGGCGGGCGAGCGCGAGGCGTTCGAGGACTGGCTGGCCGAGGACCCGGCCCATGTCAGCGCCTGGATCCAGGCCGAGACCCTGTTCCAGCGGGGCGAAGAACTGGCCGCCGACCCGTGGCTGCGCACCGCCGCAGCACGTGCGGCACGGCCGGCGCAGCGTCGCTGGCTGCCGGCAGTGGCCGCCGCCGCAGGCGTCTGCCTGGCCATCGGGATCGGCTGGATGGTCGCCATCGACGGCAACCCCACAGCGCTGCGCTATGCCAACGATTCCCACCAGCCCCGGCAGCAGACGCTGGCCGATGGCAGCGTGGCCACGCTGGATGCGGGCACCACGCTGCACGCCCGATTCGGTTGGCGCCATCGCAACCTGGTGCTGGAACGGGGCCGCCTGCAGCTGCAGGTCGCACCGTCGAGCAAGGCGCTGCAGCTGCGCGCCGGCGACAGCACCATCCGCGACATCGGCACCACCTTCCAGGTGGAGCGCCTGAACGACGGCCTGGTCGAAGTCGCGCTACTGGAAGGTGCGGTGGAAGTCAGCAATGGCGGGGCCCAGCACACCCTGGCACCCGGCCAGCAGCTGCAGGTGCTGCCCTCGGGCCGCTTCCAGCCCGGCCCGGCGCTGTCGTCCAATGCCGCTGCCGAAGGCTGGCTGCAAGGGCAGCTGGTGTTCGATGCCACGCCGCTGTCGATCGTGGTCGAGCGCATGAACCGCTACGGTCGCACGCCGCTGGTGATCGCCGATCCCGAGATCGCCAGCCTGGCCGTGAGTGGCACCTTCCGTGCCGGCGATGCGCAGGAACTGCTGTCGGCGCTGGAACTGGGCTGGTCGGTGGCTGGCCAGACGCGACCGGATGGCGCGCTGGAACTGCGCCGCACGTACTGAGGAGGCCTGCAGTGAAGGCAGTACCGGGCGCGCTGCGGGAGGGGCTGCTCCGCACCCTGTTCTGCTTCGCGCTGAGCTTTGCCGCGCTGCCCTCTGCCGATGCAGCCGAACAGGCCGGCACCCTGGAGGTCGATGTGGGTTCAGGCCCGCTCGCACCTGCCCTGCAGCAATGGGCGCGCCAGAGTGGCATCGCCCTGCTGTTCGATGCGCGTGAACTGGATGGCCTGCGTACGGCCGGCACCCATGGCCAACGCGATGCGGCCGCGGCCCTGAAGGAACTGGTCGCCGGCATGCCGGTGACCATCCTGCGCACGCCTGCCGGCGGATTCGTCGTCCGCCGCACCCGGCCAGCACCGCCATCGCCCCCGCCGGTCGCGACGCGTGCGATGCCCGCGGCACCGTCGCCGGGCAGGGTGCCCGAGACGCCACCGCAGGTCGAGCTGGCGCCGATCCATGTCACCGGCAGCCGGCTGCCGCGCACCTCCGTGCAGACCACGCTGCCGGTGACCATCATCGACCGCGATGACATCCTGCGCAGCGGTTACGGCAGCCTGTTCGACCTGCTGCGGCACTTGCCGGGCATGAACGGCCACCCGGCAATGAGCACCTCGCGCAGTGGCGATTCGCAGTACCTGCCGGTGGGTGCGGCCACCACCACCAGCCTGGACGGCATGGGACCGCGTGCGACCTTGTTCCTGGTCAATGGCCGGCGCCTGCCACGCTATCCGATGGTGTCGCTGGAACAGGGCGGACTCACCGACCTGGGGGGCATCCCGCTCAGCTTCGTCGAGCGCATCGAACTGGTGCGTGGCGGTGCGTCGGCCATCTATGGTGCCGACGCGATGTCCGGCGTGGTCAACATCATCCTGCGTGACCAGGCCGATGGCCCTGAAGCCATGCTGCAGACCGGCCTGAGCGGGCGCGGCGACGCCGGCCAGTATCGCCTGCAGGCGGCCACCGGTGGCGTGCGCGACGGAGGGGACCGCTGGTTCGCTGGCATCGACCTGCATCGCATCGGCCACGTGGCCGGCGATCGCCGCGAATGGCATGCGGAAACCTCGCAGTACCTGATCGGCGCGTTCCGCGATGGACGCTACTGGCCGGCAACGCGCTGCGAAGGGCCATTGAAACGGCGCGATGGTGCCTGCTGGTTCGACAGCGCACGCCCGCGTTCGCTGCAACCGGCCTCGGACACCGCCTCGGCCTACCTGCGCTATCGGCATGAGCGCGGCGAGGGTCGCTATGCCTACGCCGAGGCGCGGGCCAGCCACAACCGGCAGCGCTTCGACCTCGGCCCGACCGCCGTAGCCATCGGACTTTATGGGTTCACCTTCAACAGCGTGCTGCGCGAAGCCGGCAACGTGCGTCCGCATGTACGTGCCACCGATGCCGACGTCACCTTCGGCATCGGCCACGACCAGGGCCGCCGCAGCTGGGATGCCGGCATCAGCGCACAGCGCAGCGATGTCACTCTGACGACGTCCGGCACCGTGCGCGCCCAACCACTGCTGCGCGCGGCCGAGACGCTGGATTTCCTGCCCGGCTTCACCTCATTGCCGGCAGAGACCGCCGCGCAGTTGTTCCCGTCGATCCGCAACCGCGGGCGCACCGAGCAGTGGCAGGGCTGGTGGGGCATGCAGCGCGAGTTGATGCCATTGGCCGGCGGTGCTGCACAAGTGGCCACCGGCATCGACCTGCGCCAGGAACGCTGGACGTCGCATCCCGACGCGCTGCTGAGCCAGGGCGACCTGGCGCTGGGCCTGCCACAGGAACAACGCCACCTGTCACGCCGCAGTGGCGGTGCCTACGCCGAACTCGGCCTGCCATTGGCGCGCACGCTGCGTATGGACCTGGCAGCACGCTGGGACCGCGATGGCGGTTACCAGGCTTTCTCGCCCCGCGTGGGCGTACGCTGGAGCCCGACACCGCAGTGGTCATTCCTGCTTGCCACCGGGCGCGGCTACCGGGCCCCCAGCCTGTTCGAGCAACGGCGGCCGCCGGGCTATTTCAGCGCGATCGAACTACCCGCCTCCAGTGCACTGCCCGACTGCGCGCAGAGCAACGGCAACGGACGCTGCAGCGTAACCGTGGACGTGGTGGAGAACGATGCGCTGAAAGCGGAGCGGTCGCGCAGTCATTCCCTGGGTGCGACCTGGACACCGACCGATGCGTTTTCACTGTCGCTGACCCACAACATCGTCGAACTGCGCAATGAAATCCTGGCCCTGCAACCGGCCGATGCGGTGTGGAACCGCAGCACCTGGGAGCTGGACGAGGATGGACGCCTGTACAACCTGCGCCTGTCCTTCGACAACATCGGCCGCACCACGTCGCGCAACCTTGTTCTGCGCGGGGAGTACCACATCGACACCGGCAGCACCGGCCAGTGGCTGTTCTCCGTCGATGCATTGAAACAGCAGGAACTGCGCCGCGAGCGTGGCCACGAAGCGACGGTGGACCTGCGTGGCCATGTCACGCCAGCAATGGCCGCCGTGCTCAATGTGCAGTGGCAGAACAGCAACTGGGACATCGCCCTGCGCGGCAACCAGGTGGGACGCACGCGTGCCTGGCTGCCCGGTGCGGAGTGCCCGGAAGAACAGCGCGAGCAGAACCATTGCATGAATCCGCGGCAGCTGCGCTGGAACCTGCATCTGGCAAGGCGGCTGGGGCCGCGCGTGGTCGCCGCGCTGGACGTGCACAACGTGCTCGACACGCAACCGGTGAACTACCTGGTCGGCAATGGCGGCCAGATGCCGGGGCTGGACGATCCACTCGGCCGCTACTTCCTGCTGACCCTGCAGATCCGCTGAGCGTAGTACCCTACGCGCCCTGTTCCATCGGTCCCCACCACCCCATGAAGGCCTATCTCTGGTTCTGGGGCGCGTTCCTGCTGTTCTTCGCGTTGCCCTTCCCCTGCATCCTCTACTTCGGCACGTCGTGGCCGGTGCCACTGGCCGACCGCAGCGCGCCATGGCTGGCCCTGCTGCTGCTCGCGCTGTCGCTGGCCCTGTGGCTCGCGTTGCTGCTCGCCTTCCTGCACTACCTGCTGCTGGGCCCACCGCGCGCGCTGCATCGGGTGCGCACCATCCTGGCCGACGGTGAGCCACGTGAGGCGTTGATCGAACAGGCCGAGCAGACCGGCGTGCACGTGCGCGGCTTCGCGCAGTGGAAGCTGCAACTGGGCTTCCAGAACCTGTCCGGCACGCCGATCAACGAGCAGATGCTGGTGGTGGACAGCAAACCGCAGCTGCAGCGTTTCGTGGCCGGCCAGCGCATCGAGGTTCGCCTGAGCCGGATGCCGGGTGCGTTCCCCAATGTGGTGCTGGACGGTGCCCAGCCCGAACTGGATGTCGCCAGCCTCTGGCGCCGCGGCGCCGGCGCGGTCATCGGCATCGTCGTGGTTGCCAGCGCCTACGTGCTCGCCTATCGGCTGCAGAGCGAGGGCCTGGGCTGGACGTTCCTGTCCTTCGGCCACCCACTGCTGGTGTGCCCGCTGGTGTTGTGCGGCTACGCCCTGGGCCTGCGCGTCCTGGGGCGCGTGCTGCATGCCGATGCACGCGGAGACGCGCTGAAGTACCGCGGCATCGGCGTGGATGCGAAGGTGCTGAAGCTGCGCCAGACCGGCACCTACCTCAACGAGCAGCCGCAGGTGGAGTTCCAGCTGGAGTACACCGACCGCGAAGGTGGCATACAGCAGGTGAGCGTGCGCCGCTTCATCCCGTTGATCGAGCTGGCCAACCTTCCACGCGAGCAGGTCACGCTGCTGTACGACCCGGAAGATCGCGGCAACGTTCGCCTGGAGGGTGTATGAAGCAGCCCCCCTCGACGCGACTGGTATTTTCGATGGTGCTGCTGTTGCTGGCCGGCGTCGCCGTTGCCGGCGGGGCACTGCAGACCCTTGCCGAAACGATGGGTCATTCGGTGCAGGATGACCGCGCAACCACGCCGATCACCACGCCTCCACCGCGCGAGCGGCCTGCTTCGCTCGCACCGATTCCCGAACCGCGGCCGATGCCGATGCCCGAACGCAGCAACCGCTTGTTCGATGCGGACTACCTGCTGGCCGCCCGCCAGGCACTGGAACAGATGCCAGCCCTGGCCGGGCACCGGTTGATGGTGTTCCACAGCATCCACTTCTACGATGATGGCCGCATCAATCTGGACCTGGTCGATCCGCAGCAACCTACGCACGTGGACAGCTACCACTTCGAGCACGGCCAGTGGCGCAAGGGCGACCCGGTCGATCCGCAGCGCTTCGCGCCCACCATCACCCTGCGCCGCAGCAGCACGGCGCTGGCCAACATCGATTTCGAGGCGGTGCCACGCGTCGCCCAGGCGCTGCAGGCGCAGCGCAACGCGCTGATGGCCACGCCGGGTGACGTCGGCCACGTCTATGTGATCGTGCGCAAGGGTGGCAGGCTGGTGTGGCTGCCGGACGAGGTCGCCGGCGATCGCCAGTCCGCACGACTCTCGTTCGACGCACAGGGCCGTTCCGGCAACGCGAACCGACGATAGTCAACGCAAAAAGGGGACGGAGGGGATTAAGTCGTTTACGCCTTGGTGCCGTCTGCGACTTAATCCCCTCCGTCCCCTTTTTGCTGTTTCACCGAGCGGGCGATGGCGTACTGTGCGCCGTAGTAGGTGGACAGCACCAGCAGGCTGGCCAGTGGCAGGCCGCCGGCGAAGCGGTCCCAGGCCAGCAGCGAATCGCTGGCGACGAACAGCAGCGCACCGACGGCAGCCCAGCGTGCACTGCTGGCTTCCACGGCAGCGGGCTGTGGCCGGCGCCATTGCCGTGCCAAGGCCAACACCGCCATCGAGGCCAGCACCATCACGTACGCCAGCACCGGCATACGCATCGGTGCAGGCAGGTGCGGCCACAGCCCAAGCACATTGAGTACAGCGAACGCGCCGAGCAGGACGCTGGCGGCGAGCAGGCCACGCCCGGCACGCAGGCCCTCACGGAAGGCCACGATGTAGCAGAGGTGCGCCAGCAGGAACGCTACCAGCCCCGGTACGAATGCGTCCATCGGCAGCATCAGCGCGATGTCACCCATGCACGACAGCAGCATGCCGGCCAGCACCGCGCGCCGGTAGGACGGCTGCGCAGGATCACGCACCCGCCACGCGATGGCAGCGATCAGCAGCGTGGTCGCCGGCTTCGCCAGCCAATGCAGCCAGCGCCCGTCACCGTGCAGGAACGCGCCGATGATGGCGAGGACCGCCATCAGAAGGATCCCGACGTCGCGCACGCGCGCTGTCATCGCGCCTTCCACAGCTCCGCAAGGCGATCAGGCTTGCCGGCAATGCGCTCCAGCACCGGATACTGCAGGCCACCGTGGTAGTCGATGTTCATCGTCTCGATGCGGTCGAACTGCTTCACCAGCAGCACGATCGGCGCCTTGTCCTTGGCCGCTGTCGCCACCGCATCCTTCAAGCGCTGGCTGCTGTACTCGCGCCCGCCGACCGCGATCACCTTCATGCCGGGTGCAAGACCGGCGTTGAAGGCCGCGCTGTCCCAGATCACGTCACCGACCGTGCCGCTGTCGAGCACGGTCGCGCCCAGCGAGTACGCCAGCAACGCCGCCTTGGCGCGTTTCTCCTGTGCCTTGTAGGCGTCGTTCGGGGTATCGCGGTAGACCAGCTTCCAGCCCGCCAGTTCCAGCCCCCCGGTCAACGAACCGTGGCCGTCCAGGCGCCCGCGCAGGAACGTCGCCCAGTCGTAGGGCGCGATGCCGTTCAAGGTCGCCACCACGTCGTCGAAGGTGTACGGGTTGACGTCCCAGTCGCCGTTGCCGACGCCGAAGAACGCACGCGCGAAGTCATCCAGGCTGCGACGGTTGCCGCTCAGCGCGCGCAGCTTGCCCTCCACTTCCAGCCACAGCATCTGGCCACCGGAGTAATAGTCTTCGCTCATCTGGTAGTTGCGGTACGGCAACGTCCGGCGCTGGGCGATGGTCGGGTCGTTGGTGGTGTCCTGCAACGGCCGCCAGGCCAGGCCCGGGCGGCCGCGATCATAGGTCGCGGCCACATTGGCCAGCATGTCGCGTGCCTGCGCGACCGACCACAGCCCAGAGCGTGCCGCCAACACCTGCCCCCAGAACTGGGTCTGGCCTTCGTACACCCACAGCAGGCTGTCGCCCATCGGCGTGTTGAAGTTGGCGGTGGCCAGGTCAGCGCCACGGCGGTACTTGCCGTTCCAGGAATGGGTGTACTCGTGCGGCAGCAGATCGCGCATCCAGGCGTTGTCGTCCCACTCGGTGAAGTAACCCGGGTCGGCGCTGTTCTCGCTGGAACGGTGATGCTCCAGGCCGATGCCACCAAGACGGTCGGTCAACGCCAGCAGGAATTCATAGTGGTTGTAGTGACGCGCACCGTAGAGCTTGTCGGCCTGCTGCACCAGCGCGCGGTGCAGGGTGATCTGTGCCTCGCTCGGCTTCAGCGACTTGGCCTCGTCGGCAAACACATTGAGGTGCACCGGCACCTTTGCACCCGGATCGAGATCGATGCGCTGGTAGTGCTCGCCGGCAAACAACGGCGAATCGACCAGATGGTCATACGAGATCGGCTTGAACACCACGGTATCGCCGTCGCGTCGCGCGGTTTCCAGCGCAGTGGCAAACGACCAGCCCTTGGGCAGGGTCACGCTGGCCTGCGCCTGCAGGTCGCGTGCATCGACGCCGGCCGGATACAGCGAGTTGGCATTCCACTGCAGGTTGAGCATCTCCGGGGTCATCACCACCCGCCCCTGGCTGCCCCCCTGCGAGGACAGGAAATCGAAGTGGGCGACGATCTCGCTGACGCCCTCGGGCACGTCCACCTTGAACGCATAGACGTTGTACTGGTCGCGCTGCCAGGCCAACGGCTTGCCGTTGGCGGTCACGCGCAGGCCGGCCAGCTTGTCGATCGGGCCGGTGGGCGAATGGTTGCCGGGAATCCACTGCGGGTACAGCAGGGTCATCGGACCGGGTTTGACCGGTACGGTGGCGGTCACCTTGAAGATGCGCCGGGCCAGGTCACGCGCGTCGACATCGATGCGCAGCAGGCCGGCGGCTGCGGCATCCCCCGGCGGCGAGGCCTGCGCCAGCGCGGGCGTGGCCGCCAGCGCGAACAGCACGGACATCACCAGGGCACGAGTCTTCATCGGCAACTTCCAGCAGCGGAGAATCCTCCGATGCTAGGCCTGTGCGGTGCCCTGCCCCATGGCCAAAGGTCATGGGCGGTGCGCCCATCAGTGCATGCCAAAGGCGTGCGAACCAAGGTTCGCACCCACCTTGTGCTGGTTCGCACCCACCAGAGCGGTTTCGGTAGATCCACGCCATGCGTGGATGACGCGCTTCCCGGTCAGTCGACCAACCGCAGCCGCAGTTCCTTCGGCAGCGCGAACACCATCGATTCCGGCTCGCCGTCCAGCTCGCCCACGCCGGTGGCACCCAGCTCGGCCAGGCGTGCCAGCACGCCATCGACCAGTACCTGCGGCGCCGAGGCGCCGGCGGTCACGCCGATGTGCTGCTTGCCCACCACCCACGCCGGGTCGATCTCGTGTGCACCGTCGATCAGGTACGACTCCACGCCTTCACGGCGGGCCAGCTCGCTCAAGCGGTTGGAGTTGGAGCTGTTCGGCGAACCGACCACCAGCACCAGGTCGCAGCGCTTGGCCAGATCGCGTACGGCGTCCTGGCGGTTCTGCGTGGCGTAGCAGATGTCGTCGTTCTTCGGGCCCTGCATCGCCGGGAAACGCTCGCGCAGCGCATCGATGATGCCGCGCGTATCGTCCACCGACAGCGTCGTCTGGGTGGTGTAGGCGAAGTTGTCCGGTTGGTTGATCTGCAGCGTGGCGACCTGCTCGACATCCTCGACCAGGTAGATCTGGCCGGTACCGGCTTCGCGGTTCCACTGGCCCATGGTGCCTTCCACTTCCGGGTGACCGGCATGGCCGATCAGCACCACGTCACGGCCGGCACGGCAGTGGCGGGCGACTTCGAAGTGAACCTTGGTCACCAGCGGGCAGGTCGCATCGAACACCTTCAGGCCACGACGCTCGGCCTCCTGGCGCACGGCCTGGGACACGCCATGCGCGCTGAAGATCACCGTGTTGTTGTCCGGCACTTCATCGAGCTCCTCGACGAAGATCGCGCCGCGCTGCTTCAGGTCGTCGACCACGAAGCGGTTGTGCACCACTTCATGGCGGACGTAGATGGGCGCGCCCAGCGTTTCGATCGCGCGCTTGACGATCTCGATCGCACGATCGACACCGGCACAGAAACCACGCGGGTTGGCGAGCAGCACATCCATCAGTTCAATCTCCCGGCAGCGGCCGGCTTACGGTTTCGGATTGGCATTATCCGCCTTTTTGGCGGACTTGCCGTCGAACAGGCCAAACAGGGCGATGCCGATGGCACCCACCACGATGGCCGAATCGGCGATGTTGAACGAGGGCCAGGTGTAGCTGCCCACGTACCACTGGATGAAATCGACCACGTGGCCGTGCACCTGGCGGTCGATCACGTTGCCGATGGCGCCGCCGATGATCAGTGCATACGGCACCGCAGCCTTCCAGTTGCCGCGGGCGGTACCGCGCAGCCACCAGGCCATCAGCCCGCTGATGGCGATCGCCAGCGCTGTGAAGAAGTACTTCTGCCAACCACCGGCGTCGCTCAGGAAACTGAATGCCGCGCCGGTGTTGTAGGTGCGGTACCAGTTCCAGAAGCCGTCGATGACCACCACTGGCTGGAACTCCGGCAGGCTCGACAGCACCCAGGCCTTGGACCACTGGTCCAGGCCGATGATGGCCGCCGACAGCAGCAGCCAGACCAGGGCGTTCGGATGTGGACGGGGCGCGGCCATCAGAACCAGCTCCGCACTTCGCCGGCGCCGGTCACGTTGCTCACGCAGCGGCCGCACAGTTCCGGATGGTCGGCGTTGCTGCCGACGTCGGCGCGGTGGTGCCAGCAGCGCACGCACTTGGCCTTGGTGGTCGGCTGGGCGCTGACGAACACCTCGTCGGTGGTCGCCGGGCGCACCTGCACGTCGCCACTGATGAACAGGAAACGCAGTTCATCGGCCAGCGGCTGCCAGCGCGCGGCCTGCTCTTCGCTGGCAGCGATGGTGATCTCCGCCTCCAGTGCAGCACCGATCGCACCGTTGGCGCGCATCGGCTCGAGCACCTTGGCCACCTGCTCGCGCACGGCCAGCAGCTGGTCGAAGTCGGCGGCGTTGAGCTGGGCTTCCGCCGGCAGCGGCGCCAGGCCGTCGTACCAGGTGGTGAACAGCACATGGCCGGCATGTTCGCCCGGCAGGTAACCCCACAGCTCGTCGGCGGTGAAGGTCAGGATCGGCGCCACCCAGCGGGTGAACGCTTCAGCGATGTGGTACATCGCGCTCTGCGCCGAACGGCGACCGTGTGAATCGGTCGGCATGGTGTACAGGCGGTCCTTGGTCACGTCCAGGTACAGCGAGCCCAGGTCCACGCTGCAGAAGTTCAGCAGCAGCTGCACGATCTCGGCCATGTTGTAGCCGTCGTAAGCCGCCTTGATCTTCTCCTGCAGCTCCCAGGCGCGATGCACGATCCAGCGGTCCAGCGCGACCATCTGCTCGAGCGGTTGCAGGTGCCGGGCCGGATCGAAACCGTCCAGGTTGCCGAGCAGGAAGCGTGCGGTGTTGCGCAGGCGGCGGTAGGCGTCAGCATTGCGCTTCAGGATTTCCTGCGACAGCGACATCTCGTTGCTGTAGTCGGCCGAGGCGATCCACAGGCGCAGGATGTCCGCGCCCAGCTTGTTCATGATGTCCTGCGGCTCGATGCCGTTGCCCAGCGACTTGGACATCTTGCGGCCGTGCTCGTCCACGGTGAAGCCGTGGGTGAGGCACTGCTTGTACGGCGCGCGCTTGTCGATCGCCACGCCGGTCAGCAGCGAGGACTGGAACCAGCCGCGGTGCTGGTCGGAGCCTTCCAGGTACAGGTCGGCCGGCTTGCCGAAGCCACGCGCGGCGAGCACGCCTTCATGGGTCACGCCCGAATCGAACCAGACGTCGAGGATGTCGGTGACCTTCTCGTAGTCGGCCGCTTCGGCGCCGAGCAGCTCGGCGGCGTCCAGCGAGTACCACACATCGATGCCCTCGGCTTCGACGCGGTCGGCAACCTGCTGCATCAGCTCCACCGAGCGCGGGTGGATCTCGCCGGTCTGGCGATGGGTGAACAGTGCGATCGGTACGCCCCAGGTGCGCTGGCGCGAGATGGTCCAGTCCGGGCGACCGTCGACCATGCTCTGGATGCGCGCCTTGCCCCAGGTCGGGAACCAGCCGACAGTGTCGATCGCAGCCAGCGCATCGCTACGCAGGTTGGCCTTGTCCATCGAAATGAACCACTGCGGGGTGGCGCGGAACACCACTGGCGTCTTGTGGCGCCAGCAATGCGGGTAGCTGTGGCGGATCGGGTGGAAGGCCAGCAGCGCGCCGCTGTCGCGCAGCACGCCGACGATGGCCTCCTGCGCCTTCCACAGATGCTGGCCGGCCAGCACCACCTCACCGGCCGGCGGGGTCGATTCCAGGTACACGCCACGGCCGTCGATCGGGGTCACCTGCCCGGCGTTGTACTTGTCCAGCAGGCCGTACTTCTGGCTGACCACGAAGTCTTCCTGGCCGTGACCGGGGGCGGTGTGCACCGCACCGGTACCGTCCTCGTCGGAGACGTGGTCGCCGTTGAGCAGCGGGATGTCGCGCTGCGGATAGAACGGATGCGCCAGCAGCTGGTTCTCCAGTGCCGCACCGGTGGTTTCACCGTGCAGCACCACGCTCTCGACGCCGTAGCGCTGCAGCGCGCGCTCGGCCAGGGCCGCGGCCAGCACCAGCCAACGGCGCTTGCCGTTGTGGGCCGGGCCCTCGGCCAGCACGTAGTTGATTTCCGCACCCAGCGACACCGCCAGCGAGGCCGGCAGCGTCCACGGCGTGGTGGTCCAGATCGGTACAGCCACTTCGACGTCGGCCGGCACGCCCACGCCGAACGCTTGGCCGATGGCCTGCGCGTCACGCGCGGCGTAGGCCACGTCGATCGCCGGCGATTCCTTTTCCTGGTACTCGATCTCGGCCTCGGCCAGCGCCGAACCGCAGTCGAAGCACCAGTACACCGGCTTGGCGCCGCGCACCAGGTGTCCGTTGGCCACGACCTTGGACAGCGCACGGATCTCGTTGGCTTCGAAGTCGAAGCTCAGGGTCTTGTACGGGTTGTCCCAGTCACCGGTCACGCCCAGGCGCTTGAAGTCCACGCGCTGGATGTTGATCTGCTCTTCGGCGAACTCGCGGCACTTCTGGCGGAATTCGACGGCGTCGAGCTTGGTGCCGACCTTGCCCCACTTCTTTTCGACCGCGATCTCGATCGGCAGGCCATGGCAGTCCCAGCCCGGCACATAGGGCGCATCGAAGCCGGCCAGGTAGCGCGACTTGACGATGATGTCCTTCAGGATCTTGTTGACCGCGTGACCCAGGTGGATGCGGCCGTTGGCGTACGGCGGGCCGTCATGCAGCACGAACAGCGGGCGGCCGGCGGCGTTGTCACGCAGCTGCTGGTAGAGCCCCTGCGCTTCCCACCGCGCCAGAATGCCCGGCTCGCGCTTGGGCAGGTCGCCGCGCATCGGGAATTCGGTGGCTGGCAGGTTCAGGGTGGTCTTGTAGTCCTGGCTCACGCAGTGGCTCGCAATCTATGTTCGGAAAGGAGGGCGCGCGCCTGTTCGGCGTCGCGGTGCATCTGGTCGGTCAGTGCCGCCAGATCATTGAATTTCTCTTCGTCGCGCAGCTTGGCGACAAACTCCACGTCGATGTGGCGCCCGTACAGGTCGCCCTGGAAATCGAACAGGTGGGCCTCCAGCAGCGGCTCCACGCCGTCCACTGTCGGCCGGGTGCCGAAGCTGGACACCGACGGCCACGGCTGGTCGAACACGCCGTGCACCCAGGTTGCGTAGATGCCCGACAGTGCCGGGGTCTTCGGGAAGCGCAGGTTGGCGGTGGGGAAGCCCAGCGTACGGCCAAGCTGGCGACCGCGCACCACGCGCCCGCTGATCGCATACGGGCGACCGAGCAGATCGTTGGCGCGGGCGAAATCGCCCCCCTGCAGCAGCTGGCGGATGCGGGTGCTGGAGATGCGCTCGCCATGCAGGTCCACCGCTTCAATCTCGCCGGCGCTGAAGCCCAATTCGGCGCCCATCTCCTGCAGCAGCGCCAGATCACCGCGGCGGCGGTTGCCGAAGCAGAACTCCGGCCCGATCCAGACTTCGCGGGCGCCCAGCCGGTGCACCAGCAACTGGCGCACGAAGGTCTCGGCCGGCATCGCCGCCATCGCGGCATCGAAACGCAGCAGGCCGATCGCATCGACGCCGAGCTCGCGCAGGATCTCGACCTTGCTGCGCGCCAGGGTCAGCCGCGGCGGCGGCGTGCCTTGCGCGAAGAACTCACGCGGCAGCGGTTCGAATGCCACGGCCACTGCGGCCACGCCCAAGGCGCGCGCGCGGGCGACCGCGTGGCGGACCAGCGCACGATGGCCCAGGTGGAGGCCGTCGAATGCACCGATACAGACCACGCTTCCGTTGGGGAACAGCTCCCCGCCCTCGACGCTTCTGAACAGCCTGCTCATCAACTCTCGTTCCGGCCCGACCGGGGCCGCCGCTTCAATGGTGTAACCCTGAAGTATAGCCGCCACGGGCTGCGATCAATGCCCGCGCAGGTCGCGCGGGCGGAAGCCCATCGCCAGCATGGCCACCGCGTAGGTCGCGCCGCCGCCGCCGACCAGCAACGCCAGGGCACCGATCCGCTCCCACACACGCATCGCGGAGAAACCCGGCAGCCAGTGCAGCAGGGCCAACAGCACGCCAACCATGGCCGCGCAGGCCAGCACCAGGCGCAGCAGATAGCCGCCCCAGCCTGGCCGGCGCTGGTAGACATCGGTCTTGCCCAGCCAGTACCAGAGCAGGCCCAGGTTCAGGTAACTGGAGAGCGCGCTGGCGATGCCCAGTGCCAGGTGCAGGCCCGGCTGCTTGCCGATCGCCGCCATCACGCCCTGCACCTTCAGCGCGTCGGGCACCATCACCTGGTACAGCACGGCCAGCAGGGCGAAGTTGAACACCATGTTGGCCACCAGCGCCGCCACCCCGGCGCGCACCGGGGTCTTGGTGTCCTGGCGGGCGTAGAAGGCCGGCAGCACCACCTTCAGCAGGGCGAATGCCGGCAGGCCGAAGCTCAGGCCGTACACCGACAGCGCGGTCATGCGGGTGTCGAAGGCGCTGAACTGGCCGTGCTGGAAGATGGTCGCGATCAGCGGCTCGGCCAGCAGCAGCAGGCCCAGCATGGCCGGCACCGAGATCAGCAGGGTCATGCGCAGGCCCCAGTCCAGCGAACGCGAGAAGCCCTCGCGGTCGGTGCTGACATGGTGGCGGGCCAGCGCCGGCAGGATCACCGTGCCCAGGGCCACGCCGAACACGCCCAGCGGCAGCTCCAGGAAGCGGTCGGCCAGCGACAGCCAGGACTGCGAGCCGTCGGTCAGCTTGGCCGCGATCACCGTATCCAGCAGCAGGTTGATCTGCGCCACCGAGGAACCAAACAGGGTCGGCACCATCAGCGTCATGACCTTGCGCACGCCCGGGTGGCGCCAGCCCCAGCGCGGCAGGGTCAGCAGGTTGATGCCCTTCAGCGAGGGCAGCTGGAACAGCAACTGCAGGATGCCAGCGGCCAGCACCGCCCAGCCCAGCGCCAGGATCTGCTTTTCCGGCGTGCCGCCCAGCCGCGGTGCCAGCCACAGCGCGCCGGTGATCATGCACAGGTTGAGAATGACCGGAGTCAGCGCCGGCATGGCAAAGCGCTGGAAGCTGTTCAGCGCACCACCGGCCAGTGCGGTCAGCGAGACGAACAGCAGGAACGGGAAGGTCAGGCGGAACAGGTCGACCAGCAGGCCCTGCTTGACCGGGTCGGTATCAACGCCACTGGAGAAGACCGAGGCCAGCTGCGGCGCGAAGATCAGCGCCAGTGCGGTGACCAGCATCAGCACCCCGCCCAGGGTGCCGGCGGTGCGGGACATCAGTTCGCGCAGCTCGGCGTGGCTGCGGGTTTCCTTCACTTCCGTGAACACCGGCACGAAAGCGGTGGCGAAAGACCCTTCGGCGAACAACCGGCGCAGGAAATTGGGTACCCTGAAGGCGACCCAGAAAGCATCAGTGATGGCGTTGGTGCCGAACGTGGTGGTCACCACGAAGTCCCGGACAAGTCCGAGAACGCGCGAGACCATGGTCATGCTGCTGAACGACAGCAGGCCCCGCAACAACTTGGGTGAACTCACTCAGCGTCCCTCTTGACAATCGACTTGACGTGCATTTCTTACGCCATCATACTAGCTAGCTTGCTGTTCCCATAACACCGATTTTTTCAGGAAACCACCACCGTGGCCAATATCAAGTCCGCCAAGAAGCGCGCCAAGCAGACCGTCGTGCGCAACGCGCGCAACGTGGCTCAGCGCTCGATGCTGCGCACCGCTGTCAAGAAAGTGATCAAGGCGCTGGACGCCAACGATGCCGCCGGCGCCGAAGCCGCCTTCGCCGTTGCCCAGCCGATCCTGGATCGCTTCAGCGCGCGTGGCCTGATCCACAAGAACAAGGCTGCTCGCCACAAGAGCCGCCTGAACGACCGCATCAAGGCCCTCAAGGCCGCCTGATCCGGCGTTGCCGCCCCACCCTTCGGGGTTGGGCTGCAGACAAAAGCCCGGCCCCGGCCGGGTTTTTTTGTTGCCAGCGATCCACGGGGTCCGCGCGATCCGGCAGTGCCGGCCGCTGGCCGGCAACCCCGAGGAATGCCGGCCAGCGGTCGGCACTACCGGGGAACAAAAAAAACCCGGCCGAAGCCGGGTTTTTCGCATGGAACCACAACAGCATTACTGCGCGTCGCGGGCTTCCTGCTCTTCTTCCTTCTGGCGATCGAAGAAGGCCATGATCCGGCTCATGATCGGGAAGGTGCCTTCGCGCCCCAGTGCGGAGACCAGGAACCACGGCTTCTTCCAGCCCAGCTCGGCAACGATCTGCTCGGCCGCGGCCTGCGCCTCGTCTTCGAACATCAGGTCGGCCTTGTTCAGCACCAGCCAGCGCGGCTTTTTCAGCAGTTCCGGGTCGTGCTTCTCCAGCTCGCGCTCGATCGCACGCACCTGCTCCACCGGCGAGATGCCGTCCACGCCACCTTCCATCGGCGAGATGTCCACCAGGTGCAGCAGCAGGCGGGTGCGCTGCAGATGGCGCAGGAACTGCGCGCCCAGGCCGGCGCCATCGGCCGCGCCTTCGATCAGGCCCGGAATGTCGGCGATCACGAAGCTGCGGTGGTTCTCCACCTTCACCACGCCCAGGTTCGGGTACAGCGTGGTGAACGGGTAATCAGCCACCTTTGGCGTCGCCGCCGAAACGGCGCGGATCAGGGTGCTCTTGCCGGCGTTGGGGAAGCCCAGCAGGCCGACATCGGCCAGCAGCTTCAGCTCCAGCTTCAGCGTGCGCTCCTCGCCCGGCTCGCCCGGCAACGCCTGGCGCGGCGAGCGGTTGGTCGAGCTCTTGAAGTGCATGTTGCCCAGGCCGCCACGACCGCCCTTGGCCACCAGCAGGCGATCGCCGTGCTGGGTCAGGTCGCCGATGACTTCATCGGTGGCGACGTTGATCACCACCGTGCCGACCGGCACGGTGATGGTCAGATCTTCTCCCCCCTTGCCATAGGCCTGGCGGCCCATGCCGTTCTCGCCGCGCTGCGCCTTGAAGATGCGCTCATGGCGGAAGTCCACCAGGGTGTTCAGGTTTTCGTCGGCGCGGATGTACACGCTGCCGCCCGCACCGCCGTCGCCGCCGTCCGGGCCGCCGAGCGGAATGAACTTCTCGCGACGGAAGCCAATGCAGCCGTTGCCGCCGTTGCCGGCGAACACTTCGATTTCTGCTTCGTCTACCAGTTTCATTGTTTCGATGCCTGCGATGGGCGCGGCCTGCTGGCCGCCACCTTGAATGTCATGCCGGCCGTGGGCCGGCAACCCGGCCCAGCCGGTCTTGCTTCAACTCTAACGAAAAGCCCCGCCGAAGCGGGGCTCTTCATGCAGCACTCCCATGCCGGGGCACGGGTGCCGGCGATGCCTGGATCAGGCGTCGGCCGAGACGATGCTGACGGTGCGACGCTTCTTGGCGCCCTTGACCGAGAACTCCACCTTGCCATCCACGAGGGCGAACAGGGTGTGGTCACGGCCCAGGCCAACGCCCGAACCCGGGTGGAACTGGGTGCCGCGCTGACGCACGATGATGTTGCCGGCTTCGATGGCCTGGCCGCCGAAGATCTTGACGCCCAGGTACTTCGGGTTGGAGTCGCGACCGTTGCGCGAGGAGCCTACGCCCTTTTTATGTGCCATGACTGCTTCTCCTGATGCTTAGCCGGCGATGCCGGTGATCTCGATTTCGGTGTAGTACTGACGGTGACCCTGACGCTTCATGTGGTGCTTGCGGCGACGGAACTTGATGATCCGGACCTTGTCAGCACGACCCTGGGACAGGACCTTGGCGGTGACGGCAGCGCCCTTCAGCGCATCGCCCAGCTTCACGCCGTCGCTGTCACCCAGCATCAGGATGTTGTCAAACTTGATCTCGCTGCCGACTTCGACTTCGAGCTTTTCAATGCGGAGCTTTTCGCCCTGCGCCACGCGGTATTGCTTACCGCCGGTGACCAGTACTGCGTACATGACCAGGCCTTCCTCTGTAGTTATTGTGGTCTGAGCTGCCGCCATCGAGGGCGGACAGGAGCGGGATTGTACGCAGATCATCGGGCGCGGGTCAAGTCAACCCCTGGAGGGCCTGGAGGCCGGGCCCTGCCGGGCCGCGCCATGCCCGGCTGAACGGTCCGGGGTCCAGGCAGCCGAGCATGGCTCGGCTCTACACAAAGCTGTCGGCCCGTCTCACAAGGTGAGACACCGGGCTGGCATTGTCGCCCATTGCCCCCATCTGGTCACCTCGGTAGGCTGACCGATTGCCGTTCCCTGCTGGCCCGGCACCCAGCCAACGCCCCCACAACCGGATCCCCCATGGCGATGGATTTCATCCGCATCCGCGGCGCGCGGACGCACAACCTGAAGAACCTCGACCTCGACCTGCCCCGCGACAAGCTGATCGTGATCACCGGCCTGTCCGGCTCGGGCAAGTCCTCGCTGGCGTTCGACACCATCTATGCAGAAGGTCAGCGCCGCTATGTCGAGTCGTTGTCGGCCTATGCGCGCCAGTTCCTGAGCGTGATGGAGAAGCCGGACCTGGACCACATCGAGGGCCTGTCCCCGGCGATCTCGATCGAGCAGAAGTCGACCTCGCACAACCCGCGTTCGACGGTCGGCACGATCACCGAGATCTACGACTACCTGCGCCTGCTGTACGCCCGCGTCGGCACCCCGCGCTGCCCGGACCACGGCTACCCGCTGGAAGCGCAGACGGTCAGCCAGATGGTCGACCAGGTGCTGACCCTGGACCCGGAACAGCGCTACATGCTGCTGGCCCCGGTCATCCGCGACCGCAAGGGCGAGCACGCGCAGGTATTCGACCAGCTGCGTGCGCAGGGCTTCGTGCGCGTGCGCGTGGACGGCGAGCTGCATGAGATCGACGCGGTGCCGCCACTGGCGCTGCGCCAGAAGCACACCATCGAGGCGGTGATCGACCGCTTCCGCCCGCGCGAGGACATCAAGCAGCGCCTGGCCGAGAGCTTCGAGACCGCGCTGAAGCTGGGCGACGGCATGGCGTCGGTGCAGAGCCTGGACAACACGGAAACCGCGCCGACCCTGTTCTCCTCCAAATACTCCTGCCCGGTCTGCGATTACTCGCTGCCGGAACTGGAGCCGCGCCTGTTCTCGTTCAACGCACCGATGGGCGCCTGCCCCGGCTGCGATGGCCTGGGCATGGCCGAGTTCTTCGATCCTTCGCGCGTGGTGGTGCACCCCGAGCTGTCGCTGGCCGCCGGTGCGGTGCGCGGCTGGGACCGCCGCAATGCCTACTACTTCCAGCTGATCGCTTCGCTGGCCAAGCACTACCGGTTCGATGTCGACGCGGCCTGGAACTCGCTGCCGGACAAGGTGCAGCAGGCCGTGCTGTACGGCAGCGGCGACGAAGCGATCACCTTCACCTACTTCACCGAAGCCGGTGGCCGCACCCAGCGCAAGCATCGCTTCGAGGGCATCATTCCCAACCTCGAGCGCCGCTACAAGGAAACCGAATCGCCGGCGGTGCGCGAAGAGCTGTCCAAGTACATCAGCGAACAACCCTGCCCGGAATGCCATGGCGCGCGCCTGAACAAGGCTGCACGCAATGTGTTCGTGGCCGACCGCCCGCTGCCGGAGCTGGTGGTGCTGCCGATCGACGAGGCGCTGAAGTTCTTCAGCGAGCTGAGCCTGCCGGGCTGGCGCGGCGAGATCGCCGCGAAGATCGTCAAGGAAATCGGCGAACGCCTCGGCTTCCTGGTCGACGTGGGCCTGGATTACCTGACCCTCGAGCGCAAGGCCGACACCCTGTCCGGTGGCGAGGCGCAGCGCATCCGCCTGGCCAGCCAGATCGGCGCCGGCCTGGTCGGCGTGATGTACGTGCTCGACGAACCATCGATCGGCCTGCACCAGCGCGACAACGAACGCCTGCTCGGCACCCTCACCCGCCTGCGCGACCTCGGCAACACGGTGATCGTGGTCGAGCATGACGAGGACGCGATCCGCCTGGCCGACTACGTGCTGGACATCGGCCCGGGCGCGGGCGTGCATGGCGGCGAGATCGTCGGCCAGGGCACCCTGCAGGACATCCTGGAGGCACCGCGCTCGCTGACCGGCCAGTACCTGTCGGGCAAGCGCGCGATCGAGATCCCGGCGCGCCGGCACAAGCCGAACCCGAAGATGACCCTGCACCTGCGCGGGGCCAGCGGCAACAACCTCAAGGGCGTGGACCTGGCGATTCCGTCGGGCCTGCTGACCTGCGTGACCGGTGTGTCCGGCTCCGGCAAGTCGACCCTGATCAACGACACCCTGTTCTCGCTGGCCGCCAACGAGATCAACGGCGCCTCGCACCCGATCGCCCCGTACAAGGAGATCGATGGCCTGGACCTGTTCGACAAGGTGGTGGACATCGACCAGTCGCCGATCGGCCGCACCCCGCGTTCGAACCCGGCCACCTACACCGGCCTGTTCACTCCCCTGCGCGAACTGTTCGCACAGGTGCCCGAAGCGCGTGCACGCGGCTACTCGCCGGGCCGCTTCAGCTTCAACGTGCGTGGTGGCCGCTGCGAGGCCTGCCAGGGCGATGGCCTGATCAAGGTCGAGATGCACTTCCTGCCGGACGTGTATGTGCCGTGCGATGTCTGCCACGGCAAGCGCTACAACCGCGAGACGCTGGAGATCCTGTACAAGGGTTTCAACATCAACGACGTGCTGGAAATGACCGTCGAGGATGCGCTGAAGCTGTTCGAGCCGGTGCCGTCGATTGCACGCAAGCTGGAAACGCTGGTCGACGTCGGCCTGAGCTACATCAAGCTGGGCCAGAGCGCGACCACGCTGTCCGGTGGCGAAGCGCAGCGCGTGAAGCTGTCCAAGGAACTGTCGCGCCGTGATACCGGCCGCACCCTGTACATCCTCGACGAGCCGACCACCGGCCTGCATTTCCACGACATCGAAGCGCTGCTGGGCGTGCTGCACAAGCTGCGCGACGAAGGCAACACGGTGGTGGTGATCGAGCACAACCTGGACGTGATCAAGACCGCCGACTGGATCGTCGATCTGGGTCCGGAGGGTGGCCACCGCGGCGGCACCATCCTGGTCACCGGCACGCCGGAAGACGTGGCGGCCTGCCCGCAGTCGTATACCGGCCAGTTCCTGGCCCGCATGCTGCCCTCCACCAGCGCGCGCCCCGAGCAGCCGGCCGCCGTGGCCAACAAGCCCGACGCCCGCCCGCCGCGCAAGGTGAAGCCCGAGAAGCCTGCCAAGGTGGCGAAGAAGGCCGTGGCCGCCAAGAGCACCGGCAAGGCCAGCAAGAGCACGTCGAAGAAGAAGGACGCCTGATGAGCAGCGAACACAAGATCCTGGCCCGCATCCCGATCAGCGTGCGCTGGCGTGACATGGACAGCATGGGCCACGTCAACAACGCCAAGTACATTTCCTACCTGGAAGAAGCGCGCGTGCGCTGGATGCTGGGCGTGGACGGCGTGTCGATGACCGACCGCATCGCCCCGGTCGTGGCCGCGACCAACGTCAATTACCGGCTGCCGATCGTGTGGCCCAACGACATCGTGGTCGAATTGTTCGTCGAGCGCCTGGGCAACAGCAGCGTGACCATCGGCCACCGCATCGTCGACCAGCAGGACGCGTCGAAGCTGTATTCCGACGGCAACGTGGTGGTGGTCTGGATGGATACGCAGACCGGCAGGAGCGCGCCGCTGCCTGAGGCGATCCGCAGCGCTTCCACCTGAAGGTAAGGTAGTGCCGGCCGCTGGCCGGCAACCTCCAGACGCTTCGCGCATGCCGGCCAGCGGCCGGCACTACCGAACCCATTCAAAGGACTGAGATGATCCACCAGACTGAACTGCGCGACCTGCGGCCCGGCATGGTCCCCTTCCCTACCGATGTCTTCCCCGCCGACCAGACGTGGCTCGGCAAGCACCTGCTGCCGCTGCTGAAGATCGACCTCGGTGCGCTGCGCCCGGAACTGGCCGGCCAGGTGGCAACGATGCTGTGCCCGATCGAGCCGTACGACGGCTGCATCGGCGAAACCACCGAAGAACACCACAACGATTTCACCGCCACCAACTGGATCGCCTTCGAGCTGACCACCGGCAACCAGATGCGCTTCCTCGGCAACGAGGGCTATTTCATCGGCGACGCAGTACAGGACAAGGACGCGCAGGAACACATTGCGCAGATGCGCGACAGCTACGCCAAGGCCCGCCACTACCACGCCACGCATGGCCGCCTCGCCTGCTACTCGCGCTATGGCAAGGGTGAGGCCAGCGAGCGCGATTATCTGGATACGCTGGGGGGACAGATTTCCTGTGGCAACTGGATCGAAACGGCCGATATTCCGGCCGCCTTCACCCTGGAATTCACCGACGCCGCCAACGACCGGCATGCTCCAGATGATGCCGAACTGGCCATCATCCGCCGCGATGGCCACAAGTTCTTCGCCGTCGCCGAAGTCGCCGGCTACAACTGGTGCGCCACCGGCCCCGACGCGATCGTGATGCTGTATGAGCCGGTGAGCCGCACGGTGCTGTTCTCGTACGACTGGTCGTAAGACCCTGCGGTAGCGCCAGCCGCTGGCCGGCATTTCCTGTGCTGCCGGCCAGCGGCCGGCACTACCCGTTCGTCATTTCGAAGCCCTGCGCACGGCCAGCGTCGCGCTCGCTTCACCACCACCTTCCAGCTGCAACTGCAGCGGCAGCGCCTGCCCCTCCTTCAGCGCCCCCCGGCCCTGCATCAGCATCAGGTGCAGGCCACCGGGCTTGAGTTCGGCACGCGCGCCGGCTGCCAGCGGCAGGCGCTCGATCGCGCGCATCCGGCTGACCCCATCGACGATCGTGGTCTCGTGCAGCGACACGTCGCCGAAACTACTGCTGGTCGCACCGGTGATCACCACTGCCCTGCTGCAGCCGTTGTGGATCACGCCATAGCCGGCAGTCATGGGCATCGCCGGATTCGGTGGCAACCGCGCCCAACCCTGCTCCATCGTGACGCAGCGTGATTCCGCAGCCGAAGCCGATGCTGCGGCCGCACACAGCACCCACAGTACGCCAACGAATGGTTTGGTTATCATCGCCCAGGTTCCTTCTTCGCAACGAGACCGCAGCATGACGACGCTCATCGAGGTGATCAACCACGGCCCCATCCGCGAACTGCGCCTGGCGCGGCCGCCGGTCAATGCACTGGACACCGATCTGTGCCGGCAGTTGATCCATGCCATCGAACTGGCCATGGCCGAAGACGCGCACGGCATCGTGCTGTCCGGCAGCGAGCGCATCTTCACCGGTGGAATGGACGTGCCGCACCTGCTCTCGCATGGCGATGACAAGCACAAGCTGCTGGACACCTGGAACGCTTTCTTTGGCGCCGTGCGCACACTGGCCGAGAGCCGCATCCCGGTGGTCGCGGCGATCACCGGCCACGCCCCGGCCGGCGGCTGCGTGCTGGCCCTGTGCTGCGACTACCGGGTAATGGCGCGCAGCGCCGATCCGTCGCGGCCGTATGCCATCGGCCTGAACGAGGTGCAGGTGGGCCTGATCGCGCCGGAGGGCATCCAGCGCCTGCTGCGCCGTGCGGTAGGCGTGCACCGCGCCGGCGTGCTGCTGACCACCGGTTCGCTGGTACCGGCCGAACAGGCGCTGCAGATCGGCCTGGTCGACGAGCTGGCTGAGGGCGACCTGGTGGTGGCCCGCGCCGTGGCCTGGCTGCAGAACCTGCTGAAGCAGCCTCGGCAGCCGATGCTGCTGACCCGCGCCATCGCTCGCGCCGACCTGCACGAAGCGCTGCACCCGGACCTGATCCAGCTCGACCGCTTCGTCGAGGCCTGGTTCGCCCCGGACGCACAGAACGCCCTGCAGGCCCTGGTGGCGCGCCTGGGCAAATAGACGGTAGTGCCGACCGCTGGCCGGCAACCGCAAGCGCCCCAGGAGGATCATGAGGTTGCCGGCCAGCGGCCGGCACTACCGATGATGGGCTGGCCCGCACCGGTATAATCGGGGCCTCTTCACTGCTGTGGCCGCCCCCTTGAACGACACGCCCGAACCCGTCGTCTCCGAGCTGATCGACCTGCTCACGCTGGAGCGGCTGGAGGACAACCTGTTCCGCGGGCAGAGCCGCGACATCGGCACCAAGTACGTGTTCGGTGGGCAGGTGCTGGGCCAGGCACTGGCTGCGGCGCAGGCCACGGTCGACAATGGCCGTCACGTGCACTCGCTGCACGCCTACTTCCTGCGCGCCGGCAACATCGACCACCCGATCGTCTACGACGTGGACCGCACCCGCGATGGCGGCAGCTTCTCGGTGCGACGGGTCACCGCGATCCAGCACGGCAAGGTGATCTTCTTCTGCGCGGCCTCGTTCCAGCAGGCCGAGACCGGCGCCGAGCACCAGCACAAGATGCCCGAGGTGCCGCAGCCGGAAGACATCGAACCGAATCGCCCGCTGCCGGCCGAGGTGCTGGAGCGACTGCCGATCAAGGTGCAGCGCTGGCTGTCGCGTGGCGGCCCGTTCGAGTTCCGCCACGTCTACCCGCGCGACGAACTGAACCCGCCCAAGCGCCCGCCCTACCACCAGGTGTGGCTGCGCCTGAGCGAGCCGGTCGGCGATGCACCGGAGCTGCACCAGGCGCTGCTGGCCTATGCCTCCGACTTCCACCTGCTGGGCACGGCAACCTTCCCGCACGGCATCAGCTACTACCACCCGCACGTGCAGATGGCCTCGCTCGACCACGCAATCTGGTTCCACCGCCCGTTCCGCGCCGACGACTGGCTGCTGTATTCGCTGGACAGCCCCAGCGCGCAGGATTCGCGCGGCCTGGCCCGCGGCCAGTTCTTCACCCGCAACGGCGTGCTGGTGGCCAGCACCGCGCAGGAAGGCCTGATCCGCGTCGTTCCCGACCAGGCCGCGGCCGCTGCCGTGCCGGCCAAGGAGTAAACCCATGCGCCAGATCTTCAGCAGCCAGCGCGTGGAAACCGTCGAAGGCGTGGCCGAGCTCCTGCGCGGGCATGGCATCGAGGTCAAGGTGACCAACGGGCGCTCCTACAAGACCCGCCGCCGCGGCCAGTTCAGCTATACCGACCTGGGCAACGCCAGTGCCTATCCGGCGGTGTGGATCGTGCGCGCCGACGATCAGCCGCGCGCGCGCGAAATCCTGCGCGAGGCGCGCCTGCTCGATACCACCCGCCGCGACCACCCCACGGCCGAGTTCGCCTTCCGCGACGCGCCTGGAACGGGCAGCGGCGGCCGCAGCTGGGCCTGGCGCATCCGCATCGCCCTGCTGGTGGTGATTGCTGGCGTGGCGTTGGTCATCGGCCTGCGCCATCGTGGTGCCCCGGCACCCGCCCCGCAGGCCCAGCCGCAGCAGGCGCAACCGGCCCCGCAGGCCGCCCCGGAAGAGGACGAAGTCCGGGTCCGCATCCAGCCCTCGAAGTGATTCGCGGGTGAAAAAGGGGACGGAGGGGATTAAGTCGTTTGTGGCACAAACGACTTAATCCCCTCCGTCCCCTTTTTGTCATGAGGATGCCGGCCAGCGGCCGGCACTACCGCACAGAATGCTGGTCACACTTCGCGCGCGGCTCCGTCATGGGACACAATCCCCGCAGGAGAGCCGCCGCCATGACGACGTTCGCCGCATCGATCGACCAGACCCTGGAACGCGAACTGCCCGCCGCCGCCAGCGGTTGCCAGCACGCCTACGGCCGCATCGTGCTGGCCTGCCAGAACACGGTCACCGCCATCGCGCTGGCCATCACCCGGGACCGCCAGGCCAGCGAGGACATCGCCCAGGAGGCCTTTGTGAAGGGCTGGCAGCAGCTGCACCAGCTACGCAGCGCGACCAGCTTCCTGCCTTGGCTGCGGCAGATCACCCGCAACCTGGCCCGCGACTGGCTGCGCGCCCAGCGTGGCCGTCCACTGACCGGCGAGGCGGCCGAGGTGGCGATGGGGATGGCCGCAGATCCGTCCCCGGGCGCAGCCGATCGCCTGCAGCGGGTGGAGGAAGAAATCGCCGCCGAGGACATCATCTCCACCCTGCCCGCCGACAGCCGCGAAGTCCTGTTGCTGTACTACCGCGAAGGCCAGCGCTCGCAGCAGGTGGCCGACCTGCTCGGGCTCAGCGACGCCGCCGTGCGCAAGCGCCTTTCGCGCGCGCGCGCGCTGGTGCGCGACGGCCTGCTGCAGCGCTTCGGTGAATTCGCCCGCAGCAGCGCGCCGAGCGCCGCCTTCGCCACCGCCGTGGTGTCGATGATGCTGGTGGCCGCGCCCGGCACCGCCAGCGCCGCGATCCTGCTCGGCACCGGCGTCGGCATCGGTGGCAGCAAGCTCGGCCTGGGCGGCGCCAGCGTAGCCGGTGGTACCGCAATGGGCACCCTGACCGCCACGCTCGGCCAACTGCATGTGCTGCCAGTGGCAAGCTGGGGGGCGATCCTCGCCGGTGTCGCCGGCGGCGCGATCGGCAGCTACCTCGGTGCACGCTTCCTGATGTCCTATACCGAGACCGAACGCGAACGCGCGCAGGTTCGGCACTTTGTCCGCCTCAACACCGGTACAGGCCTGGTCTGGTGCCTGGCGATGCTGCTGGCGGCACTGTTGCAGGCTCCGATCTGGAGCCAGATGCTGCTGCTGGCATTGGGCCTGGGTGTGGTCAACTACCAGTGCCTGGTGCCGCTGCAACGGGTGATGGCGCCGATGATCGCGCGCGATTCGGCGCGGCGTGGGCGCCGCGGAACCAACTGGAAATTCGAATCCATGTACGGTCGCACCGGCATCATCGGGGCGAACCTGCTGGTGATCGCCCTGGTGGTGTATGTGCTGATGCGCAACGGCCACCTGTAACCGACAACGCCGGCACTGCGCCGGCGTTGTCTCCGATCACCGCATTGACACTCAGCGCTGCGGCTTCGGTGCGCCGCCATCGCGTGGACCGCCCTGGCGCGGGCCGCCGTGCATCGGGCCCTTGGCTGCGTCGAACTCGGCCTTGCTCAGCTGGCCGTCCTTGTTGGTGTCGGCGGCAGCGAACCAGGCATCACGATGCTGCTTCATGCGCAGCTCGCGGTCGGCCTTGTCCAGGTAACCGTCCTTGTTGAGGTCGAGCCGGTCGAAGCGCGCAGCCAGACGCGGATCGGCCTTGGCCTCGTCGCGGCTGATGCGGCCGTCCTTGTTGACGTCCAGCCTGGCCCAGCGCTCACCGCCGTGGCCACGGCGGCCATGCTGCCAGCGCGGCAGCTCATCGCGCGAGAGCTTGCCGTCCTTGTTCTTGTCCAGCTCGTCGAACTTCGCGGCCAGGCGCGGATTGGCAGCCGCCTCGCTGCGGTCGATCACGCCGTCGCCATTGGTGTCCAGCTTGGCCGGGCGCTGCGCGGGCATGGCCGGGGTGTCGGCGGCCAGCGCGATTCCGGAAGCGGAGGTGCCCAGCAGCAGGGCCAGCAGCAGGGGGGTACGGATCATGAGGTCACTCCTGGGGATGGGAACAGCGTCGGGGTGATCACTTCACCCTCGGGGGACAACAACGCCCGGGCGCGACGTCGGTTGACGCCACTGCCGATTCCATTCATCCGCCGGACAGTCGCCGCCTCTGCGACAGGCTGGGGCTATGCTGTGCCCATGGCGATACATGGCGACAGAGACGACGAACTGCGGCTTTTCCAGACCGGCGAGCACCCCTGCGGGTACTGGTCCGACCGGGTGGCGCGCGACCTGGTGCTGGACCCGCACGATCGCCGGCTGGGTGGCCTGTACCCGCTGGCACTGAGCTGGGGCTTCCGCCGCAGCGGCGACCTGGTCTACCGGCCGCACTGCGCGCACTGCCAGGCCTGCGTGGCGGTCCGGATCCCGGTGGCACGCTTCGCCCCGGACCGCAGCCAGCGCCGCTGTGCCGCCCGCAATGACGACCTGGAGGTGCGGATCACTGCCGCCACCGCCCGCGACGACCTGTTCGCGCTGTATCACCGCTACCTCACCCACCGCCACGCCAATGGCGGCATGGACGACCACGGCCCGCACGAGTTCGAGCAGTTCCTGATCGGCAGCTGGTCGCACACCCGCTTCATGGAGATGCGCCTGCCCGGCCACGACGGCCAGCCCAGCCAGCTGCTGGGGGTGGCGGTG
Source organism: Stenotrophomonas sp. T8 (assembly GCF_051853085.1). Classification (NCBI taxonomy): domain Bacteria; kingdom Pseudomonadati; phylum Pseudomonadota; class Gammaproteobacteria; order Lysobacterales; family Lysobacteraceae; genus Stenotrophomonas; species Stenotrophomonas sp. T8. The sequence goes on along the minus strand of NZ_CP195329.1, from coordinate 873,136 downwards.
ACCGACGTCACCGAGCATGGCCTGTCGGCGGTCTATACGTTCTTCGACCCGGAACACGCCGCGCGCGGGCTGGGTACCTTCGCAATCCTCCAACAGATCGAGTGGGCGCGCCGCGAGGGGCTGCCGCACGTGTACCTGGGCTACTGGATCCGCGGGCACCAGAAGATGGACTACAAGCGCCGCTTCCATCCCCTTGAGGCCTACGACGGCCGCCGCTGGCACGATTTCGACAACGAACTGGACGGGCGCTGACAAACCGCTGACACCGGGCCGGGTGCAGAATAGGGGGATGAACGCCAAACCCCTGATCCTCGCCCTGGCCCTGCTCTGCGGCGCCACCGCCCCCGCCTTTGCCACGTCCCCCGCGATGACTGAGAAGCCGTCCACTGCGCTGCGCCTGGCCACCTACAACACGTCGCTGTACTCCGATGATGCCGGTGGCCTGATCAAGGAACTGGAGGGCGACAGCGAGCACGCACGCAAGATCGCCGCCGTGCTGCAGCAGGTGCGCCCGGACCTGGTGCTGCTGAACGAATTCGATTTCGACGATGCCCATCGCGCCGCCGATCTGTTCCAGAAGCGCTACCTGGAAGTCGCCCAGCCCGGCGGCGGCAAGCCGCTGCACTTTGCCTACCGCTACCTGGCGCCGGTCAACACCGGTGTGCCCAGCGGCCTGGACCTGGACAACAACGGCGTGGTCGGCGGCGAAGGCCGCGGCCGTGGCAATGACGCGTGGGGCTACGGCCTGCACCCGGGCCAGTACGGCATGCTGGTGCTGTCGCGCTACCCGATCGATGAAACCAAGGTGCGCAGCTTCCAGCTGCTGAAGTGGAGTGCGATGCCCGGTGCCATCCGCCCGGTCGATCCGCGTACCGGCCAGAGCTTCTACAACGACCACGTGTGGTCGCAGCTGCGCCTGTCCTCGAAGTCGCATTGGGACGTACCGGTGAAAACCCCGGGCGGCGTGGTCCACGCGCTGGTCTCGCATCCGACGCCGCCGGTGTTCGACGGCCCGGAAAAGCGCAACGCGGCACGTAACCACGACGAACTGCGCCTGTGGCAGGAATACCTGTCCAAGGGTGAGAAGCCCTGGCTGTGCGACGACAAGGGCCAGTGTGGCGGCCTGGCGCAGGACGCGCGCTTCGTGATCCTCGGCGATCTGAACAACGACCCGGTCGATGGCGATGGCCGCCACGAGGCGATCGTCGAGCTGATCGAGAACGCGCGCGTGCTGCGCTACCCCACCCCGCGCAGCGTCGGCGGTGAGCAGACCAGCCTGGCCTATGCGGCCAAGGGCATCGAACGCAAGGGCGCACCGTTCCACGCCACCGGCGATTTCGGCCCGAAGTCCGGCACCATGCGCCTGGACTACGTGCTGCCCTCGACCGGCTTCGAATACGTGGGCAGCGGCATCTTCTGGCCGGCCAATGAAAGCCCGGAAGCGAAGATCGCCGACGGCAGCGACCACCATCTGGTGTGGGTGGACGTGAAGCAGTAACCGGAATGGCCGATTGCTGAAGATGTTGTAGAGCCGAGCCCATGCTCGGCTACTGCAACCAACCAAGCTTAGTAGCTCTGCCAGTCAATCTGAGCGTCAGCCCCGAGATACCGGTCCTGCCAAGCCTGCTCCCGGCCCGGGGAATCGATGAACTCATCCTCGGAAAGCTGCTCATATCCGAGCTCGATCTCCATCTTGTTCTCTGGATCCAGATGAAACGTCAAACTCGTCCAGAGTGCATGGTGCCATTGCGCAAAGAACTGATGCATCTCCAGAAGCGCTGCTTCAGCATCATCTGGAATTTCTAGATAGCCGTATGAGCCTGACGGCTTGCGGTAGAACGCCCAACCCGACCAGACATTCTTGATGATCTCGAAGTTCAGCCAGATCTCGCATTGGTCGGTAGGCACGGCATCAATCAGTGATTGGCCAATTCGGTGATACAAGGCAGGTAGCGCTGATGTAAGCCGCTCGTCCAAGCCTTCTCCTGAGATGTCTTTGGCATTCATCCGTCAGAAGATAAAACACGCAGGATTTTGACGCTCAACCAGATGTCGCTTTCAGCTCGCAATTGCGGCCTAGCGCTCTACGTCTTTGCAGCAAACCCTCTAACGGCAGCACCTGGCACTCAATAGCCCCAGCAGGCCGTCGCGCATGACTGAAGATGTGATCCATTGTCGGGCTGAAAGCGTCACATGGAAAAGCAGCCGAGCGTGGGCTCGGCTCTACAGAAGACTCACACAGTTCATGGCAAGCCGGCGGGTGCGGCCTGGCGCTACCGCACAGAAATCTGTACCGACCAACGGTCGGTACCTACCGGGATGCGGCCGCCGGGCATGGCCCGGCGCTATCGGTTTAGGGGCGCAGTTCGACGCCGATGGCGTCGGCGGCGTCACGCGCGATGGCGCGTGCTTCGTCGATGTTTTCCGCGCGCGCCAGGGTGACACCGACGCGGCGGTGGCCATGCACGCTCGGCTTGCCGAACAGGCGCACGGCGGTATCCGGTACCTGCAGCGCGGCGGCGACGTTGTTGAAGTACGGCACACCCTCGCCGTGTGCCAACAGCGCGCACGACGCCGACGGACCACTCTGGCGGATCACCGGAATCGGCAGGCCAAGGATGGCGCGCGCGTGCAGCGCGAACTCACTCAGCTCCTGCGATACCAGCGTCACCAGGCCGGTGTCGTGCGGGCGCGGCGACACTTCACTGAACCACACCTCATCACCCTTCACGAACAGCTCGACACCGAACAGGCCCCAGCCACCGAGGTCATCGGTGATCGCACGCGAGATCTCTTCGGCACGCGCCAGCGCCGCGCTCGACATCGGCTGCGGCTGCCAGCTTTCGCGGTAGTCGCCGTCCTTCTGCAGATGGCCGATCGGCGCGCAGAACGAGGTGCCACCGGCATGGCGCACGGTCAGCAGGGTGATCTCGTAATCGAAGTCGATGAAACCCTCGACGATGCAGCGGCCGGCACCGGCACGGCCACCGGTCTGTGCGTACTCCCAGGCCGGAGCGATGTCCGCTTCGCTGCGCAGGGTGCTCTGGCCCTTGCCCGAGGACGACATGACCGGCTTGACCACGCACGGCAGGCCGATGGCGGCCACGGCAGCGCGGTATTCGGCCTCGGTATCGACGAAGCGGTAGGGCGAGGTCGGCAGGCCCAGGGTTTCGGCGGCGAGGCGACGGATGCCTTCGCGATCCATGGTCAGGCGTGCGGCGCGCGCAGTCGGGATCACCCGCAGGCCCTGCTCCTGCTCCAGCTGGACCAGGGTCTCGGTATGGATGGCCTCGATCTCCGGCACCACCAGATGTGGCTGCTCCTGGGCGATCAGGGCGCGCAGCGCCATCGCATCGAGCATGTCGATCACGTGCGAGCGGTGGGCGACCTGCATGGCCGGGGCATCGGCGTAGCGGTCAGCGGCGATCACTTCCACGCCCAGCCGCTGCAGCTCGATGGCCACCTCCTTGCCGAGTTCGCCCGAGCCCAGCAGCAGCACGCGGGTGGCGGAGGGGGACAACGGAGTTCCAAGCTTGGCCATGGCGGTTCCAGCAGCGACGTGAAGGCGGGTGGGCATTCTAGCTGGCCGCGCACCCTGACCATGGCATCCGACGAACGGTAGTCGACAAGTGATATCAATTTGATATCTTCAATTCGAACCCTCAAGGACGTACCGCCATGAAAGAGAAGTCGCTTGCCTCCCTCAACGGCCTGGGCACCCTGGCCGGATCCCTGCTGGTCGCGCTGGCGGGTACCGCACTGTTCGTACTCGGGGCGACGACCAGGACCGGTTCCGGCTCACCGAACCTGCTGCTGATGCTGGCCGGCATGCTGGTGATCTTCGCTGCGGTCTTCATCCTGGCCGGCCTGTACACCATCCAGCCCAACCAGGCGGCGGTGCTGAGCCTGTTCGGCAAGTACGTCGGCACCGTCAAGGACAACGGCCTGCGCTGGAACAACCCCTTCTATGCCAAGCGCCGGGTCAGCCAGCGCGTGCGCAACTTCGAGAGCGGCAAGCTGAAGGTCAACGAGCTGGACGGCAGCCCGATCGAGATCGCCGCGGTCATCGTCTGGCAGGTGGTCGATGCCTCCGAGGCCGTCTACAACGTGGACGACTACGAAAGCTTCGTGCACATCCAGTCCGAATCGGCGTTGCGCGCGATGGCCACCAGCTATCCCTACGACCAGCACGAGGAGGGACAGCTGGCGCTGCGCAGCCATGCCAGCGAGATCTCGCAGCACCTGAAGAACGAGCTGGCCGAACGCCTGGCCGACGCTGGCGTGCAGGTGATCGACGCACGCATCAGCCACCTCGCCTACGCCGCCGAAATCGCCCAGGCGATGCTGCAGCGGCAGCAGGCCAACGCAGTGATCGCTGCACGCACGCGCATCGTGGCCGGTGCGGTCGGCATGGTTGAAATGGCCCTGGCCGAACTGCAGAAGAACGGCGTGGTGCAGCTGGATGAGGAACGCAAGGCGCACATGGTCAGCAACCTGCTGACCGTGCTGTGCTCGGACCGCGGCACCCAGCCGATCGTCAACGCCGGTTCGCTGTACTGAACCACCCTCGCAACGGGGCGCCCCACCGCCCCGCCAGGAGCTTGCATGAGTGAGAAGAAAGCCTACCCGCTGCGCATCAATGCCGACGTCCTGGCCGCCGCGCAACGCTGGGCTGACGACGAGCTGCGCAGCCTCAACGCGCAGATCGAGTATGTGCTGCGCGACGCCCTGCGCAAGGCAGGCCGCCTGCCGAAACCCACGCCATCTTCAGAGGACAAGGAATGAGCAAGCGCTGGAGCTACCAGACGATCGAGGTCAAGACGTCCATGATGGGCCTGCTCAAGGCCGAGGACATCCAGAGCGAACTGAGCCGCCAAGGCCAACTGGGCTGGGAGCTGGTCAACATCATCATCCCCGCACCGATGCGCCCGGCGATGCTGGTGTTCAAGAAGGAGGCCTGAGCCATGGGCGCCAGCGATCCGAAACAGTACGAGGTGGCCGAGAGCTCGCCGTTGCGCGTGCTGTGGATCGTGCTGCCCCTGCTCGCCGCCTTCGTGGCCTGCTTGTATGCGCAGCTGTACAAGGCGCCGGCCAGTGCCCCCTGGATCGAAGTAACGCTGTCGCCGCCCTGGTTCCGGATGGGCGGCAGTGCCGCCTGGAGTCTGCTGGTGATCGCGGTACTCGGCATCGGGTTGGGCGCAGCATTCTTCCGTCGCCGGGTGGAACTGGCCGACAACGTGCTGGATGTGCGCTCGACGATGTACCGCCGCCGCGTTCCGGTGGCGCAGCTGCGGCTGGACCAGGCCGAGGTGGTCGACCTGCAGCGTGACCCCCGCTATGGCATCCGCTTCAAGACCAACGGCTACGCAATGCCGGGCTTCTATTCCGGCCACTTTCGCCTGCAGGGCGGCGCCAAGGGCTTCGCGCTGGTCACCAACCGCGCGCGCGTCCTCGCCCTGCCGGTCCGCGATGGCAGCACCCTGCTGCTCAGTCTCGATCGGCCACAGGCGCTGCTGGAAGCACTGCGCAAGGTGGCCGTGCCGGGCCCGCGGCAGTAAGCTGCGGCGATGCAACGACGCCTGCCCCTGCTGATCAATACCGAAGCCATCGAACTGTGGCCCGCAGACCTGCTGCGTGCGCGCAGCAATCTCGACGCGCGCCTGCTGTCACGAGCGAACTGGGTGCTGCGGCGCAAATGCGATGGCCGTTACCTGGCGGCGGTGGTGGAACACGGCGTGCACGCCATGGTGCCGAGCCTGGCGCGCGAGCCCGGGGCCGAGGAAGCACTGGCCTTGCTGGATGCAGCCGCGGCCCGGCCATTCGGTGCAAATCTGGAAGCGCAGTGGCTGCCCCTCGCCGGCCTGCAGCAGCGCCTGCAGCAGCTCGGCCTGGATGCCCAGCGCTATGCCGACGACAGCGGCCTGCCGCTGGAACCCGAACCGTGCCTGCTGCACTTCGCTGGGCGCGACCGCTTCGCCCGCCCGCTGTGGCTGCGCCGCGGCGCTGCACAGGGCTGGCGGCGGATGCGCCTGCATGCAGCGCGCGATGGCATCGCACTGGATGCAATCTCCGGCTTCCGCAGCCATGCCTACCAGCTGGGCATCTTCGAACGGAAACGAGCGCGCGGGCTGAGCGTGACGGAGATCCTGAAGGTGAATGCCGCGCCGGGGTTCAGTGAACACCATAGCGGCCATGCGCTGGACATCGGCACGCCGGGCGACGCCCCGGCCGAGGAATCGTTCGACGCTACCGATGCGTTCGCCTGGCTACAGGTGCATGCCGGCGCGCATGGCTTCCAGCTGAGCTACCCGCGCGACAACCCGCACGGCATCGTCTACGAACCCTGGCACTGGTGCTGGAGACCGGCCAACGGCTGAGCCCCTCGTGGCGACCGCAAGGCGAAATTCATGGAGCTGTCCGGGCGGATTCCGCGCGCGCCCACCACGAGATGGAACAAGAAGGCAAAGACAGAAGCCGGTCGCTTCGCTCGAAGCCTCTACAACGGATCAGCGCGCGGCTGTTGGGTCCGCCTTCAAGCGAGCCGAGCACCGCAGGCCCGGCGAGGGCGAAGAGGTGCGTGCGATTCTGTAGAGCCGAGCCACGCTCGGCTGCTCTCCGCACCGTCCCTCGACGGGCCGAGGAGCGCAGGGGACCGGTGCGCAGCACCGGCTCGCGGCCGGCGGCGCGTTTCTTTTGGTTACTTTTCTTTTCGCGCGAAAAGAAAAGTAACGCCCATGAACCATCACGATCGCATCGGCATGGATCGGAGCGACAGCCCTGCGAACGTCACCGCCTCAACGCATTGATCGCCAGCAACACCCATCCGGCCATCATGCTGGTGCCACCGATCGGCGCCATCCGCGTCGGCCACTGCCACAACGCCCCACCCATCAGGCTGCCGGAAAACAGCAGGACACCCAGCAGCAGCACGTACAGCGCCAGGTGTGCGATCGCGCCCTGCGCGCGCGGCCCAAGCGCCACCAGCACCGCGCCATGCGCGAACGCATACAGCGCCGCCATGTTCAGATGCTGCTGCGCCAACGGGTCGGCCACGCCATGCGATGCATAGGCAGACAGGCCGATCGAGGCGGCAGCCAACAGCGCCCCCAGGCAGGCCAGCAGGGAAGGCTTACGTGCGCGACGTTCCAGATTGAACATGAGGGCTCCTTGCGCAGCGCCCCTTGACGGGCGCCGGATGAAAAAAAACGCGCCGCAATGAGCGGCGCGTTTTCGTGTCCAACACTACATGGGTCAGCCGGGGATTACTTGACGGCCCAGTAGATGTCGTAGGTACCTTCCGGGGTGAACGACTTGTCGATGCCGTCCTTCCAGGTTTCGTACGGACGGTCGATGACTTCGTTGCCCGAGGTCACGGCCCAGGCACGCAGGCCGTTGCGCGCCACGTCCAGACCCGCCATGTGGCCGGTGTAGGCCGCATGCGCCGAACGGTGCGGAGCAACGTGCACGTACTTGACCGGAGCGCCACCGTCGATCTTGACGGTCAGCTCGTCGGCAGCAGCACCTTCAGCACCCTTCTTCTTCACCGGCTGGGCGATGTCGAAAGCGTACTTCTCCTGGCCGAAGTCGGTGGTGATGATGCGGAACGGACCGGCAGCTTCAAGGCCATTGGCCTCCATCACGCGCTTGATCCACTCCTGGTTGTCCTTGATGGACTTGGTGATGGTGTCCTGACCGCGGTCCACGTTGCCGGCGTTGACCACCAGCAGGTTCTCGGCCGGCACTTCAACGATGGCCAGGTCGGTCAGCGGGGCTTCCGGCGTGCGGTAGTCCACGTTCGGCACGGTTGCGAGCATGTTGGCCATGCGCGACAGACCCATCTTGATGTCATCGCCGATCTGGCGGCTGACATACAGGCCGGCGTAACGGCCGAACAGGTCGAAGCCGTACTTCACCGAGTAGTCCTGGGTGATCTTGACGTTGCGACCGCCCTTGCCGGTCGGCTCCAGGTTGAAGGTGGTGACCTTGTCGTGACCCTTGGTGGCGTCCTCGATGGCGATCACAACACGCTTGTTCTCTTCGGCTTCGGTGATCTTCCAGGAACCGGTACCCAGGTCCTTGGAGGTGAAGTCGAGGGTGGCACCGACACCCGAGGCCGGGCCGGACAGCTTCAGGTCAACGGCGGGATCACGCAGTACCAGCGGGTTCCAGTCCTTGAAGCGGCGCAGGCTGCTGACCGTGTCGTACACGATCGTCATCTTGCGGTTGGTCTCGATGCTTTCGGTGATGTGACGCTCGCCCGGCAGACATACGCCAATGATGACGAACAGGCCAGCCACGATCCCCAAGGCGATCAGGAACTCGATAATACGGGTCATTCAGAGAGTCTCCGGGGCCGATCCCACGGCCGGGTTGATTGAAGCGAAGCGCCAATCCTAGCAGGCTTCGCGGGCATTGTTTATCGGGATTGGCGCACCGGTTTCCCTGCCGGCTGCGTATTTGTATGGACAAAGGATTCGAAGGGTAACGCATACCGCTACCCGGCAAGTAGGGGGCAACCCTGGCGGAAACCCCGGACTACGACCCAAGTCTTTGTACTTGAAAGATTTTTTCTCAGACCAGCTGGAGTTCGAACGCCTTCAATACGGCACGCGTACGGTCGCGCACACCCAGCTTGGAAAGGATGTTGGACACGTGGTTCTTGATGGTGCCCTCGGCGACGCCCAGCGAATTGGCGATCTCCTTGTTGGAGAAGCCACTGGCCATCAGCCGCAGGATCTCGGTCTCGCGGTCGGTCAGCGGGTCCGGGCGGTCCAGGCTGACGAATTCATTGCGCATGTGCTCCAGGCCGGACAGCAGGCGCTGGGTTACCGCCGGCTGCACCAGCGATCCCCCGTCGGCCACGGTGCGGATGGCACCGACCAGCTGTGCCAGGGTGACGTCCTTGAGCAGGTAGCCCTTGGCACCGGCCTTGAGCCCGGCCAGCACCAGCTGGTCGTCGTCGAAGGTAGTGAGGATGATGGTCGGCGGCAGCTGTTCCTGCCTCGACAGCACCTGCAGGGCCTCCAGCCCCGACATCACCGGCATGCGCATGTCCATCAGCACCACGTCGGGGCGTACCTGGGGGATCAGCTCGACCGCCTGCCGGCCGTCGCCGGCCTCGGCCACCACCTCGATGCCGTCGTCGAGCGCCAGCAGGGAGCGGATTCCCTGCCGCACCAGGGTTTGGTCGTCGACCAGGCAGACGCGAATCATCAACGCACTCCTTCAGGAACCTTGGTAAGGGCCGCCACCAGCACCGTTGCCGGCACCGTCGCCCGCAGCCGGAAACCCTCACCGGGGCGGGTTTCGATCTGCAGCTGGCCACCACATTGTTGCAGGCGCTCGCGCATGCCGCGCAAGCCATTGCCCACATTGACCATATCCGCGCCGACGCCGTCGTCGCGGGCCTCGACCACCACCCGATCGGGGGCTTCACGGTACACCTTGATCCACAGGTGGCGGGCGCTGGCGTGGCGCACCGCGTTGGTGATGATCTCCTGGGTGCAGCGCAGCAGTACGTGGGCCCGCTGCGGGTCCTCCACGTTCAGCGGATCCTCGATCTCCAGCTGGATGTCCAGCGAGGGCACGTTCTCGGTCAGCGGGCGCAGCGCCGCAGCCAGATCGATCGCGCCGGTCTCGCGCAGCTGGCTCACCACCTCGCGCACGTTGCCCAGCAGCAGCTTGGCCAGCGCGTGCGAGCGCTTCACGTGATCGAGGGCCTGGCCCTCGGCCAGGTGCCCGGCGACCTCCAGGTTCAGGGTCAGCGCGGTCAGCTGGTGGCCCAGCAGGTCATGCAGTTCGCGCGAAATGCGGGTGCGCTCGTTGACCCGCGCGCTCTCGGCCAGCAGGGCGCGGGTGGCGCGCAGTTCCGAATTGAGCCGGCGCTGCTCGTCGCGGGCCTCGGTCTGCTGCCGCGCGACCAGGCTGGTCACGAAGATGAACATGGAGAAGCCGCCATACAGCAGCGACTGCATCACCGCTTCGAACAGCGGGAAGCGCAGCAGCAGGTAATAGACCGGAGCCACGGCCAGCTGGCTGACCAGCAGCCACAGCACGCCCAGCCGTACCGACAGCATCCACGGAATGACCCCGGCGGCCACCATCATCAGGATGCTGCCCAGGCCCGACCCGCTGAGGAAGCTGACCCCCAGCGCCGAGACCGTCAGCAACAGCAGCAGGCCGCGGTCCAGCCAGCTGGTGTGGCTGTCGCTGCGCAGGATGCGGGTCAGCCAGTAGTAGGCCGTGCCGAAGGACAGGTAGGCGACGAACAGCAGGATCGCCCAGCCGCCCATGTCAGCGCGGCTGTGCAGGTTCTCGAACTGCGAGTACGCCAGCGGCAGGCCGACCATGACCCAGGTGAACAGGCCGGCCAGGCGGAGGACGCGGGTATGGCTGAGGACTCCCAACATGCCAGCACTCTACGGGCCCGGCCTGCATCGCGCACTCCCACGGAAGTCATGCCCCTGCGGTCGCCTGTTCATGCCGCAGCCCACCCCGGGCATGCAATAATCGTGCGCAGGGTCCCTTGATGGACCAACCGCGTTACCCCACGGAGTCACAATGTCGATTGTCATCCGCGACGTGCGCGAGCACGAGCTCGATTCCGTCCTGGCTTTGAACAACAATGCTGGCCTGGCCATCCTTCCCCTGGATGCGGCCCGCCTGCGCCTGTTCTATGAAACCGCTGAGTACTTCCGCGTCGCCGAGCGCGACGGCAACCTGGCCGGCTTCCTGATCGGCTTTGGCAGCGACAGCCAGCACGACAGCAGCAATTTCGCCTGGTTCAAGCAGCAGCTGGACGCCCCGTTCTTCTATATCGACCGCATCGTGGTCGCCAGCCGCCGTCGTGGCGGCGGCGTCGGCCGTGCGTTCTATGCCGACGCGCAGAGCTTCGCCGAGCTGCGCTACCCGCAGATGACCTGCGAAGTCTTCCTCGACCATGGCGCCGATGCCGCCCTGCTCTTCCACGGCAGCTTCGGCTTCCGCGAGCTGGGCCAGAACACGATGCCGCAGGTCGATGTGCGCGCCAGCATGCTGGCCAAGGAACTGTGCAGCTACCCCTGGGTCAAGGAGACCTACGGCGGCAAGCTGCCGGATGTGGCATGGACACGCGCACGGCAGCTGCCGGCGCAGGCACAGCGGCCGACGGGGACCTGAGCGTGGCGGTGAATTTCGATTACGAACAGGCCGGTGAACTGAAGATCGGCCAGGTGGGCATCGCCAACCTGCGCATCCGTACCCTTGATGTCGAACGCCTCGTGCAGGAAATGCGCGAGCGCGTGACCCGCGCCCCGAAGCTGTTCGGCCGCGCCGCGGTGATCCTCGACTTCGGCGGCCTGAGCCAGGTGCCGGATGTGGCCACCGCGCAGGCGCTGGTCGACGGCCTGCGCAGCGCCGGCGTGCTGCCGGTGGCGCTGGCCTATGGCACCAGCGCAATCGACCTGCTCTCGCAGCAGCTCGGCCTGCCGCTGCTGGCCAAGTTCCGCGCGCAGTACGAGCGTGCCGAGGCCGAACCGGCCCCGCCGCCGCCTGCACCGGAGCCGCGCCGCGCAGCCCGTGCCGAACCGAAGCCGGCCCCGGCAACGCCGGTGGCCAAGGTGGCCGACGCGGCTGCACCGAAGCCGGGCCGCATGCAGCTGGGCAACGTGCGTTCGGGCCAGCAGCTGTACGCGGAAAACTGCGACCTGACCGTGATGGCCACCGTCGGCGCCGGCGCCGAGGTCATCGCCGATGGCAGCATCCACATCTACGGCACCCTGCGCGGCCGCGCGCTGGCAGGAGCCCAGGGCAACACCGCGGCACGCATTTTCTGCCGTGATTTCCATGCGGAACTGGTCGCCATTGCCGGCCATTACAAGGTACTGGACGATGTCCCGGACAACCTGCGCGGCAAGGCCGTGCAGGTCTGGCTGGAACAGGACCAGATCAAGATCGCTGCGCTGGACTGACGCAGCCCCCAAACAGAATCATCAGGAGAAGTCCTTTGGCTGAAATCATCGTAGTCACCTCCGGCAAGGGCGGCGTCGGCAAGACCACTTCCAGCGCGAGCCTGGCCTGCGGCCTGGCGCGGCGCGGCAAGAAGGTGGCGGTGATCGACTTCGACGTCGGCCTGCGCAACCTCGACCTGATCATGGGCTGCGAACGCCGCGTGGTGTATGACTTCGTCAACGTCGTGCACGGCGAAGCCACCCTCAAGCAGGCCCTGATCAAGGACAAGCGCTTCGACAACCTGTACGTGCTGGCCGCCTCGCAGACCCGCGACAAGGACGCACTGACCCAGGAAGGCGTGGGCAAGGTCCTGAAGGACCTGGCCGCCGACGGCTTCGAGTACATCATCTGCGACTCCCCGGCCGGCATCGAGAAGGGCGCCTTCCTGGCGATGTATTTCGCCGACCGCGCGGTGGTGGTGGTGAACCCGGAAGTGTCGTCGGTGCGCGACTCCGACCGCATCATCGGCCTGCTCGACTCGAAGACCCACAAGGCCGAGTCCGGCCAGGACGTGCCGGCCTTCCTGCTGCTGACCCGCTACACCCCGGTGCGCGTGGAAAGCGGCGAGATGCTGAGCATCGCCGACGTCGAGGAAGTGCTCGGCCTGAAGGCGATCGGCGTGATTCCGGAGTCGGGCGACGTGCTCAACGCCTCCAACAAGGGCGAGCCGGTCATCCTGGATGTCGAATCCGCTGCGGGCCAGGCCTATGAAGACGCCGTCGCGCGCATCCTCGGCGAAGAACGCCCGATGCGCTTCACCAACGTCGAGAAGAAGGGCTTCTTCAGCAAGCTGTTCGGAGGGTAAGCATGGGCCTGTTTGATTTCCTCAAAGCGAAGAAGACCACCGCCGAAACCGCCAAGAACCGCCTGCAGATCATCATCGCGCAGGAACGCAGCCACCGCGGTGGCCCGGACTACCTGCCGCTGCTGCAGCGCGAGCTGCTGGAAGTGATCAAGAAGTACGTGAACATCGACGTCGATGCGGTGAAGGTCGACCTGGTGAAGGATGGCCAGCACGACGTGCTGGACATTTCCGTGGCGCTGCCCGAAGGCCCGGACAAACCCTGATCCCCTGCCCCGCCCGTGCCTGCATGGGCGGGGCTGCCTGACCCGCATGACCGATACGACAACCGCCGTGGACATCACCTGCGTGGGCGACATCGCCTTCGCCGACGCGCAGCGCCTGCTCGCCGCGCATGGCCTTCGGCTGCACCACGTGGCGCCCGGCGAACCGATTCCCGGCAGTTACTGGGGCGAGCCAGAGGCCGGCATCATCGCCAGCAACGTGTACGTGCGCGATGACACGCCCGTGCACTCGATGCTGCATGAGGCCTGCCACCTGATCGTACTGCCACCGGAGCGGCGTGCGCAGGTGCATACCGATGCCACCGACTCGGTGGCCGAGGAAGACGCGACCTGCTACCTGCAGATCGTGCTGGCCGGGCAGCTGCCCGGTGTCGGCAGCCAGCGGCTGATGGCCGACATGGATGCTTGGGGGTATACGTATCGGCTGGGATCTACGAAAGCGTGGTTTGAACAGGACGCCGAAGACGCGAAGGCGTGGTTGATCGAACGCGGATTGCCGCTAGCGTGATGCATCGGTAGTGCCGGCCGCTGGCCGGCAACCAGGTGATGCTTCACGGGTTCATGAGGTTGCCGGCCAGCGGCCGGCACTACCCCATCAGCCCTGCCCGGCCAGCGTCCGCAAGGTAATGCCGACGATGTAGGCCAGGTACGTGCCGGTGGCATAACCCATCGTTCCCAGCAGCACGCCGACCGGCGCCAGGGCCGGATGGAACGCCGCGGCCACCACCGGCGCCGAGGCTGGGCCACCGATGTTCGACTGCGAACCGATGGCGAAATAGAAGAACGGCACCTTCAGCAGCTTGCCCAGGCACCACAGCAGCACGATGTGCACGCTGATCCAGATGATGCCCAGCAGGAACAGCCACGGGCGATCCAGCAGCGCCAGCAGATCCATCTGCATGCCGATGCAGGCGATCAGGAAGTACAGCAGCAGCGAGCCCAGGCGCGATGCGCCCGCACCTTCCAGGTTGCGCGCACGGGTGAAACTGAGGCTGAGGCCGAGCGTGGTCGACAGCACCACCACCCACACGAACGGCGCGTCCAGGCTGAACTGCGCAGCCCAGCTGACATTCGCCTTGAACCACGCCGCCAGCGGTGCGCCAATGGCGTGAGCCAGGCCGACACCGCCGAAGGCCACCGCCACGATCAGCATCAGGTCGGTGAGGCTGGGAATGCGCTCGTGTTCGGCCTGGAAGCGCGCGATGCGCTCCTTCAGCTCATCGATGGCCGAGGTATCGGCGCCACTGCGCGCGTCGATCTTCGCCGCGCGCCCGGCCAGGAAGATCAGCGCGGCCATCCATACGTAGCCGACCCCCACGTCGACCACCGCGAACTGTCCGAAGGTGGTCGCATTGACGTCGAACACTTCACGCATCGCCAGCATGTTGGCGCCGCCACCGATCCAGCTGCCGGCCAGCGCGGCCATGCCGGCCCAGGTGTCGCCGGCCACGGTTTCCGGATGCACGGCACGCATCAGCAGGAACGCCACCACCGCACCGAGCATGATGCTGGCCGAGGCCCCCAGGTACATCAGCACCAGCTTCGGGCCGAGCCGCAGGATGCCCTTGATGTCGACCGCAAGGGTCAGCAGGATCAGCGCCGCCGGCAGCAGGATGTCGCGCGCGATCGGGTTGTAGAGCCGGGTGTTCTGCCCGTCGATCAGGCCCACAGTGTTGTAGATGCCGGGAATCAGGTAACACAGCAGCAGTGCCGGCACGAAGGTGTAGACGCGCTTCCACAGGCCCTGCTCCCGCGAGGCGGTCCAGAACACGGCGCCAAGGGTGGCGGCGATCAAACCGAAGACGACGATGTCGTTCTGGATCAGGGCAGTCGAAGGCATGCAGGCGCTCTGGTAGAGCCGGCCGCTGGCCGGCTGCTGTTGGCGGCAGATCAGGAAGGCGTGCCGACCAACGGTCGGCACCCACCGGTAACGCAGATGGTGAAACAAATGCGCCGCCCCTAAGGGCGGCGCTGCAATCATCAATTGCCGATGTGCTGCTTCAGCCAGGCATTGACGGTGTCATGCCACAGGATGCTGTTGTTCGGCTTCAGCACCCAGTGGTTTTCATCCGGGAAGTACAGGAACTTCGATTCGATGCCCTGGCGCTGGGCGGCGGTGAATGCGGCCAGCCCCTGCTCGACCGGAATGCGGAAGTCCTGCTGGCCGTGGATGACCAGGATCGGCTTCTTCCAGTCCGCCACGTGGTTGACCGGGTTGAACTTCTCGTAGTTGGCGGCTTTCTGGTACGGCGTGCCGCCCTGTTCCCACTCGGTGAACCACAGTTCTTCGGTGGCGTAGCCCATCATGCGCTGGTCGAACACGCCGTCGTGGTTGACCAGGCACTTGAACGGGCCGTTCCAGTTGCCGGCGATCCAGTTGACCATGAAGCCGCCGTAGCTGGCGCCCAGCGCGCAGGCCTTGTCACCGTTGAGGAAGGCGTACTTCTTCAGCGCCGCATCCCAGCCCTTCTGCAGGTCTTCCAGCGGGCGGTCGCCCCAGTGCTGGCTGATCGCATCGGTGAATGCCTGGCCATAGCCGGTGGAGCCGTGGAAGTCGATCATCACCACCGCGTAGCCCTGGCCCGCGTAGGTCTGCGGGTTCCAGCGGTAGCTCCAGCCATTGCCGAAGCTGCCCTGCGGGCCGCCGTGGATCAGGAACGCCACCGGGTAGGACTTGCCTTCCTGGTAGTTGTGCGGCTTGACCACGTAGCCGTGCACGGTGTCGTTGTTCCAGCCCTTGAACTCGAACTGCTCGTAGTCGCCGAAGGACACGTCCTTCAGCACCTCGCCTGCGGCCGGGGTCAGCGCGCGCAGTTCGCCGATGGCTTCGCCCGTGGCCGGCAGCAGGCCGACCAGCACCTGGTCGTTGCTCTTCAGGCTGTTGCGGGTGATCGCCACGCTGTTGCCGGCCACGTCGACCGCGGTCACGCTGCCGTCGCCGATCAGCTTGGTGGCCTTGCCGCTGGCCACGTCGATCTGGAACAGCGGGTGTTCGCCGAGATCATCGGCAGTGGTGTAGATGCTGGCGCCGTCGGCGGACAGGGTGATGCCACCGGCCGAACGATCCCACTGCGGGGCAATCTCGCGGGTCTTGCCGCTGGCAACGTCCATCGCCATCAGGCCGAAGCGGTCGGCCTCGAAGCCCGGGCGCTTCATCGCGCGGTAGAACAGCGTCTTGCCGTCGGCACTGAACACCGGGCCGGCATCCCAGGCCGGGTTGGAGGCCGTCAGGTTGACCGGCGCCTGCTTGCCGGCGGCGTCGAAGCGGTACAGGTCGAAGTTGGTCGACCACGGCTCCTGCTTGCCGGCCACGCGGATGCTGGCCACCACGCTGGCGCCGTCCGGCGACCAAACGAAGTCGTCATTGCCGCCGAACGGCTTGGACGGCGCATCACCATCGATGGTCGCGCTCAGCGCCGAAGCGCCCTTGACTGCACCGGCCTTGGCTGCCGGCAGCGGAGCGACGAACAGGGTATTGCGGCGACCGTCGTTCCAGGTGTCCCAATGGCGCACGAACAGCGAATCCCACACCTGGCCGCTGGCCTTGGCGTCCTTCTTTTCCTTCAGCTTCTTCTCGGTGCAGGCCAGGTCCGAGGCGCACGCCTGGAACACGCCGGCGCTGAACAACACGCGGTCGTCCTGCGGCGACACACGGTAGCTGTCCACGTCGACGGGGAAGTCGGTCAGCTGGCGCGGGGTGCCGCCGCTGATCGGCTGCGCGTACAGCTGCTGGCTGCCGTTCCTGGCACTGAGGAAATACACGGTCTGGCCATCGGCCGACAGCGAAGCGGAATTGACGTTCCAGCCGGCCGGGGTGATCTGCTTCGGCGGCGCTGCGTCGCGGGTGCGCAGGTTGCGCGCGAACAGCGCCGTCGAGGCCTTCAGGTTGGCGTCCACGCTGCGCTTGGCGAACACCACGGTGCCGCCGTCAGCGGTCAGTACCGGCGCGGAGACGCGGTCCATGGCCACCATGTCGCGGACTTCCAGGCCGCGGGCAGCGGCGACGCTGGGCAGGGCGGCCAGCAAGCTCAGTGGCAGCAGGGCATGACGCAGTTTCATCGGGGTCTCCGCAGGACGGCAAAAAACCGATGGTAGGCCCGCATGGCCGGGGCTGCCAAGGCCATCGGTCATGGCTGCAGGCGGGCAATCGCCAGAAACAGCAAACCCCGCCGAAGCGGGGTTTTGCGGTAGTGCCGGCCGCTGGCCGGCAACACCAAGGCCCTTGGAGGTTCCGTGGTTGCCGGCCAGCGGCCGGCACTACCCGTTGCACCCAGGGTCAGAGCCCGCCCCTTACGCCTTGGCGTACTTGCCGGTGCGGTAGATCAACCAGCCGACCAGGAACAGCACGGCCAGGCCGATCCACTGTGCGCCCGGCAGGTGGAACGGCACCGCCAGCACGTCGGCACGGCTGCTGATCACGATCGGAATCGCGATGGCGATGCCCATCAGTGCCTCACCGGTGATCAGGCCGGCGGCAAACAGCACGCCCGGCTTGTGCACGCGGTCGCGGCCTTCTTCGTCATCGGCGCGCACCTTGTGGAAGCGCTCGACCAGATGGGCGATCAGGCCGCCGAGGAAGATCGGCACCATCAGTTCCAGCGGCAGGTAGATGCCGATGGCGGCGGCCAGCACCGGCACGCGGAAGCGCGCGTTGCGTGACTTCAGCCAGCTGTCGAAGGCGATGATGGCAGCACCGACCACAGCACCGATGCCGATGAAGGTCCACGGCAGTTCACCACCGAACAGGCCCTTGGCCACCGAGGCCATCAGGTTGGCCTGCGGCGCAGCCAGCGCGTTCGGGTGCAGCTCGGACTTCACGCCGATGCCGTAGGCAGTGGCCAGCAGGTTCAGTACCGGGGCCATGATCAGCGCGCACGAGAACGCACCGATGCCCAGCATCAGCTGCTGCTTCCACGGGGTGGCACCGACGATGTAACCGGCCTTGAGGTCCTGCAGGTTGTCACCACCGACCGCAGCGGCACAGCACACCACCGCACCGATCATGATCGCAGCCACCGCACCCAGCGGTGCACCGCCGGCACCGACCGGCTTGAGGCCGTCAGCGCCCAGCAGCACGACCAGCACGGCCGAGGCGAACAGGATGGTCGAGATGGTGATGCCCGAGACCGGGTTGTTGGACGAACCGATCAGGCCGGCCAGGTAGGCCGAGACCGAAACAAACAGGAAGCCGGCGACGATCATGATGAGGGTCATCGGGATCGACACGTGCCACTGGCCGACGATGGCCTGATACAGGGCCAGCAGCGGCAGCACGAACGCCACCAGGGCGACCAGCATCCACTTCATCGGCAGGTCGCGCTCAGTGTGCGCCAGCACCGGGCCGCCACTCTTGCGGGCCGCGGCGAAGCCGCTCTTGACGCCGTTGAGCAGCGACTTGCGCAGCGAGATCAGGGTCCAGATGCCACCGATCAGCATCGCACCAACGCCCAGGTAGCGCATCTTCGCGCCCCAGATGGCGAACGCGGCCTCGGTGGAGGAAGCCGCGGCAACCGACGCGGCCAATGCCGGATCGGTGTTCATGAAGAACGCCTGGTAGATCGGAATGGCGATGTGCCAGGTCAGGATCGAGCCGGACACCACCACGATGCCGACGTTGAGGCCGACGATGTAGCCCACGCCCAGCAGTGCAGGCGACAGGTTGGTGCCGATGAAGGCGGTGACCTTGGAGCTGCCGACATAGGCCGAGGTGGCCCAGGCGTCCGGGATCAGGCGCATGCCGCTTTCCGCGGCCAGCTTGACGAAGGCGCCGATCACCGCCGACAGGCCCAGGATCTTCAGGCCCGGACCCGGGTTCTCACCGGCCTTGAGCACTTCCGCAGCCGCCTTGCCTTCCGGGAACGGCAGCGGGTCTTCGACGATCATCGAACGGCGCAGCGGCACCGAGAACAGCACGCCCAGCAGGCCGCCGAGGCCGGCGATGCCCAGCACCCACCAGTACTTGAAGTCCGGCCAGTAGCCCATGATCACCAGCGCGGGGATGGTGAAGATCACGCCGGCGGCGATCGACGAACCGGCCGAAGCGCCGGTCTGCACGATGTTGTTTTCAAGGATGGAGCCACCGCCCAGCAGGCGCAGCACGCCCATGGAAATCACCGCGGCGGGAATGGCGGTGGCGATGGTCAGGCCTGCGAACAGGCCGAGGTAGGCGTTGGCGGCCGACAGCACCACCGCCAGCACGATGGCCAGGGCCACTGCGCGGAAGGTGAGCTGCTTGGGCGCAGCGTCGTGGTTCATGGAAGCCCCTGCTGGCAAAAAATCCCTGTCACGCTAGCGTTCAGGGCAGATCAAGTCCAGCGTGCCAAAGGATGGGGGCGTGCGCTGCAGCGCAACGGGCCAACACGTGGCCCGGCAATCGACCGACCCGGCAAAGTCCGGATGGGCGCGCCGCAAATGATATGTTATATCTTAATGCTACCTTGTTCTTACTGCATCGCATGCCCCCTTCCCCCTCCCCTCGCCTGGCCTCCATCGACCAGCTGCGCGGCACCGTGATGCTGCTGATGCTGCTGGACCACGTGCGCGAGACCTTCTTCCTGCAGCACCAGGTGAGCGACCCGATGGATGCAGCGACAGTCTCTCCTGCGCTGTTCGCCTGCCGCCTGCTGGCCCACCTGTGCGCACCCGTGTTCGTCCTCTTGACCGGCCTGTCGGCCTGGCTGTACGGCCAGCGCCAGGCGGATCCGCGCCGGGCCACGGCCGCGTTCCTGCTCAAGCGCGGCCTGTTCCTGGTGGTGCTGGAACTGACCCTGGTGAACTTCGCCTGGACCTTCCAGCTGCCGCCGGACACGCTGTACCTGCAGGTGATCTGGGCCATCGGGCTGAGCATGATCGCGCTGGCCGGCCTGCTGTGGCTGCCACGCCAGGCGCTGCTGATGCTGGCAATCGCGGTGGTGGCCGCGCACAACCTGTTCGACGGCATGCGGGTGCAAGGCAATGGCCTGCTGGCGGTGCTGTGGAAAGTACTGCACCAGCGCGACTGGATCGAGGCTGGCACGCTGCGCCTGCGCACCTCCTATCCGGTACTGCCGTGGATCGGGGTGATTGCGCTGGGTTATCTGATGGGGCCCTGGTTTGGCCGCGCGCGCGCGCCGGAGCAGCGCCAGCGCTGGCTGCTGTGGGCAGGCGTCAGCGCGCTGGCCCTGTTCGCATTGCTGCGGTTGGCCAACCAGTACGGGGATGCACCGTGGCAGTACCAGGCCACCACGCTGCGTACCTGGCTGAGCATCTTCAACGTCACCAAGTACCCGCCGTCCTTGCAGTTCCTGCTGCTGACCCTGGGCGTGGGAGTGTTGCTGCTGCGGCTGTACGAATGGCCGCCGCTGGCGCGGGCACTACAGCCGCTGGCCGATATCGGCGCTGCGCCGATGTTCTTCTACCTGCTGCACCTGTACGTACTGAAGGGGCTGTACCTGGCCGCGTTGGCGGCCTGGGGGCCGACCCATGGCGAGCTGTATGCCCTGGATTCGGTCAGCGGCCTGCTGCTGGTGGCCTGTGCGCTGGCGGTGGTGCTGTACCCGCCGACGCGGGCCTTCGCGCGGTTCAAAGCGCGAAGGCGCGATCTGCCTTGGTTGCGATACCTGTGATCGCCCAGGCCAGTCCGGCAATCCACGCATGGCGTGGATCTACTGAAAGCGGATCAGGTCACAGGCCTATAATTCCGCGATGAATTCCACCGCTATCGCTTCCGACGACTTCCTGGGCCACCCCAAGGGCGTCTACGTCTGCTTCTTCACCGAAATGTGGGAGCGCTTCTCCTTCTACGGCATGAAGGCGCTGCTGCTGCTGTACCTGACCAAGTACCACCTGTTCGGCGACAAGGCCGGCCTGGACCTGCTCGGTGCCTATGGCGGCCTGGTGTACTGCATCCCGGTGTTCGGTGGCATGCTGGCCGACCGCTGGCTGGGCATGCGCCGGGCAGTGCTGTTCGGCGGCATCCTGCTGGTGCTCGGCCACCTCGGCATGGCCTTCGAGGGCCACGCCGCGTACCGGGTGAACGGCGAAGTGGTGCGCGACACCTCCGCACTGGCGGTGACCTACCTGTCCCTGGCGCTGATCATCATGGGCGTCGGCTTCCTCAAGCCGAACATCTCCACCATCGTCGGCAAGCTGTACGCCAAGGACGACCCCCGTCGCGACTCGGGCTTCTCGCTGTTCTACGCCGGCATCAACCTCGGCGCGCTGTTCTCTTCGCTGGTGTGTGGCTTCCTCGGTGAGGCCTATGGCTGGAAGTATGGTTTCGGTGCTGCCGGCATCGGCATGCTGGCCGGCCTGGCGATGTTCCTGTGGGGCCAGAAGTACCTGCAGGGCCATGCCGAACCGCCGCAACCGGCCGCGCTGAAGCAGAAGGTGCTGGGACTGCCGCGCGAATGGCTCATCTATCTGTGCGCGGTGCTGGGTGTGCTGCCGGTGGCGTGGCTGATGTGGGCTGCCGGCAACGGCGCGTTCGCGCTGGGCGGTGAAATCAGCCTGGCGCTGATGCTGATGCTGGTGGTGCTGGGCGGCGTGCTGGTCTGGTTCGCCTGGTTCACCGGCAGCAAGTGCACGCCGGTGCAGCGCCAGCAGATGATCGCGCTGATGGTTCTGATCTTCCTGGCGCTGGTGTTCTTCACCATGTACGAGCAGTCCTACGGCTCGTGGGTGACCTTCACCGACCGCCTGTTGACCAAGGACATCGTGCCCTCGCTGGTGATCACCGGCGGCACGCCGCTGCCGTGGTCGATCCTCTCGCTGCTGCTGGCACCGCTGGGCTTCGTGATCAGCGCGCGGCTGTCCGAGCGCCGCCCGGGCTCGTCTGCACCGCGCACGTTCTTCGCCGCCATCGTCGTGCTGATGCTGGTGCTGCTGGTGCGCGACTGCCTGGTGATCCCGCAGACCGCCGGCTCGCTCACCTATCTCGGCGGCCTGTTCCTGGTGCTGCTGGCGCCCGTCTTCGCCGCGATGTGGACGTGGATGGACCGCCGCGGCTGGGAGCCGGGCAAGCCGGTGAAGTCGGCCTGGGGCCTGGTGATCGGCGCACTGTCGTTCGTGCCGCTGGCACTGGCGGCGCAGCAGGTGGGCGCCACGGGCGAGATGGCCAGCGTGTGGTGGCTGGTGCTGGCCTACTTCCTGCTCGCCAGCGGCGAGATGTGCCTGTCGCCGGTCGGCCTGTCGGCAGTGACCCAGCTGGCCGTGCCGCGGGTGATGAGCCTGATGATGGGCACCTGGTTCCTGGCCACCGCATTCTCGGAGACGCTGGCCGCGCTGTTCGGCAAGCTGGCCGCGATCGAGGTGCCGGAAGGCGAATCGCTGGACATGGTGGCCGCAGCCGGCGCCTACGCGCACCTGTTCTGGCTGCTGATGTGGATCGGCCTGGGTTGCGCACTGGCGGCCTTCATCGCCGCACCGCTGCTGAAGAAGATGATGCACGGGGTGAAGTAAACCCCGCGCTTGCGGAAAACCAGGGCGGCGGAACGTTCATCCGCCGCCCTGTCAGCTCAGGGCGCCTTGTCCTTGCCGGTCGCAGGCGCGGCCGTCGCGGTCTTGCCACCCAGGCTGCGCGCCAGGAAGGCCAGCAACTTGTCGTAGTACTCGCTGCGATGGGCCTCGGTGTAGAAGCCGTGGCCTTCGGTCTTGTAGTACAGGCTTTCCACCGGCGTGCCGGCGCGCTTGAGCGCCGCTTCCATGCGTTCGGTGTGCTGGATCGGCGCGCGCTTGTCCTCGCCACCGGCGGCCAGGAACACCGGCACCTTGATCCGTTCGGCCAGGTTCACCGGCGACACCGCACCCAGCTTGGCCGGATCCCCCAGCCATTCGCGCAGATAGGTCACGCCTGAACCCCGGTCCTGGATGTCGCCGCGGGTGTACATCATCGGCAGGTCGTAAACCCCGACATAGCCCGCCGCGCACTGATACAACCCGGGTTCGCGGGCGGCACCCATCATCGCCGAGTAGGCCCCGTAGCTGGCGCCGTAGATACAGATGCGACGGCCGTCGGCGATGCCTTCGCTGATTGCCCAGCGGGTGGCATCAGTGACATCGTCCTGCATTGCCGCGCCCCACTGCTGCGCACCGGCCTGGGTGTGGGCCCGGCCGTAGTTGCCCGAACCACGGAAGTTGACCTGCAGCACGGCATAACCGGCCGCGGCCAGCATCTGCGTTTCGCGGTCGTACTGGCCGGAATCGAAGATGTCGAACGGGCCGCCATGCGGCATCACCACCATCGGCAGGTTGCGCCCGTCGCTGCCGGCCGGCAGGGTCAGGAAGCCATGCAGCGGCAGGCCATCGCGGGCCTTCAGTGCAATCGGCTTCACGCTGGCACTACGGTCAACGTCGATCCAGTCGCTGCGGCTGATCAGGTGATCAGCCTTGCGCGCCACCGTGTCGTACACGTAGAAATCGCCCGGGTTCGAGCCCGACCAGGTTTCCACCAGCACGACACGGCCATCGCGGGTGCTGGAGGTGATGTAGACGGGCCCTCCGAAGGCGGCTTCCAGGCTGCGGTACAGGCGCGCCTCCGGCGACTTCTCGTCGAAGAACCGGGTACGCGGCGTATCGCCCAGATACAGCGCGCCCACCGGCACGTGGGTGCCGGGCCGATGGATGATGCGATACGGATTGACCACCTCGTCGCGCAGCAGCGTGGCACGCTCGCCGGTCTGCGGGTTCCAGCTGACGATCGCATCCGGGCCCTGGGCCTGCTCGACGTTGAGGTAGGCCAGGCTGTCATCGGCCGAGAAGCCGAGGGCGGTTTCGATGCGCTTGCTGACCGCCTCGTCGTTGATCAGCTTCCAGGTGTCGCCGCTGCGTTCGCGGAAATACAGCTTGTTGATGTTGTCGCTGCCCGAGCCGTGCACGAAGCGGACCTCGCCGGCGCCATCGGTGGTGAATTCGCCGCGCCGTACCGGCGAAGATGCCACCCGCGCACGGCGGCCGGTGGTCACATCCATGCGATCGACGCGGGTGAACGGGTCCTCGGCCAGCGGCCATACGGTCACCAGCACGTTGCGCTCGTCGCCCGGCAGGTCGTCGGCCAGGAAGGCGGCCACTGCTTCGACTTTCTTCGGCTGGATGCGGGTCCCCGGGCCCTTGCTTTCGACGCGATAGCCGACCAGCAGCTCGCCACGGTTGCCGTTGGCGTCGACGGCATAGAGTTCGCCGGTGGGATTGGGTTGGTCGAGCGAGCCCCACTTCTGGGCCAGGCCGATCAACAGGCGTTCGTTGCTGACCCAGTCGAATTCCTGCGCGTGGTTGCGGCTGGGTGGCCAGAAACTGCCGACCAGCTGCTTGTCCTTCAACCGCAGGATCGCGATCGCGGTGCTGTCTTCCCTCGGCACCGTTGCCGCTACGTACTCGCCCCCCGGCGAAATCTTGATGTCGGTGAAGGTCTCCCGGCGCAGGTACTGCGTCAGATCCACCGCCCCCGCGCTGCCTGCGGCAACGCCCCCGATGACGGCCAGTGCGACCGCCAGAATCGTCTTGTGCATCCTTCCCCTGCTCCTGTGGACACCTTGTCCTGGTGGCCGATTCTAGGCAGGGCCATGCCTTTCCCGCCAGAGCCGGAAAAGACGACGGCACCGTTGCCGGTGCCGTCGTTGCCACTACCTTGGAGAGAGAGTCAGGACGTGGGTTCGGGGGGCGTGCGCCGGGTCAGTGGACCCCGCGCACCGCCAACATGAGGGCCAGGATGCTGAGGATCACGGCGATGGTGCCGTCGAGCACGCGCCAGGTGCTGGGCTTGGTGAACAGCGGCGCCAGCAGGCGTGCGCCGAGGCCCTGCGCGGTCAGCCACAGGCAGCTGGCGGTGACCACGCCGGCGGCGAAGGCCATGCGGGCGTTACCGAAGTTCTCGGCGATCGAGCCGATCACCATCATGTCCAGCCAGAAGTGCGGATTGATCAGCGAGAAGCCGACCGCGGCCATCAGCACCGCGCGGCGGCTGCCGTCGTCGCTGTCAGCCTCGCCCATGCCACCGCCCCCCGCGATTGCACGGCGTGCCGACTTCATCGCATACCAGGCCAGGAAGGCGACGCCGGTCCACAGCACGGCGCTGGTCAGCCACGGCAGCGCCGAGGTGAGCGTGCGCAGGCCGGCCACGCTGGCGAAGATGAAGATGGCATCGATGGCCGCGCAGGTGGCGACCACCGGCACGATGTGCTTGCGCAGGATGCCCTGGCGCAGAATGAAGGCGCTCTGGGCGCCGACCACGGCGAACAGGCCGATGCCGGTGGCTGCACCAGAGAACCAGGCACCGAGGCCGGTGCTGGCGGAGATGACCGAGAACATGGGATTCACTGCCTTGTATTGCTTGGGGGGACGGTGCCTCGCGAAGGCGGACAGCACCGGAACGGGCGCTATTGTCGCGCCGCAACATGAAAAAGACGAGCTAAACTTCCTAAATCAACATTAGCGGAGCTTAATTCGATGCGTATCGATCATGCCCAGCTGCGCGCCCTGGCCGCGGTGATCCGCGAAGGCAGCTTCGACCGCGCCGCGCAGTCGCTGAATGTCACGCCCTCGGCCATCTCGCAGCGGGTCAAGGCACTGGAGGACCGGATCGGCCGCCTGCTGGTCAAGCGCGGCACGCCGGCCACCGCCACCGCCGAGGGGCAGCTGCTGGTGCAGCTGGCCGAGCAGACCGCCCTGCTCGAACACGATGCGCTGCACCGGATGGGCCTGGCCGATGAGGATCTGCCCCAGGCCAGCATCCCGGTGGCGGTGAACCACGACAGCCTGGAAACCTGGTTTCCGCAGGCGGCCCACCAGTTCGCGCAGAGCACCGGCACCACCTTGGACCTGCGTGTGGAAGACCAGGACCACACGGTGGAGCTGCTGCGCCAGGGCACGGTGCTGGGCGCGGTGACCACCCTGGACGAGCCGGTGCAGGGCTGCCAGATCCATGCGCTGGGCAGCATCCGCTATGCAGCGACCTGCACCCCCGAATTCCGCGAACGCCACTTCGCCAAGGGCGTGACCGCGCAGGCGCTGGCGCAGGCCCCGGTGCTGGTGTTCAACCGCAAGGACGAAATGCAGTCGCGCTTCGCCCGGCGCATGGCCGGCGACGACCTGCCCAGCACCGCACCGACCTGGTGGATTCCCTCCACCCGGGCCTTCGTGCAGGCCAACCTCGGCGGACTGGGCTGGACCATGAACCCGCTGCCGCTGGTCAAGCGCCACCTGGACGCAGGCCGCCTGGTCTACGTGCGCCAGCGCGCGTGGGAAGACGTGCCGCTGTACTGGCAACACTGGAAAGGCGACGTGCAGACCATGGCTCTTCTGACCCGCGCGGTGCTGGATGCGTCCTCGGCGCTGATCCGGCGCAAGCGCTGAGCTGCACAGCGACAAGGGCGTGGAGGGATCAAGTCGCTTCCGCCGTGCAGGCCGTATGGCCTGATACGACTTGATCCCCGGCGTCCCCTTTTTCGGCGCGTGACCGGGGTCCGTTCCGGGGCGCCCGGTTGTGCCAGCATCGCAGCACCCGACACGGAGCGCCGCGATGCAGACCGATCCGCTGTTCCTGCACATCCGGGTGGTGATGGGCATCATCCTCGGCCTGTCGATTACCACCGTGCTCAAGGGCCTGGCGCAGATCATCGAGCATCCGCAGCGCCGCGGCTGCTCGGCCCTGCACCTGGGCTGGGTGGCGTGGACGCTGATATCGCTGGTGACCTTCTGGTGGTGGGAGTTCCGCCTCATCGAGGTGCACCGCTGGACGTTTGAAACCTACCTGTTCGTGATCGTGTACTGCGCGACCTGGTTCCTGCTGTGCGCGCTGCTGTTTCCCGACGACCTGCGCGAATACGGCAGCTACGGGAACTATCTCATGCAGCGCCGGCGCTGGATCTTCAGCGTGATTGCTGCACTGACCCTGCTCGACCTGGTCGATACCGCCATCAAGGGCAGCAGCCGCTGGAAGCTGCTGGGAGCCGCGTACCCGTTGCATGCCGTGTTGATGCTGGCGGTGGCGGTGCTCGGCTGGCGACTGCGCAGCCAACGCACACAGCTGCGCCTGGTGCTGGCAACGCTGGCGTACCAGATCGGCTATTTCGCCGTGGAATACTTCACCGTCGGCAGTGACTGACCCGGCTGCCTGCACTCCCGGGAAACGCCTTCGACGCCCCGCGGCCGGGCGGCATCGGCATCCGCAGGGACGGCCGCGTCGCCGGGCATGGCTTGGCGCTATGGTAGAGGACCGCCGACCGGATGCTGCGTTGCATCAAAAACGGACCGGATCCGGTTAGAATCGCACCTGGATGCGGCAAGGCGTTGTTTCTTCACGCCCTTTCCCTGCCCCACGCGCATCCTGACCCCTTCCCCTCCGCCAACGATCCCGCCCCCATGAAGAAATTTGGCAAGGCTCTTCTCGCCCTGCTCGTGCTGCTGTTGCTGGCCGCCGCGCTGTTCCTGTACTGGCCGCTGACCCAGCGCTCGGTGCCCGCCGCCAGCAACGACAAGCCCGTCGATGTGGTGCTGGTCGGCGCCGGCATCATGAGCATTACCCTGGCCACCTACCTGCAGGAACTGCAGCCGGACTGGAACATCCAGGTCTACGAACGCCTCGACGGCGTCGCCGGTGAAAGCTCCGACGGCTGGAACAACGCCGGCACCGGCCATTCGGCGTTCGCCGAACTGAACTACACCCCGGAACTGCCCGATGGCAGCATCGAGACCAAGCGCGCGGTCGGCATCGCCGAATCGTTCGAGGTCTCGCGCCAGTTCTGGTCGCACCAGGTGAAGGAAGGCCGGCTGAGCCAGCCCAGCGACTTCATCAACCCGACGCCGCACATGAGCTTCGTCTGGGGCGATGACAACATCGCCTACCTGCACAAGCGCCAGCAGGCGCTGGTGAAGAACCCGCTGTTCTACGGCATGCAGTACTCGGAAGATCCGGCACAGATCAAGCAGTGGGCGCCGCTGCTGATGGAAGGCCGCGACCCGAAGCAGAAGGTGGCCGCGACCTGGATGCCGCTCGGTACCGACGTCAACTTCGGTGTGATCACCCGCCAGCTGACCGCCGGCCTGCAGCGCAGCCCGAACTTCAGCCTGCACCTGAACCATGAAGTGACCGCGCTGCGACAGAACGCCGACAAGAGCTGGAACGTCACGGTGAAGGATCTCAAGGCTGGCACCGAAACCACCACCCACACCCGCTTCGTGTTCATCGGTGCCGGCGGCGCCGCGCTGAAGCTGCTGCAGATGTCCGGCATTCCGGAGTCGAAGGACTATGCCGGCTTCCCGGTCGGTGGCCAGTTCCTCGCCTTCCAGGGCCAGGACGTGACCTCGCGCCATGGCGTGAAAGCCTACGGCATGGCCGAGACCGGTTCGCCGCCGATGTCGGTGCCGCACCTGGATGCGCGCAAGCTGGACGGCAAACCGGTGGTCCTGTTCGGGCCGTTTGCGCTGTACAGCACCAAGTTCCTCAAGCACGGCTCGTGGTGGGACCTGTATTCCTCGGTGACCCACAACAACGTTGGCCCGATGCTGGAAGTGGGCAAGGACAACCTGGACCTGGTGCAGTACCTGATGGGCCAGGCGCGCCTGAACGATGCCGACCGCCAGGCCGAACTGGTCAAGTACTTCCCCAATGCCAAGCCGGGTGACTGGAAGCTGGTCACCGCCGGCCAGCGCGTGCAGATCATCAAGCGCGATCCGCTGAAGGGCCCGGTGCTGCAGTTCGGTACCGAGATCGTGACCGACAAGGACCACACCATCGCCGCACTGCTCGGCGCGTCGCCGGGCGCGTCGACCTCGCCGCCGATCATGCTGGACCTGATGGCCAAGGCCTTCCCGGACCAGATGAAGGCCGGTTGGGAAACCCGCCTGCGCGAGATCGTGCCGTCGTATGGGCGCAAGCTCAACGACAGCCCGGCGCTGGTGAACGAGATCCGTACGCTGACCAGCCAGACCCTGCACCTGCCGTACCTGGAGGTGCCGGTGGATGCGAACGCGGCGGTGCCGGCTCCGGCCGCTGCGGCTCCGGCTCCGGCGAAGGAAAAGCGCAATGCCAATGAGGAACTGCAGGCGCTGTAAGCCCGCGCGTTCCTTCGATGCAGACGGACGGCCACCTTCGGGTGGCCGTTCTCGTCTGGGCGGGCCACCGCCTGTAGAGCCGAGCCTGCGCTCGGCTGCTCTTCGCGGCTGCCAACAGCCGAGCATGGGCTCGGCTCAACAGGAAGCCTGCTGGATGCCGGAAAGCCTCTACGCAATGACGCGAATTGTAATCTTGTTAAGAATTATTTACATTTGCGTCCTGCGCAGTGATCGCGCCTCTCCAGAAGGACCTGACCGTGCCCGAAGCCGCCGCCCCGGGTGCTGGACGACTGTTGCCGCCCTTCCCCGTTTCCAAGCCTCGAGCCCACCATGCCCCTGCCTGTCCGTAACCGCCTGCCCCGCCGCGCGCTGCTGCCGGCTGCCCTGCTTTCGTCGCTGACCCTGCTGGTCACGCCCGCCGCGTTCGCCGCCACCGATGCCGCCGCCGATGCCAAGACCCTGGACCGGGTCAGCGTCCGGGCCGAGCGGTCCGCTCCGCCGGCCAGTACCACGCGCCTGCCGATCACCCTGCAGGAAACCCCGCAGTCGGCCACCGCGATCAGCCTGCAGCGCCTGCAGGACGAATCACTGTTCAGCATCAACGATGTGATGCGCAACGTGACCGGCGTCAGCGTGTCCTTCTATGACACGCAGCGCCCGCTGTACTACGCGCGTGGCTTCGCCATCACCGACTTCCAGGTCGACGGCATTCCCACCTACAGCGGCTCCACCAACCAGGAATACGACACCGCCTTCTACGACCGCATCGAAGTGATCCGCGGTGCCAACGGCCTGCTCAGCGGCGCCGGCGTGCCGTCGGCCACGGTCAACCTGCTGCGCAAGCGCCCCGGCAAGGAATTCGACGCGTCGTTCGCGGTCAGCGCCGGCAGCTGGGACTACCGCCGCATGGAAGCCGATGTCACCGCGCCGCTGACCGATGACGGCCGTTTCCGCAGCCGCGTGGTCGCCGCCTACACCGATCGTGGCCTGTATTACGACCGTTACGACGAGAACAAGATGGCCGGCATGGCGGTGCTGGAAGGCGATGTCACCGACAGCACCACCCTCACCCTCGGCTACCAGACCCAGGACAACAACCCGACCGGTTCGACCTGGGGCACCGTGCCGTTCTTCGACAGCCAGGGCAATTTCGCCCATCTGCCGCGCTCGACCAACCTGTCGCCGAAGTGGAGCTACTGGAAGCGCGAGAGCAACACCGCCTTCGCCAACCTGGAACAGCGCTTCGGCGACAACTGGCTGCTGAAGATCAACACCGCCTACACCCGCGGCAACGTGCAGAACGTGCGCCTGTACGGCACCGGCAACCCGGACCCGGTGACCGGCTCGGGCATCTTCCTGCGTGCGGCCGCCGGTGATTCGAAAGACACCCGCCGCAATGTCGATGCTTACCTGACCGGCAGCTTCCCGCTGTTCGGCCGCGACCACGACCTCACGGTCGGTGCCCAGTGGTCGGATCTGGAAGGGACCACGAACACCGTGGCGCTGAACTTCCCGAGCGACTGGGCAACGTGTGTCAGCGCCACGGGTGCACGCGAGCGCTGCTACTACATCCCCAACGTCTACAGCTGGAACGGCGATATCTCCGAGGTGACCTACCGCCGCACCGGCGCGCGCCGCGTGGCCAAGACCACGCAGAGTGGCGTCTATCTGGCCACCCGCCTGCACCTGGCCGATCCGCTGTCGCTGATCGCCGGTGCACGCCTGAGCCGGTGGGAAACCCTCACCCGCTCCTACAACGCCGCCGGCGCCTATACCGGCACCAGCGGTGCGTACAAGGTGAGTGATGAAGTCACTCCGTACGTGGGCCTGGTCTACGAGATCACCCCGAACGTGTCGGCCTATGCCAGCTACACCGAGATCTTCAATCCGCAGAACTACAAGGACCGCAACGAGAACCTGCTGGCGCCGGTGCAGGGCTCGAACCTGGAAGCGGGCATCAAGACGCAGTGGTTCGATGGCCGCCTGACCGCAAATGCCGCTGTGTTCGAGGCCAAGCAGGACAACTACGCGGTGCGTGACATGGGCGTGCCGGAGGGTTCGCTCAGCGACGGCAGCTCGGCCTACATCGGCGTCAACGGTACCAAGGCGCGTGGCTGGGAGATGGATATCAACGGCGAAATCCTGCCGGGCTGGACGGTCAATGCCGGCTACACCCACGTCAAGGTCACCCGCGCCGCCACCGACCTGCTGTACGCCAACCCGCCCAAGGACCTGCTGCAGCTCAACACGCAACTGCAGCTGCGCGGTGCGCTGGAACGCCTGAGCATCGGCGGTGGCCTGCAGTGGCAGAGCAAGGTGCAGGGCTACAACATCGCCTACCCGCTGGGCGGCACGGTGACCGTGAACCAGCCGGCGTACATGCTGGTGCAATTCAATGCCAACTACCGCATCAGCAACAGCTGGACTGCAACGCTGAGCGTGCGCAACGCGCTGGACAAGACTTACTGGGCCAACCTGGACTACAACAACTACGGCGAGCCGCGCTTCGTATCGGCCAGCCTGCGCTGGAAGTTCTGAGCCACCTGCGAACCGGTGGGTGCCGACCGTTGGTCGGCACACCCCACACCCCACACCCTGAATGGGCCCGCCTCCGCGCGGGCCCTTCTTTTTGCTGCACTGCAGGTTGTACCCACTTCGTAATTATGCCGTAATTATCTCAACACCCGTCGGAAGCCGGTCAATGAACCCGAGCTGGGATACGTTGGAACGCAGTCGCCAGGCCCGCCTGGAACGTGCCGCGCCGTGGGCCCGGGGACGCGAGGTCGCCAGCAGCGACGTCGGCGAGTTGCTGCACGCAGTGCTGGAGCCAGGCGACAAGGTCTGCCTGGAGGGCAACAACCAGAAGCAGGCCGATTTCCTCGCCCAGGCGCTGGCCGACCTCGACCCCGCCCGCGTGCATGACCTGCACATGGTGCAGTCGGTCCTCTCACTGCCCTCGCACCTGGACGTATTCGAGCGTGGCATCGCCTCGAAACTGGATTTCTCGTTCTCCGGCCCGCAATCGGTGCGACTGGCCAACCTGGTGGCCGAAGGGCGCATCCAGATCGGTGCCATCCACACCTACCTGGAACTGTTCGGCCGCTACTTCATCGACCTTACGCCGCGCGTAGCGCTGGTCGCCGCGCAGGCCGCCGACCGCCACGGCAACCTCTATACCGGGCCGAATACGGAAGACACTCCGGTGATCGTCGAAGCCACCGCCTTCGGTGGCGGCATCGTCATCGCCCAGGTCAACGAGATCGTTGACAGCCTCCCCCGCGTCGATGTTCCTGCGGACTGGGTCAACTTCGTGGTGCAGGCGCCGAAGCCGAACCATATCGAGCCGCTGTTCACCCGCGACCCTGCGCAGATCTCCGAAATCCAGGTACTGATGGCAATGATGGCCATCAAGGGCATCTACGCCGAGTACGGCGTGAATCGTTTGAATCACGGCATCGGCTTCGATACGGCCGCCATCGAACTGCTGCTCCCCACCTACGCCGAATCGCTCGGTCTGAAGGGAAAGATCTGCCAGCACTGGGCGTTGAACCCACACCCGGCACTGATTCCGGCGATCGAATCGGGCTTCGTCAGATCGGTGCATTCGTTCGGTTCGGAACTGGGCATGGAGAAATACATTGCCGCGCGGGGCGATGTGTTTTTCACCGGCGCCGACGGCTCGATGCGTTCCAACCGCGCGTTCTCGCAGACCGCAGGCCTGTATGCCTGCGACATGTTCATCGGTTCCACCCTGCAGATCGACCTGCAGGGCAACAGTTCCACTGCCACCCGCGACCGCATCGCCGGCTTCGGCGGCGCACCGAACATGGGCTCGGACGCGCGCGGCCGCCGCCATGCCAGCGAGGCCTGGATCAAGGCCGGCCAGCAGGCCGCACGCCCGGGCGAGATGCCACGCGGGCGCAAACTGGTGGTGCAGATGGTGGAAACCTTCCGCGAGCACATGGCCCCGGCATTCGTTGACCGCCTCGACGCCTGGGAACTGGCCGAACGCGCGAACATGCCGCTGCCGCCGGTGATGATCTACGGCGACGACGTCAGCCATGTGCTGACCGAGGAAGGCATCGCCAACCTGCTGCTGTGCCGCACCCCCGAGGAGCGCGAACAGGCGATCCGTGGCGTGGCCGGCTATACCGCCGTGGGCATCGGGCGCGACCGCGCGATGGTGGAGAACCTGCGCGACCGCGGCGTGATCCGCCGTCCCGGTGACCTCGGCATCTCCGTGCGCGATGCCAGCCGTGACCTGCTGGCGGCGCGTTCGGTGAAGGACCTGGTGCGCTGGTCCGGCGGTCTGTACGACCCGCCCAAGCGCTTCCGCAACTGGTAAGGGGCTGAGCATGGAAACCCTCGACTATCGATTCGAAGGCCGCACCGACGTGCCGTTCGCGCGCGATGCGGTGCTGGTGGGCGTGCTGGCGTCGGGCAACCTGGAAATCCTGCTGGAACCGGCGGCGCAGCAGGGCGCGATGACGGTGCGCGTCATCACCGCCGCGCAGGGCTTCGGCAGCATCTGGCAGGCGGTGATCAACGACTTCGCACAGCGTCATCCGCTGCGCGATGTGCGCGTCTCGATCAACGACGCCGGTGCGACCCCGGCCGTGGTCAGCCTGCGCCTGGACCAGGCTGTGGAAACCCTGCTGGCCGGAGGCGCGCCATGAACCACGTACAGCGCCACAGCTATTACGAAGCCGATGCGCGCGAGCGCATCGCTGGGCTGGTCGACGCCGGCTCGTTCCACGAGTTCCTCGGCCCGGCGCGACGGATGATGAGTCCGCACCTGGCCCAGCTCGACCAGCCGGCCGCGTTCGACGATGGCATCGTCGTCGGCGAGGCCAGGCTGCAGGGCAAACACGTGCTGCTGGCCGCACAACAGGGTGAATTCATGGGCGGCGGCGTGGGCGAAGTGCATGGCGCCAAGCTGACCGGGCTGCTGCGCCGTGCGGCGCACACCCGCCCTGACGGCGTGCTGCTGCTGCTCGATACCGGCGGCGTGCGGCTGCACGAAGCCAATGCGGGCCTGATTGCGATCTCCGAGATCATGCGCGCCACCCTGGACGCGCGTGCAGCGGGCGTGCCGGTGATCGCGCTGATCGGCAGCGGCAACGGCGCCTTCGGTGGCATGGGCATCGTTGCCCGCTGCTGCACCACGGTCATCATGTCCGAGGAAGGCCGGATGTCGCTGTCCGGACCGGAGGTGATCGAAACCGTTCGCGGCGTGGAAGAGTTCGACTCACGCGATCGCGCGCTGGTCTGGCGTGTGACCGGTGGCAAGCACCGGTACCTGATCGACCAGGCGCAGGTGCTGGTGCCCGATGCCCTTGAAGCATTCGCGCTGGCCGCACGCGACGCGCTGCACCCCGATGCGGGCAGCACTGACCCGGATGCTGCACTGGCCGCATTGCAGGAACGCCATGCGGCCTTGAAGGCGCGCGTGCGGGCCTGGGGCGATTGCCGCGATGGCCTGGAGATCTGGGCGCGGCTGGGCATTGCCCACCCCGAACGCCTGCCACTGCTCGACACCGATGAATTCCTCACCGCCACCGGCGACCGGAGCCTGCCATGAGCATGCCGTTGCAGACACTGCTCGATGCCCTGTTTCCGCATGGGCACGCCATTGCGGTGAGCGATTCGGTGCTGACCGGCAGCGCCACCACCGACAACGGCGATGTGACTGTGATCGGCACCGCCAACAAGCTCGAGGTGGGCGTGGACCACGCACTGGCACTGGCCGAGACGGTGCTGGCCAGCACCGCCGCGCATCCGCAGCAACCGATCGTGATGCTGGTCGACACCGCCGGCCAGCGCCTGGCACGCCGCGACGAACTGCTCGGCATCAACGGCTGTTTCGCGCACCTGGCGCAGACGCTGGATCTCGCGCGTCGACGTGGCGCCCGACTGGTCACGCTGGTCTACGGTGAATCCGTCAGTGGCGGCTTCCTCTCGTTCGGGCTGATGGCCGACCACATCCATGCCCTGCCGGATGCGCAGGTGCGGGTGATGGACCTGCGCGCGATGGCCCGGGTGACCAAGCAGCCGCTGGATAAACTGCAGGCGCTGAGCCAGACCTCACCGGTGTTCGCACCGGGCGTGGAGAACTACGTGGCGATGGGTGCGGTGGAATCGTTGTGGGAGGGCAATCTTGCCCAGCACCTTCTGCAGGCCCTGCGCACGCCCGCCCATGGCGACCGCCGCGCAGTGCGCGGAGCCGAACGTGGCGGGCGCATGCTTGCCGCACGCGTGGCTGAAGCCGTGAGCCAGGGCGATGCCTGAGCGGCTGCCCCGACATACGCTGGTCTGGCTGTCAGCGCACGCCGGCTGGCAGGCGGACATCGCCGCGCATGAGTCGCGCTTGGCCGACTGGTTTGCACAGGGCCGGCCGGCCATCGTCGCGCGGCGTGCCGCCGACGATGCCGATCCACGCCTGCGTCTCGGCGTGCCGCTGCCGCCCGCCGAGGGCAAACTGCGCCTGGGCCTGCGCGTGCCAGCACACGATGTGCTGCGCACCACACCGCCGCCGGCACTCCAGGCGGTGCTGAAAGGCGACGTTCCGCAGGACTGGCGGCGGCCCCTTGAAGTGCTGCAGAACATCGCTGAGGCGCGCGTATTCGGTGCCTTCGCGTGGCAGCACCTTACTGGCCTGCGCTATGTGCACGCGCGCTCGGACGTCGATCTGCTGTGGCCGATCGACACCACCGCGCAGGCCGATGCCCTGGCTGCACGGCTACAGGCATGGGAAGCCGAACACGACCGGCGGGTCGATGGCGAGCTGTGCCTGGGCGGCGACGCCGCCGTGAACTGGCGGGAGTACGCCGGACGCAGCCGCGAGGTACTGGTCAAGCGCCTCGATGGTGCCGCACTGGAACTACGCGATGCGATGTTCGCCTCCGCCGGGGTGAGCGCATGACCGCCGTCGTGCAATCGGCAGTCAGGCCGGCAGCTGCCGTGGACAGCGCGCGCCTGGGGCGCCTCGCCGTCGCCAGCCTGCATGCGGAGCTGGCGCTGGCGCCCAAGCCCGGACTGGTCACGCCATTCGACAGCGGCAGCCATCACGACATGGACGCCGGCACATTCCTGCGCAGCCTGTTCGCGCTGCGCCACTATTTCACCGCCGTGGCCTGCCTCGGTGCAGCCGGGGCGGACTTCGACGCCTTGCGCCGATGTGGCATCGCAGCCGAAATCGCGATGCTGCGCGCAACCGCCGGCGTCAATACCCATCGTGGCGCGGTCTTCAGTCTCGGCCTGCTGGTGGCGGCCGCCGCGGCCTGTCGCTCCCGCCTGGGCCATGCCGCCACGGGTGAGCAGGTCTGCCAGGAAGTGCGCCGCTGGTCTGCCGAGCTCGCCGACGCACCTCTGGATGCGAACAGCCCTGGCCAGCGCGCGCGCGCACGGCACGGCGTGCAGGGTGTGCGCGAACAAGCGGCCGCCGGCTATCCGCTGCTGCGCGAAGTGGCACTGCCTGCCCTGCGCCACGCAGTGGCCAACGGCCTGCCACGCGAGGCCGCGATGTGCCAGACCCTGATGCAGCTGATCGCGTGCGTGGATGACCTCAACCTGCTGCACCGTGGCGGCACCGACGGCCTGCGCTGGGCCCAGCGGCAGGCCCGCACCTTCCTGGACGCGGGCGGCACCTTCGCGCCGGACTGGCGGACACATCTGCGTCGCATCGGTGATGGCTTCGTCGCGCGCCGGCTGAGCCCAGGCGGCAGCGCAGACCTGTTGGCCTGCAGCGGGTTCCTGCTGCTGCAGGAGCGCGCATGAGCCTGGCCCTGCTCTGCCCCGGCCAAGGCGCGCAGCACGCAGCGATGTTCGACCGCGTGCGCGATCTTCCGGCCGCGCGCCACACCCTTGATCGGGCCAGCACGGTGCTCGGCCGCGATGTGTTTTCCGCCGCGGTGGCCGACGACCGTTTCGACAATGCGCAGGCGCAACCGCTGCTGTGCGCGGCCACTCTGGCTCAGTGGCAGGGGCTGCGCGACAACGTGCCAACGCCGACGCTGGCCGCCGGCTACAGCATCGGCGAGTTGGCTGCGCATGCCATCGCCGGCAGCTTCGATGCGGCCACCTGCCTTGCCCTGGCGGCGCAGCGCGCGCAGTTGATGGACGGCGCCAGCCCCGCCGATGCAGGCCTGCAGGCGGTACTTGGCCTGGAGCGCCATGTACTGCAGCCACTGTGCGATCTGCACGGTGCGTACGTGGCCATCGCCAATGGGCAGGACCATTTCATCGTGGGCGGCACGCACGCCGCATTGCAGCGGCTGGCCGGTGCCGCACGGGCGCAGGGTGCCGGCATCCGTCCGCTGGCGGTGCACGTGCCTGCCCACACGCCGTTGCTGGCGGCGGCGGTCGCACCGTTCGCTGCCGCACTCGATGCCTCGCCGCTGCAAGCCCCACGCCTGCCGCTGCTGGCCGGCATCGATGCGCGGCCTGTGCGTGATCGTGCCACGGTGGTGCACACGCTGTCGGCGCAGCTGGCGCAGAGCATCGAATGGGCGCAGGTGATGCGCCAGGCCTTCGAGCGCGGCGCGCGGGTGTTCCTGCAGCTGGGCCCGGGCAACGCACTGGCGCGCATGGTCGCGCCGTCCTATCCGTGCTGCGAAGTGCGCGCGGTGGAAGAGTTCCAGAGCCTGGAAGGCGCCGCGGCGTGGGTCCGCAGTGCGCTGGAGCGGCTGCAGTAACGGGTTCCAGCAGTACGTATCACGCATCACGCAGTACGTCGCCTTAACCCGGGATGGCGGGTCTCCATCCGCGCTGTACGTGAGCCACGTGTCTGGGAGGGCGCATGAGTCCACAAATCGCAACGATCATCGGCCTGGTGATCATGTTCATCGTCGCCACGGCGATGCCGATCAACATGGGCGCGGTCGCCTTTGCGCTGGCCTTCATCATCGGCGGGCTGTGGGTCGACATGGGCGGCAAGGAGGTTTTGGCCGGCTTTCCCGGCGATCTGTTCCTGACCCTGGTCGGCATCACCTACCTGTTCGCCATCGCGCAGAAGAACGGCACCATCGACCTGCTGGTGCACTGGGCGGTGAAAGTGGTGCGTGGCCATATCGTGGCCATTCCGTGGGTGATGTTCGTGATCACCGCGGTGCTCACCGCGTTCGGTGCGCTGGGCCCGGCGGCGGTCGCGATCATCGGCCCGGTCGCGCTGCGCTTTGCCAAGCAGTACAACATCAACCCGCTGATGATGGGCCTGCTGGTCATCCATGGTGCGCAGGCCGGCGGCTTCTCGCCCATCAGCGTGTACGGCAGCATCACCAACGGCGTGGTGCAGAAGGCTGGGCTGGAAGTGACCGAGATGGCAGTGTTCCTGACCAGCCTGGGCTTCAACTTCATGATGGCGACGATCTGCTTCTTCGCCTTCGGTGGCATCGCCCTGCTGCGTCGCGGCTCGATCACCGCGGCAGGAACGATCGGCAATGCCGAACTGGCGATGGCCGGTGGCCCGCAGGCGTCGTCGCGCCAGTTCGCGATCGAAGGCCATGGCGCGCTGGTCGCAGCAGGCGGCGGCACGCTCAGCAATGATCCGGCGGCACTGGATGCGGTGGGCCTGACCCGCGAACGGTTGTTCACCCTGATCGGCCTGCTCGGCCTGGGCGTGGCCGCGCTGATCTACAACCTCAACGTCGGCCTGGTCTCGATCACCGTCGCGGTGGCGCTGGCGCTGCTGTCGCCACAAAGCCAGAAGGGCGCGGTCGATGGCATCAGCTGGTCCACTGTGCTGCTGATCTGTGGCGTGGTGACCTACATCGGCGTGCTGGAACATGCCGGCGCGGTGGACTTCATCGGCAATGGCGTGTCCGACATCGGCATTCCGCTGCTCGGCGCGCTGCTGGTCTGCTACGTCGGCGGCATCGTCTCCGCATTCGCCTCGTCGGCCGCAGTGCTGGGCGCCACGATTCCGCTGGCGGTGCCGTTCCTGATGCAGGGTCACCTCAGCGCCGCCGGCGTGATCTGCGCGCTGGCGGTGTCGTCCACCATCGTCGATGTCAGCCCGTTCTCCACCAATGGCGCACTGGTGGTGGCCTCGGCAGCCAAGGAGGAACGCGAGACCCTGTTCCGCCGCTTCCTGGTCTACAGCGGACTGGTGGTGGCGCTTGGACCGCTGCTGGCCTGGCTGGTATTCGTGGTGCCGGGCTGGATGTAACTACCCAACGGTAGTGCCGGCCGCTGGCCGGCAATCCCATGAAGCCATCCAGCGATCATGGGTTGCCGGCCAGCGGCCGGCACTACCTGGCGGTACACTTCCTCCATGGCCATTGCCCCTGCCCCGCGGTCACCGAAGAAGCGCGCACCTCTGTATGAAGAGGTGGCCGACCACGTGCGCGAGCGCATCTACGACTATCGGCTGCCGCCGGGCGAGTGGATCGACGAGCCCGCGCTGTGCGAAGAACTGGGCATCAGCCGCACGCCGCTGCGCGAGGCGTTGAAGCTGCTGGCCGCCGAAGGCCTGGTACAGATCGACGCAGGTCGTGGCAGCCGGGTCACCCGGTTGACGCTGGAAGACCTCAACCAGCTGTTCCCGGTAATGGCCATGCTGGAAGGCCGTTGCGCGCATGAGGCGGTGCAGCACATCGACGATGCCGGTGTGCAACAACTGGAGGCCCTGCATGCGGCGATGGAAGCGGCGGCGGCCGAGGGCAACATTGCCGAGTACTATCGCAACAACTACCTGATCCACGAAACCGTGCAGCATTACGCGGGCAATCCGTGGCTGATCCGCATCACCCACGACCTGCACCGCATCCTGAAGATGCATCGCGGCCGCCAGCTGCTGACCCCGGGCCGCACGGCGCAGTCGCTGGCCGAACACCGCGAGTTGATGGAGTGCTTCCGCCGCCGCGATGCGCAGGCTGCCGAACGCACCATGGAGCGCCATCTGCTCAGCCAGGGCCAGGCATTGGCCGCCTATGTGGCAGCGGGCGGGCTGTTGAACGTGCCAGCGCCCTTGCCGACCAAAGGCGGCGGTTGAGCGGATGAGGTTGCCGGCCAGCGGCCGGCACTACCCAGCCGAGGTCACGCCCTGGTAGTGCCGGCCGCTGGCCGGCATCCTGGAACATCTCGTCAATCGCCACCACCGCAGCTGCCGCCGTCACCGCTGCCACCGTCGCTGGCGCAGTCGGAGCTGCTGTGGCTGTGATGGCTGTAGCTGTCGCCGGATTGGCCGCCCGGATGATCGTAGCCACCGCCGAAACTGTTGTCGCCCCGGATCCCGGAGCCATCGGCCGTAGCCACCGCCATGCACAGGATGGCGCCGACCAGCGGCAGCAGCCAGACCATCAGCAGCTGCACCGTCCGGCCACCCGCCGACAGCCCATCACGCCTGACGATCAGCACGGTAGCCACCACGTTCAAGCCCAGCACCAGCAGGACCAGCAGAAGGGCAACGATCAGCATTCGGCGACACCATGCCTGGACTGGGGGCATTATGGCCTGCCACCCCGGCAATGGCCCTGCCTGTCATGAAGATGGGACAATGTGGGGGCGTGCCGGCCTGCCCCTGGCCGCCGGCGCCCCTCGCACCACACGGAAGAAGAAGAACAACAACATGCTGAAAGTCATTTTCGATACCGACCCGGGCGTCGACGACGCCTTGGCCCTGCTGTACCTGCACAAGCACGCCCAGATCGACCTGATCGGCGTCACTACCACCTTCGGCAATGCCTCGGTGGAGTCGACCACGCACAACGCGCTGTACCTGAAGCAGGCCTGGGGCTTCGCCGCCCCGGTCGCGCGCGGTGCCGATGGCCCGCTGCAGCCGGAAGCCACCCCGGAAGCCTGGCCGGTGCACATCCACGGCCACAACGGCCTGGGCAACCACCCGGTGCCGGCCAGCCTGGACGTGACCGCCGATGCCCGCCCGGCCCATCAGCTGATCATCGATCTGGTCCGCGCCCATCCGGGCGAAGTGACCCTGGTCGCGGTCGGCCGCATGACCAACCTGGCCCTGGCCCTGCAGCAGGCCCCGGACATCGCCGGCCTGGTACGCGGCGTGGTGATCATGGGCGGCGCCTTCCACGTCAACGGCAACATCACCCCGGCCGCCGAGGCCAACATCTGGGGCGATGCCGAAGCGGCCGACGTGGTGTTCACCGCCAGCTGGCCGGTCACCGCGATCGGCCTGGACGTGACCACCCGCGTGGAAATGGACCGTGACGGCCTGGATAAGCTGGCCGCCATCGGCGGTGCCGACGCCGAGCTGGTCCGTGCGCTGTCGCAGGATTACGTCGACTTCTACCTGCAGGCCGGCCACAAGGGCATGGTCGTGCACGACTGCTGCGCATGCATCGCGCTGACCCGCCCGGAACTGTTCCAGTTCGAGCGCGCCAGCGTGCGTGTGGCCACCGACGGCGTTGCCCGCGGCATGACCATTCCCAAGCCGGAAGGCCTGGCATTCGGCCCCAGCGTGTGGGACGGCCACGTGGTGCAGTCGATCGCCATCGGTGTGGATGCGGCCGCGGTACTGGCCGACATCGAGCAGACCCTGAAGGTCTGACCGGCTAGCGTCTGGCCCTGCCCGGGACCGTCTCGGGCAGGGTCCACAGCACCGGCAGCACCAGCACCGCCACCAGCGCGATCATCGCGCCCGGCGCCGCCGCCCAGCCGCTGCGCTCCACCCACCATTGCGCCAGCCATGGCGTTGCCCCGCCGAAGAAGGCAGTGGCCATTGTTACTCCCAGTGCCAGGCCGCTGACCCGGCCTTCGCCTGGGAACTGCTCAGCCGTGGCCGGGGCCGCCACCGCGCTTACACCGCCGGCCACGCAGGCCAGCAGCACCGCCGCCAGCACGATGCCCAGCGCCGTCGCCTGTGCCATCCACGCAAACAGGGACAGCGGCAGCAGCGCTGCCAGCACGGTCAGGCCCAACAACACCGGACGTCGTCCGACCCGGTCCGACAATGCGCCACACAGGGGCGTGATCGCGATCACTGCCACCGCCGCGATCGTCGACAGCCACAGTGCGTCACCCTCATCGTGGCCCTGCGCGTGCAGGAATGCAGGCACATAGGTGATGCCCACGTAGTAAGTGATCGATCCCAGCGCCGAAATCGCGAACGTGCGCGCCACCGCCAACGGATGATGCTGCAGCACATGCCGCAGTGGTGTGGCGGGAATGCTGCCTTCGCGGCGCTGGCGCTCGAACTCCGGCGACTCGTGCATGCCCGAACGCGCAATCAGGATCACCAGCGCAAGCGCAGCGCCGACGAGGAACGGAATCCGCCAGCCCCAGCTGTCCAGCTGCGGTGTGGGCAGCAGCGCGACGGTAAGTGCAGAGATCGCCACCGCCAGCAGGGCGCCCACTTCGCTGGCGGCCGAGGCCAATGACGTAACCAGGCCGCGTCGGCGCGCCGGTGCGCTTTCCAGCAGGTACGCCACCACGCCGGTATATTCGCCGCCCACCGAGAACGCCATCACGCAGCGCAGCACCAGCAGCAGCACGCCGGCCGTGGCGCCTGCGGTGGCCGCGGTCGGCAGCAGCGCAGTGGCCAGCATTGCCGCTGCCATCAACGCCATCGACGCGAGCAACATCCAGCGTCGGCCGAGCCGGTCACCCAGGTGACCAAAGCACAGCGCGCCCAGCGGACGCATCAGGTAGGACACCGCGAATCCGGCCAAGGTGACCAGCAACGCCTGCTCGCCACCGCCGAAGAACACCCGCGACAGCACCGTGGCGAAGTACAGGTACAGGGTAAAGTCGTACCACTCCACCACCGTGGACAGGCCGGCCACCCACATCGAGCGCTGCCGCGCCGCGGTCATTGCGTATTCGCCTTCAACAGCCTCTATCCCGGTTGGGCAGGTTCCGCGCAGCGTGGCATGGACCGGGTGAAATGCCGGTCATCGGCTGTCGGCTGCGTGCATGCACTGGGTTTCATGACCGCTGAAGCGCTCACCGCCAAGGCCGAAGCAGAAGCATCCTTGCTGGAACACAAGGCCGGGCAACTCAGCCCGGCAGCTGCAGCTCCGCCCGCAGCCCGCCACCCTCGCGGTTGTGCAAGCGCAGCGAGCCGCCCAGCGACTGCGCCAGCTGCACCGCGATGGCCAGGCCCAGGCCGGTCCCGCCGGTATCGCGGTTGCGCGAGCTTTCCAGCCGGTGGAACGGCGCCAGCACTGCCTGCAGCTGGCCCTCGGGAATACCGGGGCCACGGTCGGAAATGCTGATCCACACCCTTCCGGCCTCATCGCGACCCGCCTCGATCTCGGCGGCGCCGGCGTAGCGCAATGCGTTGTCGACCAGATTGCCGACCACCCGGCGCAGCGGCTGCGGCCAGGTCTGTACGACCAGCCCAGCGGGCGCACCGCCAGTGACCGGCTTGCCCATGTCCTCGTAGTCGCCGACCACACTGGCGAGGAACGCGCCCAGGTCCATCGACACCGGCGCGCCAGCGGCGACGTGGCTGCTGCGCGCATAGGCGACGCCCTCGCGCACCAGTTGCCCAAGGTGATCGAGATCATTCAGCAGGCGCTGCTGGGTAGCGTCTTCCGGCAAGGTCTCCACCCGAAGCTTCATGCGCGTGATGGGGGTCTGCAGGTCATGCGAGATCGCGGCCAGGATCTGCAGGCGTTCACTGACATGGCCACGAATGCGTGCCTGCAGTGCATTGAGTGCGGCCGCCGCGCCGCTTACTTCCGCAGGACCATCTTCAGGCAGTGCAGGCCCGTCCTTGCCCGGCTGCAGATGCTCCACCGCATGCGACAGCTGCTGCAGCGGGCGCAGGGCCAGGCGCACGGCCAGCCACGCGCACACCAGCAGCAGCGCCAGCTGCACCAGCAGCACGGCGGGCAGCCAACGTGCCAGCGGCAGGCCCGACGGGGTGACTTCAATGGTCAAGGGTGTGCCGTCGTGCAGGCGCAGTTCCACCTCAAACCGCTCCGGCAGGCGAGCCACCTGGCGCGCCTGCAACCGATAGCGGTGCCGCAGGCTGTCGTCGATGATCGCCGTGACCTGGCGCGCACGATCGGTCTGCAGCCCCGGCCCGGGCGCGGCTGGACGCAACAGGTAGCGGTAAGTGCGTCGTTCCAACCGTGGTACCCAGGCATCGCGCTGGTCTGCGGGCAGGTGCTCCAGCAGTGCGACACTCACCGCCACATCCTCGTCGAGGTTGCGCAGCATCAT
Organism: Stenotrophomonas sp. T8; assembly: GCF_051853085.1. Taxonomy (NCBI): domain Bacteria; kingdom Pseudomonadati; phylum Pseudomonadota; class Gammaproteobacteria; order Lysobacterales; family Lysobacteraceae; genus Stenotrophomonas; species Stenotrophomonas sp. T8. The sequence goes on along the minus strand of NZ_CP195329.1, from coordinate 828,901 downwards.
GCTGCGGGTGGACTGGTAGCGTTCGAAAAAGAGCAAGCCGAAGGACAGCGCGTGGGCCAGGGTGAGTCCGCCCAGCAGGACCAGCAGCAGCCGCGCCGACAGCGTGCGCGGCCAGCGTGGACGGCGTGCGCCGGTGCTCATTCGTCCGGCCCCAGCAACTGCACCGGCACGCTGAACACATAGCCTTCGCTGCGCACGGTCTTGATGTAAGTCGGCTCGCGCGCGTCGTCACCCAGTCGCTGGCGCACGCGGCTGACCAGCAGGTCAATCGAGCGATCGAACAGTTCTGCATCGCGGCCCTGGGTGAGGCTGAGCAGCTGGTCGCGGCTGAGCACCCGATTGGCGTGGTCGAGGAACACGCGCAACAGGCGGAACTCGGCGCCGCTGAGCGGATACGCGGTCCCCTGTGCGTCCAGCAAGTGGCGCGCGGTGGTATCCAGGCGCCACTCGCCGAAGGCGAGCTGGCGCCCGGCCTCGCTCACCTGCAGGTTCGGCGGCAGCATCTGCGTGCGACGGATCACCGCATTGATGCGTGCCAGCAGCTCGCGCGAAGAAAAGGGCTTGGTCACGTAGTCGTCAGCGCCCATTTCCAGGCCGATGATGCGATCGGTTTCGTCATCGCGGGCGGTCAGCAGCACGACCGGCACCGCGCGATGCTTGCCGGCGCGCAGGTTGCGGCACAGGCTCAGGCCGTCCTCGCCTGGCATCATCACGTCCAGCACCACCAGATCCACCGCATGGGTATCCATCAGCGCGCGCATGGCCCGGCCACCGTCGGCCTGGCTGACACGCAAACCGTTGCGCAGCAGGTAGTCGGCCAGCATCTGGCGGATCTCGCTGTCATCGTCGACGACCAGGATGTGCGGTACATGGTTCATTGCGTTCTCGATGAAGACGGAGGTCAGGGCCGCGCTGCGCGGCCATGGTAGCGCGGCTCAAGGGCTGGCCAGCAGGCGCTGGATCTCGCTTTCGGTACGTGCGTAGTCGCCCTCGCCGTAATGGCGGTAGACCACCCGCCCCTGCCGGTCGAGCAGGTACAGTGCGGGCCAGAAGCGGTTGCCCCAGGCGTTCCAGATCCGGTACTGGTTGTCCTGCACCACCGGCCAGGTGATGTCCAACCGTGCGATGGCCCTGCGCACGTTGCCGGGCAGCCCTTCATGGGCGAACTCCGGCGTATGCACGCCGATCACCTTCAGGCCCTGCGACGCGTACCTGGCATTCCACTGGTGGACATACGGCGCCACGTTGAGGCAGTTGCTGCAGGTATAGGTCCAGAACTCGACCAGCACCACCTGCCCCCGCAACTGCTTCAGTGTGAGCGGTGGGCTGTTGTGCCAGGGCCCGCCACCGTCGAACCCGGCAGCGGGAAGGGCCTGTGCCGGCTGCGCATCGGCCTCCGGGTTGGGCCAGGCCAGCAACAACGCTGCTCCGCCGAGCAGGCCCAGCAGCAACGGCAGTGCGTACCCTCGCAGTGCGGTCATCGTTCAGCCCCCCTGCTCGGCCAACGGCAGTTCAGCGGGCTTCACCCCTGCCGCCTCCAGGATGCTGTCGGCTACCTGCGCCGGATGCGAAAGCAGCGACACATGGCTGCTCCCGATCGATTGCACCTGTGCACCGATGCGACGTGCGGTCGCGGCCTGCAGCTGTGGCGACAGCATGCGGTCATCACGGCTGAGCACGTACCAGCTCGGCTTGCTGCGCCAGGCCGCCATGTTCACCACCTCGCCCAGCGCGCTGGCCTTCAACGGGACCTGCGTGCTGTACAGCAGTGCTGCCGACTTTTTCATTACGTCCGGCGCGAAGTCCTGGGCGATGGCATCGGCCGGCAACGTCAGGTAGCCATCCCTCTCCTGCAGCCGGGCCAGGCCCGGCCCGACCGGGAAGCCTTCGCCCTGTTGCGCCGAAGACTGCCCTGCATCCGGTGCGAAGGCCGCCACGTACACCAGCGCCTGCACCTTCGGGTCATTGCCCGCTTCGGTGATGACCGTGCCACCCCAGCTGTGGCCGACCAGCACCACCTTGCCGGGCGCGGCGGCAATCGCGCGGCGGGTGGCGGCCACATCGTCGGCCAACGACGTGAGCGGGTTCTGCACCGCCACCGCCGGCAGCTTCCAGTCGTGCAGCGTGGTGATGACCTTGCTCCAGCTGGAGCCGTCGGCGAAGGCACCGTGCACCAGGATGACGGTGGGCGGTGCAGCGGTATCGGCCTGGGTGGCGAAGGCCGGGGCGGCAGCTCCGGCCAGGGCGAGAGCGGCGGCAAGCGAGGAGATACGGATCACGGGTGACACTCCGGTGTTGGGAGTGGTCATTTCCGCCTGCCGGTGTATCGGCGCTGTTTCTTCGCGGCGCGGAGTTGTAACGGACTGTAGGGCGCAGGCGGGTTTCTACAGTGGGATACATTCTGGCGCCGGCCTGGCCGGGCGCTACTGGGTGGATACCGTTCCACGCACGCGTGCGCGCAACGCATCGATGTGCATCCACGCATCGTCTTTGTATCCGACTGTACGAAACCCCGGCTGCGGCCACAGTCGCTGACAAAACCCCGGGCAACGGCACACGTTGCCGATACCTGCGCCGCCTGGAATGGCCTCCATCGACCACTGGCCCGCAGGAAACCACCATGATCAGCACCGCCTCTTCCGTGTATACCCCCCGCCTGGACGCCGTCGGCCGCTGGCTCTCGCCATTGGCGCTTCGCACGCTGCTGGCCTGGGAGTTCTTTGAGTCCGGCCGCGAGAAGCTGGGCGGCCAGAACTGGTTCGCCGAGCTGGAAGGTCGCTTCCCGTTCCCGTTCTCCACCCTGCCCGCATCGTTGAACTGGCAGCTGGCCACCTGGCTGGAACTGGTGGGTGCGGTGATGCTGCTGCTCGGCCTGGCCACGCGCTCGGTGGCCTACGTCTTCTGGGTGTTGACGGTGGTCGCCATCGCCGCCGTGCACTGGCCCGACCAGTGGAGCGGCTTGGGTGAACTCTGGCAGGGCTATGCGATCACCGACCAGGGCTACGGCAACTTCAAGCTGCCGCTGCTGTTCCTGGCCATGCTGCTGCCATTGATCCTCAACGGCGGTGGCGCGCTCAGCGTGGACCGGCTGCTGGTCGGCCCACAGCATGCCCCCGTCGGCGATGACGGCCTGGGCTGGGGCGTCAGCCTGATCGCCCTGTTGCTGCCGGTTGCCGCGCTGTTGCCCGGCATCGGCTTCGGCGGCGCCCTGCTTGGTGGCGTGCTGCTGCTGGGCTACGCGCTGCGCCGTCGTCGCACCGCCTGACCTGCTTCGCCCCTTCCCGCGCTTCCTCCTTTCGTTTCCGTCGCCTTCAGGCGACGTCCATCCCGCACGCCTGGCGTGCCATCCCCAAGGAGTCACTACCATGTCCGTCTCGACCAAGAACACCCCCTCCTCCCGCCTGCCGCGCATTGGTGCCATCGGCATCGCCCTGGCCGGTGGCCTGCTGCTGGCCGGCCAGGCCGCAGCGATCCAACCGCTGGCGATCAGCGCCGTCGCCATGAGCGCCGCCGCCGAAGGCAAGTGCGGCGAAGGCAAGTGCGGGGCCAACAAGGCCACCACCGGCAAGCCCGCCGGCAAGGCCAAGGTGGCCGAAGGCCAGTGTGGCGAAGGCAAGTGCGGCGATGCCTCGTTTGCCCGCACCGACCGTGACCACGACGGCAAGGTCTCGCGTGCCGAGTTCAACGCGGTGGCCGCCAAGCGTGCCGCCGAGTTCGACCGCATCGACACCGACCACGACGGTTACATCAGCGAACAGGAAGCGCACGACTACCTGCGCAGCGTCTACACCGCCAACGGCAAGCCGATGCCGAAGGGCCTGTTCTCCCGCGTTGCCGATTGATCGACGTCCAACCGGCGCTGCCTTCAAGGCGGCGCCCTCTCTCTGGAGCATCCGCCATGTCCCTGCCCTTCAATGCCGCCGGCCTTGGCCTGCGCCGTGGCCTGATCGACGAACTGCTGGCAATGCCGGCCAGTGCCATCGACTTCCTCGAAGTCTCCCCTGACAACTGGATCGGCGTCGGCGGTGCACACGGCGCCGCGCTGCGCCAGCTCAGCGAGCGCCATCCCCTGACCTGCCACGGCCTGTCGCTGTCGCTGGGAGGTCCTGATCCGCTGGACCGCACCCTGCTGGCACAGACCCGTGCCTTCCTCGACCTGCACCAGGTGCAGCTGTACAGCGAACACCTGAGCTACTGCGCCGCCGGCGGACATGTCTACGACCTGCTGCCGCTGCCGTTCACCGCCGAAGCCGTACACCATGTCGCCAGTCGCATCGCCCAGGTGCAGGACATGCTGGGCCGGCGCATCGCCGTGGAGAACATCTCCTACTACGCCGTTGCCGGCGCGGACATGAGCGAGATCGACTTCATCAACGCCGTGCTCGCCGAAGCCGACTGCGACCTGCTGCTGGACGTCAACAACGTCTTCGTCAACGCCTGCAACAACGGTTACGACGCCTTCGAATTCCTGGCCTGCGTGCCGTCCCACCGTGTCGCCTCGCTGCATGTGGCCGGCCATTTCGATGAAGACGATGGCTTCAAGATCGATACCCACGGTGCCCCGGTGAAAGGCGTGGTCTGGGCGCTGTTGCGCGAGGCCTATGCGCGGGTCGGCGTGCGCCCGACGCTGCTCGAACGCGACTTCAACTTTCCGCCGCTGGCGGAGTTGCTGACCGAGGTTGCACAGATCCGCCAAGCGCAGGTCGAGGCACGTTCACCCGAGGTGGCCCATGGCTGAGTCGCTGGCTACCCTGCAACGGCGCTGGGCCGATCATGTGCGGGACCCAGCAATGGCCGCACCCGACGGCGTCGAGGCGGGCAGGCTGGCGGTATACCGCCGCCTGTGCATCGACAGCCTGGACACCCTGCTGGCCGGCAGCCTGCCGCGCCTGCAACAGCAGTTGGGCACGCCACGCTGGCGCGACACGGTGGAGCACTACTACGCCCGCCACGCCTGCCAGACCCCGTTGTTCCCACAGATCGCCGGCGAGTTCGCGACCTGGCTGGCAGTACAGGACACGCTGGCACTCCCGGCCTGGACAGCGGAACTGGCGCACTACGAGAGCTCGCAGCAGTCGCTGCACATTGAAGCACGTGACGCCGGGCGGTCCCTGCACCGCGTTCCCGAAGGCAGCGATGTGCTGGCGGTTTCGCCGCTGGTGCGGGTGCTGGGCTACCAGTGGCCGGTGCATGAGGACGAGGCCCTGGAGCCGGCGTTGGGCGCAGCGCCCACGCTGCTGGTGATCCAGCGCCGCGCCGATTTCAGCCTGCAGGTCGAGCAACTGTCACCGCTGGCCTACGCGCTGCTATCAGCCTTCGGTGACGACGGCGCGCCGGTGGATGAGGCACTACAGACGCTGTCCGAAACGCATGGCGTGGCAACGGACGCATTGCGCGTGGCCTGCGTGCCCGTTCTGGGCGAGCTGTGCATGGCAGGCGTGCTGGTTGCATTGCCTGCTTCCTGAGGTTGCCGGCCAGCGGTCGGCACTACCCACTCGGTGCCCGGCCAGCGGCCGGTGCTCCCCATTCCTGCTTCGAGGTCTCACCATGGCTGCTTCCAACACTTCCTTCCTGCACGGCTGGCGCCTGTTCGTGGCCATCGCCGTGGTCCTGATCGCATTCGCGCTGGCGGCCTTCGCCCTGTATCCCGATGCAGCCGAAGGCAGCCGTGCGGCGATCCGGATCACTGCACGCACATCGTTCCTGCTGTTCCTGGCGGCGTTCACCGCATCGTCGTTCGCCAGTCTTCTGCCCGGCCCGTTCACCCGGTTCCTGCTGCGCGAACGGCGCACCGTCGGTTTGTCCTTCGCGTTCTCGCACCTGCTGCATGCCATCGCCATCACCAGTTTCGGCATCCTCAACCCGGCGTTCTGGCCAGCACGATCCGCGCTGGCCAATCTTCCGGGCACGGTGGGCTACATCGCCATCCTGGCGCTGGCCATCACCTCGCATCGGGGGATCGCCCGCCGCATGGGCCCCACTGCTTGGCGTCGCCTGCACCTGTCCGGCATGTGGATCATCGCGGCGGTGTTCACCTACTCGTACTTCAAGCGCGTGCCAGGCAACTTCTGGTATGCGGTGCCGTCGGCACTGCTGTTCACCGCCTTCGTGGTGCGCTGGATCACCAAGCGGGCGCAGTCACTGCGCCGAAGCGCGCGTGCGCGGCCACCGCTGCGGAGTTCTCAAGGAGGCGGTTACTTGTAGAGCCGAGCCCATGCTCGGCTGCCTCTGGTTCAGCCGAGCATGGGCTCGGCTCTACAGAGGGATCCCAGCACGATCGGCATCGAATCCCCTGCGGAAAGGGATCTGCCCCACTTCAGGTCACGGCGCGCGGCGCAATGTCACCAGGGTGATCTCCGACGGCACGCCGATGCGTGCCGGGAAACCGGCCCAGAGACCCGCACCATTGCTCACGTAAAGGGTCATCCCGTCCACGTCGTAGCGACCGGAGACGAAGCCACCATTGGCCCGCTTCACCAGTTGGTCCATGCCGATGATCTGCCCACCGTGAGTGTGCCCGGACAATTGCAGCTTCACGCCGCGCGCCGCCGCCTCTCGCGCGTTGCGCGGGCGGTGGTCAAGCAGGATCACCGGCGCAGAGGGATCGGCGCCGGCCAAGGCGGCGTCCAGATCCGGCAGCGGCAGGCCGTAGCGTGCGGCCACCGGATCGGTGACCCCGGCAATGGTCAGCGCTGCATCACCGCGTCGTACCTGCAGGTGGCTGTTCTCCAGCACCTGCATGTGCAGCGCGCGGAACGCCTGCATCCATGCCTGGTACTGCGCGTAATACTCGTGGTTGCCGGTAATGGCGACGACACCGTCCGGCGCCCGCAGATCGGCCAGAGGACGCGCGTCGTCACGACGGGCCTCGACACTGCCGTCGATCAGATCGCCGGTGATCACGATCAGATCCGGCGCCAATGCGTTGCTCTCATCCACCACCCTGCGCACCCAGTCGCCGGTCAACAGGCGGCTGGCATGGATGTCGGTCAGCTGCAGCACGCGATAGCCGTCGAACGCCGCTGGCAGCCCGGCAACGCTCACCTCGATCTGCCGGGGCTGGGGCACTGCCATGCCCTGACTGACACCATAACCACTGACCAGCAGGGCCAGCACGCCGGCCGCCGGCCGCAAGCGCCGCGTGTGCAATGCGGCTACCGCACGTGGCCAGCGCAGCAGGCGGGACGCGAGCAGGCCCACATCCATCGCCAGCATCAGCAACGCCAACAGCAGCACCGCCGTGGAGCCGGTGACCAGCGTGGCGATGGCCAGTTTCGGAATTTCCGGCGACGCCATGGTGCCCCAGAAGGTGGCGACGATACGCAGCTGCACGGCTACGCCCACCAGCAGCAGCGACAGCACGACCTTCAGCCAAGTGGGCATGCGCTGTGGCCAGAACAGGCGCCAGGCCACATACAGGCCCATCAACAAACCGATCGTACTCAGCACTGCAACCATCCTGGAAAGAAAGTGGGCCGCCATGGTGACGGCTGCAGGCGGTGTTGTGTAGCACCGAGCCCATGCCCGGTATTTCAATCTGCAGCCGAGCATGGGCTCGGCGCTACAACAACAGGGGCGTCAAGCCATTCCGTCGAGGCGCTGCACCCGCAGGCGGGCGATACGGCGCTTCTCCATCGCCAGCACGGTGATGCGCACGCCCGCCACCTCCACCGCATCGCCGATGTCCGGCAGCCGGCCCAGCTGCTCCAGCACCAGCCCGGAGATGGTCATGTAGTCGGCACTGCGTGGCAGCGATACGCCGGTCAGCCGCTGCAGGTCGTCCAGAGTCAGTGCACCGTCGGCCTCCCACTGCTCCTCGCCCTGCGCGACCACGCCATAGCGCTCGTCCTGGGTATCGACCAGATCGCCGGCAATCGCCGCCAGCAGATCGTTGGCGGTCACCAGGCCCTCCACGCTGCCGTACTCATCCACCGCCACCGCCAGCGGTACCGGATGCTGGCGGATCAGTTCCAGCGCCTGCAGCGCACTGGCGCTGGACAGCACGTACTGCGGCTCGCGCAGGTTGCCTTCCAGCTGCAGCGGCCTGCCCTGCAGCAGGTCGGCCAGCAGATCGCGGCTCTGCACCACGCCAAGCAGGCTGTCCAGGTCACCCTCACCCACCAGCAGGCGGGTGTGCGGCGACGCCACCAGGCGCGCCACGACGTCCTCCTGCCCACGCGCCAGGTCGATCCACTGCACATCGGCGCGCACGGTCATTACGCTCGACACCGGCCGGTCGGCCAGGCCCAGCACGCTGCGGATCATTTCGTGTTCGGCAGGCTGCAGGCGCTCTTCGGCGTCCACCTGCGCGTCCAGGCCTTCATCGTCGTGGCCATTGGCCGGGCGCGCGCCGAGCATGCGCAGCACCGCATCAGCGGTGCGCTGCCGGAACGGCTGGCGACGCTCGTTGCGCTCACGGTTGAAACGCACCCACTGGTTGAAGGCTTCCACCAGGATCGAGAAGGCGATCGCCGCGTACAGATAGCCCTTCGGGATCTTGTAGCCCAGGCCTTCGGCCACCAGGCTGAAGCCGATCATCAGCAGGAAGCCCAGGCACAGCACCACCACGGTGGGATGCTTGTTGACGAAGCGGGTCAATGGCTTGCTCGCCAGCAACATCAGCGCCATTGCGATGGTCACGGCGGCATACATCACGCCCAGGTTGTCGACCATGCCGACCGCAGTGATCACCGAATCCAGCGAGAACACCGCATCGAGCACCACGATCTGCGCCACCACCATGGCGAAGCTGGCATAGACCTTCTTGCCATCTTCGTGGTGCGCGCGGCCTTCCAGCCGTTCGTGCAGCTCCATGGTGCCCTTGAACAGCAGGAACAGGCCACCGCCCAGCAGGATCAGGTCACGCCCGGAAAAGCTGTGCTCGAACAGCGTAAGCAGCGGCTCGGTCAGTTTCATGATCCAGGCCAGCGCCGCCAGCAGCACCAGCCGCATCAGCAGGGCCAGTGCCAGGCCGATCACCCGCGCGCGGTCGCGCTGGTGCGGCGGAAGCTTGTCGGCAAGGATCGCGATGAACACCAGGTTGTCGATGCCGAGCACGATCTCAAGCACGACCAGGGTTGCAAGGCCCATCCATATCGAGGGGTCAGCCAACCATTCCATTTCAGGTCCGTTTCGTCAGTAGGTAAGGGAGAAGAACAAACACTCAGTCTGCGTCCTGCGTGTGCGACGGGTCGTACCCGAGCAGGTCGCCAGGCGTGCATTGCAGCTCCCGGCAGATCGCATCCAGCGTGGAAAAGCGGATGGCGCGCGCCTTGCCGGTCTTCAGGATCGACAGGTTCGCCAGGGTGATGTCGATGCGCCCGGCCAGCTCGGACAGGGTCATGCCCCGTTCCTGCAGCACGCGGTCCAGGGTGATGACGATTGCCATCAGATGACACCGTCGAGGTCATCGCGCATCGCCGCGCCCACGGCGAAGACGCGTGCGAGCACGAACAGCATCATCACCGCCACCAGCCCGGTGATCGACATGCCGCCGCCCACCTCCATCCAGCTGAAGTCCGGGCCCATCCAGGCCGCGTAGGCGCCGATCAGGATCGACAGCAGCTCCATCGCCAGCATCAGCCACGCCATCCGTTGCAGGCGCTGCGCATTGGCGTGGGTGAACGGCCTTTCGCGCGCCGCCGATTTCAGCAGCCGCAGCAGATGGCGCAGGAACAGCAGGCACAGCACCAGCAGCGCGACGATCGCAGCCAGCCCCAGGCAGAAGTGCAGGAACAGCGCGTTGCCGTGTGCAGCAGCGGCAGCGCCATCGTGGACGCTGTCGAGCAGCCAGCGACGGTCGTGCGCGACCAGCGGCACGGCCAGCAGTGCGGCCAGGATGCCCAGCCAGCACATCGCCCGGACGGCCTGGACGGCGGCCTGGGCCAGGGTGAACAAGCCTCGCGCGGGTCTGGCGCGGGCGGGACGAGCGGTCAAGCGGCCTCCGGCATTGGGGCGGCCTCGCCGCCCCCGGGATGGATTTATCGATAAACGATATATCACAACCTGCGTGAAAGGCTGAATCGCGGGCCTGGGCAGCCTGCGCGGCGCGGGGCCAGCGTTACCGGCTGGGTGCAGCCTGCTCCAGCATCGCTTCGCCCGGCGTCACCGAGGCCATCGCCTGCACGCCGGCCTCGGCCGCCTGCCGCGTGACCAGCCGGAAACGCACCTGCAGCTTGGCCTGCCCGGGCGTGGCCCAGCCGTACTGGATCGCCACCTGGTCCGCCGACAACGGCCCACGGCCTGGCAGCGAGCGCGCCTGCAACGGCGTCGGCGCCGCCTGCACCAACCGGGCAAAGCCCTTCTGCACGACCGCCGCGTCGGCCTTTTCGGCGTAGACCGTACACGTGCCATCGTCAGCCCAGCTGACCGCATAGCGGCCGCTGGCCAGCGGCACCATCCAGGCCACGCCCGACTGCCCCTGCAGCAACGTTGCCGCCTCGGCAGGCTGCAGCGGTGACAGCCCGTTGGATTCCATCAACGACTGCAACCGCGCCGGTGCGCCGATGTGCTGCATGCAGGCGGTATCGAACAACTCACTGAAAGGGTCCTGCGCCTGTGCGCTGGCCTTCGGTGCACGTGCAGGCTGCGCCGCCGCCAGGGCAGGCAGCAGGGCCAGGATCAGCCAGGAGGCAGGGCGCATTGGAACTCCACGGTACGGAAAACAGCAGGGAGGATGGCAAAGCCCGGGCGCGGCGCGCAACGGCCGCGTTGCCGCCGGCCTCCCCGCGCCGGGATCAGGTTGTGATTTCGCCCTCGTCCTCGCCATCCCAGTAGTGGATACGGCTGGCGCGCACATGGATCAGTACCAGTCCCGGTGTATCCACTCCCTGTTCGAACCACCGTTCCAGGTCCTTCACCCAGTGCTCGCGCATCGTGGCCCGATCGCGCACCAGCGCCGCCCTTCCCTGCACGTGCACGAACAGCGGCGGCTTGCCCAGCAGCGACTTGCTGCCGGAGAAACCCAGTGCGACGGTGGGGTCAGCCTCGATCTCGCGCACCATGTCGGTGTCTTCCATGGTGAAGAACCAGCTGTCACCGTCATAGTCCACGTCACCGTTGTTGCTCATGGGGCGACCGGCAATTTCTCCACCGGCGCGGGTCTGCAGCATCGTGAAATCGATGCCGGCCATTTTCTTGGCAAGTTCTGGGAGGGTGAGCTGGGTCACGGCGCGGTCCTTGATCGGAGGGACGCCCAGCGTCTGCGCAGAGCGGTGACCGGAAAGTGCATGAGCACTTGCGGCCTCTTCACGGGAAACGAGATACGGCGCATGGTCCATGCGTGACGCACTCCACACCACCATGCTTACGTTAAAGGCAGATAGAGGAACGCCCCTGCGGAGCACTACACCCAGCTAACAGGGGCGTGCCCGAGAATCGCGCAACCCCGTGGCACGACCGGCATGGCAGCCGGCGTGCACGCGGCGACTCCTCCCCCAACCGCACGGCCTCCACATGGATCTGTTCGCCTGGCTCGCGTTCGGCTGCTACCTGTTGGCGTTCTTCATTGTCTCGCTGTTTGCTGCGGCCTATCTGAAACGTTCCGACTTCATGCCCTACCACGCGCAGGCCGTGGGCATGTCGTGGGCGGAGATCGAACCGCGCATGCAGGTGCTGCTGATGGCACTCATCCGCGTGGTCGGCGCCGGGTGGATCGCACTGGCCGGTGCCGGCGTGATGCTGGCCTGGTTGATCTTCTTCGGTGGTCACTTCGCGCTGCCACAGCTGCTGGCGTTCCAGTTGTTCTGCCTGGTCGCCACCGCGCCCCCGGTGCTGGTCGCCTTCGGCGTGCGGCGACGCACCGGTGCGCGTACCCCGGTATCCACCGGCGCGGTCGTGGTGCTGCTGTCGCTCCTCGGCCTCGCGCTGGCCGTGCTGTCACTGTCCCGGTGAGTTCCCTTGCCCCCTCCCCACGAGGCTCCGCCATGAACCCCGAATCGATCTTCTACAGCGTGGTCAACGGTAATCTTCCACGTTCCCAGGCCGGCACCCTGCTCGGCTGGCGCTTCGTCGGCTATGACGATGCACTGCGTCGCATCCAGGTCGAGTTCGACGCCGGGACGGTGCTCACCAATCCGATGGGCAACGTGCAGGGCGGATTCCTGTCAGCGATGCTGGACGACTGCATGGGGCCGGCGATCTACGCCACCCTGCCAGCCAACCGCATCGCGGTCACGGTGGAATCCAAGACCAGTTTCGTCAACCCGGCACGGCCGGGGCGGATCATCGGCTGGGGCGAAGTCGAGCACAGCAAGGGCAGCATCGCCTTCACCCGTGGCTGGCTGACTGACCCGGCCGGCAAGGTACTGGCCACCGCCAGCGCCACCTTCCGGGTGGGTGCGCTGCGCTGGCGCGGTCTCTCGGTGCCGCGTCCCATCGCGAGGCGGATGATCGCGCGCACGCTGCGGCGCGTGCATGCGCGCATCGGTTGATGCGTATCCTCAACGTGCGTTGCGGCCGCCGCCGGCCACCCGCACGCGGTCGCGGCCCTGCGCCTTGGCCTGGTACATGGCCGCGTCGGCGGCACGCAGCAGGGTGCGCCAGCCCAGCGCATCGGTGCCCCCCTCGGCTACGCCGAAGCTGGCAGTGACCCGCAGTACGTTGCCTCCGGCCAGTGCGATGTCCAGCTGCCGCATGGCCACGCGCAGCGACTCGGCCAACTGGCGGCCGCCGGCCAGATCGCCGTCGGCGAGCAGCACCAGGAATTCCTCGCCACCGTAGCGGGCGATGCTGTCGCTGCGGCGCAGGTGGCGCTGCAGCAGCTGTGCCACCTGCACCAGCACCTGGTCGCCAGCAGCATGCCCATGGCCATCGTTGATGGCCTTGAAGCGATCGATGTCAAGCAGGATCACCACCGCGCTGGTGCCACCGTCGGCATGGCGCTGCTGCACCCTCTGGTCCAGCGCGCGCCGGTTCAACAACCCGGTCAGTTCATCGGTGCCGGCCAGCTGGCGCAGCTCGCTGGTCAACGCCGAGCGCTCGCGCGACTTCTCGCGCAGCACTTCGATGGCATCGAACAGGCGCTGCATCTCGGCCAGCGGGTGGGTCACGTGCTGTTCCGGGCCGGGCGCTTCCGAGGCGATCTGGATCACCTGCTTCTGTGCCTGCAGCAGCGGCCGCAGGATCTGCAGATGGGCAATGCGCAGCGCCACGCCGAGCACCACCAGCGTGCCAAGCACGGTCGCCACCAGCACCACCAGGCGCGTCGCTTCGCGGTTGCGGGTGCGCTCGAAACGGGCGATGGACACGCTCAGGTAACCGTCACGCAGCGCTTCCAGCGACCGCAGGGTCGGTACGTAGCGCGTGGTGAACTCGGCGGCGGTCCACGGCGGGGGCACGCCACGCCGTCCATCTTCGATCAGCTGTTCGATCATCGGCAGCGATTCGCCGAAGAACTGGCGGCGTGCCATGTCCCAATGCCAGGACAGCGTCGGATCGCTGCGGAACACGGCTTCATGGCTGCCTGCCAGCCGCCACAGTTCCAGCAGGCGGCCTTCGGTCTGCAAGGCCGCCCGCACCTGTTCGTCACGCCAGGCCCCCGGTACCGCCACCGGCGCCATCACGTTCGAGGCCAGGCGGCCGCCATGCTCGCGCAGGTCGATCAGCACCTGGCCCTGCATCGCCGGGATCGCCGCTTCGCGGTCGGCACTGACCAGCACGCTGATCTGCGCCGAGGTCAGCACGTGCAGGCGATCGACCACGGCGAACATGCTGCTGATCGCGCGCTCCACGTCTTCCACCCGGCGCACTTCGTGCGGCTGTGCCGCCACCTGGTCCACCGCGGCCCGCGCCGACTGCAGGCGACGTTGCGCGTCGGCCAGCAGCCCATGTTCGTCGACCACGCCCGGATCGGCCTTGAACACGGTGTCCAGTTGCAGCAGGGCGGTGTCGACCCGCTTGCGCGCAACCGCCAGCTGCGCGGCCAGCCGCGCCTGTTCGGCCGCATCGGCCGTATTGACTCCCAGCAGGCTGTTGGCTGGGCCGCGCTCGGCCGACACCCGGTTGGCCAGGTCGAAGGTCTGCTGCAGTCGGCGCAGGCTGACCAGGTTGTCCTCGGCAGCGGTGAAGCGCAGCGTGCCCTGCACCAGTGCGATGGCCATCAGCGGCAGCGTACAGACTACGAACAGCCCGGCCAGGATCCAGACCCAGGTCCGCAATCCGATGGGCGACGCCTTGCGGGCCATGCACATTTCCCCTGTCGTGCGGAACACTGTAGCGGCCGCCTGCACAGGCGCCAAGCCGCTAGCGGGCCAACCGTGGCCGTCGGTACACCGTGCCCGCCGCGAACGCACCGACAAGGCCGCGCGGACACTCGAATCGGGACAAATACGTCATGCCCCGCCGCGTCAGATCCAGCGCTGGTCGACCAGTTCGCGCTTCACGTAGGCATAGAACACCGGCGCGGCGACCAGGCCCGGCAGGCCGAAGGCCGCCTCCATCACCAGCATGGCCAGCAGCAGCTCCCAGGCACGCGCCTGGATTTCGCCACCGACAATGCGCGCGTTGAGGAAGTACTCCAGCTTGTGGATCACGATCAGGTACAGCAGCGCCGCCACCGCCACGTAGAACGAGACCGACAGTGCGACGATGGTGATGATCGTGTTGGAGATGATGTTGCCCACCACCGGCAGCAGGCCGGCCAGGAAGGTGATCAGCACCAGGGTCTTGGACAGCGGCAGGTGCACGCCGAACAACGGCAGCACGCCCAGCAGGAAGATCGCGGTGAACACGGTGTTCAGCAGCGAGATCTTCACCTGCGCGAACACCACCTGGCGGAACGCGGTGGCCAGGCGGCTGGTGCGCCCGATCAGCTCCTGCGCCAGCGGACCCATCTTCGGCAGCGGCAGTTCGTCATACAGTGCGATCATCGCACCCAGCACCATGCCGATCAGCACGCGCACACCCACCTGGACCACCGAGGTACCGGCCACGCCCAGCTGGCGCTGATGCTCGGCGGCCCAGTCGTTCAGCGCCGCGCGCAGCGCCGGCATGTCCTCGGGGATGTAGGGTTGCAGCAGCGCCGGTACCTGATGCCGCGAGGTGTTGAGGATCTCCATCAGGCGCGCCAGCAATGCGTCCGGGCCGCCGGTCTCGTTGCGGAAGAACGAGGCCACGCCGATCCCGGCCAGCACCAGCGCACTGATGATGATCGCCGACAGCACGATCACGGCGATCGCCCGTGCGCGTCCCGGCGGCAGCCTGCCTTCCACGGTGGAAGCCAGCAGGTGGGTCAGCTGGAACACCAGCAGGCCGGACAGAAGGGTGACCACCAGGCCCAGTTTCAGCGCCAGCCACATGCCCAGCAGCATCATCAGCCACGCCGCGATCCTTGGGATGGGGGGCTTGGGCTGGGCAACGAGAGCGTCTTGCATGGGAGCGCGTCCGGGCGGGGTGGCCCATGGTAGAGGATTGGCGTGCTGATTCCGCGTGCAGGATGAATGGGCATTTCATCCTCGTTCGGCGGCAGCCGTGCCGTCCCCACGCGCGCTCACTCGCCATAGCTGGCGGTGTTCTTGCCCTGGCGCTTGGCGTGGTACAGCGCGCGGTCGGCCAGTGCCAACCAGTCCTCGACACTGCCGCCACGCGGCGTGGCCGCAATGCCGATACTGACGCTGAATTCCACACCCGGCGTGGCCTGCCGCGCGGCCTCGAGCAGGTGCAGGCGCACCCGCTCGGCCACGTGCATCGCGTCAACAGGCGTGCAGTCGCGCAGCAGCACGACGAACTCATCGCCCCCGAGCCGCGCGGGCGTATCACCGGGCCGGGCAACGGTGCGCAATGTCGCCGCGATATGCCGCAGCACCTCGTCACCGGCGCGGTGGCCATGCGAGTCATTGATGCGCTTGAAGTCGTCCACATCGAGCATCAGCAGGCAGGCAAACCCGCCCTGGCCCTGTGCCCGGTCCAGCGCCTGCTGCGCACGCAGGATCAGGAAGCCACGATTGGCCAGTTCGACCAGCGGGTCCATCCGGCTGAGACGTTGCAGCTGGCGGTTCTGCGATTTGACCCGGCGCGCCAGCTGCCAGCTGAGAATGCTCAGGCCGATGCCATACACGAACAGGAACGGGACACTCAGCACGATCGTGCGCTGCGAGGTGACCGGCTGGTAAGGGAAGCCGAGCGCCCACCAGGTGAGCGCGAAGCCCAGCATCAGGGCCAGCGTGGCGCGCATCGCCAGGCGAACGCCACCGGCAGCGATCTTGTCGGCCACCAGCAGTGCGGCGAACAGTGCACTGGGCACCGCGCTCAACGCCATGAAGGCGATCCAGCCACCACCGAAAAAGGAGTCGGCCACCATGCAGCGGAACTGGACGAGCGCGGGCTGGCCGGAGCGCTGGGTCAGCATCAATGCCAGCGCAGGCCACGCCAGCGCGTTGAGCAGCAGCAGGACCCACGCCAGCGGCCCATCGTGGCGCTCGAGGATGATCGAAGCGATGGGGATTGCCCCCAGTCCATTGCCGACGAAACGCATCCAGCCGATGCGACGTGCCGCGCCAATGCCTTCGACCGCGCCTTCCGCCGAATCGGTGAAGAATGGCATTGCCCCCCCCTTGCGCGATCGCACCTGCTGCCACGGCCCTTGCCGGGCTGCCTGCGATGAGTCTGACAGCTTTGCGTCAATTCGGGATCAAGGTCGCGGCACGACGCGCGGGCCGGCCGCCCTGCTCCGACTGCCCTGCCTTGCCTGCGCTACCGCTCAGGCGCCGCTGTCGAACCGCGCAGCATGAAGCTGAACTCCAGCGTCTGCTGAAGCGGTACATCGATCTGTTCGATGATGGCGAGCAGCAGGTTGACCGCGCGCTCGCCGATTTCACGCATCGGCTGCCGGATGGTCGTCAGCGGCGGGGTGAGATAACGCGAAGAGGCCAGGTCGTCGAAGCCGACGATGGAGAGCGCTTCCGGAACGCGGATGCCCCGGTCGCGACAGGCCGCCAGTGCCCCCAGTGCCATCTGGTCGCTGAAGCAGAACACCGCGGTCGGCACGGGCGTGCCGTCCAGCAGCGCCATCACCGCCGCATACCCGGACTCAACGGAAAAGTCCCCGGGCACGATGCTCAGCTGGCGCAGGCGACCCCGCGCCTTGCCGGCGGCCCGGACCCCTTCCAGCCGCTGCTGGTGCAGGGGGTTGTCAGGTGGCCCGCCGACCACGGCGATCCGTTCGTGCCCCAGGCCGTACAGGTGCTCCATCACCGCGCGTGCGGCGGCCGCGTTGTCGATATGGACGCTGGGGATGCCCAGTGCGGGGTCGAACTCGCATCCATTGACCACCGGCGCAGCTGCGCCGCGCTGCTCGACGATTTCGCGCGCGGTCGGTGGCAGGCGATGGCCCAGCACGATCATGCCGTCGGCCTCGTTGCGCCGGAGCATCTGTGCGTAGCGCTCCTCACGATCGGGTTGATGCTGGGTATCGCCCAGCAGAACCGCGTAGCCGACCGCCTGCGCGGCCTCCTCCGCACCCTGCAGGATCTGTGCGAAGAACGGATTGGCGATGTCCGGGACGGTGACCAGGATCTTGCCGCTGCGCTGGGTCTTGAGCGTGCGGGCCACCGTGTTGGGCACATAGCCCAATGCGGCGGCGGCCTGCTCGATGCGCGCACGGGTGGCCGGCAGCACCTTGTCCGGCCGGGAAAGCGCCCGTGACACCGTGCCTGCGGAGACGCCGACGTGCCTAGCGATGTCGTAGATGGTGGCCATGGCGTTAGTTCTCCTGTCCGCTGTGCAGTGCACAACAGGTCCTGCGTGCGCCCCTGCTAGGATAATGCAATCGATTGCATCGAGGGCGAATCACGTTGAAGACGCTCAAGGGTCCAGCGCTGTTCCTGGCGCAGTTCATCGGCGACACAGCTCCTTTTGATCGGCTGGACACGCTGGCCGGGTGGGCCGCGGGTCTGGGCTATTCTGGCGTACAAGTTCCCACCTCCGCGCCCCACCTGTTCGATCTGGCCGAGGCGGCGCGCAGCCAGGCGTACTGCGACGATGTTGCCGGCATGCTGGCCGGGCACGGCCTGCAGATCACCGAACTGTCGACGCATCTGCAGGGGCAGCTGGTCGCGGTCCATCCCGCCTACGACAGCCTGTTCGACGGATTCGCCCCCGCCGACGTGCGCGGCAACCCGCCCGCGCGCCAGGCTTGGGCCGTGGAGCAGCTGCGGCTCGCCGCGCAGGCCAGCCAGCGCCTGGGGCTGACCGCGCACGCCACGTTCTCCGGTGCGCTGGCCTGGCCCTACTTCTATCCGTGGCCGCAGCGCCCGCCGGGCCTGGTGGAAGAAGCCTTCGCCGAACTCGGCCGCCGCTGGCGCCCGATCCTGGATGTGTTCGATGCCTGCGGCGTGGACCTGTGCTTCGAGATCCACCCGGGCGAGGACCTGCATGACGGTGCGACATTCGAGCGCTTCCTCGATGAGGTCGACCATCATCCCCGCGCGAAGATCCTGTACGACCCCAGCCACCTGCTGCTGCAGCAGATGGATTACCTCGGTTTCATCGACCGTTACCACGCCCGCATCGGCATCTTCCACGTCAAGGACGCGGAGTATCGCCCCAGCGTGCGCAGCGGCGTGTATGGCGGCTACCAGGACTGGATCGATCGTCCGGGCCGGTTCCGCTCACCCGGTGACGGCCAGATCGACTTCAAGGCGATCTTCTCGAAGTTCGCCCAGTACGACTTCCCCGGCTGGGCGGTGCTGGAGTGGGAGTGCTGCCTGAAACACCCGGAGGACGGCGCGCGCGAGGGTGCCGCCTTCATCCGCGATCACATCATCCATGTAACCGAACGCGCCTTCGACGACTTTGCCGGGAGCGCCACGGACGCTGGATCACTGCGCCGCATGCTGGGAATCTGAGCCACGACCGCCCCGGGAGGGCAAGCCATGACGCACGCCATGTCGCGCCTGGGCGCGATGATGTTTCTGCAGTTCTTCATCTGGGGGGCGTGGTTCGTCACCCTGGGCACCTACCTGGTACAGGGCCCGCTGCAGGCCAGCGCAAGCCAGGTGGCAACGGCGTTTCTCAGCCAGTCCATCGGTGCCATCGTGGCACCGTTCCTGGTCGGCCTGATCGCAGACCGCTATTTCGCGGCGCAGCGCATCCTGGCGGTGCTGCACCTGGCCGGCGCGGTGCTGATGTGGCTGGCGTCCACCGCCACCAGTTTCAGCGTGTTTTCCGCGTGCGTCATGGGCTACATGCTCCTGTTCATGCCGACGCTGGCACTGGCCAACAGCGTCGCCATGCGGCACATGCAATCGCCGGAGAAGCAGTTCCCGCTGGTACGCGTGGCCGGCAGCGTCGGCTGGATCGTTGCAGGCGTGCTGATCGGCTGGCTGGGCTGGGAACAGGCGCATCGGCTTGAACTGACCTTCCGCATGGCCGCATTGGCATCGCTGGTGCTGGGCCTGTATGCGTTCACCCTGCCGCACACGCCGCCACTGGCGCAGCAGCGCGATGCCGGGCTGGGACAGATCCTGGGGCTGGATTCACTGCGGTTGCTGAAGTCGCGCGCCTACCTGGTGTTCTTCCTGGCTTCCATCGCCATCTGCATCCCGTTGTCGTTCTACTACAACTTCACCAATCCGTATCTCAACGACCTGGGCGTGCAGGGCGCGGCCGGCCTGCAGTCGCTGGGCCAGGTGTCCGAAGTGCTGCTGATGCTGGCCATGCCGTTCCTGTTCGTGCGGCTGGGGGTGAAGACCATGCTGGCGGTCGGCATGGCAGCCTGGGTCGTGCGCTACGCGCTGTTCGCCTTCGGCGATGCGGGCAGTGGCTTCTCCCTGCTTGTGATCGGCATCGTACTGCATGGCATCTGCTACGACTTCTTCTTCGTCACCGGCCAGATCTACACCGATGCCCACGCCGGCCCCGCCGCGCGCAGCAGCGCGCAGGGCTTCATCACCCTGGCCACCTATGGCGTGGGCATGCTGATCGGCACCTTCCTGTCCGGCGCGGTAGTGGAGCACTTCACCACCGAGGCCGGCCCCGATTGGCAGCAGATCTGGCTGTTCCCGGCCGGCGTTGCACTGGTGGTGCTGATCGCCTTCCTGCTGCTGTTCCGCGACCGCCCGGTAGCGGCGGCCGCGTCGTCCACACCCTGAGGAGACCGGCCGATGCCCCTGCTTGGAATCGCCATCGTTGGTACCGGCATGATCGGCGCGGTGCATCGCCGCGCGGCACTGCTGGCTGGCGCCGAGGTGCGCGGCGTGGCCGCCTCGTCGCCGCAGCGCGCGCGCGAGGTGGCGCATGCGTGGAATGTCCCGCGCGCCTATCGCGATATCGAGGACGTCGTCGCTGATCCCCAGGTACAGGTCGTGCACATCTGCACGCCCAACCACCTGCACCGCGCGATGGCGCAGGCCGCACTGGACGCCGGCAAGCACGTGATCTGCGAGAAGCCGTTGGCGACGACGCTGGACGATGCGCAGGCGCTGGCGGCGCTGGCCGCCTCGACCGGACTGGTCGCCACCGTCCCCTTCGTCTACCGCTACCACCCGGTGGTCCGCGAGGCACGCGCACGCATCGCGCAGGGCGATCTGGGGCCACTGCACCTGATCCATGGCAGCTACCTGCAGGACTGGCTGCTGGACCCGGCCAGCAACAACTGGCGGGTTGACCCTGCACTGGGTGGCACATCGCGCGTGTTCGCTGACATCGGGTCGCATTGGTGCGACCTGGTTGAATGGGTCAGCGGCGAGTGCTTCGCCGAAGTGAACGCGGCGTTTGCCACAGTGATCGCCGAGCGCAGCGCAACCACCTCCCAGAGTTTCAGCACGCCGGCGACAGACGGCGCAAAGCAAGCGGTCGAGAGCGAGGACGTGGCCGCAGCGATGTTCAGGACCGGCGCGGGCACGCTGGCGTCATTGACGGTCAGCCAGGTCTCGGCCGGACGCCACAACCGGCTCTGGTTCGAGATCGACGGCGCCAACGCCAGCGTGGCGTTCAACCAGGAGGATGCCGAGCGGCTGTGGATCGGCCTGCCCGAGCAGCGCGAGGAAATCTTCGTGCGCGGCCCGGGCGCCGGCAGTGCCGAACAACGCCGGTTGTCGCCGCTGCCAGCGGGGCACGCACAGGGCTACGGGCAGTGCTTCGAAGCGTTCGTGGCCGACACCTATCGCGCCATTGAAGGCGAGCGGCCGCAGGGCCTGCCCACCTTCGAAGACGGCCTGCGCTCGGCGCGGATCGTTGATCGTGTCATTGCATCGGCCAGGTCACGCACCTGGACCACCATCGGTTGAATCCCGGGAGGATCTGTTCATGAACATCCCTGTCCGTAGAACTGCAACCCTCGTCCTGCTGCTGCTCGCAGTCCTGCCCGCCTTCGCAGGAAACACAGCCGGTGCGCAGAAGCCCATCGCCGTGCAGATGTACACGCTGCGCAACGCCGGCCCGCTTGACCAACAGCTGAAGATCGTCCACGACGCGGGCGTGCGTGCGGTGGAGACCGTCGGTACGCAGAATGCAAGCGCTGCGGAGCTGAAACAGTTGCTGGACCGTTACTCGATCAAAGCGGTTTCGTCGCACGTTCAGCTGGCCGAGCTGCGCGACAACCTGGATGCCGTGGTGGCCTTCAACCGCTCGATTGGCAACAGCACGCTGGTGGTGCCCTATCTGGACCAGAAG
The DNA here is from genome assembly GCF_051853085.1 of Stenotrophomonas sp. T8. Classification (NCBI taxonomy): domain Bacteria; kingdom Pseudomonadati; phylum Pseudomonadota; class Gammaproteobacteria; order Lysobacterales; family Lysobacteraceae; genus Stenotrophomonas; species Stenotrophomonas sp. T8. Next base: position 807,292 of record NZ_CP195329.1, on the reverse strand, counting down.
GACCGTCCGCGCGATGCCGCCGGCTGGACCGCGTTGGGCCGGGAGCTGGGCCGGATTGCCAAGCAGATGCGCGGCAAGGGGATGCAGCTGGCCTATCACAACCACGACTTCGAGCTGGTCGACTTCAATGGCAGGACCGGACTGGAGCTGCTGTTCGACGCCGCCGGCCCCGAGCTGCAGACCGAACTGGACCTGGCCTGGGTCGCGCGCGCGGGCCTGGACCCGGCCGTGATGCTTGGCAAGTTCCGCGGCCACATATTTGCGGTACACGCCAAGGACAATGCGCCCAAGGGCGAGGCCGAAGACGAAGGTGGATTCGCTGCGGTCGGCCAGGGCGTGCTGGACTGGGACGCGATCCTGCCGGCCGCCGCCACCGCTGGCGTGCAGTGGTACATCGTCGAACACGACCAGCCACGCGACCCGGCCAAGGTCATCCAGGCCGGCGCGGACTACCTGCGTGAACACCTGACCACCAACCTGCCCACCCGTGCCCACCGCTGACGCATCAAGGAGCCCCACATGAAAATGATCCTGGCAGTGGCCGTGGCCCTGGGCGGCATGAACGTTGCGACGGCAGCGTGGGCCAAGGACGACCCGGCCGCCGGCGCGAAACTCTACGCCCAGCACTGCACCGCCTGCCACGGTGCTGAACGCACCGGTGTACCGCCGACGTTCCCGGCGCTCACCGATGTCGGCAAGCGGCTGCAGCCCGCCCAGGTCAAGGACAGGATCAGGAAGGGCGGCGGTCTGATGCCCCCCTTCCCGCAGCTGTCACAGCAGGAGATCGATGACATCGCCAGCTACCTGGCGAAGTAGCGGGTGGGCGCTACAGCTCGCGCACCCAGATGTTGCGGTAGCTGACCTTGGAGTCATGTTCCTGCAGATACAGCGGCGCGCACCCATGCGGTGCGTACGAAGGCGCACCGATGTATTCGGTCCTGCCCGCCAGCACGGTGTCGTCCTGTACCAGCACGCCGTTGTGCAGCACGGTGATCCGTGCGGGCGACGTCAGGCCGCCGCCCGGCGAGAAGCGCGGGGCCTTCCAGAGGATGTCGTAGACCTGCCACTGGCCCGGTGCGCGCGAGGCGTTCACCCGTGGCATGGCCTGCTTGTAGATCGAACCCGCCTGGCCATTGGCGTAGGTCGGGTTGTGGTAGCTGTCGAGTACCTGCAACTCATACAGTCCCTGCAGGAAGATCCCGCTGTTGCCCCGGTTCTGGCCGTCGAAGCCCTTCGTTTCGGTGGGCGTACGCCATTCGACATGCAGTTGGACATCGCAGAAGGGTTGCCGGGTACGGATGCCCTTGCTGCCCGGAACAACCGTCATGGCGCCTCCGGCAACCTTCCAGGGCACGCGGCCACCCTGCTCCGATTCCCACGCGGAGAGATCCTTGCCATCGAACAGCACGATCGCATCGGACGGTGCCTTGCCGGGTGGCGTTGCCACGGTCGCGGGCACAGGGGTCCACACTTCCGTCTTCTTCGGGTCACGCACAGCGTCGGCACTGTCCTGTGCGAACGCAGATGCAGCGGCCAGCAGGCCGGCGGTGATCAACGCAGGGCGGATCATCAGGTTGGTGTCCATCAGCTGGTCCCCCAGGCAGGTGTGCCGGGGACATAGGCGAGGTCACCGTCGTAGCGCCCCGGCACGGCGACGTACTGCAGCACCCCGGTCGCACCGACCTTGGAGGTGAAGAAGCCGAAGATGGCCAGCTGCTTGATCATCGTGAAGTAATGCGGCATGGCTTCGCCCTCTTCGGGCGTTCCAGTTTCGGTCACGTCTGCATTGCGCGCCTTGGCTTCGGCATCCAGTGTACGCAGCAATCCGGTGCGCGCCTCCGCCGTGAGCGACACGAAGCGGCCACCGGCGCGCTTGTCGATGTCCGCCAGCCCGGCGCGGAACACCGCCTGCTGCCTGGCGGTGTAGCAGTCGCTGACGAACGTCGCCATGAACGCACCGGCGCCCGCGTCCTTCGCCCCGGGTGTCCGGGTCCGCGGTAGGATGGTCTCGGCGATCTCGTCCAGCGTGCTGATTTCGGCATCGGAGAACGCGGCCATCGCCCCGGCCGCTGGCGCTTTGCCCTGCACCAGCGCAGGCAGGCCGACCATGGCCGCACCGGTGGCGGCGACGATCATCTTCAGCAGTTCGCGGCGATCCATCACAGGTTCCCCGCTTTCAGTTCGCGTACCGCGTGGTCGGCCGCGCGCGCGGTCAGCGCCATGTAGGTCAGCGACGGATTCACGCAGGCGCTGGAGGTCATGCAGGCACCGTCGGTGACGTACACATTGGGGGCATCCCAGACCTGGTTGTGCGCGTTCAATACCGAGCTCTTCCGGTCCCGTCCCATACGCGCAGTCCCCATCTCATGGATGCCCTTGCCCGGGGCGTAGTCGTTGTCGTGCATCTTCACGTCCTTGACCCCGGCCGCCTCCAGCATCTCGGCGGCATCGGCGGCCATGTCCTTGCGCATCGCCAGTTCGTTGGCGCGCATGGACACGTCCATCGCCAGCACCGGCAGCCCCCACTTGTCCTTGCGCTCGCGGTCCAGGCGGATCGTGTTGTCGTGGTGCGGCAGCATCTCACCGAACCCGGTCATGCCGATGCGCCAGTCACCGGGCACGGTCAGCGCTTCCTTCAGGTCGGCACCGATGTTCAGCTCGGCGATCTCGCGCGACCAGCCGGTGCGGCTGGCACCGCCTTGGTAGCCGAATCCGCGCAGGTAGCCACGCTTGTCGGCGGCGACATTGCGGAACCGCGGAATGTAGAAGCCGCAGGGACGGCGGCCGAAGTAGTACTTGTCTTCGTAGCCCTCGACCCGGCCCGAGGCGCCTGCACCGAAATGATGGTCCATCACGTTGTGCCCCAGCTCGCCCGACGAAGAACCCAGCCCCCCCTCCCAGACATCGGTGGCCGAGTTCATCAGCAGCCAGGTCGAGTTGAAGGACGATGCGTTGAGGAAGATGACCTTGGCCGTGTACTGGTAGGTCTGCCCGGTCTCGGCGTCGATCACCTCCACGCCACGCGCGCGCTTGCGATCCTTGTCGTAGAGCACTTCCTTGACGATCGAGAACGGGCGCAGGGTCAGGTTGCCGGTTTTCATCGCCGCTGGCAGCGTCGCCGCCTGGGTCGAGAAGTAGGCACCGAAGGGACAGCCCAGAATGCACTTGTTGCGATACTGGCAGTTCACGCGCCCCTGCTCGGGCATCGGCTGGGTGATGTTGGCCGTGCGCGAGTGGATCATGTGCCGCGTGCCGCCAAAGGCCTTCTTGATCCGCGCGGCCACGTCCTTCTCGACGATGTTCAACGGGATAGGCGGCAGGAACTCACCATCCGGCAGCACGTCCAGTCCCTCGCGCGTGCCGGCGATGCCGGCGAACTTTTCCACATGGTCGTACCACGGCGCGATGTCGGCATAGCGGATCGGCCAATCGGTGGCGATGCCCTCCTTGAGGTTCGCCTCGAAATCCAGGTCGGAGAAGCGGTAGCTCTGACGGCCCCACAACAGCGAACGGCCACCGACGTGGTAGCCGCGGAACCAGTCGAAACGCTTGGTTTCGATGTAGGGTGAGTCCTGCTCGTTGGCCCACATTCCTTCCAGGTTCTCGGCGAGGCCGTAGTCGCGCATCAGCACCGGAAAAGCGGCCTTCATCGCCTGCGTCGGCCGGTTGCGATGCGGGAAGTCCCACGCTTCCTTCATCGCATTGACGTAGTCCTTGACGTGCTCGATGTTGCGCCCGCGTTCCAGCATCAGGACCTTCAGGCCCTTCTCGGTCAGCTCCTTCGCTGCCCAGCCGCCACTGATTCCCGAGCCAACAACAATGGCGTCGTAGTGATTATCTGCCATGGGTCTCTCACCTGGGTGGATATCGTTTCAGACGTCGCAGAGGCGGATCGCCTCGCGCAATGAAGCAACGGGATCGGGCGCGGCAGGCATGAACTCCTGCGCCAGATACCCCTTGAAACCGGTGTCGCGGATCGCGCGGCAGATGGCCGGATAGTTGAGCTCCTGCTGGTCTCCGATCTCGTTCCGGCCGGGCACGCCTGCGGTGTGGTAGTGCTTGAAACAGGCATGGTGTTTTCCGATGGTGGCGATGATGTCGCCCTCCATGATCTGCATGTGGTAGATGTCGTAGAGCAGGCCGAAATTGTCCGAGCCGAGCCGCTGGCACAGCTCCACGCCCCATGCGGAGTGGTCGCACAGGTAGTCGCGATGATCGACCCTGGAGTTCAGCAGTTCCATCACCAGCACGACGCCGCGCTTCTCGGCATGCCCGAGGACGCGCTTGAGGCCGGCCTCGGCATTGGCCATGCCGTCGTGGGGGTCCATGCCATTGCGGTTGCCGGAGAAGCAGATGAGGTTGCGGTAGCCGGCATCGGCGACCAGGTCGATGTGCCGCGTGTAGCGCTCCACCAGCTGGTCGTGGAACTCGCGGCCGGCGAAACCCTTGGTCAGGCCCAGCTCCGCGCCGTTGCACATCGAGCTGTAGACGCCGTGGGCCTTCAGCGTGGGCCAGTCTTCGGGACCGACCAGGTCGATCGCGGCGAAACCGATGTCCTTCACCGTCGCGCAGAGCTGGGCAACCGACAGCTGCGGGAAGGTCCAACGGGCGACGGCCTGCTTCAGGTTTCCTTTGAGGGGGGCATCGGCGGCGAATGCAGGGAGCACACCTGCAGCCCCCAGGCCAATGCCGCCGGCAACCGCAAGACGTAGCGCGTCGCGTCGCGTGATGCCCATCGCCGGGGCCGGTCTGATCGAATGGATGGACATCCACCTGCCGGCCTCCCAACCGACATCAAACACTGAGGATTCACTGCAATGCAATCGATTGCACCATAGGGGAGGAATTTGTGTGTTTGCAAGTCGCAGTGCACGAAAATCAATGCTGCGAGGCACAACTCCGCAGCCGACCTGGAAAACAAAAGCCCCGCGTGAGCGAGGCTTTCCTTCTGGCGGTGGAAGCAGGACGACGCCTGTTGGCTACAGCGTCGAAATCGTGCCGCCGTCGATCCGATACTCCGTTCCGGCAATCGACGCCGACCGGGGAGACGCCAGGAACACAATCAGATCGGCCACCTCCTGCGGTGCCGCGGGCCGTCCCACCGGGATCCCGCCGAGCCAGTCCATGACCAGCCTCTTGCCACCTTCATAATCGGTTCCCGCTTCTGCCGCGATCCGCTCTGCAAATTCCCGGGATGCTTCTGTCTCGATCCAGCCCGGCGCTACGCTCAACACCCGCACACCCTTGGGAGTGACCTCTCGTGAAAGCGACTTGCTGTAGGTCGTGAGTGCCGCTTTGGCGGCGGCATACGCGGTGGTGGACTCCGGCAGAGGCAGCATGCGCTGGATCGAACTGACGTGGATGATCACGCCAGCGCGCTGCGCGAGCATGGATGGCAGCAAGGCACGATCCAGACGGACCGCCGGCATCAGATTCAGGTTCAGCTCGGCAAGCCAGTGCGCATCACTGATCGCTGCGAAGCCGCCGCCAGGTGTCTTTGATCCCCCCAGCACATTGACCAGGATGTCTGCGCCGCCCCATGCCTGCAGCACGGCGTGGGCGAAAATGCCGGTGCCCTCGGCCGTCGACAGATCGGCGGCTACGTAGGCGACTCCTTCCACCGGGCGTGCCGGCAGGCTGCGCGCCGACGTCATCACCCTGGCCCCGGCCTCGGCAAGGGTCCTGACCACGGCCGCCCCCACACCGGCCGTGCCGCCGGTCACCACGGCCCGCAGGCCACCGAGTTGAAGATCGAAGCTCATGCGGTGATCTCCAGCGATGCGATCAGGCCCCGTTCCAGTTCGAAACGGTAGCTCAGCAGAATCGGACTGCCGGGGAAGTTGCCGCTCACGATGGCACGGACAACGTGGTGTTTCCCCTGCCGTTCGATGGCGCTCGGCACGCTGGTGGCGCTGTATTTGGCGGATGCCTCGGCCAGGAAGGCTTTGATGGCGTCGACGCCGACGAGGGTGTGCCCGTCGTCCTTCAGCACAGCCTGGGCGGCAAAACAACGCGCCAGCACTTCGGGGTCATGTTCGGCCGCGAAGTACGCGGCGATGGGTTCTGGGAGAGTCAACGCATTCATTCCTGGCTCCTGCAGTGGTGAGGCGCTCAGGATGTGCACGCAGGTCGGTTAAGTGAATGCCCTATAATCCGAATGGGTTATGTCAAGAATCTTACATAATGCGCGGATCCGAGTTCGCTGAACTGAAGGCCTTCGTGGCGGTAGTGGAACGTCAGAGCTTCGCGCGGGCGGCGGAACATCTGGGGGTATCGCCCTCGGCCCTGAGCCAGACCATCCGTCAACTGGAAGGCCGTCTCGGCACCCGCCTTCTGAATCGCACAACACGAAGCGTGGCACCCTCGGCAAGTGGCGGACGACTGTACGCGCGCATCGCGCCGCTGTTCCAGGAGTTGGCGGTAGCGGTCGCTGAAACCAGCGAAGCGAGCGGACGGATCAACGGGACCCTGCGCATCAATACGCTGGGCATCGCCGCAAGAACACTGATTGCCCCGCGGCTTGCCCGCTTCCACCAGGCCTACCCTGATGTCGTTGTCGACATCGTGGTCGACGACGCGCTCAGCGACATCGTCAGTGGGCGGTTTGATGCAGGCATCCGCGTGGGTGGGCAGCTCGAGAAGGATATGGTGGCCATCCGCCTCACTCCCGACCTGAACATGGTGGCCGTGGCGTCACCGGATTACCTCGCACGCCGTGGAACGCCGCGAACTCCGGCGGACCTGCAGGATCACGCCTGCATCAACTGGCGGCTGCAGAGTGACGGCAGGCAGTACCGATGGGAGTTCAAGAAGCGAGGCCGCCACCTGGAGGTCGCCGTGGACGGTCCTGTCGTCACCAATCACGCTGACGTCGGGATTGCGGCGGCACTGGCCGGCCTCGGAATCGCCTATCACTTCGAGCAGGATCGCGTGGGGGAACTGCTGGCCCAGGGATTGCTGGTGCGGGTACTGGCGGATTGGTCGGTCTCGCGCCCCGGGCTTTTTCTCTACTACCCGAACAGGCGGCACCGCCCCGCCCTGCTGGGTGCGTTCATTGATTGCCTGCTGGACCAGGGCGTGTTCGGTAATCGGTGACAACATCGAGGAACGTCCGCATCGGCCGCCGCCGGACAACAGGATCCCGGCAGTGCCTCAAGAACGACATGGGCCCCAGGCAGGCATGCCAGGAGCCCTTGTCGGGATGCACCGAAGATGCGCTTAGAACGGAATATCGTCGTCAGCGAAGTCGTCCATCGGCGGCGCCTGCTGCGGCTGCGGACGCTGGTTGCCACCCTGGTTGCCGTAGCCGCCGCCCTGGTTGCCGCCCTGGTTGCCATAGCCACCGCCCTGGCCACCACGCTGGCCGCCGCCACCGCCGCCGTACTCCTGGCGCGGCGCCTGCTGGCGCTGCGGACGATCGCCGCCGTAGTTGCCGCCACCACCGCCGCCGCCTTCACCGCGGCCGCCCAGCATCTGCATTTCATCAGCGATGATATCGGTGGAGTACTTCTCCACGCCGTCCTGGCCGGTGTACTTGTCGTAACGCAGGCTGCCTTCGACGTAGACCGAGCTGCCCTTGCGCAGGTACTCGCCGGCGATCTCGCCGAGCTTGCCGAAGAACACCACGCGGTGCCATTCGGTGCGCTCCTGCTGGTTGCCATCCTTGTCCTTGCGGACGCTGGTGGTGGCCAGGCTGATGCGGGTGATCGCCATGCCGCCCTGGGTGTACTTCACGTCCGGGTCGTTGCCGAGATTGCCGACCAGGATGACTTTGTTGATGCCGCGCGCCATAGGTACCTTCGTCCGTTGTCCAGGGGCAGACCGCCAGTGATAGCACAGCCCCGGGCGGGGTGCAGTACGCTGGGCCGCCCCTGGTGAAATTTTGGGGAATGCGAGAACGACGCATCTTACCATTGCCGCCGCCGTCCGCCCGGTCAGGAGACCCCGACCGCACCGAAGGATCAGGCTGATTTCCTTGTCCGGCAATGACTTACCTTCGCCCCGACCGACGTCCAGAGAGGCATTCGCGTCTGCGCATGGCATCATGCCCGGGCACCTTCCACCTGCCCGCTCCGCCCGCCCATGACGATCAAAGGCAAAGCCACCTCCCTCGACATCGCCCACCTGGCCGGGGTCTCCCAGCCGACCGTGTCGCGGGCCCTGCGTGGTAGCCCGATGGTCAACGCCGAGACCCGCGAGCGCATCCTGCGCATCGCCCGCGAGCTGAACTACAAGGTCGACAAGAACGCCTCCAGCCTGCGCCTGCGCAATGCCGGCACGCTGGCCCTGCTGTTCTTCGAGGACCCGACCAACGACGATTCGCTGATCAACCCGTTCTTCCATTCGATGCTGGGCTCGATCACCCGCGCCTGCGCCCTGCACGGGCAGGACCTGCTGGTGTCGTTCCAGCAGCTGTCCACCGACTGGCAGGCAGATTACGAAGACAGCAACAAGGCCGACGGCATCATCCTGCTCGGCTACGGTGACTACCACGAATCGCGCGACCGCCTGCAGCGGCTGGTCGAACAGGGCACGCACTTCGTGCGCTGGGGCGCCGCCCTGCCCGGCCAGCCCGGTGTCTCGATCGGCAGCGACAACTTCCAGGGCGGGCATGACATCACCACCCATCTGCTGCTGCAGGGCTGCCGCCGCATCGCCTTCCTTGGCCATGCCTCCAGCCACTACCCCGAATTCCAGGAGCGCTACCGCGGCCATGTCGCGGCCCTGCAGGACCACGGCCTGGCCGCCGAACCGGCGCTGCAGCACGATGCGATCACCACCGAGGCCTCCGGCCAGGAGGCCTGCCAGGCCCTGCTGGCGCGCGGCGAGCCGATCGATGCGATCTGCGCGGCCAGCGACCTGATCGCCATCGGTGCGATGCGCGCCCTGCGCGAGGCCGGGCTGCGGGTACCGCAGGACGTGGCGGTGACCGGCTTCGACGATATCCCGCTGGCCGCTTCGGTATCCCCGGCGCTGACCACGGTGCAGCAGGACACCAAGCAGGCCGGCCAGCTGCTGGTGGAGCGCCTGCTGACGCTGATCGGCCGGCAGCCGGTGGAGAGCCAGAGCATCCCGGTGAAGCTGGTGGTGCGGGAATCGTCGCTGCGCGGGTAGGCGCCGCAGGGCGGGATCGCTCTTGGCCTCGCCCTTGTTGTTTGGCTTGGTCTTACCCTAGTGCCAGTGCCGAGCCGTGCTCGGCAAACTACCCGCGACAGGCGCGCAGGTTCAGCGTGCCCCGGCCTTCGGCCCCAGCAACGCCAACAGCACATAGACCACGATCGAGGCGACGGTACCGAGCACCGCCGGCAATCCGTAGGCCCACGCCGAACGGCCCTGCTCGCGTGCCCACTGGGCCAGATACCAGGCCGAACCCAGGTTGATCAGCCAGGCAATGGCGAAGGCCGGCCACTGCACCATGCCCACCGCGCGCAGCAGGGGCACGGACACCAGCGCGGCAACGATGGCTGCGATCAGGAAGATCAGTGCGGAGCGGGAATGGCGTGATCGTGCCGGTGAGCCGACAGGTAATTCCTTCAATTCCACAGCAGAGCCTCGATCCTGGTGTTATCCAAAAGGAACCACGTACTGCACCCGAAGGGAAGCGTTCTGTAGGGTCGGGCCGTGCTCGACTGATCCGGCATGGCGCGAACGGCAGCCGAGCATGGGCTCGGCTCTACATGATAATCAACCCTGGGCGAAGTCCTTCAGGATCTCGCCGACGCCGCTGGGCGAGATCTCGAAGCCCAGCGCGGTGCCGGGGTTGATCACCACGCCGTAGCCGCCGGGCACGCGGCGCAGCACGTCCAGCATCAGCCAGCGGATCTGGTGTTCGGCCTGCTGGTTGTAGATGCCCACCCGCGATGGATCGGTGAACACGGCCACGTGCAGCGTGCCCTGCTTGTCGAACAGCAGCGGGTCGAAACCGCTGCCGTCGGGTGTCACTAGGCTGCCGGTCAGCAGGACCACGTCGGAGGCGACGAAGGCCTCCATGAAGGCGCGGATCGGCACCGCCCCGTCCATCGCCGCCTTCAGCAGGGTTTCGATCGGGGTCTGCGGGGCGAGGTCGGTCATGGCGGTGCGGCACGGCGTGAGGGGTGCCTATTGTGCCGGATGTGGTCCCCCCGGTAGTGCCGGCCGCTGGCCGGCACCTGAAGGGACCATGGATTCATGAGTTGCCGGCCAGCGACCGGCACTACCGCCCCAGGCGCTGGTCCCGTGCCCGCTGGTCAGCCATCGCCTTGTCCAGTTCGGCCTGCAGTGCCGGCTGCTGCACGGTGGCGTCCAGCACATAGACCTTTACCCCATGCGCCGGCACGTTAGTCTTCAGCTGCCGCTCGACCTTCACCGTGCCGCCATCCAGCGCGTCACGCCACGTGCCGGCCTGCAGGTAGCGATCCACCTCGAAGGTGCGCGCCACATCGCCCTTGTTCAGCAGCACCAGCGCCGTCTGCGCCAGATCTTCCTGCTGCAGCACGCGCAGGAACACCGCTTCGTCGCCGTGCAGGCGCTCGTTCACCTGCAAGCCACGCTGCAGTGCCGGGGTCGCTTCACGCAGTTTGGCGATGCGCTGCAGCGGCGCGAAGATCGGGCTCTGCGGCGCAGCGTCCACACTCGGCTGGCCGAAGTAGGCACGGTTGCCTGCGTGCTCGGCGCGGCCACGCATGAAGCCGGTCTCCGAGCCGTAATAGACCACCGGAATGCCGCGCGCGGTGAACAGCCAGTTGTGCGCGTCGATGAAGCCGTTGTCACTGGCCTGCAGGCGCGGCATGTCGTGGTTGTCGTAGAAGCTCATCAGCTCGTACGGATTGGCATACGGGCCACCGCTCAGGTGCAGCGGCTCGGCCAGCGTCTCGAAGCCCTTGCCGGCGGTGCCGAAGGTCTGCTCCAGAGCACCGCGCAACGGGAAGTCGAGCACGCTGACATTGGCGTTGGCCGGCCAGGTGTGCTCGGCAATGGTCGCCGCGTTGTAGTCGAAGGCTTCGCCGAACATGAACATGCCCGGATGCTCGGCGCGGATGCGCTTGACGAATTCATGCCACCACGGGTGCGGCAGCCAGCCGATGGTGTCGATGCGCAATGCGTCCACGCCCTGCGCGGTCCACTGCAGGTAAGCGCCGACCAGGTAATCCATCACCGCCGGATTGTCCTGGTTGAAGTCGGACAGCTCGGCCAGGTTGCCGTCGAAGATCGAGCCGTCCTTGCTGTCGACCGGACCGATGTTGTTGTAGAACGCGTGCAGCGGGTTGTGCTCCGGGTCCAGCTTCTGCGGCGGCAGGTTCTGGTGGTCGGCGATCAACTTTCCATCCTTGTCGAAGATCTGACCGAACTGCGGTTGCCGTGTCGGCATGGTCCAGGCCGGCGAACCGTGGTTGCCTACGATGTCCAGCACCACCTTCAGGCCGGCACCGTGCAGGCCCTTGGTCAGTCCGGCGAAGTCCAGGTCCCTGCTGGGCAGGTGCTCATCGAGTCTGTAGAAGTTGATGCCCCAGTAGCCGTGGTAGCCGGTCTTGCCGCGGTCGGTCAGCGTGCTGGTGCAGCTGATCGGCTTGCTGCCGGTGAAAGCTTGGTCGGGGTTGTCGATGATCGGCGTGATCCACACCGCGCCGAAACCCAGGTTGCGGATGTACTGCGCATTGTCGAGCACGCCACGGAAGTCGCCGCCGAGGTAGCCAATGTTGCCGTCCACCTTGTCCGGGCATGGCACCGGGATGTCGAAGGTGCGGTGCGCGCCACCCTGGTCGCGATGGTCATTGGATGGATCACCGTTGACGAAGCGGTCGGTGACCACGAAGTACACCGCATCGCTGGCGAACGGTTCGGTGGTGCCGACGTAGTCCGGGCGCGGCGTGGCCACGGCCTGGCCGGCGAACAGGGCAAGGGAAACGGCAACAGCCAGGACACCACGCATCACACCACCTCCGGACGGGACGGAACCCGCAGCACGCACAGGCCGGCGACGAACAGGCTGCAGCCGCCCAGCACCAGCACATGCATCGGCTGGCCACCCAGCCATGCGCGCAGGGCAAAGCCAAGCGCACTGGCCGCCACCAGCTGCGGGATCACGATGAAGAAATTGAAGATGCCCATGTACACACCCATCTTCGACGCAGGCACGCTGTCGGACAGCAGTGCATACGGCAACGACAGGATCGATGCCCAGGCAAAACCCACACCCACCATCGACAGCAGCAGCCAGTGCGGGTCGCGGATGAACATCAGCGAGACCAGGCCGGCAGCGCCCAGCCACAGGTTGACCAGGTGGCTCCAGCGCAGGCCGATCGCACGCACCATCGGTGGAATCAGCACCGCCGCCAACGCAGCGAAGCCGTTGTAGGCGCCAAACAGCACGCCAACCCAGTTGGCACCTTCGTTGTAGGCCGCCGACTGTGGATCGGTCGAACCGAAGTGGGTACCGGCCACCGCAGCAGTGGTGTAGATCCACATGGCGAAAAGCGCGAACCATGAGAAGAACTGCACCCACGCCAGGCGGCGCATGGTCACCGGCATCGCGCGCAGGTCGCCGACGATGGCGGCCAGCATATGCGTGGCCGGCAACACGCGCGCGGCCGCCAGCAGCAGGCCGTAGCCGGCGCACAGGCCTGCCAGCACGTACAGCATCCTGTCGCCTTGCCGCCAGGTGATCAGCAGCGCCAACAGCACACCCAGCCCTAGCCACAGGGCCACCCGCGTCCATGGCGCCGGGCCGTCGATCACCGCTCCCGCATGATGCGCCGGCGGCTCGGCATCATCGAAGGCAGCCAGTTCTGCTGGTGAATATTCGCGGGTGCTGACCACCGTCCAGGTGATTGCCGCCAGCAGCACCGCCGCGCCGAAGTAGAACGCATAGCGCACGGTGTCCGGCACCTCACCGGCGGCGGCCGTATTGGCAACGCCGAAATGGGCCAGGATGAACGGCAGGAAGCTGGCGACGATGGCGCCCACACCGATGAAGAAGCTCTGCATCGCATAGCCGGCCGGACGCTGGCGTGGCGCCAGCTGGTCGCCGACGAAGGCTCGGAACGGCTCCATCGATACGTTGATCGAGGCATCGAGCACCCACAGCGTGCCGGCCGCGATCCACAGCGTCGGTGAATTCGGCATCACCAGCAGGGCCAGCGTGGTCAGCACCGCACCGATCATGAAGAACGGACGGCGCCGCCCCCAGCGCGTCCAGGTGCGATCGGACAGGTAACCGATCACCGGCTGCACCAGCAGGCCGGTCAGCGGCGCGGCGATCCACAGCCCCGGTACCGCGTCGATGTCCGCGCCCAGCGTCTCGAAAATGCGGCTGGCGTTGGCATTCTGCAGGGCGAAGCCGAACTGGATGCCGAGAAAACCGAAACACATGTTCCAGATCTGCCAGAACGACAGCTGGGGTTTGGCGGGGCGATTCATCGCGCGCCCTCTACGGCCACGGGCGCCACCGTCAGCGCCTGCACCTGCGCCTGGTTGAGCACGCCGTCGCGCCCGCCCTTGCCCCCGGTGTAGTGCGCGAAGTGCTGCAGTGTGCTCATGTTGAAGCCCTCTTCAAGCGTGACCGCGCATCGGCCCTTCGGCACCGGAAACGTCGCCGAGGTCGAGTCCTGCACGGCCACGCTGTGCGGCAGGGTGACGGTGTGCCGCTGCAACGGCTGGCCCGGGCACTGCAGCACCAGCTGCTTCACCGCGGCGGTCACGCCCGTGTTGATCGGCCCATTCGCGTTGCTGTACTGCAGGCGCAGGCGCACCTGCCCCGCCTTGGCCGAGGTGAACTGCCAGCGCTCGGCACCCTTCAATCGCTGCTGCGGACCGACGCAGACCATCGGACTGTGCAGCGATTCCAATGCGCCGTCGCGCCGGGTCAGGCTCAGGCAATGCTGCAGGCCATCGTCACCGATGCGTGCCAGGCCATTGCTGGCGGTGAGCGCCCGGCCGTCCTGCCACAGCACCTGGCCGGCAGCGACCTCGACATTCCAGCCCCTGCCCTCGCGTCGCGCCTGCGGTGCGGCCGGCGTGGCCGGTGCGCGCGCATTGGCGTCGGCCGTCGTCGCCACGCTGCGCGGTGCCGCTGCGGTGGCCACCAGCTGCACGGTGGTGGTGGCACCACGCGTCTTTACCTCGCCCGCCACCAGCAGGCCATCACCCACCTGCTTCGGTCGCTCCAGCACATAGCGCTTGCCATCGGCCTCCAGGGAGATGCGGCGCTGCTTGCCGAACAGTTCGGGGACCAGCGCGGCTGGCAGCTTGGGCTGCACGCGGCCATCGTCCTGCACGCCGAACACGCCCTCGACCACCATCGACAGATATCCAGCCACCGACCACAGCTGGCGCTCCGAATTGACCACCGGCCCGCTGAGCGCGCCTTCATCCACATGGACGGCCTGGGTGACCAGTTCGTAGTTCTCCATGTTGGAGCCGGCCAGCGCGGCACCGCGCATCAGCGAGCGGATCTCGGCGGCGATGCGCGGCGCATCGTCCAGCTGCCGCGCCGCACGCAGCGAGTAGGCACTGACGAACGGCCAGATCGCCCGGTTGTGATAGATCGGCTGTTGTGCTTCCTGCGGCCAGACCACCGGGCTGCCAGCCGGGCCCATCGGATACGCCGCCAGCGCACGCCGCGCGCGCTCGGGCGGCAGCACCTCGGCGAGGATGCCCAGCGAGAGGCCGAGCAGATCGACCTTGGCGTACGGTACCGGGTGCGCGGCTTCGCCGATGTAGCTCATGTACTGGCCGATATCCTCGCGCCAGAAGCGCGCATCGATCTGCTGCGCCAATGCATCGGCCCAGGCCTTGTAGTCGGCCGCGCGGGCATCGCCGTGCTGCCCGGCCAGGCGTTCGGCCAGGCGCAGTGCCTGGTAGTGCAGCACGTTGGTGGACAGTGCGTAGGAATCACCGATGAAACGCACATCCTCGCGGGTCCAGTCTGGATAGGTCTGCTCGCGCCAGTCCAGGAAGGAGGTCTCGCCGCGGTACAGGCCCATCTGCACGTCGAACACCATCGCGCGGTCCTGCGCCAGCGTGGCCTGCAGCGCCTGCCAGACCTGGTCGGCAAACGCGCGATCCTGCAGCAGGTGACGCGCGGCCAGGAACCACACCACGCGGTCGCTGCTGATCGGCCAGCTGCCGCCGGAGCCGGTGTCCTGCGCAACGAACAGGCCGGGCGTATGGCCATCGCGCGCCGCCGACAGCTTGAACTGCAGCGACTGCCGGGTGCGCTTCGGGTCCAGGCGTGCGAGCGCCAGATCGGCGGCAAAGCTGACATCGCGCGTCCACACATAGGGCCAGCGCGCGCCGGTCTGGAAGCACTCGCAGGGCACCGGCCGGCCTTCGTCGAAGGCGGGATCACGGATCGCATCCACGCGGTCCTGGTCCATCTCCTGCTGGGCCAGTGCGAACAGGGCATCGAACATCACGCTGCCGGTCTGGCAGCGCATCGGCATCGGCGCGATGCGCACCTCGCGCTTCGGCGCATGCAGCACGAAGCTGCCCTTGGCAGCGGCTTCGGCGCGCGCATGGCGGCCGTCGAATTGCAGGTCGGCCGCCTGCGCGGTCGTCCCCAGCGCTGCCCCCAGGGCAGCGGTCAGGCAAATGATCTTCAGCATCGAAGCGGCGGACCGGCTCGCGCCCGTCGGCCTCCCTCCCTCTCTGCACGCGTTGTAGGTCCGCACCGTCGTTGCCGGCGGGCGGGCGCGGCCCCTCCCTCAAGGTGCCCTGGCGCCATGGTAGACGCGGGGCTGTCGGCTGCGTCCAGTTGCATACGTATTCATGGCGTCGCGCGGTAGCGCACCCGACGCGCTGGCTTATGGTCTGGGTCTGCCAACGGCGCCTTGGGAGGGGAATTGCCGATGTCACCCACTGCTGTACGCGCGGTATTCGCGCACATGCTGGGCCTGGCCCTGATCGGATGGGCCACGCTGGTACAGGCCGCGCCCCAGGTGGCCAGCGTCGAATCGCCGGGCAAGGTGTTGAAGGTCAGCCTGGTGCTGGACGGCGGCACGGCCCGCTATCGGGTCGAGCGCCTGGGCGACACTGTGGTGGAGGATTCGAAGCTCGGCTTCGCCCTGCGCGACGGTCGCCTGGACCGCGATTTCACTCTGCTGGGCCAGCAGCGGCGCAGCGTCGATGACACCTGGGACCAGCCGTGGGGCGAACGCCGGCTCACCCGCAACCATTTCAACGAGCTGATCGTGCAGCTGGCCGAAACCACCGGCAGCAAGCGCCGGCTGGATATAGTGTTCCGCGTCTACGACGATGGCCTTGGCTTCCGCTACGTATTCCCCGAACAGCCGAATCTGCACGAGGCCATCATCGATGACGAGCTGACCGAGTTCGCCATCGCACAGGACTCCACCGCCTGGTGGATCCCCGCCGGCGAGCCGATCCACTACGAGTACCTGTACCAGCGCACCCCGCTGCGCGAAGTACCGCTGGTGCATACGCCGATGACCCTGCGCAGCCGCGATGGCCTGCACGTGGCGATCCACGAGGCTGCGCTGGTGGACTACGCCGGCATGTGGCTGCGCCGCAGCGAGGGCCAGCGCCTGCGCGCGCAGCTGTCGCCCTCGGCTGAAGGCTGGAAGGTGCGCCGCACCCTGCCCTTCGCCACGCCGTGGCGCACGCTGCAGATCGCCGACCGTGCCGGCGGCCTGGTCGAATCGGACCTGATCCTCAACCTCAACGAACCCAACGCACTGGGTGATGTGAGCTGGGTGAAGCCAGCCAAGTACCTGGGCGTGTGGTGGTCGATGCACCTGGACAACGAGAGCTGGGCGACCGGGCCGAAGCACGCGGCCACCACCGCCAAGACGAAAAAAGTCATCGACTTCGCCGCGGCGCACGGCTTCCGCGGCGTGCTGGTGGAGGGCTGGAACCCAGGCTGGGACGGCATGTGGGTGGGCAATGGCTACGACTTCGATTTCACCCGCGCCACGCCCGATTTCGACATCGAAGCGCTGTCGGCGTATGGCCTGAAGAAAGGCGTGCACCTGATCGGCCACCATGAAACCGGCTGCGCCATCGAACATTACGAGGCCCAGCTGGACGCCGCGCTGGACCTGTACGCACGGCTGGGCGTGGACCAGTTCAAGACCGGCTACGTCTGCGACGACGGCCAGGTCGACCGCCGCAATCCCACGGGGGGCCCACTGTGGCGCGAGTGGCATGACGGGCAGTTCATGGCCCGCCACCATCTGAAGGTGGTGCAGGAAGCCGCGCGCCGGCACCTGTCGGTGAACCCGCATGAGCCGATCAAGGACACCGGCCTGCGCCGCACCTATCCCAACTGGATCTCGCGCGAAGGCGCACGCGGCATGGAGTACAACGCCTGGGGCCAGCCACCGAACCCGCCGGAGCACGAGGTCAACCTGGTGTTCACCCGCATGCTGGCCGGGCCGATGGACTACACCCCCGGCATCCTCAGCCTGAAGGGCCGCCACGGCCAGGCCATCCCCAGTACGTTGGCCCGCCAACTGGCGCTGTACGTGGTGCTGTACAGCCCGATCCAGATGGCCGCCGACCTGCCCGAACACTACCTGCAGCATCGCGAGGCGTTCCGTTTCATCGAGGGCGTGGCGGTGGACTGGGAGCAGAGCCGCGTGCTCGATGGCGAAGTGGGTGACTACGTGACGATCGTGCGCCGCGACCGCAACAGCCGCGACTGGTTCCTCGGCAGCATCACCGATGAACACGGCCGCGTGCTGCCGGTGTCACTGGGCTTCCTGGAACCTGGCGTGCGCTACCGCGCCGAGATCTACCGTGATGGTGAAGGCGCAGATTTCCGCAGCAACCCGTTCGCGTTCGTTCGCGAAACCCGCGAAGTGACCAGCGCCGATGCACTGACGCTGGTGCTGGCACCCGGCGGTGGCCAGGCCATTCGCTTCACGCCGATCCGCTGAACGTTTTCCTGCCTGCGCCCCCGTAGCGCCCGAGCCCACGCTCGGGCGGCGGTGCGTAGCACCGAAATGCAGCCGAGCATGGGCTCGGCTCTACAGAACGAGACACTTGAAAGCGATTACATCCCTGCAGACGCCATTGAATACGTATGCAGGGTGATTCCCGCGAAGAACGCGCTGCCTACCATAGCGGCGACGACAGCGGCCACCGCGTCGCACGTTCACGGCCCCGCCGGAACGCTCACAAATCGATCTGCAACATTGCCTGGGAGGGGAAAATGTTGAACCACAAGCGCAGCGCGCTGAGCATCGCGCTGGCCGTTGTCCTGGCGCCGACACTGGCGTCGGCACAGTCCACGCAGAACACCACCACACCGGCCGGCACCGCCGCCACCAACCTCGATACGGTGCAGGTCACCGGCATCCGCCGCGGCATCGAGAGCGCGATCGCGGTCAAGCAGGACGCCACCTCGGTGGTCGAAGCGATCTCCGCCGAAGACATCGGCAAGCTGCCCGACGTCAGCATCGCCGAGTCCATTTCGCGCCTGCCCGGCCTGGCCGCCCAGCGCGTGGCGGGCCGCGCGCAGGTGATCAGCGTCCGCGGCCTGTCGCCGGACTTCGCCACCACCCTGCTCAATGGCCGCGAAGTGGTCAGCACTGGCGACAACCGTGGCGTCGAGTTCGACCAGTACCCGTCCGAACTGGTCAACGGCGTGACCGTGTACAAGACCCCTGACGCGGCACTGGTCGGCCAGGGCCTGTCGGGCACCATCGACATGCAGACCGCGCGCCCGCTCAGCTTCGGCGAGCGCGTGATCGCGGTCAGTGGCCGCTACCAGAAGAGCTCGCTGGGCCGCGCCGCCAACACCGATCCGTACGGCAACCGCTTCAGCGCCAGCTACATCGACCAGTTCCTGGACAAGACCCTGGGCATCGCCATCGGCTATGCGCACAGCGACATGCCGATCCAGGAGAACCAGGTCGGCCTGTACGAACCGTGGACCACCGAGCACACCGACAAGGGCGACCGTCCGGGCGTGGGTGCCGGCACCTACTTCTCCGATGGCATCAAGGCGCTGCGCCGCACCGGCAACAACAAGCGCGACGGCGTGATGGCCACGATCCAGTTCCGGCCGAACAACAGCTGGACCAGCACCTTCGATGCGTTCCACACCGAAGCCGAGCAGATCGACACCGCCAACCAGTTCGAGCTGAACCTCAGCAACTACAACGGCAACTACACCCCGGGCCTGCTGGTCAGCAACCCGCAGGTCAACGCCAATGGTTCGTTCACTGGCGGCACCGCCAGCGGCGTGTACCCGCTGGTACGCGGCATGTACAACAAGCGCAAGGACAAGATCGACGCGTTCGGCTGGAACAACGAGTTCAACTTCAGTGGCGTCAAGCTGGTCGCCGACCTGAACTACTCCAAGGCCACGCGCGACGAGCTGAACCTGGAAAACAACCTGCAGCTGACGCCGATGCCGCAGCTGGATACGGTCGGCGTGTCGATCCGCCAGGACGGCTTCTCGCAGATCAGCCCGGGCCTGAACTACTCCAACCCGGATGCGTTGTTCCTGACCAACACCATCTATGGTTCCGGCTACGGCAAGGTGCCGAAGGTGGAAGACCGCCTGAAGGGTGGCAAGCTGGCCGCCACCATCGCCCTGCCCGACGCCGTCGCGTCGTGGGCGCCGGACATCGACATCGGCGTGAACTACGCCGACCGCCGCAAGGTGAAGACCCAGTCCGAAGGCAACATCCTGCTGGGTGCGCAGGGCGACGCCAACATCGCCTCGGACCTGCAGTACCGCCCGGTCAACCTGGGCTTCGCCGGCCTCGGCACCATCCCGGCCTGGAACGTACCGGCCGCGGTGGGCCGCTACATGACCTTCAACCCGGTCGACAACCTGGACTACCTGATTCCCAAGTCGTGGACGGTACAGGAGAAGATCACCACCGCCTGGGCGCGCCTGAACATCAACGCCGACATCGGCGACGTCGGCGTGCGCGGCAACATCGGCGTGCAGATGCAGCACACCGACCAGAGTTCGGATTCGCGCTACTGGGACAGCTCGCAGTCGGCCGGCAACAACGTGCAGCCGTACTCGAACGGCCGCACCTACAACGATTGGCTGCCGAGCCTGAACCTGGCCTTCCTGTTCCCGCACCAGCAGACGCTGCGCTTCGCCGCTGCAAAGCAGGTCGCACGCCCGCGCGTGGACCAGATGCGCGCCGGCCTGGAGTTCGGCGTGGACACCGGCACCGGCCGCCCCGGCGGCAGCGGCGGCAATCCGCTGTTGGACCCGTGGCGTGCCACCGCGCTGGACCTGTCCTACGAGAAGTACTTTGGCGAGAAGGCCTACGTGGCCGCCGCGATCTTCTACAAGGACCTGAAGAGCTACGTCTACACCCAATCGGTCGACAACTACGACTTCACCGCGCTGCTGGGCAGCTACGTGCCGCCGCCGGGCATGACGGCACCGGTGCTGACCACCGGCACCTTCTCCGCCCCGCAGAACGGCAAGGGCGGCACGCTGAAGGGCCTGGAACTGACCGCATCGTTCCCGCTGGAGATGCTGACCGACAGCCTGCGTGGCTTCGGCGTGCAGGCCAGCGCGACCTTCAACAAGAGCGACATCACCATCCTGGACCCGGAGAGCGCCTCCAGCGTTGGCAGTGATCCGATCAGCCTGCCGGGCCTGTCCAAGCGCGTGTACAACTTCACCGCCTATTACGAGCGCAGCGGCTTTGAAGCACGCGTCAGCCAGCGCCGCCGTTCGGACTTCATCGGCGAGATCGGCAACTTCAACGGCAACCGCAGCCTGCGCTACGTGGTCGGCGAGAACGTGACCGATGCGCAGATCAGCTACACCTTCAGCGACAGCAGTGCCCTGCGTGGCCTGACCCTGCTTCTGCAGGGCAGCAACCTGACCAACGAGCCGTACCGCACCTACGCCGGCAGCAAGGACCGCCCGCTGGAGTACATCGAGTGGGGCCGCACATACATGCTGGGCGTGAACTACAAGTTCTGATCACGGCCGGGTCGTGCCGGCCGCTGGCTGGCACCCCGAACCCGGTAGCGCCGGCCGCTGGCCGGCAACACAAAGGGAGCAGGACCGGAAACCCGCTGCGCAGGCAGCGGGTTTTCTTATGCGCGGATGCCAGCACGTGATCGGCAAGGCCCATGCAGCGACGTTCCAACCCGTAGATCCACGCCATGCGTGGATGCCGTTCTCTGGAATCCCACCCACAAAAAAGGGACGGGGCGCTTCGGCCCCGTCCCCGCAAGTACCGCCACCGGAGAAAACGGTCAGCTGCGTCGGGCGCAATACACCGCGCGCGGCGGCAGCTGGAGTTCGTTGCCCTGCACCGTGCCCGCATCCGGGCCCGGTACCGCCACCTGCTGCCAGTTGCCCGGCGGCAGCGGATGGGTCACCGCCTCGGCCGACAGGTTGAAGGCCAGCAGGAGGGTTTCATCTGCAAGCATACGCTCGAACAGCAGCACAGGCTCGGCGCTTTCAAGGAATCTGATGCTGCCATGCAGAAGCGCCGGCTGGGTATGCCGCCAGGCCAGGAACGCGCGGAACGCCGCCAGCACCGAGTGCGGGTCGCGTTCCTGCACGGCCACCGCCGCCGCCCGGTGCTCGGCCGGAATCGGCAGCCAGGGCTGGCCGCTGGTGAAACCTGCTAACGGCGCATCGGTCCATGGCAGCGGGGTGCGGCAGCCATCACGGCCCTTGAAGTTCGGCCAGAAGGTGATGCCGTAGGGGTCCTGCAGTGCCTCGAACGGTACCTCGGCCTCGGCCAGGCCCAGCTCCTCGCCCTGGTACAGGCAGACCGAGCCGCGCAGCGAGCACAGCATCGCCACCAGCATCCGCGCCAGGCGCGGATCGGCCGGGTGGCCGCCCCAGCGGCTGACCGCCCGCTCCACGTCGTGATTGGACACCGCCCAGCACGGCCAGCCTTCGGTCATCGCCGCTTCCAGCCGCGAGACCGTGTCGCGGATATAGGCCGCGCTGTAGTCATCCACCAGCAGCTCGAAGCTGTAACCCATGTGCAGGCGGCCATCGCGGGTGTACTCGGCGGTGGTCGCCAGCGAATCCTCCGAAGAGATCTCGCCCAGGCTGACCGCGCCCGGGTACTGATCCAGCAGCGCGCGCAGGCGCTCCAGGAACGGCAGGTTCTCCGGCTGGGTGTTGTTGTAGTAGTGGTACTGGTAGGCGTACGGGTTGTCCGGGCTGAAGCCGCGCCCCACCCGCTTCTCCGCCGGCTTGGGCGGGTTGTCACGCAGCTGCGCATCGTGGAAGCAGAAGTTGATCGCATCCAGGCGGAAGCCATCCACGCCGCGATCGAGCCAGAAACGGACATTGTCCAGGGTGGCCTGCTGCACGTCCGGGTGGTGGAAGTTCAGGTCCGGCTGGTCGACCAGGAAGTTGTGCAGGTAGTACTGCTCACGGCGCGGCTCCCACTGCCAGGCGCCGCCACCGAACAGCGACAGCCAGTTGTTCGGCGGGGTGCCGTCCTCGCGCGGGTCGGCCCACACGTACCAGTCGGCCTTCGGATTGCTGCGGTCCTGGCGGCTCTCGCGGAACCAGGCGTGCTCGATCGAAGTATGGCTCAACACCTGGTCGATCATCACCTTCAGGCCCAGGCCATGGGCCTTGGCCAGCAGGCGGTCGAAGTCGTCCAGGCTGCCGAACAGCGGGTCGACGTCGCGGTAGTCGGCGATGTCGTAGCCGAAGTCGGCCATGGGGGACTTGAAGAACGGCGAGATCCAGATCGCATCCACGCCCAGCGCGGCAATGTGGTCCAGGCGCTCGATGATGCCCGGCAGGTCGCCCACCCCATCGCCGTTGGCATCGAGGAAA
The DNA here is from genome assembly GCF_051853085.1 of Stenotrophomonas sp. T8. NCBI lineage: Bacteria > Pseudomonadati > Pseudomonadota > Gammaproteobacteria > Lysobacterales > Lysobacteraceae > Stenotrophomonas > Stenotrophomonas sp. T8. The sequence continues at coordinate 784,551 of NZ_CP195329.1, read as the reverse complement.
CTGCGCGGGTAGATCTGGTAGATGACGGCTCCGCGCCACCATGGATAGTGCGACATCGACAGCCCCCCTCCGGGCATGCGGGACCCGCCGGCAGCGGGCCGAAATCCTGATCCGGCAAGCTTAGCGGTGGCCTCGCGGGCATGGCGCAACCTGCATACGTATTCACGCGAAGGGCCGCGCAGGCCGGGCTGGAATTGCCGCTCGGGCCCGTTTGCGCCCGAATTCACGGCCAGCGCCTATAATCGATGGTGAGCCTGAAAGCCTGATCGCATGACCATCACCGAAGACACCCGTCCCGCCCTGGGCCTGCCCCAGATCCAGTCGCTTGCCGCGGCCGACATGGCCGCCGTCGACGCCCTGATCCGGCGCCGGCTGTCCTCGGACGTCGTGCTGATCAACCAGATCGCCGACCACATCATTTCCGCCGGCGGCAAGCGCCTGCGCCCGATGCTGGTGATGCTGGCCGGCCACGCGGTCGGCCACGCCGGCCCGGAGCACCACCAGCTGGCGGCGATCATCGAGTTCATCCACACCTCTACCCTGCTGCACGACGACGTGGTGGACGAGTCCAGCCTGCGGCGTGGCCGCAGCACCGCCAACGCGCTGTGGGGCAACGCGCCCAGCGTGCTGGTGGGCGACTTCCTGTACTCGCGCAGCTTCCAGCTGATGGTCGAGCTGGAGCGCATGCCGGTGATGCAGATCCTGGCCGATGCCACCAACCGCATCGCCGAGGGTGAAGTGCTGCAGCTGCTGCACGTGCACAACCCGGATACCGACGAAGCCGCCTACCTGCGCGTGATCGAGCGCAAGACCGCGGTGCTGTTCGCCGCCGGTACCCGCCTGGGCGCGCTGGCCAGCGGCGTGGATGAAGCCACCCAGCAGGCCCTGTTCGACTACGGCATGCACCTGGGTTACGCATTCCAGATCGCCGACGACGTGCTGGACTACTCGGCCAACGCCGAGGAGCTGGGCAAGAACCTGGGCGACGACCTCGCCGAGGGCAAGGCCACGTTGCCGCTGATCCACGCGATGGCCCACTCCGATGACGCTACCCGCGAGCGCCTGCGCACCATCGTGCAGGACGGCGACGCCTCGGCAATGCCGGAAGTGCTGGCCGCGATCCGCGCCACCGGCGGCCTGGAGTACAGCCGCCGCCGTGCCGAAGAGTACGCCGAAGCCGCCGAGCGTGCCCTGGATGGCCTGGCCGACAACGATGCCGTGGCCGCCCTGCGTGGCCTGGCCCGCTACGCGGTGCAGCGCTCGCATTGATGGGTTGAGGTGTGCCGACCAACGGTCGGCACCCACCCACCGGCATTCCGGTGGGTGCCGACCGTTGGTCGGCACGGAAACGCTCGCATTGACCGCATCTGGTAGTGCCGGCCGCTGGCCGGCAACCTCATGATGCTGCGGGTGTCACGGGAATGCCGGCCAGCGGCCGGCACTACCACTGCACGGCTCAACGCTTCTCGAAGCGTTCCTCGAAGAATTCATCCAGCGCCTTCCACGCGCGCTTGGCCGCCCGCTCGTTGTACTGGCAGCCCGGTGGGCTGTTGGCGTCGCGCTCGGCGAAGCAGTGCACGGCACCGCTGTAGTTGGTGAACTCCCAATCGACCTTGGCCGCATCCATTTCCTTCTGGAAAGCGGCGATGTCCTCGGCGGTCACGCTCCTGTCATCGGCCCCGTTGAGCACCAGCACGGACGGATGGGCGCCACCGGCCTGCGCCGGCAGCGGCGAACCCAACCCACCGTGCAGGCTGACCACAGCGGCCAGCGGCGCACCGGCGCGGGCCAGCTCCAGCACCGTGGTGCCACCGAAACAGAAACCGACCGCACCGATCCGGCTGGCATCCAGCGGTACCTTGCCGGCCTGCGCCTTGAGCACGTTCACCGCTTCCAGTGCACGCGCACGCAGCAGCGGCCGGTCGTTGCGCAGCTTGCTGGCCACCGGTCCCGCCTCCGCATCGCTCTTCGGCCGCACGTCCTTGCCGTAGACATCAGCCACCAGCACCACGTAGTCATCACCGGCCAGCTGCTTGGCCTTCTCGATGGCCGACTCGTTCACGCCCTTCCAGTTCGGCACCATCACCAGGCCGGGGCGCTTGTCATGCTCGCCATCGTCATAGACCAGCACACCACTGAAGGTCGTGCCCTGGTGCTTCCACTCCACCGGCTGCGTCTTCATCGCCGCCCACGCCGGCATCGCCGCCAGCCCCAGCATCATCGCCACACCGCATCGCCAACGATTCATGCGCCTGCTCCGCAAGAAAAAGGGGACGGAGGGGATTAAGCCGTTTTCGCCCCTCCCGCGTCGCATTCTGCATTGGCGGCGTGACGCAGGTGTGGTTGGATACGACTTAATCCCCTCCGTCCCCTTTTTTCGCATGAATCCTGTTGATCGCTTTCTGTCTGGCCTGATCCCGCGTTTGCCTGCCGAGGATGCCCCGCAGTGGGCATATGTCCAGGGCGCCAGCGCCGAGGACCTGCAGCGCCTGCGTGTGCAGTGGCCGCAGGTGCCGGACAGCCTGGTGGAACTCCTATCGCGCGTGGATGGCACCCACTACCGGGAGTACCCCGGCGGCAAGGTCTGCGTACTGATGCTGGGCTCGGACGTGGAGGACGGTGGCTACCCGTACTACCTGCGATCAGTCGCGCAGATCTTCGAGGACCAGCAGCAGTGGGACGACAGCATCCGTTCCATCTACGAAGAGTGGCTGGATGACGAGCCGGAGATCCTGGGTAAAGGCATCGACGGTGATCTGCCGATGAGCAGGCGCCTGTGCTTCTCGCACTGCATGAACAACGGCGGCACCTCGATGCTGTACCTGGATTTCGATCCGGCACCGGGTGGCACCGTCGGCCAGGTGGTGCGCTACCTGCACGATCCGGACAGCTATGCAGTCATTGCGCCGAGCTTCGATGCGTACCTGCAGCAGCTGATCGATGGCGATTACGCGTTCATCGACGAAGACGAATGAAGGCAGCCGAGCATGGGCGTGGCTCTACAGTAGAGCCACGCCATGCGTGGATGAATTTCCCCGCAGGTTGCCGGCCAGCGGCCGGCACTACCCGCGTTCGATCCAGTGCAACGTGCCCGGCTCGAATGCCAGCAGATCCGACGCCGCCAGATGCGCGCGCGGCCAGCGGCGTTCCGGCGGCTTCGGCTGCCGGGCACCCACCGGACCGTCGTAGTCGCGCACCAGCAGGCCGATGCGCGCGGCCCCAGCCTGCAACAGCGCATCGATACGCTGCAACCACTGGCCGGCATCGTCCAGGGCTTCATCGCGGCGTGCCTGCTGATCCTGTTCATGCCGCGCCAACTGCGCCGCCAACGCGCGCGCGATCTTAGCTTCGCTCCAGCCCTTCTTCCGCCAGCGTTCGGCATCGCTGTTCCACTCACGAACCGCCTGCGCCGAGGCCAGCGACGTGCCGCAATCGCAGTGCACGGCACTCAACCACGGCTGCCAACCGGACCCGACCGCTGACTGCAGGCTGGGCGAATCCTGCGCAAACAGGCGCCGGCCACTGCGCTGCATGATCGCGGCGGCTTCAATGTGCGATAAGGATGCGGGCAGGAACAGGGTAATGAAGGTGCACACGCGGCTATCCGGGTCCGTCCGGGGATGCGCCCATGGTAACTCGCCGGGGTCAGAGCCCTTTCCTGAGGAAAGGGATCCGACCCCGATCCGGCGGATCAGGCGATGCCCAACCCCGGAATCGCGCTGATGCTGTCCGGATCGAATCCGGCCAGTTCGGCGAAATGGCGGCCACGCGCCACGTAGTCGCGGTAAGCACCAAAGCTCGGCGCACCCGGCGACAGCAGCACCACCCCGCCCTGCGCGCCCAGCGCCGTGCGCGCCAACGCCATCGCCTCGGCAAGATCGCCCGCAGCGTGCAGGCCGAAGCGGCTGGCGTCGGCCAGCGGCTGCAGCATCGCGTGGATGCGCGGGCCGTTGCTGCCCATGGTCACGATCTCCACCGGCGGCACATCGTGCGCCATGTGCTGCATGAAGTCGGTCCAGTCCAGGCCACGGTCGTGCCCGCCCACCAGCAGCGCGATGCGCTGCCCGGCGAAGCACTCCAGCGCAGCCAGGCTGGCATGCGGCGTGGTGCTGATCGAATCGTTGACGTAGGTCAGGCCATCGGCCACGCCAATCCGCTGCAGGCGGTTCGGCAGCGGGCGGAAATCCTGCACCGCCGGTGCCAGCGCCACCGCGTCCAGGCCCAGCGCTTCCAGTGCAGCCAGCACCGCGCACAGGTTGCCGCGGTTGTGGCGGCCCGGCAGCGGCGTGTTGCGGGTATCGAACACCGCCTGTTCGCCGCGATGCACGATGTCGCCCCGCATATGCCAGCCCTGCGGCTGGTTGAACCAGACCACCTCACTATCGGGCAGCGACAGTGCCGCCAGGTGCGGATCGGCGGCATTGAGCACGGCAATGCGCGGTGCGGCTTCCGTCACCAGCCGCAGCTTGTCTTCGATGTAACGTTGTTCGCTGCCGTGCCAGTCCAGGTGTTCCGGGAACAGGTTCAGCACCACTGCCACCTGCGGGTGGGCGCCACTGCGCGCCACTTCACCGGTCTGGTAGCTGGACAGCTCGACGGCCCAGTACTCGGGCGCTGGCTGCGGGTCCAGCACTTCCAGCAGCGGCAGGCCGATGTTGCCGACCAGTCCGGTGCGGTGGCCGGCCGCGCGCAACAGGTGCGCGACCAGCGCGGTGGTGGTGCTCTTGCCCTTGGTGCCGGTCACGCACACGGTGTCGTGCACGATGCCATCGTCAGCCGCATGCTCGGCGAACCACAGCGCAGTGCCGCCGATGAAGGTGGTGCCCTGCGCTGCCGCCGCCAGCGCGATCGGCTGATAGGGACTGATGCCGGGCGATTTGATCACCACGTCGAACGCGGCCAGCGCTTCAGCGGAAGGCTCGCCACGCACGTCCAGCGCGCCCTGTGTTTCCACGCGCGCGGCCCCGACTTCGGCCGCCGGGCAGAACAGGCTCAGCGGCAGCGTGGGCAGGCGCTCACGCAGCACCGCAAACGCGGCGCGGCCCTCGCGGCCCCAGCCCCACAGCGCGACGCGCTTTCCTTCAAGCTTCGAAATCTTCACGCACCCGTTCCCACAGCGCAGCCGGAACGCGGTGCTCGCCCTGCAGTTGCAGCAGCGGTGCCAGTTCCAGTTCGGCGGCATCCAGCTGCGGCTGGATCTCGTTGCAGAAGCGCTTCACCAGCACGTCTTCCTTCCACTCCGGGCGCTGCGCCAGCGTCGCCATCGCCGCACGCGATTCGCGGCCTTCGCCCACGCACTCGAACGGCTTGTGGTCCTGGAACTCCAGCAGCGCGTCGAAGCCAGCGGCCTGCTCGGCATCGTCCAGCAGGTTGCGGCCGAAGATGCGCACCAGGCGCGTCTTGGGCATGAACGGAGCCAGCGCCAGGAACACGAAATGGCACTTCGGGCAGACGCCGCACCAGCGGTTCACCGGGCGCTCGCCAAGAATGTGGAAATTGCGGTTGCAGCTGGAGAAGTGCGCGTCGTAGAAATCGGTCTTGGCGAACTGGCGGGCCACCGCCAGCTCGGACAACGGGCGCAGCAGCGAGTAGTACTGCAGGTCCGCCGCAACGTGCGCCTGTACATGGCTGCCGAAGGCCTGTTCAAACACCCAGCCCTTGGACCACTGGTGGTTCACTTCGCCGGTGCCTGGAATCTGGCTGCCGTAGCTGGCCGAACGCTCGTTGGAGAACACCACCTGGTCCACGCCCTGCAGCAACGCGGCCAGCACCATGATTGCCGAGTTCACCGCAGTGACCGGGATGTGGCCGTTCCAGGCGCCCTGGCGGTTGAGCTCGAACAGTTCCGGCGCCAGCGCACGGCCCAGGTTCAGTGTCGGCAGGCCGGTGCGCTCGGCACAGGCGCGGATCAGCTGCGAGCCACCGATCCAGGTCACCGTTTCGTCCACGCCGGCACGGCGCAGCGCTTCGATGCTGACCAGCGAATCCTTGCCGCCGCCGATGGCCACCAGCGCGTGCGGCCGCAGGCCCAGCGCCGGCGCCTGCACGGCCTCGCCCTGCACCGGCAACCGGAAGCGGCCGCGCAGGTTCAGGCCGTTGCGGTAGGCGAATTCGCCCAGGCCGTTGAGGTAAATGGTCTCCACCAGTGCGGCGGTATCGGCATCGATGCTGTAACTGTCGATGCTGACCGTATCCGGTACGCCGGCCTTGTAGTAGCTGACGCCGGCGATCAGGTGCAGCAGCTGCAGCGCACGCTGCACGGCGGCGGCGCGCGCCTCGTCCAGCACGAACGGGGCGCCGGGCACGGTGATGGTTTCCACCATCTCCGGGCCGTCGTCGAAGGCGTAGACCAGCCGGGCCACGCCGGTATCCGCTGCGAAGTCGCAGCGGACGAAGCGGAAGCGGGAAACCTGGTGTTTGTCGAAAGCAGTCATGGTGTATCCGGTCAGGCACGGGCCCGCGCGAAGGCGCGGGGCGTGTCGGTGGGCGGGTGCAGGGCGCGCGCGGTGGTCATTCGATCACGTCTTCGCGCGGCAGCTTCCGCTGGTTGTAGGTGTTGGCCATCACATAGCCGTAGGCACCGGCATCGGCGATCAGCATCACGTCGTCCGGCGCAGTGGACACCGGCAGCTTGCGGCGCTTGCCGAACACATCGCTGGATTCACAGATCGGCCCGACCACATCGAACGCCGCTTCGGCATACCCCCCCTGCCGGCTGAGGTTCTCGATGTCATGCCAGGCGTCGTACAGCGCCGGGCGCATCAGTGCGTTCATGCCGGCGTCCAGGCCGACACGGCGCACGCCGTCCTTTTCCACCACCTGGGTGGCATGGGTCAGCAGCACGCCCGATTCGGCCACCAGGTAGCGGCCCGGCTCGATCGCCAGGCGGAATGCCGGGTGCAGTGCCTTTACCTCGGCCAGGCCCTCGGCCCAGGCGTCCAGGTCGAAGGGTTCGTCTTCGTCGCTGTACGGAATCGGCAGGCCGCCACCGATATCGATGGTCTGCACGCTGCCGATCCGGCGGGCGAAACCGGCCAGCTCATCGCACATCAGGCGCCAATGCTGCGCGGTTTCCACGCCGCTGCCCAGGTGCGCATGCAGGCCCACCACGCGGCTGCCCAGTTCGGTGGCCGCGCGCACGAACTCGTCGACGCGGGCGATCGGCAGGCCGAACTTGGACTCCTTGCCACCGGTACGGACCTTGGCGTGGTGGCCCTCACCCCGGCCCAGATCGACGCGCAGCCACAGCTCGCGGTTACGGAACAGGTCCGGCCAGCGCTGCAGCGCTTCCACGTTGTCGACGGTCACGGTCACGCCCAGCGCGAACGCCGCCTCGTACTCGCTGCGCGGGCAGAAGCTGGGGGTGAACAGCACGCGCTTGGGCGACAGTTCCGGCAGGTGCTGGAACACATGCTTCAGCTCACCGTGCGACACGCACTCCAGGCCGAAGCCCTCCGCTTCCAGCAGTTGCAGGATGGCCGGGTGGCTGTTGGCCTTGATCGCGTAGTAACGCTGGTCGATCGGCTTGATCGCGGCCAGCGCACGGGCGCGGGCGCGCACCGTCGGCAGGTGGTAGACGTAGCGCGGCGTACCGGCATCGGCCAGCTGCAGCAGGTGCGCACGCTGGCCGCGCCACCACGGCGTGCCGCGCGGGCGCACGGTGCCGGCAATCTCGCGCCAGCGCGGGCCGAACACTTCGGTCTCCTCCACCGGCATCGCGCCGCTGTCGATCAGCTCTGCGTGCAGGATCGGCAGCAGGCCATCGGCATCGGCCTCGTCGATGACGAAGGTCAGGTTCAGGTCGTTGGACGACTGCGAGATCATGTGCACGCGCTCACGGCCGAAGGTCGCCCACACGTCCGACAGCTTGTGCAGCAGCGACCGCATGCCGCGGCCCACCAGGGTGATCGCCGCGCACGGCACGATCACCTTCACCTTGCAGATCTGCGACAGGTCGGCCGACAGCGCGGCCAGCACATCGGTGTTGACCAGGTTCTCGGACGGGTCCAGCGACACGGTGACGTTGGTCTCGGCCGAACCGATCAGGTCCACCGACAGGCCGTGCTTCTTGAACAGGTTGAACACATCGGCCAGGAAGCCGACCTGCTGCCACATGCCGATGCCTTCCATCGACACCAGCACGATGCCATTGCGGCGGCTGATCGCCTTCACCCCCGGCACCGGTGCGGCGCTGCCATCGATGCTGGTGCCCGGCAGTTCCGGGCGCTCGGTATCGAGGATGGCCATCGGCACGCCGGCATCGCGGCACGGCTTGATCGAGCGCGGGTGAAGCACCTTGGCGCCGGTGGTGGCGATTTCCTGCGCTTCGTAATAGTCCAGGCGGGTCAGCAGGCGCGCGTCCGGCACGTCCTTCGGATTGGCGCTGAACATGCCCGGCACATCGGTCCAGATCTCCACCCGGCTGGCGCCGAGCAGCGCACCGAAGTACGCCGCCGAGGTATCCGAGCCACCACGGCCGAGGATGGCGGTACCACCATCGGCATGCCGCGAAATGAAGCCCTGGGTGATCAGCAGGCGGGTCGGCTGCGCGCGGAAGCGCTGCATCCACTCCGCGTCGGCGCGCCACTGGCAGTTCACCGACAGCCGCTGCGACCAGTCGCTCTGGTTCGGCTGCGGCGGCATCGCGTCCAGCCACTGGCGGGCATCCATCCAGCCCATGTCCAGGCCCGAGGCGCGCAGATAGGCCGCGCCCAGGGTGGAGGACAGCAGCTCGCCCTGGCCCAGCACTTCGGCCTGCCAATCCAGCGGACGGGTGGCCGCCCGCGCATCGTCGAGCAGGCCCTGCAGTGCCGCCAGCCGTTCGGCCAGCACCTCGCGGCCCAGGCCGAGTTCGGCCAGGAAGCCCTCATGCCGCTCGACAAGCGCTGCCACGCGATCACCGCTGTCCGGCGCGCCGTCGGCAATCGCGGTCAGTTCGTTGGTGACCCCGGACAGCGCCGATACCACCACCAGCACGCGCGATCCGGTCTCTTCCGCGCGTTTTTTCGCCAGCTTCCCGATCGTGTCCCAGCGGTGACGACGCGACACCGAGGTGCCGCCGAACTTCAGTACGATCCAACGATCGACAAGGGGGGAAGCTGACATGGATTGGCTATGTAGAATGTGGGGAAGCCGCCCTCGGGGGCGGAACCTTCGATTCTAAGCGCAATATCCCCGTAGATGGCCGTCCTCCGTTACCTGCAGCTCGATGTCTTCGGCCCCCGCCCCGGAACCGGCAATCCACTGGGCGTCATCCTGGACGCCGACGCGCTCTCCAGCAGCCAGATGCAGGCCCTGGCTACCTGGCTGAACCTGTCCGAGACGGTGTTCTTCCTGCGCCCCACCGCGCCCGGCGCCGATTACCACATCCGCATCTTCACACCGACCCGTGAGCTGGCCTTCGCCGGCCACCCCAGCGTCGGTGCCGCCTGGGCGGCGGTGACCTGCGGCCTGGCCCAACCGCGCGACGGCGCCCTGCTGCAGCAATGCGCGGCAGGGTTGCTCCCAGTACGGGTGAGCGGCCCGGCCGAGGCACTGGAGATCCAGCTGGCCTGCCCGCCGGCACGGCAACTGGACACGGAGGCAGGCGGAGCGCCCGCCGCGCTGTTGGCGCTCGCTGCCGACGGGCAGGCGCCCGAACTCTGGGACAACGGCGCACGCTGGTGGCTGCTGCCACTGCGCGATGCCGCCGCCGTTCGCGAGCTGGCACCGGACATGGCCGCGCTGGCCGACTGGAGCCTTGCCACCGATGCCACCGGCGTGGCGGTGTTCGCCGACGAAGCCGGCGCCGGCCATGCCCGCGTGGTGCGTGCGTTCTGCCCCGCCGATGCCCCCAGCGTGCCCGAGGACCCGGTCACTGGCAGCGCCAATGCGCTGATCGGCGCCTGGCTGCGGCAGCGCGATGCCCTGCCCGGCGGCGAAGGCCGCTACGTGGCCAGCCAGGGCCGCGAAGTGGGCCGCGATGGCCGCGTGCAGGTGCAGGTCGACGCGCAGGGCACGGTGTGGATCGGCGGCCAGGTGCAGCCGGTCATCGACGGCCAGATCCGTTGGCTGTAGAGCCGAGCCCACGCTCGGCTGCTTCTTCTCACACCCCGACACAGCCGAGCATGGGCTCGGCTCTACAACCGCGCGTTAAGCTGCGCGCCACCCGATCCTGGAGTTTCGCCCCGATGACCACCCGCCGTTTCCTGCAGCTGGATGTGTTTTCCCCGCGCGCCGGCGCTGGCAACCCGCTGGCCGTGGTACTCGATGCCGACGGCCTGGACGATGCCAGCATGCAGGCCATCGCGCGCTGGACGCGCCTGCCCGAGACCACCTTCGTGTTTCCGCCCCAGGCCGACGGTGCCAGCTACCGGCTGCGCATGTTCAGCCCGCAGAAGGAAGTGCCGTTCGCCGGTCACCCCAGCGTCGGCACGGCGCATGCGGTGCTGCAGGCAGGCCTGGCCACACCGGTCGACGGCGTGCTGGTGCAGGACGGCATTGCCGGTGCCCTGCCGCTGCGCGTCAGCGGTGAGGGCGCGCAGCAGCGCATCGCCATCCGCACACCGCGCGCGCAGTTGGCGGAGATCGCTGAAGCCACCGATCCGCGCCTGCTGGCAGCACTGAAGGACTGGCCACTGGGCTCGCTGCCGCCGGCGCGCATGCAGGGCGGACGCAGCTGGTGGGTGGTGCAGGTGGCCGATGAAGCCGCATTGCGCGCCCTGCATCCGGACTGGGACGCGGTGGCTGCGCTGGCCGAGTCCACCGACAGCATGGGCGTGTTCGCCTATGCCTTCAGCGATGGCAGTGAGGGATTCGATCTGGCCGTGCGCGCTTTCGTCGGCAATGGTCGGCGCTTCGAGGACGCCGCCTCCGGGGCCGCCAATGCAGTGCTGGCCGCGTGGCTGGACCTGCGCGACGCGCTGCCACGTGGCCGTGCACCGTTCGAAGTCAGCCAGGGCCGCGAAGTCGGCCACGATGCGCGTCTGACCCTGCGGGTCGATGAGGACGGCGAGGTCTGGTCCGGGGGACAGGTGCAGACCGTCATCACCGGCACCCTTGATTGGTAAAGGGGTACTGTAGAGCCGAGCCCACGCTCGGCTGCTCCTCGGCCAGATCACGGGACCTGCAGAAGCCGAGCATGGGCTCGGCTCTACAGATGCGCCGGCTCAGCCCAGCTCGGCTTCCAGGCTGATCGGCACCGCGCTCAGCGCCTTGGATACCGGGCAGTTCTGCTTGGCATCATCGGCAATGGCACGGAACTGCGTCGCATCGATGCCGGGCACCACCGCCCTGACCTTCAGGCGGATCTGCGACAACTGCGGACCGCCTTCCAGCGACAGGTCGACCTTGGCTTCGGTGTCCAGCGAGGTCGGGGTGAAGCCTGCTTCGCCGAGCTTGGCTGACAACGCCATGGTGAAACAACCCGCGTGCGCGGCGGCAATCAGCTCTTCCGGATTGGTGCCCTTTTCGTCGCCGAAGCGGCTGTTGAAACCGTAGCGGGTCTTGTCCAGCAGCCCACTCTGCGGCGTGCTCAACTGCCCCTTGCCCGTCTTCAGATCGCCTTCCCAGTGCGCGGTGGCGTGTCGCGAGATTCCCATTGTGCTGCTCCTGCGTGGCGGTGATGAACGGCTACCCTCGCACGCCACGCGTTAGCCCTGCGTCGCTCCGCCGCACGCCGGACGTCGCCCCCGAGTCCGGCGCGTGGACACTTCCTCGCCAGCCCGGAACGCATTTTCCTCTTGTTTTCAGTGGTTTCGCGCACCCCACCGATCGGCGGGCGCCGGCGATCGAACACGCTGGCGTGCCCCCATCCCCCACCGCCGACCATGTACTGAATCGGCCTGGATATGAAAAAACATGCACTTTCCGCGCTTCGGGCTATTGGCGGCGCCCAAGAGTTGCCCTACATTGCGCTTGCCGACGGGGTTCGGCGCCGACCAAACAACCAACCGTTCACGGAACAGGAAACCATGGCAAAGACCGCTAAGAAGGCTGCCCCGAAGAAGGCAGCGAAGAAAGTCGCGACGAAGGCAGCCGCCAAGCCGGCCGCTCCGAAGCCGATCAAGGAAGTGCTGACCAAGTCCGGCCTGGTTGCACACATCGCTGAAGCCTCCGGCGTCGTCGCCAAGGACGTCCGCGCTGTGCTGGCCTCGCTGGAAAGCGCCGTCGCCTCCTCGGTGCACAAGAAGGGCGCTGGCTCCTTCACCCTGCCGGGCCTGCTGAAGATCACCACCGTCAATGTGCCGGCCAAGCCGAAGCGCAAGGGCATCAACCCGTTCACCAAGGAAGAGCAGTGGTTCGCCGCCAAGCCGGCCACCACCAAGCTGAAGGTGCGTCCGCTGAAGAAGCTGAAGGACGCCGCGCTGTAAGCGCGCGCCCCAACGTGGATTCCGACGGGACGGCTCTGGCCGTCCCGTTTTTTTTGCGTGCCCGGCGGTAGATCCACGCCATGCGTGGATGCGTCGCGCTGTGGCAATCCGCAACACAGCGTTGCCGCCTCCCCGGGAATGCCCGTACAGGCCCGTCGCCACTGGCCGAGCGCGGCCTGGGCAGGTGCTGGAACGTACCGGGTGGAACACTGCGTGCAGCGCCGGCCGTCGCCTCAGGCCGTGGCCTTGCCTATGGTGGGCACATCCTCCACAGCTACGGCGAGCACACCCTCATGGCCAGCCCCTCCACCCGCTACCGGATCTCGGTGACCCCCATCGAAAAGGACGGGCTGCAGTGCACAGGGCGCTGCACCATCGAACTGGAGCATCGCGCCAGCCGCGACCTGATGCGCCTGCTGGAGGCGGCCCCGCGTACCGCCGGGATCAGCGGCGACGAGCGTGCGACCCTGGTGATCGCCACCCAGCTGCTGCGCGATATCGTGCAGCGCCATGCCGAGACCGGCGGCCACGCATTGGCGGCCATCGCCGGTCAGGTCCTGCCAGCGCTGGACGCTCTGGATCAGCTGCCCTCCTCCCGCTGATCCCGGCGCAATCGCTACACTGCCGCCCTCCAGGTTGCCTCGGGGAGGAGGCAGACATGCGCAGGATCCCGTTGCTGATCGCACCCTTGGTGCTGCTGGGCTGTTCACGCCCGGCAGCACAGACGACCGGCGACATCGCGGCAGCGTCCGCTCCCGTCGCTGCTACCGCAGCCATGGACACCCGCACCGGCCCCGATCCCGCAGCAGTGCAGGCAAGTGAAATGCCGGTGCTGTCCGCTGTCGCCGACGGTGCCGAGCCGCCATCGACGATGCTCAACCGCTACGTAGCGGCGTTGCTCAACCGCGACCGCGCCGCCAGCGATGCCGCCTGGACGATCCCGCCCAGCGACCCGCGGCATGCGGACGACGCCGCGCTGCGGCAGCTGCAGGACCTGCGCACCCTGCGCCTGCACAGCGATCCCCCGGTCGCCCGCGACGATCGGCAGCCACCGCAGCTGCTTGAAGTGCCGGTGCAGATCCGCGCGGTCACCGCCAACGGTACGTTCCGCTTCGGTGGCTGGTACCGCGTGCAACCCAGCAGCGATGGCAGCGCCTGGCAGATCCAGTCGGCGCAACTGCGTCCGATGCTGGACTGAACCGTTACAGCCGCATGCACGCGCGATTCAGCCTGCACGGCTACTCTTTGATCCATCCATTCCCTGCCATCGGTCACCGCCATGCGCCTGCGTTCCCTGATGACCCGCCTCGCTGCCTCCACCGTACTGATCGCCGCTGCGATCGGCGCGCAGGCGGCTCCCTCCATTTCCGGCCGCGAACTGTCGGTGGGTGCCAGCGACGTCCAGCAGTACCTCGATGGCAGCTTCCCGCGCACCCAGGACGCCCTTGGCGGCCTGATCTCCCTGACCATGAGCCATCCTCAGCTGAGCCTTCCGGCCGGCGAGCGCTTGAACCTGGGCATGGACGTGGCACTGGCCACCGCCGGCGGCAACCCGGCCAAACTGGGTACGGTGAAGCTCAGCAGCGGCCTGCGCTACGACGCGCAGACCCAGGGCTTCCACCTGCAGCAGCCCAGCGTGGACGACTTCACCCCGGCCAACCAGGGCGGCCGCCTCGACTCACGCACCCGTGGCCTGCTCAATGCCTGGCTGAGCGACTACGCCCAGCGCGAACCGATCTACAAGCTGGACCCGGCCGTGGCCGGGGTGCTCGGCGCGCTTCAGGTACAGGCGGCACAGGTCAAAAACGGCAAGCTGGTGGTCACCTTCAACCAGAACCTGGGCAACCTGGTGCCGGCAGGCCTGCTGGGCAAATAAGGTAGTGCCGGCCGCGGGCCGGCAGCGCAGACTGCATCTGCCGGCCAGCGGCCGGCACTACCGGTATAGCGGATCACGCGGCAAGTGCCTTGACCACCGCCTCGCTGAAAGCAGGAATGTCATCCGGCTTGCGGCTGGTGATCACGTTGCCGTCTACCACGACCTCGGCGTCGCGCCAGTTCGCACCGGCGTTGGCCAGATCCTGCTGAAGGGAGGGCCAGGAAGTCAGCTCGCGGCCATCGGCCAGCCCGCTGTTGATCAGCAGCCACGGGCCATGACAGATCGCGGCGACGGGCTTGCCGGCTTCATCCACTGAGCGGATGAAGCTGAGCACCGCGTCGTCGGTGCGCAGTGTGTCCGGATTGATCACACCTCCCGGCAGCACCAGGGCATCAAAGCCCGCCGGATCCGCCTCATCCAGCGGGATGTCGACCGCGACGGCGTCGCCCCAGTTCTTCTCTTTCCAGCCCTTGATGGTCGCCTCCTTTGCGGGCGACACCACGCTGACCCGCGCACCTTCCGCTTCCAGCAGCCGTTTGGGCTCGGTCAATTCGGACTGTTCAAAGCCGTGGGTCGCGAGGATTGCGATCTGTTTGCCCTTCAATCGCTCTGCCATGGGTGCACTCCAGTTGGGGGAGTGCACAGCGTGGACGAACGGCCCTTGCACGGCGGTGACCCTGCCGTGCACGGCAGGTGGAGAGCCTCCCGCAAGTGCCGGCAGCTGGCCGGCTCCTGCATCGCGCCATGCCGGCCAGCGGCCGGCCCTACCCGGTACCGGTCAGCGCTTGGGCTGCAGCATGGTGCCGGTGCACTTGGGCGAGCCGCAGCGGCATTCCCAGATCTTCTTCAACTTGGCGGTGTGGCGCTCGGCCAGGGTGATGCCGTAGTTATAGGTCAGCTCTTCGCCAGCCTTGATATCGCGCAGCGCCTCGATGAACACCTTGTCGCCACGGCTGTCGCCGTCCTCATCTTCCTCGATCACCGCCTCGCAGTTCGGGTCGCAGCTGTGGTTGATCCAGCGCGCGTCGTTGCCCTTGTAGTTGGCATCGATCACCCAGTCGTCATTGAGGGTGAACAGGAAGGTATGGCCGCTTTCGACGTCGCCGCTGTCATCGGCATCAACGTCGCCATGGCTGCGCAGCAGGCCCTTGTACTGGATCACGCGCTCGCCCTGCTTGATCGGGGCGACGGCGAACACGCCGTTGCCATGGATGGCGGACTTGCGGGCTTGGATCTTCTTCGGCATCGGCACGGGCTGTTTGCAGCGGATGGAACAGGGATTCTCGCCCATTCCGGGTGATTGCGAAAATCACCCGGTTGGCGCAGCATGGCGCCCCGGGCAGCGCCCGCTGGCAGAGCCTCCCGGCCCGGCCCCAGCGCCGGCTGAATGCCCGGGTTGGATGGTGGCGAATAAAAGCGTACAATTTCAGTCCGCTTTAAGAACCACTCGCATCCCCATGTTGCGCGTCACCAAGCTCACCGATTACGCCACCGTCGTGCTGACCGTGCTCGCCGCCCGTCCGGGCGAGGTGCTCAGTGCCACCGAACTGGCCGAATTCACCGGCCTGGAGCCGCCCACCGTCAGCAAGGTACTCAAGCCGCTGGCCCAGGCCGGCCTGGTCGAAGGCCTGCGCGGCGTCCGTGGCGGCTACCGGCTGACCCGCCCGGCCATCGAGATCTCGCTGTTCGAAGTGGTCGAAGCGATGGAAGGGCCGCTGGCCCTGACCGAATGCAGCCACGACCACCACCAGTGCGGCATGGCACCCAAGTGCGGCGCGCGCAGCAGCTGGCGGTTGATCAACGACGTGGTCTCCGAGGCCCTGCGCGACGTCAGTCTTGCGCAGATCCTGCCCCCCCTTCCCCTTGCCGATGACGAACAGCGCCGCACCATCGCTGTCGACGTCGTCTCCTGATCCACAGGCAGCCCCCCATGGCCACCGAAACCATCGAAAACGTCGCCCACGACGACACCCCCAACCGCGAGATCCACGAGCAGCTCGGCCGCAAGTATTCGGCTGGCTTCATCACCGAGATCGAGTCGGACTCCCTGCCGCCGGGCCTGGACGAGGACACCATCCGTGCCCTGTCGGCCAAGAAGGACGAGCCGGAGTGGATGACGCAGTGGCGCCTGGACGCCTACCGCCACTTCCTGACCATGCCGATGCCGGACTGGGCCAAGCTGGAGATCGCCCCGATCGATCTGCAGGCGCTCAGCTACTACTCGGCGCCGAAGGGCCCGAAGTACGCCTCGCTGGACGACGTGCCGAAGGAACTGCTCGACACCTACGACAAGCTGGGCGTGCCGCTGCACGAGCGCGCCAAGCTGGCCGGCGTGGCGGTGGACGCGGTGTTCGACTCGGTCTCCGTCGGTACCACCTTCCGCAAGGAACTGGCTGAGAAGGGCATCATCTTCTGCTCCATGTCCGAGGCCATCAAGGAACACCCGGAGCTGGTGCGCCAGTACCTGGGCACCGTGGTGCCGGTGGGTGACAACTACTTCGCCGCGCTCAACTCGGCGGTGTTCTCCGATGGCAGCTTCGTGTTCATTCCCAAAGGCGTGCGCTGCCCGATGGAACTGAGCACCTACTTCCGCATCAACGCCGGCCACACCGGCCAGTTCGAGCGTACCCTGATCGTGTGCGAGGATAAGGCCTACGTCTCCTACCTGGAAGGCTGCACCGCGCCGATGCGCGATGAGAACCAGCTGCACGCTGCGGTGGTCGAACTGGTGGCACTGGAAGACGCGGAGATCAAGTACTCCACGGTGCAGAACTGGTACCCGGGCGACGAGAACGGCGTCGGTGGCATCTACAACTTCGTCACCAAGCGTGCCGAATGCCGCGGCGCGCGCAGCAAGGTCACCTGGACCCAGGTCGAGACCGGCTCGGCGATCACCTGGAAGTACCCCTCGTGCGTGCTGCTGGGCGACGACTCGGTCGGTGAGTTCCACTCGGTCGCGCTGACCCATCACCGCCAGCAGGCCGACACCGGCACCAAGATGATCCACGTCGGCAAGCGCACCAAGAGCAAGATCGTCAGCAAGGGCATCAGCGCCGGCCGCGGCCAGAACACCTACCGCGGCCTGGTCAAGGTCGACCGCAATGCTGATGGTGCGCGCAACTACACCCAGTGCGATTCGCTGCTGATCGGCAAGCAGTGCGGCGCCCACACCTTCCCCTACATCGAGGTGAAGAACCCGGGCGCCACCGTCGAGCACGAGGCCACCACCTCGAAGATTTCCGACGACCAGCTGTTCTACTGCCGCGCCCGTGGCATCAGCCAGGAAGACGCGGTGTCGATGATCGTCGACGGCTTCTGCAAGCAGGTGTTCCGCGAACTGCCGATGGAGTTCGCGGTGGAAGCCAAGAAGCTGCTGGAAGTCTCGCTGGAAGGTTCGGTGGGCTGACCGCCCGCCCCTGCCCCTCGCAAACGCATTCTCTTTACCGGCGGGCCCAGGCCCGCCCCACGGAAACCCCCACCATGCTGAAGATCGAAAATCTCCACGCCCGCATCGGCGACAAGGAAATCCTCAAGGGCCTGTCGCTGGATGTGAAGCCCGGCCAGGTGCACGCCATCATGGGCCCGAACGGCGCCGGCAAGTCCACCCTGGGCAATGTCCTGGCCGGCCGCGACGGCTACGAAGTGACCGAAGGCAGCGTGCAGTTCGACGGTGTCGACCTGCTGGAGCAGGACCCGGAAGCGCGTGCCGCTGCCGGCCTGTTCCTGGCATTCCAGTACCCGGTGGAGATCCCGGGCGTGAACAACACCTACTTCCTGCGCGCGGCGCTGAACGCCCAGCGCAAGGCACGCGGTGAGGAGGAACTCGATTCCATGCAGTTCCTCAAGCTGGTGCGGGAGAAGCTGGCCGTGCTGCACCTGAAGGACGAGCTGCTGCATCGTGGCGTCAACGAAGGCTTCTCCGGCGGCGAGAAGAAGCGCAACGAGATCTTCCAGCTGGCCGTGCTGGAACCGAAGCTGGCGATCCTGGACGAAACCGACTCGGGCCTGGACATCGACGCGCTGAAGAGCGTGGCCGACGGCGTCAATGCGCTGCGCGCCGCCGACCGTTCGTTCCTGGTCATCACCCATTACCAGCGCCTGCTGGACTACATCAAGCCGGACGTGGTGCACGTGCTGGCCGATGGCCGCATCGTCAAGAGCGGCGGTCCCGAGCTGGCGCTGGAACTTGAAGCGCACGGCTATGATTTCCTGAAGGACCGGGTCGTGCCCGAGGCGGCGGTCTGATGAGCGCCCTGCTCGACTCGATGGCCCAGGCCTTCTGCGGCAGCGATGCGCGCCGCGAAGTGCTGGATGCGGCCCTGCGCGACGGCCTGCCGGCCGCACGCAATGAAGCCTGGAAGTACACCTCGCTGCGCCAGCTGGAACGCCGTGCGTTTGCTGCGGCACCGCTGCAGGGCCCGGCGCTGGACGCCGCGCTGCTGGACGACATCCCGGCGCCGCGCCTGGTGTTCGTCAACGGCCGCCTGGATGCCGCGCTGAGCGACGTGCATGCCCTGCCGGCCGGCGTGCAGCTGCAGCCGCTGTCGGCCGCACTGGCCTCCGGCGAAGACGCCGTGCGTTTCCTTGGCCGCCGCTACGAGCGCAGCGAGGAGATCTTTGCCCGCCTCAACGCCGCACTGGCCGATGAAGGCGTGGTGCTGCGCGTGGACGAAGGCGTGCAGGTCGACGTGCCGCTGCAGCTGGTATTCGCCAGTGTGGCCGGCGAGACCGACCTGGCCTGGCATCACCGCCACCTGATCGAACTGCGTGCCGGCGCCAGCCTCGGCGTGGTCGAGCACCGCTTCAGCGTGGGTGACTCCGCCCACCTGGACAACACCGTGCTGCATGCCCACGTCGCGCGCGACGCCGTGCTCAAGCACGCCCGCGTGCAGGCCGGCAGCGCACGCCAGACCAGCTTCCTGCGCACAGACGCGGTGTTGGCCCGCGACGCGCAGTACCACCGCGTCGACCTGGAACTGGGCGCCGCGCTCAGCCGCCATGAACTGAACGTGCGCCTGGAAGGCGACAATGCCCGGCTGACCGCCAACGGCGTGCTGCTCGGCAATGGCCGCCGCCACGTCGAAACCCGCCTCGGCATCGACCATATCGCCCGCGATACCGCCTGCGAGCTGCTGTGGCGCGGCGTCGCCGCCAACCGCAGCCGCGTGGTGTTCCATGGTGGCATCCAGATCCGCGAAGGCGCCGATGGCACCGACGCGAACCTGTCCAACAAGAACCTGCTGCTGTCGGCGGACGCCGAAATCGACACCCAGCCGACGCTGGTGATCGACGCCGATGAAGTGAAGGCCGCGCACGGCGCGACCGTTGGCCAGCTCGATGCCAATGCGCTGTTCTACCTGCGCTCGCGCGGCCTGCCGCAGGCCCAGGCGCAGGCGCTGCTGAGCGCTGCGTTCTGCCATGAACCGCTGAAGATCCTGCCGGACGCGCTGCGCGCGCAGCTGGCACGCCGCCTGGACAAGGCCCTGGCCGAGGCGGGTGTGGCATGAACCTGTCCACGCCGCGCCCGATCGAAGAACGCACCGGCGCTCCCGACTGGGACCGCGTCCGCCTCGACTTCCCGCTGCTGATGCGCGAAGTACATGGCAAGCCGCTGGTCTATTTCGACAATGCCAACACCGGCCAGAAGCCGGTGCAGGTGATCGGCGCGGTGGACGAGTTCTACCGCCGTTACAACGCCAACGTCAGCCGCGCGGTGCATGCACTGGGCAGCGAAGCCACCGATGCCTACGAAGGTGCGCGCAACACGCTGGCGCGCTTCCTCAACGTGCGCCCCAGCGAGCTGGTGCTGTGCAGCGGCACCACCTTCGCCATCAACCTGGTGGCGTATTCTTGGGCGCTGCCGCGGCTGAAGGCCGGCGACGTGATCCTGGTGTCGCGCATGGAGCACCACGCCAACATCGTGCCGTGGCAGCTGGTCGCGCAGCGTACCGGTGCCACCATCCGCGTGGCCGAGATCACTCCCGATGGTGCGCTGGACCTGGATGCGCTGCGCGCGGCGATGACCCCGGAGGTCAAGCTGCTGGCGGTCACCCATGTCTCCAACGTGCTGGGCACGGTCAACCCGGTGCGCGAGATCTGCCGCGAAGCGCGCAAGCGCGGCATCATCACCGTGGTCGATGGCTCGCAGGCCGTGCCACACCGCAAGGTCGACGTCGCCGCGATCGGCTGCGATTTCTACGCCATCACCGGCCACAAGATGTGCGGTCCAACCGGTACCGGCGCGCTGTGGGCGCGTCGCGAGCACCTGGACGCGATGCCACCGTTCCTCGGCGGCGGCGAGATGATCAAGGAAGTCAGCTTCGACGGCACCGTGTTCAACGATGCCCCGCACAAGTTCGAAGCCGGCACCCCGAACATCGCCGGTTTCATCGGCCTGGGCGTGGCCGCCGACTACCTGCAGCAGCTTGGCCAGGACAACGTGGAGGCGCGCGAAGCCGAACTGCTGGCGCACTTCACCGAAGAGCTGCGCCGCGTCGATGGCCTGCGCATCATCGGCCAGGCACCGGAGAAGGCCGCCGTGGTCTCGTTCCTGATCGATGGCGCGCATGCCCACGACCTGGCCACCCTGCTCGACCTGGAAGGCGTGGCCGTGCGCTCGGGCCAGCACTGCGCACACCCGCTGCTGCAGTACTTCGGCGTCGCCGCCACCTGCCGCGCCTCGCTGGCGTTCTACAACACCCACGCCGAGATCGAGCGCTTCATGACCGCGCTGACCAAGGTGCGCAAGCTGCTGGGGTAAGACTCACAGCGCAGCCGGAAGCAACGAGAACGCCGCGGGAAACCGCGGCGTTTTTCATGGCGCCGCCAAGGGCAGGATGGAAGACACGCAGAGCTCCGCAGGCCATTGCCCAAGGTGCCCCTTGCCGTAAGGGAACGCGGGTTGGCCCGCCGATACGATTCCGGTGAGTTCAACCGCCTGCTCCGACGGCAGCGCCGTGACGGGAATTCCATTCACCCACACGCCGTCGGCCGCCCATGGATCCTGCACCGGTGGCCCCGGGTGCAGCGCAGACATTTCGAAGCTCTCAACGTAGGCACCCCGTACGCGCACCAGTCTGCCGTGATAACGCATGGGATCGGCACGCAGCGCCTCCACCGTCACTGGCAACGCACGGGACGCACTGAAACGCGGGCACCCCAGGCCGTTGGGCGCGATGCCGCCACTCTCCTCGTGCGCCGGCAGGCAAGCCAGAAGAGCCACAAGCAGGACAGTTGCGGCCAGCGCGATTCCCTTCGGTATGCCCACCCCTGCACTCCGCCTGGCATTTGAAGAATGCACGAGCATAGCGGTTGCCAGGACCGCCGAGGGTCTCCCCCATTTGCGCCCGCCCACTGCCCACCTAAAATGCCCCCATGAGCACCCTGACCTTCCGCGCCGCCACGCCGGCCGACATCCCCGCCCTGATCGCCCTCGTCACCTCGGCCTACCGTGGCGACGCCAGCCGCGTGGGCTGGACTACCGAAGCCGACCTGCTGGATGGCGCCCGCATCGACGCCGAAGGCATCCAGGCCGACCTGGACCGCCCCCGCTCCACCATCCTGCTGGCCGAGCGCGAAGGCGTTCTGGTGGCCTGCGCCCACGTTGCCGACGTTGAGGGCAAGGGCTACTTCGGCATGTTCTCGGTCGACCCCGCACAGCAGGGCGGCGGCGTCGGCAAACAGCTGATGGTCGCCGCCGAAGCCCACGCCGCACGCGAATGGAACGTGCCGGTGATGCAGATGACGGTGATCGACGTACGCGACGAACTGATCGCCTTCTACGAGCGTCGTGGCTACCAGCGGACCGGCATCAAGAAACCCTTCCCGTATGGCGACGAACGCTTCGGCATCCCCAAGCGCGACGACCTGCGCTTCGAGATCCTGGAAAAACCGCTGGCCGGAGCGGCCGCGTGAGCGATACCTGGACCTTCGTGTGCGCCAGCAACGAGCTGCTGCCCGGTGAAATGAAGAGCGTGTTCGACGAGGTGACCGGCACCCCGATCGTGGTGTTCAACCTCGACGGCGAGCTGTACGCGCTGGAAGACCAGTGCACGCACGAGGAATTCGAGCTGTCCTCTGGCGAATTCAACACCGCCGAAGGCAGCGTGGAGTGCGTACTGCACGGTGCGCGCTTCGACGTGCGCGATGGCCGCGCCCTGTGCGCCCCGGCCTATACCCCGGTGCCCAAGTTCCCGGTGAAGCGCGAGCACGACGCCGTCTGGACCCGCGACGACCGCGATTGAGGCGGCGCACGGCCTGGGGGTATCCACCCTGGGCTGGATCTGCAGGAGGCCCCGCAAGGGCCTTCGCAGGGCGTTCCCCGGCCGCCCCGGCGTCCCGCAGCACCCCGTACATGCGAATCATTATCGTTGATGTTATCCTACGTAACATCTTCGTAACGACTTCGCCCCCGCGCCATGGCTTCGCCCGCGCCCACTGCCACGTTGTGCCAGCTCGCTCGCCAGGAGTGGCCGCTGGCCGTGGCCGTGCTGCTGACGCTGCTGCTGGGCTGGTCGGCGCTGCACGAAGGGCGCGGCAGCGACCCGACTGCCCAAGGGTGGCAGGCACATGCCGAAGGCTTGCGCCAGGTCATGCCATTGCCGGCGCCGTCGGCGGACGAGTGCCCGCAACATGCTGCACCTGCACCGGAGCCGCCGCTTGAGGGTGAGGGCAACACGCCCTGCGCCGGACTGGCCCCCCTGCGCGCGCCCCTGGTCGCACATATCCCGCTATGGCGCTCCGATGCCCTGCGCCGGCAACTGCACGATCCCGCACTGCGATTGAACCCCGGCCACGCACCGCCCGCACCGCACGCCAGCTGAGGCGCCCTGCGGCTGTTGCCGTGCGCCTGAAGTCGTTCGCCGCATCGCCGGGCATCAGCTCGGCTCTACAGAAGACGCTCCCTCCCTGTCGTCGCGCTGTCTGCGCTTCGGCCTTCGCCGTTTCCCGATCCACGCCACTACCCAAAGCCATGACCCACATCACGTCCCGCAAGCACGCCCCGCGCGTTTCCCTGCTCGCCACCGCCACCCTGGCCGCAGGCTTCGCGCCGCTGGCCGCGCAGGCTGCCGACAGCGCTGATGCCGCATCCAGCAAGGCCACCGACCTGGACAAGGTGCAGGTGCGCGGCAGCTGGTTCAATCCGTCCTCGCCGAAGTTCACCGCCGAACTGCTGGACACCCCCAAGTCAGTGTCGATCGTGTCGGAGAAGCTGATCGCCGAAACCGGTGCGACCAACCTGCAGGATGCGCTGCGCATGGTGCCGGGCATCACCTTCGGTGCCGGCGAAGGCGGCAACCCGACCGGCGACCGCCCCTTCATCCGTGGCTTCGATTCGCAGAGCAACGTCTTCGTCGACGGCCTGCGCGACGTCGGCTCGCAGACCCGCGAGATCTTCGATCTGGAGCAGGTGGAAGTGGTCAAGGGCCCGAGCTCGGCCTACGGTGGCCGTGATTCCGGTGGTGGCAGCCTGAACCTGGTGAGCAAGACGCCGAAGCTGAAGAACGAGACCAACGCCAGCATGGGCATCGGTACCGACAGCTACGCACGCGGCACCGTGGACGCCAACTACGTCCTGGGCGACGGCATCGCCGCGCGCCTGAACCTGATGAAGCACGAATCGGACATCGCTGGCCGCGACGCCGCCAATGTCAGCCGCTGGGGCATCGCGCCGTCGATCGCATTCGGCCTGAACGGCCCGGCGCAGCTGATCGCCAGCCACTACCACATGCAGAGCGATGACCTGCCGGACGCCGGTGGTTTCCCCTACGGCAACCCGAACGGTGCGCCGGCCTCGAAGTGGGTCGACGGCCGCCCGATGGTGCCGGACCGCAACAACTACTACGGCCTGGTCGACCGTGACTTCCAGCGCACCCGTGCCGACATCAGCACGCTGGATGCCAGCTACGATTTCGGCGGCCACAAGCTGCGCAACATCGCGCGCCTGGGCAACACCAGCAACGATTACCTGTGGACCCAGCCGGACGACAGCCAGGGCAACCCGAACAACTACGGCACCTTGTGGCGCCGTACCAACGCCCGCGCCGTCGACGTCAAGAGCTTCGCCGACCAGCTGGGCCTGACCGGTGTCTTCCAGACCGGCGCGCTCAAGCACAGCTACAGCGCTGGCGTGGAGTACAGCGACGAGAAGATGACCCGCGGCAGCTATCTGATGACCCCGGGCACCAGCAACCCGCTCACCGGCAACAGCAAGTGCCCGACCACCGGCGCGGCCACCGGCTACAACTGCACCGATTTCGCCAATCCGGATCCGCGCGATCCGTGGGCAGCCACCCATTCGGTGTACCGCAGCGACAAGGCACTGGACGTCGAGCAGCGCACCAGGACCACCTCGGCCTACGTGTTCGACACCATCGAGCTCAATGAGCAGTGGATGATCAACCTCGGCCTGCGCTACGACGACTTCCGCACCACCCTGACCACCCCGGTGGCCGGCAAGGCACCGACCCGCGTGCGCAACAGCAACGACTTCCTGAACTACCAGGCCGGTGTGGTGTTCAAGCCGGCCGCCAACGGCAGCATCTACCTGTCGTGGGGCACCTCCTCGACCCCGCCGGGCATGGACGGTGGTGACGGTTCGGACGGCCTGAGCGCCGCCGTGGCCGACCTCAAGCCGCAGGACACGAAGAACCTCGAACTGGGCACCAAGTGGGACCTGTTCGACCAGCGCCTGAACCTGACCGCAGCGATCTTCCACACCGTGATGAACAACGCACGCGTGACGGTCGACAACGGCACCAGCCAGAACGCCGGCAAGAAGGAGATCAACGGCTTCGAACTGGGCTTCACCGGCCAGCTGACCGACGCCTGGAGCCTGTACGGCGGCTACACCTACCTGGACTCGGAACTGAAGGACAACGGTTTCGTCTGTGGCGCACCGGTGGGCCGCACCTGCCCGTCCAACGTGTACGTGCCGTCGCCGTACAACGGCAACGTGTTCCCGAACACTGCCAAGCACAGCGCCAACCTGTGGACCACCTACCGCTTCCCGATCGGCCTGACCCTCGGCGCCGGCGCGTTCTACTCGGACAAGCAGTACGGTGATGTCGCCAACACCAAGTGGATCCCGAGCTACACCCGCTTCGACGCGATGGCCAGCTACGCGATCCAGGACAACATCAGCCTGCAGCTCAACGTGCAGAACCTGACCGACAAGACCTACTTCACCAA
The DNA here is from genome assembly GCF_051853085.1 of Stenotrophomonas sp. T8. Taxonomy (NCBI): domain Bacteria; kingdom Pseudomonadati; phylum Pseudomonadota; class Gammaproteobacteria; order Lysobacterales; family Lysobacteraceae; genus Stenotrophomonas; species Stenotrophomonas sp. T8. The sequence continues at coordinate 759,135 of NZ_CP195329.1, read as the reverse complement.
GGCCTATGCCTCGCACTACGCGAGCATCGCCCCGGGTCGCTCGGCCACTCTGGCACTGAACGTCAAGTTCTGATGTAACCGCGCTCCACCACGGCGGCAGGCGCTCCTGCCGCCGTTTTTGTTTCCGGCGATACTCACCCCATGGCAACCCGTACCCCCATCGACAGCGACGCCCTGGCCGAGCTGCTCCAGCACGATCCACAGGCTGCGTTCGCACGCGTGCGCGACGCCGCACAGGCCGGGCAGGTCGAGGCGCAGCTGCTGCTCGCGCAGATGCACATGGAAGGTAAAGGCACCGCGCAGGACGCCTCGGCTGCGCTGCTCTGGTACGAAACCGCCGCCAACAACGGCGCGCCGATGGCGATGAACATGCTCGGCCGCTGCCATGAGCTGGGCCAGGGCACCACGCCCGATCCCACGCTGGCCGCGGTGTGGTACCGGCGCGCGGCCGACACCGGGCTGGACTGGGGCCTGTACAACCTGGCCAACCTGCTGGCCACCGGCCGCGGCGTGCCCCAGGACCGCGCGCAGGCACTGGCCCTGTACACCCGTGCCGCGCACCTGGGCCATGCCAAATCGATGAACCTGCTGGCCCGCCACCTTGAAGACGGCCTGGAGATCGAGCGCGATCCGCAGGCCGCCCTGGGCTGGTACCGGCGCGCGGCCGAGACCGGCGATTTCCGCGGCCAGGCCAACTACGCCTCGATCCTGCTGCACGCCGGCCAGGTCGAGCAGGCCGTGCACTGGCTACGGCTCGCCCTGGCGCACGGCAGCCCGGCGTTCATGGCGCACATCGTGCCGGAACTGGCCGCGTCGCCGCATCCGCAGGTGCGCGCCCTGGTCGCACCGCCGTCCCTCTGAGGAGCCCCGCATGCTGCTGCACATCCCCGACATTCTCAGCGCCGACCAGGTGGCCGACTTCCGCCGCCGACTGGATGCCGCCGACTGGACCGATGGCCGCGAGACCGTCGGCCATCTGGGCGCGCAGGCCAAGCACAACCAGCAGCTGCCCGAGGCCTCGCCGCTACGCCGCGAACTGGGCGAGATCATCCTCGTCGCGCTGGCCCGGCACCCGCTGTTCTTCAGCGCCGCGCTGCCGCTGAAGTACCTGCCGCCGCGCTTCAACCGCTACAGCGGTGGCGGCGCCTATGGCTACCACGTCGATGGTGCGGTGATGAACCTGGCCAATGGCGAGCAGCTGCGCTCGGACATCTCCTGCACCTTGTTCCTGTCCGCGCCCGAGGAGTACGAAGGCGGCGAGCTGATCATCGGCGACACCTACGGCGAGCACGAAGTGAAGCTGCCGGCCGGCGACCTGGTCGTGTACCCGTCCAGCAGCCTGCACCAGGTGCGGCCGGTTACCCGTGGCGCACGCGTGGCTTCTTTCTTCTGGGTGCAGAGCATGATCCGCGACGACGTGCAGCGCCGCCTGTTGTGGGAAATGGATGGCTCGATCGAGCGCCTGCGGCAGACCGGCGGCGACGCCGAGGCGATCCTGCAGCTGACCGGCGTGTACCACAACCTTTTGCGGCGCTGGAGCGAAGTCTGAGCCTTGCCGGGCCGGCCTGCGGCATTTTGGCAATCATTCTCATTTGCAACAGCTAACGGCTCTCATTACAATCACGCCCCGTTGATGCCGGCCGCTGCCGGCAGACCCTTGGGGACCCCTGCGTGCTGCGTCCGCTTCGCCCTCGCCCACTCATCCATCGCAAGATGGGCACCGCCATGCGCGGCCAGCGTCCGGCGCTGGCCAGCCTGCTGGCATGGGTGGCGATGCTGGCGTTGCTGCTGGGCACCCTGCCACTGCTGCCACAGGCCCAGGCCGGAATGGCCATGCAGATGCCGCTGGAAGAGCGCGGTGGCGAAAGCCCCCTGCAGGAAGAGGCGCCGGCCAAGCTGCGCCGCTGTGCCGCCACCCCGGTGAAAGCGGCCGAGCAGGCACACCCGCCGTTGCTGCTGGCCAGCCACTGGCTGCGCACTGAACTCGAACTCGTACCCGCCACGCCGGCCATGCCCGGCGTGCGCCCGGACTGGCCGCTGGCCGCTCCGGACACGCCCTGGGCCGATGCGCCCGGGCGCCGCCAGCAACGCGGCCAGGCGCCGCCGCTCGCCTGATCCACGGCCTGGCGTGACCGCCTGCGCGGTCGCGCCTGCACGCCGCTGTCTGCTTCATCCCTGCCGCCCCTGACCGGGCCTTCCGTGCCTGCCGCGCCCTTCGCGCACGGCATCGCGCCACCCTGCATCCTTCGAGGTAACTGCCATGGCCCAGCGCCATCGTGTCCGTTCGTCCCTGTCCCGTACCCTGCTGACCAGCGCCGTGCTGGCGGCTTTCGCCAGCCCCGCCTTCGCCCACGGTGACGCCGCCGGCGCACCGCAGACGCTGGACAAGGTGGTGGTCACTGCCTCCGGCTTCGAACAGAAGGTGATCGATGCCCCGGCCAGCATCAGCGTGGTCAGCCGCGAGGAACTGAGCAAGCGCCCGTATACCAGCCTGGTCGACGCCCTGCGCGACGTCGAAGGCATCGACGTGGGCCTGGAAGCGACCGACAAGAACGGCCGCGCCACCGTGTCGATGCGCGGCCTGCCGTCCGAGTACACCCTGGTGCTGATCGACGGCCGTCGCCAGAGCAATGTCGGCCAGATCTACCCGAACAACTTCGGTGGCGGCCAGTTCGCCTACCTGCCGCCACTGGAGGCGATCGAACGCATCGAAGTCGTGCGCGGGCCGATGTCCACGCTGTACGGCTCGGACGCGATGGGCGGCGTCATCAACATCATCACCCGCCGCAACCAGGACAGCTGGCACGGCTCGGTGACCCAAGGCTTCACCGTGCAGCAGGACGACCAGTTCGGCGATGCGCGCACCACCGACCTCTACCTCAGCGGCCCACTGCTGAAGGATCGCCTCAGCCTGGCGGTACGCGGCAGCTACTACGATGCCAAGGCCTCGAACCCGGAATGGGGTGCACTGACCCTTCCCGACGGTACGCCGTGGGAGCGCAGCATCGGCTTCGGCGGTGGCGGCAAGTCGGTCGCCAACACCAACTGGAACACCGGTGTGCGCCTGGACTTCCGCATCAACGACGATCACGAACTGTGGCTGGACTACGACGTGTCGCGGCAGAAATACGACAACAGCGAAGGCCAGACCGGCACCCTCGACAGCCTGGCCAGCCTGTGGCGCGTCGGCAATGCGATCATTCCCAACCCGAACGGCAGCGGCACCGTCACCCGTCGCGTGGTGCAGCCGCGCGTGGGCTACACCGCCTACCAGCGCTACGAGCGCGATCAGCTGTCGCTGACCCACCAGGGCCGCTACGGCTTCGGCACCTGGCAGACCTCACTGACCCACAGCAAGAGCAACAACCTGGGTCGTTCGCTGCCGCTGACCCTGGACGAGCGTGCCAACCTGCAGACGCTGTGGAATGACGTCTGCCGCCGCACTGGCGCCGCCAACCACTGTGCGGCCAGCCGAGGCAACGCCCTGGCCGCCCTCAACCCGAGTGAGACGGCGCGCCTGCAGGCGTTCCTGCCGCGCCCGCTGCGCAGCATGGAACTGGAAGGCTACGTGCTCGACACGATGCTCGACCTGGACTTCGGCGCGCACAAGCTGACGGTGGGTGGCCAGTACAACAACACTGACATGGTCGACGGTGTGTTTGGCATGGATGGCGCCGGCTACCGCAGCAACGTCAAGCAGAAACACCGCATGTGGGCGCTGTTTGCCGAGGACAACTGGGCGCTGACCGACACCCTCACCGCCACCTTCGGCCTGCGCTACGACGACCACAACGTGTTCGGCAGCCACGTCAGCCCGCGTGGCTACCTGGTGTGGAACGCCAGCGATGCGTGGACCTTCAAGGGCGGCGTCAGCACCGGCTACAAGACCCCGCGACCGGACCAGCTGTTCCCGGGCATCACCGGCTTCGGTGGCCAGGGCGTGCTGCCATTGGTCGGTTCGCCGAACCTGAAGCCTGAAACCAGCACCAACTACGAGCTGGCCGCCTACTACGAGGGCCAGCGCTGGGGCTTCAACGTCACCGGCTTCTTCAACACGTTCGAAGACAAGATCGCCAGCGGCGGCACCTTCCCCAACTGCGAAGTGGCGCGCGCCGGCAGCGGCTACTGCGTGGACATCGGCCCGGGCTGGGCCGCACTGGGCTACAGCACCTTCACCCAGAGCGTGAACATCGACAAGGCTGAAACGCGGGGTGCCGAACTGGCCGCCCACGTCGACCTGCTCGACACCCTGCAGCTGCGCGGCAACTACACCTGGACCAGGAGCGAGCAGACCAGTGGCGCACAGAAGGGGCTGCCGATCAGCGGCACCATGCCGGCAAAACACATGGCCAACGCCAGCCTCAACTGGCAGATCAATGAAGCGGTCAGCCTGTCGCTGATCGGCGAGGGCCGCTACGACCGCTACCGCGACACGCTGCTGGACGCCAACGGCGCCAGCCACACCCGCTACTACGAGGACTACACGATCTTCCATCTCGGTGGCAGCTGGAAGGCCACGCCCTGGCTGACGGTGAACGCACGGGTCAACAACCTGCTCGACAAGGATTTCGTCTCGCAGTCGTGCCTGTTGATCAGCCAGAGCGAGTTCAACTGCGTGGACGACTATGCGACCAAGGACCAGCGGCGCAGCTACTGGATTTCGCTGAACGCGAAGTTCTGATCGCCGCGCCCTGCTCCTGCTCCACGCATGGCGTGGATCTACCGATCGGTAGTGCCGGCCGCTGGCCGGCATCCCGAAATAGCTCCGGGATACAGAACGACACGCAATTGCGAGCTATTCTCATCAATGATGTAATGGGCAGTCCCCGTCCGCCTCGAACCGTGCCGTGAGCCGTCCCGCCCTTTCCACCGTGCAGCAGCAACAGAACCGTGGCTTCTGGCTGCGGACGCTGCACCAGTGGCACTGGATCAGCTCGGCGGTGTGCCTGATCGGCATGCTGCTGTTCGCGGTGACCGGCCTGACTCTCAACCATGCCGCGAAGATCGAGGCCAAGCCCGAGGTGCAGAACCAGCATCTGGAACTGCCGGCCGCGCTGCTGGGCCAGCTGGGCACGCGCGAGGACGGCAACGCGCCGATTCCGCGCCCGGCCCGGCACTGGCTGGACACGCAGCTGGGCATCGCCATCGGTGGCCGCCCGGCCGAGTGGTCGGCCGAGGAGATCTACCTGTCGCTGCCGCGCCCCGGTGGCGACGCCTGGCTGAGCATCGACCGCGAAACCGGCGCGGTGGAGTACGAATCGACCTCGCGCGGCGTGGTCTCCTACCTCAACGACCTGCACAAGGGCCGCAACGCAGGCCCCGCATGGGGCTGGTTCCTGGACCTGTTCGCCGTGGCCTGCCTGGTGTTCTGCATCACCGGCCTGTTCCTGCTGCACCTGCATGCGCGGCAACGGCGCATGACCTGGCCGCTGGTCGGCCTCGGCCTGATGATCCCGCTGTTGATCGCCCTGCTGCTGATCCACTGACTTCCACCGTGAATTCCATCCGTTCCTCCGGAGCCGCCCCATGCGCGTCACCCTGACCATCGCCCTCAGCGGCCTGCTGGCCACCTCGCCGGCCTATGCCACCACCCTCGACATCAACGTCGAAGTGCCCAAGCTCAACGTGGCCGAGTACCACCGCCCGTATGTGGCGGTGTGGCTGGAAGGCGCCGACCAGAAGGTCGCGGCCAACCTGTCGGTCTGGTACCAGCAGACCAGCAACAGCGAGGGCCACGGCACCAAGTGGCTGCCCGACCTGCGCCAGTGGTGGCGCAAGAGTGGCCGTACCCTGCAGGTGCCGGTGGACGGCGTGACCGGCCCGACCCGCCCGGCCGGCAAGCACACACTGTCGTTCAGCGACAGGCAGCCGGCACTGAAGCAGCTGGCCCCGGGCAACTACACCCTGGTGGTGGAGGCGGTGCGCGAAGTCGGCGGCCGCGAACTGCTGAAGATCCCCTTCACCTGGCCGGCCACCGCCGCGCAGAGCGGCAAGGCGCAGGGCGCCACCGAACTGGGTCAGGTCACCCTGTCCGTCAAACCCTGAAAAGGGGACGGAGGGGATTAAGTCGTAATCCCCTTCTCCTTGCCGCATCACCCCGCATCCACTGGAGTCTTCCGCATGAAGCGCACGCTCGTCCTCGCCGCCGCCCTGGCCGCTGCCCTTCCCTTCTCCGCCCTGGCCCACAAGGCCTGGCTGCTGCCCTCGCAGACCGTGATCGCCGGCAACGCACCGTGGATCACCGTCGACGGTGCGGTCTCCAACGACCTGTTCTACTTCAACCACGTGCCGCTGCGACTGGAATCGCTGGTGATCACCGCGCCGGACGGCAGCACCGTGCAGCCGCAGAACGCGACCACCGGCAAGTACCGCAGCGTGTTCGACATCGAACTGAAGCAGGCGGGCACCTACCGCATCGCCTCGGTCAATGACGGCCTGTTCGCCACCTACGAGCAGAACGGCGAGCGCAAGCGCTGGCGCGGCAGCGTGGCGACCCTTGGCGAACTGCCCAAGGACGCGAAGAAGCTGGAACTGAGCCAGTCGATCGGCCGCGTGGAGACCTTCGTCACCAACGGTGCACCGAACGATACCGCGCTGAAGCCGACCAACCGGGGTATCGAGCTGGTCGCTGTCGGCCACCCGAACGACCTGTTCGCCGGCGAGGAAGCCACCTTCCGCGTGCTGGTCGATGGCAAGCCGACCGCTGGCCTGGAGTTCGAGATCGTGCGGGGCGCCACCCGCTACCGCAACGCACAGGACGAACTGAAGCTCACCAGCGACGCCAAGGGCGAGATCAAGGTGACCTGGCCGGAAGCCGGCATGTACTGGCTGGAAACCGGCACCGAAGACAACAAGACCTCGGTGAAGCAGGCCGCCAAGCGCCGCCTGAGCTACGTCGCCACGCTGGAAGTGCTGCCGCAGTGATGTGGACCACGATGCCGGGCACACCCCGGCATCGCCGCCACGACGCATCACCATGACTGATCCCCAGCTCGACATCGCCCGCCTCGGCGGCACCACCATGGGCACCACCTGGAGCGTGTCGCTGGTCGCGCCGCGCCAGCGCGACCTGCATCCACTGCATGCCGGCATCCAGGCGCGGCTGGATGCGGTGGTGGCGCAGATGAGCACATGGGAGCCCGGCTCGAACCTGAGTCGCTACAACCGCGCCAACGCTGGCCAATGGTGCGTGCTGCCGGCCGAGACCCGCCACGTTCTGGCCTGCGCACACGCCATCGCTGCCGCCAGTGACGGCGCCTTTGACCCCACCATCGGTCCGCTGGTTGCGCTGTGGGGCTTCGGTGCACACGCCGGCGAACGCCGCCCGCCCGACGACGCTACCCTGCAGGCCACGCGTGAGCGTTGCGGTTGGCGGCGCCTGCAGTGGCAGGGCGATGCGCTGCTGCAACCGGGTGGACTGGAACTGGATCTCTCGGCGATCGCCAAGGGCTTCGGCGTCGATCACGTTACGGCTTGGCTGCGTGAGCAAGGCATTGCGGCAGCGCTGATTGAAGTCGGCGGCGAGCTGGCCGGCTACGGCCGCAAACCGGATGGCCATCCCTGGCGCGTGCTGGTGGAATCCGCACCCGAAGAAGACGCGCACAGCGAAACACCACTGCGGGTGCTGGCGTTGGATGGCAAGGCGGTCGCCACCTCCGGCGATCGCTGGCATCAGTACCAGGCCGATGGCGAGGTCTACAGCCACAGCCTCGACCCGCGCAGCGGCAGGCCGGTGCGCCAGGTCGCCGCAGCGGTCACCGTGGTGGCAGACGACGCGATGCATGCTGATGCCTGGGCCACCGCACTGACCGTCCTTGGTCGCGAACAGGGCATGGCACTGGCCGAGCGCGAAGGCCTGGCTGCACGCTACCTGCAGCGTGCAGCGGACGGCGCGCGGGAGTTCCTTAGCAGCGCCTTCCAGCGCCTGCTCGACGAGCAGGATGCATGAGCACCCGGCCGTCACGCGCCTGGCTCGGCAACGCCCTGGTCCTGCTTCTGCTGGCGCTGATCGGTTCGGCGTTGCTGCGCCTGCATCTCGGCGAAGCCTGGTGGCAGGGCGCGCCACCGATTCGACACTCGCAGATCGCGGCACTCGCCACGGCCTTGTATGCGCTGGCCTGCGCTGCACTGTGGTGGCGTGGGCGCGCGCGCGACGATGCCGCAACCGGAGACACCGCGCCCCTCCTGCTGGTCTGGTCCAGCCAGACCGGCTTTGCCCGCGAGCTGGCCGAACGCAGTGCCGAAGCCCTGCGCGGCGCCGGCATGCCGGTGCGCGTGCGCGGTCTGCACGACGTCGACGCCGCCTTGCTGGCCGACAGCCAGCGCGCGCTGTTCATCGCCAGCACCACCGGCGAGGGCGATCCGCCTGACCACGCGCTGCCGTTCCTGCGCGATGTCATGGTCTCGCCGCCTTCACTGCAGCACCTGCAGTACGGCGTGCTCGCACTGGGCGACCGCAGCTATGGCCACTTCTGCGGATTCGGCCACCAGCTTGACCAATGGCTGCGCCAGCATGGCGCGCATCCACTGTTCGATGCGATCGAAGTCGACAACGCCGATCCGGCGGCGCTGCGTCATTGGCAGCAGTTGCTGGGGCAACTCGGCGGCGGCGCCAGTGAACTACCCGACTGGAGCCCGGCCGCGTACCAGCCGTGGACGCTGCTGCAGCGCGAGCATCTGAACCCGGGCAGCCCCGGCGGTCCGGTGTACTGGTTGCGCCTGCAGCCACCGGCCGGCGCAGAGGCGCAGTGGCAGGCCGGCGACATCGCCGAGATCGGCCCGCAGCATGCGTCGCACACCGTGCGTGCCTGGCTGGACGCACAGCGCTTCGATGCGGACAGGGTGCTGGATGACGGGCAGACGTTGCTGACACGCGTCGCGCGCTCGCACCTGCCTTCATTGGTTCCCCCGGGTGATCTGCCCGCATTGCTGGCGACCCTGCAGCCGCTGCCGCATCGCGAGTACTCCATCGCCTCGGTGATGGCCGACGGCGCGGTGGAGCTGCTGCTGCGTCGCCAGCTGCGCGCGGACGGCACGCCTGGCATCGGCAGCGGCTGGCTGTGCGACCACGCGGTCATCGGCGAGCCGGTGCAGCTGCGCCTGCGCCGTAACGACAATTTACACGGCGTCGCCGCCGAGGTACCGCTGCTGCTGATCGGCAACGGCACCGGCATCGCCGGCCTGCGCGCCCACCTGCACGAACGTGCCCAGCAGGGCGCACGCCGCACCTGGCTGCTGTTCGGTGAGCGCACCGCCGCACACGACTTCCATTTCGGCGACGAGCTGCAGGCAATGCTGGCGAGCGGAACGCTGGCGCGGCTGGATGCTGTGTTCAGCCGCGATGGCGGTGCGCATCGCTACGTGCAGGACCGGCTGCTGGCCGAAGCAACAACGCTGCGGCAGTGGGTGGATGACGGCGCGACGATCCTGGTCTGCGGCAGCCTGCAGGGCATGGCCCCGGCCGTGGATGGGGTGATCGAGCAGGTGCTGGGTGCCGCAGGCAAGGAAGCGCTGCTGCTGGCCGGTCGTTACCGGCGCGATGTGTATTGAGGTTGCCCCATCCACGCATGGCGTGGATCTACAGCGGGTTCGAGCCGCCTTCTGGTGGGTGCGAACCTTGGTTCGCACCATGACGCGGTGTCGGTGGCCCCATCCACGCATGACGTGGATCTACTGAACGGCGTCAATGCGTGCGAACCGCCTCCTGGTGGGTGCGAACCTTGGTTCGCACCATGGCGCGGTGTCGGTGGCCCCATCCACGCATCGCGTGGATCTACTGAACGGCGTCGATGCGTGCGAACTGCCCCTTGGTGGGTGCGAACCTTGGTTCGCACCATGGCGCGGTGTCGGTGGCCCCATCCACGCATGGCGTGGATCTACTGAACGGCGTCAATGCGTGCGAACCTTGGTTCGCACCATGGCGCGATGTCGGAGGCCCCATCCACGCATGGCGTGGATCTACTGAACGGCGTCAATGCGTGCGAACTGCCTCCTGATGGGTGCGAACCTTGGTTCGCACCATGACGCGGTGTCGGTGGCGCCATCCACGCATGGCGTGGATCTACTGAACGGCGTGTCCGGGCAGCGTGGCAATCGCACACCCGTAGATCCACGCCATGCGTGGATAGCGCCCACCGGCGCCGAGGAATCATCCCGCCGCCGCACTGACCCGGATCGCCAGCAACTCGCCCCCGCCCTGCAACGCATGCCTTTGCCGTTCACCGGCCGCCAACCACGCGGTATCGCCAGCGTGCATCGGCGGCAGACCGCTGTCAGCCCCAAATTCGGCATGACCGGCCAACAGGTAAAGCGCCCAGGCCACGCCTGGTTCGCAGAAGAAGAACATCGAGCCCACCAGCGGCCGATGCAGGAGTTCGGCCTGCAGCAGGTCGCGCTTCCACATCAGGTTGAAGTCGTGGGTGGTGCCGTCGACCAGTTCGCCGTGCAGCGTTTCCTCGCCCGCAAAGCGCACGCGCCCATGCGGCGGCAGGACTTCGGCCACGCGGCCATCCTCGAAGCGCAGGCGCACGCCATTGCCCTGCAGCAGCACCAGCTCGCGCTCCACGCCGGGAAACGCGGAGAACGCCGCGTCCAGCTCGATCTCGGCCACCGACAGGCGCAGCGCCCAGTCGTCGCCCTGCGCAGGCAGGCGCAGGATCTCGCGCGTCCAGCCCAGGCCGTTGCGCCAGCGTTCGCGGCGGTAGTCCAGGCGGGAGATGACCTGGCTCGGAGTGTGCAGCAGGGAGTCGACGTTCATCAGCGCATTGCATCACGCCGCGCGCCATCGTGCATCACCGCGTGGCCAGCGTGCCCTGGCCGCCGCACCCGCCGGCCAGCAGCTGCGAGTGTTTCAACCAGTCCTGGTCGGGGTAATAGGCGAACACCATCGTGCCGCCACGCAACGCATCGATCAGTGGCTTGGCCACCGACAGGCGCACCGCCGGACAGCCCAGGCTGCGGCCCAGCCGCCCCTGCAGCTGCGCGGTGGCCGGGTTCACATATGGCGCGCCGTGGATGACGATCGCGCGTTCGCGCGCGCGGTCATTGAAGCCCGGTTCCAGCCCGGCCAGGCGCAGCGAATACCCGTTGCCGCCCATGTAGGTCTCCTGCGCGGTGAACGCGCCGAGGCTGGACATGAAACTGCCATCGCGGTTGGAGAAGTGCTCGGTGCGGTTCTCGCCGCTGTTGCGGCCATGCGCCACCCATTCCTCGAACAGCAGGCGCTGGTGGGCCAGGTCGAACACCCACAGGCGCGGCTCGGTGGACGGCCGCGAGTAATCGATAACGCTCAGTCGATCACCGTTGATGCCAAGCTCCGGCCGCTGCAACGCACAGCGCATGGCGTGCGCCGCCAGCTGCAACACGTGGCGGTCGGCCTTGGGCGCACTGCGCGACAGCAAGGCAGCCAGATCATCGGCACTGGTGGCGAGGGCGGGCGTCTGTGCCAGCGCCGGGGCGCTGGCCGAGGTCGCCAGCAGGCCGAACGCGGCCAGCCGGCACAGGCGGGATGCAGTCATGGGCACAACGAAGGGACTCAGTTGCCCTTGAGGGTGGACCCTGGCGGCTCGGATTCCAAGACCGGCTGCATTCCGGATTCAGCCGGGCTTGGGCGGACCGCCGGCAGCGAGGTCACCAGCAGGGTCGTGCCTGGCACCAGCACCCGGTACAGCTGGCGGGCGAACTCGGCCGGCAGCGCCATCGGCAGCGAGGGCGTGGCCAGCAGGTCCGGCGTGGCCTGGGCACGGTCCTGGCCCAGCAACGGGTAGGCCGTCCACTGGTGCAGGCGCTGGTTCGCGTCCAGCGGGCTGGGCGTATCGCTGTAACCCTGCCCCATCACGAACAGGGTGGTGCCCTGGAAGGCCGGCAGCGCGTCGGCCTTCAGCGGCGACTCGCCGATCATCACGCCATCGCGCAGCACGTACAGGCGCTGGTCGTGCAGGCTGACCAGGATGCCGACCTGCCCGGCCGGCGCCGCGCTGTCATTCCACCACGCCTGCGCCGGCGCCCCGCCCTCTGCCTCCGGCAGGGCCTGGCCGCGGGCATTGACCGGCGCCAGCACCGACGGATAGGCCAGGGTCATCGGCGAGCTTTTGGCATCGGCCACCACCACCGTGTCGCCGCGCTGGGTTTCGCGGAACAGCTTCTGCGCGAAGGCCTGCGGCAGGCGTACGCAGCCGTGCGAGGCCGGATGCCCGGGCAGGCTGCCGCCATGCAGGGCGATGCCATCCCAGGTCAGCCGCTGCATGTACGGCATCGGCGCGCTGTTGTAGAGGTTGGACCTGTGGTCCTTGTCCTTCTGCAGGATGGTGAACACGCCGGTCGGTGTCTCGTGCCCGGCCTTGCCCGAGCTGATCGTGGTCAGGCCGATGGCAATACCGTTGCGGTAGACGTAGGCACGCTGCTCATCGAGGCTGACCACCAGCACGATCGGGCCGGTCGGCGAGATTTCCGGATGCCACAGGTATTCGCCCGGCTTCAGGTCGGTCGGCCCGCGCACCTCGGCGGTGCCGGCGGTGGCAGCTGCGGGCTTGGCAGCCGGTGTCGTCGCAGCGGCATGGGCCAGCAGCGGCAGGGCCAGTGCAAGGGCGAGCATCAGGGTCGTGGGGCGGTGCGGAAGCATCCAGCGGGGGTCCTTTCCATGCAGAGCGGCCAACGTACACCATCGGCCCGTGGTGGCCGCGGCAAAACCAGGCGCCGGAAATGAAACTGCCCGGCGACACAGCCATGTGTCGTACCGGGCAATCGTTACGTCCTTGTCGGCCTGCTGCCGCCCCCTCGCATCCTGCGCTGTGGGGGTAGCGTTGCATCCTGCACGCGGCCGCGTCTGTCCTGTTTGTATCTCAGCCCCTTCCACAGGTCTGTGATGCCACCATCCTGGTGATTGGTGCCGCGTCCTGCGGCGGTCGGTGGTCACGGCCTTCCTGTCCGCGACCGGTGAACCAGCCTCCTGCCGGTTCCGACGATTCCTGCTGTCAGCGCCTGGGTACGGTCCGCACCGGTACCGATCCGGGTACCGGATCCGCCGGCAACAACCTGTTGCCTACGGTGATCCGCTGTCGATTCCGTTCGACGATCGCTTTCCCTATCCCCTTCACCTGCGCCAGGTCCTCGACGCGATGAAACGGGCCGTGTCTGCGCCGGTGCTCGACGATCGCCTCGGCCTTGGCGGCCCCGACCATCGTCAATCCCTGCTGCAGCGCCTGGGCATCGGCGCGGTTGATGTCGATCGGTTCGGCGGCATGCGCCCCAGCGATCCCCACTACCAGCACCAGTGCCCTCAACACGACACTCCAAGGCACGACGTGTATCTCCCTGTGATTCTGGCCGCCCCGACCGGCAATCCCGTCGGCAGGAACAGTGTCCGTCACCACATGTGCACAGCCTATCGGTTTCCCGGATTTCCGTAAGCCAGCCAAATACCCGACGTGATGTAGGAAAAACCCTACCCGTGGCACAGGCGTAGAATGGCCGGATCAGCCCATGCAACCGGAGTTTCAGATGGACAGCGCCAAGCTCGGCCAATTCGTCAATGACAAGTGGGACAGCGAAATCGTCCCGCAGTTGGTCGACTACATCCGCATTCCCAACAAGTCGCCGATGTTCGACGCCAATTGGGTGCAGAACGGCTATATGGAACAGGCGGTCACCCTGATGGAGAACTGGGCCAGGGCCCAGCAGCTGCCCGGCCTGAAGGTTGAAGTGGTGCGCCTGGAAGGCCGTACGCCGCTGATCTTCCTGGAAATTCCAGCGACCGGCGCCGAAACCGGCGACGACACCATCCTGCTCTACGGCCATCTGGACAAGCAGCCGGAAATGACTGGCTGGGATGACGATCTCGGCCCGTGGACGCCGGTCCTTCGCGGCGACAAGCTGTATGGCCGCGGCGGTGCGGACGACGGCTACGCCATCTTCGGCTCGCTGGCCGCCGTGCTGGCGCTGCAGGCCCAAGGCCTGCCGCACGCCCGCTGCGTGGTGCTGATCGAGGCCTGCGAAGAGTCCGGCAGCTACGACCTGCCGGCCTACGTCGACCACCTGGCCGAGCGGATCGGCAAGCCCTCGCTGGTGGTCTGCCTGGATTCGGGCTGCGCCAACTACGACCAGCTGTGGTGCACCACCTCGCTGCGCGGCCTGACCGGCGGCAACTTCACCGTGAAGGTGCTCAACGAAGGCGTGCATTCCGGCGATGCCTCCGGCGTGGTGCCGTCCAGCTTCCGCCTGCTGCGCCAGCTGCTGTCGCGCATCGAGGACCAGGACACCGGCCGTATCCTGATCGACGGCATGAACGTGGAAATTCCGGCCGAACGGCTGGAACAGGCCAGGCGCGCGGCCGAAGTGGTGGATACCGAGATCTTCGAGAAGTTCCCCATGGTCGACGGCCTGCGTCCGATGAACGAGGACCTGACCGAGCTGGTGCTCAACCGCACCTGGCGCCCGGCGCTGTCGGTCACCGGCGTGGGCGGCATGCCGCCGCTGGAATCGGCCGGCAACGTGCTGCGCCCGCAGACCTCGGTGAAGCTGTCGCTGCGCCTGCCGCCGACCGCCGATGGCAAGGCCTGCGGCGAGCTGCTGAAGGAAGCGCTGCTGCGCGACCCGCCGAACGGCGCGCAGGTCACCCTGGACCTGGAAAAGGCCTCCACTGGCTGGAACGCCCCGGCCATGGCGCCGTGGCTGACCCAGGCCATCGACGATGCCAGCCAGGCCTTCTTCGGCAAGCCGGCAATGTACATGGGCGAAGGCGGCTCGATCCCGTTCATGGGCATGCTCGGTGAGAAGTTCCCGGGTGCGCAGTTCATGATCACCGGCGTGCTCGGCCCGCACTCCAATGCGCACGGCCCGAACGAGTTCCTGCACATCCCGATGGGCAAGAAGGTCACCGCCTGCGTGTCCAAGGTGATCAGCGAGCACTACGCCGCCAGCCTGCGTGGCGAGACCAGCGGTTCGCCGGTGGCTGCCGACAGCGGCACCCGCCACGGCGACCACGGCTGCTGCTGATCCGGCACCGGTGACGGACGCAGCCTGGCCTTGCTAGGCTGCGTCCACACTCAAGCGGAATCCGCGCGCATGAATGGTCTGTTCGGCAGCAGCAGCTGGTTGTACATCCTGCTGGTCGGCTTCTTCGTCGGCCTGCTCGGGCGTTTCTTCATGCCCGGCAACAACCGCATGGGCTGCCTGCTGACCATCGTGCTGGGCATCCTCGGTGCACTGCTGGCCGGTTGGTTCGGCCAGTACATGGGCTGGTACGCCCCCGGCGAACCGGCCGGTTTCCTCGGTGCGGTGGTGGGCGCGGTGGCCGTGCTGGCCGTCCTGCGCCTGTTCAGCGGCCGCCGCTGACCCCGTCCCTCCTTCCCCTCCTGTTCCCGACGTTGGCGCGCCCAGCGCCCCCGGATATGCCCGCATGACCGAACCCGCCTCCGATCCCCAGCGCAGCGCGCGGCGCCTGCAGTGGGCCCGTACCCAGCTCGACGATGCCAGCGCGGTGGTCGAGCGCGCTTCGGTCGATGCCGGCATGCGCAGCTACTGGCGTACCACCAGCACCCGTGGCAGCCACATCGTGATGGACGCCCCACCGGGGCTGGAAGATCCGCGGCCGTGGCTGCGCATGCGCGGCCTGCTGCACGACAACGGCCTGCGCGTGCCCGCACTGTTGGCGCAGGACCTGGAGGCCGGCTTCCTGCTGCTGGAAGATCTCGGCGGCCCGACCCTGGCCAGGATCCTCGACGAGCGCAATGCCGATGAATGGTTCGGCCGCTCGATCGAACAGCTGCTGCGCCTGCAGGCGATTCCGGTACCGGCCGACTTCGGCCAGTTCGGCGAAGCGCTGCTGCAGCGCGATGCCGGCCTGTTCGACGAATGGTTCCTGCAGCGGCACCTGAACCTGGAACTGGACTGCGGTGAGCTCGAGGGGCTGCAGCTGGTGCATCGCCGGTTGATGGACAACGCGCTGGGCCAGGCCCAGCTGATGACCCACCGCGATTACATGCCGCGCAACCTGATGCCGGTCGACGACGGCCCCGCGGTGCTGGATTTCCAGGACCTGGTGCGTGGCCCGATCGCCTACGACGCGGTGAGCCTGTTCAAGGACGCCTTCCTGAGCTGGCCGCTGCAGCGCGTTGACGCGTGGCTGGCGCAGTACCACGAACGCGCGCGCGACGCCGGCCTGCCGGTGCCCGACCGCGCCACCTTCCTACGCGATGCCGACTGGATGGGCATCCAGCGCCACGTGAAGATCCTCGGCCTGTTCTGCCGCCTGCGCTACCGCGACAACAAGGGCCATTACCTGGACGACGCACCGCGCTTCATCGGCTATCTGGATGAAGTGCTGCCACGCTATCGCGAGCTGGCGCCTCTGCAGCAGCTGCTGGAAAACCGCATCAAGCCGGCGCTGGCCGAACTGGGCGCACCGATGCGCGTGGCCCGATGAAGGCGTTGGTCTTTGCCGCCGGGCTCGGCGAGCGCATGCGCCCGCTGACCCTGCACACACCCAAGCCGCTGCTGGAAGTGGCCGGCAAGCCACTGATCGTCTGGCACCTGGAGCGCCTGGCAGCGCTCGGCGTGCGCGAGGTGGTGGTCAACACCGCGTGGCTGGCCGAGCAGTTCCCGGCGACGCTGGGTGATGGCAGCCAGTGGGGCCTGCGCCTGCATTTCCTTTACGAAGGGCAGACCCCGCTGGAAACCGGCGGCGGCATCCTCAATGCACTGCCGGTGCTGGGCGATGCCCCGTTCCTGGTGGTGAACGGCGATATCTGGACCGATTTCGATTTCGCCACGCTGCCGCGCGAGCCGCAGGGCCAGGCACATCTGGTGCTGGTCGACAATCCGGTTCAGCACCCGAACGGTGACTATCGGCTGGATGCACAGGGCCTGCTGCACCACGACCGCGCAGGGCCATGCCTGACCTATGCCGGCATCGGCGTGTACCGCCCCTCGATCGTGGCCGACTGGCGCGCGGTGATCGGCGATGCGCCGGGCAGCGAGCGGCTGCCGCCGAGGTTCTCGGTGGTGCCGCTGCAGAAGCATTTCATGGCGCAGGGGTTGATGACGGGGCAGCACCATCGGGGGCGTTGGACCGATGTCGGGACCGTGGATCGCCTGCGCGCGCTGGATGTGGAGCTGGCGGCGAACGGCTGAGCCCCTCGTGGCTGGACGCCCACGGAAGAAAGGAAAGAAAAGCAAAAGCGGGTCGCTTCGCTGCGCTTGCTCCGGTGACGACCAACGGTCGTCACCCACCAACAGCAGTCAACAGTCAGCAGTGCAGTACGCAGTCCCGGCAGATCGCGGGAACCTGTCGAAGGCGGGGTGGCTCAGGTTGCGGGGGACGGCGCAAGTACGTCCATGTAGCCTCGATCGCGCCATCCATGGCGCTCACGCCCCCGCAACCTGAGCCACCCCGCCTCCCCTCAGGAAGCCAGCCTTTGACGTTGACGTTGCTTCTGCGGGTGCAGGGCGCAGCCCTGCCAACAAACCCCGCCCTCAGTAACGAGGCCGGCCTTCTTCCAGCACCTGGCGCAGGAACGGCACGGTGATCCGCCGCTTCGCCGCCAGCGATTCGCGGTCCAGCCAGTCCAGCAGGGTGATCAATCCACCCAGCTCACGGCCGGTGTGCGACAGCAGCCATTCGATGGCCGCTTCGTCGATGGCCAGGCCGCGTCGCAGTGCACGCTCGCGCAGCACCGCAGCACGACCTTCCTCATCCAGCGGCTGCAGCAGCACGCGCACGCACTGGCCCAGGCGCGAACGCAGGTCCGGCAGCACCAGGCCCAGCTCGCCCGGCGCCTTCTGCGCCGTGTACAGCACGGTTACACCTGCAGCGCGCGCGCGGTTGTGGAAATCAAACAGCGCGATCTCGTCCTCGCGATTGCCGGCAACCTCGTCCAGCCCGTCCAGCGCCACCAGTTCGCGTGCGTCCAGCCCATCCAGCGCTGCACGAACGCGGCCGGCGGCGCTGGCCAGTGGCACGTACGTCGGCAAGCGCCCGGCCTGCTCGGCGCTGGAGCACATCGCCAGCGCCTGGTGGGTCTTGCCGGTTCCCGCCGCACCTTCCAGGTAGACCCAGTCGTGGCTGGCGCCAACCGCGATCGCGCGCAGCTGCGCCAGCGCGCCATCCGGCGCGCCGATGAAGGTCTCCAGGCGCTGGTCCCGCGGGTAATGCAGGGCCAGCGGCAGTTGCGGCACACCCATCACTTCAGGTCGGGGCCCTTGTCGTTCGGAACGATGATATGGGGGGCGTCCACTACGCCATCAAGCACGATCGCCGGCTTCTCGCCCACGTACAGCTCGCTCTGTCGGTAGCGCTGATGCGCATAGCGCAGCAGAACATTGGTCACCGCCGCCACCGGCAGCGCCAGCAGCATGCCGAGGAAGCCGAACAGCTGGCCGCCGGCCATCACCGCAAAGATCACTGCCACCGGGTGCAGGCCGATCTTGTCGCCGACGATACGCGGGGTCAGCACGTAGCTTTCCAGCAGCTGGCCCACGGTGAACACCACGCCCACCAGGATCAGCAGCTTCAGGTCGAAGCCCTGCGCCTGCACCAGTGCCGCGATCACCGCCATCAGCACGCCAGTGGTCGCGCCCAGGTACGGTATGAAGCTGATCAGGCCGGCAATCAGGCCGATCAGTAAGCCCAGCTTGAGGCCGACCAGCGTCAGGCCGCCGGCATAGATCACGCCCAATGCCAGCATCACCAGGAACTGTCCGCGGATGAACGCGCCCAGCACCTCGTTGGACTCGCGCGCCAACGCGCTGATGGTGCCGATCTGGTTGCGCGGAATGACCGACGCCACCCGCTCGACCAGCTTGTCCCAGTCGCGCAGGAAATAGAACGCCAGGATCGGCAGCAGCAGGATGTTGACCACCCAGGTCACCATCGCAAAGCCCGAACGCGAGACGTAGCCCATGAATGTGGTGGCGAAGCCGCCGGCCTGCTGCCAGTGGCTGCGCACCCATTCGATCAGGCGGTCCGGATCCAGCCACTGCATCACTTCCAGGCCGGTCTTCTGCTCGAACCAGGGGATCCCCTTCTCCATCAGCCACGCCTGTGCCTGCGGCGCGACCGCGATCAGGGTGGTGATCTGGCGCTCGATCATCGGCACCAGCACCAGCAGCAGCGCCACGATCACCAGCACCATCGCCGCGAACACCAGCACCACGCCGGTCATGCGCGAACGGCCGGTGGCCTCGATGCGGTCCACCAGCGGGTCGCCCAGCCACGCCAGCGCCAGCGCCAGCACGAACGGGGTCAGGATCGGTGCCAGCAGCCACACCACCCAGCCGACCAGGCCGGCGAACAGGATGTACTTCAGGCGGCGCAGGAACTGCGCGATTTCGGCTTCCGGGGTCAGGGTCATCGCAAACGGTACTCGTTGCTGACCGGCACGGCCACCGGGGCACCGGTGGTGTCATCGATCGGGGTCGGCAGGGCCGGCAGCGTCGCGCTGGGCACCAGCACGCCGTTGTCGCCCAGCATGCGGTTGAAGCCGGCCAGGCCGGTGGTCATCTCCAGGCTCAGCTCCAGCTGGCCGGCCGAGGCGTGCAGCGGGGTGACATTGCGCACCACCGGCACCTCGCGCAGCCCGGCGGCAAGGCGCAGGTAGTCGTCGGCACTGTTGATGCCGGTGACCACCACGCGGTAGGTCCCGGCCTGGCCGACGGCGGCACCCGCCTTGGCATAGCGCCTGACCAGCGCGTCGGCGGCGCCGTCGGCACCGGCGGCCATCGCGCGCATGGCGTTAGCGTCCTTGCTGGTCCACTTGTTCAGCTCACGGCCGTTGTCGACGAACACCCAGTCCGCCTGCCAGCCGCCGTTGGCGCGGTAGAGCTTGCCGATCAGCTGCATCGGCGGCGCGTAGCGCGACGAGGCGCGGGCCACGGCGGCACTGTCCTGGCGCCAGATGGCACCGGCCAGCGCCTGTTCGGCGGCACCGCCGCTGGGCAGGCCGAGCTTGTAACCCCGCTCGATGGCGCGGTTCAGCAGCGGGCGGGCGGCGTTGGCCTGCTGCACGCTGACCAGGCGCGGGCCACTGCCGTCGTCGACGGCCAACCACACCACCGGCTTCGGCCGCGGCTGCGGCCACAGCGGCAGACCCAGCGCCGAGACCAGCGAGTCAACGTCATCCTCGCGGAAGCGGGCCACCAGCAGGGTCCTGAAGCTCGGCGCGCCGCTGGCGCCCACGCTCTGGTCCTGCTTGTAGTCGTAGCTGGCCACGTAGTCCTTGGCGTTGCGCAGCGCCTGCACCACGCCGGGGCGGGACATCACGTTGCGGTCGCCCGACAGTTTGCCCAGCACCACGCTCAGGGCACGGGCCAGGGCGCCGTTGCGATCGGCTTCGGCCTGGCTGTTGACGGGCACTTCGGCCTCGTACGCACCCGAGGCGGTGGCAACATCTCCCTCGGTGCGCAGGCCGCTCTGGGCCATCGTGGCCACCGGCAGGCTCAGTGCAAGGAGCAGGGTCAGAATCAGGCTGCGGCGCATCAGGACATCCATTGGCTCGACGAATCCGGGGGAATTGTTGCCCGAATACGGCCTTTGCGCCAATGCGGCCTGTTAAAATCGCTCGTTCAACCCCTGCCAGCGCCGACGCCCGTGACCAACACCCCGTCTTCCGCCCCCTCCCCCCTCACCTACCGTGACGCGGGTGTCGACATCGACGCCGGCAACGCGCTGGTCGAGCGGATCAAGCCCCTGGTCAAGCGCAGCTTCCGCCCGGAAGTGATGGGCGGCCTGGGCGGCTTCGGCGCCCTGTTCGACCTGTCCAACAAATACCGCGAGCCGGTGCTGGTGTCGGGTACCGACGGCGTGGGCACCAAGCTGAAGCTGGCCCACCAGCTGAACCGCCACGATACGATCGGCATCGACCTGGTCGCGATGTGCGTGAACGACGTGCTGGTGCAGGGCGCTGAGCCGCTGTTCTTCCTGGACTACTTCGCCACCGGCAAGCTGGACATCGACACCGCCGCAGCGGTGGTGGGCGGCATCGCCAACGGCTGCACCGAGGCCGGCTGCGCGCTGATCGGCGGTGAAACCGCTGAAATGCCCGACATGTACGCCCCGGGCGAGTACGACCTGGCCGGCTTCACGGTCGCTGCGGTCGAGAAGAGCGAGCTGAAGGACGGCGCCAGCGTGGCCGCCGGCGACGTGCTGATCGGCATCGCCTCGTCCGGCCCGCATTCCAATGGCTACTCGCTGGTGCGCCGCATCTACGACCGCGCCGGCCGCCCGGCCGACCTGGAACTGGAAGGTGGCGTGAAGCTGGTCGATGCGCTGATGGCACCGACCCGCCTGTACGTGAAGCCGATCCTGTCGCTGCTGAAGTCGCACGGCGACGCCATCCACGGCATGGCCCACATCACCGGTGGCGGCCTGACCGAGAACATCATCCGCGTGGTGCCCGACGGCCTCGGCCTGGACATCCAGGCCTCGTCCTGGACCCTGCCGCCGGTATTCCAGTGGCTGCAGAAGGAAGGCGCGGTGGCCGACAGCGAGATGTGGCGCACTTTCAACTGCGGCATCGGCTTCGTGCTGATCGTCGCGCCGGACCAGGTGGCTGCGGTGTCCGAGGCGGTCAATGCGCAGGGCCTGGAGCACTGGACCATCGGCCAGGTGGTCACCGCCGAAGGCGCCGAGCGCGTCCGCATCGGCTGAACCCGACCCCGAGGAGCCCGCATGGACGCAACGCCCCCCCTGGCACCCGCCCCGGTACCGCCGCCGTTGGCGGCCGTGCCGGTCTTCAGCAGGCAGGACGCTGACCACCTGCGCGCGCTGTCCATCGCGCACTACGTGTTCGGCGGCCTGATCGCGCTGCTCTCGCTGTTTTTCATTCTGTACATCGTGCTCGGCATCAGTGCGCTGAGCGGCCATCTGCCGATGAACTCCGGGGGCCAGCCCTCGTCGCCGGCCGAACAGCGCCTGTTCGGCTGGGTGTTCACGGTGCTGGGGACCGTGTTCGTCGCCGGTGGCCTGGGCATGGCCGCATTCGTCATCCAGGCCGGACGCTGCCTGGCCCAGCGTCGTCGCCACCTGCTGTGCCTGATCGTGGCCGGCCTGCTCTGCCTGTGCGCGCCGCTGGGCACCGTTCTGGCGGTATTCACCCTGGTTACGCTGCTGCGCCCGCAGGTCAAGGCCGCCTTCGATGCAAGGGGTGCAACGACATGACGACACCCGGCGCACCACCGCCGCTGCCGCAGCAGACCCTGGCGCAGCTGCAGCTGGCCAGCCACCTGCAGACGCTGAAGGTGCTGTTCTACGCGCTGGCGGTTTTCCACTGGATGGCCGCGCTGGCGTTCCTCGGTTTCATCGGCCTGGTCGCCAGCTCACGCGGGCTGGCCGATGGCGCGGTACTGGCCACGGTGTACGGGGTCATTTCGCTGCTGGCTGCCGCGCTTGGCGTCGTGCAGCTGCACACCGCACGCCTGCTGTCGCGCCGCACCGGGCTGGCCTGGTGCCAGCGCGCGGCCTGGCTGGCGGTACTGGCTGGCCCGCTGGGCATGGCCCTGACCGCCTATGCCTGGGTGTTCCTGTCCAAGCCTGACATGGCCGCACTGTTCGACCGTGGCGACCATCTCAGCGTCTGAGCTTGCCGGCAGACGCCCCCCTCCCCTGATCGACTCCCCATGTCCGCGCCTGCCCTCTCCACGACCGCCTCGCCTGCCGCTTCCCGTTTCACGGGCCCCAAGAAGCTGGCCTTCGCCGCCGTGCTGGCGGTGTTCGCGATCAGCTGGATCCACCCGCTGTGGCCCACCGAGCAGGCCCTGCACAGCACCCTGACCGTGATCGGGCTGGCCGCACTGCTATGGGTCGACCGCCGGGGTGGCTGGCTGGGCAACGGTGCCTTCATCGCGATCTGCGGCTTCATTGCACTGCACTGCGTGGCTGCGCGCTGGCTGTACTCGAACGTGCCCTACGACGCATGGGCGCAGACGCTGACCGGCTGGTCGCCGAATGTGGCGTTTGGCTGGCAGCGTAATCATTTCGACCGGCTTATCCACTTCCTGTTCGGCGTCTGCTTCACGCCTGCGCTGCTGCAGCTGGCACGCCATGCCTGGCCGGCGCTGCGCCGCGGCCAGGCTTTCACCCTGGCGGTGATGGCAGTGATGTGCGCCAGCCTGGTCTACGAGTGGTTCGAGTGGGCCATCGCACTGGCCCTTTCGCCCGACGCCGCCGAGGCCTACAACGGGCAGCAGGGCGACATGTGGGACGCGCATGCCGACATGCTGCTGGCGACCGTGGGCAGCCTGCTGAGCTGGCCGTTGATCCGCCGGAGTGCCCGGCAATGACCACGCCCACCCGCATTGCCGTGCTCGCCTCCGGCCGCGGCAGCAACCTGCAGGCCATCCTTGATGCAATTGCCGACGGCCGCCTGCCCGCCGAGGTTGTCGGCGTGTTCTCCGACCGCCCAGCCGCCGCCGCGCTGCAACGGGTCGGTGCACGCCTGCGCTGGGCACATGCGCCGAAGGAATTCGACGACCGCGCCGCCTACGAGCAGGCCCTGGGCGATGCACTGGCCGCGGTCGCGCCGGACTGGATCGTCTGCGCCGGCTACATGCGCATTCTCGGCGCAGCCTTCGTGCAGCGCTTCAATGGCCGCCTGGTCAACATCCACCCCTCCCTGCTGCCACTGCACAAAGGGCTGGATACGCATGCGCGGGCGCTGCACGCCGGCGATGCCGAGCACGGGGCCAGCGTGCATCTGGTCGTTCCCGAACTGGATGCCGGCGCCGTGCTGGCCCAGGTACGGGTACCGGTGATGCCCGGCGATGACGCCGACAGCCTGGCCGCGCGCGTGCTGGAGGTGGAGCACCCTCTGCTGATCGCCACCCTCCAGCTGCTGTGCGCCGGCCGCCTGACTGAACGGGAGGGGCAGCCGCACCTGGACGGTCACCCCCTGTTTAGCCCACTGGCCCTAGATTCCGCCGGGAACCTGAACCGGTAACGCCCACGCACACGCCCCGCTGACTGCGGGGCTGGCATCCTGCCCCCCTCCTGCAGCTCCTGTCCTCCATGAAGACCACGACCCTGCTGTCCACTTCATTGCTGCTGTCGCTTGTCGTGCTTCCCGGCGTGGGTTGGGGCCAGATGCAAGCGCCTGCGGCCCCTGCGCAGCCGGCGCCTGCAGTCCAACCGCCTGCGGAACCGGCCGTGCCGATGCCGCCGGCGCTGGCCTGGGAGCCGCCGCCGCTGCAGCCGTTCACCGCGACCTACCAGGCCTTCTACAAAGGCAAGGAGGCCGGCGACGCCAGCATGCAGGTCACCCACACCGGCGGCAACCAGTGGCGGGTGGACATGCAGGTGGTCGGCCGCCGCGGCTTCGCCAGCGTGCTGGGCCTGAACATCGAGCAGAGCACGGTGTTCGAAGAGCGCAGCGGCGTCTATGCGCCGCTCAGCCAGAGCACGGTGCGCAAGGGCCTGTTCCTGGGCAAGAAAGCGGTCGGCACGTACAACTGGCAGGCCGGCACCGCGCAGTGGAGCGGCGACGTCAAGAAGGAACGTGCGCAACCGATCGCGCTGCAGCCGGGCGACCAGAGCGCGCTGCTGATCAATCTGGCGATCATGCGTGATGCCCGCCCGGGCGCCACCATGCACTATCGCTACGTGGACATGGGCAAGGTCCGCCAGCACGACTACCAGGCCGCGCCGCAGACCGAGAATGTCGAGGTCGGCGACCTGTCCTACAACGCGCTGCGGGTCTACCGGACCAACGGCGGCAACAACGAAACCATCCTCTGGATCGCCAACGGTGTCCCCACCCCGGTGCGCATCCTGCAACGCGAAGACGGCGAAGACCGCGTCGATCTGCGCCTGATCGAGTACCAAGGAGTCTGAGCATGAGCACCCTGACCCGCCCCCTCACCTGGATCGCTGCAGCCGCACTGTCGGTGGCCAGCCTGCCGGCCATGGCCCTGCAGCCATTCAAGGCCGATTACCTGGCCAGCTACATGGGCATGCAGGCCAATGGCAGCATGACGCTGAGCAGCGAGGGAGCCAACAAGTGGCGCTACACGCTGCAGGTGAAGAACCAGCTGGCCGACCTGAGCCAGAGCACCGTGTTCGAAGAGGTGCGTGGCCAGCTGCGCCCGCTCAGCAGCCAGGACCGTTCGGCACTGCTGGTGAAGAAGCGCAATGTGCAGGCCAACTACAACTGGACCAGCAACCAGGCCACCTGGACCGGCGACATCAAGCCGGACCGTGCGGGCCCCATCGCGTTGAAGACGGGCGACATGGACGCGCTGCTGATCAATCTGGCGATCGCCCGCGACCTGGCCGCCGGCAAGCCGCTGACCTATCGCATGGTCGACGAAGGCCGCATCAAGAACATGACCTACCGCGTGATCGGCAAGGAATCGATCACCGTGGGCGGCAAGAGCTACGAGGCCACCAAGGTCTCGCGTGCCGACGGCAACAAGGAGCTGATCGCCTGGATCGTGCCGGAATTCCCGGTGCCGGCGCGCATGCTGCAGCGTGAGAGCGGCCGCGATGCGCTGGACCTAACCATCAAGGCGATGAACTGACCGGCGAACCGGTAGTGCCGGCCGCTGGCCGGCATTTGTGTAGTGCTCCACGAGATTGACGGGATTGCCGGCCAGCGGCCGGCACTGCCAAAAGAAGACGCCCGCTTTCGCGGGCGTTGTTCTTACTTCTTTTCCTCGGCCGCGGCCGGCTTGAACTCGGTGCGGCAGTCCACGCGGATCTGTTCGCCGGTGCTGCGCCAGACGAAGGTACGGCAATGGCGGTTGCCGTCCTGGCTGTCGTTCACCGCGACCGCGTAGAACGATTCGATGATCTCGTCACGCGAGACCGTGCCGTCGCCATTCCAGTCCATGTCCTTCTGCTCGATGCCCTGGGTGATGGCGATGTTGGCGTACCAGGCATAGCCCAGCCACGCCAGCACGATCAGCACCAGAGCCAGCAGCGCCTTGCGGCGCGGGCTGAACTTGCCGCGCAGGATCATGGCACGCGCCGGATGGTGGCACCGAGCGAAGACAGCTTCTCTTCGATGTTCTCGTAGCCACGATCAAGGTGGTAGATGCGGTCGATGGTGGTCTCGCCGCTGGCCATCAGGCCGGCCAGGATCAGCGACGCCGACGCACGCAGGTCGGTGGCCATTACCGGTGCGCCACTCAGGTGCTCGCTGCCACGCACGATGGCGGTGTGGCCTTCAACCTGGATGTCCGCGCCCAGGCGCAGCAGTTCATTGACGTGCATGAAACGGTTCTCGAAGATCGTTTCGTTGATCACGCCCACGCCGTCGGCCACGCAGTTGAGTGCCATGAACTGCGCCTGCATGTCGGTCGGGAACGCCGGGTACGGCGCGGTGGTCAGGTTGACCGCCTTCGGCCGCTTGCCCTGCATGTCCAGGGTGATGGTGTCTTCGGTGGTCTCGATCTTCGCGCCGGCCTCGACCAGCTTGGACAGCACCGCGTCCATGGTGTTCGGGCGCGCACGGTTGACCGTAACCTTGCCGCCGGTCATCGCCGCAGCGACCAGGAAGGTACCGGTTTCGATGCGGTCGGGCAGCACTTCGTGGCGGCCGCCGGACAGGCGCTCGACGCCTTCGATGACCAGGCGGGCAGTGCCCAGGCCTTCGATCTTCGCGCCCAGCGCGATCAGGCAATGCGCCAGATCGGTCACTTCCGGTTCCATCGCGCAGTTGTCGAGGATGGTGGTACCTTCGGCCAGCACCGCGCCCATCAGCACGTTCTCGGTGCCGGTGACGCTGACCATGTCGAAGGTGAAATGGCCGCCCTTCAGGCGCTTGGCGCTGGCCTTGATGAAGCCGTTCTCGACCACGATCTCGGCACCCAGCGCCTGCAGGCCCTTGATGTGCTGGTCGACCGGACGCGAACCGATCGCGCAGCCGCCGGGCAGCGACACTTCGGCCGCGCCGAAGCGGGCCAGCAGCGGGCCCAGCACCAGGATCGAGGCGCGCATGGTCTTGACCAGCTCGTACGGCGCAACGTGCTGGTTGACCGAACGCGGGTCGACCACGATCGCACTGCCACGCGACAGCGTGCCCTGGTCGATGGTGACCTTGGCACCCAGCTCGCCCAGCAGCTTCACCGTGGTGACCACGTCGTGCAGGTGCGGCACGTTGGTGATCTCCACCGGCTCATCGGCCAGCAGGGTCGCGCAGAGGATGGGGAGGACGGCGTTCTTGGCGCCGGAGATGCTCACTTCACCGTGCAGCGCAGCGCCGCCGGTCACAACGATCTTGGCCATGTATTCGGGATCTTCTGCGGTTCAGCCGGCTTCGGCCGGGGTCACGGTTTTCAGTGCCAGCGCGTGGATCGCGCCGCCCATCAGGTCGCCCAGCGTGGCATAGACCATGCGGTGGCGGGCCAGCGGCATCTTGCCGGCGAAGGCCTCGCAGACCACGGTCGCTTCGAAATGCACGCCATCATCGCCCTGCACATCGGCGCGGGCGCCAGGCAGGCCGGTTTCGATCAGATTGCGGATGGTGTCGGCGTCCAACGGGCTTTCCTAATAAAATGTGCCTCCATTCTACTTCCGCTGCGTGGCATCCGCATGGCCGAATCCCTGTTGCCCCCCCGTTCCGTCGACCCTGCCGGCCTGGTCGCCAGTGGCCGCCGCGTGTTCGAGATCGAGCGGCAGGCGCTGGATGCCGTCGCCGACCGCCTTGGCGAGGCCTTCCAGCAGGCCTGCGAGGCGATCCTGGCCAGCCGCGGCCGGGTGGTCGCCACCGGCATGGGCAAGTCCGGCCACATTGCCCGCAAGATCGCCGCCACCCTGGCCTCCACCGGCACACCGGCGTTCTACGTGCATCCCGGCGAAGCCGGCCACGGCGACCTGGGCATGATCACCGAAGCCGACGTGGTGCTGGCCCTGTCCTATTCGGGCGAGTCCGATGAGGTGCTGATGCTGCTGCCGGTGCTCAAGCGCCAGGGCAACATGCTGATTTCCATGACCGGCCGCCCGCAGTCGAGCCTGGCCACCGCCGCCGACATCCACCTGGATGTAAGCGTGCCGGCCGAGGCCTGCCCGCTGGCGCTGGCGCCGACCTCCAGCACCACCGCCTCGCTGGCGATGGGCGATGCGCTGGCCGTAGCCCTGCTTGACGCACGCGGCTTCACCGCCGACGACTTCGCCCGCTCGCACCCGGCCGGCAGCCTCGGCCGTCGCCTGCTGCTGCACATCACCGATGTCATGCATACCGGCGAGGACCTGCCCAGCGTGAGCGCCGATGCCAGCCTCAGCGAGGCGCTGGTGGAAATGAGCCGCAAGCGGCTCGGCATGACCGCCGTGGTCGACGCCGATGGCGTGCTGATCGGCCTGTTCACCGACGGCGACCTGCGCCGGGCGCTGGACAGCGCGCTGGACGTGCGCACCGCGAAGATCGCCGATGTGATGACCCGCAACCCGCGCACCATCGGTGCCGACCAGCTGGCCGTAGAGGCCGCGCGGCAGATGGAGACCCAGAAAATCAACGGCCTGATCGTGGTCGATGGCCAGGGCCGTGCGGTCGGCGCCCTGAACATTCATGACCTGTTGCGGGCCCGGGTGGTTTAACCGACAGTCCGTAGACCCCATTCAGTCTGTAATGCCCCACACGCCCCCACCGAGCCTGATCGCCTGATGCCCTGGTCCCCGCTGCCCGCGTTCCCCGCCCACCTGCATGCCGCTGCGGCCCGCGTCCGCCTGGCCTGCTTCGACGTGGACGGTACCCTCACCGACGGTCGGCTGTACTACGACAAGGACGGCAACGAGAGCAAGGCGTACTTCGTGCAGGACGGTCTGGGCCTGAAACTGCTGCAGCAGCACGGCATCCATCCCGTGCTGATCACCGCGCGCAACAGCCAGTCCGCGCTCAAGCGCGGCGCCGACCTCGGCATCGACACCCAGATCGCCGTGGGCGACAAGCTGGCCAGCGTGCAGGCGCTGTGTGCGCAGCATGGCATCGGCCTGGAGCAGGTGGCCTTCATGGGCGACGACCTGCCGGACCTGGCGCCGCTGGGCGCGGTCGGCCTGGCGGTGGCGCCAGCCAACGCCCACCCGTGGATCGCCGAGCGCGTGCACTGGCAGACCCGCGCCGATGGCGGACGTGGCGCCGCCCGTGAACTGTGCGACATCCTGCTGGCCGCCCAAGGCCATGTGGACGCGGTCCTGGCGAGGTTCGGCGCATGAACCTGCCCACCCTGAACTGGCGCACCGTGCTCGGCATCGGCCTGCTGCTGGCGGCCCTGCTCAGCAGCTGGGCCGCCCTGCGCAACCGTGACAAGGGCCCGGCCACTGCCGGCCAGGACGCCGGCGTGGACTACATCCTGCACGACTTCCAGATCGTCGCACTGGATGAGCAGGGCAAGGAATCGACCACCCTGCGCGCACCGCGGCTGGAACGGCAGCGCGGCGACCAGACCATCAACATCGCCACCCCACTGTTCGAGATGCCGGACAAGGATGGCAAGCACTGGACCCTGCGCGCCGAGACCGGCTGGCTCAGCGCCAAGGGCGACGAGATGAAGCTGCGCGGCAATGTCGCTGGCGACAGTCCGGCCGATCCGGGCGTGGTGCCGACCACGTTCCGCACCGACCACCTGGACGTGTTCCCGAAGGAGAACCGTGCCCGCACCGATGCGCGGGTCACCATGACCCGTCCCGGCATGGAACAGTCCGGCGTGGGCTTCGAGGTGGATTCGAAGAACAACACGTATCATTTCCTCAGCCAGTCCAAGGGCCGATACACGCCCCGACGCTGATTCCGCCACCCTCCTGCGACGTCCCCGGACCGGCGCAAGGAAGGCGGCCCACCCACCCGCCGCCGGTTTCCCGGACGGCCCCACCGGTAGAACGGACCCCGATGAAGATTCCCTTTGCAGCCGTACTCGCGCTCGGTCTCCTTGTTCCCAGCGTTGGCTTTGCCAAGTCCACCGACCGCAACGAGAACATGACCATCGACTCGGGCGCTCAGTCGGGCGTGCTCACCGGCGATGGCAAGACCGTGCTCTCGCAGGGCGTAACCGTTACCCAGGGCACGCTGGACATCCGCGCGTCCGAAGCGGAGATCTACCTCAAGGACGGCGAGGCCGTGCGTGCGGTATTCACCGGCAAGCAGGCCACGATGAAGCAGCAGCTCGACGACGGCACCTGGATGGACGCGGTGGCTGATCGCATCGACTACGACATCAAGACCGAGATCATCACCCTGACCGGCAGCTACAAGGTCACCAGCGCGCGCGGCACCAATGCCGGCCAGCGCATGGTCTACAACACCCGCACCGGGGAGATGAACTCCGGTGGCGATGGCAGCCGCGTGCGCACTGTCATTCCGCCGAAGAACAAGAACGCGGCGGCACAGCCGGCCGCCGCACCCAAGGCGGCGGCTCCGGCCAGCACGCCGGCCAAGCCGGCGGGGAGCAAGAAGTAATGCTCGTCGCCAAGGGCCTGCGCAAGCGCTACAAGCAGCGCGAAGTCGTCAAGGACTTCGGGCTGACCCTCGACGCCGGTGAAGTGGTCGGCCTGCTCGGCCCCAACGGTGCCGGCAAGACCACCTGCTTCTACATGATCGTCGGCCTGGTCGCCGCCGATGCAGGCAGCATCGTGCTCGACGGCAAGGACATCACCAGCGACCCGATGTACACCCGTGCCAAGCAGGGCGTGGGCTACCTGCCGCAGGAGCCGTCGGTGTTCCGCAAGCTGACCGTGGCCGACAACCTCCGCCTGGTGCTTGAACTGCGCGAAGACCTGGATTCGGCCGGCCGCGAGCGCGAATTGAACAGCCTGCTCGACGAGCTGCAGCTGGGCCATGTCGCCGACCAGCTCGGTGCCAGCCTGTCCGGTGGCGAACGTCGTCGCTGCGAGATCGCCCGCGCACTGGCCGCGCAGCCGCGCCTGATCCTGCTCGACGAACCGTTTGCCGGTGTCGACCCGATCTCGGTGGGCGAAATCCAGCGCATCGTCACCCATCTCAAGCAGCGTGGCATCGGCGTGCTGATCACCGACCACAACGTGCGCGAGACCTTGGGAATCTGCGACCGCGCGTATATCCTCGCCGAGGGTACCGTGCTGGCCCAGGGCTCGCCGGAGGCGATCCTGGACAACGCTGACGTACGTCGCGTCTACCTTGGGGATTCCTTCAAGCTGTGACCGCAGGTGCTGGGTCCCTTTCCTTCCATTCGGCACAGGCATGAAGACTCGGCTGCAGACATCGTTGGGACAGCAGCTGGTGCTCACCCCCCAGCTGCAGCAGGCGATCAAGCTGCTGCAGATGTCCGCGACCGAGCTGGAGCTTGAAATTGCCCAGGCCGTGGAAAGCAATCCGCTGCTGGACTGGGCCGACAGCAACGACAGCAGTGCCGCCAATGAAGGCGGCGACAACACGGACGCCGACACGCCGGCCGAACGCACCGACAATGGCGACGACTGGGCACCGGCCGAGCTCGACTGGAGCGCTGCCGGCAGTGGCGGCAGCTTCGACGATGATGATGACGCCGGCAGCGCCGCCGAGCGCGTGGCCGAAACCGAGACGCTGGCCGACCACCTGCTGTGGCAGCTGCACCTGTCGCATCTTTCCATGCACGACCGCAGCATCGGCGCTGCGCTGATCGATGCGTTGGACGACGACGGTTACCTGCGCGAACCGCTGGCCACCATCGCCGAAACCCTGCTGCCGTCGGTTCATGCCGATGAGGATGAAATCCTTGCGGTGCTGCATCGCATCCAGCGCTTCGACCCGGTCGGCGTTGCCGCGCGCACGCTCGGCGAATGCCTGCAGCTGCAGCTGGATCTGTTGCCTGGCGACACCGCGGGCCTGGCGCTGGCGCGGCAGATTGCCGCAGGCCCGCTGGAACGACTGCCACGCAGTGGCGTCGCCGGTCTGGCCCATGAACTGAAACAGCCGCTGGACGAGGTCGAGACAGCGGTCGCCCTGCTGCGCTCGCTGGACCCGCGTCCGGGGACCCAGATCGCGCCGCTTTCGCAGGATACCTACGTGGTGCCCGACGTGGTGGTGTGGCGGCAGAACGGCATCTGGCGCGCGGCGCTGGCCGCCCATGCCGGGCCGAAGGTGGTGATCCACCGTGGCTACGAACAGCTGATCCGCCGCTGTGGCGAGGCCGACGCCGGCTACCTGCGTGGCCAGCTGCAGGAGGCGCGCTGGCTGCTGAAGGGCCTGCAGCAGCGCGGTGAAACCCTGCTGCGGGTGGTGCGCAGCCTGATCCTGCAGCAGGCCGGTTTCCTCGAGTTCGGCGAACAGGCGCTGCGTCCGCTGACCCTGCGCGAGATCGCCGCCGAACTGGGCCTGCACGAGTCGACGGTGTCGCGCGCGATCGCCCGCAAGCATGTGCGCACACCGCGCGGCACGTTGCCGCTGCGTGCCTTCTTCGCCTCGGGCATCGATACCGAAGGCGGTGGCGAGGCGTCCAGCACCGCCATCCAGGCGATGATCCGGCGCCTGATCGACGACGAAAACCCGCGCAAGCCGCTTTCTGACGCCAAGCTGGCTGACCTGCTCAAATCGTCGGGAATTCCAGTAGCGCGACGCACCGTGGCGAAGTATCGTGAAGCCATGAACATCTCCGCCTCGCACGAAAGGGTCAGAATCGCTTGACGCACCGCCGCGCCCGGCGGAGAGGTTCATTGGCACATCCGAACACAGGAGAAACCCGATGCGCATCGAAACGTTTGGCAAAGACGTCGAAGTCACCCCGGCCCTGCAGTCCTATGTGGAGGAGAAGCTGGCCCGGATCGGAAAACACTTCGACCAGCACTGCGAAGCGCGGGTGACCCTCAAGCTGCAGAAGACCGAACACCACGTCGACGCCAGCCTCAACATCCCGGGGCAGACCCTGCACGCCGAGGCCGGCGGCCAGACCATGTATGCCGCGATCGACCTGCTTGCGGACAAGCTTGACCGCCTGGTCATCAAGCACAAGGAGAAAAAACAGCAGCACGCACCGCTGCCGGTGGGTGACAATGGTGGCTGATCGCCACCGTTCCCCGCAGACATGCCCCTGACTGACCTCCTGGCGGCCGTGCAGACCCAGCTCTGCGCGGCCACCGACCGCGACAGCGTCCTGCAGGCCGCCGCCGGGTTGCTGGCCTGCCGCCAGGCCAATGCCGAACAGATCTATCTGAACCTGTGCCAGCGCGAAGCCCTGGGCAGCACCGCGATCGGCCACGGTATCGCCATCCCCCACGGCCGCGCGCCGACCCTGGACCGCCCCCGTGGCGCCCTGCTGCGTCTGGCGAGCCCGGTCGACTTCGGCGGCGATGAGCCGGTGGACCTGGTGTTCGCGATGGCCGTCCCCGCCCACTACACCCACCAGCACCTGATGCTGCTGTCCGAGCTGGCCGAGCTGTTTTCCGCGCCGGATATCCGCCAGGCCCTGCGTGAGGCCGGCGATGCCCGGGCCCTGCGCGAGGCGCTGGACATGACCCCACCTGCGAGCGCCGCATGAATACCAGCATCACCGCCCGTGAACTGTTCGAACAGCAGCGCGAGCGGCTGGGGCTGCGCTGGGCCGCAGGAAAATCCGGTGAGAAGCGCGAGCTGGAGGCCGGCAATACCGTCTCGCGGCGTCCCTCGCTGGCCGGCTACCTCAACGCCATCTATCCCAACAAGGTGCAGATCCTGGGCACCGAGGAACTGTCCTGGCTGGATGCGCTGGAACCGCGCCAGCGTTGGGAGACCATCGAAAAGATCATGCAGTCGCACCCGCTTGCACTGGTGCTGACCCGCAACCAGGCCTGCCCGGAAGACCTGCGCGCCGCCGCCGATGAATCCGGCACGCCGCTGTGGTTGTCGCCCAAGCGCGGCCACGAACTGCTCAACCACCTGTCCTACCACCTGGCGCGCACGCTCGCACCGAGGGTGATCCTGCACGGCGTGTTCATGGAGATCTATTCCATTGGCGTGCTGATCACCGGCGAGGCCGGGTCGGGCAAGAGCGAGCTGGCACTGGAGCTGCTCAGCCGTGGTCACCGCCTGGTCGCCGACGACGCCCCCGAGTTCACCCAGATCGCCCCGGATGTACTCGACGGCACCTGCCCCGAACTGCTGCAGGACCTGCTGGAAGTGCGCGGCCTGGGCGTGCTGAACGTGCGCGAGATGTTCGGCGACACGGCTGTAAAGAAGAACAAATACCTTCGGCTGATCGTCCACCTGACCAAGCCGATGACCGAACCCACCCCGCATGGCTACGAGCGTCTGACCGGCGACTCGGGCACCCGCCATGTGCTGGACCTGGACGTTCCGCTGATCACCCTGCCGGTGATGCCCGGCCGCAACCTGGCCGTGCTGACCGAAGCCGCCACCCGCCTGCACATCCTGCGCACCAAGGGCATTGACCCGGCGGCCATGTTCATCGCCCGCCACAGCAACCTGCTGGAACGGCGAACACCCTGATCCTCCTGCCCCTCGAAGAGCCTGTCCATGAGCACCGCAATCCCCACCGCCCCGACCCTGATCATCGTCAGCGGCCTGTCCGGCTCGGGTAAATCCGTCGCCCTGAAGACCTTCGAGGACCAGGACTACTACTGCTCGGACAACCTGCCGATCCACCTGCTGCCGGACTTCGTGCGCAGCCTGCTGGCCAACCACGACGGCAGCGCACCGCGCCGCCTGGCCGTAGGCATCGATGTCCGCGGCCAGGCCGACCTGAGCCAGCTGGGCGACTGGCGGCAGCTGGCCACCGACGCCGGCGTGGAAGTGAAGGTACTGTTCTTCGAGGCCAGCGACGAAACGGTGCTCAAGCGCTACGCCGACACCCGCCGTCGCCATCCGCTGAGCCAGCTGGGCCTGTCGCTGCCCGAAGCGATCGCCCGCGAGCGCGAGCTGACCGCACCGTTGCGCCGCGAGGCCGATGCGGTGATCGATACCAGTACCCTCAACGTGCACCAGCTGCGGCGGCGGATCATCACCGAGTTCGCGATGGACCATGCCACCGGCCTGTCGCTGCTGTTCGAATCATTCGCCTACAAGCGCGGCGTACCGGCCGAGGCGGACTTCGTGTTCGATGCGCGGGTGCTGCCCAATCCACACTGGGACCCGGACCTGCGCGCGCTGAGCGGCCGCGAGCCGGGCGTGCGCGACTATCTGGAAGCGCAGCCCGACGTGCAGCGTTACCTGGCCCAGCTGATGGATTTCCTGGATACCTGGCTGCCGAAACTGGGGGATGGCACCCGCAGCTACGTGACCGTGGCGTTCGGCTGCACCGGCGGCAAGCACCGCTCGGTGTTCCTGGCCGAGCGCATGGCCCGGCACGCCCGCGAGATGGGCTGGCAGGACGTGGCCACCTACCACCGCGAACAGGATTGAGGGTGGTCGGCCGGGCTGCGCCCGGCACCCGTTGGTAGTGCCGGCCGCTGGCCGGCAACAGCAACAGCAACAGCAAAAGCGGCATTCCGTGGGATGGCGGGGCGGTGTGGGTAGGCAGGACACGCCGTGAACCCCGCTCCGCGGTCCGGCCCAGCCGCTGGCGGCTGGGCGTTCGGGCGCTTGCGAAGCAGTGCTTCGCAAGCAAAGCGCCCTCACCCCTGGGGGCTCGATGGCGCCATCCATGGCGCCAACGGTCCTGCCTACCCACACCGCCCCGCCTCTGACAGATTCCGTGCGCTGTTGGTAGGTGTCGACCTTGGTCGACACGGTAGATCCATGCCATGCGTGGATGAATCGCTGCCAGGCATCGAAAAACGCATGGGGTCGGATCCCTTTTTCAATGAAAAAGGGCCCCGACCCGAGCAACACTGAATACGGGACACAGTACCCCTCATCTGCTGCTATCGCCGATTCACCTTGACCTGTTAACGTGCAGTAATGACCTGTGGCATTCTCCTCGTAACACATCCCGGGGTCGGGACCGCCCTGCTTGACGTGGCGACCCGGCTCCTGCGGCAGTTGCCGCTGAAAACCGAAGCTTTCGAAGTACCGTTCGACGCAGACCTGGACGCCCTGCTCCCGCTCGCCTCGGCCGCTTTGCGGCGGGTCGATGGAGGTGACGGCGTGCTGATCCTGACCGACCTGTACGGCGCCAGCCCCGCCAACCTTGCCGGGCAGCTGGCCCGGCTGGGGACCCCGGTTCGCCGGGTATCGGCGCTGAGCCTGCCGATGTTGCTGCGGGTGATGAATTATCCGGAACAGGGACTGGATCAACTGCCCGCCACAGCCGCGGCGGGTACCCGTAATGGAGCGATAGTCGACGATGCTTGAACGAGAACTCACCGTCAGCAACCGCCTGGGCCTGCATGCCCGGGCCACCGCCAAGCTGGTGCAGACCCTGGCACCGTTCCGCTGCAACGTGACCATGGCCGCCAAGGGCCGTGAGATCAACGCCAAGAGCATCATGGGCGTGATGCTGCTGGCCGCCGGCCAGGGCACCCCGGTCACCGTGCGCATCAACGGCGAGGACGAAGCCGCCGCGATGGAAGCGGTGGTCGGCCTGTTCGAACGCCGCTTCGACGAGGACAGCTGAGCGTGCCGCGCGCACGCGCCAGCCAGGTCCCTTCCGGCCAACGGCCGGTACAGCTGCTGGCCGGCCACGGCGCCGCGCGCGGAATGGCGATGGGCCGGGCACGCGTGCGGCTGCCGCATGCGCTGGAGGTGGCCGAGCAGCGCGTGGCCGCCCACCAGGTCGAGGCCGAACTGGCGCGCCTGCACCGGGCGCTGGATGCCGCGCGTACGGAAATGCACGAGCTGCGCCAGCGCCTGCATGGCGCCCTGAACCAGGAAGTGGGCGAGTTCCTCGACCTGCACGCGCTGCTGCTGGACGACCCCGAGCTGCTGCACGGCCTGGACGAGCTGATCCGCAGCGGCCCGTACAGCGCCGGCTATGCCTTGCGCCTGCAGCGCGACCGCCTGGCCAAGGTCTTCGATGGCATGGACGATGCCTATCTGAAGAGCCGCATGGACGATCTCGACCATGTGATCGGGCGCATCCACGCCTTCCTGCAACCCGAACGGCCGTCGGCGGTGAAAGGCCTGGCCGGCGAGATCCTGGTCTGCGACAACATCGCGCCCTCCGAGCTGGCGCAGCTGCAGGCACAGGGCGTGGTCGGCATCGTCACGGCCGCCGGCAGCGCGCTGTCGCACAGCGCGATCCTGGCGCGCAGCCTGCACCTGCCCCTGATCGTCAACGTGCCGCAGCTGCTCAGCCGCATCGCCGATGGCGATGTGCTGATCATCGATGGCGCCGACGGCAGCATCACCGTCAACCCGCAGGCCGACAACCTGCGGGACTACCGCGTCCGGCTGAAGGAGCACGCGCGCGAGCAGCGCGAGCTCGGCCGCCTGCGCAGCAAGCCCAGTCGTACTCGCGACCAGGTCGACATTGCCCTGCTGGCCAATGCCGAATCACT
Source organism: Stenotrophomonas sp. T8 (assembly GCF_051853085.1). NCBI lineage: Bacteria > Pseudomonadati > Pseudomonadota > Gammaproteobacteria > Lysobacterales > Lysobacteraceae > Stenotrophomonas > Stenotrophomonas sp. T8. The sequence continues at coordinate 721,835 of NZ_CP195329.1, read as the reverse complement.
GGAAGACGTGACCCAGGCACATGCACTGGGCGCGCAGGGGCTCGGCCTGTACCGCACCGAATTCCTGTTCCTGCAGCGCAATGAGCTGCCGGACGAAGAAGAGCAGTTCCAGACCTACCGCGATGCCGCGCTGGGCATGAGCGGGCGGCCGGTCACCATACGCACGCTGGACCTGGGCGCGGACAAGGCCGACCGTACCGGCCTGACCCTGAGCAACGAAGAGAACCCTGCACTCGGCCTGCGCGGAGTGCGCCTGTCGCTGGCACGGCCGAAGGTGGCCGACACCCAGCTGCGCGCGATCCTGCGCGCGTCTGCGTACGGCAAGCTGCGCGTGCTGGTGCCAATGGTCAGCACCCGCGAGGAGCTGCTGGCCGTGCGCCGGCGCATGCTCAAACTGACCGAACAGCTGCGCGGCGAAGGCCACATGGTGTCCGACCATGTACCGCTGGGCGCGATGATCGAAGTCCCCGCCGCTGCGCTGGCGCTGGAGAGCTTCATCGACCTGGTCGATTTCCTGTCGATCGGCACCAACGATCTGGTGCAGTACCTGCTGGCTGCCGACCGCAACAACGAGGCGCTGGGCGAGTTGTATTCACCGCTGCACCCGGCCGTGCTGCGGCTGCTGCAGATGGTGATCGAGACCGGCGCGCGTCACCGCGTCCCGGTGGCGGTCTGCGGCGAGATGGCCGGTGATGCCCGGATGACCCCGCTGCTGCTGGCGCTGGGCCTGAGCGAGTTCAGCCTGCACCCCGGTACGTTGCTGGAGGTACGCCGCGCGATACGCGACGCTGACCTGGGCGCACTGCGCGCCCGTGCACCGAAACTACTGGCCGCGCGCGACCGCCGCGCCATCGAACGCTGGCTGGCGCTGGTGGCGGAAACGGCCTGAGCGCCAAGGGTGGTGCCATCCGGCGGCTATGCGCTGAAACATCGCCTTGCGATAATGACGCGCTGAACACCCCTGTTGCCGCATCCTTGCCGGGATCGCGGCTTTTCTTATCCCGCGGGAGCTGCGATGGCTGAAGCTGTACGCCACGACAAGACTGCGCGCCAACTGCGGATGCTGTCCGATGCACTGGACAGCGGCCGGCTGGGCCCGGTACGTCGCCTGGTCAACACCCTGGCCCCGGCCGAGATCGGCAACCTGCTTGAATCGCTGCCGCCGGGCAAGCGCGAGGTGGTGTGGGGCCTGGTCGATCCTGAAGACGACGGCGAGGTGCTGGTCCACGTCGGCGAAGACGTGCGCGAAAGCCTGCTCGCGGACATGGACCCGGACGAGATCATCGCCGCGGTCGAAGACCTGGACATCGACGATCTGGCCGACCTGGTCGAAGACCTGCCGGATACGGTCATCGATGAAGTCCTCAAGTCGATGGACCGCGAGAACCGCGAGCGGCTGGAACAGGTGCTGTCCTATCCCGAGGACAGCGCCGGCCGCCTGATGAACCCGGACGTGGTGACCGTGCGCGCCGACGTCAACGTCGACGTGGTGCTGCGCTACCTGCGCCTGCGCGGCGAATTGCCGGACCACACCGACCACCTGTTCGTGGTCAGCCGGCGGCACCAGTATCTCGGCCGGGTGTCGCTGGCGGCACTGGTGACCCACGAGGACACCACCCCGATCAACCGCCTGATCGACGACGAGCAGCCGGCCATCGACGTCGGCGAGAGCGACCAGGAAGTGGCACGGCAGTTCTCCGACCATGACTGGATCTCTGCACCGGTAGTGGACGAGAACAACATCCTCGTTGGCCGCATCACCATCGATGACGTGGTCGACATCATCCGCGGCCAGGCCGAGCACCAGGCGCTGGGCGCCGCCGGCCTGGACGAGGACGAGGACCTGTTCAGCCCGGTCTGGCGCGCCATGCGCCGCCGCCTGATGTGGCTGTCGATCAACCTGTGCACGGCCTTCCTGGCCTCCAGCGTGGTCGGCCACTTCGAGGGCACGATCGACAAGCTGGTGGCGCTGGCGGTGCTGATGCCGATCGTGGCCGGCCTGGGCGGCAATGCCGGCACCCAGGTGCTGGCGCTGATGGTGCGTGGCCTGGCGTTGGGCCAGGTGGGCGCCTCCAACGCGCGCACGCTGCTGTGGAAGGAAGTGCGGGTGGCCGCGCTCAACGGCCTGCTGCTCGGCTCGATCCTGGGGCTGATCGTGCTGGTCTGGTTCCACTCGCCCGGGCTGTCGGCGGTGATCGCCATCGCGCTGACCTGCAACCTGCTGTTCGCGGCACTGGCCGGCGTGCTGGTGCCGCTGACCCTGAAACGCTTCGGCTTCGACCCGGCGCTGGCCAGTGGCATCTTCCTGACTGCCGTGACCGACTCGATGGGCTTCTTCACCTTCCTCGGCCTGGCCACGCTGGTGCTGCTGCATTGATCCCTGCCGGGCCGGATCCCCGCAACGCGGAGCTCCGACCCACACCAAGACCCAGGGTCGGATCCCCGCAGCGCGGGGCTCTGACCCGATTCCAACTGGACCCTCATGGCAACAACGATCGAAAACTATTTCCAGCCCGGCTGGCGCGACCAGCAGCACACCTGCCCAGCCTGCGAATGGAAGGGCAGCTCGCGTGCCATGGAGATGGAGCTGGACGAGGACGCCACCGAGTACGACTGCCCGGTCTGCGAAAACCCGTTGCTGGTGGTGCTGCACCCGGACATGGCGCAGGTGCAGGCCGCCGCCGCCAGCGGCAATGCCGAAGCCCAGGAACAGCTGGATATCATCGCCAGCTTCCCGCGCCCGCAGTGATGCGGCGCATGATGCCGCGTTGACCTGCGGCGGACTAGGATGCGGCTGAACCCACCGCTCCGGGAACGTCGATGGTCCGTACGATGATGCGCTGGCTGCCGATGCTGGCGATCCTGATGATGGCCGGCTGCGCCTCGCACCCGGACAGCACACGTGGCCGCTTCGAATCGCGTGCGGTGAAAGTGGATGGCCGTACCGCCTATTACCAGGTGTTCATTCCGGCAGCCGCGGCGCGCACGCCTGGCGCACTGCCGGTGGTGCTGTTCCTGCATGGATCCGGCGAGCGTGGCGGCGACGGCGTCAAGCAGACCCATGCCGGGCTGGGGCCGCACCTGCGCAGGCACGCGGCCGACTTCCCCGCGTTGGCCGTATTCCCGCAGGTGCCGGGCCGCCAGGAATGGAGCGGGCGCAACAACCGCGTTGCGCTGGCCGCCCTGGACGCCACCATCGCCGAGTTCGGTGCCGATCCCTCGCGGCAGTACCTGACCGGGATGTCGATGGGCGGCTATGGCAGCTGGAACATCGCGCTGGATCAACCCGGGCGCTTCGCCGCGATCGTGCCAGTATGCGGCGCAGTGCTGGCGCCGCGCGCGGTGCGTCCGACCCTGTTCGTCGAAGAGGTGGCCCAGGAATTCGATCCTTATGCCGTGATCGCCAAGCGGCTTCGGCACACACCGATCTGGATCTTCCATGGTGCGCTGGATGACGTGGTGCCGCCGGATGACGACCGCCGGCTGCACGCCGCATTCCAGAACGCCAACGCGCGTGACGTGCGCTACACCGAGTACCCCGAAGGCAACCACAATGCCTGGGACGCCACCTACGCGGACCCGGCAATGTGGGCATGGCTGTTCGCGCAGAAGCGCTGAACCGCGGCTTCTGCTGGGAAACATCTGTTGGTGGATACCTACCGTTGGTCGGCTTGGGTATTGGTGGGTGCCGACCGTTGGTCGGCTTGGGTATTGGTGGGTGCCGACCGTTGGTCGGCACTATCTCTCCGCTTCGGGGTAATCCATTGCTTGGTACCTCCCATCAATCTCCCATCGGCACCAGGCATACGGGTACTCTCCCAGGCAGCTCGCCAAGTTCGCCCTGACCGGGTTGGCGACGATGTACATCGCATGGCGAAACAGTGATTCTTCAGAACGAATGGCGTGATCGTGATAGCTCGATTGCCAAAATGGTCCTGTCTTGCCCAGCATGCGGTTGATCCGCAATGCACTGCTCGATTTGAAGCGTTGCATGATGTAGTCCAGCGAGAACGCACGGATCTCCACAAGCCAATGGATGTGGTCCGGCATGACCACATAGGCAAGTGAGTGCGTCAGGCCATCATCATCAATGCGACGGAACACATCCATCACCTCCTGTGCCGCAGTGGCATCATCGAAGTAGCGTCGACGTTCCTGGGTGACGGTGGTCAGGATGTAGGATTGCCCGATCCGGGAATGGCGGCCAAGGCGTAGGCGTGCGCGGTTCATGGGCCCAAGCGTGCGCCTGCCGGTATCTCTCTTCTATCGGGCAACACGTCAATACAGGTAGGCCCGAAACCATTCAATGGCCAGGCCCGCACTTCACCGCACTGATGGTTCAGTGCCGACCAACGGTCGGCACCCACCAAAGTGGTCAGCCCAGCAAGGTTTCCAGTACGGCCATGCGCACGGCGACCCCGTTGGCGACCTGGCGCAGCACCCAAGATTGCGGGCCATCGGCGACGTCGTCGGTCACTTCCACGCCGCGGTTGATCGGGCCCGGGTGCAGTACCGCAGCGTCCTTGCCGGCACGCGCCAGGCGCGCGCGGGTCAGGCCATACTGCGCGTGGTACTGCTCCAGCGACGGCACCAGGCCTTCTTCCATGCGCTCGCGCTGCAGGCGCAGCATCATCAGCGCGTCGACGCCTTCCAGCATCGCGTCGAAATCATCGCCGACCACGCAACCCTTCAGGGTCTCGTCGTCCGGCAGCAGCGACTGCGGGCCGCACACGCGGATCTCGCCCACGCCCAGCGTGCGCAGCGCGTGCAGGTCGGTGCGCGCCACGCGCGAGTGCTTCACGTCGCCGACGATCACCACCTTCAGCTTCGAGAAATCCGGGCCCTTGGCCTGGCGCAGGGTCAGCATGTCCAGCAGGCCCTGGGTCGGGTGCGCGCTGCGGCCGTCGCCGGCGTTGATCAGTGCGGTGCCCTCGCCCGCCGCCTCGGCCAGCGCGGCCACGGCGCCGTCATCGGGGTGTCGCACCACGAAGCCGCGCACGCCCATCGCTTCCAGGTTGCGCAGCGTGTCGCAGGCGGTTTCGCCCTTGCGCGTGGACGAGGTCGAGGCATCGAAGTTCAGCACATCGGCCCCGAGGCGCTGCGCGGCCAGCTGGAACGAGCTGCGGGTGCGCGTGGACGGCTCGAAGAACAGCGTGCACACCGCCGAACCGGCCAGCACGTGGCGCTTGTTGCCGACACGGCCGACTGCGGCGTCGCGGATCTGCCCTGCCCGATCGAGCAGCTGCAGCAGGGTTTCGCGCGGCAGGCCCTCCAGGGTCAGCAGGTGGCGCAGGCGTCCGGAGGCATCGATTTGCTGGGCAGTCATGGCGGGAGTCGTGCAGTCAGGGAATGGGGGTGGCGTCGTCGGGGGACGACAGCCAGCGGTCGATGATCACCGCCGCGGCCACGGCGTCGAGGGCGGCCGCATCACGGCGACGCTTGCGCCCTTCGGCGCGCTCGACGGCGAAACGGCGGGCCGCCTCGACCGAGCTGGAACGCTCGTCGATCATCACCACCGGCAGCTTGAAGCGTTCCCGCAGCTGGCGGGCAAAGCCCTGCGCACGCTTGCGGTTGGGCTGGTCCTGGCCGTCCAGGGTCAGCGGGTCGCCGACCACCAGGCCGTCGGGCTTCCATTCCTTGAGCAGGCGTTCGATCGCGGTCCAGTCCGGGCCGTTGCCGTGCACATCGACCACCGCCACCGCGCGCGCATGGGCGGCGAAAGCACTGCCGATGGCCACGCCGATGCGTCGCGAGCCAACATCAAAACCCAGAACGGTGCCGTCACGGCGGATCGCCGGCGCAGCAGGAACCGGGGCGGGCGTGATGGGCTCAGACATGGCCGCTGTAGTCGGTCAGCCGGAACAGGTCCACGCCGATGCGCGAAGCCGCTCCCTGCCAGCGCTGCTCCAGCGGCAGCTGGAACACCAGCTCGGCATCGGCCGGCACGGTCAGCCAGCTGTTCTCGGACAGCTCGCTTTCCAGCTGCCCTGCGCCCCAGCCGGCACAGCCGAGGGTGACCACCGCATTGGCCGGGCCTTCGCCACGCGCCATCGCTTCGAGGATGTCGCGCGAGGTGGTCAGGTACAGGCCGTGGCCCACGGTCAGGCTGGAATCCCACGCGCGCGCGTCGTCATGGATGACGAAGCCGCGTTCGGGATGCACCGGACCGCCATTGAGCACCATGCGCGCCTGCAGCTCGCCATCACCGGTGGTGATGTCCATCTGCGCGAGCACTTCACCCAGCGTGTATTCGGAAGGCTGGTTGACCAGCACGCCCATCGCCCCGTTCTCGTCGTGCTGGCAGATCAGCGCGACGCTGCGGGCAAAGGTCGCGTCGAGCAGCGACGGCAGCGCGACGAGCAGGTGATCGGCAAGGGAGGTCGGCATTACAGGCATGGGCCCATTCTACCTGCTGGGGGCGGGATGGTCGCGCGATGGCGCCGAACCGCGATGGGCTAGGATGGTGCTTTGCCACGGAAGGTCATTGATGCCATCTTCATCGCCCCTGACCCTGCCGGCACGCAGCGCCATCGTCCTGATCGCCCTGCTGCAGGGCCTGATGCTGTACGCCGCGCAGGAGCTGTCCGATGCCTGGCCGTTCCGCGATATCGGCTGGCGCTACTGCTGGTACGCCTGGGTGCTGGCCATTCCCAGCGCGGTGGCGCTGAGCCTGGTCGAGCTGGGCCAGCGCCGCCTGTGGCTGCAGGCCGCGCTCGGCTCGGCGGTGGTGCTGGCGCTGGCCGCCTGGATCGGCTGGAACCTCAATGGCGAGACCGCACTGGAATCGGGCGCGCTGCAGTTTCCGTTGACCCTGGGCATGGGCGTGGCGGTGTTCGTGGCCCTGCCCTGGTGGCAGTTCCAGCTGCAGCATGGGCACTGGCGCGCCAGCTATCCCGAGTTGTTCGAGCGCGCCTGGCAGAACGGTTTGACCCTCGCTTTGGCGGCGCTGTTCACCGGGCTGACCTGGCTGCTGCTGTGGCTGTGGGCAGCGCTGTTCCAACTGCTGGACGTGAATGTCTTCCGCGACCTGTTCCGGCAGGACGCTTTCATCGCACTGGCCACCGGCAGCCTGGCCGGGTTCGGCGTGCTGATCGGGCGCACCCAGCACCGCGCGATCCAGATCACCCGCCAGGTGCTGTTCGCGATCTGCCGTGGGCTGCTGCCGCTGCTGTCGTTCATCGCCGTATTGTTCGTGCTGAGCCTGCCGCTTACCGGGCTGGAACCGCTGTGGAAGACCCGTTCGGCCGCCAGCCTGCTGGTGGTGGTGTCGCTGCTGCTGGTGGCGTTCACCAATGCGGTCTACCAGCACGGGGAAGACAGTGTCTCCTACCCTCTGGTGCTGCGCAGGCTGGTCGAAGCCAGCCTGCTGACGCTGCCGGTCTACGCCGCGCTGGCACTGTATGCATTGGGCCTGCGCGTGGCGCAGTACGGCTGGACCCTGGATCGCTTCTGGGCGGTACTCGTCGCATTGGCCACGGCCGGCTATGCCGTGGGCTACGCGCTGGCGGTGCTGCGCCGGCAGCGCCGCTGGCTGCAGATGCTGGAGCCGGTCAACCGCTGGATGTGCTGGGCGGTGCTGGCACTGGCCCTGCTGGGCAACTCGCCCCTGCTGGACCCGGTGCGGCTGACCCTGTCCAGCCAACTGGAGCGGCTGCGCGCGGACCCGCCGGCGATCACCAGCAGCGACGTCAACGTGCTGCGCTTCGATCTGGGGCGCCGTGGCGTGCAGGCGCTGCGCGAACTGCAGCGCGATCCGGCCATCACCGCTGATGCCAACGCGCCACAGGTGATCGCTGCAGCACTGGCACGCACCTCACGCTGGGACGACGGCCATCGCCTCGACAAGGGGCCGCAGGACGTCGCCGCGCTTCAGCGCGCGCTGAAGCTGGCCAAGGGATCCAGTTCGCCACCGGACGACTGGTGGAAAGCTCTGGCCACCCGATCGATCAATGGCGAATCCTGCGCCCAGAGCGAGCGCGACTGCCTGATCGTGCATCGCGACCTGGACGGCGATGGTACCGGCGAGGTGCTGCTGTGCGAGCTGAACACCCACCGTGGACCGGACTGCGTACTGTACGCACGTGGCAAGGATTCGCAGTGGCGCCGGGCCGGTGCGCTGTTCGGCACCGTCAGCGGCCAGGCCGAGACGATCAACCAGGCCCTGCGTGACGGCAGACTCACGCTCATTCCACCGCGCTGGCCGATGCTGTCCATCGGCGGGCACCCTGCGGTGGCCATCGATCCCGAATCCGAATCCGATTCCAACGAGCCTTCCCCATGAGCGGCTACTGCCTCATCGCCCCGGGCCATCCGGTGCACGACTATTACCACGCCAACGAGTACGGCTTCCCGCAGCGTGACGAGCGCGAGCTGTTCGAGCGGCTGGTGCTGGAAATCAACCAGGCCGGCCTGAGCTGGGAAACGATCCTGAAGAAGCGCGAGGGCTTCCGCGCGGCCTACGACGGCTTCGATGTCGACCGCGTGGCCGCGTATGCCGAGCAGGACATCGAGCGCCTGCTGTCGGACGCGGGCATCATCCGCAACCGGCTGAAGGTGCTGGCGGCGATCCACAACGCGCAGGTGATCCAGCAGCTGCGGGCCAGCCATGGCAGCTTCGCGGCGTGGCTGGATGCACACCACCCGCGCAGCAAGGCCGACTGGGTGAAGCTGTTCAAGAAGACGTTCCGCTTCACCGGCGGCGAGATCACCGGCGAATTCCTGATGAGCCTGGGCTACCTGCCCGGTGCGCACGCCGAGGATTGCCCGGTGCATGCGCGGCTGCTGATGCTGTCGCCGCCGTGGTTGAAGGCCGCCGCCCGCTGATGGATATCCGCCGGGCATGGCCCGGCGCTGCCATGCATGGGTTCAGGTAGTGCCGGCCGCTGGCCGGCAACACCGTTGAACGTCACACGCCCATGTAGCGGCCGGGGCGGTGGTTGAACATCAGCACCAGGCTGAGCACCACCGCGCCGATGGCCGAGTACAGCACCTTCGATGGCGACAACACGAAGAACGCGGCCACCATCAGGCAGGCGTCGTAGGACATCTGCACCTTGCCCGCGCTCCAGCCACGGGTGCGCTGCAGGTACACCGCCAGGATGCCGATGCCACCAAGGCTTGCACGGTGGCGGATGAAGAACAGGATGCCCAGGCCGGACAACGCACCACCGACGATCGCAGAGTACAGCGGGTTGATGTGCGAGAAGTCGATCCAGCGCGGCAGCAGGTCGGTCAGCACGCCACAGGCGGTGACCGCAGCGAAGGTCTTCAGGGTGAATTCCCAGCCCATGCGCCGCAGCGCCACCCAGTAGAACGGCAGGTTGACCAGCACGAACACCAGGCCGAAGTTCCAGCCCATCGCGTAGTGCAGCAGGAAGGCCATGCCCGCCATGCCGCCGATCATCAGCCCGCCCTTGGCGAAGATGGCCAGGCCCAGCGAGGCCACAATAGTGGCCAGCACCATGCCCTGCACGTCCTCGGCGATCGAGTGACGCAGCGCTTTGTCGTCGGCGGTGGTGCCGGCGCTGTCGGGCGGCGGGGTCAGCGGACCGGCGGTGACCAGGTGGCCGTCAGCGTCGTCGCACGGCGCGGGGCCATGGGAGGGAAGGGACATGCGGGTGGGGGAACAGCAGGTGGGGAGCGCTATTAGACACGATCCGCATGACAGTTGCAGATGAAATCGTTCAGCTGAATGCGTCCTGCCCTGCCCTCCGCCGGCCGCTGGTTACCCCTTTCCGGCCAGGTGGTATGCCACCAGCGCGTTGGCGTGGCCATGGCCCAGGCCGTGCTCGCTCTTCAGGAAGCTGACCAGTTCCAAGTGTTTCAGGCCCTTCTTCCCCGCCAGCAGCCCGAACCAGTGCGCCACCGGCTGCCCGTAGGTCTTCTCGATGGAGGGGAAGTACGAGGCCGGGCCTTTCGGCTTGGTGTCAGTGCTCATCTGCAGCTCCCGTTGAAGTCATTCATTCGACGAACCACAGTCCCTGAAATCGACATACCCACACGTTTGACCCGGTGCCGACCAACGGTCGGCACCCACCAAGGCAGAATGCCGTTCCAACAGCTCGCGGGAAACTGTCGAAGGCGGGGTGGCTCAGGTTGCGGGGCGTGAGCGCCATGGGCCCGAGGCATGCCTCGGGCGGGTTGGGCAGGACGCCCCCCCGGTCTTGCCGTGTGCGCAGGACAGCGCACACGAGCAAGCGCGACCGAGCCACACGGACGGCGTCCCCCTCAACCGGACCCACCCCGCCATCCCACGGAATGCACGCATTTGACGTTGACGTTGCCTTGGCTTGAAGCAGGTGCCGGGCGCAGCCCGGCCGTATCATTCCCGCATGCCCCGCGAAAATCTCAACGACCTGCAGGCCTTCGTCCACGTTGCCCGCGAGGGCAGCTTCACCAAGGCTGCCGCCCAGCTGGGCGTGTCCCAGTCCGCGCTCAGCCATGCCATGCGCGGACTGGAGCAGCGCCTGGGCGTGCGCCTGCTGACCCGCACCACCCGCAGCGTCTCGACCACCGAAGCCGGTGCCCGCCTGCTCGATACCCTGGCCCCGCGCCTGGCCGAGATCGAGGACGGGCTGGCCGCGCTGGCCGAGTACCGTGAACGCCCGGCCGGCACCATCCGTATCAATGCCACCGGCCACGCCGCCGAGTACATCGCCTGGCCCAGGCTGGCGCCGCTGCTGCTGCAGTATCCGGATTTGAAGGTGGAACTGGCAGCCGACTACGGGTTGGCCGACATCGTGGCCGAGCGCTACGACATCGGCATCCGCCTGGGCGAGCGGCTGGCGCGCGACATGATCGCCGTACCGATCAGCCCGCCGCTGCGCATGCGCGTGGTCGGGGCGCCCAGCTACTTCCGCCAGCACGCGGTGCCGCGGCATCCAGACGACCTGGCCGGGCACAACTGCGTGACCCTGCGGCTGCCCACGCATGGTGGGCTGATGCCGTGGGATTTCGGCCAGGACGGCAATGAACTGAGCGTGCGCGTGAGCGGCCAGTGGACGTTCAACACCATGGGCATGACCCGCACCGCTGCGCTGGCAGGCAGCGGATTGGCCTGGCTGCCGGAAGACCGGGTGCAGCCGATGCTGGACGATGGCCGGCTGCAATCAGTGCTGGACGACTGGTGCCCGCACTTCGATGGCTACTACGCGTACTACCCTTCGCGCCGCCACGTGACCGTGGCGATGCGGACGGTGCTTGATGCGCTGCGCGGGCCGATGGCTGGATGAGGTGTGCGGACCAACGGTCCGCACCCACCTCGGTCCGCACCCGGTGATCAGCCCTTGGCCTGTGCCGCACGCTGCGGGTTGTAACGCTCGCCAACGATCGACACTTCGTCCAGCGCCTGCGCGATGCGTTGCAGTTCTTCCGGTGCCAGCTGCAGGTCGACCGCGCCCAGGTTCTCTTCCAGGCGATGAACCTTGGTGGTGCCCGGAATCGGCACGATCCACGGTGCCTGCGCGAGCAGCCAGGCCAGTGCGACCTGCGCAGGCGTCGCACCGCGCGCTGCCGCAATCGTGCTGATGCGATCCACCAGCGCCTGATTGGCGCGGCGCGCCTCCACTTCGAAACGCGGCACGCTGTTACGGAAGTCGTTGGCGTCGAAGGTGGTATCGGCGTTGATCGCACCGGTCAGGAAGCCGCGGCCCAGCGGGCTGAACGGCACGAAGCCGATGCCCAGCTCCTGCAGGGTCGGCAGCAGCTCACGCTCCGGTTCGCGCCACCACAGCGAGTACTCGCTCTGCACGGCGGTGACCGGCTGCACCGCATGCGCGCGACGCACGGTGGCAGCGCTCGCCTCGGACAGGCCGAAGTGGCCGACCTTGCCCTCGGCGATCAGGTCGCGCACGGTGCCGGCCACATCCTCGATCGGCACGTTCGGGTCGACGCGGTGCTGGTAGAACAGATCGATATGGTCGGTACGCAGGCGCTTGAGGCTGGCTTCGGCCACGGCACGGATGTTCTCCGGGCGGCTGTCCAGGCCGGCATCGGTGCGCGCGTCCTTGAAACCAAACTTGGTGGCGATCACCAGCCTGTCGCGGTAGGGCGCCAAGGCCTGGCCGAGCAGGTCTTCGTTGGTGTACGGGCCGTACACCTCGGCGGTGTCGAAGAAGGTCACGCCGCGCTCGACGGCAGCGTGCAGCAGGGCGATGCCCTGGCTCGGTTCGACCGGCTGGCCGTAGGCATGGGTCAGGCCCATGCAACCCAGGCCCAGAGCGGAAACCTTCAGGCCGCTGCGGCCGAGTTCACGTGTCTGCATCGTCGTACTCCAGAGGGGGAGTGCTGACGATACGCCTGCGGTGGCGATGGATTGAGCCGGCTGGACCGCAGTCGGTCATGACTGGAATTCATCAATCCGGTCATGACCGTTGCCGGCCAGGTCAGCGGATTTCGGAGATCTCCACCCCATCCAGCCCCTGCGACAGGGTGCGCGCGTCGCCGCCCTGGCTGAGCTTGATGCGCAGGCGCACCTCGTTCTGCGAATCGGCGTAACGCAGCGCGTCCTCGTAGCTGATCTCGCCGGCCTGGTACAGCTCGAACAGGCTCTGGTCGAAGGTCTTCATGCCCAGCTGGACCGAGTCCTTCATCACTTCCTTCAGCTTGTGGATCTCGCCGTCGCGGATGTAGTCCTGTACCAGTGGCGTGCCCAGCAGGATCTCCATCGCCACCTTGCGCGAGCGGCCATCGGGCGACGGCACCAGCTGCTGCGCGACCACGCCCTTGAGGTTCAGCGACAGGTCCATCAACAGCTGGTTGCGGCGGTCTTCCGGGAAGAAGTTGACGATGCGGTCCATCGCCTGGTTGGCATTGTTGGCATGCAACGTGGCCAGCACCAGGTGGCCGGTTTCGGCGAACGCGATGGCGTGGTCCATGCCTTCGCGGGTACGCACCTCGCCGATCATGATCACGTCCGGCGCCTGGCGCAGGGTGTTCTTCAGCGCAGCTTCCCAGCTGTCGGTATCGATGCCAACTTCGCGCTGGGTGATGATGCAGCCCTCGTGCTTGTGCACGAATTCGATCGGGTCTTCGATGGTGATGATGTGGCCGGTCGAGTTCTGGTTGCGGTAACCGATCATCGCCGCCAGCGAAGTCGATTTACCGGTACCGGTGGCACCGACGAACAGGATGATGCCGCGCTTGGTCATCGCCAGCGTCTTGATGATCGGCGGCAGGCTCAGCTCTTCCACGGTCGGAATGCGCGTCTCGATGCGGCGCAGCACCATGCCGACCTGGTTGCGCTGGTAGAAGCAGCTCACGCGGAAGCGGCCGACACCGGACAGGCCGATGGCGAAGTTGCATTCGTGTGTCTTCTCGAATTCCTCGCGCTGTGCCGGGGTCATCACGTTGAGGACCAGGTCGCGGCTCTGCTGCGGCGTCAGTGGCGTCTGCGTGATCGGCGAGATCTTGCCGTTGACCTTCATCGCCGGTGGCATACCCGCAGTGATGAACAGGTCAGAGGCGCGCTGGTGCGCCATCAGCTTGAGGAACGAAGTGAAATCGATGGTGGTCGCGGTGGTGTTCACGGCGGGCTCCCGGAAAGCGGTTTACCAGGTAACGGTCGGTGGAGGAAACAACACGGAGCGGCCGCGCCATTGCGCGCGCCGCCCGTCGCTGTCCCGCCTTACTCGAACAGGCGCTTGTCCTTGGCGTACTCGCGGGCCTGGTTGCGGGTGATCAGGCTGCGCTTGACCAGGTCCTGCAGGTGCTGGTCCAGGGTCATCATGCCGTACTGCTGGCCGGTCTGGATGGCCGAGTACATCTGCGCCACCTTGTCCTCGCGGATCAGGTTGCGGATGGCCGGGGTGCCGACCATGATTTCCCACGCCGCGGTACGGCCGCCGCCGACCTTCTTCAGCAGTGCCTGCGAGATCACCGCACGCAGCGACTCGGACAACATCGAACGCACCATCGGCTTTTCGCCGGCCGGGAACACGTCGATGATACGGTCGATGGTCTTGGCCGCCGAACTGGTGTGCAGGGTGCCGAACACCAGGTGGCCGGTTTCCGCAGCGGTCAGTGCCAGGCGGATGGTTTCCAGGTCGCGAAGTTCGCCGACCAGGATGATGTCCGGGTCCTCACGCAGTGCCGAGCGCAGTGCTTCGTTGAACCCATGCGTGTCACGGTGCACTTCGCGCTGGTTGATCAGGCACTTCTGCGAGGTGTGCACGAATTCGATCGGATCCTCGACGGTGAGGATGTGGCCGTATTCGTTCTTGTTGATGTAGTCGATCATCGCCGCCAGCGTGGTCGACTTGCCCGAGCCGGTCGGGCCGGTCACCAGGATCAGGCCCTGAGGTTGCTGGATCACCTCGCGGAACAGCGGCGGGCAGGCCAGGTCCTCGAGGGTGAGCACCTCGGACGGAATGGTACGGAACACCGCACCGGCGCCGCGGTTCTGGTTGAACGCGTTCACACGGAAGCGCGCCAGCGACGGGATCTCGAAGGAGAAGTCCACTTCGAGGAATTCCTCGTAATCGCGGCGCTGCTTGTCGGACATGATGTCGTACACCAGCGCGTGGACCTGCTTGTGGTCCAGGGCCGGGATGTTGATCCGGCGAACGTCGCCGTCCACGCGGATCATCGGCGGCAGGCCTGCAGACAGGTGCAGGTCGGACGCTTTGTTCTTTACGGAAAACGCCAGCAGTTCGGCGATATCCATGAGCGGCTACTCCCCAATAACGGCTTCGACTGGAAGGATCTTTCCCCGGGCGGCAGTATAGCCTCCTGATTCAACGGAACGCGTTACGTGGCCACTCCCCTGCCCCAGATCCTGAGCAACCTGCATGCCGCCGCCGAGGCGGCCGGCCGGCCCGATCCGCGCCTGCTGGCCGTGTCCAAGACCCAACCGGCCGAGGCCGTGGCCGCGCTGGCCGCACAGGGCCAGCAGGCCTTCGGCGAGAACTATGTGCAGGAAGCGCTGGCCAAGATGCAGGCACTGCAGCACCTGGCGCTGGAGTGGCACCTGATCGGCCACCTGCAGTCGAACAAGGCCGAGGCGGTGGCCACCCATTTCGACTGGGTGCAGAGCGTGGACCGGCCCAAGCTGGTAACGGCGCTGGCGCGCCATCGCCCGGCCGCACGCGGCCCGCTGAATGTGCTGATCCAGGTCAACATCGACGATGAATCGAGCAAGCACGGCTGTGCACCGGAGGATGTCGAGGGGCTGGCCGCAGCGATTGCCGCCGAGCCCTCGCTGTGCCTGCGTGGCCTGATGGCGATTCCTGCGCCGTGGCCCGAGGTGGAGCGCCGTCGGGATGCGTTCGTGCGCATGCGCACACTTTTCCAGTCGCTGGCCGCCCAGCGCGCGCAGGTCGACACGCTGTCGATGGGCATGAGCAGCGACTACGCCGAAGCCATCGCCGAGGGCGCCACCCTGGTGCGCATCGGCACCGCCCTGTTCGGCGCGCGCGCGCGCCCGGCCTGATTTTCCAAGGAGACTTCCATGGCAGCTGATTCCATCACCTTCATCGGCGGCGGCAACATGGCCCGCAGCCTGATCGCCGGCCTGATCCGCCAGGGCGTGCCCGCCGCGCACATCCATGTGGCCGAACCGGTTGCAGCGCTGCGCGAGTCGCTGGCTGCCGACTTCGGCGTGCAGGTACACGACAACGCCACCGATGCCGGCGCACAGGGCAGCACCTGGCTGCTGGCGGTGAAGCCGCAGGTGCTGCGTGAGGTCTGCCAGTCGCTGCAGGCACTGGCCCAGGCAAACCGGCCGCTGGTGGTGTCGATCGCTGCCGGCATCACCAGCGCACAGCTGGAGCGCTGGCTGGGTGGCAACCTGCCGGTGGTGCGCGCAATGCCCAATACCCCCGCTCTGCTCGGCGCCGGCGTGACCGGCCTGTATGCCACGCCCTCGGTGAATCCGCAGCAGCACGCGCAGGCCGAACAGGTGCTGGCCAGCGCTGGGCGCACGGTGTGGATCGAACGCGAGGCACTGATGGATTCGGTCACCGCCGTGTCTGGCAGCGGGCCGGCCTATGTGTTCCTGCTGGCCGAAGCGATGGAAGCGGCGGGCATTGCCCAGGGCCTGCCGGCCGAGGCCGCGCGCACGCTGGTGGTGCAGACCCTGCTGGGCGCCTCGCGCATGCTGGATGAGGCCGGTGAGAGCCCCGCAGAGCTGCGCCGACGCGTGACGTCACCCAACGGCACTACCCAGGCCGCGATCGAGAGCTTCCAAGCTGGCGGCTTCGAGGCACTGGTGGACACCGCACTGCGCGCCGCGCAGGTGCGTGGACAGGAATTGTCTGCGGCGAATGATTGATCCCCTGGGGTCAGATCCCTTTGCCGAGGCAAAGGGATCTGACCCCATCTACCCCGATGATCACTGCCCCAACGTGGCCATGACGAAATCGACGAAGCACTGCAAACGCGGGCGCGGGCGTCGATCGGGCAGGTACATCAGGTGCATCGGCCGCGGTTCCGGCAGGTAGTCGCGCAGCAGCGGCTTCAACCGTCCCGCTGCGATCTCCGCCGCCAGCAGTGCGGTGGGCTGCAGTACCAGCCCGGCCCCGGCTACGGCGGCTTCGCGCAACGCGAAGCCATCGTTGCTGCTCAGCCGTGCCTCCCAGTCGACCTGTTCGCCGTTGGCCAACTGCCAGCCATGCCCGCCGCGCCAGGCCAGGTGGCTCAGGCAGTCGTGCCCCTGCAGGTCATCCGGTGTTCGCGGCGTGCCGCGCCTGCGCAGGTAAGACGGCGCCGCGCACAGGCTCATCGCATACGGCGGCAGCGGCCGCGCCACCACCTCCTGCGATGGCAACGGCCCGACCCGGATCGCCGCGTCGAAGCCATCTTCGATCAGGTCCACGCGGCGGTTGCTCAGGTCCAGCTCGATATTCAACTGCGGCTGCGCACGCAGCAGGCCAGCCAGCTGCGGCGCCAGCACGCAGCTGCCCCAGGTGGTGGGCGCGCTGACCCGCAACAGGCCACGCGGCTGTACCTGCAGGCCGGCCACATCGGCCTCGGCCTGCTGCACCTGCTCCAGCACCTGCCGGCACCCGGCCAGGTAGGCGCTGCCGGCTTCGGTCAAGCGCTGGCGGCGGGTGTTCCGTTGCAGCAACGCGGTGCCCAGATGTGCTTCCAACTGCTGGATGTACTTGCCCACCATCACCGCCGACACCTGCAGCTGTTCGGCGGCCCCTGCAAAGCTGCCGCGTTCGGCCACGGCGACGAAGGCCTGCATGCAGCGAAGGGTATCCATTGCTAATCCAGAGTTAGGAATCTGCGAATCATACGCCGCTTACCTAACCACGCTGTGACGGCGCAGACTGCGCTCACTCCCACACGCAAGGAACGGCCATGAAGATCCTCCTCGTCGGTGCCAGCGGCACCCTCGGCCAGGCAGTCGCCCGTCAGCTCGGCCAACAGCATCAGATTCTCGCCGCCGGCCGCCGCAGTGGCGAACTGCGTGTGGACCTGACTGACGACGCCAGCGTCGCCGAACTGTTCGCCCGCACCGGTGCAGTCGATGCGGTGATCTCCACCACCGGCTCGGTGCATTTCGGACCGCTGCAGGAGATGACGCCCGAGCAGTTCACTATCGGCCTGCAGGACAAGCTGCTGGGACAGGTGCGGCTGGCACTGGCCGCGCAGCACCACCTCAATGCCGGTGGCTCGATCACCCTGACCAGCGGCATCATCAGCGCGCAGCCGATCCGCGACGGCGTCAACGCCACCGCAGTGAATGCCGCACTGGAAGGCTTCGTGCGCGCCGCCGCACTGGAGCTGCTGCCGCGCGGCCTGCGCATCAACGTGGTCAGCCCGAACGTACTGATCGAATCAATGGCGGCCTACGGCCCCTACTTCCCGGGCTTCGAAGCGGTAAGCGCACAACGCGCCGCACTGGCCTTCCAGCGTGCAGTGGAAGGCATCCAGAGCGGCGAGACGATCACGGTCTGGTAAGAAAAAGGGGACGGAGGGGATCAAGTCGTTTTCGTCCGCCGGGCATGGCCCGGCGCTACCGGGAGCGCGTCCCCTTTTTCATTCCCAGCGCATCGGGCCATCGCCGCGTTCGCCGAGAACGTCGCCAGGGTTGGCCAGGCGGCAATGCTGCAGTGACAGGCAGCCACAGCCGATGCAGCCGGTCAGTTCATCGCGCAGCAGCTGCAGCATGTGGATGCGCTCTTCCAGCTCGGTGCGCCAGCGCGCGGACAGCTTGGCCCAGTCAGCCTTGGTCGGTGCACGGCCTTCAGGCAGGCTCTCGAAGGCGCGGCCGACCGCTTCCAGTGGCATGCCCACCCGCTGCGCAACGCGGATCACCGCCAGCCGGCGCAGCACGTCGCGGCTGTAACGGCGTTGGTTGCCCGAGGTGCGCAGGCTGCTGATCAGCCCCTTGCGCTCGTAGAAATGCAGTGCGGAAACGGCCACGCCACTGCGCTGGGAAACCTCGCCAACGCTGAGTTCCTGGGATGCCATTGCTTGACCTCAACTATAGTTGAGGTGGCATGCTGCTATCTTCGCCGCCCGTTGACAAGCGCGGCCCGCCCCTGACCGGTATGACCCCGACCCTCTCTCCCGCCGACACCCGCCTGCCGGCTGACACATCGATCCTGTCCGCGCGCTACCGCGCCACCACCCTCGGCATGGTCGCGCTGGTCGCGCTGCACGCCTTCGAAGCATTGGCCGTCGCGGCCGCGATGCCCACGGTGGCCGAAGCACTCAGCGGCCTGCGCCTGTATGCGCTGGCCTTCGGTGGCACACTGGCCACCAGCGTGATCGGCATGACCCTGGCCGGACGCTGGGCCGACCGCCAGGGCCCGGCACGGCCGCTGTGGTACGGCCTGGCCTGCTTCGTGCTGGGCCTGCTGCTGGCCGGCTTCGCCGTGCGCATGGGCATGCTGGTGGCCGGGCGCCTGCTGCAGGGCCTGGGTGCGGGCGCGATTTCGGTCTCGCTGTACGTGATGGTCGGCCGCAGCTACCCCGAGCACCTGCGGCCGAAGGTGTTCGCGGCATTCTCGGCGGGCTGGGTGGTGCCCTCGATGGTCGGCCCGGCGCTGAGCGGCCTGATCGTCCAGCATCTCGGCTGGCGCTGGGTGTTCCTGGCGGTGCCGCTGCTGGCAGTCCCTGCTGCCCTGTTGCTGCGGCCTGCGCTGGCGCGCATGCAACCCTCCGCCGACAGCAACGACGACGAGGGGCGCGGCAACGTCGTACGTTGGGCCAGTGGTGCATCGCTGGCGGCGCTGCTGCTGTACTTCGGCGGCCAGCAGCACGGTCCGACCGCCCTGCTCTGCATCAGCGTGGCGATGCTGGCGCAGCTGCTATGCGTGCATCGCCTGCTGCCGGCCGGAACGCTGATCCTGCGCAGGGGCCTGCCCAGCGTGATCGCACTGCGCGGCATCGCCGCCGCCGCATTCTTCGCCTGCGAAGCCTACCTGCCGCTGCTGCTTCAGCGCGAACGCGGGCTCCCGCCCAGCTGGGCCGGCGCGGTGCTCAGCCTCGGCGCACTCGGTTGGTTCGCTGGCTCCTGGCTGCAGGGTCACCAGCAGCGCGGCTGGTCACGCCAGCAGCTGCTGCGCGTCGGCACGGCGATGATGACGGTCGGCATCGCCGCAACGCTTGCGGTGTTGTTCAATGCAGTGCCATTGCCGGTGGCCCTGGTGGGCTGGACGGTCACCGGTTTCGGCATGGGCATGATCTACGCCAGCCTCTCGGTACTCACGCTTTCGCTGTCAGCAGCGCATGAGCAGGGTGCCAACACGTCGGCCCTGCAGCTGAGCGAGGCCCTGTCGGTGACCACCGCGCTGGCGGTCTCCGGTGCGTTGTTCGCGCTGTTCGTGGAAAGCGCGCCGCACACCGGCTACCTGCTGTGCCTGGCGATCACCTTCGGCCTGGCGGTGCTGGCCGCGGTGATCGCGCGGCGGGTGTAGCGTCGCCCGGTTTCGGCAGTGTCGGCCGCTGGCCGGCACCATCACGGGATTCCCGCGTGCGCGGAGAGTGCCGGCCAGCGGCCGGCACTACCGGGTCCCCGTCCCCACGTCATCGATATCCCGGTGCAGGATGCGCCGCACTTCCAGCACCGCTTGCGGGGTCTCCTGCACGCTGTGGCCGGAAATGATCACCTTCTCCGACTGTGCACCCGGCAGGTGCGCACTCCAGTACGGCACCAGTCCGTCATCGGACTTGTCCACCGGCAGCTCCGGCTTGCGCTGGGCGATGATCGAGTGGTACTTCAGTCCCGCTTCGATCGGCAGCTGCGCTGCGGCCTTGACGAACGGATCGCTGGCCTTGAGGTTGTCGATGCTGTTGGGAATCTTCGGCTTGGCCGTGCCATCGACCTGCTGCTCGGCCTGCGCCAGCGCCATGAACACGTCCTCGAACTTGCCGAGAATGGTCAGCGGCAGGCGCACCAGCCGGCCCAGCAGGCGCCCGACCTTGTTGCCGGCGATGTCCGTGCCCTGGTGGGGAGCGGCGATGAAGATCGCACGCTCCACGTTCGGCTGTGCCTTGAAATGCAGCAACGGCCCCAGCTTGTTCTGCACGCGCTTCAGACGCTCGCCCTTCAGGTCATAGTTGGCCAGCAGGTCGTTCCACAGCACGTCACCGGAATCGCTCACCAGCAGCCGCGCGAGCACGCCGCCCATGCTGTGGCCGATGTAGACCATATCCTTCGATGCACGAGTGCTGCCATTGGGATCGAAGTGCTTCAGCGTGTCGTTGAACGCGTTGGCGATCTCGTAGCGGTTCAGCGCGATCGGTGCGTTGGTCGGGTAATAGACCTGCCACACCTGGAACTGCTGGCGCAGCTCGGGGTCGCCCATGATCTCGTTGGCCAGGTTCACCCAGGCTTCCGGGCTGCTGGCCAGGCCGTGCAGCATGAAGATGATGCGGCGGTTCGGGTCCCACGGTTGCATCAGGTAGATGTGTGGCTCGCCGATGCCCTCGCTCATGCCGAACAGGGTGCGCAGTGACTGCCGGGCGAAGCCGCTCTGGGCAAGCCACAGGCCGTAGGCTGCGGTGAAATTGCCGGCCAGCGGCACCTGCTCGCCGTGCAGGGTGATGCGCTCGGTGGCTTCCGGCGAATAGGCATCCAGTTCAACCCGGCGCGTCCGCATCACATCGTCCAGGCTGCTGCCTTCGAAACGCAGCAACGCGGTGACGTTGATCGAGGACATCTCGCTGAACTCGGGCACCGAATCGTCATGCCGGTGGCGACGGCCACGGCGTGCGCCCTCTTCGTCATCCTGCGGTGTCTCGGCCTTCGGGCCCTCAGGCGCGATCACCGGTGCGACCAGCTTCGGCGGGTCCATCACCATCACCAGCTCGGCACCGAAGCCATCACGGCGATAAGTACTGCGCAGCCCGACGAAGCTGACCGTGCCGGCCGGCACCAGCTGCGCGGGAATGCTTTTCAGGTTCAGCTGCTGGTAGTTGGAGGCCAGCGTCCAGCTGCCAACCGCGATCGGCTTCGTGTAGTCCTCGCCAGCCAACGCAGCGGCGCGCGCACGCACGAACAGCACCACCGCTGCCTTCTCGGCGGCGTAGTTGTAGTAGTCGCGCACCTGTGTCTGCCGGTCCTCGAAGGCACGGTCGGACGGCGAGCGGCCGCTGTAGAACAGGTAGGCATAGGCGTAGCGCGCGGCTTCCAGCCAGGCGTCCAGCGCTGCGTCGCTCATCGGCGGATCACCGGCTGCGGTCTTCTTCGGCGTCAGCGCCAGCGCGGCCTTCACCCACAGTTCGGACAGCGCCGACAGCCGCTGCTCGACATTGAGATCGTCGGTCATCAGCAGCGTGCTGCGGCAGACCAGGAAGTCCTTCTCGCACTGCGATTCGTCCAGGCCTGCCGCGCTTAGCGTCTCGCGCGCGGCGGGGCTGAGCTTGCCGGTATTGAGCACGTCGGCACGCTTGTTGACCAGCGAATCGCTGGATTTGACCTGCTTGACGGTGACCATCGCGCAACCGCTGCTGCCCAGCAGCAGGAAGGCGGCGAACAACACCGGCAGCGCACGCTGCCAGCGGATCAGGAGGAGTCGAGTCATTACTGCGGGTCCTGCTCGGTGCCAGGCACGCCCTGGCGGATCACGGTGGAGAAGTGTTCGCCGCTGCCCAGGTCCAACGCACGCTGGGTGATGCGGCCCTTGTCGTGCAGCTCGGCGTACGGCACACCCGGGGTCAACGCACCCACTTCCTGTGCGTACTCGGCCAGGTACCCGGACAGCAGCAGGCGGTAGTCCAGCGGCAGGCGCGGCGCGATATGGCGGGCCAGGTCGAAGACGATGGTGGTGCAGTTGCTGGTGAGCGTGTTGTAGAAGCCCGGCTTGGCATCCAGTTCGCGTGCCTGTGCGATGTACGCGGCAAACAGCTCCTTCAACTGCGCGCGGTCCATGCCATGCAGGCGGTACAGGTAGACGTCCTCACCGCGCGCATTGGTGCGGGTGCGGATGATGTCGGTTTCCTCCGCGGCCACCAGGGTCATCTCGAACCTGCGGAAGAAGCCGCCCAGTGCCGAGAACGATTCGCCGCGCTCCTTGCGGATCTCCAGCGAGAACACCACGTGGCGCCCATCCTCGAAGCCAAACGAGATGAGGGTGTGGGCGATCGCCGGGCCCATCCAGTACGACAGCACCAGGTCGGCCGAGCGCAGCTGGTCAAGATCGTACGCGCGGCGCACCCAGTGCGCGTCGTAGTCGGTTTCGCTGCGCCAGGTGAAATCACGCACGCTGTCGAACACCACGTGGCGCCCGTCGAAGGACACCACATGCAGGCGCTGGGCCACGTCGTCGGCCCATACGCGGTCCTGGCGCGGGGTCAGCAGCAGCCACCAGAGGCCAGCCAGCGCCAGCGAAGCGCCGAACGCCAGGCCCAGGCGACGGCTGCTGCGGCCACGCGCGACCCGCCACGAGGCCCACAGCGCAGCCAGCAGCCACAGCACGGCAATACCGTTCGCCAGCCAGCCCGGCCCGGGCATCTGGTAAGCCAGCAGCCCGGTCACCCACAACGCTGCCAGCGCCATGGCACTTCCTGTCATCCAACGTCCTGCGGCTCTCACTGGCATCCTGTCGCGGTCCCGAAGCCGCATAGTTAGCCACAAGCGGGTTCACCGTGGCATCTACGGCCCGTTCAGGCACGCCGGCGCACCGTCTGCGGCGGCCCCGCGGCCAGATGAATCACACAGGAGCAACGATGGGCATCACTTCCGTGGCCGGCGTTCCGGTCCAACCCCGGCACCGCGCAACCTGTCACTGCGGCACGGTCGAGCTGCTGCTGGACCTGCCGGACGGGATCGTCGATCCCCGCCGCTGCGACTGCTCGATGTGCCGCCGCCGTGGCGCCATCGCCGCCAGCGTCCCCCGTCAGGGCCTGCAGGTGGTGCGCGGGCAGCATCACCTGCAGAAGTACCAGTTCAACACCCATGTGGCGGAGCACTACTTCTGCGGCGTGTGCGGCATCTACACCCATCACCGGCGCCGCTCCAACCCGGACGAGTACGGCTACAACGTGGCCTGCCTGGAAGGCATCGACCCGTTCGCGCTGGGGGTCATTCCGGTCAGCGACGGGATCAATCACCCGTCAGACCGCAGCGACTAGTGGCGCGTGCGCCGCGGCGGCGTGGCGATCTTCTGCCAGGGCGCCATGCCGCTGCGCCCCGCCCGCGCGGGTCGTTTCAGCCAAGGCCGGCGTGGCGGCGCCTGCGGCGCATCCGCGACTGGGGGAGGAAGCGGTCGACGGCTGGGCCAGAGATGGTCGAGCAGCCACATGGCGGGTCTCCGTGGGGGACGGGGACGATCGACATTAGACCTGGGTGGGCATGGGCGGTGTGAGCGGAAGACGACAACGGGATGACGGCGGAGGGGGCGATGAGCCTGCTACGCCGTATGCTCGGCCAACATGCCTTTGCGTTTCCGCAGCAACAGGTGCAACAACACAGCACACACAGCCGTCAGCAGCGCCAGTACACGCAGCAGTGTTGCCAGCGCCTTGGCGCTGACCTGCTGCAGCTGCTCAGCGCTCATCGCCGGCAGCAGTGCCGCCGCCTGGTCGCGGGACCCGCTCGCCAGATAGGCACCGGCACGCGCCAACGACGCGGGCGATGCCCCATGCAGCTGCTGGTCGACCACCATCGCCAGCAGCGCCGTCACTGCGGCCAGGGCGATACCTTCGCCTGCTACCCGCACGGTTCCGAAGATGCCGGCGGCCATGCCCGCACGCTGTACAGGCACCACGCTCACCGACAGCCCATCCATCAGCCCCCACGGCAAGGCCGTGCCTGCACCGACCCACATCAGCAACGGCACCCACTGCGAGGGCGACGGATGCGTCGCATGGCGCGACAGCAGGTACAGGCCAGAGGCGCACACCAGCAGCCCCAGCGTGCACAGCCGTGCGCTTCCAACGCGCTCCGCCCAACGCGCGGCCAGCATCGGCAGCATCAGCATCGGCGCGGACAGCGCCAGCATCTGCAGTCCCACCAGCGTCGTGCTCTGGCCATGCACGCCCAGCAGTTGCAGAGGCAACACGACCAGCAGCACCACGTAGCCCAGGCAGGTCGCCACCGGCAGCAGCTGGACGCCGAGAAACGCCGGTTGCCAGAACAGTGAGAGGTCCAGCAACGGGGAAGGATGCAGCCGTTCGGTACAGACGAACGCGCCGCCCAACAGCAGCGTCGCCAACAGCGCCAGCTGCACGCGACCGGCGTGCAGGCCGTACTCTCCCAGCCACAGCAGGGCCAGGGTCAATGCCGCCAGCATCAGGCTGAAGCCCAGCATGCCGGCGATGTCCAGCCGTCCGCGCTCGCCCCGGCTTTCGGGCAACGCGCGCGCGGCCAGGGCGAACGCCGCCAACGTCAGCACACCGCCCGCAGCGAACACGCTGCGCCAGCCCAGCGCCTGCAGCAGCAGGCCCGCGAGCAGCGGCCCCAGCGCCAGGCCCGCACCGAATGTCGTGCCCAGCAGGGCGAAGACACGGGCACGCCTCGGTCCCTGCCAGCCCTGCGCCAGCGCAGCGGTGCCCGAGGCCAGCGCTGCGGCGGCGGCCACGCCCTGCAGGCCGCGCGCCAGATCCAGCCACAGCAGCGTAGGCGCCAGGCATACAGCGGCCGTCGCGACGGTGAAGCCGGCCGTGCCCAGCAGGAACATCCGCCGTCGGCCATGGCGATCAGCCAGGCCACCGGCAGCGAGCAGCAGGCTGCCGAAGGTGAGCATGAAGGCGTTGGTCACCCAGGCCAGCGCAGTGGGCGATGCCACTGCGGAGCGGGCCAGCACCGGCACCGCGACGGCACCGGCGGTGAAGGACAACGGCAGCGCCAGCGCGGCCAGGCAAACCGCAAGCAGCGTCCAGCGTTGCGGCGTCTGGGCAGGTACAGGGAACGTCGAATCCGGGGCCATGCGGGCCTCCTTCCATCAGGGGCATTGATGATGAGCGGGCCGTTATTCCTGAAAAACAGGCTCTATGGACGTTGATTGCGGCCATATGTTCCGCAATCATGTCGGTCATGGACTCCATCTCTGCTCTGCTCGCCTTCGTCCGAACCGCAGAGGCGGGCAGCATCGTCGGCGCCGCCCGCGTACTCGGCCTGTCCGCCTCGGCGGTAGGCAAGCGCATCGCCCGCCTTGAACAGAACCTGGGCACCCGTTTGTTCCAGCGCACCACCCGCCGCGTGCACCTCACCGACGAAGGCGAACTGCTGCTGCAGCGCTGCCGCCGCGCACTGGATGAACTTTCCGAAGCGCAGGCGGACCTGGCGCAACGACAGCACGCTCCAAGTGGGCTGCTGCGCATCGGCCTGCCCACCATCGGCTACCGCTTCCTGCTGCCGGTGTTGCCCGGCTTCCAGCAACGCTATCCGCAGGTGCAATTGGAACTGGAGTTCAATGACAGCATCGTCGATGTGGTCAGCGAAGGGCTGGACGCGGTGATACGCAGCGGCGAGCTGGCCGATTCCAGCCTGACCGCACGGCGACTGGGCGACTTTCGTTTCATCCTCTGTGCGGCACCGGGGTATCTGAAGGCGCACGGCATTCCCGGCGATGTAGGCGACCTGCGCCTGCACACCGCGCTGCGCTTCCGTTACCCCACCACCGGAAAACTGCATCCGTGGCAGCTGCCGGGCATCGAAGGCGACGCCGGGGCGCGCCTTTCCACGGCGATGACCTGCAACAACATGGAAGCCGTGCTGGCCGCTGCGATCGGTTGCATGGGCCTGGCCTGGATGCCCGACTTCCTCGCCGCCGACGCGCTGGCCGACGGCCGCCTGCAACAGGTGTTGCCCACACTACCTACGCGCCAGGGCCAGTTCTCGCTGCTATGGCCCGGTGGGCGCCATCCCAGTGCACGCCTGCGGGTGTTCATCGACTATGCCGTCGCGAACCTGTTCCAGAACGCCTCATAGAAAGGGGACGGAGGGGATTAAGTCGTAATCGGCCCTACTGTGCCCGAAACGACTTAATCCCCTCCGTCGCCTTTTTCCCTGGGCGCTGGCGCTGCGTTGAGCTGGTAATGCGCGACCAGCGCATCCACCACCGCGCGCACGCCCGGCAACTGTCCACGACGATGCGGCAGCAGCACGCTGGTGGTCACTTCGCCGGCATGCCACGCCGGCAGGACCTGCTGCAGGCGGCCGGCCGCAATCGCTGCGGCACACAGGCTGTGCGGCAACACCGTGATGCCAAGGCCCGCTTCGGCCGCCGCGACCAGAAGCTGCGACTCATTGCCGACCAGCGCCACCTGCGGCTCCACCTGCACGGTGCGGGCGTCGGTGCCGTGCAGTGTCCAGCGCCTTGCGTGGCGCGCCGTCAGCAGGCCGGCATGCGCGCTTAGCTGCTCGGGCGTATCCACTGCTGGCGCGCCTGCCAGATAGCCAGGCGACGCCACCAGCACGATGCGTTCTCTACTCAGCGAGCGCTGCACCAGACCGGAATCCGGCAGCGGACCGAAGTGGCTGCGCAAGGCAATGTCGATGCCTTCCTGCGCCAGGTCGACGAAACGATCACTCACTTCAACTTCGATGCGCAGCCGCGGATAGCGGCGGGCCAACGGGGGCAGGCACACGGCGAGCTCGCCCTGCACCACCGGAATCGAAGCGCTGATGCGCACGGTGCCACTCGGTTCGGCCTGGCGGTCACGGACGATGGCCTCGGCGGACTCCACCTCGGACAACGCCGCGCGTGCGCGATCAAAGAACGCCTGGCCGACTTCGGTCAGCGCGAAGCGCCGCGAACTGCGTTGCAGCAGCCGTACCTCGAGGTGTTCTTCCAGCAGCGCCACGCGCTTGCTCAACGTCGAGCGCGGCAGGCCCAGATGGCGTCCGCCTGCTGCAAAACCGCCCTGCTCCACTGCGGCCACGAACAGGGCCAGATCGTTGAGGTTGAGCATGCGCAACGTCCACAGGTATGGACTTCAGGATGCCATTCGAACCGCTTCCGGGGCAATGTCCACGCAGGCACGCTTTCCTCGCCCGCCGCATCGCGGCTTGAACCGGAAACCTGCCATGACCCCGATCCTCTTCTACGGCGTGCCCTCGGGCTGCTCGTTCGGCTCCATCGTCGCGCTGGAATGGTTGCGCCAGCCGTATCACCTGTGCCGTATCGACATGCCCGGCCAGGTGCAGGGCGAAGACTATCGCCGCCTCAATCCACTGGGCGAAACCCCCACTCTGCGCACCGCGCAGGGCGAACTGCTCAGCGAGAGCCTGGCCATCCTCAACCACCTGGCCGCCCAGGGCGTCGCGCAGGGGCTGGGCTTCGCACAGGGCACCTCCGGCTTCGACCGCCTCAACCACCGGCTGGCCTATCTCAACACCAGCTTCTTCGGTGCCTACGCCCCGCTCTGGCACGCGCTGGAACACGCCGAGGGCGATGACGGCAAGGCGCTGCGTGCCTATGGCACCACCAAGGTGCGCCAAGCCCACCAGGCGCTGGAGCAGATGCTCAGCACAGGCCCGTGGCTGCTGGGCGAGCAGCGCAGCTTCGCCGACGCCTACTTCGCCGGCATCGCCCGCTGGAACGATTACCACCAGGTGGTCGACCGCCGCGAGTTCCCCAGGGTGCAGCAGCTGTTCGAGCGCCTGCAGGACGACGCCGGCGTGCAGTTCGCCCACGCCGTCGAAGCACAGCGGCCGGCTACCAGCAGCGGTGGCTTCCTCGGCGAGGTGCGGCTGGAAGACGTGCTTGAGGCCGCGGCGGCCTGAGTCCTGCCCTGCCTGTGCGGCAGCGGCGCGCAATGCCTCTTGCGCGCCGCGCTACAGTGGTATGTCCCCTGCTGCAGGAATCCGCGCATGTCCACGTTCTCCGATCCGCAGGCGGTGGCCCGCTATGCCGAAGCACCGCTGCGCCAGGTGCCCGGTTTCCTCGCCCTGCAGCAGATGAGCCGCCTGCTGCTGGCCGAACGCGTTCCCGCGCAGGGCCGCGTGCTGGTACTCGGTGCCGGGGGTGGGCTGGAGCTGAAGGCCTTTGCCGAGGCGCAACCGGGCTGGCAGCTGCTGGGCGTGGATCCGGCCGCGCCGATGCTCGCGCTGGCCGAGCAGACACTGGGCCCGTTGAACGCACGCGTTGAGCTGCTGGAAGGCTACATCGACGATGCCCCGGACGTGCGCTTCGATGGTGCCAGCTGCCTGCTGACCCTGCACTTCCTCGATGCCGCGCAGCGCCTGCACACGCTGCGCGAGCTGCACAGGCGCCTGCAGCCCGGCGCGCCGCTGGTGGTGGCCCACCACAGCGTGCCGCAGGATCCGGACGGCAAGCTGCGCTGGTTGCAGCGCTACGCCGCGTTCGCCGAAGCCTCGGGTGTTGCCCACGCCGATGCACAGCGCGCGATCGACGCCATTGCCGAGCGACTGCCACTGCTGGCGCCCGAACAGGAAGTGGCGCTGCTGCAGGAGGCCGGCTTCGACGGCGTGGAGCTGTTCTATGCAGGCTTCAGCTTCAGGGGCTGGGTGGCGTACGCCGGGTGAAGCCTACGGCACCACGGTGATGCCGATGCGCTGCATCAACAGCGCCACCTGCTGCAGATCCAGCGTGGCGCCACGCAGGTTGGTGCTGCGCAGGTCCAGCTCACCCAGCTCCGAGTGGTCAGGTCACAGCCGGTGAAGTTGGCGCTGTTCCAGTCGATGCCCTCGAACTGGCCGCCGGACAGGTCCGAGCCGGCGAAGCTGGCGCCGCTGACGTTCGCACCATCCCAGCGGTTTTCCCACAGTTCGCATTTCTCCAGCGTCACCCGCGAAAAATTGGCGTAGCGCAGGTTCGACTTCTTGATGAAGGCGCTGCAGAACCCGCTGCGCGGGGTGATCTGGTTCATGAAGCTGGCGCTGCTGAAATCCGCGCCCTGCGCGCGGCACTCGCTGATTTCCAGGCCCAATGCCTTGACGAAATTGAAGTGGCACATGCTGATGTCGCAGCTGCGGAAGCTGGCTTCCTTCAGCGTGGCGCCATTGAAGCGGCAGCCGGTACGGCTGTCGGCATCGTAGAAACTGCAGTTGATGAACTCGGTGCCGGTCAGGTCCACGCCGGAAAAATCGCACTCGTGGAACTGCTGATCGACCACTTTCTGGCCGGTGTACTGGTCCGCGCCGATGCGCAGCTTGCGGTGAACGGTGTGGGACATCAGGGATTCCATGCCAGGAGTCCCGCCATCATGCCGGGCCGCGAGGGCGATCCATAGACGTGGGCGCGGGCGGATTCACCAGCAGTCCAGCCGCCCCGTGCCCCCCAATACCCGATGCACGGTGTTGCACGTTACTGCACGAACGTGCAGACTTATGGCATGAGCTCAGACCCCAGCCCCCTCCCCGCCCAGCGCACCCGGCAGATCCTGGAGGAACTGCGCCAGCAGGGGCGCGTGGTCGCTGCCGAACTGGCGCGCCGCTATGCCGTCTCCGAAGATTCGATCCGCCGCGACCTGCGCGAGCTGGCCGCACAGGGCCTGTGCCAGCGTGTCTACGGCGGCGCCGTGCTGCCGCCGCCCAAGGAACGCCCGCTGCGCGAGCGCCTGACCCGCGACCGCGGCGACAAGGCCGAGCTGGCCGCACGCGTGTGCGCGTTGCTGCAACCCAATCAGGTTGTACTGCTCGATGCCGGTTCAACCAACCTGGCGATCGCCCAGCAGCTGCCGCCCGCTCTCGGGCTGACGGTGATCACCAATGCCCCGCAGATCGCCACCGCCGCCAGCACGCTTGAAGGCACCCTGGTGCAGCTGATCGGCGGCCGCTTGGCCAGCGGCGGCGGTGCGGTCGGCGCAGAAGCACTGGGCCAGGTGCAGCGCCTGCGCGCCGACGTGTACCTGCCCGGCCCCTGCGCGGTGGACGGCGATACTGGTGTATGGGCAATGGATGCAGAAGAGGCCACGCTGAAGCGCGCGATGGTCGCGTGCAGCAGCCGCGTCATCGTCGCCGCCACTACTGAAAAGCTCGGTGCCCGCGGCCACTGGCAGATCGCCAGCCTCGACGAGATCGACGACCTGGTGCTGACCACCACCGCACCGCCCGCATTGGCGGCACGCTTCCGCGCCGCCGGCATCGCGGTACACCCCACTCCGCCCTGACCGTACCGCTCATGTCCGTTGCCAACCGCGCGCGTGCCGAACAGCACGCGACCCGCGCTGCGTTCTTCATTCCCGGCTTCGCCACCGCGCTGTGGGCCACCCTGGTGCCGTTCGCCAAGGCACGCACCGGGATCAACGACGCCACGCTGGGGCTGGCGCTGCTGTGCCTGGGTGCTGGTTCGCTGCTGGCGATGCCGTTGTCCGGCGTGCTCGCCGCGCGCCTCGGTTGCCGGCGGGTGATGGTGGCCAGCAGCCTGCTGATCTGCCTGACCGTGCCCGGCCTGGCCCTGGCCGGCTCGGCCTGGAAACTGGGGCTGGTGCTGTTCGTGTTCGGCGCCGCCGTGGGCGCGATGGACTGCACGATGAACGTACAGGCCGTCATCGTCGAGCGCGAAGCACGGCGCGTGATGATGTCCGGCTTCCATGCCTTCTTCAGCATCGGCGGCTTCCTCGGCGCGGCCACCATGACCGTGCTGCTGTCTGCCCATCTGCCTCCCTTGGTATCCGTGCTGGTCGGCGTTGGTGCCATGCTGCTGGTGATGCTGCTGTCAGCGGCGTACTGGCACAGCGAACGCATGCCGCATGACATGCCCATGCTGGTCCTGCCGCACGGCATCGTGCTGTTCATCGGCGTGCTGGCGTTCGTCGCCCTCCTCGGCGAAGGTGCGATGCTCGACTGGAGCGCGGTGTTTCTCAGCGACGTGCGCCGCGTCGATGCCAGCCTCGCCGGCATCGGCTATGTGACCTTCACCCTGACGATGACCGTCGCGCGCCTGTTCGGCGATGCACTGGTGGCACGCGTGGGCCGCCAGCGCGCGATCGTGTTCGGCGCGTTGCTCGCCGCCGCGGGCGTACTGGTGCTGACCCTGGTCACGCCGTGGCAGGCGTCGCTGGCGGGCTATGTGCTGGTCGGCCTCGGTTGCGCCAACATCGCCCCCGCACTGTTCTCGCTGGCCGGCCACCAGACCCGCATGCCCGGCGCACTGGCGATCACTGCCGTGTCCACGCTCGGCTTTGCCGGCATCCTTGCCGGGCCGGCGCTGATCGGCTTCGCCGCAGATCATTTCGGCCTGATCGCCGCGTTCATCGGCGTGGCCACGGCCTTGTTGCTGGTGGCCGTGTCCACGCGTTGGCTGCAGGTGTAGCGCGGCGCATCAACGCCGCCTACGGCGCAGCTTCATCCGCACGCGCCGGTAGCCGATCACCGTCGCCGTGGCGCACAGCGCGGTGCCAGCAGCGCTCAGCAGCAGCAACACCGCCAACCGGACACCTTCCTGGCGCAGCATCGCAGGCAGATCCCAGCTGTGCAGGAAGTAGAACAACCAGCGCACCACCCGCTCGCGATGACCCATCGTCAGCAACGGATCGCCCGTAGCCAGGTCGAGATAGACGCACGTCGCCTCGGCATCACCAAAGTCCACCACGGCCACCGGGAAGCGGCGTACCGCTGCACCATTCATGGCCTCGGGCGCACGCGGATAGAAGTACGCATCCGCTGCATGCTGCACCACGAAGCCCTGCATCGGTGCATCGGACAACGCACGCACCTTCTGCTGCAGCCAAGCTGCCGGCAGCAACCGCGTAACCTGCAGATGCCCATTGCTGCCGGACACGATGCGAGTATGACCCTGCCCGTCCAGCAGCACCGCAAACAGTTCACCACTGATCCGTCGCCACTGAATCTCCACCGGCTGAAAGCGCGCGGCTTCGGCCACTGCCAGAAGCGTGTCAGGATCACCCAGCGCACCGTCCACCGCCACCGCGCCGCCACGGTAGTGCTCAACATCGATCGCCTCCCGCGTGCTGCTGAAGACGCCCAATGGATTCATCGACATCAGGCCGCTGAAGATCCAGGTGAACACGAAGGCCGCAGCACACAATCCGATCAGATGGTGCCAGCGCATCCACGACTCCACGTACGGCGTCTTCGCACCGGAACGATAGTGCCCACGGAAACGCCAGCGCCACACTCCCACCACGATGCCGCTGATCGCCGCCAGCGTGCACATTGCGGACAGCACGATCACCACCCACGTCCACACCGGGTCGACCGACTGCATGCGCAGGAAGTACAGCCAGTGCAGCCAGGCGCCCACATAGTTCCAGCGCTGCTGCACATGCGGGGCGTCCAGCACCACTTCACCGGTACGCGAGGACACATACAGGTCGCCCGGCTGCGCGCCGCCCACCTCGACGCGATACAGCGGTCGATGCACATCCAATGCGCGCGAATGCGTCCAGCGGTCCTCCTCCACGCGCATCGCTCCCACGAAGGCCGGGCCTACGGCGAACTGTGCAGCGGATGCTTCGGCGCGCTGTGCCGACACCGGCGGCAGCGCCTGCCCGGTGTATGCAGACCAGGCCCCCATGTGGCTGCCACTACGCACCACATAGGCGGGCTCGCCACGCAGCGTGGTCAGCGCCACGGCCTCCGGCTCGGCCTGCAGAGCAGCCGGCAGTACAGACAGCCCCTGCAGGTCGCGGGCCTCACCCAGCACTGGCAATGCCGCCAGCCGCTCGCCGGGCGTCAGCTTCGGGTAACCAATGAACAGCATCACCATGCCGCTGACGAACCACAGCAGCATCAGCAGGCATCCGCCGACGCCCAGCCAACGATGCACCAGGTAGGTCCAGCGCTTGGCGGTGGATCGCAGCGACATCGCCAGCGCCCTCAGAAGCGATGGTCGACGGTGAATTCGACGCGCCGGTCCGCCCCCAGCAGCCACTGGGTGCTGGTGTAGTACGCGGTGGCGTAGTACGCCTTGTCGAACACGTTGAACAACCGCGCGGACAGCCGCGTGCGCGGTGCCGCCTGCCAGGTCAGTGCCAGATCGGTGGTGCTGTAGCCGGGCAGCTCCAGTGTATTGGCGTTGTCAGCGTAGCGCTTGCCGACGTAGCGAACGCCACCCGCCGCACTCCAGTCCGGTGCGAATTGCCAGCTGAGCCACGCACTGGCCAGGCGCTCGGCTACGTTCGGCGGCACGTTGCCATCACGCGAGACCAGCATCGGCGGCGAACCCGTGGTTTCCAGGAAGTCCTCGAACTCGGCCTTCAGCACCGTCGCATTGGCATCGAGCGACCACCGCGGCGCGAACGCCCAGTTCAACGATGCCTCGATGCCGCGCGAGGTCTGCGCGCCCACCTGCACGCGGCGATCAGGCACCAGCGGATCGCGGCTGAGCAGCCCGGTCTTGCGGATGCGGTACGCCGCCAGCGTCCACTCGCCACCGTCGAACGCCTGCTTCAGGCCCACCTCGATCTGCCGCCCCTTGGCTAGATCGAACGCTCCATTCGCGGGGCTGATCATCAGCAGTCCACTGACCGGATCTGCCGCCTGCGAGTACTGCGCATACAGGCTCAGCGTCGGCTGCAGCGCAAATACCGTGCCGGCGCGCCAGCCGGTGCTGCTGTAGATTTTCGAGAACGCGTTCTGGCCACTGATCAGATCGGTGCGATCGATGCGCGCGCGATCGTGGCGCAGGCCAGCCAGCACCGACCAGCGCTCGCTCAGCGCCAACCGGTCTTCCACGAACAGCGCGTACTGCTCGGCGGCGTTGCGGTAGCGCGGCAGGTTCGGCGCGTCGCTGGCGAACTGGCCCGGCACCGGATGGACCGGATCGACCGGGCCGGAGCTGCCCGTATAGGTGTTGTTGGTGTGCTTGAAGTGCGCGCGGTTGGCGTCCAGGCCCACCGCGAAGCTGTTCGCCCTACCGCCCACATTGCCCTGCACGCGCAGCGTCGAGGTCAGCCCGGTCTGGTCCTGGTTGTGGGTGATCTGGGTGTTGCCCGAGCGATCGATCAGGCCGGTGCGCGGGTTGTAGACATAGGCCTCGGCGTTGCGCCAATCGCGCTGGCTGTCGATCTGGTAGAGGCGCGTGCGCCATTCCACGTTCGCGTTCGGTGTCCACAGCGCATCAAGCTGGGTCCAGCGGTCGCGATAACGGATCTCGCTGTCGTCCACGTTGTAGTTGCGATGGCGCAGCGCGTCCAACTGGCGTCCCTCCACCAGCGGCGTGCCGAAGTAGCGCATCGGCTTCTGATGGCCCTGCGCGTGGGTCAAGGTCAGCTGCAGGTCGGTGCGCGGCTGCCACAGCAGCGCGCCGGAGAAGGTGGCATCGCCGTTGCGTCCCCGATCGACCCAGCCACCGCTGTAGTTGCCGCTCACATCCAGCCGGTAGGCCAGCTCGGGCGTCAGCGCGCCGCCACTGCCGAAACCCAGGCGCGCGGTGTCCTCGCTACCCACGGTCACGCTGATCTCGTTTTCGATGGCGCCGCGCGAGGGCTTCTTCGGCACGATGTTGATCACCCCGCCGATCGCACCGTCGCCGTGGATGACCGAGGCCGGCCCGCGCAGTACTTCGATGCGCTCGATCGACCAGGTATCGAACGGGAAGGTGATGCCCACGCCGCCGTACTGGCGCAGCCCGTCGTACAGCCGCATCACCGAGGCGCCATCGGTGAAGCCGCGGCTGGACAGCGCACTCAGACCGTTGCCCGGGTGCGGCATGGCACTGATCGCACCCGCCCGGCTGATCGCATCGTTGAGGTTGCTGTCGCCGCGCTGATCCAGCTGTTCGCGCGAAATTACCGTCAGGCTGGCCGGTGTCTGCAGCACGCTCAGGCCCAATGCAGAGCCTGCGCTGGCAATGGAGGACAGCTCGCCGCTGCGGGTGTCAACCACCCGCACGGTATCCAGCGTGGTCGGGGGTGCCGCGTCGGCGGCAAGCAGGGGCGCAGCATGCAGCAGCAGCGCGCACAGGACAGGCAGCGTCGCCCGGCGCAGGCACGCGGGGTTGGGGTTCGTTTTCATTTTTTCACGGCATGCAAGGCCACCCCGCAATGGCAGGGCAGCAATCAGAAAGGGACAGACACGCGCGTGCGGGCACCGGCCGTGGCCGGCAACCTCATGGAAGAACGTTCAATGCAGCGCGCGTGCGGCTCAGGCAGCCATCAGTGCCGGCGGCCCACGCGCGCCCAATGTGCCGCTGATCCGTTGCGGCAACGTCTGCACCGCACCGCACAGTGCGCGGCACACCGGTACCATCGGCGCCAACAGCAGCACGGCCGCCACCAGCAGGGTGATCAGCCGTGCAGCGATCAGGCAGTAATCGCAGTCCACACCCATCTCGTGATCGGCATGCGGATCGGCGGGCGGCTTCTTTGCGGTCTCGCCGTGCGGCATCGCCATCGCGTGATGGTCGTGGTGCCCTTCCATCGCGTGCTGCGCATGCTCTGCGTGCATTGCGTGGTCCATGGCGGCCACCGGCGCAGCGGCAGCCACGTGACCCTGCGCCAGCCAGCGGCTCACCAGCGGGGCGAGCAGCACCAGCAGCATGGCAAGCCAAGCCAGGGCCTGGAACCGGCGGTGGAGGACAGAATGACGCACCCGGCCATTCTACGGGCCTGTGCCCAACCTTGGACCCCGTTCAGGGTTTGCCCCCTGCGACACGGTGACGCAGGAGCTCGCCTCGCGCGGCGACATGTGAATGCACCACACCGCGGTCCCTGCGCTTGCGGGCTCTGCCTCGCCAACGTTAGGGTTCAATTGGCCACGGCAAGGAGCCAGAGGAATCTGCATGACCACCCGCATCACGCACCGGCAGCGCATCAGCCTGCTCGGCCTGACCGCGCTGCTTGCTGCCTGCGCCGACAAGGGGCCGCCCCCACCGCCAGAGCCGCTGGAACTCTCACAGCCCATCGCCGTGGACGCGCCCGGCCAGCAGGTGCAGTTCGAGTTCGAAACCACGGCGCGCAATTTTGCCAGCTACCGCACTTATGCGGTGGAACTGGATCTGCAGCACGTCTCCCCATCGCCAGATGCTGCTTCTCCGCGCGACCTGCACATTCCTTTACGCGTTGGACTTCAGCAATGGTCCGGCGGCACTTGGCAGCCGCTGGCAAGCCCCGACGCTTATCAGATCGCACAGTCGCAATCTGGCCAGCCACTGCCAGACTGGCACCGCGGTAAGGGTCTGAACTACGCCCAGATCCAACGGGGCAGCGATGGCGCATACCGATTGCATGTCGCGTTGCTGCCGTTGCAGGCGCATGGCCGGTATCGGGTCCAGGTCAGCACGGTTGAAGACATCGCACCACTTCGTGGCGCAAGCGCCAGGATGCTGATTCACGAATCGCGTCCGCTCGCCAAGTAGCACAGCGCCTTCGTACACCTTCCAGGAGGAACACCACGCACATGGACAAGCCACGCTACATCGTCGATATCGTCATTGCGGCACCGGGTACACCGCTTCTCGACCCCGTAACGCAGCAGCCGCTGAGCAATCCGGATGGTTCCCCGCAGACATCCGGGCCCGGTCACATGTTCTACGTCCTGCGAGCACCGGGGAAAGATCCAGCGAGCTACGGCTTTGCACCGATCAAGCACGGCAGCATGAACGGACCTGGCGACATCGTGGACAGCGATGCAAAGACCTACAAGAACCCGCATTACACGCGCTCTCTGGAAATCACCGAAGCCCAGTACAACAAGCTCAAGGCGTTCGGCGACGATCCAGTGGCGCACGGCTTCAGCAAGCACTATGCCGACGTGCGCCACAACTGCGTGGACTTCACCTGGGGCGCATTGAATCATGCCGGCATCCAGCGCAAGCACAGCCTGGACGTGAACAGCATCGGCGGCCCCGTCGGCCAGTTGCTGCCCGATGTCCGCATTCCGCTGGGCGTCCAGTCACAGGGCAAGGACGGCTATCGTCCGCTGCGCAACATGCATGGCGTGGACAGCATTGAGCCCCCTTTCCCCAACAGCGAACTCAACCGCACCACCACTCATCCCCTGCCCGAGCGCAGCTTGAAGCAGCGTCTGCTCAGCGAAACCGATGGCATTGATGGCCCCTTGGGCGAGCGTCTGGCTGCGGACGCGCGCGCACCGGGGCACAGCCTTCATGCCTTGGACCAGAAAGTGCGTACCGCACTCGCCCAGGCCAGCGAACAGCAGGGACTGCCCCCCGGCCAGGAGCACGAACGACTGGCCGGCCATCTGACCCACGCGGCGGTGCAGGCCGGCTTCAGCGAAAAGGACACGCTGCAGGTGGCATTCAGTTCAAACAGCACCGCCGAGGCACCCGGCTACGTATTCCTGCATCGCAGCGGCGACACCGCCTCGCCGGACCCTGCCGCCAATCGCCAGCGCCTGTCCCTGCTCGATACGCAGCAGGGCGACGCGGATACGCTGTATCAGCAGGCCAATGTGCAGCAGCAATCCCGCGACGCAAGCCGGCTGGCGCAGGACGAGCAACAGGCACAACAGCAGGCGTCGCCGCGCATGGCCTGACCCAGCCGCATCAGGCGCTGATACCGTTCCTGCATCAACTCACGTACTGCGCCTGACCGTTCCCGAACGACCAGTTCTCCTTCTTCACTTCCACCAGATTGATGAACACATCCTCGCGGCGGATGCCCACCGCCGCATGCAGTCCATCGGCGATGCCGGCGTACAACGCCTTTTTCTGCTCGAGCGTGCGCCCTTCGTTCCAGGTGATCTGGATGCAGATGAAGTCGTCGGTGCGATCCACGCCCAAGTAGCCGGGGTCGTAGATCAGCGTGCCGGACGCGTGTTCCTGGAAGATCTGGAAGCGGTCGTTTTCCGGAACGCCCACCGCGCGCATGGCCTGGTAGATGGTTTCGCCGACGCGTTGCAGGTAGTCGGCGGATTTACCTTTGCGGAGATCGATGCGGGCAAGCGGCATGGTGGCACTCCAGAGTGGATGGGTACGACGACAGGCTGAGACTACGCCTGCCCGGGGCCGCGGGACAGCGCAGGGATGGAACCCTCTGGCTCCATGCGTGGCATGTTCCCGCCTCCGCCGCGCGGGGTGACGCGATTGCCATGGCGGCGCCGCTCTGGAGTCGTCTTGTGCACGGTCGGTAGGGGCGGCGATGCGCGCCATCAGTGATGGGCCGCACTACTCGCGCGTGTCGAACGACACACATCGG
This sequence comes from Stenotrophomonas sp. T8, assembly GCF_051853085.1. Taxonomy (NCBI): domain Bacteria; kingdom Pseudomonadati; phylum Pseudomonadota; class Gammaproteobacteria; order Lysobacterales; family Lysobacteraceae; genus Stenotrophomonas; species Stenotrophomonas sp. T8. The sequence continues at coordinate 683,411 of NZ_CP195329.1, read as the reverse complement.
AGAACGTCTGGCCTGCCTAGGGACAGTTGAGAATTTTCCTTACAGACCGATGTGATTGCCCGGCTTGAAGATCCCCGCGCCGAGGCAAGACGCCTTGGCCGGGATTGGCGTCTCGAATAAACGAATGAACACCCATCGCTGCGGTTTACGTCGCAGCAGAGAGAATGCACCGATTGCCTTCAATGGCGGCCGGTGCGTGGGGATCGACAGATCCGCCAGGCCTTCTTCTCGATGGGAGTTCGTTTGCCTTGGTACGCCAACCCGCACCGTCCGCCACCTTCACTCCGGAAGGTGGCCTTACGCCACTGAGGGTTTCGCCATGACCAACCGCACCGCCGTCCATCCCCGCCTGCACGCGCTTATCGGCGACGTCGCAGCCGACGTGCCCGGGGACCTCGCACGCGAGATCGAGTGCGCCCTGAACGAACAGAACCTGCCGACGCAGTCGGCCACGTTCTTCGCCCGACTCAATGCGATCAACCAGGCCGACGGTGATGACGGACAGCCGTGCATCAGCCTCACCCTCGGCGCCAGCAATCACGCTTCGTTGCGCCGCTCGCTATCTGGGCTCGGCGCATTGCTCGACCTGCTGCAGGCCGCCGACCATGCGCGCAACGAAGGTGGCCCGGACGAACAGTTGGGCGCCTTCCATATCGACGGACTGATCGTGGCCGCCCGACAACTGGTGCGCGAGGCACATCATTGCCTCTCCGGCGGCGACGCCTGACCGGCCCGGATACGCTCCCGCTACAATCGCGCAGTGAGCGCAGGAGACCGCAATGGACGCCGAACACCTGGAATACTTCAAGGCCGCACTGGAAGGCCGCGCAACCGTGGGCTGGAACGTCTGGTTCGCCGCCAACCAGCACGCGCTGGCACAACAGCTGAGCCGCCCTGCACTGCTGCGCTTGAAGTTCAGCACACTGGATGAAGCCGAACGCCTGCTGGCCGAAGCCGGCATCGTGCCCCGCAGCACAGCGGGCAAGCGCTACGAAATGTACTGCGCGCAGTTCTCGCCGGACGTGGTGGACGCGAACGGTCGCCCGCTACCGGCCCTCTGGCGCGCGGCGCACGGCGGTGCCATCGGCCTGCTGGCCGACGGTGAGCAGGAGGCCGGCCAGGCGAAGCTGCTCGCGGAGTTCCGCCGCGTCCGCAAGCGCGGGCTGCAGCAGGCCCATGAATGGTTGGCCGATCTGTGCTTTGAGGGCGAGATGGAACTGACCAGCGGCAATGCCGAGGTGGGCCGTAGCCTATTGGCGGTGGTGGTGCAGGCGGGTAGCGGCCATGACCTGCTGGATGCCACGGCGATGATCGCGCGCGAGCTGCTGGAGCGGCACGGCTGAAAGGGCGTGTGCTTCCAGCTGATCCTGCTGGATCGCTGGTAACAAAAAAGCCCCCATTTCTGGAGGCTTCTTTCGTTCTGCAACATGGTGGGCGGTACAGGGATCGAACCTGTGACCCTTGCCGTGTGAAGGCAATGCTCTACCGCTGAGCTAACCGCCCGGTGTGTTGCTGAGCCGCTCATTATAGGGGCTTTTCAGAGGCCGTCAACACTTTTTCACATTCGTGTTCACGGGTGTCTCGGGATGTGCAGCCGAGCATGGCTCGGCTCTACAGAACAGCGGGGTACGCGTGTTTCGGTGGTTCCGCCGAGCATGGCCCGGCGCTACCGGAATCACATCGTATGGGTCGGCTTGTCCGAGCCGGTAAGCCCGGCCAGCAGGGTCTCGATCTTGTGGCGCACGCCCTCGCCTTCGGCACCATCGGCCAGCTGCACGCCGATGCCGGCGGTGCGGTTGCCCTGCGCGCCTGCCGGGGTCACCCAGATCACCTTGCCGGCCACCGGCAGGCGCTCGCTGGAATCGGGCAGGGTCAGCAGCAGGAACACCTCGTCGCCCAGGAAGTAGCGCTTGGGCGTGGGCACGAAGATGCCGCCATTCTTCACGAACGGCATGTACGCGCTGTACAGCGCGGCTTTGTCCTTCACGGCCAGGGACAGGATGCCCTGGCGGGCGTTGCTGGCACTCATCGATTTCCCCTTGCGGCAGGCCGCTCGTTCACCTTGTTCCAGGCCAGCAGCAACTCGACCACCGCAAGGTCTGCACGCACCGTGGTGCGCAGCAGGTCGCGGGTGCGGTTGGCCGCATCGAACCAGGCTGCAAGCTTGTGCAATCGCTCCGGCGTGGTCAAGGCATCGGTGCTGGCCTGGGCCAGCGCCAGGTCGGCGGCAAAGCGCAGGCGCAGCGCCGCGTTGTCGTCACCGCACCACTTCTGCGCCAGCTCCACCGCGCCGGTCTTGCCGGCCGCCAGCTGTTCCAGATCTCGACCGACTTCGCGGCGCAGGCTCAGGCCGTCTTCGCGCAGCCAGTTGTCGGCCTGGCCGGGGTGGCCGCGCGCCGCGTCCAGCGCTTCGCGCGCGGATGCCTCGCTATGGCCCTGCTGCTGCAGCCAGGCCAGCGCTTCGTGCTGCGGCGGCAGCTTGAACTCCAGGCGCTGGCAACGGCTGCGGATGGTCTGCGGCAAGCGTGCCGGGTCGCTGCTGATCAGCCACAGGTAGCGGCCGGGCTGCGGCTCTTCCAGCGTCTTCAGCAGTGCGTTGGCCGCCGAGCGGTTGATCGCATCGGCCGGGTCGACGATCACCACCTGCGCCACGCCGTACTGTGGGGTCAGCGCCAGCTTGTCGGTGATCTCGCGCACCTGCTCGATCACGATCTCGGTGCGCAGCTTGTCGCCGCTCTTGTTCGGAATGAAGCTGACCAGCTGCAGGTCCGGGTGTGTACCCGCTGCGATCAGCTGGCGCGTGCGCGTGGCGTGGGCTGCATCGCCCTGCGCCAGCACGTGGTCGGCCAGCGCCAGCGCCACCTCGTGCTTGCCCAGCCCGGCCGGACCGCAGATCAGCAGGCCATGACCGAGGCGACCGGCGTCGAGCGCGGCCACCGTCTGCTCGAACGCGCGCTGCTGCCACGGTGAAAAGGTACTCATGCGCCCTCCCCGCCCTGCAGCCAGCGCTCGACACGCGCAACCACGTCGGCGGCCACGCGTTCCTGCACCTGGCCGGCGTCGATCAACGCAAAGCGCTGCGGGTCCTGCTGTGCGCGGCTGCGGAACACTTCGCGCACGCGCTGGAAGAAATCGTCCTGCTCGCTCTCGATGCGGTCCGGCCACAGGTCACGGCCGTTGGCGCGCGCGCGGCCTATGGCCACGTCCACGTCCAGCAGCAGGGTCAGCCCCGGCAACAGGCCGACCGCGCGACGCTCCAGATCGGCAATCCACTGCGGATCCAGGCCACGGCCACCGCCCTGGTAGGCATAGCTGGAATCGGTGAAACGATCGCTCAGCACATAGGCGCCGCGCTGCAGTGCTGGCTGGATCACCTGGCGCACGTGCTGCGCGCGCGCGGCGAATACCAGCAGCAGCTCGGCTTCGGCGCTGAGCGGTTCGGCGGCGATCTCGGCATCGGGTTTCAGCACCAGGCCGCGGATGCGCTCGGCCAGTGGCGTGCCGCCGGGTTCACGGGTCAGCACCACCTCGTGGCCGTGGCCGCGCAGGCACTCACGGATGGCATTGATGGCGGTGGTCTTGCCCGCGCCCTCGCCGCCTTCCAGGCTGACGAAACGCGGGTGGCGAAGCAGCGCGGGACTCATTGCGCCGGGGTCTCCTGGGTACGTTGCTGGCGCAGCTGCTGCAGGTAGCGCGCCACGGCGGCGTTGTGCTGGTCCAGGCTGGGCGAGAACACGTGCGCGCCGCTGCCATCGCCCACGGCGACGAAGTACAGCGCGTCGCCCGGCGCCGGCTGTGCGGCCGCCATCAGCGCGTCACGGCTGGGCATGGCGATCGGGGTCGGGGTCAGGCCGGCACGGGTGTAGGTGTTGTAGGGGGTGTCGGTGGTCAGGTCGCGACGGCGGATGTTGCCGTCATACGCAGCACCGAGGCCGTAGATCACGGTCGGGTCGGTCTGCAGGCGCATGCCGATCTTCAGGCGGCGCATGAACACCCCGGCAATCTGCGGGCGCTCGCTGGCCAGCGCGGTTTCCTTTTCGATGATCGAGGCCAGCGTCAGCAGTTCGTAGGGCGTGTTGATCGGCAGGTCCGGCGCGCGGCTTTCCCAGGCCTCGTCCAGCGCCTTTTCCATTGCGGCGTGGGCGCGCTTGAGCACGTCCAGATCGCTGTCGCCGCGCTGGTAGACGTAGGTCTCCGGCAGGAAGCGGCCTTCCGGATGCTGGCCACCGAAGCCGAGGCGCTGCATCAGCGCGGCGTCATCAAGCGTGTCGGTGGTGTGCAGCAGCGGTTCGGCGCGCTTGAGTGCGGCACGCAGCTGGCGGATGTTCCAGCCCTCGACAATCGTGACGCGGTGCTGCAGCACCTTGCCGGCGCGCATGCGCAGCAGCAGCTCGCGCGGGGTCAGCTCGCCACTGAGCGCATACTCGCCCACCTTCAGCTTGCCGGCGGCATCGAGCTGGCGCGCCAGCAGCTGCCACTGGGCGTCCTGGCCCTCGTCCACGCCGGCATCGCGCAGCTTGCGCAGCACGCTGTTCATGCCATCGCCGCTGGCGATGACCACGCTCTCGGCGGACGGGGTGATCGGGGCATCGGCGAAGCGGGCCTGCTGGTAGAAGAACCACGCGCCCGCGCCGGCCACGACGGCGGCCAGCACCACCACCAGCGTTACCACGAACAGACACCCGCGCTTGGCTCCCGCCATGGACTACCTCTGAACTCGATTCCGTCGTGCAGGATACCGTGCCGGTGGATTGGGGTCATGACCGGGGTGGCGTCGCCGTGCCGACCAACGGTCGGCACCCACCACAATCCATGCCTGGCGCGGCGATCAGTAGATCCACGCCATGCGTGGATGAATGGCCATGGAGGACTCCGTGCCGACCAACGGTCGGCACCCACCGTGGGGGAATGGCGTTGCCGGCCAGCGCCCGGCACTACCCCTGCTGGCCGAGCGCGCGCAGCAGGCCGCGGGCCTTCGCGCGGGTCTCGTCCAGTTCCTTGTCCGGGTCCGAATCAACCACGATGCCGGCACCGGTGCGGAAGCTCACCTCGTGGCCATCCACTTCGGCGGTACGGATCAGGATGTTCAGGTCCAGGTCGCCATCGCGGTTCAGCCAGCCGAACGCGCCGGTGTAGGCACCGCGCGGCACCTGCTCCAGCTCGCTGATGATCTGCATGCAGCGCACCTTGGGGCAGCCGGTGATGGTGCCGCCCGGGAACGTGGCGGCGATCACCTCGCCGGGCGTGACCTCCGGACGCAGGTGGCCGCTGACGTTGCTGACGATGTGGTGCACATGCGCGTAGCTCTCCACGGTCATCAGCTCATCGACCACCACGGTACCGGGCAGGCAGATGCGGCCCAGGTCATTGCGTTCCAGGTCGATCAGCATCACGTGCTCGGCACGCTCCTTCGGGTGGCCGACCAGCTCCTGGATGCGCGCGGCATCATCGTCGCCCTCGAAGCGCGGACGCGTGCCGGCAATCGGACGCGTCTGCGCGTGGCCGGCATGCACCGACACCAGCCGCTCCGGCGAGGAGCTGACCACGTGGCGGCCGTGCGCGCTGAACAAGCCGGCGAACGGTGCCGGGTTGGCACGGCGCAGCTGCGCGTACAGCGCCTGCGGGCTGACCGGCGCAGCGAACTGCGCGCTCCAGCGCCGCGACAGGTTCACCTGGAACACATCGCCGGCACGCAGGTAGTCGATCACCCGGCGCACGCCGTCGGTGAAGCGCTGCGGCGCATCCTCGCCCACCGACTGCGGCGGCTGCCAGCCCTGCCCGGCCTCCGGCAGCGCCTGCGACGCCAAGGTCACCAGCGCCTCCAGCAGGGCCTGCTCACCGGCTTCGGCGATGATGAAACTGGCGTCGTTGTGATGGTCATGCAGCACGGCGGCCGGGCAGCGCAGCGCCAGCGCGGTCGAGCGGCCGTCCTCGCGCGCGCGCGCCGGCAGCACCGGTTCGATCTGGCTGGCCACTTCGTAGTCCAGCATCAACGCCCAGCCGCCGCGGAACGGCAGGCTGTGGCTGCCGTCGTGCGGCAGGCGTTCGTGCTGCCAGGCGCGATCCAGCGCCTGCAGGAACGTGCCGGGCTGCACGGCACCCTGCAGGTCGCGCACCTGGCCGTCGGCATCCAGCCGCAGGCAATCGCCCTGCGCGGCCAGCAGCAGGCTCCAGCGGCCCTGGGCGGTGCCCGAGGCGGTGGATTCCATCAGCAGCGGGAAGCGTGCCGGGTCGTGCTGCTGCAGGGCCAGCAGATCGATCGGGTGCGGCAGCGGGTGGATCAGCGGTGCGTGGGTCATGATGGCCAGTTCAGGGATTCAGATGCACGGAAGCCGCCTTGCGGCGGCCTCCTCGTGCGTAATGCACGTTCAGTCGAGCATGGCCCGACGCTACAACCCGGTCAGACGCGCTTGAAGATCAGCGTGCCGTTGGTGCCGCCGAAGCCGAAGCCATTGGACATCACCACGTCAACCTTGGCCTGGCGTGCTTCGTTGGGCACGTAGTCCAGGTCGCAGCCTTCGCCCGGCTGCTGCAGGTTGATGGTCGGCGGAATGACGTTGTCCTGCAGCGCCATCACCGAGAAGATCGCTTCCACGCCGCCGGCCGCGCCCAGCAGGTGGCCGGTCATCGACTTGGTGGAGCTGACCATCATCTTGTAGGCGTGGTCGCCGAAAGCGGTCTTCATCGCCATGGTCTCGCCCAGGTCACCCAGCGGCGTGGACGTGCCATGCGCGTTGAGGTAACCCACCTGTTCGGGGGTCACGCCGGCGTCCTTCATCGCCATGACCATGCAGCGCGCGGCACCTTCGCCGTTCTCGCTCGGCGCAGTCATGTGGTACGCGTCGGAGCTGGCGCCGAAGCCGGCCAGTTCGCAGTAGATCTTCGCGCCACGGGCCTTGGCGTGCTCGTACTCTTCCAGGATCAGGATGCCGGCGCCGTCGCCCAGCACGAAGCCGTCACGGTCCTTGTCCCACGGGCGCGAGGCCTGTTCCGGGGCGTCGTTGCGGGTGCTCATCGCCTTCATCGCGCAGAAGCCACCCACGGCGGTCGGCGACGAGCCACGTTCGGCACCACCCACCACCATCACGTCGGCGTCGCCGTACTGGATCATACGCATCGCGGTGCCGATCGAATGGTTCGAGGTCGCGCACGCCGACACCGCCGAGAACGACGGCCCCTTCAGGCCGGCGATGATGCTCAGCTGGCCCGGCAGCATGTTGATGATGGTCTTGGGCACGTAGAAGGGCGAGATCTTCTTGCCCTCATGGAACTCGATGGTCTGCTCTTCGATACCGAGCAGGCCGCCAATGCCGGCGCCGACAATGGCGCCGATGCGCTCGGCATTGGCGTCGGTGATCTCCAGGCCCGAGTCGTGCAGGGCCATGAACGAGGCACCGAGGCCATAATGGATGAACGGGTCCATCTTCTTGGCATCCTTGCCGCTGACCCGGTACTTGCCGAACAGTTCGTTGTCGGCGGTGATGTCAAAGCCCTTGACCTCACCTGCAATCTTGGTGGTGAACCGGTCCAGGTAGGCATCAGAAACGTTGGTCAGCGGACCGATGCCCGAACGACCCTGGGTGATGCCTTCCCAGCTGCTGGCCAGATCATTGCCCAACGGCGAGACGATACCCAGGCCGGTTACGACGACGCGACGCTTCATTGCTGATTCTCCTGACCCGAAGGTTCAATCGGGTAACACGGTTTGCTTCGGTGTGATGCTCAAACACACGGGGCCGCAACTGCGGCCCCATGGGGTGCGGTGCGCGGCGAGCGGAGACCCGCGCGCACTGCCGTCTGACATCAGGCCTTGACGTGGGCCGTGATGTAGTCGATGGCGGCCTGCACGGTGCTGATCTTCTCGGCTTCTTCGTCCGGGATCTCGCACTCGAATTCTTCTTCCAGGGCCATCACCAGCTCGACGGTGTCCAGCGAGTCAGCGCCCAGGTCATCGACGAACGATGCGCTGTTGGTGACTTCATCTTCCTTGACGCCAAGCTGTTCGACGACGATTTTCTTGACGCGTTCTTCGATGGTGCTCATGGGATCTCGCTCCAGATGGAGTTGTGGTTCAAAAGTGGTCGCCATCAAGGGCGATGGCCGTGGGATAGTGTAGTGGAAACCGGCGCGGCCTTGCATTGCAGCAAAAACCTCCGCAGATCAACCACTTGCGGCGCAATCCCTGCGCCCCTTGCTTACGGCATGTACATGCCGCCGTTCACATGGAGGGTTTCGCCGGTGATGTAACCGGCAGCCGGGCTGGCCAGGAACGCCACCGCATGGGCGATGTCCTCCGGCGAACCCAGGCGTTCGAGGGCGATGTCGTTGATCAGCGCGGTACGCGCTTCTTCCGGCAACGCCTTGGTCATGTCGGTGTCGATGAAGCCGGGTGCGACAACATTGACGGTGACGCCGCGCGAGCCGATTTCCTTGGCCAGCGACTTGCTGAAGCCGATGATGCCGGCCTTGGCGGCCGCGTAGTTGGCCTGCCCGGCATTGCCGGTCACGCCCACCACCGATGCGATGTTGATGATGCGGCCCTTGCGCGCCTTCATCATGCCGCGCATCACCGCCTTGCTGGTACGGAACACGCTGGTCAGGTTGGTGTCGATGATCGACGCCCAGTCCTCGTCCTTCATGCGCATCAGCAGGTTGTCGCGGGTGATGCCGGCATTGTTGACCAGGATCGAGATCGGGCCGAATTCCTTGGCGATGCCATCGAGCACGCTGTCCAGCGCGGCGGCGTCGGTGACGTTCAGCGCGCGGCCGTGACCGCCGTGGGCGGCCAGGCGCTCACCGATCGCGGCGGCGCCGGATTCGGTGGTGGCGGTGCCGATGACGGTGGCGCCCTGGGCGGCCAGCAGATCGGCGATGGCGGCGCCAATGCCACGGCTGGCACCGGTGACCAGTGCGATTTCACCCTGCAGGGGCTTGCTCATGATGTTTTCCTCAGACGGGAGCGGCCGCCGCACCGTGCCGCTTGCAGCGGCCACCGGTACGGTCGGCAGGAACAGGGAAGGTCAGGCCGACCATGCCTCGCGGGCGGCTTCGAAGTCGCCCGGCGTGGCCAACGGACGGCCGTCGATGGCCTTGTCGATGCGCTTGACCAGGCCGGTCAGCACCTTGCCTGGGCCGCACTCGGCGATCTGGGTGATGCCGCGGGCGGCCAACGCCTGCACGCAACCGGTCCACTGCACCGGCTGGTACAGCTGCTGGACCAGCGCAGTGCGGATGGCGTCCACGCCGTCGTGCACCTGGGCATCGACGTTCTGCACAACCGGCAGCTGCGGCGCCTGCCAGGACAGGCCGGCCATCACTTCGGCCAGGCGGTTGGCGGCTTCGCGCATCAACGGGGTGTGCGAGGGCACGCTGACGGCCAGCTTGACCGCCTTGCGCACGCCCTTCTCGGCCAGCAATGCCAGCGCACGGTCGACCGCATCGGCGTCGCCACCGATCACGATCTGGCCCGGCGAATTGAAGTTGGCCGGCACCACTACCTGGCTGCCTGCGGCTTCGGCGCAGACATCCAGCACCAGCTGGTCTTCGGCACCGAGCACGGCGGCCATGGCGCCGACACCGGCCGGCGCCGCTTCCTGCATCAGCTGGCCACGCAGGCGCACCAGGTGCGCACCGTCATGCAGGCTCAGCGCGCCGGCGGCAACCAGGGCGGTGTACTCGCCCAGGCTGTGGCCGGACAGCACCGACGGGCGCGGACCGCCCACGGCGTTCCAGGCACGCCACACGCCGATACTCGCGGCCAGCAGGGCCGGCTGGGTGTATTCGGTACGGTTGAGCATTTCCTCCGGGCCGCCCTGGGACAGCGCCCACAGGTCGACGCCGGCACCATCGGATGCCTCGGTGAAGGCTTCACGCACCTGCGGATGCAGTTCGGCCAGCTCGGCCACCATGCCCACAGACTGCGAGCCCTGGCCGGGGAAGACAAAAGCGAGGGTGGATACGGTCACGCGGTCATCCGCTTGTTGCAATCGAAGCGGGCCATGATAAGGGGGAATCCGCTGTGTCGTCTGTACGTGCGCGTATGCAGGCGTATGGAGCAATGACAGGGTCAGATCCCTTTTCCACGGGAAATGGGATCTGACCCCGGCCAACGATCAGCAGAACAGCTGCAGCACGTCCAGATCGCCGTCGGCGAGGAAATCCACGCACAGGCCCACCAGCATCAGCACGCCAGCAGTGCTGGCACCGTGGGTGATGAAGATCGAATGGGCCAGCGCGCGCGCTGAGCGGCCCAGCTTCATGCAGACCCTGGCCAGGCTGCGCAGGCGGCCACTGACCGCATGCACGTGCTCGCGCACCGGCGCCTGGGCCTCGCCCATCGCCTCGGCCATCATCGCCTGCAGATGTTCGGGGCGATCAGCGTAGTACTTGGCCACGCCATAGCCGAACATCAGCCAGTCGCGGGCCTGCGCTTCGGACAGGTCCATCACTTCCAGCGGATCTTCCTCGAAATCGATGAAGCCGACCTGCTGCCCATCCCAGGTGAGATTGCGCGGCAGCGGCTGGCCAAAATAGGCGCCGCGCGCATGCGCTTGGGCAATGGCCTGCATCGCCGCCATCACCAGCCGATCACGACCTGCTTCGTCGGCTTCGCGCAGGCAGGTATTGAACGAGCTGCCGTTGTCGCCGATTACCAGCGCGGCATGGCCGGTGCCCAGCACGTTCGGCACGTTCACGCCTTGGGCCTGCAGCTCTGCAAGGCGGCGGGCCTCGGTTTCGCGCGCGGCGTCGCCGCCACGGTGCGGAGGAGGACGAAGGGCGTCGAGATGGAAACGACGGGCAACAAAATTGAGCAGGCCCAGGGCCAGCGCCCGGCTTCCCTTGCCGTACTGCTTCAGCCAGGCACGTTGCCCTTCGATGACGATGGGCTCAACCATGACAGGTCCTCCTTAAACGCGTTACGGCCCCGAAGGGCCGTAACGACAAGACTTCACATTGTCGTAACTTGCACTATCAATAGCGCAGCAGGGCCGAACCCCAGGTGAAGCCGCCACCAAAGGCTTCCAGCAGCAGCAGCTGGCCGCGCTCGACCCTGCCCGAACGCACGGCGGCGTCCAGCGCCAGCGGCACCGAACCGGACGAGGTGTTGCCGTGCTTGTCGACGGTCACCACGACCTGGTCCATCGACATGTCCAGGCGCTTGGCGGTGGCTTCGATGATGCGCAGGTTGGCCTGGTGCGGGATCAGCCAATCCAGGTCGGACTTGTCCAGGCCGTTGGCGGCCAGGGTCTCGTCCACGACCGAGTCCAGCGCCTTGACGGCGTACTTGAACACGTCGTTGCCCTTCATGTTGATGGTGCCGCCACCATTGGCGCCATCCTTGAAGCCGGTCGAAACGCCGACCGGGTTCCACAGCAGTTCCTTCTTGCTGCCATCGGCATGCAGGTGGGTGCTGAGGATGCCGGTCTCTTCGTCGGCCCTGAGCACGACGGCGCCGGCGCCATCACCGAACAGCACGCAGGTGGTGCGATCGTTCCAGTCGACCATGCGGGTCAACGTTTCGGTGCCGATCACCAGCACGTGCTTGCAGTCGCCGGAGCGGATGAATTTGTCGGCCACGCCCAGCGCGAACACGAAGCCGGAACAGGCTGCGTTGACGTCGAAGGCGGGGCACCCGGCCACACCGAGCTTGGCCTGGATCAGGCACGCGGTGGACGGGAAAATAAGGTCAGGCGTGGTCGTGCCGACCACGATCATGTCGAGCTGCGAGGCATCGATGCCTGCGGCTTCAAGCGCGCGCAGGGCGGCGTTGTAGCCAAGGTCGCTGGTGGTCTCGCCTTCGGCCGCGATGTGCCGTTCACGAATTCCGGTGCGCGACTGGATCCACTCATCCGAGGTTTCGACCATTTTTTCCAGGTCGGCGTTGGTCAGGACTTTCTCCGGCAAATAGCTACCGGTGCCCGCGATCCTCGAATAGATCCGCTTGCTCATCATGTTTCCTGTTGCGCGGGCCGCCGATCACCGGCACGCCCGGGAAAGAAGGCAAAGGCCGCTGCCCGGAGGCAGCGGCCTTCCCGGCACATCAATCTTCTTCGACGGCCGAGGTCTTGGTCTGGATGACCTTCTTGCCGCGGTAGAAACCGTCAGCAGTGATGTGGTGACGCAGGTGCACTTCGCCGGTGGTCGGGTCGGTCGACAGCTGCTTGGCGCTCAGGGCGTCATGCGAACGGCGCTGGCCGCGGCGGGACGGGGTAACACGGGATTTCTGGACAGCCATGGGATTGCTCCAAACTCGGTTCGTTTTGCTTCGTCGTTTCGTCGCACAGGACGCCAGCGCCCAGCACACTTTTCGCTTTCGCCGCAGCCGCCGACGACAACCGGCTGCTATTGTTTCTTCAATGCCGCCAACGCCGCAAACGGGTTGGCCTTCTTTGTTTCTTCTTCGCTCGGTGCCCAGTCCTTGTCGACTGCTTCACCGTCGGGCGACAGCGGCACCACAGGCACCGCCAGCACCAGCTCGTCCTCGACCAGGTCCAGCGGACGCAGCTGGCCGTCTTCCGGCACCAGCAACGCCTCGTATTCCTCCGGCAGGGACGATTCCTCGTCCTCGTCGCGGATCAGACCAAGCCTCTGGGTCACCTTCACCGGCAACAGGAATCGCTGCATGCTGCGCTGACAGGTCAGCGGCAACGCGGTGTCGATGGTCAGTTCCACATAGGATACCCGCAAGACGTCGTCGCGACCGAATTCAAGCGAGTAGACACACTCGCCGTCGGTATCTGCGACCAACCCCTGCAGGCGGGTCAATTCAGCCAGGGAGACCTGACCGTCGAAGCGCCTTCGCGCTACAACCATCCGCCAGGCATCCAGCGTTTCGGGCACGTTCGCGGACATAAGCCGCTGAATACTAAGGATCGCACCGCCCGCTGTCAAATGCCCGCCATACAGGACTTGCTGCTGGCGTTGCCGGCGGGCCAGACTGCCGCGCCCTGCCTCGGTATTCTCGCATGTCACTGGTCCTGGCCTCCACCTCCCGCTACCGTCGCGAACTGCTGCAACGGCTGGGCCTGCCCTTCGACTGCGCACGCCCGGAGGTGGATGAAACACCGTTGAACGGCGAGGGCCCGATGGCCCTGGCCACGCGCCTGGCCGCCGCCAAGGCGGCCGATGTCGCCACGCGCCATCCGGGTGCCTGGGTGATCGGCTCGGACCAGGTCGCCGACCTGAACGGCCAGCCGCTGGGCAAGCCGGGCACGGTCGAGGCGGCCTGTGCGCAGCTGGTGGCGATGTCCGGGCAGACGGTACGCTTTCACACGGCAATCAGTCTCAGGCGGGATGGAGAATCCCTCGCCGCCCTGGATCTGACCGAAGTACGCTTCCGCGCGCTGGATTCGCAGGAGATCGCCCGCTACGTCGCCACCGAGCAACCCCTGGACTGCGCCGGCAGCTTCAAGTGCGAGGGCCTGGGCATCAGCCTGTTCGAGGCGATCGACAACCGCGACCCGACCGCGCTGGTCGGCCTGCCACTGATCGCGCTGTGCGGCCTGCTGCGCAGGGCCGGATTTGCGGTGCCGTGAACGGTAGAGCCGAGCCCATGCTCGGCTGCTTTTTTCGAGGCTGCCTGCCATCTGACTCGGAAGCAGCCGAGCATCGGCTCGGCTCCACAGGACCAGAGGACCTCAACGAACCTCGAACGGTTGCTCCTGCCACGCCTCCACGCTGCCATCGCGCCCGTGCAGGCGCAGGCCGAGCCAGTGCCGGCCCGGCGCCAGCGTGGTGGTGTCCAGCGACGCGTCGAAGCCCACCGCCGGATGCTGCGGATCGGTACTGTCCGGCCAGGCGGGGCGAACGTCGAACACGCGCCCGTAACGCGCGTCACCGATCGAGCGGCCATCAACCAGCACTTCAACCCGCGCCAGCCCGACCCCATCCTTGAATGCCCAGCCCTTGATGGCGAGCGTTCCGGAGACCTTCTCACCGTTGGACGGCGCATCCAGCCAGGCCATCGCGGGTGTTATGCAAGGCCCCTGTGCACGCTTGGCCGGCAGCCGGAACAGCAGGAACCGCTGGAAGCCATGATCGCTGCTGACCACCCGCGGCGCAGGCAGCGGCCCCACCTGCTCGCAGAGGGTGTGATAGCGCGCCAGCAGATCGCGGTAGCGCTGGTCACTGGGTGACAGCACCAGCAGCATCGGCACACTGCGCGGGCCTTCGTGCAGCAGGTCCCACTGCGCCAGCTGTGCGGTGCGCCCATGCTTGTCGTTGAGCGGATGTGGCAACACCTCGATATCGCCATTGCCCAGCTGGAAGCCCAGTTCGGCACCGACCTTGAAGTTGCCCGCCAGGACACGCGTACCCGGTGGCATCTGCCGCAGTTCGTCACGCACCGCCACGGCCAGCGGCTGCCAGCCGGCAAAGTTGCGCGGGTAGTACTTGCTGCCGGCCATCTGCTCGCGCAGTGCCGGCGTGGACGCCATCAGGTAGTAGCCGAACGCCAGCACGGTACCTGCAGCGGCCAGCCACCAGCCGGTACGGCGCAACCAGCGCGGCCAACCGTTGAGGACCACCGGCACGGCCACCAGCAACGCCAGGTAGCCTGGCAAGGGCCAGTGGAAACTGATCCGCTCGACATCGGTGAAGAAGCCCAGCAGGAAGATGCCCAGCGTCGACACCCCGCCCACCAGGCCGAAATAGCGCCACTGCACCCGCGCCCCACCGCCACTGCGGGTACCCGCCAGGGCGACCTTCCACATCGCGATGCACAGGATCGGCGTCACCAGCATCGGCTGGATCACCAGGAACCACAGCCCCTCCCACTCGAACGCCCACGGGTGGCGCTCGACCACCTGGAACTTCAGGCCGGCATCGTGGTTGTCGGCATTCCACGCCAGCAACGGCAGCCAGGCCAGCACGCCCACCGCCAGCGCCACCCATACGCGCGGATCGGCCAGCATGCGACGGCCCTGCGGCAACGCCAGCAGCGCAATGAAGCCGACACCGATGACACCAATGAAACGGTAGTGGCTGAGCGCACCGATCAGCAGGCCCAGCGCCAGCTTCATCGCCGAGGACGCATCCACGCTGTGCAGCAGGCGCGCGCCGGCGTGCAGGCAGATCACCGCCGCCAGCGCCATCGGTACGTCCGGCACGGCCAGCAGGCCCAGCGTGGCCGACAACGGCATCAGCAGGGTCAGGCTGCCCGCCTGCCACCCGGCCACGTTGCCAAACCAGCGCGTGGCGATGCGCACCACCAGCATCGGCAGCAGCGCGCCGATGGCCAGGAACGGCAGGCGCAATGCGAGTACGTGATGGCCACCGATCTCCACGCCCAGGCGTGCAAGCCAGGCGGTCAGCCCCGGCAGGTCGGAATAGGCAGCGGCCAGGTGCTGGCCTTCCTGCCAATAGAACGCCTCATCGACGAACAGCGGCAGGCGCGCGGCCACCACCAGCTTGGCCGCTGTGATCAGCGTCCACAACCAGAGAAAAATCGCCCGCGCGCGCTGTTCGCCTTGCATTGCTCTATGGATAATCGAATGGATTCCAGACCTGAGACGATCATGCCAGCCTCGTCCCCCAATCCCAGCATGCTAACCGATCAACTGCGCCAGGCCCTGCGGGAGGCACAGGATCAGGTGAACGCACTGGTGCTGGGCAAGGTGCCGGAAGTCAGGCTGGCCTTTGTCGCCCTGCTTTCTGGCGGCCACCTGCTCATCGAGGATCTGCCCGGGCTGGGCAAGACCACGTTGGCGCACGCATTGGCCAGCAGCCTCGGTCTCAGCTTCCAGCGCGTGCAGTTCACCTCCGACCTGTTGCCGGCGGACGTACTTGGCGTTTCGGTGTACGAGGCCGGCAGCCGCCAGTTCCAGTTCCATCCCGGCCCAGTGTTCACCCACGTGCTGCTGGCCGATGAGATCAACCGTGCACCGCCGCGGACACAGAGTGCGCTGCTGGAAGCGATGGCCGAGCAGCAGGTCACACTGGATGGACAGACACATCCACTGCCCGACCCGTTCTTCGTGATCGCCACGCAGAACCCGGTCGACCTGTCCGGCACCTTCCCGTTGCCGGATTCGCAGCTGGATCGTTTCCTGCTGCGGCTGGCGATGGGCTACCCCAGCGCGCAGGCCGAGCGCGAGCTGCTGCGCGGCAGTGATCGCCGCGACCTGATCGCACGCGCGGTGCCAAAGCTGGACGACACCCAGGTGCGTGCATTGCGTGAAGCGGTTGGCCAGGTGCATGCCAGCGACGCGCTGATCGACTATGTGCAGGCGCTGCTGACCCGCAGCCGACACCATGCCGGCGTGCGCGTAGGCCTGTCACCGCGCGCGGGACTGGCCCTGCTGCGTGCCGCCAGGGCACATGCGCTGCTGCTCGGCCGCGGGCATGTGATGCCCGAAGACGTGCAGACCCTGTTCGTGGCGGTGGCCGGCCATCGCCTGGTGGCCGAAGCCGAATCCAGCTCCGGGCCGGCGCTGGCGCGGGCGATCCTGCAGACCGTCGCGGTGGACTGAAGGTGGCCACACGCTGGGCACGCATGCAGCTGCTGGCACGCCCCCGCAGGCCCGAAGCCCTGCCGCAGCGACTGGACCGTCATCGCATCTACGTGCTACCGACACGCTTCGGCCTGTTCGTCGCCACCCTGCTGTCGGCGATGCTGCTGGGCGCATTGAACTACAACAACAACCCGGCCCTGCTGCTGGCGCTGCTGCTGGCCGCGGCAGCGATCGCCAGCGCCATCGCCGCGCACCTGCAACTGTCCGGCATACAGATCGATGCAATCTCCGCCGAACCAGTACCGGCCGGGCATCCCCTGCGCCTGCGCGTGGACCTTTCGTTGCGCGACCCGCGCGCGCGCCACGGGCTGCACCTGCAGCTGGGCGCAAGCGAGGCCTGGGTCGCACTGCCTGCACACGGTCGCGGCGAAGTGGAGCTGGATGTTCCCAGCGAGCGCCGCGGCTGGCTGGAACTGCCCCGCATCCGCCTGTCGAGCACGCAGCCGCTGGGACTGGTGCGGGCATGGTCGTGGGTGTGGCCGGAGCAACCGCTGCTGGTCTACCCGCTGGCCGAGGCCCAGGCACCGCCCCTCCCTGAAAGTGGCAGCGATCCCCTGCACACCCGCGCCCACGCCACGGGCGAAGAGCTGCATCAGCTGCGCCCCTATCGTGCCGGCGATGCTCCGCGCAGCATTGCCTGGAAACACTCGGCGCGCCGCGACAGCCTGCTGGTACGCGAGTACGAGAAGCCGATCGGCATCGAAGTGGTGCTGGATTGGCGCACGCTGGCAGCGCTGGGCCATGAAGCGCGCATCGCACGCCTGGCACGCTGGGTCGACATGGCCGAACGCGAAGGCCGTCGCTATACGCTGCTGCTTCCGGCCCATCCGCCGTTGGGGCCCGGCCAGGGTGCCAGCCACCACCACCTGTGCCTGCGCGCACTGGCATTGATGCCCCATGACTGAGCCTGCCGTCCTGCTCGACCGCAACGCCCGCAGCTGGACCCTGGCCAGCGCAGCGCTGGCGCTGCTGCCACTGCTGCTGCAGCTGCCGCCGGTGCTGGCCAGCGTGATCGCGATCGCCGCCGTGCTGACCGCTGCGCTTTCATGGCGGCGGCTGCTGCCGATGCCGGTCCGCCTGTTGCTGGTGCTGGCCATGCTTGCCGCCATCGTCTGGCAGATGGGCATGGTGCGGCCGGGCCGCGATACCGGCTGCGCATTGCTGGCAGCGATGCTGGCGATCAAGTCCAGCGAGCTGCGCAACCTGCGCGATGCGCGCAGCCTGCTGGGCTTCGCGTTGTTCTCGCCGTTCGCGGCCTTCCTGCTCGACCAGGGGCCGCTGACCACCGGGCTGGCAGCGCTGGCCGCAGTTGCCGCACTGCTGGCCCTGCAACGCCTGGCCCTGGACGAGGGCCACAGCCCTCGCCTGCCGCTGCGCGGACAACTGCGTGGCGTCGGCCGCCTGCTGGGGATCGGCCTGCCACTCGCGCTGGCCTGCTTCTGGCTGTTCCCGCGCTTGTCCACGCCGCTGTGGGGCGTACCCGAGCGAGCGGTGGGCACACCGGGCCTGGCTGACAGCATGGCGCCGGACCAGTGGCTGGACCTGATGGCCGACGACACCCCGGCGTTGCGCGTGCAGTTTTTCGGCGCGGTGCCCGAGCCTGCGCAGCGCTATTGGCGCGGCCCGGTGCTGACGTCGTTCGACGGCCACCGCTGGAGCCGCGATCGCGCGACGGCCGGGCGCCCCGCACCGGTAGTCGAAACCGCCGCACAGGGTTGGGACTACCAGATCGACTACGAGCCCACCGACCGTCGCCTGCTGGTGGCACTGGACCTGCCCAGCCGCGCACCGGAGGGCAGCAGCTTCGATGCCGACATGAGCCTGCGCAGCGACCGCACGCTGTCCGCGCTCAGCCGCTGGCGGTTGCATTCGGCGCCGCCGCAACGGTTCGACACCGATCTGTCGCCCTACCTGCGCCGCGCGGCGCTGCAGCTTCCGCCGGGCTTCAATCCGCGCACCGCCCAGCTCGCGCGGCAATGGCGGCAGGAGGCCGGCAGCGATGACGAGGCCATCGTCCGCCGTGCGCTGCAATGGATCACCCGCGACTTCTCCTACACGCTGGATACACCGGTGGCGGGGCGCGATCCGGTCGACGATTTCCTGTTCAACTACAAGGCCGGCTTCTGCCAGCACTTCAGTTCGGCCTTCGTAGTGCTGATGCGCAATGCCGGCATTCCGGCCCGGGTGGTGACCGGCTTCGCAGGCGGTACCCGCAACCGCATCGGCGACTACTGGGTGGTGCGTCGCATGGATGCCCACGCCTGGGCCGAAGTCTGGCTGCCGCAACGCGGCTGGGTGCGGGTCGACCCGACTGCCGCCGTGGCACCCGAACGCATCCTGGACACCCTGGACGACCGCCTGCAGGCCGGCACCGATACCCCACTGCAACAGCGCTGGCTGCAGCTGGGGCAGATGGGTGACTGGCTGCGCCGCGGCTGGAACGACCTGGTGCTGTCCTTCGATGCACGCCGCCAGCAGCAACTGCTCAAGCCGTTCGGGCTGGATGACCTCGGGCCGGCGCAGCTGG
This sequence comes from Stenotrophomonas sp. T8, assembly GCF_051853085.1. Lineage (NCBI taxonomy): Bacteria > Pseudomonadati > Pseudomonadota > Gammaproteobacteria > Lysobacterales > Lysobacteraceae > Stenotrophomonas > Stenotrophomonas sp. T8. The sequence goes on along the minus strand of NZ_CP195329.1, from coordinate 664,373 downwards.
TGACCGGATTCGTGGTCGCCGCCCTGCTGGCACTGGCGTGGATGGCCTGGCTGCTGGCCCGCGGCGAGCGCGAGCGCGACCCGCTGCTGCGCGCCTGGCACCGGCTCGGGCGGCGGTATGCGCGCCTTGGCCTGGCCCGCGAACCGCACGAAACCGCACAGGACTGGGCACAGCGGGTTCACCGGCAGCGACCCGACCCGACCCTGCTCGCGCTCAGCCAGCGTTTCGCCGACGCGCGCTACGCTGGAACTTGCACCGACCTCGCTTCATTATTGCGGGACCTGCGCAGGCATCGCCCGACTTCCGGAGCCTCCCCATGAACACCAAGTTCCTCCTCACCGCTGTGGCCACGCTGGCCCTGTCGGCCTGCGCCACGGCCCCCAAGCCGCTGCAGGGACAGTTCAGCCTGGTTTCCCCGCGCGACTCGGTCGCCACCCAGCAGGTCGGCACGCCGGTCCGATGGGGCGGCCGCATCATCGAGACCAAGCCCGGCCAGGGCGAGACCTGCTTCCAGATGATCTCGCGCCCGCTCAACGCCAGTGGCCGCCCGAACACCACCTCGTCCGACGCCAGCGACGGCCGCTTCATTGCCTGCCGCGCCGGTTTCTACGACCCGGCCGTGTTTGAAGCCGGGCGTGACGTGACCTTCATCGGCAAGATCGACGGCTACCAGAACACCCGCATCGGGGACTACGACTACCGCCTGCCGAAGCTGTCGGCCGATGTGATCTACCTGTGGCCGGAACAGCGCCAGGTCGATGTGGTGCCCTACCCCTATGGTCCGTGGGGTCCGGGTCCGTGGGGCCCGTACTGGGGTGGCTACGGCCGTTGGGGCTGGTGGTGATCGCCCCCCAGCCCGCATGATCGGAAAAGGCCGCCTTCGGGCGGCCTTTTTCATCCACGCATGCGTGGACAGGGCTTCAGCGCCCCGGCGTACCGAAATGCCCCAGCGGCGCGCCGGCCAGCAGGTGCATGTGGATGTGGAACACGGTCTGCCCGGCATGTTCGCGGCAGTTCATCACAATGCGGTAGCCGTCCTGCGCGAAACCCTCGCGGCGCGCGTATTCGGCAGCGGCCAGGGCCAGCTTGCCGACCAGGTGCGCCTGCGACGGCTGCAGGTCGTCCAGGGTCGGGATGATCTCGTTCTTCGGAATGAACAGTACGTGCACCGGCGCCTGCGGTGCGATGTCCTTGAAGCCCAGCACCTCGTCATCCTCATAGACGATGGTGGCCGGGATCTCGCGACGGATGATCTTGCTGAAGAGGGTTTCGTTGCTCATGGTCGGCCTCGGCGGGAGTGTCTTCCGCATTGTAGGCCGGCCGCGCCGGGTGATGCCCGGGTGGTACTCAATCGCGGAATTCGCTGCGCGTCCCGAACGCGTGCGACAGCGTGCCGCGGTCAACGTATTCAAGCTCGCCGCCAAGCGGCAGGCCCTGTGCCAGCCGGCTGGGCTGCACCTTGCGCGCGCGCGCCAGCTGCGCAAGGTAATGCGCGGTGGCTTCGCCTTCGACGGTGGCACTGGTGGCGATGATCAGCTCCTGTACCTCACCTTCGGCCAGCCGCTGCTCCAGCTGCTCCAGGCCCAGCTCGCGCGGGCCGACGCCATCGAGCGGCGACAGCCGGCCCTGCAGCACGAAGTAGACACCGCGAAAACCCGTCGCGTTCTCGATCGCGAGACGATCGGCCGGCGATTCGACCACGCACAGCTGGCTGCGCTCGCGGCTGCTGTTGGCACAGGTCGGGCACAGCTCGGTTTCGCTGAAGTCGCGGCACTGCGCGCAGTGGCCGATACGCTCCACCGCCAAGGCCAGCGTTTCGGCCAGGCGCTGGCCGCCTTCGCGCTCGCGCTCGAGCAGGTGGTAGGCCATGCGCTGCGCCGTCTTCTGGCCTACGCCAGGCAGCACCCGCAGTGCGTCGATCAGTTGTTCAAGCAGGGGTGCGGACACGGCGGCATGCTTTGATGGCGCCGAGCGAGCTCGACGGCTACAGATTCTGTGGCACCCGCTTGCACGGATGCCACGCTGGCAATCAGAACGGCAGCTTCATGCCCGGCGGCAGCTGCATGCCGGCGGTGGCCGAACCCATCTTCGACTTCGACTCGGCATCGATCTTGTTCGAGGCATCATTGAAGGCGGCGGCGATCAGGTCTTCCAGCATCTCCGGGTCGCTGGTCAGCGACGGGTCGATGCGCACCTTGCGGCATTCCTTGGCGCCGGTCAGGGTCACGCTGACCATGCCGCCGCCGGCACTGCCGGTCACTTCGATCCTGGCGATTTCTTCCTGGGCCTTCTGCAGGTTTTCCTGCATCTTCTGGGCCTGCTGCATCAGTTGGGCGATATTGCCGCGCATAGTGTCTTACTCGTCAAAAGAACGGATGGAATCGGAAACAACCCGGGCACCGTGCTGTTGGATCAGCACCTGCACTTCCGGGTCGTCCATGAAAACGGCCTCTGCCACCCGCTGCCGCTCGCCACGCTGGCGGTCGGCACGCTGATGCAGGGTCTCGGCCGGAACGTGTTCGGTTTCCACGGTCTCGACCACGATCTTCGGCGCCTGGCCAAGGGCCTTCTCCAGCATCTCGCCCAGGGCAGCCAGCGCGCGCTCCGAGCGCAGGTACTCAAATCCGGGCGAAAGGCCCAGTTTCAAGGTCCCGTGCTGGCAGCTGATGAAGGCGGCGTTGGCAGCCAGCTGCCGCGAGGGGCCGCTGAGACCGCTGTTGGCGACCAGGTCCAGCCAGTCTTCGGCAGTGGCCAGCTCGCTGACACCTTCCTGCGGTGCGGCCTCACGCGCCGGAGCCGATTCGGCCGGCGCAATGGCAATACCTTCGGCGCGGAACGAACGCTCCGGCGGCGCAGGCTCGCCTAGATCCGCGGCGGGAGCCGGCGGTTCATGCCAGGGCGCGACCATGGCGGCATCCGGGCCGGCCATCTCGGCCGCCAGAGCCCCATCCCGCGCCTCGGCTTCGTCGGTGGCCCACGGCGGCAGGTCATCGCTTGCCTCTGCAGCGATGGCAGGCGCCAGCGCCTCGGCCTTCACCGGCGGCGGTGACACGGGCTCTTCCACCGGAACCGGCTCGGGTTCAGGCGTCGGATCCGGCTCCGGTTGCGGGGCCGGCTCGGGTTCGGGTTCAGGTTCGCGCGGTGCAGCCGCCGGAGCGGCCACCTGCGCCGCCACGGCCGGGCTGGCCGAAGCGACGGCAGCAGCCGGCGTCGCTTCATGGCTTCCGGCATGGGCGCCACCACCGGCAGCGTTGCCACCCGGCGTGCCTCCCACCGCACCGTCGACGGCCTTCGGCACCGGCGGTACCGCTGCGGCCGGACGGAACGCCAGCATGCGCAGCACCGCCATTTCAAAGCCCGCGCGCGGGCTCGGTGCCAGTGGCAGGTCGCGACGGCCATTCAAGGCCATCTGGTACCAGAGCTGCACCACTTCCGGGCGCAGGCGCTCGGCGAATGCCGCCACATCCAGGCCTTCCGCCACGGCGGCGCCCGGCACCAGCTGCTGCACCTGGATGCGATGCAGGCCTTCGGCCAGCGCTTCCAGCACGCCACTCCAGTCCGGCGAGAATTCGGCCAACGCGGCCACCACCTGCAGCAGGCGCGGGCCATCGCCCTCGGCCAGCGCATCGAGCATCGCTGCCACCTGGGTGCGATCCACAGTGCCCAGCATGGTGCGCACCACATCCTCGCGCAGCGCGCCGCCGGCATAGGCGATCGCCTGGTCCAGCAGTGACAGGCCGTCACGCAGGCTGCCGTCAGCGGCCTTGGCCAACTGCACGATGGCGCTGCCGTCGGCCTCGATCTCTTCCGCCGCCAGGATGCGGGTCATCTGGCCCTGGATCTGGTCTTCGTCCAGGCGCTTGAGATTGAACTGCAGGCAGCGGCTGAGCACGGTGACCGGCAGCTTCTGCGGATCGGTGGTGGCCAGCAGGAACTTCACGTGCTCCGGCGGCTCTTCCAGCGTCTTCAGCAGTGCGTTGAACGCCGCCTTGGACAGCATGTGCACTTCGTCGATCAGGTAGACCTTGTACTTGCCGCGCGAAGGCATGTACTGCGCGTTCTCGATCACCTCGCGCACGTCGTCCACGCCGGTGTTGGACGCGGCGTCGATTTCCAGCAGGTCGATGTAGCGACCGGCGTCGATGTCCAGGCAGGCGGCGCACTGGCCGCACGGGTCGGCACTGGTGCCCTGCTCGCAGTTGAGCGACTTGGCGAAGATGCGCGCGATGGTGGTCTTGCCCACGCCACGGGTACCGGTGAACAGGAACGCGTGGTGGACCCGGCCGCTGTCCAGCGCATTGCTGAGCGCACGGACCACATGCTCCTGGCCCACCAGCTCGGCAAAACGCTTCGGACGCCACTTGCGGGCAAGGACGAGATAGGACATCAGGCCACCGTTTTCCATCGGAAGTTCCATTGTGCCATGCCTGTCCAGCCCCTTCGCCAACAATGCCCCCGGATGCGTCCCTGATCTGGGCGCTTGTGTCCGGCCGCGCCGCCCGCTAGAATCTGCGCCCCTGCTGAGGCGTTTGCCGATGACAGGGATCCGGAGAGGTGTCCGAGTGGTTGAAGGAGCACGCCTGGAAAGTGTGTAAGCGTCTAAACCGCGCTTCGGGGGTTCGAATCCCCCTCTCTCCGCCAGATAAATGAAGAAGCCGCCCAGTGGGCGGCTTTTTTATTTGGCTGGCGGGAATCGCCGCAGCTACTACCGGACTGAACAGGTCTTGCCGTCGTGGCCGGTCCAACGGCCCGCCCGCCGACGGCGCGCGATCCGCCGCAGGTCATCTGCGCCGGAGCAGTCTCCGCACGCAGGCGCCGACGAACGCCAGCCCCAGCAGCACCCACACGACCGTCATTCCCCACAGCGCACCGAACGTATCCAGGACCGGCTCCAGCCGCGGTTGCGCCGGGTCGTAAAGCACGCGTACCGGCTGCCCAGGCTCATAGCCGAAGATCATGCCGCCCTGCGGGTACGAGACGCGTTGGCCGGTCGCGGTGGTGAACGCGACCTGCGGATGCGATCCGCCGGCGTTCAGGCGCTCAACCTGGCCATCAACGGCCTGCGCGACCTCCAGGAACTCAAGACGATGTGTAACCTCGAAGGCGGCCACGGCAAGGATCAACAGACCCACCACGCCAAACAGCAGACCGCGCATCAGCTGGGCAGTCCGGAAAAAAGAAGGGTCGGGCATCGCTGGGCAGCTCCGTTGCAGGCGGGAAGACGAATGGGGCCGGCGGATCCTGCCGCGCGGTCACTCCCGTTGCCCGACAGCATAACCCAGAGGCCACCCAGCCCCCTCCGCACGCTATGGTGGCTGCATGAGCCTTCGTGTCTACCAACCCGCCGACGCACGCGCCTGCCTGTCGATCTTCGACAGCAACGTACCCACCTACTTCGCGCCCGAAGAGCGCAGCGACTTCGAACGCTTCCTGCGCGAGCAGGCCACGGGCTGTGCATTCCAGGTGATCGAGCGCGATGGAAACGTCGTCGCCTGTGGTGGCCTCTCGCGCCGTGGCGACGGCAGCGCCGGCTTCTGCTGGGGCATGGTGCAGCGCGCGCTGCACCGCCAGGGGCTGGGCCGCACACTGGCACTCGCGCGCCTGCGCCAGGCCGAAGCGGATCCCTCGATCAAGCGCATCGCGCTCAGCACCAGCCAGCACACCCAGGGCTTCTATGCCGGCCTGGGTTTCCAGGTGGCGCGCATCGTGCCCGATGGGCATGGCGCCGGGATCGACGCCGTTGAAATGGAGCGGGAGCTCTAGCGCTCCCGCCCCGGTGCCATCCGCGCAGGGCGTGGTTCTACCGCCCGCCTGCTCCCTCAGAACCCGACGCGCAGGTTGATCTGCCCGCCGACATCGCGGCGGCCATCGCCATGCTGGCCCTGCACGAACATCGACAGCTGGCTGTTGCGGCCGAGGCCGACCGCCACACCCACCTGGCTGACCAGGGCATTGCGTGCCATCACCGCGCTGTAGACATCGAAGGCGTCGCCGCCCACCGCGAAGCGGTTGCGGCTGGCCACATCGGTGTCACCCGAGGCGTGCTGCCAGCCCAGGCCGACCGTGAGCTGCGCCGGGAAGCGCTCGCCGCTGCCCACGTCCCAACGCCCACGCACGCCCACGGTGCTGACATTGAGCGTGTCCTTGCCGCCTTCCAGCACCAGTGCCGCGCTGCCGCCCTGCTCCACCGCACGATCGCTGTCGACCCAGTGCTTGGTGAACTGCACATAGGGCTGCAGCTGGGTCCTGCCATGGGTCCATGTCCAGCTGCCTTCCACCTGGGCGATGGTCACATCCGAATCCTGGCGGCTGTACAGGGTCTGGCCCAACAACGGCACTTCACGCGTGGTGCGCGTCCGGTAGTCACCGCGCGACACGCTGCCCCCCACCGCGAAGCCGTTGTTCCACTGTCCCTGTGCATACAGGCCGAACGTGTGGCCACGCAGGCGGGCCCGCGAGCTGCGATCATACAGCCGCGTATCCAGCCGCTCATTGCCGGCCGCTGCACCCAGCACCACATGCTCGCCCAGCTGCCAGTCGACACCGGCCATCAACGCATTGCGATTGGCGCGGATCTCATCGCCATTGCCGTCGCCGTCCTGCCTGAACACCTTGCCGCTGCCGGCCAACCAGGCCGAAGCGCGCTCGCCACGCACGGTCGGCAACTCGCTGCCGAGTCGCTGGCGGATGCCTTCTTCCAGGTAGTTGTCGTACAGCAGCACCGCGCGGCTGGCCGCGTGCACTTCACCGGAGAGCTGTTCGAATGCGCTGCGCGCAGTGCCGGCGTCATACATCAGCACCGTGTTGTACAGGCCCAGAGCCGCGCCACTCTGCGGCAGGCTGTCCAGCGCCGCGGCGGTGTTGTACTGGTTGCGCGTGTTGGTCACGGTGGTGAACGCTGCGGTCTGTGCCACGTCGATCTGCAGGTTGGCCGTGTTGGCGGTGTAGACCGGGGTGATGGTCAGGAAGGCCGACGGCGAGGTTGCCGAGGCGAACTGCCCACTCACGCCACCGCCCGCATTGACCACCGTGTACTGCTGGCCCTGCTGGTAGCTGGTGCTCGGCGAAATGGTATTCACCCGCACGGTGCTGCCGCCCACATTCGCGCTGCCGCCCACCTGCACCGTGTCGCTGCCGGTGGCGCCCAGGTCGATGCCCAGCGTGCTGCCCGGTGACAGGTTCAGATTGCCGCCCACCGTGATCGTGCCGGTGCCATTGCCTGCACCACTGCCATTGCCCGCGCCATTGCCCGGCGACAGCACGCCGCCGCTGGACACCGTCACGCCACCGCCGGTACCACCGATGGTGCCGGTGCCGGACAGGGTCGTACCACTGCCGATGGTCCACTGGCCGCCGATCGTGCCGGTGACATTCAAACCGCCGCCGGTGACCTGGCCGGTGCCGCTGAAGCCACCACTGTTGCCGCCCAGATTCAGCGTGCCCGGGCCGGCCTGCACGATGCTGCCGCCGCCGGTGATGCTGCCGCCAAGCGTGGTGGTGCCACCAGTGTTGATGACCAGGCCGCCGTTGTTGGTGATGTTGCCGGTGATCGAGCCACTGGCCCCACCATTGCCGACCTGCACGGTGCCGCCAGCGTTGATGGTGGTGCCGCCGGTATAGGTGTTGTTGCCGGTCAGGGTCACGGTGCCGGTACCGGCCTGGGTCAGGCCGCCACTGCCGCTGATGGTACCGCCCACCGTGGTGTTGCCGCCGACGTTGAACACCAGGCTGCCGTTGTTGCTGACATTACCGGTGATCGCACCGCTGGCGCCGCCATTGCCGACCTGCAGTGTGCCGCCGGTGTTGATGGTGGTGCCGCCGGTATAGGTGTTGTTGCCGGCCAGGATCACGGTACCGGTGCCCGCCTGGGTCAGACCACCGCTACCACTGATGGCACCGCCGACGGTGGTGGTGCCGCCCACGTTGAACACCAGGCTGCCGTTGTTGGTGACGCTGCCGCCGATGGCACCGGTCGCACCGCCATTGCCTACCTGCAGCGTGCCACCCGCGTTGATCGTGGTCGGGCCGGTATAGGTGTTGTTGCCGGTCAAGGTCAGCGTACCGCTGCCGGCCTGGGTGAGGCCGCCACTGCCGCTGATGGTGCCGCCCAGCGTGGTATTGCCCGCCACGCTGGACACCAGCGTGCCGTTGTTGGTGACATCACCGACGATTGAGCCCGTTGCCCCGCCATTGCCCAGCTGCAGCGTACTGCCGGCGTTGATGGTCGTGCCGCCGGTATAGGTGTTGGTCCCGGTCAGCAGCAGCGTACCGCTGCCGGCCTGGATCAGGCCGCCGCTGCCACTGAGGGTGCCGCCCAGCGCGGTGTTGCCGGCCACGTTGGAAATCAACGCGCCATTGTTGGTGATGTCGCCAGCGATGGCGCCGGTCGCGCCGCCGTTGCCCACCTGCAGCGTGCCGCCGGTATTGATGGTGGTCCCACCGGTGTAGGTGTTGTTGCCCACCAGGGTCAGCACACCGCTGCCCGCCTGGGTCAGGCCACCACTGCCGCTGATCGCACCGCCGACCGTGGTGTTGCCCGCAACGTCGAACACCAGGCTGCCGTTGTTGGCAACGTTGCCGGTGATCGCGCCGGTCGCACCGCCATTGCCCACCTGCAGCGTGCCGCCGGCACTGATGGTGGTGCCGCCGGTATAGGTGTTGTTGCCGGTCAGGGTCAGCGTGCCGCTGCCGGCCTGGGTCAGGCCGCCACTGCCGCTGATGGTGCCACCGAGCGTGGTGTTGCCGGCCACGTTGGATACCAGCGCACCGTTGTTGGTGATGTCGCCGACGATCGCGCCGGTCGCACCGCCGTTGCCGATCTGCAATGTGCCACCGGCATTGATCGTGGTTCCACCGGTGTAGCTGTTGTTGCCGGTCAGCACCAGCGTGCCACTGCCGGCCTGGGTCAAGCCGCCGCTGCCGCTGACCACCGCGCCCACGGTGGCCGTCGTACCCAGGTTGTAGACCAGGCTGCCGTTGTTGGTGATGTCGCCCAGCACCGAACCGGTGCTGCCGCCGTTGCCGATCTGCAGCGTACTGCCACCGTTGATGGTGGTGCCTCCGGTATAGGTGTTGTCGCCACTCAGGGTCAGCGTGCCGGTACCGCTCTGCACCAGGCCGCCGGTACCACTGAGCACGCCGGCGAAGGTCGTGCTGCCGTTGTTGCCGCCGGTGGTCAGGGTTGCACCGCCCAGCACCACGCTGGAACCGGTCACGCCAGCGAGGCCTCCGATGCTCTGGCTGCCACCGGCGCTGATATCCAGCGTACCGGCACCGGCCAGGTTGACCGTGCTGGCACCGGACAGGCTGCCGCCGGCCGCAACTGCCAGCGTGCCGCTGTTGATGGTGGTGGTGCCGGTATAGCTGCTGGCACCGCCCAGGGTGACTGTCGCCGCGCCATCCTTCAGCAGGCCACCGGCACCACTGATCGGGCCGTTCAAGGTCAGTGCGTTGCTGCCGCCCAGAGTCAGCGTGCCGCTGGCCAGCTGCACGGTGTTGGCCAGCGTCAGCGCGCTGGTGCCATCCAGGCTGGCGTTGCCGCCTACGGTCAGCGCACCGGTTCCCAGCGAACCGTCGTTGCCCAGTAGCAGGCCACCGGCATTGAGGGTCACGCCGCCCGTGAAGACGTTGACGCCAGTCAAGCCCTGGATGCCTGCGCCGTTCTTTACCAGCCCCCCTGCACCTCCGATGGTGCCGGCGAACGTGGTATTGCCCACGCCATTGAGGGTCAGCGTGCTGCCACCCAACGCCACTGAAGAGCCTGCCACGCCTGCCAGCGAACCGATCGCCTGCGCGCCCCCCGCACTGATGTCGAAGGTGGTACCGGCTTTGGCCAGGTTCACCGCACCCGTCGCAGCGAGGCTGCCACCGGCGCCGATCGCCAGCGTGCCGGCGTTGATGGTGGTGCCACCGGTGAAGGTGTTGGTGCCGGTCAACGTCTGGGTACCGGAGCCTTCCTTGATCAGCCCACCGGAGCCGGCCACCGAACCACTGAACGTGCCATTGGTGGCGTCTCCGATCGTCAGCGTGTTGGCGCCCAGATTCACCGTGCCGTTGCCGATCAGGGTACCGAACTGCTGCGTGCCGCTGCCTGCCGACAGATCGAAGGTCGCCCCCGAGGCCAGGTTGACGATGCCACTGGCGTACAGGCTCGCGCCCGCACCTAGTGCCAGCGTACCAGCGTTGATGTTGGTGCCGCCGGTATAGGTGTTGGTGCCGTTCAAGGTCAGCGTCGCGGCACCCTCCTTGGTCAGGCTGCCGGTACCACTCAGGTTGCCGTTGAGGGTGAGGTTGTTGCTGCCCAGGACGGTCAACGCGTTGCTGAGGATGAAGTTGTTGCCGAGGATGACCGCAGTGTTCGAATCGAGCGTCGCAGCGCCTCCGACCGTCACCGTACCGGTGCCCAGCGCAGCATTGTTGCCGACCACCAGGCCACCGGCGTTGAGCGCCACGCCACCGCTGAAAGTGTTGGCGCCATTGAGCGTCTGCACGCCCGCACCGTTCTTGATCAGGCCGCCACTGCCGCCGATCACACCGCTGAAGGTGCTGTCCACGGTGCCGCCCAGGGTCAGTGTGCTGCCGCCCAGCGCCACCGTGCTGCCTGCAACGCCGGCCAGCGAACCGATGGCCTGGTTACCCGCGGAGATGTCGAGCGTGCCCGCACCGGCCAGGTTCACCGCACCGGTTGCGGCGAGGCTGCCACCGGCACCGATTGCCAGTGTGCCGCTGTTGATGGTGGTCCCCCCGGTGTAGGTGTTGGCACCGCTCAGGGTTACGGTGGCCGCACCGTCCTTGATCAGTCCGCCCGTGCCGGAAATCACGCCCCCCAGCGTCAGCGCCTGGCTGCCGAGCAGATCGAGGCTGGCACCCGCTGCCAGCCCGATGTTGTTGGCAAGGCTGACGCCGGTCGTTGCATCCAGCGTTGCGTTGCTTCCGACCGTCAACGCGCCGCTGCCGAGCGCAGCGCTGTTGCCGACCACCAGGCCACCGCCATTCAGTGCAACGCCACCACTGAACAGATTGGCGCCACCCAGCGTGAGGATGCCGGCGCCATTCTTGACCAGGCCACCGGTGCCGGAAATCGCGCCATCGAAGAGGCTGTTGCCCACACCACCGAGTATCAGCGTCTGTGCCCCCAGGCTCACCGTCGAGCCGGCCACGCCGTTCAACGATCCGATGGTCTGGTTGGCACCTGCGGTGGAGATGTCGAAGCCGGTGCCCGCAGCGCTCAGCGTCACCGCGCCGGTCGCGGCCAGGCTGCCGCCCGGACCAATCGCCAGCGTGCCAGCGTTGATGAAGGTGCCGCCGGTGTAGGTGTTGGCACCGGTCAGCGTTTCGATGCCCGCGCCCACCTTGGTCAGGCCACCGGTGCCTGCGATCGAGCCACTGAAGGTGCCATCGGTGGCGCCGCCGACCTCGAGCGAGTTGGCACCGAGGTTCACCGTACCATTGCCGACCAGCGTGCCGAACTGCTGCGTGCCGCTGCCGGCAGACAGATCCAGCGTGGCACCCGTGGCGAGGTTCACGGTACCGCTCGCCGCCAGGCTGGCACCGGCCCCCAGCGCCAGCGTGCCGGCATTGATGTTGGTGCCACCGGTATAGGTGTTGGCGCCGTTCAAGGTCAGCGTCGCGCTGCCATTCTTGGTGAGGCTGCCGGCCCCGGACAGGACGCCGTTGAGCGTCAGTGCATTGGTCCCGAGCACGGTCAGCCCGGCGTTGAGCGCGATGTTGTTGGCCAGCGTTGCCAGGCCGGTGGTATCCAGCGTGGCGGCACCACCAACGGTCAATGCGCCGGTGCCCAACGCCGAATCATTGCCAAGCACCAGTCCGCCCGCGTTGAGCGTTACGCCGCCGCCAAACGTGTTGGCACCGGACAGCGTCTGTACGCCCGCGCCTGCCTTGATCAGACCGCCGCCGCCACTGATCACGCCATCGAACGCGGCGTTGCCGGCCGTACCGAAGGTGAGCGAATTGCCGCCCAACGCCAGGGTGCTGCCACCCGCACCGTTGAGCGCGCCGATGGTCTGGCTGCTGCCGGCACCGGAAATATCAAAGCCAGCGCCTGCACCCAACGTGACATCACCCGCTGCAGCAAGGCTGCCGCCCGCGCCCAGCGCCAACGTGCCGGCATTGATGGTGGTACCGCCGCTGTAGGTGTTGGCACCGGACAGCGTAAGCGTGGTGGCACCATTCTTGACCAGGCTGCCATTGCCGCCGACCACGCCCGACAGCGTCAGCGCATTGCTGCCCGGCAACGTCAGTACGACGCCCGAGCCCAGCGTGACCGCATTGCCGAGTGTCACTGCCGCGCCCGCGTCCAGCGTGGTGCTGGCATTCACCGCCAGCGCGCCGGTACCGAGCGCACCATTCGCACCGACCACCAGGCCACCGCCGTTCAAGGTCAGGCCGCCATCGAAGGTATTGGTGTTGTTGAGGGTCAGCAGGCCCGCACCGTTCTTGATCAGGCTGCCATTGCCGGCCACCACGCCACCGAGGGTGAGATCGTTGCTGCCACCCAGCGTCAGCTGCGTACCGGCACCGAAGTTCACTGCGTTGGCCAGGTTCAGCGCCACGGTGCTGTCCAGCGTGGTCGTGCCACCAATGCCCAGTGCACCGGTACCGAGTGCGCTGGCGTTGCCGAGAATCAGGCCACCGTCGTTGAGTGCAAGGCCACCACTGAAAGTATTGGCACCGGACAGCGTCTGTACGCCCGCGCCTGCCTTGATCAGACCGCCGGTACCATCGATCACGCCGGCAAAGCTGCCACTGCTGGCGCCGCCAAAGGTCAACGACTGCGCGCCCAGCACCAGCTGGCTGCCTGCCACGCCGTTCAGCGCGCCGATGGTCTGCGCCGCACCGGCTGCGGAGATGTCCAGCGTCGCACCGGCACCCGCAAGATCCACCGCGCCGGCCGCGGCAAGACTGCCGCCCGCCCCCAGCGCCAGCGTGCCGGCGTTGATGGTGGTGCCACCGGTGTAGAGGTTGGCGCCGGACAGAGTGAGGCGGGCCGCGCCGTCCTTGATCAGCCCACCGGCACCGAATACCGGACCGGTGAGCGTCAGGTCATTGCCGCCCAGCACGGAGAGATTCGCACCGGCGGCCAGGCCGATGAGGTTGCCTACGGTGAGTGCAGACGTTGCATCCAGCGAAGCGTTACCGCCCACGTCCAGCTGGCCGGTACCCAGTGCCTGCGCATTGCCCAGCTGCAGCAGGCCCGCGTTGAGGCCGACACCCCCGCTGAAGGTGTTGGCTCCATTCAACGCCAGCGTGGCCGTACCATTCTTGACCAGGCTGCCAGTGCCACTGATGAGACCGCCCAGTGACACGTCCTGGCTGCCCAGCAGATCCAGCGCCGCGCCTGCCCCGAGGTTGACGTTGTTGGCGAGGTTCAGCGCTGCTGAACTGTCCAGCGTGGCAGTGGCGCCCACCGACAGTGCACCGGTGCCCAGTGCGCCGGCGTTCCCCAGGAACACACCGCCGCCGTTGACGGTGAGCCCACCGCCGAAGCTGTTGGCGCCGTTGAGGGTCAACGTGCTGGCACCGTTCTTCACCAGCCTGCCGGTACCGGACACCACGCCACCCAGCGTGATCGCCTGCGAGCCCGGCAACGACAGCGCCGCACCCGCGCCCAGGTCAACATTGTTGGTCAGGCTCAACGGGGCGCTGCCATCGAGCGTGACGTTGCCGCCGATGCCCAGTACTCCAGTACCGAGCGCGCCGCTGTTGCCCAGCAGCAGGCTGCCGGCGTTTGCGTTCAGTCCACCGCTGAAAGTGTTGGTGCCGTTCAAGGTCAGTGTCGACGCGCCATTCTTGACCAGGCTGCCGGTGCCAGTGATATTGCCGCCCAGGGTCAGGTCCTGGCTGCCCGGCAGGGTCAGGGCCGCGCCGAGGTTGATCGCATTGCCCAGGTTCAGCGCCGCAGTGGCGTCCAGCGAGCCGTTGCCACTGACCGTCAGCGCACCGCTTCCCAGCGCACCGGCGTTGCCCAGCACCAGGCCACCGGCCGCAAGATTCACCCCACCGCTGAAGGTATTGGCACCGGTCAGCGTCTGCACGCCGGTACCCTGCTTGATCAGCCCACCGGTGCCGCCGATCACGCCGGCGAAGGTCTGGTTGGTGGCATCACCGAAGGTGAGCGTGCTGCTGCCCAGCGCCAGGGTGCTGCCCGCCACACCGGACAATGCACCGATGGTCTGGTTGCCACCCAGCGAGATATCCAGTGCACTGCCAGCGCCGGCCAGGCTGACCGCGCCGGTCGCCGCCAGGCTGCCACCACTGGCCAATGCCACCGTTCCGGCATTTACCGCCAGTCCACCAGTGAACGTGTTCGCGCCGCCCAACGTCAGCGTGGCAGCGCCGTTCTTGACCAGGCTGCCGCCCCCACCAATGACACCCCCCAGCGTCAGCGCATTCGAGCCCAGCACATTGAGCGAACCACCGGCGCCAAGCGTGATGCCATTGCCCACGGCGAGCCCGGCGCTGGCGTCGAGCGATACCGCGCCGCCGACGTTCAGTGCCCCGGTTCCCAGTGCACCGCCGTTGCCCAGCACCAGGCTGCCCGCGTTGAGTGCCAGACCACCGCCGAACGTATTGGCGCCGTTGAGGGTCAGCGACGATGCACCATCCTTGATCAGGCCGCCAGCGCCGCTGATCACCCCGTTGAAAGTGAGCGCCTGCCCGCCAAGCAGATTCAGGCTGGCACCCGATCCGAGGCTGACAGCATTGGTCAGCGCCAGCGCCGTGGTGCCGTCGAAGGTGGTGTTGCCGCCGACAGAGAGCGTACCGCTGCCCAGCGCGGCGGCATTGCCCAGCAACAAGCCACCGGCGTTGAGCGCAACACCGCCCGTGAGGCTGTTGACGCCCGACAGGGTCTGCACACCGGTGCCGAGCTTGATCAGGCCGCCGGTGCCTGCGGCGAACGTGCCGCTGTAGCTGGTATTGCCCAGCCCGCCCAGGGTCAGGGTGTGACTGCCGAGGTTGACCGAACCGCCAAGCCCGGCCAGCGAGCCGATGGTCTGGTCGGCCGCCGCCGAAAGATCCAGGCTGGTGCCGACGCCCAGCGTGATCGCGCCGGTGGGCGACAGGCTGCCGCCCGCGCCCAGCGCCAACGCGCCCCCGGCCAGGTTGAAGCTGCCGCTCAGCGAATTGGCACCGTTCAAGGTCAGCGTGCCGGCACCGTTCTTGGTCACGTTGCCGGCACCGGATATCGAGCCACTCAATGTCAGCGCATTGCTGCCCAGCAGGTTCAGCGAGCCCCCGCCACTGACCACCAGGTTGTTGCCCAGGGTGAAGCCCGCCGTCGTATCCAGCGAGGCGCTGCCACCGACGGTCAGGTTGCCGCTGCCGAGTGCACCGGCATTGCCCAGCAGCAGGCCGCCGGCATTGAGGTTGACGCCCCCGGAGAACAGGTTTGCGCCGCCGAGAGTAACAATGCCGGTGTTGTTCACCGTCAGCCCACCAGCGCCTGAAAGCACGCCATTCAAGCCGAACGCATTGGTCCCGGCCAGGGATAGATTGCCGCCGAGGTTGAACGCATTGGCCAGATTCAGACCGGCCGTGGAGGATGCGATGGCACCGCCGTTGGCCGTGAACAGCCCTGTGCCGAATGAGCCGGCATTGTTGAAATTGACCAGGCCATCATTGAGCGTCGTCGGGCCGGATGCGCCCCATGCGCCCTGCAGGTTCCAGGTACCGCTGTTGACGGTGAGCTTCTGGAAGTTGAGGTACTGGTTCCAGCCCAGTGTGGTCACCGCTCCGCCGGTGCCTGACCCGGGACCGGCGGAACTGTTCTGCAGCACCAGCGCGTTGTTGCCCGCACCGCTGCCGGTACCCGCGTCGACCGTTCCCGCTGCCGCAACCTTCACCCCGGTAACACCCGTAATCACGCCGGCAAGGGCGGTGCCACCGCCGGCCACAACGCTGGAACCCGACACTGCGGTGAAGGTATTGCCGCCGGTTGAATCACCCAGGTGAACGCTGCCACTGACCGCCCCTGCATTGAGGAACGTATTACCGCCAGAAGCGCCCAGGCCGACACGCCCGTCGATGGTGCCGGTGTTGGTCACATTGGCTGCCGCACCACCGTAGGTCACCACCGTGGTCGCGTCGGAAACGCTGCCTGCGCCGATCAACGACGTGCTGATCAGGCCGGCGTTGTTGATGGTGGTGGTGCCGTTGACGTTCTGTGCCACCAGCGCCTGTCCACCGAAGCCCAGCAGCGTTGCGATGTTGACGACACCCTTGATCTGTCCACTGGCGTTGTTGTTGACGACGATCGCGCTGTTGTTGGCGGAACCATTGCCGATGACCAGGCCGGGCGAGGCAAGGACGATCGAGCTCGGATCGATCGTGCCATTGTTGTTGACCGTCACGTTGTCGCCGGTCAGCGTTGCTGCGTTGCCTCCACCTACGATCGGCGGCGTACGCAGCAATGCACCCGCAGCGATGTTCAGCGTGAGGCCGTTGGTCGCGTTGGAGTAATTGTTGATGGTGGTGGTGCTGTCGCAGTTTACGGTCGTGGTACCCGTACACGCCGCGAATGCCGATCCACTGGCCAGTGTGGCGGCCAATGCCGCCGCCAGCTGGTGCGTCCGCAATCGCGGTATCCGCCCTGCGCTGACCGCGCTCCCCCCGGGATTCAGGGCGACCTCCGAAGCAACCTGCATTACCCCAAGGGCACGATTGAAAACCAGACGGTAAATGCGGTTCATCGGTAAATCTCCATGAAAAGACCGGATGGCACAGCTGGCAGGTTTTTTTGGAGACAATGCGGACCACCCCTGCTCCCGATACGGGAACAAGGCCTGAAGGCATTAACTCCTGAAAATCTTCACATCTTCACCTGATCGCACCCAGGGACAGGTACGTCAGCGTGTCCCTCAAGGCGAAAACTCCCCGATTTCGCCCGACGAATGGCGGCACTGTGCGACCGGCGGTGCCAGCGGCATGTGAATCGCGCGCGTTATTTTCATGACGCACGTCAAATAAAAGGGGCCAACAGAATGGTTTTGCCGAAAATGCATATCGCTGTATGTGGCGGGGAATCCATCCCCGCCATGAGTAAATAATTCAGCTACTGGAGAGTTTCATCAGCACCAGGCCGGAAACAATCAGCACCGCTGCACCGATCCGCATCGGGCTGACCTGCTCACCCAGGAACACGATGCCGACCACGAACGCGCCGACCGCGCCGATGCCGGTCCAGATCGTATAGGCGGTGCCCAGCGGCAGGCTGCGCATGGCCACCGCCAGCAGCCAGAAGCTGGCGATCATGCCGATGATCGTGACCACGGTGGGGGTGAGCCGGGTGAAGCCTTCGGACTGCTTCATGGATACGGCCCAGACGATTTCCAGCAGGCCGGCAAACAATAGATAGATCCAGGCCATGACGGCCCTCCTCTTGGTAGGGCCAGGCCGTCCTGGTCTTTGATTCCCGATGTGGGGGAGGTCGTTCCTCCTGGCCGGCATTCTAGCAACGGGGGCCACGCCCGGCCGCCGTGGCCAGGAACGGGTTACAGCCGGTTCAGTGCGTGAAGCTGGCGTCGATGGCCCGGCCTGCGCTAGAATGAGGGCCTGCCATCGGTAATCCGATGTGCGGTCCGGCTGTGGTCTCCAGCGCATCGCGCGCTGCTTCCCCTGATCCGTGAACTGGCCGCCCACCGGGCGGCCAACGTCTCTATGGTGGCCCCGTCGGCCCCTCGCGACGCTAGGTCGAAAACCCCGCCAGGGCCGGAAGGCAGCAACGGTATCGATCGACGCGGGCGCCGAGGCCAGCCGGCGGGGCCACCGCCTTTTCCGGCGACGCCCTCGCCTCTGGTAGATGCCAACCCTGGTTGGCGCCCTTTGCCGGGCATGGCCCCGCGCTACTACCGCGCGCGCTCCAGCGCCTCCAGTTCGGCGGCCAGCGCCGCATCGGCGGGCTGGCCGGTCCTGCTCACGGCGGATCCTGCACCAGTACGTGCGGCGCGGTCGGGTCGGCCAGCGGCACGCACTGCCCCGGCTGCGCCACGCGGTGCCCGCGCGCGGCCAGCGCCTGGCCATCGGCCACGCTGGCGTAGTGGTAGAGCATCATCCGCGCCTGCAGTTCGATGCTGTACTCACGCTCCAGGTCGTCCACGCCCGTGTGTGACGGGTTGCCGTGCAGGCCGCAGTCGTGGGCGATCAGTTCGTTGTCGTTGGCGTAGCGCGCCAGCATCTCCGGAATCGGCCGGGTATCGCCGCTCCAGGTCAGCGCGCCCTGCAGGCGCAGGCCATAGGCCGTCTCCGGCCAGTGATGGCGCACCGGAAACACCTCCAGGCGCACCCCCTCATGCCAGAACGCCTCGCCCACCACGATCAGGTGGAAGGCATCCCAGAAATTCGCACCGCCCTCGGCCAGCACGTTCGGATAGTCACCAATGCGCTTGTGCAGCAGCGGCACCACCGTGGCAGGCACGTACAGGCGCACCTTGCCGCGCCGGTTCGCATTGAAGAAAGTGTCCACGAACAGGCGCTCGAAGCCGGCCACATGGTCCAGGTGCACATGGGTGACGAACAGCGCCTGCGGCATGTGCCCGTAGTGCGCCTTGAACGCGGTGAGGCCTTCACCGCCGCAATCGATGGTCAGCCACGGGCGACCACCGCGCTCGATCACCGACATCGGCGATCCCAGCTCGACCGCCGACGCGTTGCCGACGCCGAGGAAACGCAACGACCAGTCCATCAGGTGCCCCGGTTCCAGGCCATGTCATAGGCACGGCGCAGCCGTGCGTAGTCCTTCTGCACGTCTTCCACGCTGCGCTCGCCGCGCAGCTTGACCAGCGAGCGCAGCAACCGCTTGAGGTTGCGTTCGCGCCAGCCGGTGGCCGGGATGCGGATCACCCCACGGTCGAAATCGATCAGCCAGCCATGGCCACTGCCATCGAACAGGATGTTGTGCGCGTTGAGGTCGGCATGGTCCAGGCCGGCACGGTGGAAACGGGCGATCAGCCGCCCGGCCTCCTCCCAGGGCGCGCCGCGGCCCGCAACCAGTGCGCGGTCGGCCAGCGAGCGCACGCCCTCGATCCGTTCCATCAGGATCGCGGCCCGGTAGCGCAGGCCTTCGCGCATGTAGAACGCGGCGATCGGCCGTGGCACCGGCAACTTCTTCTCGCGCAGCGCGCGCATCAAGCGGAATTCGGCGAAGCTGCGGGTCCGGTCCGAGCCGCGCCAGAGGTATTGGTCGAGGCTGATCCGGGCCGCCATGCCGCCGCGCAGGTAGTGGCGCAGCACGCTGGCACCGAACGGCGCATCGACGAACCAGGCGCTGCCGCGGCCGCCCTCGCCCACCGGGCGGGCCTTGCTGCCCCAGTGCTGGGGCGAGAACAGGCCAATATCGGCTTGCCGCAGCCGCTCGCGGTCGAACAGAATGGCCCCGATGCCGCGACCCTCGCGGCATGGCGTCAGCGCTTCATTGGCGTCGAATGCGACCATTTCATTGAGTCTAACAACACATGGCATCAGCGTCCTCCTCCTTGTGCCTCCTGCGCCTGTCCGCACTCGGCGACGTCACCCACGTGGTGCCCCTGGTGCGCACCCTGCAGGCTGCGCGCCCGGACACGCCGATCCACTGGATCATCGACAAGGTTGGCCACAAGCTGCTTGACGGCCTGCCCGGCGTCACCTTCCATGCCTACGACAAGAAGAGCGGCATGGCCGGGGTCAAGGAACTGCGCAGGCAACTGCCACCGGGGCGCTTTGAAGCGCTGTTGCAGATGCAGGTCGCGTTCCGCGCCAACCTGCTGTCGGCCTTCATTCCGGCCGAGCGCCGCATCGGATACGACCGCAGCCGCTCCAAGGACCTGCACGGGCTCTTCATCAACGAGCGTATTCCCGATCGCCCCGGCATCCACGTGCTGGATGCCATCGGCAGCTTCTGCGAGCCGCTGGGCCTGCGCCAGACCGAAGTCAGCTGGGATCTGGCCGTGCCGCCGTCCGCCTTCGAGTGGGCCGCCGCGCAGTGGCAGGACGATGGCCGCCCGGTGCTGATGATCTCACCCTGTTCCAGCCACGTGCGCCGCAACTGGTACGCCGACCGCTACGCCGCGGTGGCCAACCATTCCGTCCAGCGCGGTTGGCGGGTGGTGCTGTGCGGTGGCCGCAGCGAACTGGAGCGCCACATGGCCGATGCGATCCAGGCGCAGCTGCAGACGCCGGCACTGGACCTGGTCGGCAAGGACACGCTCAAGCAGCTGCCCGCCCTACTGGCCCGCGCCAACCTGGTGATGACCCCGGACTCGGGCCCGATGCACATCGCCAACGCAATGGGCACCAAGGTGCTGGGACTGCATGCGGCCAGCAACCCGAACCGCAGTGGCCCGTACTCGGACCGCCGCTACTGCGTGGACCGCTACGACGACGCAGCGCGCAAGTACCTGGCCAAGCAGGCCACCGATCTGAAGTGGGGCACCAAGATCGAATTCGACGATGTAATGGAATTGATCACCGTCGAAGACGGTATCGCCGCCTTCGAACGCTACGTCGCCGACCACCTGGGGTAAGCGGCGGACTGCCCGGGATCACGTGCGCTGCGCGTAATCCTGATAGGACTTCTCTTCCACGTACGCCGAACCCAGCGCCAGGTTGATCGCCTTCTTGATGCGCGCGCGCTCGTCGTTGCGCAGGTAGACGCTGCGCGCCAGGTCGATGAAGCCCTGGTCGAACGCCTGCGCCTTCTCCTTCAGCCGGATGTCGTCCTCGATGTCCCAGAGCTGCTCGTTGACCGCCTTCAGCTCGGCACGCAGCTTGGCGATGTCCTTCACCGCGGCCGGGTGTGCCATCCAGGTCTGCTCCAGCGCCGACAGCTCCCTGCGCACATTGGCCAGCTTGCCCTCGTCGCTGATGCGCTCGGACTTGATCTGCAGGATCGAGATCTTGTCCAGCAGCTCGCCGAAGGAAACGGGGACGAGGATTTCAGCGGTCATCGGGAAAAGCTCCAGCAGGTGATGCGTACATGGTAACCCGCAGCGTCCGCACGGATATCCCGGGTAGATCCACGCCATGCGTGGATGAGCCTGCCAGCAGGAACAGCATCCACGCACCGCGCGGATCTCCCGTGATGCATCTGGAGGACCAAGCCCCTCTGTTGAGGGGCTGCCCCGACAGGGGCGGGGAGAGGCCAGCAAAGGGAGGGGCCCACACGTTGCGCAGCAACGTGTGGGGCGACGCGCGCAAAGCGCGTCGTGTCCCGCGCCAGATCAGGACATGGTCACTACGCCGCAATTCCCGATGTGCATCCACGCATGGCGTGGATTCACGGAGGCATCTGGTGGAACAAGCCCCTCTGTTGAGGGGCTGCCCCGACAGGGGCGGGGAGAGGCCCGCAAAGGGAGGGGCCCACGCGTTGCACAGCAACGTGTGGGGCGACGCGCGCAAAGCGCGTCGTGTTCCGCGCCGGATCAGGACATGGTCACTGCGCCGCAAATCCCGATGTGCATCCATCCATGGCGTGGATTCACGGAGGCATCTGGTGAAACAAGCCCCTCTGTTGAGGGGCTGCCCCGACAGGGGCGGGGAGAGGCCGGCAAAGGGAGGGGCCCACGCGTTGCACAGCAACGTGTGGGGCGACGCGCGCAGAGCGCGTCGCGTCCCGCGCCAGATAAAGAAAAAGGGCTGCCTTTCGGCAGCCCTTTTTCTTTATCTGGCGGAGAGGGGGGGATTGTCGGGTGCATCCATGCACCCGCCCCTTCCGCGCTACGCGCTCCAGGGCCAGCCTACGGCTGTCCGGTTCTGCTCCTGCAGAACCGTCGAACCCCGTCGGGGGTTCTCATCCCCCCGCATCAGAGGTGTCGATCACTACAACAACCGCCTGCATCCCCCGAACGTTGGCCAAGAAAAAAGCCGCCCAGTGGGCGGCTTTTTTCTTTATCTGGCGGAGAGGGGGGGATTGTCGGGTGCATCCATGCACCCGCCCCTTCCGCGCTACGCGCTCCAGGGCCAGCCTACGGCTGTCCGGTTCTGCTCCTGCAGAACCGTCGAACCCCGTCGGGGGTTCTCATCCCCCCGCATCAGAGGTGTCGATCACTACAACAACCGCCTGCATCCCCCGAACGTTGGCCAAGAAAAAAGCCGCCCAGTGGGCGGCTTTTTTCTTTGTCTGGCGGAGAGGGGGGGATTCGAACCCCCGAGGCGCTATAAACGCCTGCCTGATTTCGAGTCAGGTACATTCAACCACTCTGCCACCTCTCCGGGTGGTCCCCGGCGGACCGGGGACGCGCATCATACGAGGAAGCGAGGCCGGCGACAAGTCATTCCGGTCAACGAAGTGAAAATTTCCTGAGTGCATGCCTTGCCGGATGCCTGCAGCCCCCCGATGATGCGTGTCTCCCCAGCAATACCCCGCCCCCCGCACCCCATGATCGAATTCGGACACCTCACCCACCCCGGCCTGCGCCGCGAGCTCAACGAAGACACCTACTACGGTGACAGCGAGCTGGCCCTGTGGCTGGTGGCCGATGGCATGGGCGGCCACGCCTGCGGCGAGGTGGCCAGCGCGCTGGCCCGCGAAACCATCGTGCGCGAGATCCGCCGTGGCGCGCCGCTGGTCCACGCCATCCGCACCGCCGACGAAGAGATCATCCGCGCCTCGCGCCGGCGCAACGACACCCTGCCGATGGGCACCACCGTGGTCGCAGCACGCGTGCACGGCAATCGCTATGAAGTGGCATGGGTCGGCGACAGCCGTGCGTATCTGTGGCGCGATGGCCAGCTGGCGCAGCTCAGCCAGGACCACAGCGTGGTGCAGGAGCTGGTCGCGCAGGGCAACCTGACGGCCGAGCAGGCACGCGCGCATCCGCATCGCAACGTGGTCACCCAGGCGCTGGGCGTGACCGATCCTGCACATCTGAACGTGGCCACCACCAGCGGTGAGCTGCGCCCGGGCATGCAGCTGCTGCTGTGCAGTGACGGTCTGACCGAGGAAGTGGACGACCGCAGCATCGCCCGCACCCTCGCCTTCGACGATGCCAGCGCACAGGAATGCGTGGACACGCTGGTCGCGGCCGCGCTCGACGGCGGTGGCCGCGACAACATCAGCGTGATCCTGGTGCGCTGCCATTAAGCGGCAGATCCACGCCATGCGTGGATACGGCACTGCCGGCCAGCGTCCGGCAGTACCCCATGCCAGGCATTACGCGCTGGCGGGCTCTTCCACCTTCGGGCCATCCCACAAGGCGTAGCCGGCCTTCTTGCGCAGTCGTTCCAGACGCGCGCTGTGCGCTTCCAGCTCAGACGGGGTGGCCACCACGCGTGGGCGCGGCAGCAGTTTGCTGGTATCGAACGCCTGCAGCGCGGCACCGGCGCCACCACCGTCATCGTCGCCCAGGCCGAAGCCGATCTCTTCCTGGCCCGAGGTCAGCGCGATATAGACGTCGCCCAGGATCTGCGCGTCGAGCAGGCCGCCATGCAGCGCACGGTGCGAATTGTCCACGCCCAGGCGCTTGCACAGCGCATCCAGCGAATTACGCTGGCCCGGGAAGCGCTCGCGCGCCATCACCAGGGTATCGATCACCGTGCAGCGATCGGTGATCTTTCCATACTGCGGGCCCAGCAACGACAGCTCGTTGTCGAGGAAGCCCAGGTCGAACGCCGCGTTGTGGATGATCAGCTCGGCGCCATCGATGAAGCCCAGGAATTCATCGGCGATCTGCGCGAAGTCCGGCTTGTCAGCCAGGAACTCCAGGGTCAGGCCGGTGACTTCCTGCGCGCCCTGTTCGAACTCGCAGTCCGGCTTGATGTACTGGTGGTAGTTATTGCCGGTCGGGCGGCGCTTGAACAGCTCCACGCAGCCGATTTCGACGATGCGGTTGCCCTTCTTCCACTCCAGGCCGGTGGTTTCGGTATCGAGGATGATCTGACGCATGGGCTCAGTTTACCGGGCTGGCGTCGCGGATCCGGATGGCCGCGTTGCGCGCCAGGGTATCCACCCGCTCATTGTCCGGATCGCCGGAGTGGCCCTTCACCCAGCGCCAGTCGATCTGGTGCCGCAGCGTGGCCGCATGCAGGCGCTCCCACAGCTCGCGGTTCTTCACCGGGTCACCGCCGGCGGTCTTCCAGTTCTTGCGGATCCAGCCGGGCATCCATTGGGTCAGGCCCTGCCGCACATACTGCGAATCGGTGTAGAGCACGATGTTGCACGGCTCGGTCAGCGTTTCCAGGCCGGAAATGGCCGCCATCAGCTCCATCCGGTTGTTGGTGGTGTGCGCTTCGCCGCCGCTCAGTTCACGCTCGTGGCCCTTGTAGCGCAGCAGTGCAGCCCAGCCGCCGGGGCCGGGATTGCCAAGGCAGGAACCGTCGGTGTGGATTTCAATGGTTTTCAATACAACTCCAGATCAGGTAGCAACGGTGCCGTGCCAACGCACCGGCAACGGTTTCGGCCCGGGCAGGGCCAGCGTTCGCTTTTCAGCATGGAACAGGCAGGCTGCGCGCAGTGGCGACCAACCGCCCGCGCGACGGCTGCCGGCGCCGCGCCAGAGCGGGCCGAGGAAACGCATATCGTCGCACTCCAGCCCGTGGCGGCCGAGCAGCAGGCGGATCCGCTGCGGCGTGCGCACCACCAGCCCGTGCTGGCGCCAGTGCGTGCGGTAAGGGCTGAACGGGTTGAGGCTGCTCAGCCACAGGTGGCCACCCGGCATCAGCACGCGCTCGCACTCATCGAGCAACCGATCAGCGTCGGCTGCGGTGACATGCTGCAGCACGACCGCATTGACGCTTTCATTGGCCAGCGGCAGCGGCAACGCACAGCGGGTGTCGCCGGCATAGCCGTGCCCCTGCCGGTACAGGCGCAGGCCGCGCCCGCCAAGCTGCGCATCGTCCAGCCATGCGGCACTCGGCGCGATCCACAGCCAGGGCTGCACCGGCAGCAACGACAGCTGCGGCAGCAGCAGTTGCCGCTCCAGAACGCGCAGGGCTTCCGCCGGTTCGCTGTCGAACCACGGGGTCTGGCTCGCTTGACGGGTGCTCTGCAGCGCGGGCATGGTCCAATTCTATGCGACTGACTGCCCTGCCCGCATTTGCGGACAACTACATCTGGACCTTGATCGACGACGACGGCGCCGCCGTGGTCGTCGATCCCGGCGATGCCGCGCCGGTGCTTGCGCTCGCCGATCAGGGCCTGCGCGTGGACACGATCCTGCTCACCCATCATCACGATGACCACATCGGTGGCGTGCCCGTGCTGCAGGCACGTTTTCCCGGAGTCCGGGTGATCGCGCCCGTCGAGGAGCGCATCCCCACGGCAACCGAACGGGTCGGCGAAGGTGAACGCGTTCAGGCACTGGGCCGGGCGTTCCACGTACTATCCGTGCCCGGGCATACCCGCAGCCACATCGCGTTTCACACTGCTGAACATCTTTTCAGCGGAGATTCGTTGTTCAGCCTGGGCTGTGGACGCCTGTTCGAAGGTACGCCGTCCCAGCTGCTGGCATCGATGCGCAAGCTGGGTACCTTGCCCGCGCAACTGCTGCTTTGTTGCGCTCATGAGTACACCGTGTCAAATGCCGTCTTCGCGCGGCATGTCGACCCCGCCAACGCTGCCTTGCGGCAGCGCCAAGAGGAGGCTTTGGCCATGCGCCGCGATGACCGTTCCACCCTGCCGGTAACCCTGGCCAACGAATTCGACTGCAATCCGTTCCTGCGTGTGCACACGGCGCCGATCCGCGCGTCGGTGTCGGCACACCTGGGCCGTGACGTCGTTGACGACGTCGACGTGATGGCCGGTCTCCGGCACTGGAAAGACGGCTTCCGCGCATGATGCGCCGAAGTCTGCCGCTGGCCCTGGGCCTGGTCCTGGGGCTGGCCGGAACCGCCGGCGCCCAGTCGCTGGGCGCTGGCATCGGCCAGAACCTGACCGCCGCCGCCGCCCTGCCGCTGGATCCGGCCGCGTTGCCGGCCGCGTCGGTCCGCAACGGCCAGGAGATCTTCTCCAGCTTCCGCGATGGCCTGGCCGAGCCCACCTGCAATGCCGAGGCCACCAGCCCGCGCTGGCAGAAGCAGTTCGCCCACGCCCCGTCGCGCCTGGCCAACCAGGATGACGATGCACTGGTGCTGTTCGGCTATGTGGTCGAAGAACTGCGCAAGGCCAACCTGCCCACCGAGTTCGCACTGATTCCCTTCGTGGAAAGCGGCTACCGGCCCAATGCCCGCAACGGCAGCGGCCCAACCGGCCTGTGGCAGTTCATCGCCACCACCGCGCGCAATCACCGCGTGCCCATGGCCAACGGCTACGACGGCCGCCTGTCGGCGGTCGATTCCACCCAGGCCGCAGTGCGCTACCTGAAAACCCTGCACGGCATGTTCGGCGGCGACTGGCGCCTGGCCACCATGGCCTACAACGCCGGCGAGTACCGCGTGCTGCAATCCATGCGCAAGGCCGGCATGAACGCGCAGAACGCCAAGCCCTCGGCGCTGCCCGGCCTGTCGCCGGTCACCCATGCCTACGTCGAGAAGCTGCATGCCCTGGCCTGCGTGCTGGAAGACGTGGAAGACCAGCCAGGTGTCATGGCCTCGCTGGACCGCACCGTACCCGTACTGAAGGACCACACCCTGCCCGCCGGCACCAGCGTCCAGCAGTGGGCCGCACAGCGCGCCCTGGACCCGGCCAGGATCGTCCGTCTCAACCCCGCCCTGGCGGGCGGTGGACGCGTCTCGTCCGGCACCACCCGCGTGCTGGCGCCGGTCTCGGCCGCCAGCGCGACCGTGGCGGACACCGCCACCGCACTGGTGGCCAGTAGCGTACCTGCTGCCGCCGCCTCGCCAACGCCGCAGGTCGCCAAGACCGTGGCCGCGATCGCCGATCGTCCGCGCAGCCGTCGCCACACCGTGCGTGATGGTGAATCGGCCTGGACCATCGCCCGCCGCTATGGCATGCCGGTCAAGGCGCTTCTGTCGCTGAACGGCCTGAGCGGCAGCAGCGTGCTGAAGCCGGGCGCCGTGTTGCGCGTCGAAGACTGACGCGCAGGCCAGGCCCTCCTGTAGAGCCGAGCCCCTGCTCGGCTTTTTTCTTGCCTGCGACTTGTCGGGGTTCATGGCCAGCCGAGCATGGGCTCGGCTCTACAATTCAATTTCCAGCAGCGCCCGCACAAAAAAAAAGGCCCGGCAATGCCGGGCCTTCTTCGATCTGCTCGCCGCGAGGCTTACAGGTTCGCTTCGGTGGTCTGGATCATGAACTTCTTGCGCATCGCCTCGATGTAGGCCTTGGCCGCGGCCATGCCGTCGATCTGGCTCAGTTGTTCCTTCAGCTGCTTCTGCTGCTCTGCAGTCACTTCCTTGATGTCGCCCGGATTGACCTTGTTCACCGCGAACAGCAGCGCGTGACCATTGACGTCGACCTTGCCATAGCTCGGCTTGCCTTCAGCCGGCACCGGCGCACTGAAGATCGCGCGGTTGATTTCCGGGGTCGGCACCGGCTGGCTGCGCGGCAGGCCCGGCATCGGGCTCAGCTGCAGCTTCTCGCTGGCGGCCAGCGACTGCAGGGTGGCGCCCGCCTTCAGCTTGGCCAGGATGGCATCGGCGGCCTTGTCGCTGGCCTGGCGCTGGCGATCAGCACGGATCGCAGCGATCACCTGTTCGCGGGCCTTGTCCAGCGGCAGGGCCTGTTCCGGGGTGTGTGCAGCCACACGGATGACCACGCTGTGGTTGGTCGCGCCGCCCAGGGCGATCGGGTCACTGGCGGTACCGTCCTGCACCAGCACGTCGGAGAAGGCGGCACGCAGCACGGCCGGGTCAGCGGCGATGCCGCTGGCGGTCGCGCGGGTGATCGGGCCCAGGGTCTGCAGCGGCAGGTTCACTTCCTTGGCGGCGGCCGCCAGGTCGCTCGGGCTCTTGTTGATGGCATCGACCAGGCGACCGGCCAGTTCGTTGAAGCCGCGCTCGCCGTCGGCCTTCAGCTGCTCGGCAGCCAGCGTGTCACGCACTTCCTCGAACGACTTGCCTTCGCCGCCGCGTACCGCGGCCACTTTGATGATGTGGTATCCGAACTCGGTCTTGACCGGACCGATCACGTCGCCGGCCTTGGCCGCGAACAGGGCATCGTCAAACGGCTTGCCCATCGCGCCACGCTCCACCCAGCCCAGGTCACCGCCCTGGTCCTTGGAGCCTGGATCCTCGGAGTTGGCCTTGGCCAGGGCTGCGAAGTCGGCATCGGCCGCCTTTGCCTGGGCCAGCAGCTTGTTCGCCTTGGCCTCAGCACCGGCGCCGGTAATCAGGATGTGGGCGGCCTGGCGCTGCTCCGGAGAGGTGAACTTTGCCTTTTCCTCTTCATAGCGCTTGCGCAGGGTCGCTTCATCGGCCGGGGTCGGTGCCGGCAGGTTCGCACCGTTGATCTCGACGTACTCAAGCGACACGCTCTCGGCCTGGCGGAAATCCTTGCCGTGGCTGTCGTACCACTTCTTGATCTGATCATCGGTGACCGGCGCGGTATCGGCCGGTACGGGCGGCAACGCGGCCAGCTCGACGTCGCGGGTTTCGCCCAGCAGCTTCAACAGGCGCTCGGTCTCGGCCTGGGTGACGAAGCCGGAGCTCTGCAGGCCCGATGGGATCACCGACTGCTGCAGGCTCTCACGCACCAGTTCCTGGAACTGGGTCGGGGTACGCGGCGGATTGCCACCGGCCAATGCCAGGCGGTAGTTGTTCTCGTTGAACTTGCCGTTCGAATCGAGGAACGCCGGCATGGTCGCGATGTACTCGCGCACCGCGCCGTCGCCGATCACCACGCCCGCCTGTTCACCGACCAGACGCACGACCTGTTCGTCGATCAGCTGATCGAGCACGGCCATCTTGTTCTCGGTGCTCTCGAACGCGCGCGGGTCGAAGTTGTCGCCCTGCTGCTGGCGCTCACGCATGCGCTCCTGCTCGAAACGCGTGCGGAAATCCTGCGAGCTGATCTCATGGTGCTGCCACAGCATGCGCACCGGCCACCACGACGGCGCCGAACGCCACCAGGTGGGCGGCGCGGAAACCTTGGCCACGTTCTGTGCGCCAACGCCACCGAGGTAGCTGTTGTCGATCACGAACAGGAACGGAATCATCAGCAGCCCCAGGATCACGGTGACGATCCAGCCTGAGGTCTTGTCGCGGAGTTTCTGCAGCATGGTGAGGAATCACAAGGCCTGATTGGCGAGCCCGGCAGTGTAACCCGCTTCGCCGCAGGGACCAAAAGCAGCACCGACGCGGCCTGCGCCCACTTGCGCAGGCAGGCACCACCAGTGCGTCGGCCAACTCCACATCCTGGCGCAAAGAAAAAGCCCCCGGCTTGCGCCGAGGGCTTTTAGAGTTGGCGGAGCGGACGGGACTCGAACCCGCGACCTCCGGCGTGACAGGCCAGCATTCTAACCAGCTGAACTACCGCTCCGCGCTTGAACTTTGCAGGCGCCCAGTATATCCGAAGACTCTCTGGAAACCCAGCCCGATGAACACTTTTTTCAAAGTTTTTTCACAGGGACTTAAGAAGTCTGCAATGGCGGAGCGGACGGGACTCGAACCCGCGACCTCCGGCGTGACAGGCCAGCATTCTAACCAGCTGAACTACCGCTCCGTTCTTGCAAAGACTTTTTCGCCTTCCTCCGAACCTCTCGGTGAGAAGACAAGGCCCCCAGCCTTGAACCGGGGGCCTTGATGTACTGGCGGAGCGGACGGGACTCGAACCCGCGACCTCCGGCGTGACAGGCCAGCATTCTAACCAGCTGAACTACCGCTCCGCGTTGTTACCTTTTTGCTTTCAGCCGGCCTGGACCGGGGAGAAAACAAAGCCTCCAGCTTTTGGCCGGAGGCCTCGTTGAATGGCGGAGCGGACGGGACTCGAACCCGCGACCTCCGGCGTGACAGGCCAGCATTCTAACCAGCTGAACTACCGCTCCACACTCAAACTTTTACCGCGGTGCTGTGGTGGGTGCTGAGGGTTTCGAACCCCCGACCCTCTCCGTGTAAAGGAGACGCTCTACCGCTGAGCTAAGCACCCCAGCGAGCCGCTTAGTTTACAGCATCCTTCAGGGCCTTGCCAGCCTTGAACGACGGATTCTTCGAAGCAGCGATCTTGATGGTGTCGCCGGTCTTCGGGTTGCGGCCGGTGCGGGCAGCACGGTCGCGGACCTGGAAGGTACCGAAGCCAACCAGAGTGACCGCATCGCCGTCCTTCAGCGCCTTGGTGATGGCAGCAACGACGGCATCGACAGCGCGGCTGGACTCTGCCTTGGTCAGGTCGGCAGCTTCAGCAACGGCATCGATCAATTCGGTCTTGTTCATTCTCTACAACTCCTTTGGCGGTGGGTTCCGCTTATTCGACAGGGAAGCAACCGCACGCCATCTGCATGCGGCCGCCATGTGGAAACGGTTCGCCGAATCCAGCGATCACCAGGCTGCGACCACTCATTCGCGAGTGCTGCTTTTATACCAGTGGCCCTACCCCCACGCAAGCTGGAAAGCCAGCAACGACGCGGGTTTCGGGCCATTGGACAGCGCGCGTCAATGCTTGACGCGCGCGTTTCCACTCGGTTTGGCCTTGCTGCGCACCGTGACACGCTGCGCACTCTTGCGCGCCTTCTTCGGTGCCAACGGACGCTCCAGCGCCAGGTCCAGGACTTCTTCGATGTACTTCACCGGCACGATCTTCAGATCGCGGGTGACGTTGGCCGGGATGTCGGCCAGGTCCTTGCGGTTCTCTTCCGGGATGATGACCGTGCGGATGCCGCCACGCAGTGCGGCCAGCAGCTTCTCCTTCAGGCCACCGATGGCAGTGACTCGACCGCGCAGGGTGATCTCGCCGGTCATCGCCACGTCGGCGCGCACCGGCACCTTGGTCAGCATCGACACCAGCGAGGTGACCATCGCCGCGCCGGCACTCGGGCCATCCTTCGGCGTGGCGCCATCGGGCACGTGCAGGTGCACGTCATGCTTCTGCAGGAAGTCGCTGTCGATGCCAAAGCCCACGGCGCGCGAACGCACCACCGACAGCGCGGCCGACGCCGATTCCTTCATCACGTTGCCGAGCTGGCCGGTCAGGATCAGCTGGCCCTTGCCCGGCACCAGGGTCGATTCGATCTGCAGCAGGTCGCCACCGACTTCGGTCCAGGCCAGGCCGGTGACCAGGCCGATTTCATTCTCTTCCTCGGCACGGCCGAAGTCGAAGCGACGCACGCCCAGGTACTTGTCCAGGTTCTTGCTGGACACATTGACCAGCGCCTTGGGCTTCTTCGCACCCTTCTTCGCCTTCACCGGCTGCGGGCCGGCCAGCGCGATCTCCTTCACCACCTTGCGGCAGATCTTGGCGATCTCGCGTTCCAGGTTACGCACGCCCGATTCGCGCGTGTAGTAGCGCACGATGTCCTGGATGGCGTCACTGCCGATTTCCAGCTCTTCCGGCTGCAGGCCGTTGGCCTTGACCTGCTTCGGCACCAGGTAGCGGGTCGCGATGTTGAGCTTCTCATCCTCGGTGTAGCCGGGGATGCGGATCACTTCCATGCGGTCCAGCAGCGGGCCGGGAATGTTGAGCGAGTTCGAGGTGGCCACGAACATCACTTCGGACAGGTCCAGGTCCACTTCCAGGTAGTGGTCGTTGAATGCGTTGTTCTGCTCCGGATCGAGCACTTCCAGCAGCGCCGAAGACGGATCGCCACGGAAGTCCATCGACATCTTGTCGATCTCGTCGAGCACGAACAGCGGGTTCTTGCTGCCGACCTTGTTGAGGTTCTGCACGATGCGGCCCGGCATCGAACCGACGTAGGTACGACGGTGGCCACGGATTTCGGCCTCGTCGCGCACGCCGCCCAGCGACATGCGCACGAACTTGCGGTTGGTGGCCTTGGCAATCGACTGGCCCAGCGAGGTCTTGCCCACGCCCGGCGGCCCGACCAGGCACAGGATCGGGCCCTTCATCTGCTTCACGCGCGACTGCACCGCTAGGTATTCAAGAATGCGCTCCTTGACCTTCTCCAGGCCGTAGTGGTCGGCATCGAGCGTATCCTGCGCGACCTTCAGGTCCTTGCGCACCTTGCTGCGCTTCTTCCACGGCACGCCCAGCAGCCACTCCAGGTAGTTGCGCACGACGGCGGCTTCGGCCGACATCGGCGACATCTGCTTGAGCTTGTTCAGTTCATTGCGCGCCTTGGCTTCAACCGCCTTCGGCATGCCGGCCTCGGCAATCTTGCGGGCCAGTTCTTCCAGCTCGCCCGGCGCGTCGTCCAGGTCACCCAGTTCCTTCTGGATGGCCTTCATCTGTTCGTTGAGGTAATACTCGCGCTGGCTCTTCTCCATCTGCGACTTCACGCGGCCGCGGATGCGCTTCTCCATCTGCTGCACGTCGATCTCGCCGTCGACCAGCCCGACCAGCATCTCCAGGCGATCACCGACGGCCAGCGTTTCCAGCAGGCGCTGCTTGTCGGCCAGGCGCACGCTGATGTGCGCAGCGATGGTGTCGGCCAGGCGCGCCGGCTCATCGATGCCCGACAGCGTCTGCAGCAGCTCCGGCGGCAGCTTGCGGTTGGTCTTCACGTACTGCTCGAACAGCGACATCAGCGAGCGGGCAATCGCCTCGACCTCGCGCGCCTCGCGCTCGTCGGTGGCGTCGATCTCCACGGCCTGGCCATGCAGCGAGCCGTCGCGCTCGTCGACGTGGGTGACCTGCACGCGCGACAGGCCTTCAACCAGCACCTTGATGGTGCCGTCGGGCAGCTTCAGCAGCTGCAGCACCTGCGCCAGCGTACCGACCTGGTAGAGGTCGGCCGCATGCGGGTCGTCGGTTTCGGCCGACTTCTGCGCCAGCAGCAGGATGCGCTTGTCCGCCTCCATTGCCTGTTCGAGCGCGTGCATGGACTTGTCACGGCCGACGAACAGCGGGATGACCATGTGCGGGAACACCACTACGTCGCGCAGCGGCAGGACCGGCAGGTCGAGGGTTTCACTTGGGGAACGGGCCATGGGGGCTCCAGGGAAGGGGGAAAACCGCCTCCGGGAGGGCATCTTCCGGAGACAAAAAAAGCCGATGGCCCCGTTATGGGGCCATCGGCTTTCAGATGCAAGGCATTCCTTGAAAATCCTTTCCAATCAACAACCTGGAAGGATCACTCGGCGCCTGCGGCCTTCTGTTCAGGGGCCGCCGGGGTCTGGTAGATCAGGTACGGCTCGGACTTGTGCTCGATCACCGATTCGTCCACGACCACCTTGCTGACGTTCTCCTGCGACGGCAGGTCGTACATGGTGTCCAGCAGGACCGATTCGACGATGGTGCGCAGGCCACGGGCGCCGGTCTTGCGCTTGAGCGCCTTCCTGGCGATGGCCGACAACGCGTCCGGACGGAACTCCAGCTCCACGTTTTCCATCTCGAACAGCTTCTTGAACTGCTTGGTGATAGCGTTCTTCGGCTCGGTCAGGATCTTGATCAGGGCCGGCTCGTCCAGCTCCTCCAGGGTCGCGACCACCGGCAGGCGGCCGACGAACTCGGGAATCAGGCCGAACTTGATCAGGTCTTCCGGCTCGACTTCCGCCAGCACCTTGCCCACTTCCTGCTTGCGCTCGCTGCTCTTCACCTTGGCACCGAAGCCGATGCTGCCGACGTCGGTGGAACGCGCCTGGATCACCTTGTCCAGCCCGGCGAACGCGCCGCCGCAGATGAACAGGATGTTCTTGGTGTCCACCTGCAGGAATTCCTGCTGCGGGTGCTTGCGGCCGCCCTGCGGCGGAACGCTGGCCACGGTACCTTCGATCAGCTTCAGCAGGGCCTGCTGCACGCCTTCGCCGGACACATCGCGGGTAATCGACGGGTTCTCGCTCTTGCGCGAGATCTTGTCGATTTCATCGATGTAGACGATGCCCTGCTGCGCCTTCTCGACGTCGTAGTCGCACTTCTGCAGCAGCTTCTGGATGATGTTCTCCACGTCCTCGCCCACGTAACCGGCTTCGGTCAGCGTGGTGGCGTCGGCCATGGTGAACGGCACGTTGAGCAGGCGGGCCAGGGTCTCGGCCAGCAGCGTCTTGCCCGAACCGGTCGGGCCGACCAGCAGGATGTTCGACTTCGCCAGTTCGACGTCGTCGTTCTTCTGCCGGCTCTCGATGCGCTTGTAGTGGTTGTACACGGCCACTGCCAGCGTGCGCTTGGCACGGTTCTGGCCGATCACGTACTGGTCGAGGACCTCGAGGATCTCGCGCGGCTTGGGCAGCGAACTGCGCGCCGACTGCGCCTTTTCCTCAAGTTCCTCACGGATGATGTCGTTGCACAGCTCCACGCACTCATCGCAGATGAACACGCTCGGACCCGCAATCAGCTTGCGCACTTCATGCTGGCTCTTGCCGCAGAAAGAGCAGTAGAGGATCTTGCCGGTGTCCGTGGAACGACCTTGGCGGTCTTCGCTCATGCTTCGCTTACCCAGTTACCCCACCCGCTGAACGGGGGTTCGATTCGAGAATAGCACAGGGCCGAGGGGACACCAGTCCCACCCGACCCTGCAGGAACGAGGCCTCCCTGGCCCCGTGAAGGCCGGTCAACCGGCCTGGATCGACTCATCCGGACGACGCTCCAGGACCTGGTCGACCAGACCGTAGGCCTGCGCCTCGAAGGCGCTCTTGAAGTTGTCGCGCTCGGTGTCACGGGCGATCGTCTCCAGCGACTGGCCGGTGTGCTTGGCCAGCACCTCGTTCAGGCGCGAACGCAGGGTCAGGATCTCGCGCGCGTGGATGTCGATGTCGGTGGCCTGGCCCTGGTAGCCACCCAGCGGCTGATGGATCATCACGCGCGAGTTCGGCAGCGCATAGCGCTTGCCGGCTTCGCCCGCGGCCAGCAGCAGGGCGCCCATCGAGGCGGCCTGGCCGATGCAGGTGGTGCTCACATTCGGCTTGATGTACTGCATGGTGTCGTAGATCGCCATGCCGGCGGTGACCACGCCACCCGGCGAGTTGATGTAGATGTTGATGTCCTTCTCCGGGTTTTCCGATTCCAGGAACAGCAACTGCGCCACCACCACGTTGGCCATGTGATCGTCGATCGGGCCCACGAGGAAGATCAGGCGCTCCTTCAACAGGCGCGAATAGATGTCGTAGGCACGCTCGCCGCGGCTGGTCTGCTCGACCACCATCGGAACCAGGTTCAGGGCTTTGGTTCGGTTGTCCATTACGTGAGGTACCTATCTTGGGGGGCAACAACCCCGCGCCGACAAAGGCGCGGGGCATCCGGTGATCCGCCCGGGCTTACTGGCGGATCGCGTCCTGGAACGACAGCTTCTCTTCGGTGTGCTGGGCACGCTCGGCGATCCAGTCGATCACCTGCTCTTCCATCACACGGTTCTGCAGGCCAGACATCAACTGGGGGTCGTTGCGGTACATCTCAATGACCTGCTCCGGCTCTTCGTAGGTCGAAGCGATCAGACGCATCGTTTCATTCAGGCGCTTGGCTTCCAGGCGCAGGTCGTTGATGCGGGCCACTTCACCGACCAGCAGGCCGACCAGCACGCGCTTGGCGGCAGCGTCCTTGAAGCCTTCGTGGGCATCGGCCGGGATCTCGCCGACGTTCTGGCCGTTGCGGCGCAGCTGCTCGACCTGCTGGGCCAGCATGGCGCGGGCTTCGTTCTCGACAAGGCGCGGCGGCATTTCCACCGACGAGTAGGCCGCGATCAGCTGCTCGCCCACTTCACGGCGCAGGCGGTTCATCAACGCACCCTTCAGCTCGCGCTCCAGGTTGGCGCGGATGTCGCTGCGGAACTGCTCCACATCGCCGCCCTTCACGCCGAAGCTCTTGATGAAGGCTTCGTCGACCGCCGGCACGACCGGCTCGGAGACCTCGGTGACCTTGACGGTGACCTGCACGGTCTTGCCGGCCAGCACCGGCACGCGCCAGTCAGCCGGGAACTCGACGTCGAGGGTCTTCTCTTCGCCCTTGGCCAGGCCGACCAGGCCCTTCTCGATGGTGTCGAACATCATGCCCTGGCCGAGCACGATCGAACCCTTCTCGGTGCCCTCGGCCGGCAGGCGCTCTTCGCCGGCCTGCGACCAGGTTTCCACCGCGACCAGGTCACCGTCCTGCGCGCCACGGCTGACCGGGGCCCAGGTACGACGCTGGTTCTGCAGGTTCTCGATCATCTGGTCGATGTCGGCGTCGGTGATCTCGGCGGTATGGCGCACGACGGTCAGCTTGCTGACGTCGATGTCGCCGAAGTCCGGCACCACTTCCACGGTGGCCACGAAGGAGAACTCACCCTCGTCGCCCTTGTCGATGCGCGGGCTGCCGACGATGCGCAGGTCGTGCTCGCGCACGGCCGCATCGAAGGTTTCGCGCAGCAGGCCGTCCAGCGCCTCGCCACGGACCTGCGCGCCGAAGCGCTGCTCGATCACCTTGGCCGGCACCTTGCCCGGGCGGAAGCCCTTGATGCGGGTGGTACGGGCGATTTCGCCGAGGCGGCCGGCGATGTGGCTCTGCAGACGCTCTTCCGGCAGCGAGAAGCTCAGGCGGCGTTCCAGGTTGCCGGTGGATTCGATCGAAGCTTGCATGTTGACTCCTGCCACCGGTGGCCCAGGCCCCCGGCTCGATGATTGGGATGAAACGGTTGTAAGGACGCGACGTCTGGGACGCGCCTGCTTGCCGCAGCCCTTTAGTTTCGCCCAATTCGGCGTGCACTGCCAGCGCGTGCCGGTCAAGGGGGCGCAGATGGCCCGATCAGGGCGGGGACAGGCCGGCACTGGTGCGAAAGGGGGGACTCGAACCCCCACGCCTTGCGGCACTGGAACCTAAATCCCGAAGCCCCTGCCGATTAGTCCAGACCGCTCAACTACTTACAGCATTTCAGTCTATCAGGTGACGCTGCGGGTGACATATAGGTGACACCGGGTGCCGCGACAGGTGACACCAGGTGACGCCGAATAAAATCGTCGTAGTAGTAGGAACGACTGAGGCTTGAACCATTCATCACTATTCATTGGAATCCACCACCGAGGACTACTACAGTTCCACATAGGTCCACCCAGGACCACCAACCGAACACTCAGGACCGTACCGGGCAGCCCCCGGTGCGGTCCTCCCGTTTTGACTTTTGCATCCCCCGAGGGCAAACGATGACGACTTGGCAAGAGAACCACCCGCTCTACCAGCAGCAGATCGAGCTGGAGCACGAGAGCACCTCCTTGGGCGTAGCCCGGTATCAGAAGATGATGGCCGAGCGGCCCACCAGCGACACCGGCCCCGGCCGCCGCTTGGTCGCTGAGACCGTCAACTCGGTCGCCGAGGCCATCAAGGGCTTCATCGCCGAGGCCGACACCGGCAAGCCCGGCAAGCGCCACGCCGCCCTCAAGTACATCCGGCACCTCGACCCGCACGGCCTGGCCTTCCTGACGGCCACCATCTGCATCAACTCCCTCGCCAACGACGGGGCGCGGTTCACGGTGGTCTCCTCCAACGTGGGCGCGGCGGTCGCTGACGACATCAACTACCGCCTGCTGCGGGAGAAGCACCCCGGCCTCTACAAGGTCGTGCAGAAGCAGGTCCAGAAATCCACATCCGCACGCCACGCGAACAACGTGATGCGCCACGTCGTCAACACGGCGGACCTGGAGGAGCGCCTGAGCCTGGACGCCAAGGAGGCCGTGCTCGTCGGCGGCAAGCTCGTGGATCTGTTCGTCGAAGCGACCGGCTTCTGCCACCTCTCGACCGAGAAGGAGGGCAAGAACCACCTCGTCTGCTACCTGCGCCCGAACGAAAAGATCATGGACTGGCTGACCAAGGCACACGAAAGCGCGGCCCTGTTCTCCCCGGTGCTCCTGCCGATGGTCGTGCCGCCCCGCCCGTGGGCTGGCCCGAAGGACGGCGGCTACCTGACCGACATCGGTGGCCGGATCGAGCTGGTCCGCACCCGCAACAAGGCGTACAAGCGTGAGCTGGCGCTGGTCGATATGCCCCAGGTCTACCAAGCCCTCAATGCGATCCAGGAGACGCCGTGGAAGGTGAACGTCCCGGTCCTGGAGGTCATGCGCGAGCTGTGGAACGCTGGCGGCGGCCTGGCCGGGCTGCCCGACCGCGAGCTGCTGGACCTGCCGGAACAGCCAGCGCTGCTGCTGACCGACCCGGACTACTACAAGGAGCACCACGCCGAGGAGTTCAAGGGGTGGAAGCGCGAGCGTGCCAAGGTCTACGAGGAGAACGCCCGTGCGATGTCCCGCCGCCTCGCCTGCGCACAGAAGATCGCGCTGGCCGAGAAGTTCGCCGAGTTCCCGGCGATCTACTTCCCGCACAACCTTGACTTCCGCGGCCGCGCTTACCCGATCCCGCCGCTCCTCAACCCGCAAGGCGACGACGCGACCAAGGGCCTGCTGACGTTCGCCGAAGGCGTGCCGCTGGGCGAGGACGGCCCATACTGGCTCGCTATCCACGTCGCCAACTGCTTCGGCGTGGACAAGGTGTCGTTCGAGGAGCGCGTGCAGTGGGTGCGCAACCACGAGGAGCAGATTCTCGACAGTGCTCTCGACCCCCTGGACGGCCAACGCTTCTGGATGGACGCCGACAGCCCCTTCTGTGCGCTGGCCGCGTGCTTCGAGTGGCTCGGCTACAGCATCAATGGCCGCGATCACGTCTCCCACCTGCCCATCGCGCTCGACGGCTCCTGCAACGGCCTCCAGAACTTCTCGGCAATGCTCCGCGACTCCGTAGGCGGCGCGGCGACGAACCTGATTCCCCAGGTCAAACCCGCCGACATTTACTCGCGCGTGAAGGACGTAGCGCAGGAAAAGCTCCGCGTCCGTGCCGAGGCTGGTGATGCGCTGGCGATCAAGCTGGACGGTCAGCTCACCCGCGACCTGGTGAAACAGCCGGTGATGACCCTGCCCTACGGCGTAACCAAGTCCGGGATGCGCTCCCAGGTGCTCGCCAAGTTCAAGAAGCTGGGCCTGGGGGATGATTGGGAAACCGCCGAGTACCTTGCCGCCCTGCTGTGGGAGTGCATCGGAGAGGTCGTGATCGCGGCCCGCGCTGCGATGGACTGGCTGCGCGATGCGTCTAAGGTCGCGTCCTCGGCCGATCTGCCTGTGAGCTGGACGACCCCGGCAGGCTTCCCGGTACTCCAGGAGTACAAGGAGCAGCTCGGGCAGCGCGTCGGCGCGCACTTCGGCGGCAAGCTGCTTAATTTAGTCGTCACAGTAGAAGGGACGAAATTGGACCGTCGCCGGCAGACGCTCGGGATCAGTCCGAACTTCGTCCACTCGTGCGACGCCAGTCACATGATGCTGACCACCTGCCTCGCGGCAGACAACGGCATCACGTCGTTTGCCATGATCCACGACTCCTACGGCACACACGCCGGAAAGGCCGCCATTTTGGCCGCCGCGTTGCGCCAGGCATTCGTCGATCAGTACAGCAGCGACGTACTGGCGGACTTCCGGGATCAGCTCGCCGAGCAACTCCCACCGCAGGCGGCATCGAAACTCCCACCCCTCCCGCCGCATGGCGACCTGGACCTCAGCCTGGTGCTGGAGTCGCGCTATTTCTTTGCCTAGTCCATCCCCCTTTGGCAATTGATACCCCGAGCGAGAACATCAACATGAGCATCAACTACCAGCACGCACTGAACACCTACGTTGCCCAGGACCACTTCGGTGTGGTCCTCGGCATCTACAACCCGGCCGAACACGGCACGGTCGAGGAGTTCAAGCACCGCATGACGGAGCTGCACGCAGGTGCGTGATCGCGTCATCGACGGACTGCACTCACGTTCTGCCGAGAGCGCCGCACGCGGCGCTTTCGTCGTGATCGACAGCGTGCAATCCCTCGGCCACCCGGCGGATCAGGTGATCGGCTTGGCGTGCGCCTTCAAGAACTTCTGCGAAGTGCTCGGCCTCGATCCGATGGAAGTGCTGCGGGTCGTCTCGCGCATGGAGCAGGACTGCCGCTATCGGCAAGTCAACACCCTCAACGCCGTGCGCCGCTACGCGGAGCGCGAGCTGAAACCGCACTACCCGTGATGCGTGACCCGATCACCGACGCCTTCATCGACGAGGCGCTCACCGGCTTCGACATCGACGAAGCCTTCGGCATTTCCGCCGACACCCCGATGACCGCCGCCGCCGACCTGTGGCGCGCGGGCATCTATCTCCCGACCAACTACGAGACCGACAACTGATGGCAACCAAGAAGCGCGAACGATTCGTCTCTCCCAAGGGCACCGCCGTGTGGCCGCGCCTGAACGAACCGGACACCAAGTTCAAGCCGGAAGGCGAATACACCGTGAGCCTGGCGTTCGACCCGAACGACAAGGACTTCAAGGCGCTGGCAAAGAAGCTGGAAACCCGGCGCGACGAGCTGTTCCAGGAGTTCCTGAGCGAGAACCCGAAGAAGAAGAAGGGTTCCGAAGTGGCCCCGGTGTTCACCGAGGAAACCGACGAAAACGGCGATGACACCGGCCGCGTGCTGGTGAAGTTCAAGATGAAGGCCAGCGGCGTCAGCAAGCGCACCGGCAAGAAGTTCACCATGCGCCCGGACATCTTCGATGCCCGCGGCAAGAAGATCGACAACCCGCCGCAGATCGGCGGCGGCAGCGAACTCAAGGTCTCCTACGAGATCGGTGGTTCGTTCGTCGAATCGGCCAAGAAGTTCTACCTGACCTGCTACATGGTCGCCGTCCAGGTGATCGAGCTGGTCGAGTTCGGCCAGCGCAACGCCAAGGACTACGGCTTCGGCGAGGAGGACGGCTACGAGGCCGCCGACAACGCACCGTTCAGCGACAGCGATGACGACTCGGACGACGACAGCGACTCCGACGACGAGGGCGATGACGGCGACTACTGATCCGCTGTCGGTCATCGTGAACACCGCGAGGGGGGCCACGCATGTGGCCTCTCTCGTGTTCCCGTTTGATCCAGTGCCCGCCTCGCGCCCGAAGGTTTCGCGCTGGGGAGTCTACTACGGCAAGACCTACAAGACCTGGAAGGAAGCCGCCGAGAAGCACCTGCCACCAGGCAATCTTGAACTCACACCGACCGATCCGGTTTTAGTCGTCGTAGTAGCGGTACAGAAGCGCGCCAAGACCTCGAAGGCCGCATTCCCCAAAGGCGACGTGGACAACCTCGCCAAGGGACCGATGGACGTTGTGACCAAGGCCACGGGCTATTGGGCCGACGACAAGCAAGTCATGTGGCTGCTCTCCGGTAAGCGCTGGGCGCAGCCGGACGAAGAACCACGCACCGAAG
This sequence comes from Stenotrophomonas sp. T8, assembly GCF_051853085.1. Lineage (NCBI taxonomy): Bacteria > Pseudomonadati > Pseudomonadota > Gammaproteobacteria > Lysobacterales > Lysobacteraceae > Stenotrophomonas > Stenotrophomonas sp. T8. The sequence continues at coordinate 623,213 of NZ_CP195329.1, read as the reverse complement.
TCCACCTCTACAAACTCTAAGTGCGCTTCAAACCTCTGGAATCGGTAGAGGCGCTGTTCGTCCTCGCCAGCATGACCCGCCCCGAGCAGGTCACGACGGGCGAAGAACTCGCGCGCCTGCACCGCTCGCAGGGCTACTCAAAGATCGCCGTCCACTTCGTCATCGAACGCGACGGCTCGATCTACGACGGTCGCCCGCTGAATCAGCCCGGCGCTCTCGCCGGTAAGCACAACCAATCCGCATACCAAGTCTGCCTCCTGGGCGGCGTCAACGACGCCATGCAGCCCGAGGACAACTTCACCGAAGCCCAACACGCCGCGCTGCGACGCCTGCTCGCCGCCTACGGCAAGCCCGTCGTGTGGGCACCTGACTTCCCTCGATAGGAGAACCCAACGTGAAACCGCTGCCCCCGCAAACCCAGGTCGTCCTGGACCACCTGCGTCGCCACTCGCACCTGACCTCGTGGCAGGCCGAAGGCGTCTACCGCATCCGCCGCCTCGCCTCGCGCGTCGATGAGCTGCGCGCTGCTGGCTTCGAGATCGAAACGCAGACCTGCGAGGACGCCTCGGGGCAGCGGTACACGCGCTATCGCCTGTCGCGCCGTCAGCGCCGCAGCAAGGCTCCGCTCCTGGAAGCGCGCCGCGCTCCGAAGCAGTACCGCGTCGATGCGCTGCTCCAGCTGTATCGCAACTACTGCACCGACGAGCTGGGCCTCGACGCCAACGATGCGACCGAAGAAGTCGCCGCATTCACCAAGTTCCTGCTGGAGAAGAACGCATGACCAACACCGCCACCACTGTCATTCCGTCCGCGATGCGCCTGGCTTTCGAGCGCGCATGGGCGCGCGCCGACAAGCCGTTCCGCGGCCTGGGCCGCACCGTCAAGGGTGCGCTGAATCGTCGCCTCGGCATTTCCTACCGCAAGCGCATGTGGTCCGTGGAGCGTGCAAAGCGCTGACTCCGAATACCTCCACAAAGAGCCGTGCCCGAACTGCGGCAGCAAGGACAACCTTGCGCGCTACAGCGACGGGCACGGCTACTGCTTCGGCTGCGGTCACTACGAGCCAGCCGAAGGCGAGGAGGTCTCTCAACCCACCAGCAGGAAAACCATGAGCGACTTTGCGAAGGGTGAACCGCAAGCCCTGGCGAAGCGCGGTATCACTGAGGAAGCATGCCGTAAGTACGGCTACTGGATCGGCAAGGACAAGCACGGCAAGACCGTGCAGATCGCCAACTACAAGCGTGATGGCGGCATCGTCGCGCAGAAGCTCCGCTACGCCGACAAGAAGTTCTCGTTCATCGGCGACTCGAAGGCGTGCGGGCTGTTCGGCCAGCACCTCTACGAACCGGGGCGACGCCTCGTCATCACCGAAGGCGAGATCGACGCGCTCTCCGTGGCGCAGGCACTCGGCCTCCGCTGGCCGGTGGTGTCCGTCCCGAACGGGGCGCAAGGCGCAGCCAAGTCCATCAAGCGCGAGCTGGAGTGGGTCAACGGCTTCGACGAGGTTGTGCTCATGTTCGATATGGACGAACCGGGCCAGGCCGCCGCGCAGGAAGTGGCGCTGCTGCTGACTCCCGGCAAGGCCAAGATCGCACAGCTCCCGGCGAAAGACCCGAACGAGCTGCTCCAGCGTGGCGATGCCGAGGCGATCACTCGCGCCATCTACGAAGCGCAGACCAAGCGCCCCGATGGCGTGGTGACGTTCGGCTCCCTCAAGGAGAAGGCACTCAAGCCGGTCTCGATGGGCATGCCTTGGCACGACCCGCGCCTCACCGCACTGACCTACGGCAAGCGGTACGGCGAGGTCTACACCTTCGGCGCGGGCACCGGCATCGGCAAGACCGACTGGCTGATGGAGGAAGCAGCCTTCATCGCACAGGAAACCGGCGACCGCGTTGGCCTGTTCTTCCTGGAGCAGCAGCCGGTCGAGACGGCGAAGCGCATGGCAGGCAAGGTTGCAGGCCGCCGATTCCACGTTCCCGATGGGAGCTGGACGCAGGAGGAACTGGAAGCCGCGTTCGAGATTCTCGACAAGGGCCAGGTGTTCATCTACGACCACTTCGGCTCGTCCGAGTGGGACGTGATCGAAGCCAAGATGGCCCACATGGTCGTCGCCGAGGGCGTCAAGCACATCGTCCTCGACAATCTCACGTCGTTTGCAGCCGGTGCCGAGGACGAGCGGAAGATGCTGGAGGACACGATGGCGAAGATCGCGCAGTTCGCGCAGCGCCACCTCATCTGCATCTACCTGGTCTCGCACCTCGCCACGCCGGAAGGCAAGCCACACGAGGAAGGCGGGCGCGTGATGCTCCGCCACTTCAAGGGCAGCCGCGCGATTGGCTTCTGGACGCACTTCGCGTTCGGCCTGGAGCGCAACACGCAGGCCGAGAACGAGGCCGAGCGTAACTGCACGACCTTCCGCGTCCTCAAGGATCGCTTCACCGGCCAGTCGAACGGCCAGGTTCTCTACTACAGCTACGACCACGCATCCGGCCGCCTGCTCAATGCAGATGCTCCGGGCGAATACGGCGACTTCGCCGACGAGTCATCCGATGTATCCACCTCCGACTACTGACGGCCGCTCGGTCGTCGGCTTCATCCCAGCTGATGCGCCGCTCTCCTTCGCTGAGAGCCTCGTTCTCCCATACCAACTCCCCCGCTCCGACCAAGCCTGCCGTGTCATGTACGGCAAGCCTGGGCGGCGCGTGGTCATCCACATCAAAGCCGAGGAACTACCCCAATGAAAGAGATCGTCGCCATCGCAATCGACCTGCTGACCGCTCCGTTCCGCAAGGACACCGTGACCGACGTGGTGAAGGTGCTGGAGGACCAGGTGGACAAGCTGTTCAAGATCAGCGCCGACCGCATCGCCACCGCCTCGACGCTGCGCGACAAGGCCGATGTCCTGCACTCGCAGGCCGACGAGCACGAAGAAGAAGCCGAGCGCGCCCTGCGCGTCGCCGAGCGCTTCACCAACCTGATCCGCTAAGGGACCAACCATGACTGCCGAGCAACACGCTCGGTCCCTGTTTGACGTGTTGCCGGCCGAAGTCCGCCACCTGGTGATCCTGGGTGGCGGAAGCCTGCGCGCGTTCTACGACGGGACCGAAATCAAGGACATCGACTGCTTCTTCGTGTCACTTGCGAGCTACACCTACGTGGCCGCGTACCTGAGCGGCCGTAGCGACTGGACCAGCGAAGCCGCTCCGAACGGCATCCGCAACTTCCGCTCGCCCGAGGGTCACCTCGTGAGCCTGATCGGCTTCGAGTTCGGTACGCCGCATGAGCACTGCGCCCGGTTCGATCTGCGGTGCTGCGCCCATGTCGCCATCTACGAACCCAGCACCGACGAGGTGGTGGTGGTATCCCTCGAAGGCGCGGTTGCCGACGCATCGGAGAAGCTGCTGTTCGTGCTGAACAACAACGGCACCGAGCGCACCATCCGCCGCATCACGCACTACGTCGAGGACTACGGCTACACGCTGCATCCCGACCAGCCCGAGCAGGACGAACTGTTCGAGGACGACGACTTCCCCGGCCACGCGCCGCAGGGCGTCCACACGCCGCCGAAGGCCCCCGAGCCGGAGTACATCCTCCGCGCCCGCCGCCGCGTCCGCGCAATCCCCGTAACCAACCACGGCTACCCGTAAGGAGGAACGCCGTTGATCCTCGTATTCGACTGCGAGACCAATGGCCTCCTCGACGAACTTGACACGATCCACTGCATTTCCCTCCAAGAGGTAGATGAGACCGGCGCACCGCGCGGTCCCATCCTGTCCGCCAACGATCACGGCACGGGCGAAATGACAGTCCGTCAGGCCGTCGAGAGGCTCAAGAAGGCCAAGCGCGTTGTCGGCCACAACATCGCCGGATTCGACATTCCGGCTATCGCCAAGGTGTTCCCGGACTTCAAGGTCCAGGCGTACTTCGACACGCTGCTGATGTCCACGCTGGTCTACCCGGACCTCAAGGACCGCGACTTCAAGGCCCGCAAGAAGCAGGGGGCGAACCCGGTGTTGCCGGGCAAGCTGATCGGCCGCCACGCCCTCGAAGCGTGGGGCTACCGCCTCGGTCGCTGGAAAGGCGACTACGCGGCGCAGATGGCCGCACGCGGTCTCGATCCCTGGGCACAGTGGTCTCAGGAAATGGACGACTACTGCGACCAGGACGTTGCGGTCACGCAAGCGCTGTTCGCGTTGCTGATGAGCAAGGGCCTCCCTACCGAGGCCATCGAGCTGGAGCAGGCCGTCGCGCCGATCCTCTCGCGTCAGCAGCGCTACGGCTTCCTGTTCGATCAGGAGAAGGCGCGTGAGCTGGAGCGCATCCTCGTGTCCCGGCGCACTGCGCTGGAGGCCGAGCTGCGCAAGGTCATTCCGCCGTGGAAGGTGGTGAAGCGCAAGTTCGTACCGAAGCGCGACGACAAGCGCCGCGGTTACGTCAAGGGCGTGGAGGTCACGACCTACAAGGACGTGGTGTTCAACCCGGCAAGCCGCCAGCACATCGCTGACCGCTTGACTGCAATGTACGGCTGGCAGCCCCAGGAGTTCACCGAGAAGGGCCAGCCGAAGATCGACGAAGAAGTCCTGGGCGCGCTCAAGTTCCCGATCATCCCGCTCCTGCTGGAGCACTTCATCGTCAACAAGCGCCTCGGCCAGCTCGCCGAAGGCGACGAGGCGTGGCTCAAGGCCATCAAAAAGGACGGCCGCATCCACGGCAGCGTGAATCAGAACGCAGCGGTGACCGGCCGCATGACGCACTCGAAGCCGAACATCGCTCAGGTGCCGAAGTGCGGCGTGCCTTATGGCAAGGAATGCCGTTCGCTGTTCTGCGTACCGACAGGGAAACTCCAGGTCGGCGCGGACGCCTCGGGATTGGAGCTGCGCTGCCTGGCGCACTTCATGGCAAAGCACGACGGTGGCGAGTACGCCAAGGTCATCCTCGAAGGTGACATCCACTCCGTCAACCAATCAGCGGCAGGACTGCCCACCCGCGACAACGCCAAGACCTTCATCTACGCCTTCCTCTATGGGGCAGGCGACGCGAAGCTCGGCTCCATCGTGGGCAAGGGTCGCCAGGCCGGGGCGAAGCTCCGCTCGAAGTTCCTGGCCGGGCTGCCTGCGCTGGAGAAGCTGGTACGCGGGGTCAAGAAGCGCGCGGCCGAGAAGGGATACCTGATCGGTCTCGACGGCCGGAAGCTGCACATCCGCAGCGACCACGCCGCGCTCAACACCCTGCTCCAGTCGGCCGGTGCGCTGGTGATGAAGAAAGCCCTGGTGATTCTCGACGCCGATCTGCAAGCCGCAGGGCTGGTGCCGGGCGTCCACTACGAGTTCCTCGCCAACGTCCATGACGAGTGGCAGATCGAAGTGGACGAGGACAAGGCCGAGTTCGTGGGCAAGACCGCCCAGGCTGCCATCCGCAAGGCTGGCGATCACTTCGGCTTCCGCTGTCCGCTGGATGGCGAGTTCAAGATCGGAAGGAATTGGGCCGAGACGCACTGACCCGCGGCAAGCGGGACATTGCACTCGCCCTGGTGCGCCAAGCGAAACGCCGGGCAGCAAGGAAGGGACTACCGTTCGACCTCACGTCGGACGACATCGTGGTCCCCGACTTCTGCCCGGCGCTGGGCATCCCGCTGTACCGCGCTGTCGGGCGCAAGGCCCAAGGCCCCAACTCACCCACGCTCGACCGCATCGAACCTGACCTCGGCTACGTCCGGGGCAACGTGCGCGTGATCTCCGCACGCGCGAATCAGATCAAGTCCGACGCGACTCCCTCGGAGCTTCTGCGAGTCGCCTGTTACGTCCAAGAGAACCGATGAACCCAACCAACATCCTGCGCGCCCTCGCGGCGCTGCTGGTCGTTGCCGCGCTCGCGGCTGGCGGCTTCGCAGCCTGGAAGTACACCGCAATGGCCCAGCGCGTGACTGAGCTGGAGGAGTCGGCAAAGGAACTGGCCGACCTCAAGCAGACCGTCGAGACCCTCAACCGCGAAGCCGTGCGCCGCTCTGCCTTCGATGCAGCGCTGCGGAACGCCCGCGCCACCACCAACCGCTCTGTGGAGATTGCAGCAAATGCTGACCCGGAAACTGGCGATTACCTGTCTCGCCGCATTCCTGACGAGCTGCGCCGCGCACACCTCGAAAGTCGTGCCGGAGCAGTTCCTCCAGCCGACCGTCATTGAGGGCACGCACTCCTCACTCGACGCCGTGATGGCTGACCCGACCACCACCACCTACGACCTCTACCGCTTTGGCGGTAACGCCGAGGACGGCCTCCTGCGCTGCAACGCCGACAAGGCGAGTGCCTTGGAATTCCTCAAGGAATCGAACCGATGAACGAGAACCAGCTTCGCGTGCATTTCATTGGCGGCCCCGCTGACGGCGATGTCCGCGTGATCGCTCCGTGTACCACCTATCGCGTGGCTGTGCTCGAACACCAGCCCGAGGTTCATGCCTACAACGCCAAGTGCCCGTGCTGCACGGAGCGCATGCTGCGCCCCGTGGAGTGGAGCACCGCGACCTACTTTATCCGCCGCGTTGGCGAGAAGTGCTGGGTCGCCGTACACGAGAGCATGGCATGAAGCACGCCCTCCTGATCCTGGCGCTGTGCGCAGGCCTCGCTGCGTGCGACATGAAGCCCTGGCCGCCACGCGCCGATTACGGCTCGTGCCTGAAAGGGCACACCGAGAGTGGCCTGATGCTGATCCCCAACGGCAATGGCGGATTCTCGTACATCCCCACCAGCGATTACGTCTGCGACGAGTACGAGTACCCGCTCGGCGACGGCCCGGAGTACCAAGCCGGAATGAAGCGCTACGCCGCCGAGCTACAGGCGTGGTACGAGCGTCACCCGGAGAATCGGCCATGACCTCCGTATTCCAACCGCCGAAGGTGGCCGGATACTGGAGGATCGGTAACAGCTTCATGGTCCAGGCCCACAAGCGGCCGTGCCTGCTGCACCGCTGGTTCTCCCTGACTCTCCTGGGATGGCAGTGGGTGGACGCATGAGCAAGCGCGGCCCCCTGCTGCTGATCGACGCCGACGTGCTGCGCTACCAGCTCGCGTTCTCGAACACCGCGAACATCGACTGGAACGGCGACGGCAACAAGGTCGAAGCGATCCAGCCCGAGCGCGCGAAGGCGAAGCTGGAGGACTACATCGACGAGATCGTCGAGAAGTTCGGCGCGCGTGATTACCTGCTGGCCCTGTCCTGCAAGAAGCACAACTTCCGCAAGGACATCGACCCCACCTACAAGCTCAACCGTGCCAGCAAGGACAAGCCTGCCCTGTGGTACGTCCTCGACGAGTTCGTCTACGACGAATTCGGCGACAAGATCGTGGAGATCGAGAACCTGGAAGGAGACGACGTGCTGGGCCTGCTGGCCTCGCACCCGAATCCGAAGCGCGCGCCTGGCAGCCGCATCGTCGTGTCCATCGACAAGGACATGCAGACGATCCCCGGCATCCGTCTCTACAACCCCAACCGTCCCGACGTGGGCGTCCGGCCGATCTCGGCTCACGACGCTGACCTGTTCTGGATGAAGCAGGTGCTCACGGGCGACCAGGTGGACAATTACCCAGGCTTCCCCGGCATCGGCCACAAGGGCGCGGACGAGCTGCTCATGCCCATCCACGAGGCGTACCGCGATGCGTCCGTCGAGGAGCACCTCGGCGCGCTGTGGAACACCGTCGTCACCACCTACACCACCCGCATCCCCCGCGGCGGCACCGAGCCGCTGTCGAAGCACGATGCGATCCGCCAAGCACGCCTCGCGCGAATCCTGCGCTACGGCGACTACAACCCCAAGACCAAGGAAGTGAAGCTGTGGAAACCCTGATCCTGTTCGTCACCATCCTGGCCGTCGTGGCCGTGGCCTTCGCCGTCCTGTGCGTGGTCGTCCTGAGCTGGTCCCTGGGCCGCATGAACCCGATCCAGTACGCCATCTGGAAGAGCAGCGCCAAGCTGCCGCTGTGGCCGTACTTCGGCGGTCTGCTGGGTGCCGCTTGGCTGATCGCCCGGTGCTTCGCCTGATGCGTCCGAAGCTGCTGGCCCTCGCCATCAACCTGGCGCTGCACGGCCGTCCCGGCTGGTAGCGCCTCTCCCCCAAGTCCCCTTCGGCCCGCCTCGTGCGGGCCTTTCCTTTTCTGGAGTCCCCATGAAGATCATCGGAATCACCGGCCGCGCCCGTAGCGGCAAAGACACCCTGGCCGAGTTCCTGGTCAGCGACCACGGTTTCGTGAAGCTGTCCTTCGCGGCCCCGATCCGCGCCTTCGTGGCGGACATCACCGGCCTGCCGGTGTCCGCGATGGAGGACGGCCCGCTCAAGGAGGAGCCGCTCGACTGGCTCAACGGGCAGACCCCGCGCCGCCTGATGCAGACCGTGGGCACCGAGTGGGGCCGCGAAATGATCGACCGTGACCTGTGGGTCAAGGTAGTCGCGCAGAAGATCCGTCAGGCCCGCCGCGACGGCGCTGCTGGCGTCGTGGTGTCGGACGTTCGCTTCGACAACGAGGCGCAGTTCATCCGCGAGTGGGGCGGCCAGGTCGTCCAGGTGCTCCGCGACAGCGCGGCCCCGGTCTCGGCGCATGCCTCCGAGGCAGGCGTCCAGGGCGACCTGATCGACACCGTGATCGACAACAACGGCCCGGTCCACCGCCTGCGCCAAGCCGCCGAAGCCCTTGTTCGGCTGTGACTTTTAGTCGTCGTAGTAGGGGAAACGGGAGTTTCCCCACCTAAACACCACCCAGGAGTTCTATGCAAATCCCTCTGCACTCCTACGACCTGATCGACCTCCTGGACGAACTGCACCCCGAAGTGATCTACGACCCCGCCCAGCCGAAGGAGGAGTTCCTGCTCCGGCAGGGCGAGCGCCGCCTGATCCTCCGGCTCAAGGCGCTGCGGAAGGTCGAGCAGATGGAGCACCGCGCCCGCTAACCATGTGCAGCAAGCCCAACATGCCGGACCAGCAGGAGAAAGACCCGATCCTGCTGACCCGCCAGGACACCCAGCCGACCGGCCACGCGGCCGATCAGCGGCGTAAGTCCAAGGTCCGCCTGGACCTGAACAACGCAACGCAGTACCAAGGACTGACCATTCCGAATGGCTGACGCCAAGCAGACCTCGGCCGAGAAGCAGACGGCCGCGAAGCGCTACGGCGATCTCAAGTCCAACCGCAAAGAAGCCGAGACGCGCGCCAAGCGCTGCGCCAAGGTCACCCTGCCCCGCCTGTGGGTGGACGAGGGCGCGAAATCGCGTACCCCCGGTTCCGCCTACATCGACACCGGCCCGAAGTGCGTCAACGCCCTGGCCTCGAAGATCGTGCTTGCCTGGCTCCCGCCGAACGCCTCGGTGTTCAAGCTCGCGCCTGACCAGGCCGTCGCCGAGAACATCGCCGAGCAGGCTGGCGTGGAGACCTCCGAACTGGAGGCCGCGCTGGTGGACGTGGAGCGGGTCATCGTCAACGACCTGGAGACCAGCGGCGTCCGCCCGGTCCTCAGCGAGGCGGCCAAGCACGCCATCGTCCTCGGCAACTTCCTGCTCTACGACCCCGACGAGGGCAAGCCCAAGCTGTACCCGCTGACCTCCTACGTGACCGACCGCGATGGCCTGGGCAATGTGCTGGAGATCATCACGCTCGACAAGATCGCCCCGGCCATGCTGCCGGACTCGATCCGCGCGGCGGTGATGCAGAAGCTCTCACAGGAACGCGACGAAAAGACCAAGAACGACGACGTGAACCTCTATACGTGGGTGCGTCGCTCCGAAGATGGTCAGCAGTGGGAAGTGGTGCAGGAGGTCGAGGGCGTCGAAGTCCCCGAGACCGTGGGCACCTACCCCATCGACGCCTGCCCGTGGATTCCCCTGTGCGCCCCGCCGTCCCTCGTGGACGACTACGGCGAGGGCCTGGTCTACGACTACGTGGGCGCGTTCGAGTCGCTGGAGGCGCTGCGCAAGGCGATCCGCAAGGGTGCCGCCGCGCTGGCGAAGATCATCATGTTCCTCAAGCCGACCTCGACGATCCGCGAGCGCCAGCTCACCGAGGCCGAATCTGGCGCGGTACTGCGTGGCGAGGCCAGCGACGTGACCACGCTCCAGCTCCAGAAAGCCTACGACCTGAACTTCGTGCGTCAGGAGGCCGAAGGGCTGGCGAACTCGCTGGAGCTGATCTTCGGCGTGAAGTCCGCCGTGCAGCGCCCCGGCGAGCGTGTGACCGCCTACGAAATCCGGGTGCTCACCCAGGAACTCGACGACGCCCTCAGCGGCTTCATGGCGATGTCTGGCGAGCAGCTCTTGCTGCCGCTGATCCGCCGCCGCCTGCACAAGCTCCAGAAGCAGGGTCGCCTGCCCGAGCTGCCGCAGGAACTCATCAAGCCGCGCATCACCGTTGGCATCGCTGCCCTCGGCCGCGGCCACGACCTGAACAAGCTGATCGAGTTCGGTCAGGCAGTGGATGCGCTTGTCGGCGCAGAGGAGAAGGCACGCCGCCTCAACAGTGGCGAGGCGATCTCCCGACTGGCCGCCGCTTCCGACATTTCCACCAAGGGCCTGATCCGCTCCGACGACGAGCTTGCTGCCGAGCAGCAGGACGCCTCGGCGCAGGAGGCGATGGTCCGTGCCGCTCCGAATATCGCCTCAGCGATGACCCAAACCCCGTAACCCCGAGAAGGACGCAATGTCGAACGAAACCACCGAGAAGCCCGCCAAGCCGACCAAGGAAGCCCCGAAGGCTCCGAGCGTCGAGCGTAAGGGCAAGGCCGAGATCACCCGCAAGACGAACGGCCTGGTCATCGTCAACTACAAGCCCGAGGACAAGTAATGTCGCAGCCGGGCAAGTCCGAAGTGACCGTCAGCCTTGACGGCATCAACGGCCAGCCGACCCCAGGTCAGCAGCCGCCGCAGAACTCCCAGGACACCCAGCAGCCCGCACCGGGCGCGCAGGGTGGCACCGATGGCGAGCGCCTGTTCGGCGGCAAGTACAAGACCGTGGAGGAGCTGGAAGCCGCCTACGCACAACTGAGCACGCCAGCCGACGACAAGGGTGGCAAGGGCGGCCCCGCGACCATCGACGACGCCACCGCGGATGACGCGCGTGACGCCTTGGCGCGGGCTGGCCTGAACCTGGACGACTTCGCCACCGAGTTCAACTCGAACGGCTCGCTGTCCGAGGAGAGCTACAAGAAGCTCCAGGACGCCGGTTATCCGAAGGAGCTGGTGGACGTGTACGTCGATGGCCTGCGCGCTCGCGTGCAGACCTACGAGAACGCCGTCTACTCGCCCGCAGGCGGCAAGGCCGGTTACGACGGCCTGGTCCAGTGGGCCAAGACCAACCTGAGCGCCGAGCAGAAGCGGGCGTTCAACGAAGCGGTGCAGTCCGGCGACGCCGGCCGCGCAGCGCTGGCAGTCCAGGGCCTCGTCGCCCTCCGTGGCGGCAACGGCCGCCTTCTGAATGGCAAGACCGCATCGAACGCCGATGCTGGCCCCAAGCCGTTCCAGTCGCAGGCGCAGGTCGTCGAAGCGATGCGCGATGTGCGCTACCACCGTGATCCGGCTTACCGCGCGGAAGTCTCCGCCCGCCTGGCCGTGTCGCCGCTGTTCAAGTAATCCACTCAACCTCAAGCAAGGACTAAATGTCGGACGCAATCCCCTCCCGCCTGGGTCAAGCCCAGGCCAACGGCGACGCCTGGGCGCTGTTCAAGCAGAACTACACTGCTGAAACCATCACCAGCTTCGTCGAGAACTACAAGCTGGACGGCCGCGTGTCGGTGCGCAACATCGAGAGCGGCAAGTCCGCCTCGTTCCCGAACGTCGGCACCATCGGCTCCGAGTACCATGTGCCGGGCACCGAGATCAAGGGCCTGGTGGTCGAGCACAACGAGACCATCATCACCCTCGATCCGATGCTGATCTCGCACGCCTTCATCGCCAACATCGACGAGGCGATGAACCACTACGACGTGCGTTCCGAGTACACCCGTCAGCAGGGTGCGGAGCTGGCGCTCAAGCGTATGCAGAACGAGCTGCGCTGCGCGATCCTGGCCGCTCGTACCACCGAAGGCAAGGTCGAAGGCCAGCCGGGTGGTGCCATCATCAAGGCCGCCACGATGGCCTCCGATCCGACCGTGCTGGCCGATGCGTTCCGCAACGCCCGCATGCTGTTCGACGAGAAGCTGCTGCCGGACAACCCGCAGGAGTTCACTGGCGCACTGGCCCCGGCTCAGTGGTATCTGCTGACCGAGAACAAGGACTTGATCGACCGCGACATCAACGCGGAATCGAACGGCTCCTACGGCCAGGCGATCATTTCCTCGGTCGCCCGCATCCCGCTGGTGAAGATCAACGCGATGCCGCGTGTCGATGAGTCGGCCCTGGCCTCGATCCCGGCCAAGTACCGCGGCAACTTCGCGGACACCGTGGGCGTGATCTTCCACCGCTCGGCTGTCGGCACCCTCAAGCTGCTGGACCTGTCCCTGGAGGACGTGTACCAGGGCGAGAAGCAGGGCACCCTGATGCTGGCGAAGTACGCGCTGGGTCACGGCATCCTGGCTCCGCGCGGTGCCATCGAGCTGTCGAAGGCCGCATAAGTTCCACCGGGACGGGACTCATAGAGTACCCGGTCGTGTAGCTGGCACCGCAGACCTAGATCGTCAAGTCGGCTCCCGTCCCAACTCCAACCTCTCTCCATCTACGGGGGACATCCACACGGGTGTCCCCCGTTTTTTTGCCCCGAATCCATGAACCTCGAACTCACTCCGACCACGGAACTCGAAGCCGTCAACGTGCTGCTCGGTGCTATCGGCGAAGCGCCGATCAGCGACCTCGAAGCGCTCGGCAACCTGTACGCCTCGCAGGCGCGCGACACCCTCCGCGCGGTGAGCCGCGAGGTCCAAACCGCTGGCTGGTGGTTCAACACCAGCGAGTCGTTCACCTTCACGCTCAACGCGGAAGGCAAGGTGCTGCCGCCGCAGTCGATCCTCAAGCTCGTCCCCGCACGCGGAAGCGAGCCGCTGGTGATCCGAGGCACGCGCCTCATCAACCCGCTCACCCTCGCCGACACGTTCTCGTCGGCACCCACCGCCGACTTCGTGACCTGGTTCCTCGCCTACGAGGAGCTGCCCGAGTCGGCCCGTCGCTACATCGCCGTGCGCGCTGCGCGTCTGTTCCAGACGAGCGTGCTGGGTAGCGACCAGCTCTACGTGTTCACCGAGAAGCACGAGGAGGAGGCATACCTCATCTTCGCGCAGGAGCACGCCGACTTCACCTACGCCCGCGGCCACAACTTCCTCAGTGGATCGACGGACGTGTCTGATATTTGGGACCGCTGATGCCGCTAATCACGGGGGACTATCCCTCGTTCCTGGGAGGCGAGTCGCAGCAGGACGATACCGTCCGCTCGCCGAACCAGCTCACCAAGGCGATCAACGCCTGGCTGCATGCCGCAATGGGCGCGGGCAAGCGCCCGCCCGCCGAGTTCGTTGCTGGCCTTGGCGTCACCCTCGATCACGACTGCGCCTTCCACTCCATCGTCCGCGATGAGAACGAGCGCTACATCGTCGCCGTGGGTCACCGCAGCATCCGCGTTTTCGACCATGAGACCGGCAAGGAGTACACCGTCAACGCCACGGGCGACGCGCTCAACTACCTGGACACCCAGGGACAGCGTGCGTGGTCGTGCTTCGCGCTGGCGACGTTCGCTGACACCACCTTCATCGTCAACCGGCTGGTAGACGTGAAGCAGAGCGACGAGCTGTCGCCCGGCTCGCTGTACGGATCGGCGCAAACGATGTCCGACCTGCCGAAGCCCGGCGACAAAGGCTCGGCCGTTGTGCCAACCGGCGCGATCTACAACATCATCGGATCGTCCGAGTCGCAGTTCGACGACTACTACGTCCAAAAGCAGTCCTCCTCGGTCTACCTGGAGGTCGCCCGGCCTGGCATCAAGCACCGCTTCGATGCCAAGACGATGCCGCACATCCTCAAGCGCATCCCCGATCCGGTGCATGCGGACGGCTTTTGGTTCTCCTTCGGTGGACCGGAGTGGACCGCGCGCCTCGCGGGTGACGAGCAAAGCAACCCGTTCCCGTCCATCGACGGTCAGCGCATCCGCGAGGTGTTCAAGCACCGGGACCGCCTGGGCTTCCTGGCCGGGGAGAACGTGCTGATGTCCGAGGTCTCCGATCCGTTCAACCTCTGGCGCACTTCGGTGACCCAGGTGCTCGACGCCGACCCCATCGACGTAAGCGTCAGCGGGTCGAACGGCGTCACCACGCTCTACCACGCAGTTCCGTTCCAGTCGGCCCTGTTCCTTGCCGCTGCGGGGGGCCAGTTTCTCCTGACCGCCGAGCCGTACCTGGCCGCCAAGAACGTCAAGAGCGATCCGGTTAACAGCTACAGCAGCTCGCCGTACATCCGGCCGAAGCTGATGGGCGAGTCGCTGTACTTCACCGAGGACAGCGGCGCATACGCCAGCGTGCGCGAATACTTCATCGACGACCTGTCGGTGACCGGCGACGCCGCCGACGTGACCGCGCATGTGCCCAAGCTGATGCCAGGCCGCATGCGAGCGATGGCGAGCGCAAGTGGTGCCGACTGCGTGTTCTTCGCTCCTGACGAGCCGACCGACGCGCAGCTCTACGTCTACTTCGTCCGATGGATCGGCGACGAGAAGCAGCAGTCCGCATGGACGCGCTGGTCAATCTCCGGCGTCGGCCGCATCGTCCACATGCACGCCATCAACGACGTGCTGTACGCCGTCGCGGAAGCGCCGGGAGGCGGCTGCGAGCTGCTCAAGTTCCGCATGGTGCTCAACCAGCACGACGCGGACGCCACGGGCGACTACAACTTCCTGCTCGACCGCATGCTGGTGGTGCAGCCCACCTATCAGCAGTTCGGCAACGAGACCTGGATCGACCTGCCCTACATCGTGCCCGATGGCATGACGGTCACCGTCCTCAAGACGGACGATTGGCAAGACCCCGGCGCGTACCTCGACATCACCAAGGCGCGCTGGGACAACGCCCGCACCCGCCTCGCGCTCCCCGGTAACCACACCGAGGGCCGCGTGGTCGTCGGCATGGACTACGAGCACCGCCTCACCCTGACCAAGCCCATCGTTCGAGGCGGGCAGAACCAGGCCGTGCTGGTGGGCCGCACGCAGGTGCGTGACATCGAGGTCGCCTACAAGGACGGCGCGTACTTCGAGCTGGAGGTCGAGCAACACGGCAACGCCCGAGTCGAGACCTACGTGGCGTCGCACTCCGGTGCGTACACCGCGCGCGTCCTCAACGACTCGGTGTTCCGCACCAGCGCCCCGACGTTCCACTCCGGCTCTCGCCGGTTCCCCGTGCTGGGCGACGCCAACAGCGTCCGCATGCACCTCGTCAACCGCCTGCCGTTCCAGTGCTGGTTCCAGTCAGCACAGTGGCGCGGCATGTTCGTCTCCCGCAGCCGAGTATGACCCTGACCTATCGAAGCCCCACCGCCAGCGACATCCTCCACGTCGCCGAGAACATGCGGCAGGAGGACATCCTGGAGGTGGCGGCTTCGCATGGTCACACCCCGCTCCAGGCGCTCGCATACGCAGTCACCGCGAGCGACCGCAGTTTCGCCGCGATGCACGACGGTTCCGCCGTGTGCATCTTCGGCTTCACCCAGCACGCCGAGGGTATCGCCTCGGTTTGGCTGCTGGGCACCGACGCCCTGGTGGCTCCCTCGTTCCGCCGCACGTTCCTCCGAGAAGCTCGGCGGATCAGCGACGAGTGGGCGGCCACCTTCGGCACCATCTTCAACTTCGTCGATGTCCACGCCGTCACCACGCGGCGATGGCTCGGCTGGCTTGGCTTCCGCGAGAGCGGCGTCGAGTCCGCCTACGGCTTCGCCAAGACACCCTTCGTCCGAGTAACCAAGACCCCATGTGCAACCCCGTAGCAGTCCAGGTCGGTATCGCCGCAGTCAGCGCGATGGCGACCATGTACGGCCAGAATCAGAACAACAAGGCCATCGAGGAAGCCGCGGAGCGTCAGCAGGAGCAGATCAACGACCAGGCCGCCGAGCGCACCCAACAGCGCATGGAGGAGGCCCGCGCACTGCGATCCGCGATGCGCGCCTCCGCAGCAGAAGCGGCAGTGTCCGGCAACTCGGTCGAGCTGCTGGCGAACGACATCATGGCCCAGGCTGGCCGTGACGTGGCCCTCATCGAGAAGAACCGCAGGAACGGAGTCGTCGAAAGCGGCTCCGAAGCGCGCGCCCGTATCCGCACCGGCAATGCCGAGGCGCTGGGCGGCGTGATGCAGTCAGGCGCGAACGCCTACAGCAACATCCAAACCTACAAGCGCTATTCCATTCCCGGAGACGAGTAACCCGTGGCTCGCACGAAACCCCAAGAGATCATCCGCCGCGCGCAGGTGCCGCAGCGTCTCGCCGAGCGCCCCGTCCTGGCGGTGCAGGCTGACCAGGCGTCCTCCGCTGGTGCCGGTGCCCTCTCTCGCACCGCCGCTGCGGTGCTGACGCGCGTCTCGGATTCCGTCAACTCGCAGATGATCTCCAACAGCCGCGAGCAGTACAGCGCCGCGGCGACCCAACGTATGCAGGAGGACGCCGAGGGTACACCCCGGCAGGCCGAGGACTTCGTTGCCCAGCAGTCGGAGTCATGGCGTCGCGGCTACCTCAAGGCTGACGGCATCATCCGCGTCCGCGACTGGCAGATCGAAGCGGCCAAGGAGATCGCCAAGGCCGAACCCGGCACCGACATCGAGCCGCTCCTCAAGGAGCGCATGGCGGCGCTGACGCAGAACCCCGAGTTCCAAGACCCGCAGGTCCGCAAGGCCCTGATGCCGGTCGCCATGCGCGCCGCGCAGCAGGTCCGCCAGCAGTGGCAGGCCGACTCGATGCGGGAAATGCTGGTCCGGCAGAAGGAGTCGCTGACCGCGATCATCCGCGACGGCATCAAGGGTGGCACGTTCCTCACCTCCGAGGGCATGAACGGCCTGTACGCGATGCTGGACCAGGAGGAGTACGCCTACCTCAACAAGCGCGACGTGGACGAACTCTACGTCGAGGCCGCCAAGGAGGAGCTGGCTGCGGGCAACCGCGATCCTCAGTCGATCCTGGCGTTCCTGGAGAAGGACCGCGGCGACGGCCAGCCCGGCTTGATGAACATCGAGCACGGCGACGAGCTGCGCGCGGCGGCTGCCGCTGGTGCCCGCGTAATCGCACACCGCGAGGACGAGGCACGCAAGCAGGCGATGGCCGAGGCCGAGTGGACGCTCCAGGGCCTCGCGGATCGCGGCCAACTCACCCACAAGACCATCGACACCTGGGCCAGCAAGTTCGGCCTGAGCGGCGGCGACCTCCAGTCCTTCAAGCGCTACTGGAACAACCAGCAGGAGCAGACGCTTCGCCGCTGGGAGCAGGAAGCGAAGGAGCGCGCCCGAGAGGAGCGCATCCGCAAGCTGGTAGCCGGGGGCAACCCCTACGAGATCAGCGACGCCGACCTCAAGAAGCAGGCCGGTAAGGAGTGGGAGGAAACCCCGCAGGCCGCACGCGGCCAGGTGCTCCAGAAGTGGGCACGGCAGGGCATCGTCATCCCCCAGCTCGAACGCATCCTCAAGCGCGCTGACCCGGCGTTCCAGGAGAACTTCCAGAACGCCGCGACGCTGTACGAACAGCTCCGCAAGGTCTCGCCCAAGTACGCCGATACGGTCGCTGGCGGCGAGGCTGCCGCAATGCTGGACCAGTATCTCTACGACACCCGGCGCAGCGGTCAGTCGCACCAGGAGGCCGCTCGCGTCCTGACGCAACCGAAGCGCGAAGTCGAGGAGGCCCGCTCGGTCATCAACGACACCTGGAAGTCCGGCATCAAAGACTACCTGGAGATCGACGGCAAGCCGCGCGACCCGCGTGAGCTGCACCGCATCCGCCAGGAAGCCGAGCGCATCGCCTCTCGTGGCGGCGTGTCCGGCGAAGCCGCCATCCGTGCGGCGGTCGGTCAGATCGACGCCCAGCGCACGACCGTCAACGGCCGCCGCGTGCCGAACATCGGCATGCCGCAGGGTGCCGAGCCAGCGGTAGACGAGCTGATCCAGACGGTCGCGCGCAAGCTCGGCCGCGACCCGGATGAGCTGTCGGCCCTGCCGAATCCCCGCAATCCGGGGCAGTGGCAGATCGTCGGCCCCGACAACTGGCTGATCCCTGACCCGGACACCGGCCGCGCCATCGGTTTCGACCCGCGTGCCATCGCGGCACAGCACCAGCGCTGGAAGGGAGACCTTGCGGAATCCCAGGCGCGTCGTCGGGTCGAGCAGCGCACCACCTGGGCGGACCAGTCCCGGAATATCCGCGACCTGCGCTCGCAGTCGGCGACCACGGAAGTCCCCGCGGCCATCGCCAAGCGCGACGCAAGCGCCGCTGAGGCCCCCGCCTTCGAGCTGCCCAAGTTCGACCTCACCAAGCCGCTGGTCCCCAACGCGGGCACCAAGCAAACCACCACCACCCCGGCAGTCCCCGAGGACTTCCTGGAGTACCTGACGAGGAAGTAAGACCGCATGTTTGAATCCCTACCCGGCGCAGACGAGAACGTCGTCAAGCCGGCAACCCAGCAGCCCATCGTGCAAGCCGTGCGCGAGCGCAAGGAGCAGCGAGAGGCCGCGCAGCGCCGGAAGGATCAGACGACCGTATGGGACGGATGGGGCGCTGCCCAGGCAAAGGGCGGCATCGGCTTCATCGACCGCTTCATCACCGAGCTGGGCTACGAGCCGCAGCAGGGCTATCGCATTCCCGCAGACGCGCGCAAGCGCTGGGAGTCGATGGGCCTGCGCCCGGAGCAGTGGGAACTGTTCGGCCGGGCCACGTCCGACGAGCACCTCTCCTATCTGGAATCCGTGGCCTTCATGAATCAGATGGCGGACGACGACCTGGCGCAGTTTGGCCTGGGCGGACAGATCGCCCTCGGCTTCACCGACCCGGTGGCAACCGGCCTCGATCTCGCCACGGGCGGCCTGGGGTACGCAGCCAAGGCCGGACGCCTCGCCAACGCGGTGCGTTCCGGTCTACAGGCTGCGGGCACCTCCGCGCTGATGTCGGCCGCAACCTCCACCTACGACCCCGAGCAGACGCTCGCGGATGGCGTGCAGAGCGCCGCCCTGTCGTTCGCGTTCGGTGGTGCCCTCGGCGCTCGCCGGGGTGCCCTGTTCGATGGCGAGGTGAAGCCTGACGTGGTGAAGCGGCTGGCCGGTGACGACTCGCTGTCCGCCGCCCGCGTGGCAGGCACCGCCGCCAACGACCCCACGCCAGGCGTCCTCCCGCTGCGCAACGAGAGCGCATTCGAGCAGGAGTTCACCGACAAGGCGCTGGTCAACGCGCACATCACGCCCCACTTCGCCACCGTCCGCCGCGACCTTGCTGCCCGCATGGGTAGCGCCAAGTCGCCGCTGGTGCGCGAGGCGGGCCGTCTGCTGTTCCGCGATGGCGTCGGCTACACCGATCGCTCCGTCGCGGTCCAGGAGTCCACCAGCGAGTTCGCCAAGCGCCACCTGGCCGTCATGGAGACGGAATGGCGGAGCGGAGTGAACGCCGCGTGGGACGCCTACAAGCAGCGGACGGGCACGCACTGGTGGAACTTCTCCGAGCGCGCCAAGTTCAACGAGGAGGTCGGTCGCGCCGTGCGCGGTGCGCCTGACGTGTCACCGGAAGCCGCCAAGGCTGCCGGAAGCGTCGCCAAGGCGATGCGGGATGCGCTCAAGCTCGCGCAGGACAGCAACCTCGACGGCTTCGCCAACGTGGCGCAGAACGGCAACTACCTGCCGCGCTACTGGAGCGGCAAGGGCTTCAAGCGCCTGTTCGGCGAAATGCAGCTCCACCAGGACGACGTGATCGACCAGCTCATCAAGCCCGCCATGCGCCGCGCATGGGAGGCCGCCGCCGACGAAGGCGACGAGATCGACGACGAGCTGCTCGGTGCGGTTGCACGCTCCTACCTCAAGCGCGCTCAGGCGAACTTCGAGGGCGACGGGATGGACCTGCTGGTCCGTCCGCTGGACAGTGATTCGGTCGAGGAGATCGGCAACATGCTGACCGAGGCGGGCGTCTCGCCCGTGCGGTCGCAAGAGCTGCTGTCCAAGCTGGAGCGCAAGACCTACGAGTCGGGCAAGCTCGACCGCGCGAAGAAGCGCATCGACCTCGACGAGACCTACTCCACCACCATCCGCAACGAGGCTGGCGAGGACGTTCAGGTCTCGATGGCCGACCTGTTCGACAACGATGTGGACTCGGTGATGACCCGCTACATGCGCGAGATCACCGGCTGGTCGGCGCTGTCGTCGAAGGCTGGCATCAAGAACCGCGCGCAGCTCGACCGCTTCGTGTCGAAGCTCAAGAGCGACGCTCGCAAGTCCGGCGACGACGTGAAGGACATCGAGCGCCTGATCGACATCGGCCTCAAGTCCACCTTCGGCCGCAGCACCGAACTCGATCCCGCAAGCCGTGGCGCACGCTACGCGCGGTTCCTGCGCAACTGGAACTTCGCCCGCGTGATGAACCAGGTCGGCTTCTCGCTGTTCGCCGAGCTTGGCCCGACCATCGCGCATGCCGGTCTCCGCAACTTCTGGAACTCCGTGGGTGCCGCCCGCGACTTCCTGGTGCGCGGCGCTGACGGCAAGCTGTCCTCGCAGGAGGCGCGCGTGATGGAGCGGCTGTTCGCACCCGGCACCGACTGGCTGCGCAACCCACCGTTCCTGCGCCTGGACGAGGACGCGCTCGTGCCGCAGACGTTCAACGTCAAGCACGGCGAGAAGATCGACAACGCGATGAACATGGCGACGCACGTCACCTCGGTCGCATCCGGCATGGCCCCGATCAACACGATGCTCCAACGCATCGCCGGTCGCGCCACGCTGCTGCGTCTGCTGGACATGGCGAACGCCAAGAAGCTGTCGGACGCCGAAGTGGCCCGCCTGCGCACCTGGGGCCTCGACGAGAAGGCCCAGGCCGACGTGTTCGGCTACCTGAAAGGCAAGCGGCAGATCGAGCAGATCGACCCCGACAAGCTGCCGTTCCAGACGCGCGAGCGCATGGCGGCGTTCCTGTTCCGCGTGACGCGGCACCAGGTTCTCGAAGGCGACGCCTCGGACAGCATCGAGCTGATGCACAGCACCACCGGCCGCCTCGTGACGCAGTTCCGCAGCTTCATGGTCAACAGCTACTCGCGCCACTTCCTGAACTCCATCCACCACTACGACGACTGGCGGACCTACATGATGGTCGTGCTGTCCACGTCGGCAGCCGGGATGGGCTGGGCGGCGCGCACGTACATCAACACCGCTGGCAACCCGGAGCAGCGCAAGAAGCAGCTCACCCAGGCGAACTTCTACAAGAACGCCGTCGCGCAATCGAGCTGGTCAAACGTGATCCCTGCGATCACCGATATGGTGTGGGCGGACACGCTGGGCAACGACCCGGTATTCGCCAACAACCGCTCGACCGGCCTGGAGAACGGCGTCATGGGCATCCCGTCCATCGACCTGTTCAACAAGGTCTACGGCAGCTCCCGAATGATCGGCTCGGCCCTCAAGGACGACGAGGAGATCACCGAGAAGCAGATGCGCGACTTCTGGAAGATTTGGTGGTTCAACAACATGACGGGCGTCCGCAACATCGCGGATCAAGCCCTACAGCAGTTCCCCGACCGCAAGGACGGGACTGATCGACCGTAACCAGGAGGCCCTTCGGGGCCTCCACGTTTTTGAGGACTCATGATCGAACTATCGCGCGGCCTTTCCTTCGTGCTCTACACCTACGAGGGAGGCCCTACGCGGTTCACCGTGCCGTTCCCGTACATCGCCCGCGAGCACATCCGGGCGTTCGTCGGTGAACCGGACGCGGCCCGCGCTGTCTCCGTGTCGTGGGTGGACGCCAGCACCATCGAGATTCCGTCGCAGGATGGCGTGCTCGACGCACCCTACACTGTGACCATCCGGCGATTCACGCCGATTGACGCCCTCCTGGTCAACTACAAGGAAGGCGCAAACCTCCCGGCGCGCGACTTGTCCAAGTCGTTCCGCCAACTGCTGTACGCACACCAGGAACTCGCCGAGTTCGGTAGCGGCAGCGGCCTCCCCGGTGGCGGCCCCGGCAACCCCGGTGGCAACCCGGACCTCAACGCAATCATCGAGCAGCTCCTCCGCTCGCCAGCACTGCAAGAGCTGCTGACCCGCATCGACCTCATCGACGTGAACGCCGAGGCGATCCTGGAGGAGATCATGCGCTCACACGAGTTCTTCGACGTGCAGCGCGACTACGGCGACAAGATCAGCACGGCCACCCACGAGATCGGACTGCTGACCGAAGGCAACAAGGTCATCGCGCAGCAGATCATCGACCTGTTCGCGCGGGTGGATCGCGGGGAGCAAAGCAACCAAGCGCGCTTCCTGGAGGTCAACCGCGCTATCGCCGACGAGCACTCTGCGCGCGTCGAGGCGATCACCGAGCTGCAAGGCCAGGTGGTCGAGAACGGCAAGACGATCTCCGCTGCGCTCAACCAGCGCATCGACGAGGTGGAGAGCACCACCGAAGCGGCGCGCGCGGCGACCGAGCAGCGCCTCGGCGCGGAGATCGAGGACAGCGCGGCGCAGGTCCGCACGGCAGTCATGGCCGAGGTTGACGCAACCAAGGCCCGCGTGTCCGACGTTGAGACGGCAGTGGTCCGCCACGGCGAGAACATTGCTGGCTTGGCCGAGACCACCGAAGCCCTGACGGACGCCGAGGGTGCCAACACGGCATTCCGGCAGCAGATGGCGGCGAGCTACGGCGCGAACGTGCCGCAGGGGATCGCCAATGAGATCGACGGCCAGGTGTCGGCGGTCTCGGCTGCCTTCGAGCAGCGCATCGACACCGAAGCGTCCGCACGCGAAGCCCTGGCGTCGCAGGTATCCACGCTGGAGACCAGCACCGCGCCGACGATCTTCTCGGACACGCAGCCCTCCCCGCCCGCTGGCGGCTTCAAGGTTCCGACCTTTTGGGTCAAGACCGGGCAGACCGGGGCGTACCTCACGCAGATTTGGGATGGCACCGGCTGGCGCAAGGCCGACCTGGATGTCACCTCTCCGACCGGCGCGCTGGTGCAGCAGCTCAACACCACCAAGATCACCGCCGAGCAGGCACAGGCCATCGCGGCCACGCAGGTCCAGGCGTTCAAGGACGGCGACTTCGCCACCATCCGGCAGGAGTTCAACGTGGTCGCCGGGCAGCACTCCGGCATGTACGGTCAGTGGCAGGCCAACTACTCGGTCAAGATCAACGCGGGCACCATCAACGGCGTCCCCGTGGTCGCCGGTATCGCCCTGTCGGCCAACCCGCAGACGGGCAGCGACTTCATCGTGTCCGCCGACCGGTTCGCCTTCGTCCACCCGCAGTACACCCAAGGCGGCAACCTGGCGAGCGTGAAGTACCCGTTCGTGATTGGCAGCGTGGGCGGGGTGTCCACCGTGGGCATCCAGGGCGCGCTGGTGGTGGACGGGACGATCACCGCGAACAAGATCAAGGTGAACGACCTGTCGGCCCTCACGGCCAATGCAGGCACGATCAATGGCGGCACCTTCAAGACGCACACGCTCGATGGCAACGGCAACGTGGTCAACGCCAACGAGTTCCGCGCGGAAATGTCCAACGTCGGCGACTTCCCCCTGTGGGTGGGGTCGGGCGGCAAGAACGGCAACAACGCCGTCTTCTACGTGGACCGCTCCGGTGGTGCCAAGTTCGCGGGCAGGGTCAACGCCCCGAACATCGTGGGCCAGTTCCAGGCCGCCGCAGCAATCACTTGGTCTGGTGCAGTCAACCTTGGTGGCCCGCGCGAGGAAGTCGAGGTGATGCGCTTCTGGCTTCCTGCGCCGCTGCTTGCCGGGGAGCAGCACATCCCGGCAATCAACCTCAGTATCGTCCACGACCAAGCCTACTGCCCTGTGTACGTACTACAGCAGCGTGTCGGCTCCGTCTGGCTAGACGTTACCCGCGCGGGCATGGACGGCATCTACGCGTTCGGATCGACCGCGATCCCTATGGGCCGCTACGGGCAGATCAGCGGCGCCGGTTATCAGACCGGCTCCGAGTCCGAGTTTCGCCTTCTGATTGTTCAAGACCTCGACAGCCTGCGTAAGAACGGAATCGTCCGCTCGGTTCGCGGCTACGTATTTGGCATTCGCTAACCAACATAGAGAATCCTCAAACGCATGAGCAACAATCCCGGCTACGTCTCCAACTCCGAGCTGGCATCCCGCCTCTCGACGCTGGTGGACCGCTGGAACCGGCGCGAGAATCAGATGATCGCGCTGCTGACGCAGGAGGAAGGCACCGTCGTTGTGACGGACGGCCTCGGCGTCAACTACACGCTCCCGTCGTTCCCGCAGCTCCAGAAGGATGTGACGGGCATGACCGACGAGCTGACCGGCTCGGTCGTGCAGGTGCGCGACCTGGTGTCCGTGGCAACCGGCATGGCGAACGCCGCAGCCGAATATGCCGACAACGCCTCTGGCTTTGCTGACGCGGCCTCGGCGTCCGCCGACCGCGCCGAGGCTTCCGCAGCGAGTATCGAGGCAGACGTTATCGCTACCGCCGAAGCGGCGGCTACCGCTGTCGCCAAGGCTGGCGAGGCAAGCGCATCGGCGTCTGCGGCGGCGACCAAGGCCACCGAGGCCAGCGCTTCGGCCGCCGATGCCGCAGCGTCCTCGCAGGCAGCGGCCTCCTCTGCCACCTTGGCCGGTGACTCGATGTCGCAGGCTCGGGCGGCGGCGGACGCCGCTGACGCTTCGCGTGCCGCTTCGGCGGCGGTGCTGGAGGACATGACAGACCTGGCCGACCTGGTGGAGGCTGACGCTCAGTCGGCCGCTGCCTCCAAGACCGCCGCGGCTGGCAGCGCAACCGCTGCTGCCGCCTCGGTGACCAGCGCAACCTCCCAGGCCAACCGGGCAGAAGCCCAGGCGTCCATCGCCACCACCAAGGCCAGCGAAGCGGCTGGCTCGGCTGTAACCGCGGCCGGCCATGCATCCGCAGCGTCCGGCTCGGCGTCGGCCGCCTCCACCTCGGCGCAGACCGCATCGTCGGCCAAGACCGCTGCCGAGGCTGCCCGCGACAAGGCGAACCTGTACGCGAACGCTCCGCAGGGCACCGAGGTTTCTCCGGGCGAGTTCTCGGCGAAGCATTGGGCCGCCCAGGCTCAGGCTGCGGCTACCGGCTCCCTGATCTATATGGGGTCGTGGGACGCGAGCACCGGGGCATTCCCAGCAAATCCCGTGAAGGGTCACTTCTACAAGGTCGTCGGCGAAGGCACCGTGGGGGACATCCACTGGCGAGTCGGCGATCAGGCGCTCTACGGCGTCGCCTGGGAGAAGATCGACAACACCGATCAGGTCACCAGCGTCGCCGGAAAGCAAGGCGATGTATCGCTTGTGGCTGGCGACATCGGCGGCTTGGGCGCACTAGCGATCCGCGACAACGTGGACTTCAACACCCACGTCACGGGCAAGCCGACGACATACCCGCCGAGCACGCACACGCACACGAAGGCGCAGGTTGGCCTCGACAAGGTGGACAACACCGCCGACCTCGACAAGCCGATCAGCACCGCCACGCAGACCGCTCTCGACGGGAAGGCCGCGTCGTCGCATTCGCACACCATCGCCAACGTGACCGGCCTCCAGGCTGCGCTCGACGGCAAGGCCGCGGCGTCGCACTCGCACGCCATCGCCAACGTCACGGGCCTACAAGCAGCGCTGGACGCGAAGGCAAGCCTGTCCGGGGCGAACTTCACCGGGCCTGTCGGCGTAGGTTCTGCGGGAGACGGCAACGACCTACTCACGTTCAACAGCGAACGCTCGTGGTCGTTTAAGCAAGTGGGCACTGCCGCTGAGACCGTTCTCCAGCTGTATGACAACACCGGTGCCAAGAGGTTCCAGATCGCAGCGGCTCAGACCAACAACGTCATCGAGATCGACCCGGCCAAGGCCGCCATCAAGATCAACGGCAACTCTGTCTGGCACTCGGGAACGTTCAACCCCGCGACGAAGGCTGACGCCAACCACTCGCACACCATCGCAAACGTCACGGGGCTACAGGGTGCGCTCGACGCCAAGGCGGGGCTGGGAGCGAACACGTTCAGCGGCAACATGACGATCAACACCGCGAACGAGGCCAACATCAACCTTGGCCCCTCGAACGGCGGCCGCGTCATCCGCATCGTGTCCAACACCACGCCTAACACTGGCTTCTACGACGCGACCAACAACACCTGGCTGTTCCGCATCAACGGCGACAACAGCGCGAACTTTGCCAGCTCCCTAAGCGCCACCGCAATCACGGCGACCGGCCGTCTGACGGTAGGGGATCAGCTCTACCTCAACGGTGGCTGGTTCCGCTCCCAGCAGTCCGGCACCGGCTGGTACTCCGAGCCGCACGGCGGCGGCTGGTTCATGCAGGACAACTCGTGGATTCGCTCGTATAACGGCAGGGGCGTTCTCATCAATGGGGCGAACGGAGCTGACGCTGGCCTGCGTCTGGAAGGCACCTCTCCAACCATCACGTTCTACGACGCCGACCAGGGCACGACCCATTGGATTCACTGCAACGACAACAACCTCGGCTTCCTGGCGAGCAATAGCTTCGCCTGGGCCTGCTTCCGCAACGGCAGCAACGACTGGCAGTGTCAGAGCAACAGCATTTCTTACGCATCGGACGCCCGTCTCAAGGAGAACATCGCACCCATCGCGCGCGCCGCAGTGGACGACTTCTTTACGAAGTTCCGCGTGCGGGAGTTCGACTGGAACGACGAACGGATCAACGAGCTGAACCCCGGTTTCACCTACTCGGCCAAGCATGAGTACGGCGCAATCGCGCAGGAGGTCGAGGAGGTTCTGCCGTACATGGTCTACGAGTCCGAGCACAACGGGATCAAGACGATCCTGTGGGACAAGGCCGTGCCTTTCCTGATCGCCGAGGTGCAGGCGCTCCGCAAGGAAGTCGCCGAGCTGCGGGGAGGTGCCTAATGGCCCTCCCCGGTTCCGGCCCGATCTCCTGGGAAATGATCCGCGCCGAGTTTGGCGGAGGCTACCCGATCTATGCGAGCCAGTATTATCGGGGCGCTGGATTGGTGCCCGACGTTCCAGCCAACTACGGCGTTCCCACGAGCGGCCCGATCTACGCCTCGCAGTTCTACAACGCCGTCAAGGCCACGCCATTCCAGGCGTCCATGGCGAGCTGGCTGTCCGGTGAGTGGGCGCAGAACACGCAAGGCACCGTGTCACGTAGTACCACCGTCAGCTGCTCTGGCGGAACCGGTAACTACTCCATCGTCTCGCGCAGCGTTACGGGCGGGGCGACGATCTCCGGCAGCGGACTGAACGTCGTCGTCCGCGCGACCGGCCGTAACACGGAGCGCTCCGGTACGTTCACTGTCGTCGTTACTGACGGCGTGACCAACATCACCCTCACCGGCAACTACAGCTACACCTTCGGCGTTCCGATCTAACGCCCTCACCACCTACAAGAGACCTAATGCACGATGAAGTGAAGCTGGTCGGCGCTCTCGCGGGCGTCGGCCTCATCGTGGGCATCGCAAAGATGCTCACGTCGAACGACCCGATCACCTGGAAGCAGGCGCTCGGCCGCGCAATCCTCTCCGGTGCTACCGGCCTTGCCGCTGGTGCCATCGTCATTTTCATCCCCGGCGTCTCCTTCGTCGCCCAGGTCGCCCTCGCGTGCATCCTGGCGTCGCTCGGCACGTCCGCGCTGGAGACCGTACTGAACCGCGTCGTCAACAAGTGACCGCCCCCAAGGATGCCTTGGAGCGACTGCACGCCGCAGTCGCGGACAAGCTCGCCGACACCATCGACTCGATGGAGTCGGACGCGAAGGGCCTGGCCTCGATCCTCAACGTGGCCCGGCAGTTTCTCAAGGACAACGGCATCGACGTTGCGGCCACCCCGCCCGGCTCACCGCTGGGCAAGCTGGCCGACAAGGTGTCCGAGTTCCCGTTCGATCCCGCTGAGGATGGGCGGTTGAACTGATGGAGGGCATGACGAGCCTCCACGTTCGTCACCCTTTCGAGGACTTCCGCAACTTCGCCTGGTACGTCTGGAAGGAGCTGGGGCTACCAAGCCCCACTCCGATCCAGTACGACATCTGCGAGTTCCTGAAAACCGGCCCGCGCCGTCGCGTCATCATGGCGTACCGCGGCGTCGGCAAGTCCTGGGTGACGGCCGCCTACGTCTGCTGGCTCCTCTGGAAAGACCCCCAGCACAAGATCATGGTGGTCTCGGCATCGAAGGAACGCGCCGATGCGTTCTCGGTGTTCGTCAAGCGCCTGATCGAAACCCTGCCTGAGCTGCAACACCTGCGCCCGCGCCCGGACCAGCGCAACTCGAACCTGGCGTTCGATGTCGGTCCCGCGCAGCCCGATCAGTCGCCCTCGGTGAAGTCGGTCGGTATCAACGGCCAGCTCACCGGCTCTCGCGCCGACACCATCATCGCGGACGACATCGAAGTCCCGAAGAACTCCATGACCGTCGTGCAGCGCGAGAAGCTCGCCGAGCTGGTCAAGGAGTTCGACGCGGTGCTCAAGCCGGGCGGCGAGATCATTTACCTCGGCACCCCGCAGACCGAGGAGTCGCTCTACAACAAGCTGCCCGAGCGCGGCTACGTCATCCGCATCTGGCCTGCGCGCTACCCGAAGGACACCAAGCACCGCCAGGTGTACGGCGACCGCCTCGCGCCGATGATCGCCGATGCGTTCGACGCTAACCCCAAGCTCGCCTGGAAGAACTGCGAGAGCGTCCGCTTCTCCGATGAGGACTTGATGGAGCGCGAGGCGTCCTACGGACGCTCCGGCTTCATGCTCCAGTTCATGCTCGATGCGTCGCTGTCCGACGCCGAGAAGTACCCGCTCAAGCTGTCCGACCTGATCGTGATGGACGTGGACCGCGAGGTCGCTCCGATCCGCGTGGTCTACAGCAGCGGCCCGGAGTACATCGTCAGCGACATCCCATCCGTGGGCTTCACTGGCGACCGCCTGTACCGGCCCATGTACCTCGCCTCGGAAATGGAGGAGTTCACCGGCAAAGTGCTCGCCATCGACCCCTCGGGGCGAGGCGGCGACGAAACCGGCTACGCGGTCGTCGGCATGCTTCGCGGCATGCTCTACGCGCGCCGTGCTGGTGCGACCAAGGGCGGCTACGACGACGACACGCTGGAGACTCTGGCGCACATCGCGCGCGCCGAGAAGGTCTCCGCAGTCCTCATTGAGGCCAACTTCGGTGACGGCATGTTCGCCAAGATGCTCTCCGGCGTCCTGGCGCGCGTGTACCCGTGCTCCATCGAGGAGGTGAAGCACTACGGCACCTCGAAGGAGAACCGAATCATCGACGTGCTGGAGCCGGTGCTGAACCAGCACCGCCTGGTGGTCGATGCCTCGATCATCCGCGCCGATCAGAAGTCCGAACAGAAGTACCAGCTGTTCTACCAGCTGACGCGCATCACGCGCGACCGCGGCGCACTGCGCCACGACGACCGCCTCGAAGCGCTGGCGATGGCCGTGAAGTATTGGGCCGACCAACTCTCCCGAGACGTGTCCAAGGAGGAGCAGCGCTACCTGGAGGAGCTGCTCGACCGCGAGTACGCCTCCTTCATCCAGTCCGTGACCGGCCGCATGCCGTCACCCGACAACTACCTCGACATCCTGTAGGAGACCCAATGTCCAACACGCTCGCTGCGTGGCTGATGGCGCTCGCCGCCGCTGCCCTGCTGTACCTGTTCCTGCGCCGCAAGAACGACGACGACAACGACGGCCCGAGCGCACCCGCGCCGGTAACGCCGTGCGACTGCAACCGCGCTCCCTGCTGCCACACCCAGGGCGGCCAGTCGAACCCATACGCCCCGGTGTGAGCCAGGCTGTCCAGCTCGCGCGCCCTCTGACGATGAAGTCGGAGGGTCTGCGCCTGGTGGCCTACCTGTGCCCCGCAGACAAGTGGACCATCGGCTACGGCCACACCGGCAGCGACGTGAGGCCCGGCCTCCGCATCACCGAGGAACGCGCTGTGGAGCTGCTGGAGGCTGACCTCTCCAAGGCCGCTACGGTCGTCCGTCGATACGTGCGCGTGCCCCTCAGCGCGCCGCAGGAAGCCGCTCTGATCGACTTCGTGTTCAACCTTGGCGAGGGCAACTTCGCCAGCTCCACCCTGCTCCGCGTGCTCAACGCGGGCGACTACGCGGCGGTGCCCGCACAGCTCCGTCGATGGACCAAAGGTCGCGTCAAGGGCGTGCTGACGGACCTGCGCGGCCTCATCGACC
Source organism: Stenotrophomonas sp. T8 (assembly GCF_051853085.1). Classification (NCBI taxonomy): domain Bacteria; kingdom Pseudomonadati; phylum Pseudomonadota; class Gammaproteobacteria; order Lysobacterales; family Lysobacteraceae; genus Stenotrophomonas; species Stenotrophomonas sp. T8. Next base: position 592,890 of record NZ_CP195329.1, on the reverse strand, counting down.
GCCGCGAGGCGGAAGTCAAACTCTGGAACTCCAAGTGACCATCAAGACCATCTACAACCGCGCCAGCGAGCGCCTGGTGCGCGCCTACGAGCGCGCCAAGGGATACGTAGCGCTGCGCATCGCCCTGGCCTCGCAGTGGCTCCTGGAGCGCCTGCGAGAGACCTCCCGTCGCACCTACACCGGCTGGCTGTTCGTCGCCGTGTTCCTGGCGCTGCCATACGTCGTCCTCGGCGGCCTGTGGGAGCACCTGCGGAATGCCGCGGAGCGCCTGTGGGATGACGTGAGCGACATCGAGTGGGCTGCGTTCACCCCGAGCTACTGGCGGGAGCACATCAAGCAGTGACCACGCTGGCCTTTGACGGCCGGCTCGTTGCTATCGACTCGCAGGTCACCGCTGGTGATCTGCGGTACGAGGAGGAGAAGTTCTACCGCACCACCGACACCACCGGGCGCGACCTGGTGGTGTTCGGCGCGGGAACCACTTCCCACATCCAGCGAGCCGTGCGCGAGCTGTCGGAGGGATTCGACGAACTGACCAAGGGCGAGTACACGATCCTCGTGGTCGGCCTGCGGGACAACCCGGTGGCCTTCTACCACGACGGTCTCCCTCTCGACCTCCGGCGCGACTTCCTCGTCGCCGGTAGTGGTGGTGCGATTGCCCTGGCCGCCATGAAGGCAGGCCACAACGCGACCGAAGCAGTCCTCATGGCCTGCTCGACGGACCTCTACAGCGGTCCTCCGGTGCAGACCTACGGCACCAAGAGGCGGGCCTTTCTAAAGCCGCGAAAGTGATCTCCGAGGCGGGGAGACATAAGCCTCCCCGCTTTCGGTCTGATTACTGAGTGAAGAACTCGCAGTCACCGACCATCGGAGTCTTGGCAACGTCGCCCTTGCCCACGCAGATGGCGCTGATAACGTCACCCTTCTTCAGCTTGGCGATGCTGTCCAGCGCGTCCTTGGAGAAAATGAACTGAGGCTCCATGAACTCATTGACCCCGCCACGAAGCGTCAAATAGGGCCGCCCCATGAAGTCGGTGGAAATGGATGCGATCTCGCCCGTTGCCTTGAACTTCTTGCCCTTGTACATCTGATCGGCGGCAACCGTGTTTTGCTCATAGGCGGACGCCAGATCGCGCGCGCTCACCACCGGAAGTGCAGCGATTTCAGCCTGCTTAGCCTCTTGTGCTTTCTGTTCCCCAGCGACTCGTGCGCTCTCGGCGGCAGCTGCCTGTTCCGCCTTTCGGGCGTCGATCTGAGCTTGCTGTGCTGCCTTCTCTTCGGGCGACATCGTTGCGTTGATAATCACGCCCAAGGCCAGCACCGCGGCGAAGAAAACAATGACCGCGAGCAGCAACCACTTCAACAGCTTCTTCATTGAACCCCCTGTCCTTGTCTAGATGCCCGACCAACCCGAGCGGGTCGGAGTGTACTGGAAGAGGGGGCGACCAAAGACCCACTTGACAAGCGTGGTATCATAGTAAGACCTAAGTATTACTATAGTGGGACTGTAGAGTTCTATTCATTGGTATTCACCACCAAGTAGAACTACAGTCCTCCTATGCACTCCTGGGGTGTTCCTCTGTCCTCCTTGGGTGCCACTGCGGCGGAACTCCCATGCACCGACTTCTCCTGATCCTGCTCATCGCGGGCGTCACGCCCATCAACCCGCTCCTGGCGATCCTCGCGTACAACCGAGGGATGACCTGGGCTGTACCTGTGTGCGTCCTATGGGGACTTGGGTCGCTCGCCTGGTTCGCTGTCGTGGCGACGCGGAAGCGCTCCGGTGTGACTGAGGCTCCCTCCTCGCGCGACTGAGGGGGTCGAAAGGTTTGCGGCAAATTTCCGAAGGGGTATCCAACTACTTGGAACCGCGCGATCACCCCCCGTAGGGGGGTCGCCCCCCTGTAGCGCAAAGGCACGATGCGCCCCCTTCGCGTCACCTGCGGCGTCACCACCTCGGCTAACCTGCTGATTCCAAAGGTGAACCACCGGATTAGGTATCCAGTACCTAGGCGATCCCCTGCGATGCCTGGGCAATCTGCGGACATCGGCCCGCAAACGTTCGCGCCTCTGTCTGTCCCTATCTGTCTTTTTGCCCTGACCGCCACGCGCCCACCTCGGCACCACCTCGGCACCACCGCCGCCCACCTCGGCACGCTCCCGCCCACCTGCCGCCCGCCTCAGTCCCACCACGGGGAACGAAGGCCCGCCAATGCCTGCCGCAGCGCCGCCACGGCCCGCCCAGCATCCGACACGGGCAACCCTACCGGCCCGCCCATAGAAGCTCACACGCGCGCGCGTAAGGCGTCCTATCGCCCCTCTGAAAATTCTTGCCATCGGGGTATTGACAGCCATCCGGGGATTGATCTAATCTATACCCGTCGCCAGCAACACGGCGGCAGCGGAAAAGGCGGCGACAGACGTGCGACCGATGGATCGACAGCACCTAGAGCTTATCCCGCCAGCACCAGGACTAGCCCCAAAGGCCCCTAAGCGCACCGCAGGTAACAACGGCCTCGACCGTCCCGCTACCGGGAACGATTGACAAGCCGGGAGGAACCGGGCATAATGCCCACCATCGGAAAGCGGGCCGCAGGGTGCGGTCCTGACAGTAGAAAGGGGCAGGCAGGATCGCCGCCCACGGCAGAACGCGGGGAGCTGGTAACACTAGCCGCGCCGGGAAGTGTAAGGGCCGACGAAGGCCGCCACGGACACCGGGCCACGCCAGAAAGAGCGGGGCCATCTGTACGGGATTCCTAGGCGAGCTGGAGGCGCTCCCGGAAGCTGGCGACGGTCAGATTCCATGCCTTACAAGCATGAGTCTGACCGCCAAAGCGTCCCTACCGTTGTGATGGGGCGTTTTGGTGGTCCGATTCACTGGAGAGCAACCCATGACGATGATCCCGTTTGATATGACCGCCCGCGACTACTACGTGGCCGGTTGCATCCGCCGCGGCATCCGCGAGCACCGCGCCCGACTCAACGAGCGGGAGCGCCAGGCGAACAAGAACCGCACCCAAGTTGCGCCTTGTCCATCCCCCGTTGTCATCTGATCCCCTTTTGTCAATTCGGTTTTCCACACCCCGCCGACGTGTGACGGCGGGTCTTTTTTGGAGCTACCATGAGCGACAACAACCCGATGGAGGACTTGCAGATGCGCAAGCTCGCCGCCGAGATTCGCAAGATCAACCGCGAAAGCGAAAAGCTGATGACGGAGACCCGCTGGTATCCGCTCGCGGTCGCTACGGCGCTAGTCACGGCCATCATCACGATCACCAAGCTGTTCCTGTAACAGCACACCGCCAAATCCACCCGAAGCCGCCGCAAGGCGGCTTTTTTGTTGCCCGGAGAAAGCCATGAACAAAATTCCTTCCGCCCTGATCGCCGCCTCTCTGCATGTGGCCTCCAAGAATGACGTTCGCTTCTACTTGAATGGCGTGCTGATTGAGTCGCACGCCGATGGTGCGATCATCGTTGCTACAGACGGCCACCGCATGCTGGTGGTGCGCACCAGGCTGCCGTGGGATCTCGGCAAGATCATCGTGCCGCGCGATGCGTGCGAGCTGATCGCCAAGATGAAGGGCGACGTCTATTTCAGCGCTGTGGGCGACGCGAAGAGGTTCAAGGCGGATCGCGGCGGCCAGGCCATCGAGTTTGCCGCCATTGACGGCACCTACCCGGACTGGCGAGCTGTCGTATCCAAGCCGAACGAGTTGAAGCCATCTGGCTTTGATCCGTCTGTCCTCGAAGGCGTGGTGAAGGCCGCCGGGGTGCTCCGCAAGGCGTTCGGCGGCAAGGCCACTTCGCTGATCCCGGTGACTGGCGGCGATGTGACGGCAATGTTCGCCGTAGGCGGCATCACCGATGCCTACATCAGGAGCGCCGCTTTCGTCGTCATGCCGATGCGCGATTCGGCTTACCCGGAAGCACTGTGCAGCGACGCGCTCCGCGCTTAACCCGAACCCATCAGCCGCCGCAAGGCGGCTTTTTTGTTGCCCGGAGAAAGCCATGAACCTCGACAACTACGCCCCCGCGAGCGCGAAGCGCATAGCCGTGGCGCTGGTGGATGCCGCCCTCGCCGCTGGTTACTCGCTCGGCGTCTACGACGGCGAAGAAACCACGGTTCGGCACAGCCGCGACCGGCAAGAAGTGTTGGAGGCCCTCGCCTCTACCGACCACGATCACCTGCGGTTCTACCGCCCGGACGCGACAAAGGCGGGGTTTGTGCTCCTGATTTGGGAGAACGGGGACGACGCCGCGAGCGACTGGAGCGACAACGACGAGACCAACGCGCTGGTGATGCCGGTGCTGCGCGGGCTGGGGGTGCTGTGATGGAACTGCGCACCTACGGAACCCGCAACGTGTTCCTGGCACAGCCGGGTCGCTATCACGAACAACTGGCGGCGACCGCGATGACGCCGCAGCAAGCCGAGGAGTTCGCCACCGTGGTCAACCGCGCAATCAGGGATACCGACTTCGACCCCATCGACCTCGCGCAGCTGGCGAGTGGGTGGACGTGGCCCGAGCCGAGCAGCACTGCGCCGCTGGGCATTGAGGACTCGCAATTCCTTGTCGAGGTGGCGCGCATGCTGCACCGCCTCTGGCAGGAGGTCGGCGAGCAGTGGAGCGGCGTGTGGGCCTACGACATCGCCGACCCGCTGGGAGGATGGCTGTCGAGGAACGGCATCGACCACGAGACCGCCGATGGTGTGGCGCGCGCCGAGCAGCAGGCCCGCGCATGGATCGCCGAGGGCATGGGAGCAGCGCGATGAGCTACCGCGAGGAGGACATCATGTTCGAGACCGAAAAGGCGTGGGTGCTGCGCAAGGGACCGAACCATTTTGAGGTCTACAAAATCGGCCTCACCCACTCGACACGCCACGGCATTTTTCACAACATCCCCGGCGCGCTGGATCGTGCCATTGAGCACGCAAAGGGCCTGTCGCAATGAGCAACGACAACGAGCTGGCTGTACCTGCCGGTGACAAGCTGGTCACCCTGGGCGACCGATCGGTCTCCTACGGTCCCCGCCAAGCGTTCGATGGAAGCGTCGAGCCTTGCGCACCGATGGCCGCGCAGTTTTGGGGCGTCTATCGCTGGGCCGGTAAGGACCGCTGGTGGTGGATTGCCGACGTGGCCGACGAGGACACCGCCCGCGCAGTGGCCGCCGCCTACCTGCTGAACGTCAAGCCCGATTGGGCGCACTGACCGACAACCACCGCTGATCCCGAGGCCCGCCTAGTGCGGGCCTTCGCATTTCTGGAGCACACCATGCAAATCTACGTTGCCTGCCTTGCCTCATATAACGCTGGCGTCCTGCACGGCGAGTGGATCGACTTGGAGGGACGCGACGCCGACGACGTGCGCGATGAGATTGCCCGCATCCTGCGCGAGTCGCCGCACCCGAACGTGACCGTTGATTGCCCGGATTGCGGCGGTACTGGAACCACATACGTCCCCCTAGTATTCGGCGGGGCGGAATGCACGGCGTGTGGCGGAAGCGGCAAGGTCGCCAGCGCCGAGGAGTGGGCCGTCCACGACTACGACGACGTGTTCGGGGATACCTGGGGCGAGCACCCCGACCTGGACAAGCTGTGCGCATTGCAAGAGCGGCTGGACGAGTTGCACAACGACACCGAACGCGCCGCCTACACGGCCTTCTGCGACCACGAGGGCCTCGACGATGTGACCGTGGAGCAGTTCCACGAAGCCTACGTGGGCCAGTTCGATAGCTGGGCCGACTTTGCCGAGAACTATGTGGACGAATCGGGGCTTCTTCACGGCGTGCCCGACGCCCTCTCCCGCTACTTCGACTACGAGAGCTATGGCCGCGACATTCGGCTCAACGGTGACGCGTTTGAGGTGAGCGGCTTCTACTTCTGGAGCCGCTAACGCCGCTTCCGCAAGACCCTGCGCCAATACAGGTATGTGCGATGCGCCGGCACCGAGCTAGTCCACACCCATACGACTAGGTGAAGGGCCGTAATGGCGACTTCTACGCGGGGGTCAATCATCGAATGGTCCTTGGGGTCGGGAGTGGCGATCACGCCCTTCAGCCCTAATCATAAGGCCAATCTCGATATTTGGCACTCATTGTTCCATTTGTAGCACTTGCATAACAGGAGACTTACATATGCGTAACGCAGATTTCACCGCAAACTCGACCCTGGTGATCGTCAACGTGGCCCTCCGCGTCCACCAGTTCGGCCCGTTCTTGGTATTCGAGCGGGAGGTTTTGGTCCTGCATGAACGGACCTACGAGGTGCCCGAATGATTCGGACCATCAATTTCGACCATAACGAGAAGCGCGGCGCTCTCCGCGCGATGCTCGGCCTACTCAACGAGCGCGTCCAGTTCTCGGTCGTCCCCGAGGACTGTGGCTGGCGGGTGTCGTATCCGGTCCCACCCGCGGCCCCAACGGAGACCCCTCGGCCATGACTTCACTGCACCAGTCGGGATCAATCTCTCCCGTGGTACTTGATTCCTACGGACGCGCCATCATTGTGGCCTGTAGTCTGCCCGACGGCAGCGTCATGCTGTCGGGCTGCGCATCCGCAGACGACCAGGGGGGCGTTCTCAGTCTATGAGTACGGTGAGACGGACAATAGCCAGCGCGGTAGTCCGCGTAGGGCAAGGACTGTTTTTTGCATCCGTGGTCGGGGCCATTGTGACCCTGGCGGCGATGCTGGCACTACCGTTCTTAAAACACTGAAACGTAAGACCTTTTTGTGGAGCGCAGCCGGGGGTGGCGGCGCATTACAACGCCGTGAGCAGGGGACAGGACGGCCCCTTCGCAGGGCAGAAGTAGCTGGACCTGTTCGTGAAAGCCTTTGGATATGAGATCGGAATCGACCCCTCCCCCACGCCTTGGCAGCGTGGTTTCTGGATGGACAAAATTGGCAAGAATGCCATCAACATTGGCTTGGGCCTTGTAATCCTTACATTGCGGCTCCAAGATAGACCCTGATGGTTTCCCAAGGGGGAACCATCCCCTTACGGAAAATGAGCGCACCATGAATCTCTCGCAGAAAGAACTGACGGCCATTCTCACAACCGCACTGTCAGCCTTCCGGGAAGAGATCGACGAGGACATCACCGCCACCCGCATCCTCACCCTACTCGCCGTTGTGGACGAGCCGGGCATTCAGCAGGTGGACCTTGAGCGCGTCCTCGGCGGACTCTCTCCCTCCGCAGTGAGCCGCAATGTGCTCGACCTGTCGTCTATCAAGCGTAACCGCGAGCCGGGGCCTGACTTCCTGGAGCAGCGCCCTGATCCCGCCTACCGCAAGCGCAACCTGATCTTCCCGACGACCAAGGCGCTGCACTGGCTGGCTTCGCTCGCAGAACGTGTCAACCGCAAGGTGACGGCGCGCGTCGCAGCCGCCTAACCCCCAACACCCCGCTGTGCCCCGAGGCCCGCCTAGTGCGGGCCTTTTTCATTTCTGGAGATACACATGGCCCTTCGCCTCAAAGGGACCGCGCCCAAGCCGGGCGCGCCCGACAAGCGCTACTACATGCTCGACGTGCAGGAGGGATACCGCCGCGTGCGCCTGTCCACCGGCACCCGCGACCGCGTGGCAGCCGAGCGCAAGGAGCAGGCGGCCCTCGACGCCCTGCGCGAAGACCCCGAGATTTCAGAGGACGCACTGCGGGAGCTGATTAGGGGTAAGTCCCGGTCGGTGCAGATGGCCGTGGCGAAAGCCAAGGTCCGCCATCGCACCCTCAAGGACGCGATGGACGACGCGCTGGGCGACCGCAACTTTTGGGGCAAGCTCCGGTCCATCGACACCGTGCGTACCAACTGCAAGGTGGTCCAGAGCTACCTGGGCGAGGAAACGCCCATCAACGACATCACTCAGGCCGCGGTGGACGACATGGCGCAGCGCATGCTCGACGACAAGGCGGCCCCCGCCACCGTGAACCGGAAGATGCAGTGCCTCCTCGCCCTGCTGAAACGTGAGCGCAAGGCGGGCCGGTACTTGGGAGAGCTGCCCGAGTACAGCTTGGCCGACGAGCGGGACAACGCACGCACGTTCGTCCTCAGCGTCGAGGACGAGGAGCTGATCCTGGCGCGGCTGCTGGAGTGGGACACGCTCCCGAATGGCCCTGCAGGGGGTCACCCACGAGTGCGCGACGGCGCGGACTACCGAGACCTGTTCGTATGCCTCGCCGACCTGGGCTGCCGCATGAGCCAGGCCCTCGGCATCCGCTGGTCGGAGGTGGTCGAGCAGGGCGGAAGGCTCCACGTCCGCTTCTGGCGGCACGCCACGCTCAAGAAGGGGCGCCCCCGCACCCTACCCTGCACCGCCCGCGTAGCCGACGTGCTACAGCGTCGCAGGGACGCCCTGGGCACTACCACGGAAGGCCCCTTCTCGATGCTCAACCGGACACGCGCCGACCGGCTGTGGCAATGGGCCATCAAGGGGACACATCTCGCTTCCGAGAAGGAGTGCGTACCGCACGCGCTCCGGCATACCTGCGCCACCCGGCTGCTGCTGGCAACCGGCAACATCAAGCTCGTGCAGGAGTGGCTCGGCCACCGCGACATCCAGACGACCTCAGCGGTCTACGCCAAGGTGCTGGCCGAGCAGTCGCTCCAAGGTATGTCAGCGCTGGAGCAGTTCCGCCTCCCCGCTGCCTCGAACGGCCTAGGTGACGTTCCGAGACAGGGATCAATTGCCAAAGCGGGAATCCAATAACGCAACTGACCGTCGCCAGCTTACTTTTCAATCACTTAGGGCAGTCTGTGCTCGGCTGATGGTGCGAAAGGCGGGACTCGAACCCGCACGAGGTCACCCTCACTGGAACCTAAATCCAGGGCGTCTACCAATTCCGCCACTTTCGCGTGGCCGGCGCAGGTGTTCATTGTCGCAGGCGATGGCGGGAAGCGGAAGGCCTGCACAAAACTGAACATGGCAATGGTGCGCAGCCCGCGCGTTGAACCACCCCGGCGAGCGCAAGCTCATCCGGGGTGGCGGGGTTCACTGCTGCGGCCTGGCCTTGGCCGACGCCGTATCGGCACCCTGCCCGACTGCAGGATCCACCTTGCGGATCTCCACGCCCCCGTCGCCGGTGCGCCGCAGGGCCGCCGGCTCCGGCGTGGCCTTGCGCACATCCACCGAACCATCCGCATTGCGCTGCACGTCCACCGCATCGGGCAGGGCCTCCCGCTCTGCCGGCTGAGCCGGCTGCATCTGCATGACCTCACCGACCGGGCGCGCAGGAGCACTTTCAGTGCCAGCATCGCGTTCGACGGTCTGCGCGGGATTGTCGGCGGGCGCGCAGGCCGCCAGTGCCAGCAACGCGAAGGAAACCCACAGCGTGCGGTGCAATCGATTGATATGAGCCATCAACATCTTCCTTCGTGCATGCGCCGTCGGCGCGGAAGATCCATTGGGTGCGATGCAGGATGCGATGCGGTGAGATGCAGCGCACAGCATTGATAACACTGATGACGCGTATGACCCTGATTTCAGCATTGCTTCAGTCGATCCACGCCATGCGCGGATGAAATGCCCCCCCAGCGAACAGGCAAGAAAAAAGCCACTTGGCGAACCAAGTGGGAAGCTGCCGCGCATTCGCGCCGCAGCCCCACGCTTTGCGCGGCAAAGCGCGGGCCCCACTTCATCAGCCGCCACATCCCCGCGGCTTCGCCGCGCCCCCTTGACTCAAGGGGGCTCCACTCCAGCCAGCACCGCTGGCATCTGCAGATGCCCCTCAGCGAACAGGCAAGAAAAAAGCCACTTGGCGAACCAAGTGGCTTTCGTCTGGTGGGCTGTCAAGGATTCGAACCTTGGACCTATTGATTAAGAGTCAACTGCTCTACCAACTGAGCTAACAGCCCGAAATCGGGGCGCGAATTATGACCCGATCCGCTCGGTGGGTGCAAGCACTTTTTTCAACGTGGTTGAAACCAGCACTGCGGGCCCCGCTCCTGCTGCAGATCCACGCCGAACGGGTTCTGCAACGCGTGATCCATCGGAACGATGGGAGTCACACCCATAAGAAAAAAGCCACCTGGCGTACCAGGTGGCTTCTGTCTTGGTGGGCCGTCAAGGATTCGAACCTTGGACCTATTGATTAAGAGTCAACTGCTCTACCAACTGAGCTAACGGCCCGTGAAACTCAGACACACATTGTAGCGTGCTTTCTGTTTATTGCAATACCGTTTCGGCTGCGCCGATGCGGTTGAATCAGTGGGGTGGCTGAGGGGATTCGAACCCCCGACCACCGGAATCACAATCCGGTACTCTAACCAACTGAGCTACAGCCACCACTGAAACTTTCGCTCCATCGCCGATGAGGCTGGCGCTGGAACTTGATGCTTCGCTACCGGGCGGAACCAGAAGTCCGTCCCCCGAAGCGAGTCCGGCATTTTCCGGTAGTCGCGAAGGAATTGCAAGCACTTCTTCACATTGATGTGCAGGGGCCGGAACAGGACATCAGAGCTGCTCCGCCGAGACCACGCGCGCGATGTCTGCGTGCTCATCCAAGAATGACAGCGTCACCTCACCTTTGGGCGTGACCTGCAACTGCAGGCGCAGCTGGCCCGCCCCGTCGATCAGCTGAAGCATCGCATTGCGCGACTGCGGCCTGCCAGGACGCACACGACGGGTAATCGCTTGCACAGTCTGCGCGTGCAAGCGCTCATCTTCAGCCGAGAACATCGGCCGCAGCTGTCCTTCGGCACCATCGTTTCGATCACGTCGAACGGCGCGTTGCGCTGGGCTGTCGCCCCATCAGCAGGCCAGTCAACACCAGCAAGGCGAGACCACCGCAATACAGAGTGAGCCGCTATTGGTGCCTGCGCAGCCGATGCACTTCGGCCATCACCCGCTCTACCTCTCCCGCGCCTTTCGAAACTGCACCTCATGCCGATCGCCGGAAGGTGCGTGCCACCTGTACCGATGGTCAGGCGCAGGCAACAGCTCGACATCGTCGGGCCCACTCCCGAGAGCGTGAATAATAAGTGAACGAATCATGAATGAATCTCAAACAGAAATGGGGGAGATCCATTCATACAACGTTAGCTGCAGGACATGGAACGCGAGGCGCGCGTTTGCAACCATGCCGGTTCCTGCAATGAAGGTGAGAGCAATAGATGAGCAAGCGGCTAATCGGATTCGTCGCGCTAGCAGCCGTGCTGGCAGTGGCAGCCGTTGCAATGTCCAGCTACCGGCAGCAGGCGGCTGTCGATGTGACGGCAGAGGAATCCTGGAAGAGTGGCAGCCTCGATGAAAGGCCCGACCAGGGAAGGCCGCTTCCTGCGTCAGGTGCGGCGGCCGCGCAGAGGCTTGAGCGGGACAACAAGATCCCGCCAGGCTCGTACAAGGCGGTGGGACCCAAAGCCTACGAGATCGTAAGAGGCAATGAGTTCCGGCCTCCCGGTGACGCGCTCGCCCACGTCAAGCAACTGATGCTGCGCTCCGAATCCGGAGATGCCACAGCAACCTACGAAATCTATCGAACCATCGAGCAGTGCCAGACCTTCATCTCGGATCGCGCTGACAAGCTGGCGGATTCAGCCACCACGGTCGGGTCCGGCAACTGGTTCCTGGAGCGATCGGAACGAATCCTCGGAGAGTGCGAGTCGCTGGCCCTGGATCGGGACATCTATCACGCCGACTGGCTTTCGAAGGCCGCCGCCATGGGCTCGCAGGAAGCGATGCGCGCTTACTCGCGATCGCCGGAGAAAGTCATCGGTTCGCTTGATGACGCAATCCGTGATCCCGCGGCGCTCGAGGCGTGGAAGGACACCGCCACCGGATATCTGCGCGAGCTGGAATCACAAGGGAACGTCAATGTCATCAGCGACATGGCGATGGCCTACACCTATGGCGGCATCGTTCCTGCCGATCCCGTTGCCGCCCTGGCGTACACCCGCGTCCTCAACCGGCTGGACCCACGTTTTGCCACCACCAATGACATTGCCAACCATGAGAAAAACCTGAGCAGTCAGGAGAAAGAGAAAGCCCGCATTTCATCGAATGAAATCTTCAGGAACTGTTGCATCCCACGATAAGGACCTATTGTGAAAGCTAGACTGATTGGGATTATCCTTCGCTTGGTAGAAACTCCATTCCCGCCATTGCAGGCGTGCTGCTGTTCATGGCGAGCGGGAGCGTTCAAGCGAAAAAGCTTCCTGGCGTCATCAACTGCACCGCCGGATGCACGCTGACAACCCCGTATCCCGATCCGGTGACCAACCAGCAGCTTTCCCAAGAGGTCCAGAAGCTCAATGACGGCCGGACCACCGTCTGGACAGCCCAGACGCGAGTTCAGACCGGCGATGTCCTGACCGTCTGCAACGGTATTTCCTGCGTCAACTACACGTGGCGAGGCGCAGGCTTCGACTCCGGCGAAGTGATTTCGACCGTGCTCCCGCCCAACTCCCGCGGTGGTGGTGGCGGTGGTGGTGGCGGTGGCGGCAGTGCCCCGATCGGCGGCGGTTGCCATGGCAACTGCGGTGGCGGCAGGGTCGATGTAGGCGAACTTGAGCAGATATGATTCAGCCTTGGGGGCACTTCAACGAAGTGCTCTCGCCAGGACACAGAACAGAAAGGTCAGCGCACCGCGCTGGCCTTTTTTGTGACCCACGGCGGCGCGCGCCACACATTTCCGCTGTTCCTGGAATAGGCTCCGCCAGCACCAAAGTAATTCATATGCCATTGATTCCAATGGCGCGCCCGACAGGAATCGAACCTGTAACCGCCGGCTTAGAAGGCCGGTGCTCTATCCAGTTGAGCTACGGGCGCCCGAACCGGAACGGTGTCCAATCCGACGTGGCGTGGGATTGGTCGGGGTAGAGGGATTCGAACCCCCGACATCCTGCTCCCAAAGCAGGCGCGCTACCAGACTGCGCTATACCCCGGTCTTGCAATCCCCTCGGGTTGGGCCCGGGGAGTTGTTCATTGTCGCCAAGCGCGTTGGGAACTGTCAACGAAGGATGCACAGAACCCGGGCCTGCCACAACGCCGAAAGCAGTCATCGGCTATGCTCACGCCCATCGGCCGGATGGCCGTCCCGACCTTCATCCGCACGGAGAACACGCATGCGCAGCGGCAACCCGGCTCTTTCCGAGTCGACTTTCCTCGACCTCGCCAGTGGCTCGGTAGTGACCAGCCCCGACCAGGTCATGACCCTCAATGGCACCGCCAACAAGACCGGCATCCTGCTGCTGTTGACCGTGCTGACCGCGGCGTTCGCCTGGAGCCAGGCGGTCGACGAGTACGGCCAGATTTCCGGCAGCGCGAGCCTGTACGCCATCGGCGGCGCGATTGGCGGCCTGGTGCTGGCACTGATCACCATCTTCAAGAAGGAATGGTCGCCGGTCACCGCGCCGATGTACGCGCTGGTCGAAGGCCTGTTCCTGGGCGCCGTGTCGGCCCTGTTCAACATGAAGTATCCGGGCATCGTGTTCCAGGCGGTGCTGCTGACCTTCGGCACCCTGGCCGCCCTGCTGTTCGCATACCGCAGCGGCCTGATCAAGGCCACCGAGAACTTCAAGATGGGCGTGGTCGCCGCCACCGGCGGCATCGCCCTGCTCTACCTGGCCTCGTTCGTACTGGGCTTCTTCAACATCAACGTGCCGGTGATCCACGACTCCAGCTGGCTGGGCATTGCCTTCAGCCTGTTCGTGGTGGTCGTGGCCGCGCTGAACCTGGTGCTGGACTTCGATTTCATCGAGTCCGGCGTCGCCCAGCGCGCGCCGAAGTACATGGAGTGGTATGGCGCATTCGGCCTGATGGTGACCCTGGTCTGGCTGTATGTGGAGTTCCTGCGCCTGCTGTCGAAGATCCAGCAGCGCTGAACCGGACAGAGCCATAAACGACAAAGGGCGCCTTCGGGGCGCCCTTTTCTCTTTGTAACGCGTGGCTGCTGCATTTCCCGGCTAGCCAGCCACGCCAGCCACGCCAGCCTGTGCAGCGTAGTGCGCCGCAAGGTGCTCGACCAGCGCGCGCACCTTGGGCGCGAGCGCACGTGCATGCGGGTACAACGCGAAGTAGCGCCGCTGGCCGGCATGCCAGGCCGGCAGCACGCGGATCAGACGACCGGCGCGCAGGTCCTCCTGCACGGTCAACGCGGTGAACAGGCTGATGCCCATTCCGGCCAGCGCGGCGGCGTACAGCGCAGGCGTGGCATCCACACGCAGGCGCTGCCCGGCTTCAACGCTCACGCAGGCGCCGCGCGGCCCCTGTAACTGCCAGGGCGGCATTGATGGGGTGGGACTGAAACCCAGCAGCGTGTGCTGCCCCAGATCCGCAGCCTGCCGCGGCAGGCCATGCCGGGCCAGGTAGGCCGGTGCGGCGACCAGGATGCGCGGGCAGCTGGCCAGCTCGCGCGCGACCAGCTGGCTGTCCGGCAATGAAGCTGCAATGCGCAGCGCCAGGTCGAAGCCACCACCGACCACATCCACCACCTGATCATCCGCCGACAGGTCCAGCGTGACCTGCGGGTAACGCTGCAGGAACGAGGGCAGCCAATGCGGCAGTTCCTGGCTGGCCACTACCTGCGGCACGCTGATCCGCACCCTGCCACTGGGTTGCGCCTGCCCGGCGCGGGCACGATCGTCCGCCTCCTGCAGGCGGTCCAGCAGCGTTGCCGCCTCGCGGTAGTAATCGCGCCCGGCCTCGGTCAACGACAGCCGACGGCTGTTGCGATCGAGCAGGCGTACCTGCAGGTGTTCTTCCAGCTGCCGCAGCTGCCGCGACATCGCCGAGTGGGTGGTCCCCAGGCGCTCGGCGGCCGCGGTGAAACTGCCCGCGTCAACGATGGCGCGCAGCGCGCGCAGGGCGGCGAAGTGATCCATCGGCGGGCAGCTCCACGTGGCGGGGCCCACGGCATGCGGGCCCCGCCAGCTTATCAAGCGCCGTCACCGGCCTTGCGTACCGGCAGCGCCAGGATCGCGTCGGTGCTCATGACGTCGCCGAAGGCGTCTTCGATCTGCGCCAGCGAGGCCTCATGCAGCGCGCGATGATCGATGCGACGGCCGCCGGCCAGATCCAGATCACGGCTGGCGCTGGCATCGGACGAGACGATCACCCGGTAGCCACGTGGGGCGGCCGCTGCGTCGCGCGCGGCACCGGCCACACAGGCATGGGTCTGCAGGCCAGTGACGATCAGGGTATCGATACCGGCATTCTTCAGCATCGGGTCGAGCACGGCTGCGGACGCGCCGGCGAACACGCTGACATTGTCCTTCTGCACCACGGTCTCGCCCTGGCGCGGCTGCAGGTCGCGATGGAAGGCGGCATTGACGCTGCCCTGCGCGAACAGGGGTGCGCCGGCCGGCAGCACGTGCTGGACATGGATCACGCGGATGCCGTGGGCATCGGCGAATTCGACTACCCGCCTGGCCTGACGCAGTGCGGCCACGCCATCGGGAATGACCATGCGGCCACCCGCAAAGCCCGGTACGGCCCTGGCATCGAAGTACTCGTTCTGGAAGTCGATCACCAGCACGGCAGTCTTCGCCGCATCCAGCGAGGTCGCGACCGGCGCACCCGCCATATGGCGGATGGTGGCATGGGCCGGCTCGGCAGCAGCAACCGGGATGGTGGCGGTCATGCCGAGCAAGCTGGCCAGGCCGAAGGCGGTGAGATTCATGGAGCGACTCCTGTGCAGTGGAAAGTGGGCACAGGATGCGGAGCGGATGGCGCACGAACCAGCCGTGAAACAGCACATGATCTGTGCGATATCAGCACAGACCGCTTCTGTGGAGTCGAGCCATGCTCGACTCTACAGAGGCGGAAAAACGCAACGGGGCGCCCGAAGGCGCCCCGCTGTGGGTCCGACCGAGGTCGGCCGGCCGCTTACAGGCGGCTGGCAATGGCCTTGGCAAAGCTCATGGTGGTGCCGGTGCCACCCAGGTCGCCGGTCAGCGAATCCTTGGCTTCCATGGTCGCCACGATGGCCTTGCGCAGGCGCTCGGCGTTTTCCGGCTGGCCGATGTGGTCCAGCATCTGCGCGGCCGCCAGCAGCAGCGCGCACGGATTGGCCTTGCCCTGGCCGGCGATGTCCGGCGCGGTGCCGTGCACGGCTTCGAAGATCGCCGCATCCTTGCCGATGTTGGCGCCCGGAGCCAGGCCCAGGCCGCCGACCAGGCCGGCGCACAGGTCGGAGATGATGTCGCCGAACAGGTTCGTGGTGACGATCACATCGAACTGTTCCGGGCGCATCACCAGCTGCATGCAGCAGTTGTCGACGATCATTTCCTGGAACTCGATGTCCGGGTACTGCGCGGCCACTTCACGGGCGACATTCAGGAACAGGCCCGAGGTCGACTTGATGATGTTGGCCTTGTGCACGGCGGTGACCTTCTTGCGGCCGGTGCTCTTGGCCAGCTCGAAGGCGTAGCGCACGATGCGCTCGGAGCCCTTGCGGGTGATGCGGGTGCCGGAGAAGGCGGTCTCGCCGTCGGCCGACACTTCCTGGCCTTCGGCCAGGTAGGCACCTTCGGTGTTCTCACGGACGGTGATCAGGTCGACGTTGTCGAAACGCGACTTGGTGTTCGGGAAGGTGTGGGCCGGGCGCACGTTGGCGTACAGGTCGAAGTGGCGGCGCAGGCTGACGTTGATCGAGGTGAAGCCACCACCGACCGGGGTGGTCAGCGGGCTCTTCAGCGCGACCTTGTTGCGCGCGATCGATTCCAGGGTCACCGCCGGCATCAGGTCGCCGTGCTTTTCCAGGGCCACCAGGCCGGCGTCGGCGTCTTCGTACTCCAGGCCAGTCTTGAGCTGGTCGAGCACGAACAGGGTGGCGTCCATGATTTCCGGGCCAATGCCGTCGCCGCGGATGACCGTAATTTTCTGCGTCATTGATCGATGTTCCGAACAGGGGGAAAAACGCCGTCCGGACGTGCCCGGAAACGCCGGCGCAAAGGAAGTTTCACCGGCAATTATGCCTGAGCCGGGGCCGAGGTCCCAAATAGACCATGGTCCCAGTCCCCGGCTCAGGCAGAATTGCCCGCGCATCGCCCCTCTACCCCCGCCCTGTCGGCGCGCCCCTTCAACAAGAAGGGGCTCCTGGGCTGTTGGATCGCGGGACAGGCCCCCTCGAGGGCCCGGTAGTGCCGGCCGCTGGCCGGCAACCCCGGCCATGTCGGGTTCAGGGGATGCCGGCCGCTGGCCGGCACGACCCTCAGTGCTCGTGCGCGGCTGGCGCGGCGGCGCCGCCTTCGAGCTGGTCGAGGAAGTCGACCGCGCGGCGCAGGTGCGGGATCACGATGGAGCCGCCTACCACCAGGCCGACCGAGAAGGTCTCGAAGAACTCCTCACGGGTCACCCCGGCGTCCTTGCACTGGGCCACGTGGTAGCTGATGCAGTCGTCGCAGCGCAGCACCATCGAGGCCACCAGGCCCAGCAGCTCCTTGGTCTTCACGTCCAGCGCGCCGGCCTGGTAGGTCTGCGTATCCAGCGCGAAGAAGCGGCGCACCACCTGGTTCGGTTCGCCCAGGATGCGCTCGTTCATGCGCTTGCGGAACTCGGTGAACTCGGCGATGCGGTCCTTGCTGCCGTCGTCGGCCGCGCTCATGCCTGGCCCTGCCCGGCCAGCAGCGGCTCGAGCTTGCCTTCACGGTGCAGGGCCATCATGTCGTCGTAGCCGCCGACATGGACGTCGCCGACGAAGATCTGCGGCACGCTGGTGCGGCGGGTCAGCGCCATCATCTTCTCGCGCTCGGCCGGGTCCAGGTCGATGCGGACCTCGGTCCACTGCTGGCCCTTGCTCTTCAGGAAGTTCTTGGCGGCCACGCAGTACGGGCAGACGGCAGTGGAATAGATGGTGATGGCGGGGGCACCGCCGGCGGTCTGGGCTGTCACGGGAAACTCCACGATGGATCGACGGTCTACATATGGTACCGGTGCGCTGGAATTTCCACGCCACGGCCGCAACACTGTGGATTAACGAATGGTTGCCCCCCGCCCTGCCACGCTTGGCGCGCCCCGCCCGAGGACCTTCTGCTTGCGAGCCCTGCTGCTGACTACCGCCGTCACCCTGGCCCTGGCCATGCCGCTGGCCCAGGCCCAGGAGAAGCTGCCCGACATCGGCTCTTCGGCCGGCGAGCTGCTGACCCCGGCCCGCCAGGCCGAGTACGGCGCGATGATGCTGCGCGAGCTGCGCAACTACGGCTACCTGCTGGAAGATCCGCTGGTCAACGACTGGCTGCAGACCATGGGTACCCGGCTCGGCTCCAACAGTGACCAGCCGCGGCAGCCGTACACCTTCTTCGTGATGAACGACCGCCAGATCAACGCGTTCGCCACGCTGGGCGGCTACATCGGGGTCAATGCCGGACTGGTGCTGACCGCCGAGCGCGAGGACGAGGTCGCTGCGGTGCTGTCCCACGAAATCGCCCACGTCACCCAGCAGCACGTGCTGCGCGGTGTCGAGCGCGCCCAGCGCGACCAGATCCCGATCCTGCTGGGCATGCTGGCGGCGGTAGTGGCCGCCCAGGCCAGCAACAGCACGTCGTCCGGCAACGCGACGATGGCGGCGATCAGCTCCGGCATGGGCCTGATGCAGCAGCGGCAGATCAACTACACCCGCTCCAACGAGTCCGAGGCCGACCGCCTCGGCATCCGCACCCTGTCGCGCAGCGGCTACGACGTGGATGCCATGGCCGGCTTCTTCGAGCGGATGTCGGCAGCCATGCGCGGCAACGAAGGCGGCTACAGCGTGCCCGAGTTCCTGCGCACCCACCCGGTCAACATCACCCGCATCAGCGAGGCCAAGTCCCGCGCCCAGCAGATGAAGAAGGATACGGTGCTGCTCACCACCAGCACGCCCACCGGCGAGCGCAAGGAGCGGGTGGACCCGGCCGATCCCAGCCTGGGCGAGCCGCTGCTGCGCGGCAACAACCCGCTGCTGCCCGGCAGTGTGCTGCGCCTGCCGATCGGCCAGCTCAACCGTGGCGCCAGCGGTGACTTCGAGTGGGCGCGTGAGCGTCTGCGCGTGCTCAGCGCGGACTCCACCCCCGAGCTGGAGCGCGAGTACGCCGACCTGGCCAAGCGGCAGAAGGACGGCCTCAACGATGCGCAGCGCTACGGCCAGGCGCTGGCGGTGATGCGCGGTGGCCGTGCCGGTGCCGGCCAGGCCCGGCAGACCCTGGCCGGCCTGCTGCAGACCCACCCCGGCAACCTGTGGCTGGCGCTGGGCCTGGGCGAGGCGGAGTCACGCGCAGGCCAGGCGGCCCAGGCCAACAGCCGCTTCGAGCAATTGTTGCGCGAACACCCCAACAGCCGCCCGGTGGCACTGACCTATGCCGAGATCCTGAACGAACAAGGCAGCCGCGAAGCCGGCCAGCGTGCGCAGGCGATGCTGCGCCCCCTGCTGTCGCAAAGTGGTAACGATCCGGTCTTCCAGCAGCGTTTCGCCCGCGCCAGTGAGTTGGCTGGCGACAGCGTGCGCGCCAGCGAGGCCTATGCCGAGGCCGCCTTCCTCAGCGGGCGGCCAGAACAGGCGCTGATGCAGCTGCAGGCGCTCAAGCGCAACCCGGCGCTGGATTACATCGGCCGCGCGCGGGTTGACGCGCGCATCGAATCGATCACCCCGACGGTGCTGGAACTGCGCCGGCAGGGCGTGCAGGACCCGGATCTGGACCGTCGCTGAGCACCGCATGACCGGCCGATGGCAATCCAGGCCGGTTCCGGCCGGGTAGTCACAAACATGTCATCAAACCGTAGTCTACTGGCACCACTCCAGTAACCGAGCCCTACGGTGTCCTCGTGCAGAAACGCATCCTGATCGTCGATGACGAGCCCGCGATCCGTGAAATGGTCGCCTTCGCCCTTCGCAAGGGCGATTACGAACCGGTCCACGCCGGCGATGCCCGGGAGGCCCAGACCGCGATCGCCGATCGCGTTCCCGACCTGATCCTGCTGGACTGGATGCTGCCCGGCACCAGCGGCTTGGACCTGGCCCGTCGCTGGCGCAAGGAAACGCTGACCCGCGAAGTGCCGATCATCATGCTGACCGCCCGCGGCGAGGAGAACGATCGCGTCGGTGGCCTCGAGGCCGGTGTCGATGACTATGTGGTCAAGCCGTTCTCGGCACGCGAACTGCTGGCCCGCATCCGCGCGGTCATGCGCCGCGCCCGCGAAGATGACGAGGACGGCAGCGTAGCCGTCGGCCCGATCCGTATCGACGGCGCCGCCCATCGCGTGTTCGCCAACGACCAGCCGGTGCCGATCGGCCCGACCGAATACCGCCTGCTGCATTTCTTCATGACCCACCCGGAGCGCGTCTACACCCGCGCGCAGCTGCTGGACCATGTATGGGGCGGCAGCGTGTACGTGGAGGAGCGCACCATCGACGTGCATATCCGCCGCCTGCGCAAGACGCTGGAGCCGTTCAACGCCGAGAACATGGTGCAGACCGTGCGCGGCGCCGGCTACCGCTTCTCCACTGCTACCTGAGTCTCGTCGTGCCGGCACCGCGCACCTGCGGGTGCCGGTGCCGGCAACTCTGCTATAACCCTCGGTTCACCCCAGTGAACCGCCGCACCTCAACGACGAGATCGCAATGCCCCGCCACATCCGCTCTGCCTGGTTGAAGACCCTGGCCACCGTTGCCGCGGTGCTGCTGTTCGCCGGACTGGTGGGGTGGTTCACGGGCCATCTGTGGTTGTGCATCGCACTGGGCGCGCTGGCGGCCCTGGCCTGGCATTACTGGCGCCTGCGCAGCGTTCTGCGCCGGCTGACCGCTCGCCAGCGCTGGGACACCGCCGAAGAAGGCACCGGCGTCTGGAACGAACTGGACCGCCTGCTGTACCGCAACCAGGTGGAAATGCGCGTGCGCAAGCGCCGCCTGCTGGACATGCTGCGCAGCTACCGCGCTGCCGCCGCCGCGCTGCCCGATGCTGTCGTCGTGCTGGATCGCAACAGCCAGCGCGTGCAGTGGTTCAACGAAGCGGCTACCGCCCTGCTCGGCCTGCACCATCCCGGCGACCTTGGCGAGGCCCTGGTCGAGCGCCTGCAGCCGATGCCGCTGGCGCACTGGCTGGCCGGTGGCCGCAATGCCGAGCCCATCCTGGACGTACCCTCGCCGGTCGATCCGGCGATCCGCCTGAACCTGCGCCTGATTCCCTATTCGTCGGACTACTGGCTGCTGATCGCGCGTGACGTCAGCAAGCTGCTGCGCCTGGAGCAGGTGCGGCGGGATTTCGTCGCCAACGTTTCACACGAGCTGCGCACGCCGCTCACCGTGGTCCACGGCTACCTGGACATGATGGACCCGGAGGATTTCCCGGGAACCGGACCGATGCTGGAAGAAATGCGCAAGCAGAGCCAGCGCATGGCCCAGCTGGTGGAAGACCTGCTGACCCTGTCGCGCCTCGAATCGCAGGAACACAGCGAGGACGAGACCGTAGCCATGCAGCCGATGCTGGCCACCCTGCGCCGCGAAGCCGAAGCGCACAGCCAGGGCCGCCACCAGATCAGCATCGACGACCTGGCCGGCGTTGACCTTCAGGGCTCGACCAAGGAGCTGCACAGCGCCTTCTCCAACCTGGTCACCAATGCGGTGCGCTATACGCCGGCCGGTGGCCGCATCGCGGTGGAGTTCCGCCGCGAGGGCGACGGTGCGGTGCTGGCGGTGCGTGACTCCGGCTACGGCATCCCGGCCACCCACCTGCCGCGCCTGACCGAACGCTTCTACCGTGTCTCCAGCAGCCGCTCGCGCGAAAGCGGTGGTACCGGCCTGGGCCTGTCCATCGTCAAGCACATCCTCGGCCTGCACCACGCACGGCTGGAAATTGAAAGCGAAGTCGGCAAGGGCTCGGTGTTCTCCTGCCATTTCGATGCCGACCACGTGCGCCCGCGCGAGTCCGCCCCCCTGACCTCCATCGAAGAATGACGCCATGAGCAGCCTCGGATCCCTCCCCCTCCCCGTGAGCCCGGACAACGATCCGTTGCGTGACCCGGCGCTGTACATCAATCGCGAACTGTCACAGCTGGATTTCAACTTCCGCGTGCTGGCCCAGGCGATGGACCCGCAGGTGCCGCTGCTGGAGCGCCTGCGCTTCATGTGCATCTCCTGCACCAACCTCGACGAGTTCTTCGAGATCCGCGCCGCCGCCGTGCGCCACGCGCAGGAGTACGGCCTGCCACCCGCACCGGACGGGATGAGCCCGCAGGCCATCCTGAGCGCCATCCATGACCGCGCCGCCGAACTGGTGGACCAGCAGTACCGCTGCTGGAACGAGACGCTGCGGCCGGCGCTGATGGAGGCCGGCATCGGCGTGCTCGGCCGCCACTCCTGGACCGACCGCCAGAAGCGCTGGCTGCGCGCCTACTTCCGCAACGAGATCATGCCGGTGCTGTCGCCACTGGGCCTGGACCCGGTGCACCCGTTCCCGAAGATCCTCAACAAGTCGCTGAACATCGTGGTGGTGCTCAAGGGCACCGATGCGTTCGGCCGCGCCGGCCACCTGGCCA
This sequence comes from Stenotrophomonas sp. T8, assembly GCF_051853085.1. Taxonomy (NCBI): domain Bacteria; kingdom Pseudomonadati; phylum Pseudomonadota; class Gammaproteobacteria; order Lysobacterales; family Lysobacteraceae; genus Stenotrophomonas; species Stenotrophomonas sp. T8. The sequence goes on along the minus strand of NZ_CP195329.1, from coordinate 570,457 downwards.
TCGTGCGTGCGCCGCGCTCACTGCCGCGCATCATCCAGCTGCCGGAAAAGCTCGGCGGGCCCCAGAACTTCGTGTTCCTCTCGTCGGTGCTGTCGACCTTCGTCGATGAGCTGTTCCCGGGCATGGAAGTCCAGGGCGCCTACCAGTTCCGCGTCACCCGCAATTCCGAGCTGGTGGTGGACGAGGAGGAAGTGGAGAACCTGGCGCTGGCACTACGCGACGAACTGGTCGACCGCGGCTACCGGCCAGCGGTGCGGCTGGAGATCGCGCACGACATGCCGCGCGAGATCGTGCGGACCCTGCTGCAGAATTTCGGCCTGACCGAGAACGCGGTGTACCGCATCGATGGCCCGGTCAACCTCAACCGCATCATCCAGCTGTACGACCTGATCGCGCAACCGGACCTGAAATACCCGCCGATGACCCCGCGCACGCTGCGCGACAGTGACGGCATCTTCGAGACGGTGGCGCGCCAGGACCTGCTGTTGCACCACCCATTCGACGCCTTCACCGCAGTGCTGGACCTGATCCGGCAGGCGGCAATCGATCCGAACGTGCTGGCGATCAAGCAGACCCTGTACCGCACCGGCAAGGACTCACTGATCGTCGATGCGCTGATCCAGGCCGCGCGTAACGGCAAGGACGTGACCGTGGTGGTCGAACTGCGCGCCCGCTTCGACGAAGAAGCCAACCTCGGCCTGGCCGATCGCCTGCAGGAAGCCGGCGTGCAGGTGGTGTACGGCGTGGTCGGCTACAAGACCCACGCCAAGATGCTGCTGATCGTGCGCCGCGAGGGCCGCAAGCTGCGCCGCTATGTGCACCTGGGTACCGGCAACTACCACAGCGGCACCGCCCGCGCGTATACCGACATCAGCCTGATCACCGCCGATGCGGACATCGGCAATGACGTGCACCTGCTGTTCCAGCAGCTGTCCGGGCTGGCGTCGAAGATGAAGCTCAAGCGCCTGCTGCAGTCGCCCTTCACCCTGCACACCGGCATCCTCGGCCGCATCGAGCGCGAGACGCGCATCGCCGCCGCCGGCCGCCCGGCGCGGATCATCGCCAAGATGAACGCACTTAACGAACCGCAGGTGGTGCGCGCGCTGTACGCCGCGTCGCAGGCCGGCGTGCAGATCGACCTGATCATCCGCGGCGCCTGCACGCTGCGACCGGGCGTGCCGGGCATCTCGGACAACATCCGCGTGCGCTCGATCGTCGGCCGCTTCCTGGAACACAGCCGCGTCTACTGGTTCGGCAACGACGGCGCACCGGAAATGTACTGCGCCAGCGCGGACTGGCTGGAACGCAACCTGCTGCGCCGGGTCGAGACCTGCTTCCCGATCCTCGATCCGGAACTGGCCAAGCGGGTCTACCGCGAAGTCCTGCAGAACTACCTTGACGACAACCTCAACGCCTGGGAACTGGACGCGCACGGCATCTACCACAAGCGTGCCCCAGCCCACGACGAAGCCCCGCATTCGGCGCAGATGGCGTTGATGCAGGGGCTCTGACCCTGCCCCGGTAGATCCCGACCGCTGGTCGGGGTTCGATCGCCACGGGGTCAGATCCCTTTCCTGCGGGAAAGGGATCTGACCCCTTGCAGTCCTGCGGCACGCCCTCTTCCAAAATGTGAAGGCCGCGCGGTGACGAGCACACCGCCCCTTCGGCTAACATTCGTCCATGCCGCACACCACCACGACTCCGCCCGCATTGCAGGATGGCGACCTGCTGGCCGCCATCGACCTTGGCTCCAACAGTTTCCACATGGTCATCGCGCGCTATACGCTCGGCCAGCTGCGGGTGATCGACCGCCTGCGCGAGACGGTGCGCATGGCCGATGGCCTGGATGGCAAGGGTGGTCTCTCTTCCGCTGCACGCCAACGTGCACTGGAATGCCTGGCCCGCTTCGGCCAGCGCATCCGCAATGTGCCGCCGCACCGGGTGCGCGCGCTGGCCACCAACACCGTGCGCCAGCTGCGCTCGCCGCAGTCATTCCTGGTACCGGCCGAAACCGCACTGGGGCATGCCATCGAAGTGGTCAGCGGGCGCGAAGAAGCGCGCCTGATCTACCTGGGCGTGGCCCACGCGCAACCGCCCAAGCCCGGCCAGCGCCGGCTGGTGATCGACATCGGCGGTGGCTCCACCGAGTTCATCATCGGCATGGGCATGCAGACCCTGGAGCGCGAAAGCCTGCAGGCCGGCTGCATCGCCAGCACCCGGCGCTTTTTCCCCGGCGGCAAGCTGAGCAAGAAGCGCTGGAAGGACGCGCTGGCCGAGATTGGCCGCGAGTTCCAGCCTTTCGCCAGCAAGTACCGCGCGCTGGGCTGGCAGGAAGCGTTGGGCTCTTCGGGCACGCACAAGGCGATCAGCGAGATCTGCGCGACGATGAAGCTGAGCAAGGGCGCCATCACCGCCGAGGCCCTGCCGCAGCTGCGCGATGAACTGCTGAAGGCCAAGAAGATCGACGACATCCAGCTGCCGGGCCTGTCCAGCGACCGCCGCCCGATCATCGCCGGCGGCATCCTGGTGCTGGAAGCGGCCTTCCAGGCGCTGGGCCTGCAGAAACTGCTGGTCAGCAAGGCGGCGATGCGCGAAGGCATCCTGTATGACATCGTCGGCCGCGCCGGCGAAAACGACCTGCGTGACGAATCGGTGGCTGCGCTCAGCCAGCGCTACGGTATCGATACCGTCCAGGCCGAGCGCGTGCAGGACACCGCGCTGTCCCTGCTGGAACAGGTGCAGGAGCGCTGGAGGCTCGATGCCGACGATGCGCGCATGCTCGGCTGGGCCGCGCGCCTGCACGAGCTGGGCCTGATGATCGCGCACAGCGGCTACCACGTGCATGGCAGCTATGTGCTGGAACACTCGGATATCGCCGGCTTCTCGCGCCAGGAGCAGCAGATGCTGGCGGCTCTGGTGCGCAGCCACCGCCGCAGCGTGACCAAGACCGCCTTCGACGCCCTGCCCGAGCGACTGCTGCTGACCGCACGCCGGCTGGCGGCCCTGCTGCGGCTGGCGGTGCTGCTCAATCGCGCCCACGAAGACGATCCGCTGCCGGCACTGGAACTGACCGCCGACGACAACCGGCTGTCGCTGATCGTGCCGCAGGCCTTCATCGATGCCCGCCCGCTGCTGCGCGCGGACCTGATCGGCGAGACCGATGGCATCGCCGGGCTGGGCATCCAGTTCCGTCCGTTCGTGGCCTGAATACGCTGTCCGCTGTTGTCCACAGGACAACCGAGGTGACGCATTTCCCACTCCCACTTTGCGCAGTCTGGCGGTTTTTTGTGCTGCTCCGCACCACAACGGCGCGCTGTGGGCCATCGCTGCCATCACGTAAGCGCCTGCTTTTGTTCACGTTTTGTGAAGGCTGGCGCGGCCGCGTGACATGAATGGATACGAACTCTTTACAGAGCATTAACTAACGAGACTACTATCGGGTCACCGGCTCGGTCATCGACCCTGCTGGCTCCTTCGACGCCCCCTTTGGCGTCCTGTGCACGACCTGAGAGAGAGAGAGCTCGCCATGACTTCACGCACCACCGCACTGGGGCAGGCCATCCGCTACGCCCTGGCTACCACTGCAGCGCTGGCAGCGCTGCCCGCGTTTGCCCAGGAAGGCAGCAACGCCAACCCGACCAACCTCGACCGCATCGAGATCACCGGCTCGCGCATCCGCCAGGTGGACGTGGAAACCGCACAGCCGGTGTTCGCGATCAGCCGCAACGACATCGAAAAGCAGGGGTTCAGCTCGGTTGCCGACATCCTGCAGAACGTCACCGCGATGGGCAGCCCGACCATCAGCCGCGCCAATGCGCTGACCGCAGGCGAGAACGCGGGCGGCACCTACATCGACATGCGCAACCTGGGCACCCAGCGCACCCTGGTGCTGGTCAACGGCAAGCGCCTGGGCATCAGCACGTCCGGCTACCAGGACATCTCCACGCTGCCGGTGTCCGCCGTGGAACGCATCGAGGTGCTGAAGGACGGCGCCTCTGCGATCTATGGCTCCGACGCCATGGCCGGTGTGGTGAACATCATCACCCGTTCCAATGTCACTGGTGTGACTGCCAACGTCTACCACGGCCAGTACAGCCAGGGCGACGGTGCCCGCGACCGCTTCGACGTGGTCGCCGGCTGGAGCAATGAGCGCGTGTCGTTGACCCTGTCGGCCGAGCATGCCGAAGAGAAGGGCGTGTGGGCGCGCGATCGCGGCTTCAGCAAGTACGGCATGACCGATCGCCATCCTTACGACAGCAGCAACTGGACCACGATCAGCCAGTACGGCCAGTTCACGGGTCTGCGCGGCCCGGGCTGTACCGCCACTGCGGGTTGCGGCTATTCCCTCAACCGCGGCGCGGATCCCACCAACCCGGCCAATTACCACCTCACCGATACCACGCCTTTCACCGGTGACGTGAGCAACGCCAACGACCAGATGCATGTGATGTATCCGGTCAAGCGCGACTCGGTCTATTTCGACGGCCGCTTCAAGATCACCGACAGCGTCAACTTCCGCACCGAGCTGGGCTACAACAAGCGTGAGTCCACCCGCCAGATCGCGGGCTATCCGCTGCAGTCGAGCACCGCCGGTGTCGGCTCGATGTCGATCAACAGCTACTTCAACCCGTTCGGCCGCCAGCACGGTTACGCCAACCCGACCGCCGTGGCCTGGAACCGCCGCACCTGGGAAGTGCCGCGCGTGACCACCAGCGAGCTGAAGACCTACCGCGCGGTGGCGTCGTTCGACGGTTCGTTCGAGATCGGCAGCCGCTACTTCGACTGGGAAGTGGGCTACCAGTACAACCGCAATGAGCTGGAATCGGTGGCCACCGGCAACCTGCACAAGGGTCGCGTCGCCGGCGGCGTCGGCCCGTCGTTCTACAACGCCGCCACCGGCAAGGTGCAGTGCGGTACCGCAGCTGCACCGATCTCCTATGACGTGTGCAAGCCGTGGAACCCGTTGGTGCCGTATGGCACGACGGCTGCCGATGGCCTGTACGGCAACGAAGAACTGCAGGCGTGGCTGTTCCCGGAAGAGATCACCAAGGGCCGCACCACCTCCAAGAACTTCTTTGCCAACATCGCTGGCAGCATCGTGACCCTGCCGGCTGGCGATCTCGGCTTCGCCTTCGGCGTGGAAAGCCGCAAGGAAGAAGGCAAGTACACCCCGGATGCCCTGGCCCAGACCGGCGCTACCACCAACCTGGCCGCAGGCCCGACCGGCGGTGACTACACCGTCAACGAGGCCTACCTGGAAGTGAACGTTCCGGTGCTGGCCGACCTGCCGGGCGCGAAGGAACTGAGCTTCAATGGCGCAACCCGCTTCTCGGACTACAACACCTTCGGCAACACGCTCAACAGCAAGTTCGGCTTCAAGTGGAAGCCGATCGACTCGCTGATGGTGCGTGGCACCTGGGCCGAGGGCTTCCGTGCACCGACCATCAGCGACCTGTTCGGTGGTGGTTCGGAGACCTTCGCGCAGTTCAGCGATCCGTGCGACACCCGTTTCGGTTCCTCGGCCTCCAGCGCCGAAGTCCGTGCACGTTGCGCACGCGACATCGCCAATGCGAATACCTTCCGCCAGCTGCGCCAGGGCGGCACCCCGGTGAACACGTCGACGGACGCAACCCCGGTGCCGTTCACCTCCGGGTCCAACCCGCTGCTGACGCCGGAAACCTCGACCAGCAAGACCCTGGGCCTGGTCTGGAGCCCGAGCTTCATCCAGGGCTTCAACGCCTCGCTGGACTGGTGGAAGATCCGCATCGACAACACGATCATCGCCGACACGCCGACCCAGATCCTGCAGGACTGCTACGAGTCGGGCATCGAAGCGCGCTGCTCGCGCTTCCAGCGTGACCCGGTGACCGGCATCGTGACCAACCTGAAGTTCGGCAACCGCAACGCGGGCTTCATGGAAACCGAAGGCTACGACCTGGACGTGAGCTACCGTCTGGACACCCGGTTCGGCAAGTTCAACGTGAACTCGGCCACCACCTACGTGTCCAGTGCGACCTACCGCACCTCCAACGACAACTCGATCGTTCCGATCGTCACCAACGGCATCGGCAGCGCCTTCCGCGTCCGTTCCAACCTGGTGCTGGGCTACGAGCGGGGCAACTTCGGCGCGAGCTGGACCGCGCGTTACTACTCGGGCGTGAAGGAAACCTGCTCGAACATCGCGCTGTACCCGGACGAATGCTCGGATCCGGGTGTGTATGCACCGTGGTACAAGGGCGCCCGCAACTACAACGAGCGTGGTGCGGTCACCTTCCACGACGTGCAGGTGCGTTACTCGCTGCCGTGGGATGCCACCGTGTCGGTCGGTGCCAACAACGTGTTCGAAAAGACCGGCCCGATCATGTACAGCAAGCCGAACTCGGCCTTCTCGTACTACGGTGGCTACGACATCGGCCGCTTCGTCTACATGAAGTACCAGCAGCGCTTCTGATCCATCGCGCTGTGACATGAAGCACCAGGACCACGGCCCTTCGGGGCCGTGGTTTTTTGTTGGCCGCAGCGCCCCTGCGGTGGCCGGCGCCCCCGTCATCTGACGGTCGCAAAGCGGTCATGTCGGCTACATCGCCAGGGCCGAGCATGCCGGAAACCGGGAGGCCCGCCATGCGCTATGCCATCGTCACCGAGACCTATCCGCCGGAAGTCAACGGCGTCGCCCTCACCGTACAGGGCCTGGAGCAGGGTCTGCGTGCAGCCGGACACGAGATCGACCTCGTCCGCCCCCGCCAGTCCACCGAAGCGCTGGATTCGGCACCCGGCACCCTGCTGGTTCCCGGCGCTGCCCTGCCCCGCTACCCCGGCCTGCGCTTCGGCCTGCCAGCCCCGATCCGGCTGGGCCGCCATTGGCAGAATCAGCGTCCGGATGCGGTCTACATCGCCACAGAAGGCCCACTCGGCTGGTCGGCACTGCGTACCGCACGTCGCCTCGGCATTCCGGTCGCCAGCGGCTTCCACACCCGCTTCGACGAGTACTTGCCCGACTATGGCGTGGCATGGCTGCAGGCCGCGGCCATGCGCTGGATGCGCCGCTTCCACAACCAGGCGGACGCTACCCTGGTGCCGACCCGCGAACTGCAGCAGTTCCTCGGCGAACAGGGCTTCGAACGCGTGCGCCTGCTGGCCCGTGCGGTGGACAGCCAGCAGTTCGATCCAGGCCGGCGCGACCCTGCACTGCGCGAGGAATGGGGCGTGGATGGCAACGGCCTGGTGGCGATCTATGTCGGCCGCATTGCTGCCGAGAAGAACCTCGGCCTGGCGGTGAAGGCATTCCGCCGCCTGCAGCAGATCCGGCCCAAGGCACGCTTTGTATGGGTGGGTGACGGCCCGGCCCGCGAGAAGCTGGCACATGAAAATCCCGATTTCATCTTCTGTGGCATCCAGCGCGGCGATGCGCTGGCCCGCCACTTCGCCAGCGGCGATCTGTTCCTGTTCCCCAGCCGCAGCGAGACATTCGGCAACGTGACTCTGGAAAGCATGGCCAGCGGTGTGGCCACCGTGGCCTTCGACTACGGCGCCGCGCGTGAGTACCTGCGCAACGGCGAGAACGGCGCAGCGGTGGACAGCGACGAGCAGTTCATCGAGGCCGCCGTGCAGTTGGCCGCCGATGACGCGAAACGCCACGAACTGGGCGGCAATGCTGCACGCGCGATGAAGCGATTGCATCCACAGCAGGTGGTGGCCGAGTTCGATGCGTTGCTGGCCGAGCTTGCGCAGTCGCGGAGGAGCGGCCATGCGCACCACGCCGCTTGAACTGCTGGCAGGGCGCGAGGCGCGCTTGTGCCGGCGGGCGAACCACTACTGCCGGCGCCGCCGCGTGCGCCGCCTGTTCTCGGTCATCAGCCGTCTCGGCGATGGCGTGTTCTGGTATGTGCTGATGGCTGCGCTGGTGGTGCTGGATGGCTTCGATGGCCTGCGCGCCTCGGTGCACATGGCCGCCACCGGCCTGGCCGCATTGCTGCTGTACAAGGGCCTCAAGCGCTGGACGCGGCGTCCGCGGCCTTACGCGGCCGATCTTCGCATCCGCGCCTGGGTGGCACCGTTGGACGAATTCAGCTTCCCCTCCGGGCACACCCTGCACGCAGTGTCGTTCACCATCGTCGCACTGGCCTATTACCCCTGGCTGGCACCCTTGCTGGTACCGTTCACCCTCGGTGTCGCGCTGTCGCGGGTGGTGCTGGGCCTGCACTATCCTTCCGACGTGCTCGCTGCCACGGGCATCGCCGTCCTGCTGGCTTCGGCCAGCCTGACCTGGCTGCCGCTGCCGGTGTAGCCCAGGGATCAGATCGCTTTCCCATCCGAAAGGGATCCGACCGCGCGACTCCCGCGGCGCTACCATCATCATTGATGGCCTAGAATGCAGGCATGACCACGTTGTTCATTTCCGACCTGCACCTGGACCCCAGCCGTCCGGAGATCACCGACCTGTTCCTGCGCTTCCTGCGCGAGCAGGCGCCCGGCGCCGATGCGCTGTACATTCTCGGCGACCTGTTCGAGGCCTGGATCGGCGACGACACGCCCTCTCCGGCCGCCGATGCGGTGGCCGATGCGTTGAAGGTGCTGTCCGACAGCGGCGTGCCCGTGTACTTCATCCGCGGCAACCGCGATTTCCTGCTTGGCGAGGACTATGCGCGCCGTGCCGGCCTGCGCATCCTGCCCGACCCGTGCGTGATCGAGCTGTACGGCCGCCCGGTGCTGCTGCAGCATGGTGACCTGCTGTGCACCGATGACATCCCCTACCAGCAGTTCCGTGCGCAGACCCGCGACCCGGTGTTCCAGGCGCAGTTCCTGTCGCAGCCGCTGGCCGCACGCATCGCCTTCGCGCAGAAGGCGCGCGAGGCGAGCCAGGCCCGCCAGTCGGAAATGAAGCAGGGCGATCGCGCGCAGTTCGAGACCGTCACCGACGTCGCCCCGTCCGAAGTCGATGCAACCTTCGTCCGCCACGGCGTGGACACCATGATCCATGGCCATACCCACCGCCCGGCCATCCATACGCTGCAGGCCGGCGGCCGCGACCGCACCCGCATCGTGCTCGGCGACTGGTACGAACAGGGCTCGGTGCTGCGCGTGGATGCCAATGGCTGGTCGCTGGATACCCTGCCCCGCGGGTAATTCCCGCCGGCAGGAAATCCGCGGCCGCACAAGGCGGCCGCGGACAGTACAGACTCAGCGGAAGGCCGCGATGGTGGCCTTGGTGTTGACCAGCACGCGCTGGTTGTCGGCGGTACTGGCGTTGCCCATCGGGATGCCGTTGTAGCTGATGTTCGGGTTGGACCAGTAGTTCAGGCGCGGGCAGCTGCGGGTGCAGTTATAGGCCATGATCGTGCGCCAGCCGGTGCCGCTGGACGGCTCATAGCGGTAGCCGTGGCCATAGGCGTAGGGCGATGTGCTCGGGTCGGTGGCGATGTCATGCCGCGCGCTCTGCAGGTGGCCGATCTCATGCGCGAATGAGTAGTAGCCGGTCGCGCAATCCCAGTACACCGCCGCGAACGCCGTCGACGCGGTCGAGCCGATCCCCGAGGCCAGGCCGCAGTAGGCACTGTTGTTGATCAGCAGCACGCCGACATCGGCCGCGGTGGTGTTGCGGCTGGTGTGGATGCTGTCCATGTAGCCGTCGCTGGTGCCACGGAAACGCGACAGGTCGGTGGTAAAGTTGCCAGACTCGCTGTAGCTGGTGGTCTCGTAACCGGCCAGTTGCAGCGTCAGGCCGACGTTGCTGTTGCCGTAGCCCTGGTTGGACTCGGCCACCGCCAGCTGGACCAGCGACTGCATGTTGCCGCCATAGGCGGCGACGGCGGCATTGGTCGCCACCACCAGCACACGGATGGTCGCCGGCGTACCGGACGATGCCTGCGCGATGCCGATGCGATCGTTGTTGCCCATCGGGATCTTCGGCAGCTGGTTGTAGTCGGCCGGATGGTCGGCCGGCATCCGCGATTCATCCACTTCCACCAGCACGTGGCGGTTGCCCAACGGGCGCAGGCGATACAGCTTTCCATCCTTGCGGATCGAGCCGGTGACGGTGTCGCCCGAGCGCACCAGGATCAGCGAATTGCCGGGGTCGTCCTGGCCGTTGGAGGTGGCCGCGGTCAGTTTGTCCGAGGGCGAACGGAACTGGCCGTACCAGATGCTGCCGCCATCGGGCAGTGCTTCGACCTTGCTGCGCACCGCCTGCACCCGCCGGCCGAGCAGTTCGAATTCCAGCTGCGGTTGTGCAGTAGCTGCTGCATCGACACGCACTTCCTGTACCGTCGCCGTGGACGGGGTGGCCAGCAGCTTGCCCAGTGCGGGCTCGCTGTTTGCCGATGCGCGGCTGATGACCGTCACCGGCTCGAACAACGGTGCCGCATGTGCGGCCGCTGCCACCGACAAACCCAACACCAGGCCACCTGCCGCTTTGCCAATCGATCTGGACAACATTGCGTCGCTCCTTGAATGATGTGAACAGCGTTGATGCAGCACGACCCGGTTTGCCGGGTCTGGTCATATGGCCTGCGCGGGTCGTGTGAATTCAATAGGCGAGAGAAGTGAAAATCAGGATTTGTGATCGACCGCATCTGGGTTAAGTAAGGTCAAAAGCGTTACTACACGTCGCCAAGACACCGCTTTCGCGCTACCGTGACGCAGCCACGACGGGGAATGCACATGGCACCATCGCAGGACACGGACGAAGATGTCGGCTTGCTGCGGATCGGGCTGTTCTTCGATGGCACCCGCAACAACGCACACAACCTGGCCCGTGGCAGGCCCCAGCTGCCGCAACCGCGCCCGGCGCAGCTGCGTGCGGATGACGATTCGACCTACCAGAGCCGGTTGACCAGCAGCTACGACAATGGCCTGACCAACATCGCCCGCCTGCAGCAGCTGTACCCGGACAGCCGCAGCGGGACATCGGCGCGCCCCTCCCTGTCGATCTACGTGGAAGGTGTCGGTACCCGCGATGACGCCGACGACGACCTGATCGGACTGGCGTTCGGCATTGGCGCCAGCGGTGTGCGCGCCAAAGTGCAGCGCGCGCTGCAGGTGCTGCTGCCGGCGGCACTGGGTGCACTCGCTACGCGCTGGCAGCGACCACTGCGTGGCGTGCAGCTGGATCTGTTTGGCTTTTCACGGGGTGCGGCCGCCGCGCGCGATGTGGCCAACCAGTTGCAGGCCTGGGATCGCACCCGCTGGCGGCAGCTGTTGCAGGCCGCTGGCCTGTCCTGCACAACGGACTTCGCCCCGGCCGCTCCGCCGCTGCGCTTCATCGGCCTGTTCGACACGGTGGTTGCGGTCAGCGGTGGCCGCACCGACGAACAACCTCATCTCGCGCTGCATGCAGGCGTTGCCAGGCAGGTGCTGCAACTGAGCGCGCGTGACGAGCATCGCCAGCACTATCCATTGACCAGCGTGGCGCCAACGTTCACCGAGATCGCCCTGCCCGGCGTACACGCCAACATCGGCGGCGGCTACAACCAGCTCGAAGAAGGGCCCAAGCTGCTCAGTCGCCCGCGCCGGCAGCTGCTGCGCCGCCCGAGCGTGGCCGAGTACCAGACGCCACCGCTGGCGATCCTGCAGGCGACCACGGCCTACGCCGAGGCACAGGCCGACGCCGAGCGCTGGCGGCAGCAGTTGGGCCTGGACGAAAAGGAAGTCTGGGTGGATGTCTGGCACCAGTGGCAGCAACAGCGTCGCGCCGGCAGCCGCAGCGTAGTGCTGTCACCGGTGCTGTACGTGACGGCGGCCGTGGTGTTGCGCCGGCGCATCGACTGGCGCTACCAGCTGATCGCGCTTCAGGTAATGCAGCAGCATGCCATCGATGCCGGCGTGCAATGGACGGCCAATGCCAACGCAGTCCCCGGCTGGGAACTGCCGTCGGCCCTGCAACCAATCGCACGACGACTGGTGGCCGGACAGCCACTGACGCAAACGCAGGAGGCGCTGTTGCGACGGCGTTACCTGATGCAGTCGGCGCACTGGAACTTCGACGCGCTGGGCGACACCGCACTGACCTACGCTGCCGACGCCGGCGTCAGCGAGCTGCCGTACCGGCCGGGCCCCGGCCTGTTCTACATCAACCGGCCAACGGTGGATGGCAAGCGCGTGGTACTGCCGAACGCATGAAGAAGGGGACGGAGGGATCAAGTCGTTTTGGCACAAACGACTTGATCCCTCCGTCCCCTTTTCTTCAACCGGCCTGCTCGACCAGGTTGGCGAGTTCGTCCGCATCGAATCCGGCCAGCAGGCGCGCTTCCATGTTGAACGGCCCGTGCAGGTAGCCGCCGGCGTACTCCACCAGCAGCTCCTTGAAACGCGTGCGCGGCTCGACACCGGCGCGGTCGCAGTACCAGCGATACCAGCGCGAACCGGCGGCAACATGCGCCACTTCCTCACGCAGGATCACCTCCAGCACATCGGCGGTTTCGCCATCGCCGACATTGCGCAGCTTCTCGATCATGCCCGGGGTGACGTCAAGGCCACGCGCTTCCAGCACGCGCGGCACCAGCGCCATGCGCGCCAGGCCGTCATGCGCGGTCTTTTCGCACATTTCCCACAGACCGTTGTGTGCGGGGAAATCCGCATAGTCGTGGCCATGCACCTGCAGGCGCTCGCGCAGCAGCATGAAATGCCGCGATTCGTCATCGGCACAGCTGACCCAATCAGCATGGAACGCCGACGGCAGGCCCCGGAACCGGTACACCGCGTCCCAGGCCAGGTCGATCGCATTGAGCTCGATATGGGCAATCGCGTGGATGAAGGCAGCCCGCCCTTCCACGCCACCCAGTCCACGCCGTGGCACCTCGCGCGGATGCACCAGCACCAGTCGTCCCGGACGACCCGGCATGCAGATCGGATCCGGCGGCGGCGCATCCGCGGCCACCTTCAGGCGGCCGGCACGGAACGCGGCCGCATACGCCTGGGTCGATGCGACCTTGCGCAGCGGATCGGCTTCAGCCAGGCACTGCTGCGCAGCGCGCAGCAGGTCGCCACCAACGTCGGGCACATCCACCACGCCTGATCCTCAGGCGCGGCGCTTGTGCTTGGCATCGTCCGAACGCAACTGCTGGATGCGCTCGAAGTAGCCCGGCTCGATACCGGTCGGGTAGTGGCCGTTGAAGCAGGACGAATCGAAGCTGCGCAGCGCCGGGTTGCCTTCGCTCACCGCCGCTTCCATGTCTTCCAGGTCCTGGTAGATCAGCCAGTCGCAGCCCAGGTGGGCCTCGATCTCTTCCACCGTGCGGTTGTGCGCGACCAGCTCTTCGGCCGCCGGCATGTCGATGCCGTAGATGTTCGGGTAACGCACCGGCGGCGCGGCGCTGGCCAGGTAGACCTTGCGCGCGCCGGCATCACGGGCCATCTGCACGATCTGCTGGCTGGTGGTGCCACGCACGATCGAATCGTCCACCAGCAGCACCACGCGGTTGCGGAACTCCAGGTGGATCGGGTTGAGCTTGCGGCGCACCGACTTCACGCGTTCACCCTGCCCCGGCATGATGAAGGTGCGGCCGATGTAGCGGTTCTTGATGAAGCCTTCGCGGTACTTCACCCCGAGCACATTGGAGATCTCCAGCGCGGCATCGCGCGAGGTATCCGGGATCGGGATGATGGTGTCGATGTCGTGGTCCGGGCGCAGGCGCAGGATCTTCTCGCCCAGCTTGATGCCCATGCGCATGCGTGCCTTGTGCACCGAGACGTTGTCGATCATCGAATCCGGGCGCGCGAAGTAGACGTATTCGAAGATGCATGGTGTGTGCTCGGCCGGCTCGGCGCAGATTTCCGAGAACAGCTCGCCGCGCGCGGTGATCACCAGCGCTTCGCCCGGCTGCACGTCACGCACGCGCTGGAAACCCAGCACGTCCAGCGCGGCCGACTCGGACGCCACGATGTACTCGTCGCCTTCTGCGTGGCTGCGCTTGCCCAGCACCAGCGGGCGGATGCCATGCGGGTCGCGGAAGGCCACCAGGCCCAGGCCCAGCACCACGCTGACCACTGCATAGCCGCCCTTGCAGCGGCGATGCACGCCGGCCACCGCGCGGATCGCGGCTTCCGGGCTGAGCTGGCGCTGCTGCTCCAGTTCGTAGGCGAACACGTTCAGCAGCACTTCGCTGTCCGAATCGGTGTTGACGTTGCGCCGGTCCTGTTCGAACACCTGCTGGCGCAGCGCCTCGGTGTTGATCAGGTTGCCGTTGTGGGCCAGCGCGATGCCGTAAGGCGAATTCACGTAGAACGGCTGTGCCTCGTCCATGCCTTCCGAACCTGCCGTCGGATAGCGCACGTGCGCGATGCCGACGCTGCCTTCCAGCGTGGACATGGTGCGGGCGTCGAACACATCGCGGACCAGGCCGGTGGCCTTCTGCACCCGCAGGCGGCTGCCATTGGCGGTGGCGATACCTGCCGCGTCCTGGCCGCGATGCTGGAGAACGGTCAAGCCGTCATACAACTGCCCGGCGACGTTCTGGTTGCCGACGATTCCGACGATGCCACACATGGTGCGAGGTCTCCGCTGGGCTGTGCCCAGTTACAAGGAAGGTGGCCGTACCTGGCCGCGGTGGTCGCCGCGCCTGCGGTCGACATTGGCCGGATCGTCCGGCTCGATACTGTCCGGCAGTGCTGGGGCGTCCGGGCGCACTTCGGCCGGATCGTATGCATCGCCCTGTTCCGCTTTCGCGGGCCGCAGCCATCCGCCGCCCGCCACTACCTGGTTGAGGATGCCATTATCGCCTGCCCCGCCCGGCTTTCCCAACCCGGCGCCTGCGTTCTTCCCCAATTCCATCAATGCAGATGGGGACAGCATGTCGGTCGGCAAGGCCTTGGGCAGCATATCGGCGCCCGGTACCTGCCAGCGCGGCAGCTTCCCGTTCATCCAGGTCACGGCCGGATTCAGCACCGGGCGAACCGTCGAGCGCTTCCAGGAGGGCTCGGCAGTCAGCGGGGTGAAGCCGGCCAGCAGCACCAGGATCGCCGCGATCAGGCCACCACGCACGGCACCCAGTACACCGCCCAGCAACCGGTCCAGGCTGGTCAGCATGCTGCGGTGGATCATCGCCTTGATGACCATGCCGATCACCGCGACCACGATCATCACGCCAATGCCCACGCCCAGGTAGCCGCCGACGAAATGTTCGCCGCCAGGTGCGGCGGGCGCCGCCCACCAGCGCGCGGCATCGTTGCCGAAGGCGAAGGCCGCCCATGCGGCCAGCAGCCACGACAACGTGCCGATGACGATTCCCACGAAGCCACGCAGCATCCCGAGCAGGGTCGAGGCGGCGATCACGATCAGCAGCACCACGTCGATCATGGCGCCCCGCTCCTTCGGCGGCGCTGGCAACGGGCCTGCGCGTCGGTCATGGGTGCGGTCGGACCATGCCGGCGACGCCAACCTTGGCGGCGACCTGCGCCTTCAGCTGTTCGGCGTCAGCCCGGTTGGCCACCGGTCCGACACGGACGCGATGCAGGGTGCCCTTTTCGGTACGCACCTGCTCGACGAAGGCGCTGAAGCCGGCAGCACGGACCTTGTCACGCAGCGCATTGGCATCGCTGGCCTGACCGAACGCGCCCAGCTGCACGGCGAAGCCGACGCCGCTGGCCGCCGGTGCAGCCGGCGTGGTCGGTGCCGTCACCGGCTTGCTGGCGGTGGCCTCCGGCTTCGGCTCGGGCTTCGGGGTTTCGGGCTTCGGCGCCGGCTTCGGCGGCTCGGGCTTGGCCGCCGGAGTGGCCGTCGCAGTCGGCGTACTCGGCGGCAGGCTTTCGCTGCGCACCGGGTTGCTGCTGGCGGACGGCGAGGTGGCTGCGGACGGGGTACTGGCGCTTGGCGTAGCCGGTGCCGGGGTAGCTGCCACCGGGGCGCTACTGCCCGTTGCGGCATCCAGGGTGATCACTTCGGCCTTCACATCGGCGCGGATCTTCACCGCCTGCAGCCGGGCCGCCTCGGCCTGTGCACGGTCGGCATACGGCCCCACGCGCACACGCCATGCCTGACGGCCGTTGATGGTAGTCGCTTCTGCGAAGCCCGGCAGCTGCGAGCGCTGCAGGTAGGCGATCACGGCATCGGCGTCGGCCTTGCTGCCGTAGGCGCCGAAAGTGACGGCGTAGTTGCCGGCGGCAACCGCCGGGGACGTGTCCACGGTCGGCGGCGTGGCCGGCGTGGCGGCCTCCTGCAGCGGCTTGGCCTGCCCGGTCTGCAGGCCGGTAGCCCCACCGGCCGGGGCCACCAGCGGCAGTTCACGGGTTTCGAACTGGCCATCGGCCGGTGCATCCGGCGCGGCGATCGGCACCGAGGCCACGCCGCTGTCCGGTGCAGGCCCCTTGACCAGCATCGGCAGGAAAATCACGGCCAGTGCAACCAGCACGATGGCACCAATCAGACGCTGTTTCAGAGGCGTATCCACGTGAGGCGGCAACTGTCCGGAGGTTGCGGTCGATTATACGGGTGCCGGACCGGACGGCGTCGGGATTGGCTGAACGTGGCTCAGGCGCTGCCCTGCAACCACTGCAATGCGGCGGCAGCGGTATGGAAGGAGCCAAACACCAGTACGCGGTCACCGCGCTCGGCCCGGGCCAGTACCTGCGCCAGCGCCTGTTCGACCGAAGCGGCCAGCTGCGCGCTGCCAGCAGCGGTCTCGGCCAGGCGCGCCTGCAACTGGGCGGCACTCTGGCCGCGCGGGCCGTCCAGGCCGGCAAGGGTCCACTCGGCAACCACGCCCTGCAATGCCTGCACCACACCCACCGCGTCCTTGTCCTGCAATGCGGCATACACCGCCAAGGTGCGCCCGGCCGACGCCTCGGCCTTCAGCGCGCGCGCCAGCTGGCCCGCCGCCTGCGGGTTATGCCCGACGTCGACGCGGATCTGCACACCGCCACGCTCGAACGCCTGCAGGCGGCCCGGAATGCGCGCCGCCGCGATACCGGCGGCCCACGCCGCGCGCGGCACCGGCTTGTCCAGCGCGCGCAGCGCGGCGATGGCCGCACCGGCATTGGCCAGCTGGATCGGGCCGGCCAGCGCCGGGGTCGGCAATTCCATGCGCAGGCCGACATCGCGCCAGCGCCAGCGCTGGGCGTCGATCGGCTCGTAGAAGTAATCGCTGCCGCCGCGGATCGCGTTGGCACCGACCAGGTAGGCACGCGCGAGCACGCTCGAGGGCGGGTCGGTCTCGCCCAGGATCACCGGCTTCCAGCCGCGGATGATGCCGGCCTTCTCGGTGCCGATCGCCTCGCGGTCCTCGCCCAGCCACTCGGCGTGGTCAATGTCCACGGTGGTGATCACCGCCACATCGGCATCGACGATGTTGACCGCATCCAGGCGGCCGCCCAGGCCCACTTCCAGCACCGCCAGGTCCAGCCCGGCGTCGGCGAACAGCTGCAGCGCAGCCAGCGTGCCGTACTCGAAATAGGTCAGCGTGGTCTCGCCACGCGCGGCCTCGACCGCACTGAACGCAGCGACCAGCGCGGCATCGTCCACGTCCTGGCCGTCGATGCGCACGCGCTCGTTGTAGCGCAGCAGGTGTGGCGAGGTGTACGCGCCCACCTTCCAGCCGGCGGCACGTGCAATGGCTTCGATGAAGGCCACGGTGGAGCCCTTGCCGTTGGTGCCACCGACCACGATGGTGCGCTTGGCCGGCGCCCCCAGGCCCATCGCCGTGGCCACGGCGCGCACGCGCTCCAGGCCCATGTCGATGCTCGCCGGGTGCTGGCGTTCAATGTAGTCCAGCCAGTCGGCCAGGGTGGTCGGGGTGTTCGTCACGGCAGCGGTTCCAGCAGAAGCAGTTGGTGCGAGGGGATCGATCAGAGTGCGCGGTGCTTGGCTTCGCCGAAGAACGGCGTGTGGTGGGCGCAGTCGTTCAGGCGCACCACTTCCAGGCTGTCCAGGTCGGCGCCTTCGAGCAGGTTGAGCGTGGTCGGTGCCTGGCGGAAGGTCCACAGGCGGGAGATCGGCAGGCCCAGCACCTTGCACAGGATCACGCGGTTCACCGCGTCATGGGCGACCACCAGCAGGGTGTCGTGCTCGCCGAGGCCCTCGGTGGCGCGGGCCAGGCCGCGCCAGCTGCGCTCCAGCACCAGGCGCAGCGATTCGCCGCCGGGCATCAGCACGGTATCCGGCTCCTCGCGCCAGGCCTGCAGGCGCGACGGATCCTTCTCATGGATCTCGCTGGCCAGCAGCCCTTCCCATTCGCCGTGGGCGATTTCCTGCAGTTCCGGCTCGGTCAGCAGCATGTCGGCACGGGCGGCGCCAAGCGCCAGCTGCGCGGTGCGCTGCGCGCGCGACAGCGGCGAAGCGACGGCACGGGTAATGTCGACCGAGGCCAGGCGGGCACCCAGTGCCTGGGCCTGGGCTTCGCCGATCGGCGACAGCGGGATGTCGATCTGGCCCTGATAGCGGCCTTCGGCGTTCCACGGCGTTTCACCGTGGCGGGCAAGCAGGATGCGCATGCGTGCAAGGGGTCCTGGGGGGGAGGAGGTTCCCGCGTTTCGTTCACATCCTGTGAAGTGCGCGGAACACGGATGATACCTGTTCGGCGCGCCGGGTCGGGGCGGGCATGAAAAAACCCCGCGACGTGGGTCGCGGGGTTTCGAAAACTCCGGCTATCTGGTCGAGGTTGCCGGCCAGCGGCCGGCACTACCTTACTTCGCCAGGTTCAGTTCCTTCAGCAGCTGCGGCGCCGGCGCCACTTCCTGCATGATCCACTGCATGTAGCGGCTGTCGACGGCGATCATGCGGGTCATCACCGGGTCGAACACCCAGTTGGAGCTGACCGATTCCCAGTTGCCGTCGAATGCCAGGCCGACCAGCCTGCCGTTGGCGTCCAGCACCGGCGAACCCGAGTTGCCGCCGGTGATGTCCAGGTTGGACAGGAAGTTCACCGGCACCGAGCCGATGCGCTTGTCTTCCAGGCCGCCATAACGCTTGGCCTTGACCGCGTCGAGCAGCGCCTTCGGCGAATCGAACGGATCTTCACCGGTTTCCTTCGCCGCCACGCCTTCCAGGGTGGTGAACGGGGTGTACTTCACGCCGTCCTTGCCGTAGCCCATGACGTTGCCGAAGGTGATGCGCAGCGACAGGTTGGCGTCCGGGTAGACGAACTCGCCCTGGCTCTTCTTGTAGTCGGCCACGGCCTGCAGGTACAGCGGACGCGCGGTCAGCGATTCACCTTCGCGGATCTTCTTCTGCTCTTCCTGCTTCAGCAGTGCCGGCATGACAGCCACGGCGTACTGGATGGCCGGATCGCTGCTGGCTTCAAACGCGGCACGGTCGGCCTTGAACCACTTCAGGCGTGCGTCCAGGCTGCCGAGCTCGGTACCCGACAGCTTGCCCACCAGCGCCTTGACTGCGTTGGCATCGCTACCGGCCAGCCACTTGTTCAGCACTTCATTGTCGCGCTGCGCGGCCGGCAGGGCCACGTACTGCTCCAGCCAGTAGGCCTGCAGCTGCTGGTCCATCTTCGCCACGTAGCGGCGGTCCATCTGCTTCAGGCCACCTTCAATGGTGGTCAGGTCGCGTTCCTGGTAACCGGCTTCGCGCTCGGCATCCGGCTTGCTGCGCTCGATCGACAGACGGTACAGGGTGATTGCAGCGCCAACGGCCGAGGTGTTGTTGAACTGGCCGACGAACAGGTCGCGTTCGCGGGTCGACTTGCTGGTATCCAGATGCTTGAGCAGCTGCGCATGTGCGGCCAGCGCGGGCTTGCCGGCAGCGCCCTGCTTCTTCAGCCACGCCAGTACGGCGGCCTCTTCCGCCTGTTTCTGGCCGGCAGCGTCGATGCGCTTGAAGCCTTCCAGCTGGCCCAGGTAGTTCTTGGCCACGTTGTTCATGCTGGCGGCGGTGGCGGCGTACTTCACCTTGACGTCGGCGTCGGCCTTGCCGGCGTCGGCGATCATCTTGAGCACGGCGTTGTAGTGCTTGGCGATGGTCGGGTAGGTGAAGCTGGCGGTTTCGTTGAACTCACCGGCCAGCGCATAGCGGTTGGTGCGGCCCGGGTAGCCGGCCACCATCACGAAGTCGTCGGCGCCCAGCGGCTGGTCGGCGAACTTCAGGAAGTGCTTGGGCTGGTACGGCACGTTGTCGGCGGCGAAGGCGGCCGGCTTGCCATCCTTGCCGACGTAGGCGCGGTAGAACGAGAAATCGCCGGTGTGGCGCGGCCACATCCAGTTGTCGACGTCGCCGCCGAACTTGCCGACGCTGCCCGGGGGCGCGTAGACCAGGCGCACGTCCTTGATTTCCATGTTGCGGAACAGGCGATAGGTGTTGCCGCCGGAGAAGCTGTACAGGCGGCAGCGGAAGCCGGCATCGGCTTCACAGGCGGCAACCTGGGCCTTGTCGAAGGCGTCCAGCGCGCGACTGCGGGCCAGCGGGTCGTTGCCGGCGGCGGCGATGGCGGCCTTGGCCTGGGCGGTGACGTCGGTGATCTGGTCGAGCACGAACACGCGGGCGTTCGGGCCGGCGCTCAGTTCATCCTTCAGGGTCGGTGCGTTGAAGCCGTCCTTGATCAGGTTCTTCTGCGCGGTCGAATTGAGCTGGATGGCGCCATACGCGCAGTGGTGGTTGGTGACCACCAGGCCCTGCGGCGAGACGAAGCTGGCGGTGCAGCCCCCCAGCGCAACCACCGCACCCATCGGGTCACCGGTCAGGTTGGCCAGCTGCTCCGGGGACAGCTTCAGGCCAGCCTTCTGCAGCGGCCCGGCGATTTCCGGCAGCTGCTGCGGCACCCACATGCCTTCTGCGGCGTGGGCGACCTGGACCAGCCCAAGGCTGGCGACGATGGAAAATGCAAGCAGGTTCGAGCGCATGGAGCGGCCCCTGGTAGTGGAACCCTCGATTGTAGCCCGCCGCCCTGCCCCGGCCCGAACCCCGGAAGTCATGCAATCGGATGCTTCCACCGTTCAGCGTCTCCACTGAGATCGGACGGAGGCGGGAGGCCAGGCCGATGCAGGACACGCCGTAAACCCCGCTCCGCGGCCCGGCCCAGCCGCTGGCGGCTGTGCGTTCGGGCGCTTGCGAAGCAGTGCTTCGCAAGCAAAGCGCCCTCACCCATGGGGGCTCGATCGCGCCATCCATGGCGCTCACGGTCCTGCATCGGCCTGGCCTCCCGTCTCCCGACAATTTCCTGGCCTCGGACGGTAGCGCCGGGCCATGCCCGGCGAGTGCAGCGGCCCCGTTCGAAACGCCCGCCGGCGCACGCCTTTCGTTCCGCCAAAGCACCCGCAGCGCAACATGGGAAATCCGCGCGGCACCCTATAATCCGCGCTTTCCCCCTGATGAGTTCCACCCCGATGGCGCAGCAAACGATGAAGGCCCTGGTCAAGCGCGAAGCAGCCAAGGGCATCTGGATGGAAGAGGTTCCGGTGCCGACTCCGGGCCCCAACCAGGTGTTGATCAAGCTCGAGAAGACCGCGATCTGCGGTACCGACCTGCACATCTACCTGTGGGACGAGTGGAGCCAGCGCACGATCAAGCCGGGCCTGACCATCGGCCATGAATTCGTCGGTCGCATTGCCGAAATCGGCCCGGGCGTGACCGGCTACGAGATCGGCCAGCGCGTCTCGGCCGAAGGCCACATCGTCTGCGGCCACTGCCGCAACTGCCGTGGCGGCCGCCCGCACCTGTGCCCGAACACCGTCGGCATCGGCGTCAACGTCAATGGTGCCTTTGCCGAATACATGGTGATGCCGGCCAGCAACCTGTGGCCGATCCCGGACCAGATCCCGTCGGAGCTGGCCGCGTTCTTCGACCCGTACGGCAACGCTGCGCACTGCGCACTGGAATTCGACGTGATCGGTGAGGACGTGCTGATCACCGGCGCGGGCCCGATCGGCATCATCGCCGCCGGCATCTGCAAGCACATCGGTGCGCGCAACGTGGTGGTGACCGACGTCAACGACTTCCGCCTGAAGCTGGCCGCCGACATGGGTGCCACCCGCGTGGTCAACGTCGCCAACCAGTCGCTGAAGGACGTGATGAAGGAACTGCACATGGAGGGCTTCGATGTGGGCCTGGAAATGAGCGGCAACCCGCGTGCGTTCAACGACATGCTCGACTGCATGTACCACGGTGGCAAGATCGCCATGCTGGGCATCATGCCCAAGGGTGCCGGCTGCGACTGGGACAAGATCATCTTCAAGGGCCTGACCGTGCAAGGCATCTACGGCCGCAAGATGTATGAGACCTGGTACAAGATGACCCAGCTGGTGCTGTCCGGCTTCCCGCTCGGCAAGGTGATGACCCACCAGCTGCCTATCGACGACTTCCAGAAGGGCTTCGACCTGATGGAAGAAGGCAAGGCCGGCAAGGTCGTGCTCAGCTGGAATTGACCCGAAGGGTCAATTCCCCCGCATGTTTCCTTGTCCCCGCGCCTTTGGCGCGCCCCCTTGAACAACAAGGGGGCTCTCCCCCGGATGGGATCAAGAACACTGCGGAATTGAAAAAGGCGCCCGATGGGCGCCTTTTTCGTACAGCGTGCCAGGCAAGCCCGGCACCTACCGAAGCAAGGGTTACTTGCCGACGGCCACGGTCAGCAGCACGCGGCTGTGTGCCAGCTTGCCGGAGTTGTCGCGGCCGTTGCCGTCGGTGCCGTAGTAGCCGAGGCCGACGTTGAACAGGCCGAACTGGCGGCTGACGCCGACGTTCCAGTCGGTGTAGTCCTTGGCCAGGCCCTTCTCGAAGCTGCTGCGGCCGACATTGGCGTTGAGGGTGAAGTCACGCGGCAGGCCCCACTGGCCGCCGACACCGTAGTACCAACCGTCGGTGCCGCTGTTCCACTGGTCATTGGTGTAGGCCACGGTCAGCTTGTAGGTCTCATCCAGCGTGGTGGTGGTCACCAGCTCGTTGTAGTTCTGGTTGCTGGCACCGATGTAGGTATAGCGGTTCAGCAGCACATCGAAGTTGACGCGCGGGGTGACGTCCACGCCGTAACCGATCTGGTAGTCGACCTCGGTGTTCGGGTCGCCCGGACCAAAGTCCACGCCCGACCCCCAGATACCGGCATACAGGCCTACCGGCGAGGTGTAGGTGAAACCGGCCTGCAGGGTCGGCTTTTCGTCGGTCTGCGAGACACCACGGAACAGGTAGTCCGACACGGCGGTGACGTTCCAGCTGTACGGCGATTCGTTTTCCTGGGCACTGGCGGCGAACGGGGCAGCCAGGGTCAAGGCAGCGGCAATGGCGAGGCAGGCACGGGCGTGCTTCATGAGCGTCTCCGGTGGGGGCGGTGGCGTGGAAGGCCGAGGGCGGGCGTATCGGCCGGAACGGGACAGCTCCGGTTCACGAATTTTTAACCACTTTGCTATTGCGATGCAACATGCGCCGGCCGTGGCGATGCCCCGCCCGGGCCGGTCGGCAAGCGGCGATGCCCGTTAGAATCAGCGGTTTCCCGTTCAGAGCCGTGCCCACGCCATGACCGACGCCTCCTCCGCCCTGACCCGCCACTACGCCGAGGAACTGGACGCCATCCGCGCCCAGGGCCTGTTCAAGTCCGAGCGGATCATCACCAGCCCGCAGTCGGCCGAGATCACCCTCGACGACGGCCGCAAGGTGCTGAATTTCTGTGCCAACAACTACCTGGGACTGGCCGACCATCCGGACCTGATCCAGGCCGCCAAGGACGCACTCGATACCCACGGCTTCGGCATGGCCTCGGTGCGCTTCATCTGCGGCACGCAGGACCTGCACAAGCAGCTGGAAAAGCAGATCGCCGACTTCTTCGGCAAGCAGGACACCATCCTGTACGCGGCCTGCTTCGACGCCAACGGCGGCCTGTTCGAGCCGCTGCTTGGCGAGAACGACGCGATCATTTCCGATGCACTGAACCATGCTTCGATCATCGACGGCGTGCGTCTGTGCAAGGCCAAGCGCTTCCGCTACGCCAACTGTGACATGGCCGATCTGGAAGCCCAGCTGCAGGCCGCCGATGCCGCCGGCTGCAAGACCAAGCTGATCACCACCGACGGCGTGTTCTCGATGGATGGCTTCATCGCGCCGCTGGACGAGATCACCGCGCTGGCAAAGAAGTACAACGCCCTGGTGCACATCGACGAATGTCACGCCACCGGCTTCCTTGGCGCCACCGGCCGCGGCTCGGCCGAAGTGAAGGGGGTACTGGAGAAGATCGACATCATCACCGGCACTCTGGGCAAGGCCATGGGTGGCGCACTGGGCGGCTTCACCTGCGCCAGCGCCGAGGTGATCGAACTGCTGCGCCAGCGCTCGCGCCCGTACCTGTTCTCCAACTCGCTGCCGCCGCACGTGGTGGCCGCAGGCATCAAGGCGTTCGAAATGCTGGCGGCCGCTGACGACCTGCGCAGCACCCTGGCCGAAAACACCGCCTACTTCCGCGAAAAGATGACCGCCGCCGGTTTCGACGTGAAGCCGGGCGTGCATCCGATCAGCCCGGTGATGCTGTATGACGCACCGTTGGCGCAGAAGTTCGCCGAGCGCCTGCTGGAAGAAGGCATCTACGCCATCGGCTTCTTCTTCCCGGTGGTACCCAAGGGCCAGGCCCGCATCCGTACCCAGATCAGCGCCGCGCACAGCCGCGAGCACCTGGACCGGGCGATTGATGCGTTCACCCGCATTGGTGTCGAACTGGGCGTGGTCAAGGGCTGATCATGGCCGGGGTCGGATCCCTTTCCGCAGGAAAGGGCTCTGACCCCGCACGGTCAAAGCGTGCCGACCAAGGTCGGCACCTACCGGAGCCTGATGACGTGCCGACCAGGGTCGGCACCCACGGGCGTCACTTCTTTTTCTTCTTGCCCTTCGGCTCTTCCTTGCTGGCAACCACTACCGGCTTGGCGGCAGCGTCCTGGCCATTGCCCTTGGCAACGCGGATGCCGTTGGCCTTCATCCAGGCATCGAACTCATCGGCGGTCATCTTCTTGTCGCCGTTGCTCATCAGGAAGCGGTAACTGCCGCGACCATCCAGCTCCGGGGTTTTCACTTCCACCACCGGGGTCTCGGCAGGCGTTTCCGCCTTGGCCACCTTCTTGTGGCCGCCGCAGGCGGCCAGCAGCACCATCGGCAGCAGCAGGCCTGCACAGCGCAGGGTTTGATTGAGGGTCGGGTGGTACATGGCAGGCTCCGTTCGGGAAAGTCGACAGCCAGGCGCCCCCTACGCCTGGAACGGCGGCCGGCAACTGCCGGCCACGGGCGATGATCAGCCCGGTGCAGCGGCCCCCAGCCGCTGCTGGTCGCTGACCTGCAGAACCC
The DNA here is from genome assembly GCF_051853085.1 of Stenotrophomonas sp. T8. Lineage (NCBI taxonomy): Bacteria > Pseudomonadati > Pseudomonadota > Gammaproteobacteria > Lysobacterales > Lysobacteraceae > Stenotrophomonas > Stenotrophomonas sp. T8. The sequence goes on along the minus strand of NZ_CP195329.1, from coordinate 545,271 downwards.
GCCACTGGCCCTTGCCGAGATCGCCGAGCAGCAGCCCACCGATCGCGACCCGGACCAGGCGCAGCACCTGCAGGTCGAAGGCCGCCAACAGGCGGCGGATATGGCGGTTGCGGCCCTCGTCGAGGACCACCTCCAGCCATGCGGTCTTGTCGCCACTGCGCAGTACGCGCACGGCACAGGCGGCGAGGAGCTCGCCCGCGTCTTCGACACCGGCGCGCAGCGCGGCCAGGGTGTCCTCATCGGGCAGACGATCCACCTGCACGTGATAGGTCTTCTGAGGGCCGGTCTCCGGATCGGTCAGGTGCGCCGCCCACTGCGGATCATTGCTGAACAACAGCAAGCCTTCGCTGGCCTTGTCCAGGCGCCCGACCGGCGCGATCCACGGCAGGCCGGCACCATCGAAGCAGCGATACACGGTGTCGCGACCACGCTCGTCCTGCGCCGTGGTGACCACCCCGCGCGGCTTGTTGAGCATCAGGTACAGGCGCTGCGGCGCCCCCATCGGCTGGCCGTCGACCTCGATCGGCGGGGGCGGACTGGCAATCGGGAACTCGGGATCACGAACGATGCGGCCGGACACGCGCACGCGGCCCTCGGCGATCCAGCGCGCGGCCTCGCTGCGCGAGCACACGCCGGCCTTGGACAGTATGCGCGCCAGGCCATGGCGCACGCCACTGGTGACATTCGGAGTCGCACGCCCACGCGGTGCGCGGGAGCGGGCGGCGGGGGCGGCAGGTGGGCGGCGCGTGCGCAAGCCTCTGCCCCCGCGGCGCTTACTTCTTGTCGACCGGCTTGGTCTCAGCCGGTGCTTCGGCCGGGGCCGGAGTGGCGGCCGGAGCCGGACGCGCCTTGACCACGCGAACACCGCGCGCCTTCATCCAGGCGTCGAACTCTTCGGCGGTCATGCGCTTGCCGTTCTGGCTCATGTCGAAGCGCCAGGGCGTGTTGTCGAATTCGGTCTGCGGCTTATAGGCCGCCGGATCGTTCGGCTTCACCGCCGGTGCGCTCGGAATGGCCTTGGCGATGTTCTGGCAGCCGTCGATGCGCAGGCGCTGCAGCACCTGGTCCAGCGACTGCGACGGGTCGTAGTTGCTGCTCAGCACACCGGCCGGCATGCCCAGCTGGTTGCCACGGATGTACAGCTCGTCGGCCACCGGCGCGATGGTCGTGGCCGGCAACGGCAGCGGCGAGGCGCTGGTGTTGACCGAGCAATCGACCGCAGCGTGGGCGGCGGGAACCAGGGCCAGCGCCAGGACGGCGGCCGATGCAGAGCGCAGCATGAGGGGCATCCACGGAAGGAAGTGACGCGGCGAGTTTAGCAATGCCGCGTCAGCTTTCAAGCGCCACTTTCAATGAATACGACAACTTGTTGGTTTTACGGACAAAAGACCGACGAACGGTTGTGTTGCCGCGTCACAGGCGAGCTTCCCGGCCGCAGAAACAACAAGACCCGGCCGAAGCCGGGTCCTGCAGTGTCCTACGGGCGGAGCGTCAGAACTTAGTTCTGGACGTTCAGCTCGGTACGACGGTTCTTGGCGCGACCTTCCGGGTTGTCCGAACCATCCGGGTTGGTGTTCGGAGCAATCGGACGGCTCTCGCCGTAGCCGATCGGGCCGACCAGGCGACCGGCGTCAACGCCGTTCTTGGTCAGGTAGTTGTACACGGCGGTAGCACGACGCTCCGACAGCTTCTGGTTGTAAGCGTCGGTACCCTTCGAGTCGGTGTGACCGGCAACTTCAACGCGCAGATCCGGGTAACGCTTCAGGATCTCGGTGGCTTCGCTCAGGATCGCCACGGCGTCCGGACGCAGGTTCGACTTGTCGAAGTCGAAGTTCACGCCCTTCAGGTCGATGGAGACCGGAACCGGGCAACCGTCCGGACCGATGGTCTGACCCGGCTGCGAGTTCGGGCACTTGTCGTCGCAGTTGTTGACGCCGTCACCGTCGTCGTCCAGGTCGGCGCAGCTCGGGGCAACCGGAGCCGGAGCCGGAGCAGCCGCGACCGGAGCCGGGCCCAGCGGGATCACGACGCCGACCGAAGCCAGCACGTCGCCGAACCAGCTCTCGTCACGTGCGGCGATGCTCTGGTCGTCGAAGTCAGCGCGGTAGGCCACTTCGGCGCGGACAGCAACACGCTTCTCGAAGGTGGTCTGCAGGCCGACGCCCAGCTTGGCGGCAACATTGCCGTCCTTACGCTGGCGCGGGCCGTTGTTGTCGAGCGCAGCGTACTCTTCTTCCGACTTCTGGTAGCCCAGGCCACCGACGATGTACGGGTTCCAGCCGCGGCCTTCCTTGATGAAGTGGCGACGCAGGTCCAGCGAGACGCCGTACTGCGACCAGTTCAGGTCCTGGTTGCTGTCGAAGTTCGGGTTCTGGTAGTTCAGCTCACCGTCCAGCGACCAGTTCGGGCTGATGAACTTACCCAGGCCCAGAGTCACGAACGGAGCGTCATTGGTCAGACGGTCGCTGTCCTGGAAGTTGAAGCCGGCCGAACCGGTCAGGTACCAGCGGTCATCGAACTCCTGCGCCGAAGCTGCCTGGGCGAAAGCCAGGCCGCCCAGCAGCGCGGCAGTAAGGATCTTCTTGTTCATTGAGTACAGCTCCTATTTCGGGGGTATGAAACCGGTAGAGGCATGGGCCAGCACTAGTGCGTCGATGTTCGACAGCCGATTCAGCACGCCACCGCCGCGAACATTATGCTCAGGCGGGTGAAGGCCATGTTAACAGTCCCGTAACATGTGAAGTGTTGCGCCCGACCGTCCACCGGTCCGACGTTGAAACCCTATACAGGATGATGAAAATCCGCAAGACCCACACGCTGCAAGGGTTTGACGGGGTTTAGGCGCGAGAAGCGACATATTGCGCAACGTGCTGCATCACACGGTTCAGCGCGTCTGAGGAAACGTGAGGAACCTTATGATGGGATCACGAACCCAGCCGGAGCCGTGATGAAAGCCGTCGCCCTGAGTCGTGAATACGCGCCCGCCCTGCGTGATGTCCTGCTGCCGCCGCCGCTGCCTCCTCGCGGTCGCGATCTGCTGGTGCGGATCGAAGCGGTTTCGGTCAACCCCGTCGATGGCAAGCAGCGGGCCGCCACCGATCCGGCCACCCTTGAGGTTCCCCGGGTGCTCGGCTGGGACGCAGCCGGCGTGGTCGAAGCCATCGGTGACGAGGCCAGCCTGTTCGCCTCCGGTGACGAGGTCTACTTCGCCGGTGACGTTACCCGGCCGGGCTGCAACGCCCAGTACCAGTGGGTTGATGAGCGCCTGGTCGCGCGCAAGCCGACCACGCTCGATTTCGCTGAAGCGGCGGCGCTGCCGTTGACCACTCTCACAGCCTGGGAACTGCTGTTCCAGCGCATGCCGCTGCAGCTCGATGGCCGCCGCCACGTGGGCCAGCACCTGCTGGTGATCGGCGGCGCCGGCGGCGTCGGCTCGATGGCGATCCAGCTGGCACGCCATGCCGGTTTCGAGGTGATCGCCACCGCCTCGCGCGAGGCCTCAATCGAGTGGTGCCGGCAGATGGGGGCCACGCATGTGATCGACCATCGGCAGCCACTGCAGCCCCAGTTGCGGGCGCTGGGCATCGATGCGGTGCAGGTCGCGCTCAATCTGGCCGACACCGACCACTACTGGGATGAACTGGGCCAGCTGCTGGCACCGCAGGGCCACGTCGGCCTGATCGTCGAGCCGCGGGGTGCGCTGCGCATCGGCGATCCCTACAAGGCCAAATGCATCGGCATCCACTGGGAATTCATGTTCGCGCGTTCGCGCTTCGCCACCGCCGACTGTATCGAACAGCACCGCATCCTCAGCCGTGCGGCCAGCATGATCGATGCCGGCCAGCTGCGTGGCACGCTCAAGGAAACGCTGGGCACGATCAATGCGGCCAACCTGGACATCGCGCATCAGCGCCTGGCCAGCGGGCGCACGGTAGGCAAGCTGGCGCTGGTCGGCTGGGACGACTGACGCGGTGATGTAGAGCCGAGCCCACGCTCGGCTGCTGTGCCTGCCGCCACCCGCAGAGCACGGGCTCGGCCCTGCACAACCGCCCGCATGCAGGATCGACGCTACCTGTAGCGGCGGATTGGCCGGCATCTGTATCTATGGATGATGCAGAAACAGCGATACGGTGGAAACAGATCCCCCCCCCCCGGACCGCCATGCCCACCGCCATGCCCTTGCGCCTGCTGCAATTGATCACCGGCCTGTTCCTGTACGGCTTCGGCGCCTCGCTGATGATCCGTGCCGCCATCGGCGTGGCACCCTGGGATGTGCTGTCGCAGGGCATCGCTGCGCAGACGCCACTGTCATTCGGCCTGGCAACCAATGCCATCGGTGCATTGGTGCTGCTGCTGTGGTGGCCGCTGCGGCAGAAGCCGGGCGTCGGCACCGTGCTCAACGTGATGCTGATCGGCCCCTCCGCACAGTTCGGGCTGTGGCTGCTGCCGCCGGCCGTCGGCCTTGGCTGGCAGCTGGCGATGTTCTGTGCCGGCATGCTGCTGGTGGCGCTGGCCACCGGCCTGTACATCGGTGCCCGCCTTGGCCCGGGGCCACGCGATGGCCTGATGACCGGTCTGCATGCCCGTACCGGCTGGCCGATCTGGAAGGTGCGCAGCCTGATCGAAGGCAGCGTACTGCTGCTGGGCTGGTGCCTGGGCGGCAATGTCGGCCTCGGCACCCTCGCCTTCGCCCTGCTGATCGGGCCGCTGTGCGGAATGACGCTGGGCTGGTTCGGGATCGGTCGGCCCGCTCCGGTTGTGCCGGCCGCTGGCCGGCAACCGCAATCGCCCTGAGTTGACCGGAGTGCCGGCCAGCGGCCGGCACTGCCAAACCGTCAGACAGCGGCCACCCCTTCCAAAGAAGCGGCCCTTGCCCCGGCCGCCGTTTCGCGGCACGCTTCGCGCTTCCGTACGCAAGCGTATCGACCATGTCGCCAGCCAACGAAAGCGCCTATCCCCACCTGTTCGCCCCGCTGGACCTGGGCTTCACCCAGCTGCGCAATCGCGTATTGATGGGTTCGATGCACACCGGCCTGGAAGATCGCGCCCGCGACTTCCCGCGGCTGGCGGCCTACTTCGCCGAGCGCGCCGAGGGCGGCGTCGGCCTGATCGTCACCGGCGGCTTCGCGCCCAATGTGGTCGGTTGGTTGAAGCCATTCGGTGGCAAGCTGTCCTGGCCCTGGGAAGTGCGGCCGCACCGCCAGCTCACCGCCGCCGCGCACCAGCACGGCGCGAAGATCTGCCTGCAGTTGCTGCATGCCGGCCGCTATGCCTACCACCCGTTGTCGGTGGCACCGACGAAGCTGAAGGCACCGATCAACCCGTTCACCCCGCGCGCATTGTCGGCCAGCGGCGTAGAGCGCCATATCGCCGACTACGCTCGCAGTGCCAAGCTGGCCCGCGAGGCCGGCTACGACGGCGTGGAAGTGATGGGCTCGGAGGGCTACCTCATCAACGAGTTCATCGCCCCGCGCACCAACAAGCGCGCCGATGCCTGGGGCGGCGACGCGCGCCAGCGCATGCGCTTCGCGGTCGAGATCGTGCGCCGCATCCGCGAGGCCTGCGGCCCGGACTTCATCATCATCTACCGCCTGTCACTGGTGGATCTGGTCGACGACGGCAGCGACTGGGACGAGATCGTTCAGCAGGCGCAGGCGATCGAGGCGGCTGGCGCAACGATCATCAATTCCGGCATCGGCTGGCACGAAGCGCGCATTCCGACCATCGCCACCTCGGTGCCGCGCGCGGCCTTTGCCGGCGTCACCGCCAAGCTCAAGCCGCATGTGAAGGTACCGCTGGTGGCGACCAACCGCATCAACATGCCCGACGTTGCCGAACGCATCCTGGCCGGTGGCGGCGCCGACATGGTGTCGCTGGCACGCCCGCTGCTGGCCGACCCGCAGTGGCCGAACAAGGCCCGTGCCGGCCGCGCGGAGGCGATCAACACCTGCATCGCCTGCAACCAGGCCTGCCTGGACCACGTGTTCGAGAACAAGCTGGCCAGCTGCCTGGTCAATCCGCGCGCCGCCCACGAGACCGAGCTGGTCTATCGTCCCACGGCTACGCCGAAGAAGGTCGCGGTGGTCGGTGCCGGCCCCGCCGGCCTGGCCTGCGCCACTGTCGCTGCCCAGCGTGGCCACCAGGTCACCCTGTTCGATGCCAATGATGAGATCGGCGGCCAGTTCAACGTGGCCAAGCGCATCCCCGGCAAGGAAGAGTTCCACGAGACCCTGCGCTACTTCCGCCACGCGCTGCAGGAGACCGGCGTACAGCTGCGCCTGGGTACCCGCGTCGACGCTTCCCAACTGGCTGGCTTCGACGAGGTGGTGCTGGCCACCGGCATCACCCCGCGCAAGGTCGATTTCCCCGGTGCCGATCACGCCAAGGTGGTGAGCTACCTGGACGTGCTGCTGGGACGGGTCGAAGTGGGCGCCAATGCGGCGATCATCGGCGCCGGCGGCATCGGCTTCGATGTCGGCGAATTCCTCAGCCACGCCGGTGAATCCCCCTCGCTGGATCCGCAGCGCTGGATGGCCGAATGGGGCGTGGACCCCAGCTTCGAGGCACGCGGCTCGCTGGGTCGGCCCGAGGTCGAGCCGTCACCGCGACGCTTGTGGCTGCTGCAGCGCAGCCCGGGCAAGCCGGGCGCGCGGCTGGGCAAGACCACCGGCTGGATCCATCGCGCCACGCTGAAGGCCAAGGGCGTGCGCATGCTCGGTGGCGTCGAGTACCTGGGGGTGGACGACGAGGGCCTGCGCATCCGCGTGGACGGCAGCGAACAGCTGCTGCCGGTCGACCATGTGGTGATCTGCGCCGGGCAGGAACCGAACCGCACGCTGCAGGCCGAACTGCAGGCGGCCGGCATCAACGCGCAGCTGATCGGCGGTGCCGACGTGGCCGCCGAACTCGATGCGAAACGCGCCATCGACCAGGGCAGCCGGGTCGCCGCCGCGCTCTGATGAGCGCCTGAATGGGGGACGGAATGTGATTTCCGTCACCCCGGTTGAACCTGAATGTCAAGCCGAGCGGTTCACGATGCGTTCGGCTATGCCCCCCTACCTTGCGCCGTCTTTCCGCTCACCAGCCAGTTTCCGGTGAGCCGGCGCAGTCCCCACGATCGGTACTGATCGTTTCTTTTGGGGCTGCCCACGGGGCGGCCCCGATGGCCGCCTCCCCATGACGCCAAGTCGTCCCCCACCTCCTGTCGCCCCGCGGCCGGAACCGGAGGGTGCGGCCCATACGGAGCAAGGAGTTATATGAAACTGGCCTGGATTCTCTGGCTGTCGCAGTTGTTGCCTCAGCCGGCCGCTGATTCACTGTGTTTGAGCACCACCGTCTACCTGGAAGCCCGCGACCAGACCCTGCGCGGCCAGCAGGCTGTTGCCGAGGTCGCCCTGCGCCGTCTCGACAGTGGCCTGTGGGGCGACTCGATGTGCCAGGTGGTCACCGCGCGCAAGCAGTTCGCACCGACCATCGTCTCCCCCGGCACCCAGCTGGGCAATGACGCGGCGTGGAGCGAAGCGATGAACGTGGCCTTCGACGCCGAGCGCAACTGGGCGCTGCCGGCCGGCGAACGCCGCGAGATCGTGCCCGGTGCCAGCCACTTCGCCGCGCTGTCCATCGCCAGCCCGAACTGGCGCAACGCCTACCAGGTGGCGACCATCGGCGATCACACCTTCTACAAGGTGCAGAACCTCAAGCCGCGGCAGTCGTAACGATCCGTGCTGGCGGCAGCGTTGCCGGCCGCCGCCGGGCTCTGGGATAGTGGGCGTTTCCCGCCCGCATCACCTGGAGTTCCCATGAAGCTGTACAGCAAGCCCGGTGCCTGTTCCACCGCCGACCACATCGCCCTGCAGTGGACCGGCCAGCCGTTCGAGGTTGAACTGCTGAACAAGGACACCCTGAAGGGTCCGGAATTCCTCAAGATCAATCCGGCCGGTGCCGTTCCCGCACTGGTCGACGGCGACTTCGTGCTGCTGCAGAACGCCGCGATCATGGGCTACATCGCCGACCGCTTCCCGCAGGCCGGCCTCGGCGGTGACGGCAGTCCGCGCCAGCGCGCCGAAGCCACCCGCTGGCTGGCCTTCGTCAATTCCGACGTGCACCCGGCCTTCTCGCCGCTGTTCGCGCCGGGCAAGTTCATCGCCGACGAGAGCCAGTACGACGCGATCCGCGCCGCCGCGCACAAGCGCCTGCGTAGCCTGTTCGAGACCGCTGACAGGCAGCTGGCCGACAAGCCCTGGCTGGCCGGCTTCCGCAGCTTCGCCGACCCGTACTTCTACATCACCCTGCGCTGGGCCGCCGGTACCAAGGTTGATCTGTCCGGCCTGGACAACCTGGCCGCCTACAAGGCACGCATGGACGCCGATGCCGGCGTGCAGGCCGCGCTGAAGGCCGAAGGCCTGGCCTGACGCCACCGGCTACCAAGCGGGGTCGGATCCGTCTGCGCAGCAGGCGGTTCTGACCCCTCGGCTCCAACGGGGTGATCAGCCGATCTGGCGGATCACTTCGCCCTTGGCATCGCGCAGATAGGTCGGCACCACGTCGATGCGCAGCGCCTCCGTCAACGGGTAGATGCCACGTTCGGCACGCACGCCGGCCAGGGCCCGCAGCCCCGCCTCGCTCAGCGCCCAGCGCGCGCTGTCCGCCGACAGTTCGCCCACGTCGCCATGCCCGGCTGGAATGAACGCCCATTGCCGCTCGCGACCGACCAGTTCCAGCGACTTTCCGTGGCGCAGGCGCAGCGGTAGCAGTTCGCACACGCTGGCGACCTGGCCCGCGCCGAGCACCAGCGTGGTGACGCCCGCCTCCTGCCGCCAGTCCAACGTCTCGACGAACAGCATGCCGGTGCTGGAGCCCTCGCGCTCGCTGCCGGCCCTCACCCGTTCGGCCAATGCCGGATCTTCCAGCAGGTTGCCGCGATGCAGGTCGCTGACCCACAGCGGCATTGCCGGCTGCAGTGCCTGCAGCACGCCACGTGTCGACCAGCGCTTGACCGCCTCCATCTCCTCATCGGTCAGCCCGACCAGCTGCAGGAACTGCAGGTGGCCATTGGCGGTGTCGCGTGCCGGCAACTGCGGGTCGGCAATGAAGGCCAAGTGGCACAACCGCGTGTCGGTCTCCAGTGCGATCGGGCCGTTCGCATTCAGATGGTGGCCATCCTCGAACACGTTGCCGCTGCCGAACACATAGCGCGCCAGGTTCTGCAGCAGGTTCATCGGCCACACCGGCGGCGTGCTGTCGGCGTTCTCAGCGGCTTCGGCAGCAAGACGGAACGTCAGCTCGAAACCATAGCCGCTGGCGGCAGCATCACTGCTCTCCTTGGCATACAGCTCGGAGAAACCGTAGGTGATGTAGTGCCAATGCGGAACCGGCGCATCCGCCCAGTACACGCTGATGCCATCCAGCGGATCCTGGCCGCCGAGCGTGTAGGGAAGCGCGGTGCCGTAGTGTCGCGGCTCCTGCCCGGCATACAGCGGCGCCAGCGCCGCATTGATCGCGTCCCAGCCGGGGGTGTCGGTGTCATCGTGGTCGTCCTGCACGCGGGACTCCTTGTGGGAAAGTGAACCGATCACTTTACGCGGTGGCTCAGGCCTGCACGACCTCTTTGCCAGCGTTTACTACGGCGGACTGGGTTTCCTGCCACCAGCGCTGGGCCAGCGCCGGGCTGCGCGCCTTGCCCACCGCCGCCAGCAGTTCCGGGCACAGGCGTTCCAGCGCCAGCGCATCGGTGCAGCGTTCGATCTTCAACTGCATGAAGTAGCCCTTCAGCCCCAGATGGCGCCGCACCGCCTCGCTCATCGCGTCGTACAACTGCTGGTACAGCGCCGGGTCCTGTTCGCGGCCGGTGCTGATGCCACGCGCCGGAGCGGCCTCTACGCTCCCGCCGATCACCTCGATCAGTCCCTGTGCGGCCAGCTGCTCCAGTGCATCCGGAGGTGCGCGCAGGCCATCGAACAGGCCGCGCAGTTCGGTGTCATCGCGATGGCCATCGACCATCAGCAGGATTGAACGCAGTGCCGCCGGCAGGCGCCGGCCACGGTCTTCGATTTCCTGACGGCCAGCAGCCGTCTTGGCGTGCAGCAATGCCATTGCCTCCCCCTCCCTTGATGCGCCATGCCAGCGTGCCGTGTGCGGGCACGCCCCCCTTATTGCCATCCCCGGGCGGCGCGCGCGTTCCCCGGCGCGCACCGCGTGTTGCAGGTCGATGACAGGCCGAGCTTAGCGCAAGTGCCGCGGGTAGTGCCGTCCGCTGGCCGGCAACCTCGGGATTGATGGGGGGGGCCGGCCAGCGGCCGGCGCTACCGGATCAACGGCCCAGCGCGCGGCGGATCTCCTCCAGCGCGCTGGGGTCGTCCAGCGTCGACAGGTCGCCCGGGTCGCGCTGCTCGGCCAACGCCTGCAACGAGCGCCGCAGCAGCTTGCCCGAACGGGTCTTGGGCAGCGCATTGACCACGTGCACATGCGCCGGGCGCGCGACCGCACCAAGCGAAGTTGTCACCGTCGCCATCATCTCGGCCACCACCGGCGCCGGATCCTCGCCCTCAAGCCCCTGCTTGAGGGTGACGAACACCAGCGGCACCTGCCCCTTCAGCTCGTCCTTGACCCCGATCACGGCAGCCTCGGCCACGCGCGGGTGGCTGGAGATGGCCTCCTCGATCTCGCGCGTACCCAGACGATGCCCGGCCACGTTGATCACATCGTCGGTACGGCCGAGGATGAAGGTATAGCCATCGTCATCGCGGATCGCCCAGTCCAGCGAGCTGTACAGCAGTTCCTTGAAGTGGCTGAAGTAGCTCTGCAGGAATCGGTTGTCGTCGTTCCACACCGTGCTCATGCAACCCGGCGGCAAGGGCGGCGACACCACCAGCACGCCCTTCTGCCCCGGCGCCACTTCCTCGCCGGTGTTCTCGTCGATCACCTTCATCCGATAGCCGAGATTGGGGAAGCCCGGTGAACCGAAGCGCACCGGCTTCATCTCCAGGCCCGGCAGCAGGGTCAGTGCCGGCCAGCCGGTTTCGGTCTGCCAGTAGTTGTCGATGATCGGCTTGCCCAGCGCTTCGCTGATCCAGTGCGCGGTGGGTTCGTCCAGCGGCTCGCCGGCCAGGAACAGGTACTTCAGGGCGCTCAGGTCGTGGCGATGGATGAAGTCCGCGTCGTGCTTCTTCAGCACGCGGATGGCGGTGGGTGAGGAGAACATGGTGCGCACGTTGTACTGTTCGCACAGCGCCCACCAGATGCCCGGGTCCGGATTCGTCGGCAGCCCCTCGTACAGCAACGAGGTGCAGCCACCGATCAGCGGGCCGTACACGTTGTACGAGTGGCCCACCGCCCAGCCGACGTCGGAAGTGGAGAACATCACCTGGCCCGGCTTGCAGTCGAACACGGTCTCCATCGACTGCGCCATCGCCACCGCGTAACCACCGACATCGCGCTGCACGCCCTTCGGCTTGCCGGTGGTGCCGGAGGTGTACAGCAGGTAGCTCGGCTCGCTCGCTTCAAGCCACTGCACCGGCACATCGACTTCACCAACCTGTGCACGCAGCGCGGCGTAGTCCACGTCGCGACCCGGCACGCGGGGTTCGGCGGCATCCAGCCCACGCGAGACGATCAGCACGTGTGGCGGAGGCGACGCCGCTTCGGCGCAGGCCGCGTCGACCATCGGCTTGTACGGAATCAGCTTGCCACCGCGCATGCCGGCATCCGCTGCGATCAGCAACTTCGGCTTCGCATCGTCGATGCGCAGCGCCAGGTTGTGCGCGGCGAAGCCACCGAACACCACCGAGTGCACCGCACCGATGCGCGCGCAGGCCAGCATCGCGAACACGGCTTCGGCCATGTTCGGCATGTAGATCACCACGCGGTCACCGTGGCCGACGCCGAGATGCTTGAGCACGGCGGCGAAGTCGTTCACTTCGCGATACAGCTGGCGATAGGTGATCTCGCGGGTGCTGTTGGTTTCGGTGGAAATCGCAACCAGCGCGAGCTGGTCGGCGCGCGTTGCCAGGTGGCGGTCGACGGCGTTGTAGCAGAGATTGGTTTCACCACCGACGAACCAGCGCCGGAACGGCGGGTTGCTGTAATCGAGCACCTGCTGCGGCGGTTTGTGCCAATGGATGCGCTTGGCTTCCTCGCCCCAGAACGCCTCCGGCTCGTCGATCGAGCGACGGTAGGTTTCCTCGTAGTTCATGACGCAGCCCTCCCAGACAAAGTCATGGGTTCGAGGATAGTCCGGCGCTGGCGCGCGGGCCGCCCTACCTTGGTAGGGGGGTGGGTTTTTCATGCAGGGCTGCGCCCTGCACTTGCAGAAGCCGAAGCAACAGCAGAAGCTGGCTTACTGAGGGATGGCGGGGCGGGTCCGGTGGCGGGAGACGCCGTAAACCCGTCCGTGAAGTGACCCCCGGGAGTTGGACATCAGATCCAACCCCGAGGGATACATGAACAGATACGACGCGCGTTTCAAACTGCAGGTCGCCAAAGAGGCCTGCAAGACCTCCACATCGGTCAAAGCCGTTGCTCGTCGCTACGGCCTGGAGTTCTCCACGGTCAGGCGCTGGGTGGCGACCTATCGGCTGCATGGTTGGCGCGGGTTTCGCCGCCAGGCCCAGTCCTATGACCTCGCATTCAAGCTGGCTGTCCTGAAGAAGATGGGCCAGGACGGCATGTCCGGGCGGGAGGCCACCACTTACTTTCAAATTGGCGATGCCGGCGCGGTGGGTCGGTGGCGTCGCCTGTATGCTCAAGGCGGTGCCCAAGCGCTGGCACCACCTCCGCCGCCGCCCCGAAAGCCGATGAAAAAGACCCGCTCGTCCAAGCCACCTGAGGAAATGAGCCGCGATGAGCTGCTCAAGGAAGTCGCCTATCTGCGTGCGGAGACCGACTACCTAAAAAAACTCGATGCCTTGATCCGGGAAGAGCAGGCGGCGCAGGACGCAAAGCGCAAGCCATCCAAGGATTGAGGCAGGTTCATACGCTGTCGCTTCTGCTCGAAGCGGCAGAGCTGTCACGCAGTACGTTCTATTACCAGAACCATGTCCTGGCCCATCCGGATCAGGATGAGGCAGCCCTGTGCGAGCGCATCCGGGCAATCTACGATCAAAGCCAAGGGCGCTATGGGTATCGCACGGTGACGCTGGAACTGGCCAATCAGGGCCATCGGACCAATCACAAGCGGGTACAGCGCCTGATGGGGGAGATGGGCCTGAAATCACGGGTACGCGTGAAGCGCTACCGGTCCTTCAAAGGGGCCGCCAATGTTGTGGTTGGCAATGACCTCAATCGCCAGTTCCATGCCGAGCGGCCCAACCAGAAGTGGGTGACTGACGTCACCGAGTTCAAGGTGCAAGGCATGAAGCTGTACCTGTCGCCGATCATGGACCTCTACAACGGTGAAATCGTGGCTTATCAGATCAAGCGCCAGCCTGTGTTCGATCTGGTAGGTCAGATGCTGGAGGAGGCCATCAAGAAGCTTTCGCCGGATGAGCGGCCAATGATCCACTCCGACCAGGGCTGGCAGTACCAGCATGAGAACTACCGGCACATGCTGGAAAAGCACTCGTTGAAGCAAAGCATGTCCCGACGTGGCAACTGCTTGGACAATGCGGCAATGGAAAGCTTCTTCGGGACGCTGAAGTCGGAGTTCTTCTACCTGAACAGCTTTGACAGCATCGAAAGCCTGGAGGCCGGGCTGGTGGAGTACATCAAGTACTACAACCAAGAGCGAATCAGATTGAAATTGAAGGGGCTAAGCCCGGTAAAGTACCGGGAACAGGCCCAAGCAGCCGCCTGACCCCACCGTCCAAGTCTCGGGGGTCACTTCACCGTGGGGGCTTGGCCGCGGCATCCATGCCGCGGACACTCCCGCCACCGGACCCACCCCACCTTCGACAGATTCCGCGATCTGTCGGAACGGCATATTGTTCTGGTAGGTGTCGACCTCGGTCGACACGGTAGATCCACGCCATGCGTGGATGATTCATTCGATATCTGACAGAAAAATCGTGTCGACCAAGGTCGACACCTACCAACAGCTGCGCGGAACAACGGCCACCGTTACCAACAGCCGAGTGAACCTGTCGAAGGTGGGGCGGTGTCGGAGTGCGGGGTGTCAGCCGCATGGATGCGGCTGCCAAGCCTACACGGACGTACTTGCGGCGGCCCCGCACTCCGACACCGTCCCGCCAACCCACGGATAGCCCGCCTTTGATGTTTGACGTTGCTCCGGTTCGTAGCAGGTGCAGGGCTGCAAGCCCTGCCGACCCCCTAGAACGGAGCCGCGGACTCGAACGCGAGCGCCTCGCCCGTCAGCGGATGCGTGAACCGCAGGCTGCGCGCATGCAGGTGCACGCGCTGCGCCGGTGCCGCGTCATACAGCACGTCGCCAACAATCGGATGGCCAATACTGGCCATGTGCAACCGCAGCTGATGGCTGCGGCCGGTGATCGGTTCCAGCTCCACGCGGGTACGCTGCGCTTCCACATCACGCGCCATTACGCGCCAGCGCGTCAGCGCCGGCTTGCCGCGTTCGTGATCGACCGTCTGCTTCGGCCGGTTCGGCCAGTCCACAATCAGCGGCAGATCCACGTCGCCGGCATCGCCTTCAAGCAGTCCCTCCACGATCGCTTCATAGCGCTTGCCAACCCGGCGCTGCTCGAACTGCATCGACAACGCCGCCTGCATGTCCTTGCCACGCGCATGCAGCAGCAGCCCGGAAGTCACCTGGTCCAGGCGGTGCACGGTCAACGCATCCGGGTACAGCGACTGCAGGCGCGCGACGACGCAGTCCTGGTTCTCGGCGCTGCGGCCGGGCACGGACAGCAGGCCGGCGGGCTTTTCAGCCACCAGCAGCGCGTCGTCGATGTAGTGCAGGTGGATCATGCGATTCCAGGAATTCCAAATGAAAACGGGGAAGCCGAAGCCTCCCCGTTTTCTGCGTACCGACCAGCGGTCGGTACCTACCTTGATGCAAGACCTACCGACCGGAGCCGGTACCGCCTGCATCAGCCCAGCAGGTGGGCGACGCCGGCGCGCTCTTCTTCCAGCTCGGCCAGGGTCTTGTCGATGTACTTCTGGCTGAAGTCGTCGATCGGCAGATCCTTGACCAGGGTGTACTTGCCGTTCTCGGTGGTCACCGCGAAACCGAAGATCACGCCTTCCGGAATGCCGTAGGAACCGTCGGACGGCACGCCCATGGTGACCCACTTGCCGTTGCTGCCCAGCACCCAGTCACGCACGTGGTCGATGGCGGCATTGGCGGCCGAAGCGGCCGAGGACGAGCCACGGGCTTCGATGATCGCCGCGCCGCGCTTGCCGACGGTCGGGATGAACGTGTTGGCGTTCCACTCCTGGTCGTTGATCGCATCGGCGATCGAGGCGCCGTCGGCGGTGGCGAAACGGTAGTCCGGGTACATGGTCGGGCTGTGGTTGCCCCACACCACCAGCTTCTCCATGCCACCGACCGGCTTGCCCAGCTTGGCCGACAGCTGGCTCAGCGCGCGGTTGTGGTCGAGGCGCAGCATGGCGGTGAAGTTCTCCGGCTTCAGGTCCGGAGCCGACTTCATCGCGATGTAGGCATTGGTGTTGGCCGGGTTGCCGACCACCAGCACCTTCACGTCACGGCTGGCGACCTTGTTCAGCGCGGCGCCCTGGGCGGTGAAGATCTTGGCGTTCTCCAGCAGCAGGTCCTTGCGCTCCATGCCCGGGCCACGCGGACGTGCGCCGACCAGCAGGGCGATGTCGGCGTCCTTGAACGCGACTTCGGCGTCATCGGTGCCAACCATGCCGGCCAGCAGCGGGAACGCGCAGTCTTCCAGCTCCATCATCACGCCCTTCAGGGCGGCCTGGGCCTTGTCGACCGGCAGTTCCAGCAGCTGCAGGATGACCGGCTGGTCCTTGCCCAGCATTTCGCCGGAGGCGATGCGGAACAGCAGGGCATAACCGATCTGGCCGGCGGCGCCGGTCACGGCAACACGAACGGGTGCTTTCATGGGGGTTTCCTCTTGCTTGCAAGCGTTTGATGGGGCGCCGCGGGCATGGCCACGCAGGCCGGGCGGGCGGCGGGGAACAGGGAAACGGCCACCCGTGGGTGGCCGTTTCGAAAGGGGGTCAGGCGGCGAGGTGCTTGTTCCACTCCGCGACGCGCTCGGCCTGGGCGGCCAGCACGGCGTCGACGTCGCCTTCCAGGGTGATCGAATGGATCACGTCGCCCTGCTTGACCGAATCGACGATGGCCTGGCCTTCCAGGACCTTGCCGAAGACGGTGTGGCGGCCGTCCAGCCAATCGGTCTTGATGTGGGTGATGAAGAACTGGCTGCCGTTGGTGTTCGGGCCGGCGTTGGCCATCGACAGCGAGCCGACCTCGTGCTTCACGCCATTCTTCTCGTCTTCGAACTTGTAGCCCGGGCCGCCGGTGCCACGGCCCTGCGGGCAGCCGCCCTGGATCATGAAGTCGGCGATCACGCGATGGAAGATCAGGCCGTCATAGAAGCCGTGCTTGACCAGGTTCACGAAGTTGGCCACGGTCAGTGGCGCCTTGTCGGCGAACAGCTCGACCTTGATCGGGCCCTGGGTGGTGTCGAAAGTGGCGATGAGGGACATGAAGATCCTTGGTGCAAAGGGGAATGCGTCTAGCCACCTAGTTTACACCTGCCTCGTGGCGGCGGTGCCTTCGACCATCGGTGGAGCCCCCGCCTTCAGCCAGGGGAAGGTGAGCCGAGGGGCCGTCCTGGCGACCTCGGCCGAAGCGGTGGACAGCCAGCTGAATGGGCCGTTTGGCCGGCGTGAAATCCACCTTTTCGCGAATCGTCAAGTTCGACGTATAATGTTGGACTTCTTTTTCCAAATCCGGCGCCGACTGGCCCCCTTTCGTATGTCCATCGAAAATCTTCGCAACATCGCCATCGTCGCCCACGTCGACCATGGCAAGACCACCCTGGTCGACCAGCTGCTGAAGCAGTCCGGCACCCTGTCCGAGCGCACCGTCCTCGCCGAGCGCGTGATGGACAGCAACGACCAGGAAAAGGAACGCGGCATCACCATCCTGGCCAAGAACACCGCCATCACCTGGGAAGACAAGAAGACCGGCATCAAGAACCGGATCAACATCGTCGACACCCCCGGCCACGCCGACTTCGGCGGTGAGGTCGAGCGCGTGCTGTCGATGGTCGACACCGTGCTGATCCTGGTCGATGCGATGGACGGCCCGATGCCGCAGACCCGCTTCGTGACCCAGAAGGCCTTCGCGATGGGCTTCAAGCCGATCGTCGTGGTCAACAAGGTCGACCGTCCGGGCGCCCGTCCGGAGTGGGTGATCGACCAGGTCTTCGACCTGTTCGACAAGCTCGGTGCCACCAACGAGCAGCTGGACTTCCCGATCGTCTACGCCTCGGGCCTGAACGGCTACGCGGGCCTGGAAGACACCGTGCGCGACGGCGACATGACCCCGCTGTACGAAGCGATCATGCAGCACGCGCCGAAGCCGGAAGTGGACCCGGAAGGCCCGTTCCAGATGCGCATCAGCCAGCTGGACTACAACAACTTCGTGGGCGTGATCGGCATCGGCCGCATCCAGCGCGGCACCCTGAAGAAGAACATGCAGGTCGCGGTCATCGACCGTGAAGGCAAGAAGCGCAACGGCAAGGTGCTGCAGGTGCTGGGCTTCATGGGCCTGGAGCGCATCGAGCAGGATTCGGCCGAGGCCGGCGACATCGTGGCCATCTCCGGCATCCAGGAGCTGACCATCTCCGACACCATCTGCGCACCGGACTTCCCGGAAGCCCTGCCTGCGCTGACCGTCGACGAGCCGACCATCTCGATGACCTTCCAGGTGAACAATTCGCCGTTCGCCGGCAACAAGGACCTGTCCGGTGGCAAGTTCCTGACCAGCCGCCAGATCAAGGACCGCCTGGACCGTGAAAAGGTCCACAACGTGGCCCTGAAGGTCGAGCAGCTGGAAGACGCCGACAAGTTCTTGGTCTCGGGCCGTGGCGAACTGCACCTGTCGGTGCTGATCGAGAACATGCGCCGCGAAGGCTACGAGCTGGCCGTGTCGCGCCCGGAAGTGATCATCAAGGAAATCGACGGCCAGCTGATGGAGCCGATCGAGCAGCTGGTGGTGGACATCGAAGAAGTCCACCAGGGCGGCGTGATGGAAAAGCTGGGCACCCGCAAGGGCCAGTTGAAGAACATGGAATCGGACGGCAAGGGCCGCGTGCGCCTGGAGTACCAGATCCCGGCCCGTGGCCTGATCGGCTTCCAGAACGAGTTCAAGACCCTGACCCAGGGTTCGGGCCTGCTGTTCCACGTGTTCGACCACTACGGCCCGAAGGAACAGGGCGCCATCGCCAAGCGCATCAACGGCGTGATGATCGCCAATGCGCCGGGCGTCACGCCGGCCTACTCGCTGGGCCCGCTGCAGGAACGCGGCAAGCTCTTCGCTGCCGAAGGCGACAACGTGTATGAAGGTCAGCTGGTCGGCATCCACTCCAAGGACAACGACCTGACCGTCAACGCGATCAAGACCAAGCCGCTGACCAACATGCGCGCTTCCGGCAAGGACGATGCGATCCAGCTGACCCCGGCGATCAAGTACTCGCTGGAACAGGCCCTGGACTTCATCGAAGACGACGAGCTGGTCGAGATCACCCCGAAGGAGATCCGCCTGCGCAAGAAGTTCCTGACCGAGAGCGACCGCAAGAAGGCTTCGCGCGGCGGCTGAGCCAGCACCCCGTGAACCAGAGCGGCTACAACCCGGATCCACACCGGCATCCGGGTCTGCACGTCATCGCCCTGCTCGAAGCGAGCAAGGCGATGCTGGCGCTGTTGGCCGCCACCGGGCTGGAAGTGCTCGGACCGCAGCCGCTTCGGCACGGCATCATGGTCCTGATCCGGCGTTTCAGCCTGGATCCGGACCATGGCACCCTGCCCTCGCTGCTGCATATGATCAGCCCCGACGCGGTCCACCTGGCCGCGGCGGGGATGATCGGCTACGGCCTGCTGCACCTGGTCGAAGCCTGGGGCTTGTGGCGGGCCAAGGCCTGGGCCTCCTGGCTGGGCTGCCTGACTGCCTCGCTGTACCTGCCCTTCGACATCTTCGCGATCATCCGCCACCCCGGCTGGCCGTCGTGGACGATCCTGGCGATCAACCTGATCGTGGTCTACGTTCTCGCCCGCGACCTGCGCAAGCGCCACCGCTGAGCACCGGCTACACTGGGGATTGGAGCCGACCAAGCCGCCCCATGCGCCCGTCCTTGCCGCCTCTGCTGACCTGCCTGCTCGCCGCGCTGCCTGCGCTGCTTTCGGCTGGCTGCAGCCCGGCCACGCCCAGCGCGCATGCGGCCGAACCTGCGAGCCGCAACGTGCCGTTCCCGTACGCTGAAACCGATGTTGCCGACCTGCAGGCGCGGATGACCGCCGGTGAACTGGACAGCACCACCCTGACCCAGGCCTACCTGCAGCGCATCGCCGCCCTGGATCGGGCCGGCCCCCGCCTGCGCGCGGTGATCGAGCTCAACCCCGATGCCCTGAAGGAAGCCGCGGCGCGCGACCGCGAGCGCCGCGATGGACGCCTGCGTGGCCCGCTGCACGGCATCCCGGTACTGCTGAAGGACAACATCAACGCGGCGCCGATGGCCACCAGTGCCGGCTCTCTGGCCCTGCAGGGGTTCCGCCCTGACGATGCGTATCTGGTGCGGCGCCTGCGCGAGGCCGGGGCCGTGGTGCTGGGCAAGACCAATCTCAGCGAATGGGCCAATTTCCGCGGCAACGATTCGGTGTCCGGCTGGAGCGCGCGCGGCGGCCAGACCCGCAATCCCTATCGCCTCAGCCACTCGCCTTGCGGCTCCAGCAGCGGCAGCGCGGTAGCGGTCGCCGCCAACCTGGCCAGCGTGGCGATCGGCACCGAAACCGACGGCAGCATCGTCTGCCCTGCGGCGATCAATGGCATCGTCGGCCTCAAGCCGACCGTCGGCCTGGTCAGCCGCGATGGCATCATCCCGATTTCCTTCAGCCAGGATACTGCGGGGCCGATGACACGCAGCGTCGCCGACGCTGCGGCCGTACTGACCGCAATTGCCGGCCGCGATGATGCCGACCCGGCCACCGCAACCATGCCCGGCCGTGCGGTGTACGACTACACCGCGCGGCTGGATCCGCAGGGACTGCGTGGCAAGCGCATCGGCCTGCTGCAGACGCCGCTGCTGAAATACCGCGGCATGCCGCCACTGATCGAACACGCCGCCACCGAGCTGCGTCGGGCCGGCGCCGTCGTGGTGCCGGTGGAGCTGCCCAACCAGGGCGCCTGGGCCGACGCCGAACGCAAGGTACTGCTGTACGAGTTCAAGGCCGGGCTGGAGCGTTACTTCAGCGCCCACCGCGCTCCCCTGCACAGCCTGGCCGAATTGATCGCCTTCAACCGGGCGCACAGCAAGCAGGAACTGGGCCTGTTCGGCCAGGAACTGCTGGTGGAAGCTGACGCTACCGCTGGCTTGGCCGACCCCGCCTATATCCGCGCACGCAGCGATGCGCGCCGGTTGGCGGGCCCGGAAGGCATCGATGCCGCCCTCGCCGCCCACCAGCTCGACGCCCTGGTCGCGCCGACCACCGGCGTGGCGTGGCCGATCCGCAGCGAAGGCGACGACTTCCCCGGCGAGAGCTACAGTGCCGCCGCCGTCGCCGGCTATCCCAGCCTCAGCGTGCCGATGGGCCAGATCGATGGCCTGCCGGTCGGCCTGCTGTTCATGGGCACCGCCTGGAGCGAACCGAAGCTGATCGAAATGGCGTACGCCTACGAACAGCGCACCCGCGCGCGGCGGCCACCGCACTTCGGCACCGACACGCTGATCGACGCCGGCGAGCCTTGATCCGGTAGTGCCGGCCGCTGGCCGGCGCTACCGTTCGGGTTCCGGCTCCATCGGCACGATTGCCGCCTCACCGTCTTCAGCCCCCGGCGAACGCACATCTGCAGTACGTGCGCGTGGACCACGCGGCATGTCCAGCTCGTCAGCATGCTGCAGCCGCGCACGCAGCTGCGGCAGCGACTGCGGATGCTCACGTGCGAGGAAATCGAGCATGCGCTCGCGTACCAGGCAACGCAGGTCGAACGCGTCGCCAGAGCTGCGCGCACTCACCAGCAGGCGCACCTGGATCGCACGCTCGCTGGTTTCGGTCACCTGGGTCACGCAGACCCGGCCATCCCACAATGCCTCACCCCGGCAGATGCGCTCCAGCTCAGCGCGGATCGCCGCGATCGGGGCACGATAGTCCAGCCACAGAAACGCCGTACCGAGCAGATCGGCGCTGCGCCGGGTCCAGTTCTGGAAGGGGTTCTCGATGAACCAGGTCAGCGGCACCACCATCCTCCGCTCGTCCCAGATGCGTACCACCACGTAGCTGCTGCCGATCTCCTCGATGCGTCCCCACTCGCCCTCGACGATCACCACATCGTCCAGCCGGATCGGCTGGGTCACTGCAATCTGCAGGCCAGCGATCAGATTGCCGAACACCGGCTTTGCGGCGATACCGGCCACCAGGCCGATGAGGCCCGCCGAGGCCAGCAGCGCGGTGCCGATCTTCTGCACCATGGGAAAGGTCAACAGCACCAGCGAAGCACCCAGCACGATGATGCCGCCCATCAGCACACGGCTGAGCACCCGCGTCTGGGTCTGGATGCGGCGCGCTTCCAGATTATCGGAGACATCGATGGGATGGCTGCGCAGGATGGCCCGCTCACCCGCTGCCACTGCGCGTACCAGCAACCAGATGAAGCAGGCGGTCAGTGCGATATGCAGCACCCGTTGCAGGTTGCCCAGAAGGGGATCCTGCAGCGGCGTGGCCTGCAACGCAGGGATCAACAGCAGCAGCGGCCATGCGGTGGCCATTGGCAGCCCGAGCACACGCCCGATGCGCGCGCGCCGCCGATCACGCCCTTTCAGCCGATGGTAGATCCACAGGATCAGCCACGCGCCGATGCCGCCCACCAATGCGGCCAAACCCAACGGCCATGCGTAGGCCTGTGCGCTCTGCCAGTGCACCGTTGCCACCTCCAGTCGGACAAGCAAGTGGACAGCCTCGCGCATGGCACATGAGCGTCACGTCAGCCGTTCGTAAGGAGGGTGTTGATCGGCAGGGCTTGCAGCCCTGCACCTGCCCAGAAGCCGAAGCAACAGCAACGGCAACAGCAACAGCCGAAGCAGAAGCGGGTTTGCTGTGGGATGGCGGGGTGGGTCCGGTTGCGGGGGGCGCTGCAAGTACCCCTCCGGGGCCCGGCCCAGCCGCTGGCGGCTGTGCGTTCGGGCGCTTGCGAAGCAGTGCTTCGCAAGCAAAGCGCCCTCACCCATGTAAGCTCGGTCGCCGCTTGCTCGTGTGCGCTTTCCTGCGCACACGAGCAAGCGGCTGCCAAGCCTACAAGGACGTACTTGCGGCGTCCCCGCACTCCGATACCACCCCGCCTTCCCACGGAATGCCCGCGTTTGACGTTGAAGTTGACGTTGATTCGGCAGGTGCAGGGCTGCAAGCCCTGCCGCAACGCACTTACCGCACTTGCTCCTGCTTGCGCACGATCGCCATCGCGATCTCCAGCGACTGCTCGTAGTTCAACCGCGGGTCCACCGTCGAACGATACGCACGCTCCAGGTCGCGCTCGGTCAGTTCGCGCGCGCCGCCGATGCACTCGGTCACGTCCTCGCCGGTCAGTTCCAGGTGCACACCGCCCAGGCGCGTACCGGCGGCCGCATGCAGATCGAACGACATCTCCACCTCGCCACGCACGTTGTCGAAGCGGCGTGTCTTGAAACCGTTGGCGGTGCTTTCGGTATTGCCATGCATCGCATCGCACACCCACAGCACGCGGCGACCATCACGCTTGACCGCGTCCAGCAGCGGCGGCAGTTTCTCGGCGATCTGCGTTGCGCCCATCCGGTGGATGAAGCTCAGGCGGCCCGGCTCGTCATGTGGGTTGAGCACATCGATCAGGCGCAGCAGCTGGTCCGGCGTCACCGACGGACCCACCTTGATCGCAATCGGATTGCGCACGCCACGCAGGTACTCCACGTGCGCGCCATCGAGCGCGGCCGTGCGCATGCCGATCCACGGGTAATGCGTGCTCAGGTTCAACCAGCCCTGCTGGCGCGGCACCTGGCGGGTCAACGCCTGCTCGTAGGGCAGCAGCAGGGCTTCGTGCGACGTGTAGAAGTCGATGCGGTTGAGGTTGTGCACGCGGGCCCCGGCCAGGGTCTCCATGAAGTGCACCGCATCGCCGATCGAGGCCACCATCTTCTGGTACTCGGCCGCCAGCGGCGAGTGGCTTACCCACTCCAGATTCCAGTATTCGGGGTGGTGCAGGTCGGCGAAACCGCCGTCGATCAGCGCACGCACGAAGTTCATCGTCATCGCCGAATGCGCGTGGGCCTGCAGCATCCGCTTGGGGTCCGGCAGGCGCGCCGCTTCGGTGAACGCCGGTGCGTTGATCACATCACCGCGGTAGCTGGGCAGGGTCACGCCGTCGCGGGTCTCGGTGTCGGCCGAGCGCGGCTTGGCGTACTGGCCGGCGAAGCGGCCCACGCGGATCACTGGCTGGCGCAGGCCGTGCACCAGCACCAGGCTCATCTGCAGCAGTACCTTCAGGCGGTTGGAGATGGTGCCCGATTCGCAGTCGCTGAAGTTCTCGGCGCAGTCGCCGCCCTGCAGCAGGAAGCGCTTGCCTTCCTGGGCCTCGGCCAGCTGCTGCTTCAACGCCAGGATCTCCCACGAGGTGACCAGCGGCGGCAGCCGCTTCAGCTCGTGCAGAGCGGCGTCCAATGCCACCGGGTCCGGGTAGGTCGGCATCTGCAGCGCGGTCTTGCCACGCCAGCTCTCCGGCGACCAGGCAGCGCCAGCGGTGGTCGCGGCGGGATCGGACGCGGGTGGAACGGCGGACAGGCTCATTGCAGACTTCCGGGGTGGGGGGCGGTCATGGTCGCAGAGCCAGCCGCTGACGCAAAGGCCCACACCCACCGCCCCAGCCACCTGAACGGCAGGGAAAGGCCAGCGCCGGCAGCCAGATCCAGCATGGTCAGCCGCACGGGACAGGCGCATGATTTGTTACGGAGTAACACTTCCACGTCATGGACCGGCCCCTTCCACGCCCAGCCGCCCCCTCTCTCACCATGAAGCCCTCACCCCTCGCTACCGGCATTGCCTTCGCCCTGGCCTTGGCCAGCCTGCCCGCCTTCGCCGCAACGACCGACGACACCTCTTCCTCCGTCAAGGATCTGGACGCAGTCACCGTCCACGCCCAGCTCGACCAGGCCCGCAACGCGCTGTCGCCGGACATCGGCAGCAGCCAGTACCAGATCACCGCCGAGGACATCCAGAAGCAGCCGCTGGGTGCCTCCGCGCCGCTCAGCCAGGTACTGCTGCAGGCCCCGGGCGTGGTCCAGGATTCCTATGGCGGCGTGCACGTGCGCGGCGACCACGCCAATCTGCAGTACCGCATCAATGGCGTGCTGTTGCCCGAATCGATCTCCGGCTTCGGCCAGACACTGGATGCCCGCACCATCAAGAGCATCCGCCTGATGGATGGCGCGCTGCCGGCGCAGTTCGGCGAGCGCACCGCTGCAGTGGTCGACATCACCACCCGCAATGGCGCCGAGCTCGGCAATGGCGGCAGCGCCGGTCTGACCGCAGGCTCGTTCGGCAAGATCAATCCGAATGCCTCGTGGTGGGGCAACCAGGGGCGATGGAGCTGGTTCCTTACTGGCAACTACGACCAGAACGAGGTTGGCCTGGAGAACCCGACCCGCTCGCGCAAGCCGCTGCACGACGACACCCACCAAGGCAAAGCGTTCGCTGACCTCACCTACCTGGTCAACGAGAACACGCGCCTGAGCGTGTTCGCCGGCTTCGCCAACAATCGCTTGCAGATCCCGGTCAACCCCGGCCAGACCCCGCAGTTCGGTTACCTGGACACCACCACCTTCGACTCCAGCCAGCTGGATGAAACCCAGCGCGAGACCACCCGCTTCGGCATGCTGGTGCTGCAGGGCGCGCTGGGCAGCACCGCCTACCAGCTGTCAGCCGGGCAGCGCTACAGCGATGTGGCGTTCAACCCGGATGTCATCGGCGACCTGGTATTCAGTGGCGTCGCCTCGCAGGTGCAGCGCAGCAACCGCGCCAACACGCTGCAGGCCGATTTCTCCACCCCGCTGGGCAGCGACCACACGCTGCGCTATGGCCTGTACGGCAATTACGAGAACGCGCGTGCGAACAACAGCAGCTGGGTGTTTCCGGTCGATGACGCCGGCCAGCAATCCAGCACCACGCCGCTGCTGATACCTGACCACAGTGCCTTCCATGCCAGCACGCAGGCGTTGTACGTGCAGGATGAATGGAAGATCGGCGACGACTGGACCGTCAACTACGGCCTGCGCGGAGATCGCTACAAGGCCTTTGGCCACACCGAGGGCCAGCTCAGCCCCCGCGTGGGCGTGGCCTGGAATGCCAGCGACAGCACCACCGTGCATGCCGGCTATTCGCGTTACTTCACGCCACCGGCCAGTGAGCTGATCGCCAGCAGCGACATCGCGCTGTACGACGGCACCACCAACCAGCAACCCAGCGGCGGCAACAACACGCCACTGGCCGAGCGCAGCGACTACTACGACATCGGCGTGTCGCAGCAGGTGGGCGAACACCTGACCCTGGGCCTGGATGCCTATGACCGACGCGTCGCGCGCCTGCAGGACGAAGGCCAGTTCGGTGCCGCCTACATCTACTCGACGTTCAACTACCGCCGCGGCCATATCCATGGCCTGGAGTTCAGTGCCGACTACAGCGACGGTCCGTTCAGCGCCTACGTCAACGCAGCGTACAACAAGGCCATCGGCACCCAGGTCATCACCAGCCAGTACAACCTCGATCCGGACGCGCTGGCCTATGTGGCCAACCATTGGATCCACCTCGACCACGACCAGAAGCTGACCTCATCGGGTGGCTTCAGCTACGCCTTTGCCGGACACAACCGGGTCGGCGCCAACTACGTGTTCGGTAGCGGCCTGCGTTCGGACATCGAGGGCGTGCCCAACGGCGGCGAGCTGCCGTCCTACCTGCAGGTGAACCTCAGCGCCGGGCATGACTTCAATGCCGGCAGCGGCCATCCGCTGCATGTGCAGCTGGCGGTCATCAATGCATTGGACCGCAGCTACCAACTGCGCGATGGCGGTGGCGTCGGCGTGTTCGCCCCGCAGTGGGGACCGCGCCGTGGCGCCTACCTGAGCCTGCAGCAGGATTTCTGAGGACGCCAGGGTGCCTGGGGTCGGACCCCTTTCCGCAGGAGAGGGCTCCGACCCCGCCTTAGTTCAGCGCTTGACCTTGCGCAGCGACACCACCAACGCCCACAGCGCCAGCAGCACGAACCACACGCCCGACCACATCGGCATGGTCAGGCCCAGGAACGTCCAGTCGATATTGCCGCAGTTGCCGGTACCGGTCAGCACCGTGCGGAATACTTCCAGCGGCCCCATGGTCTCGCGCAGGAAGCTCAGCGGCGGGCCGCAGGTCGCACCCATCTCCGGTGGCAGCATCTGCACGTAGACGTGGCGCGCAGCGATGCCTACGCCGACCGCGGCGGCAATGAAGGCGAGCACGCCGTAGGTTGCCCGGCCAGGACGGTTGGAGGGCCCGTGCAGTGCACCGATCAGGAACAGCAGGCCCAGCGCGGCGAACGCCAGCCGCTGGAAGATGCACAGCGGGCACGGCTCCAGGCCCATCTTCAGCTGCAGGAAGATCGCGTAGCCCAGCAGGCCCGCGCAGATCAGGAAGCCCAGGAAGAACTGGGCGCGGAAGGGCCAGCGCAGTGGATTCATCGTCAACGCTCGAATGGATCAAGGCGCCAAGCGTAACCGAGAGTGCATGCCATTCGAACCGCCACAGGTGACGCCTGTCGGAACGGTGCGGGTCAGATCCCGCAGAAACGCAAAAGCCCGGCAGAGGCCGGGCTTTCGCTGTGTCGCGTTGGAGCGGTCCGATTACTCGGCCACTTCCTCGGCCACGACCGGACGGTCAACCAGCTCGACGTAGGCCATCGGCGCGTTGTCGCCAGCGCGGAAGCCACACTTCAGCAGGCGCAGGTAGCCGCCCGGACGGTTCGCGTAGCGCGGGCCCAGGATGGTGAACAGGTTGCCCACGGCTTCGTTGTCGCGCAGGCGAGCGAAAGCCAGACGGCGGTTGGCGACGGAGTCGACCTTGGCCAGGGTGATCAGCGGCTCGGCAACGCGGCGCAGTTCCTTGGCCTTCGGCAGGGTGGTCTTGATCAGCTCGTGCTTGAACAGCGAGGCGGCCATGTTCTTGAACATCGCTTCGCGGTGGGCGCTGGTGCGGCTGAACTTACGGCCAGACTTCTGGTGACGCATGGTGATATTCCTTGGTTAATGATGAGGCTGTGCGGATCGTTGTCGCCATCCTGGCGTTGCTGCGCGGACTGCGGATGGTCCTGGCCGCCCGTCCTGGACGACCTGCCCGCGAACCTGGGGTTCGTCGTGGCATGTTGTGTTGCGTTGAAGGCCCCACCGCGAACGGTGGAGCCTTCAGGCATTGCCGATATCAGCCCAGCATGCCGTGGCTGGCGACGCCGGCCGGCGGCCAGTTCTCCAGCTTCATGCCGAGCGACAGGCCGCGCTGAGCCAGCACTTCCTTGATCTCGGTGAGCGACTTCTTGCCCAGGTTCGGGGTCTTCAGCAGCTCCACTTCGGTCTTCTGGATCAGATCGCCGATGTAGTAGATGCTTTCAGCCTTCAGGCAGTTGGCCGAACGCACGGTCAGCTCCAGATCGTCGATCGGGCGCAGCAGCACCGGATCCACGCCGTTGTTGGCCGGCTTGGCCGCACCGCGGTCGCGGTGGGTGAAGTCACCGAACACCGACAGCTGGTCGCTGAGGATGTCGGCGGCGGTGCGCACGGCTTCCTCGGCATCGATGGTGCCGTTGGTCTCGATATCGATGACCAGCTTGTCCAGGTCGGTGCGCTGTTCGACACGCGCCGCTTCCACGGCATAGGCGACACGGCGGACCGGCGAGAACGAGGCATCCAGGACCAGGCGGCCGATGGCACGGGTTTCTTCGTCCGGACGACGACGCGCGGCAGCCGGCTGGTAGCCGAAACCACGTTCGATCTTCAGACGCATGTTGATTGCCGTGTCCTTGGTCAGGTGGCAGATCACATGGTCGCCGTTCAGGATCTCCACATTGTGGTCGACCTTGATGTCGGCAGCGGTGACAACGCCCGGGCCCTGCTTGGACAGGGACAGGGTGGCGCTGTCGCCGGAGTGCATACGGATGGCCACATCCTTCAGGTTGAGCAGGACTTCGAGCACGTCCTCCTGCAGACCTTCGACCGTGGTGTACTCATGCAACACGCCGTCGATTTCGACTTCCGTGATGGCGAAGCCCGGGATGGACGACAGCAGCACGCGACGCAGGGCGTTGCCCAGCGTATGCCCGTAACCCCGCTCCAAAGGTTCGATAACGACCTTTGCACGGGTGTCGGTAAGGCGTTCGATCTGCGGACCGCGAGGACGCAGAACCTGGTTGGCGGTAACCGTCATGTTGCGGGTTCTCCTAGTGAACCCCCGGCCGTCGCCGGGGGCTCTCCAATGTGAATTACTTCGAATACAGCTCGACGATCAGCGCTTCGTTGATGTCCGCAGGCAGATCCGAACGATCCGGAACAGCCTTGAAGATGCCGGTGAACTTGCCGGAATCCACTTCAACCCACGACGGGCTCAGGTCATGCTGGGCGGCGACGGTCAGGGCTTCCTGGACGCGCAGCTGCTTGGCAGCCTTTTCGGACAGAGCGATGGCGTCGCCAGCCTTGACCTGGTACGAAGCCAGGTTGACCGACTTGCCATTCACGGTGACGCCGCGGTGCGACACCAGCTGACGGGCAGCCGGACGGGTCACGGCGAAGCCCATGCGGTAGACGACGTTGTCCAGGCGGGTTTCCAGCAGCTGCAGCAGGTTCTCGCCGGTGTTGCCCTTCTTGGTCGAGGCCTTCTTGTAGTAGTTGCGGAACTGACGCTCCAGCAGGCCGTAGATACGCTTGACCTTCTGCTTTTCACGCAGCTGGGTGGCGTAGTCGGACAGCTTGCCCTTGCGGGCAGTGGCGCCGTGCTGGCCGGGCTTCTGCTCCAGCTTGCACTTGGAGTCCAGCGCACGCGCCGGGCTCTTCAGGGACAGGTCGGCGCCTTCGCGGCGGGCGAGCTTACAGGTAGGACCGATATAACGAGCCATTTCTTATCGCTCCCTTTAGACGCGACGCTTCTTCGGCGGACGGCACCCGTTGTGCGGGATGGGCGTCACGTCGATGATGTTGGTGATCTTGTAGCCGACGTTGTTCAGCGAACGCACGGCCGACTCACGGCCCGGACCCGGGCCCTTGATGCGGACTTCCAGCGACTTCACGCCGTAGTCCAGCGCAGCACGACCGGCCTTTTCAGCAGCCACCTGGGCAGCGAACGGGGTCGACTTGCGCGAACCGCGGAAGCCAGCGCCACCGGAGGTCGCCCACGACAGAGCGTTGCCCTGGCGGTCGGTGATGGTGACGATGGTGTTGTTGAACGAAGCGTGGACGTGGGCAACGCCGTCGGTGACGACGCGCTTGATCTTCTTCTTGGTCTTAGCAGCGGGCTTAGCCATTTCTCAGTCCCTTACTTCTTGATCGCCTTGCGCGGACCCTTGCGGGTGCGGGCGTTGGTACGGGTGCGCTGGCCACGCAGCGGGAGGCCACGACGGTGACGCAGGCCGCGGTAGCAGCCCAGGTCCATCAGGCGCTTGATCGCGATGCCGATCTCACGGCGCAGATCGCCTTCCACGATGTACTTGCCGACTTCGGCGCGCAGGCGCTCGATTTCCGGCTCCGACAGATCGCGGATCTTGGTGGTCGAAGCAACGCCTGCGACTTCGCAGACCTTCTTCGAACGGGTACGGCCGATGCCGTAAATGCTTTGCAACCCGACCCAGACGTGCTTCTGGGCTGGCAGGTTGACGCCTGCAATACGCGCCATGACGCGGTTCTCCAGCTGAGTGATGGCCGACAGCGCGCCTCGGGCACGCCAATCCGGCAGGATGGATCAAAAAAGTGAACTAGCGATACTAACAAGGTTCCGGTTTACATGGAAGCCCGTGAAACCATTGGTTTCATGAACCCGGCCTGGGGAGTGTGCCCAGGCTCCGGCGCCGGATGGGGTTGGACCTGGGGTTTCCCCCGGGGCCGCCCGCGCTACTCCAGCGCGGGACCACCTCATCACACCCCCACCCGGAACCGCTGCGGGGGCCGCCCTTCGTTTGTGTGGCCGGAATCCGCGAAGCGGAGGGACCATCACGTCAGGAAGACGAAAGTATAACAGGCCTATCAGCCGCGGGCAAAACCGCCGCGGTTGCCGCCCTTCAGGTTGGCCTTCTTCAGTAGGCTCTCGTACTGGTGGGACATCAGGTGTGCCTGCACCTGGGCGATGAAGTCCATCACCACCACCACCACGATCAGCAGCGACGTGCCACCGAAGTAGAACGAGGCATTCAGCTGCGTGCGCATCAGTTCCGGCAGCAGGCAGACGATCACCAGGTAGGCCGAGCCGGCCGCGGTCAGGCGGGTCAGCACGCCGTCGATGTAGTCGGCGGTGGCCTTGCCCGGACGGATGCCCGGAATCAAAGCGCCCGACTTCTTCAGGTTGTCGGCGGTTTCCTGCGAATTGAACACCAGCGCCGTATAGAAGAACGCGAAACCGGTGATCAGCGCAGCGAACACGATCATGTGCAGCGGCTCGCCCGGGCCCAGGGCATTGGCGACCTTCTGCAGGACCTGACCGAAGCTGCTCTGGTTGGCAGCCTGGCCGGACCACATGGCCAGGGTGGCCGGGAAGGCCAGCAGGCTCGAGGCAAAGATCGCCGGGATGACGCCGGCCATGTTGAGCTTCAGCGGCAGGAACGAGGTCTGGTTCATGTACGCGTTGCGACCGCCCTGGCGGCGCGCGTAATTGACCGTGATCCGGCGCTGGCCGCGCTCCACGAACACCACGAAGAAGGTGAAAGCGAGCACGACGATAGCGATCAGCAGCAGCTGGATGAACTGGATGTTGCCGTCGCGGTAGGCGTCGAAGGTGTGGATGACCGCACCCGGCAGGCCGGCGACGATACCGGCGAAGATGATCAGCGACACGCCGTTGCCGATACCGCGTTCGGTGACCTGCTCACCGACCCACATCAGGAACATGGTGCCGGCAGTCAGTGCGACCACCGCGGTGAGCACGAAGCCCATGCCGGGGGCGTACACGACCGGAGCGCCCGACGGCGAAACCTGCCCCTGCAGGGCCAGCGCGATCGAACCGCCCTGCACCACTGCCAGCAGCACGGCGCCGATGCGCGAATACTGGGTGATCTTGCGGCGGCCGGACTCACCTTCCTTCTGCATCGCCTTCAGGGCGGGGAAGATGTGCACGGCCAGCTGCATCACGATCGATGCCGAGATGTACGGCATCACGTTCAGCGCAAAGATGCTGAAACGGTGCAGGGCGCCGCCCGAGAACATGTTGAACATGTCCACGATGCCGCCGCCCTGCTGTTGCATCATGGCAAGCATGGCATCGGGATTGACGCCCGGCACCGGCACGTAGCAGCCGATGCGATAGACGATCAAAGCCCCGACGACGAACAGCAAACGTTGGCGAAGTTCAGTGAACTTGCCCATTCCGCCCGCGAGGTTACCGATGCCAGCTTGCGCCATGATTTTCTTACTCCGTTACGCTGCCGCCGGCAGCTTCGATCGCAGCCTTGGCACCAGCCGTGGCAGCAATACCCTTCAGGGTGAACGCCTTGGTCACTTCGCCCTTGACGACGACCTTGGCCTTCTTGGCAGTGCTCGGGACCAGCTTGGCAGCACGCAGGGCGGCGAAGTCGATCTCACCGGCCGGCAGCTTGTCCAGCGCGTACAGCAGCACTTCAGCGGTGTCCTTGGCGATCGGCGAACGGAAGCCGATCTTCGGCAGACGACGCTGCATGGGGGTCTGGCCGCCTTCGAAGCCAGCCTTGATCTTGCCGCCACCCTTGCGGGCGAACGAACCCTTGTGGCCGCGGCCGGCAGTCTTGCCCAGGCCCGAGCCGATACCGCGGCCGACGCGGGTGCGCTCGGTGCGGGCGCCCGGTGCCGGGCTCAGTTCATTGAGACGCAGAGTCATGGTCGATTACTCCTCAACCTGGACGAGGTACTGAACCTTGTTGATCAGGCCGCGCACCTGCGGGCTGTCCTTCAGTTCACGCACATCGTTGAGCTTGTTCAGGCCCAGGGCACGCACCGACAGGCGGTGACGCGACTGGGTGCCACGCAGGCCACGCACCAGGCGGACCTTCACAGTCTTGTTGGACTCATTAGCCATGGTTGAGTTCCTCCACCTTCTTGCCGCGCTTGGCCGCGATGCGGGCCGGCGACTGCGCAGCAGTCAGGCCCTTCACGGTGGCGCGCACCAGATTGATCGGGTTGCGCGAACCGGTGGCCTTGGCCAGCACGTTCTTCACGCCAACGGCTTCCAGCACGGCGCGCATGGCACCGCCGGCGATGACGCCAGTACCTTCCGAAGCCGGCTGCATGAACACGCGGGCTGCGCCGTGACCATCCTTGATGGTGTGCCACAGGGTGCCGTTGTTCAGGTCAACGCTGACCAGGTTCTTGCGGGCCTGTTCCATCGACTTCTGGATGGCGACCGGCACTTCGCGGGCCTTGCCATAACCGAAACCGACCTTGCCTTCGCCGTCGCCGACAACGGTCAGGGCGGTGAAGGTGAACTGGCGGCCACCCTTGACGGTCTTGCTGACGCGGTTGACCGCGACCAGCTTTTCGATCATGCCGTCGTCGATCTTCTCTTCGCGGTTACGGTCGCGATCGCGACCCCGCTGCTGACGCTCTTCTGCCATGTTGATTCCTTGGTTGTTTGGGTATGTACGGCTCGGGGCCGCTTATGGTTGTGGAGTGACGCGTTGTTCCGGTGGGCCGCTGCAGAAGAGCGGCGCCGTCCAGCCTCGCTCAGGCTGGCGAGCAGGTGGGCAGGAGGCCATCGGCCCCCTGCCCTGATCCCTTAGAACTGCAGGCCGGCTTCGCGGGCGGCTTCTGCCAGGGCCTTGATGCGGCCGTGGTAGCGGTAGCCCGAACGATCGAAGGCAACCTTCTCGATGCCGGCGGCCTTGGCGCGCTCGGCAACGATGCGGCCGACCTTGGCAGCGGCATCGGCGTTCTTGCCGTTCTTCAGGCCTTCCTTGACGTCGGTCTGGGTGGTGTTGGCGGCAGCCAGCACCTTCGAACCGTCAGCGGTGAAGACCTGGGCGTACAGGTGCTGGCCGGTGCGCAGCACCGACAGGCGGGCGACGCCGAGCTCACGGATGTGGGCGCGGGTCGACTTGGCGCGACGCAGGCGGGCGATGTTCTTGTTCATGATGTTTTTTCCTTGAAAGCGGAAGCGCCTAATTAGGCCTTCTTGGCTTCCTTACGGATGATGACTTCGTCGGAGTACTTCACGCCCTTGCCCTTGTACGGCTCCGGCTTGCGGAACGCACGGATCTTGGCGGCGACTTCACCGACGACCTGCTTGTCAGCGCCCTGGACCAGGATCTCGGTCTGGGTCGGGGTGGAGATGGTGATGCCTTCCGGTGCCACGAACACGACCGGATGCGAGAAACCGAGCGACAGGCTCAGATCCTTGCCCTGCATGGCAGCACGGTAACCCACGCCGACCAGCTCCAGCTTGCGCTCGAAGCCTTCGGACACGCCCTTGACCATGTTGGCCAGGATCGCGCGCACGGTACCGGTCAGCGCGACCAGGTCGGCGCTCTCGGTGCTCAGGGTGGCAACGCCGCTGTCGACGTTGATGGCAATACCGGCCGGCTTGACCAGCGACAGGGTGCCCTTCGGGCCCTTGACGGTGATGCTTTCCGACTGGACGTTCAGTTCGACCTTACCCAGGGTGACGGGCTTCTTGGCTACGCGGGACATAGTTCTACTCCTTTCGCCTTAGGCCACGAAGCACAGGACTTCGCCGCCGACGCCCAGCTGGCGCGCCTGCGCATCAGTCATGATGCCCTTGGAGGTGGAAATGATGGAGATGCCCAGGCCATTCATGACCTTCGGCAGCTCGCTCTTGCCGCGGTACTGGCGCAGGCCCGAACGCGAGAAGCGCTTCAGGGTCGCGATGACCGGCTTGCCTTCGAAATACTTCAGCACGATTTCCAGCTCGGACTTGTTGTTTTCCAGCTGGGTCACGCGCAGGTCGGTGATGTAACCCTCGTCCTTCAGGACCTGGGCGA
Source organism: Stenotrophomonas sp. T8 (assembly GCF_051853085.1). Lineage (NCBI taxonomy): Bacteria > Pseudomonadati > Pseudomonadota > Gammaproteobacteria > Lysobacterales > Lysobacteraceae > Stenotrophomonas > Stenotrophomonas sp. T8. The sequence goes on along the minus strand of NZ_CP195329.1, from coordinate 510,959 downwards.
TCGCAACCTTGATCTTGGACGACGGGGCTTTCACCGTCTGCTTGCCAACCGCAGCCGCATTCTTGATGCGGACCAGCAGGTCGGCGATGGGATCAGTCATGCTCATATGAGTACCTTTGAGTGCACCGATATCCGCTTTCGCGAAAATCTGTTGTCTCCTGGAAACGGGCCAGGTCCCTTGATGCAGCGGGCCGGGGCCCACTCCTACAACCCCGTTTGCGCAGGGCAAGACGCGGGAGTATACGCCAAAAGAGCCCGACTTGCGCCGGGCTCTTCGGGTTTTTTCGCAGAAAGGAAGCTGAACGCCTCCCTCCCCGGTTCAGAAGCCCCCGAGGGGGCTCCTGATCGCAGGGCCGGCTGGGATTACCAGCTGGCCTTGCGCAGGCCCGGGACGTCGCCACGCATGGTGGCTTCGCGCAGCTTGTTGCGGCCGAGGCCGAACTTGCTGTACACGCCACGCGGACGACCCGACAGCTCGCAACGGTTGCGCTGACGGCTCGGCGACGAATCGCGCGGCAGCTTGGCCAGCTTGGTTGCGGCGTCGATCTTCTCTTCGTAGGTCGCGTCCACGGAGGACACGATCTTCTTCAGAGCCGCACGCTTCTCAGCGTACTTCTTGGCCAGCTTTTCCCGCTTGATGTCGCGGTTGACCATGGAGGTCTTTGCCATTTCGGTTTCCTCGACAGATCAGTTACGGAACGGGAACTTGAACGCTGCCAGCAGCGCCTTCGCTTCCGCGTCGGTCTTCGCAGTGGTGGTGATGGCGATATCCATACCGCGGATCGCGTCGACGGCGTCGAAGTCGATTTCCGGGAAGATGATCTGCTCCTTCACACCCATGTTGAAGTTGCCGCGGCCGTCGAAGGAACGACCGGAAACACCACGGAAGTCGCGCACGCGCGGCAGCGAGATGTTGATCAGGCGGTCCAGGAACTCGTACATCTTGTGGCGACGCAGCGTGGTCTTGCAGCCGATCGGCCAACCATCACGGATCTTGAACGACGCAACCGAGATACGCGACTTGGTGACAACCGGCTTCTGGCCGGAAATCTTGGTCATGTCCGCGACGGCGTTTTCCAGGATCTTCTTGTTGGTGGCAGCCTCGCCGACACCCATGTTCAGGGTGACCTTGACGAGCTTCGGTACTTCCATCGGATTGGTGTAGCCGAACTGCTTCATCAGCGCCGGCACCACTTCTTCCTTGTAGATCTTTTCGAGACGGGAAGTCATCTTCACATTCCTCAGGCGTCGAGCGCCTCACCGCTGGAGCGGAACACACGCAGTTTGCGTCCATCCTCCAGCACCTTGAAGCCAACGCGTTCGCCCTTGCCCGAAGCCGGGTTCAGCACGTTCACGTTGGAGATATGGATCGAAGCTTCGCGCTCGACCACGCCGCCGGCAACACCTGCCTGCGGGTTCGGCTTGGTGTGGCGCTTGACGATGTTCACGTTGGCCACGACCACGCGGTCGCCGTCGACGCGGACGACTTCGCCCTGCTTGCCCTTGTCCTTGCCAGCGTTGACGACAACCTGGTCGCCCTTCTTGATACGGTTAGCCATGATTATCTCCTGTCGCTCACAGCACTTCGGGAGCGAGCGAGACGATCTTCATGAACTTCTCCGAACGAAGTTCACGGGTCACCGGCCCGAAGATACGGGTACCGATCGGCTCCTGCTTGTTGTTCAGCAGGACGGCAGCGTTGCCGTCGAAGCGGATCAGCGAACCGTCGGCGCGACGCACACCCTTGCGGGTACGCACCACGACGGCGTCATACACTTCACCCTTCTTGACCTTGCCGCGCGGAATTGCATCCTTCACGGTGACCTTGATGATGTCGCCGATACCGGCGTAACGGCGCTTGGAACCACCCAGCACCTTGAAGCACATCACCTGCTTGGCACCCGAATTGTCCGCGACGTCAAGGTAGCTCTGCATCTGGATCATGATTCAGACTCCTTATTCAGCCGCACGCGTGATGACTTCCACCACGCGCCAGTTCTTGGTCTTGGACATCGGAGCAATCTCGGTCACGCGGACGACGTCGCCTTCCTTGCAGGCGTTGTCGGCATCGTGGGCGTGCAGCTTGGTCGAGCGCTTGATGTACTTGCCGTACAGCGCGTGCTTGACCTGACGCTCAACCAGGACGGTAACCGTCTTGTCCATCTTGTTGCTGACGACACGGCCTTCGACCGTGCGCAGCGTCTTCTTTTCAGTATTGTCGCTCATAGCGGCCATCCTTACTTCGTGCTGCCGAGCAGGGTCTTGACGCGAGCAATCTCGCGACGGACCCGGCGAATGTCGTGGGTCTTCGGCAGCTGGCCGGTGACCTGCTGCATACGGACAGAGAACTGTTCCTTACGCAGGTCGATCAGGTGGGCCTTGAGTTCGTCAGCCGACTTTTCACGGAGAGTTTTGATATCCATCAGCGCACCGTACGGGTCACGAAAGTGGTGGTGACCGAGAGCTTGGCGGCGGCCAGGCGGAACGCCTCGCGAGCCACTTCCTCGGAAACACCCTCGATTTCATAGATCATGCGGCCGGGCTGGATCTGGGCCACCCAGTATTCCACGTTACCCTTACCCGAACCCATTCGGACTTCGATGGGCTTCTTGGTGATGGGCTTGTCGGGGAACACGCGGATCCACATCTTGCCGCCGCGCTTGACGTAGCGGCTGATCGAGCGGCGGGCCGCTTCGATCTGGCGCGCGGTCAGCTGACCGTGTGCGGTTGCCTTCAGGCCGTATTCGCCGAAGCTGACAGCGTTGGCGCTCCAGCTCAGGCCATCGTTACGGCCCTTGTGTACCTTGCGGTACTTGGTTCGCTTGGGTTGCAACATTGTCGTTACCTCGCTTCACGGGCCGGGCGCTGACGGTCACCACGGTCGCCGCGATCGTGACGATCGTTGCGCGACGGGGTGTCGTCCTGCTTTTCCTGGCCAACCTGGGAGAAATCGAAGACCTCGCCCTTGTAGATCCAGACCTTGATGCCGATGATGCCGTAGGTCGTCTTGGCTTCAGCGAAGCCATAGTCGATGTCGGCACGCAGGGTGTGCAGCGGCACGCGGCCTTCGCGGTACCACTCCGAACGGGCGATTTCTGCACCGTTGAGGCGGCCACCGACGTTGACCTTGATGCCCAGGGCACCCAGGCGCATCGCGTTGCCGACCGAGCGCTTCATTGCACGGCGGAACATGATGCGACGCTCCAGCTGCTGGGCGATCGACTCGGCAACGAGCTGCGCGTCCAGTTCCGGCTTGCGCACTTCGGTGACGTTGATGTGCGCCGGGACGCCCATCATCTCGCTCACTTCCTTGCGCAGCTTCTCGATGTCCTCACCGCGCTTGCCGATCACCACGCCCGGACGGGCGGTGTGGATCGTCACGCGAGCGGTCTTGGCCGGACGCTCGATCAGGATCTTGCTGATGCCGGCCTGAGCCAGCTTCTTGCGCAGCATGTCGCGCACTTTCAGGTCGGCTGCCAGGTAACCGGCGAACTCGGCCTTGTTGGCGTACCACTTGGAGTTCCAGTCCTTGGAAATGCCGAGGCGGATACCAATCGGATGAACTTTATGACCCATGGTCTTTTCCTTATCCGCTTACTTGGCGGCGCCCACAACCACAGTGATGTGGCTGGTGCGCTTGAGGATGCGGGTACCGCGGCCTTTCGCCCGCGCCATGAAACGCTTCAGGGTCGGACCTTCATCAACCATGATGGTCTGAACCTTCAGCTCGTCGACGTCGGCGCCCTGGTTGTTCTCGGCGTTGGCAATTGCCGACTCCACCACCTTCTTGATCAGGTGGGCAGCCTTCTTGTCCGAGAACTTCAGCAGGTTGACCGCACGTTCGGCCGGCAGACCGCGCACCTGGTCAGCGACCAGACGAGCCTTCTGCGGGGAGATGCGCGCAGTGCGCAGGATGGCTTTCGCTTCCATTGTCATCTCTCCTTACTTGCCCGACTTCTTGTCACCACCGTGACCCTTGAAGGTCCGGGTGATGGCAAATTCGCCGAGCTTGTGGCCGACCATGTTCTCGTTGACGAGAACCGGGATGTGGTTCTTGCCGTTATGCACGGCAATGGTGATGCCTACCATGTCAGGCAGGATCATCGAACGGCGCGACCAGGTCTTGATCGGCTTCTTGCTGCCCGCAGCGGCCTCCACCTTCTTGACGAGGTGGTGATCGACGAACGGGCCCTTCTTGAGTGAACGTGCCATGGTCGATTAGCCCCTACGATCGCGGACGATGAACTGCTGAGTGCGCTTGTTATGGCGCGTCTTGTAACCCTTGGTCGGGACACCCCACGGGGTGACCGGATGCGGGTTACCCTGGCCGGCCTTGGCCTCACCACCACCGTGCGGGTGGTCAACCGGGTTCATGGCAGCACCACGAACGGTCGGGCGGACGCCGCGCCAACGCTTGGCACCGGCCTTGCCCAGCTTTTCCAGGCTGTGCTCGTCGTTGCCGACTTCGCCGATGGTGGCGCAGCACTCGACCGGAACCTTGCGCATTTCACCCGAGCGCAGGCGCAGGGTGGCGTAGATGCCTTCACGAGCCACCAGCTGCACGGCCGCACCAGCGGCACGAGCGATCTGAGCGCCCTTGCCCGGCTTCAGTTCGATGCAGTGGATGGTGGTGCCGACCGGGATGTTGCGCAGCGGCAGGGTGTTGCCGGCCTTGATCGGGGCGTCCGAACCAGCGATCACCTGATCACCAGCCTTCAGGCCCTTCGGGGCGATGATGTAGCGACGCTCACCGTCGACGTAGCACAGCAGAGCGATGTGGGCGGTGCGGTTCGGATCGTATTCGATGCGTTCCACGCGCGCCGGGATGCCCAGCTTGTTGCGCTTGAAGTCGATGATGCGGTAGTGCTGCTTGGCACCACCACCGACGTGACGCACGGTGATGCGACCGTGGTGGTTACGACCACCCGAGCGGCTCTGCGACTCGACCAGCGCGGCGTGCGGAGCACCCTTGTGCAGGTCGGGGGTGACCACGCGCACGGCCGAACGGCGGCCGGGGGAGGTGGGCTTGAATTTCATCAATGGCATGGGATGTACCTCAGGCCTTGGCCGTTACATCGATCGACTGGCCGTCGGCCAGGCGAACGTACGCCTTGCGCCAATCGCCGCGGCGGCCAGCACGGTTACGGAAGGACTTGTTCTTGCCCTTGACGTTGACCACGTTGACGGCTTCGACCTTGACGTCGAACAGCTGCTCAACCGCGGCCTTTACATCGGCCTTGGTGGCTTCGTTCGAAACTTCGAAGACATACTGATTGGAGAGTTCCTGCAGGCGCGCGGTCTTTTCCGAGACACGCGGGGCACGCAGCACGCTGAAGATTTTTTCGTTGCTGTTCATGCCAGCCACTCCTCGACCTTCTTGACCGCGTCAGCGGTGATGACGACCGTGTCGGCACCCACCAGCGAGACCGGGTCCAGACCCTGCACGTCACGCACCTGCACGTACGGCAGATTGCGGGCGGACAGGTACAGGTGCTCGGACGCTTCCTCGGTGACGATCAGCGGGCGCTTGCCCACTTCCAGGCCGGCCAGCTTGGCGATCAGACCCTTCGTGCTGGTGGCTTCGACGTCGAAGGCCTCCACGATGGTCAGACGGCCCTGACGGTTCAGCTCGGACAGGATCGCGCACATGGCGGCACGGTACTGCTTGCGATTGACCTTCTGCTCGAAGCTGCGCGGCTTGGCCGCGAAGGTGACACCGCCGCCGACGAAGATCGGAGCCGTCAGTGCGCCATGACGCGCGCCGCCGCCCTTCTGCTTCTTCGACTTCTTGGTGGTACCAGCCACTTCGGAGCGAGTCTTCTGTGCCTTGGTGCCGGCGCGACCGGCGTTGCGGTAAGCAACGACGACCTGGTGGACCAGATCTTCGCTGAAATCGCGACCGAACACGGCTTCGGAGACCGAGACCTTGTTGTTGCTACCCGTGATAACGAGTTCCATCGTCATCTCTCCTTATGCCTTGCTCGCCGGACGGACGATCACATCGCCACCCGCCGCGCCCGGAACGGCGCCGCGAACCGCGATCAGACCGCGCTCGACGTCGACCTTGACCACTTCCAGGTTCTGGGTGCTCTGCTGCACCGCGCCCATGTGGCCCGACATCTTCTTGCCCGGGAAAACGCGACCCGGGGTCTGGCGCTGACCCAGCGAACCCGGCGCGCGATGCGACAGCGAGTTACCGTGGGTTGCATCGCCCATACGGAAGTTGTGGCGCTTGATGGTGCCCTGGAAGCCCTTACCCTTGGTGACACCCTGGACGTCGACGATCTGGCCGACTTCGAAGATGTCCGCCTTGACTTCGCCGCCAACGGCGAAATCGCCGAGCTGCGCGTCTTCAACGCGGAATTCCCACAGGCCACGACCCGCTTCCACCTTCGCCTTGGCGAAGTGGCCGGCTTCCGGCTTGTTGACCAGGGCAGCGCGACGCGCGCCGACGGTCACCTGCACGGCGCTGTAGCCGTCGGTTTCGACGGTCTTGATCTGCGCGATGCGGTTCGGGGTTGCTTCGATCAGGGTCACCGGGATGGAGCGGCCATCTTCAGTGAACACGCGGCTCATGCCGGCCTTGCGGCCCACGAAGCCCAACGAATACTTCTTCGTCATGGTCGTAGTCCTCAGGTCAGCTTGATCTGAACGTCGACGCCGGCAGCCAGTTCGAGCTTCATCAGCGCGTCCACGGTCTTGTCATTCGGGTCAACGATATCGAGCACGCGCTTGTGCGTGCGGGTCTCGTACTGGTCACGCGCGTCCTTGTCGACGTGCGGGGAAACGAGAACGGTGTAACGCTCGATCTTGGTCGGCAGCGGGATCGGGCCACGCACTTGCGCGCCGGTCCGCTTTGCCGTTTCAACGATCTCGCTGGCCGAACGGTCGATCAGACGATGATCGAACGCTTTCAGCCGGATCCGGATCTTTTGGTCCGCCATGGCGGTAGGTTCCTTCGTTAAAAGAGCGACAGACAAAGCCTCTGGGTTGCTTTGCCCCATGAAATTCCTGAATACGGACGGCCCGCAGTCCTGCAGGCCGCCAAGGTCAATCCGTGGACCTCAAAAACGTAGGCAGACCAGTTACCCGGCCTGCCCAGACGTAGAAGCATAATGGCACGCAAGGCAGCTGTCAACAGTCACCTGTTGACGCCGCCTGAATGGCATTGACCCTTCCTGGTCCGGGGAACACAAGGCACATCCTGTGCCTGCTTTCCCATTTGATACGCCCCGATGCCCTACCCAGGCAACATCGGGGCGCAGATACTACCAGATTACTCGATGATCTTCGAGACCACGCCGGCGCCGACGGTACGACCGCCTTCGCGGATGGCGAAGCGCAGGCCTTCGTCCATGGCCACCGGGTTGATCAGGGTGACTTCCATCTTGACGTTGTCACCCGGCATCACCATTTCGACGCCTTCCGGCAGCTTGGCGGCACCGGTGATGTCGGTGGTGCGGAAGTAGAACTGCGGACGGTAACCGTTGAAGAACGGGGTGTGGCGGCCGCCCTCGTCCTTCGACAGGACGTACACTTCGCCTTCGAACTTGGTGTGCGGCTTGATCGTGCCCGGCTTGGCCAGCACCTGGCCACGCTCGACGTCGTCACGCTTGGTGCCGCGCAGCAGCAGGCCAGCGTTGTCGCCTGCCTGACCCTGGTCCAGCAGCTTGCGGAACATTTCAACGCCGGTCACGGTGGTCTTCTGCACCGGACGGATGCCGACGATTTCGATTTCGTCGCCAACCTTGATCACGCCGCGCTCGATACGACCGGTCACCACGGTGCCGCGGCCCGAGATCGAGAACACGTCTTCCACCGGCATCAGGAACGGCTTGTCGATCGCACGCTCCGGCTCCGGAATCCAGCTGTCCAGCGCGTCGACCAGCTTCAGGATGGCCGGCACGCCGATGTCGCTCTGGTCGCCTTCCAGCGCCAGACGGGCCGAACCGGCGATGATCGGGGTGTCGTCGCCCGGGAACTCGTACTTGCTCAGCAGCTCGCGCACTTCCATCTCGACCAGCTCGAGCAGCTCGGCGTCGTCCACCATGTCGGCCTTGTTCAGGAACACGACGATGTACGGCACGCCGACCTGGCGCGACAGCAGGATGTGCTCACGGGTCTGCGGCATCGGGCCGTCAGCGGCCGAGCACACCAGGATCGCGCCGTCCATCTGGGCGGCACCGGTGATCATGTTCTTGACGTAGTCAGCGTGGCCCGGGCAGTCAACGTGGGCGTAGTGACGGGTCGGGGATTCGTATTCGACGTGCGCGGTCGAGATCGTGATGCCACGCGCCTTTTCTTCCGGCGCGGCGTCGATCGAGGAGTAGTCCTTGAACTCGCCACCGAAGCGCTCGGCACCGATCTTGGTCAGTGCGGCGGTCAGCGTGGTCTTGCCGTGGTCGACGTGACCGATGGTGCCGACGTTGACGTGCGGCTTGGTGCGTTCGAACTTACCCTTTGCCATTGTTCTATACCTTGATTGTTCGTAAGTGGTTTCAAGAGAGGCTGAGCGAGGCTCAGCCCTTCTTCATGACGGCTTCGGCGATGTTGCTCGGAGCCGGCTCGTAGTGATCGAATTCCATGGTGAAGGTGGCGCGGCCCTGGGTCTGCGAACGCAGCGCAGTGGCGTAGCCGAACATTTCACCCAGCGGGATCATCGCGTTGATGATGCTGGCCGAACCGTCACCGGTGGTGTCGGAACCCTGCAGCACGCCGCGACGACGGCTGACGTCGCCCATCACGTCACCCTGGTAATCCTCCGGGGTCACGATCTCGACCTTCATGATCGGCTCCAGCAGCACCGGCTTGGCCTTGGCGAAGCCCTGCTTGAAGGCCATCGACGAAGCCAGCTTGAACGCCATTTCCGAGGAGTCGACGTCGTGGTACGAACCGAACACCAGCTTCACCTTGACGTCCACGACCGGGAAGCCAGCCAGCGGGCCGCTGGTGATGGTTTCGCGCAGGCCCTTCTCGACCGACGGGATGAATTCCTTCGGGATCACGCCGCCGGTGATGTCGTTGATGAACAGGAAGTCGTCCTTGATCATCGGAGCGATCTTCGGATCGGCACGGTCGGCAGCGGTGATCGGCGACAGCTCGATCACGACGTGACCGTACTGACCCTTACCACCGGACTGCTTGGCGTGCTTGTAGTCCGACTTGACGTCGGCCAGGGTGATGGTTTCGCGGTAGGCCACCTGCGGCGCGCCGACGTTGGCTTCAACGTTGAACTCGCGCTTCAGGCGGTCAACGATGATGTCCAGGTGCAGCTCGCCCATGCCCGAGATGATGGTCTGGCCGGATTCTTCGTCGGTCTTGACGCGGAACGACGGATCTTCCTGCGCCAGGCGGCCCAGGGCCAGGCCCATCTTTTCCTGGTCCGACTTGGTCTTCGGCTCGACGGCCATCGAGATCACCGGCTCCGGGAACGTCATGCGCTCCAGGATGATCGGGGCGTCCACGGCGCACAGGGTGTCACCGGTGGTGGTGTCCTTCAGGCCCACGGCAGCGGCGATGTCACCAGCCAGAACTTCCTTGATTTCCTCGCGGTTGTTCGAGTGCATCTGCAGGATGCGGCCGATGCGCTCCTTCTTGCCCTTCACCGAGTTCAGCACGGTGTCGCCACCGTTCAGGGTGCCCGAGTAGACACGGAAGAAGGTCAGCGCGCCGACGAACGGGTCGGTGATGATCTTGAAGGCCAGCGACGAGAACGGAGCCTTGTCGTCCGACTTGCGGGTCATTTCGACGGTGTCGTCGTCAACGTCCACGCCCTTCACGTCCGGCACGTCGACCGGCGACGGCAGCAGCTGGATCACGCCGTCCAGCATGGCCTGCACGCCCTTGTTCTTGAAGGCCGAGCCGCAGTACATCGGCACGATCTCGGTGGCCAGGGTGCGGGTACGCAGGGCGTTGATGATTTCAGCCTCGGCCAGCTCTTCGCCGCCCAGGTACTTTTCCATCAGCTCTTCGCTGGCTTCGGCAGCGGTCTCGACCATGAACTGGCGAGCCTCTTCAGCCGGGCCCTGCAGTTCGGCCGGGATGTCGCTGTATTCGAACTTCATGCCCTGCGAAGCTTCATCCCAGTGGATGGCCTTCATCTTCAGCAGGTCGACGACGCCCTTGAAGTTGTCTTCAGCGCCGATCGGCAGCTGCATCGGCACGGCAACCGCACCCAGCTTGGCCTTCAGCTGGCCGACGACCTTCTGGAAGTTGGCACCGGTGCGGTCCATCTTGTTGACGAACGCGATGCGCGGCACGTGGTACTTGTTTGCCTGGCGCCACACGGTTTCCGACTGCGGCTGCACGCCACCGACGGCGCACAGGACGAAGACGGCACCGTCGAGCACGCGCAGCGAACGCTCCACTTCGATGGTGAAGTCGACGTGCCCGGGGGTGTCGATGATGTTGAAGCGGTGCTCCGGCAGGGACTTGTCCATGCCCTTCCAGAACGCGGTGGTGGCAGCGGACTGGATCGTGATGCCACGCTCCTGCTCCTGCTCCATCCAGTCCATGGTGGCGGCGCCGTCGTGCACTTCACCGATCTTGTGGCTCTTGCCGGTGTAGAACAGGATGCGCTCGGACGTGGTGGTCTTGCCGGCATCGATGTGAGCCATGATGCCGAAGTTACGGTAACGCTCGATGGGAGTGGAACGGGCCACGGGAGCCTCTCAGATTTCTTGGATTTCGGATGGCCGAACGCCGCCTTTCGGCGGCCTTCGGATTGGCGCAGTCCTTCTGGGACCGCGAGGCAGCACGCACCGAAGTGGTGCTGCCCTGCCTGTTTTACAAGGCCGTCAAACTCACCAGCGGTAGTGCGCGAATGCCTTGTTGGCTTCGGCCATGCGGTGGGTTTCTTCGCGCTTCTTGATGGCGCCGCCGCGGTTTTCCGAGGCGTCGATCAGTTCAGCAGCCAGCTTCTTCGGCATGGTGTTCTCACCACGCTTGCGCGCGGAGTCGATCAGCCAGCGCATGGCCAGGGCCATCTTGCGCGACGAACGCACTTCGACCGGCACCTGGTAGGTGGCACCACCGACGCGGCGCGACTTGACTTCGACCGCCGGAGCGACGTTGTCCAGAGCCTTCTGCACCAGTTCAATGGCGTTGGCGCTGCTGTTCTTCTCGGTGATCACGTCCATGGCGCCGTACACGATCTTTTCGGCGACGGACTTCTTGCCGCTCTGCATGACCATGTTGATGAAACGGGCGATGGTTTCGCTTCCGTGCTTCGGATCGGGCAGGACGGAACGCTGCGGAGTATTACCCTTACGCGACATAGTGCTCTCTCCTTATGCCTTCGGACGCTTGGCGCCGTACTTGGAACGGGCCTGGCGACGCTTGGCAACGCCGGCGGCGTCGAGCGAGCCACGAACGGTGTGGTAACGCACACCCGGCAGGTCCTTGACGCGACCGCCGCGGATCAGGACCACGGAGTGCTCCTGCAGGTTGTGGCCTTCACCACCGATGTAGGAAATCACTTCTTCCTGGTTGGTCAGGCGGACCTTGGCAACCTTGCGCAGAGCCGAGTTCGGCTTCTTCGGAGTGGTGGTGTAGACACGGGTGCAGACGCCACGGCGCTGCGGGCACTTGTCGAGCGCCGGCGAGGCACTCTTGTAGGTGGTCGCTTGCCGCGGCTTGCGGACCAGCTGGTTGATCGTCGCCATCAGTAGGTTCTTCTGATTGGTGGCCGGAAAATCCGGCCAGAGATGCGGAAATGTTAAAGCAGGCCGAAATTTTGGCCTGCTGAGACAGACGATTGTAGCAACCTGCAAGGAAAGCAGTCAAACGCCTCCTGTCAAGCCCGTCCCTGATCCCGGGACGTTACTGGGGGGCCTCCATGTACCCCGTTCAGGTTGGCTGGGTCGATCGCGGACGATCTCCCCTGCCCTTTCCCAATCCCATCGATGGATCGACGGGGTGGTCCGGCCTTGCGGCCGGACCGGATACCTCATTCTTCGCCCGAGGCCTGTTCAGCTTCGGCTTCAACCACCGGGGACTCGACCGCAGCCGGGGTGCCGGCCAGGGTCTGCATTTCCGAGTCGGTGAGACCGGAAGCGCCGCGACGGCGGCTGCTGTGGTAGGACAGGCCGGTACCGGCCGGAATCAGGCGGCCGACGATGACGTTTTCCTTCAGGCCACGCAGGTTGTCCTTGGTACCGCGGACGGCAGCCTCGGTCAGCACTCGGGTGGTCTCCTGGAAGGAGGCCGCCGAGATGAACGATTCGGTCGCCAGCGAGGCCTTGGTGATACCCAGCAGGACCGGATCGAAGCGCGCCGGCAGTTCGTTGCGGGTCGACAGGCGCGCATTCTCCTCGATAACGCGCTGGCGCTCCACCTGTTCGCCGTTCAGGAACTTGCTGCTGCCCTGGTCGGTGATCTCGACCTTGCGCAGCATCTGGCGGGTGATCACCTCGATGTGCTTGTCGTTGATCTTCACGCCCTGCAGGCGGTACACGTCCTGGATTTCCTTGACCAGGTAGGCAGCCAGCGGCTCGACACCCAGCAGGCGCAGGATGTCCTGCGGGCTCGGCTCGCCGTCCACGATGGTTTCACCCTTGGTGACATGCTCGCCTTCGAACACGATGACCTGGCGGTACTTCGGGATCAGCTCTTCGTGCTCCGAACCATCAGTGTCCTTGATGATCAGGCGCTGCTTGCCCTTGGTGTCCTTGCCGAAGCTGATGATGCCCGAACGCTCGGCCAGCACCGCCGGATCCTTCGGCTTGCGCGCTTCGAACAGGTCGGCCACGCGCGGCAGACCACCGGTGATGTCGCGGGTCTTCGACGCTTCCTGCGGGATCTTGGCGACGACGTCGCCCACGCCCACCGGGGCGCCGTCCTGCAGGTTGACGATCGAACGCGGCGGCAGCAGGTACTGCGCCGGCAGGTCGGTGCCCGGGATCGACAGGTCGTTGCCCTTGGCGTCGACGATGCGCACGATCGGGCGCAGGTCCTTGGCCTGGGTACCACGACGCTTCGGATCGGTGATTTCGCGCGAGGCCAGGCCGGTCAGCTCGTCGGTCTTCTCGATGACGGTGACGCCGTCGACGAAGTCGATGAAGCGGATGAAGCCGGCCACTTCCGACACGATCGGGTGGTTATGCGGATCCCAGTTGGCCACGGTCTGGCCAGCCTTGATCGCATCACCGTCCTTGGACGTGATGGTCGCACCGTACGGCAGCTTGTAACGCTCACGCTCACGGCCGTGCGCATCGAGCACCGAGATTTCGCCCGAGCGCGACACCGCCACCAGCGAGCCGTTGGCGTGCTCCACGGACTTGAGGTTGCTGAACTTGACCGAGCCGGTGGTCTTGACGGTGATGTTGTCGACCGCAGCAGCTCGCGACGCCGCACCACCGATGTGGAACGTACGCATGGTCAGCTGGGTACCCGGCTCACCGATGGACTGGGCGGCGATGACGCCGACCGCTTCACCGATGTTGACCAGGTGGCCACGCGCCAGGTCGCGGCCGTAGCAGCGCGAGCAGACACCGAAGGCCGATTCACAGGAGATGGTCGAGCGGACCTTGATGGTCTGCACGCCGGCATCTTCCAGCTTGGCAACCCAGGCTTCGTCCAGCAGGGTGTTGCGGGTGACGATCGGATCTTCGTCGTTGCCCGGCAGGAACACGTCCTCGGCAACCACGCGGCCCAGCACGCGATCCTTCAGCGGCTCGACCACGTCGCCGCCTTCCACGATCGGGGTCATGATCAGGCCTTCGGTGGTACCGCAATCCACTTCGGTGATCACCACGTCCTGCGCCACGTCGACCAGGCGACGGGTCAGGTAACCCGAGTTCGCGGTCTTCAGCGCGGTATCGGCCAGACCCTTACGGGCACCGTGGGTGGAGTTGAAGTACTCCTGCACGTTCAGGCCTTCGCGGAAGTTCGCCTTGATGGGCGTCTCGATGATCGAGCCGTCCGGGCGGGCCATCAGGCCACGCATGCCGGCCAGCTGACGGATCTGCGCCTGCGAACCACGCGCACCGGAGTCGGCCATGATGTACAGCGAGTTCATCGACTTCTGGTCGATGGTCTCGCCCTTGGCATTGACGACCTTCTCGGTACCGATGGTGTCCATCATCGCCTTGGCGATGCGCTCGTTGGTGCGCGACCAGATGTCGACCACCTTGTTGTAGCGCTCGCCGGCGGTGACCAGGCCCGACTGGTACTGCTCCTGGATTTCCAGCACTTCGGCTTCGGCCTCGGTGAGGATGCCCTTCTTCTCGTCCGGGATCAGCATGTCGTCGATGCCGATCGAGACGCCGGCGCGGGTCGCATAGGCGAAGCCGGTGTACATCAGCTTGTCGGCGAACACGACCGTGTCCTTCAGGCCGAGCTGGCGGTAGCTGGAGTTGATCAGGCGGCTGATGTTCTTCTTGGTCAGCTCGACATTGGCCAGCGCGAACGGCAGGCCTTCCGGCAGGATTTCAGCCAGCAGGGCGCGACCGATCGTGGTGTCCACGATCGAGGTCTTGTTCTGCTTGTTGCCGTCTTCGTCGGTCACCACCTCGGTGATGCGGACCTTGACCTTGGCGTGCAGTTCCACCACGCGGTTGTCGTAGGCGCGCTTGACTTCGGCGATGTTGGCGAAGGCCATGCCCTCGCCCTTCTTGTTCTCCAGCGAGCGGGTCATGTAGTACAGACCCAGCACGACGTCCTGCGACGGCACGATGATCGGCTCGCCGTTGGCCGGCGACAGGATGTTGTTGGTCGACATCATCAGCGCACGCGCTTCCAGCTGGGCTTCCAGCGAGAGCGGCACGTGGACGGCCATCTGGTCACCGTCGAAGTCGGCGTTGAACGCGGTGCAGACCAGCGGGTGCAGCTGGATGGCCTTGCCCTCGATCAGTACCGGCTCGAACGCCTGGATGCCCAGGCGGTGCAGGGTCGGCGCACGGTTCAGCATCACCGGATGCTCGCGGATGACCTCTTCCAGGATGTCCCAGACTTCGGCTTCTTCGCGCTCGACCAGCTTCTTGGCGGCCTTGATGGTGGTGGCCAGGCCACGACGCTGCAGCTTGGCGAAGACGAACGGCTTGAACAGCTCAAGCGCCATCTTCTTCGGCAGGCCGCACTGGTGCAGGCGCAGGTACGGGCCGACCACGATGACCGAACGGCCCGAGTAGTCGACGCGCTTGCCGAGCAGGTTCTGGCGGAAGCGGCCCTGCTTGCCCTTGATCATGTCGGCCAGCGACTTCAGCGGGCGCTTGTTGGTGCCGGTGATGGCACGACCGCGGCGGCCGTTGTCCAGCAGTGCATCGACCGATTCCTGCAGCATGCGCTTTTCATTGCGCACGATGATGTCCGGCGCGCTCAGTTCGAGCAGGCGGCGCAGGCGGTTGTTGCGGTTGATGACGCGGCGGTACAGGTCGTTCAGGTCGGAGGTCGCGAAGCGGCCGCCATCCAGCGGGACCAGCGGACGCAGGTCCGGCGGCAGCACCGGCAGCACGGTCATGACCATCCATTCCGGACGGTTGCCCGATTCCAGGAAGGCTTCGATCAGCTTGATGCGCTTGGTGAGGCGCTTGAGCTTGGTTTCCGAACCGGTAGCGGCGATCTCCTCGCGCAGGCGGGTCATCTCCGACTGCAGGTCGATCGTGCGCAGCAGTTCGTAGACGGCCTCGGCGCCCATGGCGGCGTCGAAGTCGTCGCCGTGCTCCTGGCGGGCCTGCAGGTACTGTTCTTCGGTCAGCAGCTGGCGGCGCTCCAGGGCGGTCAGGCCCGGCTCGGTCACCACGTACGCTTCGAAGTACAGCACGCGCTCGATGTCGCGCAGGGTCATGTCCAGCATCAGGCCAATGCGCGACGGCAGCGACTTGAGGAACCAGATGTGCGCGACCGGCGAAGCCAGGTCGATGTGGCCCATGCGCTCACGACGCACCTTGGCCAGGGTCACTTCGGTGCCGCACTTTTCGCAGACCACGCCGCGGTGCTTCATGCGCTTGTACTTGCCGCACAGGCACTCGTAGTCCTTCACCGGGCCGAAGATGGCGGCGCAGAACAGGCCGTCGCGTTCCGGCTTGAAGGTACGGTAGTTGATGGTTTCCGGCTTCTTCACTTCGCCGAAGGACCACGAACGGATCAGGTCCGGCGAGGCCAGCGCGATCTTGATCGCGTCGAAGTCCAGCGTCTGGCGCTGCTGGTTGAAGAGGTTGAGCAGGTCTTTCATGGTGTTCTCCAGAAGGAGGAATGCTGTGTCGATGGGCTTTCAGTTCACTGCCAGCGGCGCGGCGGCGGACCGCCGCGCCGGCATGGATCAGTTGTCTTCCAGTTCCATGTTGATGGCCAGCGAGCGGATTTCCTTCACGAGCACGTTGAAGGATTCCGGCATGCCCGCGACCATCTCGTGCTCGCCGTCGACGATGTTCTTGTACATCTGGTTGCGGCCCTGCACGTCATCGGACTTCACCGTCAGCATTTCCTGCAGGGTGTAGGCCGCGCCGTAGGCTTCCAGCGCCCAGACTTCCATTTCACCGAAGCGCTGGCCGCCGAACTGCGCCTTGCCGCCCAGCGGCTGCTGGGTGACGAGCGAGTACGGACCGGTCGAACGGGCGTGCATCTTGTCGTCGACCAGGTGGTTCAGCTTCAGGTAGTGCATGTAACCGACGGTGGTATGGCGGTCGAAGGCTTCACCGGTGCGGCCGTCGTACAGCTGGGTCTGGCCACTGCTCGGCAGGTCGGCCAGTTCCAGCATGCGCTTGATTTCCGCTTCGGTGGCGCCGTCGAAGACCGGGGTGGCCATCGGCACGCCGTCGGTCAGGTTGCGGGCCAGGCGCAGCAGTTCCTCGTCGCTGAACTGCGACAGGTCGACACGGTTGGCCACGTTGGTGTCGTCGTGGTTGTAGATGTCGTCCAGGAACTTGCGCAGGTCGGCCACCGCGGCCTGGGCTTCCAGCATCGCCTGGATCTTGCGACCCAGGCCCTTGGCGGCCCAGCCCAGGTGCACTTCCAGGATCTGGCCGATGTTCATACGCGACGGCACGCCCAGCGGGTTCAGCACGATGTCCACGGTCTCGCCCGAGGCCATGTACGGCATGTCCTCGACCGGCACCACGTTGGACACCACACCCTTGTTGCCGTGGCGGCCTGCCATCTTGTCGCCCGGCTGGATGCGGCGCTTCACCGCCAGGAACACCTTGACCATCTTCAGCACGCCCGGGGCGAGGTCGTCGCCCGCGGTGATCTTGCCGCGCTTGTCGGCGAAGCGACGCTCGAATTCCTTCTCGTGCGCCTGGATCTGCTTCTGGGCGCGCTCGATGGCTTCCGAGGCGTCCTCGTCCTTCATGCGCAGGGCGAACCAGTCAGACTTCTTCAGGCCGTCGAGGAAGGCGTCGGTGATCACGTCACCCTTCTTCAGGCCAGCACCACCATTGACCACCTTGCCCACGATCTGCGAACGCAGACGCATGTAGATGGCCGCTTCCAGGATGCGGAACTGGTCATCGAAGTCCTTCTTGACGCGCTTGATTTCGGACTCTTCGATCTGGCGCGCGCGCTTGTCCTTCTCGATGCCGTCGCGGGTGAAGACCTGCACGTCGATGACGGTGCCGTCCATGCCCGGCGGAACGCGCAGCGAGCTGTCCTTAACGTCCGAAGCCTTCTCGCCGAAGATCGCGCGCAGCAGCTTCTCTTCCGGGGTCAGCTGGCTTTCGCCCTTCGGGGTGACCTTGCCGACCAGGATGTCGCCGGCGCGCACTTCGGCACCGATGTACACCACGCCGCTCTCGTCCAGGCGGTTCAGCGCCTGCTCGGAGACGTTCGGGATGTCGGCGGAGATTTCCTCCGGCCCCAGCTTGGTGTCACGCGCGACGCAGGTCAGCTCTTCGATGTGGATCGTGGTGTAGCGATCCTCTTCCACCACGCGCTCGGAGAGCAGGATGGAGTCTTCGAAGTTGTAGCCGTTCCACGGCATGAACGCGATCAGCATGTTCTGGCCCAGGGCCAGCTCGCCGATGTCGGTGGACGGACCGTCGGCCAGCACGTCACCGCGGGCGATGACGTCACCCACCTGGACCAGCGGACGCTGGTTGATGCAGGTGTTCTGGTTCGACCGGGTGTACTTGACCAGGTTGTAGATGTCCACGCCGGCGTCGGTGGCGCCAACGATCTCTTCCTCATTGACCTTGACCACGATGCGGGCGGCGTCGATCTGCACGATCTCACCACCACGACGGGCGTTCACGGTCACACCCGAGTCACGCGCCACGGCGCGCTCGATGCCGGTACCGACCAGCGGCTTCTGCGAACGCAGGGTCGGCACGGCCTGACGCTGCATGTTGGCGCCCATCAGTGCGCGGTTCGCGTCATCGTGCTCCAGGAACGGAACCAGCGCGGCCGCGATCGAGACGGTCTGCATCGGCGAAACGTCCATGAAGTGGACTTCCGCCGGCGGCTTCAGCAGCGATTCGCCCTGGAAGCGGCACGGAACGAACTGCTCGGTCAGGGTGCCCTTGGCGTCGGTCAGCGCGTTGGCCTGCGCAATGACGTACTCGTTCTCTTCAATGGCCGACAGGAACTCGACTTCGTCATAGACCTTGCCGTCCACGACCTTGCGGTACGGGGTCTCGAGGAAACCGTACTTGTTGGTGCGGGCGTACACGGCCAGCGAGTTGATCAGGCCGATGTTCGGGCCTTCCGGGGTTTCGATGGTGCAGACGCGGCCGTAATGGGTCGGGTGCACGTCGCGCACTTCGAAGCCGGCGCGCTCACGGGTCAGGCCGCCCGGGCCCAGGGCCGAGACGCGACGCTTGTGCGTCACTTCCGACAGCGGGTTGTTCTGGTCCATGAACTGCGACAGCTGCGAGGAGCCGAAGAACTCCTTGATGGCAGCGGCGACCGGCTTGGCGTTGATCAGTTCCTGCGGGGTCAGGCCTTCCGATTCGGCCATCGACAGGCGCTCCTTGACCGCACGCTCGACGCGGACCAGGCCGACGCGGAACACGTTCTCGGCCATTTCGCCGACCGAACGCACGCGACGGTTGCCCAGGTGATCGATGTCGTCGACCACGCCGCGACCGTTGCGGATCTCGGTCAGGACCTTGATCACGTCCAGGATGTCGGAGCTTTCGCCGTGGGCAGCGACCAGGCGCTTGGACTCTTCGTCGTTGCGCTCGCCGAAGTACTTGCTGTCGTACAGCACGGCTTCGCCGGTGGTTTCCTTGCGGCCCACGCGACGGTTGAACTTCATGCGGCCGACCGCGGACAGGTCGTAGCGCTCGAAGGTGAAGAACAGGTTGTGGAACAGGTTCTGCGCGGCATCCTTGGTCGGCGGCTCGCCCGGACGCATCATGCGGTAGATCTCGACCAGGGCTTCCAGCTGGGTCTTGGTCGGGTCGATACGCAGGGTGTTGGACAGGTACGGGCCACGATCCAGGTCGTTCACCCACAGGGTGCCCACGGCATCCACACCGGCCTTGCGGAAGGCCTGCAGCTGCTCGTCCGTGATCTCGTCGTTGGCCTGGGCCAGCAGTTCGCCGGTCGAGGCATCGACCACGTCGTGCGACAGGATGCGGCCGACGATGTAGTCGTCCGGCACGGCCAGGGCGGCGATGCCCGAGGCTTCCAGCTGCTTGATGTGGCGCGCGGTGATGCGCTTGCCGGCTTCCACGATGACCTTGTCGCCGTCGGCGAGGTCGAAGCCCAGGGTCTCGCCACGCAGGCGCTCCGGCACCAGCTCCAGCTGGACGCCTTCATCCGGGTTGATGTGGAAGGTGTTGATCTCGAAGAACTCGGCCAGCATCTCTTCGTTGCTGTAGCCGAGCGCGCGCAGCAGGATCGACACCGGCAGCTTGCGGCGGCGGTCGATACGGGTGAACAGCGCGTCCTTCGGGTCGAACTCGAAGTCCAGCCAGGAGCCGCGGTAGGGAATGATGCGGGCGCTGTACAGCAGCTTGCCCGAGCTGTGGGTCTTGCCACGGTCGTGGTCGAAGAACACGCCCGGCGAGCGGTGCAGCTGGGAGACGATGACGCGCTCGGTGCCGTTGACGATGAAGGTGCCGTTCTCGGTCATCAGCGGGATTTCGCCCAGATAGACCTCCTGCTCCTTCACGTACTTGATGGCCTTGGTCGACGACTCACGGTCGTAGATCACCAGGCGCACGGTCACGCGCAGCGGGGCGCCGTAGCTCATGCCGCGCTGGCGGCACTCACGCTCGTCGAAGACCGGTTCGCCCAGCTTGTAGCCGACGTATTCCAGGGCAGCGTTGCCGCTGTAGCTGGCGATCGGGAAGACCGACTTCAGCGCAGCGTGCAGGCCGTGGTCCGTGCGCTTGGCCGGATCGACGTTTTCCTGCAGGAATTCACGATAGGAATCCACCTGGATGGCGAGCAGGAACGGCACTTCGAGAATCGAGCGCTGCTTGCCGAAATCCTTGCGGATACGCTTTTTTTCGGTGAACGAATAGGACGTCATGAGGTCTTCCACCTTGTTGTGCGGATCGTGCGCCCACGATCCGAAGGGAACTTGAAATTGTCAGTTGGAAGTCGCTGGTATTGCCGGCACCAGCACGCCTTCTCCCGCTACTTCCAACTGCCAACTCGTCTGCTACCACTCCCCCGCTGCCGCGCTCGGCGCTGGCCTGCCGGGGTTTGACTGCAGCCCGTGTTGGGCTTTTTCCTGCTTTTTTCACATCCACGCATGGTGCGGATCTACAACACCGCAACAACGACCAAAGGCCGGGGGCTTACGCCCCCAGCCTTGGCTGCATCGCCGCGAATCGGTGACGATGCAAGGTAACTGCTTACTTGACTTCGACAGTCGCGCCAGCAGCTTCCAGGTCCTTCTTCATCTTCTCGGCTTCTTCCTTCGAAGCGTTGTCCTTCAGGACGCCGCCGGCTTCGGCCAGGTCCTTCGCTTCCTTCAGGCCCAGGCCGGTGATGGCGCGGACGGCCTTGATGACTTCGACCTTCTTCTCGCCGGCAGTCTTCAGGGTGACGACGAATTCGGTCTGCTCTTCAACAGCAGCAGCCGGGCCAGCGGCAGCAGCCACGGCAACCGGAGCAGCGGCGGAGACGCCGAACTTCTCTTCGATGGCCTTGACCAGCTCCATCACTTCCATCAGGGACTTCTCGGCGATGGCGTCGACGATCTGTTCGTTGGTAAGGGACATGATTAATACCTTTGGATGATTTTCTGGATTGAGGTTCCGTCAGGAACCACGGTAAGTCGAAACTCAGGCGGTCTCGGCGGCCGGCTCGGCAGCGTCAGCGGCGACATCGCCACCACCCTGCTTCTCGCCAACGGCCTTGATGGCGCGGGCAAACATCGTGACCGGCTCGGTCAGGACGCGGGCCAGCATGGCCAGGGCCTGGTCGCGGGTCGGCAGCGAGGCCAGCACTTCGACGTGGCTTGCCGGGAACACTTCGCCACCGATGGCGACGACCTTAGCCTTCAGCTTGTCGTTGCCCTTGGCGGCTTCCTTGATCAGGCGACCGGCAGCGCCGGGCTCCTCGAGCGAGAACGCGTACAGCAGCGGACCAACCATCTGGTCCTGGGCGACTGCGAACTCGGTGCCTTCAACGGCGCGCGAAGCCAGGGTGTTCTTGACAACCTTCAAGAAAACACCGGTTTCACGAGCCTGCTTGCGCATCGCGGTCATCTGGGCGACCGTGGTGCCAGCGTATTCGGCTGCGATCAAGGAGTGGGCCTTGGCGGCGACGTCTGCCAGCTCGGCGACTACTTCTTGCTTCTGGGACAGATTGAGAGCCATTGCACTCCTCCTATTGAACTCCGCTTACGGCTCCTGCCGTGTGCGGTCCTGTGCGGCAT
This sequence comes from Stenotrophomonas sp. T8, assembly GCF_051853085.1. Taxonomy (NCBI): domain Bacteria; kingdom Pseudomonadati; phylum Pseudomonadota; class Gammaproteobacteria; order Lysobacterales; family Lysobacteraceae; genus Stenotrophomonas; species Stenotrophomonas sp. T8. The sequence continues at coordinate 489,190 of NZ_CP195329.1, read as the reverse complement.
CCATCCTGGACGCCGGGAGCATCGGGATGATGTTCCGGGGGTGGGCCGTTCTAGACCTGGAGTGGGCCAACCTGGGAAACCCAGACGTGCGTGAACCAGAAAAACTCCAGAAGGGCACCATCTACGCAGGGTGATTCCGGGGAATCGATTAAGCGCTCCTGACTGCTCCGGCGGCGACTCCTTGCCAGATCGAGCTTCCATGCCCGTCGCCGGTATTGCCACGACCGCGCCTGCGGTCTTTGACGGCTACCGCGGGCGATGCACTGCCAGCGATGCCTTCAAATGTCACGGTCACGGCACCCGGGGCACCGTGACCGCTTGAAACAATTACTTCAGGGTCAGCGACGACTGGTCGACGGTGACGCCCGGGCCCATCGTCGAGCTGACCGAAACCTTCTGCAGGTAGGTGCCCTTCGAGGTGGCCGGCTTGGCCTTGATCAGGTCCAGCAGCAGCGCGGTCAGGTTCGACTTCAGCGCGTCTTCGGCGAAGTCGGCCTTGCCGATGGTGCAGTGGATGATGCCGGCCTTGTCGGTGCGGTAACGGACCTGACCCGACTTGGCGTTCTTCACGGCTTCACCCGGGTTCGGGGAAACGGTGCCGACCTTCGGGTTCGGCATCAGGCCGCGCGGGCCCAGCACGGTGCCCAGCTTACCGACGACGCGCATGGCGTCCGGGGTCGCGATGACGACGTCGTAGTTCAGATCGCCGGCCTGCATCTTCTCGGCCAGGTCATCCATACCGACGGCGTCGGCGCCAGCAGCCAGGGCTTCGTCAGCCTTGGCACCGGCCGGAGCGAACACGGCGACGCGGACCGACTTGCCGGTACCGGCCGGCAGCACGGTGGAGCCACGGACCTGCTGGTCGGACTTCTTCGCATCGACGCCCAGGCGCACGGCGACGTCGATCGACTCGACGAACTTGGCCTTGGTGGCGGTCTTCAGGATGTTGATCGCGTCCTCGAAGGCGTATGCCTTGCCCGGAACGACGGCGGCCTTGATGGCCTTCTCACGCTTGGTCTGTGCCATCTTATTAACCCTCCACCACGAGGCCCATGGAACGGGCAGAGCCAGCGATGGTACGCACGGCGGCGTCCAGGTCGGCGGCAGTCAGATCCGGTTCCTTCGCCTTGGCGATCTCTTCCAGCTGCTTACGGGTGACCTTGCCGACCTTCTCGGTGTTCGGGCGCTTGGAGCCCGACGAGATGCCAGCGGCCTTCTTCAGCAGGGTGGTAGCCGGGGTGCTCTTGGTGATGAAGGTGAACGTACGGTCCGAGTAGGCCGTGATGATCACCGGAACCGGCAGACCCGGCTCGAGCTTCTGCGTGGCAGCGTTGAACGCCTTGCAGAATTCCATGATGTTCAGGCCACGCTGACCCAGCGCAGGACCGACCGGCGGCGAGGGGTTGGCCTGACCGGCCTTCACCTGCAGCTTGATGTAACCGACAACTTTCTTTGCCATGTGAGTGCTCTCCGGGTGCTAGCGCCTTTCGACAACAGGCTCCCCATCGGACCGGGAATCACGCGTCCCGGCATCGCGTTTTGAAATCATGCTGAAGGCCACCTTGCGGCGGCCTCGTCCTGCTGGCTTCCCCAGCGGGGAGCCGCGCACTATAACAGGTTTTTTCTTCACATGCCTGAAGCGGCAGGTAAACGAACGGAACCGGGCCAGGCCCGGTTCCCTTTGGAGAGTCGAGCCATGCCCGACTACCGCACCATCCAGACCCCGGAGTCGAGCATGGCTCGACTCGACAGGACAGGTCAGACGGCCTTTTCGACCTGGCCGAACTCGAGCTCGACCGGAGTGGCACGACCGAAGATCAGCACCGAGACGCGCAGACGGCTCTTCTCGTAGTTGACTTCTTCGACGACGCCATTGAAATCGTTGAACGGACCGTCGGTGACGCGGACCATCTGGCCCGGCTCGAACAGCACCTTCGGACGCGGCTTCTCGACACCTTCCTGAACGCGATTCAGGATGGCTTCGGCCTCGGAATCGGCGATCGGCAGCGGACGATCGGCGGTGCCGCCGATGAAGCCCATGACCCGCGGGGTTTCCTTGACCAGATGCCAGCTTTCGTTGTCGATGCGCGGAATGCCGGCTTCCTCGTGGGTCTCGATCTGGACCAGCACGTAACCCGGGAAGAACTTGCGCTCGGAACGGCGCTTCTGGCCGGCGCGCATCTCGACCACTTCCTCGGTCGGGACCAGGACGTCGCCGAAGCGCTCTTCCATGCCGTCACGGACGATGCGATCGCGCAGAGCCTGCGCCACCGACTTCTCGAAGCCCGAATAGGCGTGAACGACGTACCAACGCTTCATGCAATTCTCCTTAGCGGCTCAGGAACCACTGAGTCAGTTTCTGGATCAGGAAGTCGAAGCCACCCAGCAGAAGACTGAGGATGAGCACCACGACGATCACGACCCAGGTCATGCGGACGGCTTCCTGGCGCGTAGGCCAGACCACCTTGCGCAGTTCGAAGCGCGACTCGGAGAGGAATTCGCGGGTGTCGCGCCCCTTGCCGGTCAGCATGAACACGCCGATACCGCCAACCAGACCGACCACGACCGCCAATGCACGCAGCTGACCCGCCCACGCACCCAGCTGGGCGGCGCGACCGGAGTCGGCGGAGAACCAGAACCAGACGAACAGACCGGCCAGCACCAGCAGCGATGCGGCGACATACTTGACGATATCTCCACCGTTGGCGGAGTTGTCCTTGGAGTGTTCGATCTTGCTATTCATCCGGCTGTGTCTGCTTTAGCGGCCCAGGCCGCTGGATAAGGTGGGCAGATGGCACGCCAGGAGGGACTCGAACCCCCAACCTGCGGTTTTGGAGACCGCTGCTCTGCCAATTGAGCTACTGGCGTACGTTGAAAACTTGCCTTCCCTTAGACGGCGAAGGCGGACCGAGGTTCCCGGCCCGCCATTCGCGTAACCGGCGGCGCTATGCAACCACCGGTACTGCAGGCTTACTCGATGATCTTCGAGACCACGCCGGCGCCGACGGTACGACCGCCTTCGCGGATGGCGAAGCGCAGGCCTTCGTCCATGGCCACCGGGTTGATCAGGGTGACTTCCATCTTGACGTTGTCACCCGGCATCACCATTTCGACGCCTTCCGGCAGCTTGGCGGCACCGGTGATGTCGGTGGTGCGGAAGTAGAACTGCGGACGGTAACCGTTGAAGAACGGGGTGTGGCGGCCGCCCTCGTCCTTCGACAGGACGTACACTTCGCCTTCGAACTTGGTGTGCGGCTTGATCGTGCCCGGCTTGGCCAGCACCTGGCCACGCTCGACGTCGTCACGCTTGGTGCCGCGCAGCAGCAGGCCAGCGTTGTCGCCTGCCTGACCCTGGTCCAGCAGCTTGCGGAACATTTCAACGCCAGTCACGGTGGTCTTCTGCACCGGACGGATGCCGACGATTTCGATTTCGTCGCCAACCTTGATCACGCCGCGCTCGATACGACCGGTCACCACGGTGCCGCGGCCCGAGATCGAGAACACGTCTTCCACCGGCATCAGGAACGGCTTGTCGATCGCACGCTCCGGCTCCGGAATCCAGCTGTCCAGCGCGTCGACCAGCTTCAGGATGGCCGGCACGCCGATGTCGCTCTGGTCGCCTTCCAGCGCCAGACGGGCCGAACCGGCGATGATCGGGGTGTCGTCGCCCGGGAACTCGTACTTGCTCAGCAGCTCGCGCACTTCCATCTCGACCAGCTCGAGCAGCTCGGCGTCGTCCACCATGTCGGCCTTGTTCAGGAACACGACGATGTACGGCACGCCGACCTGGCGCGACAGCAGGATGTGCTCACGGGTCTGCGGCATCGGGCCGTCAGCGGCCGAGCACACCAGGATCGCGCCGTCCATCTGGGCGGCACCGGTGATCATGTTCTTGACGTAGTCAGCGTGGCCCGGGCAGTCAACGTGGGCGTAGTGACGGGTCGGGGATTCGTATTCGACGTGCGCGGTCGAGATCGTGATGCCACGCGCCTTTTCTTCCGGCGCGGCGTCGATCGAGGAGTAGTCTTTGAACTCGCCACCGAAGCGCTCGGCACCGATCTTGGTCAGTGCGGCGGTCAGCGTGGTCTTGCCGTGGTCGACGTGACCGATGGTGCCGACGTTGACGTGCGGCTTGGTGCGCTCGAACTTACCCTTGGCCATGGCTGCTTATCTCGAATTCGTCTGAGAGGTGATGCTTAAGATGGTGCTCACGAAAGGAATCGAACCTTCGACCTCTTCCTTACCAAGGAAGTGCTCTACCGACTGAGCTACGTGAGCCGAGTTTTGCATTATGACATGAACTCGATAATATTCAAAGTTCATTCAATGGAGCGGGAGACGGGAATCGAACCCGCACCATCAGCTTGGAAGGCTGAGGTTCTACCATTGAACTACTCCCGCGCCGGGAATGTCACAACGTGAAACTGGTGGAGGGAGGTGGATTCGAACCACCGAAGGCGTAAGCCAGCAGATTTACAGTCTGCCCCCGTTGGCCGCTTGGGTATCCCTCCTTACCACCCCAACCCGTTGCCGCCGAAGCGTTGCGGTGTGTGGTGGTGAGCCGCTTATTCTGCTGATCAGGCGGGGGGCTGTCAACGCTTTTTTCCATCTTTTTCACACGTTGTCGCAAACCCATTGATACGCAAGGTTATTGCCCAGGGACCGGCAGGGTCTCGCTGGCGAAAATTGCGACATGGGGGACGCCATCGGCGCCGATCCAGCCCCGATACATGCCCTGGGTGTTGAACGGCATGGCCATTTTTCCGTCTGCGGCAAGCACGATCGCGCCGCCGTCGCCGCCCATCTTCGGAATCATCTCGTTGATCACGCCCTTGCCGGCCTGCTCCGGCGTCTGCCGCTGGTAGCGCATGCGCGCACAGATCTCGTGCGCGGCCGCAGTCCGGATGTAGTACTCGCCCCACCCGGTGCCCGATACCGCGCAGCCCGCGTCGGCCCAGGTACCGGCACCGATGATCGGCGAATCGCCCACACGGCCATAGCGCTTGTTGGTCATGCCACCGGTGGAGGTGCCGGCAGCAAGCTGCCCCTGCGCATCCAGCGCAACCGCGCCCACCGTGCCGAAGTGCCTTGCGGTCTCCAGGTCGGCGTGCGCCTGGCCACTGGCCTCTTCCTTCAATGCGCGCTGCAGTTGCTGCCAGCGCTTGTCGGTACGGAAGTAGGATGGATCGACCAGGCCGATGCCCTGCTCCACCGCGAACGCCTCGGCCCCCTGCCCGACCATCATCACGTGCCTGGACTTCTGCATCACGGTCTGGGCCAGCAGGATCGGGTTGCGCACCCGCTGCACGCCGGCCACCGCACCTGCAGCCTGGGTGGCGCCATCCATCACTGCGGCATCCAGTTCGTTGTGGCCGTCATGGGTGAACACCGCGCCCTTGCCGGCGTTGAAGGTCGGATCGTCCTCCAGCACGGTGATTGCCGCAGTGACGGCTGCAAGCGCCGGGCGACCGGCCGCCAGTTCGGCATGGCCCTTCAGCAGCGCCGCGCGCAACGCGTCGCGCGCAGTCTTCTCTTCAGCCGGCGACAGGTCCTTGCGCTCGACACCGGCGCCGCCGTGGATGACCAGCAACGGCGAGGCGGCCGGGGCGGCCTGGGCAAGCGACGGCAGGGACAGCAGCGCGGACAGCACCAGGCGCAGTTTCATCGGGCACATCTCCAGCAGGTGTAGTGAAAGGATTGCACCGGTAGTGCCGGCTGCTGGCCGGCACCGGTCGCATCAGGAAGGTGGGTTGCCGGCCAGCGGCCGGCACTACCGAAGCGTGAACTCAATCTCGCCGTCACTGACGTCGGCCACGGCCTGGTAATCGGCCTCGGCCTGGAAATCATCCAGCCGCATGCGGCTGCCGCTGGCGACCACCGTCACCGGCACTGCATGGAAGCGCAGCGGTTCCCCCTCGACCAGGCGATCGGCGTCGCGGCCGGGGCTGACCACCCAGACCTTGCCTTCGCCATCTGCGCTGTAGACCTGGGCCCGGCCATCGGGCTCAACGCACAGGGCGGTGTCCTCATCGACGCCGATGCCGACGATGTCAGGGTCGCCGCTGTCCTGGGCGGCACGTGCCACGAACACGATCAGGCGGCCGAGCCGGTCCCGCTTGTCGAAATGGGTGTCGGTGACCACGCGCTGCAGGTAGGGCATCTGCAGGAAGCCGCTGTCCAGGGTCACGGCACTGCCCATCGGGTCGGCCAGCGCACCGGCCGAGGTGATGCTGCCGCCATCCATGGCGCCATAGGCATAGCCGCCGAGGATGGCCAGGCCAGCGCTGGTACCGGCAATCGGCTTGCCGGCGCGCACATGGGCGTTGAGTGCACGGTTGAGTGCGGTGCCCTTCCAGAAGCGGATATAGCGGGACTGGTCGCCGCCGGCAATGAAGATGGCATCGGCCGCCGCGACCACGCGCAGCACCGCCGGATCATCGGCACCGCGGCGGCTGTCGAAGACCAGGGTCTGCACTGCGGTGGTGCCGCCGATCTCGCGGTACAGGCGGTCCTGCAGTTCGTCGCCACCGGAGGCACGCAGAATCAGCACACGGCCATTGCCGGCCTGCTTCAGCCACCACTGGAAGGCCTCCGGCACCCACTCGCCACCGCCCATCAGCATCATGGCGGGCGCGCGCGAACCGGGACGCGGAGATTCCAGATCGCCGACTTCGTAATAGGCGAAGCCGGGGCCCTGCAGGTCCTGCGCGGGCGCGGCCAATGGCCAGCCCAGCACCAGCAGCGCCAGCCAAGCGAAGGGGCCAGGGAGGGTCCGGTCGAGGCGTCGCATCTTGATCTCCCTGAACAAAATCGAGTTGCAAGCGTTTTCACTCTTTGCCAGATAGGGGCCCAGTAGTCAAGGACATGAAAAAGGCGTTAAATGCGCGCGCCCATTCCGAAGTCTGAATGGGGGACAGGGCCCCTCCTCTGCGGGCCGGCTTCATTTCCGAGAATTCCTCATGCGTAGACAGGCGATGGCGTGGTCGATCCAGCTGGCGTTGATGGGCGTGGCTGCTTCCGCGGCGGCCCAGGCACCGGCTTCCTCTTCGGTGCAACAACTGGATGCGGTGCAGGTCACCGGCTCGCGCATTCCGCGCGCCCAGGTGGAAGGCCCCGCTCCGATCACGGTGATCAATGCCGAGCAGATCCGCTCCAGTGGCTTCACCAGCGTGCCGGACGTACTGCGTGCAATGACCCAGAACGGCGGTGAGACGCAGAGCCAGCAGTCTTCCAGTGGCGCCGACTTCTCGCCGGGCGCCCAGCAGGTGGACCTGCGCGGCCTGGGCCCGAACCACACGCTGGTGCTGGTCAATGGTCGGCGCATTGCCGATTTCCCGATGCCGTTCAAGGGCCGCAGCAACTTCACCGATGTCTCCAACATCCCGCTGGGCATGATCGAGCGCATCGAAGTGCTGACCGGCAGCGCCTCGGCCATCTACGGCTCGGACGCGATCGCCGGCGTGGTCAACTTCATCCTGAAGAAGAAGGCCGACGGCACCACCATCGACATGCGCATGGGCACCACCACCGAAGGCGGCGGCGAGTCGTTCGACATGAGCCTGGCCAGCGGTTTCAGCCGTGGCAACTTCAACGCCGTGTACAGCGTCGAGCTGCAGTCGCAGACCCCGCTGTGGGCCTATGACCGTGACATCCAGGACTCGACCCGGGATGGCCCCACCGAGGGTTCGCGCATCGCGCGCCGTGCCTATCTGCGCACCGACTACAACGATGACTACCTGGACCCGGGCGCCGCCACCTGCGAAGCGCTGTCCGGCCAGAACCAGGGCAGCACCTATCGTGCCTACCGCCCGAAGTATGGCTACTACTGCGGCAGCGACAGCTCGATCGGCTACGGCACCATCCTCAGCAAGCGCCGCGGTGCCAACGGCTACGCGTCGCTGAGCTACGACTTCGACAATGGCCAGCAGTGGTTCGCCGACGCGCAGCTCGGCTACCACACGATGTCGCTGATGCGCGACGTCACCCAGTGGGGCCGCATGGATGCCAACGGTGATGAGTCGGGCTACTTCAACAACGAAGCCACTGGCGAGATCGAGTTCTGGCAGCGCCAGTTCTCGCCCGAGGAAATGGGTGGCCTGCGCAACGCCATGGTGCGCAGCACGCAGAAGACCTTCAGCGTGACCACCGGCTTCAAGGGCAACCTGATTGGCAACTGGGATTACGAAGCGGCGTTGAGCCATTCGCAGTACCAGTCGCGCATCAGCTGGGCACAGATCATTGCCGCCAAGGCCAACGACCTGTTCCTCGGCCCGCAGCTGGGCGTGGATGACGACGGTTTCCCGGTCTACAACGCCGATCCGTCACGGCTGTACCGTCCACTGACCCGCGCCGAGTACGACTCGATCGCCGCGCGTACCACCTACACTCCGAAGTCGCGCACGGAGACTGCCGCCTTCACCCTGACCAACTCGGCCCTGTTCGCTCTGCCGGGGGGCGACGCCGCGTTTGCCGCGACCGTGGAAGTGGGCCAGCAGGCCTATTCGCTGAACCCCGATCCGCTGGCGACCGGGTACTACTACTACAGCTGGAAGGATTCGGACGGCAAGGGTTCGCGCAACCGCTGGGCGACGGCTGCGGAGCTGCGCATGCCGCTGCACGACACGGTCAACCTGAGCATGGCGGGCCGCTACGACCAGTACCGCTATTCCGGACACAGCATCGGCAAGGCGACCTGGAGCGGCGGCCTGGAATGGCGCCCGATCGATACCCTGCTGGTGCGCGGCTCCTACGGCACCGCATTCCGTGCACCGGACCTGCACTATGTGTTTGCCGGACCGGGCAACGACGAGACCAGCGCCGAGGATCTGTACACCTGCCGCCTTGAGGAAGCCAGCGACTGTTCCGATTACGAGCGCAACCTGATCCGCAGTCGCACCGGCAACCGCCAGCTCGAACCGGAAACCAGCACCTCGTGGAGCGCCGGCATCGTCTGGTCGCCGGCGATCGGCCTGGACCTGTCGGTGGACTGGTTCGACATCGACATGCGCAACCAGGTGCAGGACATGGACGTGCGCACGCTCCTGGCCAACGAAGCAAACTGCCGCCTGGGCAGCGCCGACATCAATTCGCCGACCTGCGTGGACGCGCTCGCCCGCATCACCCGCAGCAACGACGGACGCCTGTATGGCGTGCACGTGGAGCCGATCAACGTCGCCCGCGAATCCACCTCCGGCATCGACGTCGGCCTGCGCTATCGCCTGCAGACGGGCATCGGCGATTTCATCTTCAACGGCACGCACACCTGGGTGAAGAAGCATGATTTCCAGCGCTACCCCGGCGACCGCACCGAAGACCAGTTCGCGGTCAACAGTGGCTTCGACATTCCGCGCACCAAGACCAGCCTGAGCGTGACCTGGGAGAAGGATGCGTGGTCGGCAACGGTGTACGGCTCGCGCCTGGGCAAGCTGCCGACCTCGGACAGCTACGACCAGGTGTTCGACTGGGATAGCGGCGACAGCCCGTACGTGACGGCGACCTATCGCTACAACGCCTCGCTGCAGTACCGCTTCGACGACCACTCGCGCCTGTCGCTGTCGGTGGTCAATGTGTTCAACAAGATGCCGCCGAAGGACCGTACGTACACCGCTTACCCGTACTACGACGTGTCCTGGTTCGACAGTGTCGGCCGCACGATCAACCTGCAGTACACCCACAAGTTCGGTGGCAGCGCACTGTAAGTGCCTGGCCAGCGCCGATACAGGGGACCCCCGCTTTGGCGGGGGTTCTCTTTTCTGCCGCCTGAACGGTACCCACGCGCAGGCTCCGGCCTGACCGGCCAGCGGGGGATTTTAGGAAACAGCTGATTCCGCGCCATCAGCGCCGCTCCCTAGCATCGTTGCATGCTCCGCTTTCCCCGCCCTTCGCTGCAGCAGGCCGTGCCATCAACCACCGCGTCGGTGTTGCTGCGCTGCCTGACCGTCTGCGTCTTCATCTGCCTGGCCGCCGCGGCCGGATTCTACCTGCTCACGGCATTCACCGAAGACATCTCGACCCATCGCCGCGAGATGAATGCAGCGGCCTACAAGGCACAGATCTATTTCGACCAGCGCGAAGCCCTGCTGCGCTACCTGGGTGATTCGGTGCTGGCCGGCAACCCGGATGCACCGGCCGCAGACAGCGAGGGCGTGCGACAGCTGCCGCTGGATGGTCCCGGTGGCCAGCCGGGCCAGCGGCTGCTGCTGTCAGCGCGCGCTGAGCACACGCTGCAGGCACTGCAGACGCACCTGCTGCTGATCGATGCACACGGCGCGCATTGGCTGGCCGGGGGCGAGGTCGACGTCGACCTGGTGCACCTGCCATCGCTGCGTGCGCTGCAGGCACGCAGCGGCAGCCTCGAGGGTGCAGACCCGGTGTACTGGCTGCGGCCGGGTGACAGTGGCGTTGCGCTGGCGCAGCCGGTACAGGCGGGCCCCCAACCGGCGCAGTGGCTGGTGCTGCTGCTCGATGGCGCGGCGGCGGCGAGCATGATCGACGGCCAGGGCATTGGCGGTTATGCGCTGCTCGACCGTGCTGGGCAGCCTGCATTATCCAGCCAGGCACCGCGGCTGGATGGTGCGGGCTGGAAGACCCTGCGGGAGCGCCAGGACGACAGCTTCGGCACGTTGTGGAGCGGCGGCCTGCCGCGCGGCGTAGCGCTGGTGAAAAGTGTCGGCAATGACGGCTGGCGGTTGGTCTACCACCTGCCGCCACAGCTGCTGCTGGGCGACCTGGCCGTGCCCCTGCTGGTCTGCGTGCTCTTGCTGCTGCTGGCCGGTGTTGCGCTGCGCCTGATACGGCATCGCGTGGAGCTCCAGCTGATCGAGCCGGCCCTGCAGCAGCACCGCCGCCTGCTGGAGAACCTGGACTTCAGTTCGACGGTGATCGACATGGCGCCGGTCGGCATCTGCGTCCTGCGCCGCAGCGACCGCGCGTTGCTGCTCTCCAACCAGCTGCTGCGCGACTGGCTCGGCGAAGAAGGCGAACACAGCGACTGGCAGGCACCATGGCGCGGACATGCCGGCGAACGCGGGCGTGGACTTGAATTCACCGCCCGCGATGGGCGCCAGCTGCAGGTGCTGCACGCGGCCTGCCGCTACCAGGGCGATGACGTGCTGCTATGCGTCTTCCATGATATTTCCCGGCACCGCCAGGCACAGGCCGCACTGTCGTCGGCACGCCAGGCCGCCGATGCGGCCAACCAGGCCAAGAGCGCGTTCCTGGCCACCATGAGCCATGAGATCCGCACCCCGCTGTATGGCGTGCTGGGCACGCTGGAGCTGCTGGGGCACACCTCGCTGGACGCCCGGCAGTCGCAGTACCTGCGCACCATCGAGAGTTCCTCGTCGGTCCTGCTGCAGTTGATCAGCGATGTGCTGGATGTTTCCAAGATCGAGTCAGGCCAGCTCAGCCTGGAGCCGACGGCATTCTCGCCGCGCGAGCTGACCGAGAGCGTGCTGCGCAGCTTCGCCGCGTCGGCCACCTGCAAGGGCCTGCAGATCCTGGTCTGTACCGATCCGAGCCTGCCGACACGGGTGCTCGGTGATGCCGACCGCATCCGCCAGGTGCTGGGCAACCTGCTCAGCAATGCAATCAAGTTCACCGAGCATGGCCGGGTGGTATTGCGCGTGCGCCAGGTGCAGCGCGAAGCTGAATCGAGCGTGCTGGCCTGGCAGGTGACCGATACCGGCGTGGGCATCGCTGCGGAGGAACAGGCGCGGTTGTTCGAACCGTTCCGCCAGGTCCGCGGCGCAGCCAGCGCGCAGGGCACCGGCCTGGGCCTGTCCATCAGCGACCGCCTGGTACGTCTGATGAGCGGCGAGCTGCAGGTGGTGAGCGAACCCGGGCTGGGCAGCAGCTTCAGCGTCCGCCTGCCGTTGCCGGTGCTGGCCGCTGCCGAGGATGGCCCCACACTACTGCCGGAACCACCGATCCTGGTGCGCGGCCGCGACCGCGAGCTGGTCGACAGTGCCTGTGGCTGGCTGTGTCGCTGGGGCGCCAACGCGCAGCCCCTGCTTGGCGACCCGGCGTTGCTGGACCATGACGGTGCGATCCTGATGGATGGCGAAGCCGGGATGCCGCTGGCCTGGTCGGGCCCGCGCGTGGTGGCTTCGATCGAGGGCGGTGACCAGCCGATCACTGCCGGTGATGGCAGCCTGGTGGTGACCCTGCACAGCATGACCGCGATCGGCAAGGCGCTGGCCAGCGTGCAGCACCAGCGTGCAGCGCAGCCGGTGGCCACGCGTACGGCACCACCGATGCCTCTGGGCCTGCGTGTGCTGGCCGTCGAGGACAACCCGATCAACCGGGTGATCCTGGCCGAGCAGCTGCGCACCCTCGGCTGCGACGTGGAGCTGGCACAGGATGGCATGGAAGCGTTGCAGCGGTGCCGTGAGCAGTGCTTCGATCTGGTGGTGACCGATATCAACATGCCGCGCATGGACGGCCACGCGCTGGCCCGCCAGCTGCGCGATGACGGCAACCCGGTACCGGTGATCGGCGCCACCGCCAATGCCACCGCAGAGGAGCGCGAGCGCTGCCTGGCCAGTGGCATGCAGGGCTACCTCAGCAAACCCGTCGACATCGCCCGCCTGCGCAAGGCGCTCACCGCCCTGCGCCAAGGAGACCCCGCATGACCCAGCGCGTCCTGATCCTGGAAGACCAGCCCTTCCAGCGTGGTTTCCTGGCCAATCTGTTCGGCAGCCGCGCCGGTGTCCAGGTCGATGCCTGCGAAGACGTGGATGCCGCCATCGCACTGTGTGCCTGCCAGCCCTACGACCTGGTGGTCAGTGACCTGCTGATGCCCGGGCAGGACGGCATCCAGTTCATCCAGGCACTGGCGGCGCAACCACGCCCGCCGCGCCTTGCCGTGGTCAGCGCGGCCCCGCGGCGGATGATGACCTCGGCACGGCTGATGGCCGAATCGCTGGGGCTGGATGTGATCGGCCTGCTGCCAAAGCCGGTGGCGGCCGCCGACGTGGACGCGCTGTTCGAGGCGCTGGCGCAGGCGCGCCCGGCCACCGACAAGGCCCCCTCACTCGCGGCAGCGGCAGTCCCCGAACCGGATGCGTCGCAGCTGCGCCAGGCGATGGCCGATGGCAGCCTGACGGCGTGGTTCCAACCCAAGAAGTCACTGCAGTCCGGACGGGTGGTGGCGGCCGAAGCACTGGTGCGCTGGCGCCACCCACAGCTGGGCACGCTGGCCGCCGGCAGCTTCCTGCCGGCGATCTGCCGCTACGGGCTGGAGGGCGACCTGCTGCGGATGATGCTCAAGGCCAGCATCAGCGCACAGGCGCGTTGGCGCAAGCAGGGCTTCCGGGTACCGGTGTCGATCAACCTGCCGCCTCATCTGCTGGAGCAGTCGGACCTGCCCGATGAGCTGCTGGCGCTGACCCTGGCCCACGGCGGGACGCCCGGCGAGTTGTGCTTCGAACTGATGGAGAACAGCACCACGCGGCACGTCAGCGACTTCTATGCCGGTGCCTGCCGGCTGCGCATGAAGGGCTTCGGCTTGGCCCAGGATGATTTCGGGCAGGGCCTGAGCTCGGTCCACAACCTGGTCAATACCCCCTTCACCGAGGTCAAGATCGACCGCGCGCTGGTCAGTGGCTGCGCCCGAGACCCGGCCCTGCACCTGACCCTGTCGACGGTGATCGCACTGGCCAACCAGCTGGGCCTGATCATCGTGGCTGAGGGCGTGGAAAGTGATGCCGACCTGGCCGCACTGCGGCAGTTAGGGTGCAGCCAGGTGCAGGGGTTCCTGATCTCGCAGGCGCTGCCGTCGGACGAATTCAACCGTTTGCTGGACGAGGAAGCACCGCAACTGGACGAAAGACCGCGGGCCGCCCTGCGCTGACGCGGATTCCACGACGGCTTCACAAAAACATCAAGCGGCATTGATGATCCTGTCTATGCAGTAGCGGCGGACTTCGCGCCGCCACCGGTGCCGATGTCCGCCCCATGCCCTGAGACCTGCCATGCCGGCCGAGGCCGCTCCTGTACGCCGACTCGCTCGCCGCTCGCTCCGCGTCCATGCCCTGTTGATCGGCGTGGTGGTGCTGGCGACCCTGCAGGCCGGACTGCTGCTGTCGGCCGGCTCGCAACTGTTGAACGAAGAGCGCAGCAAGATCGAGTACCACTTCCGCCGCCTGGACGGTACGTTGCGCGAGCAGGAGCGCTTCCTGCGCCAGTGGCGGCTGCATGATGTCGGCGTACGAGGCCAGCCGGTTGCCGATGCCAGCGTGGAACTGCAACGCGGTCCGTTGTATGCCAACTTCGCGGTGATCGGGAGCGAGGGGGCCGGTCGTTCGCCACCGACCGAGCTGGGCGACCGGTTCCTGCGCTTCTACGGCACGTTCTGGTCCGCTTCGCGCTACCCACCACCGCAATGCCTGCTGGTCGATGGCCAGGGCACACGCGGGCTGCTGGCACCGGTACAGACCGTCGGTACCGATGCAAGCCAGAACAGCCCGCATCACCTGCGACCGGCGATCGCCGACATCCACCGCGCACTGGGTACGCGGCCCACGCTGCAGCGCGGCGGCATCGCCTGGGTAAGCGTGCCGTGGCGCGACCGGCAGACCTGGCTGCTCGCCATCGCCCACACCCCGCAGGATGCGCGCCTGTGGGGTGAGGACGGCAAGGATTCGCAGGCCGCGCTGGCGTGCCTGCTCGATCCGGCACGTGTCGATGACTACCGGCAGGTGCTGGGTGTTCCGGTGTTCCAGCGGCTGTCGCTGTTCGATGCCGATGGCCAGCGCCTGCTGGGCGATGCAGCAGACGCCAGTGACGCTGGCACCTCCTGGAAGGCTGGCCTTGCAGGCCTGCAGTTCCGCATGCGCAGCGAGCGCGGCTGGCTGGCGGTGTACCACGTCAGCTGGCGGCAGGTGTTCCAGCACCCACAGGGGCCCTTGCTCGGTGCGACCGTGGTGGCCCTGCTGCTGGCACTGGGTGGCACGCTGGTGCTGCGCGCGTATCGGCGTTCGGTCATCGAGCCGCTGCGCAGCAACCACGCGCGGCTGCTGGAAAGCGAAGCCTTCAGCCGCACCATCCTGGACAACGCGCCGATCGGGCTGTGCCTGCTGCACCGTACCGATGGCAATGTGCTGCTGGACAACACCCTCGCCCGCCGCTGGCTGGGCGAAGACCACCACAGCGGAGGCTGGCATGGCCCTTGGCGGCGCAGCGTGCTGTCCGCTGGAGGCACCACGCTCGGCGATGGGCTGGCCTACACCACGCCCGAAGGCCGCCACCTGCTGGTGACCGCGACGCCGGCGCGCTATCGCGGCGAGCCGGCGGTGCTGTGTCTGTTCATCGATCTCAGCAGCCAGCACGAAGCCGAGCAGGTGCTGCAGCAGGCGCGCCGTGCCGCCGACCAGGCCAACCGGGCCAAGAGCCAGTTCCTGGCCACCATGAGCCACGAGATCCGCACGCCGCTGTACGGCGTGCTCGGCACCCTCGAACTGCTCGGACTCACGCCACTGGATGCGCGTCAGCGGGACTACCTGGGGACGATCCAGCGTTCGTCCTCGACGCTGATGCAACTGATCAGCGACATCCTCGATGTCAGCAAGGCCGAGGCCGGGCAACTGAGCCTGGAACCCAGCCCGTTCGATCCAGTGCATCTGACCGAGGATGCGCTCGACTCGTATGCTGCCGCGGCCGCCAGCAAAGGGCTGCAGTTCTACGCCTGCATCGATGCCGACGTGCCGTCCGTGGTGTGCGGTGATGCGGCACGGATCCGCCAGATACTCAACAACCTGATCAGCAACGCGCTGAAGTTCACTGACAGCGGACGCGTGGTGGTGCGCGTCTCGGCACGCTGGCAAGAGCAGCGCTGCTGGCTGCAGTGGCAGGTCGCCGATACCGGCATCGGCATTGCCAGCGAGCACCAGGCACACCTGTTCGAGCCGTTCTTCCAGGCCAACCCGGGCACCGATGCGATGCGCGGCACCGGCCTGGGCCTTTCCATCTGCGCGCATCTTGTGGCGTTGATGGAAGGCCAGCTGCGCGTGGTCAGCGAGAGCGGCCTGGGCAGCAGCTTCAGCGTAGAACTGCCGCTGCCCCCGGCGCCGGCCGATCCGCAGCAATCTCCTGCGCCGCAGTTGCCTGCGGGCCTGCAGGTACAGGTGCGGGGCGGTGTGCGCGAGCTGGTCCAATCGCTGTGCGAGCGCCTGCAGCAGCGCGGTGCCCTGGCCAGCGTATACCGCGATGAAAGCGCGGCGGGCTTGCCGTCGTCCACCGTGCTGCTCGACCTGGTCCTGGACGACGCGTTGCCCGGGTGGGTGGATGGACCGCGTGCGGTTGCCTGCCGCGACGGCGGCGTGCGGCCACGGCAGATCGATGGCGCCTGGCAGGTTGGCCTGCACCGGTTCGACGCGATCGTGCTCGCGTTGGCTGCCGCCAGTGGCCAGCCGCTGGCGGCCAGCGCCGAAGGGCGCCTGCCGGCGACGCGCCGTTTCGGCCTGCAGGTGCTGGTGGCCGAGGACAACCCGATCAACCAGGCGATCCTGCGCGACCAGCTGGAACAGCTCGGCTGCCGCGCCGTGGTCGCCAGCGACGGCAATGAAGCGTTGGGCTACTGGCATCAGGACGAGTTCGCGCTGGTGCTGACCGACCTGAACATGCCCGGGCTGGATGGCTATGGCCTGGCGCGCGCCTTGCGGGCGCGCGGTGTCAGCGTGCCGATCCACGGCGCCACCGCCAATGCCGACCCGGCCGAACGCCAGCGCTGCCAGGAATCGGGCATGCAGGGCGTGCTGGTCAAGCCGATCACGCTGGAAGCGCTGCAACGCCTGCTGATCCAGATCACCCGGGGCGATGCAGCGGTTGCCGCGCCACCGCAAGCACCGGAATCCACCGATACGGGCGATGATGATCTCCCGCTGCAGGTTCCCGCGAAGATGCAGGCGTTGTTCGTGCAGACCATGCAGGCCGACCTGGACAGCCTGCGCCAGTCGATTGCCAGCGCCGATCCCGCGCGCGTGGTGCAGGTACTGCATCGCATCCGTGGCGCACTGGTCATCGTGGGCGCACCCGCCCTGGTGGACAGCGGCCTGCAGATCGAGCACAGCCTTGCGAGCGGCGATGACCTGACCACCCAGGCGGCGTCGCTTGCCCGCTTCCAGCGACGCCTCGAACAGCTGTTGCATCCGCTGCTTGATGCGGCCTCCCCTTCCCCACCTGACGACCCGACCCTGCCATGACCACACGGATCCTCATCGCCGACGACCACCCGATCGTGCTTGCCGGCATCCGCGACGTATTGGCCGGGGAACTGGATCTGGACGTGGTGGGTGAGGCGGCCGACCCGGCGACGCTGATCGAACTGATGACCCGCACCCGCCCGCAGGTCGTGATCACCGACTACAGCATGCCGGGGGGCGACCGCTTCGGTGACGGCATCAAGCTGATCTCGTTCCTTCGCCGCAGCTTCCCGGAGACGCGCCTGCTGGTGCTGACGATGGTGTCCAATCCGTCGTTGGTTGCAGCCATGTATGCCGCCGGCGCCGGCGGCGTCGTGCTCAAGAGCCATGGATTGGGCAGCCTGGTACAGGCCCTGCGCGTGGTGCTGGCCGACCGCGTCTACCGGCCACCGGGCCTGCTGCCGGTCGCGGCGAGCGAACCAGCCGATGCCGATGCGGTCCGTGCACGCCTGTCGCCGCGCGAACTGGAAGTGATCCGACTGTTTACCGGCGGCATGAGCGTGGGCGACATCGCACGCCAGCTGCAGCGCAGCGCCAAGACGGTCAGCACGCAGAAGATCAGTGCGATGCGCAAGCTCGGCGTGGACAGTGACCAGGCACTGATCGAGTACTGCCTGCAGGCCTCGTTGTTCGCCTGAGGCCCACTCCAGGCTGAATCCTGCAGGCCCCGTGCGGGGGCCTGCGACGGCTTTAGGAAACGCCTGATTCCATAGGACAGTGCCGATTTCTAGGCTGGACGCATCCCGCCATGGTGCGCCTGCCGGCAGCAACCGCGTCGCCGTGGGGGACGGAAGCCCGATGGCGCCTGCAGCTGCCATCGCGTGTGGCTTCCGCAGCGACGCGGCCCTGCCGCGCCAGTCCGCGCAGCCCTGCTGCGCCCTGCCACAGGAAGTCCAACAGCATGTACGCCTCCCCCACTCGGCGCCGCCGAGCGTCCGGGCGCGCGCGCCTCGCGCCTGCTCCCCTCCTTCCCAGCCTGCTGGCAACCGCCCTGTGGGCGGCACTGCCAGTCCACGCCGCCGATCTGACCGGGCCCCTGCAGGTCAGCGATGGCAACAACCTGCAGCTGGGTGCCGATGATGTCCTCACCCATGGCGCGGGCAGCTTCGCACTGACCGTCACCGGCGCTGGCAGCAGCGCACTGATCGACGGCAGCCGCATCAACGTGACCGGTAATGGCAGCGCCGTGTCTGCTGCCAGTGGCGGCCAGGTGCAGCTGCGCGGTGCCACCCTGTCGATCGCACCCGCTACCGGCGTGGGCTTCTACGCACTGTATGCCAATGGTGCCGGCAGCGTGATCGATGCGCGCGATGTCGATATCGATGCCACGCGCAACGGCAGCGGATTCGGCAGCGTGCAGGCCTACAACGGTGGCGTGATCCGTTACACCGGGGGCCGCCTTTCAGTGACAGGTACCGGTGCGGCGCTGGCCGGTGCGTCCGGCAAGGGCAGTGAACTGCACCTGGCCGATCTGCAGATGAGCGCCGACGGTGGTGCCCGTCTGCGCGCCGACAGCGCGGGCCTGCTGACGATCCGCAACAGCCGCATCACCCTCGCTCCCGGTGGCATCCTCGCCGGCGTTGCCGTCGATGGCGCGGGCAGCCGCGCCGAGCTGTATGACACCTACATGGAAGGCGGCTGGTTCGATATCGACAGTGGTGGCAGCGTGCTGCTGGAGAACGTGGAAGCGCACTCGGTGGGTGGCAGCATGCGCCTGCTCGGCAGCCGCATCAGCAAGACCTATTCCAGCGCAGTGATCAACGGCGGCAGCTTCTACACTGTCGGCGGCTATGGCGTGAACATCAACAGCTGGGGGCAGCTGACCGCCCGCGACGCCGCGTTCGATGTGCGTGATGGCTACTCCGGATTCTGGCTGGCCAGCGATGAGTCGCGCCTGCAGCTGACCGACAGCACCATCGACACCTGGACCGACACCTACGGCTACGGTGTCGAGATCGCCGGCGGGGTCGCCACCGTGCAGGGCGGCCGGATCACCACGCACGGCGATACGACCTATGGCGTACGCGTGACCGGTTCCACCGGCAGCACCGCCAGCCGCATTGAAGCCACCGGCAACGTGATCGACGTGCGCGGCAACGGGGGTGGCGGCGTGTTCATCGGTGGCTCCACCGCCACCGCGCTGCTCGACACCGTTGCGATCCGCGGCGACGGCGAGAACGCGTTCGGCATCGTGCACATGAACACCGCGCGGCTGACCCAGGCCGATCGCCTGGACATCCGCATGACCGGCAGCAACAGTGGTGGCTACCGCTCCTACCTGACCGCGTTCGGCCCGTACTGGAACCGGGCCACCTTCAATGACAGCCACATCGAGACCGCCAGCGGCGCCGCGTTCTGGCTGCAGGGCAGCAACCATGCGTTGACCGTCAATGGCAGCGACGTGACCGCAGGCGACGGCAGCGGGCGCCTGCTGCGGGTCAGCGACACGGTGTTCACCGATGGCAGCAGCGTGGCGACCAGCCGCATCGACTTCAGCGCCGACGCCAGCACGCTGCGCGGTGACGTGGTGGTCGACAGCGCAACGGCTGACTTACGCATGGTGCTGGGCAACGGCACCACGTTCAGCGGTGCCCTGCGCAACAACTCAGGCTACCAGGTCGCACAGCTTGCGCTGGATGGCAGCAGCCAGTGGAACGTGCGTGCCAGTTCCAGCGTCGGCGCGCTCGAACACGCCGGCACCATCGCCTTCGATGCCCCGGGGGCAAGCGGCTTCAAGACCGTCACTGTCAGCGGCGACTATGTGGGCAACGGTGGTCAGTGGATCTTCAACCGTGCACTGGGTGACGACACTTCGCTGGGCGACCAGCTGGTCATCAGTGGCAACAGCAGCGGCACTGCCAGCGTGAGCGTGCGCAATGCCGGCGGTGCCGGTGCACTGACGCAGGAGGGTATCCGCCTGATCACCGTTGGCGGCCAGTCCGATGCACAGTTCAGCCTGCAGGGACGCGCGGTCGCCGGTGCCTACGACTACTTCCTGTTCAAGGGCGGCGTGTCGACCCCGGATGATGGCAACTGGTACCTGCGTTCGGAATACGTGCCACCCGTCGATCCGCCGGAACCGCCGATTGATCCGCCGCAGCCGCCGGAGCCGCCGGTCGATCCACCGTCACCGCCGGAACCGCCGGTCGATCCACCGTTGCCGCCGGAGCCGCCGATCGATCCACCGCGCCCGCAGGTGGAACGCCCGGAACCGGCGGCCTACCTGGCCAACCGCAGCGCCGCGCTGGGCATGTTCCGGCACAGCCTGCACGACCGCGCCGGTGACCCCGCCGCCGAGGCCGGCACCAGCAGCGATGCCGTGGCCTGGATGCACCTTCGGAGCGCGCAGCCCGACAGCCACGACCGCAGCCGCCAGATCCAGGTCGATGGGCAGATCAGCAGCGTGCTGGTCGGCGTCGGCCGTCGCTTCGAGGTGGGCGGCGCGGGCGAACTGCAGGCAGGTGCGATGCTCGGCCACGGCCGCGCGCGCAATGACAGCCGCTCGCAGGTGACCGGCTATACCGCGCGTGGCGTGGTCACCGGCACCAGTGTGGGTGCCTATGCCACGTGGCTGCAGGATGCGCGCATGCAGGGCGGCGCCTATGTGGATGGTTGGCTGCAGTACGGCCGCTTCCGCAACAGCGTGCAGGGCGATGGCCTGCAGAAGGAACGTTATGACGCCCGCAACTGGAGTGCATCGGCCGAAGCCGGCTATGTGCTGCCCCTGCGGCGCACCGCGCAGCGCGGCATCTACCTGCAACCGCAACTGCAGGTGGTGCACAGCCGCTATGACAGCGACCGCGTGGTCGAGGCCAACGGCACGGTGGTCGAAGACCGCAGTGGTGACGAGACCAGCACCCGCCTCGGCCTGCGCCTCTACAGCCGCGGGTTGAGCCCGGCGCAGGGCCAGGTGCATCCGTACATGGCAGTGAACTGGTGGTCCGGCGGCAATGGCGCGGGCTTGGCGATGGACGGTGAACGGCTGCAGCGGCAGTTGCCGCGCGACATCTACGAAGCCAAGGCCGGTGTACAGGTGGATCTGTCCGGCGGCTGGCGCGGCTGGGGCGAAGTGAGCCGGCAGAGCGGCGGCATGGGCTTCCGCGACGTCGGTGCCCAGCTGGGCGTGTCGTACACCTGGTGATGCGGGAAGTGTCCGGCAAGGGAGTGCCGGGCACTTTTTCCACATGCCGCGTGGAAAGCGATGGGAGTTTGATGTGGACAAGTGGCGGTGAGCTCCACGCATCAAGCGTTTCAGGGAGTGGCGTTTTTTTGTCCACGCCCATGCGCGGTTTTCCACATCCGCCGTGGAGAGTGGTTGGGATTTGGTGTGGACAAGTGGGTGCGAGCATTGCACCGCAAGCATTTCGAAGCGTGGTGAAAATTTGTCCACATTGCACAGGCAAGCCTGGCAGAGCCGAGCCCACGCTCGGCTGATGCCCCCCAAGCCGAGCGTGGGCTCGGCGCTACAGGGGAGCTGCACGGTTTTCCACATGCGGCGTGGAAAGCGATGGGAGTTTGCTGTGGACAAGTGCCGGCGAACGTCACGCCGCAAGCGTTTCGCAGCGTGGTGATTTTTTGTCCATCGCCAGAAACGCAGACGCCCCGCACAAGGCGGGGCGTCCGGGGTCGATCCGATGCCGCTGGATCAGACGTTGAAGCGGAAGTGCAGGATGTCGCCTTCCTGCACGCGGTATTCCTTGCCTTCCAGGCGCAGTCGACCGGCTTCCTTGGCGCCGGCTTCGCCCTTGTACTTGATGAAGTCGTCATACGCGATGGTTTCGGCGCGGATGAAACCCTTCTCGAAGTCGGTGTGGATGACCGCGGCGGCCTGCGGGGCAGTGGCGCCCTTGCGCACGGTCCACGCACGGACTTCCTTCACGCCAGCGGTGAAGTAGGTCTGCAGGCCGAGCAGGCTGTAGGCCGCGTTGATCACGCGGTTCAAACCCGGCTCGCTCAGGCCCAGGTCGGCCAGGAAGGTATCGCGGTCCTCGTCGTCGAGCTGGGACAGCTCTTCTTCGATCGCGGCCGACACCGGCACCACCTGCGCGCCCTCGGCGGCGGCATGCGCGCGCACGGCTTCCAGGTGCGGGTTGTTCTCGAAACCGTCTTCCAGCACGTTGGCGATGTACATCACCGGCTTCAGGGTGAGCAGGAACAGATCGCGCACCAGCGCCTTCTCTTCCTCGTCCAGGCCCGCCGAGCGACCGGCCTTGCCCTCCGACAGCGCCGCCTGCAGCTTGGCCAGCACCGGCTTGCGCGCCGCGGCGTCCTTGTCACCGCCCTTGGCGGCGCGCTCGGCACGGTTCAGCGCCTTCTCGACGCTGTCCAGGTCGGCCAGCGCCAGCTCGGTATCGATGGTTTCGATGTCCGAGATCGGATCGACCTTGCCGGCCACGTGCACGATGTCACCGTGCTCGAAGCAGCGCACCACGTGGGTGATCGCATCGACTTCGCGGATGTGCGCCAGGAACTTGTTGCCCAGGCCTTCACCGCTGGCGGCACCGGCCACCAGGCCGGCGATGTCGACGAACTCGACCGCGGTCGGGATGACCTTCTGCGGGTTGATGATGCCCGCCAGCTCGTTCAGGCGCGGATCCGGTACCGGCACGATGCCGACGTTCGGCTCGATGGTGCAGAACGGGAAGTTCGCCGCGGCGATACCCGCCTTGGTCAGCGCATTGAACAGGGTCGACTTGCCGACGTTGGGCAGGCCGACGATGCCGCATTTGATACCCATGGGTGACAGCTCTCTGGGGTGAAAGTGATTGGTGAAACAGCGCGCGCGCTGCTTGGCCAATCCATCTCGGTGTCGATCATTGTGTGCCAACCAAGGTTGGCACCTACCCAAAGCGGTTTACTTCGGGGTGTGCAGCCGCTTCATCGCTTCGTTGAAATCGCCCTGCACCGCCAGCGGCATCACGTCGATCGCATCATCGATGGCGCGTGCGATCAGCACGTCGTCGTCCTTCGACGGGCGCCCCAGCACCCAACCCACCACGCGGTCCTTGTGGCCGGGATGGCCGATGCCCACGCGCAGGCGATGGAACTTGCCGTGGCCGAGCAGGCGCATGGTGTCGCGCAGGCCGTTCTGGCCACCGTGGCCACCGTCGAACTTCAGCCGTGCCGCGCCGGGCGGCAGGTCCAGTTCGTCGTGGGCCAGCAGGGTTTCCTCCGGCTCGATCTTCCAGAACCGCTGCGCGGCGGTGACCGACTTGCCGCTGAGGTTCATGAAGGTGGCGGGCTTGAGCAGCCACACCGTCTGCCCGGCGATCTCGACCTTGGCGGTCTCGCCGAACAGCTTGCTGTCCACATTCCATCGCGCACCGGCTTTTTCCGCCAGGGCCTCAACGAAATGAAACCCGGCATTGTGCCGGGTCCGGGCGTGTTCCGATCCGGGGTTGCCCAGACCGACGATCAGTCGCAGTCCTGCCATGGTTCCTTCCAGTACGGTGCCTGCCCGGAGGCAGGCACCGCAGCGGTATTACTCGGCGGCAGCCGCTTCTTCGTCGGCCGCGTCGGCCTTGCCGGCCTTGGCGGTGACGATGGCGTCGTCGTGGTCCTTGCCCAGCGCCAGGGCCGGGATTTCCACGCCCTTCGGCAGCTTGATGTCGGACAGGTACACCACGTCACCGGCCTTCAGCTCACCCAGGTCGACTTCGATCGACTCCGGCAGGTCCTTCGGCAGGCAGGTGATGGTCACTTCCTTCAGTTCGTGGGTGACCACGACGTCGGCAGCCTTGCCGGCCGGCGAGGTGTCTTCGTTGACGAAGTGCAGCGGGACCGAAGCGGTCAGGGCTTCGTTCTCGTTCACGCGCTGGAAGTCCAGGTGCATGATCAGCTGCTTGTACGGGTGGCGCTGCATGTCACGCAGCAGGACCTTCTGCACCTGGCCGTCCAGGTTCAGGTCCAGGATCGAGGCATAGAACCACTCGTTCTGCTGGGCCAGCCAGATTTCGTTGTGGTCCAGGCTGATGGCGACCGGCTCGGCGTTGCCGCCGTACACGATGGCCGGGATCACACCGGCGTGACGCAGGCGGCGGCTCGCACCCTTACGCTGCAGTTCACGCTTGGTGACCTTGATTTCATGGGTCTTCGACATTTTCGACTACTCAGGTTGTTGCCGCGCCCTGCGGCGTGGCGGTTGAAGATGCTTCCGCGACCAGAAGCACCCGGGGTATGTCCCCGCCGTTGCCGGCAGGGACGAAAAACTCAGTCGACGTACAGCGAGCTGACCGACTCGCCGAAGGCGATGCGGCGCATCGTTTCGGCCAGCATCTCCGCCACGCTCAGCTGGCGGATCTTGCTGCACACCCGCGCGGCGTCCTTCAGCGGGATGGTGTCGGTCACCACCAGCTCGTCGAGCTGGGAATTGGTGATGTTGTCCACCGCCGGGCCCGACAGCACCGCGTGGGTGCAGTAGGCGGCGACCTTGAGCGCACCGCGCGCCTTCAGGGCAGCGGCAGCGGCGCACAGGGTGCCGGCGGTATCGACGATGTCATCGACCATCACGCAGGTCTTGCCTTCGACGTCACCGATGATGTTCATCACGGTGGAGACGTTGGCGCGCGGGCGGCGCTTGTCGATGATCGCCAGGTCGGCGTCATCCAGGCGCTTGGCCACCGCACGGGCGCGGACCACGCCGCCCACGTCCGGCGAGACGACGATCAGGTTCTCGGTGCCGTAGGCGCGCCAGATGTCGGCCAGCAGCAGCGGGGACGCGTACACGTTGTCCACCGGAATATCGAAGAAGCCCTGGATCTGGTCGGCGTGCAGGTCGACGGTCAGCACGCGATCAGCGCCCGCGGTGCTGAACATCTTCGCCGCCAGCTTGGCGGTGATCGGCACGCGCGAGGAGCGCATGCGGCGATCCTGGCGCGAGTAGCCGAAGTACGGCACCACCGCGGTCACGCTGGCCACCGATGCGCGCTTGAGCGCGTCGATCAGCACCAGCAGTTCCATCAGGTTTTCCGCGCTCGGCGCGCAGGTCGGCTGGATCACGAACACGTCCTGCTTGCGGACGTTCTCTTCGATCTCCACCTGCACTTCGCCATCGGAGAAGTGCGAGACCAGCGCCTTGCCCGGGCGAACCCCCAGTTCCTTGCAGATGTTCTGCGCCAGACGTTTGTTGGCGTTGCCGGAAAAGACCAGCAGGTTCGGGGACTCTTGCATCATGATTGTCTCGGGCGGGGACGAGTGGCGGGGATCCGGGGGCGGCAAGGACCCGGATGGACCCCTGCTGCTGACAACACCGCGGTTGTTTCCACGTCCCGCGCGGGCGATGCGCTGGAAGGCGCGGACACAGCCGCTATTGGCAGGGGCGGTAGGATTCGAACCTACGAATGCCAGGATCAAAACCTGGTGCCTTGGGCCTCTTGGCGACGCCCCTGCATTGATAAATCAGTGTTGCTCGAGTGCATCCAGCAGTGGCGAACGCGCAACGCCCGCTGCCACCCTTGCCCGCAACTCCTTCGGCAATTTCGACCGTCCCTGCTCTGCAGCAGACTGCGACGCGAATTCGACGAAACAACCACTTCCCGAACCGGTCAGCCGCGCCGTGCCGATGTCGCTCAACGCGGCAAGCGCTGCCTCGACGGCAGGCTCACGGCGGCGCAGCACCGGTTCGAACGCGTTCCCGACCAGGGTCCCGGAAGCGAAGTCCTCTATTTTCGCCACTGGGCTGTCGCGCGTCAAATCCGGGTCTGCAAACAGGGCCGGCGTGGGAACATGAACGCCCGGTTCAACCACCACATACCAGGCCGGCGCCAGCGTGATCGGCTGCAGGCGCTCGCCCACCCCTTCTGCCCAGGCGTTGCGACCGCGCACGAACACCGGCACGTCGGCGCCCAGGCGCAGGCCCAGCGCGGCCAGCGCCTCTTCGTCCAGCCCGGCCTGCCAGAGCCGGTTCAGCACCACCAGTACCGTGGCCGCATCGGACGAGCCGCCACCGAAGCCGCCGCCGGCTGAAACATGCTTTTCAACGATGATGTCCGCACCTTGCGCGACATTGGTCGTCTCTTTCAGCAGCTTCGCGGCACGTACCGCCAGATCGTCGCCCTCGGCCACGCCCGCCAGGCCCTCGCCGTGCCGGCGCACCTGGCCGTCTTCACGCAGGCGCAGGCCGATGCGATCGCCCCAGTCCAGCAGGCGGAACACGGTCTGCAGTTCGTGGTAGCCGTCGGCCCGGCGCCCGGTGATGTGCAGAAACAGGTTCAGCTTGGCCGGGGCCGGCCACCAGGACCAGCCCGCGTCGTCGACTGCCCCGCTCATGGCGTGCCCTGCCCCCACTGGTCCACCAGAAGGCGCACCTTGGCGTCACCATTGCTGGCCTCGATCCGGCGCGGCAGCGCCGGCCGTCCGGCGTCGGCCGGGTACCAGTCCAGGTACTGTACCTGCCAGCCCATCTGCTGCATCCGGCGCGGCCGGCCTTCACCGTCGCGTTCGACCGTCTCGGGGCCGGCGGCGTCGCCGGCGACCAGCCCGCGGATCCACTCCGGCAACTGGTTGACCGGAATGTCCCAGCCGGTCGCCTCCAGCAACAGCTGCTGGGCGTCCTCGCCGTCGCGCGGGCCGCCCGTCAGTCCTTCCAGGCGGCCAGCTTCGGAATGGGTATCGCCGGTCAGCTTCCAGCTCTGCCGGGTCACCGGCGCGCTCAACTCCACCACGTAGCGGCGGCCTTCCTGCTTCCAGTCGATGCGACCGCTGCCGCCGTCCTTGCCCTTGCTGACCGCGACCCGGCCCTGGAAGGCCCAGTCCGGCTGTGCATGCAGGGCGGCCACGCGCGCCGCTTCGGCCTGCGCCGCTTCGGCCGAAACCGTCTCGACCACCGCCGGTGGCGGGGTCTTCTGCGTGCCCACGCTGGTACAGGCGGTCACCGCCAAGGTCGCAGCCGCCAACAGCAGCGGCCGGATCAGGGAAACACTCATGGATTGAATTTCTCGCGGGCGCGCAGCAGCGCGCGGTTTTCAGGATCGAGCTTGGCCGCTTCGTCGAAGAAGTGGCGGGCCTCGTCATGCTTGCCCAGCACCCACAGCACTTCGCCGACATGGGCGGCGATCTCCGGGTCCTTGGCCAGGGTCCAGGCCCGGCGCAGCTGCACCAGCGCTTCGTCCTTGCGGCCCAGGCGATACAGCACCCAGCCATAGCTGTCGACGATAGCGGCGTTGTCCGGCTCGGCGACGCGGGCGCGGTCGATCAGCTCCAGCGCCTCCTGCAGGCGCCCGGTACGGTCAGCCAGGGTGTAGCCCAAGGCGTTCAGGGCCGGCACGTTTTCCGGGTCGGTCACCAGGATCTTGCGCAGGTCGGCCTCGGCGCGCGGAATATCGTCCCGACGCTCCCAGGTGAGCGCGCGGGCGTACAGCAGGCCATTGTCATCCGGGTAGGCGGCCAGGCCGCGGGCCAGCGCATCCAGTTCGCCAGCACTGTCATCGCCGCGCTGGCGCAGCTCGGCCTCCAGCAGATACGCGTCACGGCGCACATCATCGTCGACCACCGCGTCGGACTGGATCGCGTGCACTTCATCCAGTGCCTGCGGCAGCCGTCCGGCCAGCGCCTGGGCGTTGGCCGCACGCAGGCGCGCCTCGCTCAGCTCATCACCGCCGGGCACACTGTGGTACCACTGCACCGCCTCGGGATAGCGCTTCAGGTATTCGGCGATCTTGCCCAGCAACAGGCGCTGCGCGGGGTCCGGCTTGGCCGCCTGCCGCGACAGTTCGTTGTAGAGGTTGGACAGCGCCGCCTTGTCGCCCTGCTTGGCCAACAGTGAAGCGCGCATGCCCCAGGTCTGCACATCCTGCGGGCCGAATGCCAGTACGCGCTCGGCAGCAGCCGGTTGCCCCAGGCTGTCGTAGGCGATGGCCACCGCATTGCGCAGCTCGGGGTCCTGCCGGGTCTTCGGCTCGACGTCGTGCAGCAGCGACAAGGCCTTGTCGGTCTCGCCGGCCTGCTGCAGCTGGCTGGCACGCAGCAAGGCAACGCGCGGTTCTTCGGGGAAGCGCCTGACCACTTCATCGATCATGCGACGCGCCAGGTCGGGCTTGTCCATGCGCAGGGCGAGGCGGCCGAACTCCTGCCAGGCCTCGATCTTCGGCGGAATCGCATTGGCATCGACCAGCTCGCCGAGCACCTGCGCCGGCACCGCCGGGTCGCGGCCACCGCCGATCAGCGCGGCCAGGGCGAACTTCCAGCCGCGCTCGTCGGGGTCGGCCAGCAGCGCCTGCAATTCAGTGCGGGCGGCCTTCACATCACCCTGGCGCATGGCCAGCGCACCGGCGGCGCTGCGCATGGTCAACGAACGCGGGGCGCGCTGCTGCCACAGGGCCAGGCCCTTGGCGGCGCTGGCGTCATCGTTGGCAAGCATGGAGATACGGGTCGCGCGCTCGGCCAGGCCAGCATCGCCGTCAGTCTGCTGCGCGGCCTGCAGGTACCAGCGCGCGGCCTCGGCCAGCTTGCCGGCCTGCAGGGCGAACTCACCGGCCATCACCGGCTCCAGCGCCAGTTCCCCGGTGGCCGCGGCCCGCACGGGGGCCTTGGGCGGCACCGCCGCCAGGGCCTGCGCGCAGGCCAGGGACAGCAGCAGAACACTGGGGATGCGAATCAATGCGGGCATCGTCGGCATCGGGGCCTTAAAATGTCGTCCAATGGCCAGCAGCTTATCGCAAGCAACTGAACAATGACCCTGTGGGTGCTCGGACTGAATCACCAGACCGCACCGGTGGAGCTGCGCGAGCGCGCGGCCTTCGCCGGTGAGGCGTTGCCGCGTGCGCTGGGCTCGCTGCGCGATACCCCGCAGATCGCCGAGGCGGTCCTGCTGTCCACCTGCAACCGCACCGAGCTGTACGCCGTGGCCGAGTCGGCACAGGCGCTGGACCAGTGGCTGCGCAGCCAGGCCGGTGACCTGCAGGGTTATCTGTACCAGCATGCCGATGCCGAGGCTGTGCGCCACCTGTTCCGGGTCGCCACCGGGCTGGACTCGATGGTGCTGGGCGAACCGCAGATCCTCGGCCAGGTGAAGGACGCCTGGTCGACCGCGCGCGACCATGGCCTGCTCGGCCAGCGCCTGGACCGCCTGTTCCAGCAGACCTTCTCGGTGGCCAAGCGGGCGCGCACCGATACCCAGGTCGGTGCCAACCCGGTATCGGTGGCGTCGGCGGCGGTGCGCCTGGCGCAGAACGCGTTCGCCCGGCTGGACGACTCCACTGTGCTGCTGGTTGGTGCCGGCGAGACCATCGAGCTGGCTGCACGGCACCTGAGCGAAGGCAAGGTGCGGCGGCTGCTGATCGCCAACCGCACCCTGGCCCACGCGCAGGAACTGGCCAGCCGCCATGGCGGCGTGGCCCTGCCGCTGACCGAACTGGACCGTCACCTGGGCGAGGCCGACGTGGTGTTCTCGGCCACCGCGGCGCGCGAGCCGGTGATCCATGGCGAGATGGTGGCCAAGGCCCTGCGTGCACGCCGGCACAAGCCGATGCTGCTGTTCGACCTGGCCGTTCCGCGCGACATCGAAGCCGAGGTCGGCACGCTCAACGATGCCTTCCTCTACACGGTCGATGACCTGGAGCGCGCGGTGGAAGACAACCGCCGTGGCCGCCGCGAGGCCGCCGCCGAAGCCGAGGCGATCATCGACCTGCAGGTATCGCGTTACGTCGAGACCCAGCAGGCCAGTGCCCATCAGGCGCCTTTGCGGCAGCTGCGTGCGTTCGGCGAGGCCACCCGCGCCGAGTTGCTGGAGCGCGCACGCCAGCAGCTGGCCAACGGCAAGCCCGCCGACGAAGTGCTGGAACTGCTGGCCCACGGCCTGACCAACCGCCTGCTGCATCCGCCGACCGCCGCACTGCGCGCCGCCGCGCTGAGTGGCGATGCCGACCTGACCCGCGCCGCCGAGCGCCTGTTCCCGGCCACGCCGGGCTACCACCACCCACCCGTGAGACCCGATGACGCCGACCCTGCGCCGTAAGCTGGAAGCGCTGGCCGAGCGCCGCGAAGAACTGGAACGCCTGCTCGCCGAACCCGACGTGGTCGCCGACAACACCCGTTTCCGCGACCTTTCGCGCGAATTCGCCCAACTTGAACCGGTCGCCACTGCACTGGCCGATGAAGCCCGTGCCAAGGCCGACCTGGCCGCCGCCGAAGGCATGCGCGCCGACCCCGACCTGCGCGAGCTGGCCGACGAGGAAATCGCCGCCGCGCAGGCGCGCCTGCAGGAACTGGAGCAGGAGCTTGCGCTGCTGCTGGTGCCGCGTGACCCGCGCGACGAAGGCAACCTGTTCCTGGAAGTGCGCGCCGGCACCGGCGGCGACGAAGCCGCGATCTTCGCCGGCGACCTGTTCCGCATGTACGCCCGCTATGCCGAGCGCCAGGGCTGGAAGGTCGAGATCGAATCGGACAACCCCGGCGAGCATGGCGGCTACAAGGAAGTGGTGGCGCGTGTGGTCGGCCGTGGTGCGTTCTCGCGCCTGAAGTTCGAATCGGGCACGCATCGCGTGCAGCGCGTGCCGGCCACCGAATCGCAGGGCCGTATCCATACCTCGGCCGCGACCGTGGCGATCATTCCCGAGGCCGACGAAGTCGATGACATCGTCATCAACCCGGCCGACCTGAAGGTGGATACGTTCCGCTCGTCCGGCGCCGGTGGCCAGCACGTCAACAAGACCGAGTCCGCGATCCGCATCACCCACGTGCCGACCGGCGTGGTGGTGGAGTGCCAGACCGAGCGCAGCCAGCACGCCAACCGCGACAAGGCGATGAAGCGCCTGAAGGCGCAGCTGCTCGATGCCGAGCGCCAGCGCCAGGACGCGGCACAGGCCGAGTCGCGGCGCCTGCAGGTCGGCAGCGGCGATCGCAGCCAGCGCATCCGCACCTACAACTTCCCGCAGGGCCGGATCACCGACCACCGCGTGGAAGGCCTGACGTTGTACGACCTGCCCAACATCCTGGCCGGTGACCTCGACCCGCTGCTGCAGCGGCTCAGCCACGAACACCAGGTCGACGCCCTGGCCCAGCTGTCGGCGGGCTGAGCACGATGACGGCCTGGCAGCAGCGGCAGCACCTGCAGCAGGCGATCGCACGCCAGCCCGGCGACTTCGTCGCCTGGGTGATGCTGGCCGACCTGGAACTGGAAGCCGGCGACATCGCTGCCGGCGAGCAGGCCGCACGACGTGCCCTGCAGCTGCGCCCCAACCACCCCGAAGCGCTGGCGCGGCTGGGGCGCGTGGCGTGGATGGCCGGCGCGCACGCCGACGCGGCGAAGCTGCTCGGCCAGGCCTCGGCATTGGCCCCGCAGCACCCGGGCATCGCGTTGTGGCTGGGCCACGCGCTGGAAGATGCCGATGATGCCGAAGGCGCAGCAGCGGCCTATCGCCGCGCGCACGCGCTGATGCCGGGCGAACCCTACATCGCCGCCCAGCGCCTGGCCTGGCAGCGCCGCCTGTGCGACTGGCAGGACGTGGACACGCTGGCTGCGCAGGTGCGCAACGCGCTCGCCGCGGGTCAGGGTGCAGTGGAACCCTTCGCCTTCCTCAGTGAAGACGTAAGCGCTGCGGAGCAGTTGGCCTGTGCGCGCGCACGCGCCGCGGTCGTTGCGTCGGCGGTGCGCCCCCTTCCTGCAGTGAAGGTTCGCGAGCACGGCGCGTTGCGCGTCGGCTTCCTCTCCAATGGCTTCGGCGCCCATCCCACCGGGCTGCTGACCGTGGCCCTGCTCGAACACCTGCGCCATGACCCGGCGTTGCAACTGCACCTGTTCGCGCTGAACCGCGCCGATGGCAGCCGCATCCGCGAACGCCTGCAGGCCGCCACCCGCCTGCATGACGTGGCCGCACTGCGGCATGCCGACATCGCGGCCCGCATCCGTGCACAGGGCATCGACCTGCTGTTCGACCTGCGCGGCTGGGGGGGCGGCGGCACGCCCGAAGTGCTGGCCATGCGCCCGGCCCCGTTGCAGCTGAACTGGCTGGCCTACCCCGGCACATCAGGTGCGCGCTGGCTGGATGCCGTGGTCGCCGACGAATTCGTGCTGCCGGCATCGCTGGAACCTCACTTCAGCGAACGCGTCCTGCGCCTGCCACGTGCCTTCCAGCCCTCGGACAACACCCGCGTACTGGAACCGGCACCGTCCCGCGCCGAGTGCGGGCTGCCCGAACACGGCGTGGTGTTCTGCTGCTTCAACAACAGCTACAAGCTCAACCCGCGCAGCATGGGCCGCGCCTTCGCGGTGCTGCAGGCCGTGCCCGGCAGCGTGCTGTGGCTGCTGTCCGGGCCCGGCAAGGCCGACGCCCGCCTGCGTGCGGCCGCGCAGGCCGCAGCCCTGGACCCGGCGCGCCTGGTGTTCATGGCCAAGCTGCCGCATCCGCAGTACCTGGCCCGCTATCAGCTGGCCGACCTGTTCCTCGACACGCATCCGTACAACGCGCACACCACCGCCTCCGATGCGCTGTGGGCCGGCTGCCCGGTGCTGACCTGCCCGGGTGATACCTTCGCCGCGCGCGTGGCCGGCAGCCTCAACCATCATCTGGGTCTTTCGCGGATGAACGTTGCCGACGATGCGGCGTTCATCGCCACTGCCAGCGCGCTGGGCAACAAGCCGGCGGCGCTGGCAGCGTTGCGTGCCGAACTGGCGCAGGCACGCGAAGACAGTGGTGTATTCGACATGGCAGGTTTTGCCCAGGACCTTTCCGCCCTGCTGCAGACGCTGGCGGGCGAGCAGGGCTGGCGCGGCGTCGACACCCCCTGAGCAACCGCTGCGTTACGCTCCGGCTTCCTCCCCGCGTGGCGTGACGATGGCCAAGCTCAAGCGCAAGGACTACGACGAACTGCTGCTGCCGCTGCAGCTGGAACTGACTGCAATGGCGCGCTGGGTTCAGTACAGCGGGCAACGCCTGCTGGTGCTGTTCGAAGGCCGCGATACAGCCGGCAAGGGCGGTGCGATCCAGGCCATCAGCCAGCATCTCAACCCGCGCCAATGCCGGGTGGTGGCGCTGCCCAAGCCCACCGACCGTGAAGCCACGCAGTGGTACTTCCAGCGTTACGCCGCGCATCTTCCCGCCGCCGGCGAGATCGTGCTGATGGACCGCAGCTGGTACAACCGTGCCGGTGTTGAACGGGTGATGGGTTATTGCAGCGAAACCGAGTACCAGCAGTTCCTGCGCCAGGCGCCGGTGTTCGAACAGCTGCTGGTGGACGACGGCATCCTGCTGTTCAAGTACTGGTTGTGCGTGGACCAGGAGCAGCAGGAAAAGCGCTTCGCCGAACGCCATCTCGATCCGCTGAAGGGCTGGAAGCTCTCACCGGTCGACCTGAAATCGCGCAGCAAGTACAGCGCGTACACCGAGGCCCGCGAGGCGATGCTGCGCGCGACGCATCGCGAGGCGGCGCCGTGGACGCTGGTGGACTTCAACGACCAGCGGCTGGGCCGGCTGACCCTGGTGCGAAACCTGCTGGACCGGTTGCCGGATACGCGGGTGGATGCACCGTTGCCGGAGCTGCCGAAGCTGAAGGGCAAGCTGCATCGCGAGCACTTCGATGTGCTGAAGCCGATCGAGGACTTCCCGGTCGAGGATTAGGGTGGGTCGGCAGGGCCTGCGGCCCTGCACCTGCGGTAGTGCCGGGCGCTGGCCGGCAACAGCAACAGCAACACCCCGCACTCCGGCATCGCCCCACCTCTGACAGATTCCGGCGATCTGGTAGATCCACGCCATGCGTGGATGAATCTCCATTGAAATCGAACATTTCGACAATGGAACGAAGAGCATCCACGCATGGCGTGGATCTACGTGTCGACCAAGGTCGACACCCACCAAGAGCAGGCCATCCCATTCCGACAGATCGCGGAGAACTGTCAAAGGCGGGGTGGGTCCGGTTGCGGGGGCGTGAGCCGCATGGATGCGGCGACCGAGCCTACAGGGACGTATTTACGGCGTCCCCGGCAACCGGACCCACCCCGCCTCCCCACAGGAAACCCTCTTGGGCTGTTGCTGTTGCTGTTGCTTTTGCTGGGGTTGCCGGCCAGCGGCCGGCACTACCGCGGGTGCAGGGCGCAGCCCTGCCGATACCCAACCTACTTGGCAGCAGCGATCTGCTTTTCGATGTCGGCGGCGGTCACCGGGCCAAGGAACGTGTGCGCCAGCTTGCCTTGCGGATCGATGAGATGCGTCAGCGGCAGACCACGTGGCGTGGCGAAGTCGGCCGGCGGATCGAACGGGTCCACGATCACGATCGGATAGGTCACCGGATGCTTGGCCAGGAACGACTGCATCTCCGGCACTTCGATGTCCTCGTAGGCCAAGCCGACCACTTCGATGTTGCTGCGCATCGCATGCAGGGCCGACAGCTCGGGCATCTCCTTGCGGCACGGCGCGCACCAGGTGGCCCAGAAGTTCACCACCACCCACTTGCCGCGATGCGCGGCCAGGTCGTAGTCGCTGCCATCCACCGCCTTCATCTTCAGCGTCGGGAACTCGGCGGTGGTGCGCTCGGCCGGGGTTTCCTCGACCGGTGCCGGCGTGCTCGGCGTCGGTGCCTGCGCCGGTGGCTGGCTGCTGGCCGGTGCCGGCTCCTGGGCCGGTTTGCAGGCCGCCAGGGCCAGCAGCAGGGTCAACGGGAGCAGCAGCGGCAACGACGTCTTGCGGGTCATGGGGTGTCTCCAGAGTCGGTATAGATATCACTGACCTTGCGCTTCAGGCGTTCGCGCAGGGGCAGTCGCAGGTCATCCAGCGCCGCCAAGGCGGCACGGCCCAGGCTGTCGTCGCGATACGGCAGGTGCTGCTCGGCTACCGGGATGCGCAGCTGGGTGCATTCGTACAGATCGGCCAGGCTGACCTGGTCCAGGTCGCGCGACAGCAGCCACTCGCCGCGCTCATCGCGGCGCAGCAGGTCGATCTCCTGCAGGTTGCAGATCAGGTCCTGCAGCAGTGAATCGGTCAGCATCGGCTCCAGCCGCAGGATCTCGTCATCGGCCAGGCCTTTGCCCTTGGCCCGCGCATGCTGGAAGCGGCCAAGCAGGCGCAGCAGCCCATAGAACTCGTACCCCTGCGGCAGGCGCAGCTCGACCGGCTGGTAGCGGAAGGCGGCCATCGAGGAGGCCAGCGACGCACCCAGCAGCACCGCCACCCAGCACAGGTAGATCCACAGCAGCAGGATCGGCACGAAGGCGACCGTGCCATACAGCTTCTGGTAGGACTGGAAGCTGCCCAGATACGCGCCGATGCCCCACTTCACCAGTTCAAGGATGACCGCCGCCAGGATCGCGCCGGGCACGGCATGCCGCCATTTCACCGTGTGGTGCGGTACCACACGGAACATCAGCGTGATGCAGACGAACTCGATCAGGATCGGTGCCAGCCGCAGCGCAAGTTCGGCCAGCCAACGGCCCTCCTGGGTACCGAACAACGGCATCGCGAACACCCGCGCCGACACCGCCAGCGACGCAGCGGCGAGCATCGCGCCCAGGGTCAGCACGGTCCAGTAGACCAGGAAGCGGGTCAGCTTGGGCCGGCTCGAGCCGACCCGCCAGATCTGGTTGAAGGTCTCTTCCACGCTGTTGAGCGTGATCAGCAGTGAGGCGACCAGTGCGATGAAGCCGGCGGCGGTCAGCTGGCCGGCACTGGCCGAAAACTGCCGCAGGTAACCCTCGGCCGCGCGCGCAGCGGAGGGCACGAAGTTGGAGAAGACGTAGTCGCTGAGCTGGTCGCTCCAGCGGTCGAAAACGGGGAAGGCCGAGAGCACGCCGAACACCACGATGGCCAGCGGTACCAGCGCGAACACCGTGGTGTACGCCAGCGCCGCCGCTGCCTGGAACAGGCGGTCGTCGAGGAAGCGATGCCACAGGAAGCGGCCGAAACTGATGGCCCGTGCGCGATCCCGCGCGCGCTCCATCCACAGGTTGAGCGTATCCAAAGGTTCCATCGGTGGAAGGGTACCCGATGCGGAATGCTCGCAGGATAGCCATACTGGTGGCCACACGACGAGGAGAAGCGGGCACGATGGGCGAGATTCTGGTGCTGTATTACAGCCGGGGCGGTTCGGTGGCACGGCTGGCGCGCCAGATCGCGCGGGGCATCGGCGAAGTGCCGGGCATGACCGCGCGCCTGCGCACGGTGCCGCCGGTGGCCGCAGTGACCCAGACCGCGCAGCCGCCGGTACCCGACGATGGCGCCCCCTATGTAAGCGTGCAGGACCTGGTCGAATGCCAGGGCCTGCTGCTCGGCAGCCCGACCCGCTTCGGCAACATGGCCGCGCCGGTGAAGCATTTCCTGGATGGGCTGGGCGCCGAATGGGTCAATGGCACCCTCTCTGGCAAGCCGGCCGGCGTGTTCACGTCCACCGCATCCATGCATGGCGGGCAGGAATCGACCCTGCTGTCGATGCAGGTGCCGCTGCTGCACCATGGCTGCGTGATCGTCGGCATTCCGTTCACCGAACCGGCGCTGAGCCACACCACCAGCGGTGGCACGCCCTACGGCGCCAGCCACGTCGCCGGTGCCGCCGACGACCCGCAGCCGACCGACGACGAAGCCGTGCTGGCGCGCGCGCTGGGGCGCCGGGTGGCCGGCATCGCGCAGCGGTTGGCCCGATGAGCGCCGCGCCGCGCACGGTCCTGCTGCTGGCCCTGATGGGGCTGGCCGCGCTGTTCGCGGGCTGGTTCATCAATGACAAGCACTGGCTGGCGACCCAGCTGGTGTTCACCGCGCCGCCGCTGGCGCTGGCCATCGCCGTGCGCCTGGGCTGGCGCAAGGCCGGATTCTGGGCCTCGGTACTGGCGCTGGGCTGGTTCAGCCACGGCGTGATGAGCGCCTGGAGCCACCCGGAAACGCGCTGGCTGGCGCTGATCGAGATCGCGCTGGCCCTCCTGGTGATCTTCAGCGCCAGCCTGCCCGGCCTGCGCGCCCGCTTCGGCAAGCAACGCTGACGCTGCGCCCGCTGGGCCGTATCATCTGCATTCCTGGCCCCGCGCCGCAGTACCTGTCCTGGTTTCGCGCATGCACATGATGGAAGAGCTCCTGGTCGTCACCACTGGTGGCACGATCGACAAGATCTACTTCGACGACAAGTCGGACTACCAGATCGGCGATCCGCAGATCGGCATGATCCTGCGCGAGCTGGGCGTGACGTTCCGCTTCAACGTGATTCCGATCCTGCGCAAGGATTCGCTGCACATCAACGATGAGGACCGCGAGCTGATCCGCGCCACCATCGCCGCGCAACCGACCCGGCACGTCCTGGTGACCCACGGCACCGACTCGATGGTGCAGACCGGCAAGGTGCTGGCGACAATCCCCGACAAGACCATCGTGATGACCGGTGCACTGAGCCCGGCACGCTTCCGCGGCTCGGATGCGGAGTTCAACATCGGCTGTGCGATCGGTGCGGTGCAGTCGTTGCCGAGCGGCGTGTACATCGCGATGAACGGGCGGATCTTCGACCCGCAGCACGTGCGCAAGAACGTGGCCGCGAACCGCTTCGAGTCGGTCTGAGGAACCGCGCGCCGACCAAGCTCGGCACCTGCCAGAGCGCTGCCCTTGTAGTGCCGAGCCATGCTCGGCAACCGCGTGCCAGCGCGGCACAACGGTCCGCAGCCAGAGCAGCCGAGCATGGGCTCGGCCCCACAGAAGCAAGAACGCCCCGGCCGAAGCCAGGGCGTGCCCTTGGAGAGGGACTTGGGCTCAGTACTGGGCGTTGAGGGTCACGCCCGAGAAGGTGCTGTAGGCCTTCACCCGCACATACCACGTGCCAGCGGCAGGGCTGTTGATGGTGCAGGTCTCGCTGTTGCCACTCAGGTACGGACGGCAGGTGTAGCTGGTATCGGTCGGGGCACTGCCCTGGCGCACGTACAGGTCGGCATCGCCGCTGCCGCCACTGATCGTCACGCGCAGCTGGCTGCTACCGGCCGGAACGGCGACGGTGTAGTTCAGCTCGGCACCGGTCGCAGCGCCCAGGCCGGTCACCGGCACGTTGTTCTGCAGCACGTTGCCACCCGGGTTCGGGTTGCCACCGCCGTTGATCGCCGCAGCCACGGCCGCGTTGGCGTCGACGATGCCGGCGCCGCAGCCACCCGAGCAGGCGCCCGGCAGCGGGCGTGCAGTGCTCTTGATGATGCTTTCGACCTGCGCCGGGCTCAGCGGGCTTGGCGCGACCGACTGCATCAGCGCAACCACGCCGGCCACATGCGGCGCCGCCATCGAGGTGCCGTTGTACGACGCGTAGCTGGCGCTGCCCGGCGTGGTGGTACCGGTGTTGAGGGTGGACAGGATGCTCTGGCCCGGGCCGGAAATGTCGATGCCGGCACCGTAGTTGGAGAAGCTGGCACGCGCACCGGCCGAGGTTGTGGCCGCCACCGCGATCACGTTCGCGCAGTTGGCCGGCACCGACGAGGACACGTTGGTGTTGCTGTTGCCGGCGGCGACCACCACGGTGGTACCACGGCTGACCGCGCCGTTGATGGCGTTCTGGTAGGTGGCCGAGCAGGTGCCGCCACCACCCAGCGACATGTTGATGACCTCGGCCGGGTTGGCGTTGGCCGGCACGCCACTGACGGTGCCGCCAGAGGCCCACACGATCGCGTCGGCGATGTCGGAGGTGTAACCGCCGCACTTGCCCAGCACGCGCACCGGGACGACCTTGGCATTGAACGCAGTACCGGCCACGCCGGTGCTGTTGTTGGTCACCGCCGCCACGGTGCCGGCGACGTGGGTACCGTGCCAGCTGGAGTTGGAGGCCGGGATGCCCGAGCCGCACTCGTTGGCGCCGTACCAGTCGCCCTCGTCATTCGGGTTGTTGTCGCGGCCACCGCCATCGCGCGCCATCGCGGCATCGCTGATGAAGTCATAGCCAGGCAGGATGTTGGCGTTGAGATCGGGATGGTTGGTGATGCCGGTATCGATCACGGCCACCACCACGCCGGTGCCGGTGGCCTTGTCCCAGGCCGGCCGCACGTTGATCGACGCGTTGGAGGTACCGAAGCCCCACTGTTCGCTGAAGCGGGTGTCATTCGGGGTCAGCGTCGCACGCATGATCTGGTCGACTTCGACGTATTCCACGTTCGGGTCGGCGGCGAGCTTGCGCATCAGCAGCTCGGATTCGGCCTGGTCAAGCGGGCGATCGGTCTTGACCAGGGTCGGGCCAACGGCCAGCTTGCGGACCTCCTGCAGGCCAAGCGCGCGGCCCTGGCTGCTGGCCAGGCCGGCGGCGGCAGTCTTCAGCGAAGAGGCCAGTGCCGTGGTGTTGGCCACCGGCGCACTGCCGTCGCGGTACTTCACGATGAAGCGCTGGTGCGTCGGCGCGGACTGCAGGCCGCTGAGCTGGACGTCACCGGCCAGCGCAGGCGTGGCCAGCAGCAGCGATGACAGAACGGACGCACCAAGGACCACCCACACTCGACGCACACGCGGTTGCGTTACCTGGGACATCGTATTTCCCTTTCTTGTGGTGTGAATGCCGGAATCGGCAGAAGCACCGGCCCGAACCCTGGGCTGGCTTGCGTTGGCGAGGTTCGAAGTCCGATGAGTCAGCGGATCCCCCTAACGATCCGCCGTACATATGACGCTAATGGCCGAAACCGGACACCACAAGATTTTCAGCGTCTTTTCAGCAAGATGAAATGTTCGTTCTGAGACTTTTCGGGTCGAGGGTTTGTGAAGGTGAAGGAACTTTCTCGTGTCCTGCACAGACCTGACTGGGTCGTCACGTGTCCTGGAATGACTTTGCCGACATCGGCGTCCACCGATCCGGGGCAGATCCCTTTCTCACGCGGAAAGGGATCTGACCCCTTGGCTCGAAACGCAGAAAGCCCGTCGCGGGGACGGGCTTTCCAGAAGCGCAGCCGGGCGCGGGCCCGGCTCTACGATTCGATGTGGGCGATCAGCCCAGCTTGACCAGCCAGTTGTGGCGGTCCGGCAGGCGGCCGTACTGGATATCGGTCAGTTCCTTGCGCAGCGACATGGTCACTTCGCCGGCCGGCGCGTTGATGTCGCCCACCGAGAAGCCCTCGCCCTTCAGCTGGCCGATCGGAGTGACCACCGCGGCGGTGCCACAGGCAAACACTTCGCTGATCGCACCGGAGGCGACGCCGTCCTTCCACTCGTCGATGCTGACCTTGCGCTCTTCGACCTTCATGCCACGGTCGCGGGCCAGCTGCAGGATGCTCTCGCGGGTGATGCCCTCGAGGATGCTGCCCGACAGTTCCGGGGTGACCAGCGTGCCGTCCTTGTAGACCAGGAACACGTTCATGCCGCCCAGTTCTTCCAGGTACTTGCCTTCGACCGGGTCGAGGAACAGTACCTGCGAGCAGCCCTGCGCCTGCGCCTTCTGCTGCGGGAGCAGCGAGGCAGCGTAGTTGCCACCGCACTTGGCGGCACCGGTGCCGCCCTTGGCCGCACGCGCGTACTCGGTGGACAGCCAGATGGACACCGGGGCAACACCCTTGGCGAAGTACGGGCCGGCCGGGCTGGCGATGACGTAGTAGCCGGCCTTGTGCGCGCCGCGCACGCCGAGGAAGGCCTCGTCGCCGATCATGAACGGGCGGAAATACAGGCTCGACTCATCGGCCGAAGGCACCCAGTCACTGTCGACGGCGATCAGCTGCTTCAGCGATTCGACGAAGATCTCCACCGGCAGTTCCGGCAACGCCAGGCGCTGCGCCGAACGCTGCAGGCGACGGCCGTTGGCATCCGGGCGGAAGGTCCAGATCGAACCGTCGGCGTGGCGGTAGGCCTTGATGCCTTCGAAGATTTCCTGGCCGTAATGCAGCACGGCGGCGGCCGGGTCCAGCTGCAGCGGGCCGTAGGCGCGCACATTGGCATTGTGCCAGCCGGCATCCTTGTCCCAGCGCACTTCCACCATGTGATCGGTGAAGTGCAGGCCGAAGCCCGGCTTCTCCAGGATCTTGGCGCGCTCTTCAGCGCTGCGCGGGTGGTCCGAACGGGTGACGGCGAAGCTGGGGATGGACTGGGACACCGGAGGATTCCTGTTCTGGTTGCGGGTAGTGCCAGGCCCGCGTCACTGCGGGCCCTGGGTCAAAGCATGCCGGTCTCTAGCCGGGCCGCCTCGGACATCATGTGCTGGTTCCACGGCGGGTCGAACACCAGGTCGACGTCGGCCTCGGCCACCGTCGGGATCATTTCAAGCTTGCTGCGCACGTCGTCGACCAGGATCTCGCCCATGCCGCAGCCCGGGGCGGTCAGGGTCATCTTCACGTCGATCTCGCGCTTGCCCTCATCCAGGTGCTTGATCTCGACTTCATAGACCAGGCCCAGTTCCACGATGTTGACCGGAATTTCCGGATCGAAGCAGGTGCGCAGCTGCTGCCACACCAGCTGCTCCACCTGTTCATCGGTGGCGTCGGCCGGCAACTCGAGCGGCGCCGGTGCCTCCTTGCCGATGGCATCGCCGTCCTTGCCGGCGATGCGGAACAGGTTGCCCTCGACGAACACCGAATAACTGCCGCCCAGCGCCTGGGTGATGTACCCATAGCTGCCGGCAGG
Source organism: Stenotrophomonas sp. T8 (assembly GCF_051853085.1). NCBI lineage: Bacteria > Pseudomonadati > Pseudomonadota > Gammaproteobacteria > Lysobacterales > Lysobacteraceae > Stenotrophomonas > Stenotrophomonas sp. T8. Next base: position 447,522 of record NZ_CP195329.1, on the reverse strand, counting down.
CAGGGTCACGGTGTCGCCCTGCGGGACCATCACGGCCTCGCAATCGCGTTCGAAGTGGACAGGTTCGCTGCTACGGGAATACATGGGGACCGATATGGGGCCGTGGCCGAGGCCACGCAAGACGGCATTCTAGCCCAGCCGCCCCCGCACCGCCGGTGCACTGCGGCAAACCACAGTATCCTGTGGGTGATCTTCTGGGAGCTTCGATGTCCTCCAATGCCGCGCGTGCCAGGACCGTGACCTGGCTCTGGCCCCTCATGCTGCTGCTGGGCCTGTTTGTCGCTCCCCTCGCCTGGATGGTCCTGGCGCTGATGACCGGCCGGCAGGTCGGCTGGATGGCGGTGCTGGCCGCCCTGGAACTGGTGTTCATGCTGCGCCTGGGCACGCTGGGCCCAGGCCGGCTGCGCGTCGCCCTGGTCGTGCTCGGCACCCTGCTGGTGGCCGCCGTGGCCAACTGGGCCATCGCCAGCGCCTGGATGGGCGGCTCGATCGGCCTGGACCTGTGGGATGCCACCACGCGGATGGGCCCGCACCTGGCCTGGACCCTGATCAGCCTGGCCAACGGCGCGGTGGAATGGCTGTGGCTGGCCGTGGCCGTGGCCGTAGGTGCCTGGCTGGCGCGCTGAGCGCGTAGAGATTCGTGGATTCGGTAGTGCCGGCCGCTGGCCGGCAAAGGCGTGCGGACCAGGGACCGCACCTACCCGCTGCAGCCACCACGCGCGGATGGGGTAGTGCCGGCCGCTGGCCGGCAAGGGGGGCAGAGCCCTTTCCTGCGGAAAGGGATCCGACCCCGGTCCTCAACTCAATGCCCGCCGTCGAGCGCCTTCAGTTCACTCACCAGCGAGGCCGCCGCTTCGGCGCCGTCGCCATAGAGCATGCGGGTGTTGTCGGCGTAGAACAGCGCATTCTCGATGCCGGCAAAACCGGTGCCCTTGCCACGCTTGATCACCACCACGTTGCGCGCGTTGACCACGTCCAGCACCGGCATGCCGTAGATCGGGCTGGCCGGGTCGGTCCGCGCCACCGGATTGACCACGTCGTTGGCACCGATCACCAGCACCACGTCGGTATTGGCGAACTCGGGGTTGATGTCGTCCATGTCGGCGATCAGATCGTAGGGCACGCCGGCCTCGGCCAGCAGCACGTTCATGTGCCCGGGCATGCGCCCGGCCACCGGGTGGATCGCGAACTTCACTTTCACGCCACGCTGGCCCAGCCGCTGCGCCAGTTCCCAGATCTTGTGCTGGGCCTGCGCCACCGCCATGCCGTAGCCGGGCACGATCACCACGCGCTCGGCAAAGGCCATCATCGCCGCGACGTCCGACGCTTCGATGGGCTTCTGCGCGCCGGTGATCGCCTGTGCCTCGCCGCCGGCACCGCCGCCGAAGTTGGAGAACAGCACGTTGCGGATCGGCCGGTTCATCGCCTTGGCCATCAACCGGGTCAGCAGAATGCCGGCCGCGCCGACCATCATGCCGGCGATGATCAGCGCCTCATTGCCCAGCACATAACCTTCGAAGGACACCGCCAGGCCGGTGAATGCGTTGTACAGCGAGATCACCACCGGCATGTCGGCGCCACCGATCGGCAACGTCATCAGCACGCCCAGTGCCAGCGCCAGCACGAAGAAGGCGACGATTGCCGAGGTGTTTAGCGTGCTGGCCGCGATGATCGCCAGCACCGCCACCGCCAGTGCCACCATCAGGTTCATCAGCTGCTGGCCGGGCCAGGTCACGCGCTTGTCCAGGCGTCCGTCCAGTTTGGCCCAGGCGATCACCGAACCGGACAGCGAGACCGCACCGATCGCCGCGCCGACCACCGCCAGCAGCAGCACCATGCCCGAGGGCTGGCGCGCGGCCAGGTCGGCCAGCGCCTGCTCGCTCCAATGGCGGGTATCGCGGTTGGCAAGGAAGGCATAGCGCAGAAGTTCCACCGCACCGATCGCCGCCGCCGAGCCACCGCCCATGCCGTTGTACAACGCCACCATCTGCGGCATGTCGGTGATGGCCACCTTGCCGGCCGACCACCAGGCCAGGCCCGCGCCCAGCAGCAGTGCGACCAGGATCAGCGGCACGTTGTGCAGTTCAGGCAGGAAGAAGGTCGCCACCGTGGCCAGCAGCATGCCCAGCCCGGCCCAGCGGATGCCGCTGCGCGCGGTCAGCGGCGAAGCCATGCGCTGCAGACCCAGCAGGAACAGCGTGGCGGCGACGAGGTAGCTGGCCTTGACCAGCCAGTCGAGCAGTTCGACGGTGCTGATGTTCAAGCCTGTGGCTCCTTCGGTTCGTCCCTGCCGCCCTTGGGCGCGCTCGGCTTGAACATCTCCAGCATGCGCGCGGTGACCACGTAGCCACCGGCGGCATTGCCGGCACCGAGCACCACGGCAAGGAAGCCCAGCGCCTTTTCCAGCGGCGTCTGCGCGTGCCCCAGCACCACCATCGCGCCGATCAGCACGATGCCGTGGATGAAGTTGGAACCCGACATCAGCGGGGTATGCAGGATCACCGGCACCCGCGAAATGATCACGTGGCCGGCGATGGCCGCCAGCATGAAGATGTACAGCGCTACGAACCCGTCACTCACTGGCAACGCTCCCGCTCTGTCTTCGTCGGCCCATCATAACCACGGGCTGAACCCGGCGCGCACCCGGCGTCAACCGCGGCGACGCTCACGCGTTGTCGATGGTGAGCCCGAGCGAGGAACCGTACCCTGTGCTGGTGAGCAGCCCCGTCCCCCCGAGCGCCGACACCGATGCCCTGCCGGCATCGCTGGAGGCGTTCCTGGCCAGCGTCGGCCCGCGCGCGTTCCGTTTCGCCGAGGCCGGCCTGCGCCAGCGCGAAGACGCCATGGACGCGGTGCAGGACGCGCTGATGCGCATGCTGGACTACGCAGACAAGCCAGCGGCCGAATGGGCGCCCCTGTTCTGGAGCATCCTGCGCCGCCGTGTGATCGACCTGCAGCGCCGGCGCCGTTTCCGCCTGCCGTTCTGGCGCGACAACCAGGACGCCGACGGAGCCGGGATCGACTGGGCCGACCCCGGCCCGGACCCGGCGCAGGCGCACGAACAGCGCCAGCAGTACCAGCAACTGGTGCAGGCGCTGCGTACCCTGCCCGCACGCCAGCGCGAGGCCTTCACCCTGCGCGTGCTGCAGGACCTGGACGGGGCCACCACCGCCCGCGCCATGGGCTGCAGCGAAGGCGCGGTAAAAACCCATCTGGCACGCGCCCGGCAGGCGCTGCAGGACTACCTGGAGACCCACCCGTGAACCGCTCCCTGCCCTCCGATGACATGCTGCGCAACCTGCACGCGCAGTCGCTGCAGGCGCTGTCGCCGGCCACGCTGGCACGGTTGCGCCAGGCCCGCCACGGCGCCAGCGCGGCTCGTCACGGGCGCTGGCGCTGGTGGCTGGCCAGCGCCTGTTCTCTGGTGGTGGCGCTGGGGATCGGCCTGCAGTTCAGCGGCCACAGCCCCCTGTCGCCCGCCGTGCCGGCACCGGTGCTGGCCTCGATGGAAGACAACAGCGTGCTGTACGACGAAAATCCCGATCTGTACCTGTGGCTGGGCGATACCGACCTGGCGATGGAGTGAACCATGTCCCGACTGCATACCCTGCCGCTGCTGTTGACCCTGTTGCTGCTGCCGGCCTTCCCGGTATTGGCGCAGAACGCCGCGCCCGCCCCTGCCGCACGCCCCGCGCCAGCCCCACCGCTGCCGGCCTGGGAACAGTTGAGTGAAGCGCAGCGGGAATCCTTGCTGGCGCCGCTGCGCGACCGCTGGAACAGCGCCGATGCCGGCCAGCGCCAGCGGATGCTCTCGCATGGCCAGCGCTGGCAATCGATGAGCCCGGAGGAACGCGACAAGGCCCGCCGCGGCCTGCGCCGCTTCGAGCACATGAGCCCGGAACAGCGTGAGCAGGCCCGGGCCCTGTTCGGTCAGATGCGGGATCTGCCGCCCGCGCAGCGCGACGCACTGCGCGAGCGCTGGTCGCAGATGACGCCGGAGCAACGCAAGGACTGGGTGCGGGAGAATCCGCCGCCGGCGAAGCCGCGGTAAAGGCAACGTTCAACCCTTTGTGGAGCCGAGCCCACGCTCTGCTGCTCTATCGCGCCTGCGCAAGCCGAGCATGGGCTCGGCTCTACAGGAGGCAATGAGGTTCACCCCTGCCAGCGCGTCTTCGCCAGCAGCTCGTCGTCCCAGTCGAACCCGAGCTGGCCTTCGCGCACAAACAGCGCAACGAAGTTGAGCAGGTTGCGCGCATACATCTCGCTGGCCTGGGTCGCGCCGCGGCTGGCCAGGCCCAGCGGACCGTCGATGGTCACGCCCTGGTGTTCGATGCACTGCCCCGGCAGGGTCAGTGCGCAGTTGCCGCCACTTTCCGCCGCCAGATCAACAATGACGCTGCCGGTGGCCATGCCTTCCACCATCGCGGCGGTCACGATGGTCGGTGCCGGGCGGCCCGGTACCGCAGCCGTGCAGATCACCACGTCCACACTGCGCAGGTGGTCGGCCAGCCGACGCTGCTGCTCGGCGCGCTCGTCATCGGTCAGCGCCCGCGCATAGCCTCCCTCGCCCGCCGCGCTGACCCCGAGGTCGAGGAAGCGTGCGCCCAGTGACTGGATCTGCTCGCGGGTTTCCGGGCGCACGTCGAAGCCTTCCACCTGTGCACCGAGGCGGCGCGCGGTGGCGATGGCCTGCAGGCCCGCCACGCCGGCACCGATCACCAGCACCTTGGCCGGCCGCACGGTGCCGGCAGCAGTGGTCAGCATCGGGAAGAAGCGCGGCGCGCGTTCGGCGGCGATCAGCGCCGCCTTGTAGCCGGCCATGCCGGCCTGCGAACTGAGTACATCCATCGCCTGCGCACGGGTGGTGCGCGGCAGCTGCTGCAGCGCGAACAGCTGCAGGCGACCATCGGCCGCCAGCGCGGCCAGCGCCGGATCGCTGGCCGGGGCCAGCAGGCCGACCACGCTGGCGCCGGGCTTGAGCTGTTCCAGCACCGCCGCAGGGGGGGCCTGCACGCACAGCAGGATATCGATCTCGGCCCAGCGGCCCGCGTCGAAGACGCGTGCACCGGCATCGTCATAGGCGGCGTCGGTGAAACCAGCGGCCAAACCCGCGCCCGCCTCATACCAGACGGCAATGCCCAAGGCCCCGAGCCTGCGCGCGGTCTCCGGCGTCAGTGCCACGCGCCGTTCGCCCGGCGCGGTCTCCTTGATCCCCAGCAACGCCACGGCCATGCAGATCCCCGCTGATCGGTGAGTTTCCCGATCCTAGCAGGCGGCACCCGCTCAGTGCAGCGTGGCGCTGCCCGGGTCGAGGCGATCGATCACGCCCTGCATGGCGCTGTCGAAGGCGCCATCATCAACGTGGGCACGCAGGCGACCCAGCCGCATCATCACCGCCAGCTCTTCAGGCGAGGCCACGCAGAAGCGCACGCCGCGACGGTTGACGAACAGCAGGCGCGAGGAAATCGGGCTGACCCAGGACAGCTTGCCCGCCTGCACCTTGCCATCCTTGTCGATGAAGTCCAGCCAGTTGCCGATTTCCATGCGGCGGAAGCGGTCGGCATCGGCGTTGTCGAAATCGTCGGCGTCAATCTGCCCGCCAAGCTCAACCGCCGGCGATTCAGCCACTGGCGGCGCCGGCAAGGCAACCTGCGGCAGCTCCGGCAGCGCACGCTGCAGTTCCGGCCGCGATTCGGCGATGCCCTGCAGGGTGTCATGCAGGGCATCAATGGCGGCGGTGGCCGCATCGCCGTGCACGCCGACGCTGGCAAACACCTTGGCCAGCACCGGCTGCCAGGCCTGCAGCCACGGCTTGCCGACGATCTGGCGGCGGGCCTCGGCCACTTCCTCAAGCAGGCCATCGCCAAGGCTCAATGCCTCGGCCACCGACGCGCCTTCTTCTCCCTCGCGCAGCAGCGCCAGGGTCAGATGATGCTGCCACGGCTGGCGCAGGAACTCGGCAATGGCCGGCGGCAGCGTGGCGTCACCGATGCGGCGGTCCAGTTCCGCACCGGCCCGGCTGCGGGCCATCTCCAGCTTTTCCTGGCCGCGCTGCGTTTCTGCGGCACGGCGCTCGGCGATTTCCACCCGGCGACGATGCTGCACCAGGAACTCGCGGAATTCCTCTTCCAGGGTCAGGAAGATCGCCAGGTTCTCGTTGAACTCGGCCACCAGGCGCTCGATGATCTCTTCGACCTTGGCCATCAGCATGCGCTCGGCCTGGCTCTCGCCGGTGTTGCCCTCGCAGGCCTCGGCCAGCGAGTTGAGCAGCTTGCGCGCCGGGTGGGTCTTCTGCACGAACATGCGGCGGTCGAGCATGGCGACCTTGACGAAAGGCACCACCAGGCGGCCGATCAGTTCGCGCGAGCGGCCTTCCAATTCGCGCTCGTCCAGCATCACGTCGAACAGCATGCCGACCAGGTCGATGGCGTCCTCATCCTGCGGGTCCAGCCGGGTCTGGCCCGGATCGACGCCAAGCTGGGTGGCGCTGGACAGCACTTCGCTCTTCAGGCGCTGGGCCAGCGATTCGCCGTCCTCGCCGATGGCCGCGCGCAGGGTGGCGCTGGGCGTGGCCTGCAGCAGCGACAGCACCGACATCATTTCGCGCTGGCTGAGCGGGCGCTGCTGGCCAACCGCCACCTGCGCCGCAGACGTGGCATCCTCACGCACGTGGCGGGTCTGCTGCAGCAGTTCGTGCAGCGCTTCCAGCAGCATGCCCTGCTGGCCAGCGTAGGCCTCGCCGGTGGCGCCGTCATCGCCGCCCAGGTGCTGCTGCATATGCCCGCGGCGCTCGGACCAGCGGGCGGCGAAGCGCTGCGCCCAGGCCGGTGCGGCCTGCTCGTCATCGCTGAACCCCGGATCGACGCCCACGCCGTGGCGATGCTCGACCAGGTCATCCAGCATCCCGGCCATGCGCGGATCCGGTGCCGGCGGTTGTGGGCGCTGCGGAGCCCCCATCTGCGACATCACGCCGGCTGCGGCCAGCTGCTCGTCCAGCTTCTCGTAGATGCGACCGACTGGTGCACGCAGGTCGCGCTCGCACAGCTTGATCAGCACCAGATGCACTTCCGGGGCCAGTTCACAGCCGGCAAAGGCCTCGTGGATGGCCACGCCCAGGTGTTCGGGGCTGATCGGATTGTGGTCGGCGTCCAGTTCCGCGCCGCCGATCAACCGGCCCAGGCGGCGATCCAGCCGCGCCAGCACCGGCTTGAAGTCACGCAGCAACACAGTGGCGAAATTGCGCACCGCCAACCGGGATTCCAGCACATGCTCGGCCAGCAGGCTGAGCCCATCCTCGGCCGGCCCGGACAGGGTCGCCTCGGCTGACAGCGGCTCACCAGCCTCCAATGCGGCCCAGGCCTGCTGCAGGTGGCCTGCGAAAGCGGCCGCGATGTCCTCACGGCGCCGGCGCAGTTCGCGCATCGCGTCCAGGAACAGCAACTGCGACGAGCCGGCATTGCCGGCGCGGTCGAACAGGGCATCGTCGAAACGCGCCAGTGCCGCCCCGAAGGCCTGGCACAGCGCGGGCAGGACCATGTCCCGGGCACGCTGGAGCTGGGCCGGGTCACGGCCCGGCGATCCCATCGGTGTGGGCACGCTCATCATTCGGGAAGGCTCCCCACCTTCTCTGGTACGACAGACAGCATGGACATCGCGGCTTCCGGCACACCCCATGTACCGGAACGTCGATGGTAGGCCGGCCAGCCCGTCACGGACAGTGAAACAGTCCTCACTTCAAACCTCATGACCGGCGGCCCGGCAAGACAGATATCGTAAGCCGTGCAAGGCCCACGAGGCGAGGGGAAGCGGCTGTCCGTTTCCCGCCAGTGGCATGATGTTCATCACAGTTTGGTATTCAAGGGCCGGACGCGACACAAACGGCGTCATTGACCACCCCGACTATAATCAAACGCCCGTGATGACCGGTTCAGACTCCATGCCCGATCCTGCTGCCCTGCTCGCCCTGGATGCCCGCCGCTCGGTGCCCTCGCGGCAACTGGGCGAGCCCGGGCCGGACCCGGCCACCCTGCAGCGGATGCTGGCCTCGGCGGTGCGCGTGCCCGACCACGGCAAGCGCGTGCCGTTCCGCTTCCTGAAAATCGCAGGCGATGCACGTCACACTCTGGGCGAGTTCCTGGCTGAACGCAGCCGCCAGCGCGACCCACATGCGGGCGAGGCCGTGTTCGAGAAGGACCGCCAGCGTTTCAGCCACGCACCGCTGGTGATCGTGGTGGTGGCCAGCCCGCGGCCGGACCCGAAGGTGCCCGAACAGGAACAGCTGATGACCGCCGGCTGCGTCTGTTTCGCCCTGCTGCAGGCCGCGCAGGCGCTGGGTTTCGGCGCACAGTGGCTGACCGCCTGGATGGCCTTCGATCCAGCCGTGCAGGCCCACCTGGGCCTGGTCGACGGCGAACGCATCGCCGGCTTCATCCACATCGGTACGCCCAAGGCCGACGTACCCGAGCGCGAGCGCCCCGACCCGGCGGCCCTGCTGCGCGACTGGACGCCCCCGGCATGACCCTGCCGGCCGCCCCGCCGTCGCTGTACCTGGTTGATGCCAGCATCTACGTGTTCCGTGCCTGGCATTCACTGCCAGACCAGTTCCAGGACGCACAGGGCTGGCCCACCAATGCGGTGCACGGCTTCGCCCGCTTCCTGCTGGACCTGCTCGAGCGCGAGCGCCCGCGGCACATCGCCATCGCCTTCGACGAAGCGCTCGACAGCGGTTTCCGCCACCGGCTGTATCCGGCCTACAAGGCCAACCGCGAGCCGGCACCGGAGGCGCTCAAGCGCCAGTTCGTGCACTGCAAGGCGCTGTGCGCGGCGCTGGGCCTTGCGGTCCTGGCCCACCACGACTACGAGGCCGACGACCTGATCGGCAGCGCCCTGCACGTACACCGGGGCAGCCATCGCGGGGTGATCATCTCCGCCGACAAGGACCTGTCGCAGCTGCTGGTCGACCATGACGAGCAGTGGGACTACGCCCGCAACCAGCGCTGGAACGTGGCCGGGGTGAAGGCGCGGCACGGCGTGCACGCGCACCAGATCGCCGACTACCTGGCGCTGTGTGGCGATGCGGTGGACAACATTCCCGGTGTCAGTGGCGTCGGCAGCAAATCGGCCGCCGTGCTGCTGGCCCATTTCGGCAGCATGGATGCGCTGTTCGAACGACTGGACGAAGTGCCGTTCCTGCGCCTGCGTGGCGCTGCACAGATGGCAGTGCGGCTGCGCGAGCAGCGCGAGCACGCCCAGCTCTGGCGCCAGCTGACCACCATCGCGCTGGACGCGCCGTTGGAGGGCAGCCAGCCCGGACTGCTGCGCCAATCGGCCGATCCAGAGCTGCTCGGTGGCCTGTGCCAGACCCTGCGCTTCGGCCCGATGACCCGCCGCCGGCTGTTCGACGCCGCCGGCGTGGCCGATCCTCTTCCCTCCCACAGCGAGCCCGCATGAGCCAGCGCAATACCGAAGCCCCGCGCGTCGTCTACGAAGGCAAGTACCAGCGCATGCTGGTGCGCGGTACCTGGGAGTACAGCGAACGCACCCATGCCGGTGGCCTGGCCGCGATCATCATCGCCGTCACCCCGGAGGACAAGGTGCTGTTCGTCGAACAGTTCCGTGTACCGCTGCAGGCGCCCACCATCGAAATGCCGGCCGGCCTGGTCGGCGACATCCACGCCGGCGAATCGATCGAAGTCTCGGCGGTGCGTGAACTGGAAGAAGAAACAGGTTGGACCGCCGATCACGCCGAAGTGCTGATGATCGGCCCGACGTCTTCCGGCGCCAGCAGCGAGAAGATCGCCTTCGTGCGCGCCACCGGCCTGCGCCGCATCGGCGAAGGGGGCGGTGATGACAGCGAGGACATCACCGTGCACGAGATTCCACGCAATGAGGCTGCAGCGTGGCTGGTGCAGAAGATGGGCGAAGGCTACGAGCTGGACGCCAAGCTCTGGGCCGGGCTGTGGATGATCGAGCACCACCTGGACGGGCGCCCGCGTGGCTGACGCTGACCTGCACAGGCTGCCTGCGTTGCTCGGCGCCGACGACCCGGCGATCTACACGATCCACCGGGCGCAGGGCGTCTCGCCCTACCTCCTGCTGGCCGACCACGCTGGCCAGCAGGTGCCGCGTGCGCTGACCGGGCTCGGCCTGCCCCAGGCCGAGCTGGACCGCCATATCGGCTGGGACATCGGCATCGCCGGCACCACCCGTGCACTGGCCGAACGGCTCGATGCCTGGGCGATCGAACAGACGTACTCGCGGCTGCTGATCGACTGCAACCGCCCACTGGCCTCACCGACGCTGATTCCGGAGGTGAGCGACCACACCGTGGTGCCGGGCAATGCCGGGCTGTCGGCGGCGCAGCGCCAGCAGCGCATCGATGCGGTCCACGCGCCGTACCATGCACGCATCGAGACCGAGCTTGATGCGCGCCGTGATGCCGGCCAGCCCACCCTGCTGGTGATGATGCACAGCTTCACCCCCGTGATGAACGGCACGCAGCGGCCCTGGCACGCCGGCGTGCTGTACCACCAGGACATGCGTTTTGCCCATGCACTGCTGCAGGCATTGCGCGACGAAGGCGACCTGGTGGTGGGGGACAACGAACCGTATTCGGTCAGCAGTACCAGCGACTACGCGGTGCCGGTGCATGGCGAAGGCCGCGGGCTGGTGCACGTGGAACTGGAGATCCGCCAGGACCTCATTGCCGATATGGCAGGGCAGCAGGCGTGGGCCGAGCGGTTGGCGCGGATCTTCAGCGCGCTGCAACCGGAGTTGCTGGCGCTGGGTTGAACGCGCGTGGTTCCATCCCGTATCGGTAGGCCGGCCGCTGGCCGGCAACCTCAGTGATCCAACCACCCCGAGGTTGCCGGCCAGCGGCCGGCACTACCACAGGCGCGGCACATCCCCCCACGGCAACCCCTTCAATCATGCCTCGTTGGCCGGGCAGACGGTGGCGGCCGATTCGGCCGGTGCCGGGCGCAGGCCCAGCGCGATCACCACGCCGAACAGTGAAAACAAGGCGGCACCGTATTCGGCGCGCACCAGCCCGGCCAGTGCACTCGGCGAACCGGCTGTACCGGCATCGGCATTGGCCACCATCACCAGCACGGCCAGGCCCAGCGCACCACCGATCTGCTGCGCGGTCGCCGCCATGCCAGATGCAACACCCTGCTGTGCGGACGGCACGCCCTGCCCGGCCACGATCCACATCGAGGTCCAGGTCATGCCCTGGCCGATGCTCAGCACTACCACGCCCGGCAGCAGCGGCCAGAAGTTCGCGCCGTGCGGCAGCGTCGCGGCCACCCAGGCGATACCGATGGCGCCGGCCAGCTGCCCGATCACCAGCACCTTGCGCGCGCTCCTGCGCTGCAGCGTCCACTCGGCCAGCTGGATGCCGACCGTGCACACCGCAGTGGCGGGCAGGAACGCCAGGCCGGCCTGCAGCGGGCTCCAGCCGTAGCCGTCCTGGAAGTACAGCGCCATGAAGTAGTACTGCACCCCATAGCTGCTCATGAAGGCGAAGGTCAGGCCCAGTGCCGCGCGCAGTCCGGGCAGCCGCAGCAACGCGAACTGCATCAGCGGATCGCGGCTGCGCTGTTCGATCTGCACGAACGCCACCAGCAACAGCACCGACAGCAGCAGGCAGCCCAGCGTGGCCGGCGCAGTCCAGCCCCACTCCGGCCCTTGCACGAGGGTAGTGACCAGCAGGCTGCCGCCGGCAGTGACGGTGATGCAGCCGGCCAGATCGAACGAGCGGCCCTGCGCACGCGGGCCATCGGCCGGCAACCACGCACCCGCAGTCACCGCGCAGGTGGTGGCCAGCGGCACGATCACCGCCAGCACCGCCGGCCAGCCGAACGCCTGGGTCAGCACGCCACCGAGCAGCGTGCCCAGCGCCAGGCCCACCGCGCTGGCCATGCTCCAGATCGCAAGTGCACGGTTGCGCACCGGACCTTCCGCATACAACGTGTTGATCAGCGCCAGCGTGGAAGGGAACAGCAATGCCGCGCCGATGCCCTGCGCCGCACGCGCGATGATCAGCAGGGTGGCGTTCGGCGCCAGCGCGCCGAGCAGCGATGCCAGTGCGAACAGCAGCATGCCCAGCCGGTAGAAGCGGCGGCGGCCGATCAGGTCGGCGGCACGCCCGCCCAGCAGCAGGCTGCCGCCAAAGGCCACGGTGTAGGCACTGACCACCCATTGCAGCTGCTGTGCGTTGATCTCCAGCGCGCGCCCCATGTCATGCAGGGCGACGAAGATGATGGTGGCGTCCAGGGCGATGATCAGCTGGGCGGTGGCCAGCAGGGCCAGCGCCCAGCGCGGGTACTTGAGGGGAGGCATCGACGGTCCGGTGCTGTGGGGGAGCGCAGTCTCATTGATGCAGAGCTATCAATAAACCCCATTCCGCCCATATCTGTCATGATTTTCAGCATGAATGGAACCTCGATGGACCTCAATGCCGTGCGCATGCTGGTGCAGGTGGCCGAAGCACGCAGTTTCACCGTCGCCGCCGGGCAGCTGGGCCTGAGCCAGTCAGGCCTGTCGCGCGCGATCAGTCGGCTGGAGGCCACGCTGGGGGTGAAGCTGCTGCAGCGAAACACCCGCAACGTGGCGCTGACCCCGGATGGTCGCCAGTTCGTCGATCAGGTCGCGCCCCTGCTGTGCGGTCTCGAGGACGCCGAACGCCAGTTGGCCGACCGTCCGTGCACACCCTCGGGCACCCTGAAGATCAGTGCGCCCTCGATGTTCGGGCGCAAGGTGCTGGTACCGCTGCTGGGGCCGATGCTGCAGCAGCACCCGCAACTGCAGGTGGAAGCCGTGCTCAACGACCGCCTGGTCGATCTGGTCGAGGAAGGCTTCGATGCCGCGCTGCGCACCGGCGTCATCGCCGACCAGCGCATCGTCGCGCGGCCACTGCGGCCGCTGCGCTGGGTGACGGTGGCCAGCCCGGACTACCTCGACCGCTGTGGCGCGCCCGACGATGTGGCCGCCTTGCGGGATCATGCCTGCCTGGCGGTGCGCAACCTGCGCAGTGGCCGGCTGGTGGACTGGCAGTTCCTGCAGGACGGCCAGCTTCACGACTTCACGCCACCGGCGCGGATGGTGTTCGACAGCGGCGATCCGCTGGTGGAAGCGGCGATCGCCGGCATCGGCATCGTGCAGGTGATGGATTTCGCGGTGGCCGACGCCTTGGCCGACGGCCGCCTGCTGCGCGTGCTGCAGCCGTTTGAAGGCCGCAGCCGCGCGCTGTCACTGATCTACCCACCGTCGCGCCAGCATTCGCCGAAGCTGCAGGTACTGGCCGACGCGTTGCTGGCTGGGGACTGGTAGCGCCGACCGCTGGCCGGCGCCTGCAAATCCAGACGTTTCACGTGTGGACTGCGGTAGATCCACGCCATGCGTGGATGGGGTTGGCAGCGTCGGGCCATGCCCGGCGCTACCGGTGCGGCGTTGCCGGCCAGCGGCCGGCACTACCGGTCAGGCGAAGCTATCGGTGGCGCGCACCAGCGCGTCCACGTTCTCGGCCTCGAACGCCGAGTGGCCCGAGGCCGGGGTGATTTCCAGCTTCGCCTTCGGCCACACCTTGGTCAGATCCCAGGCATTGGCCAGCGGGCAGACGACGTCGTAGCGGCCGTGCACGATCACGCCCGGGATGTCGGCGATGCGGTGCGCGTCGCGCAGCAGCTGGTCTTCCACTTCGAAGAAGCCGCCGTTGACGAAGTAGTGGTTCTCGATGCGGGCAAACGCCAGCGCGAAATGCGGGTCTTCGTGGCTGTTGATGAAGTCATCATCCACATGCAGGAAGCTGGTCGCGCCTTCCCACACCGCCCACGCCTTGGCCGCTTCCAGGCGGGTGGTTTCGTCGTCGCTGGTCAGGCGGCGGTGGAAGGCCGAGATCAGGTCATGACGCTCCACCGACGGGATCGGCTTGAGGTAGTGCTCCCACGCATCCGGGAACAGGCGGTTGGCGCCTTCCTGGTAGAACCATTCCAGCTCCCAGCGACGCAGCATGAAGATGCCGCGCAGGACCAGTTCGGTCACGCGCTGCGGGTGGGTTTCGGAATAGGCCAGGGCCAGGGTCGAGCCCCAGCTGCCACCGAACACCTGCCAGCGATCGACCTTCAGGTGCTCGCGCAGCTTCTCGATATCGGCGACGAGGTCCCAGGTGGTGTTGTCCACCAGATCCGCGTGCGGGGTGGAACGGCCAGCACCGCGCTGGTCGAACAGGATGATGCGGTACTTGGATGGGTCGTGGAACTGGCGCATCTTGTCGCTGCAGCCGCCACCCGGGCCACCATGCAGCATCACCACCGGCTTGCCTTCCGGGTTGCCGCACTGTTCGAAGTACAGCGTGTGGCGGTCGTCGACCTTCAGGGTGCCGACGTCGTAGGGGGTGATGGCGGGGTACAGCGTACGCATGCTTGCAGCTCCAGGGTGATGCCCTGCCGGGGCAGGAGAACCTCCATTCTAGGCCGGACGCCGGCCCAGGGTGATGCGGTCGCGCTGCTCCAGGTCCTGCACGGTCTGCACCTCGGCAAATCCCGTCGCCTCGAACAGTGCCCGGATCGCGGCGCCCTGGTCCCAACCGTGCTCGATCAGCAACCAACCGCCGGGCCGCAGGTGGGCCTGGCCACCCTCGACGATGCGGCGGATGTCATCCAGGCCGTCCATGCCCGAGGCCAGCGCGGTAGACGGTTCGAAGCGCAGGTCGCCCTGTTCCAGGTGCGGGTCGTTGCTGGCGATGTACGGCGGATTGCTGGCGATCAGGTCGAAGCGCACGCCCTGCAGCGGCGCATACCAGTCGTGCCCGCCCTCGGCGAAACGGACGTTGTCCAGTTCATGGCGGGCGGCATTGCGCGCGGCCACGGCCAGCGCGCCCGGGCTGGCATCGGTGGCCAGCACCTGTGCCCGGGGCCGTTCGCTGGCCAGTGCCAGTGCGATCGCACCGCTGCCGGTACCGAGGTCGGCCAGCTGCAACGCCTGGTCCGGCGGCAGTCGCTCCAGCGCCAACTCGACCAGCAGCTCGGTTTCCGGGCGCGGGATCAGCGTGGCCGGGTCGACCTCCAGGTCCAGCGTCCAGAAACCGCGGCGCCCGGTCAGGTAGGCAACCGGCTCACCGGCCACACGGCGAGCCAGCAAGGCTTCGAAGGCGGCCTGGTCATTGGCGGCCAGCGGATCGGTGGCATGGGCGAACAGCCAGCTGCGCGGGCGGTCCAGTACATGCAGCAGCAGAAGTTCGGCTTCGTGGCGGGCGTCGACACCGCCCAAGCGGGCACTGGCGTCGGCTACGACCTGACGCAGAGTGGGTTCGGGTTGGAAAGACATGTCTCAATTGTAGAGCCGAGCCGATGCTCGGCTGCTGCTGGAACAGCCGAGCATCGGCTCGGCTCTACAGATCCACCGTCGAGCATGGCTCGACGCTACAAAAAAGCTGGAATCCGTTCAGGTTTCGCCAGAGGGTATAAGGAGGGGCTATCAGCCCTCTTCACACATCCCGGGCAATTTTCCTTGCCACACAAGCAGTTGCAGGATGGGAGCGGCATGGTTCAGTGCTGGCTCACGGCCTTTTGATAGACTACATCTATCAAATAGATGCAATCAATGGATTGTTCTTATCGCGAGCGAATGGGTAACCTAGCTCCTGTCGATTCACCCACTCCCCTTCACCAGAGGAAAAATGATGTCCCTCATCAATACCCAGATCCAGCCGTTCGAAGCCAACGCCTACCACAACGGCGAGTTCATCAAGGTTTCCGACGCCAGCCTGAAGGGCCAGTGGTCCGTCCTGATCTTCATGCCGGCCGCCTTCACCTTCAACTGCCCGACCGAGATCGAAGACGCGGCCGACCACTACGCCGAGTTCAAGAAGGCCGGCGCCGAGGTCTACATCGTCACCACCGACACCCACTTCTCGCACAAGGTGTGGCACGAAACCTCGCCGGCCGTCGGCAAGGCCCAGTTCCCGCTGGTCGGCGACCCGACCCACCAGCTGACCAACGCCTTCGGCGTGCACATTCCGGAAGAAGGCCTGGCCCTGCGCGGCACCTTCATCATCAACCCGGAAGGCGTGATCAAGACCCTGGAGATCCACTCCAACGAGATCGCCCGTGACGTGTCCGAGACCCTGCGCAAGCTGAAGGCTGCCCAGTTCACCGCCGCCAACCCGAACCAGGTCTGCCCGGCCAAGTGGAAGGAAGGCGAGAAGACCCTGACCCCGTCGCTGGACCTGGTCGGCAAGATCTAAGGCAGTACCGGCCTGCCGTGGCCCCACGCCACGGCGCGCCCTTCATCCCCGTGCCGGTCCCCCCGCCGGCGTGGGGGTGAACCCAAGACAGCCAACGCGCGCCAGCTTTGGCCAGCCAGCCCCTTCCACGGTCGCTGTCTTGGGTTCACCCCTACCCCCTGCTGGTCCGCTACCTTCTACAGCGGTGCCACGCCCCCTGTTTGCCTGAAGCCAGGAGATGACCCGATGTTGGACGCCAACCTGCAGTCGCAGCTGAAGACCTATCTGGAGCGCGTGACCCGCCCGATCCAGATCACCGCGCACGCCGACGACGGCGCCAAGTCGCAGGAAATGCTGGAACTGCTGCAGACCCTGGAAAGCCTGTCGGACAAGATCACGCTGCAGGTCCTGCGCGATGGCCAGGGCCGCGTGCCGTCCTTCGACCTGGGCACGCCGGGCCAGGACATCCACCTGACCTTCGCCGGCCTGCCGATGGGCCACGAGTTCACCTCGCTGGTGCTCGCCCTGCTGCAGGTCGGCGGCCACCCGTCCAAGGCCACCGCCGAGCTGATCGAGCAGGTGCAGAACCTGGAAGGCGAGTACAGGTTCGAAACCTACTTCTCGCTGTCCTGCCAGAACTGCCCGGACGTGGTGCAGGCGCTGAACCTGGCCGCGGTGCTCAACCCGCGCATCCAGCACGTGGCCATCGATGGCGCCCTGTTCCAGGACGAAGTCGAGAAGCGCGAGATCATGTCGGTGCCGACCGTGTACCTCAACGGTGAAGTGTTCGACCAGGGCCGCATGACCCTGGAGCAGATCGTGGCCAAGCTGGACACCAATGCCAGCAAGCGCGATGCCGAGAAGATCGCCGCCAAGGACGCCTTCGACGTGCTGGTGGTGGGCGGTGGCCCGGCCGGTGCTGCAGCGGCGATCTACGCCGCGCGCAAGGGCATCCGTACCGGCATCGCCGCCGAGCGTTTCGGTGGCCAGGTGCTGGACACGATGGCCATCGAGAACTTTATCTCGGTGAAGGAGACCGAAGGCCCGAAGCTGGCCACGGCGCTGGAGCAGCACGTGCGCGAGTACGAGGTGGACATCATGAACCTGCAGCGCGCCAGTGCGCTGGTGCCGGCCGGCGAAGACGGCCTGGTGCAGGTGCAGCTGGAGAACGGCGCGGTGCTGAAGTCGCGTTCGGTGATCCTGTCCACCGGCGCGCGCTGGCGGCAGATGAACGTGCCGGGCGAGGACCAGTACCGCAACAAGGGCGTGGCCTACTGCCCGCACTGCGATGGTCCATTGTTCAAGGGCAAGCGCGTGGCGGTGATCGGCGGCGGCAACTCCGGTGTGGAAGCGGCCATCGACCTGGCCGGCATCGTGTCGCATGTAACCCTGCTGGAGTTCGATTCCAGCCTGCGTGCCGACGAAGTGCTGCAGAAGAAGCTGCGCAGCCTGGGCAACGTCACCGTGCTGACCAGCGCACAGACCACCGAAGTGCTCGGCGACGGCAGCAAGGTCACCGGCCTGGTCTACAAGGACCGCATCGGCGGCGATGCCCACCGCGTCGAGCTGGAAGGCATCTTCGTGCAGATCGGCCTGCTGCCCAACACCGAGTGGCTGAAGGATGTGGTGGCGCTGTCGCCGCGCGGCGAGATCGTCATCGACGACCGCGGCCAGACCAACCTGCCGGGTGTGTTTGCTGCTGGCGATTGCACGACGGTGCCCTACAAGCAGATCATCATCGCCATGGGCGCCGGCTCGACCGCCGCACTGAGTGCGTTCGACCACCTGATCCGCTCGTCGGTGAGCAACAGCAGCGGTGCCGTTGCTGAAGCGGCCTGATCCACCGTTCCCAGATCACCGGGAACATTGTCTGCCTGTCGGGTAACCACGCCGTCAGCCGGTCCGTTACCCCTGGGGTGTAAGGATGAACCTACGTGATCTGAAGTACCTGGTAGCCCTGGCCGACCACAAGCATTTCGGCCGGGCTGCCGCGTCCTGCTTTGTCAGCCAGCCGACGTTGTCCACGCAGATCCGCAAGCTGGAGGAAGAGCTCGGCCTGCCGCTGGTGGAACGCGCACCGCGCAAGGTGATGCTGACCCCGGCCGGCCAGGAAGCAGCCGCACGGGCGCGGGTGATCGTGTCCGAAGTGGAACAGCTGAAGGAAGCGGCGCGACGCAGCCGCGATCCGGAAGCCGGTACGGTGCGCCTGGGGATCTTCCCGACCCTCGGCCCGTACCTGCTGCCGCATGTGATCCCGCGCATCCGCGAGCGCTTCCCGGAGCTGGAACTGCTGCTGGTCGAGGAAAAGAGCGATGTGCTGCTGGACCGCCTGCGCGAAGGCAAGCTCGACGCTGCATTGCTGGCGCTGCCGGTGATCGACGAACAGCTGCATGCCGAGTTCCTGTTCGAGGAACCGTTCCTGCTGGCCGTCTCCGGTCGCCACCCGCTGGCACGTCGCGAGCACCTGGACGTGCAGGAACTGGCCACGCAGAAGCTGCTGCTGCTGGAGGACGGCCATTGCCTGCGCGACCAGGCGCTGGAAGTCTGCCGCCTGTTCGGCGCCAACGAGAAGTCCGAGTTCCGCGCCACCAGCCTGGAAACGCTGCGGCAGATGGTCGCCGCCGACGTCGGCATCACCCTGCTGCCGAGTCTGTCGGTGCAGCCGCCAGTGCCGCGCTCGAACAACATCCGCCTGCTCGACTTCACCGGCGAAGGCCGTCCCAGCCGCCGCATCGCCATGATCTGGCGCCGCAGCTCGGCCATGAACGACTTCCTGATGGACCTGGCCGACCAGTTCAAGCGCCTGCCGCAGGCGCTGTTCACGCTGGAGGCGCTCGATGCCGGCAGCGATGCACCGGCCCTGCCCGGCCCGGCGCTGAACGGCTGAACCCCTGCAGCACCGGCCCGGAATCGGCAGGAGTCGATTCCGGCCGCATTTGTCCCCACAATACAGACAGGCGGCGCCAGCAGGTGCCGCCTTTTGCATGGCTTTCAACCAAGGAGCGTCACCATGAACACCGCCAGCGGCCTGCCGCCGTCGATCACCGTTTCTACCTTCGACATGGACCGCCTGGACGCCATGCTCGAATCTCCCGCGCTGAGCCAGACGCCTGCCGCGCTCGCGCTTGCTGAAGAACTCAACCGGGCCACCGTGCTGGCACCGGACCAGATTCCCGAAGGCATCGTCATGATGCATTCGCGCGTGGAGTGCGAAGATGAAGTGTCGGGCGAAAAGCACGTCCTGACCCTGGTCTTCCCCCGCGAAGCCAACGTCGATGAAGGCAAGGTTTCCGTGCTGGCCCCGGTCGGCAGTGCCCTGCTCGGCCTTTCGATCGGCCAGAGCATCGACTGGACCGCGCCCGGCGGCCGCAAGCTGCGCCTGCGCGTGACCGCGGTCCACAACGACCGCCCCTGATTACCGCTGCGCACCGCGCGCGATTCGATCCCCCTGTCCCAGGAGCCGTAATGAGTACCCCGTCCAAACTGTCCCAGCTGCGCGAACTGTCCGTGGTTGTTGCCGATACCGGTGACTACGAGGCGATCAAGCGCCTGCAGCCGGTGGACTGCACCACCAACCCGACCCTGGTGAAGAAGGCGCTGGACCTGCCGGTCTACGCCGAGCTGATCGAACGCGAACTGGCCTGGGGCCGCCAGCAGACGGGCGACCGCGAAGCCGTGGTGCACGCCGTGGCCGACCGCCTGACCATCGGCGTCGGCGCGCTGCTGAGCACGCTGGTGCCGGGCCGGGTGTCCACCGAGGTGGATGCCGACCTGGCTCACGACACCGCTGCCACCGTGGCCAAGGCCCGCCAGTTCATCCAGATGTACGCCGACGCCGGCGTGCCGCGCGAGAAGATCCTGATCAAGATCGCCGCGACCTGGGAAGGCGTGGAAGCCGCGCGCATCCTGCAGGCCGAGGGCATCGACTGCAACCTGACGCTGATCTTCAACCCGACCCAGGCGCTGGCCTGCAGCGAAGCCGGGGCGTTCCTGATCTCGCCGTTCGTCGGCCGCATCCTGGACTGGTACGTGGCCAACGGCCAGGCCCCGGCCACCATCGATGAAGACCCGGGCGTGAAGTTCGTGCGCGGCGTGTATGCCGAATTCAAGCGTCGCGGTTCGCCGACGGTGGTGATGGGCGCCTCGTTCCGTTCGACCGCGCAGATCGAAGCGCTGGCCGGCTGCGACCGCCTGACGATTTCGCCGGACCTGCTGGAAAAGCTGGACGCCGACCACGGCGAGCTGCCGCGCAAGCTGGTGGCCGGCGCCGCCGATGGCACGGCGGTGACACCGATCGATGCGGCGAAGTTCGCGGCGGATCTGGCGGCCGATCCGATGGCGACCGAGAAGCTGGCGACCGGCATCGATGCGTTTGCCAAGGATCTGGAAGCGCTGCGCGAGCGGATCCGCGCGGCACTGTGAGGATTCCGGCCAACGGCTGAGCCCCTCGTGGCGGGGGGCTCAGAGCAAAAGCCGTGCTGGGTCGGGCGGGTTGGGTTCGCGGGAGACGCCGTGAATCCATCCCTGGAGGCTTGGCCGCCGCTTGCTCGTGTGCGCTGTCCTGCGCACACGGCAAGACCGGGGTTGGGCGTCCTGCCCAACCCGCCCGAGGCATGCCTCGGGCCCATGCGGCTCACGCCCCTGCACGGCCTACCCACCCCGCCTTCGACAGTTTCCTGCGGCCGCCCGCCACGGAAGAAGGAAAGAAGAGCAACAGCGGGTCGCGCGCTTCGCTTGCTTGGAGCGGAGCATGGCTCCGCTCTACAGAAAGCACTGCAGGATCAAACAAAAAGGACGCGGCAAACGCCGCGTCCTTTTTGTTTTTCTTCAGTTCGTCAGTAACCCATGCTCTTGCCCACCGTCACCGGGAAACTGTCGAAGGTGGGACGGGGGCGGCTGGCAGGACCGTTGGCGCCATGGATGGCGCCATCGAGCCCCCATGGACGGGTTTACGGCGTGTCCTGCCAGCCGCCCCCGTCCCGCCCAACCA
Organism: Stenotrophomonas sp. T8; assembly: GCF_051853085.1. Lineage (NCBI taxonomy): Bacteria > Pseudomonadati > Pseudomonadota > Gammaproteobacteria > Lysobacterales > Lysobacteraceae > Stenotrophomonas > Stenotrophomonas sp. T8. The sequence continues at coordinate 426,310 of NZ_CP195329.1, read as the reverse complement.
TCAGCAACCCAGAGCCGCTTTGGCTGTTGATGTTGATGTTGACGTTGCCCGCCGCAGGCGGACCACCGCGCGTCAGCGCGGCGCCTCCACATCCACCCCGATCGGGCAGCTCACGCCGGTGCCGCCGATGCCGCAGTAGCCGTTCGGATTCTTCGCCAGGTACTGCTGGTGGTAGTCCTCGGCGTAGTAGTACGCCGGTGCCGGGTACACGATCTCGGTGGTGATCGGGCCGTAGCCGGCCGCAGCCAGCTGCGCCTGGTAGGCCTCGCGGCTGGCCAGCGCGGCCTTGTACTGGGCCTCGTCGGTGGCATGGATCGCCGAGCGGTACTGGGTGCCGGTGTCGTTGCCCTGACGCATGCCCTGGGTTGGATCGTGGCTTTCCCAGAACAGCTGCAGCAGCCGCTCCAGGCTCACCACCGCCGGGTCGAACACCACCTGTACCACTTCGGTGTGGCCGGTCAGGCCCGAGCAGACCTCTTCATAGCTCGGGTTCGGCGTGATGCCGCCTGCATAGCCGACCGACGTGCTGTACACGCCCGGCTCGGTCCAGAACTTGCGCTCGGCGCCCCAGAAACAGCCCAGCGCAAAGCGGATCTGCTGCAGGCCGGCGAAACGGTCCTTCAGCGGATGGCTGTTCACGAAGTGCTGGTTGCTGTGCAGCGGCAGTGGTTGGTCACGCCCCGGTAGCGCCTCTTCCGGGCGCGGCAGGCGCTGCTTGAAGGCGCCGATGCCGAGGATGCCCTGGCCAATTCCCAACATGATGCGCTCCTACGCCGGAAGGCCGGCAATGTCGTCTGCATCGGAAATGGGGTCGGACGGGGCCTGGCCCAAGTCCAGCGCCGCTACGATGTCCTCGGCCTGCGGCCGCGCCGCATCGGGGATGCCGACCCGCAACACGCCAAACAGCGGCAGCTCGCCCATCCCGCCCAGCAACTGCTCTCCGAACACGAACGCGGGGATACCGGCGTCTTCCAGGGCGTGCTTGACCAGATGGGCGTCGAACAGGTTGTCGGCCTTGTACACGATGTGCATGTGGCGGCTCCTCGGGGCAAGGGTCCAGCATACGCCTGGGGGCTGAATGGTGGAGAGGGCGGGACCCGAGAGTTGCCGGCCAGCGGCCGGCACTACCGGAAGACGCCGGGTATTGCCGGCCGCTGGCCGGCAATCCCGGCAGTTCTGCCCGGTACGCGCTAGACTGTTGGTCTTTCTGCCTTTCTTTTCGCCGACTCATGTCCGAGCACACCCCTGCCAGCCCCGAGACCCCCGCCGACAGCCACGAGAAGCGCGATTTCATCCGCCAGATCGTGCGCGAGGACCTGGCCAGCGGAAAGCACCAGGCGATCAAGACCCGCTTCCCGCCGGAGCCGAACGGCTACCTGCACATCGGTCATGCCAAGTCGATCTGCCTGAACTTCGGCATCGCCGGCGAGTTCAGCGGCGTCTGCAACCTGCGCTTCGACGACACCAACCCGGCCAAGGAAGATCCGGAATACGTGGCCGCGATCCAGGACGACGTGCGCTGGCTGGGCTTTGAGTGGAACGAACTGCGCCACGCCTCGGACTACTTCCAGGCCTACTACCTGGCCGCCGAGAAGCTGATCGAACAGGGCAAGGCCTATGTCTGCGACCTGTCGGCCGAAGAAGTGCGCGCCTACCGCGGCACCCTGACCGAGCCGGGTCGCCCGTCGCCGTGGCGCGACCGCAGCGTCGAGGAAAACCTCGACCTGTTCCGCCGCATGCGCGCCGGTGAATTCCCGGATGGCGCGCGCACCCTGCGCGCGAAGATCGACATGGCCAGCGGCAACATCAACCTGCGCGATCCTGCGCTGTACCGCATCAAGCACGTCGAGCACCAGAACACCGGCAACGCGTGGCCAATCTACCCGATGTACGACTTCGCCCATGCGCTGGGTGATTCGATCGAGGGCATCACCCACTCGCTGTGCACGCTGGAATTCGAAGACCACCGCCCGCTGTACGACTGGTGCGTGGACAACGTCGATTTCGCCCATGACGACGCGCTGACCCAGCCGCTGGTCGATGCCGGGCTGCCACGCGAAGCGGCCAAGCCGCGCCAGATCGAGTTCTCGCGCCTGAACATCAACTACACGGTGATGAGCAAGCGCAAGCTGATGGCGCTGGTCACCGAACAGCTGGTGGATGGCTGGGAAGACCCGCGCATGCCGACCCTGCAGGGCCTGCGCCGCCGTGGCTACACCCCGGCCGCGATGCGCCTGTTCGCCGAGCGCGTGGGCATCAGCAAGCAGAATTCGCTGATCGACTTCAGCGTGCTGGAAGGCGCACTGCGCGAGGACCTCGACAGCGCCGCACCACGCCGCATGGCGGTGGTCGATCCGGTCAAGCTGGTGCTGACCAACCTTCCGGAAGGCCACGAAGAACTGCTGACCTTCAGCAACCACCCGAAGGACGAGAGCTTCGGCAGCCGCGAAGTTCCGTTCGCCCGCGAAGTGTGGATCGATCGCGAGGACTTCGCCGAAGTGCCGCCGAAGGGCTGGAAGCGCCTGGTGCCGGGCGGCGAAGTGCGCCTGCGTGGCGCCGGCATCATCCGCTGCGACGAAGTGATCAAGGATGCCGACGGCACCATCATCGAACTGCGCGGCTGGCTCGATCCGGAATCGCGTCCGGGCATGGAAGGCGCCAACCGCAAGGTCAAGGGCACCATCCACTGGGTCAGCGCCGTGCACGGCGTGCCGGCCGAGATCCGCCTGTACGACCGCCTGTTCTCGGTGCCGAACCCGGATGACGAATCGGAAGGCAAGACCTACCGCGGCTACCTGAACCCGGAATCGCGCCGTACCGTCACCGGCTATGTCGAGCCGGCCGCAGCCAGCGCCGCACCGGAGCAGTCGTTCCAGTTCGAGCGCACCGGCTATTTCGTCGCCGACCGCCGCGATCACACCGAAGCCAAGCCGGTGTTCAACCGCAGCGTGACCCTGCGCGACACCTGGTCGGCCTGAGGACCTGCGCGGGCGCCGGGATGGCGCCCGCACACCCCCGACGATGATCACCGCCCTGTCCGCCCTGCTCTGGTTCATCTCGCAGCATCCGCTGCTGACGTTCTTTGCAGCAATGGTGCTGGCCGGGCTGGTCTCGTGGTGGCGGCGCTCGCCGATCTACGCCATCGTGGTGTTTCCGCTGGCGATGCTCAACATCTTCCTCGGCAGCTTCCTCAACGCCACTTTCCTCAATGCGGTGGGCGAGCGCGGTGAAGCCGTGATCGTGAAGGCCGAGGAAACCAATTCCACGCTCAACGAACAGTACATCTGGCGTTACGAAGCGGTGTTGCGCACCGCCGAGGACCGCGACGTGGAGGTGGTGTTCCATACCAACACCGCCTCGCTGTGGCCGCTGGAGAACGCCATCCGTATCCCTGCGCAGGACCAGCCGTTCGTCGTGAAGTACACGCCGGGCTTCCCACGCAACTTCGTCATCCTCACCAACGAATCGCCGCACGGCATCGCGCAAGCCCGTGCCAGCGCGCGCGAGCGGGTGGAGGTGGCGGCGCGCAAGCTGCACTTCAGCCCGGGCAATGCCGGTTTCCGCGCGGACTATCGCCGCGAGCTGGAAAGCTGGCTGCGCGACCACGGCAACGACCCGCAGCAGCAGTCCGACGCGCAGCGCTATCGCGCCGAACTTGACGCGCTCGACCGCTAGCACCAGGCCCGGCCTGGATGCTCCACCCGATCCATCCACAGGCCCGACATGACCACGACGTCCACCGCCCTCCTCCCACTGCTGCAGCAGGCGCTGCAGGACGTCAGCGTCGCCAGCCGCATCGACGGCAACGCGCTGCTGCTGGACAGCGGACTGCGCCTGACCCCGCATGCGATGGCCGCATACGCGCGCGACAACGGCGGCTGGCAGACCTCCACCGTCATCGAAAGCCAGCATCCGCTGCTGTTCGCTGACGGCCTGTTCGAGTACCAGCACGCCAACGGTACCGATGAACAGGCATCGCTGCTGGCCGGCTTCCAGGCCTGGGCACGGGTGGACCTGGTGACCCTGCAGACCGCGATCGGCGCCGAAGACGCACAGGGCCTGCCGATGATGGGCCTGACCTATCCGGCCGGCGATGACGGCCATGAACACGAACGCACCGTGGTGCTGGGTCCGCTGGCGCATTACCGCGAGCACGAGGTGGACGCCAGCACCTGCAGCGAGGACGACCATGGGTCCTGTCCGTGCTGCCTGTTCACCAGGAGCATGGACGCCTTCGACGAACTGCTGAAAGCGCGCCCATTCCTGGCCATCCGCCTGTTCGCCTCGCGCGATGCCGATGGCCTGTGCGAGGCCGATTGCCGGGTCAATGGCCACGACTTCGCCGCTGCCCTGCCATTGCTGCGCGCGTATGCCGCCAGCTGGCCGCAGGCCGGGCTGGAGTTCCGCAAGCAGTACGTGGTGATCCGCACCGGCTCGCCCGGCTGACCCACCGCCACACCCGATACAGGCCGGTGCGGCTACACTGCGCGCCGGTTTCCCAAGCAACCGCACCTTCTTCCATTCCCTACGAGGCACCCCCGCGATGCTGTACGCGCAAGTCCACCTGACCCTTCCCGCCTGGATCCACGACCAGATCGACCTGGATCGTCGATATCCGGGCGATGAGGCCAAGGTCGCGCTGGCGATCGAGCTGTCGCGGTTGAACGTCGAGCACGCCAGTGGCGGCCCGTTCGGCGCCGTGGTGTTCGGCCCGGATGACAAGGTGATCGCCGCCGGCGTGAACCGGGTGATGCCGCACGCCACTTCGCTGGCGCATGCCGAGAACATGGCCTACATGCTGGCCCAGCAGCGCCTGCAGACCCCGCGCCTGAACGCGGTGCTGTCGCCGGTCACCCTGGCCACCAGTTCGCAGCCATGCTGCCAGTGCTACGGCGCCACCGTATGGGCGGGCATCGACCGCCTGCTGATCGGTGCCAGTGCAGCCGACGTCGAAGAACTGACCCCGTTCGACGAAGGCCCGCTGCCGGCCGACTGGGTCGGCGAGCTCAACAAGCGTGGCATCGAAGTGGTGCAGGGCCTGAACCGCGACGCCGCGCGCAGCGTGCTGCGTGCCTATGGGGAAAGCGATGGCGCCCGTTACTGAAACCGGCATCGGCCTGCTGTGCCTGTGCCGGCAGGGTTTCGAGCCCGAGCTGGCAGGCGAACTGCAGTTCCGTGCCGGCGAAGCCGGTTTCGCCGGTTATGCGCGCACCCAGCGCAATGACGGCTACGTGCTGTTCATGTGCGACGAGGCCGCGGCGCTGGCACCGCGCCTGCGCTGGCGCGAACTGATCTTCGCGCGGCAGAAGCTGGTTGTGCTCGCTGAGCTGCCACAGCTGGATCCGGCCGACCGCATCACGCCGATGCTGGAGGTGCTGGCCGATGCGCCGCGCTTCGGCGACCTGTGGGTGGAGCATCCCGATTCCGACGCTGGCAAGCCGTTGTCCGGGCTGGCGCGTGCCTTCGGCAACGCGTTGCGCCCGGCGCTGCGCAAGGCCGGCAAGCTCAGCGACAAGCCGAACACCCGCCTGCCGCGCCTGCATGTGGTGTTCGTCGACGGTACCCACGCCTTCGTCTGCGTGGCCGACCCGGCCGACAGCGCGCCGTGGGCACTGGGCATTCCGCGCCTGAAGCTGCTGCCCGAAGCGCCTTCGCGTTCGGCGCTGAAGCTGGACGAAGCGCTGCTGACCCTGCTGACGCCGGAAGAACGCGAGACGCTGGCCAAGCCCGGCATGCGCGCGGCCGACCTTGGCGCCGCCCCAGGTGGCTGGACCTGGGTGCTCACCCGGCAGCACATGCACGTGCTGAGCATCGACAATGGCCCGCTGCGCCAGCACGTGCTGGACACCGGCCTGGTCGAGCACCTGCGCGCCGATGGCTTCCACTGGCATCCGGAACAACCGTTGGACTGGATGGTCTGCGACATGGTCGAGCAGCCGCGCCGCGTCGCCGAACGCATGGCCACCTGGTTCCGCGAGGGCTGGTGCAGGCATGCGATCTTCAATCTGAAGCTGCCGATGAAGAAGCGCTGGGACGAGACCCGGCTGTGCCTGGACCTGTTCCAGGACCAGGCCGGCAAGCCGCTGGTGGTGCGCGCCAAGCAGCTCTATCACGATCGTGAAGAGATCACCGTGCTGGCCTCGCCGCTGCGCTGATCCGTCATCGGCGGCACAGGTTGCCGGGAGTACGCTCCCGGTACCCTCTGGCAAGGAGCCTGTCATGAACCTTCCCCGTTCCGCCGTGCTGGTGGCCACCCTGCTGGCTTCGGTACCGGCGATGGCCCAGCATGGTCCGTCCACCCCTGCGCAGAGCCAGCCGCTGGGCCCGACCGGCGGCGCCATCCGTCAGCAGCCCCTGGATGCCGGCCGCGTCACCGGCAGCGTCGATATTCCGCAGCCGGCCGGCGAGGCACAGGTGACCGTGCGCTCGCTGGAACCCAGCAGCGTGGTTGGCCAGTACCGCATCCGCTTCAGCGACCTTGACGTGAATGGCGACGGTTTCATCAGCCGCGAGGAAGCACAGGCCAACCCGGCGCTGGCCGATGAGTTCAATGCGTTGGACGTGAAGCGTCGCGGCAAGCTGGATCGTGCAGACCTGGCCGGTTGGCTGGTGGATTGAAAAAGGGGACGGAGGGGATTAAGTCGTATGTGCACATACGACTTAATCCCCTCCGTCCCCTTTTTTGATCACCGACGGCGCGCGCACGATCCGCTATCGGTAGGTGCCAAAGCGGCGTCCCGTGGTTGGTAACACGCCAGCGACGCCCGTCGCGTCGTGCGGTCTGAATTCCGGTCAGACGCCGGCGGCGCGCTTCCAGAACGCCTGCACCAGCGGCGGCCATCGGCCGACGCAGCCCAGCGCACGGCCCCGGGCCAGGGTCAGGTGCATTTCGTCGTTGGAGAACAGGCGGTTGATCGCATCGAAGCTGTAGGCGGCGATGTGGTTGTCGCTCCGCCGTTCACGTGCCCAGCGCTGCAGGCGCTGCGGCGACAGCCGCGGTTGGCCGCGGCGCTCTGCCGAGGGTGCCAGCCACTGCTGCAGGGCGGCGACATCACGCAGCCCCAGGTTCACGCCCTGCCCGGCCAGCGGATGCACCACATGCGCCGCGTCACCCAACGCCAGCACACGACCGGCCACGTAGTGACGGGCCAGCTGGCGGCGCAGCGGGAATGCCGCACGCGATGAGGCCAACCGCAGCTCACCCAGGCGTGCCGCGAAGGCGCGGGTCAGTTCGCGGTTGAAGCTGTCCTCGTCCAGCGCCAGAACACGCGCCGCCTCGTCCTCGGGCAGGGTCCAGACGATCGAGCTGCGGCGTTCGGCCACCGGCAACAACGCCAGCGGCCCGCTTGGCAGAAAGCGCTGCCAGGCCGTGGCCTGGTTGGGAAGATCGCTGTCCACGTAGGCCACCACGCCACGCTGGTGGTAGTCATGGCGTTCCACCTCGATCCCGGCCAGCTGGCGGAGGGTCGATTCGGCGCCGTCGGCGGCCACCGCCAACGCCGCTTCCAGGCGACGCCCGTCATCCAGGCGCAGGCGCACGCCGTCCTCGTCCTGCTCCAGCGCGTCCACCCGTGCCGGGCAGTGCAGCTGCACACCCGCCGCCGGCAGCGCCGACCACAGGCGGTCCTGCAGCAGCCCGTTCTCGACGATGTAGCCCAGTTCGCGACGGCCGAAGCGATCGGCGTCGAACAGCAGATCCTCGCCACCGGCAGCGTCCCACACCTGCATGCGCCGGTAGGGCCATGCACGGGCCTGCGCGATCGCCGGCCACACACCAAGACGATTCAGCAGCTGTACGTTGTCGGCAGCGAAGGCGAACACGCGCAGGTCCGGCTGTGCGGCCTGCCACGGCGCCGGTTCGCGACCTTCCACCAGCGCCACCGACAGGCCAGCATCAGCCAGCGCCAGCGCACACGCGGCACCGACCACGCCACCGCCGATGATGGCCACATCAAGACGCGCGCGCCGGCTCATGCCGCTTCTCCACGGCACAGCCGCGGCACCTCGCCGCGGAAGCCCATCGCACCACCGACCAGCATCGATTGCACCGAGGCGCGCTGCGCGGCCACCAGGCCGAGGCTGCGCAGCGGCCGCATCAACGGCGCCGGATTGCTGGTCAGGCGCGCAAGCCCGCCGGAGAACGCCACCGTCTGCCGGCGGTCCTCTTCGCGGCGCACGACATAGGCCTGCAGCAGTGCATCGCTGCCGGCATCCTCATGCGCATCCTCCAGCAGTTCAGCCAGGGTCAGCGCATCGCGCAGGCCCAGGTTGAAGCCCTGCGCCCCCAGCGGATGGATGGTCTGCGCGGCATTGCCGAGCAGCACCGCGCGCTCTCCGGCCAACGCGCGCGCCAGCACCTGGATGAGCGGATAAGCACTGCGCGGGCCGGATTCGAGCAGCCGGCCGGCGCGCCAGCCGATCGCGTTCTGCAGGCGTTGCAGCCAAGCCGCATCGTCCAGCGCCATCACCGCATCGGCCTGGTCGCGCGCAACACCGTGCACGGTGCCGAAGTGGCGATCACCACGCGGCAGCAGGGCGGTCGGGCCGGTATCGGTGAAGCGCTCCCAGGCGGTGCCGTCCGGCGCGCGCTGGCTGCGCACGCGGGCCACGAACAGGGTCTGCTGGAAATCATGGCGGTCGACCTCGATGCCGAGCGCGCCGCGCACGCCACTGGTCGTGCCATCGGCCCCCACCACCAGCCGGGCCTGCAGCACGCGTTCGCCGGTCTCGTCGGCCACCCGCACCTGGCGGTAGCCATCGACCACCTCGCCCAGGCCCAGGAAGCGCATGGGCCGGTAGCGCCGCAGCCGCGGCAGCTCCTGCAGGCGCGCTTCCAGCGCCTGGCCGAAGTCCCGCGCCACCACCACCTGGCCGAACCACGGCCGGTCGTAGTCGGAAGCCTCCAGCTGCACGCGGCCGAAATCGCCGGCGCGGCTGACGTGGATGCGGCGGATCGGGCCCGGCGCCATCGCCAGCTTCTGCATGACCCCCAGCGCGGTCAGCGCATTGACCGTGGCAGCGGCAAAACTGAGGTTGCGCTGGTCGAATACCGCCGGCAGCTCGCCGGCCGGGCTGGCCTCGAGCAGGCCCACATCGCGGCCCAGGCGGTCCAGGGCGATGGCCAGGCTGGCACCGACCAGGCCACCACCGACGATCAGCACGTCATGTCGTTCACTCATGATGTTCATGATACGCGCTCGCCCTGCCCGAACACCCAACATCACCCGACCTGCGCCAACCGGCGCGGCGGGCTAGAATGAAACCTGAATCCGCTCCGGGCCCGCTGCCATGTCCGCCACCGCCAACCGCGCCTTCGTCCTGTCCGTCCTTGTGCTGTTGCTGGCGGCGACCCGGGTCAACCACTTCGCGGCGATCCCCGATGCCTCCTGGGCGGTGTTCTTCATCGGTGGCTTCTACCTGGCCACGTGGACACGCTGGGCGTTTCCGCTGTTGATGGTGTTCGCCGTGCTGGTGGACTGGATCGTGATCCGCAGCAGCGGCCTGGATTTCTGGCAGCACTACTGCGTGTCGCCGGGTTACTGGCTGCTGCTGCCGGCATACTTCTCGCTGTGGGCCGGCGGCATGCTGCTGGGCCGCAACTACCAGGGCGCACGCTGGCCGGTGCTGGCCAAGGGTACGCTGCTGCTGGTGGCCTCGGTGGCGGTCTGCCACCTGCTGGCGCAGGGCGGTTTCTACTGGACCACCCGCAACGTGGCCGAGCCGACGCTGGCCGGCTGGGCGCAGAACTACGCACAATGGTTCGGCCCCTACCTGCGCACCACCGCGATCTACGTGGCGCTGGCGGCGGCATTGCAGCTGGCCGTGGAGCAGGTACTGAAGCTCCAGCAGGCCCGCCGCGACATCCGGCACTGAGCCGCGCCATGGGTCATCGCCTCTCGCGCATCTATACCCGCACCGGCGACGACGGCAGTACCGGCCTCGGCGACGGCCAGCGCGTCGGCAAGGACGACGCCCGGGTGGCGTCCTACGGCACCGTCGATGAAGCCAACGCTGCGCTTGGCCTGCTGCTTGCCACCGCGCTGCCCGAGGATGTCCGCGCGCTGGTGGTGCATCTGCAGCACCAACTGTTCGACCTGGGTGCCGAGCTGTGCATCCCCGGCCACGCCGCCATCCACGCCGCCGATGTCTCGGCACTGGAACAGCAGCTGGACCACTACAACGCCAACCTGCCGATGTTGAAGGAGTTCATCCTGCCGGCCGGTGGCGAGGCCGCCGCACGCTGCCACCTGGCCCGCACCATCGTCCGCCGCGCCGAGCGCGAGACGGTCACCCTGGCCCGCCACGAAGCCGTGCGCAGCGAGGCGTTGCAGTACCTCAACCGGCTGTCGGACCTGTTGTTCGTGCTGTCCCGCGTACTGGCCCGCGCCGACGGCCATGGCGAAGCGCTGTGGCAGCCACAGCAGCGCCAGCGCTGAGTCGGCACGATGCTGGTCTTCACCCATCCGTCCTGCCTGCTGCATGACCCCGGCCCTGGCCATCCGGAGTGCCCGCAACGCCTGCAGCAAGTACTCGATGCCCTGCACGCCGCGTTCCCCGGCCAGCTCGACTGGCGCGAGGCGCCGCCGGCCAAGTTCGGCGAACTGACCCGGGTCCACGACAGTGCCCTGCTCGACTTCGTGCTGCAGCCGCAGAGCGCGCCGCTGCGCCAGCTGGACATGGACACCTGGACCTCGCCGGGCTCGGCCAGTGCCGCCGTGCACGCCGCCGGCGCCGGGGTGGCCGCGGTCGATGCAGTGATGCTGGGCGAGGATCCGCTGGCGTTCTGCGCGGTGCGGCCCCCGGGCCACCACGCCACCAGCAGCACCGCGATGGGCTTCTGCCTGCTCAACAACATTGCCATTGCCGCAGCCCATGCCCGCGACCGCCATGGGCTGGAGCGGATCGCGGTGGTCGATTTCGATGTCCACCATGGCAACGGCACCCAGGACATCTTCCAGCACGACGCCCGGGTCTCGTACTACAGCACCCACCAGGCCGGCCTGTTCCCCAATTCCGGCCTGCGCCGCGACCGCGGTGCCGGCAACCTGATGAACATCCTGCTGCCCCCCGGCAGTGGCGGTTTCCGCTTCCGCAACGTGTGGGCCGACGAGATGCTGCCGGCCATCGACGACTTCCGCCCGCAGCTGCTGCTGATCTCGGCCGGCTTCGATGCCCACCTGCGCGACCCGCAGGCCGACCTGATGCTGGAAACCGACGATTTCGCCTGGATCACCCGGGAACTGCATGCGCTGGCGCGCCGCCATGCGGCCGGCCGGGTGGTCTCGATGCTGGAAGGCGGCTATGACCTGCAGGCCCTTGCCGAGTGCAGCGTGGCCCATGTCCGGGCCCTGCTGCTGCCCCCTCCCGGCAGCGTCTCCGGATGAACCCGAGCCGGCAGGCTCCCGCGTCCTTCATTGCCCCTATGCAAGGGATGGGGCAAGCTACCGTCCGTTTTCGCCCGAATCCGAACCGCGTGCGCCGAGCCCTCCGCCTGCTTCCCCTGCCTCTGAGCATCGCCATCTGCCTGCCGGCAATGGCCGATGAAAAGCCGCTCAACTGGGGCCTGTGCCCGGCTACCGACGTGATTCCCGCGTTCACCGATGCCCCCACCCCGGTCCCGGGGCAGGACAAGGCCGCCGCCAGCGCTGCGCGCGAGCAGCAGCCGACCGACATCGAGGGTGACCAGCTGCTGGGCACGACCACCGTGCCGCAGTACGAAGGCAACGTGGCCCTGCGCCGCGGCGACCAGTTCGTCGGCACCGACAAGCTCAGCTTCGATACCGAGAGCGGCAACTACATCGCCGACGGCAATGTCCGCTACCAGGACTCCTCGATCCGCATGGTCGCCAAGCGCGCCGAGGGCAACCAGGAAAGCGACACCCACAAGATCACCGACATCAAGTACCAGCTGGTGTCGCGCCGCGGCAACGGCGATGCCGAGTCGGTCGACCTGCAGGGCGCGGTCGGCCAGATGCACCGCTCCACCTACACCACCTGCGACCCGTCACAGCCGGTGTGGAAACTGTCGGCGCCGCAGATCGAAGTGGACAACGACGAGGGCTTCGGCACCGCCCGCAACGCCGTGCTGCGGATCGGCAAGGTACCGGTGCTGTGGGCGCCGTACTTCAAGTTCCCGATCGACGACCGCCGCAAGACCGGCCTGCTGTTCCCGCAGCTGGGCATGTCCGGGCGCAACGGATTCGACTACGCACAGCCGATCTACTTCAACCTGGCGCCGAACTACGACGATACGTTGACCCCGCGCTACATGAGCCGGCGCGGCCTGATGCTCGACAACGAGTTCCGCTATCTCTACAACGGCGGCCGCGGTGAACTGCTGACCGCGTTCATGCCCAACGACAAGCTGCGCGACCGCGACCGCGGCCGGGTGATGTTCAGCGGTTACCACAACGTGGATAGCCACTGGCAAGCCCGTGCGAACCTGGCCTGGGTCAGCGACGAGCGCTATGTCGAGGACTTCGCCAACCGCCTGGTCGGGGTGACTGCCTCGAACCTGCAGAGCACCGTGGGCCTGTACGGCACCGGCCGGAACTGGACGGCCGGCATCATGGCCGACCGCTGGCAGCTGACCGACTACACGCTCAATGAAAGCGCGCTGCCGTACAACCGCCAGCCGCGCCTGTACCTCAACTGGGACAAGCCGGTCCTGCCGTGGCTGGAAACCGGCATCTATGCCGAAGCCGTGCGCTTCACCCACGACGACATCAACTTCAAGTACGGCGCCGATGCCGGTGAGGACCTGCAGTACACGCGCAACGGCCAGACCCAACGCATGTACGGCGGCTCGCGCCTGGACGTGAAGCCGTACGTGTCGTTCCCGATCAGTGGCGCGGCCTGGTACGTCACCCCGACCCTGGCCTACCGCTACACCGGCTACGACTTGGACCAGGGCCTGGCTGACAGCGTCCGCCGCAACGTGCTGGCCTCGCAGGGGATCGACCCGAACACCGCCACGCCGGAACAGCTGCGAGGCAACACCTCGCCCAGCCGCAGCCTGCCGATCGGCAGCATCGACGCCGGCCTGTTCTTCGATCGCGAGACCACGATCGGCGGCAAGTCATTCCTGCATACGCTGGAACCGCGTCTGTTCTACCTGCGCACGCCGTACCGCAACCAGGACGAGCTGCCGATCTTCGACACCCGTGACTTCACCTTCAGCTGGGGCCAACTGTTCCGCGACTCGCGCTACACCGGCGCCGACCGCCAGAACGATGCCAACCAGCTGACCCTGGCACTGGGCACCCGCTTCATCGACCAGACCACCGGCAAGGAACGCTTCTCGGCTGCCATCGGCCAGATCCAGTATTTCGACGAGTCGCGGGTGACCGTCACTCCGGGCGGCGCGCCGGTGGAAAAGGGCAAGTCGGCGTGGATCGCCGACGGCAACTACATGATCAACGACCGCTGGACCCTGGGTGCCACCTACCAGTGGGACCCGAAGTACAAGCGCGAGGATCTGGCCAGCGTCCGTGCCCGCTACCTGATGCCCAACGATGGCGTGATCAATCTCAGCTACCGCTACCGCATCAACTCGGGCGCCCCGGCCACCGCCAACAAGCACGACCGTACCCTGCTGGAACAGGCCGACCTGTCGTTCCTGTACCCGCTGAATGCGCGCTGGAGCCTGGTCGGTCGCTACTACTACTCGCTGCAGGACAAGGAACCGCTGGAAATCATCGCCGGCGTCCAGTGGGACAGCTGCTGCCTGGCCGTGCGTGCGGTCGCCCGCCGTTACGTCCGCAACCGCGAAGGCGAGATGAACAACGCCATCCAGCTGGAGTTCGTGCTCAAGGGCCTGAGCTCCCTGGGGCAGGACACGGACCGTACCCTGCGCCGTGCTATCCTCGGCTACAACCGCGACGACCTCTATCTCGTGCCGCCGAGCAACACCGGGGCGACCCGGGATGACTACGATCCGAACCTGATCCCATGACCAAGCGCTTCCCCGTTCTTCTCGCCTCGCTGCTGGCGGTGTCCAGCGTGTCCGCCCCCCTGCAGGTGCTTGCCCAGGAGGCGCAGCCGCTTGACCGCATCGCTGCCGTCGTCGATGAGGACGTGATCCTGCAGAGCGAGCTCCAGCGTGCGATCGCCAACATCAAGGCGCAGTACGCTGGCCGCGAAAACCAGCTGCCGCCGGAAGACGTGCTCAGCCGCCAGGTGCTCGAACGCCTGGTGCTGGTCAAGCTGCAGGTGGCCCGCGCCCAGGGCAGCGGCATCCGTGTCAGCGACCAGGAGCTGAACCAGGCGATGAACGCCATTGCCCAGCAGAACGGTTCGAACCTGGACGCGCTGCGCCAGCGCCTGGCCCATGACGGTATCGATTTCAACGATTTCCGTGCGTCGGTGCGTGACGAGATCACCGTGCAGCGCCTGCGCCAGAGCTTCGCGCAGAGCCGCATCAGCGTCAGCGAGGGTGAAGTCGACGCCGCGCTGAAGCAGCAGGCCACGGTAGGCAACCAGTACCACCTGGCGCACATCCTGATCGCCCTGCCCGACGGTGCCAACGCCGACCAGATCGCCACCGGCCAGAAGAAGGCCGATGGCGTGAAGGCCCTGCTGGACAAGGGCGAGCTGGACTTCAACGCGGCGGCCGTGCGCTATTCGGACAGCCCGAACGCACTGGAAGGCGGCGATCTGGGCTGGCGCAGCCTGGATGAAATCCCGCAGGCCTTTGCCCAGTTGATGGAAAAGATGAAGCCGGGCGAGGTGGTCGGCCCGATCCGCGGCCCGAGCGGCTTCCAGCTGCTGAAGCTGGTGGAAGTGCGTGACAGCAGTTCCGCCGCCGGTGAGCAGACGGTCACCGAGTACCACGGCCGCCACATCCTGGTCCGCGTGGACGACCACCAGACCGATGCCGCTGCCAAGGCCAAGATCGATACCCTGCGCGCCCGCATTGCTGGCGGCGCCGACTTCCAGACCGTTGCCAGGGAGTCCTCCGAGGACAACAACAGCAAGGGCCAGGGCGGTGATCTCGGCTGGTTCCCGGCTGACGCGTTCGGTCCGGCCTTCGGCCAGCAGGTGAGTGGCCTGCAGGATGGTGGCGTCAGCCAGCCGTTCCGCACCGACGCCGGTTGGCACATCGTGCAGCGCGTGGCGACCCGCCAGACCGACGTGACCACCGACAACCAGCGTGCCCAGGTCCGCGAGACCATCGGCCGTCGCAAGCTGGAAGACGAGTACAACCGCTTCCTGCAGGAACTGCGTGGCGAAGCCTACGTCAGTTTCCGCAGCGGCGACCGCGCGGAAAACACCGCCACTCCGCCGCAGTCCTGACCGATGCGCCCCGAGCTCGCTCTGGTACCGGGCGAGCCCGCCGGGATCGGCCCGGAGCTGTGTGTCCGCCTCGTCCAGCAGCCGCGTGAAGATTGCCGGCTGCTGGCCTTCGCCGACCCAGACACCCTGCGCGCGGCCGCGGCCGCGCTGAACCTGCCCCTGCAACTGCTGCCCGAGGACGCCGAAGCACGCGTCCCGGGCGATCTGCGCCTGCGCGCCGTCCGCAACGCGGCGCCCAGCCACTTCGGCCAGGCCGATCCGGCCAATGCCAGCGCGGTCATCGGTGCCCTGCTCGGCGCCGGCCAGGCCTGCCTGTCCGGTGAACTGCACGGTGTGGTGACCGGCCCGGTGCACAAGGCGGTCATCAACGAAGGCGGCATTGCCTACAGTGGCACCACTGAACTGCTGGCCGACCAGGCCGGAGTGAAGGTGGTGATGATGCTGGCCAATCACATTGTCCGCGTGGCCCTGGCCACCACCCACCTGCCGCTGCGCGAGGTGGCCGATGCGATCACCGCGCCCGGCCTGGAACACACCCTGCGTACGGTGCATGCCGCGCTGCGCCGCGAGTTCGGCCTGCCTGCGCCGCGCATCGCGGTGCTCGGGCTGAACCCGCATGCCGGCGAAGACGGCCATCTGGGACGCGAGGAACTGGACCTGGTCATCCCCCTGCTGCAGCGCCTGCGCGCGGAGGGCTTGGACCTGGTCGGCCCGCTGCCGGCCGACACCGCCTTCCTGCCAGCCAAGCTGGCCGGTTTCGACACCGTGCTGGCGATGTACCACGACCAGGGCCTGCCGGTGCTGAAGTATTCCGGCTTCGAGCAGGCGGTGAACCTGACCCTGGGCCTGCCCTACCCGCGCGTGGCGGTCGACCATGGCACCGCGCTGGACCTGGCCGGCCGCGGCATCGCCGATCCTTCCAGCCTGCAGGCGGCAACGACGCTGTGTGCGCAGCTGGCGCGGCAACGTACACTGAGCGCATGAATTCCCCGCATTCCCCCTCCGGCCCGGTGTTCACCGCACCGGCCAAGAAGCAGCTTGGCCAGCATTTCCTGGCCGATCGCCATTACATCGACAAGATCGTGATGGCGGTCAATCCGAAAGATGGTGACCGCCTGGTCGAGATCGGACCCGGCCAGGGCGCCATCACCCTGCCGCTGCTGCGCGTGCACCCGACGCTGACGGTGATCGAGTTCGACCGCGACCTGATCGCGCCGCTGACCGCCGCCGCCGAGCCGCTGGGTGAGCTGACCATCGTCCATCGCGACGTGCTGCGCGTGGACTTCACCGAACTGGCCAATGGCCAGCCGATCCGCCTGGTCGGCAACCTGCCCTACAACATCTCCTCGCCGATCCTGTTCCATGCGCTGGAGCATGCCGCAGTGATCCGCGACATGCACTTCATGCTGCAGAAGGAGGTGGTCGACCGCATGGCCGCCGGCCCCGGCAGCAAGGTGTATGGCCGCCTCAGCGTGATGCTGCAGGCCTACTGCCAGGTGACCTCGCTGTTCGTGGTTCCGCCGGGCGCGTTCCGGCCGCCGCCGAAGGTCGATTCGGCCGTGGTGCGGCTGGTGCCGCGTGACCCGGCCTCGATCAGCATCAACGACCACACGCGCTTCGCCGAGGTGGTCAAGGCCGCCTTCGGGCAGCGCCGCAAGACCCTGCGCAACGCCCTGAACAACGTGGTGTCCGCCGAACAGTTCGTTGCCGCCGGCGTGCGTCCCGATGCCCGCGCCGAACAGCTGGACGTGGCCGAATTCATCGCTTTGGCCAATGCCTCCTGATTACACTGCCGGTATGGAAGACGCTGACGTTTACGCCATCTCCGTCGAAGTCGCACCGCGCTTCCTCGACGATCAATCCGCGCCGGAAGACGGGCGCTATGCGTTCGCCTACACGATCCGCATCCACAACCAGGGGCGGGTCGCCGCACGCCTGGTCGCACGCCACTGGCGCATCACCGATGCCAATGGCCGTGTCGAGCATGTCGATGGCGACGGGGTAATCGGCGAGCAGCCGCGGCTGCGCCCCGGTGAAGACTTCCGTTACACGTCCGGTGTCATGCTGGGGACCGATCACGGGACCATGCAGGGGCACTACGACATGGTCGCCGACGATGGCACCGAATTTGCCGCGCCGGTCGCACCGTTCGTGCTGGCCGTCCCGCGTACCCTGCACTGACACGGAGGCCGAACGATGAGTGTGTGGGCGATCGGCGACCTGCAGGGCTGCTACGACGTTACCCAGCGGTTGCTGGAGAAGATCCGCTTCGACCCGGCCCAGGACACCCTGTGGTTCTGCGGCGACCTGGTCAACCGTGGCGGCCAGTCGCTGGAGACGCTGCGGCTGGTGCATTCGCTGCGCTATCACAGCGTGGTGGTGCTGGGCAACCATGATCTTTCGCTGCTGGCCGTCGGTGCACGCACCGAAGAGGAGCAGCGCAAGGTCAACCCGGACCTGCTGCGCATCGTGCAGGCCGAGGACCGCGACGAACTGCTGGACTGGCTGCGCCTGCAGAAGCTGGTGCATGTGGATCGCGAGCTGGGCTGGATGATGGTGCACGCCGGCCTGGCGCCGAAGTGGACCACGCAGATGGCAGAGAAGCACGCTGCCGAAGTCGAGGTGCAGCTGCACGGCGCCGGCTACCGCAAGCTGTTCCGCAACATGTACGGCGACAAGCCAAGCTGGGCGCCGAACCTGTCCGGCTACGACCGTTCGCGCGCGATCATCAACGTGCTCACCCGCATGCGCTACTGCACCCCGCGCGGGCGCATCGGCATCGAGGACAAGGGCACCCCCGGCACGCAGGAACAGGGACTCTACCCCTGGTTCGAAGTACCGGGCCGGGTCGAGCGCGACCTCAAGATCGTCTGCGGCCACTGGTCGGCGCTGGGCCTGACCATCACCCAGGGCGTGCACGCCATCGACACCGGCGCAGTCTGGGGCGGCAAGCTGACCGCGATCCAGCTCGATACTGACGAGCTGCGCGTGGTGCAGGTGCCGGGCCGCGATGTACCGGCACCCGTACCCCACGCCCGCCCACCGGCGCGACCGGCGCACGAGCGCGCCTCCACTGCGGTGCAGGGCAAGGAACAGGGCGGCGGCAACGCCGCTGCTGCCAACCCGGGCAACCGTGGTCCGCGCCGTCGTCGCCGTCGAGGTGGTGGCGGTGGGGGCTCCGGTGGACCTCACAACAACGGCGCCGCGCCGCAGGCATGACGCGACGCGGCTGGGCACCATGGAGGGTGCTGCTGCTGACGCTAGCCCTGGCCAGCGGCTGCCAGCCTGCTTCGGCCCCGGCTCCCACCGGCGGCGGAAACGCCGTCCCCGCGCGTTCGCAGGCACAGGCGCCTTCGCCGCCACTGGTGGCTGCAGCGCGCGCGCAGATCGGCGTCACCACCCGTTACGATCCCGCCTACCAGGTCCTGTCCTATCCTGGCGGCGACGTCCCGCTTGATCGCGGCGTGTGCACCGACGTGGTGGTGCGCGCCCTGCGCAGCCAGGGCCTGGACCTGCAGGCGCGCGTGCATGAAGACATGCGCGGCAACTTCAGCGCGTATCCCGCGATCTGGGGCCTGTCACGGCCGGACCGCAACATTGATCATCGACGTGTGCCGAACCTGATGCGCTGGTTCGAACGGCAGGGCTGGCGGCAACCGATCACCGCCCTCGCCACCGACTATGCGGCCGGTGACATCGTGGCCTGGAAGCTCAACGGCAACGGTCTGCTGCATGTCGGCATCGTCTCCGACCGGAGGCTGGCCAATGGCACACCGCTGGTGCTGCACAACATCGCACGCGGCACGCGTGAAGAGAACCTGCTGTTCCAGCACGCGATCATCGGGCACTACCGGATGCCGTAGGCCCCTGTAGTGCTGGGCCATGCTCGGCTACGGGAGGGGTCAGGCAACAGCAGCCGAGCATGGCTCGGCTCTACAGGAAACCATCCTCAGCGGCGCACGTAATGCACGAAGCGGAACGCATAGGCGTGGCGGTCATCGGCCGGGTGCGGCTCGCTGCTCACTTCCCGCCAGTCCTGCACGTCCACCTCGGGGAAATGGGTATCCGCGGGGACTTCGGCATCCACCCAGGTCAGGTACAGGTCGCTGGCCTGGTCAAGCAGCTGACGGAAGATCTCGCCGCCGCCGATGATGCACAGCTCGCTGGCGCCCTCGCCTTCGGCAATCGCCTTCGCCTCGTCCAGCGACGCCACCGCGCGCATGCCCGCGAACGGCACCTGGCCGCTGCGGGTCAGCACCAGGTTGGTCCGCCCCGGCAGTACGCGGCCGATCGACTCGGCCGTCTTGCGCCCCATCAGGATCGGCTTGCCCAGGGTGAGCGCCTTGAAGTGCTTGAAATCATCCGGCAGATGCCAGGGCATCGCATTGCCCTGGCCGATGCCACGGTTGCGGTCCAGCGCCACGATCATCGAGAGCTTCATGGCACTCACACCGCCACCGGCGCCTTGATCGCCGGGTGCGGGTCATAGCCGTCGATGCGGATGTCGTCGAACCGGAAGCCGAACAGGTCGGTCACCTCCGGGTTCAACCACAGCTTCGGCAGCGCGCGCGGTTCACGCGAAAGCTGCTCGCGCGCCTGCTCGAAGTGGTTCGAATACAGGTGCGCGTCGCCCAGCGTATGCACGAAGTCGCCCACCCCCAGGCCGGTGGCCTGCGCCACCATGTGGGTCAGCAGCGCATAGCTGGCGATGTTGAACGGCACGCCGAGGAAGATGTCGCCGCTGCGCTGGTACAGCTGGCAGCTGAGCTTGCCGTCCACCACGTAGAACTGGAACAGGTTGTGGCACGGCATCAGCGCCATCTGCGAAAGCTCGCCCACGTTCCAGGCGCTGACCACCAGCCGGCGCGAATCGGGGTTGCGCTTGATCTCGTCCACCAGCCACTGCATCTGGTCGATCTCGCGGCCATCGGCGGTGGCCCAGCTGCGCCACTGCCTGCCGTAGACCGGGCCGAGGTCGCCGTTCTCGTCGGCCCACTCGTCCCAGATGCGTACCTGGTTGTCTTTCAGGTAGCCGATGTTGGTATCGCCCTTCAGGAACCACAGCAGCTCGTGGATGATCGAGCGCAGGTGCAGTTTCTTGGTGGTGACCAGTGGGAAGCCGTCGGCCAGATTGAAACGCATCTGCCAGCCGAACACGCTGCGGGTACCGGTGCCGGTACGGTCGCTCTTCTCGGCGCCGTGCTCGAGCACGTGCGAGAGCAGGTCCAGGTAAGCCTTCATGCCTTGCCCTCGGCAGCCACCGGCAGCTGCGGCTGCAGTACCGGCGCGCGGCGCGACATTACCAGTAGCACCAGGCCGAAAGCGATCAGCGGTAGGCTGAGGATCTGGCCACGGGTCAGCCAGTCGAAGGCCACATAGACGCCGTTGTCGGGCATGCGTACGAATTCGACGGCGAAGCGGAACAGGCCGTACATCAGCGCGAACAGGCCGCCGACCAGGTAACGGTGGCGCGGCTTGGCCGACACCGTCCACAGCACCACGAACATCACCAGGCCTTCCAGGAACGCTTCATACAGCTGCGAGGGATGGCGGGCGAACTGGTTCAGCGCGCCGGTGGCGAACTGCGCCTGCAGGCTCGCGTGGTCCAACTGGTTCAGCGGCGCCGGCAGGCCCGACGGGAACACCACGCCCCACGTGCCGTCGGTGTACTTGCCCCACAGCTCGGCGCCGATGAAGTTGCCGATGCGACCAAAACCCAGGCCCAGCGGTACCAGCGGCGCCATGAAATCCATGGTGTCGAAGAAGTGCAGCGCGTGCTTGCGCGACCACCACCAGCAGGCACCCAGCACGCCCAGCAGGCCGCCATGGAAGCTCATGCCGCCGTCCCACACCTTGAACAGCAGCAGCGGGTTGTGCAGGAAATCCCCCAGCGCGTAGAACAGCATGTAGCCGATGCGGCCGCCCAGCACCACGCCGAGCATGGCGTAGAACAACAGGTCGGAGAAGCCGTTGGCATCGACGCCCGGCAGGCGCCCGGCGGCGATGCGCGTGCGGCCCAGCAGCCAGGCCGCAGTGAAGCCGAGCAGGTACATGATGCCGTACCAGTGCACCTTGATCGGCCCCAGCGAGAGGGCGATGGGGTCGATGTCGTGGAAATAGATCATGGAAGGTGCCTTGCGGTTGAACGCCTATTCTCGGGCCAGTGCCGCCCCGGCTCAACCAAGGAGCTGGGGCGAGTTCGGCAACGCGTCATCGTTCGACCGGGTCGAGGCCGGAAAGTGCCCTTCGATCAGGCTGGAGACCTCGTCGATGGCATCCTGCAGCGCTTCCACCGGATTGGAACCACGCAGGCCCTCGCGCAGATGGGTGCAGACCCGCTGCCACTGCGCCGGGCTGACCCGGCCATGCAGGCCGCGGTCGGCGACGATCTCGATGGCATGGTCGGCCAGCAGCAGGTAGATCAGCACGCCGTTGTTGTGGGCGGTGTCCCAGGTGCGCAGGCGTGCGAAGGCATGCTCGGCGGCCTGCCTCGGGGTGACCTTGTGCCACAACGCGGCCAGCGGCAGATCAGCCTCCACCGCAAACATCACCTGACCACCGTGGCGCTGCTCACCGGCCGCGATGGCCTCGGTGATCGCCTGCAGCGTGGCTGGCGGGAACGCGCGACGTACCGACGGCGAACATACATGACGGAACAGACGTTGGATCATCACCAGCCTCCCGAAGCGCCACCGCCACCGGAACGGCCACCGCCGCCGCCCCAGCCGCCACCACCGCCGAATCCACCAGCACCGCCGAAGCCGCCTCCCCCGCCCCAGCTGCCACCGCCCCAGCCACCACCGCCGGCAAAGCGCCCCGGATGGCCGGACAGCATCGCCACGATCAGGCCAACCACGCCGGCCAGGCCACTGGCCAGCAGGGTGGAGGTGAACAGGAACGCCGCCACGGCTGCGCCAGCGCCGCCGAGCAGGCCACGCAGCGGGCGCGGCACGCGCGCGAACACGCCGCGCAGGATGCTGCCGGCGAACACACCGATGAACAGCGCCAGAAACCAGGCATCGCCGCCGCCACCCGGCTCGCGCCCACGATGGCCACTGACCGGTGCCGGCAGCGTTTCGCCATCGATCAGCTTGACCAGCACGGCGGTGGCATCGGTGATGCCCCCGGCGTAGTCGCCGGCGCGGAAACGCGGCACCAGGTATTCCTGGATGACCCGGTTGGCGATGGCATCGGGAATCGCGCCTTCCAGGCCGTAACCCGGCTCGATCCGCACGCGCCGGTCGTCCTTGGCCACCACCAGCAGCACGCCGTCATCCACGCCCTTGCGGCCGATCTGCCACTGGTCGAAGACCCGCGTGGCGTACTGCGCGATGTCCTCCGGCTGGGTGGTGGGTACCACCAGCACCTGCAGCTGGCTGCCCTTGCGCTGCTGCAGGTCCAGCGCCTGCTGCACCAGCGCCTGCTTCTGCGCGGCATCCAGCGTGCCGGTGGTGTCGACCACCGGCGAGTCCAGCGCCGGAATCGGCGCCAGCTGCTGGGCCTGCGCCGCCAGCGGCAGCCACAGCAGCAGGGCCAGCAGCGCAGTGGCCAGGCGCATCGGTCAGTGGCCCGGCTGCGTTGCCGGCTGCTGCTGCGGCGCGTTGCCGAAATCCACCGCCGGTGCGTTGGAGATCTGCGCCTCGTTCTCCACAGTGAAGTTCGGCTTGGTCTTGTAGCCGAAGATCTTGGCGGTGATCACCTGCGGGAA
Source organism: Stenotrophomonas sp. T8 (assembly GCF_051853085.1). Lineage (NCBI taxonomy): Bacteria > Pseudomonadati > Pseudomonadota > Gammaproteobacteria > Lysobacterales > Lysobacteraceae > Stenotrophomonas > Stenotrophomonas sp. T8. The sequence goes on along the minus strand of NZ_CP195329.1, from coordinate 403,308 downwards.
CGAACGGATGTAGGTGTTGTAGTCCTGCACCTGCTGGATGTAACGACCACGCGCAACCGTGATCCGGTTTTCGGTGCCTTCCAGCTGGGCCTGCAGGTCGCGGAAGTTCTGGTCGGACTTCAGCACCGGATAGCTCTCGGTCACCACCAGCAGCCGCGACAGCGCGCTGCCGAGTTCACCCTGGGCCTGCTGGAACTGCTTGAGCGAGGCTTCGTCATCGGCGTTGACGTTGATCTGGCCGACACGCGAGCGGGCGTTGGTGACTTCGGTCAGCACGCGCTCTTCCTGGCTGGCGAAACCTTTGACGGTCTGCACCAGGTTGGGCACCAGGTCGGCGCGGCGCTTGTACTGGTTGAGCACTTCGGACCAGCTGGCCTTGACCGCCTCATCCTTCTGCTGGATGGCGTTGTAGCCGCAGCCGGACAACAGGGAGGCCAGCAGCATCAGGGGCAGGACACGGGTGAACAGGCGCATGGCGGGGGTTCCGGGTGGGCTTGGCGCCGAGCATGCCATGGTTCGGGTGAAAGACCGGCCATCGGGCGCCGCCCCCTCCGCGGTGTGGTCCAGCCAGCTCGGGGTGGGCCGGGTGGGTGGATCGGCTGGGGGCCGCTGCAAGTACGTCCATGTAAGCTGTCGCCGCATCCATGCGGCTCACGCCCCCAGCCGACCCACCCTCCCGGCCACGGACAATTTCCTGCGCACCGCGGGAAGATCAAAAGAAAAAATCAAAAGCAAAAGCCGGTTCTTCAGGCATTCGGGTCGACCAAGGTCGACACCTACCAGAGCGGAACGCCGTTACGACAGATCGCGGGAATCTGTCGAAGGCGGGGTGGGTCCGGTTGAGGGGGCGTGAGCCGCATGGATGCGGCGACCGAGCTTACATGGACGTACTTGCAGCGTCCCCCTCAACCGGACCCACCCCGCCAACCCACGGAATGCAGGCTTTTGCCGTTGACGTTGACGTTGATTCGGCGGGTGCAGGGCTGCAAGCCCTGCCGGAAACCCTCCGCCCTCAGCAGGCCTCAGCCACCGCAGTGCGGCTACGCCCCAGCCATGCCAGCAGCAGGCCCGACGCGGCCAGCAGGCCACCGGCCACCGGAATGGCGGCGTAGCCCAGGCCCAAGCTGATCACCGCACCACCCAGCGCGGCACCTACCGCATTGCCCAGGTTGAATGCACCCACGTTGATCGACGACGCCAGGCCCGGCGCCTCGCTGGCCACCTGCATCACCCGGATCTGCAGCGGCGGCACGAGGGCGAAGGTCGCCGCACCGAACAGCAGTACACCCAGCGCCGCGGTGGCGTGGCTCATGAAGGCCAGCGGCAGCACGAACATCAGCACCGCCAGGGCAGCCAGCAGGATACGGGTGGCGCCATCGAGCGACCAGTCAGCCATGCGCCCACCGATGCCGTTGCCGAGGGTGAAACCGATGCCGATCAGGGCCAGCGACACCGCGATGAAGGCATTGGAAGCGCCGGTCAACTCGGTCAGCACCGGTGCGACGTAGGTGTACAGCGTGAACATCGCACCCGCACCAAGCACGGTGGTGGCCATGGCCAGCAGCACCTGCGGCTGCAGGATCGCCTTCAGTTCGCGGCGCACGTCCGGGCGCGGTCCCGGCGCGGACGCCGGCAGCGCGAAGCCCAACGCAGTGATCGCGATCAGGCCCAACGCCGCAGTACCGGCGAAGGACAGGCGCCAGCCCAGCTGCTGGCCGACCCAGGTCGCCAGCGGCACGCCACCGATGTTGGCAATGGTCAGGCCCATGAACATGGTGGCCACGGCAGCAGCCTGCTTTTCCTTTGGCACCAGGCTGGCGGCGACCACCGCACCGATGCCGAAGAAGGCACCGTGGTTAAGGCTGGTGACCAGGCGCGACAGCAGCAGCAGCCCGTAGTTCGGCGCCAGCGCGGACAGCAGGTTGCCGACCACGAAGATCGACATCAGCAGCATCAGCGCGGTGCGCTTGCCGAAACGCCCCATCAGCAGGGTCATCACCGGCGCGCCCAGCATCACGCCCACGGCATAGGCGGTGATCAGCATGCCCGCAGTGGGGATGCCAACGCCGACGCCGTCGGCGATGACCGGCAACAGGCCCATCGGGGCAAACTCGGTGGTTCCGATGGCGAAGGCGCCAACGGCAAGCGCCAGCAAGGCGGCTCTGGAATTCATGGGGGGGGTCCTGGGGGCGGGAATCGGGAGTGCGTAGCCTGCGCGCTTTGCTGCGCCGGATTAAGCCTCGCCCCGGGAAAACACTGTTGATCCTGGTTCACAAGTGGAGGCCGGAACGCAGACACAAGTGCAAAAACCGCGTTCCGGTGTTGAGCCGAGCCCATGCTCGGCTGCTTCCTGCCGGTCAGCCGAGCACGGGCTCGGCTCTACAAGGCAGAACGAAGAACCCCCGGCGTTGGCCGGGGGTTCGGGGTCATGCGCTTACCAGTCGCCGGCACCCGGCACGTGGTGCTCGCGGGCGCGGCGGCGCATCAGCAGGTTCAGCCACTCCACCAGCACCGAGAAGCCCATCGCGGCGTAGATGTAGGGCTTGGGAATGTGCACGTCCAGGCCATCCAGGATCAGCACCGCACCGATCAGCAGGATGAAGGCCAGCGCCAGCATCTTCACGGTCGGGTTGGCGTCGATGAAGCGGCCCAGCGGGTTGGCGGCCAGCAGCATCACCGCCACCGACAGCAGGATCGCGGCGACCATCACCGGCACGTGGTCAGCGATGCCGACCGCGGTGATCACCGAGTCCAGCGAGAACACGATGTCGATGACCGCGATCTGCGCGATCACGTAGCCGAACACGGCCGAGGTCTTGGTCGTGCTCGGATCTTCATCCTCGCCACCGGTGATCATTTCCTTGATCTCCATCCAACCCTTGATGATCAGGAACAGGCCACCAACGATCAGCACCAGATCGCGGATGGAAATACCCATGCCGGCCACGGTGAACAGGTTCGCCTGCATGTGCGCCAGGTACGCCAGCGATACCAGCAGGCCGATACGGGTGATACAGGCCACCGCGATGCCGAGCCGACGCGCGAACGGGCGGCGGTGCTCTGGCAGCTTGCTGACGGCGATGGAGATGAACACCAGGTTGTCGATGCCGAGCACGATTTCCAGCGCGCTCAGCGTGAACAGGGTCAACCAGACATTCGGATCGGCAAGAAACTCAAGGGACATGGGAAGTCTTCAACAAGGGGGAATGAGGGATCAGCCGTATTTGCCGGCCATTGCATGCGGGACCACGACCAGCGCCCAGCACAGAAGCACGTTCATCATCAGCACGAACACCGCCGCCGAGCCCATGTCCTTGGCGCGGCCGGCCAGCTCATGGATCTCGCTGCCGTAACGTTCGATCACCGCTTCGATGGCCGAGTTGGCCAGCTCCATCGCCAGCACCAGCAGCATCGAGCCGATCAGCAGCGCGCGTTCGACCGGCGTCTGGCCCAGCCAGATCGCGATCGGCGTCAGCAGGATCAGCAGGTAGACCTCAAGCCGGAACGAGGACTCGTACAGCCAGGCAGCGCGCAGGCCCTGCCAGGACCAGCGGGCGGCCTGGAAGATGCGGCGCGGGCCGCGCGGCAGGTGGCCGAACTGATCAGCCACGGGTGGAATATCCAGCAACGGGGACGCGGCGCAGCGACCGCTCAGACGCACGGCAGGGAATCATGGGTGCACAGGAATAGGCAGATGGCGGCCATTTTGCCACAAGGCCGCCAACCGCAGCCCGCGCCGGCCCGCTGAACGGCCTGCCAGGGGCAAGCAACGGCCCGGGCATGCTCCTATGATGGATGCCCCCTTGCCTGCTGGAGCGCCTGATGTCCCGTCGCCGTACCTGCCTGCTGATGCTGGGCCTGCTGACTGCCGCACCGCTGGCCCAGGCGCTGAGCCCGGCCAAGTCGCCGCGGGTGCCCGAACAGGTCTCCAACGTGGCCTGGGCCGGCGACATGGCCCGCTTCGCCGGCGCCGACCAGTCCAACCCGCCGCCGCGCGGTGGCATCGAGTTCATCGGCAGCTCCTCGATCCGCTTCTGGGAGAGCCTGGCCACCGACTTCCCTGGCCAGCCAGTGTTCAACCGCGGCTTCGGCGGCTCTGAAGTGCGCGACAGCACCTGGTACGCCGACCGCATCGTGGTGCCCTACGCGCCCTGCAAGGTGTTCTTCTATGCGGGCGACAACGACCTCAACAGTGGCCGCAGCCCAGTGCAGGTGCGCGACGACGTGGTTGCCTTCGTGCAGCGCGTGCATCGCGACCTGCCGAAGACCAGGGTGGAGTACCTGTCGATCAAGCCGAGCCCGTCGCGCGCGCACCTGCTGCCGGCGATCAACGAGGCCAACACGCTGATCAAGGCCGCGCTGGCCAAGCTGCCCAATACCGGCTTCACCGACATCTACACGCCGATGCTCGGCGCCGACGGCCAGCCGGATGCGACGCTGTTCCGCGAGGACATGCTGCACATGACCCCGGCCGGCTATGACATCTGGACCAGGGCGCTGGCGCCGAAGGTCAACTGCAACTGAGCAACCCCATCCACGCATGGCGTGGATCGACTGCGGATCGCGGGAAACTGTCGAAGGCGGGGCGGTGTGGGTTTGCAGGACCGTTGGCGCCATGGATGGCGCCATCGAGCCCCCATGGACGGGTTTACGGCGTGTCCTGCAAACCCATACCGCCCCGCCATTCCACGGAATGCCCGCTTTTGATGTTGATGTTGCCTCGGCGGGTGCCGGGCGCAGCCCGGCAAAATCCCTCTACCGGAAGATCACCGTGGCCTCGGTGCCCTTGCCCGGCTCGCTGGCCAGGCTGACCTTCCAGCCGAAGCGGTCGCACAGCCGGCGCACGATCGACAGGCCCAGGCCGGTGCCCTGCGGGCGGCTCGGCTCGGCGCGGTAGAACGGTTCAAACGCGCGCGACAGCGCCTCGGCGGACATGCCGATGCCGGTATCGCGCACCACCACCCGGTCATTGAGCACGTGCACGTCGATACGCCCTTCGTCGGTGTAGCTGCAGGCATTGCGCACCAGGTTGCTGACCACCACCTGCAGCACCCGCGGCGGTGCGTGCAGCTGTACCGGGCCTTCGCCGTGCAGGTGCACCGATACGGGCCGGTTGCCCAGCAGCTCGTTGGCGTTGTCCACCTCGTAGCGGACGATGTCGTTGACGTCGAACAGCTCGATCTGCGGTTCGACATCGGCCTCGCGGGCCAGGATCAGGAACGCGTCGATCACCGCTTCCATGTCACGGCCTGCACGCTGGATGCGCTGCAGGCTGCGGCGCAGGCGCGGCTGCAGGGTTTCATCGCCCAGGGCCATGTCGCTGGCCACGCGGATGACGGTCAACGGCGTGCGCAGCTCATGGCTGGCATCACGGGTGAAGTTGCGCTCGCGCGCCACGTGCGCGCTGACCCGGTTGGCCAGTGAATGCAGTGCGGCCGCCAGCTGGCGGGTCTCGCCCTGCATGTCCGCCGGCAGCTTGTTCGGCTCCAGATCGGCCGCTTCGGGGTGGCCCGGGTCCCAGCGCGAGACGCGCCGCGCCAGCCAGTTCACCGGCGACACCAGTCGTTTGGAGGCACGGTAGGTGACCCAGCTGGCGCCATACACCGCCAACAGGGTCAGCAGCACCGGCACGATGCCGAACCAGAACGCCAGCATCTCCGCGCGCGAGCGCAGGAACACCAGGTACAGGCGACCGGCAGGGCGCACGTCGACCAGCACCAGCTGATCGTCCTGGGGCAGCTCGTGGAAGCCAGGCTCCAGGGTGCGCAGGTTGGCCGGCAATGACAGTGCCGACTGCCCGCTTTCCAGCAGGTAGCCGCGGATGTTGTGGGTGTTGGGCGGCGGCTGCACCGGCGACGCCTCGTGCAACGTCCAGTAATAGGCCGCTTCCTCGCGCAGGGCGGCGCCGACCAGGCTGTGCTTGATCACCAGCGAGACCAGCCAGGCACCGAGCAGGATGCCCAGGCTGGCCAGGACTGCCTGCAGGATGAAGGCGATACGGATCTTGCGCGGCAGGCCGTGCGGCATTGCGGGGTCCCGGTCAGAGCGCTGCGATTATAGGCAGCGCGCTGCGCCGTAGTCGTGCACGGACGCTGACCGGCGGCAACGCCGGCCGGTCATCCGTGCCCGGTGCGGGGTCGTTGCCCGGCCGGGCCTGATGCTGCACAGGCCGGGCCCCGATCAGGCCATCGGCTGGGCAATATCGGCAATGCGATAGCCGGCGCTCTGCACGGTGTGCAGCAGCGGACGGTCGAACGGCTTGTCGATGATCTTGCGCAGGTTGTACAGATGGCTACGCAGGGTGTCCGAATCCGGCAGGCCATTGCCCCAGATCTCGCGTTCGATCTCCTGGCGGGTGACCACGCGCGGCGATTCGCGCATCAGGATGGTCAGCAGGCGCAGGCCGATCGGCGACAGCTGCAGCTCGGTGCCGGCACGGGTAGCCCGCATGCTGACCGGATCGAGGACCAGGTCGGCGACCTTCAGCACCTCCGAACCGACCTGGCGGCGTTCGCGACGGATCAGCGCGCGCAGGCGGGCTTCCAGCTCCTGGATCGCGAACGGCTTGGTCAGGTAGTCATCGGCGCCGAAGCCGAGGCCGGTGAGCTTGTCGTCCAGCGTGTCGCGTGCCGTGAGCATCAGCACCGGCGTGGACTTGCGCGCATCGTTGCGCAGGCGACGGCACACTTCAATGCCGTCCAGGCGCGGCAACATGAGATCGAGCACCACGACGTCATAGCTGTTCTCCGCCGCGAGGCGGTAGCCATCCAGGCCGTCCTGTGCATAGTCGACTTCGAAGCCGCGACCTTCCAGGTATTCCCCGATCATCTCGGAGATGTTGCGGTTGTCTTCGACCACCAGCACCAAGCCGGAGGTCTCCTTCGTCTGACGCATGTGATTCCCTCTAACTTCAGCTTTGTGAAACATGCCGGATCGACGGTGGACGCGATGTGAAGTTCCGTCAAGAGGTACACAAACGGTTCAGAGCAGCGGCCTGAGCAGCGGCCAGACGTTGTCCAGCACCTTCGGCTGCGCCTGCGCCGTGGGGTGCAGGCCGTCGGCCTGCATCATGCCCGGCTGCAGGGCGACGCCCTCCAGCAGGAACGGCAGCAGCGGCACCTTGTACTGCGTGGCCAGCGCCTTGTAGGCCGCGGCCAGGCGCTGGCGGTAGGCCGGTCCGTAGTTGGGGGGCACGTCGATGCCCAGCAGCAGCACCTTGGCGCCGGCCTTCTGGCTGGCCTGCACCATTTTTCCCAGGTTGCCCTGCACCTGCGCCGGAGTCAGCCCGCGCAGCGCGTCATTGCCGCCCAGCGCGATCACCACCACGGTCGGCTTCTCCCTGGCCAGCAGGCCCGGCAGGCGGGTCAGCGCGCCGGCGGTGGTTTCCCCGCTCATGCTGGCGTTGACGATGCGCGCCGGGGTTTTCGACTGCTGCCTGACCCGCTGTTGCAGCAAGCTGACCCAGCCGGCGTCGGCAGGGATATTGTGGGCGGCACTGAGGCTGTCGCCGAGCACCAGCACGGTGCCGGCCGGACCTTTGGCACAGGCCAGCCCCGGCAACAGCAGGAACCCTAGCAGCAGCACCATCATCGCGCCGGCTCGCCGGCTCCATCCCGTCTTGCGCATTGGAGTCTCCTCATCGACAGCCTGTCCCCCCGCAGCGCGCCCGTCGCCATCGCCGTCGACCAGGTCGGCAAATCCGTGCAGGGCCCGGAGGGTGAAGTCCACATACTGGACAACATCACCCTGACCGTCCATGAAGGCACCAGCGCGGCCATCGTCGGCGCCTCCGGTTCGGGCAAGACCACCCTGCTCGGCCTGCTGGCCGGGCTGGACCTGCCCAGCCGCGGCCGCATTGCGCTGTCGGGCCAGGACCTGGGCGGCCTCGATGAAGAGGCGCGGGCCCAGCTGCGCGCGCGCGAGGTCGGCTTCGTGTTCCAGAGCTTCCATCTGCTGCCGGCGCTGACCGCCGCCGAGAACGTCGCGTTGCCACTGGAGCTGGCCGGGCGCGAGGATCGCGCGCGGGTCGACGAAGTGTTGGCCCAGGTCGGCCTCTCCCATCGTGCCCGCCACTACCCGCGCCAGCTGTCCGGTGGCGAGCAGCAGCGCGTGGCACTGGCGCGAGCCTTCGTCACCCGCCCGCGCATCCTGTTCGCCGACGAACCGACGGGATCGCTGGACCATGCCACCGGCCAGCACGTCAGCGACCTGCTGTTCGAACTCAACGCCGGCAGCGGCACCACCCTGGTACTGGTCACCCACGACCTGCGCCTGGCGCAGCGTTGCCAGTACATCCACCGCATCGATGACGGCCGCCTGCTGCCGGTCGAGCGTGGGGCACAGGCATGAACGTGCTGCGCCACGCGTGGCGCGCATTGCGCCGCGAGGCGCTGGCCGGCGACCTGCTGACGGTGTTCGCCGCACTGGTGCTGGGCGTGGCGGTGATGACCGCGGTGGGCACGCTGGTGAACCGGGTCAACCTGGCGCTGACCGGCAGCGCGGCGGAAATGCTCGGTGGCGATCTCGGCATCGCCGGGCGTGATGACCCGCCGCAGGCATTCGCCGACGAGGCACAACGGCGTGGGCTGGCCTACACCCGCATCGCCAGCTTCGGCAGCGTGCTGTTCAACGGCGATGCCAGCCAGATGGCCAGCATCAAGGCGGTGCAGGCGGGCTATCCACTGCGCGGCACGCTGCGGGTACGGGCCACGCCCGGCGGGGCGCTGATCACCGATGCCGGCATGCCACCCAAGGGCCAGGCCTATGCCGACCCACGCCTTCTGCAGGGGCTCGGGCTGAAGGCCGGCGATGATCTCGAGTTCGGCGCCGGCACGCTGCGCATCGCCGGCATCATCGAGGCCGAGCCCGACACCGGTGGCGACCTGCTGACGCTCTCCCCCACCCTGCTGGTCAACCGCGCCGACGTGGACGGCACGGGACTGCTCGGCCCGGGCAGCCGCATCAACTACCGGCTGATGTTCGCCGGACCAGCCGATCAGGTTGCCGCGCTGCGCCAGTGGTTGCTGCCGCAGGTGAAAGGCCTGCGCCTGCTGAGCGTGGATGACACCCAGCGCGGCGTGCGCCAGGCCTTCGACCTGGCCGGCCGCTTCCTCGGCCTGAGCGCGCTGCTGGCGGTACTGCTGGCCGGCGTGGCCACGGCGCTGGCGGCCAACCGCTTCGCCCTGCGCCGCATCGACCAGGTGGCGATCCTGCGCTGCCTGGGTGCGCGCCAGCGCGACATCCTGCTGGGCCTGGCACTGCAGCTGCTGATGCTGGCGGTGCCGGCCTGTGCGCTCGGCATCGGCCTGGGCATGGCCGCGCAGGAAGGCCTGGTGCAGGTACTGGGCAGCCTGGTGCCGCAGCGCCTGCCGTTGCCCGAGGCGATGCCTGCGCTGACCGGCGCCGGCATCGGCCTGCTGCTGCTGTTCGGCTTCGGCCTGCCGCCGCTGCTGCGCCTGCGTGGGGTGCCGCCGATGCGCGTGCTCAACCGTTCCTTCGCCGCCCTGCCGCCGGCGTCACTGCTGGCCTATGTGGCAGCGCTGGCGGCCAGCCTGCTGCTGGCGGTACAAGTCACCGGCGACCTGAAGCTGGCGCTGTGGGTGCTGGGCGGCCTGGCCGCGCTGGCGCTGGCGGCCGGTGCGGTCGGCTTCGTGCTGCTGCAGCTGCTGCGCGGCCTGCAGCACCGCCTGCATGGCAACTGGCGGCTGGGCCTGGCCGCGCTGACCCGGCGCCGCCTGCTCGCGGTGATGCAGCTGGTCGGGCTGTCGCTGTCGCTGTGCGCGTTGCTGCTGCTGGCAGTGACCGGCCCCGGCCTGCTGCAGCAATGGCGCGAGCGACTGCCTGCGGATACGCCGAATTACTTCCTGATCAACATCCAGCCCGAGCAGCGCGACAGTGTGCTGGCCGCATTGCGTGGACTGGGCGCCGGCGACGCCAGCATCGAACCGATGGCGACCGGCCGCCTGATCGCGATCAACGGCAAGCCGCCGCTGCGCGTAGACCGCGAGCCAGGACAGGACGGGCAACCGGCCCAAGGCGGCCAGCGCGATGACGATGACGAGAACCGGCCACTGAATTTCAGCTGGCGCAGCACCTTCCCGCCGGCCAATACGCTGGTCAATGGCACGTTCTGGAAAGCCGACAGCACCGCGCCGGAAGCTTCGGTGGAAATCGGCTGGGCCAAGCGTTACGGCGTGTACCCGGGCGATCGCATCACCATTGCAGTGGGCGAGCAGGAACGCGAGTTCGCCGTCACCAGCGTGCGCAAGGCGGACTGGAACACCTTCCGGCCGAACTTCTTCGTGTTGCTGAACCCGAATGCGGTGGGCGACACCCCGCACAACCTGCTGTCGGCCTTCCATCTGCCGGCCGGCAAGGCGGCGGGCCTGGGCGAACTGGTACGCGCGCAGCCGAACCTGTCGCTACTGGACGTGGATGCGGTGATCTCGCAGGTGCGCGATGTGATGGAGCGGGTGGCGCAGGCGGTGCAGCTGGTGATGGTGTTCAGCCTGCTGGCTGGTGTGCTGGTGCTGCTGGCCGCGCTGCAGGCCACCGCCGGCGAGCGTCGCTACGACAGCGCGGTACTACGCACCCTGGGTGCGACCCGGCGCCAGTTGCGCGGCGCGGTACTGGTGGAGTTCGGCGCGCTGGGCACGCTGGCGGCGATGCTGGCAGTGGGCGCGGCCGCTGCGATCGGCGTGGCGGTCTCGCAGAAGGTGTTCGAGCTTCCATTGCTGCCGCCGTGGCCGGGGCTGCTGATCGGCGGCGTAGTCGGCATCGGCTTGAGCCTGTTGGCGGGTTGGTGGGGTACGCGGGCGATCCTGCATACGCCGCCGGCACTGGCGTTGCGTGAGGCCTGAGGCGGTTGCGCCTCCGGATGGCGTGCCGAGCAAGCCCGGTCCCACCGGCAGCCGGTGGATGCGGTGCCGGGTACGCCCGGCACCCATCTCCATCGCGGCGATCAGCCTTCCTTGGGCGCCTTTTCCACGTACTTGGCGAAGACCTCGTCGATCTGCGTGTCCTTCACCTGCTTGCCGGACTGGATCGCTTCGGCCTGGGTGAACAGCGGAATGATCAGCGCCATGCCATCGAGCTTGGTCTTCAGGTGCACGCCCGGGGCCTGGCCGAGGAAGCCGTCCCAGCGCTGGCGCACCTTGGCCCAGTAACCGGCAGTGGCCTTCCAGTAGTCACGCGCCGGGGTGAAGTCGACCTCGGTTGTCTTGACGTAGTCGTTGAAGCCGAACTCGCGGGCGATCTCCACCTGGCTGCCGTCGGCGTTGCGCTGCACCTTGGTGTTGAACTGCTCGTGGGTCCAGCCATTGGGCGTGAGCGTGTGGCGGTTGACCACGGCCAGCGCGTTGTAGTCGCTGCGCTTGGTGTACTCACGACGCGGCAACGGGCGCCAGCTCAGGTCGCTGGTCCAGCTCGGCACGTTGTTGGTGTACGTCCATTTGCCGGTGCCACAGTAGCGCGGTGCATCGCTCACTTCATACACGCACTGGGTCCAGGCGCCCTGGTTCACCGCTGCGGGAATGCGGCGTACCTGCCAGGTCTGATCGGCGCTGAACTCGAAACGGCTGGGCGCTTCGTAGACCCAGTCCTGGCGCCAGTGCTTGGTGATGTGGCCGCTCTTCTCATCGAGCAACAGGTGCTGCAGCACGATGCGCTGCGGGGTGTCCTCGACCACGATGACCACTTCGCTGCCGCCGCTGCGCATCGCCGGCGCACGCTCGTAGCCGGGCTTGAGCAGCACGGTCTCGTCGAACGCGAAGTCGACGGTGTACTCGCCCTGCATGGCCAGGATGCTGTCGTGGTCGCGGGCGATGTCGGAGGGCTGCGCGCTGGCCACGCCGCTGGCAGCGAGCAGCAGCATGACGCTGGCTGTCTGGAACTTCATCGGGTCTTCCTTCGGGGTTGCAGGTTCGTTGAGAGGCCGTCCAGGGCCGTCGGGCGTTCCATCAGGAAAGGATCACAGGCGGATCAGCGGCAGGTCGCCGGGGATACGCGGTGCCGGCCGGCGCGCGGCGTCGGCGCAGCAGCAATCGTCGATCGCCAGCTCGCCTTCGGCTCCTTCCAATCGCGCGATGCGACGCGCGGTGGCCGCGCCCAGCGAGGACAGGGTCGACAGGCTGGCCGCCAGGGTGCGGCCCTCGTCCGCGGCATGCAGGCGCAGCGTGCACAGGCGCCAGCGCTGGCCACCGAGGTGCCCGGCCAGGCGACGCCACAGGCGTTCGCTCACACTGCCATCGCGGTCGTGCTGCGGGCCCGGCGGCAACGCCGCGACCAACCGGTCCCAGGCCAGGAAATCGCTGTCGGGCAGCAGGTACAGGCGCCACACGCAGCGGCCGCGGGCATCAAGGAAACACAGGCTTTCGCGTATGCCCTCGCTGTCCACGCTCTGGCAGGCGTGCACGCGCACCGCCTGGCGCCAGCCCCCCAGCTCGTTGCCGTCGGCGTGGTACAGGCACAACACAGTGCCGAGCGTGGCCAGCTGTGCCGGGGTCGGCCAGGCCGCGCTGCCCTGCACGGCGATGGCGTCATTCCTGCGTGCGGACAAGGCTCGGCTCATGGGGTCACCAGGAAACGGCAAGGCTGGCGGAAAGAGTGCGGCCCGGGCTGGTGTAGCGATCCAGCACGCGGCTGGTCGGCGACAGCGTCGAACCCACATTGGACCAATCGATGTAGCGCTTGTCGCCCAGGTTGAACACGCCGACGTTGAAGGTCGCGCCCGGGGCGAAGTTCCAGTGCGCCATCAGGTCGGCCACGCCGTAGCCGGCCGGGCGATACACCGTCGCTGCAGTGACGCGGTCCTTGCGCTTGACGAAGGTACCGGCCAGTTCGACGCCCCAGGCGTCGGTGTCGTACATCAGGCCGACGGTGCTGCGCAGCGGGTCGACCGAATCCAGCGGCGTGTCCTCGGTCTTGTTGTCACCGCGCGACCAGGCCACCGAGCTGCGCAGCGCCCAACCCTGGAGCGCCGGGTTGATCTGGCCGAAGTCAACGCCAGCCTTCAGTTCAGCACCGTAGATGCGCGCATCGGCGATGTTGCGCGACTGGAACACCATCAGGCCCTGCGCGTTGGTACCGACCAGCGACTGCGACTCGATGAAGTCCTTGTACTCGTTGTAGTAGCCGCTGACACTGACGTAGGCGGCCGGTGACAGGAAGCGCAGGCCCAGCTCCAGGCCGTCGCTGGTTTCCGGCTTCAGGTCCGGATTGGGGATGGCGGTGTAACCGAAGGCGAAGTTGGTGAAGCCCAGGTTGACGTCGTTGTACGGCGGCGAACGGAAACCATGCGAGTAGCCGGCGAACAGCGACCATTCGTCGGTGAAGCGATAGACCATGCCCAGCTTCGGCGAGACGCTGGTCTTGGTCAGCCTGGCCACCGCAACGCCGGGATTGTCGTCGGCGAAGATGCTGTCCACTTCCGGCTTCAGCTCGTAGCGATCCACGCGCACGCCCGGCACCAGCGACAGCTTGCCGCCCGCCATGCGCATTTCATCCTGCGCATACAGGCCCAGCTCGGTGGTCTTGCTGATCGGGAAATCGCGTACCGGGAAGGCGTCAGGCAGGATGGTAGTGCTGGTCTGGCCATTGGCCAGAACCTGATAGCCATCGCGCTTCTGGCGGATCTCGGTACGCGCGCCTTCGAAGCCGTAGGTGAGCGCATGTTCGACACTGCCGGTGCTGAACGCCTTGTTGAACTGCGCCTGCAAGCCGTAAACGCGCTGGTCGAAATTGAACTCGCGGTGGCGGCGGCTGCGGTTGGCGCGGTCTTCGTCGGTGACCTGGTTGGTCTCGCTGTGCTGGGTATACAGCTGCCAATGCAGGCTGTCGGCGAAGCCCTTGTCCAGCGCATCCATTTCATGGGCGAACGACACGCGGGTGCGGTTCTGCGTGTCGCGCGCTTTCATGCCGGTGGTGGTGGTACGGTCGATCGAGGACAGCACGTTGGTATCGGTGGTGTCTTCGTTGCCTTCCACGGTCAGGCGGAAGCGCTGGTCCTCGCTCGGTGCATAGACCAGCTTGGCCAGGCCACTGCGACCGTCGCGGTCCTGCGGGTTGGGCGCGGTCCGGGTGTTGTCGAGGCTGCGCACATCGCCCTTGTTGCCGGTTTCCTGGCCCTGGCGATGGTTGATGTTGATCATGCCGCTCCAGTGTTCGCCGCCGAACGCGCCGGTCACGCCGCCGAGCAGGCCCTTCCACTCACCGTCGTAGCCGAACTTCAGGCCGACGTAGCTGTCCTTGCCATCCTTCAGGTAGTCGGCCGGATCCTTGGTGACGAAGGCCACTACACCCCCGAGCGCGTCGGAACCGTACAGCGAACTGGCCGGGCCACGCACGATCTCCACGCGCTTGAGCGTGTCCAGATCGGTGAAGTTGCGGTTGGCGTTGGAGAACGAGCCGATGTTGAAGCTGGTGGGCATGGCGATGCCATCGGTCTGCACGCGCACGCGGTTGCCGTCCAGGCCACGGATGCGGATGCTGCCAAGGCCGAAGCGCGCGGCGCTGCGGCTGACCGACAGGCCCGGCTCGTAGCGCAGCAGATCCTTGATGTCCTGCACCAGGTGCCGGTCCATCTGCTCGCGGTCGATGACATCGACGGTGGCCGCCACGTCACTCACTGCCCGCTCGGTGCGGGTGGCGGTGACCTGCACGCGGTCGAAGTCGCGCGCATCGGGCGCGGCGGTGGCCGCGGCGGCAGCATGGGCGGACAGGGGGAGGGCCATCCAGACGGCGAGGCAAAGGGCGGTAGGGCGGGTCATCGGGTTCGTTCGGTCAGGCAGGGGAACCCCCGGTTACCGGCACACCCGGGAGGTGCACGCGGTAGACCGAGGGGGAGAGAGCGGGCGCGGACGGGTCGCCCACCCTGCCGGCGCTGCCGGCAGGAGGGAGGGAGGCGGGCGACCAGGCCGCGGTTACTTGGTCAGGATCAGCTTGTCGTTGCTGGTGTGCCGCAGGCGGTAGAAGCGGTCGCCGTGCTGGATCAGGATTTCACGACGGCCCTTGAGCAGGGCTTCGCTGTCGATGACCTCTTCCGGCGGAACGACACGGACCGGACGATCGCGGAGGGTCAGCGTTTCGGGGCGCAGCAGTACAGGTTGAGCATTCATGAGCATCTGGACTCGTGCGAGGGACGAGTCAAATGATAATGATTCTCAGTTGACAATCAACAACCATTCTCAATTTGATTGATGGGATTAATGATCGAATTCTGGGATTCGATAGATCATGTCAATCAAATCGCGACTCTACCGAGGCACGAGCCCGAGCCGGCCCGACCGAGGCCCAGGCCCGGTCGGCCCCGGGGTTCAGGCGAAGGCGGCTTCGACCTGCGCCCAGCCAGCCGCATCGACCTGCTCCAGCACCTCCAGCGCCTGCAGGTTCTGCAGCAGCTGGCTGACCCGGCTGGCGCCGAGGATCACGCTGGAGACGTTCGGATTGCGCAGGCACCAGGCAATCGCCAGCGTGGCCGGGGCGTGGCCCAGCTCACGCGCTGCTTCGCTGAAGCGGCGCACCTGGGCCAGGCGGGCCTCGGAGTCGTCACCCAGCACCAGCGCCTGCAGCCATTCCATGCCCTCGCGGCCCAGCCGCGCATCGGCCGGAATGCCCTGGTCGTACTTGCCGGTCAGCAGGCCCGAGGCCAGCGGCGAGAAGATGGTGGTGCCCAGGCCGGCACTGGCATACAGCGGCGCATACTCGACCTCGACGCGTTCGCGGTGCAGCAGGTTGTACTGCGGCTGCTCCATCGACGGGCCCTGCAGGTTGCGTGCTTCGGCGATGTCCAGCGCCTGCTGGATCTGCATCGCCGACCACTCCGAGGTCCCCCAGTAGAGGATCTTGCCCTGCCGCACCAGCGTATCCATGGCATGCACGGTCTCGGCGATCGGCGCGTCCGGATCCGGGCGATGGCAGTAATAAAGGTCCAGGTAGTCCACCCGCAGGCGCTTGAGCGCGGCATGGCAGGCGTCGGTCACATGCTTGCGCGACAGGCCGCGCTGGGTTGGCCGTGGGTCCCTGGCGCTGCCGAAGAACACCTTGCTGGAGACACAGATGCCGTCGCGCGGCAGGCGCAGGTCGGCGATCACATCGCCCATCACCTGTTCGGCGCGGCCGTTGGCATAGCCCTCGGCGTTGTCGAAAAAGTTGACGCCGTGGTCCCAGGCGGCAGCCACCAGGTTGCGGGCCTCGTCGCGTGGGATCTGGTCACCGAAGGTCACCCAGGCGCCGAAGGAGAGGGCGGAAATCGGCAGGCCGGTGGAGCCCAGGCGGCGGTATTGCATGCAAATCTCCTGCTGCGGGCCCGCATCCGGGCCGGGATCGAGCCCCATTCTACCTGCCGCCGCCGGCCGCAAGCCCTTGCCGTTGCTGGCCTGATCGGTACCGATGGGCGCGCGCACGCTGCTTTTTCTTGCCCCGGCCCCTGCCCTGCACTAGGCTTCCCGTTTTTCGCGACGCCCCAGGGGAGTCACTCACATGGTCGAAGGTTTGGGCAGGATCGGCTTCGGCCTGTTCGGGTTGGCGGTGCTGATCGGCATCACCTGGTTGTTTTCCAACAACAAGCGTGCGGTTGACTGGAAGCTGGTTGCCACCGGTATCACCCTGCAGATCGCCTTCGCGGCGCTGGTGATCCTGGTGCCGGGCGGGCGCGACGTGTTCGATGCGCTGGGCAAGGGCTTCGTCAAGGTCCTGAGCTTCGTCAACGAGGGTTCGGGCTTCATCTTCGGCTCGTTGATGGACACCAAGAACTACGGCTTCATCTTCGCCTTCCAGGTGCTGCCGACCATCATCTTCTTCTCGGCGCTGATGGGGGTCATGTACCACCTCAACGTCATGCAGGCGATCGTGCGCGTGATGGCCTGGTCGATCACCAAGGTGATGCGCGTGTCCGGCGCGGAAACCACCAGCGTCTGCGCCAGCGTCTTCATCGGCCAGACCGAGGCGCCGCTGACCGTGCGCCCGTACATCGCCAGGATGACCCAGTCCGAGCTGCTGACCATGATGATCGGCGGCATGGCCCACATCGCCGGCGGCGTGCTGGCGGCCTACGTGGGCATGCTCGGCGGCGGCGACCCGGTGCAGCAGGCCTTCTACGCCAAGCACCTGCTGGCGGCGAGCATCATGGCCGCACCGGCCACCCTGGTCGTGGCCAAGCTGCTGATTCCGGAAACGGGCACCCCGCTGACCCGCGGCACGGTGAAGATGGAAGTCGAGAAGACCTCCAGCAACATCATCGACGCGGCCGCTGCCGGTGCCGGTGACGGCCTGAAGCTGGCGCTGAACATCGGCGCGATGCTGCTGGCCTTCATCGCCCTGATCGCGCTGCTGAACGCCCCGCTGACCTGGATCGGCGATGTGACCGGCCTGGCCGCTGCCATCGGCAAGCCGACCAACCTGTCGACCATCTTCGGTTACGTGCTGGCCCCGATTGCCTGGGTGATCGGTACCCCGTGGGCTGATGCCACCACCGTCGGTTCGCTGATCGGCCAGAAGGTCGTGATCAACGAGTTCGTGGCCTACACCGAGCTGTCGCAGATCGTGAACGGCCAGGTGGCGGGCGTGAGCCTGTCCGACGAAGGTCGCCTGATCGCCACCTACGCGCTGTGCGGCTTTGCCAACTTCAGCTCGATCGCGATCCAGATCGGCGGCATCGGCGGCCTGGCGCCGGAACGTCGCCACGATCTGGCCAAGTTCGGCCTGCGCGCGGTGTTGGGCGGTACCATTGCCACCTTCATGACGGCGACCATCGCCGGCGTGCTGACGCACTTCAGTTGAACCCCTGGTTGAGAAAAGATTTCCTATGAGCAGCAGTGTCGTTGTCGTCGGTTCCTTCAATGTCGATCACGTGTGGCGGTGCGAGTCGCTGCCGGCACCGGGTGCGACCATTGCCGGCCGCTACAGCACCGGCCCCGGTGGCAAGGGCTTCAACCAGGCGGTCGCGGCCTGCCGCGCCGGCGCCGACACGCACTTCGTGTGCGCGCTGGGCGATGACGCCGGCGGCGCCACCGCACGCGAACTGGCCGCGCACGATGGCTTCGGCCTGATTGCCGAAGCCAGCAGCGAGCCGACCGGCACTGCGGGCATCTACGTGGACGCGCGTGGCCGCAACACCATCGTGATCGGCCCGGGCGCCAACGCCGCGCTCAGCACCGACTTCCTGCAACAGCAGCAGGCATTGCTGACCGGCGCCAAGGTAGTGCTGGTACAGTTGGAATCGCCGGTGCAGACCATCGAAGCGGCGCTGGCCACGGCCCGCGAGGCCGGTGTCACCACCGTGCTCAACACCGCACCGGCCGACGCGCCCTCGACCATCGGCCTGCTCAAGCTGGCCGATGTGATCACCCCGAACGAGACCGAGTTCGCCGCGCTGCTCGGCCGCCATGTCGGTGAGCGCGTGGATGCCAACGATGTCGCCGCGCTGGATGGCGCCAGCCTGCATGCGCTCTGCCGCAAGCTGGTCGGCAACGGTACCGTGGTGGTGACCCTGGGTTCGGTGGGCGTGTTCGTCTCGCATGCCGACGAGAACCTGCGCGGCGATAGCCAGCCGTACTACCGCGTCGGCGCCGAGCAGGTGCAGGCCATCGACACCACCGGTGCCGGTGATGCCTTCAACGGTGCGCTGGCCGCGTCGCTGGCGCAGGTGGCCGACGCCCCGTTCGCCCGCCACGTGCGCTTTGCCAACCAGTTCGCCGGTCGCTCGACCGAGAAGGAAGGCGCTGCAGCGGCAATGCCGCGCTTCACCCCGGCCGACGCCGAAGCCAAGTAATTCCACGCCACGCGTGGATGACAAGGCCCGGGTGTACAGGCACCTGGGCCTTTCTTTTGCCCATTGCCCAGCCCCTGCGACCGCCTGTCGCATTGCCCACATCCTGCCCCTCGCTCACGATCCGCGCAGCTTCCTTGCACGGGCAGGACATGGACGGATTCCCCTGGTTGCTGGTCGCGGCCGCAGGCAGTGCCGCTGCGGCGCTGCTGCATATCGGCTGCATCGCCTTCGGCGCCGCGTGGTACAGATACTTCGGTGCCGGCCAGCGCGTGGTCCGGCTCGCGCATGCGGGGCACTGGTGGCCACCGCTGATGACCGCCGGCATCACTGCCTTGCTGGTGGCCTGGACCCTGTACGCACTGGCCGCCGCGGGCTGGCATTCGCCGCTGCCGGCCAGCCGCCTGGTCCTGCCCGCCATCGCTGCCTTGCTGCTGCTGCGCGCCGCGATGGGCTTCGGCCTGGCGCTGTTCCGGCCGGGGTACAACGGCCGGCGCTTCTGGGTGGTCAGTTCGCTGGCCTGCCTGGGCCTGGGGCTGGCCTTCGCCCTGGGTACCCGCCAGGCCTGGCAGAGCCTGGGTTAGCCACCTACCATCGCCCGCCCTTGGGGGCGGCGGAAGCAACCGTCAAGCATCTGCTGATGCCGGTACGGCATGAGGTCGGTGCCGATCGGCCTGAACCCGGGGCCCGCCGACACCGCCCAGGCCGCGCCCGCGCTCTACAATGGGCGCATGCAGATCGGCCCGTACACCATTGCCCCCAACGTCGTGCTGGCGCCCATGGCCGGCGTCACCGACAAGCCCTTCCGCCTGCTGTGCAAACGGCTGGGCGCGGGACTGGCCGCCTCGGAAATGACCATCAGCGACCCGCGCTTCTGGAACACGCGCAAGTCGACCCACCGCATGGACCATGACGGCGAACCGGCACCGATCAGCGTACAGATCGCCGGCACCGAGCCGCAGCAGCTGGCCGAAGCCGCGCGCTACAATGTCGACCACGGCGCGCAGATCATCGACATCAACATGGGCTGCCCGGCCAAGAAGGTGTGCAACGCCTGGGCCGGCTCGGCGCTGATGCGCGACGAGCAGCTGGTGGCGCGCATCCTCGAAGCCGTGGTCAACGCGGTGGACGTGCCGGTCACCCTGAAGATCCGCACCGGTTGGGACTGTGACCACCGCAATGGGCCGGTGATCGCGCGCATCGCCGAGGACAGCGGTATCGCCGCGCTGGCCGTGCACGGCCGCACCCGCGACCAGCATTACACCGGCCAGGCCGAGTACGCCACCATCGGCGAGATCAAGGCCGCGCTGCGCATTCCGGTGATCGCCAATGGCGATATCGATTCGCCGCAGAAGGCCGCCTACGTGCTGCAGCAGACCGGCGTGGATGCGGTGATGATCGGCCGCTCGGCGCAGGGCCGGCCGTGGATCTTCCGCGAAGTGGCGCATTACCTGGCCACCGGGCAGGAACTGCCGCCGCCATCGCTGGCCGAAGTGCGCGACATCCTGCTCGGCCACCTGCATGCGCTGCACGCGTTCTACGGTGAACCGCAGGGCGTGCGCATCGCGCGCAAGCACCTGGGCTGGTATGCCAGGGACCGGCCGGAGAACGCCGCCTTCCGTGCGGTGGTCAACCGTGCCGAAGACCCGCAGAGCCAGATCGCGCTGACCACCGAGTACTTCGACCGCCTGATTGCCGGGGAACCGGCGCTGCCTTCGGCGGCCTGACCGCACTGCCGCGTCACAACGTCGAGCCTGCTCGACCGAATTGAACTCCCAGAGCCCGCCTCCATGACCCCGCCGATCTCCTCTCCGACCTACCTGCACGGGTTTTCCGGCACCGAACAGCAGCGCCTGATGACCCAGGCGCGCCTGCTGGAATCGAGCATCTTCGGCCAGATCGACTACAGCGGTGCACGGCGCCTGCTGGAAGTCGGCAGCGGCGTCGGTGCGCAGACCGAGATCCTGCTGCGCCGCTTCCCCGAGCTGCACGTGACCGGCGTGGACCTGAGCGAAACGCAGCTGGCCACGGCGCGCGAGAACCTGGCGCGCACGCCGTGGTGCAGCGACCGCTACACCCTGCAGCAGGCCGATGCCGGCGAACTGCCGTTCGAGGCCCGCAGCTTCGATGCGGCGTTCCTGTGCTGGGTGCTGGAACACGTCCCCTCCCCTGCCCGCGTGCTGAGCGAAGTGCGCCGCGTGCTGGCACCGGGTTCGCCGGTCTACATCACCGAAGTGATGAATGCCTCGTTCCTGCTCGACCCGTACTCGCCGCACATCTGGCGCTACTGGATGGCCTTCAACGACTTCCAGTACGACCACGGCGGCGACCCGTTCGTCGGCGCCAAGCTGGGCAACCTGCTGCTGGCCGGCGGCTTCCGCGACGTGCATACCGAGATCAAGACCATCCACCTGGACAACCGCGAACCGGCGCGTCGCAAGACCATGATCGCGTTCTGGGAGCAGCTGCTGCTGTCGGCGGCCGACCAGCTGCTGCAGGCCGGCTCGGTGGACGAGGACACCGTGGAAGGCATGCGCCGCGAGTTCCGCCTGGTGCAGAACGACCCGAATTCGGTGTTCTTCTATTCGTTCGTGCAGGGCCGCGCGACGGTGTATTGAGCCGACGCGGCACTAATGCTCCCGCATCCACGCATGGCGTGGATCTACTCAACGGCGCCGGCTGCGGGCGCTGATCGACGCAGTGGAGCCACGCCATGCGTGGCTGCCACCGCCGATGTCCCGCCATCCACGCAGGGCGTGGATCTACTCAACGGCACCGGCTGCGGGCGCTGATCGACGCAGTAGAGCCACGCCATGCGTGGCTGCCACCGCCGATGTCCCGCCATCCACGCAGGGCGTGGATCTACTCAACGGCACCGGCTGCGGGCGCTGATCGACGCAGTAGAGCCACGCCATGCGTGGCTGCCACCGCCGATGTCCCTTCATCCGCGCATGGCGTGGATCTACTCAACGGCACCGGCTGCGGGCGCTGATCGACGCAGTAGAGCCACGCCATGCGTGGCTGCCACCGCCGATGTCCCTTCATCCGCGCATGGCGTGGATCTACTCAACGGCACCGGCTGCGGGCGCTGATCGACGCAGTAGAGCCACGCCATGCGTGGCTGCCACCGCCGATGTCCCTTCATCCACGCATGGCGTGGATCTACTCAACGGCGCCGGCTGCGGGTGCTGATCGACGCAGTAGAGCCACGCCATGCGTGGCTGCCAACGCCGATGTCCCTTCATCCACGCATGGCGTGGATCTACTCAACGGCACCGGCTGCGGGCGCTGATCGACGCAGTGGAGCCACGCCATGCGTGGCTGCCACCGCCGATGTCCCGCCATCCACGCAGGGCGTGGATCTACTCGGGCGCATGCCAGATCCGCTGCCACATCGCGGCCAGCCGGCGACCTGCGTCGGCGCGCGCGGCCGGGCTGCTGTAATCCACTCGCACCTGCTCGGGCGTTATCGGCCGCCACTGCCCGTCGGCCTGCTCAGCCACCACGAAGTTGAAGGTGTAGTCCGGCTCCAGCCCCATGCGCAGGTCACTCAGCACCAGCCGGCCGTCCGCGACCTGTGCACGCATGAAACCGCGGTTGAACCATTGCAGCTGCTGCACCGCCGGGATGGCCCGCGCTTCGCGCAAGGCCTGCACGTTGGACGGATGGCCTTCGAACCGCATCGGCCCATGGTCGGCCACCAGTGAGCGATCACCCACCACGTAGCCATTGGGCGTCATCGCCACCACCCGCCACAGCAGGGTGTTGAACGGCATCGGCACCGAGAAGCGCGGCGCATCGCCCAGGCCCATCGCGGCCAGGCTCCGCTGCGCGGCCCGATCGACCTGCGCCTTGGCGATCAGCCCCCAGCCCAGGTAGCCACTGCTGAGCAGCAACGCCGCGCCCAGCACCTTGCCCGCCCAGGGCCGCGCACGACCGAACCAGGCCAGCACGCAGCCCAGCAGCAGCCACACCGTGTAGCCGGGGTCGATGATGAAGACGCTGGAGCCCATGGTTGGGTGTGGCCGCAGCGGCCACCACAACTGGGTACCGTAGACGGTGAACGCATCCAGCACGGGATGGGTAACCAGCGCCAGCTGGATCGCCCAGAACCAGCGCAGCGGTGACTGCGCGACGCGGCCGTTGCCGAAGCGCTTGAACAACCACCAGATCAGTGCGGCCACCCAGGGCAGCACCAGCAGCGAATGGCTGAAGCTGCGGTGTTCGGTCATGTTCGCCACCGGGTCGGCCGCAGTGAAGCCAAGCCACAGGGCGTCGAGGTCCGGCAAGGTGCCGAGCGCGGCACCGGCCAGCAGGGCCGCGCGGCGATGGCCGGGCGGAGCGATGGCAGCGGCGACGGCGCCGCCGAGTACGATCTGGGTCAATGAATCCATGGGCCGATGCTAGCGGCTTGCGCGCGGTGTATGTAGAGCCGAGCCCATGCTCGGCTGCTCTTCGTTGCGCGTAACGGCAGCCGAGCATGGACTCGGCTCTACAGCGGGACAGACGCGGGCTATGCCGCCTGCGACAACCGCGCGCCGGGCAGTTCCAGCAGAGTCTGGCCGCTATGGTCGAGCAGGCGCAGCGCGCCGTCGTGGTCTTCGGCCAGTGCGGTCAGGCTCTCCACCCAGTCGCCGTCATTGGCATAGACCAGGCCATCGCGTTCAATCAGCGCGGCGCGGTGGATATGCCCGCAGACGATGCCGTCCAGGCCGCGTCGGCGCACGTCGTCCAGCCCGGCCTGCACGAAACGCTCGATGTAGCGTTCAGCGGCGCCACTGCGCTTCTTCAGGAACTCCGACAGCGACCAGTAGCGCATGCCCAGCCGCCGCCGCACTGCATTCAAGGCCTGGTTGCCGGTGAGGATGCGGTAATACAGCCAGTCGCCGAATTTTTCCTGCAGGCCGCCGAAGTGGGTCACGCCGTCATACTCGTCGCCGTGCGCGACCAGCAGCCGGCGGCCATCGGCGGTCACGTGGATGGCGCGGCGGCGCACCTGCATCGCCGGCAGCATCAGACCGCAGACCTGGCGCAGCGAAGCGTCGTGGTTGCCCGGAATGTAGATGATCTCGGTGCCGGCACGGCGCAGCGCGTGCAGCGCCTGGATGACCTCGCTGTGCGACTGCCGCCAGGTGGCACGGCGGTGCGCCATCCACCACAGGTCGATGATGTCGCCCACCAGGTACAGCCGTTCGCAGCGCAGCTGCGAGAGGAATCGCGCCAGCTCGGTGGCATGGCAATGGCGCGAGCCCAGGTGCACATCGGAGACGAACACCGCGCGCCGGTTCGGCGACAGGTTCGCCAGCGTGCTCATGCCGGCGTCCCCGCGTCGCGCAGGTAACGTTTGCGCTTGTTCGGCCGGACCGCGCACAGGTCCACCTCGATCAAGCCGTCGATCGAATCGCTGAAGTCCGGGTCCACCCCGAAGGCGAGGAAGCGCGCGCCGCCCGGTTCGCACAGATCGGTGTACTGGCGATACAGCGTGGGTACGCCGGTACCGAGTGCAGCCAGGTTGGCCTTCAGCACGTCGAACGCGGCGCCTGCATCCAGCTCACCGAAACTGGGCGGTGCGGCGAAGTACTGGAACGGCCGGTTCGATTCGGCCATGCCGGCGGTGCCGCTGTAATAACGCTGGTAGTACGCCACCAGCTGCTCGCGCGCATCGCGCGGCAAGGCCGCACTGATCGACACCGCGCCGAACAGGTAGCGGATCCCCGGCCGGCACTGCAGGTAGGCACCGATGCCCTGCCACAGGTAGTCCAGGCTGCGGCTGCCCCAGTAATCGGGCACCACGAAGCTGCGGCCCAGTTCCAGGCCCTCGGCGATGTGGGTGATGGCATCGTCGGAATAGCGGAACAGCGACGCGCTGTAGAGCCCGGACAGGCCGTGCCGGGCCAACGCGTGGGCACCACGCATGATCCGGTACGCGCCAGCAATGCGCTGCGCGGCGGCGTCCCAGATCACGATGTGCTCGTACTGCGGGTCGTAGTTGTCGAGGTCACGGCTGCGGCCGGTGCCCTCACCCACCTGGCGGAAGGTCAGTTCGCGCAGGCGGCCCAGTTCCAGCAGCAGTGGCGAATCGGCAGTGCAGGTGGCCAGCAGGATCTGCTTGCCGTCGGCGGTCTGGCCCAGCTGGGTGGCAGCAGCGATGCCAGCGGCGACCTGCGAAGGTGGCACCGGGGCGGCCAGCGGCTCAGGGCCCGCGCAGGCAGCGGCATTGCCGGCCGCGCCATTGCGGCCCAGCGCATAGAGTGCGCGACGTACCGCCAGCAGTTGGGCACCCGGGTCGCCGCCGTCGCCCAGCCGCATCGGCTCGCCGATGCTCAGCCGCAGCGGGCGGCCACGACGGGTGAACATCTCGCGTGCCAGCAACGCGGTACCGGCCGGCTTGAACAGGGTCGAGGCGCCATAGAACAGCGCCGAGTTGCGCGCTTCCACCCTCACCGGCAGCACCGGCGCACCGGCCGCGCGGGCAAAACGGACGAATCCGCGCTGCCAGCGGCCATCGCGGATGCCGCGCAGCGACAGGCGCGAGACCTCGCCAGCCGGGAACACGATCACGCACTGCTCGGCGGCCAACGCCTGCTCCACCGCATGCAGGCTGCCGCGCTGCGCCTTGCCGCCCAGGATGCGCACCGGCAACAGCAGATCCTGCAGCGGCGCGATCGCCCCCAGCAGGTCGTTGGCCACGATCCGCACATCGCGGCGAATACGGCCGACTGCGTCCAGCAAGGCCAATGCGTCCAGCGCCCCGGAAGGGTGGTTGGCGACAATCAGCAGGCGGCCGGTGGCCGGAATCTTCGCCAGCGCGGCCGGATCCACCTGGTACTGGCCGCCGATGAACTCCAGGCCGGCGGCGACGAAACCGAAGCCGCGCAGGCCTGAGCTGCGCTGCAGGAAGGCTTCGATCTGGTCCAGGCGCGACCAGCGGCCGACGCTGCGCAGCAGCGGCCGTGCCAGCTGGCCACGGCGGCCATGGAACCAATCGGGGAAACGTTGCTGGAGACGCTGTTCGAGTTCCTGCATGGCGGATCCACTGATGCCCGGCGGCCGGATTGGCCGACAGCCTGCGCCCGGCAGGCGGCAGCCAGATGGCGGTTTCGGGGCAGAACGATGACGGCCGGCCCCCTTGACGGCCGGGTCGCGCCCTGCGCGGTCGGGGGTTGGGCAGCCCTGTCTGTTGTTGTCGCGCGGGTGGAACACTGGGCCTCGAGGCTGGCCCCCAATCCCGTCATGACGGCCCCTGCCGGGCCTACGCGGGCTTAACCACCGGCAACCGGTACCGGTTCACAATGCACAGGCGGCGCACCCCGTGTATCATGCGCGCCCATCTTTCCATCCGAATCAAGGGATATTACGCCTGATGTCCAGCTATCTCTTCACCTCCGAGTCGGTCTCCGAAGGCCATCCGGACAAGGTTGCCGACCAGATCTCCGATGCGGTGCTGGACGCGATCCTGACCCAGGACCAGCGCGCCCGCGTGGCCTGCGAGACCATGGTCAAGACCGGCGTTGCCATCGTGGCCGGTGAAATCACCACCAGCGCCTGGATCGACCTGGAAGCGCTGACCCGCAAGGTCATCACGGACATCGGTTACGACAGCTCCGACGTCGGCTTCGACGGCGCCACCTGCGGCGTGCTGAACCTGATCGGCAAGCAGTCGCCGCACATCGCCCAGGGCGTGGACCGCAAGAAGCCGGAAGAAATGGGCGCTGGCGACCAGGGCCTGATGTTCGGCTATGCCACCAACGAGACCGACAGCTACATGCCGGCCGCGATCCACCTGTCGCACCGCCTGGTCGAGCAGCAGGCCAAGATCCGCAAGAAGAAGAACTCGCCGCTGTCGTGGCTGCGCCCGGACGCCAAGAGCCAGGTCACCCTGCGCTATGAAAACGGCGTGGTCTCGGCCATCGACGCCGTGGTCCTGTCGACCCAGCACGCCCCGGGCATCAAGCAGAAGGACCTCATCGAGGCCGTCCGCGAAGAGATCATCAAGCCGGTGCTGCCGGCCAAGTGGCTGCACAAGGGCACCAAGTTCCACATCAACCCGACCGGCAAGTTCGAGATCGGCGGCCCGGTGGGCGACTGCGGCCTGACCGGCCGCAAGATCATCGTCGACACCTACGGCGGCTGGGCCCGTCACGGTGGTGGCGCGTTCTCCGGCAAGGACCCGTCCAAGGTCGACCGTTCGGCCGCCTACGCGGCCCGCTACGTCGCCAAGAACGTGGTTGCTGCCGGCCTGGCCGACCGTTGCGAAGTGCAGGTCTCCTACGCCATCGGCGTGGCTGAGCCGACCTCGATCTCGGTCACCACCTTCGGCACCGGCAAGATCAGCGACGACAAGATCGAGAAGCTGATCCGCAAGCACTTCGACCTGCGCCCGTACGGCATCATCAAGATGCTGGACCTGATCCACCCGATGTACCAGCAGACCGCGGCCTATGGCCACTTCGGCCGCAAGCCGAAGGAGTTCAGCTACCTCAACGGCGAAGGCGAGACCGTCAACGCCACGGCCTTCTCCTGGGAGAAGACCGACCGCGCCGCCGCCCTGCGCGCCGATGCGAAGCTGAAGTAAGCAACACGAAGGGCCGCTCACGCGGCCCTTCTGCTTCTGGTAGAGCCGGCCGCTGGCCGGCTTTTTCATGGCCTCCGGAAACAACCGCGTGGTTGCCGGCCAGCGGCCGGCACGACCGGTTGCCGATACAATCGCCGCATGTCGACCGAACTGAAAACCCACCAGCTGTCCATGACGGTGCTGATGTCGCCGGAGATGGCCAATTTCTCCGGCAAGGTCCATGGTGGCGCCATCCTGCGCCTGCTTGACCAGGTGGCCTACGCCTGCGCCAGCCGCTATGCCGGCAGCTACGTGGTCACCCTGTCGGTGGACCAGGTGATGTTCCGCCAGCCCATCGCGGTCGGCGAGCTGGTCACCTTCCTGGCCTCGGTGAACTACACCGGCACCTCATCGATGGAGATCGGCATCAAGGTGGTGGCCGAGGACATCCTCAAGCGCAGCGTGCGCCACGCCAACAGCTGCTTCTTCACGATGGTCGCAGTGGATGAAGAAGGCCGGCCGACGCCTGTCCCGCCCTTGCAGCCGGCAACGTCCGACGAAAAGCGCCGCCAGGCCGCAGCACAGATCCGCCGCCAGCTGCGCCAGGAAATGGAACAGCGCCACCTGGAACTGCTGGCGTCGAACCCGCCGTCGCCGGAGGAATGAGGTAGTGCCGGCCGCTGGCCGGCAACCTCGCGCGTGCTGCCAAACATCATGAGGTTGCCGGCCAGCGGCCGGCACTACCAACGCCAGGTCACCCTGTGTTCTGCACGCCCTGCGAAACGCCGTTCACGCACGCCACCAGCGCGCGCAGCAGATCGTCATCCTCGCGCCCGCTGGCCCGCCAGCGCTGCAGCAGATCCACCTGCAGCACGCTGATCGGATCGACGTAGGGATTGCGCAGGCGGATCGACAGCGCCAGCCGCGCGTCGTGGTCCAGCAGCGTCTTCTGGTCCATCAACGCCAGCAGCCAGCGCCGGGTGAGCTCCAGTTCGCGCTGCACCTGCGGGAAGAAGCGCCCGTGCAGTTCACCCGACAACAGCGAGAACTGCTGGGCGATGGTGATATCGCCCTTGGACAGCACCATCGCGATGTCGTCCAGGAAGGTACGGAAGAACGGCCAGTCCCGCGCCATATCGCGCAGGGTCTGTTCGTGGCCGGCATCGACCGCGGCCTGCAGGCCACTGCCCACGCCGTACCAGCCGGGAATCACCGCACGCGCCTGGCTCCAGGCGAACACCCAGGGAATCGCACGCAGGTTGCCCAGCGCTGCGTCCTGGCCGAGCCGGCGCGACGGCCGCGAACCCAGCGTCATCCGCTCGATCACGTCGATCGGCGTGGCGGTACGGAAGTAATCCATGAAACCGGGCTGGCCGACGAACGCGCGATACACCTCGCTGCTGGCCGCAGCCACCGCATCCATCACCGGCCGCCAGTCATCCTCGCGCGGCTCGGCGGCGCGCGGGCGCAGGCTGGCGCGCAGCACTGCACCGGTGGCCTGTTCCAGCGAGCGCAGGGCCAGCGCGCGGATGCCGTACTTGCGATGGATCACCTCGCCCTGCTCGGTCACCCGCAGGCGGCCATCGATGCTGCCGCGCGGCGACGCATCGACCGCATGCGTGGTCTTGCCACCGCCACGGCTGATCGAGCCGCCCCGGCCATGGAAGAAGGTCAATCGGATGCCGGCCTCGGCCGCCACCTCCAGCAGTTCCACCTGCGCGCGCTGCAGGCCCCAGCGCGAGGCGGCGATGCCGCCGTCCTTGCTGCTGTCCGAATAGCCCAGCATCACCATCTGCACGTCGTCGCGTGCCTGCAGGTGCGCGCGGTACACCGGATCCTCCAGCAGGTCGCGCAGCGTGGCGGTACCGCGCTTGAGGTCGTCCACAGTTTCAAACAGCGGCGCGATATCGAGCGGCACGCCGCCATCGGCATCGACCAGGCCACCACGCCGCGCCAGCGCCAGCACCGCCAGCACGTCGCTGCGGTCGTGCGCCATCGAGATGATGTAACTGCCCAGTGCATCGCCGCCATGCCGCGCACGGGCATCGGCCAATGCAGCGAACACGGCGTCGAGCCGCCGGTTGCCGTCGTCGTCGCCTTCCGGCAACGGCACCTCACCGCTGGCATGCGGTGCCAGCAGGCGCGCGCGGCCCAATGCATCCAGGCCGTCCCACGCTGCGTCGCCGCCCAGCACCGCCGCCAGCGCGCGCGCATGCACGCTCGATTCCTGGCGCACGTCCAACCGCGCCAGATGGAAGCCGAACGTCTTCACCCGCCACAACAGCCGCTGCACGGCGAAGCCACCGGCATGCTCGCCGCGGTTCGCGCGCAGGCTGTCGAGGATCAGCTGCAGGTCGTCGATCAGTTCATCCGGGCCGGCGTAAGCGCCCTCGCCCTCTTCCAGCGTGGCCTGCAGGCGCGCGCGCATGCGATCGTTGAGCAGGCGGTAGGGCATGTCGGCATGGCGCGGGCGCGACTGTACCTGCGGCAGCAGCTGCTGGTAGTGCGCCACGCGCGCCTGCAGCGCATCGCTCACGCCCACCCGCTCGGTGGACTGGCTGAGCAGGCTGGCCAGCTGCAGCAGTTCCTTCTGGTAGCGCGCCAGTACCGCCTGCCGCTGCGCATCCAGCGTACTGCAGATGGTGTGGGCATCCACGTTCGGGTTGCCGTCCATGTCCCCGCCCACCCACGTACCGAAGCGCAGCAGGCGCGGCAGTGGCAGCTCTTCACCATAGGTATCGCGCAGCGCCTGCTGCAGCGATTCGTACAGCACCGGAATCACGCGGTACAGCACCTGCACCAGATAGAAGCCGACGTGCTCGCGCTCGTCATCGACAGTGGGCCGCACCGGCGAAGAGTCAGTGGTCTGCCACGACGCGGTCAGCGCCATGCGGAAGCGCGCAGCATCGGCGGCCGCTTCCCCCGGCGTGCGCTGGCCGTCGAGGTTGTCGACCAGGCTGGCCGCCATCAGCTGCTCTTTCTCCAGCAGCGCGCGGCGCACCGCTTCGGTCGGGTGCGCGGTAAACACCGGTTCGATATCGATGCGCGGCAGCCATTGCGCCAGCTCGTCCAGCGTCACGCCCTGCGCCTTCAGCTGCTGCAGCGCATCCTGCAGGCCGTCAGGCTGCGCCCCTGCGGTACCGGCACGCTGGTAGTCACGGCGGCGGCGGATGCGATGCACGCGCTCGGCAATGTTGACCACCTGGAAGTAGGTGCTGAAGGCCCGCACCATGGTCTCGGCCTGCTGCGGCGTGCGCCCGGCCAGCCCTTCGGCCAGCTCCGACAGCGGTGCCTGGTTCTCGCGGCGGGCGATGGCGCGGGTGCGCACGTCCTCGACCTCGTCGAGGAAGGCCGCCGATACCTGCTCGACCAGAAGGTCACCGACCAGTGCGCCGAGCCGGCGCACGTCATCGCGAAGCGGAAGATCGGGAGAAGCAAACTCGATGCTGCTGCGGTACTCGTTCATCGGCGACGCACAGGCCTCGGTCAACGGATCCAGACCCCAAGCCTAAACCAGAACGGGCAGCGTGCTGCGACGCAAAAATGGTTTCATCTGCACGTATCCATGACGCACGCAGCCGAGCATGAGCTCGGCTCTACAAGCGTCGTGGCGCGTGACACCGTGTAGCGCCCGAGCCCATGCTCGGGCGGCGCCGCAGCCGCACAGGCGGCCCCTGTTACAGGGGCCGCCCTCATGCAGGTATCAGCGCTTCTTCTTCGCCTTGCCCTGCTCGGCCGGGCCGATGGTCTGCTCCAGCCAGCGCTCGCTCTCGGCCAGCATGGTCATGATCGATTCGCGTGCGCGGTAGGCATGCGATTCGTTGGGCAGCATCACCAGCCGCGCGGTGCCACCCAGGCCCTTCACCGCGGCGAACATGCGCTCGCTCTGGATCGGGAACGTGCCGGAGTTGTTGTCGTCCACGCCGTGGATGAACAGGATCGGATCCTTGATCCTGTCGGCGTAATTGAACGGCGCCATCTTCTGGTAGACGTCCTGCGCCTGCCAGTAGTTGCGTTCCTCGGCCTGGAAACCGAACGGGGTGAGCGTGCGGTTGTAGGCACCGCTGCGCGCGATGCCGGCCTTGAACAGGCGGGTGTGCGCCAGCAGGTTGGCGGTCATGAACGCACCGTAGGAATGGCCGCCGATGGCGATGTGCTCGCGATCGGTCACACCACGCCGCACCACTTCATCCACTGCCGCCTGCGCATTGGCCACCAGCTGTTCGATATAGGTGTCGTTGGGTTCCTTGTCGCCCTCACCGATGATTGGCATCGACGGGCTGGCCAGCACCACATAGCCCTTGGCCAGGAACGCCTGCGGGCCCCAGTAGCTGACCGCATTGAAGCGATACGGCGAATCGGTCACCTGGCTGGCCGCGGCCGCGCTCTTGAACTCGCCCGGGTAGGCCCACATCAGCAGCGGGCGCGGGCCGTCGCGCTTGGGGTCGTAGCCCGGCGGCAGCAGCAGGGTCGCGGTCAGGTCGACCCCATCCTTGCGCTTGTAGCGGATCTGCTCCTTCTGCACGCCCTTCAGCTGCGGCAGCGGATGGGCGAAACGGGTCAGCGCGCGCGGTGCGGCACCGGCATCGGCCAGCGACTGCACGTAGAAGTTGGCCGGTTCGTCCGGGCTCTCGCGGCTCAGCAGCAGCGAACTGCCCTGGTTGTCCAGCAATGCCACCGGCAGCGAATAGCTCGGCGCCTGCGAATGGAACAGACGCGTCGCCTTGCCCGTGGCGATGTCGAAGCGGTCCACGAACGGGCGGTCGCCCTCCGGCGAAGCACCGGCGCCGGCCAGGTACAGGCTGCTGCCATCCGGGCTGGTCTGCAGCAGCGAGCGACCACGTTCATCGCTGGCCAGCAGCGGCCGCCCCGGATCGGCGTAACGGTCCTGCGCGTCACGATCCCACAGCAGGCGCGGCTCGACACCGGCGTTGTCCGGGGCGATCAGCCAAGTCTTGGTCCTGCGGGTCTTCCACCACGACTCGGTCAGCAGGGCCAGGTCGCCACGGCCCCAGTTGATGCCGCTCAGGCGGCTGCCAAGCTGGGCCAGGGTGACCGGCGGCTTGTCGAACGGCGCGGCCTGCATCAGCACCGCATCGCGCACCTTGGCCTCCTGGTTCGGATCACCACCGTCCTGCGCTTCGGCCCAGACCAGGGTGGCATCGGCATCACCGCGCCAGCTGATGTCGCGCACGCCGGTCACTTCGGCATCATTGCCGGTCGGCAGGCCTTCCACCAGCGGGCGCACCGCCACGGTATGCACCAGCTTGCCGGTGGCCCGGTCGATTACTTCAATGCGGCGCGGAAAACTGCTTACCGGCACCACGTAGGAGTACGGACGCTGCACCGGCTGGCGCAGCACGAAGCGGCCGTCAGGCGACACCGAGAAGCCCATGAAGATGCCGGCCGCACCGATCGCGCGGGTACTGCCATCCAGGCCGACTTCCATCGGCTGGGTAGTAGCGTAGTAATCGAACTGGCGAGCGTCGGCTTCGTTCTTCAGCAGGTCCTGATAGGTACGGATCGACACCACGCCGCCGCCCTGGCTGGTCTGCTGCACGGCAGGGCCGGTCGGGACGCCGTCGGCGGCCGGGGCTGGCCCCAGGTTGGCCGGGCGGGCGAACACCACCAGCCCGCGGCTGTCCGGCAGCCACTGGTAGCCGCTACCGATCACCGTGTTCAGGCCGGCAACCAGGCGACGGGCACTGCCACCGGCCACATCCACCAGCCACAGTTCATTGGCGCCACTGGCGGCATCGACCTGGTTGAACGCCAGCCACTTCTGGTCCGGCGACCACATCACACTGGCGATCGACAGCGTGGCCGGCAGGCCACTGATCTGCCGCTCCTTGCCATCGGCCACGTTCATCAGCCACAGCTTCTCGCCGAAGCTGAAGCGGCTGTCGGAGAACGTGCGCGGGTTGATGCGCAGGCCGGCCAGCTTCAGTTCCGGCTGCGCCACCACCTGGATCGACGGCAGCGACGGCATCTGCATCATCGCGGCCACGTCGCGGCGCGGCGACAGGAACAGCGACGGCGCGCGCGGGGCATCGACCACTGCCTGCAGTGCGGCCGATGGCAGTTCGTAGCCGTTGACACCCTGCGCCTGCGCGGCAACGGGCTGCGAAGCGGCCGCCCAGGCCAGCGGGGCCACCGCCAGCAGCCCCATCGACAGGACCAGGCCGGTCCAGCGCCGTGTGCGGCGCGCGTGCATGCTCATCGTTCCACCTGTGTGATGCGTGAAAACACCGACCTTAACAGGCCGTGCACGTGGCCCCATCTGCCGATGGTTGGGTCATGCCGATGTCACGCTGGGGCCGCGATATAATGGGGGTTCTCCCCTGCCGAGGGGCGCTGCGACCGGATCCCACGAGGCCCGGCCAGGCTCGGTAAGGTGGCTTTGTAACAACGGCGCCCGGCTAGATGCGAGCATCCGCTCGCCCACAACCGGAGCACACGAATGAACGCTGTTGCCAAGACCTTCTCCACCGAAGGTGATTACAAGATCCGCGATATCACGCTGGCCGACTGGGGCCGCAAGGAACTGGACATCGCCGAGCACGAAATGCCGGGCCTGATGTCGATCCGCCGCAAGTACCAGGCCGAACTGCCGCTGAAGGGCGTGCGCGTGACCGGCTCGCTGCACATGACCATCCAGACCGCGGTGCTGATCGAGACCCTGAAGGACATCGGCGCCGATGTGCGCTGGGCCTCGTGCAACATCTTCTCGACCCAGGACCACGCGGCTGCCGCCATCGCCGCCACCGGCACCCCGGTGTTCGCCTGGAAGGGCGAGACCCTGGAAGAGTACTGGGACTGCACCCTGGACGCGCTGACCTTCACCCTGGCCGACGGCACCCTGACCGGCCCGGAACTGGTGGTCGACGACGGCGGTGACGTGACCCTGCTGATCCACAAGGGCTACGAACTGGAAAACGGCAGCGACTGGGTCAACACCCCCTCTGCCTCGCACGAAGAACAGGTCATCAAGAACCTGCTCAAGCGCGTGGCCAAGGAGCGCCCGGGTTACTGGGGCCGCGTGGTGAAGGACTGGAAGGGCGTCTCCGAAGAGACCACCACCGGTGTGCACCGCCTGTACCAGCTGGCGCAGGCCGGCACCCTGCTGATCCCGGCGATCAACGTCAACGACTCGGTCACCAAGAGCAAGTTCGACAACCTGTACGGCTGCCGCGAGTCGCTGGCCGACGGCCTGAAGCGCGCGATGGACGTGATGCTGGCCGGCAAGGTGGCCGTGGTCTGCGGCTACGGCGACGTCGGCAAGGGCTGCGCGGCCTCGCTGCGTGCCTACGGCGCGCGCGTGATCGTCACCGAGATCGACCCGATCTGCGCGCTGCAGGCGGCGATGGAAGGCTATGAAGTCAACACCATCGAGTCGACCCTGGGCCGTGCCGACCTGTATGTCACCACCACCGGCAACCGCGACATCATCCGCATCGAGCACCTGAGCGCGATGAAGGACCAGGCCATCGTCTGCAACATCGGCCACTTCGACAACGAGATCCAGGTCGATGCACTGGTGTCCTACCCGGGCATCAAGCATGTCAACATCAAGCCGCAGGTGGACAAGTACATCTTCCCGAACGGCAACGCGATCTTCCTGCTGGCCGAAGGCCGCCTGGTGAACCTGGGCTGCGCCACCGGCCACCCGAGCTTCGTGATGTCCAACAGCTTCGCCAACCAGACCCTGGCACAGATCGACCTGTGGGCGAACAAGGACAGCTACGAGAAGAAGGTCTACCTGCTGCCGAAGAAGCTGGACGAAGAAGTGGCCCGCCTGCACCTGGAAAAGATCGGCGTGAAGCTGACCACCCTGAGCCAGGAACAGGCCGACTACATCGGCGTGCCGGTGGAAGGCCCGTTCAAGCCGGACCACTACCGCTACTGATGCCTGCGGGGTACCGGCCAGCGGCCGGCACTACCGGCGTACGCGGGGTCGGATCCCTTTCCGCATGAAAGGGCTCTGACCCCGGCAACGGATGCAGACAGGACGGGCGCCTTCGGGCGCCCGTTCTGCGTTGCGGCACCCGGCAACCGATCCGCGCACCCTGTCACGGAGCACTAAGAAGCCGCTTGCTAGGCTTTACGCCCGCGTGGGCTGCCAACGGCAGGCCATGCGCCGGGACGCAGACACCAAAGGACAGGACATGCCGCGCAACCGTGAACGACTGAACCGGGCCATGAAGCCCCTGATGCCCCTGTGCTGGGTGGCCCTGCTGGCCGCCTGCACCCCACCTGCCGGCGAAGCCGGCGCTACGGCTCCGGCTGCGGCCAGCGGACAGGCCAGCCCCGCAGGCAAGGCCGCCGACGCGCCCGCCACGGTCGCCGACACGAGCGCTGGCTGCGCCGATGCAGCGTCGCCGGCACAGACCCTGGTCTGCAAGGACCCGACCCTGACCGGCCTGGATGCGGACGTGGGCAAGGCGGTCACTGCCGCACAGGCCACGCTCGATGCAGCAGGGCAGAGCAAGCTGCACGCCGAACAGCAGCGCTGGCAGGAGCACACCCGCGACCTGTGCACCGATGCACAGTGCCTGCAGCAGGTGTACGCCGATCGCCTCAAGGTGCTGTCCGCCACGCGTGACGGCCTGGTCGACCAGGATGCATGCGAAGCCCCTGACGGCCAGCAGCAATGCGTGGACCTGCTGGTGCTGCGCGATCCCAACAGCCAGCTGGCGAACTTCAACACGCTGCTGGGTGAGAACGGCCAGGAAGGCCGCCTGCTGGGCTGCACGGCCGCCACGAACATGGGCGGCGGCCCCAACGCCCTGCTCGCAGCCAACTGCACCCAGGAAACCTCCGCCGGCAGGCGCAACGTGCAGCTGTGCAGCAACCAGATGGTTGGCCAGTTCGCCCTCGAACCGGCGCCGGCTGCTTACGGCACCCAGGCCATCCGCCAGCTGCTCGGCTTCACCCAGCAGCACTGCGGCGGCTGACAATCGCCGGGCACGCCCGGCGCTTTACCCTCATTGAAGGACGATGACCATGGCAACGGATTCCACCCTTACGCGCGAACAGCTGTCCACGCTGTTCCTCAACACCGAGCTGGGCGGCAACACCCGCCACCTGGACCACTTCTCATACGCACAGAAAGGCGCAAGCACCTATTCGTTCGGGCTGGTGCAGTTCGATGTCGGCGGCAATCCGCAGGCCAGGCGCTTCCTGCGCGACAACGGCTTCACCGATGGTGACATCGCACTGTTGTCCCAGCAGGGCGGATTGAGCACCCAGCAGCTGGCGGCGCTCGACGCCAAGTTGCAGGCCATTCCGCAGGCCAGGATGGACGAGCTCACCAACGCCAAGCTGGACAGCGCCATCGAGCGTGTCGATCAGGCCATCGCCAAGGTACGTGCAACCAATCCGGCCGCGGCCGATGCCATCGCCGCCAACCCGGAGTTGCAGCTGGCCATGGCGGACTATGACAACCAGTTCGGCAGCATGGGCCCGCAGTTCATCAGCTATCTGGCCGGCAATGCGGAAACGCTGCAGGGCGGCACCGTCCAGGCTGGCAATCCGCCGACGCGCGGCGACGTGCAGAACTTCGTCGATGCCACCAAGTACGGCATCCAGTCGCAGGCCGCCGTAGCCAGCCGCGATGAGCGCTTCGACCGGGCCATGGTCCAGATCGGCATCACCCCCACCCATGCTCCCTCGCACGGGTCACCGGGCACGCCTGCGGGCAACGGCGTGCTGGTCAACGGCAGCAAGGGCGATGAGGTGCAGGCCATGCAGCAGAAGCTGTCCGACCTGGGCTACCTGGGCAAGGACGGCAAGCCGCTGGTGGCCGATGGCGATTTCGGCCCCGGCACCGTGGAAGCGGTCAAGCAGTTCCAGCGGGATCACCACCTCACCGTAGACGGCAAGGCTGGCGGCGCGACCCTGGGGGCGCTGGAGGTGGCCACGCAGCAGCGTGCACAGGCGGCCGAGCCGACCATGGCCACCCCGGGCCACGCCGACAACCCGCGTTACCAGCAGGTCGTGGAAAAGCTGGAAGCACTGGAAGAACAGCGGCGCCAGGGCGGCCTGTCGCCGCTGTTCAATGACCGCAGCCAGCTCGAGAACGCCGCAGGCCAGGTGGCTTACGAGTCAAAGTTGGCCGGCATGAGCCAGGTCGATACCGTGCTGGCGCGGCCGGACAACCAGGGCGTGTTCGCGGTGCAGGGCCAGCTCGGCGATCCCGCCATGCACCGCACCTACGTCGACCTGTCGCAGGCGGTGAACCAGAACCTGCAGGACAGCACGCGGCAGAGCCAGGCGCTGGACAACGAGCTGTCACAGCGGCAGACCCAGGAACAGATACAGACGCAGCAATCGATGTCGCGCTGATCCCGCGTCGCCGGGCTGGATCTACATGCGCTGCCGGTCGTCGTGCAGCGCACGCTGGCACCGTGCGGCGAAGTCGCGCCGCCAGGCCTCCAGATCGAAGCCTTCGCGCTGCTGGAAGGAAACAGTCTCGCTGCTCAACACGTAGCAGCGGTTCTGGCTCATGCGCAGTGCCGCCAGCGTATCTCCCGCATCCCAGCACTGATCGATGCACGCCTGCATCCGCGCATGGTCCGCGTTGGTCTTGGCGCCGCCGAAGGCGAACCCCATCTGCTGCGCCATTGCCAGCACAGGATCGCCGGCGGCATCGGTGGCCCGCAGCATGCGCAGCACGCCAGGCTCGGGAATGCCGAAAGCCCAGTTGGCCAGGATCGCCGCACGTGCCGCCGCCACGGCCGCCGCGTGCTGGCCCCGGCGCATCTGCTGCCCTGCCAGCATGGCCCACGCGCGCGGCAGTTCCGGAAAGCGCCTGCAGGCATCCTCCAGCAACGCGATTGCCTGGGCCGGTTCGGCAGCCTGTACATGCCGCTGCGCACGCTCGATCAAGGGCAACGGCGATCCCGCATCCGGTACCGCGTGCTCACGCGGCTCGCAGCCGTCATCGTCGTCCTGTTCCGCGCCACCGGCATCCAGCCATTGCGCGAAGACATCCAGCGAGGAATGGCGGAAGACCATCCGCCCCTCGTCATGGAACATTTCGCAGACCACGGGCGGCTCAGCCTCCCGAGCCAGCGGCCAGTACAGACCGAACTGATCACCGTTGCCCAGTGCACCTTCGGCGATCGGCCAGAAGCCCTGCGGTGGGTACGGGCCCGCGCACGGTTCGCTATCCAGAGTCAGGCCATGAAGCAGGGGCGGTGCGCGCATGATGAGAGTCCAGACGGTGTACAGCGCGCATTATCGCAGGGGCCCACCAGTAGCCTCGGTCAAGGCAGGTTATTCCCTGCGCGCTACGATGCGCGCATGACCCCCGCCATCCATCTGCTCAAGCGCGAGAACATCGCCCACAGCGTGCGCAGCTACGTGCACGATGCCCATGCCGCCTCCTATGGTGGCGAAGCCGTGGAAAAGCTCGGCCTGGACCCGGCACAGGTGTTCAAGACCCTGCTGGCCAGTACCGACACCCACGAACTGCTGGTGGCCATCGTGCCGGTCGCCGGCCAGCTGGACCTGAAGGCGCTGGCCGAAGCTGCCCGCTGCAGGAAATGCGAGATGGCCGCCGCTGACGCCGCACAGCGTGCGACCGGCTATCTGGTCGGTGGCATCAGCCCGCTGGGCCAGAAAAAGCGCCTTCGCACCTTTCTTGATTCCAGTGCGGAATCCCTGCACACGCTGCATGTCAGCGCCGGCCGTCGTGGCCTGGAAGTGGAACTGGCACCGGGCGATCTGCTGCAGCTCACCGGCGGACACTTCGCCGCCATCGGCAAGGCGCGCTGATGCGCTGGCCCTGGTCTGCGGCGCCAGCCCCCATGCTCAACAATGCCCACGCCCAGGCGCTGCTGCAGGACCTGCTGTCAGGCGACGGCGGGCGCATCACCGACGCCGCGCGTACGCTCGCCCGGCTGTTCGATGCGGCGCCGCTGGACGCGCTGGCACCGCACGTGACGTTGATCGAGCAGCGCAGCGCAGGCATAGCGCTGGGCGGCATGCTGGTCAGCAACCAGGCGCACCTGAAGGCGGCGCTGCAGCGGCTGCGTTTCTGGCGCGCGGGCAGCGGCTGCCTGTGTGCGCTCAACCCCGGCTACCCGTTCTTCGACCCCCGTCGGCTGATCGAACACGGGCAGATGCAGCTGCTGTCGCTCGACGCAGCGGAGGATGGCTGGGGCAACTGCCATAGCGTCGCCTGCACCCGCTGCGGCCAACACTGGCAGGCGATCGACCGCGAGTATCACTACCCCTGGTGGGAGTGGAAAACCGTCGAACGATGAAGCAGCCACGCATGGCGTGGCTCTACTGGCCTGTCCTTCCCCTACGGCCGCCAATTGGCGTTGTTCTCCCAGAATTCCACCGCACGCCGGTACGCCTCGCGGTCCAGCGGCACGCCGGAGCCGCCCTCTTCCACGCCCAGCGCATTGCGCATCATCGTGATCGGGGCCATCGGCACCTCGTCCGGCTCAGCGGTGTAGATGCAGCCGACGATGCCCCAATCAGCCTCGATCGGCGAGCCTTCCTTCGCAAGCTGCTCCGCGCTGTACAGGATGACGACCAGATAGTTGGCGCGCGGCGATTCCACGCCTTCGAACCAGCGCACCAGTACCGGCAGTTCCTCCCGGTTGCGCGCCTCGTAACCACTGCGCAGCAGATGGCGGTTGGCCTCGGTGATCGGCACCGTCAGGCACCGGGTGCTGGTCCAGTTCTCATAGACGAACAGTTTGCAGAAGGGGGCATAACCTTGCAGGACCTTCATCGGTTCATGGGCATTGAGGTACGCCTCGAACTGTTCGGCAGTGCAGTCCTGGATGGTGTTGCCGCGCGGCATGCGCGGGAACAGGCGGGGACGGGCGAAATCGGTAAGAACGATGGACATGGTGTGGCGCGATCTAGGAATCCGCCGCACAGGGTAACCGCTGGCAGCACCTGCACGGCCTTACGCTCGCGGCGCCTGCACACAGAATCACTGAACATCCATCTTGATGAAGCGATATACTGATCCCCACCCGCCGCCGCCGCCCGTGCCATGACTGCCATCAGCTTCGAGTTCTATCCGCCCAAGACCGACGAACAGCGCAGCCAGCTGGATCGTGCCGCAGCCAAGCTGAAGGACTACGGTCCCGAGTACGTGTCCTGTACCTTCGGCGCTGGTGGCTCGACCCTGAGCTATACCTCCGAGACCGTGCGCCACCTCAACCAGCACCATGGCTTCGAGGCCGCACCGCACCTGTCCTGTGTCGGCGGCACCCGCCAGGAAATCCGCGAACTGCTCAAGCTGTACCGCGCCATCGGCTGCCATCGCCTGGTGGCGCTGCGCGGCGACCTGCCCTCCGGCATGGGGTTTCCCGGCGACATGCGCTACGCCGCCGAGCTGATCGAGTTCATCCGCGCCGAACATGGCGATGCGTTCCGCATCGAAGTGGGCGCCTACCCTGAGACCCATCCACAGGCCTCCGATGCACTGGCCGACCTCAAGCACTTCAAGGCCAAGATCGATGCCGGCGCGGACGCGGCGATCACCCAGTATTTCTACAACCCGGATGCGTACTTCCACTTCGTCGATGCCGTGCGCCGGCTCGGCGTGCAGGTACCCATCACGCCAGGCATCATGCCGATCGCCAACTTCAGCCAGCTGCGCCGTTTCTCCGAGCAGTGCGGTGCGGAAATCCCGCGCTGGATCAGCCGCAAGATGCAGGCCTATGGCGATGACGCCGAATCGGTGCGGGCGTTCGGTACCGAAGTGGTGGCCAGGCTGTGCCAGCGCCTGGTCGAGGGCGGCGCGCCGGGCCTGCACTTCTACACCCTGAACCTGGCCAGGCCGACCACGTCGGTGCTGAAGCTGCTGCAGGGCTGAAAGCACGCCATGCCACCACGATCGGCGCTACCCTGCGTCGATGAACCGGCTTTCCTTCCTGCTGTTGCTGCTGTCATTGTGCTCGGCGTCGAGCGTGGTCCATGCGCAGTCTCCACGCTTGAACCGCTGCACTGATGCACGGGGGCAGAGCGTGTACACCGACCGCCCCTGCGACAGTGTCGGCGCCCGATCGCGATTGCCACCGCCCGCGCCCACCGGCAGCACCCTGTCGCGCGACACCCTGGGGGCGCGCTGCCCACGTCGCCTGAGCGAGCTGGTGGACGCACTGCGCGTCGGCATCCTCAGCAACGATGTGAACCGGTTGTCGTCGCTGTACCTGTGGGGCGCAGTCTCCGATGCCGGTGCGCAGCGCATCCTCGGTCAACTGGAATCGCTGGCGCGGCGGCCCCTGGTAGACGTGGTACCGGTGTATCCCTCGCAGGCGCTGCCGCAATCGCAGGATGAGGATCAGGCCCCTGCGGCGCAGGGATCCGACCCGGAGCCGCCGACCGTGCGGCATCCGGTCGGCCTGCGCCTGGAACAGACGCTGCCCGGCAGCGTGTCGCGCGCTTCGACGGTGCTGGGGTTGCGGCGGCAATACGGGTGTTTCTGGATCACGTTGTGACCGGACGGGTCGGATCCCTTTCCAGCGGAAAGGGCTCCGACCCCGGATTGCCGCGATGGGGTCAGAGCCCCGCTGCGCAGGGATCGAACCGCGCATGCCGGCTCACGCCGGCCACAGCCCACCAATCGCAGCGATACCCTGCCCACCATGGCGACGGGCTTCGGCGATATGGCCGGCGGCCATCCCACCCAACGCGTAGATCGGCAGTGACACCTGCGCGCGCAGCGCGGCGAAGGCTTCCCAGCCCAGCGGCACCGCATCGGGATGGCTGGCCGTGGCCTGCACCGGGCCGAGCACCGCGAAGTCGCAGCCCAGCCGCTGCGCCGCCTGCAGCTGCTCCAGGTCGTGGCAGGACGCGGCGACAAGCTGCCCTTCCGGCAAGGGCCGTTCCTGCAGGTCCTGCAGCTGCTCGCTGCCCAGGTGCACCCCCACGCCCAGTGCACGTGCCAGCGCCACATCGCGATTGAGCAGCCACTGCACGCCGCGACGATGCGCGCGCACGGCCTGTTCGATCATCGCCTGCCGTTGCGGGTGTTCCGGTGGCAGGCGCAGCTGGATGCGCTGCTGGCCCGCCGCGACCGCGCGCTGCAGGCAGTCATGCCAGTGCTGTACGCCGCTGGCATCGTCAGCCGGCGCCGGCGTGATCAGGTAGCGGTCCGGTTGGCGCAGTGCGGCCACCACCGGCAGGTCGGCCGGCGGCATCGAATAGCGTCCCAGCTTGTCCTGCGCCACCCAGGTTATGGCCTGGCCCTCCCGCCCACGCGGTGTCCCCTTCCAGCTGCGCACGTGGCGCACCTCCAGGGTCAGGTGCTTGTCCGGATAGCGCTGCGGCACGTCCATCAGCCACTCGCCGACATCGGCCTCGATGCCCAGTTCCTCGCGCAGCTCGCGCACCAGCGCCTGTTCAGAGGTCTCGCCGGATTCGCGCTTGCCGCCGGGGAACTCCCACAGGCCGGCCATGTCGCGGTTCTCGGTACGGCGGTTGAGCAGCACGCGGCCACGGGCGTCGGTGATGACGGCGGCCACGACGTGGATCGATCGGGTGGGGGAAGGCATGGAGGAAGCATGCCCAGAACAGGGCGGCCGGCGCAATCACGGATCCGGTGCAGCTCCCCCGCAACAAACGAAAAGCCCCGCTTTCGCGGGGCTCTTCGGGATCAGCTCAGCTGGCCGTGGCAGTGCTTGTACTTCTTGCCACTGCCGCACGGGCACGGATCATTGCGGCCGATCTTCGGCTCGTCGCGCTGCAGCGTGGCCACACCCTGCTGGGCGGCCTGCACCTGCGCGGCTTCCTCGTCGGCACTGTAGCCGCCCGCATCCTGGTGCTGGAACTGCGACTGGCTCAGGCGAGCCTGCGCCTGCTGGCGCTCGGCGGCCTCCAGGGCCTGCACTTCCTCGTCGCTGCGGATACGCACGCGGGCCAACAGGGTCACCACCTCGCGCTTGACGTTCTCCAGCATGTCCGAGAACAGCTCGAAGGCTTCCTTCTTGTATTCCTGCTTGGGCTGCTTCTGCGCGTAACCACGCAGGTAGATGCCCTGGCGCAGGTAATCCATGCGCGCCAGGTGCTCCTTCCAGCTCTGGTCCAGCACGGTCAGCATCACGTGCTTCTCCAGCGCGCGCATGGTCTCTTCGCCCAGGCTGGCTTCCTTCTCGGCGAAGTGCTGGTTGACGCGCTCCTGGACCTTGCTGGCGATGGCCTCGGCATCCAGTTCCTCATGCTGCTTGACCAGGTCGGTCAGCGACATCTGCAGGCCGAAGTCCGACTCCAGGGTCGCTTCCAGGCCACGCAGGTCCCACTGCTCGTCGATCGAGTTCGGCGGCACGAAGCGCGCAACGATGTCGAAGATCACGTCGTCACGGATGCCGTCGACGTTGTCCTTCACCGATTCGGCGTCCAGCAGCTCATCGCGCTGGGCGTAGATCACCTTGCGCTGATCATTGTTGACGTCGTCGAAGTCCAGCAGGTTCTTGCGGATGTCGAAATTGTGGGCTTCGACCTTGCGCTGCGCCTTTTCGATCTGGCGGCTGACCAGGCGGTCCTCGATGACGTCGTCTTCCTTCATGCCCATCATGCGCATGGCCTTCTGCACCCAGTCGGAGGCGAAGATGCGCATCAGGTTGTCTTCCAGCGACAGGTAGAAGCGGGACGAACCCGGGTCACCCTGGCGGCCCGAACGGCCACGCAGCTGGTTGTCGATACGACGCGATTCGTGGCGCTCGGTGCCGACGATGTGCAGGCCGCCGGCCGCCTTTACTGCCTCGTGGCGCTTCTGCCATTCGGCCTTGACCGCCGCCTTCTGCTCGTCGGTCGCGTCCTCGCCCAGGGCGTGGATCTCGGCTTCCAGCGAACCGCCCAGCACGATGTCGGTACCACGGCCGGCCATGTTGGTGGCGATGGTCACCGCGCCCGGACGGCCGGCGTTGGCGACGATGGTGGCTTCGCGGTCATGCTGCTTGGCGTTGAGCACTTCGTGCTTCACGCCGGCCTTGCTCAGGTGCTCGGACAGCATTTCCGAGGTTTCGATCGAGGTGGTACCCACCAGCACCGGCTGGCCGCGCTTGGCGCACTCTTCGATGTCGGCCAGCACCGCATTGAACTTGCCCTTGCGGTTGAGGAACACCTGGTCCGGACTGTCCTTGCGGATGGTCGGGCGGTTGGT
Source organism: Stenotrophomonas sp. T8 (assembly GCF_051853085.1). Taxonomy (NCBI): domain Bacteria; kingdom Pseudomonadati; phylum Pseudomonadota; class Gammaproteobacteria; order Lysobacterales; family Lysobacteraceae; genus Stenotrophomonas; species Stenotrophomonas sp. T8. Next base: position 358,857 of record NZ_CP195329.1, on the reverse strand, counting down.
CGGGATCACCACCACTTCCAGGCCATAGATGCTCTGGAACTCGAACGCTTCGGTATCGGCCGTACCGGTCATGCCGGACAGCTTCTTGTACATGCGGAACAGGTTCTGGAAGGTGATGCTCGCCAGCGTCTGGTTCTCGCGCTGCACCGGCACGCCTTCCTTCGCTTCCACCGCCTGGTGCAGGCCATCGGACCAGCGGCGGCCGGCCAGGGTACGGCCGGTGAACTCGTCGACGATGACCACTTCGCCATCGCGCACGATGTAGTCCACGTCGCGCTGATAGATCGCGTGCGCGCGCAGGGCGGCGTTGAGGTGGTGCACCACGGTCAGGTTCTGCGCCGCGTACAGGCCTTCGGTTTCGCCATCGAGGATGCCGGCCTCGACCAGCAGCTGCTCGGCGTGCTCCATGCCCGCTTCGGACAGGTGCACCTGCTTGCCCTTCTCGTCGACCCAGAAATCGCCTTCGCCGTCTTCCGCTTCCTGCTTGACCAGGTGCGGCACGACACGGTTGACGCGGATGTACAGCTCCGGGGAATCATCGGCCGGACCGGAGATGATCAGCGGGGTGCGCGCTTCGTCGATCAGGATGGAGTCGACTTCGTCGACGATGGCGTAGTGCAGGCCGCGCTGGTAGCGGTCGGCCTTGGACAGCGCCATGTTGTCGCGCAGGTAGTCGAAGCCGAATTCGTTGTTGGTGCCGTAGGTGATGTCCGCGGCGTAGGCTTCGCGCTTGTCGCTGTGCGGCATGCCCGGGTACACCACGCCCACGCTCAGGCCCAGCCAGTTGTACAGCTTGCCCATCTGCGCGGCGTCGCGGCGGGCCAGGTAGTCGTTCACGGTGACCACGTGCACGCCCTTGCCTTCCAGCGCGTTGAGGTACACCGGCAGGGTCGCCACCAGGGTCTTGCCTTCACCGGTGCGCATTTCTGCGATCTTGCCCAGGTGAAGCACCATGCCGCCGATCAGCTGCACGTCGTAGTGGCGCATGCCCAGCACGCGGCGACCGGCTTCGCGGCAGACCGCGAACGCTTCCGGCAGCACCTTGTCCAGGGCTTCACCGCCAGCGATGCGCTGCTTGAACTCCGGCGTCTTGGCCTGAAGCTGCTCGTCGGACAGCTTCTCGATCTCCGGCTCCAGCGCATTGATCTTGGCGACGATGCGGTTGAGCTGGCGCAGCTGTCGTTCGTTACGACTGCCAAATACGCGGGTAAGCAGGCTGTTGATCATTGAAGGAACCGGGTTGGATGGACACGACGCCCGGCCTCCCCCTGGGGATCCGTCCGCCGCAAACGAAACAGGGCGCCTGGCGCCCTGTCGATGGCAACACCCATTGTAGCTTGGGACGGGCGCGAGGGGTTTCAACCCCGAGGGGTAGTGCCGGCCGCTGGCCGGGTACGCGTCAGCGCATACGCGCTGGCGCTCCCACGCTTCGCTGCGCGAACCGCGGGCCCCGCTCACCTCGCCTCCACACCCCCGCGCCTACGGCGCTGCCCCCGTACTCCGGGGGCGGTAGTGCCGACGGCAGCCGGCACCCCAATGTGGCGTCAGCCGCGGCTGACGCGGCCGACCGGCGTGTTGCCGCCGTCGCCGAGGAACTTGCGCGGGTTGACCACGTTGCCGTTCTCCCACACCTCGAAGTGCACGTGGGCACCGGTCGAACGGCCGGTGGAACCGGCCTTGGCCACTTCCTGGCCGGCACGGACCAGGTCGCCGGCCTTCACCACCAGGCGCGAATTGTGCGCGTAGCGGGTGACATAGCCATTGCCATGGTCGACATCGACGACATTGCCGTAGCCGCCCTTCACGCCGGCGAAGCTGACCACGCCCTCGGCCACGGCCATCACCGGGTCACCGACCTTTGCGTGGAAGTCCATGCCCTTGTGGGTGGCGGCGCCGCGGCCGAACGGGTCGGCACGGGTGCCGAAGCCGGACGTCACATAGCTGTTGCGGATCGGCATGCGCGACGGCACCGCGTTCTGCTGCAGCTGGTGGTCGAACATCAGCGATTCCATCACCGACAACTGGCGGCCTGAAGCAGCGAAGCGCTGCTCCAGCACCTGTAAGTCGGCGTTGACGTCCTTGACCGGGATGTCGCTGGTCGGGCCGCCTGCGTCACCGTCACCGAGGCCGGGGGTCTCGTTGAAGTCGAACTCGCCGTCCTCCAGCTTGCCCATCTGGGTCAGCCGTTCGCCGAGGGCGTTGAGGCGGGTCGCCTGGGCCTGCAGCTCGCCGAGGCGGGCCGCCAGCGCATTGACCTGGGTCTGCGCATCGCGCTTGACCTTGGCCAGTTCCGCATCCTGGCGCTCGACCTTGGCCTGCAGCCGGGAATCATTCAGCGCGCTGGCGCCAATGCCGCCAGCAAGGCCGATAATGCAGCCTACCCCGAGCACGCTGCCCAGCAGGGCACGGGGGCGGTCCTCGAAATAGAACCGCAAACGCGCGATCGGCGACGACTTGGCCTGTCCTTCACGCGTTTTGATTACGATCTTCTTGAATGCCATCAGTGAGTTTTCATGTCTGAGCCGAAATCCAGCGTTCGCCCCGCGTCGGCACCGAAACCGGCGCTGGATGCGGTAATGGCGGACAAAAGCGGGAACCCGCTGCGGCGTGCCTTGTGGCTCGACGCGCTGGACCGTCAGTTGCGCCCCCAGTTGCCGCCACCTCTGCGCAGCCGTTGCCGGCTGGCCAATGTGGACGGGGAACACCTCGTTTTTCTCGTCGAGTCCCCGGTCTGGCATGCCAAGTTGCGGCTTGCCGAAGCCCAGCTGCTCGACGCGGCCCGTTCCATCGGGCTGAAGGCCACCAGGGTGACCATCAAGACTGCGTCTCCCACTCCCACGCGCTCCCCAGCGCTCGAGAACCGGAATGGACCCCACGCAGTTTCAGCCGCCACGCACAAAGGGCTACGCGACGCCTTGGCTTGCCTGCAGGACGTTCCCTCGAAGCCGAAGAAACGGTCCTGATGGCAACGGAGCATCCGGCTCCGCTCCCCGTCGCGCGTGTCACCACGGCGTGAAACATTTCGGGGGCCGGGTCGCATCCTAGCGGCCATCCGGGGGCCTGTCGTTAGATTGTTGTTAAAACTGCGTTAAATTCAGGCTTCTGATTCAACAGGTTCACAAAACCGTGACCTTGAACCAGCCTTGACGTCTTTCAAGCACGCTGAATGCGTCGCCGACGCCGGAAACAAGAACGCCGCCCAGGAAGGCGGCGTTTTTATCTTTAAATTCAACAACCTATGGAATCAGGCGTACGCCGGGGTGGCGTATTCCACCGGATCCGGGGTGGCCGGCGAGTCGAAGCTGACCCATTCCCAGGCGCTGGCGTCGGCCATCAGGGCCCGCACCAGCTTGTTGTTGAGCGCGTGGCCGGACTTGAAGCCTTCGTACGCACCCAGCACCTGGCCACCGGCCAGATAGAGGTCGCCGATGGCGTCCAGGATCTTGTGGCGCACGAATTCGTCGGCGTAGCGCAAGCCGTCTTCGTTGAGCACGCGGAACTCGTCCAGCACGATGGCGTTGTCCATCGAACCGCCCAGGCCCAGGTTGCGCTCGCGCATGTACTCCAGGTCGCGCATGAAACCAAAGGTGCGCGCGCGGGAGATTTCCTTGGTGTAGGCCAGCGTCGAGAACTCGATTTCCTGGCGCGACTGCTTGGCCGGAATCATCGGGTGGTCGAACTGGATGGTGAAGCCCAGCTTGTAACCCTCGTACGGGGTGAAGCGGGCCACCTTGTCGCCCTCGGTCACTTCCACGGTCTTCAGCACGCGGATGAAGCGCTTGGGCGCATCCTGTTCCACGATGCCTGCCGACTGCAGCAGGAACACGAACGGGCCGGCCGAACCGTCCATGATCGGCAGCTCGGCCGAGGACAGTTCGACGATGATGTTGTCCACACCCAGGCCGGCCAGCGCCGACATCAGGTGTTCGACGGTCTGGATCTTGGCGTCGTTGCAGGTCAGGCCGGTGCACAGGGTCACTTCGGTGACCAGTTCGGCCTTGGCCGGCACTTCCACCACCGGGTCCAGGTCCACGCGGCGGAACACGATGCCATGGTTGACCGGTGCCGGGCGCAGGGTCATGTAGACCTTGTCACCACTATGCAGGCCAACGCCGGTGGCGCGGATCGTGTTCTTGAGGGTGCGTTGCTGGATCATGGGGATGGACCGGAAGTGACACATTAGATTAACACGCGCACTCCCCTACCCTGGCTGAAACGCCAGTGACAGCCACCGGCAGGACACACCGGCACGCCGCTGGGAAAGCGCGTGAAGCAGGGCGGCCGGGCCCATCCTGGCCCGGCGCCCGCGTTTTCAGGACATGGTGGCGCAACCCGGGGAGGACAACCCCGGGCCGGCCCGCTTAGTCCGCCTGGCGGCGCAGGAACGCCGGGATGTCCAGGTAATCGTTCGGCAGTTCTGCCGCGGCCGGGGCCGAAGAGGACGGCGCCGACGGGGCCGAAGCCGCTGCGGTATCGCTGCTGGCGCGACGCAGGCCCAGGCCCATGCCGCCGACGGCCTTGGACACGGCGTCGCCGCCGTTGTCGAACTCGCCGAACTCCGGCTGGCCGGTGGTGGCGTTGCGGACCAGCTTGATCGGTGCACGCTCGCCCGGACGCTGGGTCTTGCTGGCCGAGACGCGGTTCAGGCCAGTGGCCACCACGGTCACGCGCACTTCGTCCTGCATGTCCGGGTCCAGCACGGTGCCGACCACGACGGTGGCGTCTTCCGAAGCGAAGCCGTCGATGGTGCGGCCGATCTCGTCGAACTCGGCCATGGTGAAGTCCGCGCCGGCGGTGATGTTGACCAGGATGCCGTTGGCACCGGCCAGGTTCACATCGTCCAGCAGCGGGTTCTGGATCGCCGATTCGGCAGCGGCCTGGGCGCGGTCATCGCCCCGTGCAGTGCCGGTACCCATCATCGCCAGGCCCATTTCGGACATGACGGTGCGCACGTCGGCGAAGTCGACGTTGATCAGGCCCGGACGCACGATGAGGTCGGCGATGCCCTGCACGGCGCCCTGCAGCACGTCATTGGCGGCGCGGAAGGCCTGGATCATGGTCGCGTTGCGACCCAGCACGGTGATCAGCTTCTCGTTCGGGATCGTGATCAGCGAGTCGCAGTGCTGGCTCAGTTCCTCGATGCCCTTCAGCGCCACCTGCATGCGGCGACGGCCTTCGAACGGGAACGGCTTGGTGACCACGGCCACGGTCAGGATGCCCATTTCCTTGGCCAGCTGCGCCACCACCGGCGCAGCGCCGGTGCCGGTGCCGCCGCCCATGCCGGCGGTGATGAACACCATGTCCGCGCCCTGCAGCGCGTCCATGATGCGCTCACGGTCTTCCAGCGCGGCCTGGCGGCCGACCTCCGGGTTCGCGCCTGCGCCCAGGCCCTTGGTCACGTTGGTACCCAGCTGCAGCTGCAGCTTGGCACCACAATTCTTGATGGCCTGCGAGTCGGTGTTGGCGGTGATGAACTCCACGCCGTCCACCGCCGAGTTGACCATGTGCGCCACGGCATTGCCGCCGCCGCCGCCCACGCCAACCACCTTGATCACCGCATTGGGTGCCATCTTTTCGATCAGTTCAAAATGCGCCATGTCCGTGTCCTCGTTGTATCCGCTTGTCGGTGGCATGGACGGTCGGGCCTCCTGCCTTCGCGTGTCATGTTGCCGTTGCGGCTGTGTGGGTTGTGTAGTGCGTTGTTGCGTTGTGATGCGGGTACTGCGGGTGTTGCGCCGGGCCGGGCCCGGAGTTACGGGTTCCGCGTCAGAACTCGCCGCGGAACCAGGTCTTGAGCTTCTTGAACATGCTTCCAGCGCGCCCGGTCGGCAGCGACGGCCGCCGCGGGTGCTCGATCTGGCTGCCCATCAGCAGCAGGCCCACGCCGGTGGCGTGCACCGGGTTGCCGACCACTTCGCCCAGGCCGGTGACGTGCTGCGGGATGCCCACGCGCACCGGCATCTGCAGCATTTCCTCGGCCAGTTCGACCACGCCTTCCATCTTCGATGCGCCCCCGGTCAGCACCATGCCGGCGCGCACCAGTTCCTCGAAGCCGGAGCGGCGCAGTTCGGCCTGCACCATCTCGAAGATCTCCTCGTAGCGACCCTGCACGGCCTGCGCCAGCGAATGGCGCGGCATGCGGCGCGGCGGGCGGTCGCCGACCGACGGCACCTGGATGCTCTCCTCGGCCGTGGCCAGCTGGGCCAGGGCGCAGGCATAGCGCACCTTGATCTGCTCGGCTTCCGGGGTCGGCGTGCGCAGCATGTGCGCGATGTCGTTGGTCACGTGGTCGCCGGCGATCGGCAGCGAGGCGGTGTGGCAGATCGCGCCCTGCACGAACACCGCGATGTCGGTAGTACCGGCGCCCATGTCGACCAGCACCACGCCCAGCTCGCGCTCGTCGGCGGTCAGCACCGCCACGCTGGAGGCCAGCGAGGACAGCACCAGGTCGTCCACCTGCAGGCCGCAGCGCTGCACGCACTTGCTGATGTTGGCCGCCGCCGACTGCGCGCACACCACCAGGTGCGCATGCACTTCCAGGCGCACGCCGGTCATGCCGACCGGGTTGCGGATGCCTTCCTGCGAATCGTCCAGCACGTACTCGCGCGGAATCGCGTGCAGGATCTTCTGGTCGGCCGGGATCGCCACCGCCTTGGCCGCGTCGAGCACGCGATCCAGGTCGCCCCAGGTCACTTCACCGTCGCGGATCGGCACGATGCCCGGCGAGTTCTTGCACTGCACGTGGTTGCCGGAGATCGAGGCGTACACCGAACGGATCTCGCAGCCGGCCATCAGCTCGGCTTCTTCCACCGCACGCTGGATCGACTGCACGGTCGATTCGATGTCCACCACCACGCCACGCTTCAACCCGCGCGATTCGTGCGAGCCGATGCCGATCACCTCGATCGGGTTGCCCGGCGAATACTCGCCCACCAGCGCCACCACCTTGGAGGTGCCGATGTCCAGGCCAACGATCAGCGATTTGTCACCCTTGCGATTCATGTCCTTTCCTGCGTGCTTCTGGCCGGGGTCGCCGGCGTTTTCGCCGGCGTGGCCGGGGTACCCCAGCTCAGCGTGAAACCATTGGTGTAACGGAGGTCGGCGCGCTCGATCGGCGCGTCCTGGCGGTTGAGCTGCGGCAGCACCTTGACGAAGCGCTGCATGCGCGAGCGCGCGTCGTCACGGCCGACCACCACTTCGGTGCCGTTGCTCAGCACCAGCGACCAGCTGCCGCGCGCATCCATCGTCACCCGGCGCACGTCGACGCCGGCCGGTGCGAACAAGGCACGCGAGTCGCTGTACAGCTTCATCACTTCCTGGGTCTGGCTGTCCGGGCCATCCAGCTCCGGCAGTTCCAGGTCTGACAGTTTCTTCGGCGTGGGGAACAGCTTGCCCTGCTCGGAGATCAGGCGGTCGTTGCCCCAGCGTGCGAACGGCTTGTGCTCGACCAGGGTCACTTCCAGCACATCCGGCCACTGCTTGCGTACCTGCGCGCTTTCCACCCACGGCAGCTTTTCCAGCGCGTCCTGCGCATCCTGCAGCTTGACCGCGAAGAAGCCGGCGCGCGCGTACGGCAGCAGCACCTGCTGCAGCTGTTCGGCGGGCACCCGCTTGAACTCGCCATGCACGCGCAGCTTCGCCAGCGGCCAGCGCTCGGCGCCGACCCAGCCATTGACCACGGCCACCACCGGCAGTGCAACCACCGACAGCGCCAACAGCCAGACGAAGATGCGCAGCAGCGCGTTCATGCGTGCGCGGCCTCCAGGGTCTGTTCCAGCACGCGCCACACCAGTTCCTCGAAACCGATGCCGGCCTGGCGGGCCGCCTTGGGCACCAGCGAATGGCTGGTCATGCCGGGCGCGGTGTTCACTTCCAGCAGGAAGAAACGGCCGCTGGCCCGGTCACGCATCACGTCCACGCGGCCCCAGCCACGGCAGCCAGCGGCGCGGAATGCGGCCAGCGCGATGCGGCGGATCTCGTCTTCGTCGCCACCGTCCAGGCCCGGGCACAGGTACTGGGTGTCCTCGGCGATGTACTTGGCGTTGTAGTCGTACCACTGGCCCTTGGGCACGATGCGGATCGACGGCAGGGCAACGTCGCCAAGGATGGCCACGGTCAGCTCATCGCCCACCACCATCTGCTCCATCAGCAACTGGCCGTCGTAGCGCGCGGCCAGGGCCACGGCCTCGTCCAGGCCGGTCTCGTCGGTGACCCGGCTGATGCCCACGCTGGAGCCTTCGTTGGCCGGCTTCACCACCACCGGCAGGCCCAGCTCGGCGGCCAGCGCATGCACGTTCGACGCGTCGACCTTGCGGTACTGCGGGGTCGGCAGGCCCAGCGACAGCCACACCTGCTTGGTGCGGATCTTGTCCATGCTCAGCGCCGAACCCAGCACGTCCGAGCCGGTGTACGGCACACCGAAGGCGTCCATCAGGCCCTGCACGATGCCGTCCTCACCGCCACCGTTGTGGCCATGCAGGATGTTGAACACGCGGTCGATGCCACCGGCGGCGAGCGCGCTGGCCAGCGCCGGAATGCCATCGACGGCGAACGCATCGACGCCGCGCGCCTGCAGGGCTTCGAGCACGTTGCGGCCTGAATCCAGCGACACCTCGCGTTCGCTGGAACTGCCGCCGAGCAGCACGGCGACGCGGCCGAACACGGCCGGGTCGGTCACGCGCAGCGGCGGGAAAGTCAGCGCGCTCACGCCTGGCCCTCCGCCTGGAAGCCTTCCACCGCGATATGGGTGGCCACGGCACCGATGTCGCCGGCACCCATCATCAGCAGCAGGTCACCGTCCTGCAGCACGTCCGGCAGCACGCTGGCCAGCTCGGCGGCCTTGCCCACCACCACCGGCTCGCTGCGGCCGCGCGCGCGGATGGCGCGGGCCAGCGCATGCGAGTCGGCACCGGCAATGGGTTCCTCACCGGCCGGATAGACCTCGCTCAGCACCAGCGCGTCGACGCTGGACAGCACCGCGGCGAACTTGTCGAACTGGTCACGGGTGCGGCTGTAGCGGTGCGGCTGGAAGGCCACCACCAGGCGCTTGTCAGCCCAGCCGCCGCGGGCGGCGGCGAATACCGCCTCCAGCTCGCTCGGGTGATGGCCGTAGTCGTCGATGATGCGCACCTTGGCACCGCTGGCGGTGGTCACTTCGCCCAGATCATTGAAGCGGCGACCGACACCGGCGAAGCCTTCCAGCGCGCGCGCGATGGCGTCCGGTGCCACGCCCAGCTGCCAGCCCACCGCGGCGGCGGCCAGCGCGTTGAGTACGTTGTGCCTGCCCGGCAGCGCCAGCACCACTTCCTGGCTGGTGCCCTGCGGCAGGCGCAGGGTGAAGCGCATGCGCGATCCTTCCTGCACCACGTTCTCGGCGCGCACGTCGGCCTGCGGGCTCATGCCGTAGCTCATCACGTGGCGCGGGGTCCTGGCGGCCAGCGCGGCCACTTCCGGATCGTCGATGCACAGCACCGCCAGGCCGTAGAACGGCAGGCGCTGCAGGAATTCGGCGAACGCCGCCTGCACGCGGGCAAAGTCGTTGCCGTAGTTTTCCAGGTGGTCGGCGTCAATGTTCGTGATGATCGACATCAGCGGATTCAGGCGCAGGAAGCTGCCATCGCTTTCGTCGGCCTCGGCCACCAGCCACTGCCCACCGCCCAGCTTGGCGTTGGCACCCGCAGCCAGCAGCTGGCCACCGATCACGAATGTCGGGTCCAGGCCACCTTCGCTCAGCACCGCCGCGGTCAGGCTGGTGGTGGTGGTCTTGCCATGGGTACCGGCCACGGCGATGCCGCGACGGAAGCGCATCAGCTCGGCCAGCATCGCCGCGCGCGGCATGATCGGAATGCGCTGGCTGCGCGCTTCCATCAGTTCCGGGTTGTCTTCGCGGATGGCACTGGAGACCACCACGCAGTCGGTGCCCAGCACGTTGGCTGCCGAGTGGCCGCGCATGATGCGCGCTCCCAGGCTGGCCAGGCGGCGGGTTGCCACGTTGTCGGCGTTGTCCGAGCCGGACACTTCGTAGCCCAGCGTCAGCATCACTTCGGCGATGCCACTCATGCCGGTGCCACCGATGCCGACGAAATGCACGCGCGGGAACGCGCGCACCAGGTCGTTGGTGTCGTGCAGGCGACGGATCATGCGCGGCCTCGCGCAGGGCAGGCGCGGTGGCATGCCTTCTTCATACAGCTTCCTCGAGAATGATATCGGCGATGCGCTCGGCGGCATCGACCTTGGCCAGGGCACGCGCGGCTTGCGCCATCTGCATGCGGCGGGCGGGATTTTCGGACAGATCGCGCAGCAGTGCGGCAATGCCGTCGGCCAGCGTTCCGTCCTGCTTCAGCAACACCGCCGCGCCGCGCTCGACCAGGTACTCCGCATTGCGGGTCTGATGATCGTCGACGGCAGCGGGGAATGGCACCAGCACGCTGCCGACGCCGGCTGCGCAAAGCTCGGCCAGGGTCGACGCACCGGAGCGGCACACGACCAGATCGGCCCAGGCGAAGGCCTCGGCCATGTCGGCGATGAACGGGGTGATTTCCGCCTGCACGCCGGCCTTGGCATACGCCTCGACCGCCTCGGCATGCATCTTCTCGCCACTCTGGTGGCGCACCTGCACCGGCACGCCGGCACCCAGCGCGGCGATCGCCTGCGGCACGCCGGCATTGAGTGCGCGCGCACCCTGGCTGCCACCCACCACCAGCACGCGCAGCGGGCCGTTGCGGTGGGCGAAGCGCTGTTCCGGCGGAGCGATGGCGGCGATCTCCGCACGCACCGGGTTGCCGACGAATTCCTCGCGCTGGGCGAAGGTGCCCGGGAAACCGGTCAGCAGCCGGCGCGCATAACGCGACAGGATGCGGTTGGTCAGGCCGGGCGCACGGTTCTGCTCATGCACGATCAGCGGCAGGCCATGCAGGCGCGTGGCCATGCCACCCGGGCCGGAGGCGAAGCCACCGAAGGCCACCACCGCACGCGGCTGGCGTTTGCGGATGATCATGCCGGCCGCGCGCAGCGCACGCATCAGCCGCCATGGCGCCGCCAGCAGCGCCAGCTTGCCCTTGCCGCGCAGGCCGGTGATCGCCAGCGTGTCGATGGCGATGTCGTGCTGCGGCACCAGGCGGGTTTCCATCGCGCCTTCGGCGCCCATCCAGGTGACCGGCACGCCACGCTCGCGCAGCACGCGGGCCACGGCCAGGCCGGGGAAGATGTGACCGCCGGTACCACCGGCCAGGATCATCACCGGGCGCACCTTCTCGTTGGCTGCACTCATGACAGCCTCCCGAAGGTCGGTTCGATGCGCGACTGCAGGCGGCTGGTGCCGCGCGCGGCGTTCGCCGCAGCGGCAGCCGTCGGCTCGGCGCTCACCGGCACGCTGGCGGCCGCCGGCGTGGCGGCGGGTTCCATCGACTCGGCAGCGGTTTCTTCGGCGCCACCGATGCGCACGGCCTGGCGACGCTCGGCGCGCTTGAGCTCGTAGGACACGCGCAGCAGCAGGCCCATCGCCACGCAGGTCATCAGCACCGACGAGCCGCCGGAGGAGATCAGCGGCAGGGTCAGGCCCTTGGTCGGCAGGATGCCCAGGTTCACGCCGATCGAAACGAAGGTCTGCATGCTGATCCACAGGCCGATGCCGAAGGCGATGTAGCCGGAGAAGTGGCGCTTCATTTCCACGCAGCGCATGCCCAGCCAGAAGGTACGGCCGACCAGCAGCGCGTACAGCGCCACGATCACGCAGGTACCGAGGAAACCGAATTCCTCGGCGGTGACCGAGAAGATGAAGTCGGTATGCGCTTCCGGCAGGTAGTACAGCTTCTGCACCGAATTGCCCAGGCCGACGCCGGTCCACTCGCCACGGCCCACTGCCATCAGCGCGTTGGACAGCTGGTAGCCGTCGCCCTGCTGGTCGGCCCACGGGTCCAGGAACGATGTGATGCGGCGCATGCGGTACGGCTCGATGATCGCCAGTGCGCTCATGCCGACCAGGCCGATGACCACCGGCATCGACATGCGCGGCATGTTCACCCCGCCCAGCACCAGCATGCCGGCGGTGATCGCCAGCAGCAGGGTCGAAGAACCAAAGTCCGGCTGCAGCAGCAGCAGCACCACCAGCGCACCGGCCACGCCCAGCGGCTTGAGCATCGCCGGCCAGGTCGCATTGACCTCGTCGCGGAAGCGCACCAGGTAGCTGGACAGCCAGACGATGTACAGCACCTTCACCGCCTCGACCGTCTGGAACTTGGAGATGCCCAGGTTGATCCAGCGGCGTGCGCCGTTGACCGTGCTGCCCAGGCCCGGCGCGAACACCGCCAGCAGCAGCACGAAGCAGCCCAGCAGCAGCATCTGGTTGTACTGCTCGATGGATTTCAGCTCGGTGCGGGCGGCGATGACCGCCAGCACGATACCCACCGCCAGGAAGATCAGGTGGCGGTTGAGGTAGTAGAACGGGCTGCTCATCAAGGCGATCGAGCTGGACGCCACCATCACCACGCCCACGCCGGTGAGCGCGATGATCGCGCCCAGCAGCCACTTGTCGTAGCTGCCTTCGATGGCTTCAAGGCGTGTTGCCTGGCGGGACAGGTCGTTCATCTCAGCGCACCTTCAACGTGGCCAGGCCGATCAGCACGAGCACGACGGAGATGATCCAGAAGCGCACGATCACGCGCGGCTCCGGCCAGCCCTTCAGTTCGAAATGGTGGTGGATCGGCGCCATGCGGAACACGCGCTTGCCGGTCAGCTTGAACGAGGCGACCTGGATCATCACCGACAGGGTTTCGATGACGAACACGCCACCCATGATCACCAGCACCAGTTCCTGGCGGGTGATCACCGCGATGGTGCCCAGCACCGCACCCAGCGCCAGCGCGCCGATGTCGCCCATGAACACCATGGCCGGATAGGTGTTGAACCACAGGAAGCCCAGGCCGGCTCCGGCGATGGCCGCACAGATGATGACCAGTTCGCCGGCGCCCGGGATCTGCGGGATCTGCAGGTAGTTGGCGAACACAACGTTGCCCGAGGCATAGGCGAACACGCCCAGCGCGCAGGCCACCAGCACGGTCGGCATGATTGCCAGGCCGTCCAGGCCGTCGGTCAGGTTCACCGCGTTGGAGAAGCCGACGATCCAGAAGTAGGCGATGGCCACGAAGCCGATGCCGGCCAGCGGCAGCGCGACCGACTTGAACATCGGGATGTAGAAGGTCAGCGCTGCCGGCACGTCGGCCGTGTAGAACAGGAACAGGCCGGCGGCCAGGCCGAAGATCGACTGCAGCAGGTACTTCCAGCGCGACTTCAGGCCGTTCGGGTCACGGCGGACGATCTTGATCCAGTCGTCATACCAGCCGATGGCGCCGAAGCACAGCATCACCGCCAGCACCAGCCACACGTAGCGGTTGCGCAGGTCGGCCCACATCAGCACCGACAGGGTGATGGTGAGCAGGATCAGCGAACCGCCCATGGTCGGCGTGCCGGCCTTGGAGAAATGGGTCTGCGGACCGTCCTGGCGGATCGGCTGGCCGCCCTTGAACTGGGCGAGCTTGCGGATCATCGCCGGTCCAAGCCACAGCGACAGGAACAGGGCCGTCAGCGCGGCAAGGATGGCGCGGAACGTCTGGTAGTTGAACAGCCCGAACAGGCTCTCCAACTGCTGCAACCATCGAGCCAGTTCATACAACATGCGGGGATTCCTCTCCTTGCGCCAGCAGCGCTTTGACGATCAGGTCCATGGCACTGCCACGGGAACCCTTGACCAGGCAGCGCACACCAGCGTGCAACTCATCCTGCAGCGCCTGTGACAGCGCACCATGGGTAGCGAAATGGCGACCGCCTTCACCGAAGGCGGCCGCAGCGGCGGCACTGAGCGGACCCAGCGCATACAGCCGCTTCAGGCCGGCAGCGCGTGCGCGGATGCCGGCCTGCGCATGCAGCGCCTCGGCGTCCGGGCCCAGTTCGCGCATGTCACCCAGCACCAGCCAGCCCTCTTCCGGGGCGGCGGCCAGGGCATCGATGGCCGCAGCCAGCGAGCCGGGATTGGCGTTGTAGCTGTCATCCACCAGCACCGCGCCGTTGCGCAGCTGATGGGCAATCTGGCGGCCCGGCACCGGCTGCGCTTCGGCCAGGCCGGCGGCAATCAGCGCCAGATCGACACCGGCGGCCAGCGCCAGGCTGGCGGCGGCCAGCGCATTGCTGACGTTGTGGCGACCCGGCAGGCCCAGCACCACGCGGGCTTCGCCGGTCGGTGCGACCAGGGTGAACTGGCTGCCCTGTGCACCGGCGCGGATGTCGCGCGCGGTCACGTCCGCCGAGTGTTCGAGGCCGTAGCGCAGCACGCGGCAACGCGCCGGGGTGCTGATGAAGTGCTGCTCGAACCAGCGGCCATAGGCATCGTCGGCGTTGATCACTGCCACGCCATCGGCCGGCAGCGCGGCATAGATCGCGCCCTTGGTCACCGCCACGCCGAGCAGGCTGCCCATGCGTTCCAGGTGTGCCGGGGCAATGTTGTTGACCAGCGCATAGCGCGGGCGGGCGATGTCGGTCAGGTAGGCGATATCGCCAGGCTTGCCAGCGCCCATCTCGTAGACGGCGTAGTCGGCATCTTCCGGCGCATCGATCACCGCCAGCGGCAGGCCGATCTCGTTGTTGCGGTTACCCGGGTTGGCGTAGACCACCTTGTGCGCGTGCTGGGCCACCTGCTGCAGGATCGACAGCAGCAGGCTCTTCACGCTGGTCTTGCCATTGCTGCCGGTGATCGCGAACACCTCGGTGCCACGGTCACGCTGCATGCCGGTAGCGATCTTCGCCAGTGCCAGCTCGCTGTCGGCCACCAGTACCTGCGGCAGCTCGATCGGCAGCAGCCGCTCGACCAGCAGCGCACTGGCACCGCGCGCCTGCGCGTCGGCAGCGAAGTCATGCCCGTCGAAACGCTCGCCGCGCAGCGCCACATACAGGCTGCCCGGGCCCAGGTTGCGGGTGTCATTGCTGACTGCATCGATGGCCACGTCGTCGCCGTGGATCTCGCCACCGGCCCAGTGTGCGATCAGCGAAAGCAGGGTGCGCTTCATGCGGCGCCCTCCCCGGCCTGTGCCTGCAGAACACCGGCCTTGGCCGCCAGTGCAGCCGCAGCCACTTCGGTGTCGTCGAAGTCATGACGCACGCCATTCACTTCCTGGTACGGCTCATGGCCCTTGCCGGCAATCAGGATGATGTCGCCGGCACCGGCACGCTTCACCGCCAGGCCGATCGCACGCGCGCGGTTGCGCTGCACGGTCACGGCATCGGCGTGCTGGAAGCCGGCCAGGATGTCGGCCACGATCACGTCGCCATTCTCGCCACGCGGGTTGTCGTCGGTGACGATGACCTGGTTGGCCAGGCGCTCGGCAATCGCCGCCATCTGCGGACGCTTGCCTGAATCGCGCTCGCCACCGCAGCCGAACACGCAGAACAGCGTGCCCTGCAGATGGCCGTGCAGGCTGTCCAGCGCCTGCTCCAGCGCGTCCGGGGTATGTGCGTAGTCGACCACCACGGTCGGCAGGCCGTCTTCGCCGCCGAGGCGGTTCATGCGGCCACGGATCGGCTGCAGCGCCGACAGCACTTCGGCGATGCGCGGCAGCGGCTGGCCCTGCGCGTGCAGGGTGCCGGCCACGGCCAGCAGGTTGTCCACGTTGAAGCGGCCCAGCAGCGGCGACTGCACCGCGGCGCGCTGGCTGTCGATGACCAGCTCGAAGGCAATACCGCGCCCATCCAGCTGCAGCGCTTCAGCGCGCACGCTGGCGTCAGCGGCACCGCGCGAGCTCAGGCCGATCGGTTGCACGCCGGCAGGCAGGCCAGCGAACAGCTGGCGACCAAAGGCGTCGTCCAGGTTGACCACCGCCGCCTTCAGGCCCGGGCGATGGAACAGCCGCGCCTTGGCCGCGCCGTAGCTGGCCATGTCACCGTGGTAGTCCAGATGGTCGCGGGTGAGGTTGGTGAACACCGCCACGTCGTAGTGCACGGCATCCACGCGGCCCTGGTCCAGGGCGTGCGAGCTGACTTCCATCGCCACCGCACGCGCACCGGCGTCGCGCAGCTGTGCCAGCAGCGCATGCATCTGCAGTACCAGCGGCGTGGTGAATCCGGTCGGCTCGACCGCACCATAAAGTCCGGCGCCCAACGTACCGATACTGCCACTGGGCGTTCCGAGCAGGTGCCAGGCCTGGGCCAGCAGTTGCACGGTGGAGGTCTTGCCGTTGGTACCGGTCACGCCGACCATCGCCATCGCCCGTGACGGCGCGCCGTGGAACTGGTCGGCCATCGCCCCCATGCGCGCCCGCAGGCCCGGCACGGCGATCGCATCGGCCGGCGCCGGCAGCTCGGTCGGTGCCGGTGGCTCGAACAGGATGGCGCTGGCACCGGCCGCACGGGCCTGCTCGACAAAGCCCAGGCCATGCGCGCCGAAACCGGCGATGGCGACGAAGGCATTGCCGGGGCGCACGGCGCGGCTGTCCAGCACCAGGCCGGTCAGAACGGGATCATGGCCCGCCAGGGCCACGTCCGGAAGCAACTGCGAAAGCAACATCGAAGGACTCATTGCGTGCCTCCCGTAGCGGGCGGCGTCTGGGCTTGCGCGCTCGGCAGCGCAGCATCGAATTCAGCGGCGGCATCGACCGGCAGCGCGGTCTCGGCCGGCGGTGCGGGCAGGATCGAGGCCGAATGGCCGACCTTGCCCGACTGCTGTGCGGCCAGCCACGACTGCAGGTCGTCCAGCGGCACGTCCATCAGGCGCAGGGTGCCTTCCATCACGTTGTGATAGACCGGCGCCGACACCAGCCCGCCGTAGAACTTGCCGGCCTGCGGATCGTTGATGACGATGACGGTGGCGAAGCGCGGGTTGGTGGCCGGCACCACGCCGGCAAACAGCGCGTTGTAATGCCCGCGCTCGTAACCACCCGGACCGGCCTTGCGCGCGGTGCCGGTCTTGCCGGCCACGCGGTAGCCCAGCACCGCCGCCTGCTTGGCGCCGCCCTGGGTGACCACCGTCTCCATCATCGCCACCACCTGCCTGGCGACGTTTTCATCGATGATCTGCTGGCCTTCGTTGCGCTGGCCCTTGACGAAAGTCGGCGCGATAAGGCGCCCGCCGTTGGCCAGCGCCGAGTACGCGGTGGCAATCTGCAGCGGCGTGACCGACAGGCCATAGCCGTAGGACATGGTGGTCTTGGTGGTCCCCGACCAGCGCGCCGGACGCATCACCACACCGGCCGATTCACCCGGGAACCCGCTGTGCGGCGCCGAGCCATAGCCGAAGCGGCGCACGCCGTCGTAGAAGGTCTGGTCCGGCATCTTCGCCGCAACCTTGGCTGCACCCACGTTCGAACTGCGGGTGATCACGCCGGTCACGTTCAGCACGCCGTTGTTGCGTGGCACGTCGCGGATGGTGAAGCGACCCAGCGTCATGTAGCCCGGGTTGGTGTCGATGATGGTGTCCTTGGTCACCACACCGGCCTGCAGCGCGGTGGCGATGGTCAGCGGCTTCATCGTCGAACCCGGCTCGACCAGGTCGGTCACCGCGCGGTTGCGGCGCGTATCAGGGATCGCGCCGGTCAACGAATTCGGGTTGTAGGTCGGCAGGTTGACCATGGCCAGGATCTCGCCGGTGGTCACGTCCATGATCACCATTGAACCGCCGGCCGCCTTGTTGGCCACCAGCGCGTTGCGCAGTTCCTTGAAGGCCAGGTACTGGATGCGGCGGTCGATGCTGAGGGTCAGGTCCTTGCCCGGCTCAGCGGCACGCAGCAGATCGCTTTCGACGGTCTCGCCCTTGCGGTTGCGGATCACCCGCTTCGCACCGGGCTTGCCGCGCAGCCATTCGTCGAAGGCCAGTTCCAGGCCTTCCTGGCCGCGATCATCGATGTTGGTGAAGCCCAGCACGTGCGCCATCGCCTCACCCTGCGGGTAGAAGCGGCGGAACTCGCGCTGCGCGGCCACGCCCGGAATCTTCAGCGCGACCACCTTCTCCGCCTCGTCCGGATTGATCCGGCGACGCAGGTACATGAATTCCTTGTCCGACTTCTGCGACAGGCGGCTGCTCAGCTCATCCACCGACATGCCGACCGCCTGGGCCAGCTCGGGGATGCGTTCGGGCGAACGCAGCAGGTCCTGCGGGTTGACCCAGATCGAGGCAACCGGCGTGGACACCGCCAGCGGCTCGCCGTTGCGGTCGGTGATCATGCCGCGCGAGGTCTTGATCGGCAGCTCGCGCAGGTAGCGGGCCTCACCCTGGCGCTGGTAGAAGTCGCTGTTGATGATCTGCACGTAGGCCGCGCGACCGACCAGCGACACCGAGCACAGGCCAAGCGCCAACGCCACCCAGCGCAGGCGCTGGCGCAGGTTGAAGGCATTGCGTGGACGGTTGCGACCGGCCTTGCTCATGGGCGCACCACCACGATGTCGGCGGCCTCGGGGAACTTCATGCCGAGCTTTTCGCGGGCGATGCGATCGACACGGTTGGCTTCGGCCAGCGTGGCCTGCTCCAGCTGCAGACGGCCGAATTCCAGGTTGATGTCATCGCGCTTGCGCTCGGCGCGCGACAGCTCGATGAACGTCTGCCGATGACGGTGACGCACGAACACGACGCCGATCGCCGAGGCCACGGTGCAGGCCAACAGGATGATCAGCAGCAGCCGGCTCATGCGTCAGCCTCCCGCTTCTGGGCCACGCGCAGCACGGCGCTGCGGGCGCGCGGGTTGGCGGCCAGCTCTTCGTCGGTGGCCTTGATGGCCCCACCGATCAGGTCCAGCGTCGGCACGAACGCAACGGCCTCGGGCAGGCGGCGGTTGGCCGGCGGCGCCTTGGCCAGGCGGTTCATGTACTGCTTGACGATGCGGTCTTCCAGCGAGTGGAAGCTGATCACCGCCAGACGGCCACCGGGCTTGAGCCGTTCTACCGCCGCATCGAGCCCCGCTTCCAGGTCTGCCAGCTCGCGGTTGATGTGGATGCGGATGGCCTGGAAGCTGCGCGTGGCGGGATGGATCTTGTCCTTTCCACGCGGCATCACCGAGGCGATCAGCTCGGCCAGTTCGGCGGTGCGGGAGAACGGCTGCTTCTCGCGGCGGGCCACGATGGCGCGGGCGATGCGCCGGCTCTGGCGCTCTTCGCCGTAGGTCCACAGCACATCGGCGATCTCGCGCTCTTCCACGCGGTTGATCCACTGCGCAGCGCTTTCACCGCTGTCCGGGTCCATGCGCATGTCCAGCGGGCCGTCCTTGCCGAAGCTGAAGCCACGTTCGGCCACATCCAGCTGCGGCGACGACACGCCCAGGTCGAACAGCACGCCGTCCAGGCCTTCGGCCGTCGCATCCCACTGCAGCAGCTGGGCGAAGCTGCCACGGAAGATGGACACGCGCGGATCCGGCGCGAAATCGCGCTCGGCAACGGCGATGGCTTCCGGATCCTTGTCCATGACCAGCAGGCGCCCCTCGGGACCGAGCTGGGTGAGCACGCCACGTGCATGACCGCCACGACCGAACGTGCCATCCAGATAACGTCCGTTTTCGATCACCCTCAGGCCTTCAAGGACCTGGGTGTACAGGACCGGCAGGTGCACCGCCGGCGACTGCGACACCGGAAGGTGACCGGCCTGCGCTTCTGGGCGCATCCGGGCACCCCGGCTCACAACTTCAGGTCGAGCAACCCATCACCCAGATCCTCGTCAGACAATGTCTGCTGGATCAGGGCCCGATGCGCCTGCTCGCTCCACAATTCGAACTTGTCGCCCATACCGAGCAATACCGCCTTCTTCTCAATGCCCACCGCACCGCGGTGGCTGGCGGGGATGCTGATGCGACCGTTGCCGTCCAGCTCCAGATGGGCGGCCGAGCCGACCAGCTTCTGCTGCAACAGGCGCACGACGCGCTGGGTGTTGGGCTTGGACATCACATCGTCGCGGACCCGTTCCCATTCCGACTCTGCGTACAGCCACAGGCAGCCGGCTTCGAACGGGTTGTAGGTCAGCACGAGACGGTTGTTGCTGGCGCGCGCGACGAGGTCGCGGTAAGCGGTGGGAACCGCCATGCGCCCCTTGTCGTCAACTGTGATGGCCGTCTCGCCCTGGAACACGACGCCTGCACCTTGTCCTTCGCCCGGTGAAACATTGAACCACGAAAACCCACAAAACACCCGGATTTCCCTCTGATGCCCACCTTAGCAGCGGGCCGAGGGTTGTCAACAACTTTTCAGCAGGGAAATCGCCAGCCGCATCAATGGCTTGCAACAACCTTTAGAGACTTGTTCAAGGCTTATCCACAAGTTGCTGATCCGTCTCAATTTTTGAGATTGAACGGAAGTTCAGGGGCGTGGACGGGGTGTGAAACATCGGCCGCGCATTCATCCGAGCCGTGCCGGAAACGGCGCCGGACTGCGCAAACGGTGCACAATGAGGCCATGTGCCTGCTTGCTCTTGGCTGGATGCACCACCCGCGCTGGCGGCTGGTGATGACCGGCAACCGTGATGAGTTCCACGCCCGCCCCACCGCGGCGCTGGCCACCTGGCAGGATGAGACCTCCGTCATCGGAGGACGCGACCTGCGCTCCGGCGGTGGCTGGGCCGGAGTCGGCGCCTCGGGCCGGATGGCGGTGGTCACCAACGTCCGCGACCCGCTGGCGGCCCAGACCGGACCGTCGCGAGGCGCGCTGGTGGCCGACTTCCTGCGCGGCCGCGACCCGGCCGCCGTGCATATCGACCGCTTGGCGACCGTGGCTGGCGCCTACGCCCCGTTCAATCTCCTGCTGGCCGATAGCGACAGCCTGGAGTACCTGGGCAACCATCCCGCCGAACGGCAGACGCTTGGCCCGGGCGTACACGGCATGTCCAACGGCGCGCTGGACGCGCCCTGGCCGAAGACCCGCAGGTTGATGGCGGCCCTTGAAGCCTGGCTGCAGGAAGACGGGGTCAGATCCCTTTCGCAACGCGAAAGGGATCTGACCCCGGACCTGACCCCGCTCTGGAATGCCTTGGCCGATGAACACCGCCCCGCCGACAGCGACCTGCCCGACACCGGCATCGGCCTGGAACGCGAGCGCTGGTTGAGCCCGGCCTTCATCCGCGGCGACGACTACGGCACCCGCGCCAGCACCGTGCTGCTGATCGACGCCGACGGCCACGGCGAGATCCACGAACGCCGCTTCGGCCCGCAGGGTGCACCGAGCGGACAAAGCCACGTCATTTTCTGACCCGGTCGTGACGGCCCCTGGCCGGATGCTCTTGGCGGGGGTAGTGCCGGCCGCTGGCCGGCAGCCTTTGGATGCTCGGATTCGCCATGACGCTGCCGGCCAGCGGCCGGCCCTACCCGCAGCTTGCTGTCGCGATCCACGTGACGGCGGTCGCCATCGCAGCGGGCTTGAAACGTCATTCAGCTTCCAGCCGCGACCGCAATGTGCCTGTGCCACAGGGGTTCCGGCATTCCAGCCCGCCCACTGTGTCCTTTTCGCATTTGGCACTGTGTCTATAAATGTCGGCCCTGACCTCCCAGGGTGGTCGCGCCCGGCATCACGCCGCGCGATCGACCGCAACCACAAGGAGGCCCCATGCGCCGCATCCTCATCCTGCTCGCCACCCATCTGCTCACCCTCGGCCTGGGCTTCGGCCTGGGCGTCTATCTGCTGCCGATCCTGATCGCCCCCGATGACCCGCCGGTCGCCCAGGTACAGGCCGCAATGAAAGACGCCACCTACCGCACCACCTTCCGCCGCGACCTCAAAGGCAGCGATGCGGTGCACTGGGCCGAAGGCAAGGTCAGCGTCAGCGCCACCCAGGTCGCCTTCGACGGGAAGATGGGACCGGGCCCGGATTACAAGGTCTATCTGGTTCGCGATTTCGTCGACAACAAGGCCGACTTCCTGAAGATCAAGGCGCAGGCCCAGCGCATCGGCGAGGTAAAGACCTTCAACCGCTTCCTGGTCGAGGTGCCCGCGAACGTGGACGTGGACGACTACACCACGGTGGTGGTGTGGTGCGAGCGCTTCTCGCAGTTCATTTCCGCCGGGCAGTACCGCACGCCGGGCTGAGGACCGCGCGACGTCGAGGTAGTGCCGGCCGCTGGCCGGCAGCACTCTGTCCGCCACTGCTGGCATCGTGAAGCTGCCGGCCAGCGGCCGGCACTACAGATGCGCGGTTCATGCATATCGAAGAAAGAGGCGGAGCCGGCCGATAAGCCGGGTTCTGTCGTGGACAGTCATTCCTCTAGGCGTTACGTCACCGCAACGCTCAAGCAACCTACCCGGATCCAACGCGGGCCGCGCCAAAGGATCCCTATTTGGTCTTGCTCCAGGTGGGGTTTGCCGTGCCGGTCTGTTGCCAGACTCGCGGTGCGCTCTTACCGCACCATTTCACCCTTACCGGCCTTCCGAAGAAGACGTAGGCGGTATCTTTCTGTTGCACTTTCCGTCGGCTTGCGCCGCCCAGGCGTTACCTGGCACCTTGCCCTATGGAGCCCGGACTTTCCTCGGCACCCCCGAAGGGATGACGCGACTGTCTGGCCGACTCCGCCAGCGCGCATTCTAGCGTACGCACGCCTTTCCTGCCGTGCCGATCGCGGCGTCCGGTTCATCCATCCACGCGTGGCGTGGCTCTAGCGATGCCGCTGCCTTGGTGGGTGCGGATTCCGATCTGGTGGGTGCGGACCTTGGTCCGCACGATCCATCAACTACCGTACAGCGCCTTGCGCGGCGCACCGGTCAGTTCCGCAGCCAGCTTGGCGGCGGTCGACGGCGGCAGGTGCTCGCTCAGCTTCGCGTAGACGCGGCGGCCGTGTGCCAGCTGCGCTTCCTCATCGTCACCCGCCCCCTGCACCATCACCACGAACTCGCCCTTGCGCTGGTTCTCGTCGGCCTCGACCCTGGCCAGCAGGCCGGCCAGGTCACCATCAAGGACGGTCTCGAACAGCTTGGTCAGCTCGCGGGCCAGCACCGCCGGGCGCTCGCCGCCGAAGATCGCCGCCATGTCGGCCAGCGACTCGGCGATGCGGTGCGAGGATTCGTAGAACACCATCGTGCGCACTTCGCCGGCCAGCGCCTGCAGGCGGTCGCGGCGACCGCTGGCCTTGGCCGGCAGGAAACCCTCGAAGCTGAAACGGTCGCTGGGCAGGCCGGCCACGCTCAGCGCGGCAATGGCGGCGCAGGCGCCGGGCACCGGGCTGACCTTGATGCCCGCCGCGCGCGCGGCACGCACCAGGCGGAAACCGGGGTCACTGACCAGCGGGGTACCGGCATCGCTGACCAGCGCCAGCGACTCGCCGGCCTGCAATCGCGAAACCAGGCGCTGCGCCAAGGCCTCTTCATTGTGTTCGTGCAGGGCCACCAGCGGTTGCTGGATGCCGAAATGGGACAGCAGCTGGCCGCTGCGGCGGGTGTCCTCGGCACAGATGGCCGCCACCGAACGCAGCACCTCCTGCGCGCGCGGGCTCAGATCGGCCAGGTTGCCGATCGGGGTGGCGACGACGTACAGGGTTGGCACACTCATTTCAGCGGTACTCACGGGGCAAGGGTAGAATCGTAGCGTGTACCCGGCCAAGGCCGCTGCCCTCATCGCATGGACCCGATCATGAACAAGCCCGCCGCACGGATCTCCGCCCTGTCGTTGTCGCTGATGCTGCTGGCCGGTTGTGCCACCACCAGCCTGACCAGCACCCCCGATTCGCCGGCCCAGAGCCAGGCGCTGGCGCTGATCGAACAGGGCAAGCCGCGCGACGCCGCACTGCAGCTGGAAGGCCTGGCCGCCACGCTGCGCGGCGGCGCCCGCAGCAACGCCCTGGCCGATGCCGCTTGGGCCTGGCACCTGGCCGGCGACAGTGCCCGCGCGCGCAGCCTGCTCGGCCAGCTCACCGCACGCCAGCTGTCCGGCGCCAGCCTGCAGCGCTACCAGCTGACCGGTGCCGAGCTCGCCTTGGCCGACAAGCAGCCGGCGCAGGCACTGGCCCTGCTGAAGGACCACGGCGACAACGTGCTGCCGGCCCTGCGCACGCGCTGGTACCTGGCCCGCGCCAGTGCCCTGCAGGGCACCGGCGATGCCTTCGGCGCCGCCACCGAGCGCGCCCGCGCCCATTCCAGCCTGACCGGCAGCGCGCGCAGCGAGAACCAGGCCGCCATTGCCGGCCTGCTCGGCACCCTCGACGACGCCACCCTGCGCAGCCGTGCCGCCGCCCTGCCGGCCAACGACCCGCTCTACAACTTCGCCGGCCGTGCACTGATCGCGCGCGGCCTGCCGCTGCCGCGCCCGTTCGACCGCGATGGCGCGGCCCAGTTCGACACCAGCAAGCGCCCGCCGGCGATGAGCGACGGTTACCGCCCGCCGGCCAAGCTGGCCGTGCTGCTGCCGCTCAGCGGCCGCCTGGCCACCGCCGCACAGCCGGTGCGCGATGGCCTGTTGAGCGCTTATTACGGTGAAAGCCGCCGCCGCCCGGACATCAACTTCTTCGACACCGCCGGCACCCCGGCCGGTGCCCTGGCCGCCTATGACAAGGCCGTCGCCTCCGGTGCCGACTTCGTGGTCGGTCCGCTGGGCCGCGACGAAGTGGACGCCGTGTACGGCCGGCAGCAGCTGCAGGTGCCGGTGCTGGCCCTGAACCGCGGCAAGGACGCACCGCCGGCCGGCAGTGCCGGCTTCTCGCTGGCACCGGAAGACGACGGCATCGTCGCCGCCGAGTACCTGCGTGGCCGCGAGCGCGGCAAGGCGCTGGTGATCAACAGCGCCGATGACACCGGCCGCCGTGCCGCCGCCGCCTTCGCCCAGCGCTTTGCGCAGCGCGGTGGCCAGGTGGTGGCCACGATCGGCGTCACCGATGCCGTCGGCGATGTCGGCGCGCAGGTGCGCAACGCCGGCCAGGTCGATGCCGTATTCCTCGCCGTGCGTGCGCCGCAGGCGCGCCTGCTGGCGCCGCAGCTGGCGCTGGCCGGTGCAGGCGGCGCGACCCGCGTTGGCACCTCGCAGCTGACCGTTGGCAGCGGCAAGGTGGAAGAAGACGTGGCGCTGGACGGCATCGTCTATCCGAACGAAGCCTGGAACGTGCGCAGTGTGTCCGGCCTGCCGTCGGCCAGCCAGGTGGCCAGCACCCTGCCGAGCGCACGCGGTGCGGCCGGCCGCCTGTTCGCCTTCGGTGCCGACGCCTGGAAGATCACCGCCTACCTGGACAAGCTGTCCAACGAAGGCGGCCTGGACGGTGCCACCGGCACCCTGTTCCTGGACAGCAACGGCAACATCCTGCGCCAGCCGGCCTGGTCGACCTTCAATGGCGGCCGGCCGATGCCGATCGTCGGTGGTCGCTGAGCGCAGCCAACGTGGCTCGGCGGTGGAAGCCGCCGCCGAGCAGCATCTGCAACAGGCGGGACTGCAGCCGCGTGCGCGCAACGTGCGCTATCGCGGCGGTGAACTGGACCTGGTGATGGACGATGCCGGCACCGTGGTGTTCGTGGAAGTGCGCTACCGCGCGCGATCGGATTTCGGCGGTGGCGCCGCTTCGGTCGATGCGCGCAAATGCCGGCGCCTGGCCCACGCCGCGCAGCTGTACCTGCAGGACCACCCGGCGCTGGCCAATGCGCCCTGCCGTTTCGATGTGGTCGAAGCCACCGGCGAACCGCCGCAGCTGCATTGGCTGCGGGATGCGTTCCGATTGGATGACTGCTGATGGCTACTCTTTGCCGGCCAGCGGCCGGCACTACCCGTCGGACCTGCAGCCGGCCCGCGGCCGGTACGACCATGGTGCGTGACTGATGCCGTCGATCATCACCCATGCCGCTGTGCCGCTGGCGCTGTGGTGCGCCGCTGATCGTGGCCGCATCCCGCCGCGCCTGCTGGCCGCCGGCGTGATCGCCGCCATGCTGCCCGATGCCGATGTACTGGCCTTCGCCCTGCACATTCCCTATGCCGATGCCTTCGGCCATCGCGGCGCCAGCCACTCACTGCTGTTTGCCGGCGTGCTGGCAGCATTGGCCGCGGCGTTGGCGTTCTTGGGTAGTCGCCGACCTTGGTCGGCGGATGTGTGCCAACCAAGGTTGGCATCTACCGTACAAGCCGCTGTATTCGTCTTCGCCTGCGCCGCCAGCCATCCGCTGCTCGATGCGATGACCTCCGGTGGTCTGGGCGTCGCGCTGGCCTGGCCGTGGAGCGAACAGCGCTTCTTCGCGCCGTGGCGCCCCATCCGCGTGTCACCGTTCGCGCCACAGTTCTTCAGCGCACGCGGCGTGGCTACCCTGCTCTCCGAACTGCGCTGGGTGTGGCTGCCACTGGCCGGCGCCGTTGTCGCCTGGAAACTGATCCAACCCGCTCCTGCTGCCTCACGAGATCCGTCATGAGTCCTGCCCTGCCTGCTGCCCTGGTTGCCGAACTGTCCACCCTGCTGGGCACGGAGGGCTGGCGCATGGATGACGGCGCGCTGGAGGCGAATGCGCAGGACAACTCATGGCGCCATCAGCGGCCGGCCGCAGTGGCGTTTCCGGCGGACATCGAGCAGGTGCAGGCGCTGGTGCGTGCATGCCGCGCGCATGGCGTGGCGCTGGTCGCGCGCGGTGCCGGCACCGGTACCACCGGTGCCGCGGTCCCGCAGCCGGGCAGCATCGTACTCTCGTTCACCCGCATGGACCGCATCGTCGAGATCCGCGCCGGTGATCGCTGCGCGGTCGTGCAGCCGGGCGTGTTGAACGGCACGCTGCAGCAGGCGCTGGCGTCGCACGGCCTGTTCTGGGCGCCGGACCCGTCCAGCGCCGAGATCTGCAGCATCGGCGGCAACCTGGCCTGCAATGCGGGCGGCCCGCGCGCGGTAAAGTACGGCACCAGCCGCGACAACGTACTGGGCCTGGTGGCGGTGACCGGCACCGGTGAGGTGATCCGCTGCGGTGGTGCCTACACCAAGGACGCCACCGGCTACGACCTCACCCATCTGCTGGTGGGCAGCGAAGGCACGCTGGCACTGATCGTGGAAGCCACGCTGAAACTGACCCCGCTGCCGGTCAGCCAGGCCGGCCTGCGCGTGCTGTACCGCGATGCCGATGCTGCTGCGGCCGGCGTGTCGCGGTTGATGTCGCAGCCGGTGGTACCCACCCGCCTGGAATTCATGGACGCGCGCAGCCTGGAGCTGCTGCGGCTGAATGGTGCCGATGTGCCGGAGGCAGGCGCGATGCTGCTGGTCGAGGCCGATGGTGACCACGACACCCTGCCTTATCTGCTGCAGGCACTGGCCAGTGCCGCCGAAGGCGACGGCATGATCGAGCTGGACGTGGCGATGGAGGGCCGCGCGCGCGACCAGCTGTGGGCCGCACGCAAGGCGCTGTCGCCCGCGCTGCGCAGCGTTGCGCCGGGCAAGATCAATGAAGACGTTGTGGTCCCGGTGTCGCGCATTCCGGAGCTGGTAGCCGGCGTGCAGGCACTGGCGCGTGACTACAGACTCACCATCGTCACCTTCGGCCATGCCGGCAACGGCAACCTGCACGTCAACATCCTCTACCACCCGGAGGATGCCGACGAAAACACGCGCGCGCATGCCGCGTTGCCAAAGATCTTCGAGCTGACCCTGGCATTGGGTGGCACATTGTCCGGCGAACATGGCATTGGCCTGGCCAAGCGCGATTTCATGGCACAGGCTTTCACCCCGGAAACGCTGACGGCGATGCGCGCGATCAAGGCCGCACTGGACCCGGACGGCATCCTCAACCCGGGCAAGGTGCTGCCGCCGGCATAGACCGCGCACATTCCTTCGCACTCCTGTAGAGCCGAGCCCATGCTCGGCGGCTCTTCGACCAGATCGCGATGAAGCCCGCGCTGCGCGCGCGAGCCGAGCGTGGGCTCGGCTCTACAACCACGTGTCGTTCACCCTCACACTCCTGTGGAGCCGAGCCATGCTCGGCCCCGCTTCGGCCACATCGCGATGAAGCCCGCACCGCGCGCAAGCCGAGCGTGGGCTCGGCTCTACACCGGCGTGTCGCCTGCAATATCGATCAGGGTCTGCCGGAAGCTGGGCAACAGCACGCGGTTGCCATGCCCGCTCAGGTGATCGTTGTCGAAGAACAGCGGCTCCCCGTCTTTCACCGCCGAACAGGTCGTTGGCCCGCACAGCAGCGGCAGCGGATCCCACACCGTCAGCGATGGATAGCGCACCGCCAGTTCGGACAGCAACGCCATCTGCGGCGCGCGCAGCCTTTCCAGGTCGGCGCGCGGCATGCTCAGGCCACCGGCACAGGCCGGGTTGCGGCGGTTGAACCAGTCCGAACAGCGGTACGCACCGGCCTTGAACAACGGCAGCGGCGCATCCACAACCACGTGCACACCCAGCTTCTGCAAACGCCCCAGCACTCGATCGGCTTCATCGCGTGCAGCTTGTGCATGCGCGGGCGTGCGCTCGGCCAGCAGTTGACGATAGATTTCCTGTGCATCCTGCCGCCGCCAGTCGAATCCGCGCAGCTCCGGCATGCGCAAGGCCGCCAGCAGCACGATGTCACCCGGGCGTGCCTCGCGCTCGATGGTCGACAGCGTGTGCTCAATGAAGTCCTGGCAATCGGCTGGACTGGCCCGCAGCAGATTGACGAAGCTGCAGCCGCCGCGATCCTGCTGGCGCACCTCCATGCCGGTCTGGCGCGCGACCATGCTGGTCATGGTGCGATACGCCGCCGCGTGCGAATCGCCGGACACGAACAGGCGCCGTCCTTCAAGCGCCGGCGCACTCACCGGCTCTAATGGGCGCCACGCGGGGTAGCGACGCGCCTGCCATGCATAGCCGTCACGGGTAACGCTCAGCGAGACCTGCTCGTGGTACTCCACGGTGGCCCAGGCACCCGCACCACACAGCGCCACCACCGGCAACGCCATCGCCAGCACCTTGGCCGGTGCCAGGCGCAGCAGCGGCGCCGCACTGCGCAGCGGACGCTCGATGAAGTGATACGACGCAGCTGATACCGCCAGCAGCAACACCGGGTACAGCCACAGCGCGGCACCGTGCAGGCCGTAGGTCCAGCGCAGCAGCACCAGCAGCGGCCAATGCCACAGGTACAGCGAATAGGACAACCGGCCCAGGTAGGCCAGCGGTGCGCAGCCCAGCGCGCGGGCGAGGCGCGATGTCCCCGGCGCCGACACGCTTGCCAACAGCAGCAGGGTACCGGCCACGGTGGCCAGCACACCCGGCACCGGCATCGCCAGCTGCGGGGCGATCACCACGCCTGCGGCCAGCAGCGTCAGGCCGGCCGCTGCAACCGCACCACCGTTCTGGCCCGGCGTACGAGTACGCATCCACTGGTACAGCAGCGCGCCCGCAGCCAGCTCCCAGAACCGCGCCGGCAGCAGATAGAACGCTGCCGCTGGTGCCGTCTGCGCCTGCCAGCCCGCCCACGCCAGCGACAGCACGGTGAGCCCCGGCAACAGCCAACGCGACCACGGCCAGCGCTCACGCCCGCGCAGCCAGACGAAGAACAGCAGCGGGAAGACCAGGTAGAACTGCTCCTCCACCCCCAGCGTCCACGTGTGCAGGAACGGGTTCAGTTCCGCGCCGGGTGAGAAGTAATCGTCCTGCTGGCCAGCCAGCACGATGTTGCTGAAGCCGACCAGCGCGGCCCAGCCGGTCTGGTCGAACTGTTCATTGCGCCACGCACGGGGAATGAACAGCGCAGACAGTATGAAGGTGGCCACCAGCATGACCAGCAGCGCCGGCAACAGGCGCAGCACGCGGCGCCGGTAGAAGTCGAGCAGCATCGCGCTCAGTGACGCAGGCGTGCGCGAGGCCAGCGACTGGCTGATCACGAAGCCGGACACCACGAAGAACAGGTCCACCCCGGTGAAGCCACCCGGTAACCAGGCTGCGTTGTTGTGAAACAGGATGACGGCCAGCACCGCCAATGCACGCAGGCCATCGATGGCAACGTTGTGGGAACGTTCGGGAGCAGACATGCGGGTGACCGGCAGCGAGCGATCCGGCAGCATCGCCACCGTTTGCGCAGTCATTCAATGGACGATCGCGACAGGGCGGGACATGGTTCAGCTCCGGTCCCAGTTCGCCCCTGCGGGAATGTCGTAATCACCACACTGACGGCGCGCCGCACGTCTGCAACGTTTTCGAATTTCCAATCTTTCTCATTGGCATACGTGGCACTGCATGCAAATCATCTAGCGCCACCGACAACGGGTGGCACGGGCTTCCAATCCCGTTAGGTTGATGTGTTGGTTACGCTTGCCTGCCGGCGCCGCTCTTTCCTTGTTGGGTGGCGTCGGCAGGCATTCTGTCCGCGCTTACATGGCGGGCGGTGCGTGGGGGCCTCGTGCCCGCCGGCGCTTCTACATCGACCTCCGGTATTGGAACCACGCACCGTCCGCCACCCTCGCTGTTAAGCAGGGTGGCCCCTTGCCGCTTGCACAAGGACGCCGCCATGACCGATTCCCCCTACCCGCACCTGTTCGCCACCCTGGGCGAGGCCGCCACGCGCCTGCCCGATGACCTGGCCCGCACGCTGGAAGACACCTTCGTCGCGCTGCAGAGCGGTAACAGTGCCGGGGCCATTACCCTGCAGGCCTGCCTGCAGCACATCCGCCAGGGCGACGCCGCCGATGGCCAACCATGGCCCGGCAACAACCGCACGCCCGGGCAACGCCTGGCCCTGGCGCGCATCGACCGCGCCAATGCGGGGCTGAGTTTCCTGCTGGAACTGCTGCACGCCACCGAACGCGTACGCGTGGATGGGGATATCGACCAGCAGATGGGCGATGGCGCGCGCGAAGGGCTGCTGCTGGCCTGCCGTGGGCTGGCCGAGTACGTGGATGTGCAGCTGCGGGCGGCGTGAGCATCCGACGAAGAGAAGTGCGGGTGAGCGCTCAGTTCAGTTGCACGCTGCGCGCAATTGCAACGATTCCGATGGCTCGTCATCACAGGAGCACCAATGGTGCGCACTTCTTTTCAGGGAGTGTTTCGATGCACAAGATGATGGTTCCGCTCACCCGCTATGCGCAGTTCACTGGCCGCGCAAGCCGCAGCGAATTCTGGTGGTTCCAGTTGTTCATCATGATCATTTCGATCCCGCTGTATCTGCTGAGCTTCTATGCCGGCTACAGCGGTTCGCAGGGCCCGGCGCTGGTCGTCACCGGCCTGGGCGTAGTGATGTGGCTGGCATTCGTGTTGCCGTCCATCGCGGCCACCATCCGCCGCCTGCACGATACCGATCGTTCGGGCTGGTGGTTGTTGCTGGGGTTCGTGCCGTTCGTCAGCCTGGTGCTGCTGGTGTTCCTGCTGCTGCCCGGCACGCCGGGTGGCAACCGCTTCGGTGCGCCGGTTCCGCACGTGTAACCAGCCCGCGTTGGTAGGTGTCGACCTTGGTCGGCACGGCGTTGCCACCGGCGGCTGACACCTCTGTGCCAACCAAGTTTGGCACCTACCAGAGCAACATCGATGTGCTTCACTTGGGGTCAGATCCCTTTGCGGCGCAAAGGGATCTGCCCCCTCCCCGAAGGTTGACCCAGCAGGGCAGTACCGCTGCTGCTACGCGAAGTGCTGGTAACCGCCGTCGGCGGCTTCGCCGTCCACGTGCACCCCCTGCCCTTCAGCGATACGACCGATGCGGGTGAGCGGCACGTCCAGCGATTCGGCCAGGTAGTGCAGTGCGTCGCGCTGGTCGGCGGCGGCGGTGAAACACAGCTCGTAGTCATCGCCACCGCGCAATGCGCAGTCACGCGCACCGTCGCGGCCGAGCAGTTCACGCAGTGCGTGCGAGATCGGCAGCGAATCGGCATCGACATGTGCGGCCACGTTGCTGCGCGTGGCGATATGACCGAGGTCGGCCAGCAGGCCGTCGGATACATCCACCGCCGCGTGCGCGAAGGCCCGCAGGCGCAGGCCGAGGGTGACGCGCGGCGTCGGCCGCAGCAGGCGCAGGCGCAGGCTTTCGTAGTCGGCCAGCAACGTGGCGGTGGCGATGCTCAGTGCACCCTGCTGCCACAGGCGCAGCGCGCCGGCGGCGTCGCCCAGCGTGCCGCTCACCCAGATGTCATCACCCAGCTGCGCGCGGTCGCGCCGCAGGGCCTGGCCGCGCCCGACCTGGCCCATCGCGGTGACCGACAGCGAGAGCGGGCCGCGCGTGGTGTCACCACCGATCAGCGCGATGTCGTGCTGGTCGGCCAGGGCGAAGAAGCCATCGGCAAAAGCCTCGATCCAGTCTTCAGACGCTTCCGGCAATGACAGGGCCAGCGTGCACCACGCCGGGCGCGCGCCCATCGCGGCGAGGTCTGACAGATTGACCGCCAGGGTCTTCCAGCCGATGTCGAAGGCCGGGGTTTCCACCGGGAAGTGCACGCCGCTATTGAGCGTATCGGCGGTGACCACCAGTTGCTCGTTGGCACGCGGCTGCAGCAGCGCGGCGTCGTCACCGATGCCGAGCAGGATGTCGTCGCGCTCGAGGGTGCGGGCGCGGATGCGGTCGATGAGGGCGAATTCGGCCAGGGACATGGGGCGTTCCCGCTGTTGTACGTGCCGCGCAGGGCGCGGTGGGCGGTAGTGCCGGCCGCTGGCCGGCAACCTCAGGATCCCTGCAGCTGCCGGCCAGCGGCCGGCACTACCACAGGTGGGTCAGTGACCCGATTCGACCTTGCGCCATTCCACGGCGGCACGATCCAGCACGCCGTTGACGTAGGTATGGCCATGTTCGGAACCGAAGCGCTTGGCCGATTCGATGGCCTCGTTGATCACCACGCGGTACGGCACGTCCAGGCGGTAGCGAAGCTCGTAGGCGGCCAAGCGCAGCACCGCGCGTTCGATCGCGTCCACTTCCTCGATGCCACGGTCCAGGTACGGGCCGAGCGCTTCGTCGATGTCGCGACGGTTGTCGAGCACGCCATGCACCAGCGCTTCGAAGTACGCCAGGTCGGCGATTTCGCGGGCCTGCTCGTGGGCGAACTGGGCAATCAGCGACTGCGCGTTGCCGCCGGAGATCTGCCAGGCGTAGATGGCCTGCACGGCACGACGACGGGCGCGCGAGCGCAGCACCGGATCGACGCCATCGCGGCGGATGGGTTTACCGGAGGGCTTGCCCTGGGTGTTCTTGTTCATGGCAGCTGCTCCAGAAGATTGACCATTTCCAATGCGGCGAGTGCGACTTCCTCGCCCTTGTTGCCGTGGCTGCCGCCTGCGCGGGCCTCGGCGTCTTCAACGCGTTCCACCGCCAGCACGCCGTTCAGCACCGGCACGCCGAAATCCAGCTGCACGCGCATCAGGCCTTCGGCACAGCGGTCGGCCACGTGTTCGTAGTGGCGGGTGTCGCCACGGATCACGCAGCCCAGGGTGAGGATGGCGGCGTGTTCATGCGCGGCGGCCAGGCGTGCAGCCACCAGCGGCAGTT
The DNA here is from genome assembly GCF_051853085.1 of Stenotrophomonas sp. T8. Taxonomy (NCBI): domain Bacteria; kingdom Pseudomonadati; phylum Pseudomonadota; class Gammaproteobacteria; order Lysobacterales; family Lysobacteraceae; genus Stenotrophomonas; species Stenotrophomonas sp. T8. Next base: position 325,533 of record NZ_CP195329.1, on the reverse strand, counting down.
CCCAGGCACCCGGCACGCGGATCACGTCGATGTTGGCTTCGGTGATGCCGTTGCCGGCCAGACTCAGGCGGGCGCCTGCGACCAGCGCGTCGGTGATGCGGGCGTTCCAGCGGCTGGCCAGGATGGCGAAGCGCGCCGACTCGGGAGTGCGAAGATCGCCTTCGTAGTGGCTCATATGCGGCTTGGGGGACTCGATAAGGGGGTAATTCTAGCGTGGATGGGCCCCGGCCGTGACTGGCGGGGGCCTGCAGGGTGTGCCGACCAACGGTCGGCCCCCACCGGTAGTGCCGGCCGCTGGCCGGCAATCCCGGGGATGCGGTTGCCGACCAGCGGCCGGCACTACTCATTACAGGGTCACCGTCTCCACCACTTCCAGGCCGTAACCGGCCAGGCCGATCTGGCGGCGCGGGGTACCCAGCACCCGCAGCTTGCTTAGGCCCAGGTCGGACAGGATCTGTGCGCCGGCACCGTTGCGGCGCCACTGGCCCACGTCCTTGTCCTTGCCCGGCACCACCGGCGCCGGCTGCTGGCGCAGGCGGGCCAGCAGGGCTTCGCCATCGCGCGGGGCCGACAGCACCACCATCACGCCAGCGCCCTCGGCATCGATTGCCCGCAGGGCGTCGGTGGCGGCCACGCCGAAGTCGTCACGGCGCCAGTGCAGCAGATCGGCCAGCGGGTTTTCCACCTGCACGCGCACCAAAGTCGGGGTCTGCGCATCCGGGGTACCCCGGACCAGCGCGAAATGCAGGTCGTGGGCGATGCGGTCGCGGTAGGTCACCAGCTTGAACGGGCCGAATTCGGTGTCGATGTCGCGCTCGTCCACGCGCTCGACGGTCTTTTCGGTGGCCAGGCGGTATGCGATCAGGTCGGCGATGGAGCCCATCTTCAGGCCGTGCTCGCGCGCGAACACTTCCAGCTCCGGGCGGCGCGCCATGCTGCCATCCGGGTTCAGGATTTCCACCAGCACGCCGGCCGGTTCCAGCCCGGCCAGCATGGCCAGGTCGACGCCGGCTTCGGTATGGCCGGCGCGGGTCAGCACGCCGCCCGGCTGGGCGATCAGCGGGAAGATGTGGCCCGGCTGGTGCAGGTCCGACGGCTTGGCGTTGGGCTTCACCGCGGTGCGGATGGTGTGGGCGCGGTCGTGGGCCGAGATGCCGGTGGTAACGCCCTCGGCGGCCTCGATGCTGACCGTGAAGTTGGTCTGGAACTGCGCGGTATTGGCCTGCACCATCGGCGCCAGGCCGAGGTCGGCGGCGCGGGTGCGGGTCAGCGGCAGGCACACCAGGCCACGGCCGTGGGTGACCATGAAGTTGATGTCCGACGGCTTGACCAGTTCGGCGGCCATGATCAGGTCGCCTTCGTTCTCGCGGTCTTCGTCATCGACGATGACCACCATGCGGCCCTGGCGGATGTCTTCCAGGATTTCCGGAATCGGGGCGAAATTCATGCGGCATCTCCGTGTGGGTGCTGACCGTTGGTCGGCACACTGATCAGGCGCTCCACATAACGGGCGACCAGATCGATTTCCAGATTGACTGCACTGCCCACGCCGGTGGCGGAGAAGGCGGTGTTGGCCACGGTGTGCGGAATGAGGGCGACTTCAAAGCCTTCATCGTCCACTTCGTTGACGGTGAGGCTGACGCCGTCCACGCAGATCGAACCCTTCCTGGCGATGTAGCGGCGCAGCGAGGCCGGCGCGGCGAAGCGCCAGCGCTGGGCACGTGCATCTTCGTGGATGGACAACACCTGGCCGAGGCCGTCGACGTGGCCGCTGACCAGATGGCCGCCGAGGCGGTCGGTCGGGCGCATGGCGCGCTCCAGGTTGATGACCGCACCCTCGCCCAGCTGGCCCAGCGTGGTCAGGCCCAGAGTCTCGGTGGACGCATCAGCCTGGAAGCTGCGGGCGTCGAATGCGATGACAGTGAGGCAGACGCCGTTGATGGCAATGCTCTCGCCCATCTGCACGTTGTCGAACGGCAGATTCCCGACATTGAAGGTGAAGCGGACATCGCCGCCGATGGATTCACGTGCGGCCAGACGGCCGACGCCTTCGATGATTCCAGTAAACAAGTAACGTTCTCCGCGAAAAGTGAGCGAAAAACGCCGCAAGGCAAACAGGTGCACGCAGGGCAAGAGCCCTGTGGCACCGTCTTCTTTCATCCGGACTATGACCGTCGGCTCCGGCATTGGACCGGATCTGCTGACCCCCGGCCGTGGGCCGGGGCGCTCGCGGGCTCGTGCTTGCGCACCTACCGCCGGTGGGGAATTGCACCCCGCCCTGAAGACGTTTGTGTACCGGCGAACCGGTCTGGTCAGTGTACCAGCCCGGCCTGAACGGGTGGGATTCCCGGGGTCGGATCCCTTTCCGCAGGAAAGGGCTCTGACCCCGACCACGTCTGGCCAGCCTGTGACGGCCGTCTCTCGCATTTTGTAAAACTTTCATTAAAATCCGCAGCGGACGACATGAGGTCGCCACGGGCAGCCGCGAGGGCAGGCCCGCCAATGGACTGAAACTCACAGGAATTTCCATGCGCAAGATCCTGATCGTGGCCGCCCTGCTGGCCGCCGCCCCGTTCTCGGCTTCGGCCGAGGCCCTGAGCTACACCTACGTTGAAGGCGGCTGGACCCAGGTCCAGGTTGACGACAACCTGCTGGACGACCCGAAGGTCGACGGTGGCTACCTGCGCGGTTCGGTCGCGCTGGCCGAGCAGGTCTACGTGTTCGGTGGCTGGTCGCGCACCAGCAAGACCCGCCACTACGGCGAAGATTCGCTGAAGCTGGAACTGAACCAGCCGGAGCTGGGTATCGGCTACCACATGCCGTGGACCGACCGCCTGGACTTCACCGCCGATGCCGCCTGGGTGCGCCAGAACGCCGAATCGACCCTGCGTTATGACGGTGTGCGTTACCACGGCAAGGACCACACCAATCTGGGCCGCGTCACCATGGGCATCCGCGGCAAGCCGTCGCGCATGACCGAAGCCTGGGTCAAGGCCGGCTACATGGATGGCGGCAACAACTACAAGGGCACCTGGGTCGGCACTGTTGGCGGCCAGATCAACTTCACCAAGACCTGGGGCCTGGTGGGCGAGATCTCCGGCTACCGCGACGTCACCCAGTACTCGGCCGGCGTCCGCGCCAGCTTCTGATCCAACGGTCGCTCCTCGTCGTGCGATCGAACGGGCCCCGCAAGGGGCCCGTTTTTTTTGCCCACACACAACCGCCGCGCAAAAATCCACCACAAGTACCATCTCTTCTGAGAAGACAATCGAAACAGCGTGCCAATCCTGGAGCAAAGTTCTGGCGAAAAACGTGGCACCATGAATGACAGGCGCGAAACAAAGCGACATGGAGCTATCGACAAAAGGTCGATCCGCAGTCGTTCGCAAGGCATTCAAGGAACGTATGGCCTCTATCCATATACACGGCGTGGACAGGACCGCAGACATCCAGCAGTGGTCGATCCGGCACGACAGCCAGCACGGACTGCAGCTGAAGTGCACCTACCACGGAAGGAAGACGGCCTCGTATCCGCTCAACGATTGCGTGATATCTCCCAGCAGAACTCTGGGCCAGACGCTGTTGAGGAAGAAGAGAAGCACGATGGTCAAGTCCATCGCCAAGGCCGTCATCTATGGTGAGAGCTACGCTGTCGTGCACTATCCGGGTCGAGAAAAACCCTATGTTTACAAGATGGATGGACTTGTACTCGCAACACCGACGTCATTGAAGGAAGAAGCAGTCTTCCGCTACTTCTCTGCAGTCGCCAATAGGCGCCGGGAGCGCTCCGAATCCAAGGCCGGAATTGATGCAAACATCGTGCGGCAGCTGGAGGCGCTTTCCAGCAGCCCTGAAACGGCATTACACGCATACTGCACGGCACGCAACAGCGTTCAGCGCGTTGATCAAGGCCTGATCTATCCCTTCGGAGTGAACGAAAGCCAGCTCGCAGCGGTTGAGAATGCGTTTCGTGCTCAGATAAGCGTGATTGAAGGCCCGCCAGGAACCGGAAAGACCCAGACCATTCTCAACATTCTGGCCAACTTACTGCTACGAGGCCAGAATGCCGCAGTGGTCTCCAACACGAACTCAGCCGTAGAAAACGTCTATACCAAGCTGGAGAAGAGCGGACTCGGCCATCTGGTTGCGAAACTTGGCAATCGGGACAACAGGAAAGACTTCTTCAACGCACTCCCCGCGAGGCCCACATCGGAACCGCCCAACTCCCTGCCCCTTCGGGAAGTCCACGCCTTGCTGGAGCGTGTGAAACAACACCTTCACGACAAGAACGAAAGTGCAAGATTGCAGGCCGATCTGGATGAGCTTGTCGTGGAGCAGCGTTACCTGAAGCAATGGCAGGAGAGCAGCGGACTACCGGCAGACGTGGCTCTGGACAAGTACAAACTGACTCCAAGCAGAGCAACGGACTTGATGGCCTACCTGAACCATCTAGGGGAACGGCGCATACGCCTGAGAGATAGAGTCGACCTGATCCTGAGCTTCAGGATATTCCGCACTGCTCCATTCGCGTCAATGGATGATCGCCTGTCGGCCTTCCTCTCATTGCAGATGCATTACTACGAAACCGCAATACTGGAAAAACAGGCCGAGCTGCGCGCCTGTCGTGCGCGGCTGGAGAGCGCAAGTTTTGATGCCTTACTAAATTCATTGAGAGCCGCCTCGATGGATCATCTGAAAAAGCATCTTCACCAAAATGCACCACCCTCGGCCAACTTCGGCGCCCAGGACTACCGCACAAAATTCGACGCGTTCGTGCAGCACTTTCCAATCATATGCAGTGGCACGCATTCGATCGTCAACTCGATCGCGCCTGGCGCGATCCTCGACTACATGATCATCGACGAGGCGTCCCTACAGGACATCGTACCTGGCATTCTTGCATTGGGCTGCGCGAGAAATCTTGTCGTAGTCGGCGACAGTCGGCAGCTGGCACACATACCGGTAAAAATTGGAGTACCGGCACCTTCCGACGCCTATGATTGCGAGCGCTTCAGCCTGTTGGATTCCTGCATCGCGGTATTCGGGAAGGATCTCCCGCGAACCCTGTTGAAAGAACACTACCGCTGCCATCCTAGAATTATCCAGTTCTGCAACCAGCAGTTCTACAACGGCGCACTTGTTCCCATGGGCGAGGATTCAGGAGACGCCCCACTTCGGCTCGTGGTCACAGCGAAGGGCAACCACGCACGTGAGAACGCAAACCTGCGCGAGCTGGATTCTCTTAAAGAAATCATCGAAGGCGACGGCGATCCAGTTGGCATTGATGCCGAAGGCCGGGGCTTCATCGCTCCATACCGTGCACAGATTTCATTGTCGGAAACTAAGCTCCCCGCAGATTTCGCGAAGGACACGATTCACAAGTTTCAAGGCAGGGAGTGCGACGAAATAATTCTTTCCACAGTACTGGACAAGAAACGATACAACCAGGAGCCAGAACGGCTCGCATTCGTAGATGACCCACGCATGGTCAATGTTGCCGTGTCAAGGGCCAAGCGGCGCTTCACGTTGGTAACCGGCGATGATGTATTCGCAAACGGCAACGGTCACATCGCGGCGCTGATCCGCCATATTACTTACTATGCGCATCAACACCACCTGATACGCGCCCCGGTGGTCTCGGCGTTCGATCTGCTTTACGGCGAGTATGACCGGTCCTTGGACCGACTGAATCAACGGCTTCGCGCAAGCGACTCACGCTACCGTTCCGAGCAGATCGTAGCCCAATTGCTTCGACAGGCACTATCTACCCCAGCACATCAACGTATGGTGGCACGCTCGCAAGTCCGGTTGAACCAGATCTGTAGCCCTGACAGTACGGTGTGGTCGGAGCGCGAGAGTGGCTTCATGAAGCGCTCAACCTGCGACTTCGTGGTCTACCTCAAGGTAGGAAAGAAGCCCATCGGTGTCATCGAAGTCGACGGCGGCTTCCATGACAGGCCCGATCAAAAGTCACGGGATGCGCTCAAAGACTCGATCCTCGCTAAGGTAGACATCCCGATACTTCGGCTGAAGACCATCGAAAGCGCCGTCGAGGAACGGATCAATACATTCATTGGCCGCTGGGGCCAGCACAACGTGGAAGCCTAGAGCCGAAATCAGTGGCCGCACTTTGTTACCTCGATGCGCTAGGCTTGCGCGCCTCTGGAACAGGAAACACCGTCATGAAGACTCCCCTGCGTACCCTGCTGGCCAGCGCCCTGCTGGCTGCCCCGCTGCTGGCCAGCGCCGCCCCGGCCACGCTGACGCCCGAACAGGCCTTCGATCTGTATGCCCGCGTCCTGCTGGAAGACGACGCCGCCGCGACCCGCACCCTCAACGATGCGCTGAAGCCCGCCTTCGACGGCCAGGACGCGGTAACCCCGAACCCGGGCGCATTGGCCAAGGCGCTGGCCGAACCGTGGCAGGTCGTGCTTGCCAGCACCGGCGCCAAGGCCGACGCGGCCGCCAGCGAGGCGATGTATGCCAAGGCCCTGCGTGATTCGAAGTGCCGCGCCAGCAAGAGCGTGATTGAAGACAACGAGTACGTGGACGACCAGAAGCTGGCGCGCATCACCTTCAGCTGCCAAATGCCCGACCTGGGCAAGGTACGTCCGCTCTTCGCCGCCAGCCTTGCCGCCGACGCCAGCCCGGCTTCGCGCAAGCAGTTCACCGACGCTTACAGCCAGGCGCTGCAGAGTGGCGCGCGCGTGCCGGTCAGCGGCACCTTCACCCTGTACCCGGCCAAGGACAACGGCTACTGGTACAGCGGCAACTTCGATGATCTGGTGGGCAGCGTGACCGGGGCGCTGGCACCGTTCGAGGAATGGATGCAGGACGTGCAGGCGGCCAGCGCACCGAAGGTGACCGGCGTACCCGGCTGCGACCTGCTGCTGCAGCAGCACCGCAGCTGCGTGGCGAAGGTCGCACCCGACCAGATCAGCGGCGTGGATGCGATGGCCGAGGAACTGAAGGCCAAGGCACAGCTCAAGTCAGCCGATGAGATGACGCAGGAGTGCAAGGCACTGCGCCCGATCGCCGAGATGATGTGGACCGACGAGTGCCCATAAGCACGACGTAGCGCCGTTGCCTGCAGCAGGATCAACGGCACTTTCAGAACCGTTGCATGGTCTTGCGCACACTGCGTGATCAATGCTGTTGCCCTCTTCCACGAGGGCAACAGCATGAAGCACCGCATAACCTCGACCACGGTCCTGCTTGTCGCGCTAATGGCGTGCTGGCAGGCCGAAGCGTCCAGACCCAGGACCTTCTACGTGCAACCTTCGGTTGCCTTCGAGTCGACCCAGCTGCGCGACCGCGACATCGATGCGCAACTGAGCGAGAACGACGATTGCCGCGCGTTCCTGCAGTACCACGATCAGTGCGCACCGTCGGTACTGCCGGACGAGTACGACCAGGGCATCAGCCGGCGCAGGCTGCGGTGGAAGTCAACGCAGCTGACGGGAGAAGCACTCGGTGCCTACTGCCGTGACCTGCATGTGCTGTGGAAGCAGCAATGGAAAGAGCAGTGCCCCGCCCACGAGGACGAGGGCACCTGACAGCGCCGGAACGGGGCCAGTGCCCCGCCATTGCCTCACGGGCGCAACAGCAGCCGGATGTCCTCGCCGATCTGGCGCTGGTCAACCACGTGCAGGCGACGCTGCTGGTCCATGGCATCGATGCCCAGGCCGGCCAGCAGCGGACGACCGTTGTCGCCCAGCAGCGTGGGCGCCTGATACAACAGCAGTTCGTCCACCCAGCCAGCGCGCAGCAGCGCACCGGCCAGTGTCGCGCCGGCTTCGGTATGCACCTCGTTGATGCCGCGCTCGGCCAGCAGCGCCAGCACCGCGCCCAGGTCCAGCCGCCCTTCAACGCAGGGCACGCTGGCAAATTCGGCGTCGGCCGCATCCGGCGCACTGACCGCTGCATCGTGCAGGTACAGCGTCGGCGCACCGCCCTCGCGCACACGGCTGCATTCGAGCGAGCGCAGGCGCGAATCGAGCACCACGCGCAGTGGTGGCATCACTTCGGTACCGGCCAGGCGCACGGTCAACATCGGGTCGTCGGCCAGCACGGTATCGGCGCCAGTCAGGATCGCACCGGCGCGAGCGCGCCAGTGCTGCACGTCCTCGCGCGCGGCCGGCCCGGTGATCCACTTGGAGCTGCCGTCGGCCATCGCGGTGCGGCCATCGAGGCTGGCGGCCAGCTTCACCCGCAGCCACGGGCGGTTGCGCTCCACGCGCGACAGGAAGCCCTTGTTGAGCTCGCGCGCCGGCGCCGCCATCAGTCCTTCGGCAACCTCGATACCCGCATTGCGCAGCAGATCGAAGCCACCGCCATCAACCTTCGGGAACGGATCGCGCATCGCCGCCACCACGCGCGTCACGCCCGCTTCAATCAGCGCCAGTGCGCACGGCGGCGTGCGCCCGTAGTGGGCACAGGGCTCCAGGGTGACGTAAGCGGTCGCACCGCGGGCCTCGCTGCCGGCTTCGCGCAGCGCGAACACCTCGGCATGCGGGCCGCCTGCGCGCTGGTGCCAGCCCTGCCCTACCACGCGTTCGCCGTGGGCGATCACGCAGCCGACCATCGGATTGGGGCGGGTGGTGTAAGCGGCACGTTCGGCCAGACGCAGCGCGTTGGCCATGTGCAGGTGGTCGAGGACGGAGAACGAAGGTGTCATGCGGCCATGGTAACGCCGCCGGTGTGGATGCACGCCATCGGCAGATCCACGCCATGCGTGGATGGACACCTCCGTGCCAACCAAGGTTGGCACCCACCAGATCATGGGCGCCTCCGTGCCACCACAGCGGTGTCGGTCAGCCCTTCTTCTTCTTGGTCAGGGCGATCACATCGCCCAGCAGCTGGAGCTGTTCGGTGCTGGACGGCAGGTCGCGCTCGAGCTTCTCGATCTCCTCGCGGAAATCGGCCACGTCCTCGAAGCTGCGGTAGACCGAAGCGAAGCGCACATAGCCCACGTGGTCGAGCTTGCGCAGTTCGTTCATGACGAACTCGCCTACCTTGATCGAGGGCACTTCGCGCTCGCCGCTGATGCGCAGCTGGTGCACCACCGCACGTACCGCCGCTTCGATCTTGTCTTCGGGAACCGCACGCTTCTGCAGCGCGCGGTCGAACCCCGCGCGGACCTTGCGCTGGTCGAACGCTTCACGGGTGCCATCGCTTTTGACGATGGCCGGCAGCTTCAGCTCGACCGTTTCCAGGGTGCTGAAGCGCTCGCCGCAGGCTTCGCATTCCCGCCGACGGCGAATCGTCGCGCCGTCTTCAGAGACGCGCGAGTCGATGACCCGGGTATCGGCATGTTGGCAGAAGGGGCAATGCATGGAACGCCTGGCTCAGGGAGCGATTGCCACCATCATGGCAGCGTCGCAAAGGTACCTGAGAAAGGGCGCCGCAGCAAATGCTGCCTGCGCGGAAGCGCCTGCATTCTGGCCACCCAGCGTGTCCGACGAGTTGGGGAGCCCGGCTCAACCCGGTGCGGGCGGCGGCGATGCCACGCGTGCCCAGCGCAGCCAGGCCAGGTGCCCGGCCATCACCAGCAGCGGCGGGCCAAACCCGAGAAAGCCCAATGTCGAGATCTCGCCATTGCTGATCGTGGAGTACAGCGTGGCGACGACCACGCCCGACGCGGCCAAGCCACCCAACGCCAAGCCGACCCAGGCCACAACCGGTGATTGGCGCAGGCCGGCAACACCGCGCCACAGGAACAGCCCGCTCAGCCACAACCACGACAGCAGGCCGATGATGCCGGCCGACGACCACAGCAGCAACAGCGTGTACTCGTCGCCCGTCAGGTACTTGCCGTCCCATACGGCCATCAGCCCCAGCATGGCACCCGTGCCGCCTGCCGCCACGGTGGGCAGGCCTACCAGCAGGCCGGCAATCGCCATCGCGCGTTTGTGCAGGCGCTCATCCATGCGTTCGATGTCCTTCCATGGGCCACGTCATGCGCGGCGCTTGATCCACACCAGCATCGCCGCCGGCACCAGCATCGATGGGCCCAACAGCAACAGGGCGATGCCTTCGGCGTGGACGGTGATGCTCCACCACAGCGCCAGCCCCAGCGGGGGTACGGCGGCAAGACCGCCGGCCAGCAGCAGCCACCACCAGAGGCGATGCACCTGCAGCCCGGCACGCCCCTGCAGCAGATACCCGGCGCTGAGCCACAACCAGGCCAGGCAGCCGGCAATGCCGGCGAGGCCCCACAGCGGCATCACCGTCACCGCGGCCAGCGTGCCATGGCCGAACTGGCCCAGCCCCGTCAGCAGCAGCATCGTCGCCGCGGCACCGCCCACCACCAGGCTGGGCAGGCCGAATGCCACCGCCAGGGTGGCGTACAGATACTTGAGGCGGCGCTCATCCATGCGCGGGATTCCTGGTGACGGGGTCAGAGCCCTTCCCTGCGGGAAGGGATCCGACCCCCTGCGCCGATCAGCCGTAGACCGGGTACTTGCGGCACTGCGCGCTGACCGCGTCGCGCACGCGGGCGATGACGGCATCATCGTTCGGCGCGTCCAGCACGTCGGCGATCCAGTTGGCCAGGTCCACGCAGTCCTGCTCGACGTAGCCACGGGTGGTCACGGCCGGGGTGCCCAGGCGCAGGCCCGAGGTCACGAACGGAGAACGCGGGTCGTTCGGCACCGAGTTCTTGTTGACGGTGATGTGAGCCTTGCCCAGCGCCGCTTCCGCATCCTTGCCGGACACGTCCTTGCCGATCATGTCGACCAGCATCAGGTGGTTCTGGGTGCCGCCGGAAACGATCTTGTAGCCGCGCGCGATCAGCGTGTTGGCCATCGCCTGGGCGTTCTTCACCACCTGCTGCTGGTACGCCTTGAAGCCCGGTTCCAGCGCTTCCTTGAAGGCCACGGCCTTGCCGGCGATGACGTGCATCAGCGGACCGCCCTGGATGCCCGGGAACACGATCGACTGCAGCTTCTTGACCAGGTCTTCGTCGGCGCCCTTGGCGATGATGATGCCGCCACGCGGGCCGCGCAGGGTCTTGTGGGTGGTCGAGGTGACGACGTGGGCGTGGTCCAGCGGGCTCGGGTAGACGCCGGCGGCGACCAGGCCCGCGACATGGGCCATGTCCACGAACAGGTAGGCACCGACCTTGTCGGCGATGGCGCGGAAGCGCGCCCAGTCGATCACCTGCGAGTAGGCGGAGAAGCCGGCCACGACCATCTTCGGCTTGTGCTCCAGGGCCAGGCGCTCGACCTCGTCGTAATCGATCAGGCCCTGGTCGTTGACGCCGTACTGCACGGCGTTGAACAGCTTGCCCGAGGCATTGACCTTGGCACCGTGGGTGAGGTGGCCGCCGTGGGCCAGGCTCATGCCGAGGATGGTGTCACCCGGCTGCAGCAGGGCGAAGTACACGGCCTGGTTGGCCTGCGAGCCGCTGTGCGGCTGCACGTTGGCGTAGTCGGCGCCGAACAGCTGCTTGAGGCGGTCGATCGCCAGCTGCTCGGCGATGTCCACGTATTCGCAGCCACCGTAGTAGCGCTTGCCCGGATAGCCTTCGGCGTACTTGTTGGTCAGCTGGCTGCCCTGGGCTTCCATTACGGCCGGGCTGGTGTAGTTCTCGCTGGCGATCAGCTCGACGTGGTCTTCCTGGCGCTGGGTCTCAGCGGCGATGGCCTTGGCCAGTTCGGGATCGTAGGTTTCGATGCGGACGTCACGCGGGAACATCGGGTACTCCAGCAGGCAGGGAAAGGGGTACGGCTCAGCCCCTGATTGTAGCCCCGCACCGGCCTGCCGGGGCCGGAAAGGCCGGGGCCGGCACTCCCGAAGGAATCCGGCCCCGTATGGTTTCGAGGGACGTCGTGGGATCACAGCCCTTTCCGTGGAAAGGGATCCGACCCCAGCCGCGATCCTCAGCGACTGTTGATGATGTAGTCAGCGATGATGCCGGTCGCCACCGCCACCAGCAGCATGTTGCCGCGGTCGTCGCGGATCCAGTGGTGCCCATACGGCGGGCGGCGCAGGTGGTAGCGCGGGTAGTCGTTCACCACATAGATCGGGCCGCGGTAGTAATCGCGGTAGCGGTGGCCGACCTTCCAGCCGTAGCCCGGGCCGTAGGCCGGGCGGTAGACCACGCGCGGCGGCGGCGGGGCCGGACGGTAGTAGCGGTCGTGGTCGCGGTGCCAGTCTCGGCGGTCGCGCTCCCAGTCGCGGCGTGCCTCGCGGCGGTCGCGTTCCCAGTCACGGCGGTCCTGTCGCCACTCGCGGCGGTCCTCGCGCCACTCGCGGCGGTCATGGCCGCGACGGTGGTCGTTGTCGGCAAAGGCCGGGGCCACGGCGCCGAGCGCCAGCACAGAGGCCACGGCGCTGGCCATTACTCGATTGATGCGCATGTCAGACCTCTGCTTGGGTGGTGGTGAGCCCATATTGCGCACCCGATCTGAACCGTTTCCGGCTGGAAACGCTTCCCGCTGCAGGACTGTGACGAAGTATTCAGGCCACGGCCAGCCAGCGCCCCTGCCACGGGCGCGGCCCGGAACCGGTTCCGGCTATAATTGGCGGTATTCCTTTCCAGTCTGTGCCCGCTGCCACAACGGGATGTTCCCGTGATGGGCCGGGCGCAGGGCCGCGCCTACGGAGACCTCATGTCCTCGCAATACATCTACACCATGAACCGCGTGTCCAAGGTGGTCCCGCCCAAGCGGCAGATCATCAAGGACATTTCGCTGTCCTTCTTCCCGGGCGCGAAGATCGGCCTGCTGGGCCTGAACGGCGCCGGCAAGTCCACCGTGCTGAAGATCATGGCCGGCGTGGACACCGATTTCGAGGGCGAGGCCCGCCCGCAGCCGGGCATCAAGGTCGGCTACCTGGCACAGGAACCGGAACTGGACCCGAACAAGACCGTGCGCGAGTCGGTCGAGGAAGGCGTGGGCGAAGTGCTGCAGGCCCAGGCCGCACTGGAAGCGGTGTACGCCGCCTACGCCGAAGAAGGTGCCGACTTCGACGCGCTGGCCAAGGAGCAGGAGCGCCTGGAGGCGATCCTGGCCGCCGGTGATGCCCACACCCTGGAAAACCAGCTGGACGTGGCTGCCGATGCGCTGCGCCTGCCGCCGTGGGACGCCAAGATCGCCAACCTGTCCGGTGGTGAAAAGCGCCGCGTGGCACTGTGCCGCCTGCTGCTGCAGAAGCCGGACATGCTGCTGCTGGACGAACCGACCAACCACCTCGACGCCGAGTCGGTTGAATGGCTGGAGCAGTTCCTGGCGCGTTACACCGGCACCGTGGTGGCCGTCACCCACGATCGCTACTTCCTGGACAACGCCGCCGAGTGGATCCTGGAACTGGACCGCGGCCGCGGCATTCCGTGGAAGGGCAACTACACCGAATGGCTGGTGCAGAAGGATGAACGCCTGAAGCAGGAAGAAAACCAGGAAAAGGCCCGCCAGAAGGCGATCCAGAAGGAACTGGAATGGTCGCGCCAGAACGCCAAGGGCGGCCGTTCCAAGGGCAAGGCCCGCTTGGCCCGCCTGGAAGAGCTGCAGTCGCAGGACTACCAGAAGCGCAACGAGACCAACGAAATCTTCATTCCGCCGGGCGAGCGCCTGGGTAACATGGTGATGGAGTTCAAGAACGTCTCCAAGAAGTTCGGCGACCGCCTGCTGATCGACAACCTGTCGATGCTGATTCCGCCGGGCGCGATCGTCGGCATCATCGGCCCGAACGGCGCCGGCAAGTCGACCCTGTTCAAGATGATCACCGGCCAGGAAAAGCCGGATTCGGGCGAGATCGTGATCGGCCCGACCGTGCAGCTGTCCTACGTGGACCAGAGCCGCGACAAGCTGGAAGGCAACCACAACGTCTTCCAGGAAATCGCCGGCGGCCTGGACATCCTCAACATCAACGGCATCGAGATCCAGTCGCGCGCCTACATCGGCCGCTTCAACTTCAAGGGCCAGGACCAGCAGAAGATGGTCGGTTCGCTGTCCGGTGGTGAGCGTGGCCGCCTGCACATGGCCAAGACCCTGCTGCAGGGTGGCAACGTGCTGCTGCTCGACGAGCCGTCCAACGACCTGGACATCGAAACCCTGCGTGCACTGGAAGACGCGCTGCTGGAGTTCCCGGGCAACACCTTCGTGATCTCGCACGACCGCTGGTTCCTGGACCGCATCGCCACGCACATCATCGCTTTCGAAGGCGACTCGCACGTGGAGTTCTTCCAGGGCAACTACCGTGAGTACGAGGAAGACAAGAAGCGCCGGATGGGCGATGACGCTGCGCCCAAGCGCCTGCGCTTCAAGGCGCTGAAGTAAGGCAACCGGAAAGGCCGCGCTCGCGCGGCCTTTCTCCTTTCGGTAGGTCACCACCGTTGGTGGTGACGCTTTGAAGCGTACCGACCAACGGTCGGTACCCACCACCAACGGTCGGTACCCACGTTCTGCATTCGGGTAGGTCACGACCGTTGGTCGTGACACCTTATCGTCGCGAGAATCTCCATGTCCCTGTTCGAGCGCATGTTCCAGCTGCAGCAGCACGGCACCACCGTGCGTACCGAGCTGCTGGCCGGCATCACCACCTTCCTGACGATGTCCTACATCGTCTTCGTCAACCCGGAGATCCTCGGCACGACCGGCATGGATGCGGGTGCGGTGTTCGTGGCCACCTGCCTGGCCGCCGCGCTGGGTTCGGCGGTAATGGCGCTGGCGGCCAACTTCCCGGTCGGCATGGCACCGGGCATGGGCCTGAACGCGTTCTTCGCGTTCACCGTGGTCGGCGCTGCCGGCCTGCCGTGGCAGCAGGCGCTAGGGGCGGTGTTCATCTCCGGACTGGTGTTCCTGGTGTTGTCGCTGACCGGTGTGCGGGCATGGCTGGTGTCGGGCATTCCTTCGTCGCTGCGCTCGGCGATCGTGGCCGGCATCGGCCTGTTCCTGGCGATCATCGCACTGCAGAAATCCGGCGTGATCGTCGGCAACGAAGACACGCTGGTGGCGCTGGGCCCGTTGAACACGGCGCCGCCACTGCTGGCACTGGCCGGTTTCCTGTTGATCGCAGTGCTGGAAGCACGCCGGATCCGCGGCGCGATCCTGATCGGCATCCTGGCGGTGACCGGTGCGGGCTGGGCATTGGGCGACGTGCAGTACCAGGGCCTGGTCTCGCTGCCGCCGAGCCTGGCCCCCACCTTCCTGCAGCTGGACCTGCCGGGCCTGCTGCACCATGACGGCGGCGCACCGATCGCGGTGCTGCTGCAGGTGGTGCTGGTGTTCGTGCTGGTGGAAGTGTTCGATGCCACCGGCACCCTGTACGGCGTGGTCGGCCGCGCCGGTCTGCTGAAGCTGCCGGGCGCACAGAAGCGCTTCGGCCGCGCGTTGCTGGCCGACAGCACCGCCATCGTGGCCGGTTCGGTGCTCGGCACCAGCAGCACCACCGCTTTCGCTGAAAGCGCCTCGGGCGTGCAGGTGGGTGGCCGTACCGGCCTGACTGCACTGGTCGTATCGGCGCTGTTCCTGGCCGCGCTGCTGTTCTCGCCGCTGGCGGCGATGGTGCCCAGCTATGCCACCGCACCGGCGCTGCTGTTCGTGGCCGGCCTGATGCTGCGCGAACTGGTGGAAGTGGACTGGAGCGACCTGACCGAATCGGTGCCGGCCGCACTGTGTGCGCTGGCGATGCCGTTCACCTACTCCATCGCGAATGGCCTGGCGTTTGGCTTCATCGCGTATGCGGCACTGAAGGCCGGCACCGGCCGCTGGCGCGAAGTGCATCCGGCGGTATGGCTGGTGGCGGTGCTGTTCACCCTGCGCTACGCGTTGGAGTAAGCACACGGTGGTGCCGGCCAGCGGCCGGCACCACCGGTCGCTGGGTTCACCTGCTGCGCACGGTGCTCTGGGATGATGCGGGCATGGTTGCGCCCGTCCTTCCCGCAGATCCGTCTTCGCCGTTGCGCCGCCGCCTGCTGCGCGCGGCCGTGCTGGCGCCGTTGGCCGGTACGCTCGCCACCCTGCCCGGCTGCTCGCTGCCGGTGCAGGTCGACGGCACCTTCCTGCAGCCCTGGCGCAGCCACCTGCAGTGGGGACTGGCCGACTGGCAGCGCTCGTTGAAGCTTGCACATACGCTGGGCTGCCGTCAGCTGGTGCTGCAATGGACCGGCATCGTCGGCGGCAGTGACGGCGACTGGTCACTGCCCGACGGCAGCCTGCAGCAGCTGTTCATCGCCGCCAGCCAGAACAACCTGCGCATCCGTGTCGGCCTACCCTTCCAGCAGCGCTGGTGGCAGGCGATCGGCGCCGACGACGCCGCGCTGCAGGCGTTCCTGGCCGACAGCCTGGCGCACGCACGCAGCTGGTTGGCACAGGCGCCGTGGGCCGAGCAGCCGGCCTTCGGGGGCTGGTACCTGCCCTACGAACTGGAGCAGTACCACTGGGCCGATCCGGCCCGCCAGCAATGGCTGGCGCAATGGCTGCACGGGCTGGCAGACGCCACCGGCGCGCGCGGCGGTGACTGCGCGATCTCCTGCTACTTCAGCCGCCTGCAGTCCGATGGCGACCTGGTCACGCTATGGCAGGCGGTACTGGCCCAGGCCACGCTGCGACCGATGGTGCAGGACGGCGTGGGCGTTGCCGGCGCCGGTAACGTGCAGCAGCTTCAGCCGTTGCTCGATCATTTCCACGCGCACGACATCGGCTTCGATGTGATCGTCGAGCTGTTCCGCGAACTGCCCGGCAGCGCCGCTGATGGCAGCGGGTTCAAGGGCGAGACTGCCGATGCCGCACGAATCCAACGGCAGCTGGCGTGGGCACGCGACAGCGGCGCACAGCACGTGCTGGTCTATGCGCTGGAGCCGTGGCTGACCCAGGACACGCCGCAGGCGGCGGCGCTGCGGCGCCGGTGGGGGCTGCCTCAGTAATAGAGGATGGCGGTGGCGAACAGGCCCTTGGCGCGCTGCGTATCACCGCCACCGATCGCAAAGCGGTACTGCACGGTCAGGTCGAGGTAGGAACGCGGCGTGTTGTAGTGGTCCTCGCGGAACCAGTAGCGCACGCCGAGGCCCGGCCCTGCGCCCATTGACCAGCTGCGCTGCGTATCGTTGAGCGCGAACGACTGTACCGGAAACAGCGGGTAGCGGATGCCGCGCACGCGCGAGCGCTGGTCCAGCCAGTCCGCCCCCACCACAACATACGGCGTGACCACCCAGTGGGTCTGCCCGGCACCGAAACGGAAGCTGCGTCCGGCGCGCAGTTCAGCGGCAGCGAACCACTGTTCGCGATGCAGGCGCCCATTGGCATCACCGATCCGCCGCACTGGCATGCCGTTGGCATCGAGTGCATCCAGGGTGAAATGCGCGCTGTTGTCATCCCATGTGTAACCGCCCTGCGCGTAGCCGCTGACCATCCACCACTGGTTCACGTCGGTGCGCAGGTCGGTACCGTGGTAATAGCCGTAGGTCAGGTAGGACATCCAGCCACCGGAACCGCTGGCCAGGCGGTAGCGGGCCAGGGTGCTGGATTCCAGTGGCGGGTTCAGGGCCAGCTGCATGCGGCACTGCACGGCCGCGGAGGCGGGATAGACATCGCCCGTGCGCGTGGCACTACCGAGGAACTGGCGGCGCTCGATGCCGGCGCTCAGGCCGGTCTGGCCGAAGGCGTAGCGCATGCCGAACGAGGCGATGGTGGACGGCCAGCCGGTGGTGGAACGCGAACGGCTGAGACGGGCGGCGCGTGCACGTGCGTCGGGTGTCGATTCGCCGGTGCACGGGTCCACTGCGCGGATCGATTCGTAGGTGCCGCCCTCGTCGTACAGCGTGTTGAGCAGCCGCGTGTAGAGCTCCAGCGTGCCATGCTGGTCGTTGAACGCCGGGGGCCGCCAGAACGCTTCCAGCGTGCTGAACACCGAATCGCCCGGCGTACTGATCGCCGCGCCGCCGACATTGGTCGCGGCCTGGCGCGCGCCGCGGAAGCCGGCCGAGGCGATCACGCCCCACTCGCGCGAATAGTTGGCGATGGCATTGCGCACGTTGTAGCGCTGATGCGCATCCAGAGGCAGCTCACCGGCGTCGGCGCGATCAATGGCGCTACGCAGCAGCGACACCGCCTGAGGATGATCGCCGTTGGCCGCACTCGCATACGCCTGGTCGATTACCACGCTTTTGGGTGCCTTGCCGGTGGCCTCGGCGGCACGGAAGTCGGCCAGTGCGCGCGCCGGTTCGTGGGCCTTCTGGTTGAGATAGCCGCGCTGCATCAGCAGCCCGGCGTCATCAGGGCGTTGCGCCAGTGCCGCGTCCAGGCGCAGCCGTGCTTCGTCCTGCTGGCTGCGGTTGCCTGCCGCCAGCGTGGTGGTCAGCAGGCCTTGCAGGTCTGCATCGTCCGGTGCGAGTTGCACGGCCTGCCGTGCTTCACCGATGGCCTCGGCAAAGTCCTGCCGCGCGTAGGCTGCATATGCGCGCTGTGCAGCGCCACCGTCGCCCTGCAGGTCAGCCGGCATCAGCTCGCAGATATTGGCGGCGTCATCCGATTGGCAATGCTGGAACGGCGCTGGATAGGCCTGCGCACTCATGCGGGGAAGCTCGCGACTGGATCCGGTCGCCCTGGCGCGCTGCTCGATGCCCTGCTGCAGCAACTGCTGCGCGCGTGCATCGCCTGCATCGGCTGGCAATACCGGCCGCAGCGGCGCCAGCAGTGCAGCCGCACGTGCGCGATCCCCAGCGGCCAGGGCCGCATCCACGGCCAGCAGGCGCACGTTGCGCTGTTGCGTTGTGGACCCCGGCATGGCGAGCGCGGTGTCGAAGTCCTCATTGGCAAGCACGGTCTTGCCCTGGCGCTGGCGCAGATAGCCGCGCATCACCCGGGCATTGAGATCCCCGCCGTCGGCCTGCAGTGCCTGGTCGGCGCTGCGCTCGGCGTCGGCCAGCTGCCCCTGCTGCAGCTGCGCGGTGATCAACAGCAACCGGTACGAAGCAACATCCGGCGCAAGCTCGACGGCGGCGCGCGCCTGCGCGACGGCCGCCGCATCGTTCTGCGTGGACAGCGACTGGTATGCCTGCTGGGCCTGCAGCAGCGCGCGCTGGCGGGCCAGCGCCACGCGCCGCGCGCGCAGTTCCTCGACGTTCGGTGCGCCCAGCTGCAGCGCCGTGCCGATGGCCGCGTCGGCCAGTTCGGCCTGTTGCTGTTCTTCCAGCGCCGCCACCCACAGCATCGCCCAGGCACCCTGCTTCGGCTGCTGGCGGAAGGCCTGCTCGGCCTTGCTGGCCGCTTCCCACATGCGCCCGGCGTCATAGGCAGCATAGGCCTCGGTGGCCAGCGTGTAGGCCTGCTGCCTGGCGCGGTCTGCGCCGCTGCCGGCCGCGCGCGGTGGAGAGGGTGCGCGCCCGCCCCGGGCATCCGGGGGCGTGCTGCGCGCAGCGGTGGCAGCGGCCAATGCCGGCAAGGCCGGATCCTTCAACCCGGCATCCAGTGCACGGCGCGCCTGCTGCTGCGCCTCCGCCGGCCGGCCCAGTTTCTGCAACGCATAGATCTGCAGCAGGCGCAGCCGCACCACGTCCGGGCGCAACCGGATCGCTTCGCTGGACTGCTGGTAGGCCGTAGCGTAATCACCGCGCTCGTAGGCGGCGAAGGCCTGCTCGGCGACGCGGTAGGCCGCACCGGACAACGGCAGCGGCGCATCGGCCTGCGCCTGTGCCGGCGCGGTAGCCGTTGCCAGGGCGACAGCGATGACGGTGGACAGCAGCGTGGTCTTCATGCCGGCAAGGCTCCGGGAGGCGGCGACTGCAGCGCGGCCGCACGCCGGCGCTGCTCCTGCATGGCCTGGGCGACGGCGTCCTCGGTGGTGATGCCCTGCTTGACCAGGTAATCGCCAATGCGGCCATCGCGCTGCGGCTTGTACGCATCCAGTGCAATCTCGAAGCGCGCGTGGTCGATCAGGCGCATCTCCACCAGCAGGTCGCCCAGCAAGGGCACGTTGTCCAGCTGCCAGTGCTGGTCGCCGCCGATCAGGCGCAGGCCTGCGTTGATTTCGCTTTCGCGGGCGATGCTCTGTTCGATGTGTGCGCTGCGGGTTTCCTGCTTCAGTAGCGCCAGCGCGTCTTCGGGCAATGGGCTGGCCACGGCCAGCCGCAGTGTCTGCTGCTGCCGCGGCGGTAGCGGCAGCATGCGCCACTGCACGCAGGCATCGCCGCTGACCGGGAATGAGCCTGCGCGCAGGTAGTCGATGTCGATGACCGCACGCGGCAGGTCGCCCTGGAAGGCGATGGCTTCGGCCAGGGTTTCATCATCCAGCCAGCCCTGGGTGAGCAGGATGCGGCCCAGCGGCTGCCGCCGGCCGGCATGCTGCTGCGCCAGCGCCTGCTGCAGCCGCTCCGGTTCCACCGCCTGCCAGGTGGTCAACAGCTCACCGAGTTGCTTGCGGGTCTGCACCAGCTGTGCCGCATCGGGGAAGTCGTGCATGGTCTTGTCCCAGACCATGCGCTTGCCGAACAGCAGGTAGGCCAGGAACACCTTCCATGCGCGGGCGGTGGCCATGAAGTTGATCATGTTGCCGACCACCATGCGCGGGATCGACATCAGCGCATGCTCCCAGCCGTACAGGCGGTTGACGAAGTAGAAGCGCTGCACGACGCGGGTCGCCAGTGCCGCCGTGGTCAGCAGCGCGACATTCATCTGCCAGGTACCGGCCTGGAACACGCTGGGGAACTGCATCGTCCACACCCCTGTCGCCTTCAACAGCCAGAACAGCAGCAACTGCAGGAAAATGAGGTAGGCGATGATGCTGACGAACGAGGTGATGATGCCCTTGCGATCGCGCGCCAACAGGTACTTGGTAGCCAGCGAACCGCGCCAGCCCAGCGACTCCCAGCTCTGCAGGCCGATGCCCAGCACCCAGCGCGCCTTCTGCCGGTACGAGGCGCGGAAGTTGTCGGGGAAGTACTCACGCACGCACAGCGCCATCTGCTGGGTGCGCTCGCGCACCGGCCCCCAGCCGAACCATGACGGCCGACGCACGCGGAACTGCACCGGGAAGCGGGCGAAGATCGACTGCATGCCCATGGCCGCCAGCCGCGCACCGACGTCGTAATCTTCGGTGAGGCTGTCGGTGTTGAAGGGCTGGTTGTCGGTCTGCGCGCTCAGCGCCAGCAGCGCACGCCGCGAAAAGCAGGTGCCGACGCCGGCCGACGGCACCATGCCGGACACGCTCTCGCGCACCACCAGGTCCTTGGCGTGCCATTCGGCGAACTCGTCCATGTAGACACCGGCCACCAGTTCGTACCATTCGCGGTCCAGTGAGGTGACCGGCAGCTGGATCATGTCCTTGCGCGGCAGCAGGTAGTTGTAGAAGCGCAGTTCCATCGGGTGCAGCACGTCTTCGCTGTCGTGCAGGATCACCCCGGCGAACTCGATGTCGTGGCGCTTCTCGTAGTCGAAGATCGCCAGGATCAGCCAGTTCAGGCAGTCGGCCTTGCTGGTCGGTCCGTCATGCGGCACCTCCACGCGGCGCAGGCGCTTGTAGCGACGGCGCATGCGCTCGACTTCGTCGATGGTCTGCTGGTCGTTGGGATAGGTGCCGACGAACACGACGTACTCGCGGTAGTCGAGCACGTTGATCATGTTCTCGACCATCTGCGCGATGACGTCGTACTCCATCCACGCCGGCACCATGATCGCCAGCGGCTGTTCCGGCCGCTGCAGCAGGTCTTCCTGGGTCAGCGGCCGGTACGCGTCGCGGCGCTTGACGGTCAGCGCGCGCCAGCTCTCGCGCACCCAGTACCAGACATCGATGAACAGGTCATCGAGGCTGGAGATCAGGATCAGCACGGCCACCGCCGCCGCCGTGGTTTCCAGGGCAGCGTAGTAGTTGGCCAGCTGGATGTTCCAGAACAGACCGTCCACGGTGGATCAATGTCCTGCGTTGGCGGACTTGCGGCGGCGCACCTGGGTGACGCGGGCGGCCAGCAGCGCGAATACGATCACGCCAACCAGCAGCAGCAACCAGACCATGTGCCGTTCCCACTTCGATTGCGGATTGCCGTCGTGCGCGAGGCGAGTGCCATAAGGATCCTGGCGGTCGAATTCGCGCACGACATCAGTGCCGTCAAGCACGGCCAGATCGCCGCGCAGCAACCGGAACGGTGCGCTGAACGACGGTGCCTGTGCGCCGAGGTCGCTGTAGAGAACGCCCAGCTGGCCGCCGGACGAACCCACCTGCACCACCGCGGCGTGATCCAGGCCGCTGACATCCAGCAGCGGTTGCGACGTGCCACCGACGCGCAGGCGGCCATCCTTCAGGCCGGCCACATCGACACCGGCCGGTGCAACGCCGAAGGCCAGCCATGGCGCGCCCGGGCTGACCGCGGCACCGGCGTCGACCACCTTCAGTTCCGACACCTCCGGCGAAGCGCCCACTGCACTGGCCACCGCGATGACCTTGCCCAGCGAGGCCGGTGCATCCTGCAGCCAGGCGCCGGGCACGAACACCTGGTTGCCGCGTGACAGCTGGCTGCTGGCACCGACGAAATCACTGCCCAGCGAGCGCCTGGCCAGGGTCAGGTGGCTGCTGGGCAGGATCGAGACTGGATAGCCGGTCGCCGGATCGTGGCAGTAGGGGCGTGCCGGTTGGCGCAGGAAGCTGACACGGATCTCGTTGCGCGCCGACAGCGCGTAGGCCGGTACCTTGGCCACCAGCCGTTGCGGTTGGCCGTTGGCCGACAGCACCTTGCCGCCCAGCAGGTAGTCGTTGAGGTAGATCGTGGCCACCGCGCCCTGACCCGCCGCATTGGGGGCCGCCGAGACATCGATCACCACTTGCTCGGGCAGGCGGCCATCGGCCGACAGCGTGCCCAGATCGAAGCTGGCGCTGCGGTCGGCACGGGTCACCACATCCATGGTTCCGGCGATGTTTCCGAGCCGGCTCAGCAGTACCTGGTCACCGTCCAGTTTGGGCGTTCCTGCTGCGCTGACCTGCAGGCTGCGGCCCAGCGCATAGCTGCGCCACTGTTCGGCGAACAGTCCGGCCACCTTGCCCGCTGCCGCCGGGTCGACCACCAGCGTCGGACGGCCCGCAACGGCCACCACGCTGACCGAAGCGTTGGCGGCGGGCTTCTCCAGGCCGCTCATGTCAGTACCGCGCCACGCAGCAAACGCTGCGCCCGCATCGGTGCCCGCCGCGCCGACCTGTGCGGCCAGCGCGTCCAGCGCTGCGCGTACGCCGGCGCGCAATGCCTCGCTGCCGATCATCACATCGGCGGCAAGCGGCCCGCTGTCACGCAACGACAGCAGCGCCCCCACTTCGGCCAGATCCTTGATCGCGTGCACGCGTTCGCCCGTAGCCAGCGCTGCATAGGCCGGCACGCCCTGCAGGCTGGCCGGGACGCTGATGCCGGCCAGGTCGACGCTGTCGCCGACCTTGGGCAGCGCCACCACCTGCACCTGCTTGCCGCCGGCCTGCAACGCGGTACCAATGCGCCAGGCGGCATCATAGGTTGGCGCCTGCAGCGCCTTGCCCTCCACCAGCAGGCGCACCCGCGGTGGCAGCGCGCCCCAGGCCTTGGCGACGGTATCCACGGCACGCCCATCGAAGCGGTAGCTGAAGCGCGAATCCGGCGACAACCGCAGCACATTGGCCGGCGCGCTCTGGTCGGCACATTGGTAGTCGGACACGATCGACCACCAGCCGACACCGACCCGCACGAAGCCGTTCTGGCGGGGTTCGCCATCGATGGCCAGCAGCTGGCTGGCATCGCCCTGGGCATCGGTGATCGAACGCGCGGCGATCGGATCGCCATCCACCGACCACAGGCCTGAAGTTCGCCCGGCGTGGCCACGCACATAGCGGCCATCGAGCTGCAGCTGCGCATCGCGAGTGGCAACACCGGCCGGCACCGGCAGGTAGACCTCGCGCTGGCTCTCCTGCCCACTGAGTACCAGCGGCTGGCGGAAGCCGAGTTCGCGCAGGGTCATCTGCCGGCTCACCGTGCTGTCGCCGCTCCATTCTGCGAACTGGCCGGCGACGCTGTCGGCGGCGTGGGCACTGCCAACCGCGCACGACAGGACGAACGCGGCGGCGGAAACAAACAGGGGACAGCGGCCGGTCTGGCTCATGGCGTCACTTCATGGAGAGGGTGGTGGGCGGCACCGCCGCTGCGGAGACCGGGCGAGAACTCGGGAAGAGGAGCGCCACGCAGGGCGGCGACGATGCGGGCGCTGGCGCGGCCGTCGCCATAGGGACTGCCATCGGGGTCGAAACGGGTCGGCTGCGGTGGCTGTGCCAAGGCCGCATTGACCCCCTCGACGATGCGCGAGGGCGTGGTCCCGACCAGCGTCACCACACCGGCCTCGACCGCCTCCGGGCGCTCGGTGACGTCGCGCATCACCAGCACCGGCTTGGCCAATGCCGGCGCTTCTTCCTGCACGCCACCGGAGTCGGTGAGGATGACGTCGGCGCGCTGCATCAGGCGCACGAAGCGCAGGTAGTCCTGCGGCGGCACCAGGTGCACGTTGTCGAGGTTGCCCAGGTGTGCGTTGACCGGTGCCTGGACGTTCGGATTGAGGTGCACCGGGTACAGTACCTGCAGGTCCGGCCGCTGGGCCAGTTCGGCCAGCGCACGGCAGATGTCCTCGAAGCCCTGGCCGAAGCTCTCGCGGCGATGGCCGGTGACCAGCAGCAGGCGGCGCCCGGGGTCGAGCATGTGGAAGGGTTCGTCGGCCTGGGCACGCAGTGCCGGATCGGCATCCAGGCGCTGCACGGTCTGCTGCAGGGCATCGATGACGGTGTTGCCGGTGACCAGGATCTGCCCGCCCAGATGCTCACGGGCCAGATTGGCGCGCGAGCCGGGAGTAGGTGCATACAGCTGATGACCGACCACGTCGATCACCCGCCGGTTCATCTCCTCCGGCCATGGCCGGTTGATGTCGCCGGTGCGCAGGCCGGCCTCGACATGGCCGATCGGAATGCGGTGGTGGAACGCGGCCAGGGCGGCGGTCATCGCCGTGGTGGTATCGCCGTGCACCAGCACGCGATCCGGGCGGACCTGCGTGTAGAGCGCGTCAAGCCGCTCGAACAGCCTGGAACACAGGCCATTGAGGGTCTGGTTGGGCACCATGACATCCAGGTCATGGTCGGCGGTGATCTCGAACAGCGACATCACCTGGTCGAGCATCGCCCGGTGCTGGCCGGTGATGCAGACCACCGATTCGACATCCGCAGCCTGGGCCAGGGCGCGCACCAGCGGCCCCATCTTGATCGCTTCCGGCCGGGTGCCGAACACCGACAGGACCTTCACCGGGGTGCTCCGGAAGGCCGGTGCTGGAAAATGCCAGGAGCTGTAGCCACGTCTGGATCCTTTCGGCGTTACCGTCCAATGCCCGCAGGCAGGAGACGGTCACCTCATGAGGAAACTCCAAATTCGCGACGTCCATCACAATCGATTGATGGCACGTGCGTCGTGGCAGTGATCTTCATCGTTGGAAGATCAAGACGCAGTCAACGCCGCCCGTGGGACGGGCGACGTTGCGGCGGAACGCAGCAGGGGCAGCCGCCCGGGCGGCCTTACTCGTACTGGATGGTGAACGTGGCCTGGCCGTTCGCGACACCTGCGCCGACTGTGCCAGCCTGGGTCTGCACATAGCGCGCACGCAGCGGCAGCGCCATGACGCTGGTCCCCGGCGCGGTGGTGCCGACGTTGATGGTCTGGCCGAAGCGCACTTCGCGCTCGGTGGTGCCAACACGCTGGACCATCTGGATGCCGATGCGGGTGGCGCTGTTGGTGGCCGCGCTGAGCTTCAGCACGCCCGGCATGTTCGAGCTGTCCTGGTCGGCATCGAGACGGATGCCGATCTTGCTCTGGTAGGCGGCAACATTGCTGCCCTGGCAGTTCAGGCGGATCTCGAAATCACGATCGACCGCGCGCGAACCGACACCGGTGAAGGTGGTGTTGGGCACGCTGCCGAAGTCGACGGCGATGTTGCGGCTGCCGGCCTGCACTTCGCAGGTCGGGCTGACCACGGTGGTGCCCGAGCCCTTGAAGGTCGAGGTCAGCACCGGGCGACCGGGGCCATCACCGTCGAAGTAGTAGGTGGTGAAGCGGCCGTTCGGCGCGATCACGCCCGAGCCGGTCTGGGCAGCGGTCTTGATCAGCTGGATGCGGAACGTGCCTCCCACCAGCGAGATGGTGCTGCTGCTGCCGAAATTGATGGTGTGCGGATAGTAGGTCTGGATCGCACCGGAGTCCCGGTACAGGCGGATACCTACGCCCGCCACATCGGTTTCATAGACGTTCGAGAAGCCGGCCACCGGACGCTTCTGCGCGGCGTTGACGTACTCGCCAGTGGAACGGCCACCGGACCAGTCGCAACGTGCCACGCTGTTCTGCTGGTTGATCGGCTCGCTGATCTCCTTGATCACGCCACCGACCGGCGTGCTGGGCAGGATCACGATCTGGCCCATGTCCATGGTCACGTCCTGCGCGGTGAACCAGCTGGACTGGATGCGGCACGACGCGCTGGCCTGCTGTGCCAGCAGTGCGCCACCCAGCAGTACAACGCCCGTCAGCGCCTTGCGGCCACGGGAAGAAATCATCGGCATGCTGCCTCCAGCGGGATGAAGCCGGTCTTGGACGCATCGGCGCCCGCCGGAACCTGGTAATCGATGGTGCAGCGCTGGTCGGCACCGGCGCCCCACTCCACCAGCAGGCGACCCTGGTTCTTTTCACTGCGCACGTACAGGCGGCCGCCCTGGCTGACCATGCCGACCGGCTGGCCCTGCTCATCCTTGACCTGCGCACCGAACGGCATGCTGCGGCCATCCGGGTTGCGTACCTGGATCAGCAACGCGTTGCCCTTGCGGGTATCGAAGCGCAGGTAGCTGATGGCACCGGCGAACGGTGCGATCGACTGGCTGGTGCTTTCCAGCTCGACGTCGTGGGCCATGCCCTGCGGATCGAGGGTGACGGTGTTGAGGCGGTACGGCGACACGTACGGCACCACGGCGTAGCCGCGGCCATCGACGCGCAGGCCCGGGGCGTTGCTGACGATCGCATCGCGCGCGCCCGGGGCCTCGACCAGCACCATGGTGTCGCCACGCTGCGGGGTGAACGTGAAGCCCCCCGGATGCACCACCACGCTGCCGTTGGCACCGACCGAGGCCTGGCGGAAATCACGCGAGTGGCTGTAGGTGGCATTCAACGCGGAGTAGCGGCTGCGGTATTCGGCATTGCCGACCGCCGTGGTGCCACCCTCGCGGGAATCGGACAGGGCCACGCCGTAGCTGAAGTTGTTGTCGACGCCGGCCGAACCGGTGATGCCGACGCGGCTGTTGTCGTAGCCACCGCGGTCGCGCACGCCGAGATCGGCACTGAACGACACCGGGTGGGTACCACGGCCCAGCGGCACGCTCATCGACAGCAGGTACTGGGTGTCGGAACGGCCGAGCACGCCTTCTTCGGTGCGCAGCGCCGAGAATCCGTAGTTCACCGAACGCCAGGCGTTGTTGTAGCCCACCTGGTACTGCTTGGAGGTGCCGGAGCGGTCATAGAAGTCACGCACCGAACCGGTCACGTACAGCGCACCGCCACGACGGCCCAGCGGCTGGTTCAAGGTCACCTGGAACTGGCTGCGCTGGCGACCACGGGTGGTCGGATCGATGCCGCGCTTGTCCGAGTCACGGCCATACAGCGCGTCCTGCAGGCTGTAGAAACCTTCGGTCGAGTAGCGGTAGGCGGCCAGGGTCAGGTTGGTGCCGGTCTCACCGATCATGTTGCTGTAGCTCAAGCGCACGCTGGCGCCGGTGTGGCTGCCGTAGTGGTCGAACGAGGTGCGTGCATGGGTGACGTCTGCCGCGAAGGCACCGACCCGCGTGGACAGGCCGACACCGTACAGCAGCGACAGGTAGCCATCGCTCAGCGCGCTGCCGCCGTACAGGGTCAGCTGGTTGCCGATGCCGCGCTGGTAGGTGCCCTGCACCAGCCAGGGTTCGTCGGCCAGCAGCTTGTTGCGCACCTGGCCGGCGGTCAGCGAGTAACGCGACACGCCTTCGCGCAGCATCTGCGGCACCGAGCCGAACGGCACCTTGAATTCGCGGCGGCGGCCGTCGGCCTCGATCACGCTCACTTCCAGGTCGCCGCCGTAGCCGGTCGGGTACAGGTCATCGATGACGAAGTTGCCCGGCGAAACGGTGGAGGAGTAGATCAGCTGCTGGTTCTGGCGCACTTCGATGCGCGCATTGGTCTCGGCGATGCCGCGCACCACCGGCGCGTAGCCGCGCAGCGAATCGGGCAGCATGCGGTCGTCGCTGGCCAGGCTGGCACCGCGGTAGCCGATCGAGTCGAACAGCTCGCCTGTGGTATAGGCCTCACCGATGGTGAGCATGCCGCGCACCTGCGGGATACCGCGCTGTGCGTAGGTGGCAATGCTCTGCCAATGGCGGCCGTCACCCTCGGACCAGGTCAGGTTGGAGTCGTGGCGGAACTGCCAGCCGCCCAGGTTCAGGCCGGCATTGAGGCCGAGATAGGCACTGCGGTTGCGCTGGCCACCTTCGACACGGCTGTTGCTGTCGATGGCATTGAAGCTGTAGCCGACGAAACCGGCATTGATGCCGCGGTCCCACAGCGCCGGGTTGACGTAGCCGCGCGCCTCGCGGCGCAGGAACACCTGCGGGATGCTGAGGTCGTAGCGCAGGTTGCCGCTGTCGTAGACACCATAGGCATTGGCCATGCGCTGCTGCACCGGCACGCAGCTGGTCGTGTCGGTCGGCAGCGTCGGGTCCTGCTGCAGCAGCACGGCCTCGCTGTCCACGCCCATTTCTTCCAGCATCGGCAGCGGCAGGCAGGCGTCGACACGGCCCTGTGCATCGGCCTTGAACTGCAGGTCACGACGGCCCTGCCAGGCGCCGTTGACGTAGACGTCGACGCGGTAATTGCCGGCCACCATCGGGTTGCCGTTGCTGAAGGCCGCCAGGTCGACCTGCTTGGCCTGGCCGGACAGGAAGCTGGAATTGAACTGGGCCGATTCCGGTGCACGCGCATTGGCCGCACCACTCTGCGCCATCAGCGCCTGTTCGCCGAGATTGGCCGGTGCAGCCAGCGCCCATCCTGGGCAGGCCGCGCCAACAACCAGCAGGCAAAGCGCCTGATGGATCGACAATGTCAATCTGTTTCCGATCACACTGACATTCCTTCAATTCGCCGCACGGCGGCGGTGGCGGGATGCACAGGCCCTTGGCCGGCGCGGCGCGTTCAGCTCCCGGTGCTGTCGAGGCGGACGGAGTGCTCGACCCGGCCGCCGTAATCATTGATGGTGATGAAGCGCACCTGCTGCGTGCCCGCCGGTGCGGCGAACTCCAGGCTCTGCTTCGGCGCGACCATCGCGCCCTTGTCCTCGACGGCCTTTTCGCTGCTGCCGGTCACGGCATGCACTTCGGCCAGAGTGACGTGGAAGGGGCTCGGGTTTTCCACCCGCAGGTGGTCGCCATTGCGGGTCCAGCGCAGCGCTGCCGGTGCGTCGTTGGCGACGCCCTTCAGGCCCTGCGGCCGGTAGAAAAGCTTCAGGCGCGAACGGAACGCCACCTGCAGGTAATTCTGGTCACCACTGTCGGCGTTGTCCGGCGACGGCGGTACGTCCAGCACATTGAGCCAGAACACCGTCTCGCGATCGGTCGGCAGCTGTGCGCCGGAGAAGATCAGGCGCAGCGCCTGGCTGCGGCCCGGCTCGACGCGCGCGATCGGCGGCGTCAGCACGAACGGAGCATCACTGGTATCGGCGGTCTGGTTGGCGTCGCCACTGTCGATCCAGGCCTGGACCAGTGCGGGCGAGTCGCCCACGTTGTCGACCTGCACGGTGACTTCGCGCGCCTGTGCCGGGTAGATCACCCGCGTGCCATTGACCACCACGCCGGCCAGTGCGTTCTGGCAGAGGGGCAGCGTGAACGCTGCCAGCAGCAGCGCCCGGGGAAAGAGTGCTTTCATCGGAAGTACTACGCTCGAGGGGTGTGGCCAGGGGCCGCGGAGCACTGGCCGGCGCGTACGCCGGCCAATGCGGGTACAGCTACGATCAGTTGTAGATGATCGTGTACTTGACGCTGCTGGTGACGTCGCCCGGGGTGGCGGCGGCAGTGGCGTAGTACTCAGCGTAGTAGTTCAGGTCGGCCGAGCCGTCGGTGCCGACGGTGACCCACTGCGAGTTGGTCTGGGCCAGGCCAGCGCCGGCAGCCTTGATCGGCAGGAACTGGTTGTTCGAGCCCAGCAGCTGCAGCTGCACGTTGGTGGCAGCGTTGGCCGAGGCCTGGTTGACCAGGCGGCCGCTGTTGAAGTCGACGGTCGAACCCGGCTCGAAGTAGGTGGCGACGTTGCCGGCGCTGCACTTGGTCAGGTTGATGGCGAACGGGGTACGGCCCGCAACGGCACCGGCGGTAGCCAGGGTGTTCTTCGACACGGTCGGCAGGGTCACGGCGAAGTCCTTGCCGCCCGGGGTCGAGATGGTGCAGGTCTTGTCGGTCACCTTGCCATTGAAGGTGATGGTGCCGTCGGCGGCGTTGGCGGCCAGCGGAGCGGCGGCCAGCATCAGAGCGGCAATGAGGTTGATCTTGTGCATTCGCTTTTACCTAACCCTACTGAAGAGATGAGAAGTAGAGGAGGAAGCAAGGAGCACTGCCGGGCTAACAAGACCCATCCTTGCGTCTCACCTGTGGCCGGACTCGGACATACCTTCCCCTGAATCCGTGACGCAAGTATATGCACAACTGTGATGAAAGTCTCATTATTTTTCTGAACGCCAATTCATTGACGCCCTAAATGTGACGTGATAGGCGGAATCAGCACCTGGGACGCGTGGAAGCTTTGACGACGGGGCCGCCAGGTCGCGGACAACCGTGGATGACGCGTTGAGAGGCGCGTTCGGCAGGCGCGGAAACAGGCATTTTTCAGGCGGAAATCACCTTATTTGATGCGCATCACTCTTTCTTGGTGATGGCCCTAGCAGATTCGGATTTGTCCTATTAAAGGCGGATCGATCCTGTCGCTAACTAGGACACACCGAACCAGAGAACGTGTCATGAGGAATTCCATTCTGCTGTGTGTGGCCCTGATGTCCGTCAGTGCGCTGGCCCAGGCCAGCAGCGGCAGCATCCGTTTCAGCGGCCGCATCGCCGAGCCGGGCTGCACGACGAACCTGTCCCAGGGTGAGCTGAGCCTGGCGGCCTGCCCGCCGTCGGCCAAGGGCTCGACGGTGGAAGTGACGGCACTGGCCGATGGCCAGGCCGCGATGCTGCGCGATGGCAAGCGCCAGGGCCAGAAGCTGTCGGTGTCGGCCAGCGCGATGCGCGCCGGCGATATCGCCTTCTCCGAGCGTTACAGCGTGCAGGCTTCGAAGCAGCAGCCGCTGCAGGGCGCCTACCTGGTGGTGGTCGACTACCTGTAAGCCGACGTATTTACGCCGGCGGCAGCTCGAAGACCTGGCGCAGGTAGGCCAGGTAACCCGGGTCGTCGCACATGCTCTTGCCGGGCGAATCGCTGAGCTTGGCCACCGGCTGGCCGTTGCAGCGGACCATCTTGATGACGATGTTGAGCGGCGTCGGGCCCAGGTCATTGGTCAGGTGGGTGCCGACGCCGAACGCGACCTGGCAGCGACCGCGGAAGTAGTCGTACAGGCGCATGACCTTGGCGATGTCGAGCCCATCGCTGAACACCAGCACCTTGCTGCGTGGATCGACGCGACGCTGCTGGAAGTGCGCCAGCATGCGGTCGCCCCAGTCGAACGGATCGCCGGAGTCATGGCGCACACCGTCGAACAGCTTGCAGAAATACATGTCGAAGTCGCGCAGGAACGCGTCCAGGCCGACCACGTCGGACAGCGCGATGCCCAGATCGCCACGGTACTCGCGCGCCCACGATTCCAGTGCCGCCACCTGCGAATCACGCAGGCGCGGGCCGAGCGCCTGGAACGCCTGCAGGTACTCGTGGGCCATGGTGCCGTGCGGGGTCATGCCGTACAGGCGCGCGAAGTGGACGTTGCTGGTGCCGACCAGCTGCGGGCCGAGTGCATCGCGCAGCAGCGGCAGCAGCCGCGCGTGCCAGTCACGCGAGTAGCGGCGACGGCTGCCATAGTCGGCAATGCGGCATTGTTCGAAGCCGGGGGTATCGCGCAGCAGCGCGGCCTTGGCCTGCAGGCGGCGCTCGCCTTCGGCGAAGTCGGCCGTGGTGGTGTTGCGGAACCAGACTTCGTTGATGATCGCCAGCAGCGGCACTTCGAACAGGATGGTGTGCAGCCACGGGCCGGTGATGTCCAGTTCGATCTCGCCGGGCACGGCCGTCGACGCGCGCAGCTGGATGTACTTGCGGTCGAGGTGGAACAGGCCGAGGAAATCGGCGAAATCCGGCTTCACGAAGCGCAGGCCACGCATGTAGTCCAGCTCCGCGTCGCTGAAGCGCAGGCTGCAC
The DNA here is from genome assembly GCF_051853085.1 of Stenotrophomonas sp. T8. Classification (NCBI taxonomy): domain Bacteria; kingdom Pseudomonadati; phylum Pseudomonadota; class Gammaproteobacteria; order Lysobacterales; family Lysobacteraceae; genus Stenotrophomonas; species Stenotrophomonas sp. T8. The sequence continues at coordinate 293,159 of NZ_CP195329.1, read as the reverse complement.
AGGTGGTCGATTTCTTCGTCGATCTGGTCGATGTAGCGGGCCAGGTCGATGCCGGGCGTACGGCACTTGAACCGGTACTGCACCTGGGCGCCGGGGTGCTGGTGCAGCACCGCCTGCATCATGGTGAACTTGTACAGGTCGGTGTCGAGCAGGGACTGGATGATAGGCATGGAGCGGATTATGCGCCCGGCGGCGTGAACCGGGGTGCCTGCGGCCACGCTCGGCTCACGGGGAACAGCATTGGTAGATCCACGCCATGCGTGGATGCTCCTGCGGCGCTACAGCGACCTGCGCAGCAGCCTCGGCACCAGCATCGCCGCATGCGCCCAGATCGCGGCCCACACCGCAACGCGTACCGGCAGCGACCGCTGCTTCGCTTCGAACTTCTGGAAGTAGCGCCACAGCCCCCTGTGCTTGTGCCATTCCACGAAGAATGGCCGCGAGCGGCTGGAGACGCCGCGCACATGGGTAACCTGCAGGTCGTTGGCGATCGCCACCACCGCGCCGGCCTCGCGTGCGCGGCGGCACAGATCCAGGTCCTCGGCATGCAGGCGGTAACCCGCATCCCAACCACCGATGCGCTCGAACAGGGTACGCGGCATCATCAGCAGCGCACCGGACAACGCCGGCACGGGCTGCACGGCCTGGTGTGGATCGCGCGGAACCGCCAGCTTCGAGCCCTTGCCCGGCGAGCGCAGCATCAGCAGGAAATCCGGATCGCGACGGCGCACCGCTTCATCGGCGTGGCCGTGCTCGTCCACCTGCTCCACGCCCAGCAGGCAATCGCCCAGCACCTCGCCACGGCTGCGCAATTCGGTCAGGGTGTCCGGCTCAATCATCAGGTCCGGGTTGATGAAGGCCAGCCACGGGCTGTGCGAGTCGGCCACGCCCTGGTTGTTGGCGGCGGCAAAGCCGGGATTGTCCGGATTGCCGACGAAGCGCACGCGCGGGTCATGGCTGGCATGCCGCTGCACGATGTCCAGCGTGCCATCCAGCGAACCATTGTCGATCACCCGGATCTCGGCGATGTCCTGCGCCTGGCGCAGGCGCGACAGGCAGGCATCGATGGTGCTGCCACTCTGGTAGGTGACGACGATGGCGGCAATGGTTGCATTCAAACGTGAGGCTCCGGCGCGGGCGGGACAAACAGGTCGCCCTGTTCCTTCGGCATTATCGCCTGCCGCATGCGCTGCTGCAGGTCGTCACGCAGACCGTGCAGTGGATCGTGCATCAGGAAATCGGCCAGCCGCGGCACCCAGGCCGGCCAGCGTGCCGCCAGGGCCTCCAGGTCGCCATCGCGGCTGACCGCCTCCCCTGCCCGGCTGACGAACGCGGTCTCGCACAACACATTGCGCCACCCCAGGCCCGCCATGCGCAGGCTGAGATCGATCAGCGCGGCATTCCAGCCGGCATAGCTGTCCACGTCCAGGCCACCGGCACGGCGGCGCGCGTTGCCACGTACCAGCACCGCGTGGGTGACCGCCGATGGCAACTCCGGGTGCAGCGTCGGCAATGTAGCGCAGGTATGCGCCAGCAAGGCCGGGTCATGGGGTTCGGGATTGATCTCGCCCAGCCGTGGCCACGCCGCGGTCTCGCCGGCATTGCACCAGGGGGTCGCGGTGGCGATGGCGGCATCGCGGGCGAAGGCATCCTGCAACTGCTGCAACCAGCCGGGCGACGGCACGCTGTCCGGCGCCAGCACGGCCACGTCCAGGCCATCGCAGGCGCGCAGCATCTCATCCAGATGGGCAACCTCGCCCAGTGGCCGCGCGCGCCGGGTGTACTCGGCCTGCAGCGGCGTATGCGCCAACCAGTGCTCGACCACGGCCTGCGCACGCGGCCCTGCCTGCGCGTCATCGGCCAGCCAGACCGCGGTGCCCGGCGCGGTGCCGGCATCCAGTGCGGCCAGGCAGCGGTCGAGCGCGGCATCGTCCACACACAGCGGCAACAACACGATCGCCCCCATCCCGCCTCCGTGGTTGTCGGTGGCCACAGCGTAGCACCGGGAGGGTATCGGCCGGGTTGCACCCGGCGCCTGCAGAGGCCGGAGCCGAAGCAACAGCAGAAGCCGGCTATCCTTGGAATGGCGGGGTGGGTCCGGTTGCGGGGGACGCCGTAAACCCATCCTTGGGGCTTGGCCGCGGCATCCATGCCGCGGACGCCCCCGCAACCGGACCCACCCCGCCTTCGACAGATTTCTTCGCTCTGCCAGCAAAAGCTGGGGTCAGATCCGTTTTCCTCTGGAAAACGGATCTGACCCCTTTTTCTGATTTCGAAATCTGACAGACAGTCATCCACGCATGGCGTGGATCTACCGTGTCGACCAAGGTCGACACCTACCAACAGCAGCACACTGTCGAAGGCGGGCACTGTGGGTTTGCGGGGTGTGAGCCGCATGGATGCGGCGACCAAGCCCCCATGGTGAAGTGACCCCCGGGAGTTGGACATCAGATCCAACCCCGAGGGATACATGAACAGATACGACGCGCGTTTCAAACTGCAGGTCGCCAAAGAGGCCTGCAAGACCTCCACATCGGTCAAAGCCGTTGCTCGTCGCTACGGCCTGGAGTTCTCCACGGTCAGGCGCTGGGTGGCGACCTATCGGCTGCATGGTTGGCGCGGGTTTCGCCGCCAGGCCCAGTCCTATGACCTCGCATTCAAGCTGGCTGTCCTGAAGAAGATGGGCCAGGACGGCATGTCCGGGCGGGAGGCCACCACTTACTTTCAAATTGGCGATGCCGGCGCGGTGGGTCGGTGGCGTCGCCTGTATGCTCAAGGCGGTGCCCAAGCGCTGGCACCACCTCCGCCGCCGCCCCGAAAGCCGATGAAAAAGACCCGCTCGTCCAAGCCACCTGAGGAAATGAGCCGCGATGAGCTGCTCAAGGAAGTCGCCTATCTGCGTGCGGAGACCGACTACCTAAAAAAACTCGATGCCTTGATCCGGGAAGAGCAGGCGGCGCAGGACGCAAAGCGCAAGCCATCCAAGGATTGAGGCAGGTTCATACGCTGTCGCTTCTGCTCGAAGCGGCAGAGCTGTCACGCAGTACGTTCTATTACCAGAACCATGTCCTGGCCCATCCGGATCAGGATGAGGCAGCCCTGTGCGAGCGCATCCGGGCAATCTACGATCAAAGCCAAGGGCGCTATGGGTATCGCACGGTGACGCTGGAACTGGCCAATCAGGGCCATCGGACCAATCACAAGCGGGTACAGCGCCTGATGGGGGAGATGGGCCTGAAATCACGGGTACGCGTGAAGCGCTACCGGTCCTTCAAAGGGGCCGCCAATGTTGTGGTTGGCAATGACCTCAATCGCCAGTTCCATGCCGAGCGGCCCAACCAGAAGTGGGTGACCGACGTCACCGAGTTCAAGGTGCAAGGCATGAAGCTGTACCTGTCGCCGATCATGGACCTCTACAACGGTGAAATCGTGGCTTATCAGATCAAGCGCCAGCCTGTGTTCGATCTGGTAGGTCAGATGCTGGAGGAGGCCATCAAGAAGCTTTCGCCGGATGAGCGGCCAATGATCCACTCCGACCAGGGCTGGCAGTACCAGCATGAGAACTACCGGCACATGCTGGAAAAGCACTCGTTGAAGCAAAGCATGTCCCGACGTGGCAACTGCTTGGACAATGCGGCAATGGAAAGCTTCTTCGGGACGCTGAAGTCGGAGTTCTTCTACCTGAACAGATTTGACAGCATCGAAAGCCTGGAGGCCGGGCTGGTGGAGTACATCAAGTACTACAACCAAGAGCGAATCAGATTGAAATTGAAGGGGCTAAGCCCGGTAAAGTACCGGGAACAGGCCCAAGCAGCCGCCTGACCCCACCGTCCAAGTCTCGGGGGTCACTTCATGGATGGGTTTACGGCGTCCCCGCAAACCCACAGTGCCCCGCCATCCCTCAGTAAACCCGCTGTTGCTTTGGCTGTTGCCGTTGCTCTGGCCTCTGCGGGTGCCGGGCGCCGCCCGGCCGTAACCCCTTACTTCTTCGCGCGCGGCTGGTTCAGCGGCTCCATCGCGCGGAAGCGCTTGCTGTACTCATCGGTCAGGTTGCGCGATTCCTGGTTGTTGCGGACGATGGTCGGGGTCAGCAGCACGATCACCTCCGAACGACGGCTGGTGCTGGTCTTCTGCCCGAACAACGCACCGACCACCGGGATCCTGCTCAGGCCCGGAATGCCGCTGCTGCCATCGGTGGCCGAGTCGGTGATCAGGCCCGCCAGCATGATGGTGTCGCCGCTCTGTACCGCCGCTTCGGTGGACAGCTTCTTGGTCGAGATGCGCGGATTGCAGTTGCGCTCGTTCGGGTTGCAGGCGTCCGGCACGTCGGAGGCGCTGCTGACCTCCTGCACGATATCCAGGAACACCGTGCCATCGCGGGTCACGCGCGGGCGCACCTTGAGGATCACGCCCGTGTCGATGTACTGCACCGAGCTGTAGGTGCTGGTGCCCACGCCGGTATTCACCGTGGTGGTGTTGATCGGCACCTTGTCGCCAACGTTGAGCGTGGCCTCGGCGTTGTTGCGCACGAACACCGACGGTGTCTGCAGCAGGCGCAGGTCGGTGACCTTGTCCAGCGCGCTGACCACGGCGGCCGCGTTGTGACCGGTGAACGCCCAGCCTACGCCATCGTTGCCGGTGACACCGCCGGCGAAGGTATTCCACGAACCGCCCGCTGCCGGCGGCAGGGTCAGGCCCGCCAGTGCGCCGGTCAGCGCACGACCGGCCACGGCGTTGTCGAAGAACCAGTTCACGCCGTATTTCAGGTCACCGGTCAGCGCGACTTCGGCCACCTGTGCCTCGATGTGCACCTGCAGCGGCATCACGTCCAGCTTCTCGATCACCTCGCGGATCGAGCGCCAGGCCTGCGGGGTCGAGCGCACCAGCAGGGTGTTGGTCTCCTCCACCGCCGACACGCCGACGCGGTCGCCCTCCACTTCCAGGCTGACACTGACGTTGCCGGGCTGGCGCTGCGGCAGGTTCAGGCTGCCGTTGCTGCTGCCACTGCCACTGCTCCCGCCCAGCGTCGAGCCGAGGGTGCTGCTGTTGTTGTCCATGCCACGATCGCCGTCACCGCCCAGCTGCGACGGGATGGCGCCTGGCGCCAGCGAGGCCGGGCTGGAGGCGCCGCGGTTGCCACTGCTGGCGAAGGCCTCGCTGAGGCGCTCGGCCAGATCGCGTGCCTTGATGTAGCGCAGCTCATAGGAGAACAGGCGGGCGCTGCCACCTGCGGTGTCGATGCGATCCAGCCACTGCTGGATCTGGTCCAGGTAGCGTACCTGCGGCGTGATCACCAGCACGGCGTTGGCGTTCTCCAGCGGCAGGAAACGGAACATGCCAGCACTGGGCGTCTTGCTCTCTTCGCCGAACACCTTTTCCAGGTCGGCCGCGACCTGCTCAGCCTTGCCCGACTGGATCGGGAACACGCCCACCGACATGCCCGACAACCAGTCGACGTCGAAGATCTCGACGGTGCGCAGGTAGTTTTCCAGTTCTGCGCGCGTACCACCGAGGGTGATCACGTTGCGGCCGCTGTCCACATTGACGATGGCGTTGGGACGCGCATACGGCTCCAGCACCTTCTTCATCTCGGTGGCGGAGATGAACTGCAGCGGGACCACGCGGACCTCGAAGCCGCGTGCGCTGGCCGCCGGCGCGGTGCTCGGCGCGACCGTGCCGGCCAGCGCCTGGTCGGCGGCGACGATGTTGTAGCGGCCGCCGCTGTAGACCATGCGCGCGTTGTTCCAGCCCAGCACCATCTCCAGCAGGTTCAGCGCCTGCGCCGGCGAGACCGGCTTGGGCGTGGCCAGGGTCACCGTGCCCTGCACGCCCGGTGCAATCACGTAGTTCTGGCCAAGCATGTCGCCAAGGATGGCCTTGACCACCGCATGCAGCGATTCGCCTTCGAAGTTGAAGGTGGCCTCGCCGGTGCTGGCGCCATGCAGCGCCGGGGCCGGTGCGCGCGCGGCCTCACGGTTGATCATGGTGCCGGTGCCGCGACGGATCACCGCCTGCGGTGCGCCCTGGCTTTCGCGGGCGGCATCAGCAGCGACGTCGGCCGCTTGGCCGGCAGCGGCGCTGGGCGACAGGTTGCCGTTGCGCTGCACGTGCGGCGCGGACACCGTACTGCAGCCGACCAGCAGCGTGAGGGCAAAGGACCAGGGAAGAAAACGCAGGTTCATGCATTCACTCTATCGGTTGGTGCCATCGCCCGGGGGCGGCGACGGTTGTTGCTGCTGTTGCTGCAGCTGGCGGCGGCGGGCCTGGATGCGTTCGCGGATGGCCTGCATCTGCGCTTCGCTAGGACCGTTGTTGTTGGCCGGTGGTGTTTTTGCAGCTGACGCCGCAGGTGTGGGGGCATTGCCGGCGGGCGGCGTCGGAGGGGTGGCCGCGACCGGGGACGGCGCCGGCGGAGCACCCGCCGAAGGCGGCACAACGATCGCACCTGCAGGCGGTACACCGTTGGCACCGCGCAGCACCGTCGGCGGCTCACCGCCCTGGCCGTTGAACACGGCCAGTTCCAGGACCTGGTTGCCACCGGGGCCGATCACCGTCGCCTGGCGCGGCTGCAGCGCGACCAGCTGCCAGCCATCCACGGCTTCGCCGTTGAGACGCAGGCGCAGCGAGCGGTTCTGTTCGGTGGTGAAGGTGGCCATGCCGAAATCGCCGGTCAGCAGCACGCCGGTCAGGCGCAACGCGGCACTGGCCGCCGGTTCGCTGCCCCCCAGCAGATAGGGCCGCGGCCTGCGGTCTTCGGCGAACAGCGGGCGCTCTCCGATCGCGCTGTAGCTGTCGGCGCTGGCCATGCGCTCTGCAGCCAGCGGCGGCAGCGATGGCAGCGATGGCGCGGCGTCGGCATCACCGTCGGCGCCCGGCAGCTGGCTGCCCAGCCCGAAGACGGTTGCCAGCCAGACCGCCGCCGCCCAGCCGGCCAGTGCCAGCAGGAAGCCGGTACGCAGGCTGATCTGCTCAAGCTTCATCGGCCACCTCCTGCCCTTCGGACGGGGGCGCCGGCTGGGGCGCCGGCGTGGCCTCGGCCGGCGAAGCAGCCGGCGTCGGCGCTGCAGCGGGCGCCGGAACCGTGCCATCGGCGGCGGCGCCTGGCAGCAGATAGCCGGCCAGCTCGAAGGACACATCCAGGCCCAGCCCCGATTCGTTCGGCGATTGCTGGAAGCGCTGCGCGATCAGGTTGAGGTTGTCGACGAACAGGCGGGGGCTGCCGGTTTCGAGGCTGTGCAGCACGGTGGCCAGTTCGGCCACGCCGCAGCGCAGGCGCACCTGCATGGCGACGCGCACGAACTCGGCATCGCGCCGGTTGTCGGTCAGCGGCGTGCGGTTGCTGATGGTGCAGCTGCGGTTGCCCGGGCTGGCCATCGCTACCGCATCCTGCAGCCGGGCGCCCAATGCAGCGGCGGCAGCTTCGGCGGTGGCTTCGCGCAGGAAGCCTGGCCGCTGCTGCAGTGCCTCGCGGGTAGCGCGAAGGCGCTGTTCGATCTGCGGCTGCTGCTGCAGCTGCGCCTGCACGCGCGACTCGCGTTCGCGCAGGGCGGCGACATCGGCGTCGATCGCACGCAGCGGCTGGGTGAACCAGGGGTGCACCAGCAGCAGATAGGCCAGGCCCAGCACTGCCAGCAGCAGTGCCAGCGCCAACCAGCGATCACGGCGTGCGCTTGGCATCGGCATCGGCCGCCTCCGGGGTCTGTGCTGCGGCCGGCAACGGCTGCAGTTCGGCGGTCATGGTGAAGCGGTCGCGGCCACTGGCCGCGCCATCGGCCTGCAGCACCCCGGTCAGGTTGACCTTGCGCCACTGCGGTGCGTCCTGCAGCAGCTGCACCAGCTGCGATGCCTCGCGGCTCAGGCCGATCAGCTGCAGGTTGTTGTTCTCGATCGCCAGCTTTTCCAGGTAGGTGCCTTCCGGCAGGCGCCGGGTCAGTTCGTTCCAGATCTCCACCGTACCGGCGCGCTGGCTGCGCTGCTTCTCAAGGAATGCAGCACCATCGATCAGCGCCTGCAGCTGCGCGCGTTCGCTGGCCACGCCACGCGCGCTGCGCGCGCTGCGCTCGACCTGCGCACGCAGTTCGTCGGCGGCGGCCTGGCGGTTGTCCAGCAACTGCACCGCGGCCAGTACCAGCATCACGACGGATGCCGCTGCCAGCAGCAGGTTCCAGCGCCGCATCGGGTCTGGCCGCAATTGGCGCTGCGCGGGCGGCAGCAGGTTCACCTGCAACACGTTGCCCTGCGCATCGATGGCATCGACGCCGGCCAGCGCATCGGCCCATTGGCCCACCCGCATGCGCCATGCTTCCAGCTGCCGCAGTGGCCACGCCACCAGTTCGACCTGCAACTGCCCTTCACCGCCCGCGCCGAGTTCACGCACGTCATAGCTGACCTGGGACGCTTCGAACGGGGTCTGCCGGTCGATCTCGAAACCGACCACGGCACGCAGGCGGTCGGCCGCCGCGGCGGGCAGGCGCAGCGTGCGCCGCAGCACATCCGCCGCGGGCAGCAGCCACACCCGGGGCAGGCTGCGCAGGCGCGGCTCGAGTACCCGGTCCAGTTCCACCGGCGACAGCGGCCACGGCAGGCGCGCCACCACTTCGCGGCGTTCACCGGCCTCACGCCAGACCTGCAGCTGGTCGCTCTCAGGCTGCAGCAACAGGCGGGCCTGGCCCCAGCCCAACGCCCATTGCCAGCGCACCGGTACCCAGGCCAGCAGCGACTGCCGCCACCAGCGCAGGAAACGGCCAGCGCCCGGGCCGATCCGGCCCTGCACCTGCCGCAGACTGTCCTGCCACGCCGTCATCTTGCTGTCATTCCCTGCTCCCAGCGAAGCACTGTGTAGGTCCGCCCGGGAACCCCGCCCGAGCCACTGCGTATCACTGCCTGCAACACCGACCTGCGTCCACTGCTGTCGATGGCAGCGGACTCGATACTATAGGTGCCGCTGCTGCTGGCAAGCGTTGTCGTACCACCAGCGGAATCTGCATCACGCTCCTGCTGGGCGCGCTGCGCCAGCACGGCATCCGCATCCAGGCCCAGTGCGGTCAGCACCGGTGCGCCGGCGAACTGGGGATCCGGCCGCGCCTGGCGGCTGTACAGGGTCAGGTGCGGCAACATCGCCCGGTACAGCGTGCCGCGCATGCCCAGCACGCGCTGCAGCTCGCCCAGGGTCTCGAACCGCTTGTTGCGTGGGCCATAGGGCAACCCGGCTGCGGCGTAGTCCTGCGCTTCGGCACCACCGCCCGGCTGCAGCAGGCTGTCCTCGTCACGCCAGTCGATGATGGCCCCGGCCAGCTGCCGGGCCTGTGCATCGTCTTCACCCAGTGCCTTGAGGAAGGCGGCCAGCAGCGCGGCATCGGCCAGGTTCAGGTTGATCTTGCCGTTCTCGTCCAGCACCTTGATCTCGATGCTGGCGTCGTCGAACTGCCAGCGATAGGTCCGGCCATCGGCACGCCAGGGCGCGCGCTGCGGATCGGCCGACAGGCGCAGCAGTGCATATTCGAGGCCGGCGCGCGCACGTTCCTGCCCGCGTGCATCGTCATCCAGCACGCGCTGCTGCAGGTGTTCGACCCGTGCGCTCAGCGCGAATGCGCCGACCAGCGCGGTCATCAACGCGATCAGCCACAGCACCAGCACCAGTGCCGCCCCACCCTGACGCCTCATCGCGCGCCTCCGCTGCCACCGGCGCGCAGCGCCACCACCAGCGGCGGCCACGGCGCACCCCGGGCCGGCGCGATCTGGATCTCCACCAGCATCGGCAGGCGGCGGGTGTCGTCCCAGCGAGGCATCCAGTCAGTCACCTGCCCGGTGCTGGCATCGATACCCCGATAGCGCAGCTGCACCGACTTCAGGTTTTCCACCAGCACCTCGGGCGGGCGCGGCGGGTTCTCGGCGATGCGCTCGCCTTCCTGCAGCAGCACCAGCTCCAGCAGCAGGCGCTGGTGGCCATCGTGTCCGTCGACCTGCAGCGCATGCAGGTAGGGTCCGCCACGGCCGAGGTAGCCGGGCAGGTCGGCGGCGAACAGCATGCGCTGCTCTTCGCCCTGGAAGAAGACCGGCTCGCGGGTGGGATCCGGAACTTCCAGCGGCGTGCGCAGCGCAGCCGCCAGCTGCCTGCGCAGCAACGATTCCACCGCGCGCATGCGTTCGCTTTCGGCGGCGATCTGCTCGCCGCGCTGGCTGACCGCCATCGCCGAGCGCACGCTGGCAAAGGCCAACGCCAGGCCGCCGGCCAGCAGCACGGTGGCCAGCATCACTTCGACCAGGGTGAACCCTGCGGCGCGGCGCCTCACCGGGCATTCTCCAGGTCGGGCGGCAACAGGCGCAGGCTGCGCCAGCGCAGCTGCTCGCGTTCGCTGTCGCCCCAGCGCACCTGCAACTGCAGCTCCGCCAGCCATGCAGTACCCGGTGAGGTCGCCTGCCCGACAGTGCCGGCGCGGGGCTCCACCCACGGCTGAACCTGCAGTTCCCAGTGATAGCGCCCCTGTTCCCAGTCACCCTGTTGGCTGCCCACCTGCAGCGGCGTGTCGACACCGGCTTCGGCCAGCAACGACTGGGCGTGCAGCACCGCGCGCGTGCGCAACTCGGCATCGCGCACCTGTTTTGCGCCGCCGGACAGGCTGCCCAGCAGCAGGGTCAACGCCAGGCCCAGCAGGGCGAAGGCGATGATCACTTCCAGCAGGGTGAAGCCACGCGCGCGCCGCTTCATTGCGCCCGCCAGGGGCCGGAGCGGACCTCGCCAGTGAGCCAGCCGACGTCGACGCGCCATTCGGCGCCGTCGCGCTGCAACCGGATGCGGCCACCGCTGGAGCCACCATCGGGATGGAATTCGATCACGCCCTGCCCCGGCGCGGTGGCCAGCTGTGCGGCACCTTCGAACTGCACCTGCAGCTGTGCGGGCACCTCACCGTGGCGCTGGTTGGCGCCTTCCCAGCGCCGCCGCGCCGGCTCGATGACGAAGCGCTGCGGTTCACCGCGGGCGATCGCCTGCGCGCGCACCATGCGCAGCTGGCTGGCGATGTCCTTGCCTGCGCTGCGCAGCTGCATGCCGGCGAAGCCGCGCGACAGGCCGGCGGCAGTGATCAGGCCGATCGCCGCGATCAGTGCGATCACCAGCAGCATTTCCAGCAGCGACAGTCCCGCCGCGCGCCTGCCGTGCAGGCGCGGGTGGGGCAACCGGCGCGGCAGGAAATACGTCATGCGCGGTTACGGCTGGTAGCGGATGTCAGCGTCGACGCTGCTACCGCCGGCCTTGCCATCCTTGCCCAGGCTGACCAGCTCATAGGGCTGGCCTTCGCCCGGTGCGCGGTATTCCAAGGCGTGGCCCCACGGGTCGTTCAGGTCGGCCGGCTTGGCGTACGGGCCGAGCCAGCCGCCAACACCGGCCGGTGCGGTCACCAGGTCATTGAGCGAGCCGGGCAGCTTGCCGGTGTCGATCTGGTAGTTGTCGATCTTGGACGCCACGGTCTGCACCTGCGCCTTGGCGATGTTGGCCTTGCCACGGTCGGCACCGCCCAGCACGCGGCTGGCGACCAGGGTCAGCACCGCGCCGATCAGCACGATGACGATGATGATTTCCAGCAGGCTCATGCCCGACTGGTTGCGCGCGGCAGTGAAGGAAAGGCGGATCGGTCGGCGACGGGCAATCATGGACGGTCCTTTCAGTTGCGGAGTGTCGGGGTTGCAGGGAGTGCCATCGTCAACCGATGGCATTGGTCAGGTCGTACAGCGGCACCAGCACGGCCACGATCACCGCGCCCACCACCGAGGCCAGCACCAGGGTGATCGCCGGCACCATCGCCGCCAGCAGGCGGTCGATGCGCCGGGCACTATCCTGTTCGAAGGTGTCGGCGGCCTTCAGCAGCATGGTATCGAGGGCGCCGGATTCCTCGCCGACCTGGATCATCTGCAGGGCCAGGCGCGGGAAGCGCTTGCCGCGCGACAGTGCCAGCGACAGGCCGGCACCATTTTTCACTTCATCGGCGGCCACTTCCACATCGGCGGCCAGCGCGCGGTTGCCCAGTACGTTGCGGGCGATGCCCAGTGCGCCCAGCAGGGGCACGCCGTTGCGCAGCAGGGTGCCCAGCGTGCGCGCCAGGCGCGCGGTTTCCAGTTCACCGACGAGACGGCCGATGCCACGGCGCTGCAGCAGCCAGCCATCCAGCGCCAGCCGGAACGCGGGTTGCCGCGCCTTGCGCTCGAAGAACAGCACCACCAGCGCCGGCACCACCAGCAGCAGCACCCACCAGTCGCGCACGAACAGGCCCAGCTGCAGCACCGCATTGGTGAACCACGGCAGCGCCACGTCCAGGCTCTCGTACATCTGCGCGAACTGTGGCACCACATAGCCAAGCAGGAACAGCAGCGCGCCGCCCACCACCACCAACAGGATGGCCGGGTAGACCAGTGCGTTGATGACCTTGCCCTGCAGCGCGCGGCTGCGCTCGAGGTAGTCGGCCAGGCGTTGCAGGGTTTCATGCAGGCTGCCACCGGCTTCGCCGGCGCGCACCATGTTCACGTACAGCCGCGAGAACAGCCCATGCTGGCGTTCCAGCGCGGTGGACAGCGGTGCACCGCCGCGCACCACGTCGCGGATGTCGGTGATCGCGCGGCGCGATCGTTCGTCCTCGGGCAACCCCAGCAGGATCGACAGCGCGCGGTCCAGCGGCTGGCCGGCACCGAGCAGGGTCGCCAGCTGCTGGGTGAACTGCAGCAATGCAGCGCCCTGCAACGGGCGCTGCTGCAGCAGGTTGCGCCAGCTGCTGCCGCCGATCGCGCCGGCGTCGGCCAGCTGCGTCTCCATCGGCAGGTGGCCCTGGTCCTGCAGGCGCGCGATCAGCTCGGCCTCGCTGGCCGCCTCCATCTGCCCGTCGAAGACCTCACCGTGCGGATTGAGCGCCTTGTAGCGGTAGTTCGGCATGTCAGCCCCGGCGTCCTGCACGCATCAGCTTTCCTCGGTCACGCGCAGCACTTCCTCGATGGTGGTCTGTCCGCTCAGCGCCTTGGACAGACCATCCTCGTACATGGTGCGCATGCCGGCTTCGCGGGCGATGCGCTCGATCTCGCCCATGCCATCGCGACGCATCACCGCACGCCGCAGCGCATCGTTCATCACCAGGAATTCCATGATGGTGGTACGCCCCAGGTAGCCGGTCGGCGCCAGCGCCGAGGGCTTCGGGCGGTAAAGGTGGATCGGTCCCTCCGGCTGCAGGCGGCGCAGCTCGAAGCGTTCGATCTCCTCTGGCGAGGCTGCGTAGCGTTCGGCATGGGTCGGCTCCAGCCGGCGCACCAGGCGCTGGGCGAGGATGCCGTTGATGGTCGAGGTGAGCAGGTAATCCTCCACGCCCATGTCGAGCAGGCGGGTGATGCCACCGGCCGCATTGTTGGTGTGCAGGGTGGACAGCACCAGGTGGCCGGTCAATGCCGACTGGATGGCGATGCGCGCGGTTTCCAGGTCGCGCATTTCACCGATCATGATGATGTCCGGATCCTGGCGGACGATGCTGCGCAGCGCGTTGGCGAAATCCAGGCCGATCTGCGGCTTGGCCTGGATCTGGTTGATGCCCTCGATCTGGTATTCGACCGGATCTTCCACCGTGATGATCTTGACGTCGGCGGTGTTGAGCTGGCTCAGCGCGGTGTACAGCGTGGTGGTCTTGCCCGAGCCGGTCGGGCCGGTCACCAGCAGGATGCCGTGCGGCTGTTCCAGTACCTTGCGGAACTGCGGCAGGAAGGCGTCGGTGAAGCCGAGCCGGTGGAAATCGAAGACCACCGTTTCACGGTCCAGCAAGCGCATCACCACGCTTTCGCCATGCGCGGTGGGCACGGTACTCACGCGAAGGTCCAGCTCCTTGCCCTGCACGCGCAGCATGATGCGGCCGTCCTGCGGCAGGCGGCGCTCGGCGATGTTGAGCCGGGCCATGATCTTGATGCGGCTGATCACCGCGGCGGTGAGGTTGGCCGGCGGGCTTTCGCCCTCCACCAGCACGCCATCGACCCGGTAGCGGACCTTCAACCGGCTCTCGAACGGTTCGACATGGATATCCGAAGCGCGCAGTTCCACCGCACGCTGGATCACCAGGTTGACCAGACGGATCACCGGCGCTTCCGAAGCGAGGTCGCGCAGGTGCTCGATATCGTCGACCGCGCCGCCTTCGCCATCGGCGGTTTCCACGATCGCGCCCATCGCGCTGCGGCCCTGGCCGAACCAGCGCTCGACCAGGTCATCGATCTCCGCACGCATGCCCAGCACTGGTGTCACCGGAACCCCCAGCGCCAACTGCACGGCCTGCTGCGGATAGGCATCGTGGGCATCGGCCAGCCACAGACGCACCCCGTGTTCATTCAGCTCCAGCGGGCACACATGGAACTGCTTCAGGAAACGCAGCGACAGCGGCAGTCCCTCGGCCAGCGCCTGCGGCGGGGCCTCCGGCACCTGTTTGCCCTCCAGCAGCGGCAGGCCCAGCACCTCGGCGCTGGCCTGTGCCTGGTCGCGTTCAGACACCAGGCCCAGGCGCACCAGCAGGCCCAGCAGGCTGCCGCCGGCCTCGGCGTGCAGCGGCCGCGCGCGCGCCAGGTCTCCTTCCTTGAGCCGGCCGCGTGCCAGCAGCGCATCCAGGATGCGGCCTTCGGCATCGTCGGTAACGGTTGCAGCGAGCGCGTTCACGTGACTCTCCTGTCAATCGGACCGACTTTAGCAGTTAAGCCATGATTTCCGCCGCCCTGCGGCCAGCTTTCGTAAAAAGACGAAGCCCGTCACACAGGATGACGGGCCTCGGCCGTTCAACTACGACACGTCAGGCTTACTGCGTGGCGAGGATGCTCACGCCGTTGTAGGCCGCTTCGCCCACCACCTTGATGTAGTAGGTGCCTGCCACCGGCTTGTTCACCCGTACCGTTTCGGACGTGCCGGGACGGGTCGACTTGCCATCGTTGTCGCTGGCGCTCGGCTCGCGTCCCTGGGCGATGTAGACCGACACGTTGCCGGTGCCACCGTAGGTGATCACGCTGAGCTGCTTGCCAGCGGCTGCCTCGAAGCTGTACAGGCGGCTGCTGCCGGCCGTACCGTTCAGGCCCCCCACGGCGGCCTTGTTGGTCAGCGGCGTCGCCACCGGCCCGCAGTTCTCGGTGCACGGCTCTTCCAGTGCCTTGGCCAGCGCCGCCTTGGCATCGACGATGCCGGTGCCGATCGGGGTGGCGGCCGGGATACTGACCGGGAACGGGCGCGCGGTTTCCTTCAGCAGCGCGCGCATCGCGGCGGGGGCCAGCGGATCCTTGCCCTTGGCGATCAGCGCGCTCTGCACCAGTGCAGCGACGGCAGCCACGTGCGGCGAGGCCATCGACGTGCCACCCATGCCCATGTAGCTGTAGCTGCCTGACTCCGGCGTGGTGGCCGCATCGGAACCGGACTGCCAGACGTAGCCGCCCGGATTGCCATCGACGCTGCCGCCACCACCCGGACCGGACAGGTCCACGCGGGTGCCGTAGTTGGAGTAGTAGGTGATGCCGCCGGTGATGCGGGTGGCGCCGACGGTCACTACGCCGTCGCAACTGGCCGGACGGTACTTGGATGCGTTGTCGGTCTCGTTGCCGGCCGCCACGACCACGGTGGTGCCACGCGAGATCGCGCCATTGATCGCATCCTGGTAGGTTCCGTCACAGCTGCCGCTTCCACCCAGGCTCATGTTGATGATCTCGGCCGGGTTGGCATTGGCGGGCACGCCCGCCACGGTGCCGCCGGAGGCCCAGGTGATGGCGTCGGCGATATCGGAAAGGTAGCCACCGCACTTGCCGAGCACGCGGACCGGCAGCACCTTGGCCTTGTGCGCGACACCGGCCATGCCGACGCCGTTGTTGGTCTGCTCGGCCACGGTGCCGGCCACATGGGTACCGTGCCAGGAGCTGTCCTCCGCGACGGAGCCGGTGTAGCACTCATTGTCGTTCTCGACCCAGTCGCCATAGTCCAGCGCGCCCGGCACGCGATCGTTGGTGGCACGGCGCGACGTCTCGGCATCGCTGATGAAGTCGTAGCCTTCCAGCAGGTTGCCGACCAGGTCCGGGTGCTGCGGCAGGATGCCGGTGTCGAGCACGGCCACCACCACGCCCTCGCCCTGCGATACATCCCACGCCGACGGTGCATTGATGCCACCGGTGGCGTTGTGCAGGTGCCACTGGTACTGCTGGTAGTACGGATCGTTCGGCGCCAGCGCCGGCTGCACGTCACCGGCGCGCAGCTCGGTGCGGCGCAGCTTCACGTCGGCTTCGGCGTACTGCACGGCCGGGTCGGCCTTCAGTTCCTTCAGCACGCGCTGCAGTTCCGCAGGCGCCAGGCGCCCCTGCAGGCGGATCAGGTCGGCACCGACGCCGAGCCTGCGCACGACCTGCGGGCCCAGCGTGCTGGCGCGGGCGGTGCCACCGGACAGGCTGGCGCGGGTCAGCGCGGACTGCACGGTGGACAGCTTGGCCGAACGGTCGCCCGCCGCAGCGGTGCCGGCACGATACTTGACGATGATGCGCTCGGCGCCCGGCTCGGCGGTGCTGGCCTGGCGCACCGGTTCACGGGTCGGCAACCCGGCGGCGTGGACGGCACCCACCGCGGTCATCGACAGCACGGCGGCGGCAAGCACATTGATGCGAAGGTTCTGCTTCTTGATCACGTCGAAATTCCTCTTCTGGGTCATGGATCGAACCAACACTGCGGCCATCATTCCTTGACGACTCCCGGCCGGCCCAGCCGGGATTGCCGTGACCTCCCCCCAGGCCCTCGTTGCAGGTGATGCGCCGGCGTGGGTGGCCGCCGGCGCAGTGGTTTGGCTTACCAGCCGAAACCAGCACCGACGCCAACCGAGCTGTCGTCGCTGCTGAAGGCACCGCCGAAGGTGACCGTGGCGCGATCGCTGATCGCACGCTGGTAGCCCAGCGACAACGCCGACTCGCCGCCCTGGAAACCGATGCCGACGCCGACCCGGTTCTGGGTGCGGATACCGGCGGCACTGGTGGCCATGTTGAGCATCGCCGCGCTCATGGCGCCCTGGCGGTCGATGCGGCGATCCATGTGGCGCAGGCGCCCGTCGATCTCGCCCTTGAACACATCGAAGCTGTCGGCGACGGCCTGCACGCGGCTGTCGGTGTAGCTGTTGGCAGTGGCCATGCCACGGTCCAGCTGGCCCTTGTTGACGGCGTCGGTGGCGGTGGTGCCGGCGGCGACGTTGGTGACCTGGCGTTCGTTGCCTTCGCTACCGACCGACACGGTGTTGGCACGATCGGCAACCGAGCCCTGGCCCAAAGCCACCGCGTTGGCAGCCGTGGCACTGGCACCCTGGCCGATGGCGGTGGACGAGGCGCCACTGGCCACTGCGCCCTCACCCATGGCGACGGCATTGAAGCCCGTGGCCGGGGTGCCAACCGGAATCCCGGCACCGGCGGCGGCGGCCGTCGGCGTGCCCTGCACGCGTGCGGTGCTGGCCGGTGCCGCGTCGGCGGTGGCCGGTGCGTCGGCGACGCTGGCCAGTGCGCTTTCATCCAGCGAGGCACTCATCGAACGCAGGCTTGCCGTTCCCGAACGCGTGCCTCCGGCGGTGCGGCGATCGATCTCGCTGACCTTGCGGTCCAGCGCACCGAGCGCATCGCCGACGTTGCTGTACGTCGCGCCCTGGATCACGTAGTTCGGCGCCACGAACACACCCTGCATGCCGACGCTGGCGCCACCGCCGAGGAAGCTGGCGGCATCACTGAGCGACTGGAACAACTGCCCGCCATTGATCGCCTGGCGGCTGCCGGCGGCGATGCTGCCGGCACCGACGTTGTCGATGGTGGTGCCCTGGAAGCCGGACAGGGTCAGGCGGTCACGGCTGGCGTCGTCATAGCCGACTGCACTGGCCGCCGTGGTCTCGACCGTCGCGATGCGCGAATCGAAATCGCCCACGCGGGTTTCCACTGCGCCCACGCGCTGGTTGGTGACGTTGAGCTGCGAACCGGTGACCGCATCGCTGCTGCCGGCAGCGATGCGGCCGTCGGCCACATTGACGATCCGCCGCGTGGCCGGGCCATCGGTGCCATTGCCACCGCCGACCGACACCACGTTGGCATCGAGCGCACGCGAGCCCGCCCCCAGCGCCACCGAGTTCGCACCGGACGCGCCGGCGCTGTTGCCCAGTGCAAGCGCACCATTGCCAATGGCCATCGCGTTGGCACCCAGCGCATTGCTGCGTGCACCACTGGCACTGGCGGCCGAACCGACCGCAGCGGCATCGCTGCCGCTGGCACTGGCGGTACCCGCACCAGTGGCCTTGACGTAGCGTGCGGTGCCATCGGCGGTCGCCGCGACCGCATCGAGCTGGCCACGATTGACTGCATCGGTGCGCTCGGTACCGGCGGCGACACGGGTGATCTGACGATCACTGGTGCTGCTGCCCACTGACACGGTATTGGCACGATCAGCCACCGAGCCGGCACCCAGTGCGATGCTGCCGGCTGCCGACGCATTGGCGCTGACACCCACTGCGGTGGCATTCGCGCCGGTGGCCTTGCTGCCGTAGCCGACCGCCGTACCAAGCCGGCCACTGGCTTCGGCATAGCTGCCCAGCGCGGAGGCACCGTCAGCCGAGGCGTTGGCGCGGAAGCCGCTGGCCTGCGACTGCGTGCCGCTGGCCGTGGCCTGCGCACCACTGGCGGTGCTGTAGGCACCCTTGGCCTGGGCACCGGTGCCGCTGGCGCTGGCACCGAGTTCGCTGGCGCTGGCGCCGCTGCCCACCGCCACGCTGTCGACACCACTGGCCTGTGCGTTGTTGCCCAGAGCCGCGGCGTTGTTGCCGGTGGCCAGGGCATCGACGCCGATGGCGGTGGCGTTGACGGCCATGGCGTTGGCTCCGCTGCCCAGCGCGGTGGCGCCGTTGCCGACGGCGTTGGCCGCGTTGCCGGCGGCCAGTGCGTTGTCGCCGTCGACCAGGGCACCGGCTTCGCCATCGGCGTTGCCGCTGGCCTGGAACTGCCGGGCAGTCCTGTCGGCAACGCTGGCAACCGCGTCCAGCTGGCCCTTGTTCACCGCGTCGGTGGCCTCGGTGCCGGCTGCGACATGGGTCACCTGGCGTTCGCCGCCCGCGGTGCCCACGGCCACGGTATTGTCGCGCTCGGCCTTGGAGCCGGCGCCCAGCGCCACGCTGTTCAACCCACTGGCGGTGGCACTGGCGCCCAGTGCCGTGGCATCTGCCGCATCCGCCCACGAATTCCAGCCGATCGCGGTGGCGTAATCTTCGGTCGCCCACGCACCCGCACCGAATGCCGCTGCACCGGTGCCGCTGGCACGCGACGGGATCAGGCCGAAGAAGGTGCTGCCACCGATGGCCACGCTCTCAGCGCCACTGGCTTCGCTGGACTGGCCGACCGCAACGGCACCGCTACCGGCCGCGGCGGCGCCGAAGCCCACTGCCGTGGTGTTGGCACCGCTGGCCGCCGAGCCATAGCCCAACGCGGTCCCGAGGCGACCGCTGGCTTCAGCATAGCCACCGACCGCGGTGGTGCCATCGGCGGAGGCGGCACTGCGGAAGCCACTGGCCAGTGCCTGCGTGCCGCTGGCGTTGGATTCGGTGCCGGTCGCGGTGCTGTACGCACCACTGGCCTGTGCACGCGCACCCGCGGCGCTGGCACCCAGCTCGCTGGCGCTGGCGCCGGTACCGAGCGCAAGGCTGTCTTCGCCGGTGGCCTGTGCGGTACTGCCGAGTGCTGCGGCGTTGTTGCCGGTGGCCAGCGCATCGATGCCGACCGCCGTGGCGTTGGCCGCCAGTGCATTGGCGCCGCTGCCGAGTGCGGTGGCACCGTTGCCGATGGCGTTGGCCGCATCACCGGCCGCCAGCGCGTTATCGCCCTCGACCAGGGCGCCGGTTTCACCATCGGCGTTGCCACTGGCCTGGAACTGCCTGCTGGTCTTTTCCGCTGCAGCCGCTACGGCGTCGAGCTGGTTCTTGTTGACCGCATCAGTGCCCTGCGTGCCAGCGGCCACATTGGTGATCTGGCGGGTATTGCCACCACCGCCCACCGACACGGTGTTGTCGCGGTCCGCGATCGAATCGGCGCCCAGCGCCACGCTGTTGGCCGCGCGCGATTCGGCGGCGTTGCCCAGTGCGGTGCTGTTGATGCCACCGGACCAGGCGCCACCACCGACGGCGGTGGAGTAATTGCCCGATGCTTCGGTGGCCAGCACGCCGAACAGCGAACCGCCGACGGCGACGCTGTTGGTGCCGGTGGCCAGGCTGCCCTGGCCGGTGGCGGTGCTGTAGGCACCCGACGCCTCGGAGTCGCCGCCCAGCGCCACGCTGTTGGAACCGGAGGCATTGGCGAAGTTGCCGAAGGCGGTGGCATTGAACGCCGAGGCCTGCGCATAGCCACCGATGGCGGTGCTGTAGCCACCGGTCGCTTCTGCGCCGATGCCGAACGCTGCCGACGCGGTGCCGCTGGCGACGCTCTCGCTGCCGACCGCGGTGGCGCCGCTGCCGCTGGCGTTGCTGAAGTAGCCCACCGCCACGGCTTCCTCGCCGGAGGCTTCGGACAACACACCGTTGGCGGTACTACCGGCACCACTGGCGATGCTGGCGGCACCGAACGCTGCGCTCTGCTCGCCGCTGGCTTCGCTTTCCGCACCCTGCGCGGTGGCGTACTCACCGGTCGCCTGGGCGTTGGCACCGACGGCGCTGGCGTTGGCGGCGCTGGCCAGCGCGTTGAAACCGATCGCCTGCGCGTTGTTGGCCAGCGCGTTGGCACCACTGCCGAGCGCGGTGGCGCCGTTGCCGATGGCGTTGGCCGCATCACCGGCAGCCAGCGCGTTGTCACCCTCCACCAGCGCACCGGCTACGTCGTCGCCGCTGCCACTGGCCTGGAAGAAGCGGCTGGTGGTGGTGGCGGTACTCGCGACCGCATCCAGCTGTGCCTTGTTCACCGCGTCCGTGGCTTGGGTACCGGCAGCGACGTTGGTGATCTGCCGCTCGTTGCCACTGCTGCCCACCGACACCGTGCGTGCACGGCTGGCAACCGAACCGGCACCGAGCGCGACAGCATTGCTGGCGCTGGCGTTGCTGCCGGCGCCCAACGCAATCGCACTTTCACCGCCGGCCACCGTATTGGTGCCGATGGCAATGCTGTTGATGCTGTTGCCCAACGCCTGGAAGCCCAGTGCCACGCTGTTGTCGCCATAACCGAATGCGCCGCGACCGACGGCGGTGGAGCTGGTGCCGTTGGCCCAGCTGTTGTAACCGATGGAGGTCGCACCACTGCCACTGGCCCAGGCCGCGTTGCCGAATGCCGAGGCATTGGTGGCGGTGGCCCACGCACCCGAACCGAACGCTGCTGCGCCACTGGCCGTCGCCCAGCTGTAACCACCGACAGCGGTGCTGTCATCGCTGCTGGCGAAGGCGCTGTCACCGACCGCAACGGCATAGCTGCCGGTGGCGCGCGACTTGCCGCCGGCCGCGAAGCTGTTGTCGCCACTGGCCTTGGCGGCATTGCCGAACGCGCCGCTGGCAGCCCCGGTGGCCTGTGCACCGCTGCCGACCGCCGTGGCATCGGCGGCCGCCGTGGTGCCCACCTGCTGCGCCTTGCCGTCGGCGCCGATGATCGGCTGGTTGTACTCATCGTAGGCCTGCCCGAGGCCACCGATGGCAACACCGCCGTTACCGGTGGCGCTGCTGTTGCGACCCACCGCCACGCTGTCATCACCGATCGCCGACGCGGCAGCGCCATGTGCAACCGCGCCGGCGCCAATCGCATTGCTCGACGAACCGGCCGCGACCGCGCCTTCGCCCTCGGCGAACGCACCGGCATCACTGCCCGCTTCGGGCTGTGCCTGGAAGAAGCGCGCGGTGCCGTCGGCGGTGCTTGCCACAGCGTCCAGCTGCGCCTTGTTCACCGCATCCGTCGCCTGCGTACCCGCGGCCACGCTGACGATCTGGCGTTCATTGCCATTGGTGCCCACGGCCACCGTATTGGCCCGATTGGAGCCCGAATAGGCGCCCAGCGCGACACTGTTTTCGGCGCCAGCGGTGGCGTAGTAACCGATGGCCGTGCTGTCCTTGCCGATGGCCCAGGTCTGCGCGCCCAGTGCACTGGCGTTGTCGCCTGCGGCATAAGCGAAGTAACCCAGCGCGGTGGATTCCGCGCCCACTGCTTCCGTGAAGCTGCCGTTGGCCAACGAGCGGTCACCACTGGCGACCGCACCGCCGCCTACCGCGGTGGAGGACACACCGCTGGCCCGCGTCTGCACATACAGGCCCATGCCCGGCACGATGTCGGCCGGGCCACCGATGGCGACGCTGCCGGCGCCGGTGGCGCTGCTCTGCGTTCCCAGGGCGGTAGCGTTGCTGCCACTGGCGGTGGCCGCCGCGCCGAACGCCGCGCTGCCCTGCCCCGAAGCCAGCGCACTGCTGCCGACGGCGGTGGCGCTCTGCGCGATGGCAACGGCGCCCGCTCCCAGTGCACTGCTGCCATTGCCGATCGCGTTGGCCGCCTCGCCGGCGGCCAGCGCATCTTCGCCTTCGGCCAGCGCACCGGCCTCACTGTTGCTGCTGCCGGTGGCCTGGAAGTGCTTGGCGGTGGCATCGGCCACGGCAGAGACGCCCTTCAACTGGGCCAGATTGACCGCATCGGTGGCTTCACTGCCCGCGGCAACGCTGGTGATCTGCCGCTCGTTGCCTGCGCTGCCGACCGCCACACTGTTGGCGCGGACCGCTTCGGAGTTCGCGCCCAGTGCAACGCTGTTGGCACCGCGTGCGGTAGCGTAATACCCGACAGAGGTACTCTGCGCGCCGCTGGCCCAGGTCTGCGCACCGAGCGCGCTGGCATTCTCACCCGGGGCGTAAGCGAAGTAGCCGACGGCGGTGGATTCCGCACCGGACGCTTCGGTCAGGCTGCCGTTGGCCACCGCACGATCACCGCTGGCGATGGCACCGGCGCCGACGGCCGTCGCCGCTTCGCCGCTGGCCTGGGTCTGCACGAAGAAGCCCAGGCCCGGAATCAGGTCGGCCGGGCCACCGATGGCGACGCTGCTGGTACCGGTGGCGGTGCTCTGCGTACCCAGTGCGGTGGAGTAGTCACCGATGGCATTGGCGACCGCACCGAATGCGGACGACTGCGCACCGGCGGCATACGCGCCAACGCCGTAGGACGACGCCGCAAATCCACTGGCTTCGGCACTGGCACCGACTGCAGTGCCACCGACGCCTGCGCTGGTGGCGCCGGTTTCGACCGGCACGCCACCACTGGTGATCAGCGGATTGCCATCGGCGTCCACTGCAGCACCACCGACGGCGACGCTGCCCGGGCCGTTCGCCTGTGCGTTGTTGCCGAACGCGGCGCTGTTCTGACCTGACGCCAGTGCGTTGTTGCCGACGGCGGTGGCGTTCTGCGCAACGGCCGTGGCACCGGCACCCACGGCGGTGGTGCCATTGCCGATGGCGTTGGCCGCCTCGCCGGCCGCCAGTGCCTCGTCACCTTCGGCCAGCGCGCCCGCATCGCTGTTGCGGCTGCCGGTGGCCTGGAAGTGCTTGGCGGTGGCATCGGCCACGGCGGCCACGTCCTTCAACTGGCCGACATTGACCGCGTCGGTATCTTCAGTGCCCGCAGCGACGCTGGTGATCTGCCGGGTCAGGCCATATTCGGCGGCGCCGACAGAGACAGTATCGACGCGGTCGGCCAGCGAGCCGGCGCCGAGCGCCACGCTGCCCGTGGCAACCGCCGCCGAGTTTGACCCCAGCGCGGCGCTGTACTCACCCACGGCGGTGCTGAACGCACCCACCGCGATCGATGCTTCATTGGCGGCGGTGGCGCCGCGGCCCAGTGCGGTACTGCCCGGGCCCATCGCCACGGCACCGCCACCCACGGCAGTGGCGCCATCGGCAGTGGCTTCGGACAACGCGCCCAAGGCGGTGGCCGCGCCATTCTCGCTTGCGGCATAGGCACTGGCGCCGACGGCGGTGTCACCAAGACCGAACGCGGCAGCACTCTGCCCGACCACCACGCTGGCGTCACCGATTGCCAATGCGCCCTGGCCGAACGCGCTGGCGCCCAGGCCGGCAGCAATCGCCTGGGTACCGATGGCGGTGGTGGCATTGGCCAACGACTGCGCACCGGCGCCCGCTGCAACCGCGCCCTGCCCGTCGATCTTCGCCGCGTCGCTGTCATCACCTGCGCCATCGGCCTTGAAATAGCGGTTTCCATCTGCGGCGACGTCCGCCAGCGCGGCCTGCGTGGCGCGTGCCTGCGCATCCAGCTGTGACTTGTTCACCGCATCGGTGGCCTGGGTGCCTGCAGCCACGTTGGTGATCTGCCGTTCCTTGCCGGCATCGCCAACGGACACCGTGTTGGCGCGGTTGGCCCTGGAGCCTGCGCCCAGCGCCACGCTGTTGGCGGCAGTGGCGCTGCTGTTGCTGCCGATCGCCACCGCGTTGCTGCCCTTGGCACTGGCGGAGCCTTCCACCAGGCATTTTTCCAGCAGCTTGCCGCTGAATGCCACGCAGGTGGCGCTGCCGCCGATCTGCACCGACTGCGCAGCGGCGTAACCGCTCATGCCCAATCCCAATACTAGGCCCAGTGCCACCGCCAACAGCGCGGGCGTGGCTGGTGTCGTATCGCGGCGCTGGTCGACAACACCACCGCTGCTGTCGGAGGAGGCCAGTTCCGAGGCCACCACCAACTGACCCAATGCTTTGTTCCAGACCTTGCGATAAATCCGATTCATCGGTACGGCTCCTGATTGGACTGGTTTTGGGCAAAGCAACGCCACCGCCGGGCCTTGTGGCCCAACGTCCCCTGGGGGCGTTTATTCGCGTGATTTACTGCGGGGTATTGCCGAACGGCGCGCAGCGACAGAAAACCGAGCGCGTGCGCCGAGCGGTTACTGCGGAATGAATGGTTCTGAAACGGGGTTCAAGTGTTAACGGCAACTTTGCAGATCGTCAAGACTTTGACACGACAAATGCTATTGCCGTGAAGCAGTTCACCATTTCACGTGTTTATAAAAGTATTTTGTTAGGTACACGTGACGGACCGCTGGCGCATGAAAACCGATGTAACTAGCGGGCGCGACAAGGGTTTCACGCGTGCAAAGAAAAACCCGCCGACGAAGCGGCGGGTTTTTCCATACGCGGTGGCATTGCGGCCTGCGCGGAATGATGCGATCAGCCGCACCATACCCGCGCGTTGCGGAACATGCGCATCCACGGCGAATCACCCTGCCATTCCGCCGGTGCCCAGCTCAGGTTGAGCGCGCGCGGGGTACGTTCCGGGTGCGGCATCATGATGGTGACGCGGCCGTCGCTGCTGGTCAGGCCGGTGATGCCGTCCGGCGAACCGTTCGGGTTCAGCGGGTACTGGCTGGCCACCTTGCCATTGCCATCGATGTAGCGCAGCGAGACACGTGCAGCAGCCTGGTCGACGGCATTGTCGAACACGGCCTGGCCCTCACCATGCGCCACCGCCACCGGCAGGCGCGAGCCGGCCATGCCACGCAGCAGGATCGACGGCGATTCCACCACTTCCAGCAGCGCGGTACGGGCTTCGAACTGCTCGCTGGCATTGCGGCGGAACTGCGGCCAGTGCTCGGCACCCGGAATGATGTTCTTAAGCTGGCTCATCATCTGGCAGCCGTTGCATACGCCCAGCGCGAAGCTGTCTTCGCGCGCGAAGAACGCGGCGAAGGCATCACGCAGTGCGCTGCGCTCCAGGATCGAGGTGGCCCAGCCACGGCCGGCACCGAGCACGTCGCCATAGCTGAAGCCACCACAGGCCACCAGGCCGGTGAAATCCTGCAGGGCCACGCGGCCTTCAATCAGGTCGCTCATGTGCACGTCGAAGGCGCGGAAGCCGGCGCGTTCGAAGGCGTTGGCCATTTCGATCTGGCCGTTGACGCCCTGCTCGCGCAGCACCGCCACGCGCGGACGCGCTCCGGTGCTGATGAACGGTGCGGCCACGTCTTCGTTGAGGTCGAAGCTGAGCTTCGGCTTCAGGCCCGGTGCGTTGAAGGCACGCGCGACCTCGCGCTCGGCATCGGCGTTGGCCGGGTTGTCGCGGCGCTTCTGCATCGCGTGGGTGACCGACCACCAGGCGTCGAACAAGGCCTCCCAGCGCCACTCGGCCAGGTTCTCGCCGCCCAGCGACACGCGCACCACCGGTGCGGTGGTTGGCTTGGCGATGCGCTGCGCGCATTCGGTCAATGCATGGCGTTCAACCAGGTCGGCAAACGCGGCACGGTCTTCGCGCGCGATCTGCACCACCGCGCCCAGTTCTTCATTGAACAGGCTGCGGAACGGATCATCACCCCAGGCATCGAGGGCGATATCCAGGCCCAGGCGCGAGGTGAAGGCCATTTCGCACAGGGCGGCGAAAGCACCGCCGTCGCTGCGGTCGTGATAGGCCAGCAGCAGGCCGGACTGGCGTGCATCGCGGATCAGTTCGAAGAAACCCCGCAGGCGCTGCGGATCGTCCAGGTCCGGGGCGGCACCGGCGAAGGCCGGCAGGTCGCCGTGGTCGGCATGCACCTGGGCCAGGATCGAACCCCCCAGGCGCTGCTTGCCGGCACCGAGGCCGATCAGCCACAGCTCGCTGTCCACCTCCCGGTCGAGCAGCGGGGTCAACTGCTGGCGCACGTCGGCGACCGGCGCGAACGCCGAGATCACCAGCGACACCGGCGACACGCTCTTGTGCGCTTCGCCCTGGTCGTGCCACTGCGCCTGCATCGACAGCGAGTCCTTGCCCACCGGGATGCTGATGTCCAGCTGCGGGCAGAGTTCCATGCCCACCGCCTTCACCGCGTCGTACAGCAGCGCGTCTTCGCCGGGGTGACCGGCCGCAGCCATCCAGTTCGCCGACAGTTTGATCTCATCCAGCGCATCGACCGGGGCCGCGCACAGGTTGGTCAGCGCTTCGCCCACCGCCATGCGTGCCGAAGCAGCGGCATCGAGCAGGGCCAGCGGGGTGCGCTCGCCGATCGACATCGCTTCGCCAGCCACGCCATCGAAGTCGGCCAGGGTGATCGCCACGTCGGCCACCGGCAGCTGCCACGGGCCGACCATCTGTTCGCGCGCGGTCAGGCCGCCGACGCTGCGGTCACCAATGGTGACCAGGAAGTTCTTCGAAGCGACCGTCGGGTGCGCGAGCACGCGCAGGCCGGCTTCCTGCAGGTCCAGGCCACCGGTCTTCAGCGCCAGCCAGCGCGGTGCCGGCGGATGCGCGGTGTCGCGATGCATCTTCGGCGGCTTGCCGAACAGCACGTCCATCGGCAGGTCGATCGGTGCATCGGCCGGGGTGTGGCCCGGCACGGCGCCGTAAGCCACCACCAGGTGTTCCTCGGCGGTGGCCACGCCGACGGCCGCGAAGGGGCAGCGTTCGCGGGCGCACAGCGCGGCGAACTCGGCCAGGCGCTCCTGGGCCACGCCCAGCACGTAGCGTTCCTGCGACTCGTTGCACCACAGCTGCATCGGTGACAGCGACGGATCATCGGTGGGCACCTTGCCCAGGTCGATGACACCACCGACGTTCGAGTCGTGCAGCAGTTCGGGGATGGCGTTGGACAGGCCACCGGCGCCGACGTCGTGGAAGAACTTGATCGGGTTGTTGGCGCCCATCGCCACGCAGCGGTCGATGACCTCCTGGCAGCGGCGCTCCATCTCCGGGTTGTCGCGCTGCACGCTGGCGAAGTCCAGGTCCTCGGCGCTTTCACCGGAGGCCACCGAACTGGCCGCACCGCCGCCCAGGCCGATCAGCATCGCCGGGCCACCCAGCACGATCACCGCATCACCGGCCTGCAGCGGGATCTTGTCGACCTGCACGCGATCGATCGCACCGAGGCCACCGGCCAGCATGATCGGCTTGTCGTAGGCGCGCACCAGGTCGGCGCCTTCCGGCAGCTCGAAGCTGCGGAAGTAGCCGAGCAGGTTCGGGCGGCCGAACTCGTTGTTGAACGCGGCGCCGCCGAGCGGGCCGTCGGTCATGATTTCCAGCGCCGGTGCCATGCGCGGGTTCAGCGCGCGCGGCGCCTCCCACGGCTGCGGCAATTCCGGAATGCGCAGGTGCGAGACCGAGAAGCCGGTCAGGCCTGCCTTGGGCTTGCCGCCACGGCCGGTCGCGCCTTCGTCGCGGATCTCGCCACCCGCGCCGGTCGAAGCGCCCGGGAACGGTGCGATCGCGGTCGGGTGGTTGTGGGTTTCCACCTTGATCTGGAAGGCACTGGGCACCTGCGCTTCGCGGCGGTATTCGCCACTGGCCGGATCGGGACGGTAGCGCGACGCCGGATGGCCTTCGATCACTGCAGCGTTGTCGCTGTACGCGCTGAGCGTGTGCTGCGGGGTCTGCTGGTGGGTGTTCTTGATCATCCGGAACAGCGAGCGGTCCTGTTCCTGGCCATCGATGGTCCAGCTGGCGTTGAAGATCTTGTGGCGGCAGTGCTCGGAATTGGCCTGCGCGAACATCATCAGTTCCACGTCCGACGGCGAGCGGCCCAGCGCGGTGAAGCGTTCACGCAGGTAGTCGATCTCGTCCTGGGCCATGGCCAGGCCGAGGCGCTGGTTGGCGGCCTCCAGCTGGTCCACCGGCACGCGTTCCAGCTCGCCACGGGCCGGCGCCGAGAACAGCGCCTGGCCCTGCTCCACGGTCTCCAGCACCGACTGTGTCATCGGGTCGTGCAGCGCCTTGACCAGCGCCTGCTGGGCGTCAGCATCTGCCGGCCAGCCCTGCACGTCGATACGCAGGCCACGCTCGACCCGGCTGACCGGCTGGCCGGCACCGCGGACCAGTTCGGTGGCCTTGCTCGACCAGGGCGACAGCGTGCCCAGGCGCGGCACCACGATGCGGCTGACCGCGCCGTCGGCCACGGCCTCGGCCTGCGGCGCCGCTTCGAGGATGCGGCACAGCGTGGTCAGGTCGGGAGCGGCGCTGCCTTCGGGCTGCACGAAGTAGACGTGCCAGGCACCGCTGATGCGCAGGGAGGGAGCGATGGACTGCAGGCGGGATTCAAGACGTTCGCGGCGGAACGGCGACAGGGCGGGCGCGCCCTCGAGGACCATCATGTCCGGGGAACCGTAGTTGGGAAACGGGCCCGACATTGTACCGGAAGCAGGGGGATGGCTTTGGCCGGGCGGCGCCCGGCACCTGCCGAGGCCACGGCAACGACAACGGCAACGGCAACGGCCCAAGCAAAAGCTGGGTTCCCGTGGGATGGCGGGGTGGTGGGGGCCAGCAGGACACGCCGTAAACCCGTCCATGGGGGCTCGATGGCGCCATCCATGGCGCCAACGGTCCTGCTGGCCCCCACCACCCCGCCTTCGACAGATTTCCGCGATCTGCGGTAAATCCACGCCATGGGTGGATGCTCTGCGGTAGTGCCGGCCGCTGGCCGGCATCCAGGGAACATCAGAAGTCAGGCATTGAAGAGCGCAGCGACCGGCTTTTGCCTTTGTTTTTTTCTTCCGTCTTTCGTGGCTGGCCGCGCAGGAACCTGTCCGTGGCCGGGCGGGTGGGCTCAGGCGGGGTGTCCGCGGCATGGATGCCGCGGCCAAGCCCCCATGGTGAAGTGACCCCCGGGAGTTGGACATCAGATCCAACCCCGAGGGATACATGAACAGATACGACGCGCGTTTCAAACTGCAGGTCGCCAAAGAGGCCTGCAAGACCTCCACATCGGTCAAAGCCGTTGCTCGTCGCTACGGCCTGGAGTTCTCCACGGTCAGGCGCTGGGTGGCGACCTATCGGCTGCATGGTTGGCGCGGGTTTCGCCGCCAGGCCCAGTCCTATGACCTCGCATTCAAGCTGGCTGTCCTGAAGAAGATGGGCCAGGACGGCATGTCCGGGCGGGAGGCCACCACTTACTTTCAAATTGGCGATGCCGGCGCGGTGGGTCGGTGGCGTCGCCTGTATGCTCAAGGCGGTGCCCAAGCGCTGGCACCACCTCCGCCGCCGCCCCGAAAGCCGATGAAAAAGACCCGCTCGTCCAAGCCACCTGAGGAAATGAGCCGCGATGAGCTGCTCAAGGAAGTCGCCTATCTGCGTGCGGAGACCGACTACCTAAAAAAACTCGATGCCTTGATCCGGGAAGAGCAGGCGGCGCAGGACGCAAAGCGCAAGCCATCCAAGGATTGAGGCAGGTTCATACGCTGTCGCTTCTGCTCGAAGCGGCAGAGCTGTCACGCAGTACGTTCTATTACCAGAACCATGTCCTGGCCCATCCGGATCAGGATGAGGCAGCCCTGTGCGAGCGCATCCGGGCAATCTACGATCAAAGCCAAGGGCGCTATGGGTATCGCACGGTGACGCTGGAACTGGCCAATCAGGGCCATCGGACCAATCACAAGCGGGTACAGCGCCTGATGGGGGAGATGGGCCTGAAATCACGGGTACGCGTGAAGCGCTACCGGTCCTTCAAAGGGGCCGCCAATGTTGTGGTTGGCAATGACCTCAATCGCCAGTTCCATGCCGAGCGGCCCAACCAGAAGTGGGTGACCGACGTCACCGAGTTCAAGGTGCAAGGCATGAAGCTGTACCTGTCGCCGATCATGGACCTCTACAACGGTGAAATCGTGGCTTATCAGATCAAGCGCCAGCCTGTGTTCGATCTGGTAGGTCAGATGCTGGAGGAGGCCATCAAGAAGCTTTCGCCGGATGAGCGGCCAATGATCCACTCCGACCAGGGCTGGCAGTACCAGCATGAGAACTACCGGCACATGCTGGAAAAGCACTCGTTGAAGCAAAGCATGTCCCGACGTGGCAACTGCTTGGACAATGCGGCAATGGAAAGCTTCTTCGGGACGCTGAAGTCGGAGTTCTTCTACCTGAACAGCTTTGACAGCATCGAAAGCCTGGAGGCCGGGCTGGTGGAGTACATCAAGTACTACAACCAAGAGCGAATCAGATTGAAATTGAAGGGGCTAAGCCCGGTAAAGTACCGGGAACAGGCCCAAGCAGCCGCCTGACCCCACCGTCCAAGTCTCGGGGGTCACTTCATGGACGGGTTCACGGCGTCCCCGCCTGAGCCCACCCGCCCGGCCAACCCCCAGAAATCCGCTATTAGCAGCAAGCCCCAGCCACGAGGGGGCTCCGCCGATGGCCGCCGACCGCGCGCAGCGCCGTTTCCCGCCCAAATCCTCGAACCATGCGCTTGCTCACGGATTGACCACGCAATTGATGACAACGTTGTCCCCACCTGGTGCCGGACTCTCTCCCCGGCCTCCCAGGTGCCTCCGTCCGGCCCCTCCGTCGCCTTCCCCGGCGATGCCCGGACCTGCGTCACGCGCGGCGCCATCGGGGCCCGCGCGCCCTTTGATCGGAGACTCACCCATGTACGACCCGATTGTGCGCCGTGCTGAACGTTCGACCCGAAGCTGTCGTCCCCGCCACCTGGCCTGGCTGCTTGCCCTGGCCGCCGGCAGCGCCGCCCTGCCCGGCCTGGCGCAGGCTGCCAGCTGTGCCGGCGTGGCCCAGTGGGACCAGGCCAAGATCTACCGGGCCGGCGATACCCTGCAGAAAGGAGGCGTCCTCTATCGGGCGAACCAGGACATCTGGAACGCGCCGCCGGACCATCCGGCCGGTGCGCCCTACTACACCAACCTCGGTGCCTGCGATGGCACCGGCACCAACCAGCCGCCGGTGGTCAGCCTGACCTCGCCGGCCAACGGCGCCACCTTCAGCGCCGGCAGCACGGTCAACGTGACCGCCACCGCCAGCGATCCGGACGGCAGCGTCGCCAAGGTCGAATTCTTCCGCGACGGCAGCACGCTCGGCGTGGCCACCAGTGCGCCGTATGCAGCCAGCTGGACCAATGCCAGCGCCGGCAGCCACACCCTGCGCGCGGTCGCCACCGACAACAACAACGCCACCGCCAGCACGGCGACGATCACCATCACCGTCAACGCCGCCAGCGGCGACACCACCGCACCGAGCGTGCCGGGCGGGCTGGCGGTCGGTGCCCGTACCGCCAACAGCATCGCGCTCAGCTGGAGTCCTTCCACCGACAACACCGGTGGCAGTGGCCTGGCCGGCTATGACGTGTACCGCAACGGCAGCCTGGTCGGTTCGCCGTCCAGTGCCAGCTATGTCGACGGCGGGCTGACCGCGTCGACCACCTACCGTTACCGCGTGCGGGCGCGCGACAACGCCGGCAACGCATCGGCGCAGGGCACCGAGATCAGCGCCACCACGCTGGCCGGCGACGGCGGCACCACCGGCAAGCGGGTCATCGGTTACTTCACCCAGTGGGGCATCTACGGCCGCAACTACCGGGTCAAGAACATCGACAGCAGCGGTTCGGCGGCGCGCCTGACCCACATCAACTACGCGTTCGGCAACGTGCGCAACAACCGCTGCGAAGTCGGCATCACCCAGCCGTCGGATCCGAACAGCGGTGCCGGTGGCGATGCCTTCGCCGACTACACCAAGGCCTTCAGTGCCGCCGAGAGTGTCAGCGGCAGCGCCGATACCTGGGACCAGCCGCTGCGCGGCAACTGGAACCAGCTCAAGCAGCTCAAGGCCAAGTACCCGAACCTGAAGGTACTGATCTCGCTGGGTGGCTGGACCTGGTCGCGCGGCTTCTCCAGCGCGGCGCGCCCGGAAAACCGGCAGGCCTTCGTTGCCTCGTGCATCGACGCGTACATCAAGGGCAACCTGCCGGTGACCGACGGTGCCGGCGGCGCCGGTGCGGCGCTGGGCGTGTTCGACGGCATCGACATCGACTGGGAATACCCGGTGGCCTGCGGCATCGAATGCGGCAAGCCGGAAGACAACGCCAACTTCACCGCGCTGATGGCCGAGTTCCGCCGCCAGCTCGATGCGGTGCGTCCGGGCCTGTTGCTGACGGTGGCGGTGGGTGCCGGCATCGACAAGATCCGCGTCACAGATCCGGCGGCGTACCACCCGTACCTGGACTACATCAACGTGATGACCTACGACTTCCACGGCGCGTGGGATGCGAGGACCAATCACCAGTCGGCGCTGTTCGATTCGCCGAATGATCCGTCCACCGGCGACCAGAAGCTGTACAACAGCAACGACGCCATCGAGGCCTTCATCAGCCGTGGCGTGCCCGCCGCCAAGCTCAACCTGGGCATCGGCTACTACGGGCGTGGCTGGACCGGCGTGGCCAATGCCAACAACGGCCTGTACCAGACCGCCAGCGGTGCTGCCCCGGGCACGTATGAAGCCGGCATCGAGGACTGGAAGGTGCTGAAGAACCTGGCGTGGCCGGGCTACACCGACAACACCGCCGGTGCCACCTGGATCTACAACGGCAGCACGCTGTGGAGCTTCGACACCCCGGCCAACATCACCCGCAAGATGGGTTACGTGAAGACCCAGGGCCTGGGCGGCGCGTTCGTCTGGGAGTTCAGCGGTGACGATGCGCAGGGCACGCTGACCAAGGCAGTCAGTGATGGCCTGAAATAAGGCAAAAGCCGGGGGCGCATTTTGCGCCCCCGGCCTCTGATCTGTGGCGCCGAGCCCATGCTCGGCTGATGGTTGCGCAGCCGAGCATGGGCTCGGCGCTACAGGAAAAGGTCGACGGCGATCAGCGCTTGGCCGACAGCTTTTCCAACGCCGCACGCAGCTGTGCCGGCGGCAGGTACCCCCCCAGCTGGGTGCCGTCCGGCGCGAAGATCGCCGGCGTACCATTCACGCCCAGCTGCTGGCCCAGCGCGTACTGCATCGCCACCGGATTGGTGCAGTTCTTGGCGGGAACGTTGCCGCCGCGCTTGGCGTTGGTCAGCGCCTGGCGACGATCCGCTGCACACCAGACCGAAATCATGTCGGTGTAGTCCTTGCTGCCCAGGCCCATGCGCGGGAACGCCAGGTACTCGACGGTGATGCCGTTGCGGTTGAGCTCGGCGATGTCCTGGTGCAGCTTGCGGCAGTAACCGCACTCGATGTCGGTGAACACGCTGATGGTGTACTTGGCGTTCGGCGCGGCGAACACGATGCGATCGCCGTGGTTGGCCTTGGCCAGCAGGCCGCGGCGATAGCCGAGCAGGCCTTCGCTGTTGGCCGGGCCCTTGGCGCGGGTGTCGTAGGGCTGAGACTGGAACAGATAGCGGCCGTCATCGGACACATACAGAAGCTGGCCTGAAACGACGACCTCGCGGAAGCCGGGGAAAGGCGCGGCGCCAATGTAGTCCACCTGGAAACCGGGGTTCAACGCGGTCAGTGCGGCGCGTACCGCCTGGTCGGCGGGCGCATTCGCGGCCGGACTGGCCTTGGCCGCAGCGGCGGCGGGTGCCTTGGCGGCCGGTGGAGCCGGCTGGGCGCAGGCGGTCAGGCTGAGCGCACCGAACACGGCGGCGATGGCAAATCGGAGCATGGAGCGGTCCGCGACAGAAGAAGACCCCGGATTCTGACACAGCCACCGCGACCGGGCGGCGACGGCCGGCAGCGCCCCGGGCAGCGATTCAGCCCGGCACTCAGCCACGCGGATGGTGGCGGGCGTGCAGCTTCTGCAGGTGCTCGCGCGCGACCAGGGTATAGATCTGGGTGGTCGACAAGGAACTGTGGCCAAGCAGCATCTGCAGCGCGCGCAGGTCGGCACCGCGGTTGAGCAGATGGGTGGCGAAGCTGTGCCGCAGGCCATGCGGGCTGATCCGCGCCGGGTCGATGCCGGCCACCTGTGCGTGGCGCTTGACCAGATGCCAGAACGCCTGCCGGGTCAGCGCATGCAGCGTCGGTTCGACGAACAACGGGGTCTGCCCATCCGCCAGGGCATGCACCTTGCCCTTGCCGACCAGCTGCGGGCGCGACTGCTGCAGGTAACGCTCCAGCCAGTGCTGGGATTCCTCGCCCAGCGGCACCAGCCGTTCCTTGCTGCCCTTGCCGGTGACCCGCAGCACGCCCTGGCGAAGGTTGACCGCCGTGGCCGGCAGCAACACCAGCTCGCTCACGCGCAGGCCGGCGGCATACATCAGTTCCAGCATGGCGCGATCGCGCAGGCCCAGTGGGCTGTCGACATCCGGTGCTGCCAACAGCGCGTCGATCTGGCTCTCGGCCAGCGCCTTGGGCAGCAACCGTGGCAGCTTCGGCGGATCCGGCAGCGCACTCGGGTCCTCGCTGCGTTCGCCGCGCCGCACGCCATCGGCGAAGAACGCCCGCAACGCCGACAGCAGGCGCGCATTGCTGCGCGGCGACCAGCCATGCCGGGTGCGCCAGGCCAGATACTCGAACAATCCGGGACGCTCGATGCCGGCCAGGCCACCGTCGCGTCCATCCATCCAGCGCGCCAACCCTTCGAGGTCACGCCGGTAGCTGTCGAGGGTGGCACGGGCCAGGCCGTTCTCGGCCCAGATCGCATCAAGGAAGCGCTGGATGCGCACGCTGTCGTCGGCGCGAAGCTCGGGTAGTTGCTGGACCAGCTGGCGGCGTTCGGCGGGGGTGGAGACAAGGGCCATGCGTGCAGGATACGAGGGCCACTGCGGGCACGGCCAGCTTTGCGTATGCTCGGCGCATGTCCCGCCCTGCTACCGACACGGCCCCTGCGGCCGCTACCGAAATGCTCCATCCGCGCGCATTGCTGCTGTGGCGCGCGCTGGCGATGGTCTACGACGCACTGCCGGTGCTGGCGCTCTGGATGCTGGCCGGCACGCTGTTCACCCTCGCCTACACCTTCAGCGGCCACGCGCAGCGCGAGAACATCGCGCCATTCAGTGCCTGGCAATGGCTGCTGTGGGCGGTGTGCTGGGCGATCACGGGCTGGTACGCCACGGCCAGCTGGCGCCGCGGCGGACAGACCCTGGGGATGCGCCCGTGGCGGCTGAAAGTGCAATCAATCGATGGCACGCCGTTGCGGCGCGGGCAGTTGTGGCTGCGCTTTGCGGTAGGCACGCTTTCCCTGCTGCTGGGCGGTCTGGGATTCTGGTGGGCGTGGGTCGACCGCCAACGCCTGACCTGGCACGACCGCGCCAGCGGTACCCGCCTGGTGCGGATGCCGAAACGGTAAGGCGCTGTCTGTAGCGCCGAGCCCGTGCTCGGCTGCTTTCCGCACTGTACGTGACAGCCGAGCACAGGCTCGGCTCTACAACAATCAGAATCAGCCCGACTTGCGCCGGAACAGCAGTCCGGATACCGCCAGCATCACGATCGGCGGCAACGCGTAGGCAATGCGGTAATCGAACTTCAGCGCGCCGGCCATGCGGCCGAAGAACAGCTGCAGCAGCCAGAAGCCCAATGCGAACAGGATGCCCAGGAACAAGCGCTTGCCCATGCCGCCGCTGCGCAGCGATCCGAACGCGAACGGCACCGCCGCCAGGCACAGGGCCAGCACGTTCACCGGATAGAACCAGCGGCTCCAGTACACATCCTCGAAATCGCGCGCGTCCAGCCCGTTGCGTTCGCGGTAGGCAATGCTGGTGCTCAGCTCGGACACGCTGAGGTTGCGCGGCTTGGCGATACCGGTCGCCAGCGCGGCCGGGTCCAACTTCGAGTTCCAGGGCTCACGTGCCACTTCCTGACGGGTTGCCGAGCGCTCGCCAAAGGTGTCGCGGCGCACGCCGGTCAACACCCAGCCGTCCTTGTCGTGCTCGGCGGTGGCGGCATGGGTCAACGAGG
This sequence comes from Stenotrophomonas sp. T8, assembly GCF_051853085.1. Lineage (NCBI taxonomy): Bacteria > Pseudomonadati > Pseudomonadota > Gammaproteobacteria > Lysobacterales > Lysobacteraceae > Stenotrophomonas > Stenotrophomonas sp. T8. Next base: position 256,610 of record NZ_CP195329.1, on the reverse strand, counting down.
CGATCTTGCCGTCTTCGGCGACCCGGTACAGGCGCACATCACGCAGGATCAGCCGCGTGCCCTTGTCGCCCACCAGCTGCTCCTCGCCGCTCTGCGCATTGAGGAAGGTGTCGCCTTCGCGTGCCCACAGCCCCGAGTAACGGGTAGTGGCAATATCCCGCCCCCATTTGGCGCTGGATTTCAGCGCATCGGCACGGTCCTGGCCCCACGGGCCCAGCGTCTCGGCGCTGAGCACCATCACCGCGGTCAGCAGCGACAGCGCAATCGCCACCGACACGCTCAGGCGCTTGCGCGACAGGCCCAGTGCACGCAGTGCGGTCAGCTCCGAGGTCGCGGCCAGCTGGCCCAGGCCCATCAGTGCGCCGATCACCGCGGCCGTCGGGAACATCGTGTAGGCGCGGCGCGGCACGGTGTACAGCACCCACGCGGCGGCATGGCCCAGGGTGTAGCCGTTCTTGCCGATGTCCTTGAACTCGCCGGAGAAGGCCATCACCACGTCCAGGCCCACCAGCACCGCCCAGGTCAGCAGCACGGTGGTGAACACCGACCGGCCCAGGTACAGGTCGAAACGCATCGGGCGCAGCCTCATGCGCGGGCTCCCTTCGGACGGCCCAGGCGGCCATCACGTACATACATCCAGATCGCCAGCGCCAGCAGCGGCAGGGTCAACCACCACAGGCCGAGCGCGGGCGGAATCTTGCCGTTGGCAATCCAGCCGCTGCCGATGAACATCAGGTTGGTGCCCACCATGTAGGCCAGCAGGGCCAGCATCATGCGGCCGTAGCGCTGCTGGCGCGGCGAGCTGCGGCCCAACGGCACGGTCAGCAGGGCGAATGCCAGCGCGATCAGCGGCGGTGCCAGCCGGCGATGCAACTGCGCCTGCGCCTGCGGCCGTGCATCACCGATCAGCTGCAGGGTTGGCATCAGTTCCGGGTCATCCTCGGTGCGGGTCTGTGCGCCATCGGGCAGGGCCACGTCGTTGCGGGCGAAGGTCGCCAGCCGGTAATCCAGCCCAGCGGCCACCGGGCCTTCCACCTGGTGGCCATCATCCAGCTCCAGGAAACGCTGGCGGCTGCCCTCGAAGTACATGCGGCCACTGTTGGCCGACACCACCTCCAGGCGATCGTCCTTCTGCCGCTGCAGGAACACCTTGCCCAGCTCGGTGCCATCAGGCGAGATCGAGGACAGGTAGACCACGCCGCCATTGGGCAGCGGCGTGAACCGGCCCGGCTCCAGGCCGGCCATCAGCACGCTGCGGTTGGCCTCGATGATCATCTGCTCGGCCACCCGGCCTGCCCACGGGCCCAGCCACAGCGAGCAGGCGCCGACCAGCAGCACCACCGGCACCACCAGCATCAGCAGCGGTCGCAGCAGTCGCTTGGGGCCAACACCAATGGCGGTGATGACCGCCATTTCCGAGTCTCGGTACAGCCGCGCCACGGCCAGCAGCAGGCCCAGCATCAGTGCCAGCGGCAGGATCAGCGGCAGGTAGGCGATGAACTGCAGGCCCAGCTGGGAGAACAGCAGCTTGGCCGGCAGGCGTCCGTCGGCGATGTTGCCGAGGATGTCCACCAGCACGCCGCCCACGCTGACCACCAGCAGGACGATCAGGGTAGCCAGGAAACTCTGGACGAAATCGCCCAGCAGGTATCGGTCGAGCTTCAGCATGGGGCGGTGGTTTAAACTCTGGGGTTCGTTCGCGGTGCCGCCCAGTCTACTGTCTGGGCGTAAACGGCCTGCGATTGTACGGACTCGCCAATGGAATCTGCTCAATGGCCCTCGAATTCACCCTGAACCACGTTGCTCCGGCCGCCGCCACCGTTGATTGCCTGGTGGTCGGCGCGTATGCCGACCATACCCTGACCCCGGCCGCGCAGGCCCTGGATGCCGCCAGCGGTGGCCGCCTGGCCGCCCTGGCCCAGCGTGGCGATCTGTCCGGCAAGACCGGCGCAACCACCCTGCTGCACGACCTGCCGGGCGTGACCGCCCCGCGCGTGCTGGTGGTCGGCCTCGGTGAAGCCGCCCGTTTCGGCGTGCCGCAGTACCTGAAGGCCGTGGGCGACGCCGTGCGCGCGCTGAAGGCCGGCGCCACCCGCAGCGCGCTGTTCACCCTGTCCGAAGTGGCGGTGAAGGACCGCGACGCGGCCTGGGCGATCCGTCAGGCGGTGATCGCCGCCGATCACGCCGCCTACCGCTATACCGCCACCCTGGGCAAGAAGAAGGCCGACGACGCCGGTCTGACCCAGCTGGCCATCGCCGGTGACGACGCGCAGGCGCTGGCCCAGGGCCAGGCCATCGCCGCCGGTGTCGAGTTCGCCCGCGAGCTGGGCAACCTGCCGCCGAACTACTGCACCCCGGCCTATCTGGCCGACGTGGGCGTGAAGTTCGCCGGCGAGCACGAGGGTGCCGAAGCCGAGGTCCTCGACGAGCACCAGATGGAAGCGCTGGGCATGGGCTCGCTGCTGGCCGTGGCCCGTGGCTCGGCCAACCGCCCGCGCCTGGTCGTGCTGAAGTGGAACAATGGCGGTGACGCCAAGCCGTACGTGCTGGTCGGCAAGGGCATCACCTTCGATACCGGTGGCGTCAACCTGAAGACCCAGGGCGGCATCGAGGAAATGAAGTACGACATGTGCGGTGGCGCCAACGTCATCGGCACCTTCGTCGCTGCGGTCAAGGCCAAGCTGCCGCTGAACCTCGTCGTGGTGGTCCCGGCGGTGGAAAACGCCATTGATGGCAACGCCTATCGTCCGTCGGACGTGATCACCTCGATGTCGGGCAAGACCATCGAAGTCGGCAACACCGACGCCGAAGGCCGCCTGATCCTGTGTGACGCGCTGACCTACGCGCAGCGCTTCGAGCCGGCCGCGCTGGTCGACGTGGCCACCCTGACCGGTGCCTGCATGGTCGCCCTCGGCCACCAGACCGCCGGCCTGATGAGCAAGCACGATGACCTGGCCAACGAGCTGCTGGCCGCCGGCGAGCACGTGTTCGACCGCGCCTGGCGCCTGCCGCTGTGGGACGAGTACCAGCCGATGCTGGATTCGAGCTTCGCCGACGTCTACAACATCGGTGGCCGCTGGGCTGGCGCGATCACCGCCGGCTGCTTCCTGTCGCGCTTCGCCGAAGGCCAGCGCTGGGCCCATCTGGACATCGCCGGCGTGGCCAGCGATGAAGGCAAGCGTGGCATGGCCACCGGCCGCCCGGTCGGCCTGCTGAGCCAGTGGCTGCTGGACCAGGCCGCCCGCGCCTGATGCCGTACCCGACCCTGGCCGGCAGACGCCGGCCGGGGCCTCGCCCGGCACTGCCGGGCCCCTGCCTGACCCGGACCCTGCCATGCCCCGCGCCGACTTCTACCTGATCGCCAAGCCCCGCTTCCTGACCGAGCCGCTGCGCCTGGTCTGTGAGCTGGCGCGCAAGGCCAACGACGCCGGGTTGTTCACCCTGGTGCTGGCCCGTGACCAGGCCCAGGCCGAGGAGCTGGACGAGCTGTTGTGGGCGTTCGACAACGACGCCTACATCCCGCACCAGATCGCCGGCGAAGACATGGACGAGGAAGAGGCCCTGGTACTGATCGCGGTACCCGGCACCGAGGCACCAGCGCGTCCGCTGGTGATCAACCTGCGCGACGAGCCCTGGCTGGGCCAGTGCGAGCGCGTGCTGGAAGTGGTGCCGGCCGATCCGGAAGCGCGCGAACCGCTGCGCGAGCGCTGGCGCCAGTACAAGGCCGCCGGTTACGACCTGAACAAGCATGACATGTGAGCGCGCCCCGGCCCCCTTGATGGGCCGCCGCCGCGCCCTGATCCTTCAACGATTACCTCCTGGTTCCCCCGCATGACCCAACTCGCCTCCAGCTACGACCCGACGTCCTTCGAGACCGACCTCTACGAGGCCTGGGAGAAGGCCGGCCACTTCAAGCCGTCCGGCACGGGCGAGCCGTACACCATCTTGCTGCCGCCGCCGAACGTGACCGGCACCCTGCACATGGGCCACGCCTTCCAGCAGACCCTGATGGACGCGCTGGTGCGCTACCACCGCATGCGCGGCTACGACACGCTGTGGCAGGTCGGTACCGACCACGCCGGCATCGCCACCGAAATGGTGGTCAGCCGCAACCTGGCGCTGGAAGGCAAGGGCGAGACCCGCGATTCGCTGGGCCGCGAAGGCTTCATCGGCAAGGTCTGGGAGTGGAAGCAGCAATCCGGCGACACCATCGAACGCCAGATGCGTCGCCTTGGCACCTCCGCCGACTGGTCGCGCAGCACCTTCACCATGGACCCGCAGCCGTCGGCGGCTGTCAATGAAGCCTTCGTGCGCTGGTACGAGCAGGGCCTGATCTACCGCGGCCAGCGCCTGGTGAACTGGGACCCGGTGCTGAAAACCGCCATTTCCGACCTGGAAGTGGAGAGCGCCGAGGAAGACGGCTTCCTGTGGTCGATCGCCTACACGCTGGACGAAGGCCTGAGCTACGAGCACGTCGAGCGCGATGCCGACGGCGTGGAAACCCTGCGCGAAACCCGCGACTACCTGGTCGTCGCCACCACCCGCCCGGAAACCCTGCTGGGCGATACCGCGGTGATGGTGCACCCGGAAGACGAGCGTTACGCGCACCTGATCGGCAAGAGCGTGGTGCTGCCGCTGACCGGCCGCCGCGTGCCGGTGATCGCCGACGACTACGTGGACCGCGCGTTCGGCACCGGCGTGGTCAAGGTCACCCCGGCGCACGATTTCAACGACTATGAAGTCGGCGTGCGCCACAGCCTGCCGATGATCAACCTGTTCACCCCGGTGGCCGCACTGAACGAGAATGCGCCGGAACGCTTCCAGGGCCTGGACCGCTATGAAGCGCGCAAGGCGGTGCTGGCCGAACTGGAAGACCTGGGCATCCTGGTCGAGACCAAGGCTCACAAGCTGCAGGTGCCGCGCGGCGACCGTACCGGCCAGGTGATCGAGCCGTACCTGACCGACCAGTGGTTCGTGAAGATGGACGACCTGGCCAAGCGTGGCCTGGAACTGGTCGAGGACGGAAGCATTTCCTTCGTGCCGCCGAACTGGATCAACACCTACCGCCACTGGATGAACAACATCCAGGACTGGTGCATCAGCCGCCAGCTGTGGTGGGGCCACCGCATCCCGGCGTGGTTCGATGCCGCCACCGGCAACTGCTACGTCGGTCGCAGCGAAGCGGAAGTGCGCGCCAAGCACAACCTGGGCAGCGACGTGGTGCTGAACCAGGAAAGCGACGTGCTGGAGACCTGGTTCTCCTCGCAGCTGTGGCCGTTCTCCACCCTGGGCTGGCCGAATGAGCAGGCCATGGCCGAGCGCGGCTTCGACCGCTACCTGCCATCGTCGGTGCTGATCACCGGCTTCGACATCATCTTCTTCTGGGTGGCGCGCATGATCATGGCCACCGACAACCTGGTCGGGAAGATCCCGTTCAAGGACGTCTACTTCACCGGCCTGATCCGCGACGGCCAGGGCCAGAAGATGTCCAAGAGCAAGGGCAACGTGCTCGACCCGCTGGACATCATTGACGGCATCACCATCGACGACCTGGTCGCCAAGCGCACCGGCGGCCTGATGCAGCCGAAGATGGTCGAGAAGATCGAGAAGGCCACCCGCAAGGAATTCCCGGACGGCATCGCCGCCCACGGTGCCGACGCGCTGCGCTTCACCATCGCCGCGCTGGCCACCCACGGCCGCGACATCAAGTTCGACATGAACCGCGCCGAGGGCTACAAGAACTTCTGCAACAAGCTGTGGAACGCCAGCCGCTTCGCCCTGATGAACACCGAAGGCGCTGCGTTCATCGGCGCGCCCAAGCCGCGCACCGATGCCGAGCGCTGGATCCTCGCCCGCCTGGCCGCCACCACCGCCGAGGCACAGGGGCATTTCGCCGCGTATCGCTTCGACCTGCTGGCGCAGTGCCTGTACGAGTTTGCGTGGAACGCGTTCTGCGACTGGTTCCTGGAACTGAGCAAGCCGGCCCTGAACGGTGCCGACGCCGCCGATGCCGAAAGCACCCGCCACACCCTGCTGTACGTGCTGGAAGCACTGCTGCGCCTGCTGCACCCGCTGACGCCGTTCATCACCGAACAGCTGTGGCAGCAGCTGGCCCCGCGCCTGGGCCTGGCCGAAACCACGCTGTCGCTGCGCCCCTACCCGACCGCCGCCGAGTTCGAAGGCGATTTCGCCCAGGCCGAGGCCGACGTGGAATGGCTGAAGGCGGTGATCAGCGCGGTGCGTCGCGTGCGCAGTGAGCTGAACGTCGCGCCGTCCAAGCTGGTACCGCTGCGCCTGCAGGCCGGCCTGGAACAGGACCGCGTGCGTATCGAACGCTTCAGCGCTTCGCTGTCGTTCCTGCTGAAGCTGGACAGCATCCAGTGGCTGGCCGAAGGCGAAAGCGCACCGCCGGCGGCCGCCGCGATCGTGGGCGAGCTGAAGCTGCTGGTGCCGCTGGAGGGCCTGGTCGATCTCGATGCCGAGCGCGCGCGCCTGGACAAGGAGATCAAGCGCGTAGAAGGCGAGCAGGAAAAGAGCGAGACCAAGCTGGCCAGGTTCACCGACAAGGTGCCGCCGGCCGTGGTCGAGCAGGAGCGCGTGCGCCTGGCCGACTGGAACACCCAGCTGGCCGGCCTGCGCGAACAGCGCGCGAAGCTGTAACGCCGCGCTCTGGTGCGTGCCAACCAAGGTTGGCACCTACCACGCCGGGAGAGGTTGGCACCCACCCAAGCGAAATGGGAAACGCCGGGCGATGCCCGGCGTTTCCATTTCCCCCGCATGGCATCATCGCCGGATGCCTCTTTCGATCTTCCTGCTGGTTCTCGCCGCTGCGGCACTGCATGCCAGCTGGAATGCGATCGTCAAGCGCGGGCCGGACAAGTTCCTCGGCACCGTGCTGGTCACCGGCAGCGCCGCGCTGCTGTCGGCCGCCGCCCTGCCCTTCCTGCCTTTTCCCGCCGCGCACAGCTGGCCCTGGCTGGGCGCATCGGTGCTGTTGCAGGTGACCTATTACGGGCTGGTCGCACGCTGTTACCAGCAGGTCGACATGAGCCTGGCCTACCCGCTGATGCGTGGCAGCGCGCCGATCCTGGTCGCACTGGCGGGCACCCTGCTCGGTGAACCATTGCCGGCTGCAGCGTGGCTGGGCGTGGTACTGGTGAGCACCGGCATCCTGTGCATGGCAGTGGGTGCGCGTGGCGGCCAACTGCGCCTGCCGCTGCTGACCGCAGCGATGATCGCCACCTACACGCTGGTCGACGCGCAGGGTGCGCGCCAGTCCGGCAGCGCGCTCAGCTACACGTTGTGGTTGTTCCTGCTGTCGGGCATTCCGCTGCCGCTGTGGGCGTTGTACACGCGCGGCGGCGCGGTGCTGGACTATGCCCGGCGGCATTGGCCGCTGGGACTGGCCGGTGGCGTCGGCACCACCGCCTCCTATGCGATGGCATTGTGGGCCATGACCCAGGCGCCGGTGGCAATGATTTCGGCGCTGCGCGAATCCTCGATCCTGTTCGCGCTGCTGATCTCGGTGTTCCTGCTGCGCGAGCGGATTCCGCGCGCGCGCTGGCTGGCGGCGTCGCTCATCGTCGGTGGCGTGCTGGCGTTGCGGCTGGCGTGATGGGCGCGTTGGTAGTGCCGGCCGCTGGCCGGCAACCCGTCTGCGTCACAGCGGCGGCATCGCCTGCAGGTCGCCGTCGACCAGCTCGATGGCCATCACCACTGCATCCTCGCGGCCCTGTGCAGCCGGGTAGTAGCGCGGGCGGCGGCCGATCTCGTTGAAGCCTTCGCTGTGGTACAGCGCCAGCGCCGGCGTATTGGACGGACGCACTTCCAGGAAGACGCGCTGTGCGCCACGGTCGGCTGCCAGCTGCACCAGTGCGCGCAGCAGCTGGCGGCCCAGCCCGCGCGACTGTGCCAGTGGATCGATGCAGATGTTGAGCACGTGCGCTTCATCCGCGGCGATGCTGAGCACGCCATAGCCGACCAGCAGGCCATCACGCTCCATCGCCAGGCCGGGATAACCGGCGCGCAGGCAGTCGATGAAGATGCCGCGGGTCCAGGGAAACGGATAGCCCCGCAGCTCGATCGCCATCACGGCATTGAGGTCGCTCTCGCGCAGCGCACGCAGGCTGACCGGGCCGGGCCGGGTTACCGCGCTCACGGCGTGCCCCGCTTGCGCAGGGCACGCAGCTGCGGCCACAGCGCACGCTTGGCGGCCGGGTCGCGGCGCAGCTGGTCCAGCGGCCAGCTGTCCATCAGCATCTGGGTGGCCGGGTCGTTCGGGTTGCAGCCGGAGGCGCGCAGCAATGCGATCTGCAGGCGATCGGGCAGGCGTACCACCGGCTGGCGTGCGTTGCCGCTGGGCAGCGGGCGCTCAGCCGCCGGCACGGTATCCGGGGCACTGACCGGCGTTTCGCGGCGCGGCGGTGCCGGGCGTTCCGCGCGTACTGCGGTCGCGGGCGCGGTATGGGCGTCGCGCGGCGGCACAGCAGCCCGCACCGGCTCCGGCTCCGGCGGAGCAACACTGGCTTCGGCCACGCTCAACTGCAATGCGGCATCCAGCTCGGCGGCCAGCTGGCCGTCGTGATAGACGGTATAGCCCATGGCCTGCAGCCAGGCCTGCTGGGCCGGTGACCACAGCACGGGCAGGTCCTGGCTCACGCGGCCTCGGGCTTCTTGCGCAGGCGCTGCCCGGCCCACATCACCGGGCCGGACAAGGCGTACAGGATGCCGACCGCGAACAGCACGCGCGGCAGGTCGATGACCGCAATCGCGATCGCCACCGGCACCAGTGCCAGCACCAGGAACGGCACGCGATCCGAACGGGTGCCCTTGGCATCGCCGCCCTTGAAGCTCCAGAAACGGATACGGCTGACCATCAGCAGCGCAGCGATGATCGTCACCGCCAGCGCCACGTAACGCAGCTGGTTGCCATCCCAGCCCAGGTTGCCGTCGGCAAACGCCCAGACGAAGGACATCATCAGGCCCGCTGCGGCCGGGCTGGCCAGGCCGACGAACCAGCGCTTGTCGACCACCGCCACCTGCGTGTTGAAGCGGGCCAGGCGCAGCGCCGCGCAGGCCGCATACAGGAAGGCCACGGCCCAGCCGACGCGGCCGAGCAGCGGATCGTCGAACTTCAGCCACGACAGCGACCAGTGGTACATCACCAGCGCCGGGGCCATGCCGAAGCTGACCAGGTCGGCCAGCGAGTCGTACTGCACGCCGAATTCGCTGCTGGTACCGGTCAGGCGCGCCACGCGCCCGTCCAGGCCATCCATCACCGCCGCCACGAACACGGCGATGCTGGCGTTGACGAAATCCCCGTTGGCCGCGGCGATGATCGCGTAGAAACCGGAGAACAGGCCGGCGGTGGTGAACAGGTTGGGCAACAGGTAAATCGTGCGCGAGCGCGGCGGCGGTGTGATCGGGTCCATGGAATCCAGTTTAATCGACTTGCCAGTGCTCGGCGCCAATGCTGCAATCGGCGTTCTACGCCCATTCCGTGGAGTTTGCCATGCGTGCCCTGTCCTGCCTTGGATGCCTGCTGCTGTTGGCCAGTGCCAACGCCGTGGCCGGTCCCGTGTACAAATGGAAGGACGCCCATGGCGTGACGCAGTACTCGGAGACCCCACCGGCGGGCAAGAAGTACGAGACCCGCGAGCAGGCCCGCACCCCGCAGGCCGCGACCAGCACCGAGACCCCGGCCGCGCCGGTTCCCGAGCAGTGCAGCACGGCCCGGGCCAACCTGGCCCTGCTGGACGGCGGTGGCCAGGTGATGCAGGACACCGATGGTGATGGCAAGGCCGATACCCCGTTGACCCCGGAGCAGCACACCGCACAGAAGGGGTTGGCTGAAGCGGCGATCAAGGCCTACTGCCCAGCACAATGAGGGTATCGGCAGGGCTTGCAGTCCTGCACCGCAGAGGCAACAGCAAGGGCAACAGCCGGCTCTGGGCTTTCTGTGGGTTGGGCGGGGCGGTGTGGGCATGAGCCGCATGGATGCGGCGACCGAGCCTGCATGGACGTATTCACGGCGTCCCCCGCAACCGGACCCACCCCGCCATCCCACGGGAAACCCGCTGTTGCTACGGCTGTTGCTTCTGAGGTTGCCGGCCAGCGGCCGGCACTACGGCGGGCGCAGGGCGCAGCCCTGCCGATACCCCTCCCCCCGGCCGGGCTGGCAGAATAGACGTCTCTGCCGTTATCCGAAGCCGACGATGCGCCTCTCCCAGTTCCACCTGCACACCACCAAGGAAACCCCCAGCGACGCCGAGCTGACCAGCCACCGGCTGATGCTGCGCGCGGGCATGATCCGCAAGCTGGCATCGGGCCTGTACACCTGGTCGCCGCTGGGCCTGCGCGTGCTGCGCAAGGTCGAGCGCATTGTTCGCGAGGAAATGGACCGGGCCGGCGCGGTGGAATTCCAGATCCCGACCATCCAGCCGAAGGAACTGTGGGAGCAGACCGGCCGCTGGCAGAAGTTCGGCCCGCAGCTGCTGAAGATCAAGGACCGCAAGGACCAGGTGTTCTGCTACAGCCCGACCGCCGAAGAAGCCGCCTGCGACTTCGCGCGCAGCGAGCTGTCCAGCTACAAGCAGCTGCCGGTGAACTTCTACCAGATTCAGACCAAGTTCCGCGACGAGATCCGCCCGCGCTTCGGCGTGATGCGCGCGCGCGAGTTCCTGATGAAGGACGCCTATTCGTTCCACCTGCACGATGAGTGCCTGGTACGCGAGTACGAGAACATGAAGTCGGCCTACAGCCGCATTTTCACCCGCCTCGGCCTGGATTTCCGCATGGTGCAGGCGGACTCCGGCGCGATCGGTGGCGATGCTTCGCAGGAGTTCCACGTGATCGCCGATTCCGGCGAAGACGCCCTGGTGTTCTCCACCGGTTCGGACTACGCGGCCAACATGGAGGCGGCGATCGCCGCCGATCCGGCACCGCGTGCGGCCGCCTCCGAAACAATGCGCAAGGTGGATACCCCCACCCAGAAGACCTGCGAGGACGTCGCGGCCCTGCTCGGCATCGACCTGCAGCGCACGGTGAAGTCGGTGGCACTGATCGCCGGCGAAGGCGAGGCACAGCAGTTCGTGCTGGTGCTGGTGCGTGGCGACCATGAGGTCAACGAGATCAAGCTGGCCAAGGTGGCCGGGCTGGACGAGCAGCGCTTCGCCAGCGAGGCGGAAATCGCCGAGTACCTGGGCAGCGTGCCAGGCTTCCTCGGCCCGGTCGCGCCGGCCAAGGCCATCCGCGTGGTCGCCGATCGCGAAGTGGCGGCAATGTCCGACTTCGTCGTCGGCGCCAACGAGGCCGGTTTCCACCTGGCCGGCGTCAACTGGGGCCGCGACCTCCCGGAACCGGAAGTGGCCGACATCCGCAACGTGCGTGCCGGTGATCGTGCCGTGGACGGCGGTGAACTGAAGATCGCCCGTGGCATCGAAGTCGGCCACGTGTTCCAGCTCGGCCGCAAGTACGCCGAAGCGCTGGATGCCACCGTGCTGGATGAAAACGGCAAGGCGGCGGTGATGGCGATGGGTTGCTACGGCATCGGTATCTCGCGCGTGGTGGCTGCCGCGATCGAACAGAACCATGACGATGCCGGCATCATCTGGCCGGACGCGATGGCGCCGTGGCAGGTCGTGGTGTGCGTGATCAACCCGAAGGGCGATGCCGCTGTGGCTGACGCTGCAGCCAATCTGCTGCAGGAGCTGCGCGACGCCGGCCTGGACGCCGCGCTCGACGATCGCGGCCTGCGCCCGGGCGCGATGTTCGCCGACATGGAACTGATCGGCATCCCGCACCGCGTGGTGGTCAGCGAACGCGGCCTGGCCGCCGGCACCTACGAGTACCGCGCGCGCCGCGCCAGCGAGGCGGAGAGCCTGGACAAGGCCACCCTGCTGCAGCGACTGCAGGGCTGACGTGGAAAGACCGGGGCCTGCCCCGGTCTTTTTTTTTTGGCGCGCGGCCTTTCCCTATATTGCAGCGGACATAATCCGGTCAAAATCACCGCGATAGCGTCTGCATGCCGCCACGCCATGACCCGCCTGCATTTGTGCTGTGATTAATTCATCTCTATTCTGTCCGCCGACGCCATGGACTGGCTTGTCCCGTCCACACATTAGTTTCCGGAGTAACCGTAAATGAGCATTGACCTGACCGGCCTGTCAGCACGCGAGCTGGGCGCCCTGATCCGTACCGCCAAGAAGCAGCAGACCATCGTCGCCAAGCGCCGGCCGATCACCAAGGTGCGCGCCCAGCTGACCAAGCTGGCCAAGACCGAGGGCTACACCATCGAGGAACTGTTCGGCGACGCCCCGGCCCCGCGCGCGCGCAAGGTGGCCAAGGTCGCCAAGGCACCGTCGAAGACCGCCGGCCGCAAGCTGGGCAAGGTTGCCCCGAAGTACCGCAACCCGGCCAACCCCAAGGAAACCTGGACCGGCCGTGGCAAGCAGCCGCGCTGGATGGCTGAACTGACCGCCAAGGGCAACAAGAAGCCGGAAGATTTCCTGATCAAGAAGGCCTGAGGCCGGATCGGGGAGCAATAAAAAACGCCGGCGAAAGCCGGCGTTTCCTGTTTGTAGAGCCGCGCCCACGCTCGGCTATCCATATGCAAAGCCGAGCATGGGCTGGCTCTACAGGGTCTTGCGCGCCGGCATCAGCAGGTTGCCGAACAGCAGGCCCGCCACCAGCGCCATCACCACGTTCAGAACGGTGAGGAACACGCTCTGGCCGGCGCCCACGTCCTGCTGCTGGACCAGGGTCAGCACGCCACGCAGGCTGGTGCTGCCGGGCACCATCATGATGATGCCCGGCAGGCGGATGATCGCGCCCGGACGCCCGACCAGGCGTCCGAACAGGTTGCCACCGGCGGTCAGCAGCATTGCCGACAGGAAGATACCGGCCGGTGCGCCCCAGGCGTGGCCGCCGAACTTGGAGATCGCATAACCGGCCACCGAGGCGGCAATCACCCACGGATAATCGCGGCGATTGGCCTTGAACAGCATCGCGAAGGCAAATGCGGCGGTCAGCAGCGAGCCCCATTCCACCCACGGCCCCTGCGGCCGCGCGGCCCGGATCACCGGATCCAGGCCGAGCACATCGGCCAGGGTCACCGCGATCATCGCGCCGACGCTGAGCTTCATGATGGTGGTCAGCGCGCCGGCAAAGCGCGCGGTACCCGATACCCAGTGCTGGCTGGCCAGCTCATTGACCGCATTGGTCAGCGACATGCCGGGCAGCAGCACCACCAGCGAGGCGATGATCACCGTATTGAGGTTGAGCGCACCAATGAACGACGCGACCAGGGTGGCGACCATGCCGGCCAGCAGCGCGGCCAGTGCCTCGGCGGCTTCGCGGGTGGCCGGGCGGCGATCGGTGACCATGCCGAGCAGGCCGATCATCAGGCCGATGACACCGGCGGTGGCGATGTCCAGCCACGGCAGCTTCCACATGCCGGCCACGCCAGCCGCGCCGAGGGTGAACGACAGGATGGTGCGCAGCTTGCCGCGTCGGCCCGGATCCTTGTCCAGCTGGCGCAGCGCAGTGTGGCCCTGGGCGATGCTCATCCGCCCGTTGGACACTTCTTCGGCGATGTGGTCGGCAACGCTGAGCTTGTGCAGGTCGTTCTCACCCGGTGCCAGGCGGATCACGCGGGTGATGTCGCTGGAGCCGATCGCCTGGGCCGGATCGCTGAAGCTGAGGATGATACCGGTGGGATTCGACCACGGTTCACAATCCAGATCGAGCTGGCGGGCCAGGGCAACCACCGCCGTTTCCAGGCGCTGGGCCGTGGTGCCATAGCTGTGCAGGCGTCCGGCGATCTCGGAAACGAAGGCCACGCGCTGTGCGTAGGTGGCCTGGGGTGTGGGGATCGTGTGAGCATCTGCGGACATGCGCCGTAGTATTACCTACGCTGGGGCCCGCCGGAGAAATTCATCCAAGTTCGACGCGAAGCCCGATACAGAACGGTTATGCTGCGACCCGAATGGCCCACGTCACCCCGAACCTCGCTCCCCAGCTCGAACAGGATGCCCACGACCCGGGCCTGATCCGCCTGTCCGGCACCTGGACCTTGAAGACCGCGCTGGCCGCGGCCGAAGTCCTGCGCGGCGTTCCCGACGCGCTGACCGGCATCGATGCCACCGGCATCGAGCAGCTCGATTCGGCCGGCGTGCTGCAGGTGCTGCGCGTGGCCCATCGCGCCGATCTCCACGAAGACGCGCTGCAGTTCCGCCCGGACCACCAGGCGCTGGTGTGCACCATCGAGGAAGTGGCCGATGACCGGCCCAAGGCCAAGCGCGATTTCGGCGTGCTGGCCGCGCTGGAGCGGCTGGGCGTCAGCGTCCACGCCACCGGCCACAACATCAAGGCCCTGTGCAGTTTCCTCGGCGAGAACCTGGTCAAGGCGGCGCGGCTGGTCAAGGAACCCCGCCGCTTCCGGCTGACCGCCACCGTGCATCAGATGGAGCAGGTCGGGCTGGATGCGGTGCCGCTGGTGGCGCTGTTGTCCTACCTGGTGGGTGCGGTGATCGCGTTCCTCGGCTCGACCATCCTGCGCGACTTCGGCGCCGAGATCTACGTGGTCGAGCTGGTCAACATCGCCTTCCTGCGCGAGTTCGCCGTGCTGCTGACCGCGATCGTGCTGGCCGGCCGTACCGCCAGCGCGTTCACCGCGCAGATCGGTGCGATGAAGGCACGCGAGGAGATCGATGCGATGCGTACGCTGGGCCTGGACCCGGTCGACCTGCTGGTGCTGCCACGCTTGCTGGCGCTGCTGGTCACCCTGCCCTTGCTGACCTTCATCGCGATGATCGCCGGCCTGGCCGGCGGCATCACCGTCGGTGCGTTCGACCTCGACATCCCGCCGCAGATGTACATCGCGCGCATGCACGAGACGATGGAAGTGCGGCACCTGCTGGTGGGCCTGTCGAAGGCGCCGGTGTTCGCCCTGGTGATCGGCCTGATCGGCTGCCTGGAAGGGCTGAAGGTGGAAGGCACCGCGCAGTCGGTCGGCGAGCGCACCACTTCCAGCGTGGTGCAGACGATCTCGCTGGTGATCATCATCGACGCCTTCGCAGCGTTGTGGTTCATGCACATGGACTGGTGACATGAGCACATCCGCCCCCCTTGAAACCCTCGACATGCGCGACGACGACGGCCACGAACTGGCCATCCGCGTGCGTGGTCTGGTCAACCGGTTCGGCAGCCAGACCGTGCACGAAGACCTGGATCTGGACGTACGCCGCGGCGAGATCCTGGGCGTGGTCGGCGGCTCCGGCACCGGCAAGTCGGTGCTGATGCGCTCGATCCTCGGCCTGCGTGTGCCGGATGCTGGGCAGATCGAAGTCCTCGGCCGCGATGCGCGTGCCGACGACGCCGAGAGCCGCCTGCACATCGAACGCAATACCGGTGTGCTGTTCCAGGACGGTGCCCTGTTCTCGTCGCTGACCGTGGGTGAGAACGTCCAGGTGCCGTTGAAGGAACACCACCGCGAACTGCCCGAGCGCTGGCACTACGAACTGGCGCTGCTGAAAGTGAAACTGGCCGGCCTGCCCGCCGACGCGATCAACAAGCTGCCCTCGCAGCTCTCCGGCGGCATGCGCAAGCGCGCCGGCCTGGCCCGGGCGCTGGCGCTGGATCCGCCGCTGCTGTTCCTGGACGAACCCACCGCCGGCCTCGACCCGATCGGCGCGGCCGCGTTCGACCGCCTGATCAAGACGCTGCAGGAAGCGCTGGGGCTGACCGTGTTCCTGATCACCCACGACCTGGACACGCTGTACGCCATCTGCGATCGCGTCGCCGTGCTGGCCGACCGCAGGGTGGTGGCCAATGCGCCGCTGCCGGACATCGAGAAACTGGATCATCCGTGGATCCAGGAATACTTCCACGGACCCCGCGCGCGCGCCGCGCGTGGCGAACAGATCGAGAGTGCCTGAGCCATGGAAACCAAAGCCAACTACGTGCTGATCGGCGCGTTCACCCTGATCACCGGCCTGGCCCTGCTGGCCTTCGGCCTGTGGGCGGCCAAGTACTCCTCCGACCGCACCTGGCAGGAGTACCGCGTGGTCTTCCGCGAAGCGGTGACCGGCCTGTCGGTGGGCAGCCCGGTGCAGTACAACGGCATCGCGGTGGGCTCGATCACCGAACTGAACCTGGTGCCCGACGACCCGCGCCAGGTGGTCGCGCGCATCCGCCTGAACTCCAACACGCCGGTCAAGACCGATACCCGCGCCAAGCTGGCGATCACCAGCCTGACCGGCCCGTCGATCATCCAGCTCAGCGGCGGCACGCCGCAGTCGCCGGCGCTGACCACGGTCAACAAGGATCCGGCACCGATCATCCCGACCACGCCCTCGGCGCTGCAGAACATCACCGATGTGGCCAACCGCATCGTCGAGCGCATGGACCAGATCCTCAGCGACCGCAACGTGGCCTCGATCAACGCCACGCTGGCCAACCTGGAGACGATCAGCGGCGGCCTGGCCGACCGCGACCAGGGCACGCAGGCGCTGCTGCTCAGCGCGCGCGATGCCGCCCGCAGCCTGGACACCACGCTGAAGACCACCAACGGCACCATCGAGCGCCTGGACAGGAACCTGGTGCAGCAGCTGCCCGGCATCATCGACAAGCTCGACGCGACCCTGGCCAAGCTCGACTCGGCCGCCGGCAATGCCGATTCGATCCTTGGCGAGAACCGCGCCGCGATCAACAGCTTCGCCAACGATGGCCTCGGCCAGCTGGGCCCGACGCTGACCGAACTGCGCGGCCTGATCCGCGACCTGCGCCGGGTCAGCGACCGTCTCGAGAACAACCCCGCGCGCTACCTGCTGGGCCGCGACGCACCCAAGGAGTTCGAACCCCAATGAGCACGCCCCCCCTTCCGCGCCTGCTGCTGGCCGCTTCGATGGTCGGCCTGCTGGGCGGCTGCTCCATCCTCGGCAGCAGCGAGAAAACTGCGGTGACGCTGTACTCACCGTCCGTGCAGGTCAAGGCGGACCCCGCGTGGCCGCAGGCCAGCTGGCAGCTGGTGCTGGCCAAGCCCAGCGCCGCGCGCATGGTCGACAGCCCGCGCATCAACGTGCGGCCGACGCCCTCGCAGCTGGAGATCTACAAGGGCGCCAGCTGGGCGCAGCCGGCCACCGACATGATCGAGGACACCCTGCTGCGCGGCTTCGAGGATTCCGGCCGCATCCGCGGCGTGGCCCGCAGCACCGCCGGCATCCGCGCCGACTACAAGCTGTCCACCGACGTGCGCCGCTTCGAATCGGATTACCAGGGCCAGGCCACGCCGACCGTGGTGATCGAGGTCAACGCCAAGCTGATCCACGTCGCCGACCAGCGCGTGGTGGCTGACCGCACCTTCCGCCAGGCGCAGCCGGTCGGCAGCACCGACATACCGGCGGTGACCGCGGCCTTCGAGCGCGGCCTGCAGCAGCTGGCGCAGGATGTGGTGGGATGGACGCTGGTGAGCGGGCAGGCCGACCAACCTAACGTCGCGCGCTGATCGATCAGCGCGGCGCAATCCAGCGGAACGTCAGGTTGATCCGTTCACCCTGCACCCGTGCCATCTTCGGAAGCGCGTGCTGGTAGAACCTCTGCGTCTGCCCCGCCATTACCAGCAGATCGCCATGGCCGAGCAGGAATTCAGCCTTGCGCGCCGGATCGTCGCGTCGGCGCAGCAGGAAACGGCGCGCCACACCCAGGCTCAGCGACGCGATCACCGGGGCCGGCCCCAGCTCCGGCTCGTCATCGCTGTGCCAGCCCATGTAGTCGCCGCCGCCGCGATAGCGGTTCAGCAGCACGCTGTTGAAGCGGCCGTAGCCTTCGGCCCGCAGGCGCTCGCGCACGGCCTGCAACACAGGCGGCCACGGATGCGGCACGAACTCGGCACCGGAGTAGCGGTAGCGCGCCTGCGGGTCGCCGATCCAGCAGCTCAGCCGCGGCGAATCCACCCAGTTGCCGAACATCCGGATGCGGTGGATTTCCCAGGGTACTTCGGCCTGCAGCGCAGACAGGAGCCGGTCGGCATCGGCCACAGCCAACCAGCTCGGCAGGTGCTGGACGTCGGCGTCGGGCAGGTCATGTGGGAACAGCATGGACACACGCTAGCACGGCTGCGTTTGCCGTCATGGCCGCCAGCACTGAAAATGGCTCCATGACCGTTGCCCATATGCCGATATCCTCCGATTGCCTGACTTATCGGGGCCACGCCCGATGAGCCTGCGCCAGTCGTTGTTCCCGTTGCTGCGCACCGTGTTCCGGGCCTTGCCGCTGTCACAAGCACAGCGCGACCGCGTGCGCACCCGCTGGCTGGCCCGGCACGGCGACTGGGTGCCCCCGCCACCGAAGGGACAGCAGGACACGGGCGGGTCACGGGCCAGCGCGCAACTGCGCTGGCGCGCCGACGAGGCCGCGATCGGCTACCGCCCGCACCGGAAGGCCGCGCTGCCCGACCCCATGCCCGCTACGCTGGTCGCTTTCTACCTGCCACAGTTCCACACCTTTGCAGAAAACGACGCATGGTGGGGCAAGGGCTTCACCGAATGGCGCAACGTCACCCGTGCGCTGCCGCAGTTCGAAGGCCACATCCAGCCGCGGCTTCCGGCCGATCTGGGTTTCTATGACCTGCGCAACCCGCAGGTGATGCGTGACCAGGCGCAGCTTGCCGCCGAGCACGGCATCGGCGCGTTCTGCTTCTACTTCTACTGGTTCAGCGGCCGCACGCTGATGGAAGACCCGCTGCGCCAGTGGCTGGCCGACGACAGCATCGAGCTGCCGTTCTGCCTGTGCTGGGCGAATGAGAACTGGGCACGGCGCTGGGACGGCCGCGACGACGACATCCTGATCGGCCAGCAACACAGCGCGGAAGATGATCTGGCATTCATCGCTCACGTGGCGCCATACCTGCGTGACCGCCGCGCGCTCAAGGTCGATGGCCGGCCCATGCTGCTGGTCTACCGCCCGAACCTGCTGCCCGATGCACGCGCCACCGCCGAGCGCTGGCGCCGCTGGTGCCGCGACAACGGAGTGGGCGAAATCCACTTGGCCTACGTACAGGGCTTCGAGCGGCCGGATCCCCGCGATATCGGCTTCGATGCCGCCGTCGAATTCCCGCCGAACATGAGCAATCCACGCTCGTTGTCGGCGCAGCAGTGGCTGCTCAATCCCGCCTTCAGCGGGGATGTGCGCGACTGGCGCGAACTGGCAGCCGAGATCGCCACCCGGTCGCTGCCGGCCTATCCCCTTTACCCGGGCGTGAACCCGGGATGGGACAACGAAGCACGTCGTTCCGGCTGCGGTCGCGTTTACCTGCACGCCTCCCCACGCGGCTACCGCGACTGGCTGCGTGCCACGATCCATGAGCGCCTCGCCGCCGTGCCGACGGGCCAGCGGATGGTGTTCATCAACGCCTGGAACGAATGGGCCGAAGGCGCGGTCCTGGAACCGGATGCGCGACTCGGCCACGCCTGGCTGCAGGCCACGCGGGACGCGTTGGTACCGGCTCCGGCGCGGCAGCGCCCAGCCCGGCCCTGCGTGGTTATCCATGCCTGGTACCCGGACGTATTCGCTGAGTTGCTCCGCAAGGTGCAGGCCACCGGCCTGCAGTGGCGGGTCGTGGTCACCACCCCCCACGAGCGGCATGCGGAAATCCAGCAGGTGCTGGCAGCCAGCGGGGTCGAGGCCGAAATCCATTCCTTCGCCAACCATGGCCGCGACATCCTTCCGTTCCTGCAGCTCGCCGAAGCGCTGCTGGAAGACGGCGAGGACATCGTGCTGAAGCTGCATACCAAGCGCTCCACGCATCGCAACGACGGCGACCAATGGCGCAACGAACTGGTTGATCGCCTGCTGGCGCCCGAACGCGCGGCACTCATCGTCGAAGCGTTCGATGCAGATCCTGGCCTGGGCCTTGTCCCCCCCGAAGGGCATGTGCAGCGGCTGGACTACTTCTGGGGTGCCAACGAACGCAACGTGCAAGGCCTGCTCAGCCGTTTCGGGCTTCCGCAGGCCGATACTGACAACGACACCTTCATCGCCGGCAGCATGTTCTGGGTTCGCCTTGAAGCGTTGCGACCAATGCTCGACGCGCACCTGCAGCCTTCGCTGTTCGATGAAGAAGCCGGTCAGGTTGATGGCACGCTTGCCCATGCCATCGAACGAACCTTTACCTTGGTCGCGCGCTACGCAGGGTATCGCCAGCAAGATGCGGCGGACCTGCTGGGCATCCCCCATCAAGAGGACACGCCTTACGCCTACGCCCGGCGCAGCTGAGCGCAAAGGGGGCGGTACGCCCCCACCCGCACGTTGATCAGTCGCGCCGGAACGCGACGCCGGTCTTTTCCTTCAACTCGTCATCGCTGACACCCGGCGCGGCCTCCACCAGCCGCAGGCCCTTGTCAGTCACGTCGAACACGGCCAGATCGGTGATGATGCGGTCGACCACGCCAACACCCGTCAACGGCAGCGTGCATTCGCCCAGGATCTTGTGCTCGCCGTTCTTGGCGGTGTGCTCCATCAGCACCACCACGCGCTGCACGCCAGCGACCAGGTCCATCGCACCGCCCATGCCCTTGACCATCTTGCCGGGCACCATCCAGTTGGCCAGATCGCCCTTGTCGGTCACCTGCATCGCACCGAGGATGGCCAGGTTGACGTGGCCACCGCGGATCATCGCGAAGCTGTCGTGGCTGCCGAAGTAGCTGGCGCCCGCACGTGCGGTGACGGTCTGCTTGCCGGCATTGATCAGGTCAGCGTCGACTTCAGCGTCGGTCGGGAACGGGCCGATGCCGAGCAGGCCGTTTTCCGACTGCAACCATACATCCACGCCTTCGGGAATGTGGTTGGCGACCAGGGTCGGCAGGCCGATGCCCAGGTTCACGTAGGCGCCATCGGTCAGTTCCTGGGCGGCACGGGCCGCCATTTCATCGCGGGTCCACGCCATGTCAGTTGCCCTCCGCGCGGATGGTGCGCTGTTCGATTCGCTTCTCAGGATGCGGGTTGTGCACGATGCGGTGCACGTAGATGCCTGGCAGGTGCACCTGGTCCGGGTCGATGGCGCCGACCGGCACCACCTCTTCCACTTCCACGATGCAGACCTTGCCGGCCATCGCGCAGGCCGGGTTGAAGTTGCGCGCGGTTTTGCGGAACACCAGGTTGCCAGCCTCGTCGGCCTTCCAGGCCTTGACCAGCGCCACGTCGGCGCGCAACGCGGTCTCCATCACGTAGTGCTTGCCATCGAACGCGCGGGTTTCCTTGCCCTCGGCCACCACCGTGCCGTAGCCGGTGGCAGTGAAGAACGCCGGAATACCTGCGCCACCCGCACGCAGCCGCTCGGCCAGGGTGCCCTGCGGGTTGAACTCCAGTTCCAGCTCGCCAGCCAGGAACTGCCGTTCGAACTCCTTGTTCTCGCCCACGTAGGACGAAATCATCTTCTTGATCTGCCGCGTTTCCAGCAGCTGGCCCAGGCCGAAGCCATCGACCCCGGCATTGTTGGAGATCACGGTCAGGCCTTTGGCGCCGCTGTCGCGCAGCGCAGCGATCAGCGCCTCGGGAATGCCACACAAGCCAAAGCCACCCACGGCCAGGGTCTGGCCATCGGCGACCACCCCCTGCAGGGCCTCCGCCGCACTGGCGTAGCGCTTGCCGCGCTTTCCGCCGGAAGTCGATTGCTGCATTGCTGTACTACCCTGCACGTTGAGGATGACGGCATTCTAGCTGGAGGGCGGCGAAGGGCCTGGATGCGCCGCAGCATTGACGGAGCACCGGGCGGGCATTGGGTAGAATGGCTGATTCCACCCAGAAGGGTGCCTCAGCGCCTGCGCCCCTCCATCTACGATGACGCTGACCTTCACTGACGAAGACCTGTTCCGCTGGATCGACGAATGGACACTGCAGAAAAGCGAGCAGTGCCTGGGTGGCGTGCGCAACCGGCAACTTCGCGAGGGCCTGCTGACGGCCGAGGTGCAGGGTTCGGCCAGGCATCCCTACCACGTGGAGATCGATCTGGCCGCCAGTATGCGCACCGCGCGCAGCCGCCTGCAGAGTGCCTGCTCCTGCCCCGTCGGCCGCGCCTGCAAGCATGTGGCGGCGGTGCTGGTCTCCCACATGCTGGAACCGCTGGCCATGGATGAGAGCCCCCTGACCGAACAGGACCTGGCGCAACCGCCGCGTGCTGAACTGCTGGCGGATCTCTCGCGTTGGCAGAGCACCCGGATCCGGCCGGCCCAGCCACGCCGGAACGGTGTCATCTTCGAACTGTCCACCTACAACCATCGCCCCGCCGTGCTGGTCCGGCGCGTCAAGTACGGTGCCGATGGTGCGATCAGCCCGGGCAAGTGGATGGATATCACCGCAGACCTGCTGCTGGAGCCTCCCGCATACCTCACCCCGACTGATCTGGCGGTGATGATCCAGCTACGCACCCAGCGGCAGCCCGCGACGAAAGACGAATGGATCGACTTCGCGGCCACCCTGCAGCTGATCGTCTCCAGCGGCCATGGCTGGGTCTCATGTGGTACGCAGGACGTGCTGGCCCGGTCGGGCGCTCCACGCCGCGGCGAACTGGGCTGGGTCGTTGACATGGCGCAGGGCGCGACGCTGCTGGAACCCACGTTGAGCGTGGAGGGCGGCGCCAGAGGCGTGGTCCTGGGCCGGAGTGCGTGTTATCTGGACCCGGTCACCGGCGAGGTCGGTCCACTGCAGCTGGATGTCAGGCCCGAAGACGCCGACGCGTTCCTGAGCCTGCCCAGTTTGTTACCCAATGAAGCGTCGGTGGTCGCACAGATGCTGCAGCAAATCGACCCTGCGCTGCCGCGCCCCGGTGCAAGCGACACGCTGCCCACCCTGCAGATCACTTCGATGATTCCTGTGCTGCGCCTGCATACGATCGAGTTCCGGCCGGCATGGCTTGGCCGTGGCGACGCTTCGCAATGGGCCGATATCGCGACCGTGGCCTTCGAATACGACGAGCACATCCGGTTCCTGGACGATCCGAGCCTGTTCGCACACGATCCGGAGGGCCAGCTTGCCCTGCTGCCCCGCGACCTGGCTGAGGAATCACGGCGTGAGGCCGAGCTGCGCACGGTGGGACTGCATCGCGACACGGCTCCGCGGGCGCCATTGGAGGGCGCAGGACCTCAGTTCCAGCTGCGCACCCATGACTGGACACGGTTTCTGCTGGACGACGTGCCGCGCCTGGAAGCCTTGGGCTGGAAGGTGGAGACGGACGACGATTTCCGCCATCGCATCACCCGGGTGGATGTGATCGACCTGGACATCCAAGCGGACCCGGCGGATGCGGGCTGGTTCAACCTGGGCCTGGATATTCAGGTGGAAGGCCGCAACGTGTCGATGGTTCCGCTGCTGCAGCAGGTGCTGCAGTCCGATCCCCGCTGGATGCGTGGCCAGCTGGACGCCATCGGCGACGATGAGAACATCCTGTTGACGACGGGCGACAACACGTGTCTGGCACTGCGGGCCGCACGACTGAAGCCGATCATGGCCCTGTTGGCGGACCTGTTCGCCCAGCGCGGCGCGCCGCTGCGCCTGTCTGCGCTTGACCGTGGCCGCCTGCAGGCGCTGCAGGACACGGCGCACCTCCAGTTCCGGGGGCGCGACACCCAGGCGATGGTGCAGCGGCTGATGCAGGCACCCGCATTGGGTGAAGTGCCGCCGCCGGCAGGGCTGGTGGCAACGCTGCGTCCCTATCAGCGCGAAGGCCTGTCGTGGCTGCAGTACCTGCGCCAGCAGGGCCTGGGGGGCGTGCTGGCCGATGACATGGGGCTGGGCAAGACCGTACAGACGCTGGCGCATGTGCTGGTCGAGAAGGAAGCCGGCCGCCTGGACCGTCCAGCGCTGCTGGTGGTGCCCACTTCGCTGCTGCACAACTGGCAGAGCGAAGCGGCACGCTTCACCCCGGGCCTGCGCGTGCTGACCCTGCATGGACCGGCACGTGAAACGCTGTTCGAGGCGATTCCCGGGCACGACCTTGTACTCACCACCTACCCTCTGCTGTGGCGCGACGAGCAGGCGCTGCAGGCACATGCCTACCATCTGCTGATTCTGGATGAAGCCCAGCAGGTGAAGAATCCGAAGTCACGCGCGGCCATCACCCTGCGCATGCTGCAGGCGCGCCACCGGCTGTGCCTGACCGGCACGCCGCTGGAAAACCACCTGGGCGAACTGTGGACGCAGTTCGACTTCCTGCTGCCCGGCCTGCTAGGCAGCGAGAAACAGTTCAACCAGCATTGGCGCCATCCGATCGAACGTGGCAGCGACCACCGCCGCGCCACCTTGCTGGCGCAGCGGCTGCGTCCGTTCATCCTGCGCCGGCGCAAGGACCAGGTGGCGTCAGAGCTTCCGCCCAAGACCCTCATTACGCGTGCAGTGGAAATGGAAGGCGGCCAGCGTGATCTCTATGAAACCGTGCGCGCAGCGATGGAAAAGCAGGTGCGCGAGGCCATCAGCGGCAGCGGGCTGGCACGCAGCCATATCGTGGTGCTGGATGCGTTGCTGAAGCTGCGCCAGGTCTGCTGCGATCCGCGCCTTCTGCCAGGCGACGCTCCGGCCCGCAATGCCGGTTCGGCCAAGCTGGAGCTGCTGCGCGACATGTTGCCGTCGATGGTCGAGGAAGGCCGGCGCATCCTGCTGTTCTCGCAGTTCACCGGCATGCTCACGCTGATCGCGCAGGCGTTGGATGATCTGGGCCTGGCCTATGTGACCCTGACCGGAGACACCCAGGACAGAGCCACGCCGGTGCAGCGCTTCATGCAAGGCGAGGTGCCGGTATTCCTGATCAGCCTGAAAGCAGGTGGCGTCGGGTTGAATCTGACCGCCGCCGATACCGTCATCCACTTCGATCCGTGGTGGAACCCGGCGGCCGAAAACCAGGCCAGCGATCGCGCCCATCGCATCGGCCAGCAGCAGCCGGTATTCGTTTACCGGCTGATCGCCGCAGGCAGCATCGAAGAACGGATTGCCGAGCTGCAGGAGCGCAAGGCCACGCTGGCCGACTCCATTCTCGAAGGCGGCGGCGCTACGGGGCCGCGCTTCAGCGAAGAAGACGTGCAGGCGCTGCTGGCGCCGTTGCCGGGGCTGCCCGGCAAGCGTTTGCGTAAAGCGGGCAAGCGGTCGACGCTAACCTGACCCTTGGACGCCAGTCACGTGGCGTTGCGCCATGGAAACGATTCCCATACAGGACTGGGACTACAATCGTGGGCTGAGCTCCCCAAGGATCCCGATCAATGCCCCTGCCCGCCTTCAAGGCCTATGACATCCGCGGCCGTGTGCCGGAAGAACTGAACGAAGACCTGGCCCGCCGCATCGGCGTCGCCCTGGCCGCGCAGCTCGCTCCCGGTCCAGTGGTCCTCGGCCACGACGTGCGCCTGACCAGCCCCGCGCTGCAGGATGCATTGGCCGCAGGCCTGCGCGGTACCGGGCGCGAGGTGATCGACATCGGCCTGTGCGGCACGGAAGAAGTCTATTTCCAGACCGACCATCTGGGCGCGGCCGGCGGCGTGATGGTCACCGCCAGCCACAACCCGATGGACTACAACGGCATGAAGCTGGTCAAGGAGAACGCACGGCCGATCAGCTCCGATACTGGCCTGTTCGCGATTTCCGATGCGGTTGCCGCCGATACGTCCGCGGCGCAACCGCCGCGCGCCGCGCAGAGCGCCCGGCACGACAAGAGCGCGTACATCCAGCACCTGCTGAGCTATGTCGACGCCGGCAAGCTGCGGCCGCTGAAGCTGGTGGTCAACGCCGGTAACGGCGGCGCCGGTGCCATCGTCGACCTGCTGGCACCGCACCTGCCGTTCGAGTTCATCCGCATCTGCCACGAACCGGACGGCAGCTTCCCCAACGGCATTCCCAACCCGCTGCTGCCGGAGAACCGCGCCGCCACTGCCGACGCGGTGCGCGAACACGGCGCCGATTTCGGCATTGCCTGGGATGGTGACTTCGACCGCTGCTTCTTCTTCGATCACACCGGCCGCTTCATCGAGGGCTACTACCTGGTGGGCCTGCTAGCCAAGGCGATCCTGGCGCGCAACCCGGGCGGCAAGGTCGTGCATGACCCGCGCCTGGTCTGGAACACCGTGGACATGGTCGAGCAGGCCGGCGGTGTACCGGTGCAGTGCAAGAGCGGCCATGCCTTCATCAAGGAAAAGATGCGCGCCGAAGACGCGGTGTACGGCGGCGAGATGAGCGCCCACCACTACTTCCGCGAGTTCGCCTATGCCGACTCCGGCATGATCCCGTGGTTGCTGATCGCCCAGCTGGTTTCCGAAAGCGGGCGCTCGCTGGCCGACTGGGTCGAAGACCGCATGTCCGCCTATCCGTGCAGTGGCGAGATCAACTTCAAGGTGGCCGATGCCAAGGCCGCCGTCGCGCGCGTGATGGAGCATTTCGCGGCGCAGTCGCCCACCCTGGACCACACCGATGGCATCAGTGCCGACTTCGGCGACTGGCGCTTCAACCTGCGCAGCTCCAACACCGAGCCGCTGCTGCGCCTGAATGTTGAAGCCCGTGGCGATGCCGCGCTGATGCAGGCGCGCACCGACGACATCTCCCGCCTGATCCAGCAGTAACCGAGGAACGCATGAGCAGCATCCAGCCCGTCATCCTGTCCGGTGGATCCGGTACCCGCCTATGGCCGCTGTCGCGCGAGGCGTATCCGAAGCAGTTCCTGCCCTTGGCGGGTGAACTGACGATGCTGCAGGCCACCTGGAAGCGTGTGGCGCCGATCGCCGCGCGCGGGCCGCTGGTGATCGCCAACGAAGAGCACCGTTTCGTCGCCGCCGAGCAGCTGCAGCAGGTTGGCGCCGAGCCGGCCGCGATCATCCTTGAACCGGTCGGCCGCAACACCGCCCCGGCCATCGCCGTTGCCGCGCTGGAAGCCACCCGCGACGGCGCCGACGCCCTGCTGCTGGTGCTGCCCTCCGATCATGTGATCACCAACGAGACCGCATTTCGCAGCGCCGTGCAGGCGGCGGCCGGTGCTGCCGAGGCCGGCAAGCTGGTCACCTTCGGCATCGTGCCGACCGGACCGGAAACCGGCTACGGCTACATCAAGGCCGCCGATGGCCAGGGCCTGCGTGCGGTCGAGCGCTTCGTCGAGAAGCCGGACCTGGGCACCGCGACCGGCTATGTCAGCAGCGGCCAGTATTACTGGAACAGTGGCATGTTCCTGTTCAAGGCCTCGCGCTATCTGCAGGAACTGGAGCGCTTCCAGCCCGCGATGCTGGCTGGCAGCCGCCAGGCCTGGCAGCAGGCGCGCCGCGATGCCGACTTCACCCGCCTGGACAGGGACGCCTTCACTGCCGTTCCGTCCGATTCAATCGACTACGCGGTGATGGAGAAGACCGCCGATGCGGTGGTGATTCCGCTGGATGCGGGCTGGAACGATGTCGGTTCGTGGACTGCGCTGCGCGATGTCTCCCAGCAGGACGGCGATGGCAATGCCCACCAAGGCGACGTGATCGCCATCGACTGCCGCAATACCTATGCCTACGGCCAGCGCCTGGTGGCCATGGTCGGCCTCGATGACGTGATCGTGGTCGAGACAGACGATGCGGTGCTGGTGGGCAAGGCCGACCGCATGCAGGAGGTCAAGACCGTGGTGGCACAGCTCAAGGCCGAAGGCCGCAGCGAGGCCACCTGGCATCGCAAGGTCTATCGCCCATGGGGCGCCTACGATTCGATCGACAACGGCGAGCGCTTCCAGGTCAAGCGGATCACGGTCAAGCCCGGTGGCACGCTCAGCCTGCAGATGCACCACCATCGCGCCGAGCACTGGATCGTGGTCAGCGGCACCGCCGAGGTGACCCGTGGCGATGAAGTGATCCTGCTCAGCGAGAACCAGAGCACCTACATTCCGTTGGGCGTGACCCACCGCCTGCGCAACCCGGGCAAGCTGCCGCTGGAACTGATCGAAGTGCAGTCCGGCAGCTACCTCGGCGAGGATGACATCGTGCGCTTCGAGGATACCTACGGGCGCAGCTGACCCAGCGCCCGCCGACCGCTGGTCGGGGTGGGTGCCGACCGTTGGTCGGCACGCCGCCTACAGGGTCAGGCAATCTCCACCATCACCCGCTTCAGGCCGTCCTGCCAGGTTGGCAGCACGATGCCGAAATCCTGCTGCAGCTTGCGGTTGTCCAGCACCGACCAGGCCGGACGCTTGGCCGGGGTCGGGTACTCGGAGCTGGGAATCGCCTCGACCGTCGGCACCTTGGCCAACACGCCGGTGACCAACGCCTCGGCGAAGATCGCTTCGGCGAACCCATGCCAGCTGGTCTGGCCGCTGGCGGTCAGGTGCCAGGTACCCGACAACTGCCCCGGATGCTGCAGCGCCTGCAAGGTGACATCAGCGATCAGCGCGGCCGGCGTCGGCGTGCCGACCTGGTCGGCCACCACCCGCAACGCATCGCGCTCGGCCCCGACGCGCAGCATGGTGCGCAGGAAGTTCGCGCCGTGCGAGGCATACACCCACGCCGTGCGGAAAATCAGATGGCGGCCACCGGCCGCACGCACCGCGTCCTCACCATCGCGCTTGCTGGTGCCATACACGCCCAGCGGTGCGGTCGGCTCGTCCTCGCGGTAGGGCGCGCTGCCCTGGCCGTCGAACACGTAGTCGGTGGAGTAATGCACGAACGGCACGCCATGCGCCGCACACCAGCGCGCGATCACGCCTGGCGCCTGAGCATTGGCGGCGAAGGCCGCATCGACGTCCTGTTCGGCGCGATCAACAGCGGTGTAAGCCGCCGCATTGACCACTACCGATGGCTGCACGCGGTCCAGCAACGCCGGCAGGCTGTCGGGCCGGGCAAAGTCGGCCGTTTCGCAGGCACTTCCGTCGGGCAGTTGGCCGCTGCGCGTGGTTGCAATCACCTTCCCCAGCGGCACCAGCGCGCGCAGCAGCTCCTGGCCGACCTGGCCGTTGCCGCCGAACACCAGCACCGTCATGGCACGTAGACCGGCAGGCGGTCTTCGGCGATGTCCTTCAGGAACGGCGCGTTCTCGTCCTTGGCCGACAACGTCGGTGCACTGACTGGCCAGTCCACGGCGATATCCGCATCGTTCCAGCGCACGCCGGCGTCGAAGTCCTTCAGGTAGACCTCGGTGCACAGGTAGCTGAACACCGCGCGCTCGGACAGCACTGCAAAGCCGTGGGCGAAGCCTTCCGGAATCCAGAACTGCTTCTTGTTCTCCGCACTCAGCACCACCGCTTCCCACTGGCCGAAGGTCGGCGAGCCGCGACGGATGTCCACGGCCACGTCATAGACCTCGCCTTCCAGCACGCTGACCAGCTTGCCCTGCGGGCGCGGCCACTGGTAATGCAGGCCACGCAGCACACCCTGCGCTGACGTCGACACGTTGCTCTGCACGAAGCGATCCGGCAGGCCCAGCGCGGCGAAGCGCTCGGCATTCCAGGTTTCGAAGAAATAGCCGCGGGCATCGCCAAACACCGCCGGCTCGATCACCACGCAACCGGGCAACTTGGTTTCAATCACTTTCACGGAACGACTCCACGCAGGGCAAGCTTGTGCAGGTATTGGCCGTAGCCATTCTTGATCAGCGGTGCAGCCAGTGCTTCCAGCTGCTCGGCGTTGATCCAGCCCTTGCCGAACGCGATTTCTTCCGGGCAGCAGACCTGCAGGCCCTGGCGGGTCTGGATGGTCTCGATGAAGTTGGACGCCTCCAGCAGCGATTGATGGGTACCGGTGTCGAGCCAGGCGTAGCCACGGCCCAGAGCTTCCAGATGCAGGTTGCCTTCGGCCAGGTAGCGCTTGTTGAGATCGGTGATTTCCAGCTCACCACGCGGCGACGGCTTGAGTTCGGCCGCATGCGCGCTGGCATTGCCATCGTAGAAGTACAGGCCGGTCACTGCGTAGTTCGAGCGCGGTTTCTCCGGCTTCTCGACCAGGTCGATGACCTTGCCACTCTTGTCGAACTCGGCCACGCCATAGCGCTCCGGGTCATTGACCCAGTAACCGAACACCGTGGAGCCTTCCACGCGCTCATCGGCGCGCTTGAGCACGTCGCGCAGGCCGTGGCCGTGGAAGATGTTGTCGCCCAGCACCAGGCAGCTCGGCTTGCCAGCGACGAAGTCGCGGCCGATCAGGTAGGCCTGGGCCAGGCCGTCCGGACTCGGCTGCACCGCGTACTGGATGTCCATGCCCCACTGCGAACCGTCGCCCAGCAGCTGCTGGAACAAGGCCTGCTCGTGCGGAGTGTTGATGATCAGAACCTCACGGATGCCCGCCAGCATCAGCACGCTGAGCGGGTAATAGATCATCGGCTTGTCATACACCGGCAGCAGCTGCTTGCTGACGCCCTTGGTGATCGGGTACAGGCGGGTGCCGGAGCCACCAGCCAGAATGATGCCTTTACGCTGCGTCATGTCGTCTCCAGGATTCAGGCCGCAGTGCCGATGCGCTGCAGACGGTAGCTGCCGTCCAGCACGCCGTTGACCCAGTCCTGGTTGTCCAGATACCAGTCGACGGTAAAGGCGATGCCCTGCTCGAAGGTGTAGGCCGGTTCCCAGCCCAGATCGTTCTTCAGCTTGGACGCATCGATCGCATAGCGACGGTCATGGCCGGGGCGGTCGGTGACATAGGTGATCTGGCTGCTGCGCGGCTGGCCATCCGCGCGCGGGCGGCGCTGGTCCAGCAGGGCGCAGATCGCCTGCACCACTTCGATGTTCTGCTTTTCCGAATTGCCGCCGACGTTGTAGGTCTCGCCGACCTGGCCCTTGGCCAGCACGGTGCGGATCGCTTCGCAGTGATCGGACACGAACAGCCAGTCGCGCACCTGCTTGCCATCGCCGTACACCGGCAACGGCTCGCCGGCCAGCGCCTTGGCGATCACCAGCGGAATGAGCTTCTCGGGGAAGTGATACGGGCCGTAGTTGTTGGAGCAATTGGTGGTCAGCACCGGCAGCCCGTAGGTGTGGTGGAACGCACGCACCAGGTGGTCCGAAGCGGCCTTCGACGCCGAATAGGGGGAATTCGGAGCGTACGGCGTGGTTTCGCTGAACTTGCCGGTCTCGCCCAGGGTGCCATACACCTCATCGGTGGACACGTGCAGGAAGCGGAAGGCCGCGCCCTGCTCGGCCGGCAGCGCCTTCCAGTAATCACGCACGGCTTCCAGCAGGCCCAGGGTGCCCACCACATTGGTCTGGATGAAGGCACCCGGGCCATCGATGGAGCGATCGACGTGGCTCTCGGCGGCAAAATTCAGCACCGCGTCCGGCTGGTGTTCAGCCAGCAGGCGGGTCACCAGGGCGCTGTCGCCGATGTCACCCTGCACGAACACGTGGTTCGGATTGCCGTCCAGGCTGGACAGGGTCTTCAGGTTGCCGGCGTAGGTCAGGGCGTCGAGATTGACGACCTTGATGCCACGGGCGACAGCTTCGAGAACAAAGTTACCGCCAATGAATCCGGCACCGCCGGTGACAAGCCATGTGGGCACTACCTGTTCTCCTGATCTAAATTCATCCAAGGGGGCGCTACCAAGCACCCAGCACAGCAGTACAGGATACATGTGGTTCGTCTTCACGACTGCCTGCGTGACGTGAACGACGCACCCGATCCACACGAGCCATACTGCACTGCAGCATAACCATACGCATTCGCATGGTTCCCTCAAGCCAGCTAGAATCGCGATCCCACCCCCGAACCGGTTGCTGTGCGAGGACCGGACGTTCTCTCCGTTATTGAAGGACCCCGTACCAGATGAAAATCCTCGTCGCGTACAAGCGCGTGGTGGACTACAACGTCCGCATTCAGGTCAAGCCGGACGGTTCCGGCGTGGTCACCGACGGCGTCAAGCTGTCCCCCAACCCCTTCGATGAAATCGCGCTGGAAGAAGCCCTGCGCTTGCGCGACAAGGGCATCGCCAGCGAAGTCGTGGTCGCCACCATTGCTCCGGCCGACGCCCAGGCGCACCTGCGCAACGGCCTGGCCATGGGCGCCAACCGCGCGGTCCATGTGGTCACCGACCAGGCCATCCAGCCGCTGACCGCCGCACGCACCCTGCTCAAGCTGATCGAGAAGGAACAGCCGGACCTGGTGATCCTGGGCAAGCAGGCCATCGACGACGATGCCAACCAGACCGGCCAGATGCTGGCTACGCTGTGGGGCCGCCCGCAGGCGACCTTCGCCAGCAAGCTGGACATTGCCGACGGCAAGGCCACGGTGATCCGCGAAGTCGACGCCGGCCTGGAAACGCTGGAAGTGGACCTGCCGGCGGTGGTCACCACCGACCTGCGCCTGAACGAGCCGCGCTTCATCAAGCTGCCGGACATCATGAAGGCCAAGGCCAAGCCGCTGGAGACCCTGCAGTTGGCCGACCTCGGCGTTGAAGCCGCCGACACCTTCAAGACCACCCAGTACGCCGCACCGTCCAAGCGCAGCAAGGGTGTGATGGTCAAGGACGCGGCCGAACTGGTGGCCGCACTCAAGCAGAAGGGGCTGCTGTAATGAGCAAGATTCTCGTTATCGCCGAACACCACGACGGCAAGCTCAACGCCGCCACCGCCAAAACCGTCAGCGCTGCTGCCGCTATCAGCGGTGCCAGCATCGACGTGCTGGTGCTGGCCGCCGACCCGGCCGCCGTTGCCGCCGAGGCCGCGAAGATCAGTGGCGTCGCCAAGGTCCTGACCGTGACCAACGCCGCCAACGCGCAGGCCATCGCCCAGGTGCTGGCGCCGCAGATCGCGCAGCTGGCCAAGGGTTACACCCACGTGTTCGGCCCGTCGACCACCTTCGGCAAGGACCTGATGCCGTGCGTGGCCGCGCTGCTGGGCGTCAACCAGGTCTCCGACCTGATGACCGTTGAAGGCAGCCATACCTTCAAGCGCCCGATCTACGCCGGCAACGCGATCATCACCGTGGAAGTCCCGGCCGACCAGATCGTGGTCGCCACCGTGCGTGCCGCCTCGTGGCCGGAAGCCGCCCAGGGCGGTAGCGCCACCATCGAAGCAGCCAACGTCGATGCTGCCCTGCCGACCCACACCCGCTTCGTCGGCCTCGCCGCGGGTGCCAGCGACCGCCCGGACCTGCAGAGCGCCAAGCGCGTGGTCTCCGGTGGCCGCGGCGTCGGTTCGGAAGAGAACTTCAAGGTGATCTTCCAGCTGGCCGACAAGCTCGGTGCCGCCGTCGGTGCCTCGCGCGCCGCGGTCGATGCCGGCTACGTCCCCAGCGACCTGCAGGTCGGCCAGACCGGCAAGATCATCGCGCCGGAACTGTACGTGGCCGTGGGTATCAGCGGTGCGATCCAGCACCTGACCGGCATCAAGGATGCCGGCACGATCGTGGCGATCAACAAGGATCCGGATTCGCCGATCTTTGAGATTGCCGATATTGGTCTGGTGGGGGATCTGTTTGCGATCCTGCCTGAGCTGGAAAAGGCGCTTTGACGCCGTTGTCGATCGCCGTAACGGGGGCGCCGTCCGCGGCGCTCCCCGTCGCCCGGATGATCGCGACTGCATGATTCCGCGCCTCGTTCGCTTCCTGCTGTCCGGCGGTTCGGCCGCTGCGGCCGAATACCTCGTGTTCATCGCGCTGCAGGGCGCGCTGGGCAGCGGCTGGCTTGTACTGAGCCAGTCAACCAGCTTCGCCTGCGGCTTCGTCGTCAGCTTTATGATGAACCGGCATTGGGTGTTCCGCAGCCAGGGCAGCTGGCGCAGCGAGCTGGCGCGCTACGGTGCGCTGGCCGCCATCAACCTGCTGCTTGGCAACCTGGCCTTGCTGTTGCTGGTGGACCACCTGCACCTGCATGTGCTGCTGGCAAAGTTCGTGGTCATGGGCATGATCGCGGCTTGGAACTACCTGATCTTCTCGCGCCTGGTGTTCAAGCCCACGACGGGCGCGTGACGTAGCAACCGAGGGGCCGGCAGCACCGGCCCCCATCGGCACTCAGTCCCGCCGGCGCGGCCGGAACGGGGCGAACAGGGGATGCAGCACCTGGCGCGGGACGCTGGCAATGTCATACCCGATGAAGGCCAGCAGGAACTGCAGCCCGCTCACGACCGCAATCGACGGCAGGACCACCGTACCGACGGCAGAGGCCTGCTGAGCCTCCAGCGCCTGCAACCAGTGCCAGCCACCGTAGAGCACGCCGCTGGCCAGCAGGAACGTGCCAGCCAGCAGCTCGAACGATGCAATGGACAGGTCGCGCAGGAAATAGCGGTAGCCGATGCGCTTGAACAGGTTGCGTGCGTGCTTGTAGGAGAACTCAGTCAGCACCTGGCCGATCTTGAGATTGCTCTCCTCGTCGCCGTAGGTCGCGTCCATCGGCACGTCGCACACCACCGCCCGCATGATGTTCAGTCGGAAGAGGATATCGGTCTCGAAGAAGTAACGCCGGCTGATCGATGCGTACGGCAGCCGCGCCGCGACATTGGCATGGATGGCGGTGTAGCCGTTGGTGGGGTCGAACACATCCCAGTAACCGGTCGATGCCTTGGTCATGAAGGACAGGCCGAGGTTGCCGATGCGCCTGACCAGCGGCATGCGGCGGATGTTGGACAGATCCCAGAAACGGTTGCCCTTGGTGTAGTCGGCCTGGCCTTTCAGGATCGGGCCGATGAAGAGCGGCACCAGCGTGGGATCCATCTGCCCATCGCCATCGACCTTGACCAGGATGGACATGCCATCGGCAATCGCGCGCTGGTAGCCCGTCATCACGGCTCCACCCACGCCCTGGTTCTGTTCGTGGCGCAGCACCACCACGCGCGGGTCCCGCGCCTGCTGCTCGATGAAGTCCCCGCTCGCATCCGGGCAGCGGTCGTCAACGCAATAGATCGCATCGACCTCCGGACCAATGGCATCGATGACGCCCAGAATGTGGCGGCGGACCTTGTAACAGGGAATCACCACGGCCACCTGCTGGCGCGGCGCTTCCATCGTGGCGTCAGACATGGCTTGCCTCATTGGATTGCGTTGGGCGATCGCGCCAGAAGCTGCGACCGTGCACTGCTCGACCCAGCACGAATACCGCCAGCAGCGTGCTCAGAGGTGCCAGGAAGTAGTAATAGCGGAAATCGTTGGCCATCGACGTTGCCATCGGCAGCACCATCTGCATCAGGATGAACAGCGAAAGGATCCACAGCGGACGGCCGGGTGCGGTGAACACCAGCAGCGCCAGCAGCAGCACGAAGGCCGGCAGCAGGTTCCACACGAATACGTTCTGTACAGTGCCGCGGGTATCCACGAAACGGGAAACGAACTTGCGCTGGAACTCAACCAGCACGCCGGGGCGTTCGCCACGCTCGAAGCGTTCTAGTACATCGCACTTGTCCGGGTCCATGCCGAACACCGTCGGGCAGTTCTCCATGATCGCCAGGTCGTAGAACTTCATGCCACCGAAGGCGGTGCTCGGTTGCAGCGTCGCCAGCATCATCTGCAGGCGGTCCGAGCCGCACTGGGAGACATTGAGCAGGCAGAGCCGTGCGGTGCGGCGCAGGATCAGGCCGTACGCCTCATCAAGCTCCTGCGGATCCGTCAGCACCACCTCGTTCATCAGGTAGTCCGGACGGTACTTCTCCGCGTAGTCCGGCCCGAACACACGGGCGGCCAGCGCCTGGTCCTGGCCGGGGTCGTTGCTGGTGTATCCACTGCGGTTGGCCACCATGCCCAGGAACGGCCCGGACACCGCCGAGATCTTCAGCTTGGACAGGTGCGCGACATCATTCTTCACCAGAGGTGAAGCCGCGACCAACGACATCAGCAGCCAGCCGACGACCGACGCCACGAAGGCCGCTCGATACGGGCGTGCCGCCCACAGCTGGCGCACACCGATGGCCAGCGGCAGCAGCAGGAAATTGATCGCCATGCCATGGCGAGTGGCAACGATGAGGAACAGGGACAGGCCTAGCAGCACTGCATCGGCACGGCCCGCAAGCACGCCGGTCTGCCGCGACTGCAGCACCAGCGTTGCCAGGAACAGCAGGCAATACGCGCAGAGCACGTCTTTCCAGATCATGCCCAGGTACAGGTAGGTACTGGGCATTGCCGCCCACAGCGCCACGCCAAGTACGATCCACGCGGGCCGGCTGACCATCCGCGCGAACAGCGTGGCACTGCGCAGGTACAGCGTCGCGCAGAACAGGATCTGCAGCGAGGTGTAGATGCTGAAGGATTCGAAGGGCACGGCCAGCCAGCGGATCAGCAGTGCGTTGAGGACCGGGTGGTAGGAGGTGTACTCGCCACGCAGCGCTTCTTGGGTGATGAACACCGTATCGTGCGTCGCGAAGCCCGGCCAGGAGAACAGCCGCGCAACTATCATCACCAGCACGCCGAGTGCCAGAAGCAGCAGTGCGATGCGTGGCCGCTCGATCGGCAACAGCCAGCGCGCCGTGCGCTTCATTGGACCTTCTTTCATCATTTCCCCATCACCTGCATGCAACTCTCCCAGCGACGGGCCACCGCCTCGTCGAACATGTCCGGCCCCACGCGCGATACGGCGCGTGCAGCGATCTCATCCACCGCCAGCTGCCGATCGACCAGCGAAACGATCCGATCAGTCCAGGCATCGGCGGTATTGTCGATCAAGATGCGGTCGTCGTGCGCGTCATCCGCATAGGAAGGCACGTTCGAAGCCAGCGTGGCCAAGCCCATGGCGGCGTAGTCCAGCACCTTGATGGAGCTCTTGCAACGATTGAAATCCGAGCCGAGCAGAGGCGCCATGCCTGCATGGAAGCCGCGCAGGCGGGAGAACCAGTGCACGAAAGCGGGATAGGACGCGCCGACATGGGCCGGGGGGCTCTGGCCTTGCATCCAGGGCCGACTGCCGGTGTCCGCAGCGTTGACGCCCACCAGGGTCAGCGAGAACGCGCCTGGACGCTTTTCCCAGACCTGCTGCAGTGCCGCGTCGAGCAGTCGGAAATCGTCGTCGTGGGTCCGCGTTCCCATGTACAGCAGGCGTACCGTGCCGGTTGCCGGAAGCGACAGCGCCTCACCTGGCGCTGCCTGCCACAGATCGGCATCCAGCGCGTTGGGCATCCACTCGGCGGTACCGCCGGCAGCGTTGATCACCTCGGCCAGCGGGCGCGTCGAGCACCAGGTGACATCGGCAAGGGTGATCGAGCTGCGGACCGCTTCAATGACTGCGGCATAGGCGTCCCGTTCGGGATGCTCGTCCATGGCCAGCAGGTTGTCGTCCAGGTCGTAGACCAGCGCTGCCCCCTGCCGTCCCGCCTCGGCGATCATCGCCAGGCCCGATCCAGCAATGACGGCGCCGCGGTTCCAGAGCACAAGATCGGGTGCAAAGGCGGACAGCTCTTCCGGCATCAGGTAGCGGACATCGGCAGCGAAGCGCTCGGTGAACGCGTGCAGGCGGATGCTCGCGCACGGCGACATCACCGTGCCGTAGCGCTCGGGGATCACCGCAATCCGCAGGGGGTACTGCGAGCGCAGCGCAGGACGAAGCTCCGTGCCGAATCGCTGTTTCATGCAGTTTCCTTCTCGTACAGACCTTCCAGCCACGTCACCAGCGCCCGCACCGCATCGGCCGCAGTCGCGTCATGGGCCAGCATCAATGCATTGGGGACGCCTTCCAGCCGCTCGATGAACGCACCGAGGCGGTTGGCGGCAATCGGCCGGCCATCCCGCAGGGCGTGCGACAGGGTGTAGGAATAGGTTTCCGGGGCCTGGGAAAGGAACAGGAACGCATCGGGGTCATGCGCCTCGATCAGCTCGTCCAGGTCCTGCTCCGCATAGGGACCGCTCCAGCTGAATCCCGGGTTCCTGAGCATGTCCGTCTGAGGATAGCCGATCACGTGGAACGCGAGCGGTGCACGCACACGTCGCGCTTCCTCGGCAATGGCCATCAGGTGATTCAGCCCCTTGTGCGCGGCCATCACACCCAGCAGCAGCACCCGGTACGGCCGCGCGCCTCGCCCAAGCCGGCCCGGATTCGTGTCGATGCGGGACTCGTGGTACACGGCCTGCACGGGAATGCCGGTGTAGCGCTGCATGCGCTGCGCCGCATCCCGGCTCGGTGCGAACACGGCCTGCGCACCCAGCAGCGGCCACTGGTTGCTGGCGCGCCAGTTGCGGATGTCTGCCGCGCCGTTGGACGGGCGCTCGGCGATGCAACTGTCACAGCCGTTCTCACCAGGCTCGCCGCAGTAGTTGCCGGTAGCGTCGGTCAGGGTGATCTGCGGGCAGATCGCATAGTTGTCATGCACGTGGAAGCTGTAGGGCAGCCCGGTCAGCGCCACCGCGCGACGCACCGACGGGCCAAACCCGACCAGATGGTGGATCTGCAGCGCTCCGGTGCCCAGTGCCTGCAGCATCGCGGCCAGTTCTTCGGGCGTGCGGTAG
This sequence comes from Stenotrophomonas sp. T8, assembly GCF_051853085.1. Taxonomy (NCBI): domain Bacteria; kingdom Pseudomonadati; phylum Pseudomonadota; class Gammaproteobacteria; order Lysobacterales; family Lysobacteraceae; genus Stenotrophomonas; species Stenotrophomonas sp. T8. Next base: position 218,283 of record NZ_CP195329.1, on the reverse strand, counting down.
TGGAACAGGAAATCGAAGCCATCGAAGTCCGATGCATGGCTGACGTTGACCAGCCCCGACCCGTTGTTGTCCTCCATCGGCCGTACGATCACCACTTCGCCGGTTTCGGCCAGCGAGGCACGAATGGCCTGCACAGCACGCTCGGTGCCTCCGCCCCAGGTGTGGGTCAACAGCACCGAGACCGGACGCGCCCTCGCCTTCCAAACCTCCAGGGTCAGCCGCACGCGCGCCGAGAAGCCCGGATCCATCGAACAGAACCGGGCAACCTGCGAACCGTAATCGGGGTAGCGCTCGTCGATGATCTTCTGCGCGATGATCTTGCCGGGCTTGCTGTCGTCGGCGAAGCTCACTTCACCCACGTGTTCGACAAACACGTCCATGGCCAAGCGATGGCGGAAACCGAGACGACCCGAGCGCATGCAGAAGTCGTTCTCCTCGCCGTAGCCCTTGCCGAAAGCCTCGGCATCGAACAGGCCGGCCTTTTCCAACGCGGCGCGGGAGATCAGCATGCAGAAGCCGACGCCGGTGGGAACATCCACGGCCACACCGGTATTGATGCGGCGAGTCAGGTGGTCCAGCGCTGACGCATCCATCCCCTCCGGCAGCGCGTTGGCGCCCAGTTGGGGATAACTGCAAATCGTGGCGTTGTTGGAAAGCGCCGTGACCGAGCCGACATTGGCCCCCAGGTGGGCAACCATGCGGTCGACCCAGTCACCGGTCACGATTGTGTCACTGTTGAGCAGGAGAGCACCGATGCTGTCGGCCTGCTGCAGGGCGTGCGCCATGCCGGCATTGACGGTCAGCACGAAGCCGAGGTTCTGCGGGTTCTCGGTCAGGCGTACCGACGGCTCGCGGCTGGCCAGCTCACGCAGGTAGGCGGTCACTTCCGGCTCGGGCGAGCAGTCGTTGTAGATGTGCAGCCGGGTACGGCTGCGGTTATGCGAGCGCAGCACAGAATCGATGCAGTTGCGCGTCTCTTCCAGGCCGCGGTAGACCGGCAGGACGATGTCGACCACGCCGTCTTGGAGCGGCGCGTCGGCAGGCGCCACGGGCGCGGCAAGATCGGTCAGCGAGAAGGGGCGCTTGCCCAGCTCGCGACCACCGCGACGCCCCACCGCCAAGTAATGCGCCAGCGCGTTCATGCCGGTCAGCGCCACATCCGGATTCTGGTCCAGATACTGTCGCGCGTTGAATTCGGGCCCCGGGCTCCGTCCTTCCGCCGCGCCATGCGCGAAGAAATGTGCGAACGGGTCGATGCCTGCCACATCCGGATAGGCTTCCAGATACCACGCCGGCGCGAAGTACGGATTGGGCAGACGCCCTTCGGGAATGCCGTCGTAGAGGAAATGCAGCAACGGATTGGCGCCGCTGTCGCGCACGTCCGGGTATTGGTTGAGGTACCACTCTTGGTCGAACAACGGGTGTGGCGTTCCCGAGTTGTGGTAATCCACCAGGTACTGGCCGAGCACCGGCCGCAGGCCGCTGGACGACGGTGCGGTGCGCCGGCAGTAGTGCGGATCGAACCACGGGCTTGGCGCCAGGCCGACGCGCTCGCCGATGAACAGGTACTGCATCAGGGCATCAAGCGGGGACGCCTTGAGGCCGAAACGCGCGCAGTACCACGCCGGGTCGAACAGCGGGCTCGGTGACTTCCCTTCGGCATTGCCAAAGGACAGGAAGTGGCTGGGGCCTTCGGCGGCCGCCCCGGACGAACGCAGGATGAAGCGCGCATACCAGTGCCAGTCACAGCACCCCGCCCGACGGGCAACCAGTAGCTTCAGGCGATCGGGAACAGGTGCGAACCAGTTGATGGACAGCACCTTGGCCGCCACTCGCTTGAGGCCACGCTTGAGTAGGGTCTTGTCGATGGACATGTAGGTGCCTTGCGGAATCCTGTTTGCTCAGCGGCCAAGGGCTCGGCGCCACCACGGGCGCACGAGGAGATTGAGTTTCCGGTCCTGCTCGTCCAGGCGCGGGATCACCGACGCCACCACATTGGCGACCGCGGCTTCACGGGAATGGTCCAGTGCCTGGCGCGTCTCGCTCATCCCTTCGATGACGCGACGCTCCAGCAGTGACAGGCCCTGGGCCAGGCTCGGCAACTGCGACTCCACTATCGCGTAATGCTCCTCGGTGGCGTCGCTGTTCTTCTCCAGCAGTGCGCGCAGACGTGCTTCCTCGGCGTTGAGCCGGCCGATCTCGCCATGGGCGGCGGTCAGGCCCTGGTTCACCCGCTCGATCTCTTCCACGTTCTTGATGTTGCGACCCAGTGCATCGAAGAACTGGTTGATGGTGGCGAACTGGCCGTCACGCGCAGCCTGGGCAAGCTGCAGCAATGCCTGCGGCTGCTCCCCGCCCACCAGCAGCACGCCCAGCCCATGGGTGTGGGTGAATTCGAACGACGGGAACTTCGAGGAAATCTCGCTCCAGTACTCCCACACGCCAAACCCGCGCTCGCGCACGCAGCTGTCGTGGAACAACACGACCGCGCGCGGCGACAGCTTGCTGCGCCACGTCTCGAAGTCTTCGCGGACGGCTTCGTAGGTGTGCAGGCCGTCAATGTGCAGGACGTCGACCGATCCATCTGCGAAGTATTCCAGCGCCTGGTCGAAGCGCATCCGCATCATCTCGGAAATGCCGGCGTAATGGCGCTGCTGGTAATCGCGAAGCTCGGCGTAGATTTCATTACCGTAGAAACCAGCATGCTCGTCGCCTTCCCAAGTATCCACCGCGAACACGCGCGCACTGACCTGCTGGCTTTCCACCGCCTGACAGAACGCCAGGAACGAGGCACCGTTGTGCGTACCCAGCTCCACGATGGTCGTTGGCCGCACAACTTCCACCAGCCAACTGGCGAAGGGAATGTGCCCAAGCCACGCGCTGTGCGGGAGCTTGCGCGGCATCATCAGCATGTTCGGCGACAACGGGAAATCGATCATCTCAGTCTCTATCACGTGAACGACGCCGCAGCGTCCGGGTCGGCCAGCGCGGCCGTAATGAATGCATCGATGCTGGGGCTGCACAGCAGGGATTCAAACTGCTTGATCCGCTCCACCGGCCAGTTCCACCAGGCGATGTGCAGCAAGTGCTCGATCTGCGCTTCGCTGAAGCGCATGCGGACGACACGGCCAGGGTTGCCCGCGACGATGGCGTAGGGTGGGACGTCCCTGCTGACCACAGCACCGGCGCCGATGCAGGCGCCGTGGCCCACGGTCACTCCGGAGAGAACCAGCGCGCCATGGCCGATCCACACATCGTTGCCGATGCGGGTCACGCCTTTGCTGTGCGGATGCCCATCCTGGCCCGCACCCGGCGAATTGAACGCAATGCGCAACGGATGGGTAGTGACCCAATCCATGCGATGCTCGCCGCCACCGAAGATCAGCACGTCTTCGGCGAAGGAACAGAATGCGCCCACTTCGATGCGCTCCCCGGCGCTCCACAGCTTGAAGGTGGCACCACCGTACGTGAAGCGACCAATGCTGACGCGGGGGTCGTCGGTGGTCAGCGGCGGAATGAAGCCATGGTTCATTCCGCTCCCCCTACCCGCGTCATGGTGACCTCATCGAAGGGGATGCCCACCAGACCATAGCGCAACTTGGGCGAGGCGACTTTGATCAGCACCGCGTCATGCAGCCACGCATGCTGGGTGTTGGCGAACGGATCACCGTCAGCGATGGAAACGGTCATCGAGTAATCGCCGTTGGGCAGCATCGGCAACGTGAAGCGAAAACTGGCCTCAAGCGTCGTCCCGGCCTCAACCTGCATCGGCGGCTGGATGTAGGTGAAGGTGTGCTCGCCGAACAGCGACTGACCCAGCCGGTCCTTGACGAAGAAACCGATCAACGGGCTGGACAGCGCTTGGTGTGCAGTGGCCCGCACACGCAGCAGCACATCCTCGCCACCGGCGAACGAGGTGAGGGTTTCGCCCTGGGGATCGCTGAGCAGCACCGAATCAATGCTGGCGACACCGGACTGCCAGCCAGCCGAATTGGCGACGTTGTCGAACATTTCCAGACGCGTGTCCCGCTCCACTTGGGCCTTGGACCGCGGCTTTGTCGGCGCCGCATCACGTGAGGCTTGGCGCGAGGTCAGCTTCACCGTATCGCCGTACACCTCCTGCGAGCAGTACTCGATGTAGGCGTTGCAGGTGTCTTCGGCAGTACCGTGCATGACCATGTCGCCACGGTTGAGCCACACCGCGCTTTGGCAGAAATTGAGCACCGAGGAGGTGTCATGGCTCACGAACAGCAGTGTGCCGGTTTCGCGGAACTTGCGCAGGAAGCGCATGCACTTCTGCACGAAGATCGCATCGCCGACGGCCAACGCTTCGTCGATCACCAAGATGTCCGCATCGACGTGCGCGATGACCGCAAACGCCAGTCGCACGTACATCCCGCTGGAGTAGGTCTTCACCGGCCGGTCGACGAAGTTGCCGATATCGGCAAAGGCGATGATGTCGTCGAACCGGGTGTCGATCTGCTCGCGGGTCAGGCCGAGGATCGAGGCGCTCAGGTAGACGTTCTCGCGCCCGCTGAATTCCGGGTTGAACCCCGCGCCGAGTTCCAGCAGGGCCGCCACGCGCCCCTTGACCTCGACCGTTCCGGAGGTGGCCTGCAGGGTGCCGCAGATGATCTGCAGCAGCGTCGACTTGCCCGACCCGTTGCGGCCGATGATGCCGACCGTGTCGCCGCGCCTCACTTCGAAATCGACGCCCTTCAGCGCCCAGAACTCGTCGTAGTAGCGGCGCGGCGCCAAGCCTGCGGCACGGCGCAGGCGCGGCAGCACGGCCTGCTTCAGCCGCTGGTGCGGCTGGTCATAAATCTGGAAGCACTTGGTGACGCCGCTTACCCGGATGGCGACATCGCTGGAGGGATCAAAGGACATCGGCAAACCCCCGGCGCATTTTCTGGAACGTCGCGAAACCGAACCACGCGACAAGCGCGGCCCCCACTACGTACTTGCCCAGCCCGATGAAGTCCGGGGCATGGCCCCACAGCAGGACCTCACGCGCCTGTTCGATGATGAACGTGAGCGGGTTGAGATAGATGTACGGCCGCAGGTTCTCCGGCAGGGCCTGCACCGGATACAGCACCGGTGCCATGAACAGCATCACCGTGGTGACGATGCCGGTGACCTGGCCGATGTCACGCAGGTAGACACCCAGTGCCGCCAGCAGCCAGGACACGCCCATGGTGCCGACCACCAGCGGGAAGATTACCACCGGCAACCACAGTGCGGTCAGCGGGATCGAGCCACGCAGGAGCAACTGGGCGATAAGCAGGACCAGCACCGAAACCATCGAATGGAACAGGGTGGCGCCCATCGCGACCCACGGCAGTGTCTCCAGCGGGAACACGACGCGCTTCACGTAACTGGCGCTGTTGAGTATCAGCCCCGGTGCACGGTTGATGCACTCGGCGAACACACCGTGGACGATGATGCCGACGAACAGGATGACGGCGAAATCACCATGACTGCTGGTTTCAAGGCCCCAGCGCGCCTTGAACACCACCGAGAAAACGAAGGTGTAGACCGCCAGCATCAACAGTGGATTGAAAAAGGACCACGCCAGCCCGAAGACCGAACCTCGATACCGGCTGATGACCTCACGCTGGGTCAGCTGCCAGATCAGCATGCGATTGGAGACCAGGCTGCGGACAAGCGCACCCGGCGAACTGCCGAACTCAGCGTGGATGCTACTCATTCAGAAGCCCTGCCCAGCGCCCTTTCCAGATCCACCTGCAGATCCCCCAACTCTTCCACACCCACGCTGAGCCTTACCAGCGCATCACTGATCCCCAGCTGCTCCCGACGCGCCACGGGAATCGAAGCATGCGTCATCACCGCCGGATGGTTCACCAGGCTCTCCACGCCGCCCAGCGACTCGGCCAGGGTGAACAGTTCGGTCTTCTCGCAGAAGCGCTTGGCGGCCTCGAAACCGCCCTTCAGCACGATCGAGACGATGCCGCCGTAACCGGCCATCTGCTTGCCGGCCAGCTCATGCTGCGGGTGCGAGGGCAGGCCCGGGTAGATCACCTTCTCCACCGCCGGGTGCTTTTCCAGCCACTGCGCCAGCGCCAGCGCGTTGGCGCAGTGCGCCTTCATGCGCAGCGGCAGGGTCTTCAGGCCGCGCAGGGCCAGGAAGCTGTCGAACGGGCCCTGCACACCGCCGATGGAGTTCTGCAGGAACGCCATCTGCTCGGCCAGCGGCGCGTCGTCACCCACCACCACCATGCCGCCGACCATGTCCGAATGGCCATTGAGGTACTTGGTGGCCGAATGCAGCACCAGGTCGGCGCCCAGCAGCAGCGGACGCTGCAACATCGGCGAGGCGAAGGTGTTGTCGACCACTACGATCAGGCCATGGCGCTTGGCGATGGCGGCGACCGCGGCGATGTCGACGATCTTCAGCATCGGGTTGGTCGGGGTCTCGATCCAGACCATCTTCGTCTTCGACGTGATGGAGGCTTCGAATGCCGCCAGATCGGTCAGGTCGACGAAGCTGAAATCCAGCCCGGCGGTGCGGCGGCGCACGCGCTCGAACAGGCGGAAGCTACCGCCGTAGATATCGTCCATCGCCACCACGTGGCTGCCGGCGTCCAGCAGCTCGATCACGGTCGAGCTGGCCGCCATGCCCGAGGCGAAGGCGAAACCGCGGGTGCCGCCTTCCAGCGAGGCCACGCAGCGCTCATAGGCAAAGCGCGTCGGGTTGTGGGTACGCGAGTACTCGAAGCCCTGATGCTCGCCCGGGCTGGACTGCGCATAGGTCGAGGTGGCGTAGATCGGCGGCATCACCGCGCCGGTGCTGGGATCGGGCGACTGGCCGCCGTGGATGGCCAGCGTGGCCAGGGCCAGCGCGCGGTCGGGCGAAGAGGAGTTGGACATATCGTTTCCTGAATGGCGCCGACGTGCGGCGCCGTCAAAGGATCGGGAGTCTATCAGCGCAGCCTTAACGAGCTTTGACGCGAATAAACCGGAATTCAGCGGTGAACGGCAGCGATCAGCGGCTTACTGCACGCGACGGCGCAGATAGTTCAGCAGGTCGATGCGGGTGATCAGGCCGAGGAAGGCGTCACCGTCCATCACGATCGCCACTTGCCCGCGGTCGAACACCGGCAGCAGGGCCTCGATCGGCGACTTCACGTCCAGCCGGTCCAGCTTGCTGACCATCGCGGTGGCCACGGTGTCGCGGAAGCGCGCTTCGTCGCCGTAGACATGCAGCAGCACGTCGCTTTCATCGACGATGCCGACCAGCTGGTCACCGTCCATCACCGGCAGCTGCGACACGTCATACAGCTTCATGCGCTGGTAGGCGGTGGTCAACAGGTCGTTCGGGCCGATCACCACCGTGTCGCGCTGGCCGTACGGGCGCAGGATCAGGTCGCGCAGGTCGCCGTGCTGCGGGCGCTCCAGGAAGCCGTTGTCCAGCATCCAGTAGTCGTTGTACATCTTAGACAGGTACTTGTTGCCGGTGTCGCAGACCAGCACCAGCACCTTCTTCGGCGTGGTCTGCTCCTTGCAGTACTTCAGCGCCGCGGCCAGCAGGGTGCCGGTGGACGAACCGCCGAGGATGCCTTCCTTGCCCAGCAGCTCGCGCGCGGTGTGGAAACTCTCGGCATCGCTGATGGCATAAGCCTTCTTGACACGGCTGAAGTCGGAGATCGAGGGCAGGAAGTCCTCGCCGATGCCTTCCACCAGCCAGCTGCCCGACTTGTCGTTGAGCACGCCGTCGTTGATGTACTCGGCAAGGATCGAGCCGACCGGATCGGCCAGCACCAGCTCGGTCTTCGGCGAGAGCCTGGCGAACGCACGCGACAGGCCGGTCATGGTACCGGAGCTGCCGCAGCCGAACACGATGGCATCGAGGTCACCGCCCATCTGTTCGAGGATCTCCGGGCCGGTGCCGAACTCATGCGCGGCCGGGTTGTCCGGGTTGCCGAACTGGTTGATGAAATAGGCGCCCGGGGTCTGCTCGGCGATGGTCTTGGCCAGGTCCTGGTAGTACTCGGGATGGCCCTTGGCGACGTCCGACCGGGTCAGGCGCACTTCGGCACCCATCGCCTTCAGGTTGAAGATCTTTTCGCGGCTCATCTTGTCGGGAACGACGAGGATCAGCTTGTAGCCCTTCTGCTGGGCCACCAGTGCCAGGCCCAGGCCGGTGTTGCCGGCGGTACCTTCGACCAGGGTTGCGCCCGGCTTCAGGTCACCCCGCTGCTCCGCCGCCTCGATCATCGACAGGCCGATGCGATCCTTGATCGAACCGCCCGGATTGGCGCTCTCGAGCTTCAGGTAGAGCTCGCAGACACCAGTGTCCAGGCGCTGGGCCTTGACGATCGGGGTCTGGCCGATGAGTTCGAGGACGGAGGAATGGATGGGCATTCGGAGGACTTTCGATTCGCGCCACGCAGGGCCGGACCGATGATTATCCGACGGATGGCGCTGAATGTCAGGTCGGCGCGGAGATGCCGCCCGCCGGCCCCGTAAAGGGATGCGGGCGGCCCCGGATCGACGAGGAGACCGGTACCGCCCGCATCGGTGAGTGGTGCCTGCAGGCCAAGGCACCACCGCCTGTGGTGCCTTGGCGCGGCCGCCTCATCGGCGGTGCCGCGATGCCGGGGCAGAAGCGCCCGGCGGGGCCATCGATGGCCGGGTCACGCCGTTCCGGGCGCGACGGAGTGCGTCAAAGCGTGGGGGACGTCGTTGGGAGCGGTGTTTCGTACATTCGCAGAAGACGTTGCTTGGCCAGCAGCTTCTCACGCTTCATGCGACCCAGGGTGACATCATCGATCGGGAGTACACCCAACTCCGCGTCCATGCACTTCTTGTTCAACTTGCGGTGCTGGTCATGGAGTGCCCTGAACTCCGGATCACGCGCGCGACGGGCGTCGATCTCGCTCTGGGGCTGATCTTCAAACATGATGGACCTCCTTCGACAGATACACGAACGCCCCGGCCGCAAGGCACGGGGCGTTGTTTATGGAGGAGTGCCGGCCGATGGCCACCTGGACGCCTGCAACGACCTGCGGCACTGGCCTGCGCACGTCGATCTGCTGCGGTTCGCGCCCTGCTTGCATCGGCCCGGCCCTCCCATCGTCCGGTCCGCGGCATTGCGTCCCGGACGATTGACCCTACGCCTGCTCAGGGCGGGGTACAAGACCCCTGCGACAAAAAGACCGAACCCCGCCGGGGCGGGGTTCAGGCTGAATGCTCATCACAACGAAAAACAAACAATATCAAGCAATTACGGGGCGATGATGACCTCGGCCGAGCGCGCCCGGGTGGACGCAGCCTTCTTGCCGCTGACCTGGATCCGGTTGCTGGCGACACCACCCGCGACCAGGGCGTCGCGCAGCGCTTCGGCGCGCTTCTGGCCCACGCCGTTGGCACTGTCGTAGGCCTCGATGCGCAGGCGGCCCTTCTTGCCGATGTTCAGGTACTCGGCCAGGGCCTTGGCCTGGTTGCGCGCGCCGCCGGACAGGCTGGAGGCGCCTGCGGCGAACGCGTCACCCCCGAAGGTGAAGACCTCACCGCGAGCGTCGAACTTCGAACCGGGCAGCTTCTGCCCGGACACCAGCTCGGCTTCCTCGCGGGCCAGCCTGGCAGCGTTCTGCTGGGCAGCGCTCAGCCGCTGCTGCTGCTTGCCGGCCACGCTGGTCAGGGCATTCTCGGCGTCCTGGCGGGCCAGGGTCTCGGCCTCGGCCGCCTGGCGCAGGCGTTCGGCCTCCTCGGCCTGCATCTGCGCCTGCATGCGCAGCTGCTCGGCTTCCTGGCGGGCACGGGCGGCATCGCGGCGGCTGGCCTCGATCAGCAGGTCGCTGCGGGTACGCTCCAGGCGGTCGACCTCGCGCGCGGCCAGCGCAGTGCGCACTGCGGTCTCGGCAATCTCCACCCGGCGCTCGGCCAGGTAGGTGGCCAGCTCCTGGTCACGGCGCTTGGCCTTGTCCAGGGTCGCGATGGCCTGCTGCGCCTGCATGCGCTCGAAGGCGCCCAGCTCAGCGGTATCGGGGTTGGCCTGGATGGCCATCAGGCGCTGGCTCAGCTGCGCCACCATCGGGTTGTCGGCGGCCACGGCCAGGGTCGGCAGCGCCAGCAGCGCGGCCAGGGTTGCGGCGGTCATCGGCTTCACCGGCGGTCCTCCCCGGTCGACAGCTGGCGCTGCAGCTGGTTGACCTCGTTGCGGCGCAACTGCAGCTGCGCGGTGACGGTGGCTTCCTCACTGCGGGCGCGGGCCAGGTCGGCATCGGCGGCAGCGCGCAGGGCCATCGCCGGGGCGTTCTTGCGCTCGCGGCGGTCGCCGGCGGCGCGCTGGGCCTGCTCCAGCCCCTGCCGGGCCAGCCCGATCAGGTCCGGGGCGTACTGGTCGGCATCGGCCTGGGTGGCCTTGTCGACCGCCTGCCGGGCCTGCGCCAGTTCCAGGGCAGCGTCCTGCGCCCAGGCGGGGGCAGACAGTGCGAATGCAAACGCCATCACATACAGGCCATGGCGCATTCGTGCGAAGCTAAGTCGTTTCATTGGGGAGGCCGTACCGGTTGTCGGTTCACGGCCATTGTCGTCAAGCCGACACCGTGCTGGCAACGGGCGTCGGCCGTTTCGTTGGGGAAAATTCGCAATGGATATCGGCTACTTCCTGAAGCTGATGACCGAAAAGAACGCTTCGGACATGTTTCTGACCACCGGGGCACCGGTCTACATCAAGATCGAGGGGAAGCTCTATCCGCTGGGCAACACCGGCCTGCCGCCGGGCATGGTCAAGAAGATCGCCTACTCGCTGATGGACGAGGGCCAGGTGCCGCAGTTCGAGCGCGAGCTGGAGCTCAACATGGCCATCGCCCTGCCCGATGCCGGGCGCTTCCGCGTCAACGTGTTCAAGCAGCGGGGCGAGGTCGGCATGGTCATCCGCGCCATCCGCAGCCGGATCCCGAGCATCGAGGAGCTGAACCTGCCGCAGGTGCTGAAGGACGTCATCATGACCCCGCGCGGGCTGGTGCTGGTGGTGGGGTCCACCGGCTCCGGCAAGTCGACTTCGCTGGCGTCGATGATCGACCACCGCAACAGCACCACCACCGGTCACATCCTCACCATCGAGGATCCGATCGAGTACCTGCACAAGCACAAGATGTCGATCGTCAACCAGCGCGAGGTCGGCCTGGACACCCATGCCTTCCACAACGCGCTGAAGAACGCGATGCGTGAAGCACCGGACGTGATCCTGATCGGCGAGATCCTGGATGCGGAGACGATGGAGGCGGCGATCGCCTTCGCCGAGACCGGCCACCTGTGCCTGGCCACCCTGCACTCCAACAACGCCGACCAGACCATCGAGCGCATCCTCAACTTCTTCCCGGAAAGCGCGCACAAGAACGTGCTGATGAACCTGGCACTGAACCTGCGTGCCGTGATCAGCCAGCGCCTGGTGAAGAACAAGGAGGGCCGACGCCTGCCGGCCACCGAGGTGCTGATCAACACGCCGATGATCCGCGACCTGCTGCGCCGCGGCCAGGTGCACGAGATCAAGGCCGCGATGGAAGCCTCGCTGGAAGAAGGCATGGAGAGCTTCGACCAGTGCCTGTTCCGGCTGGCCAAGGCCGGCACCATCGAGCAGGAGGAAGCGCTGCGCGCGGCCGACTCGCGCGATGGCCTGGCCCTGAAGTTCCGCCTGTCCGAAGGCAGCAGCGGCGAGCACGACCCGTACGCCGATTTCTCGGCGGGCGCGCCCAGCATCACCCACGGCTTCTGATCCCACGAAAAACGGGACGGAGGAGATCAAGTCGTTTGTGCACTGGCGACTTGATCCCCTCGATCCCCTTTTTCTGAAGAGTTCAGGGGCGGTCTCATCCAATGAGACCGCTCATCCGTAGGTTTCCTCAATGGAAACCATCCGCAAGCTGGCCATTCTGGCTGATGCCGCCAAGTACGATGCCTCCTGCGCCTCCAGCGGTTCGGGCAAGCGCGATTCGCGCGCCAGTGGCGGTATCGGCAGCACCGAGGGCATGGGCATCTGCCACAGCTACACGCCCGATGGCCGCTGCGTGTCGTTGCTGAAGATCCTGCTGACCAACTTCTGCATTTACGACTGCGCCTATTGCGTGAACCGGGTTTCCAGCAACGTGCCCCGTGCACGTTTCAGCGTGGATGAGGTGGTCACGCTCACCCTGGACTTCTACAAGCGCAACTACATCGAGGGCCTGTTCCTGTCCAGCGGCATCATCCGCAATGCGGACTACACCATGGAACAGATGGTGGAAGTGGCCCGGCAGCTGCGCGAAGAACACCGCTACGCCGGCTACATCCACCTCAAGACCATTCCCGAGGCCTCGCCGGAACTGCTGGCCAGTGCCGGGCGCTATGCCGACCGCCTGTCCATCAACGTGGAACTGCCGACCGAAGCCGGCCTGAGCGCCTTGGCGCCGGAGAAGACGGTTCATTCCATCCGTGGCGCGATGGGCGAACTGCGCTGGCGCATCGAGGAAGCCAAGGAAGCTCGCAGGGCCCCCGCAGCGGTGGCACCGACGGCCAGCCGCAGCACTCGCCCGCGCCCTCCCCGTTTCGCACCGGCCGGGCAGAGCACCCAGATGATCGTCGGCGCGGACGGGGCAAACGACCGGCAGATCCTGGCCAGCGCCGACAGCCTGTACGGCAACTACCGCATGCGCCGGGTCTACTACTCCGCGTTCAGCCCGATTCCGGACGCCAGCCGGCAGTTGCCACTGCAGCCGCCACCGCTGCAGCGCGAACATCGCCTTTACCAGGCTGACTGGCTGCTGCGCTTCTACGGGTACGGCGTGGATGAAATTACCGATACCACCCAGGACGGCATGCTCGACCTGGATATCGACCCGAAGATGGCCTGGGCGATCCGCCACCCCGAGCGCTTTCCGGTCGATCTGAACCGGGCACCGAAGGAGATGCTGCTGCGCGTGCCCGGCCTTGGCGTGCGCAACGTCAAGCGCGTGCTGATGGCGCGCCGTCACGGGCGGCTGCGCGTGGCCGACCTCGCACGCCTGAAGGCACCGATGAGCAAGCTGCTGCCGTTCGTGCTGCTGGCCGACCATCACCCGCGCAAAGCACTGGACGACCCGGCGGCGCTGCGCGCGCAGCTGGCCCCGCCGCCGCGACAGGGTTCGCTGTTCGATGCCCCGTCCGCGGCCTGACGCGCAGCGCTGGTCGCTGCGGGTGGATCCGCCATGGTCGCTGGAGGCTTGGCGCAGCGGTGCGCGCGAAGCCCTGCTGCGCGGCGTCGCGCCGGAGCAGCTGGACTGGCTCGAGGGCAGCGACGCATCGCTGCTGGACGCGCCAGCGGTCACCTCGGCGCCCGCACAGGCCGATGCTGGCGCACTGACGGTACCGCGCGACTTCCTGGAACTGGCGGCCACCTGCCTGTGCCATCGCGACGGACAACGCATGGCCCTCCTGTACCGGTTGCTGTGGCGCATCGCCCATGGCGAACGCTCGGTGCTGTCAAACCCCGCCGATGCCGACGTACTGCGGGCGATGGCCATGGCACAGGCGGTCCGCCGCGACACGCACAAGATGAAGGCATTCGTGCGCTTCCGCGAAGTGCCTGGCCAGCCTGATGCGTTCATCGCCTGGTTCGAGCCACAGCACCACATCGTCGACCGGGTCGCGCCGTTCTTCGCGCGCCGTTTCACCGGCATGCGCTGGGCCATCCTCACGCCTTCGCGCAGCGTCGCCTGGGATGGGCAGGCGCTTGCCTTCGGCCCCGGTGCACGGCGCGAGGATGCCCCGGCCGAGGATGCACGCGAGTCGCTGTGGCAGACCTACTACGCCAGCATTTTCAATCCGGCCCGGCTCAACACGCGGATGATGATGCAGGAGATGCCGGCCAAGTACTGGCGCCACCTGCCTGAAGCCCGATTGCTGCCTCGCCTGGTACGCGACGCCGCCGACCGCGTGCAGGAAATGCATGACCGTCCCGCGCAGGCACCGCAACGCAGGATTCCGCTGCGAGCGAACCCTCCGGCATCGGCAGCCGAAGCCAGCAGCCTGGACAATCTGCGCGGGCAGGCCAGCGCCTGCCGCCAGTGTCCGTTGTGGGAGCAGGCCACGCAGACCGTATTCGGACAGGGGCCGGCAGGGGCCGGGGTGATGCTGGTCGGAGAGCAACCGGGTGACACCGAAGATCTGCGTGGGCAGCCATTTGCAGGACCTGCCGGCCAGGTGCTGGACCGCGCATTGGCGGAACTGGGGATCGATCGCGCCACGCTGTACCTCACCAACGCGGTGAAGCACTTCCACCATGAACGGCGCGGCAAGGTGCGGCTGCACAAGCGGCCGGAGAGCCGTCACATCCAGGCCTGCCGGCCCTGGCTGATGGGTGAGATCGCGCGCGTGCGGCCCCAGGTGATCGTGTGCCTCGGCGCGACAGCGGCAGCCTCGGTGTTCGGCCATGATTTCGACCTCTCGCGTGACCGCGGGCGCTGGCACACCCTCGAGGACGGCACGCGCGGCTACGCCACGGTGCACCCGGCATGGGTGCTGCGACAGACCGACGATGCCCGCCGCGAGGAGGCCTACCGGTTGTTCCGCGATGACCTGGCCCGATTGCAACAGAAAGGGGACGGAGGGGATTAAGTCGTAAGTGCATATACGACTTAATCCCCTCCGTCCCCTTTTTTTCAGGCGGCGTCGGGCTGGTGTTCCGGGCGCGCGCGGTCGAATGCCTCCAGCGCTTGGCACGCCGCTTCGATGCGGCGCAGGGTCGGGTACGGCGTCAGGTCCAGGCCGAAGCGGTGTGCGTTGTACAGCTGCGGCAGCAGGCAGATGTCGGCCAGGCCAGGACGGTCGCCGTGGCAGAAGGTGCCGGTGTCGCGGCTGTTGGCCAGCATCGCTTCCATCGCGTCAAAGCCTTCGGCGATCCAGTGCAGGGTCCACTGCGTGCGGGCGTCGGCAGGCAGCTGCAGGTCGCGTTCCAGGTACTGCATCACCCGCAGGTTGTTGATCGGATGGATATCGCAGGCCACAAGCTGCGCCAGCGCCCGCACCCGCGCGCGGCCCGCAGCATCGGCCGGCAGCAGCGGCACCTGTGGGAAGCGCTCTTCCAGGTACTCGATGATCGCCAGCGACTGGGTCAGCGTGTGCCCATCATGCAGCAGGGTCGGCACCAGCTGCTGCGGATTGAGCGCGCGATAAGCCTCATGATGCTGCTCGCCACCGTCGCGCACCAGATGCACCGGCCGCGCCTCCCAGGCCAGGCCCTTCAGCTCCAGGCCGATGCGCACGCGGTAGGCGGCGCTGGATCGCCAGTAGGTGTACAGCACGATGCCGTCGTCGACCGGGATCTCCATCGCCGCCTCCATGCTCAGGGCTTGGCCGCCTGTTCGATGCGCTGCTCGATCGCACCGAAGATGCTGTTGCCGGCAGCGTCGAGCATCTCGATCCGGACCACGTCGCCGAAGGACATGAACGGCGTGCTCGGCTTGCCGTCACGCAGGGTCTCGACCACGCGCTGCTCGGCGAAGCACGAGGCACCCTTGCTGGTGTCTTCATTGGCGATGGTGCCCGAGCCGACGATGGTGCCGGCACCCAGCGGGCGGGTCTTGGCCGCATGCGCGACCAGCTGGGCGAAGTTGAACTGCATGTCCACGCCCGCCTCCGGCGCACCGAACCACTGGCCGTTGATGTGGGTCAGCAGCGGCAGGTGCACCTTGCTGCCCTGCCACGCAGCACCCAGCTCATCGGGGGTGACGAACACCGGCGACAGCGCCGAACGCGGCTTGGACTGCAGGAAGCCGAAGCCCTTGGCCAGCTCGCCCGGGATCAGGTTGCGCAGCGAGACATCGTTGACCAGGCCGACCAGCTGGATGTGGCCGGCGGCCTGTTCGGGGGTGGCCGCCATCGGCACGTCGTCGGTGATCACCACGATCTCCGCTTCCAGGTCGATGCCGTAGTCCTCGCTGACCACCTTGACCGCATCGCGCGGGCCGTAGAACCCCGCACTGGTGGCCTGGTACATCAGCGGGTCGGTGTAGAAGCTCTCCGGCACCTCGGCACCGCGGGCGCGGCGCACGCGCTCGACGTGCGGCAGGTAGGCGCTGCCGTCAACGAATTCATAGGCACGCGGCATCGGTGCGGCCAGCGCCTGCGGATCGAGGTCGAACACGCCATCGGCGTCGCCAGCGTTGAGCGATTCGTACAGGGCGTTCAGGCGCGGTGCGATGTGGCTCCAGTCCTCCAGGGCCTGCTGCAGGGTGGCGGCAATGCCGGTGGCGCGCACGCCGTGGCGCAGGTCACGCGAGACGACGATCAGGGTGCCGTCGCGGCCGCCTTCCTTCAAAGAACCAAGCTTCATGGGTGGGTGTCCGGAGTCGTGGGCAAACAAGTTTCAAGTGTAATCAAATCTGCGGCGACGCCAAGCTGCAGCGCGGCATCGGCCCACCCTACCGTAGTGGGGGTCGGCAGGGCTTGCAGGCCTGCGCCTGCGGTAGTGCCGGCCGCTGGCCGGCAACCTCAACAGCAACAGCGTCCATTCCGAGGGATGGCGGGGCAGTGCGGGTGGGCCGGGCCCCTGAGGGGTACTTGCAGCGTCCCCTGCCACCGGACCGACCCCGCCTGCCCACAGGAACCCGACCTTTGACGTTGCTCCCGCCTCTGCGGGTGCAGGGCGCAGCCCTGCAGAGAGAACCCCTTACCTGAACGGGGCTTTTTGCGCGAGGTCTCAGCCATCGGTTAGACTAGGCAGGTCTGCAGCGGCCGTCCGTTTCCCTTCGGGATCGCCGGCGACCAGGGTCCGCCCTCTTCGCCCGCCCCCACTCCGACGCCGTTCGTCACGCATTCCAGCCTGCGCTTCGTGCCGGCTGCACCCAACTTCTCGCAGCGCGGTTCACGGGAACGCTCCGAGTCAGCCGATCACTTTGATCTGCCCCCGTCTGTCCGCTCGGACAGGCGTTTCTTGTACCTGGAGCAATCTCAATGTCTTTTGAATCGCTGGGCCTGGCGCCCTTCCTGCTGCGTGCGCTTGCCGAGCAGGGCTACGAAAACCCGACCCCGATCCAGCAGCAGGCGATCCCGCTGGCGCTGGCCGGTCGCGACCTGCTGGCCGGCGCACAGACCGGTACCGGCAAGACCGCCGCGTTCGGCCTGCCGCTGCTGCAGCACCTGGGCACCGCCTCGCAGGAAGTGCGTGCCGGCCCGCGCAAGCCGCGTGCGCTGATCCTGGCCCCGACCCGCGAACTGGCCACCCAGGTGCATGACAGCCTGCGCGGCTACAGCAAGTACCTGCGCATTCCCAGCGCCTGCATCTACGGCGGCGTCGGCATGGGCAACCAGCTGGACATCCTGCGCCGTGGCGTGGACCTGCTGGTGGCCTGCCCGGGCCGCCTGATCGACCACCTGGAGCGTCGCAGTGTCGACCTGTCCGGCATTGAACTGCTGGTGCTGGATGAAGCCGACCGCATGCTCGACATGGGCTTCCTGCCGTCGATCAAGCGCATCCTGGCCAAGCTGCCGAAGCAGAACCGCCAGACCCTGCTGTTCTCGGCCACCTTCGAGGACAACATCCGCCAGCTGGCGCTGGAGTTCATGCGCAACCCGGAACAGATCCAGGTCACGCCGAAGAACACCGTGGCCGAAACCATCACCCATCGCGTGCATCCAGTCGATGCCGGCCGCAAGCGCGACCTGCTGCTGCACCTGCTGGCGCAGGACAGTCGCGAGCAGACCCTGGTGTTCGCCCGTACCAAGCACGGCAGCGACAAGCTGGCCACGTTCCTGGAAAAGTCGGGCATCAAGACCGCGGCGATCCATGGCAACAAGAGCCAGGGCCAGCGGCTGCGTGCGCTGGGCGACTTCAAGGCCGGCCGCGTGACCGTGCTGGTGGCCACCGACATCGCTGCGCGCGGCATCGACATCAACGAGCTGCCGAAGGTGATCAACTTCGACCTGCCGATGGTGGCCGAGGACTACGTGCACCGCATCGGCCGTACCGGCCGCAACGGCGCCACCGGCCAGGCGATCTCCCTGGTGGCGCAGGATGAAGTGAAGCTGCTGCGCGCGATCGTGCGCCTGCTGGGCCGCGACATGGACATCCGCGACGTGCCGGGCTTCGAGCTGCAGACGCCGATCCGCTGGGGCAACAGTGCGCCGGGCAAGGCCGAGCACGATACCGGCGAGCGCGCACCGCGCAAGAGCCACGCACGCCGTCCGCACGGTGATGCGCCGCGCCATGCGCATGCCGGCCCGAAGAAGGCCGGCGGTGGCCGTCGCGAGGGCGGTGGCAACGGCCAGCAGCGCGCGGGTGCAGGCGCCGGTCAGGGCCAGCGTCGTGGCGGTGGCGGTAATGGTGGCGGCCGTGGCCGCGGCCAGGGAGGCAATGGCGGCGGCCGCGCCGGCTGATCACAGCTGACAGCTGTTGTGCTTCCCGTTGCGCGGGAGGCTATCGAGGGACGGCGCTGACGCGCCGTCCTTTTTTGTTGCTGGCTACCGGGTGATGAAGCACGCGGTGGCGGTACCGAGGGCGGATGGGCATGGGGGCAGCGCAGAACACGCTGTAAATACGTCCATGTAAGCTCGATGGCGCCATCCATGGCGCCAACGGTTCTGCGCTGCCCCCATGCCCATCCGCATCAAGCATTGCCTGCGCCTTCTTCTCCCGCCGGGTAGCCGGGAGAAGAAAGATCAAATTCAAATTCAAATTCAAGTTCAAGTTCAAATTCAAAGGCAAAAGCCGAAGTCGCAATTCCTGGCTTTGCTTTTGCTTTTGCCCTTGCTCCCGCCTTGGGGTTCGATGCGTCCGCGCCCGCAGGAAACCGTCGAGGGGCGGCCGGGCGGGCTGCGCAGGACCGTTGGCGCCATGGATGGCGCCATCGAGCCCCCAAGGACGGGTTTACGCGTGTCCTGCGCAGCCCGCCCGGCCGCCCCCACACGCATCAGTCAAGGCGCCAAACGCCTCAACCCCGCGCCTTGCTCGGATTCACCAGATTCCCGAAGAAGATCGCGTTGATCAGCAACCGGTCCGTCCCGTGCCAGTACTTCCGGTGCGCCGGATCGTCGGCGAACAGCACCACGTTGCCCTGCCCCTGCGCCGACACCAGCAGCCACGCGCTGCCCGCCACCCGCGCACGGTTGCGCTCGGAAAGATAGCCATTCACCCGCGGCGGCGTGTCGATGCGTACCACCGTCGAGAATGGGTTCGCACTCGGCTGCAGGGCAACTGTGTTTTCCTTGTTGACCGCCAGTTGCCGGCGCGGCACGCCGAACGCCAGCGGATGACTGATGTCCACATCGGCGCTGAGGATGTTGCCGCTGACCCGCTCGATCGCGGCGATGTCGCGCTGGTCGCCGAATGCGCGGCGGCTCTCGTCGGCAGTCTCTTCGTCCTTGCCGAGCTTCTCGCCGTCGGCGAGCTTCTGTTCGATCGCCCACTTCGAAGCACTGCCGTAGGTCACCAGTGAACCACCGGCCTGCACCCAGCGCTTCAGTGCAGCCACCGCCGTGGTATCGACGCCGGTGTAGGTCCCCCCGGACAGCACGATCGTGGTGTAGCGGTCCAGCGGCACTTTGCCCAGCTGCTGCGGGTCCAGCTTGCTGGCGGGCAAGTGCAACTGCTGGTCGAGCAGGAACCAGGCCGAGCCGATCTCGGTGGCGGCCACGCCCTCCCCCATCACCAGCGCAACCGCGGGTTTGCGCAGCGCCTTGACGCCGTCACTGCCCAGATCGATGCCTTCGCGGCTGCGGCCACTGGACAGCGCGTGCACCTGCACACCTGCCTCGCGCGCGGCCGATGTCACTGCCTCAAGCAGCGCCGCACCCTGCAGCGCTTGCCCGGCAACCGGAATCACCAGGCTGCCGGCAGCGAAGCTGACCTCGCCCTGCACGGTCGCGGTGGTGAACGGCTGGAACGCGGCACGTGCGCTCACGCCCTTGCCCTGCAGCACAGCCAGCGCGCGCCCGGCGTTGTAGTCGCGCCAGTCGATCGCGTACGCGAATCCGGCCTGGCCACCCAGCACCGCACCCTGCTCCGCCGGCAGCGCGGTCACGCGTGCGCCACCCTCGATACGGCTACGGCTGCCGGCGAACGCCACGCCGTAGGCCGGTGCGATCGCATAGCTGGTGCTGCCGTAGAACACATCCCCCTTGATTGGCGGCGTCTCGGCAAAGATCGAATGCACCAGGCGGAACTGCGCCTGCTGCACCGGCACCACGTAGGCGCTGCCGGCATCGAAGCGCTGGCCATCGACAGTGACTGCATGCTCCAGCGCGCGCACCTCGATGCGATGCAGCAGCAACAGTTCCAGCAGGCGACGGGTCAGTGCCGGATCGTGCGCGTCGCCGAACACGAAGCTCTTCACCGGCTGCTGTGCGGCCTGCTTCAACGCGCTCTGGAAGAAATGCTTCTGCAGGTCGAACAGGCCGCTGCGCTCAGCTACCGCACCACGCACCGTGCCCAGCCCGGTGGCGACCTGGTTGCGGATGGTGAACGGGAAGGTCAGCAGGCCGTTCACCGATTCCTGCACGCGGCCACGCGAACTGGCCTGCTCGACGGTGACGCCGACCGCGCCGTGGAAGTCCGGATAGGTCGAGCCATACACCGGCGAGAAGTTGTCGAAATTCTCGCCGGTGTAGTACAGCGAACCCAAGGCATCCAGCGCCTGCGCGTGGTACCTGGCCAGGGTCTTGTTGAACTCGTACGACGGCGCCGGAATCAACGGGCTGTGCATGCTCTTCGGCGAAGGCTCGAAGTAGTACGTGCTGTCCTTGCCCATCTCGTGGAAATCGATCTGCACGTTCGGGTACCACTGGTGGAACACCTCTACCTTCGGCCGTGAGTCCTGCTGGGTCAGGGCAAGCCAGTCGCGGTTGAGATCGGTGAAATAGTGGTTGGTGCGACCCTGCGGGAACGGCTCGACATGTTCCTTGTCGGCGGGGTCGGCCGACGCCGGATCGGAGGCCCAGGCATTGTGCCAGTTGGCGGCACGGTCGCGGCCGTCCGGATTCTGTGCCGGGTCGAACAGCACCACCGCGTGCTGCAGCCACTGCTGGGTTTCGGCACTGCGGTTGGCCACCAGGTAGTAAGCGGTCAGCATCGCCGCCTCGGCACTGGAGGTCTCGTTGCCATGCACGCTGTAGCCCAGCCACACCACCACCGGGCTGTCACCGGCCGCGCTGCGCGGTTGCGCCGGATCGGCCAGGGTCGCGTGCTGCTGGCGGATCTGCTCCAGCCGCGCATGATTGCCTGCAGCAGTGACGGTGGCGATCAGCAGCGGGCGGCCCTCATAGCTGCGACCGATCTCGCGCACGCTGATTTTGTCGGAACGCTTCGCCAGCTCCTGGAAGTACGCCACCAGTTGGTCGTGCCGAGTGTAGCGGCTACCGATCGGGTAGCCGAGGAACTGCTCCGGCGTCGGCACCGCTGCATCGAAGGCTGCCGCATCCGTGGCCTGCGGGAAGAAATAGGCACTCTGTGCCTGCGCCGGCTGCGGGCAGGACAGTACAGTGGCGGCGGCAAGCAGCAACGGAAGAACGGCACGGCGATGCAAGGACACGGTGACTCCCCTGGAACACAACGGCAGACAGTTGCGCGGCCGGTCCCTTCAGGTGGCCGGCTGCGGCGGATGGATCAGAAGCGGTAATCGAAGCCCAGCGTGAAGTAGCGGCCGCGCAGGTCGTACTGGCTGAAGTCGTACGGCGCGCGGATGCCCGGGAACGAGGCGTCGTACGGCGGCGTCTTGTCGGCCAGGTTCTGCACCTTGGCATACAGCGTCAGCTTGTCGATGCCGGTGTAGGCCAGGTACAGGTCGTACTGGCTGTAGCTGCCAACGCGCTGCTGCACGGCCTTGGCGGCGGTGCTGGCTTCCTGGCGGTAGCTGCTGGTGTAGTACCAGGTCACGGCTGCGTTGAAATCACCGTACTTCCAATCCAGCGTGGTGGTGGCCTTGTCCTTGGGCAGGGTCGCGCCCAGGTTGCTGCCGGCGTAGTCGACCAGCGGGCCACCGACCACGGTCGGGCGACGGTAGTCGCGCACGTGGGTGTAGGCCGAGGACACGGTGAAGTCACCCAGCACCGCGGTCGGGATGCGCTGGCGCAGTTCGACGTCGATGCCCGAGGTCTTCAGCTCGCTCAGGTTCTGGTAGCGGTTGTAGACCGCCTGCAGCTTGCCGCGCTCGTCGCGCTGCACGGCACCGGCCACGTTGTCGTTGACCAGGGTCTGGGTGTTGTTGGTGCCGACCAGATTGTCCAGCTGGATGCAGTAGTAGTCCACGCTCAGATTGGTGTTGGCCCACGGCGACAGCACCACGCCGAAGTTCACGCTCCTGGTGCGCTCGGGCTTCAATGCGTTGTTGCCGACGGTGAAGAAGGTCGGGTTCTGCCGCGAGCCCGGCACGTCCGGATCACGCGGATCGACCACGCTGCCATAGGCGATGCTGGTGCTGTTGGAGTTTTCCGACAGCGACGGCGCACGGAAGCCCTTCGAGGCCGATGCACGTACCAGCAGGAAGTCCAGCGGCTGCCAGCGCAGGCCGATCTTCGGCGAGAACGCATCGCCGAAATCATCATAGTGATCGGCGCGTGCAGCGGCGGACAGCTCCAGCGTCGAGGCCAGCGGTACGTTCACTTCGGCGTAGGCGGCACTGACCTGGCGCTGGCCATGTACTTCTGCGATGGCCGGGCGCACCTGCAGGCCGGCGTCGATCTGCCACGGGTTGTTGGAATCGAGCTTCTCGCGGCGCCACTCGGCACCAGCGGCGAAGCCGATCTCGCCGGCCCAGGTGCGGCCCAGGCTGCCGGAAATCTTCGCATCGACGCCCTGCAGCTTGGACTCGGCCGGACGCAGCGTGGCGATGTTGATCGAATCACGCACCGACTGCGGCGTGGCTGCCGGGTCAAGCAGGTTGTAGCTGCCCGTGGACAGTGCGTTGGCCAGCGCCCAGCGGTTGGCGAACCCGCCGGACACAGTCTCCCGCTCACTGCTGCGCGCACCGAATGCAGCCACTTCCCAGTCCCAGTTGGCGGTGGTGCCGCGCAGACCGAACACGCCGCGATAGGCGGTTGAGCGGTTGGTCTTGATCGTGCCGCCGAGGTCGAAGAAGGTGTACTCGATCGGGATCGCACGGCCGTACGGGTTATACGGATTGCTGGCCGGCAGCAGCGACGACACCGGCTCGGCCAGGCCGCTGTCCGCGTTCAGTGCGAAGCGGCCGCTCTCCAGGGTGAAGAACGGGCTGCTGCCGAACCACGCGGCGCTCTTGATCTGGCTGTACAGCACCTCGCCGAAGGCTTCGACGTTGTCGTTCAGGCGGAACGTACCGTTGGCGTAGGCCTGATAGCGCTTGGTAGAGGGGATCAGCGTGGTGAACGGTGCCTGGTTGAAGCCGCAGGTATCACCGGACAGGCCATCGATCGGCGCGCTGGCAACGCGGGTGGTGCCGGCCGGGCAGTTGCCGTTGGCATCGAGCATCGGCACCGACACGCCGTTGACCAGGTAGCGTGCGCCCTTGGCCGACCAGCCGTTCCAGCGGCCACCGGGCTTGTCGGTGTAGATGCCACTGCGGGTCAGATTGCGCTCGTCCTGGTCCAGACGCTCGCGGTTGTAACCCTGCAGGCTGAAGAGGATGTTGTAGCCGTCGGTGTCCAGATCACCGAGGCCGCCGACGAACTTCAGGTTCTGCTCGTGCAGGCCGCCCTGGTCGGCACCGCCGAAGCTGCCGCCGATCTCGGCGCCTTCGAAGTTCTGCCGGGTGATGATGTTGACCACGCCGGCCACGGCGTCGGAACCGTATACCGCCGAGGCGCCGTCCTTGAGCACTTCAATGCGCTCGACCGCGACCAGCGGCAGCGCATTGAGATCGACGAAGGTGTCGGACAGGCCACCGGCCGGGAAACCGTAGTTGGCCAGGCGGCGGCCGTTGAGCAGGACCAGCGCGTTCTTCTGCGAGAGGCCGCGCAGGCCGATGCCGGCCGAGCCGGACGCCCAGCCGTTGTTGGTGGTTTCGTTGGCGGCGTTGCCGGTGTTGGCCGAGATCGAACGCAGCACGTCGGCCACGGTGGCCTTGCCGGTCTGTTCCAGCTGCTGGCGACCGATCACCTGCACCGGGTTGGAGGCCTCGGTATCGGTGCGCTTGATGTTGGAACCGGTGACACGCACGGCGGCCAGGGTATTGGCGTCACCAACGGCGTCGGCGGAGGTTTCGGCGGCGGCGGACAAAGGCGCGGCCAGAGCGACGGCCAGGGCCGCCACGAGCAGGGTGTGCTTGGGCATGACGATGTGGGGAGATGGTAAGGACGACGAAGTTCCGCAGTAGTCCATGCCTGGCCCGGGTCCGGCCAATAACATCTCTTCATACGGATATAAGAGAAGCTATCATCTCTTCATCCGGATGGAAAGAGTTACTTCACGAAAGCCCGACATCCGCTCAGGATGGCCGGCCACCTGCGGCGTACAATTGCGCCATGGAAATCTTCAAAGTCTTCATGCTCGAGGCGGCGCACCGCCTTCCCAACGTGCCGCCGGGGCACAAGTGCGCGCGCCTGCACGGCCACTCGTTCCGGGTGGAACTGAAGGTCGAGGGCGAGCCCGGCGCGCAGACCGGCTGGATCATGGACTTCGGCGACGTGAAGGCGGCCTTCCAGCCCATCTATGACCGCCTGGACCATCACTACCTCAACGACATCCCCGGCCTGGAGAACCCGACCAGCGAGAACCTGGCGGTGTGGATCTGGAACGAACTCAAGCCCAGCCTGCCAGCGCTGAGCGAGATCACCGTGCACGAAACCTGCACCTCCGGCTGCCGCTACCGCGGTCCGACGGCCTGATCAACTCATTGATCTGAAAGGTTTTTCAAAGGCGCCCTGAGCGCCTTTGTTATTCTTGTTGCATTGCCGCATCAAGGGCGTATGCTGCAATGCATCAAGCCACTCCCTGATGCCCCATGGCCGCCGCCTTCAGCGATCGCTTCAGTGATGCCACCCGCCAGCTCGCCGCCGCGGCAACCCGTGCGAACCGGTTGGCGTTGGAGAACGCGGAAAGCATGTTCGGCGTGCAGTTGAAGGCGATGGAGCGCAACCTGACCGCGACCGGCGGCTGGCTGGGTGAACTGGCCCGCAGCGACGACGCGGCCGGGATGCTCAACAGGGGCGCACAGCTGTGGCAGGACAACCTGCAGCGGCTGGGCCAGGCCCAGCAGGATGTGGTCGGTCTCGGCCTGCAGGCCAGCAAGGCCTGGTCCGAACTGGTGCAGGGTTACAACGAATCAACGGCGGACGCGAACAGTCACTGACGCGACGCAACGCTCATTGCATGGGTCCCTCCCCCCATGCAATCCGGACCCGGCAGATCCCTCCCTCTGCCGGGTCTTTTTTTGCCTGGCTTCTGGATTGAATAGCGCTTCCTCGCTTGGACTCTCTGCGAACTGATGGGCCCCGCCGGGGCGGGCAGGGGCCTGGGCAAATGTCCCCCGGCGCCGGCCGTTGGCCGTCACCTCCTCCTTTACTTTGCCCAGGCCCTGCCCGCCCCGACGAGGTTCGGCTTGCGGCGGCCAAGGCACCGAGCAGGCTGCCTTCAACAAAGCGCCGATAGATTTCGAACGCAGGGCGGAGGCCCTTGCGTACGAAGTAAAGGGGGAGGTGACGGCCAACGGCCGGCGCCGGAGGACATTCGTACGCAAGGGTCTCCGCCCTGCGCCACGCAAAATGAACCCACCGCACGCGTGCCTTCGTTTCGATTCGCCGCGAATTGAACGGCCCCGCCGGGGCAGGCAGGGGTCTGGGCAAATGTCCCCCGGCGCCGGCCGTTGGCCGTCACCTCCTCCTTTACTTTGCCCAGGCCCCTGCCCGCCCCGACGAGGTTCGGCTTGCGGCGGCCAAGGCATCGAGCAGGCTGTCTCCAATAAAGCGCCGATAGATTTCGAACGCAGGGCGGAGACCCTTGCGTACGAAGTAAAGGGGGAGGTGACGGCCAACGGCCGGCGCCGGAGGACATTCGTACGCAAGGGCCTCCGCCCTGCGCCACGCAGAACGAATCCGCCACACGCCACGCAGAACACACCGCAAAGGAACCTCAGCGCCCGCGACCACCGTGCCAGTGCTGGTGCCACGCCTGGAACATCAGCACGTTCCACAGGTGCGTGTGCCACTTGCGCTCGCCGCGCAGGAACGCTTCCCAGATGCCGCGCACGCGCGCCGCATCGAAACAGCCCTGGTTGCGCAGCAGCTGCGGGTCCAGCAGCGCCTCCGCCCAATCGCGCAATGGACCGGCCAGCCAGCGCGCCATCGGCGGGCCAAAGCCGCGCTTGGGACGGTACACCAGCGGCTCGGGCAGGTAGCGTGCCAACAGGTGCTTCAGAATCAGTTTGTGTTCGCCATCGTGGTACTTCAGGTGCTGCGGCAGGCGCCAGGCCAGTCGCACCACCTCCATGTCCAGCAGCGGCGCACGGGTTTCAACGCCCGCCGCCATGCCCGCGCGGTCAACCTTGGCGAGAATGCCCTCGGCCAGGTCCATGCGGAAATCCAGCAGCTGGATGCGCGCTTCGGCCGGCAGCGCCGTGTCCTGCTGCTGGAAGATCGTCACCGGTTCACGCGCGCCCAGCACCACCTGCGCCGGCTGCCGCCAGCGGGTCACCCGCTGCAGGTAGTGGCCTTCCACATCGTTGGCAGCAACCTCGGCCACCAATGCACGCCAGCCACCCAAGCGACCACGCTCGGCGTTCATGCGGTTGCCGCTGCGCCGCGCCAGGTCGCGTACCCAGTCCGGCAAGCCACCGCACAGGCGCGCATTGCGCAGCGCGCGGCCATAGCTGGGGTGGCCGAAGAACAGTTCATCGCCACCGTCACCGGTCAGCGCCACCGGCTTGCGTGCCCCCAGCAGTTCACTGGCCAGCAGCGTCGGCAGCTGCGAGGCGTCGGCGAACGGTTCGCACCAGACCTGCGGCAGGCGCTGCAGCAGATCCAGGCCCTGGCGCGCGTCCATGCGGTGCAGGTGGTGCTGCACACCCAGATGGCGCGCGACCTGCGACGCCCAGTCGCTCTCGTCATGTCCCGGATCGTCGAAGCCGACCGTCCATGCTTCGATCGGCAGCGTGGATTGGGCCTGCATCATCGCCGTCACCAGCGAGGAGTCGGTGCCTCCGGACAGGAACGCGCCACAGGCCAGCGGCGAGTGCATGCGTGAAGCGATGGCTTTCTGAAGTACCGCCTCAAGCTGATCGGTGGCCTGTTCCAGGCTCGGCGCCGGTTGCACCGGCTCCTGCAGTGCACGCTGCATTGCTTCGCGTGCGCACCAGTAACGCGCGCCCCCCTGCGCGGCCTGGCTGGAGCAACCCGCGGCATGGTCGCTGAGATCGATGCGCAGCATCGCGCCCGCCACCAGCTTGTGGATGCCGCGGTAGATGGTGTGCGGCGCCGGCACATAGTCGTGGCGCAGCAGCAGGCTCAGCGCATCCTGGTCGATGCTCGGGGCGAACCCGGCGAAAGCCTGCAGCGCCTTCAACTCCGAGGCGAACAGGAACCGGCCCTGGCACCAGCCGTAATACAGCGGCCGCTCGCCCACCGGATCACGGGCCAGCCACAGCACGCGCGACTCGCGGTCCCAGACACTGAAACCGAACGCGCCCTCGATACGCGCCAGCGCCCGCTGCACGCCCCATTCGACGATCGCCTGCAGCAGCAGCCGTGCATCGCTGCAGCTGCGTGGCAGATCGCGCAACTGCGCCTGCAGGTCAGCGCGGTTGTACAGGCGGCCGTCCAGGCACAGCACGTAGCGACCGCAGTCCGAGCTCAGCGGCTGCAACGGCGTGTCGGCCGGCGCCCGGCAGTGGCCCAGCGCGAGGCCGGCCTCGGCGTCGGTCCAGTAACCGATGCGGCCACGCCCACGCTGCTGCAGCGCCCGCAGCATTGGCGCCAGCTGCTGCAGCAGCTGCTCGTCCTCGGCGGGCGGCAGCCAGGCCCCGACCACGCCGCTCATCGGGAGCCTCCGCACTGGCGGCGGCGGGACGGGTTCAGCAGGCAGGGGGCGGCGGGCGACATGGGGACGGCACGCGGAGCGGAGAAGACTCCATGCTCGGCCGCAGGCCCCGTCGCGTCAGTCGCTTTGCTGTCAGCGATCGTCACCCGCCGTATCACGAAGGTAACGTTTTGTAACAGCGGCAGGCTATGCTGAACGCCAAGTTGTTGTCGGGACTGAGACCCGGCCCCTGCGCCAGCAACCCCGGCTGAATGGCGCCCGCCCCCGGGACCCGGGCGGCCCGATGGCTGGGATAGCATCGCCGCGCTCGTGCCGTGGCGGTACGTTTGCGCCTACGGAGGCCTTGGAAATGCTGGATATCGTACTGGTCGAAGACGATGCCCGCCTGGGAACGATGGTCAGCGACTACCTGCAACGGCATGGCTACCAGGTGGCCCACGAGCGCAGCGGCGAGCGCGCAGTGGCCCGCATCCTGGCCGAGAAACCAGCCCTGGTGCTGCTCGATGTCGGCCTGCCCGACCAGGATGGTTTCGAAGTGTGTCGGCAGATCCGGCCCCTCTATGACGGCATCATCTGCGTGCTGACCGCCCGCACCGACAACATCGACCAGGTTCTGGGGCTGGAGCTGGGGGCCGACGACTACATCGGCAAACCGATCGAACCGCGGGTGCTGCTGGCGCGGCTGCGCGCCCACCTGCGCCGCCACCGCCGGGTCGAACCGCGTGACGGCAGCCTGCGCTTCGGCGAGCTGAACATCGACCCGTCCACCCGCAACGTGCACCTGCAGGGCAGCCTGCTGGAGTTGACCACGGCCGAGTTCGACCTGCTGTTCCTGCTGGCCAGCAACGCCGGCCAGATCCTGGACCGCGACGCGCTGCTGCGCGGCCTGCGTGGCATCGCCTTCGACGGCCTGGACCGTTCGATCGATGCCCGCATCTCGCGCCTGCGCCGCAAACTGGGCGACAACCCCGAGCAGCCGGAACGGATCAAGACCGTCCGTGGCCGCGGCTACCTGTTCAGCCGCTCGGCATGGGGATGAAGCGCACGCCCTCGGCGATGCGCGGCCACGCCTTCCACTTCCTGCGCTACGGCATCGGCTTCCTGGTTGCCCACCTGTTGCTGATCGTGCTGGGCCTGTGGGCCTGGGATGCCCTGCTGGAGGACCGCACCGAAGCCGGGCTGCAGGCCGAAATGCGTGGCACCCATGCCCTGCTGCAGCACCGCTTCGCCGAAACCCCGCGCGACCAGTGGCCGGTGCTGGCACGCGAACTCGACGCCGATTTCGCCTACGCGCTGCGCATGGTGCCGCTGGCTGAGGCAGTGAAGGCGTTGCCGGCCAGCCAACGTCCGCCGTTCAACAACGGCCGCGTGCAGATCGACCTGGAGCACATGCGCAGCCTGCAGCGCATCGGTGACAGCGACTACGCGGTGATGCTGGGGCCGCTGGATGAAGCGCTGCCGGACGAGGGCTGGCAGGACAGCGAAGTGTCCGGCGTGGCGATCCTGCTGCTGATCCTGATGGTGGCGGTGGCATTGCCGATGTACGTGATGGTCTATCGGTTGTGGCGCGACGTCTCGCAGCTGGCGCAGGCGGCCAGGCAGATGCGCGATGGCCAGTTGGACACGCGTGCGCCGCGTGCGGGCACCGCGCTGGTGCGGCCACTGGCCAATGCCTTCAACCACATGGCCGAGCAGCTGCAGCAGCTGCTGGAAAGCCAGCGTGTGCTGGCGCAGGCGGTGGCGCACGAAGTGCGCACGCCATTGGCGCGGATGCGTTTCGGCCTGGCCGACCTGGAGGACACCGCGCTTGATGATGGGCAGCGCGATGCACTGGGCGGATTGCGCACCGATGTGGATCGGCTGCAGCACCTGACCGATGCAGGCGTCGAGTACGCCGCACTGGGCCGCTGCCATCAGCTGACCCGCCAGCGCCTGCAGCTGGCGGCGCTGGTGCGCGGCGTGGTCGCCCAGTTCGCGCCGCTGCCGATGCCGGTGCAGCAGGCGCTGTCGCCGGTGGGCCTGGTCAACGTCAACCGGCACATGCTGGAGCTGGCACTGCGCAACCTGCTCGGCAATGCACTGCGTTACGCGCGCCGGCAGATCCGTATTGCCAGCACCGTCAATGACGGCTGGCTATGCCTGCAGGTGGAGGACGACGGCCCCGGCATCGCACCCGAACTACGCGGCCAGGTGCTGCAGCCCTATGTCCGGCTGGACCCGGGCAGTCCCGGCTTCGGCCTCGGCCTGGCGCTGGTGCAGGTGGTGGCCGACAAGCATGGCGGCCACGTCGAAGTGACCGATTCGGCGCTGGGCGGTGCCTGCATCCGCCTGCGCCTGCCGCTGGAAAACGGCGGCATCGTCGAATGCGAAGCGGCCTGCTAGGCCGCCGGTTCCGCACGCGGCAAGGCGAACACGAACAGCGCGCCACGCTCGCTGTCGCGCAGTTCGATGCGGCGGCCGTGCAGCTGCACGATGCGCTGCACGATCAACAGCCCCAATCCGCCGTTCTCGCCGCGCCGCGCGCCCAGCGCGGCCGGTGCCTGGAACAGCTGGGTGCGCAACGCCGGCGCGACCCCTGGGCCGTCATCGGCCACGCTGACCTCCACGCTGTCGGGAGTCGCACGCAGGCGCACTTCGATCTGTCCACCGTCGGGTGCATGGCGCAGCGCGTTGTCGAGCAGGTTGGTCAACACCCGTTCGACCAGGCCCAGGTCGGCGCGCACCAGCGGCAGGCCGGGGGGGAACGCTGCGTGCAGCTGCTGGCCGCGCGCCTGTGCCGCCAGTTCGAACTTCTGCAGCACGTCCTGCAGCAGCTCCGGCAGCGCGAACACCTCCCACTCCAACCGCACTTCGCCATGCTCCAGCCGCGCCAGCTCGAACAGCGCGCGCGCCAGCCGGCCGACCTTGGCGCTCTGCGCCAGCGCGATACCGAGATAGCGGCGGCGCTCGTCCGCTGTCAGCGTGGCGTCCTTCAACGCCAGCGTTTCCAGGTAGCCATGCAGCGACGACAGCGGCGTGCGCAGGTCGTGTGAGATGTTGGCGACCAGTTCGCGGCGCTGCAGGTCCTGCTGGCGCAGCTGCTGCCACTGCTCGCCCAGCCGCTGCGCCATCTGCGCGTGCGCGTGTTCGAGGATCCCCAGCTCGTCGCGCTCACCGGGGCGCAGCGGGTCCGGCGGTGGCAACGGCGTGGGTGCGTCGATGTCGAAGGCCTGGATGCGCCGGGTCAGCCGCCGCAGCGGACGGGTCACCCAGTAGAACGCCACCAGCCCGGCCAGCAGGCCGAGGCCACCGACCAGCACCACCGACCACAGCGTGGTGTTCCACTGGCTGCCGGCGGCAAGATCGTCGGCCAGCATCTGCCGGTGCTCGCCGACCAGCACCACGTACACGTAGCCCGCCGGCCGGCCCTGCACGATCAGAGGTGCCGCGCTGAACACCTTGCGGCCATTCGCGCTGCGCGGGTCATCGCCGAGGATCGGCAACGGCGCACCGGCCAGCAGGCGGCGCAGCGGCGCCACGTCCACCCGGTTTCGCACCAGGTGCCCACTGGGTGCATCGTGGCCGAGGATGCGACCCTGGTCATCCAGCAGGTAGACCTCGACGCTGGGGTTGACCGCCATCAACTGGCCGAACAACGCCCGCACCGCCGCATCACGCATGCCGCTGGTATCCATCAGCTCGCTGCGCTGGGCGATGTGCTCGGCCAGGCCCAACGACAACCGCTGTACCACCTCCTGCTCGTGGCGGGTATTGGCACGCATCTGCAGTGCAAGCAGCGCCATGCAGCACGTCAGCATCAGCGCAGCGGTCACCACTGCCAGCTTCTGCCACAGGTTCGGCTTGATCATGCCGCCGCTCCGGCCGGGTCGACCAGCTTGTAGCCACGGCCCCACACCGTCAGCAGCCGCCGCGGATTGGCCGGATCGGGCTCGATCTTGCTGCGCAGGCGGTTGATATGGGTGTTGACCGTATGCTCGTAGCCGTCGTGCTGGTAGCCCCAGACCTGGTTGAGCAGTTCCATGCGCGCGAACACCTGGTCCGGGTGACGGGCAAAGAACAACAGCAGGTCGAACTCGCGCGGGGTCAGCTCCAATGGATTGCCATCCACCGAGGCGGTGCGCGCGACCGGGTCCAGCTGCAGTCCCCCCAGCTCGATCGCGCCGGCATCGATGCGTGCGCTCTGCGCCATCGCCTCGGCGCGGCGCAGCAGCGCGCGCACGCGTGCCACCAGTTCCGGCATCGAGAAGGGTTTTGCCAGGTAATCGTCCGCGCCCAGTTCCAGGCCGACGATGCGCTGGGTTTCGCTGCCGCGCGCACTGATGATGATGATCGGCACATACCGCGCCATCGCGCGTGCGCGCTGGCACACCTGCAGCCCGTCCACGCCGGGCAGCATCACGTCCAGCACCAGCGCGTCCCAGGGACCTTCCTGCTCGAGCAGGCGCAGGCCGGCATCGCCGCTGGCAGCATGGGCGACGTCGTAGCCCTCATCGCCCAGGTGCATGCGCAGCAGGTCGGCGATGTGGGCATCGTCTTCAACAATCAGCACGCGTTTGGTCGACATCGTCAGCTCAAGGCCAGTGGGGAGGCGGGTTGCATTGTGGCGCGGGACGGCCGCCGATACCTCACGAAAAATTGAATCCTGCGTGAGGATTCGTTGACCCGGGCGGGCGCAGCATGGCCCCGTCACCCCCTTCCCGGAGTCCGCCATGTCCTTGTCCCGCCGCCATCTGCTGGGCCTGGGCGGTGTTGCCACCGCCGCCGGCCTGCTCGGCCTGGGGGCCTGCAGCCGCGCCGCCCCCGCCGCCGCCGAAGCGCGCCCGTCGCGACAGTTCGAGGTCATGCACAGCGATGCCGACTGGCGCCAGCGCCTGACCCCGGAGCAGTACGCGGTGCTGCGCCAGCAGGCCACCGAACGGCCGTGGAGCAGCCCGCTCAACAAGGAACACCGCCAGGGCACCTTCGCGTGTGCCGGCTGTGCGCTGCCGCTGTTTTCCTCGTCCACCAAGTTCGAGAGCGGCACCGGCTGGCCCAGCTTCTGGGCGCCGCTGCACAACGCCATCGGCGAAGACCGCGACGTCACCTTCGGGATGCTGCGGGTGGAGGTGCACTGCCGCCGCTGCGGTGGCCACCTCGGCCATGTGTTCAACGATGGCCCACGCCCGACCGGGCTGCGCTACTGCATGAACGGTGCAGCGATGGTGTTCGTTCCCGGCGCCACGGATGGCACTGCCGACGGCTGGCGGGTGCCGGTCGGTTCTTCCCCTGTTTCCGGAGCCTGACGATGCTGCTGTTGCTGCTTGCCTACCTGGGAGGCGCGCTGACCCTGCTCAGCCCCTGCATCCTGCCGGTGCTGCCGTTCGTGTTCGCGCGTGCCGACCGTCCGTTCCTGCGCAGCACGCTGCCATTGCTGCTGGGCATGGCACTCACCTTCACCGTGGTCGCCAGCCTGGCCGCGGTGGGCAGCCAATGGGTGGCACAGGCCAACCAGGTCGGGCGCTGGATCGCCCTGCTGCTGATGGCGCTGTTCGCGGTCGCCCTGCTGTGGCCACGAGTGGCCGACCATCTGCTGGCGCCGTTCCAGCGCGTGGGTGCCCGTCTGAGCGCGCGCGCCGATGCCGCGGATGCCGCTGGGCGCGGCGGCGCGTGGACCTCGCTGCTGATCGGCATCGCCACCGGCCTGCTGTGGGCGCCATGCGCCGGTCCGATCCTCGGCCTGGTGCTGACCGGTGCCGCCCTGCATGGTGCCAGCGTGGGTACCAGTGCCCTGCTGCTGGCGTATGCGCTGGGCGCGATCACCGCGCTGGCACTGGCGGTGTGGGTGGGCGGCCGGGTGTTCCGTGCGCTGCAGGCGCGGCTTGGCCTCGGCGATGTGCTGCGCAAGGTGCTGGGCGTGGCCGCCTTGCTGGCAGTGGTGGCGATCGGCCTGGGCTGGGATACCGGCCTGCTGACCCGCCTTTCCACGGTCAGCACCGCGCGTATCGAGCAGGGCCTGCTGGACGCGGTACCCGGCGCGCAGCCGGCGGCACCACCGATGATGATGATGGCCGGTGCCAACGCCGCTGGCGATGCACCGCTGCCGGTCGAGGGCACCCTGCCCGCGCTGGACGGGGCCACCGGCTGGCTCAACAGCCCACCGCTGGCGGCCCAGCAGCTGCGCGGCAAGGTGGTACTGGTCGACTTCTGGACCTACTCCTGTATCAACTGCCTGCGCGCGATGCCGTTCGTGCACGAATGGGAGCGCCGCTACCGCGACCACGGCCTGGTGGTGATCGGCGTGCACACGCCGGAATTCGCCTTCGAGCGTGACCCGCGCAACGTCATGAAGGCGGTGCAGCAGCTGAAGGTCGAGTACCCGGTGGCGCTGGACAACCAGTACACGATCTGGCGCGCGTTCAACAACCGCTACTGGCCGGCGCAGTACTTCGTCGATGCGCAGGGCAACATCCGCGGCCACCAGTTCGGCGAAGGCAACTACGCGCGTTCGGAACAGATGATCCGTCGCCTGCTGACCGAAGCCGGGCAGGCCAACCTGCCGCCGCCTGCCGATCCTGCTGCCGCCGACCTGAAAGGCGTGGCCGTGCAGGCCGACATGGGCAACCTGCGCTCGCCGGAAACCTATCTGGGCCACGCCCGCGCCGAGCAGTTCGCCTCGCCCGGCGGACAGCGCAGCAACAGCGCGTTCGACTACACGCTGCCGACCACCCTGGCGTTGAACCAGTGGGGACTGTCGGGG
This sequence comes from Stenotrophomonas sp. T8, assembly GCF_051853085.1. Lineage (NCBI taxonomy): Bacteria > Pseudomonadati > Pseudomonadota > Gammaproteobacteria > Lysobacterales > Lysobacteraceae > Stenotrophomonas > Stenotrophomonas sp. T8. The sequence continues at coordinate 183,631 of NZ_CP195329.1, read as the reverse complement.
CGCTGGACCGTCACCGATGAAGCCGCACAGCTGCAGCAGGCCGGTGGCCGCATTGCCTTCCAGTTCCATGCGCGTGACCTGCACCTGGTGCTGGCGCCCAGCCGCGACGGCACGCCGGTGCGCTTCCGCGTCTGGCTGGATGGCAAGGCGCTGCCCGCTGCCGATGCCGGTAGTGATGTCGGCGCCGATGGCAGTGGCGTGGTCGACGAGCATCGCCTGTACCAGCTGGTACGCCAGCGCGGCACGGTCGGTCCGCATCGCTTCGAGATCGAATTCCTCGATGCGGGCGTGCAGGCCTATGCCTTCACCTTCGGTTGAACCGGGAGCACATGATGAAACTCTCCTTTGAACAGAGCATCGCCGCCGGTGTTGCCGGCCTGGTTGCCATGGCATTGATTGCCGGGGTGCTGCTGGTCGATCACGGCGCGGCTGCGGCGCCGGTCGAAGCCAGCGCGCAGATCCAGGCACTGCCGGCCCCCACCGGCGATGCGGCGTTCCGCGATGACGCCACCCACGCCAGCGTGGTGTTTGCCGGCGGTTGCTTCTGGGGCGTGCAGGGCGTGTTCCAGCACGTCAAGGGCGTGAGCAATGCGGTGTCCGGCTATATCGGTGGCAGTGCAGCCAATGCGCGCTATGAGCGCGTCAGCGGTGGCCAGACCGGCCATGCCGAAGCCGTAAAGATTGACTACGACCCGCGCCAGGTCAGCTATGGACAGCTGATGCAGGTGTTCTTCTCAGTCGCGCACGACCCGACCCAGCTCAACCGCCAGGGTCCGGACCACGGCAGCCAGTACCGTTCGGCGATCTTCACTGACGACGCCCGCCAGCAGGCGGCCAGCCGTGCCTACATCGCCCAGCTCGGCCAGGCCGGCAGCTACCGCGCGCCGATCGTCACCCAGCTGGTCAGCGGCCAGCGCTTCTACCCGGCCGAGAGCTACCACCAGAACTACATGACCAACTACCCGCAGGCCGCCTACATCCGCTACTACGACGCACCGAAGCTGGCGGCCCTGGCCAAGCAGTTTCCGGCGCTGTACCGGCGCGACGCGGTGCTGGTGCCGATGCGCTGACGGCATTTCCCCTGGGGCTGATCGGTGCTCGGCGCTGCGCTTCTGTAGAGCCGAGCCCACGCTCGGCTGCTGTTGGCGGAAAAGCAGCCGAGCGTGGGCTCGGCTCTACACACCAAAAAAAGACGCACGGCGGTCCCGCCGTGCGCTTGGAATGCGCCGGCCACGCCCCGATCAGGCCCGGCCGACGACGACATGCTAGGCTCGCCATCATCATGGGTACAGAACCAGATGGCGGCATGTTCGATGGATACAGATGACCAGGCCACGATGATCCCTCCACGCTACCAGCGGCTCTCCGACGAACTGGCCGAGGCCATCCACGGCGGCCGCCTTCCGGTCGGCAGCCGCCTGCCTTCGCTGCGGCAGATGGCGTCGCAGCGCAGGCTCAGCCTCAACACGGTGATCGCGGCATATCGCCAGCTGGAAGATGCCGGGCTGGTGATTCCGCGGCCGAAGGCGGGCTTCGAAGTCGCGCCGCGGCTGTCGGTGCCGGAGCGTTCGCTGCGCGACACCCCGTCCGCGCCCACCGCGCCGCTGCAGCAGGTGCTGATGGCCCGGGTACTGGAAGCGCAGCGCCGCCCGGGTGTGGTCGACCTGGCCTTCGCCGGCCCACGTGGTCGCCAGTTCTATCCCGGCGCGCAGCTGGCCCGGCATACCGCGCAGGTGCTGCGCCACGGCCAGCAGACGGTGGAGACCTATGCGAGACCCAACGGCTCCCCCCGGCTGCTGGCGCAGATCGTGCGCCGCAGTCCGCGCATGGGCCTGCACACCCACGCCGAGCGACTCCTGCTGACCCATGGTGCGATGGAGGCCCTGCAGCTGGCGTTGCGCGCGGTCACCCAGCCCGGTGACGCAGTGGGCATCGAGGCGCCGTCCTACTTCAACCTGTATCCGTTGCTGGCCAACCTCGGCCTGCAGGCAATCGAGTTGCCCACCCACCCGCAGCACGGGCTGGATGTGGATGCACTGGATGCGCTGCTGGAGCACACGCCGCTGGCCGCACTGGTGGTGATGCCGACCGTGCACAACCCGCTCGGCTGCTCCATGCCGACCGCCGCCAAACAACGCCTGGCCGAGCTGGTCAACGCACGGCAGCTGCCCCTGATCGAGGATGCGGTGTACGCCGAGCTGCAGTTCTGCGAGCCGCCGGCACCCTTGTTGAAAGCCTTCGATCGCGATGGCTGGGTGATGGTGGTCGGTGGCTTCTCAAAGACACTGGCGCCGGATTACCGCATCGGCTGGCTGGATGGCGGCCGCTTCGCAGAGCGCATCGCGCTGCTGAAGTTCCAGTCCACCGGTGGTGAGCCGCAGCTGCTCGGCGATGCGGTGGCCGCGTATCTGGAAGCAGGCAGCTACGAGCACCATCTGCATCGCATGCGCCGCCTGTACCGCGAACAGGTGGGACGGCTGCGCCAGCTGGTAGCCGAGCATTTCCCGGCAGGCACCCGCGCCACCGAACCACAGGGCGGATTCCTGCTGTGGCTGGAACTGGCGGGCGTGGACACGCGCGAGCTGTTCGAGCGAGCGTTGCAGGAGGACATCGTGTTCATGCCCGGCCAGGTCTATTCGCGTGGTGCGCGCTATCGCCACTGCCTGCGGCTGTCGTGCTGCCAGAGCCTGGATGCACGCTTCATCGGTGCGGTGGAACGGCTGGGTGCGATCGCGCGGGAGCTGGCGGCTGCAGCACGGTAGTGCCGGCCGCTGGCCGGCAACTGCACGGACGTGATTCATCGAGGTTGCCGGCCAGCGGCCGGCACTACCCCAGGTCGTCGAGCAGGTGCGCCGCCAGCACTTCACCACTGGCATCCGGCAGATGCGGCAGCCGTCCCCAGCACGGCATCGGCAGGCGCTGCTGCAGCGTGGCGATGTTCTCGTCCTGGCGCTGCATTGCCGGGTCGATGTGGTTGCCGATCCAGCCCAGGCAGTCCACGCCGCTGGCCTGCAGCGAATGCGCGGTCAACCGCGCGTGGTTGACGCAGCCCAGCCGCATGCCCACCACCAGCAGCACCGGCAGCTGCAGCGCACGCACCAGGTCGAGCTGGTCCAGCGTGGCCGAGACCGGCGCCAGCCAACCGCCCACGCCCTCCACCACGACGATATCGGCCTTCGCGCGCAGGCGTTCGAACGCGGCCACGATCGGCGCCAGCTCCACCTGCACGCCGTCCTCGGCAGCGGCAAGCTCCGGTGCCAGCGGCTGCCGCAGCGCGTAGGGATTCAGGTCGGCATAGTCCGGCGCCGGCCAGCTGGCCGCCTGCAGCGCCAGCGCGTCCTCGTTGCGCAGGCCCTGCCCCAGATCCTCGCTGCCGCTGGCCACCGGCTTCATGCCCACTGCACGCAGGCCACGCTGGCGCAGTGCATGCAGCAGCGCGGTGCTGGCCGCGGTCTTGCCGATTTCGGTATCGGTGCCGGTAACGAACAGGGCGGGCGGCAGCGTAGCGGGCAACGGCATCGATGGGCTCCAACAGGGCAACAGTGTGTGCATTATCGCCGGCCCGGTGCACTTGCTAGACTGCGGGCATGTTCGCCAATGCCTCGCTCACCGGCAGCAAGCCGGAACAATACGCCCAGCTGCTGGAACAGGCCCGTGGCCTGGTCTACGCCGAGTCCGACCGCATCGCCAACGCGGCCAACCTCTCCGCACTGGTCTATCACGCCCTGCCCGACCTGAACTGGGTGGGCTTCTACCTGTATGACGGCAAGGAACTGGTGGTCGGCCCGTTCCAGGGCCTGCCGGCCTGCGTGCGCATCCCGCTGGACAAGGGTGTGTGCGGTGCCGCCGCCAGCCAGCGCGTAACCCAGCGCGTGGACGACGTCGATGCCTTCCCCGGCCACATCGCCTGCGATTCGGCCTCGCGTTCGGAGCTGGTGGTGCCGCTGCTGCGCGGCGATGAACTGATCGGCGTATTCGATATCGACAGCCCGAAGGTCGGCCGCTTCGACGCCGACGATCAGGCCGGCCTGGAAGCCATCGCCCGCGTGTTCGTCGAGGCACTGGGATGAGCGCACCGAAGCTGCGCAACATCGGCCCGAAGAGTGCAGCCTGGCTGCGCCAGGTCGGGCTGCGCAGCCGCGAGGACCTGGTGGCGATCGGCGCAGTCGGCGCCTTCGTCAAGGTCAAGCGGGCCGGCTTCAAGCCCAGCCTGAACCTGCTGTACTCGCTGGAAGGCGCATTGCTGGACTGCCACTGGCAGGAGCTGAGCGAGCCGCAGCGTGAGGCGCTGGTGCAGGACTATGAGGCGCGCATCGCCGCGCATCCGCTGAAGGCGGCCGGCCCGGCGTCGGGCCCGGTGCACGAGCAGCGCTTCGATGCCGACGATGACGCCGAGGACAACGTGGCCGAGCGCGCGGACGAGGATTGAGCCGCGCCCTCCTGTAGAGCCGAGCCCACGCTCGGCTGGCCTTTCTGATCGAAGTGCAGCCGAGCATGGCTCGGCTCTACAAGAGCAGATCAGGGCTGCTGCAGTTCCAGCAGCTCGCCCACCAGCCCGATCTCGCCCCGCTCCAGCCACACCCGCAGGCGCGTGCCGTGGTCGATGCGCAGGGCCCAGCACAGCGACATCGGCAGGCCGCAGACCTGCGACAACACCATGCGCAGCGGGCCACCATGGCTGACCACCAGCGTCGGCACCGGATCATCATCATCGAGCAGGCGATCCAGCGCGCGCGCGATACGCCGCTCGAAATGACCCCAGCTCTCGCCGTTCGGCGGCGGGAACGCATGCGGATCGGCATGGAAGGCGGCCAGCGCATCTTCCGGCAGGTCGAACAGCGACTGCCCGTCCCAATCGCCGAAATCCAGTTCTTCCCATTCCTCGTCCGCTTCGACGTCCAGCCCGCGTGGGGTGGCCAGCGCCATCGCCGTGTGCAGGGCGCGCAACCGCGGTGAACTGATCACCCGCTCCCAGCGTTGCTCGGCATAGGCCTCGACCAGCTCCTGCGGCAGGCCGGCCAGCTGCGGTGGATCGCTGCGGCCATCAAGGAACTCATCGCGACCGTTGCCGGCATGGCGGACCAGGTCGAGGATCATGCGTGCGTCCCGGACGGGCGACGCAGGTACAACGGAGAACGGGCAGACATCGGTAACGGCACCACGGGATCGAGCAACCATTCTAAAGGCACAGCAAAGGCAGCCGCGCAGGCGCGACGCAACGGGACGGCCTGCGATGCCGTAGACTGCGCGCACTTCCAGGTGACCTGCGGCCGTGGCCGGCAGGTTGAAACGGGAAGCCGGTGACGCGTGATTCCACGCCAGGCCGGCGCTGCCCCCGCAACGGTAAGCACGTCAGTTCCAGGCAACACCGCCACTGTGCCGCAGGCATGGGAAGGCGCCTGGACGGTGGCCTCGCGCCACCCGGCGGCAAGCCCGGAGACCGGCCCGGAAGCCTCAGGTCGCGATGCGGTGGGCATGGCGCTGGATGACCGTGGCGTGCGCTGCGGCATCGGCGCGTGCCTGCCTTCGCGGCTCCTCCCCTTCGCCACGCGGGCGTGCGTGGCACCTGGAGTCCCCCCATGAAGCTGCAGTCCCGAATGCTGTCCCTGGCCGTACTGGCCGCCCTGCCCGCGCTGGCACAGGCCGCCGATGACACCACCGCGCTCGACCAGATCCTGGTCACCGCCACGCGCACCCCGATCGCCCTGCAGGACAGCATCGCGCCGGCCCAGGTGATCGACCGCGCGCAGATCGAATCCAGCCAGGCCACCTCGCTGCAGGAACTGCTGCGCGGCCGCGCCGGCATCAACCTGACCAATGCCGGTGGGCTCGGCAAGCAGAGCTCGCTGTTCCTGCGCGGCACCAACTCGGGCCACACCGTGGTGCTGGTCGACGGCGTGCGCATCAACAGTGCCGACCTCGGCCTGGCGATGTACCAGGACCTGCCGCTGGCGCAGATCGAGCGCGTGGAAATCGTGCGTGGCCCGCAGTCGAGCCTGTACGGCGCCGATGCCATTGGCGGCGTGATCCAGATCTTCACCCGCCGCAACCAGGGTGATTTCGCCCCGCACTTCCAGCTCGGTGGCGGCAGCAACGGCCTGCGCGAAGCCAGCGGCGGGATCGGTGGCGGGACCGAACGCGGCTGGTTCGGCGCCGACATCGCCTACCAGCATTCCGATGGCATCGATGCCTGCCGCGGCTCGGCAACGCTGTTCACCGGCTGCTTTGCCGACGAACATGACCGCGATGGCTACCGCAACCTGTCCAAGAGCCTGCGCGGTGGCTACACCTTCAACGACCAATGGAACGTGGAAGGCAGTGCATTGCGTGCCGACGGAAAGAACCATTACGACGGCTACTACAACTATTCGGAAACCCGCCAGCAGGTGCTGGCCGGCAAGGTGCGCTACACCCCGTCCGAACGCCTGGCGTTCACCGCCAATGTCGGGCGCAGTGACAACGAGTCGGACAACTTCGGTGACTTCGGTGCCCGTGGCAGCGCTCAGACCCACCGCGACAGTGCCTCGCTGCAGGGTGACTTCGCCTTGGCCGAAGGCCAGCTGCTGAGCACCGGCGTGGACTGGAGCGAAGACAACCTGGATGGCAGCAGTGCCGGATATCGGGTCGACAGCCGCCGCAACACCGGCGTGTTCGTGCAGTACCAGGGGCGCTTCGGCCGCCACCAGCTGCAGGCCAGCGCGCGCAACGACGACAACCAGCAGTTCGGCAACCACGCCACGGGCAGCCTCGGCTGGGCGATGGAGCTCGGCCACGGCCTGCGTGTCAATGCCAGTTACGGCACCGCGTTCAAGGCGCCGACCTTCAGCGACCTGTATGACCCGTGGAGCGGTGTGCCGACGTTGAACCCGGAGAAGTCCAAGAGCGCCAACCTGGGCGTTTCGCAGCAGGGACAGGGCTGGCACTGGGGCCTGGACGTCTATGAAACCCGCATCGATGATCTGATCACCTACGATGCGGCGACCTTCAGGATGCAGCAGGTGGAGAAGGCGCGCATCCGCGGTGCCGAACTGACCGGTGGCGTGCTGCTGGCCGGCTTCGACATCAACGCCCAGCTGAGCTACACCGACCCACGCAACCGCACCGGCGGCAGCACGCAGTTCGACAACTGGCTGCCGCGTCGTGCACAGCAGACCGCGCGCTTGGACATCGACCGGCGTTTCGGGGACTTCCGCGCAGGCCTGACGGTTCAGGGTGCGGGCAAGCGCTATGACGATGCCGCCAACGCGGTGAAGGTGGGGGGGTACGGCACGCTGGATCTGCGCGCCGAGTACGCGCTGACGCCGTCGTGGTCGCTGCTGGCGCGTGCCACAAACGTGTTCGACCGCAGGTATGAGACGGTGGCGTGGTTCAACCAGCCGGGCCGTGAGTACCAGTTGAGTGTGCGTTACCAGCCGAAATGAAAGAAGGCGCCGGGCATTGCCCGGCGCTTTCTCTGTAGAGCCGAGCCCATGCTCGGCTCAGGCAGCAAAGCAGCCGAGCATGGGCTCGGCTCTACACCGGGACGCCGGCGGTCAACCCCGGCAGTTCACGCAGGTCGTCGATCACCGCCACCGCATGCGCGCTGGCCAGGTCCAGGCCGCGCGGATAGCCGTAGCGCACCAGCGCGATCGGCATGCCCGCATCTTCGGCGGCGCGGTAGTCGGTCAACGAATCTCCCACCATCAGGCACGCCTGCACCGGCAGCCCGAAGTGCGTGGCGATGTGCCGCAGCGGTTCGCCGCTGGGCTTGCGCTGTGGCAGTGAATCGCCGCCCAGTACCAGCGCGAACGCATCACCGATGCCCAGGTGCTGCAGCAGCGGCGGCACCAGTGCTTCGGGCTTGTTGGTGCAGATCGCCAGTGGCACGTCGCGCGCGCGCAGCTGCGCCAGTGCCTCGGCCACGCCATCGAACAGGCGCGGGCTGCGCAGCAGGCATTCACGGTAGTGCACCATGAACACCGGCATGACCTCGGCCAGGTCGACCTCACGACCGGCGGCGTGCACGGCCTGTTCGACCAGGCGGCGCACTCCGTCGCCGATCCAGCCGAGCACGGTGGCTTCCGGCACGCGTGCCATGCCGATGGCTTCCAGCGTGCGGTTCAGCGCTTCGGCGATGTCAGATGCGCTGTCGACCAGCGTGCCATCGAGATCGAATACGACCAGCGGATAGGGATACGACAAGGGACGACGCCTGTACAACGTGGGGCCGCCCATTGTACGCCGCGTTCTTTTCCAGGATCCGCCTCATCCGATCCTGCGTGCGCGGGTGGCCAGAAAGGTGGGCAGGTAACGGTCGATCAGGAAGCGCGGCTTCGGCTGCCAGTCTTCCATGAACCGATCAATCACGAAGCCTGCATCCAGCTGCCCGCCGATCAGTTCGGTCAGGCTGTGGCCAAAGGTCAGCGCATCACCGCGGGCGAGTTTCGCCTCACGCTCTGCGGCGGGCAGGTCTTCCAGGTCCGAATAGGGAATGGCGTACTGCGGCCGGATCAAACCCTGTGCGTCCAGCTGCGGATCACGTGCACCGACGAACAGCACCGGGTTGTAGAAACTGGCCATCAACATGCCATCGCGCGCCAGCACGCGGCGGCATTCGGTCCACACCGGGCGCACGTCGGGCACGTACAGGTTGGAGATCGGATGGAACACCACGTCGAAACTGTCGTTGGCGAATACGTGCAGGTCGCGCATGTCGCCCTGCACCGTGCGCAGCTGCAGTCCATCACGCGCAGCGACCCGGCGGTCCTGTTCCAGCTGCCCGTCGGACAGGTCGAACACGGTGACGTCGGCGCCCGCAGCGGCCAGCACGGGGGCCTGCTGGCCACCACCCGAGGCCAGGCACAGGATGCGGCGGCCGCGCACGTCGCCCAGCCAGTCCAGTGGCAGCGCGCGTGGGGTCAGGTGCACCTGCCAGCGGCCTTCGCGCGCGGCGGCAATGGTTGAACTCTCCACCGGGCGCGACCATTCGCGCACTTCGCTGGCCTGGCGGTCCCAGGCAGCACGGTTGTGGTCGATCAAGGCCTGTCCATGGTTCATGTGTTCTCCTTGCCCGGTGGGCGCCAATCCAGATCCTGGAAGGCCGGGCTGGCGAAACACTCGGCCAGGTAATCCAGGAATCGCCGCATGATAGCGGGCTGCTGGCGCCGTGATGCGTACACGGCATGAATGCCGAGCTCGTCCAGACTGAATCCGGGCAGCAGTTCGATCAGCTCGCCGCTGCGCAGCAGTGGCGCCACCTGGTAGGTCGGCAGCATGGCGATCCCGGCACCGGCGCGTACCGCCTCCAGCAGCAGCGAGGCATCGTTGGCGCTGATGTTGCCGCCCACCGCCACCGACAGCGAACGGCCATCGCGGTGCAGCTGCCACAGGCTCTTGCCGACGTAGTGGTGGGTCAGGCAGTTGTGCGCGGCCAGGTGCTCCGGCGCGGTCGGCGTGCCACGCGCCTGCAGGTACGACGGCGTCGCGCACAGCACCGAGCGGCAGGTGGCCAGCCGCCGCGCGATCAGGCTGGGGTCGATCTGGCGCGCGATGCGCACGGCCAGGTCCACGCGCTCCTCGACCAGGTTCACCGTGCGGTCGACCAGCAGCAGCTCGATGCGCGCCGCCGGATGGCGTGCGACGAAACCGGCCACCGCCCGCGCCAGGTGGCTCTGCCCGAACGACACGCTGGCGGTCACCCGCAGCGTGCCGTGCGGCTCGGGATCATCACTGGCCAGCTCGCCCTGCAGTTCTTCGCCGATTGCCAGCATCTGCCGGAAGCGCGCCAGCGCCGCCTCGCCCGGGCCGGTCAGGCTGACCCGGCGTGTGGTCCGGTGCAGCAGGCGTGCGCCCAGCCAGCCCTCGACCTCGGCCAGGTAGCGGCTGACCATCGCCCGCGACATGTCCAGCACTTCTGCGGCGGCGGTGAGGCTGCCGCGCTCGGCCACCTCGACAAACACGGCCATGGCGGTCAATCGGTCCATATGCTCGATCCACGCAACAAACAAGCGCGTTATACGCTGTTTTTCGAGCGACTGCAGCGGCCTAGAGTGGCCCCATTCCCAGCCCACATCGCCCCACGGAGTCCTGCCATGAAGATCGCCCTCGTTGGTTCCACCGGCAACATCGGCCGCCAGATCGCCCGCCACGCGCTGGCCCACGGCCACGAACTCACCGTCATCGTGCGCAGCGCGCAGGACCTTCCGGCCGAACTGGCCGGTGCCCATCCGGTGATCGCCTCGTTGGATGACCAGGACGCGCTGGTCGCCGCCATCGCTGGCCACGACGTGCTGGCCAGCGCCTACGGCCCGCGTCCGGGCGATGACATCGGCCGCGTGGGCGAGATCGCCGCGCAGCTGGCGGCCGCCGCGCGCAAGGCCGGCGTACCGCGCCTGATGGTGGTGGGTGGCGCCGGCAGCCTGGAAGTCGCGCCGGGCGTGCAGCTGGTCGATACCCCCAACTTCCCGGAAGCCTACAAGCCGTACGCGCTGGCCCATCGTGAAGCCTTCAATCGCCTGCAGGCAGTGGACGACCTGGACTGGACCTTCTTCTCGCCGGCCGCCGAAATCGGCCCGGGCGAAGAGCGCGGCCAGTACCGTGTGCAGCCCAAGGCCTTCCTGGCCGACGCCAGCGGCCACAGCCGCATCAGTTATGCCGACTACGGCGCCGCGTTCGTCGCCGAGCTGGAAGCGCACCAGTACCCGAAGCAGATCATCACGGCCGCGTACTGATCGACGCGCGAGCCCTGTAGGGCCAAGCCCACGCTCGGCTCCCTATCCGACACAAGGAATTCCCCATGCGTACCGCTGCCCTGCTGCTTCCCCTCGCCCTGGCCGCCACGTTCACCAGTGCGCCGCTGCTGGCCGCACCGGCCACCGCGGCGCCGACCATCGCGACGAAATCACAACTGCACCTGCAGACCTTCCATCCCGGCCCGCAGGCGATGTTCTCGGTATCCTCGGTGCTGATCGAAGGCCGCCACGACGCGATCCTGGTCAACGCGCAGTTCGGCGCCAGCGACGCACGCAAGCTGGTCGAACGGATCCGCGCCAGTGGCAAGCAGCTGACCACGATCTACATCAGCCACGGCGATCCGGACTACTACTTCGGCCTGGCCACCCTGCAGGATGCCTTCCCGCAGGCACGCATCGTCGCCACTGCGCAGACCGTCGCCCACATCCAGCAGACCCAGGCCGGCAAGCTGGCCCACTGGGGACCGAAAATGGGCGCCGACGTGCCGGCACGCATCGTGGTGCCGCAGGTACTGGACGGCGATGCCCTGCAGCTGGAAGGCCAGCGCCTGCCACTGATCGGCCTGGATGGCCCGACCCCGGACCGCACGGTGCTGTGGGTACCGTCGCTGCGCGCGATCGTCGGCGGCATTCCGGTGGTGGCCGGTGAGCACGTGTGGATGGCCGACACGCAGACGACGAAGTCGCACACTGACTGGCTGCAGACCCTGCAGCGGTTGCAGGCACTGAAGCCGAAGGTGGTGGTGCCGGGGCATTACGCGCCGGGTGCCGCACTGGATGCCAGTGCGCTGCGCTTCACTGCGGACTACATCCGCGCGTTCGACGCCGAGGCGGCCAAGGCCAAGGACAGTGCGGCACTGGTGAAGGCGATGCAGGCGCGCTACCCGACGCTGGCCGGCGTGGCATCGCTGGAGCTGAGTGCGAAGGTGGCCAAGGGCGAGATGCAGTGGCCATGAGGTGGGGAGTTTTCTTTTGCAGGGCTGCGCCCTGCACCTGCAGAGGCAACAGCAACAGCAACAGCTGGCTATCGGTGGGAAGGCGAGGTGGGTCCGGTTGCGGGGGGCGCTGCAAGTACGTCCATGTAAGCTCGGTCGCCGCATCCATGCGGCTCACGCCCCCGCAACCGGACCCACCCCGCCTTCGACAGTTTCCCGCTATCTGTCGGAACCTGCTGCTGATGGTGGGTGCCGACCGTTGGTCGGCACGGGGTCAGAGCCCGTTGCTGCGCAACGGGCTCTGACCCCACTATTTGATGATTAGGTATCTGTGGGATTGTTCATGTCGTGCTCGAACAATTCCCCCTGCACCACCGGTTCCTTTTCGCGGAAGCCGCCCAGCCCGACACCCACCAGCCGATAGCGTGTCTCCGCTGGCAGGTCGACGCGGGCGCGCAGGGCCAGTGCGATGTCGCGCAGTTCTTCCATCGACTCCGGCGGACGTTCCGGGGTGAAGCTGCGGGTGAGAATGCGGAACTGCGCGGTTTTCAACTTCAGCACCACGGTATGGCCGACACGTTCGGTCTTGCGAGTGGCATTCCAGGTCTTCTCCGCCAACTGCACGATGGCCTCGGTCAGGTCTTCCAGCAGCAGGTCTTCGGCGAAGGTGTCCTCCGAGGAAATCGACTGCACCTGCTGGTCCGGTTCCACCGGCCGCTCGTCGATGCCGCGTGCGCGGTTGTACAGGCTGCGGCCGAAACTGCCGAACGCTTCTTCCAGATCGATCAGTGCCCACTGCCGCAGGTCGCCGCAGGTGGCGATGCCGCGCGCGGCCAGCTTGCCTTCCATCACCTTGCCGACACCAGGCACCCGGCTCACCGGTAACGGCAGCAGGAAGGCGTCCACCCGCTGCGGTGGAATCACGAACTGGCCATCGGGCTTGCGCCAGTCCGAGGCGATCTTGGCCAGGAACTTGTTCGGCGCGATCCCGGCTGAAGCAGTCAGGTTCGTCTCCTCACGGATCTGCATGCGGATGGTACGGGCGATATCGGTCGCCAGTTCGATGCCGCTCTTCGGCTCGGTCACGTCCAGGTAGGCTTCGTCCAGCGACAACGGCTCAACCAGGTCGGTGTGGCGCAGGAAGATCTCGCGCACCTGGCGTGACACCGCCTTGTAACGTGCGAAGTCGGGCGGCACGAAGATCGCATCCGGGCACAGGCGTTCGGCCCGCACTGCCGGCATGGCCGAACGCACGCCGAACACGCGTGCCTCGTACGATGCCGCGCACACCACCGAGCGTGCGCCGCGCCATGCCACAACCACCGGCTTGCCGCGCAGTGACGGATCGTCGCGCTGCTCCACCGACGCGTAGAACGCGTCCATGTCAACGTGGATGATCTTGCGCAGTCGGGTCATGTCAGGTGGAAAAGGCGGGGCCGGGCCGGGTGGGCCACACGCCGAAGTATGGTCGTTGCACATCAACAGGATGCGCGTATTCCCTTGAAAACACTACGGTTGCGTACGGTTGAAATGTTTGATCGGCGCAGTTTCCACGGGCATTCTCGGGCGCTTGTTTCCCTGTTCTCCGCTTCCAGGATTGTGCTTCATGACCCGTCTCCACGCGTTCAACCGCGAACAGCTGCTGGCCAGCGCACGCGGTGAACTGTTCGGCACCGCCGCCGGCCGTTTGCCCAACGACCCGATGCTGATGTTCGACCGCATCACCGACATCCGAGAGGACGGCGGACCGCATGGCAAGGGCATGGTACGCGCCGAACTGGATATCCGCCCGGACCTGTGGTTCTTCGGCTGCCACTTCATCGGCGACCCGGTGATGCCAGGCTGCCTGGGCCTGGATGCCATGTGGCAGCTGACCGGCTTCTTCCTGACCTGGCTGGGTGCACCCGGCAAGGGCCGCGCGCTGGGCTGTGGCGAGGTGAAGTTCACCGGCCAGGTATTGCCGGACGCCAAGCTCGTACGCTACGAGATCGACATCAGCCGGGTCATCAACCGCAAGCTGGTGATGGCCCAGTCGGACGCCCGCATGTACGTGGACGACCGCGAAATCTACAGCGCGCGCGACCTGCGCGTCGGCCTGTTCACCGAAACCGGGAGCTTCTGATGCGTCGCGTCGTCATCACCGGCATGGGCATCACGTCCTGCCTCGGCAATGATCTGGATACCGTTTCGGCCGCGCTGCGTGAGGGACGCTCGGGCATCACCGCCTTGGCCGACCACGCCGAAGCAGGCCTGCGCAGCCAGGTCGGTGGCCGCGTCGACCTCGACCTGGACGCCTTGATCGACCGCAAGCAGAAGCGCTTCATGAGCGACGCGGCGGCCTTCGCCTACCTGGCCATGCGCGATGCCATCGCCGATGCCGGGCTCAGCCCCGAGCAGGTCAGCAGCCTGCGCACCGGCCTGATCGCCGGTTCCGGTGGCGGCTCCAGCGAATGGCAGATCGGTGCCGTCGACCTGCTGCGCGAACGTGGCGTGCGCAAGGTCGGCCCGTACATGGTGCCGCGCACGATGTGTTCGACGGTCTCGGCCTGCCTGGCCACGGCCTACCAGATCAAGGGCGTCAGCTACTCGCTGTCGGCTGCCTGCGCGACCTCGGCGCATTGCATCGGCGCCGCTGCGGACATGATCCGGCACGGTGCGCAGGACATCATGTTCGCCGGCGGTGGCGAAGACCTGCACTGGTCGATGAGCGTGATGTTCGATGCGATGGGCGCGCTGTCGACCAGCTTCAACGAAACCCCGGCCAGCGCCTCGCGCCCGTACGACAAGGACCGCGACGGCTTCGTCATCGCCGGTGGTGGCGGCATGCTGGTGCTGGAGGATTACGACCACGCCGTCGCACGCGGTGCGCACATCCATGCCGAACTGATCGGCTATGGCGTAACCTCCGACGGCGCCGACATGGTCGCGCCCTCCGGTGAAGGTGCGGTGCGCTGCATGAAGATGGCGCTGCAGGGTGTCGATCGCCCGCTGGACTACCTGAACACCCACGGCACCTCGACCCCGCTGGGCGATGTCACCGAGCTCAACGCGATCCGCGAAGTGTTCGGCGATGCGGTGCCGCCGCTGTCTTCGACCAAGGCGTTGTCCGGGCACTCGCTCGGTGCAGCCAGCGTGCACGAGGCGATCTACTGCCTGCTGATGATGCGCGATGGCTTCGTTGCCGGTTCGGCCAACATCGGCGAGCTGGACCCGAAGGTGGAGAGCTTCCCGATCCTGCGCGAGAGCCGCGAGCAGAAACTGGATACGGTGATGTCCAACAGCTTCGGCTTCGGTGGCACCAACGCCGCGCTGGTGTTCGGGCGGGTGTGATGGGGACGGGCGTGCCGACCAACGGTCGGCACCCACCCAAGGATGTAGAGCCGAGCCATGCTCGGCTCTGTGCCAACCAAGGTTGGCACCTACCGGGGCACT
Organism: Stenotrophomonas sp. T8; assembly: GCF_051853085.1. Classification (NCBI taxonomy): domain Bacteria; kingdom Pseudomonadati; phylum Pseudomonadota; class Gammaproteobacteria; order Lysobacterales; family Lysobacteraceae; genus Stenotrophomonas; species Stenotrophomonas sp. T8. The sequence continues at coordinate 168,534 of NZ_CP195329.1, read as the reverse complement.
GGGCCGACCAACGGTCGGCACCCACCTTACTTCGGCAGCAACGGCAGCAGCAGCGCGTGCGCGTCCACCAGGGATCCAACGATGCGGTGGCCCAGGGCACGCAGCTCTTCATCCGGATGCACCAGGTCCGGCACCTGGATCACGGTCATGCCAGCCGCCAGCGCCGCGCGCGTACCGGCCGGTGAATCCTCCAGCGCCAGGCAACGCCCGGGCACCTGCCCCAATCGCTGCGCGGCCAGCAGGTAGATATCCGGCGCCGGCTTCGGCCGCGCCACGTCGCCACTGGTGATCACCGCATCGAAATACGGCAGCAGGCCAGCAGCGGCCAGCTTGCGGTTGGCCCGCGGCTGCCGCGTGGTGGTGGCCACCGCCCGCGGTACCGCGTGCACTTTCAGCAGCTCCAGCAGTTCCAGGATGCCCGGACGCAACGGCAACCCGGTCTGTGTGCGTGCCTCATACAGGTCGTGGCAACGTGCGGCCACCGCATCGATCACGCTGTCCTCGATGCCCTGCGCGCGCAGCAGCGCGTGCGAATCGCGGTCGCCGAGGCCGACCATGCGCAGGAACACCGCCTCGTCCAGGCCCAGCCCGAATTCATCGGCGGCCTGGCCCCAGCAGGCCAGCGAGACACGCTCGCTGTCGATCATCAGGCCGTCCATGTCAAAGATGACGGCGTCGGGAAGAAACGGCAGCGCAGCGATGGGGGTCATGGAGCGAACAGCGTATCCAGGTCGGTAGGGGTGAGCTGCCGCCATTGCCCTTCGTCCAGCCCCTGCAGGTCCAGCCCGCCGACGCGGCTGCGGTGCAGGGCCTGCACGTGGTTGCCGGTGGCGGCGAACATGCGGCGTACCTGATGGTAGCGGCCTTCGTGCAGCACCAGCCGCGCACGGCGCGCATCCAGCACTTCCAGTTCAGCCGGCAGCAGGGGCGTCTTCTCCGATTCCAGCATCAGCGTGCCGCTGGCGAACAGCGCCACCTCGTCGCCGCGCAGGTCCTCGCTCAACTCGACCTCATAGACTTTCGGCAGCTTCGACTTCGGCGAGATGATCCGGTGCAGCAGGCCACCATCGTCGGTCAGCAACAGCAGGCCACTGGTCTCGCGGTCGAGGCGGCCGACCGTGGACAGCACCGGATCGCGGTCGCGGAAGCGCGGCGGCAACAGGTCGTAGATAAGGCGCCCGGTGTCCTTGGTCGAACAGGTGTAGCCAGCCGGCTTGTGCAGCGCGATCGACAGCCCCGGCGGTGGGTCCAGCGGCTCGCCATCGACCCGGATGGCGTCATGCGGCACCTGGTCGTCGGCATACAGCACCTCGCCATCGGCGTCGGTGACGCGGCCTTCGCGGAACATCCATTGCACCTGCTTGCGGCTGCCATAGCCCAGGTTGGCGATGTGCTTGACCAGCTTCACTTGCCCTTCCCCTTCACGGCTTCCACCAGCTTGAAACCGTCGCGCTCGGCGACCACGCGCACCGCGCCGAAGCTGTCGTTGAGGGTGTGCTCGTAAGGCAGGTGGCGGTTGGCCACCACGTACAGGCGCCCGCCCGGGCGCAACGCCTGCGCAGCCACGGCGATGAAGCGCTGGCCGATGTCCGGGCGGTCAGCGCGCGAAGGCGTGTGGAACGGCGGGTTGCTGATGATGACGTCGTAGCCCGGCTCGATGCCGGCGGTGACGTCCTGCCACAGGAAACGCAGCGGCAGCGGTCGCGGCGGCGGCGCCAGATTGAGCTCGGCCAGTGCCAGCGCGCGCTGCTCGGCCTCGTACAGGTCCAGCGCGGTGATCTTCGGGCAGCGTTCCAGAAGTTCGCGCGACAGATAGCCGTAGCCCGCGCCGAGGTCGGCGGCGCGTCCGGCCAGGTCGGCCGGCAGGTGCTCGGCCAGCAGCGCCGACGCCGGATCGATGCGATCCCAGGCGAACACGCCCGGGCGGCTGAGGAAGCGACCGCCCACGATCGGGCGCACCGCATCCAGCGCCGACCAGCGCTTGGCCAGGTCAACGTCGTGCCGGCCCTGCAGCGGGGCGGTCCAGTACACGCGGCAGTGGTTCTTGGTCAGGCAGCCACCGAGGCCGGCCAACTGCTTGAGGTCGCCCTCGCCCGAACGCGCACCTTCGTTGTTGGACTGGCAGGCAACGATGCGGCCGCCATCGGCGACCAGCGCCAGCGCACGGGCGAACAGCGCACGGGCTTCTTCGCGCTGGCGCGGCGGCAGCACCAGCACCAACGGGTAGCGGCCCTTGCCGGCCGCGTCATCCAGCTGGCCGCTGACGGTCCAGCCGGCAGACTGCTGCAGCGGTTGCGCGAACGGGGCGAAGCTCTGTTCGCAGTGCACCTCGCGGTTGCCGGCCACTTCGCGCAATGGCCAGCCATCGCGGGCACGCAGGAAGGCCACCGGGCCCTCCGGCCAGCGCAGGGCGCCTTGGGAGAACGGCAGGAGCAGGGTCTGCAGGGGGGCGTCGTCGCTGGAGGCCATCGGCGCGGGTACTTCAAGCGTGAGGGCCGTCCATTGTACCGGCTTGGCCGGGCCGGCCCCGGCGGCCCGCTTTGCGAAACCCGAACGGGGCCTTGATCCGCCAGAAACATTGAAACGTTCAGGGTAGAGGCTCCCCCCGGAAACCCAGGAGAACCTGCATGCGAGCCTTGTTCGTCGGTGGCGTGGTCGACAACAGTGAAATGGACCTGGAAGGCAGCCATCCGCCCGTGCACTACCCCGAGGACACCGGCGGCGGCCACTCGCGCTACCGGCTGCATCAGATCGGTCATGGTGCCGACGGCAGCGTTGCCTACGCCGTCTATGGGGCACCGGACCTGGCCGATGACGAGGTGGCGAGGGTTGCAGAGGAGCGTGCGTACGCACGCCGATTCGAGGCGACGCCGACGTTGTTCGAGCACTGACACATCCGTAGCGCCCGAGCCCACGCTCGGGCGGCGGCAGAGCCGAGCGTGGGCTCGGCTCTACACCGGATCAAGGCGCCTTGGGTGGCAGGCGGTTGATACTGGCGATTTCATCCAGCCACACATGGTGCTGCTGCACCGGCGTGTCGTAGTCATCCAGGCGCAACTGGCCGTTGCTGCCTTCATCACCAGCGGCGTTGCGGTATTGCTGCACAGTTGGCCTCACCGCCACCGTGCCGAGCAGGCGGCGGCCATCGTGCAGAATCAGTTCCACCTGCGTTTCGCCATCCAGCTGCGGCAGCAGGGCTTCCAGGCGCGCGATCTGCGCCGGATCGGTGTGGATACGTGGAGCTATACGGGACATCGGCGACCTCCTGATTGCAGGGTCGCCGATCGGCCGTGAATGTTCAGTGCAGCGCGCTGTCCGCGCGCGGCACCTGCACCTTGCGCACGGCAGCCACCAGCTGCGCTACCGAGTACGGCTTGGCCACATGCTCCTGGAAGCCCGAGGCCAGCGCGCGGCGACGGTCGTCGGCACGCGCCAGTGCAGTCACCGCCACCGCAGGCAAGGTCGCCGCATCCACGCCCATGTCCTCGCGCAAGGTGCGCACCAGCCCATAGCCATCCATGCCCGGCATGCCGATGTCGGTCAGCAGCACGTGGTATTGCAGGTGGCCGGTGTCGGCCAGCAGTGCCAGCGCTTCGCCAGCCGAACTGGCCGCAGACACGCTGGCGCCCTGCTCTTCCAGCATGCGCCGCAAGTACTCCAGCACTTCCGGCTGGTCTTCCACCGCCAGCACATGCATGCCGCGCAGCGGATACGGCTCGACGATCACCGGCTCCAGGATCGGCCCGCTGATCACTTCACGCAGCGGCCGCCGTTCGGCATCGGGAACATGCTGGGGCAGGCGCACGGTGAAGGTCGCGCCGTGGCCGTGGCCCTCGCTGGCCGCAGTGACCGTGCCACCATGCAGTTCGACCAGCTGCTGCACGATCGCAAGGCCCAGGCCCAGGCCGCCATGGCGGCGGGTGGTGGTGCCGTCGGCCTGGCGGAAGCGGCTGAACAGATGATTGAGGAATTCGGGTGCGATGCCATCACCGCTGTCACGCACGGTGATCTCCCAGTAGTTGCCGTCGGCCCGCAGCTGCAGGTCGATGCGGCCTTCAGCCGGGGTGAACTTGATCGCGTTCGAGAGCAGGTTCCAGAACACCTGCTGCAGGCGCGTGGCGTCGCCCAGCACCAGGCTGGGTTGCGTGGGCAGCTGCAGGTGCACGTCCAGCGCCTTGCCTTCGGCCACCAGTTCCTGCGCGCCGATCGCCTCACCCAGCACCGCGCACAGGTCCAGCACTTCCACCTCCAGCTGCACCTTGCCCAGCAGCATGCTGCTGAGGTCGAGCATGTCCGAGATCAGCCGCTTCTGCGCACCGGCGCTGTTGGCGATCACGTTCAGGCCCTTGTACAGCGGACTGGTGTTGTCCACTCGCTGCAGAAGCAATTCGCTCCAGCCGAGGATGGTGGTCAACGGCGTACGCAGCTCATGCGACAGCGTGGCCAGGAATTCATCCTTCAGCCGCGCCATGTTTTCCGCAGCACTGCGCGCGGCACGCTCGGACTGCAGCAGTTCCTCGCGGGCCAGCTCGATCTCGCGGCGTTCGGTCACGTCCGGGCTGCTGCCGGCCAGGCCGATGAAGCGGCCCATGCGCGAGAAGCGCGGGCGGGCGTTCATCTCCAGCCAGCGCCACTGGCCATCGGCACGGCGTGCGCGCACCAGCGCATGCATCGAGCGCTGCGCCTTCAATGCTTCCTGCAGTTCGTACTCGAAGACCGATGCGTCGTCCGGATGCACCAGGCCGCGCCAGACGTCCTCCGGCACGCGCGTCTCGTCACCGCCGAAGAACTCGCTGAAGGCACTGTTGACGAAACGGGCATGGCCGCGCTCGTCCAAGACCCACACCGGCATCGGCAGGCCGTCGGCCAGCGCACTGAAGCGGGCTTCGCTTTCGCCCAGCTCCACTTCCATCTGCTTGCGTGCGGTGATGTCGAAGAACAGGATGCCGACCTTGTCCTCGCCCGGCCGGCCCACGCGCACCGCATCCACCGCGAACGAGCGGCCCAGCGCACGCGCCTCCATCTCGAACTGGGCCGGGCGGCCGCTGCGTGCGACCTCGCCATAGATGCGGAACCAGTCCTGCTCATGGCCGGGCTCCAGCGCCGTCATGCGCTTTCCACGCGCATCCTTCAGCCCGGTGTGGCGCTCGAAGGCATCGTTGACCTCGATGAAGCGGTAGTCGACCGCACGATCACCCTCGAACAGCACCTGGATCACGCAGAAACCGGCGTTGATGCGCTCAAGCACGCCATGATGCAGGTCGGGTTCGGGCGCCGGCACCGTCATCGGTGGGCGCTCCACAAGGGGCGGCAGTGTGGACAAGGGTGTCTGTGCAGGCCAGGTTGGAGGCACAGCATCTTCCAAAGGGCGTATTCACAGCGTCAAGCGCCGTCAGTCATGGTTGACGTCGATGAATTGGCGGCAACCGCTCTTGCAGACGACGCATGCGGCCATTGCCGACACCGGGAAGCAGGATCACACTCGATCTGTGATCAACATCGCCCCCATCGAGGGGACGCAGGAGACCGTGATGAAACGCTCACTCGCGATTGCCCTGTTGGCAGGCGCCCTGGCGGCGGGCGGCGCCAGCGCGGCCCCGCGCACCGTGACCGACCCGGAAGCTCCCCGCGCATTGCAGGCCGATGGCCCGGTCAGCGTGAAGTGGGACGATCCGGCCAAGTTCACCGAAATCCGCCAGAGTACCAACCGCTTCGAAGCCGAGCGTGGCGACTGGGTGCAGCAGCTGGCACGCTACCTGCAGACCGCTGCCGCCAAACCGCTGCAACCGGGACAGACGCTTGATGTGACCCTGGTCGACATCAAGCGCGCCGGTGACTACGAGCCGTGGCACGGCCCGCGCGGCCGCGACATCCGGATCATGCGCGACATCTACCCACCGCGGATCAGCCTGCAGTACACGCTGAAGGACGCCAGCGGCCGCATCATCAGCGAGGGCGACGCGCGCCTGAGCGATACCGGCTACCTGCACAACATCGGCCTGAAGAGCGACAGCGATCCACTGCGCTACGAAAAGCACCTGATCGACGACTGGGTGAAGCGGCAGCTGACAGCGCAGGCCACCGCAGCACGGTAGGCCGTAGGCCCATCGGCAGGTATCGACCTTGGCCGACACGCATTCACAGCGCCGACCAGGGTCGGCCGCTACGGAAGCCGAGCGTGCGCTCGGCTCTACACGTACACCTTCGCCACGCGCTTGACCGCGCACGGCAGCTGGTAGGCACTGACGCCACAGCGCGGCGCCAGCTCCGACAGCTTCGGCGCGGAACCCCACAGCTCCACCACGCTGCCGATGCCGGCCTGCGGATGCGCGGTCAGGTCCACCGTCAACATGTCCATCGACACGCGCCCGATCAGCCCGCCGGGCTGGCCGTCGATCAGCACCGGGGTGCCGTTCGGGGCGAACTGCGGGTAACCGTCGGCATAGCCAAGCGCGACCACGCCCACGCGGGTGCGCGCCTTGGCCACGAAGCGCGCGCCATATCCCACCGGTTCACCGGCTTCAATCCAGCGATCGGCGATCACCTTGGACTGCATCGTCATCACCGGGCGCAGTCGCGCGGTCAACGCGGTGTCATCCGGCAGCGGGTTGGCGCCGTACAGCATCAGGCCCGGGCGCACCCAATCGCTGCGCACCTCCGGCCAGCCCAGCAGCGCCGGCGAGTTGCACACGCTGGTCTCGCCCTCCAATCCATCAATGGCGCGCGCGAAGGTTGCGGCCTGCTCGCGGGTGCGCTCGCTGTCCAGTTCGTCGGCACGTGCCAGGTGGGTCATCAGCACGATGCGCTCGACCTGCGGCAGCGCCGACAGGCGTGCATGCGCCGCGCGGAAGCTGTCCACGTCCAGGCCGAGGCGGTGCATGCCGCTGTCCAGCTTCAGCCACACCGTCAACGGGCGCGGGCTGTCGAACGCCGCCAGTGCCTCCACTTGCCACGGCGAACCGACGGCGAACCAGAAGTCATGCTCGGCCACCAGCGCCATGTCGCTGGGCTCGAAGATGCCTTCCAGCAGCAGGATCGGCGCACGGATGCCGGCCTTGCGCAGCTCCAGTGCCTCTTCGATGGTGGCCACGCCGAATCCATCGGCCTCGCCCTCCAGCGCCTGCGCACAGCGCACCGCGCCATGCCCATAGGCATCGGCCTTGATGATCGCCAGGGCCTTGCCACCGCCCAGTTCACGGGCGAGCCGGTAGTTGCTGCGCAGGGCGTCCAGATCGATCAGCGCGCGGGCAGGACGCATGTGCGGTTCTCGAGTTGCGGCGCGTGACCGTACTGGCCGTAGCGGAAAATATCCAGGCCTTCGGTGCTGATCTGCGGCTGTCGCGCGCTCATCAGGTCGGCCAGGTAGCGGCCTGAGCCGCAGGCCATGGTCCAGCCCAGCGTGCCGTGTCCGGTGTTGAGGTACAGGTTGCGGAACGGCGTGGCGCCGATCACCGGCGTACCGTCCGGCGTAGCCGGGCGCAGGCCGGTCCAGAACTGCGCGCGCGACAGGTCGCCGCCCTTCGGATAGAGATCCCTGACCACCAGTTCCAGGGTCTCGCGGCGGCGCTGCGACAGCGACAGGTCGAAGCCGGCCACTTCGGCCATGCCACCGACACGGATGCGGTCGTCGAAGCGGGTCACCGCCACCTTGTAGCTCTCATCGAGGATGGTCGAGGTCGGCGCCATCGCCGGGTCGGTGATCGGCAGGGTCAGCGAATAGCCCTTCAGCGGGTACACCGGCAGGCGCATGCCCAGCGGTGCAACCAGCGCTGGCGAGTAGCTGCCAAGCGCAACCACGAAGCGGTCGGCGGTTTCCAGCTTGCCGTCGATGCGCACGCCGGTGATGCGGTCGCCATCGAATTCCAGGCCGGTGATGTCCTGGTCGAAGCGGAATTCGACGCCGGCATCCACGCACATCTGCGCCAGGCGGCGGGTGAACAGCTGGCAGTCGCCGGTCTGGTCACGCGGCAGGCGCAGCGCGCCGACCAGGCCATCGACGTGGGCCAGGGCCGGTTCGGCCTGGATGATGCCGGCCCGGTCCAGCACCTCGTACGGCACGCCGTACTGGGCCAGGATCTCGATGTCCTGCGCCGAGGCATCCAGCTGCTGCTGGGTGCGGAACAACTGGGTGGTGCCCAGGTCGCGGCCTTCGAATTCGATGCCGATCTGCGCGCGCAGCTCGTTCAGGCAGTCGCGGCTGTACTCGGACATGCGCACCATGCGCGCCTTGTTGATCGCATAACGCTCGTGGGTACAGTTGCGCAGCATCTGCCACAGCCAGCGGTACTGGGCCAGGTCCATGCCCGGCTTGATCGCCAGCGGCGCGTGTTTCTCGAACAGCCAGCCGATCGCCTTCTTCGGCACGCCCGGCGCCGCCCACGGCGAGGTGTAGCCGAACGACAGCTGGCCGGCATTGGCGAAGCTGGTCTCCAGCGCTGGGCCGGGCTGGCGGTCGATGACCGTGACTTCAAACCCGGCCTGTCGCAGGTACCAGGCACTGGTAGTGCCGATCACGCCGCTGCCGAGAACTAGGACTCGCATGGGACTTCTCCAACCCGATCATTCCCTGCACTGGAGCGTGCCGGGGCCATAATTGGGGAAGTATAGACAGCCAATACCAGTTGATTTGCCTGAATTGAAATCAACCGGCAGGATGTTCTCCTGCAATTCATTCCCCAAGGTTGACGGCCATGGCCACCCGTACCCGCGAACTGGACAAGATCGACCGCAAGATCCTGCGCATCCTGCAGGCCGAAGGCCGCATCTCCTTCACCGAGCTGGGCGAGCGGGTCGGCCTGTCGACCACCCCGTGCACCGAGCGGGTACGCCGCCTGGAACGCGAAGGGGTAATCACCGGCTATCACGCCCACCTCGACCCGGCCGCGGTGAAGGCCAGCCTGCTGGTGTTCGTGGAGATCAGCCTGGCCTACAAGTCCGGCGACATCTTCGAGGAATTCCGCCGCGCCGCGCTGAAGCTGCCCAACGTGCTGGAATGCCACCTGGTGTCGGGCGACTTCGATTACCTGCTGAAAGCACGGATCAGTGAAATGGCTTCCTACCGCAAGCTGCTCGGCAGCACGTTGCTGACACTGCCGCATGTACGTGAGTCGAAAAGCTACATCGTGATGGAAGAGGTGAAGGAGACGCTGAGCCTGCCGATTCCGGATTGAGGCCGGCGATCAGGTCAGAGCCCGCAACGCGGGCTCCGACGCCGGATCCGTCAGCGTTGCTGCGGATGCTTCTGCGAGCGCTGTTCCTGCTGCTTGCCGCCCTTGTGCGGCGGCTGCGGCTCCATCTGCTGTTGTTGCTGTTGCTGCTGCGGGTTACGGCCCTGCGGTTCCTTGCCGGGATGACGGTTCTGCTGGTTTTTCATGGTCGCGATCCAGTGGACGAAGGACATGCGGCGGCGGAATGCCGGCGCAGGGCCACGGTGGTCCCGCAACGGTTAATCGCAGGCGAAAAAGCAGTGATCGGCTGGATGCTGTTTTCGTGCGTTCAGCCCGCTCAGCGTCAGCCAGCAGCAAACCCTGGTGGCACCAGGGCTCAGCGCTTGATCTGCTGCCCATCGCCGGCCGGCACGCTGTCGTAATAGCGGCCGGTGCGCGAATCGAACACGCGGTTCGGGCCGGCCGGGCGCACGCCAGGAACGATGCGGCCATTGCGGTCATAGACCTTGTCGGCCGGCTTCGGCACCGGCGCCGGCGCGACCCGGGCCGGACCGGTGGACTTGATCGGCTGCACCGGTTGCGGCGACGGCAGCACCTGCGGTTGCGGGCGAGCGGCCTGTGCCGGTGGTGCCACGGGCTGCGGCGCCACGGTGGTCGCGCTGCGGGTCGCAGTCGGGTCGGCGGTCGGTACCTGCGCCAGCGCCACGATGGGCAACAGGGCCAGCAGCAGGGGAAGGATCGGTTTCATGGCACGCTCCGGCGTGGATCGCGTTCACCTTGCGCCTGCCCCTGTGTGCCGCCCATGAACGGCCATCATACTTGCAAGGTTGCGCTTTCACCCCCACGTTTTCCGCCATCCCCAGGCCATCGACCCCACGGAGCGCCGCCATGACCGCCTTCGACCTGACGCCCCCCACTGCCACCCAGACCGAGGCGCTGATCGCTGGTCTCAGCAGCGAGGAGCGCCGCGTGCTGCTGCAGCACGGCACCGAGGCGCCGTTCTGCGGCGTGTTCCTCGACAACAAGCGCGAGGGGGTCTACTGCTGCAGGCTGTGCGCGCTGCCGTTGTTCCGCTCCAGCACCAAGTTCGATTCCGGCACCGGCTGGCCCAGCTTCTTTGCCCCGTTCGACCCGGCGCACGTGCGCGAGATCCGTGATACCAGCCACGGCATGGTGCGCACCGAGATCACCTGCGCGCGCTGCGGCAGCCACTTGGGCCACGTGTTCCCGGATGGTCCGCCGCCCACCTACGAGCGCCACTGCCTGAACTCCGTCTCACTTTCGTTCACCGGCAATGGCGAGCCCTGGCCCGATCCGTTGCAGCGTGGCGGCGCAGAAAGCGGCGTGGCGGGCTGAAACACCCCGCTGACCGATTTCACAGAATTCCCTCTTCAGAAAACCGGGCGACGGGCCGACAAGGAGATATCCCCTCTCCTTGCGTCGCCCCATGCTCATCATCGTTGGATTCCTGGTCGTCATCATCAGCGTGATCGGGGGCTACCTCGGTGCCCACGGCCGCCTGGGTGCCCTCTGGCAGCCCTATGAGCTGGTCATCATCGGCGGCGCCGCGCTCGGCGCCTTCCTGGTCGGTACCCCGGCCAAGACGGTCAAGCAGACCCTGCAGGCCATGGTGGGTGTGTTCAAGGGCCCGCGCTACAAGCAGCAGGACTACATCGATGTGCTCAGCCTGCTCTATGAACTGCTCAACAAGGCCCGCCGCGAAGGCTTCATGGCGTTGGAAGACCATGTCGAGCGCCCGGCCGAAAGCGCGCTGTTCGGCAACTACCCCAAGGTGCAGGCCGACCACCACCTGATCGACTTCATCACCGACTGCCTGCGCCTGATGATCGGCAGCAACATCGAGCCGCATGAGCTGGAACCGCTGCTGGAACTGGAGCTGGAAAAGCACCACGCCGAGGCCATGGCACCCTCACAGGTGCTGACCAAGGTCGCCGACGGGCTGCCCGGTTTCGGCATCGTCGCCGCGGTGCTGGGCATCGTCATCACCATGGGCTCGATCGGTGGCGACATCGTCGAGGTCGGTGGCCACGTGGCCGGCGCGCTGGTCGGTACGTTCCTGGGCATCCTGCTGGGCTACGGCTTCGTCGGCCCGATGGCCGCCGCGATGGAGGCCCGCGCCGAGCAGGACAGCCGCATCTACGAATCGGTCAAGACCGCCCTGCTGGCCTGCCTGCGCGGTTACAACCCGAAGATCGCGCTGGAGTTCGCCCGCAAGACCCTGCCGTCGAACGTGCGCCCGGCCTTCTCCGATTTCGAGCAGCACCTGAAGACGGTCAAGTAAGCCATGGCCGAGAACAAGCCCACCGTCATCGTCCGCCGGGTCAGGAAGGCCGGCCACGCCGCCCATCATGGTGGTTCGTGGAAGGTGGCCTATGCCGACTTCGTGACCGCGATGATGGCGTTCTTCCTGGTGCTGTGGCTGATGGCCACCACCAACAAGAACGACCGTGCGGCCATTTCCGAGTACTTCCGCAACCCCAGCCCGTTGAGCGGTCAGAGCGCCACGCCGGCGCCCGGCATGGCCGGCCCGGGCGGCGCCAGCACCTCGATGATCAAGCTGGGCGGTGCCACCGACATTTCGCGTGGCAACAGCAACGACCCCTTCCAGAACCAGAAGGAAGCGGTACCGCAGCCGGTGGACCAGCAGCAGCGCGACAAGCAGCAGCTGGAAGCACTGATGAAGGAGCTGCAGGAAGCGATCAGCAGGAGCCAGGCCCTGGAGCCGTTCAAGGACCAGCTGCTGCTGGACCTGACCCCGGAGGGCCTGCGCATCCAGATCGTGGACAAGCAGAACCGGCCGATGTTCGACCTCGGCAGCGCCACGCTGAAACCGTACACGCAGCAGATCCTGCACGAGCTGGCCGAGTACCTGAACCACGTGCCGAACCGGATCAGCCTGACCGGCCACACCGACATCACCGCCTATTCGGCTGCGCGTGGCTACGGCAACTGGGAACTGAGCGCCGACCGCGCCAACGCTGCACGCCGTGCACTGGTGGACGGCGGCCTGGAGGACAGCAAGATCACCCGCGTGGTCGGCCTGTCTTCATCGGTGCTGTTCGACAAGGCCGACCCGCAGAACCCGATCAACCGCCGCATCAGCATCGTGGTGATGACCCAGGCCGCCGAAGCGGCCGCCTTGGCCGGTGCCGGTCCGCAGGTGGGGCTGTCGGCGCCGACCGCCGACCCGGACGTGCAGGCCGCGCAGGGTAAGGCGCACTGAACCGCGGTCAGATCCCTTTCCCCTGGAAAGGGATCTGACCCCACCTGCGTGCGGCCGCTACAATGGCGGTCTTTCCGTTTCCAGGTGACCCCACCCCATGTCCCAGAACTCCAAGGCCAAGCGCGACAAGCGCAAGAAGCAGCAGGCCAAGCGCCCGTTCCTGCGCCTGAATGCCCAGCAGCAGGTGCAGAACCATGCCGTGCTGACCAACGAAGACGGCCAGGTGGTCGCCGCCATCGGCCTGCAGGGCCGCGAATGGCTGCTGGCCATCGGTGGTCAGACCATGGGCAACGCCGAGAACCCGGTGCCGATGCTGGCCATGCTCAAGCACCTGTCCAACGTGCAGGAAAAGGAAGGCCGCAAGGTCAACCTGGAGTATTCCGAGCTGCTGCAGAAGCTGCTGGACACCCTGGCCGCCGAATCCGGCCAGACCGCTGACGAGTACCTGGACAAGCTGGTGTCCGAGTTCGAGACCGTGGAAGCCGAAGAAGGCGAAGAAGCCACTGAGGCCGCCGAAGGCGATGTGGTTGAAGCTGCTGCCGACGCCGAGGCCAGCCCGGCCGCTGACAGCGACAGCAAGCCGCAGGCCTGAACCGGCCGCGGCGGTGACGGTCTACGTCGATGACGCGGTGCATCCCTGGCGCGGACAGCGCTGGGCGCACCTGATGGCCGACACCCTGGCCGAGCTGCACGCGATGGCGGCGCAGCTCGGCATCCCACCGCGGGCCTTCCAGAACAAGGCCAGCGGTGCCCATTACGATGTCACGGTCGAGCTGCGCGCGCAGGCGATCGCGCTTGGCGCGCGAGCGATTTCCCGGCACACCGAGCGCGAACTGGTCAAGGCGGTGATCGCCAACGCCCGGGCGCAATACCGGCCATAGGCTCGGCTGCCGTTTGCCTCCTGTAGAGCCGGGCCGATGCTCGGCTGCTCTACGCGAAATGCAGCCGAGCGTGGGCTCGGCTCTACAGGCCCGATCAGAACGGGTCGCTGCCCAGCCGGATTTCCACGTTCAGCAGCGAGCACAGCGCCAGCATCGCGTCGTCGTCACGGGTCAGCGCCATCACGCCGGTGAAGCCGTGGCTGCCGGCATCCACGCTCCACAGCGTGTAGTTGTGCTCGCGCAGGCGGTCGAAGGCGGTGGCCATCAGCTGCACGCCGTCCAGGCCTTCGGCAAAGTCCTCGTCGTCCAGGTCGCCACCCCAGTCCAGCTGCAGGTTGAAGCGCGCCGCCAGCTCGTTGACCGCCGACTGCAGCGATTCCAGGTCGTCGCGCTCCACATCGAAACCGGACTGCCAGGCGATGGCGGTGAACAGCGCCGGCAGCCAGTCGCTGTCCGCTTCCAGCGGCTGCCCGTCCTCGGACAGGTGCTCGCGCCAGCGGTTGAACTGCTGCAGGGCCAACTCTTCGTCGCCCGGGTTGATCAGCACCAGCAGGTTCCAGACCCGCGCCTCGAATCCATCCTCGTCGAAGTCGTGGATGTCTTCCTCGAAGTCGAAATAGTCGCTGTTGTCGGGCATGGCGGAACGTCCTCTGGGGCAGGCCGGCATTCTACGGTTTATCCTGTGCCGCTGAAGCCGGCCTTGGTGGCCGTCACTGTGAATGAAGCGATGAGCGATACCCCTCCCGACCACCTGGCGATCAACCCGGCCAGCCCCTTCCATGATGCGCAGGCGCTGGAGCGCGGCGTCGGCGTGCGTTTCAACGACGTCGAGCGCGACAACGTCGAGGAATATTCGGTCAGCGAAGGCTGGATCCGCGTGCAGGCCGGCAAGGCCCGCGACCGCCGTGGCAACCCGATGACGATCAAGGTCAAGGGCAAGGTCGAGGTGTATTTCCTGGACCAGAAGCCGGAATAACCGGCACCGGCATGTAGGGCCGAGCCTGTACTCGGCTGCTTTTCGTTCCGGGTTCATGACGCCTGAAGCAAGCGCAGCCGAGCATGGGCTCGGCTCTACATGCCAGGGCGGAATCCGCGTCAGCGTCTGCAACGCCCGGTCCCAGGCGTCACTCGCGCTTGCGCGATTCCAGCAGGTCCAGGTTGCGGATCAGGCGCCGCGAGATCTCATCGGAGATCACCCCGCGCCGGGTCAACCGGAACAGTTCCTCGCGCTCGGCATTGAGGCCGGCGCTGCGCAGCTGGCGGTACCCCAGCTCCATGCGCCTCACCTTCTCCGGGTCCACGTCGGGCCCGTCGTTGTCCTTCTCCAGGTGCCGCTGGTACAGCAGGCTCACCCGCGAGGCAGCGTCGTTGTACAGCTGCACGTTCTCGGTGTTCTGGTTCATCACCAGCTGCTGGCGCATGCGCTCGACCCCGGCCAGCGCGGCCTTGGACGACAGCCGGCGTGCCAGGTCCTCTTCCTTGCGCTCGCCCGAATCGGCCGGCAGCTGCAGGCCCTTCAGCAGCTGCGGCAGCGCCACGCTGGCGCCGACCAGCGAGAACAGGATCACCGCCGCGGCCAGGAAGATCACCAGGTCGCGCGCCGGGAACGCGCTGCCATCAGGCAGGAACAACGGCAGGGTCAGCACGCCGGCCAGGGTGATCGCACCGCGCACGCCGGCCACCGAGGTCGCCACCACGATGCGCCAGTTCGGTGCCTCGCCGCGTTCCAGGCCTCGGCGGCGTGCACGCAGCAGGTTCCAGCGCAGCGACAGCCATACCCACAGCAGGCGCAACAGGATCAGTGCCAGGTTGATCACCACTACGTACACCAGCAGCCACCACGCGCTCTGGTGGCCGGTCTCGTTCATGGTGGTGGTGGCACGTTCGACAATACCGGGCAGCTGCTCGCCCAGCAGCACGAACATGATGCCGTTGAAGCTGAACTGCAGCATGTTCCAGACGCCCGCGCGCTGTACGCGCATGCTGCCGGAGACACGGCCGGTCAGCTCGACGTAGCTCATCGCGATACCGGCGGCGACTGCGGCGAGGATGCCCGAGGCATGGATTTCTTCGGCCAGCAGGTAGGCCGCGAACGGGATCAGCAGGTTGACCAGCATCGCCGCACCCGGTTCCTCGCCGAAGCGGCGCCACAGCCAGCGCTGGAACGTGGACACGCCGAGGGTAACCGCCACGCCCACGGCCAGGCCGGCCACCGCCACCCACACGAAGGTCAGCGAGGCCGTGGCCAGCGAGAAGGAACCGGTCATCACCGCCGCCACCGCGAAGCGGAAGCAGACCAGGCCGGACGCATCGTTGAGCAGCGACTCGCCTTCCAGGATGTGCATCAGTCGCTTGGGAATCGGTGCCTTGGAAGCGATCGCGCCGACCGCCACCGGATCGGTCGGCGAGACGATGGCCGCCAGCGCAAAGCACACCGCCAGCGGCATCACCGGAATCATCCAGTGGATCAGCAGGCCGGCACCGATGACGGTGAACACCACCAGGCCGAACGCCAGCTCGAGGATCGCGCCCTTGTCGCGGAACAGGCCCTGCTTGGGGATGCGCCAGCCATCCAGGAACAGCAGCGGCGGCAGGAACAGCAGGAAGAACACTTCCGGCTCCAGCGCGTGGCCGCGGTTGAACACCCCGGCGATGACCGCGCCCAGGCCGATCTGCACCAGCGGCAGCGGCAACGAGAACGGGAGGACGCGAACCAGGTAGCCGCTGGCGACAACGGCCACCAGCATCGCCAGGACGACTTCAATGGTATGCATGCTTCTTCCAGGAAGCGGCGCGCGGGGAGGCTCGAAGGCCAGCGCCGGAAACCCGGAAAAAACTACCACATGCGGCCATGAGCGCGACGGCCGGGGCGGTCGCGCGTCAGCCCCGGCTCATGCCCCGTCGAAGCGGTACAGGTCCATGGCGAGGAAGCCGGCATCGATGCCGGCATCGATGCGGCGCGCACCGAAGCTGTCCTCGCCGGCTGCGCCCATCGCGAAGAACAGCGGCAGCAGGTGCTCGTCGGTCGGGTGCGCGCGTTCGGCGAACGGCGCCTGCCGGCGGTAGTCGAACAGGGCCTGGCGATCATCGGCGGCCAGGCGCTGTTCCACCCATTCGATGAAGGGCCGCACGTACGGCGCTTCCTTGCCGTCCTGGTAGTCGCCCCAGTCGTGCAGGTTGTGGGTGATGCTGCCCGAGCCGACCAGCAGCACGCCCTGCTCTCGCAGTGGCGCCAGCGCGCGGCCCAGCGCGAACTGGTGCCCGGGGCCGAGCAGCGGCTGGATCGACAGCGGCACCACCGGGATGTCGGCTTGCGGGCGCAGCAGCCGCAGCGGCACCCACGCGCCATGGTCGAGGCCACGCTCAGGGTCGAGCGCCACCGGCAGGCCGGCAGCGGCGATGCGGCCGGCCACGTCTTCGGCCAGCGCCGGATCGCCCGGCGCCGGGTACTGCAGTTCGAACAGTGCGCGCGGGAAGCCGCCGAAGTCATGGATCGTCGGCGGCTGCGGATGCGCGCCGACCTGCGGCTGCCGCCCCAGCCAGTGCGCCGAGGCCATCACGATGGCGCGCGGCGTCGGCAGGTCGCGCGCCAGCTCGGCCAGGCGCACGCCGACCTGGCCCGGATGCAGGGCGGTCATCGGCGAGCCGTGGGAGATGTACAACGAAGGCAGGCGGGACATGGAATCCTCCGGTTGCAGGGTCAGGCGGCGATCAGCGCGAACGCAGGGTCCACTTGCCGTCGCCGACCAGGAACAGCACCACCAGCGCCAATGCCCAGAACGCCGGGTATTCCCAGCCGCCGCCGGCATTGGCGAAACCGAAGCCGTTGGCGCCGTGCACGGTGACGATGGTGCCCAGCAGCAACGGGACGCCGGCCAGGCCCACCCAGCGCGCGTAGATGCCCAGCAGCAGCGCAGTGGTGATCACCAGCTCGGCGCCGATGGTGAGGTAAGCCAGCACGCCGGGCAGGCCCAGCGATTCGAAAAATGCCGCCGTACCGGCCGGGGTGAATACCAGCAGCTTGATCAGCGCATGGACCAGGAACAGCACGCCCAGGGCCAGGCGCAGCAGGGTGGCACCGTACGGGGCCAGCGGCGAGACAGGAGCGGTCGTGGTGTGCATGGCAAAGCACCTTGACGGGAGTGGAGACAGGTTATTGCGCCTTCATGAGACGATAAATACGATCGTTTGACCTTATTTATTTCAGAAGACGCAACAATGGACACCCTCGAGGCGATGCGCGTGTTCGTAGCGGTGGTCGAGCGCAACGGCTTCAGTGCCGCCGCGCAGGCCCTGGACATGTCGACCGCCGGCGTCACCCGCCAGGTCGCGGCACTGGAAAAGCGCCTGTCCACCCGCCTGCTCCACCGCACCACCCGGCGGGTCAGCCCCACCAGCACCGGCGCCGCCTACTACGCCCAGTGCGTGCGCCTGCTGGCCGAGTTCGACGCGCTGGAGGCCAGCATCGGCGCGCAGGCGCTGGAACCCTCCGGCACGCTGCGCATCAACGCACCGGTCAGCTGGGGCATCGCCCGCCTTGGCCCGTTGCTGGCCAGCTACCGCGAGCGCTTCCCGCAGGTGGAACTGGACCTGGCCCTGTCCGACCGCCTGGTGGACATGGTCGAGGAAGGCTACGACGTGGCCATCCGCATCACCCGCGAGCCGAGCCCGGCGCTGATCGCGCGCCGGCTGGGCGAATCGCGGGTGAGCCTGTGCGCGGCGCCGTCCTACCTGGCTGCACGCGGCACCCCACAGACGCCGCAGGACCTGCAGGATCACGCGTGCCTGAGCTACAGCTACTGGGCCGCTGGCGACCACTGGCCGCTGCAGGGACCCGGCGGTGAAGTGAAGGTGGCGGTGAACAGCCTGCTGCACGCCAACAACGGCGACGTGCTGCGCGAAGCGGCGATCGCCGGCATGGGTGTGATCCTGCAACCCGACTTCCTGCTGAAAGACGCGCTGGCCGATGGCCGCCTGGTGCGCGTGCTACCGGAATGGGAGGCCTCGCCGATCGGCATCTTCGCGGTGTATGCCAGCCGTAGCCACCTGGCGCCGAAGGTGCGCAGTTTCATCAACCACCTGGTGGAGGCCGGGGTGTAGCCGAGTCTCGCGCTTGCCGGCCAGCGGCCGGCACTACCGTCATGCTTCCGTCTGATGCTTGCCGGCCAGCGACCGGCACTACCGTCATGCTTCAGTCGGATGCCTGCCGGCCAGCGGCCGGCACTACCGTCATGCTTCGGTCGGATGCCTGCCGGCCAGCGGCCGGCACTACCGTCATGCTTCGGTCGGGCGCCTGCCGGCCAGCGACCGGCACTACCGTCATGCTTCAGTCGGGTGTGCTGGCCGCTGGCCGGCAAATACGAAAATCCGTAATGTTTCGGTCGGGTAGTGCCGGCCGCTGGCCGGCAAATACGAAGCCCCGATCAGGCAGGGACTTCATCCAGCGCGTCGATGATCCGCTCCAGCGGCGCCGGCCGCCCCAGCAGGTAGCCCTGCACCTGGTCGCAGCCGTGCGCGGCCAGCCAGTCCAGCTGCCCCGGCGTTTCAACGCCCTCGGCGATGATGGTCAGGCCCATGCTGTGGCCGAGCGACAGCAATGCGCGGCAGATCGAGGCGTTGCGCGGATTGGTTTCCACGTCGGCGACGAAACTGCGATCGATCTTCAGGATGTCCAGCGGCAGGTGTTGCAGGTAGGACATGCTGGAATAGCCGGTGCCGAAATCATCCAGCGACACGCGGATGCCCTGCTCGTGCAGGCGTTGCATGGTCTGCATCGCCTGCGCCGGCTTGCGCATCAGGCTGCTCTCGGTCAGCTCCACGTGCAGTGCGCCGCGAGCCAGTCCGAACTCCTGCTGGACGCGGGTGAATTCGGCCACCAGGTCGCTGTTGAAGAACTGCACTGCCGACACGTTGACCGCGATCGGCAGCTCGCCCCAACCGGCCTCGACCAACCGGCGCTGTGCCTTCGCCGCGGCGCGGATCACCCAGCGGCCCAGTGCCAGGATCAACCCGGTGTCCTCGCACAGCTGGATGAACTCGTTGGGCGGGATGAAGCTGCCATCGGCCTGCGGCCAGCGCAGCAGTGCCTCCAGCGCGGCCGGGCTGCCATCGCTGGCATGCCGGATGGGCTGGAAATACAGCTGGAATTCGTTGTCGATGGCGGCATGGATGCGCCCGGCCAGGCGCAGGCGGTCGGCCAGCCGCGTGGTCACTGCCGCATCGAACCAGACCACCACGTTGCCCTCGGCACGCGCCGCGTGCGCGGCCTGTGCGGCCATGCCGATCACCTGCTCGGCGCTGTGGCCGTCGCCGGCAGTGTGCACGGCCACACCGATGCGCGGTTCGAACTGGTGCAGCGAATCCTTGCCACGCATCGGCGCTGACACGATCTGCAGCAGGTCATCCAGCACGCGCTGGGTATCGTGCTCGGCCCCGATCGCGAACACGAAGTCTTCCGCCGGCTGGAATGCCAGCGTGCCGCAACGCGCCCCCAGTCCACCGAGCCGGGTCGCCATCGACTGCAGCACCGCATCGCCGATCTCACGGCCCAGCGTATCGGCCACAAGCTGCAGGCCACGCAACTGCACGAAGGCGATGGTGTAGCCCTGCTGCTGCTCGTCCAGCTGTTCGGTCAGGGCGCGCACGTTGAGCAGGCCAGTGGCCGGGTTGTGCCGTGCCCGATAGGCCAGGTCGCGCTCGTAGGCCAGCCTTTCGCTGACATCCTCGGCCAGCACGAGGCACGCCGGCTGTCCATCGAAATCGAGTTTGGACAGGTGTGCGCGCACCTCGAACACACTACCGTCCTTGCGCCGGTGCAGGCGCACGGTCGCGTCCGGAGGATCGCCCACCTGTGCGCGCTGGATGGCACCCCGCACCTCGTCCCAGCCTTCGCGCGGGCGGATGTCGAGGATGCTCATCGCCAGGAACTCGTCGCGGCTGTAGCCGTACTGGCGCACCGCAGCGTCGTTGACCTCGATGAAGCGCAGCGTATCCGGGTCGAACACCCAGAACGGTGCAGGATTGCGGTCGAACAGCAGCCGGAAGCGCCGTTCCACTTCGCTCACCTGCTCGCGCGCCTGGTAACGCTCGCTCAGGTCGGTCAGCGCGCCGATCATGCGCCGCTCGCTGTCGGCCACTTCCACCCGCTGCCCACGCGCGCCCACCCAGCGCACCTCGCCCCCGGGCAATACCAGGCGGAACACCTGGTCGAGCACGGCGCCGCCGGCGAATGCCTGGTCAAAGGCATGCTGCAGGCGCGCGGCATCGTCGCGGTGCACGCGTGCGAAGAAATCGGCCACCGGCAGCGCATCGGTCTGCACGCCAAAAATCTCGCGCGCCAGCGGCGACCAGCGCAGCAATGCGGCGTCCTCATCCACGTACCAGGTACAGACACGACCGACCTGGTGCGCAAGACGCAGCTCGGCGTGGCCTGTTTTCAGCTCCTCGGCCATCGCCTGCTGGCTGCGGGTGCTGCGCCGCACGGCGTACAGCAGCACCAGCAACACCGCGATGTAAGCCAGTACGATCGCCACCGACGCCTGCAGGTACGGCCACCACGGCGCCAGTACGTCTTCGTCGGCCAGGCCGACCTGCACCGCCAGCGGGCTGTGTTCCAGCGTGCTGATGGTCATGATGCGCGGTACGCCGTCGACCACACCCGGCACGCTGCCCAGCTCGACCACCGCCTGCGTGCCGAGCAGGTCACGGCGCGGCAGGCCGTAGCGGCGGCCCACCGTGCCGTGCGGATCAGGCACGCGGGCCAGCATGTAACCCTCGGCATCGCTGATCGAGACCAGTCCGTTGGGGCCGACATCGAGGCCGCCGACGATGCGTTGCAGTTCGCCACAGCGCAGCCGTGCCAGCAGCCAGCGTTCGCCGGCCATCGGCAGCGCCAACGGCACCACCCAACCGCCATCGCTGGCCCGCTGCGGCGGGCCGATGTACAGGGCGCTGCCCTGGCCACGACGCTGCGGGTCGGTCCACAGCGGCAGCTGCAGGTCGCCCTCGCCGGCCGTCAACGGTCGGCCATGGCGGTCGAGCACGGCGATGCTGTGCAGTTCGGCATGCCGGCCCAGCACCCCGCCGATGGAGGCATCCATCAAGGCCGGCGCCTGCGCCGGCACGCTGCGGAACAGCTCGGCGGCGTCGGCGGCGATGCCGGACATGGCGCGCTCCAGGTTGCGCAGTTCCAGCGCCAGCAGGCGCTCGCTGCCCACCGCCAGCGCCCGGCTCTGCCGCTGTGCCGCTTCCAGGCGGCGGTGGTAGTCATTGACCAGCATGAGGGTCAGGCCGGTTACCAGCAGCACGCCCAGCAGCACTCCGCCCCAGGTAATGGCGCGCAGCGGGCGGGCCAACGCGCGTTTCAGCGCGGGCATCGGCGGGTGTTCCTTGTGCAGTCGGCTGGCTTCATGCGCGAACGAATCCTCCACGTCCCCGACCTCAACGGCCGGTGGACGCCATTCTTGACGCCTGACCCGCCCCCGCATGGCCACCTCCCCGTGTCCGCGCAGGGCTCCAGGGTCCAGCATGCACCACCCCGGTGACGGCGTGAAGATCGCGTCTGCGCGTTCAGCCAGATCCTGCACAGGACGGGCGGCGCAAGGACGCGGCCAGTGGCGCCGGAGCGGATTAGACTTGGGGTTTTCCGCTGCAAGAGAAGTCCATGTCCAAGCTGCGCCGTCCCACCCTGGCGCTGGCCATCGTTGCCAGCCTGTCCCTGGCCGCCTGTGACCGCCCGGCCGAACCGGCCGCCGGTGCCACCGCGCCGGCCGATGCCGCCCCCGCTGCGGCCAAGCCGATGCTGGGCAGTTTCGGCTTCGATGCCAGCGGCATGGATCGCAGCATCGCCGCCGGCGACGACTTCTTCGGCTTCGCCAATGGCACCTGGGTGAAGAACACCGAGATTCCGGCCGACCGCTCGCGCTTCGGCAGCTTCAACGTCATTGCCGAGAAGACCCTGGCCGACACCCGCGCCATCCTTGAAGGGGCGGCCGGCAACACCAAGGCCAGCGGTGACGACAAGCTGATCGGCGACTACTACGCTGCCTACATGGACGAAGCCGGCATCGAGCAGCGCGGCGTTGCACCCGTGGAGCCGCAGCTGAAGGCGATCGATGCGATCGCCGACAAGGCCGGGCTGGCCCGCGCCCTCGGCGGCGACCTGCGCGCCGACGTCGACCTGCTCAATGCCACCAACTTCTACACCGACCGCCTGTTCGGCCTGTGGGTGTCGGTGGACCTGCTGCAGCCGGACCGCACCGCGCCGTACCTGGTGCAGGGCGGGCTGGGCATGCCCGACCGCGATTTCTACCTGGGCGGCGGCCGCATGGCCGAGCTGCGCAAGCAGTACCAGGCCTACATCGCGCAGATGCTGCAGCTGGCCGGTGTGGCCGATCCGGCCGGCAAGGCGCAGCGCATCCTGGCACTGGAAACGAAGATCGCGCAGGCGCATGCCACCCAGGAAGAAACCAATGATGTGACCAAGGGTGCCAATCCGTGGACCCAGGCCGACTTCAATGCCAAGGCGCCCGGCATGGACTGGAACGCCTTCCTCGACGCGGCCGCGCTGGGCAAGCAGCAGGACTTCATCGTGTGGCAGCCCAAGGCCGTGGCCGGCCTGTCCAGGCTGGTCGCCACCGAGCCACTGGAGGTGTGGAAGGACTACCTGGCCTTCCACGCGCTGGACCGTGCCGCCGCCTACCTGCCGAAGAAGTTCGCCGATGCCCGCTTCGCCTTCCATGGCACCGCGCTGAGCGGCACGCCGCAGCAGAGCGACCGCTGGAAGCGCGCCGTCGATGATGCCAACCATGCCGTCGGCGAAGCGATCGGCAAGCGCTATGTCGAGAAGCACTTCGACGCGAAGACCAAGGAACGCGCGGACGAGATGGCCAAGAACATCATCGCCGCCTTCGCCAAGCGCATCGACGCGTTGGCGTGGATGTCGCCGCAGACCAAGGCGAGCGCCAAGGCGAAGGTGGCCGGCCTGACCGTGGGCATGGGCTATCCGGAAAAGTGGCGCGACTACACCGGCCTTGAGATCCGCCGTGATGACCCGCTGGGCAATGCGCAGCGCGCCGAGCTGTTCGAGTACCAGCGCAACATCGCCAAGCTGGGCAAGCCGGTCGACCACAGCGAGTGGGCGATGCTGCCGCAGACCATCAACGCGATGAACGTACCGCTGGAAAACCGCCTGGTGTTCCCGGCCGCGATCCTGCAGCCGCCGTTCTTCGACGGCGCCGCCGACGACGCGGTGAACTACGGTGCGATCGGCGCGGTGATCGGCCACGAGATCAGCCATGGCTTCGACAACGCCGGTGCGCTGTTCGATGAAACCGGCAAGCTGCACAACTGGTGGACCGCCGAGGACCTGAAGCAGTTCAACGCCGCCGGTGATGCGCTGGCCGCGCAGTTCAGCAGCTACGAGCCGTTCCCCGGCGTGCATGTGAACGGCAAGCTGACCCTGGGCGAGAACATTGCCGACGTGGCCGGCCTGGGCACCGCCTACGATGCCTACCAGCTGTCGCTGCAGGGCAAGCCGGGCCAGACCCTGGAAGGCTTTACCCCGGACCAGCGCTTCTTCCTCGGCTTCGCCCAGGCGTGGCGCAGCAAGAGCCGCGAGCAGGCGCTGCGCAACTCGCTGCTGACCGATGTGCATGCACCGGGCCAGTTCCGCGCACTGACCGTGCGCAACATCGACGCCTGGTACCCGGCGTTCGAGGTGAAGGAAGGCCAGAAGCTGTACCTGGCCCCGGACAAGCGGGTCAAGGTGTGGTGATGTAACCGGAACGGGCGCCGCAAGGCGCCCGTTTCACTTGCGGGTAGCTGCCAACCTTGGTTGGCGCTTCCGCGGCACCGCGAAAAGCGTGCCAACCAAGGTTGGCACCTACCAGGCAACCGCGGGCCACTCGCGCAGGATCTCCACCGGCGCGCCCATGCGTGCACAGGCGCGGCTGGCGAGGCCGTCGGGCAGCGCACGGCGGAACAGCGGCGCCATGCCCTGCATCAGCTTCGCAGACGCCGCAGCCTGGGCGCGCTGACGGCCACTGCGTGCAAGCATGCCTTCGGCCCAGTCCGGCAGCAGCGCCGCGCCCGCACCGAGGAACACCTCG
The DNA here is from genome assembly GCF_051853085.1 of Stenotrophomonas sp. T8. NCBI lineage: Bacteria > Pseudomonadati > Pseudomonadota > Gammaproteobacteria > Lysobacterales > Lysobacteraceae > Stenotrophomonas > Stenotrophomonas sp. T8. Next base: position 144,134 of record NZ_CP195329.1, on the reverse strand, counting down.
CGCGACAGCCCCGGCACCGGTACCGGCAGGCGCACGCCGGACAGCACCTCCAGCACCTCGCGCGAGCGCTCATCCACACGCAGCTCCGGCTGACGTGCACAGAAGTACGCCGCCACTTCCGCTTCGCTGCGCGGCACATCCACCGCGCCCAGTGCCTCGGCCACGCAACGGTACTCGTCGTAATAGCGATCGGCGATGTGCGCCGGCACCTCGCGCCCGTAGCGTCGGAACCCCTGCAGGAAACCGAAGGCTTCGGTCACGTGCACCCAGGTCAGCAACTGCGGATCGTCGGCGGCGTAGGGCTCGCCCTGCGCGGTCTGGCCGCGGATCTGCGCATGGATGCGGCGCACCCTGGCCACCAGCGCCTCCACCTCGCCGCTGGGCGCATAGCTGGTGCCGGCAACGAAGGCCGTGGTGCGGCGCAGCCGACCCACCAGGTCCTGGCGGAAATTGGAGTGGTCATAGACCCCGGCCAGCGCGCGTGGGTGCAGGGTCTGCAGCATCAGCGCGCACAGGCCACCGGCGAGCATCGAGGGAAATTCGGCGTGCAGCCGCCAGGTGACGCTGTCCGGGCCGAACCAGCCCGGGTCGCCCTGCGGATGGTCGTAGTCGATACCACTCTGGCCGCGCGGGAAGGCGTCCAGTACCCAGCGTCGGATCGGCGCCGTGACGGGGCGGGAGAGTCGCTGCAGCAAAGCCGGCATCACAGGTCCAGAAGAGGCGGAAGAACAGTCGCGTCTTGCGCGGTTGGCTCCGATTCTCGGCGATCACGCCTCTGGCGGCGAGCCTCCCCGCTCAGCGACGGTTTCATGTGCGGTCGCAGCACGTTTCACCCTGCGACATCCTGTCGCAGGCCGTGACCGCGATGCTGCGTCGCATCAATTTTCACTCCCACCGGTCAAACCCTTGCGCCGCTTGGCATTGCCCCCATTGCACGGCTCGCTGGAAGTGCTAGAACTGGATCCGCCACACCGTCCAATGCTGATCGACGCACGTTCCACAAGGAGCCAGCCATGATTGCCTTGTTCAAGGGTTTGGGAATTCTGCTTCGCGACAACGAGCTCTACAGCAGCCCGTTCGACAAACAGGTGGCGCACTGGCGCAACCTCAGCGAGCAGCAGATCCGCGATGAAGTGGCTGTGCTGGCCCAGGCCAAGTGCCAGTGGCTGATCGCCTCGATCGTCGGCTGGCAGGCGGCCTCGCTGCTGATCCTGGGCCTGATCGCCAACTACCTGTGGCGCGACGACTTCCATATCACCTTCACCCGCGTGGTGATCGTGTTCGGCTCGTGGGTCTCGATCCTGTTCGTGATCTGGTTCATGGCCAACATGTTCGATCAGCAGGCCGGCTTCGAGCGCTGGATGAAGGCGTTCAACAGCCGCGCCCGCATCAGTTCCAAGGCCGACAGCGTGGAGCACGTGGCCGAGGCGCTGGACCTGGCCGAGCACTACCCGGAAGTGCTGGACTATAAGCAGGCGGTCACCGCCAGGCGCGAACTGCGCCACGAGGACATCCGCATCATGACCGAGATCGGCCGGATGAAGCAGCACTCCGAACTGGTCGGCCGCCTCAACCATGTGGGCGAGACCGAGCACCATCACGACCTGACACTGCAACCTGCCTACTGAGCCTTCAGGGAAGCGGGGGGACCCACACTGCCACCGTGATCACTCACGGTGGCAGTGTTCTATCGGGTCCTGGCTGACGCACTGGCGGAAGCCGTCGGGTAGCCCACGCATGGCCTCGGTCTTGCCTGCTGCAACGGCAAACCGGCGCAGCGGCGGTGTGGTGCACGCGGCATCGGTGCTGCACGCTGGGTCCAGCACCAGGTAATGGCAGTGGCCACTGCTGCTGGCAATGCACTGAAAGCGCGCCTCGCCATCGACCACCGTACTCTTGCTGTACAACGTGTCCACGCCGTTGGCATGGGTGCGGGTGATCGAGGTGTTGCGGGATTTTTCGCAGCCGGCCAGTGCCAGCACGGCAACGCACGCAATCAGCAGACGGGACATGTTCATTCCTCGGTGCAGGGGGATGCGGCTGCGGCTACATGCCGCGGAACAGGCTCATGAACGGCTGGCTGACCACCAGCGTCTCCGTCCGCCCGCGCAGGCGCAGCACGCCGCGCCCGGTATCGTCGCGGCTGACCGCCGCCACTGCCTTCATGTTGACGATGGTCGAACGATGGATCTGGCGGAAGTGCTGCGCATCGAGCACTTCCAGCAGCTCGCGCAATGGCGTGCGCAGCAGGCTTTCGCCGCTGGCGGTGACCACGGTCGTGTACTTGTTGTCCGCGCGGAAGTACGCCACGTCTTCCAGCATGATCAGCTGCGTCTCGCGCCCATTGCTGGCGGTGATCCAGGCCAGTGGCGGGCGCTCGGCCGCGCCCTGCGATGGGCCCAGCCGCTGCAGCAGGCGCTCGAGCACGGCATCGTCCTGGCGCGTCGATGGCAGCCGCGACAGGATGCGTTCGCGGGTGGCCAGCAGGCGCTCGTCGCTGACCGGCTTCAACAGGTAATCCATCGCGCCCTGTTCGAACGCATCGATGGCGTACTGGTCGTAGGCGGTGACGAACACTACCTGGGTGCGCGGGCTCAGCTCGGACAGCGAGCGTGCCACCTCGATGCCGCTGATGCCAGGCATGCGGATATCGAGAAAGGCGATGTCCGGCTGCTTCTCGGCCAGCTGCTCCAGCGCGCTGGCGCCGTCTTCGCACTCGGCCACCAGCTTCAGGTCCGGCCACAGCCGGCGAAGTTGCTCCACCAGCGACTGCCGCAGCAGTTCTTCGTCTTCAGCGATCAGTGCCTCAAGCGGCATGGCTGCGCTCCTTGTGCGACTGCGGCAGGGTCATGGTCGCTGCCACGCCGCTGGGGAAGTTGGCGACGATCGCCACGCCGGCCTGCTCACCACAGGTCAGGCGCAGGCGCTCGCGCAGGTTCTTCAGGCCGATGCCGGTACCACTGGTGCCCTGGCCGAAGCCGAGCCCATCGTCGGCCACGGTCACCGTCACGTGGTCGTCGAAGCCGCGCGCCAGGATCCAGATCGTGCCTCCGCCGGGCTTGGGTTCAAGGCCATGCTTGATCGCGTTTTCCACCAGCGTCTGCAGCGCCATCGCCGGCAGGTGCACGCCATGCAGTTCGCTGGGCACCTGCACTTCCACCGCCAGCCGTGCGCCCATGCGGATGCGCAGGATCTCCAGGTAGGCGCGGGTGCGTTCCAGCTCCACGCCCAGCGTGGACACCGATTCGTCCACCTGTGGCAACGAGCTGCGCAGGTACTGGATCAGGTGGCCGAGCATCTGCTCGGCCCGTGCCGGGTCGGTGCGGGTCAATACCTGCGCGTTGGCCAGCGTGTTGTAGAGGAAGTGCGGTTCCACCTGCGCATGCAGCAGGTTCAGCCGCGCCACCGACAGTTCCTTTTCCACCTGGGTCTGTTCGGCCGCAGCCTGTTCGTCGCGGCGCTGGTCGGCGACGCGGCGACTGATCGCACGGGTGACTGCTTCAGCGTTCTCGAAGTTGCTGCCCTCGTCCAGCGCCAGCAGGTCGGCCCACCAGCCGGCATCGGGTTCGAACAGCAGGGTAACGGTGCTGGTGCCCTGCCCCGGCGTGACCGTTGCCAGCACGCTGTTGCGCTTGATCGCCAGCCGCGCAGGCAGGTTCCAGCGCGACGGCTGGCGGCCATTCCAGAGATCGACCCGGCGCACATAGGCGCGCACCTGCAGGCTGCCGGCCGAGCTTTCCACGTCTTCCACGCGGGGTAGTTCGGAGATTGCCGCCTCCACCACCGAGAAGGCGTGGCCGGCGTCCATCGGCAGTTCGATCTGGCGGCGCTGGCGACCGGACAGGGTGGTGGCGTCCAGGCGACCGGCCACCAGCCAGACCCGGCGGATGTGGGTGATGGCACTGCCCAGCGCGGAAATGATCAGGAACATCGCCAGCAGGCCGAAAATCCAGCCCGGGCCATCGTTCATGCCACTGAAGATGCCGCTCCAGACCATGCCAGCGACGAACAGCGCCGCAGCCCAGGCCAGCAGGTGACGGAACAGGAGTGAGAGGCTGGCGAACACGGCGGCGCCTTGGAGGAAGGGGGTGAGCCGAGCATAGGGCGGCCGGCCGGGCAAGCAAGCGGCCTGCGACGAAGGGCCGGAAAGTGCGGATGGAAGCCGTTCTGGTAGTGCCGGCCGCTGGCCGGCATCCCGTTATGTCCGCAAACCTGGCAGCAGTGCCGGCCAGCGGCCGGCACTACCGGTGCTTCTTACTTGCGCTGGCCGGCGCTGGCGTCACGCACGGCGCGGAACGACTCGTCCTTGCTCCAGTTCGGCCAGGCACGGGAGTTGGCCAGCTGGTTGCCCAGCGTGTACAGCACTTCCAGGTCGCGGGCGGCACCGGCGAACACCCAGTCCGGCTGCCATTCGTCGCCCTGCTGGTGGTAACGCTTGGCGGTGTAGTCCTCGGAGGCTTTCTTGCCTGCGGCGACGCCACCGTCCACCCAGTCCTGGCCGGCCGACCAGGACAGCGCCGGCACGCCACGCTTGGCGAACGGGAAGTGATCGGAGCGGAAGAACAGGCCCGCTTCCGGCTTCGGGTCCGGCGTGTAGCGGATATCCCAGCCCTTAGCCACGTCCTTCAGCTGGTCCAGCAGCTCGAAACGCGCGGCGCCGTAGATGCCGAAGTCACGCGACGGGCCGAACGGCGCCATGCCGTCCATGTTGATCACCGCCACGGTCTTTTCCAGCGGGTACAGCGGATGGGTGGCGTAGTACTCCGACCCCAGCAGGCCCTTTTCCTCGGCGGTGACCGCCAGGAACAGCAGCGAGCGCTGCGGGCGCTTTTCCTTGGCGAAGCCACGGGCAAGCTCGATCAGCGAGGCGGTACCGCTGGCGTTGTCCAGTGCGCCGTTGAAGATGCGGTCGCCACGCGCGTCCGGCTCGCCCACGCCGATGTGGTCCCAGTGCGCGCTGTAGATGATCGTCTCGTCCGGGTGGCGGCTGCCTTCCAGGCGTGCGGCCACGTTGTGCGAGGTGATCACTTCGGTCTTTACCGCGTACTTGGCGTCCAGGCTGGCGCCGGTCAGCGGCACCGGGGTGAAGTCGCGCTGCTGCGCCTTCTTCTTCAGCGCCTCGAAGTCCTGCCCGGCGGAGCGGAACAGCTCCACCGCCAGGTCGCGCTGGATCCAGCCTTCCAGCAGCGGGTGGCTTTCGGCCGGGTTGTCGCGCACCACGTCGAACATGGTGTTGGTGTTGGAACCGGCCACGGTGGCCCAGCCATAGGAGGCCGGTGCGGTCTCGTGCACGATCAGCACGCCCAGTGCACCCTGGCGCGCGCCTTCCTCGTACTTGTAGGTCCAGCGGCCGTAGTAGGTCATGCCCTTGCCGTCGAAATCACCCTGGCCGGTCTCGAAGTCCGGATCGTTGATCAGTACGACGGCGATCTTGCCCTTCAGGTCCACGCCCTTGAAGTCGTCCCAGTTGCGCTCCGGCGCTTTCACGCCATAGCCGAGGAACACCAGCGGGGCCTTGCTGATGTCGACGTTGCTGGCGCCGTTCATGGCGGCGCGCACGGCAATCTGCTTGCCCTGCTCCAGCGTAACGGTCTTGCCGCCCTGGTGCAGCGCCAGCTGCGGTGTGCCGACGATGTCGCCCTTGCGCAGCGGCACGGCCTGGGTCCACAGGCGCTTGCCGTCCTTCAGGTCGCCGCCCGGCTGCAGCCCGGCATCGGCGAACTGCTTGCTGAGATAGGCGATGGTCTTCTCTTCGCCGGCGGTGGCCGGCGAGCGGCCTTCGTAGGCGTCGGAGGCCAGTTCCTTGACGTCGGCGGAGATCCGCGCGCCATCGAATTTCGGGGTGGCCGCCATCAGTGCGCTCGACACCGACAGGGCCAGCACGCCCAGTACCACTCGTTTCATTGCTCTCTCCAGCAGGGAAATCCTTCTGGAGTGTAATGGGATTCGGCAGGGCTGCGCCCTGCGCCTGCCGAAACAACGGCAACAGCCGAAGCAACAGCAAAAGCTGGTTTCCTGAGGGTAGGCGGGGTGGGTCCGGCTGCTGTTGGTGGGGTCTCGACCTTGGTCGACACGAACGGAAACACGAAGGGGTCAGATCCCTTTCCCGGCAGGAAAGGGCTCTGACCCCATCTGTGTGTTGCTTGGGCGTGTTACCAGTTCGGGTCTTCGGCCGGGGCGGCAGCAGGCTTGGGCTTCGGCTTGGCCACCGGGCGCGCGGCGGTAGCCGGTGCTGCCGAGGCCGTTGCGCCAGCAGCAGCGGCAGCCGGCTTGCTGCCCAGCTTCTGGCGCAGTTCGATCTGGCCCGGACGGAAGCCGCCGCGCATCGCGTCAACGCCATCTTCGATGGTGCCGTACGAGGTCTGCGCAGCCACGCGGTCGATGCGGATGGTGCAGCACGGGTGTTCGCTGCGGCCCAGCGAACGGCCAGTCTGTGGGTCCTTCAGTTCCTCGCCCAGGCGCACGGCCTGCCAGCGCTGGCCGGCCTGCACGGTGTCACCGCCCTGGCTCAGCACCACCTGGTCACCGTCCACCGACACCACCGATACCGGGAACAGCGTGGTGACGATGCTGGTGCCGATCTGGCCGGACAGCGATTCCATCATCGCCGCAGCCATGTTGCGGCCGTTCACCACACGCGGCAGGGTGCTCGGGCCGGTCGAGGCCAACTGGTGGTCGAAGCTGTCGGACATCACCACCTGGCCGGTGGTGGCGTTGATTAGGCGCAGGGTGATGCGGCCGCCACCGGAGTACGAGGTCACCTGACGGTCGGACATGCGCAGGTTGCGCACGCTGCGCGGGTACTCGAAGCGTTCGATGGTCGGGATCAGGATCAGGTCGGTCGCCAGCTGCTGGCCGACGCGGGCAGTGTCCTGCAAACGCACGTTGCCGCTGTTGATGTGGTCGATCTCGGCCTGCAGTTCGTCGCCGAACTCGCGATCCAGCACGATGAAGCGCTGGGTCTGGGTCAACGTGTCGGACAGGCGTGCGCGGATCGCGTCGGCCACTTCATCGGCGCTCACGCGGCCATCGCCCACGGCATAGCTGCCGGCCTTCGTACGCGGCAGCGCGACCACGATCTTCGGCTTGCCCTGCTCGTCCGGTGCGCGGTACTGGGCGATCTGGGCACGCACGCGTACCTTCCAGTAGCTGCGCATGCTGCGGTGGGTCACGTCGGAATCGAACGAGCTTGCGCCACGCTTGGCATCGACGCTGACCTTCTCGTCGTAGCTTTCCCTGACGCTGGCCGAGGCACCGCCGCCCTTGGCCGTGGCTTCGCCAGAGGCGCTGGCAGAGGCCGAGCCCTTGAAGCTCCAGCCTTCATCGCTGGCGCGCACGCGGGCGATGGTTTCCTCGTCCAGCTGCCGCACTTCGTCCTGCGACAGGATTTCATAGCCCAGCACCGCGCCCTGCGAGCCGGCGATCATCTGCTGGGTGAACGCGTCGGCGCGGATATCGCCGACGTGTTCATCATCCACGTCCACATGCAGGCCTGCGCGCAGGCCCTGCATCTGGCTGGCCACGCGTACGCCGTTGACCTGCGCCACCGCCGACTGCAGCGCCGCCAGCACCGCCAGTTCCGGGGTGCTGCCGATGCCGTCGGCCTCGCGCGCGACCTGGGTGGTGCCGCCGAAATCCGGCGTGCCACGCAGGGGCGCTGCTTCCACTGGCGCATTGCTGGCCAGTGCACTGGTTGCCTTGTCCTTGGCGGGTGTGGGCGCATTGGCGGCCGGGGTGTCCTGCTTGCCGCAGGCTGCAAGCAGCACGGCAGCCAGGCCCAGGCCGATCAAACGGGAGGTCGTACGCATGGGGTTGATCCTCGGATCAGATCGAGTCGAGCATCGAATCGGCGTTCGACGGCACCTTCACCTTGCTCTTCTTGGCGAAGGTCACGGCCGACTTGGTCGAGCCGTACAGGCCCTGGATGAAGCCCGGCGATTCCTTGGCCACCCATGCACCGGCAGCCAGCTTGCGGCCGACGGTGGCCATCTGGGTGGCGCCCAGGTTCTTCATGCCGGCGGTGAAGTTGCTGGCTTCGCCGCCCAGCTTCTGCGCTTCGGCAGCCGACGCCAGCAGCGAGACCAGGCCTTCGGCATAGTGCTGCTTGGATTCAGCGTTCAGCTCCGGCTGCGCGGCCTGGCGCTCGTCGATCGCGGCCTGAGCGGCTTCGCTGACCGACACCGACTTCTTCATCGCATCGACGCTGACCGAACCCGACGACAGCGCCTGGCGCTCGGCTTCCAGCAGCTGCACCTGCTCGGCCAGGCCGAAGGCACGGGCGAACGAGGTCTGGGCCTGCAGCGAGTGCGACTGCGAGCTGACGAAACGACGCACCAGTGCTTCCTGCGCGGCTTCATCCGGTGCGGCGGCGCTGGAGGCGCTGCTGCTGGAGGTACCGGTGGCGGCGCCGGCCAGGTCCTTCAGCTTGCCCAGGCCAGCGTGCGCCGGCATCGACAGGGTGGCGGCCGCGATGGCCAGGACAAGAGCGGTATTGCGGATCATGTGAGAGTCCTTTGGGAGAGACGGCCGCGGTGCGGCACGTGGGGAATCGGTAAGCCCCGGTGGATGCCGAGCGCGCTCGGCACCCACGGGGGCGGCGGATCAGCGGACCGCCTTGACGTTCAGTTCGTTGATCATCTGCTGGGCGGCCTTTTCGGCAGCCAGCTGCAGGGCATTGGTACGGGCCACGGTTTCATTCGGGCCGGTGCCGGAGAACTGCACCGGGCCGACCGACGACACGGTGCGCGGGAAACGACCGGTCACATCCAGCACCTTGCCGGTGACGGTGACGAACACGCGGGTGTTGCCACTGGCCGGATCACGGTCGCGCATGCCGATGTCGAGGGTGCCGACGGCGATGTACGGAATGTTGGCCGCACGGATGCCGTTGGCGGTGTCACGCAGGGTGGCCGGGGCCAGGTCGTTGCCGGTGCTGAAGTCCTTGCGGATGCGCTCGATGCTGAGCAGGCCACGCGATTCGCCTTCCACGTATTCGGCTTCAACCACTTCGTAGCCCGCGGCGCTGAAGGCCCCGGTCATCGCGGTGTTGACCTCGGCGGCGTTGGCCACCTTCCAGGTGATGTTGTCGGCGCGCGCGGTGGTGCTGCCGCCGCTGGTGACCGACACCGAACCATTCTGGTTGATGCTGCCGTTGGTGCTGATCGAGTTGCCGCGGAAGCTGTCACCCTCACGGGTGTTCTCGCTGTAGCTGCTGCTGGCGTCGACGCGGCGGTATTCCTTGTCCTGGAACGACTGCACGGTGTCCTGCGAGCGCGCCATGAACAGGAAGGTCAGCAGCGAGCGCTGCGCGGCGGTGGCACCGGCCACGGCCGAACCCGCATCCAGCTTGGTCTGCAGCAGGGTGGTGTTGATCTCGGCACGGACGGTGACGGTGTAGGTCTTGGCTTTCTTGTCTTCGGTGTCCGACAGCGGCACAGCGCTGAGCACGTAGCGGTCGATCTCACCGATGAACTCGGCGCGGCGCGCTTCGAACAGGCGCAGCTTGGCCGCACCGGTTTCGGCGATGTACGCCTCCAGGGCATTGACCTTGGCCTTGTTCAGGGCCTGGGCACGGGTATCGGCACTCAGGCGCAGGCCGTAGCTGGCCGAGCCGGTGCCGCGCGAACTCGCGGTCTGCGCAGCGACCGGCGAGGCCACCACCAGCGCGATGAGGATGAGCAGGATGGTACGCATCAACGACATGACTTGATCAACTCCTGGAGGGCTTGGGTCTGCTGTTGCAACGGGCGGCCGCCCGGCTTCTGTTCGTCCAGCCAGGCGCGCGAATCGGCACGCTTGGCGGCGGCGCCGGCGAAGGCGTCGAGCCCGGCCAGCAGGGTTTCGTAGCTGGCCGACCACTGGTCGACCTGCCACTGCGTGGCCGGCACCACCTTGGTGGCGCCCTTGCGCAGTGGCTGTTCGAAATAGACCTTCCCCGAGAACGGCTCGGTCACCTTGGCGGTGAAGAAGGCGCCGAACAGCATCGTCTTCATCGCCGGGGTTTCCTCGATCACACCGCTCTTCAGTGCATCGACCTGCAGGTTGATGACGTAGTCGGGCTCGGGAATCTTCAGCTGGTAGACCTTGCCGTCGGCAAAGCGGGCAGCCATCGCGCCACCGATCGCCTGGCCCGAGGCCGGCGGCAGCAGCCCGACGCCGGTGTTGGACGACAGCGTCTTGGACAGTTCATGGGCGAGGGTGGCGCGCAGCGGCGCTTCCCACTTCGGGTCGGGCAGCTTGGCGCGGACCGCGTCGGACAGGGTTACACCACCGACCTGCAGACGGCGCACCGCCGCGTCGGGCAACCTGGCCTGGGCGAGGCTGGCCGCCAGCACCTGCGACAGGCTGGTATCGGCGCCGCCATACAGCAGATCGGCGACGATCGCGTCGATATCGTCGTTGTCCGGTCGGTAATCCTGCACGTCGATGCGCTGCAGGGTCAGCGGATAGGACGCGATCACCTGGCGCTCGCGGAAGTCGAAGAACAACGCCTGCAGCGCCACTTCCACCAGCACCTTGTACTGGTCGCCGATCGGCTCGACCGAGACCAGTTCGCGGTCCAGCGCGGCGGCCAGCACGGTGGCGCTGGTGGTGCCGTCGAGCATCGCCACCGGCTGGTCGATCAGCTCCAGGTGGGCCGGTGCGCGGCGCTTGAGCGACTGCGCCAGCGTCTGGTTCAGCGGGATCAGGCCACGCCGTTCCAGCACCGCATGCGCATGTGGGGTGGTCGCCTGCACGGCGGCGGCGTCAGCGGTATAGGCAAAACCGGCCCAATAGGCCTGCTGCGATTTGTCCGCGGCCTGCACGGCCATCGGCCATACGGCCAGGCACAGGGCACAGGCAAGCAGGCGCGCAAAAGCGCGCGATGCGCTCTTCGTCCTTGAATACATCCAACCGCTCCTCGGTCAATACGCACGGAATGCGGGCGCTGATGCGTCCGCTGGGCGCGAAACATAGCCGCTAAGGCGCGCGGCGACAAGTGCTGTCCTTGTCGGCTCAGTCCGTGGGGGGCAGGCCCGCCCGCTGCCGCAACAGTCCACGCTCGGCCTGGTTCTGGCTGAGCCGAGCCGCCTCGCCAAAAGCGTCACGCGCATCCTGCTCGCGCCCCAGTGCCTGCAACAGCTCGCCACGCACCACCTGCAGCGGCGCGTAGTCACGCAGGCGCGCGTCGACCAGCAAGGGCTGCAGCTGCGCCCAGGCGGCAAAGGGACCGTCGCTGCGCAGGATCGCCACCACCCGGTTCAATGCCACCACTGGCGAAGGCTGCACCTGCAGAAGCTGTGCATAGAGCGCAGCAATGCGCGGCCAATCGGTATCCTCGGGGCGGCGCGCCGCTGCATGGCAGGCCGCAATGCGCGCCTGCAGCACGTAGGGATCGTCGCCACCACCCGCGGCCAGCGCACGCGCCAGCACCTGCTGCCCACGTTCGATCTGCAGCCAATCCCAGCGTGCGCGGTTCTGCTGGTCCAGCAGCACCGGCACGCCCTGCGCGTCCACCCGCGCCGCTGCGCGCGAGGCCTGCAGCTCCATCAGGGCCAGCAGGCCCAGTACCGGCGGCACCGGCAACCGATGGGCCAGGATGCGGGCCAGCCGCAGCGCTTCCTCGCACAGCGCCGGGCGCATCCAGTCGTCGCCGGCGCTGGCCGCATAGCCTTCGTTGAACACCAGGTAGATCGCCTCCAGCACCGAGGCCAGGCGCTCCGGCATCGCCTCCGCGCGCGGCACTTCATAGGGCACCTGCTTCTGCGCCAGGGTGCGCTTGGCGCGCACGATGCGCTGGGCGATGGTCGGTTCCGGCTGCAGGAACGCGCGCGCGATCTCCACGGTGGTCAGGCCACCGAGCAGGCGCAGGGTGAGCGCCACGCGCGCATCGGCCGGCAGCACGGGATGGCAGGCCACGAACATCAGCCGCAGCAGGTCATCGCCCAGGTCGTCCTCCAGCGCCTGGCTGTCATCGGGTGCCGGCAGCGCCGCCGGATGCAGTTCCTCGCCCCATTGCGCGTGCTGCTGCGCCACGCGCTGGTGCTGGCGCAGCACATCGATGGCACGGTTGCGCGCGGTGGTCATCAGCCAGGCTCCGGGGTTGTCCGGGATGCCCTGCTCCGGCCAACGCTCCAGCGCGGCCAGCCAGGTGTCCTGGGCCAGTTCCTCGGCACGGCCGACATCGCCACCGAGCAGCCGCGCCAGGCGCGCGATCAGCACTGGCGACTCCATCCGCCAGAGGGTTTCCAGACGCTGCGTCAGTGCGGGCTCGAGCATGCGCCGATCACAGCACGCAGGCCCGGCCCGCACAAGCGCCGCAGCTCACGCTTCAACAATCGGCTTGAAGCCGCCCCAGAACATGCGCTTCGTATCGAACGGCATGTCCTTCGGGCCCAGCGACGCCAGTCGCGGGTCGGCCATCACCTTTGCGTTGATGCGGTCGCGTGCCGCGCGCGAGCGGAACACCACGAAGGCGACGATCACCGTCTCGCCCGGTTTCGCCTTGACCGCGCGCGGGAACGAGGTGCTCTTGCCCGGCTCCACATCGTCGGCCACGCATTCCATGTACTGCAGCGCGCCATGGTCCTTCCACACCGCGCCGGCCTTGCGGGCAAGGCGGCGGTAGGCCGCCACCTTGTCCTGCGGGCACGGCAGCACGTAAGCGTCCACGTAAGCCATGCGGGTTCTCCTGCGGCGGCCGTCAGCCCGGCTCGCCGTCCATGTGTGCGATCTCCCAGAGATGGCCGTCCAGGTCCTGGAAGCCACGCTGGTACATGAAGCCGTAGTCGCGCGCCGGCTGCGGTTCGCTGGCGCCGGCGGCCAGGGCCTTGTCCACCAACTCGTCAACGGCCTTGCGACTGGGTGCCGAGAGTGCGTTGATCACTTCGGTGTGGGTGTGCGCGTCGGCAATCGGCTTGTTGGTGAACTGCTGGAAGAAGGGCTGGGTCAGCAGCATCACGTAGATGCTTTCGCTGATGACCATGCCGGCCGCGTCGTCGTTGGTGTAGGTCGGATTGAAGCTGTAGCCCAGCGCGGTGAAGAACGCCTTGGACTTCTCCAGGTCCTGCACGGGCAGGTTGACGAAGATCATCTGCGGTTGTGGTGCACTCATCGTTGAAGCTCCTTGTGGATGACAGAGGCGGGATCAGGGCTGCTTCATGCAGTTGACCATCCACGGCTTGCCGTAACGGTCGATCAGCATGCCCCAGCGATGTGCCCAGAACGTTTCGCCGATCGGCATCTGCACCTGGCCACCTTCGGCCAGCGCGGCGAACACGCGTTCGGCTTCTTCGATGCTGTCGACATCGACATTGATGGTGGTCGAGCCGCCCTCGCCTCCGCCGGGGCCGTCGGCTGCCATCAGGATGGCGTTGCCGATCTCGAGCTGGCTGTGCGCGACGTGGTCGAGGGTTTCCGGCGGCATTTCGTTGCAGCCCGGCGAGCCATCGGAGGGCGGCATGTCGCGGTACTTCAATTCCGAGGTGACCTGGCCACCGAGTGCCTTGGCATAGAACGCCATTGCCTCGTGGGCCTGGCCGCTGAAGCCGAGGAAGGGAATCAGTCTCATGGCAATACTCCGTTGTGCGGTTCAGGGTGGTAGTGCCGGGGCGTGCCCGGTTGGGAGAGGAATCGGGTCAGCCTTCCAGCTGTGCACGCAGACGCTGTTCCTGCTGCTGTAATTCGGGGGTGAAGGCTTCACCAAAGTCTTCTGCGGAGATCAGGGGACGCAGTTCCAGCGTGCCGCCCTCGCCGAACGGCGCACGGCTGGCCCATTCAACGGCCTCGTCCAGCGACCGCACCTCCCACAGCCAGAAGCCGGCGATCTGTTCGCTGGCAGGACCGAACGGACCGGCCTCGACCTTGGGTGGCCCGGCGCCGAAATGAATGCGACGGCCGCGCTGGGTGGCGTGCAGGCCTTCACCGGCCAGCATGATGCCGGCGGCCACCAGTTGTTCGTTGAAGGCGCCCATTTCGGACAGTTCCTGTTCGCTGGGCATGCGGCCGGCTTCGGAGTCGGCGTTGGCCTTCACGATCACCATCACTTTCATTTTGGTCTCCCGTGGGACGCGCGGTGCGTGCCCTTCACTGGGTACAACGAACCAGGGGACTGGGAATCGACACGTCTGTTGGAAGTTTTTTTTCTTCCGCGGAAAGCGCGCCTTCGGCGAGGGTCGGCGAACGGCGGAGCCCCTCCGTGGTGGGGTGGGTTGGTCGCTGACGCTCGGTTTGGGTTTGGCCGGGTGGGTAGGCGGGTCGGGGGAGGCCGTAAACCCATCCATGGGGGCTTAGCCGCGCCATCCATGCCGCGGATACCCCCGCCTCGCCTACCCACCCGGCCCTGGACAGTTTCCTGCCTCCGGTACCCACCGCGGGAAGATCAAGAGAAAGGCAACAGCAACAGCAATGGCGGTTGGCTGGCGGGCTCGGCTTTGCGAGCGAAGCGACCCGCTTTTGCTCTTGTTGTTGATTTCCCGTGGTGGGTCAGCCGCAGAGATCTGTCCAAGGCCGGGCGGGGAGGCAGGGCAGGGGCGTGAGCCGCATGGATGCGGCGACCGAGCTTACATGGACGTACTTGCAGCGCCCCCTGCCCTGCCTCCCCGCCCGGCCCACCCTCAGGAAAACCGCTTTCAGCGACCAACCCCACCCCACCACGGAGGGGCTCCGCCGTTCGCCGATCCCCGCCGAAGGCGCGCTTCCGCGCTGCAACATGCCCGTGCGCAATCCTGCGCGATCATGGGCACCCGCCCCCGCCAGGACCATGCCATGCAGCAGTACCTGCTTCTGATCTACATCGAGCCTGCCCTGCTGCAGGCCCTGCCCACCGAAGAATTCAACGCGCTGATGCGCGACTGCCTGGCCCACGCCGACAAACTGCAGGCCGAAGGCACGCTGCTGGCCGCACAGAAGCTGCAGCCGGTCGACACCGCGCAGACCCTGCGCGTGCGGGATGGCCACAGCCGCGTACTGGATGGCCCCTTCGCCGAGACCCGCGAACTGCTGGCCGGCTTCAACCTGATCGTAGCGCGCGACCGCGACGACGCCATGCGCATCGCCCGCGATTTCCCGTGGGCACGCTTCGGCAGCATCGAAGTGCGGCCGCTGGAAGACATGGACGCCGAGCGCGAACGCTGCGGCGCCCCGGCTGCGGCTATGGCAGCAGCCGTACCCTGATCTCGCGCGGACCGACGCCTTCGTTGCCGCTGTAGTCGCGCACGCTGGCGCGCACGACGTACTCGCCCGGCGGCAACGCCGCCGGCTGCCAGCGTCCGGTTTCCATCAGGCCATCACGCACGGTGTTGGTGGCCAGGTAGCGGAACCGGGTCACCGCGCTGCCATGCACGGTGATGCCGCTGTCCGGTGCGTAGGCCACGCGCACTGCTTCCCGCTGCGGCGGCATGCGGTTGAACACGATGTTCCAGCGCGGCTGCTCGTAGCCCTGCAGCGGTTGTCCCGTAGCATCGAGGATCTGGTAACCCACCTGGTACATGCCCAGGCGGCGTCGTGGCAGATTGTTGTCGACCTGGTCCCAGGCCTCCACCACGATCTGCACGCCACGCCCCTGCCGCGCAACCATCACCACGCCATCGCTGCCTGCGGCCATCGGCTGGTCGTTGTCGTCCAGCAGTGCTACATCAGTGATGCGCGGTGCGAAGTGATCGGCGTAGTTATGGAAGCCAAGCGCCACCGCATTGGTCTCGAAACCACCGGTGCCCACCGCCAGGTGCACGTGCGCCTGGTTGTTGATGCTGCCCAGGCGGTCACCCACGTGGATGCGCATGCCACGGCGCACGCGCATCCGCTGCAGCTTGCCCTGCTCGTCGTACAGCGCCTGCCAGCGCGCGTCGAACGGCACATCGCGCGGGGTGCGGCCGACGCGCATGTGGATGTACTTGAGGCGGTCCACCGCAAGGCCCTCGGCCTGCTCGCCCAGGTTCCAGGCCGCCACCGGGCTGCTGATCTTGCCATCGGCAATCGCCAGCACGGTCTGGCCCACATCACCGCGCACGTCGAAGCCGCCATGCAGGTGGTGGCGGCTCTCACCGCTGAAGTTGCCGCGCACTTCGCCCAGGGTGCCGACCACTTCGTGCCAGCCGTCCTGCGGTGCGAGCGGCCAACGGCCCCCCGTCTTCGGCAGCGCGGCATCAGCGGCCGGGCCGACCAGTGCCGGTGCCGGCAGTTCGCCCACCGGCAGCGGGCGCAGGCGATGCAGGCGGTAGCCTGCGGCGTCGGCCACCAGCACGCTGCCATCGGCATCCATCGCCAATCCACTGGGGCGGGCCAGGCGCGGCAGGCGACCATTGCCGACCAGCGCGATCTGGTGGCCCTGCGGCGTCACCTGCACGATGCGGCCATCCAGATCACCCACGTACAGCACGCCGTCGTGGGTGGTGGCCAGCGACAGCGGCCCATTGATCACGCCACCGGCGGCGACCACGGTGCTGACCGTGCCATCGGCCCCCACCCGGCGCACGGCGTTGTTGAACAGATCGGCCACCAGCAACGCACCCTGCGCGTCGAAGGCCAGCGCCACTGGCGTATCGAAACGCGCAGCGGCGCCCACGCCATCGGCAAAGCCTGGCCGATCACCACCAGCCAGAGTGCGCACACTGCCATCGGTACCGATCACCCGGATGCGGTCATTGAACGTGTCCGCCACGTAGACCTGGCCCTGCGCGTCCACCGCAACGCCCATCGGTGCATCGAAGCGGGCCTGCGTGGCCGGGCCGTCGGCGTGGCCCTGTTCGCCACCGGCCAACGTGGTCACCTGGCCATCGGTGCCGATGCGGCGGATCGCATGGTTGCCGGTGTCGGCCACGTACAGGTTGCCCTGCGCATCGCCGGCAATGCCCGAGGGCGTATTGAAGCTGGCCTGCAGCGCAGGGCCATCGACACGGCCCTCACCCTGCCCGGCCACGGTTTCAACGCGGCCATCGGGCAGGCGGCGGCGGATCCGGTTGTTGTCACCGGCATCGGTGAAATAGACACTGCCATCGGTGCCGCGCAGCAGTGCATACGGGTCGGCGAAGCGCGCCTGCGCGGACGCACCGTCGCGGTCACCGGGATGGCCATCACCCGCCAGCGGCTCGATCTGCGCGGTCCAGGCCAAGGGCGTGGGCACCGGGCCGGCAGGGCCGGCCAGCGTTTTCAGCGGGGTGTCCCACCAGGTTGCAGCCAAGCCCACCGCCGTTGCCAACGCCACCCCTGCCGCCATCCATTGCCACCGTGCCATCGTGTTGCGCTGCCTCTGCCTGCTGCTTGAAGAGGCACCGACAATAGACGCTGCGCGTGCGATCCGCCACGGCCGATCATGCGGCTGAAGGCCAGGATTCGCTTCGTCGTGCTTGTCCTCGCTGGCCGTAGCAGGTTCAATGCGGTTCCCACGGATGGAGATTCTCCATGCCCCGCGCTCTCCCCCTCACCGCACTGCTGCTGGCCGCATTGGCCAGTGCGCCCGCCTCCGCTTCGATCACGGTGGCCCCGCAGAAGCCATCGGCCACCGCCGATGCAGTACACGCGGCGTACGCCACGCGCTGGGATGAAGCCATCCAGCAGGCACGCGGCGGCAACACGCTGGGTGCACTGATCAGCATGGAGCGGCTGATGGAGGATCCTTTGCTGGACGACTTCGATGCCGAGCGTCGCGGCCGCGCCTCGCAGGTCGCCGGCTGGACCGCTCTGATGCAGAAGAAGCCGGATCAGGCCCGCCGCTACCTGCAGCGGGCGCAGGAGGCCCTGCCGGAGGATGCACAGATCCTGCTCACCCTGGTGTCGGTGGAACTGTCGGACAACCAGCCGGCCGCAGCCACCACCTTGCTGGTGAAGGCACTGCGGCACGCCGACGCGCCGCTGCCGATCGATCACCACGCGGTCAACTACCTGCAGTACCGCCTGCGTGACCAGCCGCAGAAGCGCATGGACCTGCTGCAGGCGCTGTTTGACAACGGCTGGAAGAGTGGCGGCCTGGAACCCACCGGGCTGTGGCTGGCGCTGGCCACGCTGCAGGCCGACAACGGCCGTGGCGACAGCATTCCGGCCACGCTGGCGCGCATCGACAGCCCGGCCGAGATCATCCGCCTGCGCAGCGACAAGCGCTTCGATCGCTATGTCGATCGCGGTGACGCGCGTTTCGATCCGGTGCAGGCGGCACAGCGCCACCTCGATGAACTGCGTGTTTCCGGCCTGCTCGACCGCGCACTGGACGCGCGCATGGCCGAGTTCAGCACCACCTTGCTGATGCTGGACCGCAACGAGGAAGTGCTGTCGTTGACCGAGGGCATGGCCGCTGCCGCCAGCAACGGCGAATCGCCTGCCGCCACGGAAGCGGAATGGGTGGCCTGGCTGCTCAACAGCCGGCTCACCGCACTGCGCCGGCTGGGCCGCACCGATGAGGCACTGGCCACGGCGAAGCAGGCCGCCCGCATCGGCGCGCTCGGCCCGGATGGTGTCGAGCACCAGATGAATGTCGGCTTCGTGTTCAGTTCGCTGGGACGCATGCAGGACGCTGCGCAGGCCGTGAATGACATGCCGGGCCTCGCCGGTTACGGCAAGGCCGCACAGGCGCTGCTGCAGTTCGCCGCGGCCCGCGAGCGCGGTGATGCCAAGGCGCGCGATGCAGCACGCGCGGTGATCCTGGCCCAGCGCGACGATGCCCGCCTGTTCCACCGCGAAATGCTGCTGGAAGAAGGCGACCTGGACGGTGCCGCCGCCGTGCTGATCGAACAGCTGCGCTCGCCGGTTGAACGCGGTGAAACCCTGGCCAGCCTGCAGGACATGCGCACCTATCCGTCATTGCCGGGCGATGTGCGCATCGATGCCGCGTGGCGTGCACTCAAGCAGCGTGCCGACGTGCAGGCCGAAGTGGTACGCGTCGGCCGCATCGAGCGCTACGACCTGGTCAGCACTTCCACCTCGCGCTGAGCGGCTTTTGTGTAGAGCCGAGCCGATGCTCGGCTGCAATTGGCGCAGCCGAGCGTCGGCTCGGCTCTACAACGCCACGTGCAGGCAGCACCGTCCGCTAGCGGGCTGGCACTTCGGTGCGGATGCCCATCGCTTCGCGGTAGCGCGCATACAGCGCCATCACCTTGTCCACATAGGCCAGGGTTTCGGCGTAGGGCGGCACGCCCTTGTAGCGGGTGACCGCACCGATGCCCGCGTTGTAGGCAGCCGCCGCCAACGGGCGATCGCCGTTGTAACGGCGTAGCAGTGCGCGCATGTAGCGCGCGCCGCCCTCGATCGACTGCTGCGGCGAGAACGGATCGCGCACGCCATATTCCTGTGCGGTCTCCGGCATCAACTGCATCACGCCCTGTGCGCCCTTGGTCGAGACCGCCAGCGGATCGAAATTGCTTTCGGCATGGGCGATCGCACGCAGCCAGGCATCGTCGACGCCGGTAGCTTTGGCCGCGGCCTTGAACTGCCTGGCGTGCTGCGCGAGCTGCGGCGTGCCGACCTTGCCCAGGCCCTCGTGCGCCGGCTCGCCCGGCGGCGTGGCCACGGTGAACTTCAGGAATACCCGCGAGCCGGGCAGGTTGCGGGTGGAATAGACCAGCACGCCGTCCTGCTCGCGCTCGTACAGCACACCACTGAACACGCCCATGTTGCCCCACAGGTTCGGGGCCTGGATGGCGTTGTCGTCGATCTCCTTCGGCGTGCACCGCGATCCCGGCTCCGGTGCGGTGGCCAGGCTGACGGTGTTGCCCTGCACGCAGCGATAGACCGTGCGCGCGGCAGCCATCCCGGGCCACAGGATGGGCAGCAGCACCAGTGCAAGCAGGAGAGGTCGATGGGACATGGCGGCCGGATGATCCGGCCGCGCCCGCGAATGTTGGGTGAATGGGCGGTTGGCAGGGCTGCGCCCTGCACCCGCGGTAGTGCCGGCCGCTGGCCGGCAACCTCAACGGCAGCGGCCGATTTCCTGCGGCTGACAGTAGATCCACGCCATGCGTGGATGAAACTCTGTAGAGACGATGGATCAATCGATGGAACGGAGACGTTGGATCACTTCGCGGCCCTCCGGCGCACCCAATACCCCGCGCCCAGCAGCACGAACCACACCGGGCTGGCGATCAGCGCCTGGCGGGTGTCGCCCTGCAGGCTCAGCAGCACCAGCACGGCGGCGAAGAACACCAGGCAGGCCCAGCACATGGCGACGCCCCCAGGCATCTTGAAGATCGATGCAGCGTGGCGCTCCGGGTAGCGACGGCGATAGGCCATGTAGGCCACCAGGATCAGCGACCAGACGAAGATGAACAGCACCGTCGCCAGCGTCGTCACCAGGGTGAAGGCGGTTACCAGGTTGGGAATCAGGTAGATCAGCAGCGTGCCGCCCAGCAGGCACAGGCACGAGAACAGCAGGCCACGGGCCGGCACCGCAGCGCGCGACAGTTTCGACAGCCCGCGCGGTGCGTGGCCCTCTTCGGCCAGGCCGTACAGCATGCGGCTGGTGGAGAAGATGCCACTGTTGGCCGAGGACGTGGCCGAGGTCAGCACCACGAAATTGATCAGGCTGGCGGCGGCGGGAATGCCGGCCAGCACGAACAGCTGCACGAACGGGCTCTTGTCCGGCACCACCTGCCGCCACGGGGTGACCGCCATGATCGCAATCAGCGCCAGCACATAGAAGATGATGATGCGCACCGGGATCGAGTTGATTGCCTTGGGCAGGTTGCGCTCGGGGTCGGCGGTTTCGGCGGCGGTGGTGCCGACCAGCTCGATGCCGACGAAGGCGAACACCGCAATCTGGAATCCAGCGAAAAAACCGACCAGGCCCATCGGGAACATGCCGCCGTCATTCCACAGGTTCGACAGCGACGCGGTGTGGCCGCTCGGCGAGGTGAAGCCCCACGCCACCAGACCGGCGCCGGTGATGATCAGCGCACAGATCGCCACGATCTTGATCAGCGCGAACCAGAATTCCATTTCACCGAACAGCTTCACCGTCACCAGGTTCAACGCCAGCAGCAGCATCACGCAGGCCAGCGCCGGTTTCCAGGCTTCAAGCCCCGGGAACCAGAACTGTGCGTAGGCGGCAATCGCGATCACGTCGGCAATGGCGGTGACGATCCAGCAGAACCAGTAGGTCCATCCGCAGAAGAACCCGGCCCACGGGCCGAGCAGGTCGGTGGAGAAATCGATGAAGGATTTGTACTGCAGGTTGGACAGCAGCAGCTCGCCCATCGCACGCATCACGAAGAACAGCATCGCGCCGATGATCAGGTAGACGAAGATGATGGACGGGCCGGCCAGGCTGATGGTCTTGCCCGAGCCCATGAACAGGCCGGTGCCGATGGCACCGCCGATGGCGATCAGTTGCAGGTGGCGGTTGGACAGGCTGCGGCGCAGGTGCTCGGGGGGCGTGGCGGGCTCGGTCATGGGCGCGGGAAGGGGCGGGCGAAGCGTTCGACGGTAGTCCTCCGCGACGCCGAGCGCCAGCGCCAGACGGCCCCATTGCGTCAAAGCAGGCCGCTTTCACCACAATGTGACCGAATACCGTATTGATCCCATTCCGCCCGGCCCGGTGCCATGCTGAGATAGCCGCATCTGCCCAAGGACCGGCCCGACCATGCGCCCTGCCCCGCCCGCCCCGCTGGAGCCCCGGCCATGAGCCGCCTGCGCGTCATCATCGGCGGTACCGCACTGGCCCTGCTGGCCGCTGCGGTGCCGATCGCGGTCATGGCCTACGCCACCTGGGACCGCGCGGTCAGCGTCGAACAGCAGCGCCTGCGCGACATCGCCGATCGCACCCTGCGCCGCTCCGACCTGTCCTACCAGGAGGCGCTGGCGGCGCTGAAATCCGCCGAAGCCGGTGCCTACGTGTCCTGCAGCCCCGAGCACATCCGGCGCATGCAGACCCTGGTGATGACCACCCCATCGATTGACCAGATGGGCTACTTCGAAGGAGGCAAGCTGCGCTGCACCTCCTGGGGGCCGTTCCTGTCGGATGTGGATCAGCCCAGGCCGGACCACGTCACCAGCGACGGCGCCGGCATCGCAGTGGACGTGCGCCCGGAAATCAGCGGGCGACGCCAGGTGCTGGCGATCCTGTATGGGTCCTACGACGCTCTGGTGGACCCACGCCGCTTCGTCGATGTCATCGCCGACCCGAATGTGCGGCTGGCACTGGCCAGCCCCGACGGACGCCTGCTGGCCAAACAGCCCGGCCTGGATCCGGACCTGCTGCAGGCACTGCTGCGCGACCCGGGCGAAGGCCTGGACCACACCACGCTGTTCGCTACCGCGCGCAACGAGGAATGGCTGGCCGTCGCCACTACACCGCGCACCGCGCTCGCTGCGGCCTTCCGCCAACAGGCCTGGCTGTACGTGCCGGTGGGCCTGCTGCTGGCCGCCGCCGGCGCCGGGCTGGTGATCTGGCTGTCGCGGCGCCGCCTTTCCCTGCGCGGCGAACTGGCTACCGCCATCCGCCGCCGCGAGCTGTACCTGCATTATCAGCCGATCATCGAACTGGACACCGGCATCTGCGTCGGCGCCGAGGCGCTGGTACGCTGGCAACGCCCGGATGGCACCCAGGTGCGCCCTGACCTGTTCATTCCGCTGGCCGAAGAGGCCGGCATGATCGCCGACGTCACCGACCTGGTGATCGAGAACGTGGTGCGCGACATGCGCGAGCTGCTGGTCGCCGACCGCAGCGCGCACATCGCGATCAACCTCGCCGCCGAAGACATCAGCAGCGGTCGCGCCCTGAAGATGATCTCCCGGCACATGGCCGGCAGCGGCATCCTGCCGCAGCAGATCTGGATGGAGGCCACCGAACGTGGCTTCCTCGATCTGGACCGCGCGCGCACCATGCTCGCCGCCGCCCGCCGCGCCGGCCACAGCGTGGCCATCGATGATTTCGGCGTCGGCTTCTCCAGCCTGCAATACCTACAGCAGCTGCCACTGGATGCACTGAAGATCGACAAATCATTCATCGATGCGATCGGCACCGAAAGCGCCACCAGCCCGGTCACGCCGCACATCATCGACATGGCCAAGGAGCTGGGCCTGTGGGTGGTGGCCGAGGGCGTGGAAACCGAAGCGCAGCTGGCCTATCTGCACAGCCGGCATGTGGAATTCGGACAGGGCTGGCTGTTCTCGCGGCCGCTGCCGCGCGATGAGTTCGTCGCCTTCCATCAGAAGCGGCAGCAGCAGTACGGCGCTGCACGCGAACACATGCAGAACCCGCGCAGCGTGCCGATCGAGCGTGAGGGAGTGGAGTAGGACGGCGAACGGCGGAGCCCCTCGTGGCGGATCGCGCCCGGTGGATCCATCAGGTGGGGCGGGTGGGCAAGACCGGGGTTGGGCCTCCTGCCCAACCCACCCACCCGGCCACGGGCACATTGCGGCGGCGTCCCGCCACGGAATCAACGGAAGAAAGCGAAAGCAAAGGCAAACGCGGGTCGCTGCGCTCGGTAGATCCATGCCATGCGTGGATGGCGTGGACCACGGCAGTGCCGGCCGCTGGCCGGCACCTCCGTAACGTTTGGCCTGCGCCTACGCCCAGGCCTTCGGCCGTGCCAGCAGCCACGCGGCGGTCACCGCCAGCAGCAGCAACGGCAGCCATCCCAGCTGGCGTGGGCCGCTGGCCTGCAGCAGCACGCCGCCTGCCACGCCGCCGGCCGCAATGGCCAGGTTCCAGCCGGTCACCAGCATCGACTGCGCCAGGTCCGCAGCGGCCCCGGCGCGCCGTGCCAAGGCGGTCTGGAACAGGGTCGGCACGGCGCCGAACGCCACGCCCCACAGGATCGTCGCCAGCAGCAGTGCGCTCGCCACGCCAGGCCACACCAGCAAGGCCAGCACCGGCACGATGAAGCCGATCACCGCCGCCCACACCAGCGCATGCAGGTGGCGATCCACGCCCCAGCCGGCAATCGCGATGCCGGCAATCGCCGCCATGCCGAAGGCCAGCAGCAGCCGGTCCAGCCATGCACCGGCACCCGCGTCGACCGCCAGCGGCTCGATGTAGGTGTAGAGCACGTTGTGCGCCAGCACGTACAGCGCCATCACCAGCAGCGCACTGCGTACACCGGGCAGGCGCCACACGGTCGCCAGCGAAGTGCGTTGCCCGGCCCCAGCGGCCGGCAGCGCAGGCAACGCCCAGCGCGCGTAGGCCAGCAGCAGCAGACCCAGCACGCTCATCAGCGCGAACGCCCAGCGCCAGCCGACCTGCTGGCCCAGCAGCGTTCCTGCCGGCACCCCCAGCGACAGCGCCAGCGGCGAACCGACCATCGCGACCGCGATGGCCCGTCCCTGCAGCGACGGCACCACCATGCGCGCGGCATAACCGGCCACCAGCGACCACAGCAGGCCACCGCTCACGCCGGCCAGGAAGCGCGCAGCCAGGATCAGCGCGTAACTGCTGCTCAACGCCGTCAGCGTATTGACCACCACGAAGCCAGCGATGGCCGCCAGCAGCAGCGGACGCCGTGGCAGGCGCTGGGTCAGCGCGGTCATCGGCAGTGCGGCCATCACCGAACCCAGCGCATACACGCTCACCAGCTGGCCGACCGCCGCATCACTCACGCCCAGGCTTTAGCCCATCGGCCGCAGCACACCCGCCGGCAGGGTCTCGGTCAACAGGGTGATGAAGCCGCCGCCGGCCAAGGCAAGCAGGCCCGCCCACGGCAGGCGCGTGGCCTCGCCGGCCGGACTGGCGGCATCGATGGCATGGCCGCTCATCGCGTGGTCTCCAGGTCGGCATAGACCGCGTCGCGCAGTTCATCGACAAAGGCGCCATCCATGCCTTCGTACAGCGTGTTGGTCAGCGCCACCACGCTCAGCCCACGCGACGGGTCGACGAACCAGCTGTGCCCGTAGGCACCGCCCCAGCGCCAGGTGCCTTCGCGCTGTAGTGTGCCGCTGGCGGCGGCGTCGCGCAGTACCGCAAAGCCCAGCCCGAAGCCCCAGCCGGCCGGTTCCGGCGGCCCCTGTTCGCCCACCTGCGGGCTGGCCATCTCCTCCGCCAGCGCGGGTGGCAACAGGCCAGAGCGCTGCACGTCACGCAGCGCCTCCAACACCGCCATCACTTCATCGGCAGTACCCACCAGGCCGGCGCCGGCCGAAGCGAAACGGCTTGCATCGAGGGCACGCGCAAGGCTGTACTCGATGCCCACCGTGCCCTCGAACGGCGCGACCACCTCCCCTTCCTGCAGGCGATGCGGCCGCGGCGTGTCGCTCACATACGGCGTGGCCAGTCGTGCGGCATCGCGCGTGGCGAACGCGGTATCGCGCAGGCGCAACGGGGCAGCCAGCAGACGCTGGAACAGCGCCTGCAGCGTTTCACCAGTCGCGGCTTCGGCCACCGCACCGGCCACGTCCACGCCCGACGAGTACAGCCACTGGCTGCCCGGC
Organism: Stenotrophomonas sp. T8; assembly: GCF_051853085.1. NCBI lineage: Bacteria > Pseudomonadati > Pseudomonadota > Gammaproteobacteria > Lysobacterales > Lysobacteraceae > Stenotrophomonas > Stenotrophomonas sp. T8. The sequence goes on along the minus strand of NZ_CP195329.1, from coordinate 118,805 downwards.
TCGAACAGCAGTGGCGCCTGCGCGATCCGGCGTACGTTCTCGGCCAGGGAAAGCGGGTTGGCGTCCATGCCATCGCTGACGCCAGCGCGCGCGTAGGGCCCCACCGCATCCGCCTCCAGGAAGCGATAGCCCAGCCCGCTGCTGTGGCTGAGCAGCTGGCGCAGGCTGATCGGCGGCGTGCGGCCATCGGCCAGCGCCGGGCGGAAGTCCGGCAGCCAGCGCTGCACCGGTGTGTCGAGGTCGAGCACGCCTTCGGCCACCAGGCGCAGGATCACCGTGGCCAGCAACGGCTTGCTGACCGATGCCAGCCGGAACAGCTGATCGCGCTGCATCGGCCTGGCCGACTCGCGATCGGCCAGCCCGGTCGCGCTGGCATGGCGCAGCACGCCGTGCTCGCGCACCAGCACCACCGCACCGACCAGGCGCAGCGGGTGGACCTGCTGCAGCAGCCGCTGCACCGAAGGCAGCGTCGGTGCAGATTCAAGGGAAAGAGCGGCATTCATCGCGGTATCCGTGGGGAGAGGCCCGCCACGTTAGGCAGCACGACGCGGCGCAAAAAGCCGGTTGCCGCTCCGGGCATCATGGACCGTGCAGTCCGCAATCGGCATGATGCCCGGAACTGGAACGCCGCAAGGGCTGCCCGAGGCCCCGCACCACAGTGTTGCGACGGCCGCGCCGCGTGTCGCGATCACCCGCCCCTACCCTGCCGTTTTCATTGCCGGTACGCCCATGTCAGTCCTGGACAACCTCGCCAACCTGCAGACCTTCGTCCACGCCGCCGACACCCGCAGCTTCGTCGAGACCGGGCGCCTGCAGGGCATCTCGGCCTCGGCCGCCGGCAAGTGCGTTGCGCGGCTGGAGCACGCACTGGGCGTGCGCCTGTTCCACCGCAGCACGCGCAGCATCACCCTCACCGCCGAGGGCCAGCTGTTCCTGGTGCGCTGCCGGCGCATCCTCGACGAACGCGATGCCGCGCGCACCGAACTGGCGCAACCGCACGCTGCACCGAGCGGCACGCTGCGGATCAGCCTGCCGCTGGTAGGTGACCTCACCCTGCCGTTGATGGCCGAATTCATGGCCGCGTATCCGGACATCCGCCTCGACCTGGATTTCAGCGACCGGCTGGTCGATGTCATCGAGGAAGGTTTCGATGCGGTGCTGCGCGTTGGCGAACCCAGCGACTCGCGGATGAACGCGCGCCGGCTGGGGGTGTTCCCGCGGCGTGTCGTCGCCTCGCCGGGCTACCTGCAGCGTCGCGGCGTTCCACGCACGCCGGCCGACCTGTTGCAGCACACGTTGCTGCACTACCGCTTCCCCAGCACCGGCAAGCTGGAGCCGTGGCCGATCCACTGGCCCGACCACGAAACACCGCAGGAGCTGCCGGTGCACATGGTGGCCAACACCATCGAGGCGCGGGTGGCGCTGGCGCTGCGCGGTACCGGCCTGGCCTTCGTGCCGGTGCACTCGGTGCGCGAAGCGCTGGCCGACGGCCGCCTGGTCACCGTGCTGGAGGATCATGTGCACTCCTGCGGCACCTTCCACCTGCTGTGGCCGTCGGGCCGACACGTACTGCCGAAGCTGCGGGTGTTCATCGACTTCGTCGGCGCCCGCCTGGACACCGTGCCGTAGCCGCGAGAAATCCACCCATGCCCGGCCCACAGTAGATCCACGCCATGCGTGGATGCTCTTGTAGTGCAGAGCCATCAAACCATTCAGCCAACCCCGCTATACTGGCCGCTCATTCCTCCCAGAGGCTCGCGACCAATGCGCCATTGATGCCGCCGTCTTCCCAACAGACGGCCTGACTCTTCCCGCCCCTGCGCGCAGGGGAGAACCCGGCATCCATGGAGGTCGCATGACCACACATTCCCTCACGCTCGATCGCGTGTCGTATCGGCTGGCCGACGGCCGCCCGCTGTTTTCCGATCTTTCGTTTTCCTTCGATCCGGTCGCCACCGGCCTGGTCGGTGCCAATGGCACCGGCAAGAGCGTGCTCGCACGCCTGCTGGCCGGTCGGGTGCGGCCAGAGAACGGGCAGGTGCGCAGCAGCGGCCGCGTATTCCTGTTGCCGACGCCCGGCTATCCACCCGCCGGCACGGTCGGTGAACTGGCCGGCGTCGGCGCGGCACTGGCCGCGCTGCAACGCATCGAAGCCGGCAGCGTGGATGAGGCCGACTTCGCCTGCGTCGGCGACCATTGGGATCTGCGCGAGCGCCTGCAGCAGCAATGGCAGGCGCTCCGCCTGCCCGACGATCTCGATCCCGCCCAACCCGCCGCGCGGCTCAGTGGCGGCCAGGCCATGCAGGTGGCGCTGTCCGGCGCCTGGGCCAGCGGCGCCGATTGGCTGATCCTGGACGAACCCAGCAACCACCTCGATGGCCGCCATCGCCAGCAGTTGTACGAACGGTTGCAGCAGTGGCGCGGCGGCCTGCTGGTGATCAGCCATGATCGCGAGCTGCTGGCGCAGATGCAGCAGATCGTCGAGCTCGACACGCGCGGGCTGCATCGCTATGGCGGCCCGTGGCAGCACTACGCCGACGCGCGGGCCGCCGAACGCGAAGCGGCCGCCGCACAGCTCGACCACGCCCGCGCCCAGCACCGGCAGCAACAGCGCAGCGCGCGCGAGCAGCACGAACGCCAGCAGCAGCGCCAGGCACGTGGCAATCGCGATGCGAAGCAGGCCAACCAGGCACCTATCCTGCTTGGCCGGCAGAAACAGCGTGCAGAGGCCAGCCACGGGCGCGCGCAACAGGTACAGGCTGATCGTCTGCAGGCCAGCGCCGACCAGCTGCGCGCAGCGGCTTCGGCAGTTCACGCCACACCGGAGCTGGCGCTGTTCGCCGGTGACGGTGAACGCGGCAACGCACGTCTGCTGCAGGCGGAGTCGCTGGTGCTGCCGCAGGGTTGCAGTGCACCGTTGCAATTGGAGATCCGCCGCGGCCAGCGCATCGCCGTGGTCGGTGACAACGGCAGTGGCAAGTCCACGCTCCTGCGCGTGCTGGCCGGCCAGCTGCCTGCACGCAGCGGCATCGTGCAGCGTCATGCACCACTGGCGCTGCTCGACCAGCAGCTGCTGGGATTGTCCGGCGAACGCAGCATTCTCGACACCGTGCAGGCCGCCAACCCGGTGGCGGATGCGGGTGAACTGCGCACACGGCTGGCCCTGCTCGGGCTGGACGCACAGCGCATCCAGCGTGCAGCCCACAGCCTCAGCGATGGTGAACGGGTGAAAGGCGCGCTGGCCAGCGTGCTGTATGCCGATCCCGCACCGCAGCTGTTGCTGCTGGACGAGCCGGGCAACGCGCTGGATCTGAGCGCGTTGCAGGCACTGGAAGAACTGCTGGCGGAATGGCCGGGCGCGCTGCTGATGGTCAGCCACGACCGGCACCTGCTGCAGGCGTTGCGGCCGACCCACGTGCTGCAGGTGGGCACCGGGGGGTGGCAGTGGCGTGACGCCTTGTAGATCCACGCCATGCGTGGACCTACTGCAGCAGCCGAGCGTCGGCTCGGCTCTACAGGATAGGCCATGCGTGGAGGCATGCATGGCCTACCGACCAGGGGTAGTGCCGGCCGCTGGCCGGCAATCCGTAGATCCTCAGTGCACCGTCACCGCTTCCACACCGGGAATGCCTGCGGCAACTGTTGCCACAGCAGCGGCCCCGCACGCAGTTCCTGGTCGTTGAGCAGGCACGCGTCCAGCTCCGCACGCACCGCGCGCTCATCCATGTGCACGCCAATCACCACCAGCTCCTGGCGGCGGTCGCCCCACAGCGGGTGCCACACGCGCTGCATCGCCGAATGCGCGGCCGCATCCGGGAAGTCTTCCAGACCCGGCAACGGTGCGCTCCAGCAGTCGGCCTGCTGCCGCGCCCAGCCCAGGTCGCTGTACGGCAGCGGCGTGGGCGGCAGCAATGGCGCGGTGTCCTCCAGCCCAGCCCGCACGCGATCACGCGCGGCGTACCAGAACCCCGCCGCCTGCGTCCGCGTCGCGGCACCCACGGTGTTCAGCTCACCCACCCAGTCCATGCGATTGGCCAGCCAGAACCAGCCCTTGCTGCGGATCACGCCGGGCATCCCCGACTGCAGCGCGCGGGCGAAGCGCGCGGGATGGAACGGTCGCCGCGAGCGGTAGACGAAACTGGCGATGCCGTACTCCTCGGTTTCGGGCGTGTGTTCGCCACGCAGTTCCTTCACCCAACCCGGCGCACGTTGCGCACGCTCGTAGTCGAAGCGGCCGGTGTCCAGCAGCTCGGCCAGTGGCACGGCACCGAAGCGGGACAGCAGCAGCTTCGCGTCGCGGTTCAGGCCGCGCAGCACGGCCAGCGTGTCCTGCAGCACGTCGTCATCCACCTGGTCGACCTTGCTGACCACGATCACGTCGGCGAACTCGACCTGCTCGCACAGCAGGTCGACCACGCCGCGATCATCATCCGGCCCGGCCTGTTGCCCGCGCTCGGCCAGGCGCAGCGTCGAGCCGAAGTCGGCAAGGAATGCGCTGCCATCCACCACCGTCACCATCGTGTCCAGGCGCGCGATGTCACTCAGGCTGAAGCCCTGCTCGTCGCGTACCGCGAACGTGGCCGCCACCGGCATCGGTTCACCGATGCCGGTCGACTCGATCAACAGGTAGTCATAGCGGCCGGCGTCGGCCAGGCGCCGCACTTCCTGCAGCAGGTCATCGCGCAGCGTGCAGCAGATGCAGCCATTGCTGAATTCCACCAGCGTCTCTTCGGTTCGGCGCAGTTCGGCGCCGCCCTCGCGCACCAGCTGCGCATCGATGTTGACCTCGCTCATGTCGTTGACGATGACGGCCACTCGCAGGCCCGCGCGGTTGCGCAGGATCTGGTTGAGCAGGGTGGTCTTGCCGGCCCCGAGGAAGCCGGACAGCACGGTGACCGGAAGGCGACGGTCGGCGCGGGAAACAGTGTTCATGTCGGAGCAGATTGGCTGCGGAACGGAAATGTTACTGTATAACATTCTCTTCGCAAGGAACGTCCCCGATGAAGTCGCCGTCTGCCGCCCTGCTCGATGCCGGCGCGGTCGCGCTGTCCAGCCTGTGCCTGCTGCACTGCCTGGCGCTGCCCCTGCTTGCCGCCGCACTGCCGCTGTTCGGCAGCTGGGCCGAAGCGGAATGGGTCCACCTGCTGTTCGTGGCCATCGCCCTGCCGCTGACCGGGTATGCACTATGGCGGGCGGAGCGCCGCCATCCGTTGCCGGTGCTGGCCTGGGCCACCGCCGGCTCCGGGCTTGGCCTGCTGCTGGCCGGCGCGCTGGCGTTGCCCTCGCACGACTGGGAAACACCGATGACCGTCACCGGCAGCCTGCTGCTGGCCGCCACGCATATCTGGAACGCGCGGCACCGGCACGGGTAGTGCCGGCCGCTGGCCGGCATCCCCAGGAACACCGCGCGCAGCCCGCAGGTGCCGGCCAGCGGCCGGCACTACCCTTGCTATTTGCCGTAGCGGCGCAGCAGTTCGACCAGCACCTCGGCCTCGGCCGCCCGCTGCTGCGGGTCTTCGGCGCCGACCACATGTTCCTGCAGATGCTCGTGCAGCAGCTCCATCAGCAGGCTGTGGGCGGCACCGCGCACGGCGGCAACCTGCACCAGCACGTCCGCACAGTCGCCGGCCTCACCCTCCGGCCTGTCCAGCGCCTGCTCCAACGCCGCCACCTGGCCGCCGATGCGGCGTACCCGGGTCAGCAGCTGCTTTCGATTCCTGTGTACATGGGCCATGGGCGCATCGTATACCCTATGGGGGTATCCTTCCACCCTCTGGTCTTTCCATGCACCTGGATGCCCTCGCCGCCGCCCGTCGCCACGAACACCGCTTCGACGACGGCAACCCGCTGGCCGAACGCAATACCCGCCGCGCCCTGTGGCTCACCGTCAGCATGATGCTGGTGGAAATTGTCGGCGGCTGGTGGTTCAACTCCATGGCCGTGCTCGCCGACGGCTGGCACATGAGTTCGCACGCACTCGCGCTGGGCCTGGCAGTGTTCGCCTACCGCTGCGCGCGCCGCTACGCGCACGACCCGCGCTTCGCCTTCGGCACCTGGAAGATCGAGATCCTGGCCGGCTATACCAGTGCCATCGCCCTGCTTGGCGTCGCCGCGCTGATGGCGGTGCAATCGCTGGAGCGGCTGTGGGTACCGGCACCGATCCACTACAACGAAGCCATCGCCATCGCTGCGGTCGGGCTGGGCGTGAACCTGCTGTGCGCCTGGTGGCTGCACGACAGCCCGGGCCACGCGCATCACCACCACGGGCATGACCATGGCCATCACCACGGCCACAACCACGATCACACCCATGCGCACGGTCACGACCTCAACCTGCGCTCGGCCTACGTCCACGTGCTGGCCGACGCCGCCACCTCGGTGCTGGCCATCATCGCCCTGCTCGGCGGCAAGCTGCTGGGCCTGACCTGGCTGGACCCGGTGATGGGCCTGGTCGGCGCCGTGCTGGTCACGGTGTGGGCGATCGGCCTGCTGCGCGACAGCGGCCGCATCCTGCTCGACGCGCAGATGGACGCGCCGGTGGTGGCCGAAGTACGCGAGGTGATCGAACAGGGCCCGTGGCCGGCGCGCCTGGCCGACCTGCACGTCTGGCAGGTGGGTCGCGGCAAGTACGCGGTCAGCGCCAGCGTGGTCACCAGTGACGCCACGCTGGATGCCGATACCGTGCGCAACGCGCTGGCCATCCATGAAGAGCTGGTGCACGTAACGGTGGAGATCCACCGCAGCTGATCCTGCGCGACTGCGGTCGAATCTGTAGAGCCGAGCCATGCTCGGCTGTCGCAGGCCATCAGCCGAGCACGGGCTCGGCTCTACAGTCAGAGCTTCAGCATCATCCGCAGCAGGTACATCAGCAGCGGCAGCGCACTCAGCACTGCACCGCCGATGCCGATCCACGGCCAGCGCTCACCGCGCACGCGCGATGCTACGGCCAGGCCGCCGCCCACCAGCGCCGCACCCAGCACGCCCACGCCCAGCCCTGCGGCCATGCCATTGCCACCCGCAGCGACCGCCGCCTGTGCCGCCACGGTGCCTGCCCCCCACCCCACTGCAATACCCAGCCAACTGGCCACGCCGCACCACGGTGCCTTGCCCTGCGCCATCCGAAAACCCCTGTGTCCTTGCCGAATTTCTGTACGGACCGCGCCCGCATGCTGCCTACACTAGCCGCACCTGCCCTGTAGGGACATCCCATGCGCACGCTCCGCCTGCTGCTGCCCGGTGCCCTCCTGCTGCTGACCGCCGCCTGCAGCGGTGACGCCGGGCTTCCGTTTTCCACCGACCCGCTGCAGGGCTGCTTCGCCACCAGCGCGCGCAAACCCGCCGACTTCCGCATCGACAAGGAAGGTGGCCAGTACTTCGTTTCCTTCAGCCGTGGCGACCAGTGGCAGCGCGAACCCAATGCCCTGCACAAGGCCACTTCCAGCGAGATCAGCCGCTACTTCCGCGACGACGCCGAGCAGATCGACAGTGCGTTGATCCAAATGGCCGGCGGTTTCGGCATCTTCCACTTCAACAAGGGCGCGACGCTGAAGGGCAAGGCCAGCGACAGCGACTACATGGCGTTGATGCTGATCGGGGCCGGGCCGGTGTATGCGGTGAAGTGCGATTAGCGACACAGACTTTTGAGAAATGTTTGAAATCCAAAGAACTGCGTAATGCAACCAAAAGCACCATTGGGCAAGTAGCGAAGATGAAGCCTCACCCAGATTTTGAGAGGCCCAAGTGAAATTGCAGCTAGCCATCATCATGTTCATCGCCTCTGCATCCGTGCAGGCAGGAGACGGGAATCCAGCTGTCGGACAAACCGCAGACGAAGCAAAGATCCCGGAAAAAATCGTTCGCAGCGCAGAATGGCCCGACTTCATTGGGGGGACGATCAGTGTGGAGCAGTCCCTCACCCGCAACTCGAAGGGACAATATGTATATCGCTACGACGATCAAACGGAAGCGACGAAGCAGTATCACGAGGCTTCCTGCGCAGATCTTGGAATGAACCCTGCCAAGGGCGAGTCCATCACAGTGGGGCCAGGAAGCGCTGCATGGCATTGCTCAAGCATCGATTCGAACAGTGCTAGCGACGCAAAGAGTACTGACTATGTAATCGCCTATGCACCAAATGGACAGGTATCAGCTGGCCAGAACTTCGTTTCCTACGGAACCGTAAGATTCAACAGCTCAGTCAGTGGGAACATCCAGGGTAGCGCGCAAATAGACAACGGAAGGTGCCGGACCTTCTATAGCGAGTATTACCCGCCAAACACGGTGGGAAATCACACTGCACGAGTCCTCTGCTTTGCTCATTCCCCGCAGACGATGAATACGCTGATGGAAGGTTGTGTACCGCGCGCCTGCGCCAGTGATCGTGGTTCCATCAGAGCCAACTGATACCAAAACCTTTTGACCTAGCAGTGAGGGTGACCAAGCCACCCTCACTGCTTAGGTACATGACCCGATTCCCAATGATCGCTACGATCGCTCAATCCCTGATTTGCGTATCAGGCTCGTGCATCCCAGGCCAACTGAGCGCGGACTACAGCCTCCAAGGGACACCAGTGGTCATCCGCAGCACATTGGCCCCTGACAGTTCTGGGAACATGATATGCATCCAGCAACTTTTGATCAGAAATGAAGAGGGAGTACTGACCTATCATTACGATCTTCAACCGTCAGCGTCACGCGACTTCCACAGAGAATTCTGTGCCGCTATGGGCATGACGCCCTCAGTGGGAACTGCATCTCTACCAACGCCCTCCACCGGTTGGGTCTGCACTACGGAATCTCAGTATCCTGGCAAAGGTCCTGCGGTACCATGCCCTCCCCCGAACCGCCCCGGTACCCGCCGTGCCCCATTACACCGGCCCCCTGCTGACCCGCGACAGCGCCGATACCCTGCGCCGTGCCCATGACAAGGGCGCCGCCGACTGGCAGGGATCGCTTGACCTCGGCCGCAGCCAGGACAGCGTGGCGCTGGATGCGGACGGCTTCCACTTCCGGGGCCAGCCCTACCCTTGGCCGGGCAAGCTGAAGGACCGCACGCTGTACTACTGGGATGGCGAGGAATTCGCGCCGATCTCGCGCTACAGCGGCTCGCTGATCAAGCTGGTGCCCACCGAATGGGGCGCACCGACGTTCGAGATCGACGGCATCAAGATGCTGCCCACCTCGAAGCTGTCGCCGTTCGAGGATGCGCGCCGCAAGGTGGAGCTGGTCGCCCCGGCCGGCAAGGTCATCCTCGATACCTGCGGTGGCCTCGGTTACTTCGCCGCCTGCGCGCTGGAAGCCGGTGTCGGCCAGATCCGTTCGTTCGAGAAGAACGCCGATGTGATGTGGCTGCGCACGCTCAACCCGTGGTCGCCGGATCCAGACTCTGCTGCCGCCGGTGGCCGCCTGCAGTTCAGCCACGGTGACGTCTCGCAGCAGATCGAACAGGTGGCCAGCAGCAGTGTCGACGCAATCCTGCACGACCCACCGCGCTTCGGCATCGCCGGCGAGCTGTACTCGCAGGTGTTCTACGACCACCTCGCCCGCGTCATCCGCAAGGGCGGCCGCCTGTTCCATTACACCGGCGCGCCGAACAAGCTGACCAGCGGCCGCGACGTGCCGCGTGAAGTGGCCAAGCGACTGGAAAAGGCCGGTTTCAAGGCCGAACTGGCGCTGGACGGCGTGCTGGCCGTCAAGCGCTGAGCCTCACTCCGAGTCGACCTTGGCCAGCTTCATCACCCACGCCGGCACCTCCGGTTCGCTGGCGTAGAAGTCCTTCGGCTTGTTCTCCGCCATCGCCCAGCGATGCAGCCAGCTCGGGCCATAGCGGCCGTTGTAGCCTTCCGCACCCCGCGCATACGCCGGGTCACGCATCGCTTCGTCCAGTGAAATGAAGCGATAGCCGCGGCGCTTCGTGGCCGCCACCAGTTCGGCAAGGGTGGCCGCATTGAGCTCGTTGGCGTGCATCAGCCACACCTGCGGCAGCGCGTACCCCAGCAGCGCCTGCGACTGCTTCTCGTAGTAATCCAGCTTGTTCAGCATGTACGGCACGTAGCCCTTGCGCAGCTGCGCCAGCGTCGCGTCGCTCGCCGGCGAATCCGCCTGCTCGTTCATCACGTTGGCATAGGCGAACGCCCACACCCATTCCCCGTTGTCCACCGTCACCGGTGCCACGCGATAGCCATGCTGCTTGAAGAACGCCTCCATCTGCACGCGCTCATCCGCGGTGCGCCCGGCCCGCAGGTAGGGGTGGCGCATCCACTGTGGCGCCTGCCCCTTCTCGGCCAGCAGCGGCCGCAGCACCGTTTCGCCGCGCAGGAAATCCTTCTGGAACGCCGCCACGCCTTTCGCATTCAGATCCATGTGCGAGTACGTGTGGTTGCCCAGCACATAGCCAGCATCGCGCCAGTCGCGCAGCATCTGCACCCGCGCCGGCTGCACCTGTCCATTCACCTCAAGCTTGTTCTCATTGACGAAGCCCACCACCGGCACGCCGGCCTCGCGCAGCTGGGCCATCAACGCTTCGTGCCGCGCCTGCAGATCCGGCGGCACGATCTGGTCCAGCCGTGCCCATGGCAGATCATCGATGGTCACCGCGATACGACGGTCCACCTCGGCGGCGTGTACGGCCAGCGAACACAGCAACAACGGCAACGCACGCAGCAACAAGCGCATCGGGTCTTCCCTGGAGTGGCGAGGCGTCGACTGTAGCGCGATTACCGCGCGCCGCCGAGCGTGCTCAGCCCGCCCGGGCCCACGCGATCGCGCGCCACAGGGCAACGCCGCCGGCCATCGCGGCCAACAACAGCACCGTCAACACCAGCGCCAGATCATCCGGATTGCGCAGCAGTGGCGCGTTCACCCGCGTCAGGATGTGGAACACCACGCGCTGCGCCTGCTCCAGCGGTACATCACCCTCCGGCACCAGCTCCACCAGGCACGCCGTGGGTGACAGCCGCGCCACATTGCTCCACGCATTCTCGTACAGGTGCAGGACCCATCCGGCCAAAGCCAGTGCACCACCGTGCAGCACCATAAGCGCCACGTTCGCCGTGCGCAGCCGATCGCGCAGCCACAGCGCACGGCTCGCGCACACCGCCATGGCCCCCAGCAACGCCAGCACCACGCCTACCCATGGAATCCAGCCCAGGGGTTGCCAGTCATCCAGTGCGCCCACACGCGCCATCACCTGTTCGGCAACCTTCAATCGCGCCTGCGCGTCCGGGCCGCCACAGGCCACCGTCACCGGCTCCAGCAACAGCTCCACACGGTAATGGAAGAAGCCGGCAGCCAGCACCACAGACAGCAGCGCCACCCACTGCAGCATCAACAGGATCGGCCCCTGCCCACAGATGCGGCGGATTCGGGAGGTGGCGGCGCTCATCGGTTCATCCATGACAGCAAAGAGCCATCCTAACCAAGCGCTTCGCACGTGTCGGCTGGCGGATGCGACACACACCACGCAGCGCCGTTACGATGGCACGGTTGTTTGAATGCGAAATTTCCTTGGTATTCCCGATGGTGATGCTGTACCTGACCGTACGAACGCTGCTGCCCCTGCTGGCATTCGTGCTCGCGTGGTACCTGCTCGCGCGCCTGATCGACGCGCGCGTCGCCCGGCTGCCACGCGTCCCGTTGAACCTGCCGGCGCACAGCAGCAGCCCGCGCAGGAAGGATCGGCGCATCTACGCGCGCAAGCTGCGGCGCAAGCCGGGGCTGCGCACGGCGACCCGCGCCGCCGCCGCGCCGCGCAGTTGGCGCTTCGCCGCAGCTGTCCTGTCGATAGGCGTGCTGGCCGCCACTGTGGTCGCCATCCCCGATGGCGCGCGCTTCCAGGTGATGGTGGGCAATGTCATGGGCTACCCGGGAACCATCATCGAGGTGCGTGTTCCCGCAGCAGCACAGCCTGTCGTGCTGCAGGCATGGCGCCCTGTACTGGCGCACCTGGGAAGGCCCGTGGCGATGCGCTATCGGATTGCTCGCACCGGCGGCGAGCATGAAGCCCATGCGGTGGTGCCCACGCAGGTCCGTCAGCAGGGCGAGAAGCTGCAGGTGGCCATCGCACTGCCGGTGGACAGCGAAGTACTGCGTGCCGAACTGGCGCGACAGGCAGGATTGCCGGTCGAGGCGATCAACGTGCAGAGGCGCGACGTAGCGCCATGGCGGGAGTCGGGCTGGCAGCCACTGCCCGGCCCTTAGCGCCGAGCCCATGCTCCGCTGCCCTTTGCCCCTTCTCCGGATGGCACGCGCTGCGCGCGCCAGCCGAGCATCGGCTCGGCTCTACATCAAGCCCACACCCAGGTTGTGGATCACGACCCACGCGGCAGCTTCGCCGCCCACATGTTGTCCACCAGGTTCGGATACCGCCGCCCGTTCTCCTCGGCACGTTGCCGTGCCGCCGCCTTCTGCGCATCCGACAGCGGTTGCGACGTCTGCCCTTTGGGCCTGGGCTTTTTCCACGGGGGTGTCTTTGGCTCGCGCATCGCCGCAGCTTACCGCTTCAGGAAGTTCAGCAGCGCCAGATTGAAGCGGTCGGCATGGCTGGTATTGCAGCCGTGCGGCGCCCCCTCCAGGATCACCACTTCGCTGCCCTTGATGGCCTTGTGGGTACGCTGGCCGGAGCCCTCGAACGGCACGATGGCGTCACTGTCGCCGTGCAGGATCAAGGTCGGCACCGTGATCTTCTTCAGGTCATCCCGGAAATCGGTCGTGGCGAACGCCTTCATGCAGCCCAGCGCCGCCGCCTGGTCGGATTGATGGCACAGCGCGATCGCCACCTGGCGCGTCTCCTCGGTGACCATCAACTGGCCGTTGGCGCTGAAGAAGTCGCGGGTGAAGCCGTCGAAGAACGCTTCGCGGTCCTTCTCCAACCCGCTGCGCATTTCATCGGCCTTGGCCTGCGTCAGTGGACCTTCCGGATTGTCGTCGCTGCGCAGCAGGAACGGTGGCACAGCGGCCGCGAATACCACACTGTGCAGGCGATCCTGGCCATGGTTGGCCACGTAGCGCGCCACCTCGCCGCCACCCATCGAGAAACCGACCAGGGTGGCGTCGCGCAGGTCACGTTCCTCGATCAACCCCGCCAGGTCCGCCGCCAGCGTGTCGTAGTCATAACCTTCGGCCGGCTTGTCAGAGCGGCCAAAGCCACGCCGGTCGTAGCTGATCACCCGATACTGGGCGTCGCGCAGGATCGCCACCTGCGTCTTCCAGGCATCGGCGGACAGCGGCCAGCCGTGGATCAGGATAACCGGGCGGCCATCGCCACCGGTGTCTTCAACGTGCAGGCGGATGCGGGAAGCAGGCATGGGCGCTCCTGTGGAAGGGAAGGATTTCAGGCTAGTGGCCGTCACCTGTGGCGGCCGTGAGGGAATCCCGGCCGCTCATGACATCCCCTGCACAGGCAACGGCCTCAAGGCTGGAACCGGGCCGCCAATATGGGCATTCATTCCGTGGCAGGGCCGTTTCGTCGGAAGCCGGCTGCAGTGGCCCAAACGCCATGCGAGCCTGCGTGAACCCTCCCTGGAGCCTCACCATGCTGCTGCTCACCCTGCCCTTGCTGGCCGCCGGCCTCGTTGCCACGCCAGCGCCCGCCGCCACCCTGCGCGTGCAGATCCGCCAGGCCGATACCCAGCTCTTCGCTGCGGCCTTCGAGGCCTGCGATGCCAACAGGGCTGCGGCGATGACGACCGACGACATGGAGTTCTTCCATGACAAGGACGGCAAGTCGGCCAGCAGCCGCGAAGACTTCCGCCACAGCGTGGCCAACCGGTGCAGCAGCGCGCGCGAGGGTGGCTGGCAGCTGCGCCGCGAGCTCGTGGAATCTTCGCTGCAGGTGTTTCCGCTGCACGATGAGCGCGCGCTCGAAATCGGCGACCACCGCTTTTACGAGCGCGGCAACGACGGCGTGGAACGCTGGACCGGCCAGGCCCGCTTCATCCAGGTCTGGCGCCGCGTGGACGGGAACTGGCTGGCCGAACGGGTGATCAGCTATGACCATCGGCCGGCGGACTGACCTTTCCGGCGCCCTTCACCGGCCGGATCTATACTGGCAGAGTTCACCCCGACCCACCGCTACCGTTCGATCGCCATGGCAGAGATCACCCCCAACCACCCCGACTACGGCCTCAACCAGCAGATCCGTCAGGGCGTGGCCGCACTGGACGCCCAGCATGGCCGTGCGTTCGACCAGACCAGCGAGCGCCTGACCGCCAGCCTGACCGTGCTCGCCCGCGAGCAGGGCCTGCAACAGGTCGACCACGTGCTGGTCAGCAACGCCACGGCCCAGCACCCGGCCGGGCACAACATCTTCGTGGTGCAGGGCGACCCGGCCAATCCGGCGCACCTGCGCGCGATGATGCCGACGGCTCTGGCAGCGCAGACGCCGGTGGAGCAGTCGATGCAGAAGTTGGGGGTGGCCCCGCAGCAGCAGGCCGTTGGGGTGGTGCCCGAACAGCAGGCCCGTGAGCAGGAGCAGCAGCAGAACCCGGCACACCGTCTGGGCTGAGCCGCCGCCACTGTTGTTGGCGACCCAGCGCGTGGACGCCGGCTCGCCGTGGTACTTGCCACCTTAGACCATGCGCGGCCCGGACTGCTCCTGCACCTGGCGCTGCTGCAACGCGTCCTGCGTGCGCACCTGCGCAGACTGGGACAACTGCTCGGCGCGCTCGAACGATGTTTCCGCCGGTGTCTGCGCGGCCACCGCCGTAGGCATGCTGGCACGCAGCTGTGCCGGGTCGTTGCGCTCGCCCTGCACGATGAAGATGTTCTGCGCCACATCCGCCTGCGCAGTACGATCGCTCAACAGCACGTGGTCGACCCGGGTCAGTCCGTTTGCCTTTGCCAGGGCGTACAGGCTGGCGCTGATGTTCTCGCTGGTGGCATCGAAGCTGCGGCCCCGCTCTGCATCAAGCCGGGCCACGCCCGGGGTGGATCTGCGAGAGCAGCGGGTCGTTACCGTGCCGGGCCAGACGATCACCGCTTCGTTCGCCCATGCCCTCAGCGTCACTCAGCATGTGTTGCTTGAAACTGCGCTTCGGCATGGGGTTGGTTTTCCGCTGATTGAGCTCGCTGTCCGGAAACGGCGGATCAATGCTGTCCACGCCATGGATGTTGCGCAGCGGCCTGAACGCATCCTTGCCTGCACCCTTGATATCAAGAGGAATGCGAACATCCGGAAGAAGCTGCCCGGCGGGACCTCCCAACGCGTTCACGTCGATGCTGCTTTTCCGCAGGATGCCGCATGGTTCAGCGCTTCCCAAGTGAAGTCCACGCAATTGTGGCGAACATCCTGATAGTGCTTGCTGAAGACGAATTTTTCCGGGTCCGGTGGTGAGGTTGATTACTTCCCTGGCAGTCGGGCGGCGTGTACCCGCAACTGAGCCGAGTAATGCTGCAATTCCGGCGTGGCCTGTACCGTGCGAACCTGTACGCGATAGCGGGTATCAGGCTCCACTGGCAGAGCAATCAGGCTCAGCGTGTACTGGCCGTCACTGCCCATGTGCGGCGACGTATACCGCCATTCGCTGGACGCATGCCATTCCGGAAGCGGCTCTCCCGCGTTGAGTGCCCCCGCCTGGTAGCTGTCGTAGGTGGGAACATCTTTCCAGGCATCAGCGCCCCATTGCTGCAGGGTTACCTCGAACGGGATCCTCATTGTGCCCACGTCAGGCTCGTCGGGCTTGCGCGCCTCTTGGCGCTGCAATTCCAGCTCCACGGCGTAGGTGCGATGTGGGATGTAATTTCGCGCGTTCATCTCGAACTCGAACTTCACCCCTTGGCCCGGCTGATCCACAGCGATAGGCTGCGCCAGATCCAGCGGCTCGGGTGGGACAGGATCACGCCCGGAACAGGCGCCCAGCCCGGTGCTCAACATGATCAACAGGCCGGCGCGCAACCAGCGGTGGATGCCCAGCATGATTCAGATCCTTTGGCTCCCTGCCATGGGTTTCAACCCTAGCGGGTTGGCGCTGGGCACTGCAACCAAGCAAAGAAAAAGGCAGGGCCTGCACCCTGCCTTCTTCATGCGGCACGCTGCCGGGCGAGTCCGGCGTCAGCGCCTTACAGCTGGATCCGCGCCACGCTCTCGTCAGCGCCCTTGTCATCCTTCTCGCCGTTCTTGATGCTCACGAACAGCACGTTGTTCTTCGCATCCAGCGCCAGGCTGTTCGGGTGGGTCGGCACCGTGTAGGTGGCCACCTTCTGGTAGCTGTCACTGTTGTACGCCGTCACCGTGCCCGCTTCGCGGTTGGTCACGTACAGGCGCTTGCGCGGTGCATCCAGCAGGATGCCCAGCGGGCCGGCATCGGTCGGGATGCTGGCCAGTTCCTTGCCGGTGCTGCGGTCGAGCACCAGTACGCGCTGGCCCGGATGCTTGCTGACCAGGCCGCTGCTCTTGGCCTGGTAGCCACGCAGGAATTCCGAGCCCTGGTCGGTCACGAACAGGCGCTTGCCCGCCGGGTCCAGCGCGATATTCATCGGCTGCTCGGCGGCGATCCTGTGCTGCGCCACCACCTTGTTCGAATCGGTGCCCACCACCACCAGGTCGGCCAGCAGGTTGCTGGTGTAGACGCGCTTGTTGGCCGCATCCAGCGCCAGGCCCGGTGCCTTGGCATTGCCCAGGCCATCAATGGTGTTGATCACCTTCAGCGTGGTGGTATCGATCACGAACAGCACGCTGCTCACGTCCGGCTGGCTGCTGTGGCCGGTCACGTACAGGCGGTT
This sequence comes from Stenotrophomonas sp. T8, assembly GCF_051853085.1. Classification (NCBI taxonomy): domain Bacteria; kingdom Pseudomonadati; phylum Pseudomonadota; class Gammaproteobacteria; order Lysobacterales; family Lysobacteraceae; genus Stenotrophomonas; species Stenotrophomonas sp. T8. The sequence continues at coordinate 102,086 of NZ_CP195329.1, read as the reverse complement.
GGCCGCGCTGTCGACCACCAGCTCGCGCAGGTCGTGGGTGTAGGCGGCCTTGCCGTCCTTGCCGGCTTTCTTCTCCATCAGCTGGATGGTGCCGACGGCCTTGTTCTGCGCGGTATCGACCACGGTCACCGACAGGTCCACGGTGTTGCCCACGTACAGGCGGTTGTGGGCGTCATCCAGGACCACACCAAAGGCCTTGCGCTCCAGCGGAATGCGGGTCTCCACGGCCAGCGTGGCCGGGTTCAGGCGCAGCACCTGGGCCGGGCCGGCGTCATCGCCGAAACCGCCAGAGGAGGCCACGAACACGGCGTTCTGCTTCGGGCTGTAGGCCAGCTCGTACAGGCCCTTGGCCACGGCCTGGCGCTGCACGGCGGTGGTGGCGCTGGCGGCGGGCGCGTTGTCGGCGAACGCGGAGGGCACGCCGAGGCTGAGCGAAACGGCAACGGCCAGGGCGGCCGAGCGGAAGAGAGGAGTACGGAACATGCGAGCGTCCTTGAATGGGCACGGGAAGGTGTCCTGGCTCGCTGGGCCGTACTTCGACGGCCCGCCCCGCATCTGTCTGCGCGGGGTGGGCTGGCTGGGGTTGCGGGGGAATGGTAGCAGGTGGGGGGCGTGGCGTGCGCCGGCGCGGGCATGGCCGACGCTCGACCTCGATGCTGCGCCCGCCGCTATGCCATCCGTGGGCCGTGGCTCTGCTGAAGCTGCTGCTCCTCCTGCAGGCGCTGCGCGTCTCGCTGCGGCTCATTCTGCTGCAACTGCGCGACCCGATCGAACGAGGCCTCCACCGGTGCCTGCGCAGCCACCTCCGCCGGCATGCTGGCGCGCTGGTGTGCCGGGTCACTGCGGTCCCCCTGCACGATGAACAGCTGCGGTGCGGTATCACCGCGCTGCTCGCCCAGCACCACCTCGTCCACGCGCGAGAACTGCTGCTCCTTCGACAGCGCGAGCAGGCTGGCACTGACATTGCCGTTGCGCGCCCCGAAAGCGCCGAGGTCGGCCACCTGCTGGTGGATCTGGTTGAGGCGGGCATGATCGTCGTGCGCAGGGTCTGCGGGCGTGCCGCTTGCCGCGAGCGTACTGTTGCCGCGCCACTGCTCGCCGTTCTCGGTGAACATCCACTCGCGGAAGGTCTGCTTCGGCATCGGGTTCCACTGCACCTTGTCCAGCTCGCTGCCCTTCACCTGCTGCGGAATGGCGTTGACCGCGCGGATGTTGTCCAGGACCCTGGTAGCGCCCTCGTAGTTGGTGATCTCCCCGGCCAGCCCGACCGGGCGCAGCCCAGCGTGGTTCAGGGCACCCCAAGCGAAATCGGTGCAGGCGTTGGAGAAGAAGTCGTATTCCATGTCGAAGCCGTGCTTCTTCGGGTCTGCCGAGAACTCGAGGATGCGGTCGTACTGCGCCTTGCTGATCTCGATCGTGCGCTCGAAGCGGGGTTTGTCGTAGACCAACACATCCATGTCATCGACTTTGCCCCTGTTCGGCTCGTCCTTGGTGCCTGCGTGGGTGAAACCCACGCTCTCCGGCAAGGGTTCACCCGAACGGCGCAGCGACAGGAAAATGTGCCCCGCGAACGATGGCTCCAGCAGAAACCTGTTTCCCTCAGCATCACGGCCGTAGCGCGGCGTGCCGGGGGCCGCCAGATGAATGGTTACGCTGTAGCGTTCGGCATCGTCCTTGTGCATGTCTACTTTCCTAGTGATTGGTAGCCAACGATCAGTTCTGCTTTCAGGCCTTCCAGCCGGGGCCGATCCTCCACAAGGTCCACCCGCAGAACGTAGCGTCCGGGTGCAATGCCTCCGACCTGCGCCAACTGCAACGTGCGATAGAGCACCTCTTCAGAGTACAACCCGGCCTCGGCCAAGCTGTTGATGTCCACGCTCCCCGTCGTCAGGTCTGTTACCACGCCATCCTCCCCGATTTTCTGAGAATCGCGTCCATCGCGAGTACGCTGCCAGAGCTGCACAGGACCAGGTGCACCGCCATCAGTACGCTCCAGGCGCAGCCGCGTTGGCAGCCGTCCCAGCGTGATCTTCTCCGAAGCATCCAGCAGCCGTCGGGCATCGGTATCCTGCAGCCGCAACCCGATGTTCAGGATCGGAATGGCCGGCTTCTGGGCCGCCGGCAAATCAAACGTGACCTCGGCAATCCGACCGGCCTTCTGCAACTGCACGGCCCGCGTGAACGGCACAACCGTGCGGGCCTCGGCCTGTGCGCGCGTCAGCAGGGGCGGCGCAACCTCAGGCGCAGGTGACGCACGGCATGCCGTCAGCGCGCCCAGCACCGCCAGTACCACCAGCCCCCGCCGCAGTGGCCGCGTCATTGCTCCTTCAACCGCAGCGAATCGGCCACATCGGTCTTGGCCGCCACCTCGGTGGCGATGCTGGCGCGGCGGTGCCCTGGGTCGTTGCGGTCGCCCTGCACGATGAAGATGCTCTCCGCCGCATGGCTGCTCTTCGTCGGCCGGCTGAGCAGCACGTGGTCCACGCGCGAGAGGTTGTTCTGCTTGGCCAGCACCAGCAGGCTGGCGCTGATGCGCTGGCTGGCCGCATCGAACGGGCGCCCATGCGCGGCATCCAGCTCGGCCACTTTCTGGATCAGCTGCGAGAACAGGCGATGGTCCGGATGCGAAGGGTCCAGCAGCGTGCCGGCCACTTCAATCGGCGTCGGCGGCGGCTCATCGCTGGCGCGGTCGCCCTGGCGATGATGCTCGGCCTCGCGCTCGGGCATCGCATGATGGGTTTCGGCATTCAGGTCGCTGCCCGGGAACGGCGCGGCGATGCACTGGATCTCCGGCAGGTTGAACAGCACCGCGAACTCGCCCAGGTTGCTGCTGCCATCCAACGGCGCCGGCAGCGGATGCAGGCCGGCGTAGTGCAGGGCCGCCCAGACGAAATCGCTGCAGCGATTGATGGTGGCCGGGCGATCAACGTCGAATTCGAACTCGGCCGGTTCCTCGGCGAAATCACGCAGGCAGCCGTAGTGCTCCTCGGTGATTTCCAGGGTGCGGCTGTAGTACGGATCCAGGTGCTCGTCGGCATCATCGTGGCGCACCTGCGCGTACTGCACGCCGGTGCGGGTTTCGCCCGGCGCCTGGCGCGGCGGCGCGAAGCCGTAGCTGTGGGCCTCGTCGCCCGCAGCGACCTGCAGGTACATGTGGCCGCGCGGCGAGATGCCCCCACTTTTCAGCGGGGTGCCGGGTGCGGCCAGATAAAGGGTTGCGGTGTAGCGTGTTGCCTGCTCCATGCCTGTTCAGCCTTGATGGGTACTGCGGTCCTGGGCGGATGATGGCATAGGTGGGATGGGGGCAGATGCAAGAAGAGAGGACGCCGATCGCGACTTGCTGAATATGTGAGCCAGCGTGCAGTACTGGACCCGGGCGTGAGCAAGGTCCCGGCAACGACTGGAGCTTGCCATTCCACCGTTCTATAGTCGTTCCGGTCATGCAAGGGAATCGCCCATGAGCAGAGCGCCGGCTTGCCGGCTTGCCTCCTTCGCCCTGGTGGCGGTGCTGAGCACCACCGCCTGCGCGAAAGCCCCATCTACGGAAACGGGCCCGAACGACCCCCCCATGTCCGAAGCCGCAACCAGCCCCCGTACGGTGGGTGGACATACCTATACAACGGAGCCCGTAGAGGCACGAGTGGGCCCGCGCCGCTTCATGTTCCCGGCCAACCTCTACTACAACCAGACGGGCCCCCTGGCCGATGGGGGCGTCATGCTCACGGTGTTCTGGCCGGATTTCGATGCAGCGCCTCCCGGTGATCGCCCGGTTCGCAGCTCGCAGGACAGCCGGCGGCAGGTGCTGGTCGAGCTTAGATACATCGATCGCGTTCCCATCCAGAACTATCTGGCGCGTCGGTCCAGCAGTGAGACCACCAGCGCGCCGGGATCACTGGAGCGAAGGGACCCGGTAGAGAACCTCGCGCTGCGCGTTGCACAACCCGAACGCTGGGGTCTGACGCCGTATGCGATCGACCCATCGTTGATGGCAGCCTATGCAAAGGACTCGGAGGCTGCTCTGGGCAGGCCTTACGTGCACAACCCAGGAATGGAACCAGACTGGTATGTGGCCCGCTCGGCGGAGGGCCAACTGACAACGTTCATCAGCTGCGACCCGGCAGACCGCATTCCTGACGGACTTGTAGTTCAGGCAAAGACACTTGAACGCGCTGGCGAAGGCCAGATCGCAATGTGCCGCCATTCCATCGTGGACGTGGGCGACAGCATCGCCATCGAGATGAACTATGCACGCGTCATGCTGAGCGACTGGCAGCGTCTGGAAACCAGCGTTCGTGATCTTCTGGAACGATATCGCGTTCAGCCGTGAACGATGGAGGTCCGGGCGCTCTTCATTCGGGTCGCACAGTACCTTCAACACCGTCAGGGACTCACCGATGGGCATCACAACGAAAGAGGCTTCGGCTTTGCTCTCCGCCATCATGACCAAATTGCTTCGGCCGCAGCTACGTCGAGCTATGCCGCGCGCAGCTCGCATTGGGGCAATTTCCGGACTGTCGGCCTTGCTCACGCTAACATCTGCATGTGCCCGATCGACGGATACGTCTGCCGTCAATGAACGTGCCGCTGCCGCAGATACGCAGCCTGCCCGCATCTCCATGGCCGAGCTGCAAAAACGCATTCTCGCCTACGCGGATTCGCTCAGGTCAAGAGCGGACATCAGTCCGGACAAGTTCGGCACGGCGATCGGTGTGTCATTCGTGCCAGACGAAAAGGTCAGCATCAGGCACATCGCGAAGGACCTGACAACAACGGACGGCTATAACTATGGGGTTACTTCTCTATCGGTTGAGTCGGCACGTGAGTTCCCCAACCAAGAGGTGATCTTCTATCAGCTGGGCAAGCAGCCAGTGACAGATGCTCCGAATGGCGTGTGCTACTGGGAAGCCGAAAGTGCCGGACGAGCGCTCGAAGCCCTCGGATACAGAACCGGAGCAGAAGTGCCATTTCAGAGAGGGGGCATCAGGCAGTACCGGCGCCCCATCACCGGTGGTAACCAGGGTATGGATACCAGCCTGTTGACCTATCGTTCCGATGAAGGTGATACAGCGAGAACCTGCGTCTACGCGGTCCAGTTCGGAGGGGGAGACAGATGAATACGATCCCCCCTCTATCGGCAGAATGCCGAGCTGACTTACCCGTGACACTCAGCGTACCGGCGGTGGCGAGGCTGCCTTACTTGGGCCTGCGCAAGTAAGCAACCAGGAGTTCCGGCTGGTACGGCTCAAGCTGTGGCAGAGGGGAGTGCAGTTGCACTTCAACCCGGTATCGGCCCGGCGACGGATTGCGTGCCCATGCGAAGGCCAGCTGTGCATAGTTATCATCGGGTCGTTCCAGCCCAGCATTCTGCAGCGCCAGCACGTCAACATCGTCCAGCCACGCATTTGTCACTCGACCATCGGCGGGGATGGGAATTGTTCTGGCAGGTTCCCCAATGACCCATTCCAGCCGGTGCAAGGGCACGTCCTTCCATCCACTCGATTCCAGGCGCTGCATGGAAACCTTCGCCTGGAACCCGGACGCCCGAACATCGGCCAGTGCCCCAAAAGCCGCGGTGTTATCCGTGCGGTCAACGCGAATGCCGATCATGAGCGTTGGAGAGGAATTTTTGCTGGGAGCAGCCACATCGAACTCGACCGTCAATGGTGCATCCATTGACGAGGTGGGCATGGCTCGCACAAGCGGCACCAGATCCGGACGATGGGCCTCTGCTATCGAGCCTTCGTCGCGAGCCGCATCGGGCCGGCACGCGGTAGCCAGAAGAACGAGTAGTGCTGCGAGCATGCATATCCGGCGCATTCCATGTGGCGTCATCTTCAGTCCTCCGTCCAGGTCGCCAGTGCAGTGCATGCCCTACTCATCCCCCGCTCGCCGCACGAATCTGTATCTCGTGCTGCACCCGCTGGTCTTCCAGCTGCTGGTCCATCTGATTCGCCAGCGCACGCTGATGCGCTTCACGGCTGACCGCATCGAACTGCTGCAGTGATTCCTCCACCGATGTCTGCGCCGCCAGCTCGGTCGGCATCGCAGCACGCTGGTGTGCCGGATTGCTGGGCTCGCCCTGCACCACGAACAGCGTGTGCCCAGCCGGGTGTTAGTGCGTGGCGTTGCTCACCAGCACATGGTCCACCCGTTCCAGGTCGTTGTCCTTGGCCAGTACCAGAAGGCTGGCCGTCATGCGTTCGCTGACTTCATCGAAGCTGCGGCCGTGCTTGGCGTCCAGCGCTTCCACGCCCTCGCGGATCTGCTGATATAGCGCGTGATCGGGGTGGCCGGGCTGCGTAGGATCCTGCAGCGCCAGGTTCGGGGCCGATGCCTCATCCGGTGCGGGCGCGGCTGGCTCAGGGCTTGGCGCTATCGTGGGCTCGGCAGGAACAGGGACAGCCGCAGCGGTTGGCTGGAGGTCGTCCAACGGAGCCGGTTCGGGCTCTGGCACGTGTTGTGCCGCTTCCTGCTCCAAAGGCCATGGATCGCGCGCAGGCTCAGCAGGCAGCGGCTCCTTGAACGGCACCGGCTCGACCTCCTGCACTGCCATGTACTGCTTTGGAGTGGGAGCAACCGCAGGCATCGGGGCCATCTTCTCCGGTTCCGATGCCTGCTCTGTGCGCTGCGTGGGCATCATCTGCGTTGCCGCATCCAGAGGCGCGGCGACATGCGGCATCGCGCGCTCAGGTGCGGCCGGTTGTGCCTGCATCGGCCCAGCGGGCTCCGGCGTCTGTGAGGCGATACGGTTTTCGGTAGGCGCCTCGCTGTTTGGATGGGGCTGAGGTTGCGGCTCCGCCTCACGCCGCGGCGGATCGCGCTGCTCGGAGTGCCATTGAGGCGCGGGCTTGTCCTGTGGCGCGGGCGTAGGTGGTGGTGCGACCGCTACCGCTGGCGTGACCGCTACCGCCGCAGGCGCAATGGGCTGCGCAGTCGCAGGCTCTTCAGGCCGCACTTCCACATTCCCATCCTGCTCGGATGGCTTGTCGCCATGTGCCACCTGCGCGGCTGCTCGTGCAGCCTGTCCTGCATCTACCTGCGCAGCACCCAGCCGATTTGCCTCCTGCATTGCCTGCCGGTACACCTCCTGCTCACCCGCCGACAGCGCTGCAATGCGTAGCTCGGGCGAGTCCGGCAACGGCGCCTGCTCATTGGCACGCGCACGCACCTCATTCCATGCGGCCTGCAGCTCCTGCGTGCTGGTGGTCGCGACGGCGCGCGCCACGCCATCCTGACCCACCTGGTAATGGGTGATGGGCCGGGACGCGCCCGCGTTGCCCTCGGCTAAAGGCCCCAGTTCCTGCAGCGTGGGACCCGCAATGCCGTGCTGCTCGCGCGTGCGTGCCGTGGCCAGGGCAATGGCCTGCTCCCACGCCGGGGTCAGCGCGATGCCCGCAGCGTAGTAGCTGTGGCGCAGCTCGTTCTGGTTCACTTCCGCCGCAGATGGCAACCGTCGCGCGTCCAATGCGGCAATGGTCTGGTTGAACTGATCGAGCGACGGCTGCTGGATGGTGCGGGTCAGCTCCAGCTCCAGCGCCATGTTCCCCTGTGCGTTCTGGCCAGCATGGCTCCACTGCCCTGCTTCATCGCGCTGGTAGAGCTGGTTGTCCGAGCCCTGGATGGCGTCGGGCCTGGCACGCGCCTGCTCCACCGCTTCCGGCACCAGCGGCACGAAGTCGCTGGCGCGGGTAGCGGCGTAGGTCTCCAGGTAGCTGGCGGCAATCGCGGCCTTGCCGTTGGCGATGTTGTTCTCGATGCGTTGCACCGCCTCACGATTCAACTCGTTGGCGCGTTCGGGGCTGGCGGTCTGCGTCTCATACACACCCCGGTCGTTGGCACCGGACACGCCGATCTTGACCTGCCGCGTCCACTGTTCGGTCTGCGCATCGCGGTGCCAGTTGGGATTGTCCAGACGGGCCTCGCCGTCCTTCGCCGGGATGCTGAAAGGATCCTGCGGCGGCGGCGCCTTGCCCAGCGCCAGCTCTACCGCTTTTACATGGGCATATGCGCCCAGCTCGCGGGCCTTCTCGTAACTGGCGCCCACACTACGCTCAGCCGGATTGCCCAAGCCGTCGCCCGCGCTGTCCATGACCGCCTGACGCTGCCAGTTGCGGCCATCGAACTGCCATGTGACATCGGCCTTGTCGGTCTGCCGGTAGATGGCGCGGTTGTCGAGCAGATCGGCGCCCTTGTCGAACGCCTTGCTCATCAGCAACGCATCGCCCGCGACGATGGCCGCAGGGACGAAGCTGGACATGCCGATCACCGATGCCGTGGCCATGCCACCGATCCAGCCACCGCCGTTGCGTGCCAGAGCGTGGGTGAGCTCGGACTGGGCGGCCGTGCCGTTGCCTTCTTCCAGCAGTTGCGAGGTGCGGCGGGCGGTGATGACAGCGTCGGCGCCGGAGGCGAGCAGGCCGCCGGAGCGGATCAGTTGGCTCGTGGAGGCTTCGCCGAGGAGGAAGTCCAGGGTAACTCCGCCGCGTTGCCCGACCGGAGCACGAAGGCGTGACGCGGCCTCTTCACCAAGAACAGACTCAACTACAAGAACTCCGCCCGGAGACATCTGGAGACGCCCGGCTTGATGGGCATCAGCGATAGCATTCGACAATCCGTTACGCTGCAGCTCGATGTTGCCGCCACGTATCAGCGGCTGTCCGGATCCTTGAAAGTGCTGGAGCGTGTATACAACGCGGCTCTCGTTGGGTGTGACGGCGCTCCATTGCCTGGAAAGAACGGAAGACTGCTGGTGGTGCTCCAGCTGTCCAGAGTACTGCTGGGCGTACTCCTCGGGCCTCCTGTAGAACTCCCTCGTCTGGACACGCGCCTGATCTGTGCTTTGTCCTAAAGCAGTGTTCGTCCGCAGGTCTCCGTTGACCAAGCCGACCTGTGAAATGTCGCTCAACCGATGAACTTTGGCAGCGATGCGATCCATTGCCTCCAGGTCGCCAGCCAGCGCTGCTTGGCCATCCCGGCTTCTCTCGAGGCGGGCGAGATTGGCCTCCAATCCGATTCGATACTCACGAATCGGTCCGCCGTTGTGAGGTGACACCCCCAAGGCCTGCGCGAGCGCCTTGTCGTGGGGCATATTGATCAGGTTCTGATCGGCATCGATGTTGAAGCGACCCGCATCAGCCAGAGCCTTGAGCAAGCGACTATTGCCAAGCATCTGTTGCTCGATGGCGTGATGCTGCTGAAAAATGGGAACGACTCGAGGCATCTGGAGGCTCCTTCCGTGCAGCCGCACTTAATCAGATATCTGATGCATCAATAAAAGATATTCCACTCAACTCCGGATCATCCGGCACTCCAGCAGCATGCACAGCATCCACAAACCTACGATCAGCGATCACGAACGTGCTGAACGGTGTGAGGAAGACATGCGCTCCTGCCAGTGCATCGTTCTTGAAGGCCAAGCTGGCCCCGCCTGCAATCGAGTAGAACTTGCCATTGACGAATTCATCGTCAATCTCGATATCCAGCCGTGAACGATCCTCGTCCACTGCGTCCAGCTCTCTCACTACGTCACACAGAAAGTGGCGTGGCCCCCGCGAGCCATCTGCAAAGCGAACATCACATTCGGCGAATGCAAAGGCGCCTGGATCCAGCGCGTTCATTACGCTCTGGAGTCGCTCCGAGACCAGCCAGTACCCACTGAAGCCACCCTCCAGATCCCGCGGCGCAGGCCCCTGAGAAGCATCGAACACAATTCGGGGCTTCTCCCGGAGCTCGGGAAATCCACCGTTCTCTGGCCTGAGGATTATCCGCGGTGGCGACAGCAGCGCCTGAACGTTCTCGAAGATCGCTCCTCTGAAAGGACGATTGCTTTCCAGGTCCGGCGCAAACAGGAAGAATCTTCCCGATTCAGGCCCATTGATTGCCATCGGTTCCATCGTCGTTTTCCTTTGGGCTTCTTGCAAATACGATCTGTGAGAGAGCTTACATCGATCACACTTGGACCTGACAGCGAGGATGTGGAGAGGTGTCGAGGTCCTCCGCGAGCCCACCTCCAGACGGAAGGTAGAGATGATTGAGCGATTCATCCTTAGCCAGGTATCCCGCCTCGACAAGCCTCTTGACGAGAGGATGATCCCTGAACACCACCTGCTCAAAGACATGATGACTTTGTAGAATTACGCTTTCTGCGGGCATAGGATTCCGTTCCCAAGAGGGCGAAAAGTGCTGTTTAACTAGTAGCCTGCAGCGTCTTCAATCCACACGCCGCGCGGATTGATCACCATTCCAAATCCATGCTCGATGAGCGCGTCGCGAAGCACTCTGTCACAGTAGACACGGCTGCCCGAATGGATATCCATGAATACATGCGCATCAGCCACTTCCGCTTCCTTGAAGGACAACTTGCCGCCACCTGAGAGGCTGTAGTACTTGCCGTTCCGGTAGCCATCCAGAATTTTCACACTCGATGCATTCTCGTCAATCGCGTCCAGAATTCTTATCACCTCACACAAGTAGTGAGGCTCACCTTCTGAACTGTCCTCGAGCTGAAAGGCACACTTCGCAAAGGCAAAGCCTTCGGCATCGATGTTCTCCATTACATCCTTCAGGGGTTGAGAAATCAGCCAATAGCCGTTGAATCCGCCTTGCAGATCCAAAGGCATATCACCCACTTGGCTATCGAAGCGAAGCTTGGGAACAACCCTGAGTGATGCAAGCCAGCCCACCTCAGAAGGCTCGCTCATGTAGGTCGGCCAAGGGATTTCCTCTTCATTGTCCAATTCGACCCCATGACCACGACCAGGCGCACCCATATCGGGGCTAAGCACGTAGAAGCGACCTTTAGGGGGCGCAACTCTATTCATGCCGTCCTCATTCATTCTCGTTATCCACTGGCGTCAGCGAGCTCAGGCAAACATTGTTCGGAACGCACAGATCGAGATCGCATTGTCATTAAAGATTGGGCTCCAAACCGCAGTGCTACTCAATCTTCGGAGGACCGTCTGGCCCAACAGTTCACAACGTCTTCGAACCAGAGCCCGTTGCATGTTCTGGCGGTCACGATGCCGGCACCTTCTACTGCGTTCTTGAAGATGTGGTCGCAGAAGACTCCCTCGTAGTAGGGGAGCCGGAACACGTGAGCGTCAACGATGGCCTCCCGCTTGAATGCCAGACGCGCGTCGCCGGTCAGGTCGTAGTACTTCCCCTCTTCATAGTCGTCACTCACGATGATCTTCAGCTGGGATGCTGCCTCATCCAAGGCATCAATGGTTCTGATGACATCGCAAAGGAAATAAGGGCCACCCATTGCTCCATCAGCGAGTCGATAGTCAGTCTCCCTGAAGGCAAAAGCACCTGGGTCCACGGCCGCCATCACCTCGCGGAGACGCCCGGAAACGAGCCAATAGCCGCTCATTCCAGCTTCAAGATCCTCCGGTGGCCACCCCTCACTTGGGTAATACACTAGACGCGGTGTCTCGCGCAGAGGCGGGAAGCCCCCCTGATCGGGACGCAAGAGGAAATTTGGAGGGGTCTTCAGGGAAGACTCGTTCTCAAAAACGACGCCATGCCCTTTGCCGCGCCGTCGGGCATCTGGGCGCAACTCGAAGAACTCGCCCTTCTTTGGCAGATTCGAAGTCATTGTTTGCCTCACCTCAGAATCAATCTAAATAAGCGTGCCAAGAGCTTATCAGAGGGTGCCAACCTTCCATGCCCTCCTCGAGTCATGCCCGAGCGCTCACAGCCTGAAGTCCTCTCCGCCGACATAGCGCACTACTGCTGCTCTCCAATTCCTCTGGGCGCTCTGAAGTCCCGATGCGGCCTGCCTCTTACCGCCCTGCCTTCAACTCAAGCACTGAATAGGCATGACTGCTTTTTAAACCGTTCTGCACCGGCAAGCAATCGGACAAAAATGAAATCGATCTTAAGTTCGACTACCGATCCCGTTCCATGAGACGCGCCGCAGCCGTCTTCAATTTTTACATGCGGATTATGCTTAGAATGACGCGCGCCATATCAGACATTGGCTGCGTCCTTGAACCTCAGGCCACGCATTTCACACTCGCTTCCAATTCCCGCAGCGCGTATGGCATCCCGGAACATGCGATCGCAGTAGACAAGGTCGCCGGAGTACGGGCTCCTGAAGACATGACTGTCCCCAATTACGTCCCTCTTGAATGCCAAGCTTGCTCCGCCACGAAGGTCGTAGAACTTCCCGCCCGGATAGCCCTCATCGACGATGACCCGGAACTTCGATGCTTCCTCATCGACGGCATCCAGCTCGCGAGCAACCTCGCACAGGTAGTACGTTGGGCCCTCTGTGCCGTCCGGAAGCACGTAATCACACTCCACGAACTCAAAGGCGACGGGATCTATTTCGGTGAAGGCCATCTTGAGGCGCTCTGATACCAACCAGTAGCCACTCATTCCTCCTTCGAGGTCCTGCGGTGGATCCCCCAGCTCTGGATCGAGCACCAGACGCGGTCTCTGCGACAGATGAGGAAAGCCGCCTTCTTCGGGGCGGATGATCAGCCTGAGAGGCGTCAGCAGTGCGTCCTCATTCTCGATCTCAACTCCATGCCCTCTTCCCCTTCGAGTCGTGTCGGGCATCAGCAGATAGAATTCACCAGGCACAGGCTGATTACGTTTTGACGAGGGCATGTGCTTGTTTCTCTCCCAATTTTAGGCATGTACCGCACTCCGCACACTTGCAGCATAGGTCGCGAGGTTAGCGCCGGTGGGACCGACTCAGCAGTTCACCACATCTTCAAACCAGAGCCCGTTGGATCTCTTGGCCGTGACGATGCCGGCAGCTTCCACCGCATCTTTGAACGTTCGGTCGCAGAATACCCCGCCCTGGAACGGCAATCTGAACACGTGAGCCGAACCCAGCACTTCGCGTTTGAACGCCAACCGGATATCACCGGTCAGGCGGTAATATTTCCCTGCCTCGTACTCATCGCTGATCACGATGTTGAGCTGGGACGCTTCTTCATCCAAGGCGTCCAGCGTACGGACCACGTCGCAAAGGAAGTAGGTTGGTCCCTTTGAACCGTCTTCCAAGCGATAGTCGGTATCAGCGAAAACGAACGCGTCAGGGTCTATCTCTTCCATGACCTGGCGCAATCGCTCGGAGACCAGCCAATAGCCGCTCAACCCGCCTTCCAGATCCTGTGGAGGGACGCCCTGCCGCTCCTGATAGACCAAGCGCGCGACTTCACGCAGTGGGGGGACGCCACGGGCTTCGGGCAACAGGATCAGTCTGGGAGTCGCAAGCAACGCGTCCTCGTTTTCAAAGACCACCCCGTGACCCTTTCCTCTACGGGTAGCATCCGGTCGTAGCTTGAAGAACTCGCCCTTGCGCGGCCGATGGGTGGAGGTTGATCCCATGCTTGTCATCTCACCATGTGAATGTGAATCGAATTCGCTCGTAAGCAGTTGAAGCGAATCCAGAAGGCGCCCAAGGGTCCGATCCTCAGAGCTCTGACTCAGATGCTGGCCGCGTCGGTGAACCAGAGGCCCCGGGATACGCGCGGCCCACCGATTCCAGCGTTCCACACAGCGTCGCGGAGCTCTCTGTCGCAGAAGACGAGGTTTCCCGAGTAAGGCGTCCGGAATATTCTGGCGTGGCCGATGACCTGCTTGCGGAACGCCAGACTGGCTCCGCCCCTAAGGTCGTAGAACTTCCCACCTCGATAGCCTGCGTCAGTGATGATCCGAAGTTTCGAGGCTTCTTCGTCCACCGCATCGAGCTCACGGATTACATCACACAGGAAGTACCGCGGCCCCTTGGATCCATCGGCAAGACGGTAATCACACTCCACAAACTCGAAGCCAGCCGGATCTACAGACACAAGAGCACCGCGTAATCGTTCGGAGACCATCCAGTACCCGCTCATGCCCCCCTCCAGATCCTCTGGGAGGCTCCCCTTCTTTGCCGAGTAGACGAGCAACGGCTTCTCCGCCATGGGCGGAAAGCCGCCCTCTTCGGGTCGCAGGATCAGGCGTGGCGGGATGCGCAGCCGCTTCGCGTTCTCGAACACGACGCCGTGCCCCTTTCCCCCACGCGTGGTATCAGGCATCAGGAGGAAGAACTCGCCAGGAACAGGCTGGTTCGACTTCAATGCTTCCATGCTCTTTCGCCTCCTTTAGCTATGATGCGCCGTAGCGAGTCTGCCCCGTTCTACCCCGACCTTGCGCCTGGTGCAATCAGATCACTGCGAGATTCCGAACCTGGTCAAGCATGCGTCCCACGTCTTGAGACGCGCTCCAGCCATCCTCCCTTTCCCCTCTGGAGGATGACATGACCAAGATCGACCCCGCATCGCTGGAAGCCTTCGACAAGGAGCTCCTCCGCCTGTTCGCCATCGACCATCGCGATGCCGGCATGGATGAATACCTGCTGGGCTGCTACACAGACCTTCCGCCGCGTGAGGCTGCCCTGGCGTTCGGCAGCGACTACGACCTGGAGCGCGACGATGCGCTGTGGCCTCGACCGCGCGTAGCGGGGCAAAGTTAAGCTGTGTCGCAATCGGCACGCTGCGCGAACGGGCCCTCTGGGCTACGTGTCGCTTTTGGGATCCCGAACAGCTGCAAACCGTGCTTTTCAATGCGCATTCGGGCGATAACTTAACACCGGCCGAAACCACTGCACCGCAAGGGTTCTGCCGCGCGTGCGCCATGCAACAATGCCGTAAGCGTCAGCATTTACGGCCTCCGCGGCCTACGGTTTCTTGGCATCTCGCAAGCATGCGAGTACACCTTGGCATGCCACCTCACACAGGGTGGCGCGGGCGTCGAAAACCCGGTCAACAACCATGTGTTTGCGCTTGTCAGCCGGCGTCACGTTCGTGTGACGCCGGCTGGCAATCCGTTCGCGGTCCATGGCGGGCGGTGCGTGGGGGTCTTCGGACCCGCCGGATTGGTTGTTGACCGGTTTTCGAGCCTCGCATCGTCCGCCACTTTTATCGGTGGCGCTGCTGTCTGTCCTGTACGGAGCATTGCCATGAGCACATCGGACTTCCGTTCCCTGCACGCGCAGTACGATCCGGACAACGCCCAACCCGAGCGCGAACTGTCCGTCGATCCCAACGCCTTCGTCGCAACGCTGCACCGCATCGGAACCGGTGCGGCTGCGGATGGCCAGCCTTGGCCGGAGCGGCATCAACTGCCTGGCCGGCGTCTTCAACTGGCAGACGCGGATTGCGCGTTGGCAGGGCTGCGTGTGGTGGCCGAGCTGATGCTGGCTGCGGAGCGGACTAGGCAGAACGGCGCGCCCGAGGAATACCTCGGGGATCGAGTTATGGAAGGGTTGAAGATGGCGTGTGTGGCGTTGACTGCGCAGGCTATTGAGCGGCTGCAGGTTCGGGAGTAGAGCGCACCTCGCTGCGCACATCGAATGCAATGCAAGGATCGTATGCACGGTCCGAAGCATTCGCCGCTGTCTGAGCCTTTAGCCTCTAACACTAGCCTCACTATGCCGAGCCGGACTTTGCTTGCCCTGACGACGGCAGCGCTATTGGGACTGATCATTGGAGGGACGTACGCGCCGGCCACCGCAATGAGTTTTGAGAACTACCCAAGACTCACCGACTCGGAGTTTGCCCTGTTCCAGGCCGACGCCGAGAGCTTTGCCGAAGCATTGGCTTGCCAAGGCGTCACCATCGAAAAACATGATTCCAGTAGACGCTTCTTTGATATGAGCGTACTTGGCGATGCCATACTGTTCGTGGACAACTCTGGGCCGAGTCTTCTAATAGTCACCATGTCTACGGTCGCAAGCGATGCTATGGAGCTACAGCGCTGGAAGGATGGATGGGGCTCACCCGAGGGACGCAGGAGGAACTTGAGCCTGCCTGAGCACAGCTGCCCCAGGTTTGCGTCCCGATAGACTCATCCGTACTCTGCCCCAGCGGCCGAATGCGTCAACCAATGACACAAGGAACCTGGTTCTAGCTAGAATCCTGAGCACTTAGCTTTCGGGACAGGGATCTAGGATGGAACTCCCATTCGAGGTGGGCGCGCTCTACAACCGTCAAAAGCAGATCCACGGTGTATTTGGCGGGCAACAGCAAGGCGGCATTTCGACACCCAAGGAGTATCCGCTAGTCATCGCGTTCACTGGCGAGGCCGGCGTGTCTCATGGCTACCATGATTTCTGGGACGACGACGAAGTCTTTCATTACTTCGGCGAAGGTCAAGTCGGAGACATGAAGTATGTGGCCGGCAACCGAGCGATCGGCGAGCACGTCAAAGATGGCAAGACGCTCGTGGTGTTCCAGATGATGGGCAAGGGGCGGCCCTACCGATACCTTGGTAGGTTCATGTGCCAGTCCTCCTACGTTCGGCCTGGCACGCCAGATCGGGAAGGGCAGCCAAGATCTGCCATCGTGTTCCGTTTGAGATCACTGGAAGCTTCAATTGGCCTCGCGGCGGGTGAGACGGACCAGGCAGAGATCGATGCCGCTATCGATGACGTTGGCGCGACGACCACAAGACGCGAAACCGAAGTGCGGACGAAGCAACGCCTGTTCCGCGAGCGTCTGATCGGCGTTGAGAAGGGGTGCCGGCTGACCGGCATTGAGGATCTTAGATTCCTCCGTGCGAGCCATATCAAGCCATGGGCAGATAGTACTCATAGCGAACGCGTTGATGGGGAGAACGGCCTTCTGCTGGCTCCGCATGCGGACCTACTCTTTGATCGCGGCTGGATTAGCTTCTCGTCGGCCGGTCGCCTGCTGATTTCGAGCGGCCTACCGTCTGACGTTCAAGTTCGGCTTGGTCTGAAGTTGGATGCTTCACTTCGATGTGGAGTCTTCTCCGCGAAGCAACTTGGCTTCTTAGAATTTCATCGAGACGTTATTTTTGACAGACGGCGAGGCACTTTAATCCCCATATCTTAAGAGTTCACAGGAGCATTGCTCGGCCACTACGCCTCTTAAGCAAGCGTCGACACGCACGGTAATGAGATGAGATCAACTGTTGAACCGAACTCTCTCGCCCTGATTAGCGGTCGGGGTAGGAGGCCATTACTGAAGTTATCATTCTTTGCCACCAACTGCGCGGCGCACTTGGCGGAGAATGGTTAGCCCGCCAAGCGCGATTTATGGCCCATCTTCGTTGCAATCGCGCCGCCAGCTTTCGATATTGGAACGGACATAGAGCGGTGTAGGAAGCAATTTCTATTACGGCATTCATCGCGCAGTTATTCGATGAAATACTGGCGCAGACCTTTCTGGATCGACTTTGTAGTTCAATCAAACACTGTCCCCCTTTTCATACACCCACTCCAGCGTCACCCCACGTCATATTTCGTTGTCATTGTGTACCCAAACTACTTGGGACTGGCTGGCAAGTCTGCCAGAACCCGGATACGCCCTTTCCAGAAATTGGTCGCTCAACCTCGATAGCTACAGAAGCCCCAAGGCTGACTTGCTCGTGTTTTTCTTATCACACAAAGCCTCCTGACTTATTTTTTTGTACGCCTTTCGGATAGCGACTTCAGCCTTCTCTTCAGAAGATCAACTTCCCCCATTACTCTGCGATCACTAGATTTTGACTTCAGATACGCATCTAGGCGCGCGAGCTCCCTCGCAGCCAGGGGGAGCTGCGCTGGCCGAGCCTTCAAGAGGCCCCAGGTCATCTGGACAGAACACCTGTACCAAGGAATTCCGAGCTCTTCAGCCTTGGAAAGCGACAGATCGCAAGCACGCGCGTCGCCTTTTCGCGCCTCAATCATTCCCCTGAGGAACCAAGCTTCCGCATCTCCAGGCAACAGATCCACCGCGGCCTTTGCTTGATGTAGCGCGGCATCCATATCCTGCCGCGCCGAAAACAAGAAATAGGCAAACTTCGACCTCAAGTGCCCATTCATACTATCCGAGGCAACGGCCTGCTCAAATAGCCTCTGGCTCTCGTCTATCTTTCCTTCGCGCCGCGCAATCTCAGCAGCTTTGGCTAGTGGGGTTCGTACGGCGTCCGCCGCAGTTCCTGCCAGGTATCTGGAAGAATTCTTAACCATTGCCGAGACGCGCGCAGTAACTCTCGAGACGTTCTCTGCAGTCGGCGACTCCGTTCCATCCGCAATTCTAACTTTTTGCCCACTAGCGAAGGCAACGAAGTTTCTTGAAAAACTTACCTGTATGTCATTAGCAACAGTAACAAATGACGCAATCCCGCTCGACTGCTGCAGGACTCGCTCCATTGACGAAACTGAAACTTCAAATTCCTCACAGCATGTCTTGAAAGAGTAAGACTGATGTACGTCGCCCACTCTTGCCATCAGGAGAAGCACCCGCTTCTCATCTAACGAGAACTTTGCCCACACATCTGCAAAGAGGAACTCACCGAGATCCTTGCTGAGCATTTTTGAAACACGATCCGTAGCGCGCGATATTTTTCTAACACCGGGATCGCAGAGAGCGCTTACGAAGGCTTCCAGGACAATCGGCCTTCTTTCGATCCTGTCAATTTCCCTCTGTAGCTCCTCATCAGACGCCTCATATCCCAGCTTGCACTGAAGGAGGCGTGAGCGATCTCTAACGAAGTCGATCGCTTCTCGCATCTCGAACACGGGGACCTCAATTGGTGAGGCTTCGAGATGCTCCATTCGCCGCGAGGTTAAAAGCACCCTACCGACCCTGCGGGCAATCTCTTTAATCTCCTTACCTACAAGTCGGCCCTCGCCCTCGTCGGAGATAAGAGTTTCCGTGTTATCGATGACGAGCCAGATCTCCTGTCTCTTCAATCCCTTCAACTCCTGGATCTTCCCCTGAAGCTGCAACGCAGCCGAGGACAGATCGAGTCGATAGAAATCGTTCGCGGGAAATGCTCCGAAAAGAAGAACATGAATATTCGCAAGAAGCTCAATTAAGTGAGGCTGCCCTGCCTTAATAGGCTCAAGGCCATCGAGGCCCCACTGTGTTCTCTTTGCCGTGTAAAAGATAACAACCTTGGGATGCCAGGAAACCTTAATATCCTCTTCCAACACACGATGCATAAATTCGATCGCGAGTGTTGTCTTGCCGTAGCCCCCGTCACCGTAAACGAGGCAGGCCCGAGCATCAGCATCCTCGTACCATTCGATCAGCTCATCAACTTGCGATTGCCTACCTGCGAAAGAGTCAGTCTTTCGATCGGGTATAAATACTTCTGGGCACCAGCCATTTTCCCATTTTACGAGCGCAGGAAGTTCTTTTACCCCCAGTCCAGCAAATGGGTTGGACGCATCGTAGTTGAATTCTGCACGTCCCCCTTCACCGTAAAGCTGGCAATAGACTCTCACCCTGTCCGACGCTATCCGGCGAATTTTCCGGATAAGTGCCGGACTCCCATCCCAAACCTTGAGGAAATGCAGAAAGACTTCATCAGGTGCACTGCCGACGACCAAGCCCTCCGCTGTAGCTCTGGGAAGCACCGGCGCTAGGGAATCCACCAGATAGGCGATCGCGTCCACCTCGCATTCTGGACGATAATCCCCCAGCAAACCGTGACCCTCGGCGCCATTGTTCCGAATTTGTATTAGAGCACGTAGAAGTCCAAGGAAATTCTTAGGCTGCTCTCCACAAATTTGCTCAGCGGGGCGAGTCCCGATGCCTTTGATCAGAATTCTTGATACCCCCGACCATCCCGTCTGCTCTGCGCAAATGAGAAGACTGTCTAACGCATCAACAAGAGAACCATCTGCAGGTTGCCAAAGCGAATCGACGACACTCCTGGCGGGCGCAACGGAAGGATCGGGGACTTTCTGCCCAACCCATTCGGCAAGACCAAATACTGCCTGCTGCAGAAGGAGCCTAGTGGCAGCGATTACTTTGACGCGCAGCTCAACATCGTTACTGGTTGAGCGAATGTCGTTAACAAGGCTATTGAAGTATTGCTGCATCACTTCCCCCTTATCCTTAAGAGACGCAGAAAGAAAAACGGGGCAGCCCAAGGGCCGCCCCGTTTAATCTAGCATGGACAATGAATAATCAAACCCCAACAGGATTAGCCTTCTCCGGATCAATCTTGTACTGCTTGATCGCCCGGGCCACATCCTTTGCGGTCATCTTCCCTTCCTTCGCCAGCGCCGCAATCGCGGCATGCGCGATGTAGTAGCGATCCACCTCAAAGAACCGACGCAGGTTCGCACGCGTATCCGAACGACCAAACCCATCCGTGCCCAGCACCGTGTAGCTCATCGGCACGAACGCACGGATCTGGTCCGCATACGCACGCACGTAGTCGGTGGCGGCAATCGCCGGGCCCTGGCGGCCTTCCAGCAGCTGGGTCACGTAGGCCTTGCGCTGCTCACCTTCCGGATGCAGGCGGTTGGCACGTTCCACGTCGAAACCATCGCGACGCAGTTCGTTGAAGCTCGGGCAGCTCCAGATATCAGCGGTCACGCCGAAGTCCTTGTCCAGCAGCTCGGCCGCGGCAATGGCTTCGCGCAGGATGGTGCCCGAACCCAGCAGCTGCACGCGCAGCTCGCCCTTCTTCGGCTTGCCGGCGTCGGTCAGCAGGTACATGCCCTTGACGATGCCTTCGGCCGCGCCTTCCGGCATTTCCGGGTGGGTGTAGTTCTCGTTCATCAGGGTGACGTAGTAGTACTCGTCCACCTGGTCTTCCATCATGCGCTTGGTGCCGTGCTGCAGGATCACCGTCACTTCGAACCCGAAGGTCGGGTCATAGCTGCGCACGTTCGGGATGCCGCCGGCCACCAGATGGCTGAAGCCATCTTCGTGCTGCAGGCCTTCACCGTTCAGCGTGGTGCGGCCGGCGGTGCCACCCAGCAGGAAGCCGCGGGTACGCATGTCGGCGGCCTGCCAGGCGATGTCGCCCACGCGCTGGAAGCCGAACATCGAGTAGTAGATGTAGAACGGCAGCATCGGCACGTTGCTGACCGAGTAGCTGGTACCGGCGGCCATCCACGAGCTGATCGCACCCGGCTCGCTGATGCCCTGCTGCAGCACCTGGCCGCTCTGGTCTTCGCGGTAGAACATCAGCTGGTCGGCATCGACCGGCTTGTACTTCTGGCCGAACGGCGCGTAGATGCCGATCTGGCGGAACAGGCCTTCCATGCCGAAGGTACGGGCTTCGTCGGCCACGATCGGCACGATGTGCGGGCCCAGCTCCTTGTCGCGCAGGGTGATGTTCAGGCTCTGCACGAACGCCATGGTGGTGGAGTAGCTGCGCTCGCCGCTGCTCTTCAGCAGGCGCTCGTAGGCTTCCAGCTTCGGTGCCACGAAGGTCTTGTCGGCCTTGCGGCGGCGCTGCGGCAGGTAACCGCCCAGCGCGGCACGGCGTTCCTGCAGGTACTGCACTTCCGGCGAATCCGGGCCCGGGTGGTAGAACGGCACCTGGCCGTCGGCCAGCTGCGCGTCGGTCACCGGAATGTTGAAGCGGTCGCGGAAGTGGCGCACCGCTTCGTCGTCCAGCTTCTTGGTCTGGTGGGTCGGGTTCAGTGCCTCACCGGCGCTGCCCATGCCGTAACCCTTCACGGTCTTGGCCAGGATGACGGTCGGCATGCCCTTGGTGTTCACGGCCTGGTGGTAGGCGGCATACACCTTGTGCGGGTCGTGGCCACCACGGTTCAGGCGCCAGATGTCGTCGTCGCTCAGGCCGGCCACCATCGCAGCGGTTTCCGGGTACTTGCCGAAGAAATGCTCGCGGGTATACGCGCCGCCGAAGGCCTTGCAGTTCTGGTATTCGCCGTCGACGGTTTCCATCATCAGCTTCTTCAGGACGCCGTTGGTGTCCTTGGCCAGCAGGGCATCCCAGTAACCGCCCCACAGCAGCTTGATCACGTTCCAGCCGCCGCCACGGAACACGCCTTCCAGTTCCTGGATGATCTTGCCGTTGCCGCGCACCGGGCCGTCCAGGCGCTGCAGGTTGCAGTTCACCACGAAGATCAGGTTGTCCAGGCCTTCACGGCCGGCCAGGGCGATGGCACCCAGGGTTTCCGGCTCGTCGCTCTCGCCGTCGCCGATGAAGCACCACACCTTGCGGTCGGACTTCTCGATCAGGCCACGGTTTTCCAGGTAGCGCATGAACTGCGCCTGGTAGATGGCGGCCAGCGGGCCCAGGCCCATCGACACGGTCGGGGTCTGCCAGTAGTCCGGCATCAGCCACGGGTGCGGGTACGAGGACAGGCCACCGCCATCCACTTCCATGCGGAACTTGTCCAGCTGCTCTTCGCTGATGCGGCCTTCCAGGAAGGAACGCGCGTAGATGCCCGGGGCGCTGTGGCCCTGGATGAACAGCAGGTCGCCCGGGTGGTTTTCGCTCGGGGCGCGCCAGAAGTGGTTGAAGCCCACGTCGTACAGGGTGGCGCCGGAGGCGAACGAGGCGATGTGGCCGCCCAGGTCACCCGGCTTGCGGTTGGCGCGCACCACCGTGGCCATCGCGTTCCAGCGGATGATGGAACGGATGCGCCATTCCAGCTCGGCGTTGCCCGGGCTCTTGGCCTCGAACTGCGGTTCGATGGTATTGACGTATTCGGTGGTGGGAGAGAACGGCAGGTAGGCGCCCGAACGACGGGTCAGTTCCACCATGCCTTCCAGCAGCTGATGCGCGCGCTCGGAGCCCTCGACATCAATAACGGCCTTCAACGACTCGATCCACTCCTGGGTTTCCACAGGATTCGGGTCGTTGTTCAGCACCTCGTTCAACCAGTTCATTAGCGCTCCCATAACCGCACGCACGCGCGCGACTGTTGTATAGATTTCTAGACCGCAAAGTGTAGCGCACCAAGGGCTTTCGTCACTTGGCTACGCTGGCGTATGGATGCAACCGGCCAGTGTCCGCAAGGGGCTTGCCGGGCCCGCTGATGGCCCTGCGGCGGGCCTTGGCGGCGGCGCGGGCTGTCGCTTGCGGGCCGCTGCGCCCATGCGCAGGACGCAGTGTTACTGCTGCCGATGACGGTTGTAGGGCAACTCCGGCACCGCCGTAGGTGGGCGCCGGGCAGCGGTTCTGAACCGGCGACAACATGTCGCACCTGCCTCTGGATCGCTGCCAGTCGCGGGCCCAGGGTGGGTCGCGAGTGATGGGCCCGATGGCCCTGCTCCCTTCCACAGCATCGCCGGGGCGCCTCGCAGGGGGCGCCCCTTTTGCTGTGCGCACGAAGGTCCGTGGCCCAAATTGCACCTGCTTGTGGCCGGATCGGATGTTGTCGCTTTCGACATATCGATATATCGTTTGCACACTCGTTTACCGATATATCGAAATGAGCCGAAGCCCCTCTCCCAGAGCCCGTTCCACCGATTCAGCGGTGCCACGTCGCAATGGCCAGCCGCGGGTGCTCAGCCGCGGCGACCTGCGCCTGCTGGTGCTGGCCCTGATCGGCGAGCAGCCGCGCCATGGCTACGAGCTGATGCAGCTGATCAGCAACCAGTTCATGCAGGCCTACACGCCCAGCGCCGGCACCATGTACCCGCTGCTGGCCAGCTTCGAGCAGGCCGGCTGGATCGAGGCCGAGGAAGTGGATGGCAAGCGGATCTTCCGCATCACCGCTGCCGGTGAGTTCGAGCTGAAGGTGCAGCGCACCCAGGTACGCCTGGCGCAGCGACGTGCCTTCGACCGTGCCCGCGAGATCACCAAGGCCTCGCTGCCGCCGCCGCTGGCCACTGCCCTGCGCGAGTTCAAGCGGGCGCTGGTGCATCACCACGGCCGCTGGGCCGAGGGCGAGGCGGACGAAGTGGCGGCGCTGCTGACGCGGGCCTCGGCCCTGCTCAACGGTACGGCCGGTAGCGAGCAACCACCGATTTCAACGACCCAGCCAGACTGAATCCAGCCAGGTCGCCCCTACGCCGCGCGCCCCCGCGCGACACCTTTACAGGTAACCCCCATGACCGAACACAACAACACGCGCCTGCGCCTGGATGTGCGCTTCCGTGAACTGACCGTGCTGCGCACCGAAGAGGTCACCCCGCACATGCGCCGCATCGTGCTGGGTGGCGACGACCTGGCCGGCTTCGATTCGCCCGGCGCCGACGACCACATCAAGCTGTTCTTCCCCAACGCTGCGGGCGAGATGGTGCTGCCGGTGCTGACCGCCGAAGGCCGCAGCTACCCGGCCGGCAAGGCGCCTTCGCCGGCCCGTGACTACACCCCGCGCTGGTGGGACCACGAGCGCGGCGAGCTGGCCATCGACTTCGTGCTGCACGACCAGGGCGTGGCCGGGCCGTGGGCCGAACGCGCACAGCCGGGCGACATGCTGGTGATCGGCGGCCCGCGCGGCTCGTTCGTGGTGGCCGACACCTACGACGCCTACGTGCTGATCGGCGATGAAACCGCACTGCCGGCCATCGCCCGTTGGCTGGACATGCTGCCGGACAGTGCCGAGGTGCAGGCCTTCATCGAAGTGCGCGACGAGGCCGAGCGCCAGGACCTGCCGCAGTACGAGAACGTGCGCATCCACTGGCTGGAGCGCAACGGCTTCCCGGCGGCCAGCAGTACGCTGCTGGAAGACATGCTGACCGACTTCGAGGCCCCGGACGGCGATGTCTTCTACTGGATCGCCACCGAATCTCGCCGCGCACGGATGATGCGCAAGTTCATCGAAGGCCACCTGGGTGTGCCACGCGACTGGATTCGTTCCACCGGCTACTGGAAGGCGCATCCGGACGAAACCGACGGCGATTGATCAAAAGGCAGTGGGTGCGGACCCTGCTTGGTGGGTGCGGACCGTTGGTCCGCACGCCTTTGACGCACCTTCCTGGGTGGGTGCGGACCGTTGGTCCGCACGCCCTTGACCATGTAGAGCCGAGCCCACGCTCGGCTGCTTTTCGCTCCACCCTCGCGTTACGCGCGATGAGCCGAGCGTGGGCTCGGCTCTACAGGAGCACTGGGCGCCGCCTGCCGCATCCACCCGAACCGCTGCGCGGCCCAGATCTCCAGCGCCACCAGCAGCGCGATGATCAACAACGGCAACAGCAGCCCGAAATACACACCGGGCATCATGCCGTTGATCTGCGCCTTCACCAGCCGCAGCACGCCACGGGTGTGCAGCAGCTCATCCACGTGCATGGTCAGCGCCTCGCGCACCACTTTCGGTTCCAGGCCGAGGGTACCGGCCCGTTCCACCAGCGTGTCTTCCACCATGCCGCACAGCAGACCTTCGCGCACTTCCGTGGGTGATACAGCGGGCCATTGTGGAGCCGAGCCCATGCTCGGCTGCTCGTCGTTCCGCCATCGGAAAACCCTCGCGCTGCGCGCGATGAGCCGAGCGTGGGCTCGGCTCTACAGGTATTCCATCGCCCGGTTCAACGCATCCGCCGGCAAGCAATGCGACAATCGCGCTCCTTTCCTGCAGCAACGAGGCCCACATGGCCAAACTGACCCTGGCCAGCGTGGATGCGCTGCGCGCCCGTTTCGCTGATGACGCTGCCTGCGACGCGGCCCTGGCCGCCTTCGCCGACACCGCTGCACTGCGCGCGCCGCTGCGCGAGCTGGTGGAAGCACAGCACCGCTACCTGCAGGCCGAATTCGAAGTGGCGCAGGTGGCCGACGTGCTGCGCCGCGACCAGAAGTACGCGCCGGTGGGTCGGCCTTCGATCAACATCGTGCAGCTGCGCAAGCAGCAGGCTGCCACCAAGCAGGCGGCGCTGATCGCCCGCCAGAGCGTGGCGCAGGCGGCGCAGACGTTCGTGCGGGTGAGCGGGATGACGGTGAAGGCCAAGCAGAGCCCGAGCGAAGCATGTGGGGCGTGGCTGGGCGCGTTGCGCTGAGGGATCGTGCGGACCAACGGTCCGCACCCACCAGATGCAGGTTGGCACCTGCCGGGTAGTGCCGGCCGCTGGCCGGCAACCCCATCGGCATCGGGTGCCTCGCATGCAGAACCCAAAAAGAAGGCCCGCTTTTCAGCGGGCCTTCTGCCTTCTCACGACGAGTGAGCGGGGTGCATCAAGCGGCCGGCTTTTCGCCGGTGGCTTCGGTGGTGATGCGGATCTTCACTTCATCGCTGACGTTCGGGGCGTAGGCGCCGACGCCGAAATCGCTGCGCTTCAGGGTGGTGGTGGCATCGAAGCCGGCGGCCGGAACCTTGGCCATCGGGTGCTCGCCGCCGCCGTTGACGGTGACGTCCAGGGTGACCGGCTTGGTGATGCCCTTGATGGTCAGGTCGCCGGTGACGGTCAGCTTGTTGGTGCCGGCCGCTTCCACCTTGGTGCTCTTGAAGGTGGCATCGGCGAACTTGGCGGCGTCGAAGAAGTCGGCGCTCTTCAGGTGCTCGTCGAACTTGGCGGTGAAGCTGTTCAGGCCGCTCAGCGGCAGCTTCACTTCCACGGTGGACTTGGTCACGTCTTCGGCGTTGTACACCAGGGTGCCTTCGACGTTGCCGAAGTGCGCGCTGGGGTTGGAGAAGCCGAAGTGGCTCCACTGCGCCAGCACGTCGGTGTGGCTCGGGTCCAGCTTGTAGGTGCCCGAGGCGATCTTGATCGCTTCGGCAGCCGGCGCAGCAGCGGCGGCATCAGCCGCCGGGGTGGCAGCCTGCTCGGTGGTCGCCGGGGCGGCGGCATCGGCCGGGGCAGCGGTATCGGCCGGCTTGGAGCAGGCGGCGATGGCCAGGGTCAGGGCCAGCGGCAGCAGCAGTTTACGGGTGGCGCTCATCTGAGGAACTCTCCGGATCGTAGGGTGGGTACACGGTGCAGCAAGAGCCCGCCGCGGGACGGCGGGCCCGAAACCGATACAGCGACTTACGCGATGCGCGCCGCTTCGTCGAACGACAGGCGCGGCAGGCGCGGGAACAGGCCCGCCGGATCACCGTAACCCAGGTTGACCAGGAAATTCGACTTGATGGAGGTGCCGGCGAAGAAGGCTTCGTCGACCTTGGCCGGGTCGAAGCCGGACATCGGGCCGGCATCCAGGCCCAGCGCGCGCGCAGCCAGGATCAGGTAGGCACCCTGCAGGCTGCCGTTGCGGATGGCGGCTTCGTGGCGGCCTTCCTGCGGGCCATCGAACCAGGCCTTGGCATCGGTGTGCGGGAACAGGTACGGCAGCTTCTCGTGGAAGTCCAGGTCGAAACCGATGATGACGGTGACCGGCGCAGCCATGGTCTTGGCCAGGTTGCCTTCGGACAGCGCCGGGGCCAGCTTGTCCTTGGCCTCCTTCGAGGTGACGAAGACGAAGCGGGCCGGCGTGGTGTTGGCCGCGGTGGGGCCCCACTTCACCAAGTCGTACAGTTCCTTCAGCAGGCTCTCGGGGACCGGCTTGTCGAGGAAGGCGTTCTGGGTGCGGGCCGTACGGAACAGCTGATCAAGGGCGGCGGCGTCGAGCGCGTGGGACATCGGTGGATCTCCAGGGCGGCGAAAGGAAGTCAGTGCCCGCGGGCGGCGCGGGGCGAAACGACGAGCCGCAGTGTAGAGTGTCGCGACTGTTGCAACACCCAGCAGGGCTGAAACGAATTAATGCCAATGGTGAAACGATCGAGCGCGCCATGGACGGTCACTGACGGCCGTGCGGGCAATGTCCGCCAGGCGGTCGCGCTGGCCTCGGCACTGCGCCAGGGCACCCACCGACCGCTGCTCCTGCAACCGCGCGCACCCTGGCGTTGGCTGTCGCCGCGGCGCCTGCCCGGCGATGTGAATGGCTACGGCGAGGCCTTGGCGACGCTGGCGGCTGAGGCGCCGGCACTGGCGATCGGCTGTGGTCGCCAGGCGGCCGGTGCCCTGCGCGTGCTGCGTGCACGCGGCAGCCAGGTGGTGCAGATCCTCGACCCGCGCATCGGCGCCCGCCATTGGGACGTGGTGGTGGTGCCCGAACACGATGCCCTGCGCGGCAGCAATGTGTTGACCCTGCTCGGCAGCCTCAACCCGGTGGACGACGACTGGCTGGCCTGGGGCCGCGCCGCGTTCGCCGGCTTCAGCACCCTACCCGGCCCGCGCACCGCACTGCTGGTCGGCGGGCCGACGCCGCTGGCGCCGTGGGACGAGACGGCAATGATCGGTGTGTTCCAGGCGCTGGCCGAGCAGATCCGCAATGAAGGTGGCAGCCTGCTGGCGACCACCTCGCGACGCACGCCGCCGGCATTGGCCGAGATCCTGCGCGCGAAGTTCGCCGACCTGCCGCACGTGATCTGGGGCGATGGTGGCGACGGTACCAATCCCTATGGTGGCCTGCTCGGCTGGGCCAACCGCGTGGTGGTCTCGCCCGATTCGGTGAACCTGCTCTCTGAAGCCTGCGCCACGCGCATGCCGGTGATGGTGGCACTGGCCGATACCGCGCAGGGCCGGCTGGCCCGTTTCCAGCAGCAGTTGCGCGAACGCGGGCGCTTGCAGCCGCACTGGCTGGACTGGCAGTACGACCGCATCGAGCCATTGCGCGAAACCGCGCGCGTGGCGGCGGAAGTAAAGCAGCGCCTGGCCTTGGGGTAGTGCCGGCCGCTGGCCGGCAACGCTGTGCGCATTACCGGACACCCTGCCGATGCCGGCCAGCGGCCGGCACTACCGGGGTGCGCAGCGATTTCTGAACATTTCAATCCGCCCATACCGTTAGAGTCCGGTGTCCCCCACCGGACCGAATGCCTTCATGCGTACCCTGCTCCTGCTGCCCCTGGCCCTGCTCGCCGCGTGTTCGACCGCGCCCACCGAGCTGGACCCGATCTCCTATCAATGCCAGCAGCAGCTGGATGCGTACCGCGAACAGCCGGCGCTGCGCGATCCGAAGACGGGCGAGCGCCCGCCGCTGCCGATCGCCCCGATCAGCGATGCCTGCGACAGGGAACTCCAGCGCAAGGGCGTGGATCGCCCGCTGCGCTGAGCAGCGTATGATCGGCGCGCGGGCCTGCCCGCCGTTGAAGGTACCGACATGGATCGTTTTTCCCGCCTGCGCCGCGCCGCGCTGCTGATCGCCAGCCTGCTGGCGACCGCACCGGCCTGGGCCGACAGCACCGCCTGCCGCGAGCGCTACCCGAGCGTGGCGTCGCAGGCGGCGATGCTGGATGTCGCCTGGACCACCGCCGAACGCCTGGACGCGCTGCCCGATGTGGACGTGGTGGTGGCCGCGCGCGGTGGCCAGGACCTGAGCCGCTATGGCCTGCGCCACAGCCACCTGGCCTTCCTGCTGCGCGAGGACGACGACCGCTGGCGCGCGATGCACCTGCTCAACCGCTGCAAGACCGACCGCTCGCAGCTGTACCACGAGGGCCTCGGCAACTTCGTCGGCGAGAGCGGCGGCCATACCGACCTGCGCATCGGCGTGCCGTCGGCCCCCTTGCGTGCGGCGCTGCGCGCGATGCTGGTGTCGCCCTCGATCCAGCCCAAGGCGCTGCACGAAGCGAAGTACAACGTGGTCGCCTACCCGTTCGCCACCGACTACCAGAACTCCAACCAGTGGGTGCTGGAAGTGCTGGCGGCGGCGATGGCGCAGGCCGAAGGCGCGCCGGCCATCGTCAAGCGCGAACAGGCACAGCAGTGGCTGCGCCAGCAGAAGTACCAGCCCAGCGTGCTGCATATCGGCCTCGGCAAGCGCGTGGGTGCGCGCCTGTTCGTAGCCAACGCCACCACCACCGACCATCCGGCCGGCGAACGCATCTCCGGCAACTATGCGGTGGTGACGGTGGAATCGGTGTTCGACTTCCTGCACCAGCGCAGGCAGCTGCAGCAGGAACTGGTGATCCCCCACGTGCCGGTGGCCGGTGCCACTGCCGCCACGCCCTGAATCCCGCAAGGAGAACCACATGCGTCCGCTGCTTACCTCTGTGTTGTCGATGGTGACCGTCACCGGCCTGGCGTGGTCGACGGCCGCCCACGCCGAACGCCGCATCGTGATCATCCATGACCCGGGCCCGCAGGGACCGAGCCTGGAAATGTCCACGCAGATGGTGGCCTCGGCCCGCGCCGCAGCAGCGAAGGAAGCCCAGGATGCGGCCGATGCCGGCCAGCCGCTGGCCCGCCCGCAGCAGATCAAGCTGCCGCAGATGGAGGTGAGTGCCATCGCCACCACCGTCGATGGCCGCCGCGAAGTGCTGCTGCGTGATGCCAACGATCCGCAGAACACCGCATCGATGCAGTATCCGCGCGGCGTCGGCGACCCGGCCGTGCAGTTCACCGTGGGCCAGACCGTGAACTTCGAGCCGACCGGCAACGACCAGGGCTGGCAGCTGAAGGACAACCAGGGCCGCCCGCTGGAATACCTGCCCGAAGCCACCGGCCCGCGCGACATCTTCGATACCCGGCGCTGAGCCGCCGTCCCCACGCTGACCAGGAGGTCTCCATGTTCCGTTGCCTGCGCGTTCCCGCTTCTGCATTGCTGCTCTCCGCGCTGCTGGTGCCCACCGTCCATGCCGGCGCCGCGCCGGAGTTGAACAGCAGCGAGGCCAGCGTGCTGATCACCTCGCTGATCGTGGTCTCGGTGCCGCTCGCTGCGTCGGCGGGCCTGTCCGAACTGTCGAAAGCGCCGTTCAAGGCCAGCGAACGCAATGGCAGGGTTGACCGCACCAAGGCGGTGCCGCTGCCACCGATGGAAGTGAAAAAGGTGGAGACCACGGCGGCGGGCGAGCGCCAGGTGCAGCTGCAGGTGCCCGGCAAGGCCGATCAAACCGCCACCCTGCGCTGGCCGGCGCGCGTGCATGAAGACCAGACGGCGGCCTTCGTGGTCGGCCAGCAGGTGCATTTCGACCCCACCGAGGCCGGTGCCGGCTGGACCGTGAAAAGCGCACAGGGCCAGGCGCTGGCTTACGTCCCCACCGCCTACGCCGCGGGCGATGTGATGAGCGAAGCGTTGTAAAGCTGAACAAGCGGTTTTGGCTTTGCCGCGGGCCGGGCGGATAATGGGCGATCCCCTTTGTCCCCCCTGGCTCGCGATGTCCGTGCGTCCTGCCCCTGTGTTTGCCCCGCTGACCGCCCGCGCCCTGGTGCTGGCGGTATTGGCGATGGGCGCGGTGGTGCTGCTGTCCAACGTGCTGGTGCAGTACCCGATCAACGACTGGCTGACCTGGGGTGCCTTCAGTTATCCGGTCGCGTTCCTGGTCAGCAACCTGATCAACCGCCGCTTCGGCCCGGGCCCGGCGCGCCGCGTGGCGTGGATCGGCTTCGCGGTGGCGGTGCTGCTGTCGATCTGGGTGGCCACGCCGCGCATCGCCGTTGCCTCGTGCTCGGCCTTCATCGTGGCGCAGTTGCTGGACATCACCGTGTTCGACCGCCTGCGCCGTGGCAGCTGGTGGCGCGCACCGATGGTGGCCACGACCTGCAGTGCGACGGTGGATACCACCATTTTCTGGTCGATCGCGTTTGCCGGTTCCACCCTGCCGTGGGTGAGCTGGGCAGCCGGCGACCTGGCAGTGAAGCTGGCGATCGGCGTGTGCCTGCTGGCCCCGTTCCGCGCGCTGCTGTGGAAGATGGCGCCGCTGCGCGCGACCAGCTGACCGCACATGCTCTGGTAGGTGCCGACCTTGGATGGCACATGAGCACGGTAGGTGCCGACCGTTGGTCGGCACGCTCCATCAGAGTTCATCACCGCTGACAGATTGTGCCGACCAACGGTTGGCACCTACCAACAGCGGATCATCCCCGGGCAATTGTTCTAATGGGTGCACCCATCACCCGAACGGCAACGCTGCCGCTCTGCACGCTGCCGTAATCGCGGCACACGCCTCTTCAATCGCGGGCGTGGTCGGTGCCAGTCGCGGGCGCCGGTCCAGCGTGCAGGCCAGGCCGACATCCAGCAGCGTGGCATGCGCGCCATGCAGTGCTTGCGCAGTGTCTTCCGGAAGGAAACCGGCAACCGCCAACGCATCGATCAGCGACGGCGTGTCGCGTGGCTGCAACAGCGCGGAATGCTGCGCACTACGCGCCAGCACGCCGGTCTGCAGCAGGAACTCCAGGTCCACCACGCCACCGGCACCCTGTTTCAGGTCCAGCCGCGCGGCATCGCTGCGGTCCAGTTCAGTGCGCATGCGGCCGCGCATCTTCAGCACATCGGCATACAGCGTGGCCGGATCGCGCTCACGACCCAGTGTCTGTGCGCGCACCTGTTCGAAATCGGCCAGCAGGCTGGCATCACCGGCCACACCGCGTGCGCGGACCAGGGCCTGGTGTTCCCAGGTCCACGCGCGTTCGCGCTGGTATTCGGTGTAGCTGGCCAACGAAGACACCAGCGAACCCTTGCCACCGTCCGGGCGCAGGCGCACGTCGATGTCGTACAGGCGCCCGGCGGCGGTGACCGCACCAAGCAGCGCCATCACCTTCTGTGCCAGTCGTGCATACCAGCGCCCCGGTTCCAGCGGACGTGCGCCATCGCTGGCCTCCACGCCGGCCGGATTGTCGTGCAGGAACACCAGGTCCAGGTCGGAACCGAAGCCCAGCTCAAGCCCGCCGAGGCTGCCGTAGCCGATGATCGCGAAACGTCCACCGGGAATCCCGCCGTGCGCGGCGCGCATGTCCGCCTCGGCCATCGCCAGCACGGTGGTGACCACCGCCTGCGCCAGCTCGGCCAGTTGCCGCGTGCTGTCCACCGCACCCTGGCGGCCATCCAGCGTGGCCATTGCCATGCGGAAGCTGAGCGCCAGCCGCGTCTCGTTGAGCCAGCGCAGTGCGGATTCGGGATCTTCCACTGCCAGCACCTGCTGGCACTCGGCCAGCATGCCGGCCGCATCGGGCATCGGCCCGGACACGCGCACGTCCAGCAGTTCGTCCAGCAGCAGCGGGTACGCGGCCAGCCGCTCGGCCAGCAGCGCGCTGCGCGCCAGCACGTCGACCAACCGCGCCAGCGCGCTGGGCTGTTCGTCCAGCAGCGCGAGATAGCTGGTCCGGCGCAGCACCGCTTGCAGCAGGCCAAGCACGCGCCTGAGCGCGGCGTCGGGTTGCGGCGAACGCGTGGCCGCATGCAGCAACGCGGGCAGTACGCGATCCAGCCGCGCACGCGCGGCATCGGACAATGACTTCACGCCGGTTCCCTGCGCGAAATCACGCAATGACTGGTCCGCGCCGTTGGCATCGAGGAAACCGGCTTCAGCCAGCAGCGGTGCGTTGCTGCCCTCGGGCAGGCTACGCCAGTAATTGGCCAGCGCGTCGGGCGCGGCCTGGCCCTTGCGCGGTGCCAGCAGGGCGGCGAATTCGGTACTGACCCGCTGCTGCTGTTCGGCCAGCGCCGCGCGCAGCACGTCCCAGTCCGGGTAGCCGAGGCCGACGGCGATGCGCTCGCGGTCCAGTGCATCGCTGGGCAGCACGTGGGTCTGCGCATCGCGCAGCATCTGCAGGCGGTTCTCCAGGCGGCGCAGGAACAGGTAGGCCTCGCGCAGCGCACTGCCGTCCTCGGGCGCGATCTGCCCCGCAGCCACCAGCGCGTCCAGCGCCACCAGCAGGCGGCGCTCGCGCAGCGCAGGTTCGCGGCCACCGCGGATCAGCTGCAGCGCCTGGCACAGGAACTCGATCTCGCGGATGCCACCGGCGCCGCGCTTGATGTCTTCGTGCAACTCGCGGCGCGCGACTTCGGCGGTGATCGCCGCCTTCATCTCGCGCAGGCCATCGAGCGCAGTGAAATCCAGGTAGCGGCGGTACACGAACGGGCGCAGGGTCTGCAGCCACGCTTCACCGGCCTCGATATCACCGGCGACAGCGCGCGCCTTCAGCCACGCATAGCGCTCCCAGTCGCGGCCTTCCCGCTGGAAGTACTGGTCCATCGCCGCGAACGACAGCGCGACGCGGCCGGCGCTGCCGAACGGGCGCAGGCGCAGGTCGACGCGGTGGCTGAAGCCATCGACGGTGGTTTCGTCCAGCAGCTTGGCCAGGCGCTGGCCGAGGCGGGCGAAATACTCTTCAGCGGCCAGCGCGCGCGGGCCGTCGGATTCGCCGCCGTGCGGATAGGCGTAGACCAGGTCGATATCGGAACTGAAGTTGAGCTCGCCGCCGCCGAGCTTGCCGAGGCCGAACACCACCAGCTGCTGCGCGGCGCCTTCGCCATCGCGGACCACACCGTGCCGCTGGGCGAATTCCTGCTGCAGCGCGTCCAGCGCCAGCCGCAGGCAGTTCTCGGCCAGGGTGGTGGCGCCAGCCAGGGTCTGTGCCACGTCGTCCAGACCGGTCAGGTCGCGCCAGATCAGCCGCGTCGACATGGCAGTACGCCAGCGCCGGATCTGCGCCGGCCAGTCGCTGGGCTGCAGCGGATCGAGCACCGGTGGCGGGATGGGCGGGCAACCGGGCGCGGCCAGCTGCGCCAGCAGCGCCGGTTGCCGCACCAGGGTGTCCAGCGCGAAGTCGCTGGTCACCGCCAACCGGCTCAGCAGCGGCAGCAGATCGGTCGGGATGGGTTCGGGCAGGACCTGGGCCAAGCGCGCCAGCGCGCGGTCGACAAGAGGCTGCAGGGCGGCGGGCAGGTCAGCGGGGGCGAGGGTCATGGGTCTGATTGTATCGACCCGGCTGGGGCGCAACGGACCCAGTAGTGCCGGCCGCTGGCCGGCAAATCCGATGATCCTGCCGAAGGTTACTGGGGTTGCCGGCCAGCGGCCGCCACTACCGATACTGGGAGCCGCGCATTCATACTGGGCGACAGGCAATAAAAAAGCCCGCTTGCAGCGAACTGCCAGCGGGCTCTGCTCCCTCCCCCACGTCGGGATGCAGGGCCATCGTGCGGGCTGCGAATGCACTTTGCACGCTGCACTGCAAAACAGAACCGGTGGGTATGGGTGAGCCCCTGGGGGAAAAGCCATTCCACGAAGGTAGAACCCCCCGTACGGATGAGGATGGCCGA
Source organism: Stenotrophomonas sp. T8 (assembly GCF_051853085.1). Taxonomy (NCBI): domain Bacteria; kingdom Pseudomonadati; phylum Pseudomonadota; class Gammaproteobacteria; order Lysobacterales; family Lysobacteraceae; genus Stenotrophomonas; species Stenotrophomonas sp. T8. Next base: position 67,469 of record NZ_CP195329.1, on the reverse strand, counting down.
TAATCGGGATTCCCCCCAGAAACACTGTCGTCATGTCTGTTGATCGCATCGCCAACGCGCGTCTCCGTGACCGCGTGGTCTCCGCCGAGGCCGCAGCCGCGCTGATCCAGCCCGGTGAAACCGTGGCCATGAGCGGCTTTACCGGCTCCGGCTATCCCAAGGCCGTTCCCGTCGAACTGGCCCGCCGCATCGAAGCGGTGCATGCCCAGGGCAATCCCTTCCAGATCAAGCTGATGACCGGCGCCTCGACCGCGCCGGAACTCGATGGCGCGCTGGCCAAGGCCGATGGCATCGCCATGCGCATGCCGTTCCAGAGCGACCCGGACGCGCGCAACCGCATCAACGAGGGCAAACTCGACTACATCGACATCCACCTCAGCCACGTTGCCCAGCACGTGTGGTTCGGCTTCTATGGCGAGATCGATACCGCCGTCATCGAAGTCTCGGCCATCCGCGAAGATGGTTCGCTGGTGCCCTCCACCTCGGTCGGCAACAACAAGACCTGGCTGGACCTGGCCAGGAAGGTGATCGTCGAGGTCAACGAATGGCAGCCGGCCGGCGTCGACGGCATGCATGACATCTACTACGGCACCGCGCTGCCGCCGCACCGCAAGCCGATTCCGCTGGTGAACGCCAACGACCGCATCGGCGATACCGCGCTGCGCTGCGACCCGGACAAGATCGTGGCCGTGGTGCGTACCAACGGCCCGGACCGCAACAGCCCGTTCAGCCCGATCGATGCAACCAGCGAGCAGATCGCTTCGCACCTGATCGAGTTCCTCAAGCACGAGGTGAAGAAGGGCCGCCTGCCGCCGAACCTGCTGCCGCTGCAGTCGGGCGTGGGCAACATCCCCAACGCCGTGCTGGCCGGCCTGGCCAAGAGTGGTTTCCGCGACCTGGCCGCGTTCACCGAAGTGATCCAGGACGGCATGCTCGACCTGCTGCGCGACGGCGTGCTGAGCTACGCCTCCTGCACCGGCTTCGCGCTGAGCCCGCAGGCGAATGAGACGTTCAAGGAGAACATCGATTTCTACCGCGAGCGCATCATCATGCGCACGCAGGAAATCTCCAACCACCCGGAACTGGTGCGCCGCCTGGGCTGCATCGGCATGAACGGCATGATCGAGGTGGACATCTACGGCAACGTCAATTCGACGCACGTGATGGGCACGCGGATCATGAACGGCATCGGCGGTTCCGGTGACTTTGCCCGCAACGGTTTCCTGTCGGCGTTCCTGAGCCCGTCCACCGCCAAGAACGGCACCATCTCGGCGATCGTGCCGATGGCCAGCCATGTCGACCACACCGAGCACGATGTGTCGGTGATCGTCACCGAACAGGGCCTGGCCGATCTGCGCGGCCTGACCCCGCGCAAGCGCGCGCAGGTGCTGATCGACAACTGCGCCCACCCGGACTTCCGCCCGCAGCTGCAGGATTACTTCGACCGTGCCAGCCGCGAGAGCTACGGCAAGCACACCCCGCACCTGCTGCCGGAAGCGTTGTCGTGGCACCAGCGCTGGCTGGATACCGGCACGATGAAGGGCTGAGGCCCGCTACGGACGTCGGGTAGAGCCGGCCGCTGGCCGGCTTCCCCAACAGCCGGCCAGCGGCCGGCTCTACAAAGGGGCCGCTCCGCAGAATCCCTGTAGAGCCGAGCCCACGCTCGGCTCCACGGCAAGCGGTTTACCCGCGCAGCGCCGCCAGCGACTCGGCCTGCAGCCGCTCGTAGATCTCGAACTCGTCGTTCACCGCCACGCCCAAGGCCTGCTCGAAGGCCTCACGGTTGGCATGCGCGGCATAGGCGCGCTGTTCTTCGCCGCCCAGGTTCGACTGGAAGATGCCCGCGGCACTGACCGGCAGGAAATCCTCGTAGACGATCGGGTCGGCCGTGGCCAGGCCGGCGGCCACCAGCACTTCAGCGGGCAGATCGGCCACGCGCTCCGGCGCGGCGCGGCCAGCGTCGGTCAGCTGGTAGCGGTAATACCCCAGGCCTTCCTGGCGCAGGGTGTCATGGTCATCCGGGAAGCTGGCGAACACCGCCTGCAGGCGCTGGCCGTAGTCGCCGCCGGTGCTGCCTTCACCACCGGCGTCGCGGGCCTGCGACAGCAGCTGGTCGTACAGCGCGCGGCCCTTCGGGGTCAGCGCCAGGCCGCGTTGTTCGATCTCGCCGAAGCGCGCGGTATGGGTGCCGGCATCACCCCCTTCGGCATCCGGGAAGTGCACGGCCTCTTCCAGCGCCTTGAAGCTGGTCTGGCGCAGCAGGATCGGGCAGGCACGACGCGGCGGGCCTTCAATCACCGCCTTGGCCGCCATGCCGTGCTCGATCATTGCCGCCTGTGCAGCGTCGATGTCCAGCGTGCGCGGGGTCAGGTGGTTGATGTGTGGGCCGCGGAAACTGACCACGTCAGCCACCAGGCGGTGCGCGTTGTGCAGGGCGTGGTAGGTCGGCAGGTCGACCGTGGCATCGCCGTGCCAGCGGAAGGTTTCCAGCGCCTCCTGGACGAAGCGCTCGGCATCGGCCTGCAACAGGCCACCGTCGCGCTCGGCCTGGTCGATCAGCGCCAGCGCGCCGTCGGTGAAGATGCGGCGGCGTGCGAGGATCTTCGCCGACTCGGCACGCAGGGCTTCGTCTTCGATCAGCTCCAGGCGCAGCAGCGAGGTGAACACGCGGAACGGATTCTGCGCCAGCGCCGCGCCGGTCAGCGGGCGGAACGCGGTGGAGTGCACCGGCACGCCGGCCACCGACAGGTCGTAGTAGCCGACCGGGTACATGCCCATCACCGCGAACAGGCGGCGCAGTGTCGCTAGTTCCTGCACGGTACCGACGCGGATCGCGCCATGACGCTCTTCATCAAGGCGCGCATGCTCGTCGTTGCGCTGCAGCTGCGCGGCCAGCGCCGGGTCCTGGGCAAGCACCTGCGCGTTGATCCGCTCCACCAGTTCCACCAGCGTGCCGTACAGCGGCACTTCGGTGCGGTACATGCGGGACATGGCCTGCGCGAACAGGCGGCGGATCACATCAGGCGAAACGAAAGAGGCGCTCATCAGTCACTCGATTACGGGAACGGGGAACAGCTCGGACCCGTATTGTCGCCGGAGCGCGTGGCGGCGGCGATACGCAGAGCAACATGACCGGGTAGTGCCGGCCGCTGGCCGGCAACCCCGGATGCCTGGAAAGGATGCTATTGCCGGCCAGCGGCCGGCACTACCGCTTCAACTGGCGCTTCAGCGTGGCATCCAGGGTGATCGGCCGGTCCCAGTGCTGGTAGCTGGCCACGATGGCATGGCGCACAGCCCGGTAGTGCAGATTGTCCGGCTTGGTGGGCATGCGCTTGACCACCGCCTCCCAGCCGCCCTCCGGGTCCTGGCTGAAGGCACGCACGCTGTCGCGGCAGGTCTGGCCACTGGCCTTGGCCCAGAAGCAGGCGAAATAAATGTCTCCTGCCTGCCAGCCGTGGGTGGTGAACAGCGCGCTGATGTAGCCGCGCGGCACGTCGGCATAGCGCGACACTTCGTCGAGGAAGGCGTCGGGGTAGCGTTCGGCGTAGTGGTTGATGTCCTGCAGCTGGGCGTCGACCCAGCTGTCGCCGGTGTCCACTTCATAGGTGGCCGAACGCTCGGCGGTCTGCTGGGCCAGCACGGTGGCCGGCGCCAGCAGCAGGAACAACATCAGCGCGCGCAGTCGGTGGTTCATGCCCCGATTCTGCCGCAGCCGACCGGCCCTGTCAGGCCGCAGCAGCCTTGGCCTCGATCGCCGCCAGTGCGGCCGGCCAGTCGTGGGCGGTATCGGCAGTGACCATGCGCGGTTCGTCGTCGGCCACGCCATGCTGGGTCTCGTGGGCCCAGGTCACTGCGTACGGGGTATGCACGCCCCAGCCACCCAGCGTCACCACCGGCTCGATGTCCGAGCGCAGCGAGTTGCCGACCATCACGAAGCGCTGCATCGGCAGGTCGAATTCGGCCAGCACGCGGGCGTAGGTTTCCGGATCCTTCTCCGAGACGATCTCGATGCGCGGGAACAGCTCGGCCAGGTTGGCGACCTTGATCTTGGCTTCCTGGTGGAACAGGTCGCCCTTGGTGATCAGCACCACCGGGTAGTGCTCGGCGATGGCCGCCACCGCTTCACGCACGCCGTCGATCAGCTCGACCGGGTGGCGCAGGGTGTCGTGGCCGATCTCCAGAATGCGCTGGATGTCCTTCGCGTCGATGCGCTGGCCGGTGATGTCGATGGCCGCTTCGATCATCGACAGGGTCATGCTCTTGACGCCGTAGCCGAAGGTGCCCAGGTGGCGCTGCTGCACTTCCAGCAGGTGGCGGGCGGTCTGGGTGTCATGCACGTCGACATAGCGCGACAGCAGGTCAAGGTAATCCTGCTCGGCCTTGCGGTAGTAGTCCTCGCTCTTCCACAGCGTATCGTCACCGTCAAAACCGACCAGGCCGATGGCGCGCGACGGCGCAGGCGTGGGGGTGTTCATCGCCCAAGGATACAGGGGCCATGGTGACGAAAAAAACCCGGGCGGCCGAAGCCGCCCGGGTTCCCATACGCCCCGATGCAGGACTTACCTGCCCTGCGCACCCTGCGCTGCGCCACCCGCACCAGCCTGCTGGGCGGCCACGTAGGCCTTGTACTCATCGGCGCTCAGTTCGCCGTCCTTGTTGGTATCAGCCTGGTCGAACACCTGGGCCAGGCCGGCGTTCACCTGCGCCTCGGTCTTGCTGATGGTGCCGTTGCCATCGGTATCGATGCTGGCCCAGGTCTGGCCACCGCCATTGGCCTGCGCCGATGCCGCTGCGGCCGCATTGGTCGCCTGGTCGGCGGCCTGGCCGGCCTGTGCAGCCGCCTGCTGGGCCTGAGCGGCTTCGTTCTGCGCCTGCGCGGCCTGCTGCTTGGCCGACTGGGCCATCGCCGGGATGGCCAGCACGCTGCCGGCGGCGACGATCAGGGCGATCAGGGGCTTGCGGTTGCGAATAGTCATCAGGGGTGTCTCCTACCGATTGGGTGGTGTTGCGCGGCGTGTTGATTCCGCACGGCACCTACCCTGCCACCGCGTTTCTGAATCGATTTTGCGTCGCGAGCGGCGCCCACACGCGCGATTAACCACTGGCCTCCACGCATGCTTTAGCGCGGTGGTTAGGGTGAAGTGAGTGGCTCATAAGATGCGCATTCAGCGCCTCTGCATTTAACCGGCAGGCAACGAAAAACCTGCGTCAGTCGACGGTTTTTTCCGATGACCGCGAACTGAACAACACCCATGCAAGAGCAACACCGGCGAGCGCACCGGCGATTTCCAGCACCACACGGCTGCCAAGTTCGTTCGGATCGTGGATGGTGGCCAGGAAGATGCGCGCGTACAGCGGCGATTCCAGCCGCACGATGCCCATGTAGAACAGCTTCCACGCATCGATGCCGGCGGCGATGATCACGGCGATGACGCAGGACCAGCCGATCGCGTGCCCCATCGACCACCGCAGCAGGCGGCACAGCTGCGACCACAGGAGGTACACGAGCAGGCCGACCAGCAGGGCAATGGCGCCCGCTTCCAGGGTGCCGAGCAGGCCGAAGTGCAGGGGAAGGTTCATCGGGTGGGCAGGGATGAAGAGGCGGCCAGTGTAAGGGATCTGCTTCGGACCCAACCGGCAGCCACAGTAGATCCACGCCATGCGTGGATGAGTCTCCATCGAGATCGAATAATTCGACGATTGAACAAAGAGCAGCCGAGCATGGGCTCGGCCCTACAACGGACCGCGCGGGAAACTGTCAGAGGCTGGGCGGTGCCCTGCCGTTACCCCTACCGTACCGGGACGTCGTACGCGGTACCGGGATCCGGTTCCGGCTGGAACGTGTAGTGCCACCACTCCTGCGGGTAGTTCACGAAACCACGCCGTGCCATTGCCTGCACCAGTTGCCGCCGGTTCGCCTGCTGCGTCTCACTCAGCCCGCTCGTCTGCGTATGCGCACGCGGCCCGAAGAAGTCGAAGTCAGTGCCCATGTCCAACGGCGTACATGCACCGCTGCGGCAATCCAGCAGGCCCAGATCCACCGTGCCACCGCGGCTGTGGCCGGAGCGCTCGGCGATGTAGCCGTCGGCCAGCAGGCGCGGCTTGTCCAGGTCAGGATACTGCTGTGCCTTGCGCGAGAGCTCGCGCGGATCGTTCACCCAGGCCATGAAGGCCTGCACCGAACGCACCGGCCGGTAGCAGTCGTAGAGGCGCAGGCCGAAGCCATCGGCGCGCAGGTCTTGCTCCACCTCGGCCAGCGCCTTCGCCACCGGCGCCAGCAGGTAGCACGAAGGCGCCTCGTAGCCGGGCACGCGCACGCCGGTGAAGTTGTTGGCGCCGGCGTAGCGGATGTCCATGTCGATGCCTGGCGACAACGTGCGGATCTCCACCAAACCAGCGCTGGCCGCGTCGGTGGCCGGTGAAACGCGCGGTGGCTCAGCGGCGCTGGTGGTCGCTGCCAGGGCAATCGCCAGTACGAGTGAAATGCAGGTCCTGGAAGTCATAGCTGAAGTCGATGTCCGGATCGATGGCGCGCAGGTCCAGTGTCGGTGCCAGGCCCTCACCCGGCTGCAGCCACGCCTGCGCGTCTTCGCCCAGCGTATCCCAGCGCAGCAGCCAGCGCCCCTGCAGCTGCAGCACAGCCCCCTGCAGCCGGGGCGACTTGTCCACGCTGAAGCGCAGGCCGTCCTTGCCCGGGCACAGCGAGGCCGGCCCCAGCCACGGATCGGTGTAGCGGCCGTGCCAGCGCGGCAGATCGGCGTCCGATGCCGGCCGTGCCTCCGACGTCGCCGGCCGCTGATGGCCGCTTGCCCTAGCCTGGTCTGCCTTCAGTTCGGCCAGGTACGCCAGTGCCGGACGCGCCTCATCGGGGGCGGTGAAGCGCTTCAGCGCGGCCTGCATCAATGCGGTGCGCGCATCCTCGCCTTCACCGTTGATCAGCATCACCACGCCCACCTTGCGGTCAGGCAGCAGCGCCAGCGACGAGTACATGCCCGACAGGGTGCCGGTGTGCGCCACCTTCCACTGCCCGTCCATGTCCGACACCCGCCAGCCATAGCCGTAGCCATAGAAATGCGCGTTGTCCCAGCGCCGCTGGCGTTCACCCAGCGCCATCGGCATGTGCAGGGTCCACAGCGTACGGCGCTGCTCAGCATCCAACCAGCCAGGTGCCAGGGCAGGATCGAGCAGCACCTGCATCCAGCGCGTCATGTCGCGCAGCGAACAGCGGATGCCGCCGGCGGCCATCGACGGTAGATCCGGGCTGATCGCACCATCGGCGTTCACCACCGCATTGTGGTCGCCATGCCAAGCGTGTGGCTGCGCCACGTTGCCCACCCGCTTCACCGACCACGCCCCCACCTGGCAGCGGGTCATGCCCAGCGGCTCGAACACCTGCTCGCGCATCAGCTGGTCATACGGCTTGCCACCCGCCGCAGCGGCCAGTTCGCCGGCCACCACGTACATCAGGTTGTCGTACGCATAGCGGCTGCGGAAACTGCTGACCGGCTTCAGGTGCGCCAGCCCGGCGATGATGTCGGCGCGGGTGAACGCGTTCGGCTCCGGCCACAGCATCAGGTCACCGGCGCCCAGGCCCAGGCCGCTGTTGTGGATCAGCAGGTCGCGCACCTGCATCTGCTCGCCCACCCACGCATCGTGCATGCGGAAGCCCGGCAGATGTTGCTGCACCGGATCCTCCCAGCGCAGCTTGCCCTGCTGCACCAGCCGCGCCAGCAGCGCGGCGGTCATCGCCTTGCTGTTGGAGGCGATCTTGAACAGCGTGTCCTGGTCGATGCGGCCGCCGTCGCCACGCGCGCCTTCGGCGTGGCGATAGACCACCTGCCCGTTGTCGACCACCGCGATGGCCAGCCCGGGCAGGTGCTCGTGCTGGACCACGGCGGCGACGTCGGCCTCGATCGATGCGGTCGCGCTGGTCTGCGCCGCCGCAACCGGAAACACCGCCAACACGGCCACGCAGATGCAGCGTCGAGCGTGCTGGGCGGGTCTCAGTACGCCCATGTGACGGTCAGCTGCGCATAACGCGGCGACTGGAACCCGGTACCGTAGCGGTACAGCGGATTCGGCGTACCGATGCTGTCCTGCGGTTCGTAGTCCTGATCCACGGTCACCACGCGCTGCTGGTTGAGCACGTTGTACACCGCCAGCTTGAGGCGCAGGTCGGTGGGGATCGGCACCTTGTACGACACGCTCACGTCCAGGTCGTAGGTCCACGGCGTGCGGCCATCGCCACCGCGCGGGGAATGCACGAACACGCGTTCGGAGGGCACCGTGGCCTGGCAGTTGGACACGCACACGTAGTAGCTGTGGAAATCAGTGGCGTCGAATGGATTACCGGCGCCGAAACGCGTGATCGGGCTGCCCGACTGCACGCCCAGCGTAGCGGCTACGCTCAGGTTCTCGGTCAACGCATAACTACCACGGAACTTGAACTGGTGTCGGCGGTCGTTGGCCAGATAGCCGTAGCCGCGGTAGTTCACCCACGGATTGTCAAAGTTCTCGGTACGCCCGGCATCGGCGAAGTCGGTATCGGAGTTGACCGGGCCTTCTGCATTGCCGCGGCCGTATGCGAGGGTGTAGGACGCGTTAAAGCCCCACTTGCCGTCCCAGGCCCGGTCGACTTGCAGCTCCAGTGCCTTGTAGTCACGCTTGGGCTTCACCCAGCCGCGCTGGCCGACGTAGTTGCCGTTGTCGTCGTACAGCGCCCAGCCTTCCTTCGACGTATCGATGCTGATCCAGCCATCGTTGCTGCCGTCACAGTTGGTGTCTCCCCACACGGTGTTGGTGCGGCCCGGATTGCCCATGATCCATACGCCGTCGATGGCACCGCATTGCCCGGTGGCGGTAATGTTCATGTCATCGATGGCGTTGTGCAGCCGGCGATAGGTCACGCTGGCACCGACCGACCAGGCTTCGTTGATCATCTGCTGGAAGCCGAGGATCGCCTCGTCCTGGTACACCGGGTCCATGTCCCGGTTAACTTCGGCACGCAGGTCCGGCACGCTGCCGTCGCCCTGCGAGTTGTCCACCGGGCCGATCTGCGCGCCCAGGTTCGGGATGTTGTTGGCTGCGCCGCTGTAGCCGAGGAACTCATACCAGGTCCGCTCGTCGAGGAAGCCACCGGCCTGCTTGATGTTGATGACGTTGGCCACCGGCAGGAAGTAGCGGCCCAGGTTGCCGAAGACCTTGGTCGTGCCATCGCCGCGCACGTCCCAGGAGAAGCCCAGGCGCGGGGCCAGCATGTCGTCGATCTTGATGTAGCTGCTGCCGTCGCCACCCTTGTTGTCGAAGGCTTCCAGGCGCAGACCCATGTTCAGCAGGAGGTTCGGCGTCACCTGCCAGTTGTCTTCCAGGTAGTAGGCCGAGTTGATCGTCTCGAAGGCGCCTTCCACTTCATAGCGACGGGTGCGCGCCACCAGGCCACTGGCCGGCACGACGCCGCCGTTGAGCGAACTGCCGGGCGTGCGAGCGTAGATGTCGTAGCGCAGGCCGCCCGGACCGGGATAGGCGCGACTGTAGTCGGACGTGTTCTCCTCCCGATCCAGGCCGAACCGCAGCAGGTGGTTGCCCAGCGTCCATTCGAAATCGGCGCGCGCGGCCTTGCGGGTGTCCAATGCGGATTCGAGCTGCGAACTGCTGGTGCAGCTGCGGTCACCCTGCAGCGAGGGCGGCACGCCCTGGCTGGCGGTTCGGTTGTCGAACACGCGGTTGCAGTTCTGGTCCATCAACGAGCTCTGCACACGGTTGCGCTTGTTCTCGCCATACATCAGTTTCATGGTCAGGTCGTTGTTCACCTGCCAGCTGTAGGTGCCGGACCAGTTCTTGCCGCCCACCGTGTTGTAGATCTGGTTGCTGCGCTCGCCCACGGTCTGCCCCGTGGCGTAGTCGTAGGCGTAGACATCGGTGAGCGTCTTGCTCTTGTCCGAGAAACCGAACAGCGACAGCATCTGGTTGTCGGTGATCTGCCAGTCGATCTTGCCGCCCCAGAACGGATCATCGGCCTCGCCCTGGCTCAGGCGCGTACCGGCGTCGTTGGTCGAGGTCGGGCGGTAGTCGCGCGCCTCGTACATTCCGAAGAAGAACAGTCGATCCTGCACCAGCGCACCGGAAGCGAACACATTCAGCGCGCTGCGGCTGTAGTCGTCGCGGCTGGCGGTGATGTAGCGGCTGCCGTTGCCGTCGTAGCGGTCGCGGGCCTGCGACTGCCACGCGCGCGGCTCGAACACCAGCTCGGCGCCGGCCTTGAAATCATTGCTGCCCGAGCGGGTCACCGCGTTGATGACACCGCCGGTGCTGCGCCCGAACTCCACCGAGTAGCCGCCAGTCTTGACCTGGAATTCCTGGTAGAACGAAAACGGTACCGACGAGAAGCCGACCCGGTTGTAGAAGTCGGTGACGTTCAGGCCATTGATGTAGACGGTGTTCTCGGCCACCGACGAACCCCCGAAGGAAATGCCTTGGCCACCCAGCGAGCCCTTGCCCTTCACCGCACCCGGCGCCAGCAGCGCCACCGCGGTGATGTCACGGTCCACCGGCAGCCGCGAAAGCTCTTCGCGGGTGATGTTGGTGGCCGACTCGGTGGACTTCACATCCACCATCGACACTACCTGCGGTGCCCGTACTTCAACCGTGCCCAGCGTGCTGACCGCGCCGAGCGGCACGTTCACCGTGGTCGCGCTGCCCAGACTGACCGTCACCTGGCCGACGCGGCTGGCCCCTCCGCCGGGCAGGCTCACCTCCATCTCATAGGTGCCGACCGGCAGCAACGGAATGCGGTAGCTGCCGTTGGCTTCGGCCTGCACGGAGCGCACGAAGCCCGTTGCCGGATTGCGTACGGTCACCGTGGCACCGGCCGGTACCTGGCCAGCATCGCTGACCAGCCGGCCGACCACCGAACCATCCTGTGCGAATGCGCTGGGCGCGATCACGCCCAGACACGCCCCAAGGGCGACGCACAATGCCGCCCGCTTGATGCTGTAAGCCTTCATCCCCTGCTCTCTCCTGCAAGAATTGAATGGTGTGGAATGCGATGTGTCGCGCTAGCGTTGCCTGGCTGGCAGTACCCGCCACTGGAAGTCGTAGCTCCATTGGTCGAAGTACAGGTTGCCGCCTGCCCACTCGGCCTCGCCGCGCTGCGAGTCGACCGTTTCCGAGCGGAAGTGCTGCTTGGCCGGCACGAAGGGCTGGCCGAAATCGTCGTTGAATGCGATGCGGTAGCCGTCGAGGCCACCCAGGTAGAAGTCACGGAGGGCCGGCACATCACTGGCCAGTGCGCCGGTGGTCACGTCCATCGGCAGCCAGCCATACGGCGCCAGGTAGACCTGCCCCCAGTCATGCAGGTTGTTGTAGCCGCTGCCGTCGCCGGAGAACACCATGCCCGACTGCCAGCGCGCGGGAATGCCGTTCAGGCGCAGCAGCGCGATCAGCAACAGGGTCTGCTGCCCGCAGTCGGCATGGCCGGCACGCAGTGCGTAGTCGCTGATGTTGCTGAGCGTGGAATATTCGCGCGCACCGGCCCATGGAATGCGGTCGACCGCGGCAAACAGCTTGCGCAACACTTCATACGGGCGCGTCTCGCCCTGCAGCACCTGGTCGGAGAACAGCTTCAATGCCGGGGTGAAACGCACATGCGGCAGCTGTTCGGCCAGGTAGGGCTTCAATGCGGGATCGTTCGGTGTCGCCTGCACCTTGGCCGGATCGATCGCGGTATGCCGGGCGAAGATCGTGACCGCGTAACGGATCTCGAAACGGGTCGGCTGCCCGGCAACCGCTTTGGCTTCGAGGTAGGCGGTGCGTTGCTGGGTATGGGCCGGAGCCACGCGCGCCTTGCCCGGGGTGCTGCCCAGCCACTGCACCTGCTCCTGCTGGCCGGGGATCTCGCGCGGGTACGGAATCCAGGCACGCACGGTCTCGCCGGCCGGCACCGCATCGGCCTTCACCGTCAGCGACTGGGTGAATTCATAGCGCTGCGGCAGAACCGACGCCTGGCCACTCTGTTCGGCCGCAGCAACCACGCCTGCGTGGTGGGCATTGAGCACTTCGTTGGGGCCCGGAGGCGGCATCGGTGCATCCGCGCGGCGACGCGCGCGTGCTTCGTCGCTGAGCAGGAACAGGTTCGAGGGTGCGCGCTTGAAGTACCAACGCTCGCCATCGATATCGAGATGCTCGATCAGGCCGAGTTGGTCCCAGCGCGCAAATTCCTCGTCGGTCAGATCGGGAATGCCGCGCCGTACGGCGTCCTTGGCGGCGCTTTCGTCGAGGGCGAAATCCAGGCGGATGCGGCGCATGCGCTCGCGCTGGAACGCTTCGTCAGTGGCGGCGGGTGCAGTGGCCAGCAGCGCGTCGGCGTCGCGGAAACGGCCGCTGTCGATCAGGTCGATCACCTGCACTCCTCGCGCGCGCTGCTGGCTGCTGCGCCCGTCTGCCGCCTGCGTGGCCGACACCCACAGCAGCAGCGCGGCACACAGGCCGGCAGCAGCAGGCAGACGTGGTTTGCGAACGGCAGGATCCACAGCGACACTTCCCCAGCGCGGGTGGTAACGGCTGTGTAACACGGGCCGGGATGTCGGTCAATAATTTATTCTTGCTTTCGTAGCCAAAAGGAATAAATATTCCAACAGGCATTCGAGGAGGGTGTGCACCGCATGAGCCTGGCTTTCCGCGAACGGCACCGGCATTGGCCGCGCCGCTTGACCCTGGCCCTGTGCCTGCTGGCCGCTCCGGCCTTTGCACAGGCAGCCCCACCGCCCGACCCGGGTGCGCCGCTGCCCTATGTGATCGGCCTGCACGAGGCCTATCTGACCCCGCAGTACTGGGCCGCGCGCCTGGACAACGCCGATGCGCCGATTCTGGATCGCGCGCAGATCGAAGCACAGAACGCGCGCATGCGGGCGCAGGACAGCCACATCCAGGACATCGCCGCACTGCCCGCCCAGCTTGATGCGGCGGCGGTGCGTGCCAGCATCACCGCGCTGTCGAGCTGGCCCACCCGCGCTCTCTACAACGACAAGGGCCAGGCGATCGCACCCGCGCTGCGCAGCGCGATCGAAGCCAACCTCGGCCTCGATGCGATTCCCACACAGGTGGCAGCGCAGTATGGGCTGGTGGTGAAGCGTGCCGCGCTGCGCACCTTCCCCACCCGCGAGCGCGTCTTCAGCAGCGTCGGTGACACCGACATCGACCGCTTCCAGGAATCGGCACTGTTCCCCGGTGACAAGGTCGCCGTGGTCCATCGCAGTGCCGACGGCCGCTGGCTGTTCGTGCACAGCGAGCGCTACAGCGCGTGGATCGAAGCCGACGCCATTGCCCGCGGCGACAAGGCCACGGTGCTCGGCTACGGCGCGAGGGGACCGTACCGGATCGTCACCGGTGCCACCGCGCAGACCGCCTATACCCCGGAGGAGCCGCGCGTCTCGCGCCTGCAGCTGGACATGGGCGTGCGCCTGCCGGTGCTGGCCGACTGGCCCGCCGCCGAACCGGTGAACGGCCAGCAGGCCCACGCTTCGTGGGTGGTGCAGTTGCCGGTACGCGAAGCCGATGGTCGATTGAAGCTGGTGCCTGCGCTGCTGCCGCGCTCGCAGGACACCGCCGCCGATTACCTGCCGCTGACCCCGCGCCTGCTGCTGCAGCAGGCCTTCAAGTTCCTGGGCGAGCGCTACGGCTGGGGTCACGACTACGACACCCGCGACTGCAGCGGTTTCGTCTCCGAGATCTACCGCAGCTTCGGCGTGCTGCTGCCACGCAATACCAGCGCGCAGGCGGTCAGTCCGGCGCTGGATCGCCTGCCGTTCACCGGCAAGGACGGCAAGGCGGTGCGCGACCGTGCCGTCACCCGCCTGCAGGTGGGCGACCTGGTCTACATTCCCGGTCATGTGATGATGGCCATCGGCCACGTCGACGGCCGCACCTGGGTGATCCACGATACGGCGGGCGGCAGCTGGTTCGGTGCCGACGGCAGACGTGTGCAGGCCCATCTCAATGGTGTTTCGGTCACGCCGCTGGAGCCGATGATGGCCAGCGACACCGTCCGCTACATCGACCGCATCACCAACATCCAGCGCCTGCGGGCCAAGACTCCTGAATGAAGATCACCGCCATCGAACTGGGCATGCTGCGCGTGCCGTTGAAGACACCGTTCAAGACCGCGCTGCGCACGGTGGAGACCGTGGAGGACGTGGTGGTGCTGATCCGCACCGACACCGGTCACACCGGTTACGGCGAGGCACCGGCTACAGCAGTGATCACCGGTGATACCCACGGCTCGATCATCGAAGCGATCCGCCACTTCATCGCACCGCGCCTGATCGGCCAGGACGTGGTCAACCTCAACCACCTGTGCACGCTGGTGCAGACCGCGATGGAGCGCAACACCAGCGCCAAGGCCGCGGTGGAGATCGCGCTGTACGACCTGTGGGCGCAGCTGCACGGTGCCCCGCTGTACCAGATGCTCGGTGGCGGCGACCCGGTGATCACCACTGACATCACCATCAGCGTGGACTACATCGACAAGATGGTGGCCGATTCGCTGTCGGCGATCGAGCGCGGCTTCGAGTCGCTGAAGATCAAGGTCGGCAAGGACATCGGACTGGACATCGAACGGGTCAAGGCCATCCACGCCGCCGTGGAAGGCCGTGCCCTGCTGCGCCTGGATGCCAACCAGGGCTGGACTGCCAAGCAGGCGGTGCATGCGATGCGCACGCTGGAGGAAGCCGGCGTGGTACTGGAGCTGCTGGAGCAGCCGGTGAAGGCCGCGGACATCAGTGGCCTGAAGTACGTCACCGACCGCGTCAACACGCCGGTGATGGCCGACGAAAGCGTGTTCAGCCCCAGCCAGGTGATGGACCTGATCCAGCAGCGCGCGGCCGACATCATCAACATCAAGCTGATGAAGACCGGCGGCCTGTCCAATGCGATCCGCATCGCCGACATCGCCGGCATCTACGGCGTGCCGTGCATGATCGGCTGCATGATCGAATCGAGCATCAGCGTGGCTGCGGCTGTGCACCTGGCCGTGGCCAAGAGCGATGTGATCACCAAGGTTGATCTGGACGGCCCCTCGCTGGGCCAGTTCGACCCGGTCAGCGGTGGTGTGCATTTCAACGAATCGGAGATCAGCATCAGCGACGTGCCGGGGCTGGGTATTACTGAAGTGCGCGGGCTGGAGATGCTGGGTTGATTTCTGCCTTGCGGCTGACGTTGCGTGCCACTGACGTTGGGTCGCGCGTTACTTTTCTTTTCGCGAAAAGAAAAGTAACCAAAAGAAAAGCTCCGCCGGCCGCGAGCCGGTGCTACGCACCGGTTCCCTGCGCTCCTCGGCCCGTCGAGGGACGGCGCGGGAACTCGCTACGCTCAGACACCCGCGCCTCTTCGCCCTCGCCGGACCTGCGGTGCTCGGCTCGCTTGAAGGCGGACTCAACGTCAAAAGCAACAACTGCGCTCCGTAACCTCTTCGAGCCTGGAACCCGCTCGACCCATTCCATGACACGCTCTACGCTGCCAGCCGCAACACGCCCACACATGCCCGGACCCCCCTCATGCCGCCCCTGCTGAAGATCCGCACCGAGCGCGGGCAGATGTCGGCCATCGAGCGCCGCATCGCCGACTTCATCCTCGACAACGCCCACCTGCTGCGCGACTACTCGTCGCAGCAGCTGGCCAGTGCGCTGGGCATCAGCCAGTCCAGCGTGGTGAAGTTCAGCCAGAAACTCGGCTTCAAGGGCTACCCGGACCTGAAGTACTCGATCGGCCAGGACGTGGCCCGCGCCGGTGCCGATCCACAACAGCTGCCCAGCGAACCCGACAGCGGCGATGACTACCTGCGCCTGGGCGAGGCCCTGCGCCGCAGCAAGGCGCAGGCCGAGGAGGAAACACGCCAGGCCAATCCGCGCGAGGAGATCGAGCGCATCGTACAGCTGCTCGACGGCGCACCGAAGCTGTTCGTCCATGGCCTGGGTGACGATGGCCTGTATGCCCGCGAGTTCGCCATGCGGCTGTCGCTGCTCGGGCTGCTGGTGGTGCCGCACACCGACCCGATCCTGATGCTGGCCAACCTGTCGGCCGCACGCCCCGGCGATGCGCTGCTGGTGTTCTCCGAATTCGGCAACCTGCCGCAGCTTTCGCAGCTGTCGCGGCAGTTCCAGGACATGGGTGGCAAGGTGATTTCCATTACCCGCCACACTGCCAATCCGCTGCGCGCGCATGCTGATGCGGCACTGGTGGTCTGCGCGCACGACCGCACGCCGCAGGTCGCGCAGCTGCTGTACCGTAGCGCCATGCACGCCCTGCTCGATTTCCTGTTCGTGCTGCTCTGCCACACCAATCCGGACCGCCAGCAGCAGCTGGCGGTGAACCTGGAGCGGATCGACCACTTGCTGGATTCCTGACCGGAGCACCTGTTGATGAAATCGCTGGTTCGCCTCGCTACCGCTGCGCTGCTGCTTGCTGCGACGGTGTCCGTTCACGCGGCGCCGCTGGATGGCGCGCGCCAGCTGATCGTGGTCACCAGCGAAGGCTGGGACAGCACCCAGGGGCAGCTGCAGGCCTATGTGCGCGATGGCAAGGGCTGGCACGCACATGGACAGGCGTTCCCTGTGGCGCTCGGCCGTACCGGCAGCGCCTGGGGCCTGGGCCTGCATCCGGCGCAGGCCGACGGCCCGCAGAAGCAGGAAGGCGATGGCCGCAGCCCGGCGGGCGTGTTCGCGCTCGGCAGCGCGTTCGGCTATGCCGTCACACGCCCCGGCACCGCGATGCCTTACCAGCCGATGCTGAACAGCAGCTACTGCATGGACGTGCCCAGCTCGCCGTTCTACAACCGCATCGTCGATGAGAAGAAAGTCGGCAGCGCAGCGGTCAAGGGCTCCACCGAGCCGATGCGGCTGGATCTGCACAACAAGGGCGACGTGCGTTACCAGGAAGGCTTCGTCATCGCCCACAACCCGGACAACCAGCCCGGCAAGGGCAGCTGCATCTTCGCCCATCTGTGGCGCCAACCCGGTGAGGCCACGGCCGGCTGCACCGCCATGCCGCAGGCCCGCATGCAGGCGCTGCTGGACTGGTTGCGGCCGCAGGATGCGCCGCGCTTCGTGCTGCTGCCGCGCGCCGAGTACACGCGCCTGCAGGCCCAGTGGCAACTGCCCGCACTGCGCGGAGACGCCCGTTGAGCGCGCAGGACGAACCGCAGCTGCAGCGCGCGGTCAGCCGCTGGCAGATCGTCGGCCTGTCGATCAACGATGTGATCGGCAGCGGCATCTACCTGCTGCCGGCCGCCACCGTCGCCCTGCTCGGCCCCTTCAGCCTGTGGGGCGTGGTCGCCGCCGGTATCGTCGTGGCGCTGCTGGTGCTGTGCTACGCGCAGGCCGCCAGCTATTTCGACGAGCCCGGTGGCAGCTACCTGTATGCACGCGAGGCGTTCGGGCGCTTCGCCGGGTTCGAGATCGGCTGGATGATCTGGCTGACCCGCATCAGCTCGGCGGCCGCACTCAGCAACGCGCTGGCCGATGCGGTCGCGCGCTTCTGGCCATGGGCCGGCGCCGGCATGGGCCGCATCGCGGTGATCGTGGTGTCGCTGGGCTTCCTGACCGGCGTCAACATCATCGGCGTGCGCTCGGCCGCGCGCACCGGCGTGGTACTGGTGATCGGCAAGATGCTGCCGCTGCTGCTGTTCGTGGCTGTCGGTGCGTTCTATATCGATCCACAGCTGGCCTTCTCCGGCCAGCGCCCGGACCCGCATGACCTGCAACGGATGGGCGAGGCCGCCTTGCTGCTGCTGTACGCCTACGCCGGCTTCGAGAACATCCCGGCCGCCGCCGGCGAGTACCGCAATCCACGCCGCGATATTCCGTTCGCGCTGATCACCATGATCATCACCGTCACCGTCATCTATGGCGCGGTGCAGGTGGTGGCGCAGGGTACGCTGGCCGGCCTGGCCAGCTCGGCCACGCCGCTGGCCGACGCCGCAGCCGGTTTCGGCGGCGAGGCCCTGGCACTGATCCTCACCATCGGCGCGACCATCTCCATCCTGGGTACCAACAGCAACACGATGATGATGGGCCCGCGTTTCCTGTTCGCACTTGCCCGCGATGGCTATGGGCCGAAGATCCTGGCGCAGGTGCATCCGCGCTTCCACACGCCGGCCGCGTCGATCCTGTGCCAAGGCCTGATCGCGCTGGGCCTGGCCCTGTCCGGTTCGTTCGTGCAGCTGGCCCTGCTGTCGATGACCACGCGCCTGTTCGCCTACATCGGAACGGCCGCTGCGGTACTGGTGCTGGCCAAGCGCTATGCGGACCGGCCGGGCGCACTGAAACTGCCGGGTGGCCCGCTGATTCCGGTGCTCGCGCTGCTGCTGTGCCTGGCCCTGTTCGCCAGTGCCAGCTGGCACAACATCGCCGCGGCACTGGTGGCGTTTGCCATCGGCGCGGTGATCTACAAGCTGCCGCGCAAGGACGCCGACGCCGGATGACCGGTAGCGCCGGGCCATGCCCGGCGGATTGATCTGGCGATCACGCTGCCGGACCGGGCCGTTAACCGCCACGCAGGCACGATCAGGCTTCGTCCACAACGGAGCCTTCCATGACCGAGTATCAGATTCCCGGCCGCGTACCGGACGACAGCACGCCGCGCGACGCGGTCAGCAACTACTGGCGCGAACGCTACACCGCCGAACCGTACTACGACGACCAGCTGTTCTTCGAGGACTATGAACCGGCCTACCGCATCGGCCATGCCGCGCGTGCGCAGGACATGATCCGCGCCTACGAACAGGTCGAAGCTGAACTGGAGTCGCGCTGGGCCAGCGAGCGTGGCCGCAGCCGGCTGGAATGGGCGCAGGCACGTAACGCCGTGCGCCGCGGCTGGGACGAAGCGCAGCTGGCAGATCCGCGCTTGAAGCGATAGCGCCAGGCTGCTGTAGAGCCGAGCCTACGCTCGGCTCCCGCACCACGTCTGTAACGTCGAGCCATGCTCGACTGAGCCGAGCATGGCTCGGCTCTACACCGGCTCGATCATTCCTGTTCCGGCAGCGGCGGCACGATCGCGCTGAGCTTGCGCTCGCCACCACCGGCGGCGATCAGGTCGCGGGTGTTCTTCTGCACAGCCACTGCACCGAACAGCGACAGCGCATATGCCATGCCGTAGAAGCCCTTCTCGCTCGGTGCCAGCGTGGCATTCCACAGGCCAATCAGCAGCAGCATCAGCGCCGACAGCAACGCGAACCAGCACAGCGCGTAGTACAGGCCACTCACCGGAATGCCTTCGACGCGGTCGCGCACGCTCTTCTGCAGCGACACCGCCGCGAACAGGCCGAACAGCAGCAGGGTCAGGTAGTAGCCCTTCTCGTTGAGCGCCATCGTGGCATTGAACAGGCCGATCAGGTACGCCGCCGCACCCAGCAGCAGGGCCACCCACGAGGCAGCGATGAAGGCGGTGGAGGGCTTGTGGGGCATGGCAGTATTCATTGCAGGTCCTTGGCAGGCAGACGGGCATGCTTTGCCCGGGCGTGCCCACCCTAGACGATCCCGCCGCTGTCGCACAGGGGGGCGCAGGACCTTCGGGCCACGACGGTCACGGCTGCGGTGGTATACAAGGGGCAGCCCGGCCATCCGCATCCCCGCCCTGGAGATACCCATGACCCGTACGCCCCTGCTGCTCGCCCTCGGCCTCGTGCCGATCCTCGCCACCTCCGCCTGCAACGCCGCCGATCCTGGCGCCAACGGCGCCCAGACCGCAGCGCCCGCAGCCTCCTCCGCCGCCGACCAGCGTCCGTTCACCGCCACCGAAGTCAGCCGTTTTGACCAGCCTTGGGCGATGACCTTCCTGCCGGACGGCAGCCTGCTGGTCACCGAGAAGCGCGGCAAGCTGCAGCACCTGGATCTGGCCAGCGGCCAGAAGCATGAGATCACCGGCGTTCCGAAGGTCGCCTACGGTGGCCAGGGTGGCTTCGGCGACATCATCCTGCACCCCGACTTTGCCCGGAATCACGTCGTTTACCTCAGCTATGCCGAGGAAGGCACGCTGGATACCCGCGGTGCGGCCGTGGCCCGGGCCACGCTGGCGCTGGATGCGAACGGGGGTGGCCAGCTGAAGAACCTGAAAGTGATCTGGCGGCAGAGCCCCAAGGTCAGCGGCGAGGGCCACTACGGGCATCGCCTCGCGTTCGGCCCGGACGGCAAGCTGTGGATCAGTTCCAGCGAGCGCCAGAAGTTCGATCCGGCCCAGGACATGGGCGGCAACCTCGGCAAGATCATCCGCCTCAACGACGATGGCAGCCTGCCCGCCGACAACCCGTTCGCCTCGCAGGGCGGGGTTGCCGCACAGGTGTGGTCGCTGGGCCACCGCAACATCCTGGGCATGGCCTTCGATGCCAACGGCAAGCTGTGGGCGCACGAGATGGGCCCGGCCGGCGGCGACGAACTGAACCTGATCGTGCGCGGCGCCAACTACGGCTACCCGATCGTTTCCAACGGTGACCACTACGACGGCCGCCCGATTCCCGACCACGATACCCGGCCGGAATTCGCCGCCCCGAAGGTGAGCTGGACGCCGGTGATCTCGCCGGCCGGCTTCGTGATCTACAGCGGCAGCCTGTTCCCGCAGTGGAAGGGCAGCGGCTTCATCGGCGGCCTGTCGTCGACCTCGCTGGTGCGCGTGGCCTTTGATGGCGACAGCGCGCGCGAAGCCGAACGCTTCAACATGGGCGAGCGCATCCGCGAAGTGGAACAGGGCCCGGATGGCGCCCTGTGGCTGCTGGAAGACGGCAGCAAGGCGCGCCTGTTGAAGCTGACGCCGAAGGCATGAGGTGCCGCCGGCCGCTGGCCGGCACGCTTTTCCGCGACGGCCCCGCGTGCGGGGCCGTCTGCGTTCACTGGATGGTGATGACCTTCACCTCGGTCTGCGTGCAGGCCTTGTCCAGGCACGTTCCGTTCAACCACACCTGTCCATCGCCAATCATCACGCCCTGCTGGTTGACGAACACCTTGCCGAAGTCCTGCCCGGACACCGCCTTGACCACCGCCGGGGTGATGATCTTCTCGTAGTTGCGCTGGAACTCACCGGGGCCGGAGATCTTCTTTCCGCCGCTGATGTTCAACGGGAAGCGCACTTGCTCGACCACCGCAGCACGATCACCGCCGACCACGGCGGTCTTGAACGCGTTGAAGACCTTCTCGAACTGCGCGGCATCGCCGAGCAGCGATTCGATGCGCGCACGCGCGTCCTCGGCGGGCGCCTCCGCGGCCGGTGCCGCCGGTGCGGCGGCGGCAGGTTCGGCGGCCGGCGCCGCCGGCTCAGCGGCAGGCGTCGCTGCCGCTTTCGCTTCCATCGGCGGCGGCGCATCCGCCGCAGGCTGCGCCGGGGGCTCAGGCTGCGAACAGGCCGCCAGCAGCAGAGCGGGAATCAGGTAGGCCATCCGGCACATACGCGCACTCCATCGAAACAGGAAGCCCGATGGTAGCGCCGCCGCAGTGACGGCAACAAAAAGGGGACGGAGGGGATTAAGTCGTTAGTGGCACAAACGACTTGATCCCCTCCGTCCCCTTTTTCTGATCAGGCCTTCAGCAGTTCGAACTGCACGGCTTCGCCGGCGGCCGACGAGGCGCAGACCCACAGGTCGAACTGGCCCGGCTCGGCACGCAGCACGCCATCGCGGCCGGTGAACGCCAACTGCTCGCGGGTCAGGGTGAACACCACGTCGGTCGACTCGCCCGGCTGCAGTGCCACCTTGCGGAAGTCCTTCAGTTCGCGCACCGGACGCACGCGGCTGGCCACGCGGTCGTGGATGTACAGCTGCACGACTTCCTCCCCGGCCACATCACCGCTGTTGGTCAGCGTGGTGGTGATGGTCAGGGTGTCGTCCCAGCCGAGCTGCACAGCACTCAGCTGCGGCACGCCGTAGGCGAAGGTGGTGTAGCCGATGCCGTGGCCGAACGGGTACAGCGGCTCGTTCGGAATCTCGCGCCAGCGGGCCTTGAACTCCGACATCGTCGGCAGCTCCGGACGGCCGGTGCGCGGGTGGTTGTAGAAGTACGGCTGCTGGCCGGACACCTGCGGGAAGCTGACCGGCAGGCGGCCGGACGGGCTGTAGTCGCCGAACAGCACATCGGCCACGGCGTGGCCGGTCTGCGTACCCAGGTACCAGGTCACCGCCACGGCCTGCGCATTGCGCACCGCGCCCTGCAGCGCCAGCGCGCGGCCATTGCGCAGCAGCACCACCAGCGGCTTGCCGGTCATCGCCACGGCCTCGGCCAGTGCCTGCTGTGCCGGCGGCAGGGTGATCTCCACGCGCGACTGCGCTTCACCGCTGTAACGCTGCGGTTCGCCCAGCGCCAGCACCACCACATCGGCGCGCAGCGCGGCAGCCACCGCCGCTTCGGTACCGCCCGGAATGGCCGCTTCCAGTTCACAGCCCGGCACGATTTCCAGCAGCGCTTCGTCGCCGATGGCGGCACGCACGCCGGTTTCCAGGTCGACGTAACGCTGCTTGTCGCCGAACAGCGTCCAGCAGCCTTCGATGTTCTCGCGGTCCTGCACGAACGGGCCGATCAGCGCGATCTTCTGCCCGGTCTTCTGCAACGGCAGCACGTTGTCGCGGTTGTTCAGCAGCACGATCGAACGCCGCGCGGCATCGCGCGACAGTTCATCATGCGCGGCGATATGCGAGGTATCCGCTTCGCGCGCCGGGTCCAGCGAACGGTACGGGTCGTCGAACAGGCCGATGGTCTCCTTCAGCCAGAGGATGCGGCGCACGCCTTCATCCAGCACCGCCATCGGCACTTCGCCGCTCTCGACCAGGCCCGGCAGGTGCTCGGCGTAGAAGCCGCTCTGCATGCTCAGGTCCAGGCCGGCGGTGAACGCCTTGGCGGTGGCATCGCGGTCGTCGGCGGCATAGCCGTGCGCGACCAGCTCCATGTCGGCGGTGTAGTCGGAGATCACCACGCCCGGGAACTTCCATTCGCCGCGCAGGATGTCGGTCAGCAGTTCGGCATTGGCGCTGGCCGGCACGCCGTTGATGTCGTTGAACGAGGACATCACGGTGATCGCGCCGGCCTCGAAGGCGGCCTTGAACGGCGGCAGGTGCACATCGCGCAGGGTCTGCGGCGAGATGTCCACCATGTTGTATTCCATGCCGGCCATCACCGCGCCGTAGGCGGCGAAGTGCTTCGGCGTGGCCAGCAGCGAATCGGCGGCGCGCAGGTCGCTGCCCTGGAAGCCACGCACGCGGGCGGCAGCGAACGCACAACCCAGCACCACGTCCTCACCGGCACCTTCGGCGCCACGGCCCCAGCGCTGGTCGCGGGCGATGTCCACGGCCGGGGCATAGGTCCAGTGCAGGCCGGCAGCGGTGGCTTCGATGGCGGTGGCGCGCGCGGTGCGCTCGGCCAGGTCCGGCTCGAAGCTGGCGGCCTCGCCCAGCGGGATCGGGAACACGGTACGCATGCCGTGGATGACGTCGGCGGCCAGGATCACCGGGATGCCCAGGCGGCTCTCCTCGGTGGCGACCTGCTGGATGCGGCGGCCCAACTCGGCGCCCACGCCATTGAACAGCGAGCCGACCTTGCCCTCGCGCACCTGCTGCAGCACCTGGTCGGCATTGCGCACGTTGGCTTCCGGGTTCACGTCCGGGGCGAACGGGCGGACCATGTCCGCGAAGACACCCAGCTGGCCGACTTTTTCCTCGACGGTCATCTGGGCAATGAGGGATTCGATGCGATCGGAGGCCACCGGCAGTCCTTGATGAAAACGTTTACAAGCCCGGCATTCTAGCGATCCCGAGCCATTTGGCGAGAGGTTTCTTCGTTCAGTTTCAGCCAACAGCGGGGCCCGTATGGTCCCGCCAGGGGCACCGCAGCTTACTCCGAGCCGGCCAACTGGCGCTGCCCGGCCATCAACATGGCGTCGCTGGAGGCCTGGAACACCCGCAAGCCAAACGCCGGCAGAATCGCCAGCAGGTGGTCGAAGATGTCCGACTGCACGGCCTCGTACTCGCTCCAGGCGGTGCTGCGGGTGAAGCAGTACAGCTCCAGCGGCAGGCCTTCGGTGGTGGGCTGCAGCTGCCGCACCAGCAGGGTCATGTCGGTGTGGATGCCCGGATGGCTGCGCAGGTAACGCTCCACATAGGCACGGAAGGTACCCAGGTTGGTCACCCGGCGGCTGTTGACCTCGGCCACGCCCTGCTCGCGCAGGCGCCCGTTCCACTGCCCCAGTTCCTGCTCCTTTTCACGCAGGTAGTCACGCAGCAGCGCGAATTCGCCGAGGAAGGCCAGGTCGCCGTCGTCGAGGAAACCGACGCTGTGCTGGTCCAGGTACAGCGCGCGCTTGATCCGGCGGCCACCGGCCTCCTGCATGCCGCGCCAGTTCTTGAACGACTCGGTCACCAGCTTCTTGGTCGGGATGGTGGTGATGGTCTTGTCGAAGTTCTGCACGGTGATGGTGTGCAGGGCGATGTCGATGACGTCACCGTCGGCGTTCTGGCTGGGCATCTCGATCCAGTCGCCGATGCGCACGCGGCCATCGCCACTGATCTGCACGCTGGCCACCAGTGACAGGATGGTGTCCTGGAAGATCAGCATCAGCACCGCCGTGGCCGCGCCCAGGCCAGTCACCAGCGGGCCCAGCTTCACCCCAAGCAGGGTGGCGACGATGGACAGGCCGGCGGCCACGAACACCACGATCTTGACCACCTGCAGGTAGCCCTTGATCGGCTTGTTGCGCGCATCGGGCTTGCGCTCGTACAGGCTGTTGGCCGCGTCCAGCGCATGCGAGAACGCCATCGACACCGTCAGTACGGCCCACACGATGCACAGCTTGATGATGACGTTGACCAGGCTGGGCGGCAGGTCGGGGATGAGGGTGATGCCCGAGGCGATCACCTGGCTGGGTACCACGTTGGACAGGCGCGAAATCACCCGCATCAAATGGCTGCCACGGCCGGACTCGGCCCCTGGCAGGCGCTGCAACAGGCGCCGCAGGCCACGCAGCAGGATGCGCTTGGTCACCCAGTTGGCCAGGCCGGCGGCGATCAGCAGCGCCGAGATCATCAACGCCAGGTAGGCGCCGGGATAGGGTTCCAGTGTGTTCTGCAGCCGTTCCAGCCACTGTACCGCCACCACCGCATCCACCATCAGTTGTCTCCTGTCTGTTTCGTTGTTGCCAAGGTTGCCGGCCAGCGGCCGGCACTACCGGGGTTTCCGGCCGGCGGCCGGATTTACCGGGTCAGTCCCGCGAGCGTTCGATGATCACGCCCACCGCGCGCGCGCCGCGCACTGCGCCGGGCTTGCTCAGCTTCAGCCGCAGCCACTTCACGTCGAATTCGTCCAGCACGATCTGCGCGCAGCGCTCGGCCAGCGTCTCGACCAGGCCGAACTCCGACTCG
Source organism: Stenotrophomonas sp. T8 (assembly GCF_051853085.1). Lineage (NCBI taxonomy): Bacteria > Pseudomonadati > Pseudomonadota > Gammaproteobacteria > Lysobacterales > Lysobacteraceae > Stenotrophomonas > Stenotrophomonas sp. T8. Next base: position 42,091 of record NZ_CP195329.1, on the reverse strand, counting down.
CGCACGAACTGCTCCAGGCGCTTGCTCACCGCCTTGTAGTTCAGGGTGTGGGCGATGTCATCGGTGGCCGCGGGGCGACGGTTGTCGAAGCCCATTTCCAGGTCGAACACCAGGTCCTGGCGGATCCGTCGTTCCCAATCGTAGATACCGATCAGGGCGTCGATCGTCAGCCCTTCGATGAAAACCTTGTCCATTGCGCTTACCGGCACGAATACAGGAAGCCATGGTAACGGCACGGCGGTGAGCCTGCCCGGAACGGGCGGTGGGCGGCCGGCAGGGACGCGGCTCCAGAAAAGACAAAGGGCCCTGCTAGCGGGGCCCTTTGGTACTACCGTTTGTCCCCGGGGGGAGCTGAAATCCAGCCGCGAGTCCCGGTGGCGCAGGCACGCAGATTAGGCAAGGACCAGATCGCCGGTCAAGGCCAATTCCGACAGGGCAGGTCAGGTATTCGTCCGAGGCAAAACGCAGAAGTTCAGCCGCGCGGACAACGACGTTCCCTGATGGTCGCCGCGGCCCACTCTCGCAGACATCGATCCCTCCTTCACCACCGCACATGACGATGGCTCCATACGATGTACTGCGGCGCGCGTTGTCAGCGGAGCGTCTGTCTACTTACGAGAGAATCGCATCGACCTGCAGCCGCGACGTCACAGCCGAATCCCTGTACCTGTGGAACATGCGGATGTGCAGTGCTCTGATGATGCCGGTCCATCTGTGCGAAGTGGTCACCCGCAACGCCGCTGCAGCGGTGCTCGCCAGGCAGCATGGCCCGCGTTGGCCCTGGAATGGTGCCTTCCGACGGAGGCTGCCAACCTCATCCAGTACTTCTCCGCGCACGGCACTGGAACAACTTGCCAGCCGCGTAACCGATACACCTGGGATCGTCGCCAACCTGCCGATGGTGTTCTGGCAGCAGCTCTTCACCTGTCGCTTCGACTCCACGCTTTGGATACCCGCACTCAGCAGGGTTCTGCAGCATGCTCCCTCTGCTCATCCCAGTGCCGTCAGGAAAGCCATCCATGCGGATATCGGACGCATCCGCCACCTGCGCAACCGCATCGCCCACCACGAACCGATCCTCGAGCGCGACATCGGCGCCGACCTGGCCGCGATCGGGCGGCTGATCCATGCCCGCTGCCCACACACGCTGGGCTGGCTGCAGCGCCATGAGCGGGCGACAACCGTGCTGGAGGCGTCGCCGTTGGTAGTGCATCGGTAATGCGTCCGCCGGCCGTGGCCCGACGCTACCGGTTCACACCGCCGGCAGGGTCGCCATGTCCCAGCGCGGGGTCACATCCACCTTCGGCGGGCTGTGCTGGCCAGCCTGCAGCCGCAGCGCGCCAGCGAAGGCGATCATCGCGCCGTTGTCGGTGCACAGTGCAGGCCGCGGGAAGCAGGCGCGGCCGCCGAGGCGCTCGGCCATCTGCTGCAGGCGGGCGCGCAGGCGCTTGTTGGCACCTACACCGCCGGCCACCACGATCACATTGGTCCCGGCCGCTTCCAGCGCGCGCTCGCACTTGATCGACAGGGTCTCGACCACCGCGTCCTCAAAGCCCCGGGCAATGTCGGCGCGGGTCTGCTCGCTCTGGTCGCTGTCGCGCCAGGCCATCAGGACCTGGGTCTTCAGGCCGGAGAAGCTGAAATCCAGCCCCGGGCGGTCGGTCATCGGCCGCGCGAAGCGGTACGCGCCCGGCGTGCCCTGCTCGGCCAGCCTGGCCAGCTGCGGCCCACCGGGGTACGGCAGGCCCATCAGCTTGGCAGTCTTGTCGAAGGCCTCGCCGGCCGCATCGTCCAGGGTTTCGCCCAGCAGGCGGTACTGGCCGATCGCATCCACCGCCACCAGCTGGGTATGGCCACCGGACACCAGCAGCGCCACGAACGGCGCTTCCGGCGGGTCGTCTTCCATCAGCGGAGCCAGCAGGTGGCCTTCCATATGGTGTACGCCGACGGCCGGTACCTCCAGCGCCCAGGCCAGCGATCGGGCCACGCCGGCGCCGACCAGCAGCGCGCCAACCAGGCCAGGACCGGCCGTGTAGGCCACGCCATCGATATCGCCTACACCCAGACCGGCTTCGGCCAGGGTCTGGCGCACCAGCGGCAGCAGCTTGCGGACGTGGTCGCGGCTGGCCAGCTCGGGCACCACGCCACCGTATTCGGCGTGCAGGGCGATCTGGCTGTAAACCGCATGGGCGCGCAGGGCCGCGCTGCCGGCCAGGTCGGTGTCATACACCGCCACGCCGGTCTCATCACAGGAAGATTCGATGCCAAGGACTCGCATGCCTGCTATTATGACGCCCCTGCCGTCCCCTCGGGGAACGTGCAGATCTCACTGCTTTCGAACCGCCGGCCCGTATTCAGGGTTGGCCGCTTGCAGTTTGTCGATTCGCCGCTATAATGTGCGGCTCGCCGGGCGTGACCCGGTTCTACTGTGTCCCGGAGATTCCATGCCCAGCGTCAAAGTCCGCGAGAACGAGCCCTTCGAGTTTGCTCTTCGCCGCTTCAAGCGCACTTGCGAAAAGGCCGGTGTGCTGGCCGAAACCCGCAAGCGCGAGTTCTACGAAAAGCCGACCCAGGAGCGCAAGCGCAAGGCCGCCGCTGCTGTGAAGCGTCAGCTGCGCCGCTCGTCGCGCGACGTCACGAAGCGTCAGCGCCTGTACTGATCGGACGCATCTTCATTGCGGCGGGCCTGCCCGTCGCGATGGAGCCGAAGCCGGCACGCGCGAGCGTCGCCGGCTTTTTGCGTTTCCGGGTTCGGGCATCCGCCCCGCCCCACCTACCACCACGAGGTTCCTCATGAGCATGAAGCAGCAGCTCACCGAAGACATGAAGGCCGCCATGAAGGCGGGCGAGAAGCACAAGCTGGGCGTGATCCGCCTGATCAATGCCGCCATCAAGCAGCGCGAAGTGGACGAGCGCATCGAGCTGGATGACACCGCCGTGATCGCCGTGCTCGACAAGATGGTCAAGCAGCGCAAGGACTCGGTCAGCCAGTACGAAGCGGCCAACCGCGAAGACCTGGCCGAGATCGAGCGCGCCGAGATCGTGGTCATCGAAGCCTACCTGCCGGCCAAGATGGGCGAAGCCGAGATCGTGGCCGCCATCCAGGCCGCCATCGCCGAGACCGGCGCCTCCGGCCCGGCCGACATGGGCAAGCTGATGGGCGCACTGAAGCCCAAGCTCGCTGGCCAGGCCGACATGGGCCTGGTGTCCAAGCTGGTCAAGCAGCAGCTGGCGTAATCCGGTACACGGAGTCGGATCCCTTTCGCAACGCGAAAGGGCTCTGACCCCATTGATGCACCCGCTTCACCGCACCTTCGTCGGTCGCCTGCTACAACCACACCCATGGTTGAACCCGAGCCCAACGTTCCCGTGTCCCTGCACAAGTACCTCAAGCGCCTGCAGGACAGCTTTCCGATGGCGGTGGCCAAGCGCTTCATCGACGTCGACGTGCTGACCCAGGCCGCCTCCGTTTCCTTCTACGCCCTGCTGTCGATGGCCCCGCTGCTGGTGCTGCTGCTGTGGTTGACCGCTTCGCTGTACCCGCCGGCACAGCAGGCGCTGATCGACCAGATCAGCTCGGTGGCTGGCAGCAGCGCCGCTACGGTGGCCGAAACCGTCCTGAAGAACGCCGACAACCAGCCCGACGTCGGCTCGTTGGCGGGGCTGTGGAGCACGCTGCTGCTGTTCGTCGGCGCCACCGCCGTGTTCGCGCAGCTGCAGAACGCGCTCAACCTGATCTTCCGCACCAGTGGCGAGCGCCTGGAGGGCATCAAGGCCTGGCTGCGCAAGCGTGTGTTCTCGTTTGGCGTGGTGCTGGCCCTGGGCTTCCTGCTGATCCTGTCGATGACGGCCACCACGGTACTGCAGGTGGCCTTCGCGCAACTGCCCTCGATCCTCCCCGCGCTGGGGTACGTCACCAGCCTGCTGCTGTACGCGGTGGGGTTCGCCTTCATGTACCACTATCTGCCCGACCGCCGCGTGGCGTGGCGCCAGGCCTTCATCGGCGGCGTCATCACCTCGGCACTGTTCGCACTGGGCCGCTATGGCATCGGCGTCTACATCGCCACCGTGGCCCCCGGCAGTGCCTACGGCTCGATGGGCGCCCTGGTGATCTCGCTGGTCTGGATCTATTACGCGACCGTGGTCTTCTTCGTTGGCGCGCTGATGACCGCGGTGATCGATGAGCGCCTGCGCGCGCGCCATCACCTGGCCGCCGCCGGCATCGATCCGGCCACCGCCAGCCAGGTGCCCGACAGGGGGTAAACTAGGCCGACCGCCCCCGGTTCCGTCGCGTGGTCCTGTACCGCGCCCTGCCCTGCTGCCCATGGCCCGTATCCCCGACGCTTTCATCGACGACCTGCTGGCCCGCACCGACATCGTCGAGGTGGTGGGCAGCCGCGTGCCGTTGAAGCGCCAGGGCAAGGAATACGCCGCACGCTGCCCTTTCCATGACGAGCGCTCGGCCTCGTTCACGGTCTCGCCCACCAAGCAGTTCTATCACTGCTTCGGCTGCGGCGCGCACGGCACCGCGATCAGCTTCCTGATGAACTACGACCGCCTCGAGTTCCTCGACGCGGTGGATGAACTAGCCAAGCGCGCCGGCATGGAAGTGCCGCGCAACGAGAATCCGCGCAGCCCGCAGCAGCAGGACGACAGCCGCGAGCTGTATTCGGCACTGGATGCCGCCGCCCGGTTCTTCCAGAAGAACCTGGAAAGCAGCGACAAGGCACGCAGTTACCTCGATGGCCGTGGCGTGGACGAAGAGAACCGCGCGCGCTTCCAGATCGGCTACGCGCCGGACGGCTACAGCGGCCTGCGCGACGCGCTCGGCAAGGACGAGCGGCGCATGAAGCTGCTCGACCGCGCCGGCCTTTTCTCGAAGAACGACCGCGGCCACGTCTACGACAAGTTCCGCGACCGGGTGATGTTCCCGATCTTCGACCGCCGTGGCCGGGTGATCGCCTTCGGTGGCCGCGTGTTCGAGAAGGACGACGGCCCCAAGTACCTCAACTCGCCCGAAACCGCGCTGTTCCACAAGGGCCGCGAACTGTACGGCCTGTGGCAGGTGCGCCAGGCCAACCAGAAGATCGAGCGGTTGATCGTGGTCGAGGGCTACATGGACGTGGTTTCGCTGTTCCAGTTCGGCGTCACCCAGGCGGTGGCCACGCTGGGTACGGCGACCACGCCGGACCACGCCGAGCTGTTGTTCCGCAACGCACCGGACGTGTTCTTCTGCTTCGACGGCGACGCCGCAGGCCGCCGCGCCGGCTGGAAGGCGCTGGAGTCGGTGCTGCCGCGCATGAAGGATGGCCGCCAGGCCTTCTTCCTGTTCCTGCCCGATGGCGAGGACCCGGACACCATCGTGCGCAAGGAAGGCGCCGAGGCCTTCAACGAGCGCCTGAAGCAGGCCACGCCGCTGTCGCAGTTCTTCTTCGATGAACTGACCCGTGAGATCAACCTGGGCACGCTGGACGGCAAGGCGCGCCTGGCCGAACGCGCAAAGCCGATGCTGGCGCAGATTCCCGACGGTGCCTTCGGCGACCTGATGAAGCAGCAGCTGGCGCAGCTGACCGGCCTCGGTGGCACTGCCCAGGCCACGCGCGCGCCGATGCCGCAACGCCAGCCACATCGGACGATCCAGCCGGTGGCCAAGCGCAGCCTGGTGCGCGGCGCGATCGCCGTGCTGCTGCAGCAGCCGTCGCTGGCGCTCACCCTGGGCGGAAAGCATCACTTCCAGGGCCTGCGACTGCCGGGCGTGGAGCTGCTGCTGGAACTGCTGGGGCTGGTCGAACAGCGCCCGGACATCAGCACCGGCGCCCTGCTGGAACACTTCGACGGCCGCGAGGAACAGGCGTCGCTGCATACGCTGGCCGCTCAGACGCTGCCCGGCACCGAGGCCAGCTGGACCCAGGAACTGCACGACGCGGTGGCACAGCTGGAGAAACAGCTGCTGGTGCAACGTCTGGAGGAGTTGTTGGCAAAGCAGCGCCAGCAGGGCCTGGACGATACTGACAAATACGAACTGCGCGAGCTGCTGAAGGCCCGCGCCGGGCTGCGCCTGTAGCGGCAGAACGTTTTCACGGAGAGGACCATGCTGCTGCGCCTGACCTGCCTGCTGTTGTTGTCGCTCTGCCTGCCACTGGCGGCCCTGGCCACAGATGGCCCGCTCAATGAAGTCCGCCCGGGCCTGTATGCCGGCGGCCAGCCCTCCGCCGCACAACTGCGCGAACTTGCCGCGCAGGGCGTGCGCACCGTGATCGACCTGCGCCAGCCCGGCGAGGACCGGGGTTTCGACGAAACGCGCGTTGCCGAATCATTGGGCCTGCGCTACGTGCGCATTCCGGTGGCCGGTGCCGAGGGGCTCGATGCCGCCAACGTGCGCGCCGTGCACCAGGCCCTGCGGCAGAGCCAGGGGCCGGTGCTGCTGCACTGTGCGTCCGGCAACCGCGCTGGCGCCGTGCTCGGCCTGGTCAACGCACGCTACGAACATGCCAGCCCCGAACAGGCCCTTCAGCTGGGCCAGCGTGCTGGCCTGACCTCGCTGGAAGCCGCCACCCGCCAACGCCTGGCCACGCCGGTCATCTCGCCCTGAACTCTCCGCACCAAGGACTCTGCCCACCATGACCCGCTGGTGGTCGCGCCTGCGACCGGACAACTTCACCCTCGCCCTGCTGTGCACGGTTGGCCTGGCCTCGCTGCTGCCGATGAAGGGCGCCGCCGCCATCGTCCTTGATGACGTCACCACCGTCGCCATCGCCGCGCTGTTCTTCCTGCACGGCGCGCGCCTGCCGCGCGAGTCGATCATTGGCGGCATGCTGCACTGGCGGCTGCACCTGACCATCCTGGCCTGCACCTTCCTCCTGTTCCCGCTGCTGGGGCTGATGTTCAAGCCGCTATCGGGCTGGCTGCTGACCCCGGAGCTGTACCTGGGCGTGCTGTTCCTGTGCACCCTGCCCTCCACCGTGCAGTCGTCCATCGCGTTCACCTCGATGGCGCATGGCAATGTGCCCGCAGCGGTGTGCAGTGCTTCGTTGTCGAGCATCCTCGGCGTATTCCTGACGCCGCTGCTGCTGACCGCGCTTGCGGGCACCTCCGGTGGCGTGCACGACCCGCTGCATGCGATCGGCGGCATCATGCTGCAGCTGCTGGTGCCGTTCGTGGCCGGCCACCTGCTGCGGCCGTGGATTGCCGGTTGGGTGGAAAAGCAGCGCGCGCTGCTGCGTTACACCGACCAGGGCACGATCCTGCTGGTGGTGTATTCGGCGTTCGGTGAAGCGGTGACTGAAGGCCTGTGGAGCAAGACGCCGCTGCTCTCGCTGCTGGCCGTGGCGGTCGTGGCCGCCGTGCTGCTGGGCATCGCCATGCCGCTGATCACCTTCATCGCCCGCCGCCTGCGTTTCAACCGCGAGGACGAGATCGCCATCGTGTTCTGCGGCTCGAAGAAGAGCCTGGCCACCGGCGTGCCGATTGCCAAGGTGCTGTTCGCCGGCGGCAGCCTCGGCGCCATCGTGCTGCCGGTGATGATCTACCACCAGATCCAGCTCATCGTCTGCGGCGTGATCGCGCAGCGGTACGCGAAGCGCGCGCCCTGACCCGACGGGAGGACATCCACGCATGGCGTGGATCTACTGTAGAGCCGAGCCCGCGCTCGGCTGACACCTGTGATCCGGAGTAGATCCACGCCATGCGTGGATGGTTTGCCTGACGCTACGGATCCACCAGCGTCCCGACGCTCAGTTCCGGCATCCATACCCATAGGTCGTACGGCCGTTCCGCACCGGCAGCGACCCACGGCCCCGTGGCAACCTGCTCTCGAAGTGGCCGCGCCATGCAACCGCCCGCGCATCCCCACGTCTGACCACGTTGCGCGCCCAACCGTACGCTGTAGATATCCAGGTCCCGCAGCTGCGACGCCATCGGATGCATCTGCATTTCTGGCGGCATACCTTGCGGCCTTTGCAGCATCGCGTGCACGTTACCAGTCAGCACCAGCATGCGCGCATTGGCCGGTAGGCCTCGATAGAGCCGCCGCAACTCGGCTGCCATGAGGTCATCGCGTACCTGGTTTCCGCCCTTGCTGGCGTTGACGTCATAGCCAACGACGTCGATCACACGTCCCTGCGACTTCAGCACGCGCAGGCTTTCGATCATTGCCAGCATGTCGCGGCTGCGACGGCCGTCATGCTGGTCATCGCGCAGGGTCCAGAACGCACGCCCGCGCAGATGCTGGCGTGCCTTCTCCCCGCCATCGGAAGCCAGGTAATCGCGCAGCGTGGGGGTTTCCCCGCGTGGCAGTTCCAGCGCCAGCAGGACCGGCCCGGTGCGGCTGTAGCCGTCCACCAGCTGCCGCACCAGCAGCGGCGTCTCGCGGGTTCCATGGAATTCGCCCAGCACCAGCTGGCGATGGTCAGCGGCGTATTGGCGGATCTGCGCGGTAGTGTCGTCGGCATGCGCGGTCACGGCCATGCCCAGCGCCAGCATCAGCGCGGTGGTCCAACGGAAGAACGAGTGCATCCCTGCTGCTTCCTTTCCCTGGGGTCAGGAACAGCAATGGCGACGCCACTGGAAGAGATCAAGTGTAGAGCCGAGCCCACGCTCGGCTGCTCTTCCAATCCCCCCTCAGCCGAGCATGGGCTCGGCTCTGCAGGTGGCGCTTCACAACCAGGGCAGGATCCAGTGGTCGACCAGCAGGAAGGCGAACAGCGCCATCAGGTACACGATGGAGTAATAGAACATCTTCATCGAGAACAGCTCATCCGGCGGGTTGAGCATGCGCCAGGCATACCAGAGGAACACCGCGTTGAGCACGATCGCGCCGCCCAGGTAGAACGCACCACTCATGCCCACCAGGTACGGCAGCAGGCAGACCAGCGCCAGCACCACCGAATACACCATGATCTGCTTGCGGGTATGCACCACGCCGTGGGTCACCGGCAGCATCGGGATCTCCGCCTTGGCGTAATCCTCGCGGCGGAAGATCGCCAGCGCCCAGAAGTGCGGCGGCGTCCAGATGAAGATGATCAGCACCAGCAGCGACGAGTACGCCCAGTCCGACGAGCCCTGCATGCCGGTCACCGCAGCCCAGCCCAGCATCGGCGGCATCGCGCCGGCCAGGCCCCCGATGACGATGTTCTGCGAGGTCGCGCGCTTCAGGTACACGGTGTAGATCACCGCGTAGCCGATCAGCGAGGCGAAGGTCAGCACTGCAGTGATCAGGTTCACCCACAGCACCAGGATGGTCATCGACAGCACGATCAGCACGCCGGCGAACACCAGCACCTGCCATGGCTTGACCTTGCCGACCACCAGCGGGCGCCACGACGTGCGTGCCATCTGCGCATCGATGTGCGCATCCAGCAACTGGTTGATCGCGGCGGCCGCCGAAGCGGCCAGCCAGATGCCGAGGAAGCCGAGCAGGCCGGCGCGCACCTGCTCCCAGCTGGGCACGCCCGGGATAGCCAGGACCATGCCGACCAGGGCAGTGAAGACAATGAGGGCGACGACCTTGGGCTTGGTCAGGTCCCAGTACTGGCGGTAGTTGGAAAACATGGAATCAGTCCGGGGCGCGCAGGCGGGCCAGCAGGCTGACCAGCACGAACAACAGGGCAACGGCCACGCCGTTGTGGGCCACGGCCACTTCCAGTGGCAGCGCCAGCTTCACATTGAGGATGCCGAGGGTGACCTGCAGCACCAGCAGCGCGATCAGCGCGCTGGCCCAGCCGCGCATGCTCGGCAACCGGAACAGGCGCACGCCCAGCCACAGCAGGTAGATGGCCACCACCACCGCGAACAGGCGGTGCGCCATCTGGATGGCGATACGCGAGGCGCCATCCAGCACGCCGCCTTCGTAGTCCACGCCGATGCCACGCCACAGGGTGAAGCCTTCAACGAAGTTGTGCTGCGGCCACCACTGGTTGGCACAGCGCGGGAAGTTGTCCAGCGATGCACTGCCGCCGCCGCAGGCCAGCGCCGCGTAGTTGGCACTGACCCAGCCGCCCAGTGCGATCTGGGTGACCAGCACCGCCAGGCCGATGCGCAGCAGCCACTTCAGCTTCGGTGCCTCGGCCAGGGTGATCGGCATGTGCGTCGCACGCCAAGCCATCCAGGCCAGCAGCGCGAACATCAGCATGCCGCCCAGCAGATGGCCCATCACCACGATGGGTTTGAGCAGCAGGGTCACCGTCCACATGCCCAGCAGGGCCTGGAAGATCACCACCGCCAGGGTCAGCAGTGCAGCGCGTGCCAGGTCGATGTTGCTCCAGCGCAGCGCGGCGATCAGCAGGATCGCCTCGCCGACCAGAGCCAATGCGCTGGCGGTGCCATGCCAGCCCATCATGTACAGCGGTATGCCAGCGGCCACCAGTACGCAGGCGGTCACCACTGCCGTGGTCCCAAAGCGGCGCTTGCGCGTGGCCAGCAGGGCCAGGGTCAGGATCTCGATGCCCAGCGCGCCGGCCAGGAAGCGGTGCACCTGCTCACGCCAGGCCTTGTGGGTCTCCAGCGGGCGGATCTCCGCCGCCGGGTGGCCGATGGTCTCTTCCACGTGCTGCGGCCAGGTGGCCTGGCCATAGCAGGTCGGCCAGTCCGGGCAGCTCAGGCCGGCATCGGACAGGCGTACGAACGCGCCGAACATGATCGTGCTCGCGGTCATGATCATGGCGAACCACGCCAGGCGGTGGAAATTGCGGTGCAGCGCCGGACGCGCGGAAAGGCTCATCAAACGGGACTCACTTCAGTTTCAGCAACGTGGCCATGTCCTTGCGCAGGCCACCCAGGTCACTGCCGGGGGCATGGCGCATGATCACGAAGCCGTTCGGATCGATCACGTAGACCGGCAGTCCCGCCGGATCATCGACGCCCGGCAACGCCGCGCGCAGGGCTGGCGACGGAGCCAGCGGCCGCAGCGCGGGCAGCGAGGCGATCGACGCCGGTGGCGTACCCAGCCACAGGATCTCGACATTATCGGCGTTATGGCCGAACAGCTGCCACACCTTGCCCAGCCCCTGCGACAAAGTGACGCACTGCGCGTCGCAGGCACCGGCCGGTGCCACCAGCAGGCGCCAGGTGCGGGCCTCGGGGTTCCAAGGATAGGGCTGGCCACTGGCCAGGGTCGGCGCCTGCTGGCGCAGATCGACCGGCGGCTTCAGCAGCTGTCCCGCATTGCGGTGGCCGGTGGGCTGCCAGCCGGAGAAGCGCAATACCGCGGCCAGCGCCATCGCCCCGAAGAACACGGCAAACAGCAGCACCAGGGTCCGGCGGCCGGAGCCGCGCGCCTGCGGGGACGTAGCAGTGTTCATGCGGGGCATTTTCTCATGGTTGGGTAAACGATGCCGGTAGTGCCGGCCGCTGCCCGGCATCCACGAATCCGGGAATCCGGGGATTGCCGGCCAGCGGCCGGCACTACCGGGCGATGGGCCGTCTCCTGCGCCGCTCCAGCACCAGCGCCACCACCAGCACGGTCAGGGCCAGGCCGAACCACTGCACGGCGTAGCCCAGGTGTCGCTGAGGCGGCAGCGTGTTCGGCAGCAGGTCCAGATCGCGCTCGTCGCCGAAGGGCAGCGCCGGGTCCAGTCGCAGGACCCGCTCGGGCAGCGTTGGCAGGCCCAGCGCTGCGGCGAGGCCCTCGGCCGGCAAGCGGCTGGCCAGCCAGCGCCCGGCCTCACCGGTGGCGGAGAACGCCGGGCCCAGTACCAGCCCCGCCGAAGGCGGTGGCGCCAGCAACCCGCGCACCGCCACCGGCGAAGGCGGCGCCGGTATGTCCGGCAGCGTGCGATCCGGCGGCAGCGCGCGCCAGCCAAGATCGACCAGCAGCACGCTGCCTTCGTCACTGCGGAACGGGCGATAGATCTTTACGCCGGCACGGCCATGCCGGGTCTGGTTGTCCAGCAGCACCACGCCAGGCAGGAAGCGGCCGTGGTCGGCCACACCGTGCAACGCACCGGGGGCTGCCAGGGCCTGCGCCAGCGGCAGCGCCTGAGCCACCGCTGGCCCCTGCGCATCCAACATTGACTGTTTGGCATGCATGCGCTGCAGCTGCCACAGCCCCAATGCAGTGAAACCGGCCATCGCCAGCACGGCCAGCAACCATCCGATCACGCGTGTGTGCTGGCGCATCATGACAAGTCCGCGCAAACGCGGTCAGATAGGCGCACCCACCCTGCCCTCGAGCCGCGCATGAGTGATTCGCTGAAGACCCTGCTGGTAATCGCGTTTCTGATCGTCATCGTCTGGAACCTGGGCGCCGGCCTGTATTACCTGCTGGTCGACCGCGGCCAGACCAAGCGCACGGTCAACGCACTGACACGTCGCATCACGGTGTCGGTGGCGTTGATCGTACTGGTGATCGTGAGCATCTACATGGGCTGGATCAAGCCGCACGGCGTCGGCGGCTGAGGCCACCGATGCGTGCGTGGTCAAAGCACGTAGACGAACAGGAACAGCATCAGCCACACCACGTCGACGAAGTGCCAGTACCACGCGGCCGCTTCGAAACCGAAATGGTTGTCGCGGGTGAAGTGTCCCTTGGCCGAACGCAGCCACATCACGATCAGCATGATCGTGCCCAGCAGCACGTGCGCGCCGTGGAAGCCGGTCAGCATGAAGAATGTCGAACCGTAGATACCCGAACCGAGCGTCAGGTTCAGTTCCTTGTAGGCGTGGATGTACTCCTCCGCCTGCAGGGTCAGGAAACCGAGGCCGAGCACCACAGTCAGGCCCAGCCAGATCAGCAGCTGGCGGCGGTTGCCGGCCTTCAACGCGTGGTGGGCGATGGTCAGGGTCACGCCGGAGGTGAGCAGGATCAGCGTATTGATCAGCGGCAGGCCCCACGCCGGGATGGTCTGGAAGGCACCACCGATCGCCGCCGGGCCATTGGTCGGCCATCCGGCGGAGTAGCCCTGCCAGAGCAGCTCGTTGGTCATCACCCCGCGGCCTTCGCCGCTCAGCCACGACAGGCCCAGGTTGCGGGTGTAGAACAGCGCGCCGAAGAACGCGCCGAAAAACATCACCTCGGAGAAGATGAACCAGATCATCCCCATCCGGAACGAGCCATCGACCTGGTGGTTGTAGTTGCCGGCCTGCGATTCGCGCACCACGTCGCTGAACCACCAGAACAGGGTCAACACCAGCATCGCGATGCCGATGTAGAACGTCCAGCGCCCCCAGCTGGCGTCGTTGAGCCAGCTGGCCACACCCACCATGGTCACCATCATCGCGATGGAGCCCACGAAGGGCCATTTGCTCTGGGCCGGGACGAAGTACACGTTGGCGTCGGTCGGTGTCTGGGCCATGTCGGTATCCGGGTCAGGGTGCGGCGTGCGCGCCGTCCGAGGTGGCGGCCGGGGCCAGCCGATCGGACAACGCGTCGTTGCGGTAGAAGGTGTAGGACAAGGTGATCGTCTTGATTTCCGGCGGCAGGTCCGGATCGACGATGAAGCGCACCGGCATGTCGCGCTTCTCGCCGGCCTGCAGCGTCTGCGCGGTGAAACAGAAGCACTCGGTCTTGCTGAAGAAGCCCGACGCGCGCGCCGGCGCCACCGAAGGCACCGCGCTGCCAACGACTGCCTGCTGGCTGTCGTTGCGGGCGAAGTACAGCGCCTCGTTGAGTTCGCCGGGCACCACATCCATGGTCAGCTGCTCGGGATGGAACGACCACGGCAGGCGCGAATTGACGCCGCCATCGAACTCCACCCGCACGGTACGCTTGCCAGCTGCAGCACCCGTACTGGCTTCACCACCCGGGCCGCGTTCCAGGCGCACGCCGAATACCTTCTCGCAGGCAATGCGGTACAGCGGCACCAGCGAGAAGGTCAGCAGGAACACCGCCACTGCCACGCCGATCAGGCGCGGCAGCCCGGCACTGGGTGACCGCGTGCTGGCCGGTGCCTCGCTCATCGGCCGATCACCCCGCTGAGGATGAAGCCGACGTAGACCACCACCGCGATGGCGCCGACCCACATCGCCGTGCGCCGGGCACGCTGGCGCTGCTGTTCGATGCTTCCGCCCTGGTAGGGCCGACCGCTGGTCGGCTGCTCTTCGTAGTTGTAGAGCCGAGCCATGCTCGGCTGCTTTTCGTCAGCCGGGCATGGCTCGGCTCTACAGGTCTGCAGTGGGCTCTCGTTATGCATGCCCCACCTCAATGCGTGATGTCGTCATGCGCCAGATCCCCCGGACGGATGGTCGGCGGCGTGGTGAAGGTGTGCGCCGGTGCCGGCGATGGCAGCGTCCACTCCAGCCCGCGTGCACCTTCCCAGCTGCGTGCTTCGGCCTTCTCGCCGTTGCGCAGCGAGGACAGCAGGATCGCGGCCATCATGAACGGCGTGACGAACATGCCGAACGCACCGATCGAGCTGATCAGGTTCCAGTCGGCAAACGCTACGCTGTAGTCCGGAATGCGACGCGGCATGCCGGCCAGGCCGAGGAAGTGCTGCGGGAAGAACAGCAGGTTGACGAACACGATCGACCACCAGAAGTGCACCTTGGCCCACTTCTCGCTGTACATGCGCCCGGTCCACTTCGGCCACCAGTAATACACCGCCGCGATCAGCGCGAACACCGCGCCGGTCACCAGCACGTAGTGGAAATGCGCAACCACGAAGTAGGTGTCGTGGTACTGGAAGTCGGCCGCCACGATCGCCAGCATCAGGCCGGAGAAGCCACCGATGGTGAACAGGATGACGAAGGCCACCGACCACAGCATCGGCGCCTCGAAGGTGAGCGAGCCCCGCCACATGGTGCTGACCCAGTTGAACACCTTCACGCCGGTCGGGATCGAGATCAGCATGGTGGCGAACATGAAGTAGATCTCGCCGCCCAGCGGCATGCCCACGGTGAACATGTGGTGGGCCCAGACGATGAACGACAGGAACGCGATCGCGGCGGTGGCGTACACCATCGCCTGGTAGCCGAACAGCGGCTTGCGGCTGAAGGTCGGGATGATCTCGCTGACCACGCCGAAGGCGGGCAGGATCATGATGTAGACCTCGGGATGGCCGAAGAACCAGAAGATGTGCTGGTACATCACCGGGTCACCGCCACCGGCGGCGTTGAAGAAACTGGTGCCGAAGAACTTGTCGGTCAGCAGCATGGTCACCGCACCGGCCAGCACCGGCATCACCGCGATCAGCAGGAAGGCGGTGATCAGCCAGGCCCAGCAGAAGATCGGCATCTTCAGCAGGTCGATGCCCGGCGCGCGCATGTTCAGCACGGTGGCGATGATGTTGATCGCACCCATGATCGAGCTGATGCCGGCCACGTGGATTGCGAACACGCTGAAGGCCACGTTGTAGCCGCCCTGCAGCGACAGCGGCGGATACAGCGTCCAGCCACCGGCCGGTGCACCACCCGGCAGGAACAGCGTCAGCAGCAGCAGGCTGAAGGCCACCGGCAGCAGCCAGAACGACCAGTTGTTCATGCGCGGCAGCGCCATGTCCGGCGCACCGATCTGCAGCGGGATCATCCAGTTGGCCAGGCCGACGAACGCCGGCATCACGCCGCCGAAGATCATCACCAGCGCATGCACGGTGGTCATCTGGTTGAAGAACTCGGGCTTGACGAACTGCAGGCCCGGCTGCGCCAGCTCGGCGCGGATCACCACGCTCATCGCCGCACCGATGATGAACATGATGAAGCTGAAACCCAGGTACAGCGTGCCGATGTCCTTGTGGTTGGTCGAGAAGAACCAACGCTCGAAGAAGCTCTGGTGGTGATGGTGATCGTCGTGCCCAACTGCCGAGTGCGCCATTGCAAAACACCTCTCAGAATCGGTTGTCACCGCGGCCGCGAGCGGCCGCGGGCTTTACATCACGCGCCGCTGGCCGCAACCGCAGGTGCGCTGCCGGCTTCGGCAGCAGCAGGTGCCGCCGGTGCTTCGATCGCAGGGGCAGCCGGTTCTGCAGGTGCCGCAGGGGGGGCGGGTTCGGCAGCCGGCGCCGGCTTGCGCTGCGCCAGCCACTGTTTGAAGTCCTCCTTGGACACCGCCTCGACCACGATCGGCATGAAGCCGTGGTCCTTGCCGCACAGCTCGGCGCACTGCCCGCGATACACCCCGGGCTGCTCGATGCTGGTCCAGGCTTCGTTGATGAAGCCGGGGATGGCGTCCTGCTTCCAGCCCAGCGCCGGTACCCACCAGGCGTGGATCACGTCGTCGGAGGTGATGACGAAACGCACCTTGGTATCGACCGGCAACACCAGCCGGTTGTCGACGTCCAGCAGGTAGTGCGGATGGCTTTCGCGGGTCGGCACGATGCCACTTTGCCGCACGCGGTCGGACTCGCGGTCCAGGCGGCTGGTGAAGGTGACGTTCTCGCCGAGGTATTCGTACTTCCACATCCACTGGTAGCCGGTGACCTTGACCGTCATCTCGGCATCGCGGGTGTCGTACATCTTGATCAGGTTGGCCGTGGCCGGCCACGCCATCACGATCAGGATGATCACCGGGATCACCGTCCAGATGATCTCGGCCTTGGTGTTATGGCTGAAGGTGGCGGCGACTGCGCCCTTGGATTTGCGGAACTTGAAGATGGCGTAGGCCATCGCCCCGAACACGATGACGCCGATCACCGTGCAGATGATCAACGACAGGTTGTTCGATTCCCAAGCCAGGCGCGAGGTCTGGGTCACCCCCTTGCCCATGTTCAGCTGCCACGGCTTGGGATCGGCCGCCTGGGCCCAGGCCGACGCCGGAATCAGTCCCCCGGTCGCCAGCATCGCGGCGACCGCGTTCACGCACTTCGTGCCCCACCTGCTGCTTTGCTTCATTGCCTAGACCCTTAGCGTCGTCGGTTGCCGCCATCGCTGGCGGCGAGCAAGCTTTCAAGTGTCTCTGCGAGCGTCTGGCGTTCGGCCGGCGCGAGGAAACTCCCCACCTCCACCTGCCGGCCGCTGGATGCCAGCCGGACCCTCTCATCGTCGGTGAGCAGGCGCACCCAGTGCGGGTGGGCCCGGAACACCGGCGATCCACCGGGTACGGGGATGACCTCCACGTACGCCGTCACTACCCGGATCTCCTCCTGCCGTTCACCGCTGCGCCACAAGGCACGCAGCGCCGCTGCCAGCACCAGGCTGTACAGCAGCGCGAACAGGGGGGCGAATGCATTGCCGGCCCACCACCCGAGGGCGGACACCAGCCACATCGCACCCGACAACACGGTGAACAACAGGACGAACTGCCGGGCATCGAGCGCCCGTGGGGGACGCAGCCGCAGCTGCGTACCTGACCCATCCGGAGCTGGAAGCACCTCGATCATGTCGCAACCGCGTTCCTGCCGCGGGAAACGTCTCGATGGTAGCCCCGCCCTCTCGCAGGTAGCAAGGGTGCATTCACACATTTTCCGATGCTGCAACACAGCATGAGGTCGGCGGCACGAATGACGAATTCAGCACAAATTTTTCCGGGTTTGCTGAACACGCCGAATCCACCACGGTTAATAGCTATCAGCCCTTCATGAAGGTGTCTGCGGGGCACTTCCGGAACCCGCAAAAATGATTAAAATCGCCAAGTTTTCCACTGGCCGGACCGGCATGAACGCACCTTCCTCCCTCCCTGCCGCCCACGACGCCCCGCGTCCGGGCGCGCTGCTGTCGCCGGAACTGCCGGCGCCCCCCAACCCGTTCCGCCAGGCCATCACCGATGCCTGGTTGAAGGACGAGGCCAACCACGTCCGCGAGCTGCTGGCGCAGGCGCGCCTGCCCGCCGAGGAACAGGCCAGGGTGCAGGCGCTGGCCGCCGACCTGGTCGGCCGCGTGCGCGTGCGTGCCAAGGACCAGGGCGCGATCGAAGCCTTCATGCGCCAGTACGACCTGGGCAGCGAAGAAGGCGTGCTGCTGATGTGCGTGGCCGAGGCCCTGCTGCGCATTCCGGACCAGGACACTGCCGACAAGCTGATCCGCGACAAGCTGGCCGATGCCGACTGGGAAAAGCACCTGGGTGGCAGCGACTCGGTGCTGGTCAATGCCTCCACCTGGGGCCTGATGCTGACCGGCAAGCTGGTGCAGATGAACGACGCCACGCGCGCCGATGCGCCCAGCGCATTCAAGCGCCTGGTCGGCCGCGTCGGTGAGCCGGTGGTGCGCCTGGCCGTGCGCCAGGCGATGAAGATCATGGGCCACCAGTTCGTCATGGGCCGCACCATCAGCGAAGCGCTGGCGCGCTCGCACAAGGGCGACAACGCCAGCTACCGCTACTCGTTCGACATGCTCGGCGAAGGCGCGCTGACCATGAAGGACGCGCTGCGCTATCTGGAAGACTACCGTCGTGCGATCCACGCCATCGGCGGCGATCACAAGGCCCGCGGTGGCCGTCCGGACGGCGACGTCAACAACGCTCCGGGCATCTCGATCAAGCTGTCGGCGCTGTACCCCCGCTACGAGCACGCCAAGCGCGAGCGCGTGCTGAAGGACCTGGTGCCGGGCGTGCTGGAACTGGCACAGCTGGCCAAGAGCTACGGCATCGGCTGCACCGTCGACGCCGAAGAGTCCGACCGCCTGGAACTGTCGCTGGACATCATCGAGCAGGTGTTCTCCGACGCCTCGCTGGCTGGCTGGGATGGCTTCGGTGTGGTCGTACAGGCCTACCAGAAGCGCACGCCGTACACGATCGACCACCTGGCCGACATGGCACGCCGTGCCGGTCGCCGCCTTCAGGTGCGCCTGGTCAAGGGCGCCTACTGGGATGCCGAGATCAAGCGTGCGCAGATCGAAGGCTACCCGGGCTACCCGGTGTTCACCCGCAAGCAGAACACCGACGTGTCCTACCTGGCCTGCGCCAAGCGGCTGTTCACCCATGCGGACGCGATCTACCCGATGTTCGCCACGCACAACGCGCACACGATCGCGGCCGTGCGCAGCATCGCCAACGGCGGCGTGTACGAGCACCAGAAGCTGCACGGCATGGGCGACGACCTGTACGCCGAAGTGGTGCCGGCCGACCGCTTGAACCTGCCCTGCCGCGTGTACGCCCCGGTCGGTTCGCACGAAGACCTGCTGCCGTACCTGGTGCGCCGCCTGCTGGAAAACGGCGCCAACTCCAGCTTCGTCAACCGCATCACCGACGAGCGCGTGCCGATCGCCGACCTGATCCGCGATCCGGTCGAGATGGTCGCCTCGTTCGAATCGATTCCGCATCCCAAGATCCCGCTGCCGGTTGACCTGCTGCGCAGCCAGAACCACGACAGGAAGAACTCCATGGGCGCCAACCTCGCCAACGACAACGAACTGCGCGCCCTGGCCGAGCAGCTCAACGCCGCCGTGAAGCCGTGGCAGGCCTCGCCGCTGGTACCGGGTGCCAACCCGGCCGGCGCCGCGCTGCCGGTGACCAACCCGGCCGACACCCGCGAGGTGGTCGGCCAGTGGCTGGCCGCCGATGCCGCCACCGTGCAGAAGGCCCTGGCCAACGCCGTGGCTGCGCAGCCGGCCTGGAACCGCACCCCGGCCGCCAGCCGCGCCGCCATCCTCGAGCACGCTGCCGACCAGCTGGAAGCGCGCATGCCGGAGTTCATGGCGCTGTGCGTGAAGGAAGCCGGCAAGAGCCTGCCCGACAGCATCGCCGAAGTGCGCGAAGCCGTGGATTTCCTGCGCTACTACGCCAAGCAGGCGCGCGAGCAGTTCAGCCACGCCGAGAAGCTGCCCAGCCCGACCGGTGAATCCAACGAGCTGCAGCTGCACGGCCGCGGCGTGTTCGTCTGCATCAGCCCGTGGAACTTCCCGCTGGCGATCTTCCTGGGCCAGGTCGCCGCTGCTCTGGCCGCCGGCAACAGCGTCATCGCCAAGCCGGCCGAGCAGACAAACCTGATCGGCTACTACGCGGTGAAGCTGCTGCACGATGCCGGCGTACCGGCCGAGGTGGTGCAGTTCCTGCCGGGCGACGGCGCCACCGTGGGTGCGGCGCTGACCGCCGACCCGCGCGTGGCCGGCGTGGCCTTCACCGGCTCCACCGAGACCGCCCGTGCGATCAACCGTGCGATGGCCGCGCGTGACGCCGCCATCGGCGTGCTGATCGCCGAGACCGGTGGCCAGAACGCCTTCATCGCCGACTCCTCGGCGCTGCCGGAACAGCTGGTCAAGGACGCGATCGGTTCGGCCTTCACCTCCGCCGGCCAGCGTTGCTCGGCCGCGCGCGTGCTGTTCGTGCAGGACGACATCGCCGACAAGGTGATGACCATGCTGGCCGGCGCGATGAAGGAGCTGAAGGTTGGCAACCCGGGCCTGCTGTCTACCGACGTCGGCCCGGTGATCGATGCCGACGCGCTGAAGATCCTGCAGGACCACGCCGAGCGCATGGACCGCGAAGCGCGCCTGATCGCCGCCGCCGAGCTGTCCGCCGAAGCCGCCAATGGCACCTTCTTCGCACCGCGCGCGTATGAACTGAAGGACCTGGGCCAGCTGCAGAAGGAAGTCTTCGGTCCGGTTCTGCACGTGATCCGCTGGAAGGGCGACCAGCTCGACGCGGTGATCGACCAGATCAACGCCACCGGCTACGGCCTGACCCTGGGCGTGCATTCGCGCATCGACGAGACCGTTGACCGCATCAGCAACGGCGTCCATGTCGGCAACGTGTACGTCAACCGCAACCAGATCGGCGCGGTGGTCGGCGTGCAGCCGTTCGGCGGCCAGGGCCTGTCCGGCACCGGCCCGAAGGCCGGCGGCCCGCACTACCTGCTGCGCTTTGCCACCGAAAAGACGGTGACGGTGAACACCACCGCCGCCGGCGGCAACGCCTCGCTGCTGACCCTGGGCGACTGATCGCCTGCTTGGTGCGGCAAACAAGAAACCCCGCGAATGCGGGGTTTTTTGTGCTTTGCTTCCTGTAGAGCCGAGCCCACGCTCGGCTTTTCCGGCACAGCCGAGCGTGGGCTCGGCGCTACAGAGGCAGGGTCACACTGAACCGGTTGTCCGCCCGCTTCGCCAGCTCACGCTGTACGCGCGCGATGCGCGTCTCCAGATCGCCTTCCAGCAGCACGTATTCGACGCCCCGCGCCTGCAGCTCGCGCACGTACCACGCATGCTGCTGCGCCCGGAATGCTTCGCCCACCCGTGTGCCGTCCTGATCGAACGGAATATCCGGCGCGCACACGAACAGCAGGTCATATGGCCGCAATGCAGCCTGCCGCAGTGCCTCCGGCGCCGTACCAGACATCCAGCCGCTGTAGCCCAGCGTCACCAGCGGCGTGGTATCGCAGAACAGCCAGCGATGCGCCCGCCGCGCGCCCTCGTCTTCATGCTGCGGCTGGGTCATTGCGATGCGAAGCAGATCATCCGGCATCAGGTCGCCGCCCTGCTGCTCCCAGAGCGTGCGGCCATACTCCGGCACCCAGGCGGTCTGCAGGCGCTCGGCCATCACCCGCGCCAGCGTGGTCTTGCCACTGGACTCGCCACCAATGAAGGCCACGCGCTGCACGTATCCGGCGTACACCTCCGGTGCGAGACCATGGCGGTGCGCATGCGGATCGGCGCGCAGCTGGGTGCCACACGCCTGCCCGACGTCCAATGCGCGTTCGAGCCGCTCATGGCGTACCGGCGCACCGAAGTGCGTGGCCAGCGCCTGCGCGAAGCCGTCACCGTAGTCCTCGCCGGTGAATACCGCCTGCACCGGGCCACCAAACAGGTGCTGGCACAGCCAGGCGGTGAACTCGCGCTGCACGTGCTCGCTGTCGCTGTCGTGCGGCAACACGCGTGGCGGCACGCCATGTTCGGCACACAGCGCTGCCAACCGCGCATCATCCAGCACCGCCACCGTTGCCCGGGGGAAGCGCGCACGCAACCAGCGTTCGCGGCGAGCAGCGCTGTAACCGGCAAAACCCGGCTGCGACCAGCCGATCACCAGCAACTGCCGGCAGCGCGTGGCGGCGAAGTCGATCAGGCGTTCGTGGCCGAGGTGCAGCGGGCAGAACTTGCCCACCACCAACCCCCGCGCGACGCGCTCAGGCGGCGGCATCGGCTGCCTTGGCCTCGGTCCGCATCAGATGGCGCCAATGGCGCAGGGCGACCAGCGCGTTTATCCAGAAACCGATGTAGAGGATCGAGGTCAGATGCAGGCCACGGCTGTAGTACAGCGGCACTGCCACGGTGTTCACCAGCAGCCACACCCACCACGATTCCAGCTTGCGCCGCATCATCAGGATCTGCGCGATCACGCTCAGCACCAGCACCGCCGAATCGATGTAAGGCGCATAGGCGTTGGTCAGTCGGGTCAGCATCCAGCCGTAGCCGAACGTGGCCACCATCGCCAGCGGCGCCAGCCAGGCCCACGCACGCGGCCGCAGCGCAGTGATCGGCAGCGGCGCGCCATGGTCGCCGCGCAGCCACTGCCACCAGCCCAGCACGCTGATGGCGATGAAGAAGAACTGCAGCACCATGTCCGCATACAGGTGCGAGCGCTCGAACACGGCCGCAAACAATGCGCAGCCGACGATGCCCAGCCACCAGGTGTGCACGTTGTTGCGACCAGCCAGCAGGATCGAGCCGGCGACGGCGATATTGGCGGCCAGCTCCAGCTGGAAGTTCGGGTCGGACAGGTTCATCGCACCATTGTCGCGTAGATCCACGTCCTGCGTCGTCGGACCCGTAGATCCATGCCATGCGTGGATACCCTCCGCAAAAAGAAAGCCCCGCTTGCGCGGGGCTCTCCTCGTACTGCTTCAGGCAATCGCCCGAATCAGAACTTGTACTGCATCGACGCCGCCAGCACGTCGCCGCTCACCTTGTACTTGCCGGTCACGGTGTTGGCAGTGGCCGAGGTCGAGGTGATGTTCGGATCCTTGGTGAACAGGTGGGTGTAACCCACGCTATATTCCATCTTGTCCGAAGCGGCGTAGGTCAGGCCCAGCGACAGCCACTTGCGGGTGGTGTCCGGCACGCGCACGTCACGGTGGGCGTCGGTGGTCGGGGTCTGGTCGTACGCCAGGCCGCCACGCAGGGTCAGCTTGTCGTTCACGCGGAAATCGGTACCGATCGACGCGAAGGTGGTGTCGCGGTAGTGGAACGGCAGCACGCTGTCCGGCTGGTTGGAGTCATAGTCGACGGTGACCTGGTCGAACTTGCTCCACGCCGTGCGCGTGACCTCGGCCATGATCTGCCACTGGTCGTTCACGCGGTGGGTGAAGCCCACGGTGGCGCTGGCCGGCAGGGTGATGGTGGCGCGGCCGTTGCTGTCGATGAAGGTACCCGGGGCGGCAGTGGCCAGGAAGGCGGCAGCGTTCTGCGGGATGGTGAAGTCGGCCTTGCCGTCGGTGATCTTGTGCTCGACCTTCGAGCGGTAGCTGAAGGCGATGTTGGTGCCTTCCACCGGGGTGACCGTCATGCCCAGGGTGTAGCCGACCGACACTTCGTCGCCCTTGATGCGCAGGTAGCCATCGGCGGTGCCCGGCGAGAAGCCGAGCTGGGCGGCCTGGCGTGCAGCGGCCTGCGACGCCGCCGCAGCCTGGGCTGCGGTGCCGCCTGCAGCCAGCACACGCGCCGCAGCGGTGCGCTGGGCCGTGGCGTTGATCGCGGTGCCGGTATCGACAGCGCTGGTCAGGTCGACGTTCAGGCGCTCGGCGAACACCGAAGCACCGAACGACAGGTACGGGTTGACGTCATAGGAGAACGCCACGCCCAGGTCGATGGCCTGCAGCTCGGTCTTGACGCCGTTGTAGCGGCCGACCCAGTCGCGGTCGTATTCGGTCTTGAAACCGAACGGCACGGTCAGCGAAGCACCGAAGTGCATGTTGTCGTTCTCGCCGAACGGCACGTGGAAGTACGCGGCCGGAACCGGGGCGATCATGCCGGCGTCGCCGCCGTTGCCACCGGAAATCGGCGCGCCGTTGCCGTACTGGCCCTGGCCGCGGAACTTGGCGCCGAAGCTGATGGCGCTGACGTCGCCCTGGACCAGGGTGCCGTCGAGCAGGCGCATGGAGGCCGGGTTGGTGGCGATGACCGAGGCGTCACCTTCGGTCGAGGTGGAGCCGGCGAACGCGCGGCCCAGGCCCTTGGCGCTGTTTTCCTTCAGCTGGAAGGCGGCAGCATTGGCATCGGCGGCGGCCAGCGCACCGGCAACGCCGACGGCCAGCAGGGTCAGTCGGGCAATGGTGGAAGCGGTTTGCATCGTAGTTCTCTCTCTCCGGTAAGCGGTGATGGTGCTCTGAGTGCGCCTGCGCCCGCCGGGTCCTGGGACCCATCGGAGCGCGCCGGATTCCCCTCCCGACATACGACGCCGTATGCGAGTATTACCCAGACCTGTTAATGAAACAATAACAGCGCAGGCGGTTTTTTCGTCTCAAAAGCTGAACAGGACCATCCCCACCGAAAGTGGCCGCACGCTAGGCTATTGGCATGTTCGTCTCGCTCCCGTCCCGCAAGAAGGCGGCCCTGCGCTGGGCCACGCCCGTGCTGTTCGCGTCATTGTGGCTGGCATTCCTGTGGTCGATCTCGCGTCCGGACGATGCCCGCGGCAGCCTCTGGCTGGACTGGGGCGCCCTGTCCACCGGTCTGACCCACCCGCTGGACTGGTGGGCGACCCTGCAGGACGGCAGCGTGCTGCGCCTGTTCACCGCCCTGTTCCTGCACGCCGACTGGTCACATCTGCTGGGCAACCTGGTGTTCCTGCTGATCTTCGGCCTGCCCGCCGAGCGGGTGCTGGGGCCGTGGCGGCTGCTGCTGCTGTTCCTGGTCGGCGGCGCAGTGTCGAACCTGGTCGCGATCTACACCATGGGCAGCCCGGACCAGATCATCATCGGCGCCAGCGGCGCGGTGTCGGCCCTGATCGGCGCCTATCTGGCCCTGTTCCCGGGCGCGCGGCTGGGCGTGGTGATCCCGCTCGGCCTGTTCCTGGAGTTCGTGCGCGCCCCGGCGTACCTGCTGATCGGCGTCTGGGCGGCGCTGCAAGTGGTGTTCGCCCACATCGGCCCAAGCTTCGGCATGGTGGCCTGGTGGGCGCACATCGGCGGCTTCGTGTTCGGCGTCGTGTACGGGGTCTATGTACGCGCCGCGATCGCGCGCCGCCTGCGCAAGCGGCACGGCTTCTGATCCAGGTAGAGCCGGCCGCTGGCCGGCTCCACGCTCACCCGCTCGTTCGTAGACCAGGAATCAAGGCTTGGCCGGCACAGGAGCGGGCTTGGCTTCCGGCGTGCTGTCTGCCTTCGGTTCGACCTTCGCCTCCGGCTTGGCTTCGGGCTTCACCGCAGCGGCCTTCGCGGCCTTGGCGGCATCCGCCTTCGCGGCCTCGGCCTTCAACCGTGCGGCCACCGAACCGGGGTTCTTCAGCTCGGCCAGCGCGTCGTTGATCGGGCCGTCGCCCGGCAGCACCGCACCGGCGTGGTAGCCCTCGGTGCCTTCGTCATCGCCGCGCAGATGGCCCGGCAGTGTCGCTTCGCTGTAATCGCTCAGACTGGCCGGCAGGGCATCCTCCGCCGGAGTGGCGGCGGGCTTCAACTCAACATCCGGCACGATGCCGGTGGCCTGGATCGACTTGCCGCTGGGCGTGTAGTAGCGCGCGGTGGTCAGCTTCACCGAATCGCCGTTGTCCAGCGGCAGCACGGTCTGCACCGAGCCCTTGCCGAAGGTGCGGCTGCCCACCACGCGGGCGCGCCTGTTGTCGCGCAGCGCGCCGGCCAGCACTTCCGAGGCGCTGGCCGAACCGGCATCGGCCAGTACCACCACCGGTGCGCCCTTCAGCAGGTCGCCCGGGGTCGCGTCGAACCGGGCATCGCTGATGCTGATGCGGCCACGGGTGCTGACGATGTTGCCCTTGTCGAGCAGATCGTCGGCGACCTGCACGGCGGCCGTCAGCAGGCCACCCGGGTTGCTGCGCAGATCCAGCACCAGGCCCTTGAGCTGGCCACCGGACTGCTTCTGCAGCTGCTGCACGTGCTTCTGGAAGTCCGAGCCGGTATCGGCCTGGAAGGTGCTCAGGCGGATATAGCCATAGCCCGGCTCGAGCAGGCGGCTGCGCACGCTGGTCACGCGGATGGTCTGGCGGGTCAGGCTGACATCGAACGGCTTCGGCTTGCCGTCACGCACGATGGTCAGCACCACCTTGCTGCCGGCCGGGCCGCGCAGCGGTTCACTCGCATCGATCGCGCTGATCGGCTTGCCGTCGATGGCGATGATCAAATCGCCGGCAAGGATGCCGGCCTTGGCTGCCGGCGTGTCGTCGATCGGCGCGATCACCTTCATGCTGGCGTTGTCCGGCTGCTGCTGCAGCTCCACGCCGATGCCCTCGTAGGCACCGTTGGCCTGCTCGTCGAAGGCCTGCGCGTCTTCCTTGTTGAAGTAGGTGCTGTGCGGATCAAGGTCGAGCAGCAGGCCACGCACGGCTGACTGCATCAGCTTCTTGTCATCGACCGGGTCGACATAGGCGGCGCGCACCGCGTTGTACACGGCCACGAAACGGCGGATTTCCTCCAGCGGCACCTTCGAGGTCACCGCCTCCTCGCTGTTCGCTGCCTGCCCGCTGGTTTCCTGGCTTGGGGCGGGCGCGGTCTGCTGTGCCCAGGACAGCGCTGGCAACAGGGCCAGCAAGAGGGTGGCGGTACGGGCTGCGCGCATGGATCACTCCTGTCGACGGTGGCATGGTGCCCAAGGCACATGCACCGATTATGCGCGAAGCACAGCTAAATTCCCGTTGAATCCGGCCCGCATCCGGCGGGCCAGGATTCAGCGCCGCTGCAGCCAGCTGTCCGGGTTGACCGGCTGCCCGCCACGGCGCAGCTCGAAGTACAGCGCGGTGACGCCCTGGCCGCCGGAATTGCCGACCTTGGCCACGGCATCGCCGCGGCTGACCCGCGCGCCAGCATCCTTCAGCAGGGTGTCGTTATGCGCGTAAAGGCTCATGTAGCCGTTGCCGTGGTCGACGATCAGGATCATGCCGTAGCCGGTCATCCAGTCGGAGAACACCACGGTGCCATCGGCCACGGCCGTGACCGTGCTGCCGGCTGGCGCGCCGATCAGCACACCGCTGCTGGTGCGCCCATCGGGCAGCTTGCCGCCATAGCGGGCCAGCAGGTTGCCGGACAACGGCCACCCCAGACCGCCGACCTTCGGCGCCGGTGCCGACGCCACCGCAGGTGGAACCTTGGTGGGCGGCGGTGGACGGCCCTGCGCGGCGGCCTGGCGTGCGGCGCGCTCGGCAGCGGCTTTCTCGGCGGCGGCCCGGCGTGCAGCGGCGCGCCGCTCGGCTTCGGCCCGCGCGGCAGCGGCACGCAGGTTGGCCAGCAGCGTTTCCAGTGCTTTGGCGTCCTGGCCCAATGCCTGTTCCTTCTCGCGCTGGTCCTTGAAGCGCTCTTCCAGCGAGGCAACGGTCTTTGCGCGATCGCGGCGGTCCGCTTCCAGGGCGGCTGCCTGCTGTTTCTGGTCCTGCTGCGTCCCCTGCAGCTTCTGCTTGCGCTCGGCGATCTGCGCCTGCAGCGCTTCCAGTTCCTTCAGGTCGGCGGTCAGCGTGGTGATCCGCTGCGCACGCTCGCGCTGCAGGTAGCGATGGTAGGCCAGGGCGCGGTTGGCATCGGCCACCGTGTCCTGCGACAGCAGCAGCTTCAGCGGTGCGTGGTTGCCCAGCTGATACGCCGCGCGCAACAGCCCGGCCAGTTCGCGGTGCTGCTGGGCCAGGTTGCCCTGCAGCGTGCTGCGGCGCTGCTCGGCTTCGGCGAGGGCGCGGCCCTGCTCGCGCAGCGCGGCTTCCGTCTGCGCAAGTGCACGACCGGTGCGGGCTACCTTCTCGTCGGCCTCGCGCAGCTGCCGCGACGCCTGCCCGCGCTGGCCCTCGATCTGCCGTCGCTCCTGCGCCACGCCCTTCAGTTCGGTACGCAGTTTCTGCAGCTTGCGCTCGGTCTCGCGGGTGGTCTGCGCACCGCTGGGCAGCGGCAGGGCCAGCGCAAACGCCAGCCCCAGCAGCAGGCAGCGACCGCCGCGGGCAGCGGCGATGTGATGTCGGCGTGATGGGAAGGCGTTGTCGCGCAAGGGCTTTCCAGTGACTTCAGGCAGTTGCGGGGGCTACCGGGGAATGGTGACATCTCCGCACGCGGCCTGCCAGCCGCACATCCATCGAGGTCGCCATGAAAACTCTTTCCATTCCGCTGCTGTTGGGC
Organism: Stenotrophomonas sp. T8; assembly: GCF_051853085.1. Classification (NCBI taxonomy): domain Bacteria; kingdom Pseudomonadati; phylum Pseudomonadota; class Gammaproteobacteria; order Lysobacterales; family Lysobacteraceae; genus Stenotrophomonas; species Stenotrophomonas sp. T8. Next base: position 14,036 of record NZ_CP195329.1, on the reverse strand, counting down.
GTACTGCTGGCCACCGGGCCGGTCTGTGCGCAGGAGAACATCAGCAAGGTCAACGGCAGCATCAGCGCCGAACCCGGGCAACGCTACGGCAAGCTGGACACCGTCAACGGCGGCATCCGCGTCGGCGAGGGCGTCGAGACCGGCAGCATCGACACCGTCAACGGCGGGGTGAAGGTCGCCGACCGCGCGCGCACCGGCAAGATCGAAACGGTCAACGGTGGTGTGCGCCTGGGTCGTGAAGTGATCGCCAGTGGCGGCGTCAGCACCGTCAACGGCAGCATCTTCACCGATCGCGGCAGCCAGATCGAAGGCGGCGTCGAGACCGTCAACGGCGGCATCGGCCTGGTCGAGAGCCGCGTCGGCAAGGACGTGGAGACCGTCAATGGTGACATCACCGTCGGTATCGGTTCGCAGGTCAGCGGCGGTGTGCATGTGCGCAAGCCGAACTTCAGTGTCTCGCTGACCGCCAGCCGCAAGCCGCGCGTGATCATCGGCCCGAATGCGGTGGTCACCGGCCCCCTGCAGTTCGAACGCGAAGTGGTGCTGTACGTGCATCGCTCCGCTCGCATCGGCCCGGTGACCGGTGCCGAGCCAATCCCGTTCGACACCGATACCGCCCCGGCGGACTGAACCCGCCGGACCTGCCGGTTCGGTAATACTCACTGTTACCGGTCGCGCATCAGGTGCGGCCGCCCTTTGTTCTCCAGGAATCGACGATGCCCCGCAAACTCCTCCTGTGCCTGGCCGCCGCGGCCGCGCTCAGTGCCTGCAAAGGCGAAAACACGCCCGCCGCCGCGCCGGCCACCGACACCGCTGCGGCGAAGCCGGCCGCCCATTCGTTCTCCCCGGAGATCAATGCCGGCGACTTCGCCGAGATGGTCAAGACGCTGGCCTCGGATGAGTTCGAAGGCCGCGCGCCGGGCAGCAAGGGCGAAGAGCTGACGGTCAACTACATCCGCGACCAGATGCAGCGCATCGGCCTGCAGCCCGGCAACGGCGACAGCTGGTTCCAGGATGTGCCGATGACCGAGACCACGGCCGACGAATCGACCGTGCTGAAGATCACCCAGGGCGGCAAGACCACCGAGCTGAAGTTCGGCACCGACATGGTGGTGGGTACCCGCACCGGCCAGGCCGAGGTAAAGGTCGATGCCAGCGACCTGGTGTTCGTCGGCTATGGCGTCGATGCGCCGGAGCAGAAGTGGAACGATTACGCCGGCCAGGACTGGAAAGGCAAGACGGTCGTCATGTTCGTCAACGACCCGGGCTTCCACGTCGAGGACGAGAAGCTGTTCGACGGCAAGCGCATGACCTACTACGGCCGCTGGACCTACAAGTTCGAGGAAGCCGCGCGCAAGGGCGCCGCTGCTGCACTGATCGTGCACGACACCGCCGGCGCCTCCTACGGCTGGGACGTGGTGAAGAACTCCTGGGCGGGCCCGCAGTACGACCTGCCGGCCAAGGATGACCCGGAAGCGCGCATTCCGGTGCAGGGCTGGCTGAGCGCCGACGCGGCCAAGGCACTGTTCGCCGGTGCCGGCCTGGACCTGGCGCAGGCCTACAAGGACGCCAGCAAGCGCGGTTTCAAGCCGGTGCCGCTGAAGGCCACCGCTGCGGTCGACCTGAAGAGCCAGATCGCACAGAAGCAGTCGCGCAACGTGGTGGGTGTGCTGCCGGGTAGCAAGCGCGCTGACGAGGCGGTGCTGTACATGGCGCACTGGGATCACCTGGGCAAGCATGAGGGCGAGACCGGCGACAACATCTACAACGGCGCCGTCGATAATGCGACCGGCGTCGCCGGTATTCTCGAAGTGGCCGAAGCCATGGCCCACCAGGACCCGAAGCCGGAGCGTTCGGTGGTGTTCCTGGCCGTGACCCTGGAAGAATCCGGCCTGCTGGGTTCGAAGTACTACGTCGCCCACCCGACCTTCCCGCTGGACAAGATCGCCGGCGTGATCAACATCGATGCCATGTCGGTGGCTGGCCGTGCCAAGGACGTGACCGTCACCGGGTTCGGCAGCTCGGAGCTGGAGGACATCCTCAAGCCGTTGGCCGCCGCCCAGGACCGTACGCTGCACGGTGAGACCTCGGTGCAAAGCGGCTTCTACTTCCGCTCGGATCACTTCAACTTCGCCAAGGCCGGTGTGCCAGCCCTGTACGCCGATGGCGGCGAGGACCTGCGCGAGGGTGGCGTGGAAGCGGGCCGCAAGGCCGCGGCGGACTACGGCGCCAACCGCTACCATGGCCCGAAGGACGAGTTCGACGCCGCCACCTGGAAGCTGGATGGCACCGTCGAAGACCTGCAGCTGATGTACGGCGTGGGCAAGGAACTGGCCGGTGGTGATCGTTGGCCGAACTGGTATGCAGGCAACCCGTTCAAGGCGGCCCGCGACGCGATGATGAAGGACAAGGCTTCGGCCAAGTAAAGTCGGGCCATGCTCGACTGAGCACTCTTGAGAGCAGAGCGGCGCCCCACGGGGCGCCGCTTTTCTTTTGCGTACCGTCGGCGGCAGATCCACGGCTGGTGTGGATCTGCCGGTAGTGCCGGCCGCTGGCCGGCAATCGATTCGTAGCGGCCAACCTTGGTTGGCGCCATGCTTCCTCGTGGACGGCATCCACGCAGGGCGTGGATCTAGCGGGCGATGTAACGCCATCGGGTTGCCGGCCAGCGGCCGGCACTACCCACGTTTCCTGCGCCCAAAGAAAAACCCCGCTGCGTCAGCAGCGGGGTTTTGGGTGTAAACCCTGGCGATGACCTACTCTCGCATGGCTTGAGCCACACTACCATCGGCGCAGCTGCGTTTCACTTCCGAGTTCGGGATGGGATCGGGTGGTTCCACAGCGCTAATTTCACCAGGGAGACGGTTGCAGCAGCGCTTGCAGCGCCAGCTTCGCGATCTTGCCCATGGGCGGAAGGTATCCAGAAAAGCAATGCCTTCACTTAATAAGAAAAACCCCGCTGCGTCAGCAGCGGGGTTTTGGGTGTAAACCCTGGCGATGACCTACTCTCGCATGGCTTGAGCCACACTACCATCGGCGCAGCTGCGTTTCACTTCCGAGTTCGGGATGGGATCGGGTGGTTCCACAGCGCTAATTTCACCAGGGAGGCTTTTGGAGCGTCGCACTCGTCCCTGTGGGACAAGGCGCCAGCCTCGCATAGTTCTTGTGACGTAGCGTGCACTTGGATGCTCTTACGACGTTGTCGTAAAGCCAAGGCAACTTGAGGTTATATGGTCAAGCCGCACGGATCATTAGTATCAGTTAGCTCAATACATTGCTGTACTTACACACCTGACCTATCAACCACGTAGTCTACATGGTTCCTTCAGGGGGCTTGTGCCCCGGGAGATCTCATCTTGAGGCGCGCTTCCCGCTTAGATGCTTTCAGCGGTTATCGCTTCCGAACATAGCTACCCGGCAATGCCACTGGCGTGACAACCGGAACACCAGAGGTTCGTCCACTCCGGTCCTCTCGTACTAGGAGCAGCCCCTCTCAAATCTCCAACGCCCATGGCAGATAGGGACCGAACTGTCTCACGACGTTCTGAACCCAGCTCGCGTACCACTTTAAATGGCGAACAGCCATACCCTTGGGACCGACTACAGCCCCAGGATGTGATGAGCCGACATCGAGGTGCCAAACACCGCCGTCGATATGAACTCTTGGGCGGTATCAGCCTGTTATCCCCGGAGTACCTTTTATCCGTTGAGCGATGGCCCTTCCATACAGAACCACCGGATCACTAAGTCCTAGTTTCCTACCTGCTTGATCCGTCGATCTTGCAGTCAAGCACGCTTATGCCTTTGCACACAGTGCGCGATGTCCGACCGCGCTGAGCGTACCTTCGAGCTCCTCCGTTACTCTTTAGGAGGAGACCGCCCCAGTCAAACTACCCACCATACACGGTCCCCGACCCAGATAATGGGCCCAGGTTAGAACGTCAAGCACGACAGGGTGGTATTTCAAGGATGGCTCCACCACAGCTAGCGCCATGGTTTCATAGCCTCCCACCTATCCTACACAGACGAACTCAACGTTCAGTGTAAAGCTATAGTAAAGGTTCACGGGGTCTTTCCGTCTTGCCACGGGAACGCTGCATCTTCACAGCGATTTCAATTTCACTGAGTCTCGGGTGGAGACAGCGCCGCTGTCGTTACGCCATTCGTGCAGGTCGGAACTTACCCGACAAGGAATTTCGCTACCTTAGGACCGTTATAGTTACGGCCGCCGTTTACTGGGGCTTCGATCAAGAGCTTCGCCTTGCGGCTGACCCCATCAATTAACCTTCCAGCACCGGGCAGGCGTCACACCCTATACGTCCACTTTCGTGTTTGCAGAGTGCTGTGTTTTTGATAAACAGTCGCAGCGGCCTGGTTACTGCGACCCTCTTCAGCTATAGCTCGCACGAGCCACCAAAAAGGGTGCACCTTCTCCCGAAGTTACGGTGCCATGTTGCCTAGTTCCTTCACCCGAGTTCTCTCAAGCGCCTGAGAATTCTCATCCTACCCACCTGTGTCGGTTTACGGTACGGTCTGCGTAAGCTGAAGCTTAGGAGCTTTTCCTGGAAGCGTGGTATCAGTGACTTTGCCATAAAGGCTCGTCTCGGTGCTCGGTCTTAGAGGATCCCGGATTTGCCAAAGATCCAAACCTACCGCCTTTCCCCAGGACAACCAACGCCTGGTACACCTAACCTTCTCCGTCCCTCCATCGCACTTACGCGAGGTGCAGGAATATTAACCTGCTTCCCATCGACTACGACTTTCGTCCTCGCCTTAGGGGCCGACTCACCCTGCGCCGATTAACGTTGCGCAAGGAAACCTTGGGCTTTCGGCGTGCGGGTTTTTCACCCGCATTATCGTTACTCATGTCAGCATTCGCACTTCCGATACCTCCAGCAGACTTCTCAATCCACCTTCAACGGCTTACGGAACGCTCCTCTACCGCGCATACGAAGTATGCACCCCAAGCTTCGGTTCTGTGCTTAGCCCCGTTAAATCTTCCCCGCAGACCGACTCGACCAGTGAGCTATTACGCTTTCTTTAAAGGGTGGCTGCTTCTAAGCCAACCTCCTGGCTGTCTGTGCCTTTCCACATGGTTTTCCACTTAGCACAAAATTTGGGACCTTAGCTGTGGGTCTGGGTTGTTTCCCTTTTCACGACGGACGTTAGCACCCGCCGTGTGTCTCCCATACAGTCCGTCTCGGTATTCGGAGTTTGCAATGGTTTGGTAAGTCGCGATGACCCCCTAGCCATAACAGTGCTCTACCCCCGAGAGGATACATATGAGGCGCTACCTAAATAGCTTTCGAGGAGAACCAGCTATCTCCGGGTTCGATTAGCTTTTCACTCCTAATCACACCTCATCCCCTACCTTTGCAACGGGAGTGGGTTCGGGCCTCCAGTGCGTGTTACCGCACCTTCACCCTGGGCATGACTAGATCACCCGGTTTCGGGTCTACTGCCCGCGACTATGCGCCCTTATCAGACTCGGTTTCCCTTCGCCTCCCCTATACGGTTAAGCTTGCCACGAACAGTAAGTCGCTGACCCATTATACAAAAGGTACGCAGTCACTCCTTGCGGAGCTCCTACTGCTTGTACGCACACGGTTTCAGGTTCTATTTCACTCCCCTCTCCGGGGTTCTTTTCGCCTTTCCCTCACGGTACTGGTTCACTATCGGTCGGTCAGTAGTATTTAGCCTTGGAGGATGGTCCCCCCATGTTCAGACAGGGTTTCACGTGCCCCGCCCTACTCGTCTTCACTGAAATGGCCCTTTCAGATACAGGGCTATCACCTTCTATGGCCGCTCTTTCCAGAGCGTTTTCCTAGAACCAAATCAGCTTAAGGGCTAGTCCGCGTTCGCTCGTCGCTACTTACGGAATCTCGGTTGATTTCTTTTCCTCTGGTTACTTAGATATTTCAGTTCACCAGGTTCGCTTCCAGCAGCTATGTATTCACTGCAGGATACCCGCAAGCGGGTGGGTTTCCCCATTCGGACATTACCGGATCAAAGCTTGTTGCCAGCTCCCCGATACTTTTCGCAGGCTGCCACGTCCTTCATCGCCTCTGACCGCCAAGGCATCCACCGTGTGCGCTTATTCGCTTGACCATATAACCGCAAGTTGCCTTGGGTTACATATGACCCGGGGGTACAAAGCCCGGATACGAATATAACGACTCAATCAATAAAGAGACTTGCGTCTCTCGCCTTAGCCTCACGACACGTCTGATAGAACATCTCAAACGCTCGCTACGTCACAAGTTTTAAAAGAACACGTACCAGCCACAGTGCTGATGCGTATAAAGATCGAATGTATGCGTCATTCAGAGAATGGTGGGTCTGGGAGGACTCGAACCACCGACCTCACCCTTATCAGGGGTGCGCTCTAACCACCTGAGCTACAGACCCGGAGCTTGTTTCTTAATCTCCCTGGTGGAGCCTGTCGGGATCGAACCGACGACCCCCTGCTTGCAAAGCAGGTGCTCTCCCAGCTGAGCTAAGGCCCCAGAAAGGGACATCTCACACCGGCCTGGCCG
>NZ_CP195329.1:2500-5000 GCF_051853085.1 Stenotrophomonas sp. T8 | reverse complement strand
TGCTTTCAGCGGTTATCGCTTCCGAACATAGCTACCCGGCAATGCCACTGGCGTGACAACCGGAACACCAGAGGTTCGTCCACTCCGGTCCTCTCGTACTAGGAGCAGCCCCTCTCAAATCTCCAACGCCCATGGCAGATAGGGACCGAACTGTCTCACGACGTTCTGAACCCAGCTCGCGTACCACTTTAAATGGCGAACAGCCATACCCTTGGGACCGACTACAGCCCCAGGATGTGATGAGCCGACATCGAGGTGCCAAACACCGCCGTCGATATGAACTCTTGGGCGGTATCAGCCTGTTATCCCCGGAGTACCTTTTATCCGTTGAGCGATGGCCCTTCCATACAGAACCACCGGATCACTAAGTCCTAGTTTCCTACCTGCTTGATCCGTCGATCTTGCAGTCAAGCACGCTTATGCCTTTGCACACAGTGCGCGATGTCCGACCGCGCTGAGCGTACCTTCGAGCTCCTCCGTTACTCTTTAGGAGGAGACCGCCCCAGTCAAACTACCCACCATACACGGTCCCCGACCCAGATAATGGGCCCAGGTTAGAACGTCAAGCACGACAGGGTGGTATTTCAAGGATGGCTCCACCACAGCTAGCGCCATGGTTTCATAGCCTCCCACCTATCCTACACAGACGAACTCAACGTTCAGTGTAAAGCTATAGTAAAGGTTCACGGGGTCTTTCCGTCTTGCCACGGGAACGCTGCATCTTCACAGCGATTTCAATTTCACTGAGTCTCGGGTGGAGACAGCGCCGCTGTCGTTACGCCATTCGTGCAGGTCGGAACTTACCCGACAAGGAATTTCGCTACCTTAGGACCGTTATAGTTACGGCCGCCGTTTACTGGGGCTTCGATCAAGAGCTTCGCCTTGCGGCTGACCCCATCAATTAACCTTCCAGCACCGGGCAGGCGTCACACCCTATACGTCCACTTTCGTGTTTGCAGAGTGCTGTGTTTTTGATAAACAGTCGCAGCGGCCTGGTTACTGCGACCCTCTTCAGCTATAGCTCGCACGAGCCACCAAAAAGGGTGCACCTTCTCCCGAAGTTACGGTGCCATGTTGCCTAGTTCCTTCACCCGAGTTCTCTCAAGCGCCTGAGAATTCTCATCCTACCCACCTGTGTCGGTTTACGGTACGGTCTGCGTAAGCTGAAGCTTAGGAGCTTTTCCTGGAAGCGTGGTATCAGTGACTTTGCCATAAAGGCTCGTCTCGGTGCTCGGTCTTAGAGGATCCCGGATTTGCCAAAGATCCAAACCTACCGCCTTTCCCCAGGACAACCAACGCCTGGTACACCTAACCTTCTCCGTCCCTCCATCGCACTTACGCGAGGTGCAGGAATATTAACCTGCTTCCCATCGACTACGACTTTCGTCCTCGCCTTAGGGGCCGACTCACCCTGCGCCGATTAACGTTGCGCAAGGAAACCTTGGGCTTTCGGCGTGCGGGTTTTTCACCCGCATTATCGTTACTCATGTCAGCATTCGCACTTCCGATACCTCCAGCAGACTTCTCAATCCACCTTCAACGGCTTACGGAACGCTCCTCTACCGCGCATACGAAGTATGCACCCCAAGCTTCGGTTCTGTGCTTAGCCCCGTTAAATCTTCCCCGCAGACCGACTCGACCAGTGAGCTATTACGCTTTCTTTAAAGGGTGGCTGCTTCTAAGCCAACCTCCTGGCTGTCTGTGCCTTTCCACATGGTTTTCCACTTAGCACAAAATTTGGGACCTTAGCTGTGGGTCTGGGTTGTTTCCCTTTTCACGACGGACGTTAGCACCCGCCGTGTGTCTCCCATACAGTCCGTCTCGGTATTCGGAGTTTGCAATGGTTTGGTAAGTCGCGATGACCCCCTAGCCATAACAGTGCTCTACCCCCGAGAGGATACATATGAGGCGCTACCTAAATAGCTTTCGAGGAGAACCAGCTATCTCCGGGTTCGATTAGCTTTTCACTCCTAATCACACCTCATCCCCTACCTTTGCAACGGGAGTGGGTTCGGGCCTCCAGTGCGTGTTACCGCACCTTCACCCTGGGCATGACTAGATCACCCGGTTTCGGGTCTACTGCCCGCGACTATGCGCCCTTATCAGACTCGGTTTCCCTTCGCCTCCCCTATACGGTTAAGCTTGCCACGAACAGTAAGTCGCTGACCCATTATACAAAAGGTACGCAGTCACTCCTTGCGGAGCTCCTACTGCTTGTACGCACACGGTTTCAGGTTCTATTTCACTCCCCTCTCCGGGGTTCTTTTCGCCTTTCCCTCACGGTACTGGTTCACTATCGGTCGGTCAGTAGTATTTAGCCTTGGAGGATGGTCCCCCCATGTTCAGACAGGGTTTCACGTGCCCCGCCCTACTCGTCTTCACTGAAATGGCCCTTTCAGATACAGGGCTATCACCTTCTATGGCCGCTCTTTCCAGAGCGTTTTCCTAGAACCAAATCAGCTTAAGGGCTAGTCCGCGTTCGCTCGTCGCTACTTACGGA